>JADJRT010000027.1 GCA_016712035.1 Flammeovirgaceae bacterium | reverse complement strand
GCGATCACAGGTTTACCTGTGCAACAGTATCTTTTACCTTTGCCGATGATAATTCAACGACCACACCGCATGGGTTTATTACTCTTGATTTTGGCGATGGCTGTGCCGATCTAAGGGGAAATGTGAGAAAAGGTAAAATAGTTATTGAATTTATGGGGAAACGTTTTTTGCCTAATTCCAGAATAATTACCACTTTTCAAGACTACTTCATTAATGGTGTTAAAATTGAAGGTGTTCGTACAGTCACTAACGTAACTGGAAGCGTGGAAGAAAATCCTAAATTTTCTATTGAGGTTGACAATGGAAAGGCTACCTGGGAAGATGGCACTTTTGCCACCCGAGAAGTAAACCGTACTCGTGAATGGGTGAGGGCAAGTAATCCGCTGGAAGATGAATGGATCGTAGAAGGCAGCGCAGCCGGCACCAACCGCAATGGAAAGACCTATCAAATGGCAATTACGAAAGCCATGGTTTACAAGCGGGAGTGTGCTATCAGCGCTAAAGTATTTATTGCTGTGGAGGGTACCAAGGTTTTAAGTACCGAAAACAAAGTGATCACTATCGACTACGGTGCTGGTGAATGCGATCGCGTAGTTACTATTACAATTAACGGTCAATCAAAAGACGTTGTGGTAAGGGGAGATATATAAAAAACTCGAGCCTCTTTGTAAATGCCTCTGCATAAAAGCAGGGGCATTTTTATTTTGATGTAATCATTACAACTACTAACTTTTTTTAAAAGGGTATTTCCTCTGGCTCTATATCTGAGAGTCGAGTTCAATTGTTTTTTGGCTGAATGCATTTAAAGTACTGAGAAGCAGAGAGAATAGAATAAAACTGTGCTTTGATGTTCTGCCTAATAATCTAATAGAGACTTATAACTCTATGAAGGCATTGCCAATCAATACTTATCAAAAGTGTTCCGATACTTTTTTTTCTTTCATGGATGGCTTTAATTGCATCAAATTATTCTATGCGTCAGTATCTCGATCTTCTTAGTAATATTCTTGAACAAGGTGCAAGCAAAACAGATCGAACAGGAACAGGAACTCTTTCTGTCTTTGGCCGCCAACTCAGATTTGATTTATCAGAAGGCTTTCCGTTAGTGACAACCAAAAAACTTCACCTACGATCCATCATTTACGAATTGTTATGGTTTTTGAAGGGTGACACCAATATCAAATACCTGAATGATAACAAAGTTTCCATTTGGGATGAATGGGCCGATGAAAATGGAGATCTCGGCCCTGTATATGGAAGTCAGTGGCGTAGTTGGCCAGCCCCGGATGGTAGAAAAATAGATCAGATTACGCAGGTTCTTGAACAGATAAAAAACAAACCAGATTCGAGAAGACATATTGTGTCTGCGTGGAACCCTGCTGAAGTGGATAAGATGGCTTTACCTCCTTGTCATGCCCTGTTTCAATTTTATGTGGCCGATGGAAAATTATCCTGTCAACTTTATCAACGAAGTGCCGATTATTTTTTAGGAGTGCCGTTTAATATTGCCAGTTATGCGCTACTTACTTACATGGTAGCTCAACAATGCGACTTAAAACCGGGTGAGTTTATCTGGACCGGTGGCGATGTGCATTTATACTCCAACCATTTGGAACAAGCGAACCTTCAACTTGCGCGCGTTCCATTTCCATTACCGCAATTGGTAATTAAGCGTAAGCCTGCTTCCTTGTTCGAATATGAATTCGAAGATTTTGAAATTATTAATTACCATTCCCATCCGGGTATCAAAGCACCCATAGCCGTTTAACGAACCTTTATCGCAAAAATCTAACCACTACATACATGAGTTTTATTGAAACCGAAATCGATCTGGATCAAACAGAAGTTGCTGAAATCCGAATAGACCCGATCACCAGTCACCGTTCACTTTTTTCAAAGAAGTCGTTTAGAGGGAATGAAGTGATACTTAAGTTTCTTGCAAAAAATGTGTTGGCAACGCCTACTTATTTAACGGTGCAAATAAGTGAGACTGTTCATATAGAGCTTTTCCCTGAGTGCCTTGAATGTGCCAATCATAGCTGCGACCCAAATTGTTTTTTTGACACAACCCGCATGGAGTTCATTACTCTCAGATCTATTCCGGCAGGCGAGGAGCTGACGTTTTTCTATCCTTCCGCTGAGTGGGACATGGATCAGCCTTTTGAATGTTATTGTGGTACTGATCGATGTATAGGATTAATAAAAGGTGCCCGTTACTTATCCGATGATCAGTTAAAGCAATACCGTTTCACCGACTTTATGAGCCAAAAATTGCAATCGGCTAAATCCTAATACTAAGTCAGGATTGCCGTTTAACAGGGTACAAATCCACCACACCAAATTCCTTTTTCAAGTTTGCTGAATTTATGTATTTAGCAGGCAAATCTGGTTTGATGAAAATTTTTCTTTTGTCTCTGATTCTGGCCTTTGGAGTTCTTACCAGTTATAGTCAGACAGCGCGTCCATCCTTTCATATAAAGCGTACAACCACACCCATTAAGATAGACGGTGTTCCCGATGAAGAAGCCTGGTTACAGGCAGAAGTTGTTGATGAATTGATTCAACAATTTCCAAACGACACTTCGCGCTCAAAAGTAAGAACAGAATTTAGGGCAACTTATGATGATGAATTTGTTTACTTCAGTGCCATCGCGTACGACAATACAAAAGGCGGCTATGTCATTTCATCCTTGCGCAGAGATTTTAGGGGACCTGGGTTAGATGGGGTTTCGGTTATCATAGATCCTTTTCAGGATGTAACGAATGGTTTTTTCTTCGGACTTAGCCCGGCTGGCGTACAACGCGAAGGTCTTATATCCAACGGTTATTTGAGGCGCGATGATCTGGATCTGTCGTGGGACAATAAGTGGTACTCGGAAACAAAAATTCACGATGGTTACTGGACGGCTGAATTTGCGATACCTTATAAAACGCTGCGATTTAAAGCCGGTAATTCTAACTGGAATGTAAAACTTTATCGACAAGACAGTAAAGAAAACGAACGGGCCATCTGGCCTTTTACACCACGCTTTTTTGAGCCGGGTAACTTAAACTATACGGGAGAAATGGTTTGGGATGAACCACTCGTTAAGCCGGGTGCAAATGTTTCTATTATACCCTATACAGCAGCAAAAGTATCGCAAGACTTTCAAAACGATCAGGAACGTAAAGAAGATATCAATTTTGGTGGGGATGCCAAAATAGCCATTACGCCATCACTGAATCTGGATCTTACGGTTAACCCGGATTTCTCGCAAGTGGAAGTTGACAGACAGGTAACGAACCTCGATCGCTTTGAACTTTTCTTTCCGGAACGCAGACAATTCTTTTTAGAGAATGCCGACTTGTTTTCTTCCTATGGCCATCCCTATGCCCGCCCTTTTTTCTCCAGAAGGTTAGGGATTTCCCGCGATCAGAATACCGGACTAAATGTTCAGAATCAGATTTATGCCGGCTTGCGGCTAAGTGGCAACCTTAATAAATATTGGCGGGTGGGGTTTCTCAACATGCAAACTGCAGCCATTGAAGAGGCAGCAGTTCCGTCTTTTAATAATACCGTTGCCACCTTACAGCGCAGAGTGGGAACTAATTCCAATATCCGCGCGATTTTTGTAAACCAGCAACAATTCAAAACAGACTCCACATCTTTTAAGTTAGGTGGTTATAACTATAACCGGGTAGCTGGCCTCGATTACAATTATAGTTTTTTGAATAACAAGTGGACCGGAAATGCATTTTTTCATAAGCAGTTTACAGAAACTAATCCCGCTAACGAAATCGCTTATGGGTACAGCATCATTTATAGCACGCGAAAACTTAATATAAATTGGTATCAGCAAGGAATTGGCAGTGGTTACAATCCGGCAATTGGCTATGTGCCGCGCAATGGGTATAAGCGAATATCTCCTTCCGGTGCTTACTTCATTTATCCAAAATCGGATATTATTAACACCTATGGACCTACTGCCGATATTGCTGTTATTTGGGATGATCGATATGGATACACCGATCATGAATACACTTTTGGTTGGGCAACAACTTTTCAGAGCCAGGCGCAATTGCAACTCAACTATAAAAACACCTATCTATTTTTGTTCAATGATTTTGATCCCACCAACTCGCCCAAAGAGGATAATGCTGTAAAGCTTCCGGCACTCACGGATTATACCTACGGTTTATTTTCAGCCAACTATGCCTCGGATCCCCGCAAGGAAGTGACGTATGAAATAACTGCCATAGCCGGCCAATATTTTAACGGCAATCGTCAGGCTGTTACAGGAGTTTTTAATTACCGGTTTCAACCCTACGGAATATTCTCTTTGGATATGAGCTATAATAGAATCCGGTTACCCGAACCTTATACGAGCGCGAACATTTATTTAGTAGGTCCTAGAATTGATCTCACCCTTACCCGTTCCGTATTCTTTACTACCTACTTTCAATACAACAGCCAGTATGATAATGTGAACATCAACGCACGGTTTCAATGGCGGTTTAAGCCTGTGTCGGACTTGTTCATTGTTTACACGGATAATTATTTTTACGCATTCGAAAACACCAGCGCATATTCAAACTTTACACCGAAGAACAGAGCGTTTGTTATTAAACTAACATATTGGTTTAACGCTTAAATAATTCAGAAGACGCTCGGAAATACTGAATATATAGGCTTGATTCACGAAAATCAGTTAATTTTGCCGCTTATTAAAAAATACCTCTGGTATGGCAATAAAATGCCAATAAATCCAATCCTTTATCGAATTATCCCGTTAGTTACCCCGTATGGCTGAAAAAAGTAGCATTTTTGATATGATCGGTCCAGTAATGATCGGTCCGTCAAGCTCCCATACAGCCGGGGTAGTTCGCATAGCCCGCGCGGCAATCAAAATTTTGGGCGGCATTCCAGAGAAGGCCGAAATCACATTCTATAATTCTTTTGCTCGAACTTATGAGGGTCATGGAAGTGATCGTGCGATTATTGCTGGCCTTATGGACTTTACAACTGACGACAAGCGAATTCGTGAGTCTTTGGAGCTAGCAACGGAAAAAGGATTGAAGTATCAATTTAAGTCGGTAGGAAACGCTTCTGCATTACACCCGAATTCAATTCGCCTCAAACTTGCCATGGGAAAAAGAAGTGTTGAGGTATTAGGAGAAAGTAAGGGTGGCGGTGTAATTAATATTGCTGAGGTTAACAATTTTAAAGCAGACTTTTCTGCTAACCTGCACACACTAATCATTTTTGCCGAAGATAAAAAGGCAGTATTGCGTTTATCGCCAACATACTAGCTCATGACGAATGTAACATTGCAACCATGTCGGTTTCCCGGAAGGGAAAGAATGATTTGGCGTGCATGGTCATCGAGATGGACTCGGGCATAAAGCGTGTAACATTTGATTATTTGGAGAGTCTTAGCTGGGTAAAGGAAGTAATTTATATACCGGATATTGTTTTATAATTTATGATGAGAAAAGGAATACTACTAAGTGCTTTTCTGTTGCTATCTGTTTTGGGGATGGGACAGGATAAGAAAATCTGGACATTGAAAGAGTGTATCGATCTTGCACTGCAAAATAACCTTAACGTAAGACGGAGTTTATTGAATGTTGAGACAAGTGAAGTAAACTTGACTCAATCCAAGTTGGTTATGCTACCTACCTTAAACGGAGGTGGTCAGTTTGGATATAACTGGGGTAGATCCATTGACCCGACAACTAACTTGTTTACTACCCAGCGTGTAAACTCATTTAACTTAAATGCAAGTTCAGGTTGGTTGCTTTTTAACGGTTTTCGGTTGTTCAACAGTTATCGCCAGAGTGGTGTTGATAATGAAGCAGCCAACAAGGATTTTGAAAAGGCAAAGAATGATGTGATCCTCAATGTAATTACACTTTATACAAGCGTAATCTTTAATACGGAGCTTTTCCAAAATGCCCAGTTTCAATTGGCCACCACCACCGAACAATTGGAACGCACTAGAAAATTAGCAGCAGCAGGTTCTGTTCCTATTGGAAACGTTCTTGATCTGGAGGCACAACAAGCTACCAACGAATTAAATCTAATCACTCGTGAGAATACACTGAACCTTTCTATTCTTCAGCTAAAGCAGGCGCTGCAATTCCCAGCATCCACACCTTTAGAAATTGAAGTACCGCAGTTGGATATAAGCAACGATCTAACTATTAGCGAAACTTCCGATCAGATTTATAATGCAGCCTACGAGTTTCTACCTGAAGTACAAAGTGCCCGATTAAAGCTTCAAAGTTCATTATTGGCGCTGAAGTCAACTAAAGGTAATCTCTATCCACGCCTAAGTGCGAATGTTAACGTATTCAGTAACTACTCCAGCGCGGCTGATCGGGCACGGTTTATTGGCGATGGTGGTCCACCCATCCCGTCAACCGTTAATGTGGGCTATGTTCAAGGATCGAATACACCCGTGTTGAGAGACACAGACCTACCTTCGGGAACCAATGTAGATGGATATAATACAGGTGATCAGTTGCAAGATAATATTGCCCGGTCTCTATCATTAAGTTTGCAGATACCTATTTTTAATGGATATCAAGTGCGATCCAATGTTCAACGTTCAGCCATTGCCAATCAGCAGGCCTCTATTAATTTTAAAGACACTGAAAATCAATTGCGTCAATTGGTTGAAACCGCTTATAATGATGCTATGGCTTCATCCAAAACGTATCAGTCCTCAATAAAACAAGTAAATGCTCGCGAAGAAGCATTCAGAATGTCGAAGCAACGATTTGATAATGGGGCTGTAAATTATGTGGACTATCAGACAGCAGAAAATGCACTCTTTCAGGCTAAGTCGGATTTAGTAAGAGCTAAATACGATTATATTTTTAAAAGAAAAGTACTTGACTTTTATCAGGGTAAACCGATTGACTATTAATACTTATATCTAAACTAGAATGGCAAAGCAAAAGAAAAAATCAAACAAGTTGCTCTACATCGGAATTGGTGTCGTGGCATTCCTTATATTATTTCTGATTATCGGTAAATCTCAAGGCTGGATTGGAAAAGCTAAAACAATTGAAGTTGATGTTGCTAAAGCCAAGCGCGTATCTATTACCGAAAAGGTAAGTGCTTCGGGTACCGTTCAACCAGTTATCGAAGTAAAGATTGCCCCCGAGGTGTCTGGCGAAATTACTGACCTTACGATTGAAGATGGGGACTCGGTAAAACTTGGGAAGGTTCTTGTAAAAATCAGGCCCGATATTTTGTTAAGCCAGTTAGAGCGATCTGAAGCTGGGCTTAGCCAACAAAAGGCGAACATGGAATCTTCCAAAGCTTCATTATTACGGGCCCAGGCTACCTACATGCGGGCTGAACAGGATTATGAGCGCCAGAAAAAACTTTGGAATGAAAAAGTAATTTCAGAAGCTGACTGGCAATTAGCACAACAGAATTATAAGATTGCCAAAAACGATTTGACTTCTGCTGAGCAATCGTTGGAAGCGGCTAACTATATTGTAAAGAGTACGGAAGCCTCCGTTAGAGAATCACGTGAAAACGTGAGAAGAACAACCGTAGTTGCCCCGATGACTGGAATAGTTTCGAAGTTGAATGTTAAAAAGGGTGAACGGGTAGTAGGAACAGCGCAAATGGCGGGTACCGAAATGCTACGCATTGCCGATCTTAACAACATGGAAGTTCGGGTAAACGTAAATGAGAATGATATTGTGCGCGTACATTATGGCGACTCCGTAATTATCGATGTGGATGCCTACGGCAACTCTGGAAAACAGTTTAAAGGATTGGTGACTAACATTGCTAATACCGCGCGCGACAAGGCCTCGGCCGATGCTATTACTGAATTTGAAGTCAGGATAATTATTCTACAATCATCCTATGCTGATCTTGTTAAACAAGGAAATAAATATCCGTTCAGACCCGGCATGACCGCTAGTGTAGACGTTATTACTACACGTAAAGAAAATGTGTTATCAGTTCCTTTGGCGGCTGTAACTACCCGTAACCCTGATGAGGGGGAAAACAAAGGTGAGGGTCAAAACAATAACGATGATGACGAGCGCCCGCAGGTAACCGACTCAAGCAAACCTAAGCAAGAGAAGAAAGCCGATAAAGTGGTTGTATTTGTTAATGAAGAGGGAGTGGCAAAGATGATTGAAGTTAAAACTGGTATTAGCGATTATGACAATATAGAAATTATCTCGGGCCTTTCAGAAACCTCCGATGTTGTTACAGGACCCTTCCTTGAAGTATCTAAGCGCTTAAAAGATGGCGATAAGATCAGCCTGAAGAAGGAGGAATCAAAAGATAAAAAAGAAGAAAAGAAATAAATAGATTCGCTATTTATGAAATGGCCCATCGCAGGATGGGCTATTTTTTTTGTTAAATTGGTTTCGTAGAGCCTATTGTGATAATATCGTCTCAGGACTATTTGATATATTTATTGTATGATTAAACATCCCTGGCATGAGGCCTCAGCGGGGGCTAATCCTCCAGAATTTGTAAATGGTATTATTGAGATTTCTACTGGTATGCGTACCAAATATGAAGTGGATAAAGAAACCGGACTCTTGAAACTGGATCGGGTACTTTACTCTTCTGTATTCTATCCGGCTAACTATGGGTTTATTCCAAAATCGTTAGGTGAGGATAATGATCCGCTCGATATAATGATTCTTTGCCGCGAACCCATTCAACCCTTGTGTTTGGTGCCAGCCCGGGTTGTGGGGGTTATGCGAATGGTTGACCAAGGACTGGCCGATGACAAAATACTGGCGGTTGCTGAAAATGATGCCAACACAAAACATCTCAGTGACATTAGCGAGTTGGCAAATCACTTTAAACTTGAATTAAAGGAATTTTTTGAGAGTTATAAGAAGCTGGAAAATAAAGTAGTGTCAGTACCCGATTTTCAAGACAAGAAAATTGCCATGGATATAGTTACTGAAGCACTGACTTATTACAAAACTAAATTCTAAGGGTACTGTGATAGCAAAGCCGCAGTCATTCTTAGTCATACAAACAGCATTTATTGGCGATGTAATTCTGGCAACTGCGGTTGTTGAAAAACTACATAAAACTTATCCGGATTCATCCATTGATTTTTTACTTAGAAAAGGAAATGAGTCCTTACTCAATAACCATCCTCACCTTCGCGGAGTACTTATATGGGATAAGAAGAAGGGAAAAATTAAGAACCTGTTTTAAGTTGATATCTATTGTTCGTAATAAGAAGTATGATTCAATTATAAATATTCATCGCTTTGCCAGCTCGGGAATGATCACTGCTTTATCTGGTGCGCGTAATAAAATTGGCTTCAAGAAAAACCCTTGGGCTTTTGTGTTTACACGCGCAATACAACATGATCTTAATGCCAAACTTCATGAAATAGACCGCAATCAAAGTCTAATTGAATCTATCACAGATAAACATAGAGAACTTCCAAAACTTTATCCTTCCAAGACTAATTTTGATACTGTATCTAAATTTAAGTTGGGTACCTATATATGTGTAGCGCCAACATCTGTATGGTTCACCAAACAATACCCGGCTAACCAATGGGTTGAGTTTGTAAAGTCTGTGCCCATGTACTATAGCCGGATCTATTTGTTAGGAGCGTCTACTGACAAAGATGTCTGCGAATCAATTCGGGATGCCACAGCGAATGACCGGGTTTATAATCTTGCAGGTCAGTTAAATTTTCTGGAGTCGGCCGCTTTAATGAAAGATGCCACCATGAATTATGTCAATGATTCAGCACCTATGCATTTGGCTTCCGCTATGAATGCTCCGGTAACCGCCATCTTTTGCTCTACAGTTCCTGCCTTTGGCTTCGGTCCGCTTTCAAATAAATCTGTAGTCATAGAAAGCAAAGAAAAATTAACGTGCCGACCGTGTGGCTTGCATGGTTATAGAGCTTGCCCCCAAAAGCATTTTAAATGCGCTACAACGATTGAGTCGGATGCACTTCTTGCTTCGCTACAATAATTGGGTTAGAAAGACATTAGATGGGCGTACACCAAATGCATGGGCATACCCATTACGGTAAAGTACGATCCGTTTATTTTTTATGGCCACTATGCTAATCCAATCCTGCGCACCATACGCTCCGGCTTTATCGTAAGGTTTAAAGGTGTCCACATAGAATTCAATTTCCTGGCGAGTAAGTTTCTTGAAAGTCACTTTAGTGTTATCGTCAAAGCAATCTATCTTTTTTGTGTCGAGTAGGCAAACCGCGGTTATTACAGTATGGGTTTGACCACTTAATCGCGTAAGCATACTGATTGCCTCCTCACGGTTTCTTGGTTTATTTAAGATATCACTTTCCAGAATAACGATTGTGTCCGCTGTAATTACAATTTCATTGTTAATCCGCGACCGGAATATATTGGCTTTTTTTTCCGCCAGATATTTAGGCACAAAGTTTACGGGTAATTCGTGCGGAAAGATTCATCGATGTCTGGGGCTTCAACCCGAAACTCAAATCCAGCCTCTCGCATCAGGTATTGTCTGCGCGGAGAACTGGAAGCAAGGATGAGAGGACGGGTAAAATTCATGGAGCGGATTCGAAGGAATTAAAACAATGAATAAATAGGTGAGTGAAATTCATCCTCTTTTATGGAACTAAATAAGAATCCGCAAATTACTTTAGGATAGAAGTAAGTTGATTTTTGGGGCATGGTAAAACCACTGGCACACACCCGCTTTACATCTTCAATGGAAATCTCTTGGGTTATGATAGCCATCTGCGATTCGCCTCGTATTACTTTAGTCAGGCAATCTGAAAAACTTCGATCGAAAGAAATATTTTTTGATTTGCGCTGATCTTTACCTGGAATACCCAGAATTTTCTCAATGATAAAGTAATGAAGTATGGTAAGGTCAAGCGTTTTAACTTCTTCTGGAAATTGCCAACGCATGGTAGGCATGGCCTCAGGCTTTAATCTAACTTTATCGCGGGATCTTAAAAAAAATTCCAAAGGCCCACTTTTGCCAGAATTA
Source organism: Flammeovirgaceae bacterium (assembly GCA_016712035.1). Taxonomy (GTDB): domain Bacteria; phylum Bacteroidota; class Bacteroidia; order Cytophagales; family Cyclobacteriaceae; genus ELB16-189. The sequence continues at coordinate 515 of JADJRT010000027.1, read as the reverse complement.
TTTCATTTAACGTATCGGCATCTTCAATCTCTTTGACAATGAAATCAGTCTTCAGCTTTTCTACAACTCATTTTCATTGAATGACTGAGTCCCTCAACCAGACGGTGGTTGGCAAATTGCAGATCATCGGCCTCGTGTTAGTAGGTACATTAAATGAAAATTGTATCCTTCCATTCCTGTGTGGCCTAAGTTTAACGCTTGCTGTTGCTTTTTTATAATACAAAGATCCTTCGTAACGGTGATGTCCATCAGCCAAAATGATTGATTTTTTTTCACCAACTCAATGAAGTATTTAATTATCTCTCCATCATGAATGATGGCCAATACACTCTTACACCCTGGATAATCTTCACTCACATAGTGGGCTTGAGATGGCCTCGTCCATGTATTTTCCAAGGTAAATGTTGGATCGGTATAGAGTCCATGTGTCGGGCTTACGTGAAGTTCAGTTTTACTCAGTAATTGATACGGTCGTTTACCGAACTGGGTATAGTATCCTCGTGGCGCAAAATCAC
>JADJRT010000026.1 GCA_016712035.1 Flammeovirgaceae bacterium | reverse complement strand
AATCACTTTCCTCCTTTAAGTTGGTTGAGATTTTCTAATTTTTGTCTTCCCCACATTCTTTGTGCATAGTCTGTGAAATAGTGATGAGAATTAAAAAAAACAATATTCATATGGTTCCATTCTTTATCAGAAAATTCCTGGCGATTTTTGAGTTCAAACTCTTCCTTGAGGAGCGTACACCATTTGAAATAATCTTCTGCCCCAAGATGCTGAGTGTCAGCATCGCGTATAATCTGTTCCGCAAGCGTTACAGGTTCTCCCAACCTTTTTGTGGCGAGAATCAATTTTTCAACTGAGGGCATGTAATTTTGAGTCACGTTTTGCGAATCAAGAAATGTGGATACGATGGTTACCTTCATTTTCATGATCGTCAATATTCAAACAATATCCTGTGTCGTGGAACCAGGCTGCCAGCAGAAGCTTTTCCATATCAGTTTTTGTCAACCGGTAATGTTCGCCAAGCTCATGGCAAAATTGAACAACATTATGGTATGATGAATATTGTGAAATTTGCAGATTGCAGGAGGTAATTGTTGAACAACCCTGTGACGTAAAATCTGATTCAAAATTAGCGGGTTACTATCAAATTCAAATATTGGCATGAGTATTTCTTTGACCATTAGCTGCGGTGGCTGCAAATGAATACGATCGTAAAATAATACGTTTGATCAATGACAGTTCATAGTGCGAACGCGGGCTGTAAAAGCATAATAAAGTTTGACGGTATCTCTTTTAAAAAAGCCAACGGATGGAATTCTCCCCATCCTTTTAAAACAATTTCCTTAATGTCTGTCATCGGAAGAAACAAATGTAAGCTACCATCGGGGTAGTGATGAATGTGACAAAATTCCTTTTCTATCACCGCATGTGGATTTATAAGTTTAATCTTTTCGGAAAGAAACAACCCTTGTGCTCCGGACTTCGATATTATTGATGGCTTTATCTCTACAAAACTTATTGTATAAGCCCAACGCATAAGTTTGCGATGAATGTGACGGGCTCCGGGTCGCGGTGGTTAATGGCGCACAGTCCTCACGATCCTCAAGTTCCAATTCATTCATTTTCATTTATTGATTTTTCAGTTTTTTTGATACTTCAGCAATTGGATCAATAAATCGCTGATTATTTCCGGATATCCTGTCATTAGCTCATCATACTCCTTCGGAGAAATTCGCAGGCTATAAGAAAAAACAATTCCATTCATCAACGGGAAGGAGCAAAGTGAATGAATTATTACATAGATATACCTGGAATCCACATCAGAACGAATCAGTCGCTCCTGTTTCAATCTATCGAAGTAGAGCACAAATTTGTTGAGTTTCTTTCTATGCTTTTCAGTTTTTGATACCAGTAATTCAGGCTTGCGAATGATTTCCCGCAGCAGGAATAGCATTGAATTCGTTTTTAGAAAAGTAATGAACGTGATGATAAATCTTTTCAGTTTCCATTCCCAACATTCTTCCAGATCCTGATCCCATGTGGATAAAAGGGGCATGAAGCGCTCGAGCGCTTCATCGAAAATCCGCTCAAACATTTTCTCCTTTGTCCTAAAATAATAATGAAGCAATGCCCGGTTGATTCTGGCACGATCCGATATCTCCTGCATCCTGGCCCCATCAAATCCTTTTAACTCAAACACCTTTCTTGCCGCCATCAAAATCGCTTCTTCCGTGGAAATGCTTGTTTCTGTGTTCATTTCAATGTTTTTTGATTTTAACTTAGTATTTTAACAATTCTGTTAAAAAGTAAAATTATTCTAATAACTTTACACCGTCAAGAAATTAGATGACAAGTTTCGTGTATGATGTAAGAATCATGATTGCAAGTGATTTGAGCGAGAATTCTTTGCTCATGATGGAGCAAGGGATCAAGCTAGCGCGACAACTCAATGGAGCTGTCTGGATTATCCATGTTGTGGACAATACATTACAGTATTCCATTATGTTCCCACGCTGCCTAAAGTTTGGAACTGGGAAGAAGTTGAACAGTACGCAATCGAATTTCTCACCAAGGGAACGCAAAAGTATTCGGACGTTGACAAAGAGATTGTGATCAGAGTTGGAGATCCAAAAAGGAAATAATCGAGCAGGCAGAAAAGCTTGACATTTCTTACCTGGTCATTGGAACACATGGTAAGACAGGACTATCCCATTGGGTTATGGGAAGTAATGCAGAGTATTTGATAAGGCACGCGACTGTGCCGGTTATCGTAATGCCTTATAGAAGAGAAGCTCACTAAAACAAAATATATAAAGGATGATGGAGGTAAAGCCAAAGAATGACGGAACACGCAAACTATTTGACAGTGTGGTGCTCGAGCGATTAACACGAACGCATATTGCTGTCCCAACTTCAATACTTGTTTTGTATTCGGCAGCCCTATTTTATTGGAGTCTGACACATACTGCACTGACATGGGGCATTGCTACCCTTCTTTTCTTTGCAGGATTGTTAGTGTTTACATGGGTTGAATACAATGCACACAGGTATATTTTTCACATGGCCACGTACTCGAAGCTGAGAGCAAAGATTCAATACACAATACATGGAGTCCATCATGAGTATCCAAGAGACAAAGAAAGGCTGGCCATGCCTCCAATACTAAGCGTAACCATTTCCACAATTCTGCTATTGGTTTTAAGATTAGTGATGGGTGACTATGTTTTTGCATTTTTGCCCGGATTTTTAGTGGGCTACTCAGTTTATCTTGGCATCCATTATATCATTCACGCCTTTCCACCGCCTCGAAACTTTTTTAAAGTACTTTGGGTAAACCACAGCATTCACCATTACAAGGACGGTGAATTAGTCTTTGGTGTTTCGTCTCCTTTATGGGATTACATCTACGGAACAATGCCTGTTGATAACAGAAATGGTTGACGGTCGGGTTTAAATAGTCCAAAATGGTTTTGAAGTCATTGCTTCTGTACTCAAATAGCTATGTACAATTCTGAAAACAGGGAGAAAATACTTACCTGTGCCGAGAATCTATTTAGAAAATACGGCACCAGAAGCATTTCTATGGATGATATTGCTCATCACCTGAACATGTCAAAGAAAACCATTTATGAGTCATTTGCAGACAAAAATGAAATCGTATATCACATCATAACCGTTCTTCGAAAAAGACTGGAGGGATTAGTTGATGCCACTTTGGACAAACCTGCAAACCCTGTTGAACGGTTGATAAAAATATTTATCTGCATCACATCCATGACGAGAGAAACTAGCCCTTCGTTGATTTACGATTTACAAAAGTATCACGAGGATGGCTGGCAAATTCTACAGGAGTTCAGAGACAATTTTTTGACCGGCAAGATTAAAGACATTGTAATGGCTGGAATCAAGAAACACTACTTCAACTCAACACTCGATGAATTTCTATGTTATTTTTTTCTTGAAGTGGTTCCGGTTGTCTAACAATGAAAAACTTTTACCACGAGCAAAATATTCAGCACAGGCAGTAGCAATCAATTTGATTGATTGCCTCGTCAGCGGGATTGCTACCCAAAAAGGGAGGAGCGTTATCAGGAATCTGAAATTAAACAATCTTCAAAATCTGATTTAAACTATAAATAATAACAGTAAATGAATATCAAATATCTAAAGTCAGTATTTATCTTTTTTAATCTCTTCCCGGCAATGCTTTTTGCGCAAGAGGTTCAACGCTATTCTCTCAAGCAGTGCATTCAACAGGCAATGGCAGAGAATGTTTCCGTTCTCAAAGCTCAACTGGATGAAGATGAAGGAAAGCAAAAAACAAAGGAAGTGAAGGCTACCGCCTTCCCTCAGATTAATGCAACAGGGGAACTGATTGATAACGTACTGCGGCAAGCGTTCGTTTTTCCGGCAGCATTGGGCAATCCGAATGCCGGTCCTGATGATTACATTGTGCTGCGTGGCGGACTACAATATGCTACATCAATTAATGTGCAAGCAAATCAACAGCTGTTTAACCAAAGCTTATTTACGGGTATCAAGGCAGCAAAAGTAGGCGAAGATTATTATACGTTTAACCGTGAACGTATTGAGGAAGAGACAATCCACCAGGTTGCATCCCTATTTTATCGTGTGGCCACCTTGAAGACGCAGCAAATTGTTTTGGAGACAAACCTGGTAGAATTACAAAAGAGCCTTGCCATCACCACGGATCGTTTTAACAATGGTTTAGCCAGAAAGCTTGATGTCGACAGGTTGAGGATAGCCATCACCAATATCGAAACTCAATTGGCAACCATACGCGACAGTTATAGTGTGTCGGTAAGCCAGTTAAAATTATTAATTGGCCTTAACAGGGATTTCAGTTTCGACATTGATTTCCAATTGCCAGCTAATTTAGACTCTGTGTTCTTAAATTATACACCGACCATATTAGCAACTGAATTCGTATGGGAAGACAAGATCGAGTATAAGCAATTAAACACCCAACTCTCCTTATATAAACTGGAGAAACAAAATTATTCAGCAGGTTATTATCCGACCTTGTCTGCATTTGCAAATTACACATACCAGGGGCAATCTAATTCGTTTTTTCTGGCAAGTGATGCGAATCCGCTTTGGTTCGATGTCGCATCAATTGGCTTACGCTTAAACATCTCCGTCTTTGATGGTTTTCGAAAGTCTGCACAAATGCAGCAATCCCGTATCCGGCAGATGAAAACAGAGAAAGATTTGGCTTTCGTCAAACAACAATCGTCAACAACTAGTGAAAATGCTGTCAGGTCACTTGAAGTGAATTACAAAAATTTCAGGCTCAACGACAAAATGTTATGCTAGCCAACAGTGTTTACGATGCAACCGAACAGAATTATAACGAAGGGATCAGTCCTCTGACAGACTTATTACAAGCTGAGACTGCCAGAATACAGGCACAAAGCCAGCTGATCGAGGCATTGTTGAAGGTAAAACAATCGGAAATAGACTTGCTTAGGGCTAACGGTAACATCAAATCTTTGATAAACTAAATTCAAAATCTAACCCAGAAATTATACACATGAAAAAAATCATAATTGCTATAGTCATCATCATTTCACTTGTCTTGATTGGTGCTTACGTTCTCAAGAACAATAAGGAGAGGATGAGGGAAAAACAGAGCTTGCAAAGGTAGTTAATGCCACAATTCCCGTACAGGTAGCCGTAACTAAGCGAGAAGCGTTGGGTGGTAGTTTTACAGCTACTGGAAGTTTTTCGCCATCCAGACAAGTCGTTGTTTCCACTGAAGCGGCCGGCAAGTTTGTGAACATATCCGTTGACGAAGGACGATTCGTTCAGACGGGACAGTTGCTGGCAAGAATGGAATATGAGTCGCTTGAAGCTGATGTCAAGTCAGCAACTGCTAACCTAAAGAAGTTGGAAACTGATAAGGAGCGCTATGTGAACCTGGTAAAAACAGGAGGGGTTACGCAGGCTCAGCTTGATGAGATCAACCTGAATTACATTAATGGGGAGGCAAGGTTGATAAATGCCAGGGAACGATTGAAAGACACTTACCTGACCGCACCTTTTGCCGGATATGTGAATAAGCGCTTCATAGAAAATGGCCAGTACATCGCATCCGGCAAAGAAGCTTTTGAGATTGTCGACCTGACGAAGATGAAAATGGTGGTGAACGTGACAGAGGATCAAGTGTTGAAAGTAAATCAAGCCCGGCAAATTAAGGTGTCAGCATATGTTTATCCTGATGTTAATTATGAGGCCCGTGTAAAGTTTGTGGGCGCGACTGCCGATGTCAACCTGAACTTTCCGGTGGAACTTCAAATCACAAATGTTAAAGACAAACCGCTACGGGGTGGAATGTTTGGCCGTGCCACATTTGAATTGCCTGCGGCTGAAACTTCCCTGGTGATTCCCCGGGCTGCACTCTTGGGGAGCATTGAAAAAGCTCAGGTGTATGTCGTTTCAGGAGACTCCGTTATGTTAAGGGCGATTATCATCGGGAGGCTTTTCTCCAATAATGTCGAAGTACTTAATGGTATAAACGAAGGTGAGAAGGTTGTTGCCAGCGGTCAAATCAACTTGACTGAAGGTGCCAAAGTAACAATCCTGAATGAAAATTAATTTACGTCCTTAGCGCAATACTGATATGAAAATAACTGAAGTTTCAATAAAAGGCCATCTCTTATATTGGTTCTTTTTATAACACTTACATTTCTAGGCCTTAACAGCTATCAAAAACTAGGTTATGAACTGATGCCCAAATTCAGTGCACCTATCATAACAATTTCCGCAATCTATCCGGGAGCTTCGCCAAATGAAGTGGAAAACTCCGTAACAAAGGAAATTGAAAATGCCATATCATCACTGGAAAATGTGGATAAAATCACCGCCAGTTCTTATGAGAGCCTATCGGTCATTGTTATTGAACTCCGGAGTGAGGCAATGTTGATTTGGCGTTGCAAGATGCTCAGCGAAAAGTGAACTCTTTATCCAATCTTCCGGATGATGTAAAGACACCATCATTAGGAAAGTTTTTCTTTCGATGATCTGCCTATTATTAATCTTGGCATTTTCGGCTAAAATGAACGCGACTGATTTGTATGATTTGGTTACACAGCGTCTTCAGCCAAATCTGGCAAAAATTCCAGGTGTTGCGCAGACGAACCTAATCGGTGGCGAAGAACGTGAGATTCGCATTAACGTCAACAAAAATAAACTACAGGCATATAGTCTCTCCCTTCCCCAACTCGTTCAACTGATTAAAACTTCCAACATTGATTTTCCTACGGGGAAAATAATTTGAGGAAGAACAAATCCTGATAAGATTGGCCGGTAAATACAAAACGTTGGAAGAAATAAAAAAATCTGGTGGTTGCCTCAACACCCCAGGGAGGACCTGTTTATTTAAAAGATGTTGCAGAAGTTCAGGATACTAAGAAGGAGGTTAAACTCATCAACCGCATTGATTTATTGAACTCAATTGGGCTGAGCATTCAAAAGCAAAGTGACGCCAATGCAGTAGCTGTGAGTGAATTGGTGCACAAGGAGTTAGCCAAACTTGAGCACTTGTATTCCAATATTGATCTAAAGTTTACCATTGCCAGGGACTCTACCGAATACACCCTGGACGCAGCCGATGCCGTAATACATGATCTTATTCTCGCCATCATCTTGGTGGCAGCTATCATGTTACTATTCCTGCATTCCATAAGGAATTCAATCATTGTCATGGTAGCGATACCCCTTTCTCTGATAGCGACTTTTATCGGTATGTCGTTGTTCGGATTTACACTGAACCTGATGTCACTGCTTGGTCTTTCGTTGGTGGTTGGCATATTAGTAGATGATGCCATTGTGGTAATCGAAAATATTTATCGCCACATGGAGATGGGTAAAGATAAAATTCAGGCTGCATATGATGGGGTGAAAGAAATCGGCTTCACGGTTACCTCGATAACCATGGTAATCGTTGTTGTGTTCTTGCCCATTGCCCTGACAACCGGTATTATTTCTAATATTATGAGGCAGTTTTCTATCGTGATTGTGATCGCAACCTTGTTGTCATTACTCGTATCATTCACGATGGTTCCTTTTCTATATTCAAGATTTGAAAATTGGAGCGATTAACCAATAAAACATTCTTTGGAAGATTTGTTTTGCGATTTGAGGAGACTTTAGACAGATTTATTCATTGGGTTCAGAACGTATTGAGATGGTCATTGAGACACAGATTTATCACCCTCAGCATCGCTACACTGCTCTTTTTGGATCTGTTAGCTTAATTGTAGCAGGCTTTATTGGATCAGAATTTATTGCCCAGGGAGATCGTGGCGAATTCGTCCTGGTTCTTGAATATCCAAAGAGAACTTCAGTTGCCCAGAATAATATTCAGTCGCGAAAAATTGAGGAGTTTGTTTCATCCAAAAAAGAGGTTGTGTCAACCATCACTACCATCGGACAAACCAATGAAGGTGGCTTCTTTGGATCCGCTACCGGAACACCCTACAAATCAGAGATTACTGTTAAACTTGTGTCCGAAGATCAGCGCGGAAAGAGTTCAGATATCTATGGGGTTCTTTTAAAGAATGAGATCATGGATAAATTTCCGGGAGTAAAAGTAAAATCGACACCCATATCAATACTGGGTACTGCCGAGCAGGCACCGATTCAACTTATCGTTACCGGCCCGTCTTTTGACACGGTAATGGTAGCGGCCAATAAACTCATACAGAAGGTAAAGAAAGTGGAGGGAACACAGGAGGTAAAGCTTACGGTAGAGGCGGGAAGTCCCGAGGTTGTTGTTACTACAGACAGACAAAAGATGGCCGAGTTGGGCCTGGATCTCCAAACTGTAGGAGCCACTATGCAATATGCTTTCAACGGCAATAATGATGCGAGTTTCAGACAAGGCGAGTATGAGTATGATATTAACATACTATTTGATGAGTTTAACCGTAAAAGCATTGAGGATGTGCGTGCACTTACTTTTCTAAGTAAATACGGAAAGCTGGTTAGGCTTGACCAGTTTGCTGAAGTAAGGGAAAGTTTTGGGCCATCCAAACTTGAACGGTTTAATAGGATAACTTCCGTCACTATTAATTCTCAATTACTCGGACGCCCGTCAGGAACGGTTGCTGCAGAAATAAAGGAAATTATTGATGGCATGACTTTACCCGCTGGAGTAAGCGTGATTTTTGGTGGAAATCAGCAGAGACAGGAGGAATCTTTTGGGCAGTTAGGATTTGCCTTTATTACATCTATCATATTAGTATATCTCATCATGGTGGCACTTTATGACAACTTTGTTTACCCATTTGTTGTATTGTTTTCCATACCATTGGCAATCATAGGAGCCCTGGTTGCATTAGCCCTTTCCGCCCAAACGCTGAGCTTGTTTACGCTCCTCGGTATTATTATGCTTATCGGATTGGTAGCTAAGAACGCAATACTGGTAGTTGATTTCACGAATCACCTCAAAGAAAGAGGGATGACTACAGAAGAGGCCTTGTTGGAAGCCACTAAGGAGCGCCTTCGCCCTAGCCTGATGACGACAATTGCAATGGTTGCGGGGATGATGCCAGTGGCGTTGGCCACAGGGCCAGGTGCGGATTGGAAAATGGATTGGCTTGGTCGATAATTGGGGCTTGACCAGTTCCATGTTTTTAACTTTAGTGGTCGTTCCTGTAGTTTATCAGCTTGTTGACAGAGCTTTGATAAAAACCGGGCTGTTAAATGAAGCAAGAAAAGCCAGGTACAAAGAGTTTGAGACTTAAGATTTTGTGAAGACGATCTTCAGAAGACTTGGTGAGCTTATTCAAAAATGGAAAAGCAGTGATCTAAGCCAAAAGGAATTTTGTGCTCAATAATGCATCGTCTATAGGGGGTTTCATTATTGGGGCTAAAAAGTTGGGAAGAAAAGGCATTATCAAATTCCGATTCCGGGTTTATTGCGGTTTAGGTTACATCTTCGGTTTCCAAAAGGTAGTGAGTAGTGCATAGAGGCATTCATAAACTGCATAAAAATAGTTTAACCTTATTGGCGTAATTAGTAACGCATGAAAAAGAAGATTGAATTTGGCATTTCCACATTTGCCGATGTTATGCCCGACCCACATACGGGCGTAACTATTTCACAAGCAGAACGCATTCGGCAAGTAGTTGATGATATTGTGTTAGCTGACGAGTTGGGAGTTGATTTTTATGGCGTGGGCGAACATCACCGACCTGATTTTGCGGCTTCATCGCCAGCGATAGTGTTGGCTGGGGCTGCGGGAAACACCAACCACATTACATTGGGTAGTACCGTCACAGTTTTATCGACTAGCGACCCTATTCGTGTTTATCAAAACTTTGCTACTATTGATGCAATCAGTAATGGACGCGCAGAGTTGTTGGTTGGGCGTGGAGCATTTACAGAATCATTTCCTTTGTTTGGTTTCGACCTTAATCAATACGATTTACTGTTTGATGAACGACTTGAATTGTTACTTAAAGCAAGAGACAACGAGTTTGTTACGTGGAGCGGAAAGACAAGAAGCCCAATTGATAACTTAGGTATTTATCCACGCACCGAAAAACCATTGAACATATCTATGGCGTTGGGCGGTTCACGGACTACAGTTATTAAAGCAGCAAAACTTGGACTTCCCGTAGTTTTGGCTATGTTGGGTGGCAACATTGTTGATTTCAGTAATTACGAAAAATTGTATCGCGCAGTAGCACAAGAAAGCGGACACGATTCGGATAAATTAAAATTTAGTGTTCATGCACACGGTTTTGTGCTTAACGATAACAAAGAAACTGCCGACATATTTTTTCCATACTTACAGTATTACAGAAATCACTTATTAGGAGAACGTGGCTTTCCACCTTACACATTTGTAGGTGGACCCGAAGAAGTAGCTGACAAAATTTTATTGCTTCGCCAATATTTGGGCATTGACAGATTTATCATTCAAATGCCATTGGCAACTATGCCACACGATATTGTTAAAGAAGCAATCAGGGTTTATGCGACAAAAGTAATTCCGCTTGTCAGAGAGAATATTGAAGCGGAAGACTAATTTAAAACGACAGACAACGAACCACAGCCGCTTCAACCGATTAGATGAAAAGAAGAAAATTTATTAAAAACAACAACTATTCCGGCTTTTAGTGAACGTAGTTTTATTTGCTAGTCCGTAAAGATACCTAAACTTGACATAGGTTGTCTTAGTGGATTAAGACCTTGGTTTAAAAATCAAGGGATATGAATTTACTCAGTTTTATAAAGCAATTTCCTTCCGAGGATTCGTGCAGGAATCATTTTAGAGATCATCGCTTTTCAAAGGGGTTGTTTGTAAGAAATGCCAAGGTATTGAGCACTATTAGCTTTCTGGCAAGGAGCAATTTCAGTGTAAGACATGTGGTTTTCGTACAACACTTCGCAGCGGTACTATCTTAGAGAGTAGTAAATTAAGCTATCGTTATTGGTACATTACCCTACATTTAATGAGTTCAACCAAAAAGGGTTTTTCGGCTCATGAAGTTAGAAGACAACGGTTCGTATAAGAATAGTAGCCGATTGCGGCATTTACCTGTCAAGTTACAAGAAAGTTTGAAGCGGGCTACAACCCTTGTATTTACTACCGTTTCGGCTATTATTTTTATACATTGTTATGTGCTGGCATTATTTATTAGTTACAGTTTTTTGTTCACTATTTTTTTAATAATACTTCTGTTTTGAAAATTTGAAATACTTCTGGAACATCGGACAATATGATTTGAGGAAACAAAATACCTCCATTGGTATTTTGCTCATCATAATCGCTTTCCCGCATTCGCTCCCTCATTCTTGTCGGATTTTATATGGTTATAGATTTTTAGTTTTCCATTTTCTTTCAGCCCACCATTTGGCAGGTTTTCAAATTTGAAAATATATGTGCCGAAACTTTCTTCGCCATTTTTAGGTGCAAACAGATACAAATATTCGCTTGCTCGAACAATGCTTGAATGATCAAAACTATCGAAACCTAGCATATTGGCATCACCAGCACTGATAAGGGTTTCGACATAATTCCATGTTTCTCCGTGGTCTTCTGAAGCGAGAAGAATGACATCCTTTAGTACATTCCGAATACGTTAAGGCTAACATAAATACTACCATTCTGTGCATACGCTCCGACTCTGTAACTATTATTGCATCCGCAGTCTCAGAGCAAGATTATCAACTGGATATCGACCAAGTCAGGAACTTCACTTTTGATGTTCCAAATAAGAATCTTTCTTCTGGACCAAGGCCCAGTTGGTTCGGGGCAGTCATATATGAAATAAAAGAATAAAATGGCAAATTACCAGCTCCGGTTCATCTCCTTCATTTGGACTGGAAAATACGATGTGCAAAGAGTTTCCATCTTTCTGTCCGTCTGGGTCTTCATTGTCGTAAAGCAATGATGAGGTTTCTTTGTTCCAATGTCCTTCAGTTTCCTCACCATGTATTGTGAATGTTTCGTAGTCTGCTTCGCTGACCGTTTGAACTTTTGTCCATGTCGTCCCTCTGTTAGCGCTCTTGCCAGTTCGGTCTGAACAACCCATTTATGATCCATGGTCGGACTACTTCACCGATGAATAAGTCATCCATCCAATGCCATTGTCATCATATTCGAGGCTTGGATCAAAGATACCGAAAGGAGAGCGTCTTCCCCCATTAATAGTGAGTTTTTGTACGGGGTTCAATAACATCATAAGTGTCCGGAAGTTTCAAACCATTTCGCCATCCTTGGAACATGCTGTAAATAGCATAATAAGTGTAAAAATATAATTGAATTCATTCTATTCATGGTTTTTAAAATTTTAATTTGAGTGCTGTTGGGTTTATTCATTAGTTCAACTCCTATGACCTTTTGTTCATAATATGGCTTAATCTTGCTTTTATACTACACATAAAGTTCATATTACCCTTATCTTATTTTCTTGGGCTTGCACATAACTTGGGCATAAGCGCTATGAACCTATTTGGGCCATGATGAAAAAAATTCGTGCTGCTATGGGCAAAGCCGATGATGATCAGGTGCTTACAGGTATGATTGAGTGGGATGACGCTTATTTTTCTACCAGCACACCTAAGCGATTACGAAAGAAACTTAAGCGAGGTAAAGGCAGTCAGAAAAAAGTCGAAAGTGACTGTAATGGTAGAATCATTTCCATTAGAGATTGACGGGATAGCTCAAAGATATTGTGGCAGCTTAAATGAAAGTGGGCCAATCTGAGCAGAAAACATTTACTCAACAGTTGGTTAAATCTTCGATCGATAAGGACAGCGTTGTGTTTACCGATCGATCAAAAATCGCAAGCTATGTCGATTTAAAAATCTTGTGAACCTACATGTCAGCTTTAAGTCGACTAGGAAAGTGTAGATGAACTTAAATGTGTACATATTGCCATTGCCAACGCTAAGAGAAATCTGCTAGGATTTACCAGTAATCAAGGGAAAATACCTTCAACACTACCTGGATGAGTTCTGCTTAAACTCAACAGGGCGATACAACACAAATCTGTTTGATAACTTATCGTTAGCTTAATTTAGTGGTATGATTACGGACTAGCAGATAATTTTATGATGCTCAGTTTATCGCCCAAACCGTCCAACCACTTTGTTTTTCACAACCATAAACATTGTATTCATAAAGAATCGTTTTCCTGCTGTTGGTTGAGTTAATAGCTAATTCCCTTTAATATCCATTATCTTTAAAAAAAATATTGCAATGGATTTGCTCAAAATATCAAAAGCACTGGCTGATGCCACGCGGTTCAAAAATTATGAAGACACTCATGGCGAAAGGAGAAATCAGTTGCAGTGAACTGGAAGGCCACTTTACACTTTCTCAACCTACCATATCACACCACTTAAAATACTATATGATTGCGGACTTATCCATGCAAAAAGAATGGACAACATTCTCTTCTTTCGGTAAATAAGAAACTACTTGAAAAGTATCTTGAATCCTAAAGGAGAATTGGTGAAGTAATTTTTTTCACTCTAATATATAGATGTATTTCAATATATCTTTCTAACTTTCATGTAGTTAGAACCTAAAGCTATTTATCATGAATATCAAAGAAAAAATCGAAGACCTAATCAAGCTAATGCTGTCAGGCAAACAAATGGATGCTTTTGAAAAGTATTATCATGAAGATGTGGTAATGTAGGAAAACTCCAAACCCCCAATGGTTGGTAAATCAGCAAACAGGGAGAGAGAAATTCAAGGGATGCAGATGATTGAAACCTTTCATGGCGCTCAAGTCCATGCAGTAACCGTTGGAGACAATGTTACCATGGTTGAATGGGAATTTGACGTTACCTACAAAGGCGCACCCCGCATGAAAATGTGCCAGGTGGCCGTACAAAGATGGGCTGATGGCCAAATTATTAATGAGCGGTTTTATTATTCAACTAACTAAAATCAAAATGAAACAAGCACGATTTCACTCAATCATCCCATCGTTTCTTATGTCCGGGTTTAATAGAAATAATGACAGCAACTCTTCGAATGAAAAATATATTCCCGAACCTGCAATATGGGGAGAGAGGAAATCAAGAAGGCGGAAAGCAAGTGGATGGACAGGGTTGGTACTTACCGTAATTGCCATTACACTCTTACTTGGTTTAACGCCCCATTGGATGCGACTGGCTGTTTTCATTCCGGCAGTAATGGGAGCAACTGGGTTCATCCAGGCGTACAATAAGTTCTGCGTGTACTTCGGATTTGGGCACATGTTCAATTTAGGAGAGGTGGGAAAAACCGACACCATCGATCAAAAAGAATTCCGGGCGAAAGACAGAGCAAGAGCCTGGCAATTGCTTGCCTATGCTTTTGGTATCGGATTAATTATTACTGTAATCGTTTATCTCCTGCCCTGATTTTGATGGGGGGATATAACCAGGTAAGTGAACTACTTGACAGTTATTGCATGAGCATCATGCCGAGCATTGCATTTATGGACAAAAGGAAATTCATTAAATAACAAAAACATGGAAAAACAATCAAAGGGTAAAACAAGAAAGATTGCAGCATGGGTATTAATTGGATTGGTGGGTGCGTTGGTTATTATGAGCGCCACCATGAAACTGATGCACGCTGAAGAATTGGTAACCAATTTCGCTAAATGGGGATTGGAAGATAACCTTACGTTTATAGGAATTGGCGAATTGATTTTCATCATTCTATTTATTATTCCCAGAACATCCTCCCTTGGGTTTCTTTTGTTAACCGCCCACTTTGGTGGAGCCATTGCCACTCACCTACAACATCAGGAATCGTATGTAATGCCTGCCATTATTTTGACTTTCATCTGGATTGGTAATTACCTGCGCAATCCCGAAATGCTGGCAAGTTTTACAAAAAATAAGTGAGCATGAAAACAATAGCTGTATTAGGCGCCAATGGCAGAACAGGAATTGAAATTGTAAAACAAGCCCTGGAAAAGTTGGGTTGTAAAAGCACTGGTTCGGGACAAACAAAAAATTAAACTGGCAAATCCCAATCTGCATGTCGTTGAAGGAAATCCAATGCGTATTGATGAGGTGACAAAGGTGGTTGAAGAAACAGATGCTGTTTATGTTGCACTGAACATTGGAAGAAAAACTGATATGCCCTGGTCTAAGGTGGTTTCACCGCTGGATTTATTGGCGTGTGAGTATTGATAATACGATAAATGCCATGCAAGAAAATGGTGTAAAGCGTGTGATAACTGTTTCAGCCTGGGGAACAGGTGATAGTTACAAAGAAACAAATTGGATATTTAAATTTCTCATCAAAAAACCAACGTTGGTGTAGCCTATGCAGGTCACGAAGATCAGGAGAGACTGCTCCGAAAAAGCGGACTGGATTGGACATCTGTTCGACCGGTTGGGCTTAGCAACAGTGAAAAGCAGAAGTCAGTTCGGGTAAGCATGAAAGGCGATAAAAAACTAAACATGACCATCAGCCGAAAAGATGTTGCCCGTTTTATGCTCGACATTGTTGATGATGAAAAGTATTACCAGCAAGAACCTTCTATTTCATCGGAATGATTTTATCCGGTAGCTGAGTAATGTGCGTCCGATTTAAATTCATTTTTTGAATTGCAAAATGAACCGATCAGACTTTATAAAGATAATGGGAGCAGCAACAATAGGTTTTGGAACTTCAGGTGTAAAAAGCTGGGCCAATGCGATAACGGACTTACCCGAACAGGAAGTAACCCTTCCAGTTCTTTTTACTTCGCACGGAGACCCAATGGACATTTCCCTTCCTCATAAAGCGAATCCTTTTTTAACTTATCTTTTTGATTTAGGTGTTGACTTGCGGAAAAAATATCCAAAAGAAATTAAAGCCATATTGGTAGTATCAGCACATTGGTGTACCAAAGGCACGTACGTGAATGTTTCTCCGTGGCCTGAAACGATTTACGATTTTTACGGTTTCCCACCTGAATATTACACCACAAAATATCCTGCACCTGGTGCGCCAGAATTTGCCAAAGAGGTAGCGCATTCCATTCCTACTATTAAAACTACCACCGACTGGGGTTTCGATCACGGCAACTGGCCCATGCTTCGCCATCTTTTTCCGGATGCTAACACTCCGGTTTTTCAGATGAGCATTGATTATTATCAATCTCCTCAATACCACTATGAGTTAGCAGTTCAACTGAAGAAATTAAGAACGAAGGGTGTTTTGATTATCGGAAGCGGTTCCGTTGTTCATAATCTTCAATTGGCAAGTTCCAGACTTTTCAAAGGCGATAAAACCTTGTATGGATGGGATAAGGAATTTGATGAATGGATAAAACAGAGAGTGGTGGACCGTGACATAAAAAGTTTGATGAATTATGAAAAAACAAAATTTGGAAAAATGGCTGCCCCTACTCCTGATCATTATGTGCCACTAATTTATTCTATGGCTATGCTGAATACCAACGATACAATAAAGCACACCTATGAAAATCTTTACCCGCATTTAGCGACCGCAGTTTTATTATGGAGCCAACCCATTAAACAATATCAGAACATGGCATTGCAATTTGATTTTGAGATTCCAAAAGAACAGGAACAAACCAACTACTACACCGAGCAATCCGCACATGCAACTGGACCAGCAACCATCTGACAGAAAGCTGGTGGATGAACTTATGGGTTGGGCATTCTCGCTTCCTGATATTTCAAAGGAGCATAGCAAAATATCTGTACATGGATCACAGGCCATGTGTATGTCAGAAGAAAAAATGTGTACACATTGTAATGCTTTTATGGTTGAGACGGAATTTGCACATTTTCATCCTGCTCCGGATGGCAGTATGCACTTAGGCCTCCTGCAACGTGATGTTAAGAAAGTAATTGAGCTGGGTTAAGGCGAATTTCATCCTGTAGTACATAAAGGATGGTTGCCGCCAAACTTCATAATGGTTTATGCCCCCAGAAATGATGAGGAGGCTGAAGTAATTAAAAAAATTGTTTTTCGTTCCTATCAATTTGCAATGGGTGAAATAAGAGATAAGTGAGACGAAGTTGGAGTGAGCAAAAATAAATTTTAGCTAAAAAGATTAGCCATGCACGAAAATAATTTTCAACTATTGAAGCACGCTCATCGAAAACATGATGCCTGCTAACAAAATACTCTGTTTAAAAATAGTTGAGATTACAGCAGGCTCGGTTCATATTCTTGTTCCATTCAAAGAAGAGTTTATTGGTGATTTTATACAAGGCCGCTGGCATGGAGGTATTCTTGCCGCCATTGCCGATACGGCCGAGGGGTGGCTGGGGCAACAGCCCATTCACCCAATGACAGGCTGAACACCATTGATATGCGCATAGATTATTTACATGCAGCCGTTAAGGCGGATGTGCAAGCAAAAGCACGA
>JADJRT010000025.1 GCA_016712035.1 Flammeovirgaceae bacterium | reverse complement strand
AAGTGTTCACTTAAAGAAGTGGCCGAGTCATCAATCTCTTTTCGCTTTTCAAGAAATGTTTTATTGATTTGCAGTAATAATTGACTCCAGTTTTGAGGCGGAAAATAGGTGCCGCCAAAAAAGGGCTGCTGCTTTGGTGTCAGGAATACATTTAATGGCCAGCCCCCATGTTGTTTCATGGCTTGCACGGCTTCCATATATACCTGATCAATATCGGGTCGTTCTTCCCGATCAACCTTTATACAGACAAAATGTTTGTTCATAATCTGCGCAACATCTTCATTCTCAAAAGACTCGCGCTCCATCACATGACACCAGTGGCAGGACGAATAGCCGATGCTTACCAATATCGGTTTGTCTTCATCAACTGCCTTTTGCAAGGCTTCATTTCCCCATTCAAACCAATCTACTGGATTATTGGCATGTTGAAGTAAGTACGGTGAAGTGGCGCGGATGAGTCGATTAGACATTGTTTACAATTTGAGATTGAACTAATTTAACTTCTTCATCAACAGAAACCTCAGAAATAGCTTTCAATTTAATCAGAAGCTCTTTCAAAAAAAGTTGGTGTTGCGATGAATGTGGCTGATAAGGTTTGTGGTGCAAGGCCTGCTTAAGAATTTTCCATTTCTCAATAAAGGAAGTAACCCCGGCAGGAAAATAGTGATCGCTGAATTTTTGACTGATATAATCAAAAGCTTCTGCTGTCGGATGAATCATGTCGCGATCATAGAAACGATAATCCCGAAGATCATCCATCATAATTTCATAGGATGGAAAATAGTCGACCTGCCTAAATCGATTAATAATAGTGTGACAAGCTACCCGCAAAGTCGCTTTGCTTACGCTATTCAAAGTGAGAGTATCTTTGGTATGTCGCACCGGACTAACTGTTAATAGAATGCGGATATCGGGATTGATTTGGTGTAGTTTTTCGTAGAGTGCCTTAAAAGAATCTGTGATCTCATCAACAGTAAGAAGTAGTTTCTCAAATAACTTAGCAGGGCTCTTATGGCAATTGGATACCCGCGTATTTTCAGCAAGGTGATTATAAACCCAGGCGGTGCCATACGTCATGATAATAACACTACTGTTCTTTATATTTTCTTTCACGATACCTTGTTGTTCATGAATTGAATCAATCAGGCTTTGTTTTTCTGAAGCGCACCAGTGTGAATGGTAATTGTAATGCTTCCAGATGTTATCGGATTCAACAAATAATGTTTCAGTTAATTTATTAGTTAGTGAATCGATAAGATTTTCATGTATGGAGATGGGATTGTAGGTAGTGCCAAATGGGTTTGAGAGTACATTAAACTTGTTGCCCAGTAGCCAATCGCCAAATTGTTGAGCGAAGCAAGAGCCTGTGGTTAAAATCCGATCTTGGAGCGTGATTGGTTTACCAGGCACAATACTGATTTCTGTTCGGAATGAGCTACCTTTCATGGCAATAATTGAATACTTTTGAAAGCTTAAATTTTTAGGAAAGATACACGTTGATCTGTCCGCTATCTACTTTTCTTATTTGAAATGAATACTAATATTTCTTGTTTATATAGAATTGCTTCAAAAAAGTCGCGATTAATCATAGGGTTAATGTCTGGCACTTCGTTGGATGGTCTGGATGTTGCACTATGCCGGGTTTCTGAAAGCGGCAAGTCTACCAAAATAAATGTTCTGAATTTTAAAACTTGGGTATATCCCTATCAGTTAAAGACGAAGATCCTGAAGGTATTCGCAAAAACAGAAATCGATTTTCAACTCTTGGTTGAATTGAATGCTGAGATTGGCAGACTGCACGGAAAGCTGGTTTTAAAATCATTGGAAGCCTGGGGATTAAGACCATCGCAAATTGATTTGGTGGCCTCGCACGGGCAAACCGTATTTCATGCACCGCAGTTTTTGTATCCGCATTCAAAAGTAAACTCAACGTTACAAATTGGTGATGGCGATCATCTGGCTGTCGAAACCGGAATCATTACCATTAGCGATTTCCGGCAAAAGCATGTTGCTAAAGGCGGGGAGGGTGCGCCATTAGCCGTGTACGGAGATTATTTATTATTCTCGAAGAAAGGCGAAGATCGCATCATGTTAAATGCGGGTGGCATTGGAAACTTTACATTCCTTCCCGCGTCAGCAAAAGCTTCGGCAGTTTTTGTGACCGACACAGGGCTAGCAAACACCCTCATCGATCAGGCTGCTAGAAAATATATTCCGAAAGCTTTTTTTGATAAGGATGCTGCGTTGGCCAAAAAAGGAACGTACAACCCTTCGCTTCTCAAAGCACTAAAGTCAAACGCATTTTTTAAAAAGTCCTTTCCAAAAACCATTGGCCCTGAGTTGTTCAATCTTGACTATGTTGAAAAGGCGCAACTACAAAGCAACACAAAATCAATTTCAGTGGAAGATTTGCTGGCTACGCTAACACGTTTAAGCGCAGAAACAATGGCTGAGGCAATCCTCAAAGTGATTAAGGGTAAAAAATCATTTAAATTATTTATGAGCGGAGGCGGAGCGCACAATCCATTACTCGTAAAATGGTTGAAGGAGTTATTACCACAAATTACTTTTCATAGAATGATTGAGTTGGGTGTTTCGGGCGATGCTAAGGAAGCTGTACTATTTGCTACCCTAGCCAACGAAACGGTTGCGGGGGGCAAAGTTGAATTTGGGTCGAGCTCCAAAGTACCAAGTGTTTCTATGGGAAAAATTTCTTTTCCAAGATAGAATCTTTTACCATTAAGAGCATGAAGGAATTAAGAGAGATCTGTTCTTCCTGGTCTTCATCTCTTTAATGGTGAATATTTTGTGTGGTATTTTTCATAATTAAGGGCATTAAGAAAATAATAACGATCAGCTCTTCATGAGCTTAATCTCTTCACTATCTTAATGGTTTGTTTAAATGGTACGGGCCTTATCTACTCTGGCAAGGCTTTGAAAAACTCATTCACATATGGTTTCATACTGGTCTTAATATTTTTTGTAAAGAAATTGATCAGAAGACCTTGAGGTACCTGCAAGAGTTTCATATATGAAATCAGCTGAGCTTCATACACAGGATGAATTGCCTCAACCGCCTTAAGTTCAACAATCACTTGTTCGTTCACCAAAATATCAAGTTTTAGCTGTGCGTCAATTTCCATATTCCTGTAATTTACCGGAACAAACACCTGAGACTTCACATCAAAACCATTTAGTTTCAACTCATGGATCAGGCATTTTTTGTATACACTTTCTAGTAACCCAGGTCCTAGTTCCTTATGAACCGCAATCGCGCATCCAACGATGTCATAAGATAATGGGGGTGACATAGCTTTTCGTGATAACCATAGATCCAAAAGAGATCTTACTCTCCGAATGTCCTAAATTATTTTTGTTAACGCGTAAATTCAACGAGTAAGAACATTAAGAAATTAAGAGGGATAAACTCTTCATGATCTTAATCTCTTAACTACCTTAATGGTTTAAATAAGACTTCACTATCTTAACGCTTTATTTCTTATTAGTTTTATCCCATGGATTCTAAATTTAAAATGATTACAGAGCAACCTTCACAATACCGTCATCTGGAAAAGATGTCCGTTACAGAATTGCTAAAGAATATTAATACAGAAGATAAGTCCGTACCTCTCGCTATTGAAAAATCTATTCCACAAATCGAAGCATTTATTGTGGCGGCATTAGACAAAATGGTTAGTGGCGGCCGACTCTTTTATATTGGTGCAGGCACCAGTGGTCGGTTAGGTGTAGTCGATGCCAGTGAATGCCCACCAACCTATGGAGTACCTTATGGATTGGTGATAGGTATTATTGCCGGTGGCAGTAAAGCCATTACGCAAGCGGTAGAATTTGCAGAAGATAACCCGGACCAAGGCTGGCAGGATTTGGAGACGCACACCATTACTCAAAAGGATGTTGTGGTTGGTATAGCGGCAAGCGGGAGAACTCCTTATGTTTTGGGCGCATTAAAAAGATGTAAAGAGCAAGGCATTCTTACGGGAAGCATTTCATGCAACCCAGGTGCTCCAATCAGTCAGTTTGCCGATTTTCCGATTGAAGTGGTTGTAGGCCCTGAGTTTGTAACCGGCAGCACACGCATGAAAAGTGGTACCGCTCAAAAATTAGTACTGAATATGATCTCTACCTCATTGATGATTCGTTTGGGTAGGGTAGAGGATAATAAGATGGTTAACATGCAGCTAACCAACGATAAACTGGTGGATAGAGGTGTGAAAATGGTGATGGAAAATAGTGGAATTACCAACTATGAGATGGCGCACAACCTCCTGCTTAAGCATGGATCGGTAAAGAAAGCAGTGACGGAATATTTGAAAAATTAAGAGGCTGAGAATTGGTATGATCTTCAAACAGTATCTATTTTTGGATAATCTACCTAATTGCTTTTTATGAGCCATCTATCTGTATCCGAAAAAATTCCTACCAAAATTTTTGAAACATCTGAACAAGCCTCCATTTTCGTTGCCAACGAAATTGCAGACTTGATTCGACAAAAACAGGCGGAAGGAAAACCCTGTGTTTTGGGTCTTGCCACAGGCTCAACACCTACTCGGGTGTATGCCGAGTTGATAAACCTTCATAAGAAAGGATTGAGTTTCAAAAACGTTATCACCTTTAATCTTGACGAATATTTTCCAATGCCACCTACGGCCTTGCAAAGCTATGTTCGTTTTATGAATGAGCATTTGTTTGATAGCATCGATATTCCTAAAGCGAACATAAACATCCCCGATGGAACCTTACCAAAAGATAAAGTAGCGGAGTACTGCAAGAGCTATGACGCAAAGATAAACGCACTTGGTGGTATCGACTTACAGATTTTAGGTGTAGGTCGCACGGGCCATATAGGTTTCAATGAGCCCGGCTCTTCGGAAAAGTCGCCAACAAGGATGATCACCCTCGATCAGGTAACACGCATTGATGCAGCCAGTGATTTCTTTGGTGATGAGAACGTTCCGCGCAAAGCGATTACCATGGGTGTTGGTTCCATTCTTAAATCCAAGCGAATCATCATGATGGCATGGGGCGAAGGTAAGGGACCGATCATACAAAAGGCGGTGGAAGGTCCGGTTACCGATCAGATACCGGCCACATTTTTGCAGAACCATCCTAATACGCAAGTTATTTTAGATGAAGCAGCCTCTTCCAAACTAACCGCAGTTCAAACACCCTGGTTGGTGGATAGCTGTGATTGGACGGATAAGCTTATTCAAAAGGCAGTGGTCTGGCTGGGTCTTCGCTTGCAAAAGCCGGTACTCAAACTCACGAATAACGACTACATGGAACATGGCATGGGCGATATTATTACGGAGTATGGATCCGCCTATCAGGTTAACATTAAAATATTCAATACCCTACAACATACTATTACCGGTTGGCCGGGAGGAAAACCAAATGCGGATGATTCCAATCGGCCTGAACGTGCCAAGCCATTTCCAAAAAGAGCCATCATTTTCAGTCCGCACCCCGATGATGATGTAATCTCCATGGGTGGAACCTTTATCCGATTAGTGGATCAGGGACACGAAGTACACGTAGCATATCAGACCTCCGGTAACATTGCCGTGTTTGATGATGATGCCGTTCGCTTTGCAGACTTTGTGAGAGATTTCAACCAGTCGTTTGGCTTAAGCAAAAGTGATGGCGATAAATTTTATCAGAAAATAGTAAGCGATATAAAAAACAAAAAGCCTGGTGAAGTTGACAGTGCCGAAGTAATGAAGATTAAGGGAATGATACGCAGGGGTGAAGCGAAGGCTGGTTGCCGCTACACCGGTATTCCGGATACGCAGGCACATTTTTTAGATATGCCGTTTTATGAAACGGGTACGGTGAAGAAGAAACCGTTGAGTGAAAAGGATATTCAAATCATTGTTGATCTGATTGAAGAAATAAAACCACATCAGATTTATGCAGCGGGCGATCTCTCCGATCCGCATGGTACACACCGGGTATGTCTCGCGGCTATTTTTCAAGCCATCGATAAACTAAAGCATAAGGATTACATGAAAGATTGTTTTGTGTGGTTGTATCGCGGGGCCTGGCAGGAGTGGGACATCGACCAGATCGAGATGGCTGTTCCGCTTAGTCCGGATGAATTGATGCGCAAGCGCAGAGCGGTATTCAAACATCAATCACAAAAAGACAGTGCAGTATTTCCGGGTAGCGACAAACGCGAGTTCTGGGTACGGGCCGAAGATCGCAATCATGCGACAGCAGAAGCGTATAACTTATTGGGTCTAGCCGAGTACGAGGCGATTGAAGCTTTTGTGAGGTATCATTTTTGATAGCAGTATTTAGTCTTGAGTCTTTAGTTAGGGTATCTATGAGGTCTATCTACTCAAGACTCAAGACTTAAAACTGATTACCGATCACCTCTTACTGATTACTATTAACTAATGACTCAATACTATTTACTATGAAACCCATGCATTTAGTTTCCTGGAACGTAAACGGTATTCGGGCCATCATTAAAAAGGAGTTTGTTGCAAATGTGCGAGCCATGGCTCCCGACATTATGGGCTTACAAGAGACTAAGGCTTCGAAGGAAGAGACGCTTTTGGCTTTAGAACGGCTGCCGGAATATAAAGTATATGCGAACTCATCAAAAGCACGGAAGGGATATTCAGGCACTGCGATCCTTTCTAAAACTGAACCCATTGATGTTGTTTATGATATGGGGATTGATGAACATGATCAGGAGGGTCGGGTAATTGCCGCTGAGTTCCCGACATTTTTTTTCGTAACGGTTTATACACCTAACTCAGGCGAAGGACTTGCGCGTTTAGATTATCGCACAACATGGAACGATGCCTTTAGGGAATACATGTTGTGGCTAAATAAAAGAAAACCAGTCATCATGTGTGGCGATTTTAATGTAGCCCACCAACCGATTGATCTTGCGCATCCTAAACCAAATTACAATAAGTCAGCGGGATATACACAACAAGAGATTGATGGATTTGACAAGCTATTGAACGAAGGGTTCATCGATACCTTCAGGCACTTTTATCCCGAAGAAGTCAAATACTCCTATTGGAATTTTGTAACGAATGGACGAGCAAAAAATGTAGGCTGGCGCATCGATCACTTTTTAGTGCCGGATAAAATCCTACCCAGTGTAAAAGATGCTATGATTTATAATGAGTACCATGGATCAGATCATTGTCCAGTGGGGTTGAAGATTAATCTTAATTAACTTGCTTTGTTAAGCAACCCGCTCAATCTGAGCACCTAACTTTTTCAATCGGTTCTCAATATCCTGATACCCACGGTCGATCTGATCGATATTTGAAATTTCACTTTCGCCTTGAGCCGAAAGAGCCGCGATCAATAATGCCACACCGGCACGAATATCGGGCGAGGCCATTTTTACACCCCGAAGCGGTTGCTTCCGGTCGAGCCCAATTACATTAGCCCGGTGAGGATCACACAAAATAATCTGGGCGCCCATATCAATAAGTTTATCGACAAAGAATAGCCGACTCTCAAACATTTTTTGATGAATAAGCACCGAGCCTTTGGCTTGCGTAGCCACCACCAAAACGATGCTGAGTAAATCCGGAGTAAATCCAGGCCAGGGAGCATCGGCTACAGTTAGAATGGAGCCATCAATAAAGGTTTCAATCTCGTAATGATCTTGTGCAGGTACATGAATATCATCACCACGAAATTCCATTTTGATTCCCAGACGTCTGAAAATTTCGGGAATGATTCCCAGCCTATCAATGCGACAATTCTTAATGGTAATCTCGGACTGCGTCATGGCAGCAAGGCCAATAAAGCTACCGATCTCAATCATGTCAGGTAAAAGGGTATGATCCGTGCCACCTAGTTTTTCGACACCTTCAATCACCAGCAAATTAGAACCAATACCGCTGATCTTCGCACCCATGCGATTGAGCATCGAACAGAGTTGTTGCAAGTATGGTTCGCAGGCTGCATTATATATAGTGGTGGTACCTTTTGCGAGTACAGCGGCCATTACAATGTTGGCAGTGCCCGTTACCGAGGCTTCATCCAAAAGCATGTAACAGCCCTTCAAATGCGTGGCATCAATATGATAAAGCCCGTCTTGTGAATTGAAGTTGAACTTCGCACCTAAATTTTGGAATCCGATAAAGTGGGTATCTAATCTTCGTCTGCCAATTTTATCACCACCGGGTTTGGGAATATTAGCACCGCCAAAGCGTGCTAAGATAGGCCCGAGCAACATAACCGATCCGCGTAAGGCGGATGCCTTTTTACGGTACGTATCCGTTTGTAAAAAATCTGTATTGATCTGTGCTGCTGTAAAGCGAAAAGAGCCTTTGCCTAACTTTTCAACGTTGCATCCGAGGTCACCAATTAATTCAATAAGCTTGTTTACATCAAGGATGTCAGGAATATTATGAATAGTGACTGGTTCGGCCGTTAGTAAAGGAGCACAAATAACTTGTAGAGCTTCGTTCTTGGCTCCTTGTGGAGTGATTTCTCCTTTCAACCGAAGACCACCCTTGATCTTGAATGAACTCATTGATCTCTTCTGCGATGAGGGTTGTGGCGATTCTTTTTGAAGGAGCGACCTCTGTTCCGATTGTCGTTACGTCCACCTTCCGGACGCACGGGTTTGTTGCGCTGCTCGCGATACAATTTTTCGAAGAGGTTTTCTTCACGCACTTTATCAAGGCTCAACGTAAGTTTTCCTTGCGACATGGTGGCGATATCCTTTACAATGACTGAGTCATCCAGGGTTTCTTTATTCCAGGCACCGAAAAATGTTTTCATTAATTTACCAATGTAAATCGCAGCTTCTTCACGCTCTTTGGGATCTTCCTTCTTTATAGCCTCCTTCACCAACTTCTCTATATTTTTTCCATAATGACGAAAGCGAACATCATTTTGTGGATACTCCATTTTGCGCGGCTTCTTAAAAAGAATGGTGCGGTCTGGTGTAGTAAAAGGATTATTAACATCCAGGTTAAAATCAGCCATGATATAAAGATCATCCCACATGCGTTGTGGATTTTCCTGCGCTTCTTTAGCTACCGGGGCTAATTGCTTAATCAATTCGATTAGGGTAGTAGCTAATTCGGTGCGTTTTTCCTTATCGGGTACCGTCCGAATGTAATTGACTAATTTCTGAACATTTCGTCCGTATTCCTTCAAAATGATGCCTTCGCGCGAGGTATTGTATTCTCCAATCATGTTAATTCTCGTGTATTTTCAATTTGGCAAAGCTAAGCAATAAGGTCTTCTCCCCAAAATCAGTAAAATTGATCTTGGCCTTCCGTTCAGCACCCACTTCTTCCATTTTTGTCACCATGCCAAAACCAAATTTAGGGTGCTCTACCTTCATCCCTTCCTTTAATCCTTTGGTATCACTGGGTGCGAAATCAGCAGATGGTTTATACGCTGTTGCCTTGGGCGGTTGCGAACTGATGCTTTTCTTCATGCCGCTCACAAAGCTTTTGGCAAAATTAGGGTTAGGTGCCAGCGACTCCATGCCGCCAAACTTCGTACTTACTTTGATGTACACTCCATTAATGTCATCCAGAAAACGACTGGGCTCACAATTTTTCAAACGACCAAACCGGTAGCGGGTAAGTGCATACGACAGGAATAGTTTTTTTTGCGCGCGTGTAATGGCCACATAAAAGAGCCTGCGTTCTTCTTCCAATTCCGACCGACTGCTTAACATCAACTGCGATGGAAAGAGATCTTCTTCCATGCCTACGATATAAACATTCTTAAACTCAAGACCTTTGGCCATGTGAATGGTCATCAGCGTTACCTTATCGGGATCCTGATCCTTGTCTTCATCCTGGCCTGTGAGTAACGAAACCTCTTGTAAAAAAGCACCCAGACTTTTATCCTCTTTTTCAGGATCGTCCACATATTCCTTAATAGCATTAAGCAATTCCTGAACGTTTTCATACCGACTCAATCCTTCTACCGTCTTGTCTTCATAAAGCTCCTTTAACAGCCCTGATGACTTCGCGATATCAGCAGCAGCCTCGTAGGCATCTTTGTTTTGAATCTCAATACCGAAACGTTTTATCTTGGTAACGAAGTCATCAATCCGGCCAACAGCAGAACCGCCTAAAAAAGAGGAAGCATTTTGCAGTACATCCCAAATAGACATGGTGTGATCATTGGCGGCAACTACAATTTTATCAATAGTGGTATCACCAATGCCGCGCTTGGGCAAATTAATAATTCTGCGAAAGGAAGCTTCATCTTGCTGGTTAAGGGAATACCGAAGATAAGCCAACACATCTTTTATCTCTTTGCGCTGATAGAAGGAGAGCCCACCCACCACTTTGTATTTGATGTTCATGCGCCTGAGCGCTTCTTCTATGGCGCGCGATTGACTATTGGTACGGTACAAGACTACAAAATCGCTGAACTTATATTGATGCTGCATCTTTTCTTCAAAGATGGAGGTAGCAATCAGTTTGCCTTCTTCATTATCCGAAACAGCTTTGATTAATTCAATCAGATTTCCTTCTTCGTTGCTGGTCCATACTTTTTTAGGAAGCTGAGCTTTATTCTTTGCTATAACGGAGTTGGCCGCTTCAACAATAGTTTGGGTGGACCGGTAATTCTGTTCGAGTTTAATAATGTGCAGGTCCGGATAGTCTTTTTCAAAATTTAGGATGTTGGAGATATCGGCTCCACGAAATGCGTAGATGCTCTGGCATCATCGCCCACCACACAAATATTTTCTTTTACGGAGGCAAGTTTTCGGATAATAAAATACTGGCACAGGTTAGTATCTTGAAACTCATCCACCAACAGGTATTGAAAGCGATGTTGATATTTATTCAGAACGGCCAGATGTTCTTTAAAAAGTTTATCGGTATTAAAAAGAAGATCATCAAAATCCATCGCGCCCGACTTAAAGCATCTAAGCGAATAGGATTTGAAAATATTTCCAATTTCAGGTCGCATGTTGGCGGTGTCATCGGCCATTAAAATGGGATTGCTGAGATAATCCTGCCAGGAGATGAGTTTGTTTTTAGCGGAAGAGATCCGGTTATAAACTGTGTTTACTTTGTATTGGGTATCATCTAAACCCATTTCTTTGATTACGCTTCGCAGCAAGGATTTAGAGTCATCGGTATCGTAAATAGTAAAGTTATTGGGATACCCCAGATGGTGGGCTTCGGCTCTTAGAATTCGCGCAAATACGGAGTGGAAAGTGCCCATCCATAAATTACGGGCATCTGCGCCAACCATTTTTTCAATCCGGTTGCGCATTTCTTTGGCGGCCTTATTGGTAAAGGTGAGCGCCATAATGTTAAACGGATCAACCTGCTTGCTTTGAATCAAATGGGCGATTCGAAGGGTAAGAACCCGGGTCTTTCCGGAACCTGCTCCGGCAATGATCATGCAAGCCCCTTCTGTATTAATTACACCTTCTCGCTGTGGTTCGTTCAGGCTCTCAAGTAGTCACTCATAAATAATCCGCAATATAACCAGTAGCCTTGTGTGATGGAAACGATTTAACCGTTGAAGCTGTAAGTGATTTTGTTTAGTTAAATAACTCATTTGTCAAAACCGATCAATACGGTTGATAGAGATAGAGTTATAACCAGGCACAACCTTTCAATAAAAAAAACTTTATTCCGGAATGATCATTTTTTCAAAAATCGCAGCTATTTTTAAAAAACATATTCAGTGCAGGCTTCTTCATTACTCAATTTCTCAGATGACGGCTTTAGTGTAACTGCTGCCGAGCCTTGGATCAAAGAAAAAATTTCTATAATTCAGCAATACCTTCATTCCTTGCAGGCACCTTAGCTGGAAGGGTTGATGAGGTTGTATTTATTGATTTTTTTGCGGGCAATGGAATTTATTCATTAGGTACCCGCAAGGAGCTTTTCCCCGCATCTTCGCTCATGTCGCTCTCCCTCGACTTGCCCATTACCAAGTATATTTTTTGCGAAGCGAATATAGAACAATTGCAAACTCTTAAAGTTCGCGTAAATAAGTATTACCGAAAGAAAAATGTTCTACTGCTTGATGGCAAACCCGAAACGTTGATTCCTAAACTTCATCATTATGTCCCTAGAAGCAAAGGCACTTTTAAAGTGGCGGTGTTTTGCCTATGCGATTCCTTTTTCTTTGATCTACATTTCGATACCATTTCTCAATTGGCTGGACAAGGGTATAATTTTTTGATTCCCTTTTCATTCGCGTTGAACGATCGCCTCAATTATAAATTTTACTTAAAAGAAAATCGCGATAAGCTTAAAAAGTTTTTAAACGGTTCTGAAGATCTGGGTAGGTTAGAAAACGAGGTGGAAAATAACTATCAATTCTATAAGCGGCTTGTTCAGATTTATCAGGGTAATATGCTGGCACTCGGGTATAATCTATCAATCTCCACACACAGGGCGGATTCCGGCTTGATGGAATTGCCGGCTTATCAGATTGGCTTCTTTTCAAAGCACGTTTCGTCAAAGGCCATTCAACAAGATGTGGAAGCAACGCGCCACACGCAATTCGAGTTATTTCAATAGTTACACAGCCGATGAAGCCTGAATTTTTAAAAACTATAAAAAAGGAATCCTGGAAGAGTTGGTGGTTTCGGTTGTTGATGAATTGGTATCCGATGTATTTTGGCACGGGAGGTAAAATTCTTTTCTGGGCTGCTGACTCCACCGAAGTACACTTGCGTTTGCGATTAAATATCTGGTCGTATAATTATGTAGGTACTATTTTTGGCGGCAGTATGTTTTCTGCAGCCGATCCGTTTTATATGGTCATGCTGCTTAAAGTTTTAGGAAACGATTACGTGGTTTGGGATAAAGCAGCAAACATTAGATTCAAAAAACCTGCAAAAAAAACTTTATACACGGCCCTTAAGATCACCAACGAAAGTCTGGAGGATATTAAAAAGCGGGTGGAGGCCCATGGGCATACGACCTACGACTTTGTTATCCAATGGCTCGATAACAAGGGAGTTGTGCATGCTGAAATAGAAAGACATTGCTACATTGCCAGCAAGGAGTTCTATCAAAAAAGAAAAGGGCTGAGTCAGAGCCCTAAATTGGAAATTAACTTTAGTAAGAAATGATCAAAGTAGGGGAGATCTTGGTTTCGGATGACATTAAGGAAGTGGAGTTCGTTTGTAACCTGGAGAAATGTAAAGGCGCGTGTTGTGTGGAAGGGGATCTAGGCGCCCCGCTGGAGGAGTCTGAACTGGAGATCATGAAATCCATACAAGAAGAGATCAAGCCTTACATCACGAAAGAAGGACTTAAGGCGATTAAAGCCCAGGGACCATACATTCTTGATGAAGATGGAGATTATTCGACTCCGACAATAGGCGGCAAGGAATGCGCCTATGCGTTATACGATGCGCAAGGCGTACTTAAATGCGGAATTGAACAAGCATACCTGGACGGGAAGACAGCCTTTCGCAAACCTATCTCTTGCCATTTGTATCCCATTAGAATCACGACCAACAAAAAAGGTTTTGAAGCCGTCAACTATCATAAATGGGATATCTGTTCGGCTGCCTGTAAGCTAGGTCAATCGTTGGGCGTGCCCGTCTATAAATTTTTGAAAGAGCCGCTCATTCGTAAATATGGTGAAGGGTGGTATGAGGAGTTAGTTGAAAAAATTGAAAAATAATATAACGAATGATGATAATATAATAGGAATATGGAGAAAAAGATGCTTATGCTTTTCATCTTGTCTTGCTTAGTAATAAGCACCAGGGCTCAATGGGTAGAAAAGAATGACGGGTTGTATGGCGGCTCCATAAGTTCGTTGGTGCATACTGAGGCTGGTTTATTTGCAGGGAATAGTGGCAAATTATTTCTTTCAACCAATAATGGTGTAAGTTGGACTTCTATAAGTAATGGGTCTTTCGGAGTCCTTGCGGCTAACGCTACTAGTTTATTGCAGCTGGCAGGAATTTTTCGTTCTCTATGGATAATGGGTGACTTGGGTCGCTGCTATACCGGTTTAACGAATGACATTATTTTGTCTTTGGCTGTGAATGGCAGTAGCGTGTTGGACTACAGGAGGGGAGTATTTGTTTCTACAAATAATGGCGATAGTTGGATACCGCAAACATAGGGTTACCGGCAAATACAAGTGTTTTATCCTTCGCGGTGAGTGGTTCTAATTTGTTCGCAGGCACATATGCTGGTGAAATTTTTTTATCTAACAATAATGGCCAAAGTTGGACATCAGTTAGTATACCCGGCCTGCTTTCATATAGTAACGTTCGAGCTCTCACTGTGAGCGACACAAAGCTGTTCGCGGTGACTCGGGATGGTGTTTATGTGTCTGGTAACAATGGTGCGACATGGACTAGTATCAATATAGGTCTACTTGCTTCAGTGCAATCCTTAGCGGTAGCTCTACCAACAACGGAACAAGCTGGTCACCAGCAAGTGATGGTTTGCCAATAAGTGAGAACCATGACTTAGTTTGGTCTCTCGTATCGATTGGCACCAATTTGTTTGCTGGTACTGGTGATGGGGTTTACCTGTCTTCCAACAATGGCACAAGTTGGACGGCTGTCAACTCGGGGTTACCTGGTTACAGCAGTTGCTCCTCTCTTAGTGAGTGGTACCAACCTTTTTGCTGGATTTTTTGGTGAAGGTATTTTTCTGTCTACTAACAATGGCACTAGTTGGAGTTCCATGAACAATGGCAAGCCCACTCTAGAAGCAGTAGGCAATAATATTTTCGCAGGCACTTTTGGAGGTACAGCTCTTGACGGAGGTGTTTTTTTATCTACCGACAATGGAGCGAGTTGGGCAGAGGTCAGTAATGGCTTACCCGCAGCATCTAGCATTATATCTCTGGTAGGGAATGGGGCTAATGTTTTCGCAGGGACTAACTTTTCGGGTATTTACATGACTTCCAACAATGGTGTCAGTTGGACGGCTGTCAACTCAGGTTTACCGGCAAACGCAGAGGTTAAATCACTTCTAGTGAGTGGTAGTAACTTGTTTGCAGGTACGGGAGAAGGTGTTTTTCTATCTACAAACAACGGTGCGAGTTGGGCGCAAGTCAATACAGGCTTTACTAGCCGAAGCATTTTATCGCTTGCGATTAACGGCAGTGACTTGTTTGCGGGAACTGGATCTGCCGGAGTTTGGTCTAGACCATTAACAGATTTTTCAAAAAAAGACCAGACAATCTCATTTAGTTCATTGGAGAATAAGGTATTTGGCGATCCTGCTTTTATGTTGAGCGCTACCGCCAATTCTAGCTTACCTATAAGTTATACAAGCAGCAATCCATTAGTTGCAACAATCAACGGAAATAGTGTGACTATTGTAGGAGCGGGATCAACAACGATAACTGTAAGTCAGGCGGGTAATTCAGAATATAACCCAGCAGCTAACGTGCAGCAAGTACTCTCCATACTACCCAAAGATCAGACTATTACCTTTTCAACTCCATCAGACCGAACGATAGGGGATGCTGCTTTTGTCCCAGCAGCACCGCTTCATCGAACCTACCTGTAAGTTTTGAGTCACTTACCTCGGGCAAGGTAACGGTATCAGGAAATTTAGTTACGCTTGTAGCCCCAGGTGCGGCAACGATCCGTGCGAGGCAAACCGGAAATGCTAATTTCAAGGCTGCACCGAATGTTGACCGCAATTTTTGTGTACTACCTGCCAAGCCTGCAATTACGTTAAGTGGTGCCAATACTGATTCATCTATGCTTACGAGCAATGCAGCGGTAACCAATGGTTCTTTAATGGTAATTGATTTCGGAGCCATCAATCCTATACTTATGATATCACAGCCTGGAGTTTACACGGTTCGGGTAACGATAGAAGGCTGCGTGAGCGAGCTCTCGGATGGACTTGATGTTGTCATTACTGGTGATATAGCCTCGAGCAATGAACAGATAACCGCTTACCCCAATCCTAGCAAAGACAGATTGTATATAGTATTGAATGGTTTTATAAAAATGATGAAGTACATGTGAAACTAGTAGACCTAAACGGGAAAGTGCATTATCAGAAAGATAGCCGTGGAGGGGAGTTGTTAGAGATAAGTCTGGCAGGTTTCGCTGCAGGTGTATACTTGATAAATGCAGATCAAGGTCGGGTAAATCAGCAGGTGAAGATTGTGAAGAAATAGAAGTATTTGTATCAACAAAAAAGCCCCAGATTACGCAGGGGCTTTTTATAGATTTAATTCAGTTTGCTTATTCGGCAACCACGTTTACATTAATAGTATGCTTTACTTCTTTATGAAAGTCAAGCGTTACCACGTAGGTACCTAATTGCTTAGGCTGTTCTTTGAAATGAACCTTCTTGCGATCCACATCAAAGCCTTTTATTTTAAGGATTTCAGCTACCTGAACGGCAGTAACAGCACCAAATATTTTACCAGATTCTCCGGCTTTGGTTCCAATCTCCACCACCAGTTCTCCAATTTTTGCAGCCAAGGCCTCCGCATCTTGTTTTAATTTAGCGGCCTTGTGTGCAGCCTGACGAATATTCTCAGCGATCAATCGCTTGTTAGAGTCGTTAGCGATAATAGCAACGCCTGTTGGGATCAAATAATTTCTTCCATATCCAGGCTTCACTTTTACAGTATCATTTTTATACCCAAGTCCTGCTACATCTTGTTTCAAAATAATTTCCATACGTCTTACAGGTTTAGGTTATTTTAATGAATCGGCCAGGTATGGAAGAATGGCAATGTGACGGGCGCGCTTAACGGCCTGAGCCACTTTGTTCTGAAACTTCCAGCTGGTTCCGGTTAATCTGCGGGGAAGTATCTTTCCCTGCTCGTTGATAAACTTTAACAAGAAATCAGGATCCTTGTAATCAATATACTTGATTCCGTTTTTCTTGAAGCGGCAGTATTTAGGTTTAATCTCTGCCCGTTTGATGGGTTCGTTCATTAAAGTCATGCTGCAACTTCCTCCTTTCTTGTGTTTTGTTTCTTGTTTCTGTTAAATTCTCCTTTGCGTCTGCGGGCATTGTAAATAACCGCATGTTTGTCTAACACCGTAGTTAGAAAACGCATGACTGATTCGTCTCGTCTAAATTCTGTTTCCAGAATGTTAACCAGGTCAGAAGAAGTTGTCGTAAACTCGATAAGGTTGTAGAAACCGGTAGACTTGTTTTGAATGGCATAAGCCATTCTCTTAAGTCCCCACTTTTCTACATTAATCACATCGGCCTTAGCTTTTGTGAGAATCTTCACGAATTTTTCGACAGCATCCTTTGCCTGATCATCAGACAAAACGGGATTTAAAATGAATACCGTCTCGTAATTTTTCATGATTAACTAATTTGTTTTAAAATGGACTGCAAAAGTAGAAAAAACGTCCAAACTGGCCAAATGTAGTTGAAAATTAAGGCCTCGAACTAAGGGACTATTACTCGTTTAGGCCCCAATCGTACTCTAAATACGAGATTTTGGCCTCGGGCTTGATCTTTACAATTGAGTATTTGTTTATAAAATCCCTGACCGACCCGCCATTTTTGTTGAAATCCATCGAATACCACTTAAAAATGGAACTGATTTGGGCTGAATTTGCTGAAATCTTGTTCCTGAAAGAGTCAGCTAAAAAGGCTTTTGTTTGTTTATTAAGTTGCTCATCGAGTTTGCTTGGCTGGTACGCTTCATTTAAAAGAATAGGGCACGATTTACTGGCACACACCAACGCCATGTGAATTCTCGGATCATCAAATTGTTTCCTGAGTTTACCGTGTTCGATATTATTCAAATCCATTTTTTCCTTTCCAATAGTAATAAACTTGAGGTCCCACGGAGTATTTACAAAGGGAATCTGAATACTGCTGCCTATATCTTTTATGCTTTTGATGGGATAGTATCTGGCAATCAGTTTAATGGTGTATGCATTATAGGCATTAATCCAATAAGCCATCTGCTCTGACTTTGACCAACTTATTTCATTGGGTGGATTTTTGCTGAGCAAATCGAGATACGCATTTAGGGCTACGGTGTCTTTAATAAATCCCTTATAATTAACAGGGCCTTCTTTGGAGACATACTTTTTTAGCAATTGATCGAAGGATGCGTGTGAAGGTGGGCTTTGAGAATAACCAGCTAAAGAAAAAAGAGAAACCAGAAGGAAGGAGAGAAGCCGTTTCATAGTGAATATTTATTTGGTCGTTAGTAAGTTTGTTTACTTTTTAAGTAACGTTATGATCTGGAATTGTGTTCATTCAAGATCAACCGGTTTGGGTTTTTGTCATGGTAATGACAACTATTACTGTGCCAATATGCAAAATGAGCACAGTGGAATAGGAATACATGAAATCAGCGTTGAAAATTAGTGTAATAATACCCACCCTCAATGAGGCAGCAAACATTCAGGGGATTATTGAATTCATTCTAAATCATGGAAACAACTCTATTGCGGATTTAATAGTAGTAGATGGAGGAAGCAAAGATGCTACGGTTAAGCTGGCCATACAATCAGGAGCCAGGGTGTTGATCTCACCCATGCAATCGCGGGCATCGCAAATGAACTTAGGCGCGCGACATGCAGCGGGCGACATTCTTTATTTTGTTCATGCCGATGTAAAATTACTACCCACTTTTGTGGAAGATATTAGGCAATCCGTTTCCGGGATGAACGCATCAGGCTGTTATCGGTATAGGTTCGACTCAGATAAAGTTATGCTTAGGATCAATGGTTACTGTACCCGTTTCGATAGGTTGATGTGTCGCGGAGGTGATCAAACGCTTTTCATAACAAAGCAGGCCTTTGAAAATTTGGGTGGCTATAATGAAGAATACATAGTTATGGAAGACTATGAGTTCCTGATAAGACTAAGAAAAAAAATCCGATTCCAGATTATCCCTAAAGAAGTGAACGTATCAGCCCGTAAATACGAAAATAATAGTTGGTTGCGGGTACAAGTAGTTAATCTCTTAGCCTTCCTCTTATTTTATGCGAAGGCAAGTCCGGCAACGATCCGAAAAACCTATTATAAGCTGCTTAACTACCGATAAGATTAACGCACAACAAATTGTGTAGTACCCATCAGGTAGCCATCCGTATATATTTCGACTTTGTAAGTTCCGGCTGTATATTCTGAACCTTTATCGTAGACGAAAGCAAGTTGTTGTTGCGTATTGTCAAATAGAATTTCCTGTGCAGCGGTATAAAATTCCTCGCGCCCTTCTAACATAAAAGTTCCGGAACCTTTTGTGGTATCAAAAATAGGTTGTCCATTTTCGTCAATCACCCGAATCAAAATCTTCTTTCCCTCAATAGGGGCAACTTTATTTTCGGCAATGGTAAATTCAACTTTTATTTTTTCAAGCTGCTTTTTTCTAAAGGGGGATTCTTTCTCTTTACCTTTTCCGTTGACTGAAACCATCGCAATATTCTCAGCCTTCAATTGAGAAGCGATAGCCACTTTGGTTGCAAGTTCATCTTTGTTTTTGGTCACACGATTCAGTGAATCATTCAACACATTTTGTTTCGTTTTCAAGGTTCGATTTTCAGAATACAATTCTTTATTAACCGATTTTAGTTTGTCAATCTCATCATCCTTTAATTTCAGTAGCTCTTCGTAACCTTCAAGCCTGTCTTTTAATTCTTTAATCGCTTTGGAGTTTCGGGTGTTGCTTCGCTTCAGTTCGGCCATTACTTCGGCTTTTGCCTTTTCAAGTTCTGTAATGTCGCCCCCTAATTTGGCAATCTCGGTGATTTTGAGGTCAAGCTCCGCGCTTACATCATTCAGGCGCTGCATGGTGGATGCCAGATCCTCTACGGTAGTGGCCAATTCTTCTTTCACTTCTACCTTCTCCTGATAGTCCAGATATATTTTAATGCTCTGCACAATAACAATGACCGATAGTATCCCAATGATAATCCCTGTTTTGCTGCTTGATTTTTTTGGCTCAGGAGCCTTGTTCGCGTTTGATGGAGTAGGTGTAGTCATGAATTAACAGTTAAGCGCCCAAAAGTAGGGGTTTCTTGCAGCCATTATCAACGAATTACAAGGCCCAGGTGTAATGTTGTCGATTAAGTGTCGGATCAAAGAATAGAATGCCGCACCGGTATAAATCCACACTACCATAAACCAAATCATGATGTCTTAATTCCTTCCAGGCACGGGCCATTTCTTTCGAGTGATTGATATCGTCAATAACAATAATTCCTTTTTCAGCCATCCGTCTGCTTAGCAACTGAAAATAGCGTATCGTTGGTTCGTAGCGATGATTGGCATCCATTAAAACAAAATTGATTTTTGCCGGACTTTGAAGGAAATCGGAAGCGTGGTATCAATATTCCCCTGAATGAGTTTGATATTTTGGTTTTAAACGATTCGAAATTAGTTAAAGCGATGTCGCTCAATACCGAATGTCCTTCGAATGTTGTTACCAGTGAACTCAGATTTTTTGAAAGATAAAGCGTTGTAATGCCGGCAGAGGTTCCCAATTCAACAACCGATGTGGCTTGTTGATAATGAACAATCCGATACAAGAATTCGCAGACTGTCGCGGGGCTGATACTGGTTGCAGCGACCTTTGACAGGGTTCGTTTTTCGTTCTTAAAGTAAGCGGATGAGGCTCCTAAATCCTGTACGTCTATTTCCATCGCACTTTCCAAAAGCTTTTTGCGCACGCGTTCAATATCTTCAAAACTTTCACTTTTGTTTTTATTGCGAATCACTTTTTCATAAAAATCAAAAAAGAAGGGCGAGTGTATAGAATGTTCATCCACCACATGAAGCCAGTGGCGGATAAAGGATTTGATTTGAAAGTAGGGAATCACGTATTTCTACTTGAAAAGAAAAGGACTGTTGCTGTCATCGCTCCCGATAAATTATCAGGATGAGTGGCGATCTGGTTTTAGCGTTTTTATTGTCATTAGTTTAATCGGATCGGGGCGATCATGGTAAACTCGGGAATCAAGACTTCAAACCGGGCGCCATTAACAATACGTTCCATTTGATAGGTGCCCGCCATTTTGCCAATACCTGATTTTAAATTACACCCCGAAACATATTGATGACTTTGGCCGGGTTCTAAAACAGGTTGTTGTCCCACAACGCCTTCCCCCTCCACTTCGCGGGCTAAAAACCAGCATCATGAATATGCCAATGCCTTCTTAAAAGCTGAATGGTAAAATCGCTTTGGTTTCCGATCGTAATGCGGTAAGTGAACACATAGTGATATTGGCTGGGACTTGAGTAGGAAGGTTGATACTCAGTTTCCACGCTAACCTTAATTCCTTGTGTTATTTCGGCAAT
The DNA here is from genome assembly GCA_016712035.1 of Flammeovirgaceae bacterium. Lineage (GTDB taxonomy): Bacteria > Bacteroidota > Bacteroidia > Cytophagales > Cyclobacteriaceae > ELB16-189. The sequence goes on along the minus strand of JADJRT010000025.1, from coordinate 9,255 downwards.
CATTCGTTCAAAAATATCATTTTTTTCTATTTTTCAACCCGGTTGCGACTTACGTTCACCGAAAATTTAAATTTCATGGTTACGGACATAAAAATCGCATCCTCCTGGAAAGATGGTCTCAAAAATGAGTTTGAAAAACCTTATTTCGAGCAATTAATCAGGTTTGTTAAAGATGAATATAAGACCCAAATGGTGTATCCTCCAGGCAAGGAAATTTTTTCGGGCGTTTGATTGTGCGGATTTCGGGAGTATAAAAGTTGTAATCATAGGGCAAGATCCTTACCACGGGGCAGGTCAGGCAAATGGCCTTTGCTTTTCTGTTCGGGATGGAATTACTATTCCCCCCTCCCTCAAAAATATCTTTAAGGAAATTAAAAATGATTTGGGCAAACCCATTCCAAAAAGTGGGGACTTGGAACGATGGGCTAATCAGGTGTGCTGCTTCTTAACGCTACGTTAACAGTAAGAGCTTCCGCACCAGGCTCGCATCAAAACAAAGGGTGGGAGGTATTTACGGATTCGGTGATTAAGGAGATTTCTGACAAGAAGAATAATATTGTTTTTCTTTTATGGGGTGCCTACGCACAAAAGAAGGGGGAAATCATTGACCGCGCTCGCCACCACGTATTGATGTCACCTCATCCATCTCCGTTTTCTGCCGATCGAGGTTTTTTTGGTAATAAACATTTTAGCAAAACCAACGAATACCTGAAAGCCAAAGGACTAAAAGAAATTGATTGGTGAAAACTGGTTATTAGTTGCTAGTTACTGGTCACTGGATTCTAGTTACTAGCCACTGATTACTGAACACCAATGACTAACGTAAGTATCCAGAAACGAGTAACCAGAGACAAGTTACTTAATCAATTTAAAGAACCGACTCCATCGGATCTTATTGAAGAAACTTCCATGTTTATCAATCGATAACCAGATAAAGAATCCTTTACCAACAATATGATCTTCGGGCACGAAGCCCCAATAACGCGAGTCAAGGGAGTTGTGGCGATTGTCACCCATCATAAAGTAATAGTTCTGATTAAAGGTATACTCAGTGATCTCTTTCCCTTCAATGAAAAGTTTAGAACCTTCAATCTTAACGTCTTTATTAAGATCATACTTCTCGATTACTTTTCCATAGGTATACAAAGTTGAATCATTGATCGCGATTTTCATTCCTTCTTTTGGAATTACCAAAGGGCCATAGGTATCGCCATTCCATGCACCGTATTTTGCCCCTGGAAAAATTCTCATGTCCGGCCCCTCATCGGTGCGATAGTCTTCGCTAACGGAAATAACATACGGCAATGCTTTCAACTTGTCTACTTTCTCCTGGGTTAGAAACATTTGGTAAACAGCCTTGTCTGCTTCAGGTCTTCCCATAAACGTGTAATCATCCGGATCAAGATCCAGATTTTCCAGGTTGCGTTCGTTAATCTCATCTTTGGCTGTCACTAAATAACTGAGTTGCATTTGAGGCGGATTAACTTGAGCCTCGCCATTGATAATTAACTGTCGGTCTTTAATTTCGAGTACATCGCCCGATACAGCCACACAGCGCTTAATGTAATTGGTTTTTAGGTCAACGGGGTAATCTATCCAGGTAGCTTGATTTGTACTCGGATAATTATTTTCAGCAATACCGGGCACATTAAAGACAACAACATCATTCCGCTTTACATGAGTAAAACCCGGTAAGCGGTAGGTTGGCAATTGAATCCAATCAGCGTAGGAGGGAATATTAGTGAACCATATTTTTTGATGTGTAAGGGAATCTGAATTGGTGTGCGGGGTGTCCGTGTGCCATAATGGAATTTACTTACAAACAGAAAGTCACCCACCAGCATGGAATTTTCCATAGAAGGTGTAGGGATTGTGTAGGCCTCCATAATCAGCCAGCGAATTAGCGTTGCAGCCACTACGGCAAAGAGAACCGCATCCCACCACTCGCGCAATGCCGATTTAGGCTTTTTTTTCAACTTCTGTTTTCGACTTCTTCTCCCAAAACTTCCAATTCATATCAAGAACATTTAAAAATCTGGCAAATAAACTGATTTTTGAGTTAGCCGGAGCTACAACTCTAAAAATCATCCATTGTAAAAACTCCTTTTTTTCCGGCTAACCATTCAGCCACCAAAACGGCTCCTAGAGCAAACCCTTCACGGGAATGTGCCGTATGCGTGATCTCAATATCGTCTATAACCGATTTATATTTAACCACATGGGTGCCCGGTGCCGGGTCAACCCGGAAAGACTTAATAACGAGCGCTTCCGGATTTTCAGTTGTCTCTAACGCCCATTCTTTTTTCCGGGTTAGATTTTTGATAACTCCATGGGCCAGCGAGATGGCTGTGCCACTGGGCGCATCTTTTTTTTGTGTATGGTGAGTTTCGTCAATAGCTACTTCGTATTGCGGGTATCGATCCATCATACGTGCTAAATATTCGTTTAGCTTAAAGAAAATATTTACACCGAGGCTAAAGTTTGAAGAATAGAGTAGTGTTCCGTTCTTCACTTTACAAAAATGCTCTACCTCTTGCTGTTGATTTGCCCAACCTGTGGTACCACACACGACAGGAATACCTTTATCTATACAGGCTTTCAGGTTACTAACTACCGATTGTGGCTGGGTAAATTCGATGGCCACATCTACCGGATCTTATAGGCATGGAGATTATCATCAACATCAATCTTACCCAATTTCATGTCCGCGATTAAGCGCGATGGCTTCAATTGTCTTGCCCATTTTACCATATCCGATCAGCAATATCTTCATCCCTTTTTCTTTAAACTTCCGCAATCAAAATTTAAATATCAAAGCCATGCCCCGGGTGCGTCCAAACTGTAAACTGTTTTCCATCATGGGCTCGATGCGCACCTGAAGTTTTGGATTCAAATCAAATTCCTTTAGGTGCGCATCTACATGTGCATCTACGATTTGAAGAATATAAAACATGCCGGTCAAAATAATAAAGAAATCACGTTCTCTCCTTGCCTTGTCGATAAGTGTACGAAGTTGATCTTCTGTTAATCCTTCCGGACTTATGCCACCAGAGTTTGGATCATTAAGAATGTCAAAGAGTTCATTTGTATATTTTTGTATTCAGTGTGATAAAAATGGTCCACATAAATCAGTGCCCCAAAGCCGCCATAAACGAAGGGTAATTTCCAATATTTTTTGTTATAGATCTGGCCCAACCCCGGTAGCACGGCTGCATAAAATATCGCTTTACGCGGATCATACCGGGTGGCATAAGATTCCATGGGCTCTACGGGTCTGGTATCCATAGCTACGGTGTCGGCCAAATTTCCACGCGGTATAGTGTCTGCGCTGTTCTCTTGCGAGTGACAGACTGTGAATGAAAACAACAGGATGCCAAGAATGGCTTCGCGCATGCTACAATTTTAGAATATCAAGAATTCGGTTAAGGTCCTCAACGGATAAAAACGGGATTCGGATATCACCTTTCTTGCCGTCACTCTTAACACTAACTTTCGTGCCAAAATGTGATGACAAGCGTGATTGTAACTGATTAATTTCTTTTGATTGAGCGGGTGTAGAGGCTGTTGCTTTCCTTGGTATTTGGCGATGCATTGATTACTTCCAACTTTCCGTTCCGAACCGAAATCTTCGGCCAACACTTTTTTGAAAATAAAGTTGTGATTCAGGATTTTCAACATTGATGATGGCGCGTGCATGCCCCATGGATAGACGATTATCGCGTACTGCAATCTGGATATCTGGCGGAAGCTTTAAAGTCGTAGGTAATTCGTTACGGTTGAACGATTTTTACCCACCCGTTCACCTAACTCTTCCTGTTTGAGATCACATTCGCTGATTAACCTTTGATAGCTAAGCGAAATTTCAATGGGATTTAAATTTTCACGTTGAATATTTTCGATCAACGCCATCTCCAGCATCTGCTGATCGTCTGCCGTGCGTACATAGGCGGGCACGGCCGTAAGCCCTGCCATTTTTGATGCCTGAAATCTGCGTTCACCAGAGATTAATTGATATTGTTTAGCAGAAAGTCTTCGAACAGTTATCGGCTGAATAATGCCATGAACTTTAATGGATTCAGCGAGTTCCCTGAGGGCCTCCTTATCAAAATGTTGTCTCGGTTGAAAAGGATTGGTTTCTATTTCAGAAAGCGGAATTTCATTGATAGAATCATTGTTTTTATGAGATCCTACGGGCGAACTTACATCCACATCTAATCTAACCTCATCGGGCGTGTCGCTCAATAAGGCGCTCAGGCCCCGACCTAATGCTCTTTTCTTACTCATCGTACTATTCCATTTTTATCGAGAATCTCATGAGCCAGATTTAAATAACTGATGGCTCCTTTACTCTCGGCATCGTGCACAATTACAGGTAGCCCAAAACTGGGCGATTCACTTAACTTAACATTTCGGGGAATGATCGTTTTGAAGGCGATGTTCTTAAAGTGGGTGCGAACTTCTTCAACAACCTGATTACCCAGCGAAGTGCGGAATCATATAAGGTTAATAAAATCCCTTCTATCTCCAGATTTGGGTTTAGCCTGGTCTGAATAATCTTAATCGTGTTGAAGCAGCTTACCCAATCCTTCCAACGCAAAATATTCGCACTGCACCGGTATCATCACCGAGTCTGCCGCAGTAAGGGAGTTAATGGTGATCAAACCCAAGGATGGCGAACAATCGATAATGATGAAATCGTATAAATCTTTTACCTGCTCAGGCAGCGCATTTTTCATTTTCTTCCCGGTGTTCAATATTCACCATCTCAACTTCCGCGCCAACCAAATCAATATGGGAGGGAAGAATATGCAAAACTTCAAATCATTTTTAACAATGGCGTCTAGGGATTAACCCCATCCACCATACATTCGTAAATGCTCTGCTTTACTTCCTTAGGATTAATACCCAAACCGGACGTAGAGTTGGCCTGCGGGTCAGCATCAACGAGTAGGGTTTTACACTCGAGCACGGCAAGACTGGCAGCCAGATTAATTGCTGTGGTTGTTTTGCCAACGCCTCCTGTTTGATTTCGTATTGCGATGATTTTACCCATTATCCGGTTTTCAGTGCTTGTTCAGTTAAAAAAAAGCCCTGAAGTAATCGGGGTCACAAAATATAGGGGAATGCGCCAATTATCCATTGTCAATTATCCATTGTCAATTGGCCATTACTTCTTCTTACTCGCCTTCCGCGCCTCCTCACTCGCCTTCATGGCTTGTTCGAGTTTGCTCATAAAACTGGATTTTTTACCCGTTCCTCCACCGGCCAACATCTTCTTCTTATGATCATCCATCACAGCCATAATTTTGTCTTCATCAACAAAGCGTTTGATGATGGCTTGTTGGGCAAACGTAACAAGGTTTGAAACAAAGTAATAGAAACTTAAGCCTGCCGAAAAAGTGTTAAGCACACACATGAAGATAACCGGCATCACATAACCCATAGATTTCATGGGGCCCGTCACATTGGTTAGTTGATTATTTTGCCACTGATAAATTAGCGTGGAAGCTGTCATTAAAAGCACAAATAAACTTACATGACTTCCATAGAAGGGAATGGTGAAAGGAAGGTTAACGATGGAATCATAGGTTGACAAATCTTCGGCCCACAGAAATGATTTTTGTCGCAACTCGATGGAAACCGGGAAGAAATAAAACATCGCAAAAAGAATCGGCATCTGAAGTAAGAGCGGAATGCAACCACTAAAGGGGTTAACGCCCGCCTGCTGATACAACTTCATCTGATCTTGCTGATTTTGAGTCATGTTCTCTCCGTTCTTTTCCTTAATGAGGTCTAACTCAGGCTTGAGCAATTTCATTTTCGCCATCCCCAAATACGATTTGTAGGAAAGCGGCAGTAAAAGAATTTTAACAAACAAAACGAGCAGCACGATAATCAAACCGTAGCTGCCAACAAAACCTTCCAGAAAATGAAAAATCGGAATGATGACAAACTTGTTGATCCAAAGCATAGGCGGCCAGCCCAGATCAAGGTTTCTTGAAAATCCTTCCGCAACATCTGGAAGAACACTGTAATCGTTTGGACCGAAGTAGTACGAGAAAGAGGCTTTCTGTGCGGAGAGGTCTTCTACAGGTATGCACAGTTCAATGCTGGCATCTTTTACAACAGCAGAATCATTCACGTTAGCTACCGTTTTAATCTCACCCCCAGAAAATGAATTCTTGGCAAGAATGGCAGAGATAAAAAACTTTTGGCGTATGGATACCCACTTGAGGGGAGTTGCTAACGCTTCGGTCTCCAGATCGTTCGATGTTTGCGAGAGATTGTCAAAGTCTCCATTCACATCATAATAGTTGATGGTCGTCTTCGTGCGACTGTCGGCAATCGCTTTTTCTTGTAATGGAACCTGATCGTTCCACCGGTAGGTGAGATTTTTTCCGCCTAAAGTAATTCTGGAAGTTTGAATCTGATAACCGATTTGATAACCAGAAGGGGGAATGGCGTAAACATGTTTAACGTACCCCGACTCGCCTGTGTTAGCAGTGAGCGTTATAAGCGTAGTATCATTTTTTTTCGAGGTGCTTACGGAATAAAAAAGTTTATAAAGATCTACTTCTCTGCCTTCGTAGGTAGCCAGAAGTGAAAATCTATTGTTACCATCTTTAGCAAGATAAAGCGGTGTTTGAGAATAGGTTTTGAATTTCTTTAACTCTACTTCTTTAAGAAACCCTTGGTTGGATAATTCAATTTTAACATCAGCATTTTCAATGGATGTTAAAGATTCATTTCCAGTCAGGAATGAGGAAAGGCTTCCATACTGCTGCAGGGTTTCTCCGGAAGGGAGATTGTTTTGTGTGGAAGCAGTTAAACTATCCTTTTCAATGGCCGGAGTTATTACCTGGGCCGGGGCGGCATCCGGAATGGGGGGTGTGGGTGCTAAAAATTAAAATAGACTAAGAGCATGACCGCAATAAGCGTAAGTCCTATGGCCGAATTTCTATCCATGATAAATCCTAATTTTAAATACTCTCAAATCTTACTTCCTATTGATAAATTACTCTGTCAACTGTCCCTAATGACCCTTGCTCAATTTCCCTGCCAACAGCTTTTCCACTTTCAATTGTCAACTAAACTTTCTTATGATTCATAGCCGCCTCCACAAACTTGACAAACAGCGGATGTGGATTGAGCACAGTGCTCTTTAGTTCAGGATGATATTGCACCCCAATAAACCAGGGATGATCTTTTAACTCTACGATCTCAACCAGATTAGTATCGGGATTAACACCCGTTGCCTTTAGACCAGCCTCTTCCATCTGTTCCAGAAACTTGTTATTGAATTCATAGCGATGCCGGTGGCGTTCGTGAATAGTCGTATCGCCATATATCTGATAAGCCTTCGAACCCTTTTTTATTTTGCAGGTGTAAGAACCTAACCGCATCGTGCCGCCTTTGTTTGTAATCTTCTTTTGTTCTTCCATCATGTCGATGACCGGATGTTTTGATTTCGGATTCAACTCCGTAGTACTGGCATCCGCCAAATTCAAAACATGCCGCGAGAACTCAACCACGGCACACTGCATCCCCAGACAAATTCCTAAAAAAGGAATTTTATTTTCACGCACGAACTTAATGGCTTCAATTTTTCCCTCCAGGCCGCGTTCACCAAAACCAGGGGCAACCAAAACACCATCTAGATTTCCTAAAATGGAAGCTACCGTATCGACATGAATATCTTCGGACGAGATCCACTTCACATTAACCTTACAATCATTCTCCGCACCGGCATGAATGAAAGCTTCGGCAATAGACTTATACGCATCCGGCAACGAAACATATTTGCCCACCAACCCAATGGTGACTTCGTTGATCGGATTTTTAAGTTTTCCTAAAAAGATTTTCCATTGCTCAAGATCGGGTTCTTGTTTGGGGTGCATTTTTAGTTTTGCGAGCACGCGTTCATCCAGTTTTTCCTTACGCATGAGCATCGGCACATCATAAATCGTGTCCGCATCAATGGCTTCGATAACCGAATTCAGGTTGACATTGCAAAACAGCGCCAGTTTTTTCCGGATCTCCATAGAAAGCGGATGTTCCGTGCGGCAAACCAGAATATCGGGCTGGATACCATACGATAATAGCTCCTTAACGGAATGCTGAGTTGGCTTGGTCTTTAGTTCTTTGGCCGCCTTTAAGTAGGGGATAAGGGTGAGGTGAATAACCAGTGCATTGTTGGAGCCTAAATCCCAGCGCACCTGTCGCACAGCTTCAACAAAAGGCAAAGATTCAATGTCACCGACCGATCCGCCAATCTCAGTAATGATAAAATCGTATTCACCAGTTTCGCCCAGCAGAAAAATGTTTCTCTTTATCTCATCCGTAATGTGGGGTACCACCTGAACCGTTTTACCCAGATATTCGCCTCTGCGTTCTTTCGTGATGACATTATTATAGATGCGACCGGTGGTAACGTTGTTGGCCTGCGAGGTGGCCACGTTTAGAAACCGTTCGTAATGGCCTAAGTCCAGGTCAGTTTCGGCCCCGTCATCCGTCACATAACATTCGCCATGCTCATACGGATTAAGCGTTCCGGGGTCTATATTAATATACGGGTCGAATTTTTGGATGGTAACGGTGAACCCTCTGGCTTGTAACAACTTACCCAGCGAGGCGGAGATAATTCCCTTGCCTAAAGAAGATGTTACACCACCCGTTACGAAGATATATTTAGCTGTAGACATTGACCGAGACCTCAAAATTTGGTCGCAAGGTAGCCTGAGGTTTCAGACTTATAAAAAACATTCACCCTGGACTTCCGGAAGTTTTTTAATCAACAAGGGTAGTTGGCGTAGGGACACACCCCGGATTTCCAAAATGGTAATCAAGTCGAAATGGGTTATTCGGGGGCTTCCAAAAACGTCTGCAAAATGCTGTCATGCCACCCTATAGCTAGCGGGAACGATGACCGCAAGAATTGTTGGTCAGCCCCCTGATCGAGCATCCAGGATCGAAAAGTATTGAATCGTAAGTATCAGGAGCTTGCCCTGACCTTCCCCAAACCATTGCGTCAGGGTTCAGACCACAACTTCAGTATCGATATCCAGTATCGAAAGCATTTTGAATCGTAACCTAAGGAGTCCCCTTGACCGAAGCGTCAGGCACACCCGTGTCCCGAAGCTTTAGCGTAGGGAGACCTGTGTCCCGAATCCGCCAACTGGCGGAGTAGGGACATTTCCTTTTTGCCGATTTTATGAATAAGTTTGGCATTACGTGTTTTTTTTTGAAAAGGTTACC
>JADJRT010000024.1 GCA_016712035.1 Flammeovirgaceae bacterium | reverse complement strand
AATTCCTCAAAGCCTGCACCAATGCTAATCATCTTGAGATTATTTTTTTGCACAGCGCAGTGAACTCCATCTGCCGACAATCCATACGTGCTGCCACCTTCAATTTCCTGAACTCCCCAACTTTTATTAACGCCAGGAGCCCGACACATCTTTAGGAATTTCGTTGCGGAGACTATAGAGTTGCAGGCCTATTTGTTGGGCATTGGAAATAGTACCGGCGATAGAAAGCAGCAGGATAGTGCATACGAGATTTAACCTTTTCATGGAGCGAATTTATGGAAAGGTTTAATATCAAATGAAATTATCCCGCCTTAAGGTTTTACTAGCACCGGCATACTGGTAACAAGTGCAATCAAGTCGCCATCATTCACTTCTTTCTGTTCATCAGCAACAACCAGAAAACTTTCATACACGGCATTCAAGTCTTCACCGGCCACACTATAACCGAGTAATTCCAGGCGGTGTTTTAGTGCAGCTCTGCCACTTCTAGCCGTTAATAAGATTGATGATGAAGGAACGCCCACATCCGCTGGATTTATAATTTCATAATTCTCGGCATGCTTCAGAAAGCCGTCCTGGTGAATACCCGAGGAATGAGCGAATGCATTTTTTCCTACAATGGCTTTGTTTGCCTGCACGGGCATGCGCATCATGGTGGAAACTAACTTACTTAAGGCATAAATTTTATTTGCCTTTATGTTTGTATAAAGATCAAGGTCTTTATGGGTTTGCAAAATCATGGCTACTTCTTCAAGCGAAGTATTTCCTGCCCGTTCACCAATTCCGTTAATTGTTACTTCAGCTTGCCGGGCTCCGTGGGTTAATCCGGCCAATGTGTTAGCCGTAGCCAAACCTAAATCGTTATGGCAATGAACGGAGATCACAGCCTTATCAATATTTCTTACATTCTCAACAAGATATTGAATACGCTTACCATATAGGTTAGGTAAGCAATAACCAGTTGTATCGGGGATGTTAACCACATCCGCACCAGCTGCTATTACCGCCTCCACGAGTTGTGCAAGAAAAACTAAATCAGCACGACCAGCATCTTCAGCATAAAATTCAACTTCATAACCTTTGTCTTTAGCATATTTTGTTGCCCAAACACCTTGTTCCAATACTTGCTCGCGTGAGCTGCGGAATTTATGTTTGATATGAACATCAGACGAACCAATACCGGTATGAATTCTTCCACGCTTGGCGTGATGCAAGGCTTCGGCAGCTACATCAATGTCCTCTTTTTTAGAACGGGTAAGTGCACATACTACTGGCTCTTTTACGACTTTGGAAATTTCAACTACAGAAAGGAAATCACCAGGGCTTGAAATTGGAAAGCCAGCTTCGATAACATCTACACCAATGGCTTCAAGTTCTCTGGCTATGATAATTTTTTCTTCGGTCTTCAACTGACAGCCCGGTACTTGCTCGCCATCGCGAAGGGTTGTGTCAAAAATTTGAATTTTCTGTGCCATAATTTTTCTGGTTACTGATATTTGTCGCTGGTTACCGGTAACTGGTGACTGGCAACTTTTTCAATTTCAATTATAATTGCTGATCCCCATCTTCTGGGTATTTAGAATTTTTTCTTTTGGAGTTTTTGTATCGGCAATGTCTGTCGTTCTCCAACCTTGCTTAAGGGTTTGCTCAACCGCTTTGATTACAGTTTCAGATTCTTCTTTTAATCCGAAGGAAATGTCTAATAACAGAGCGGCAGATAAAATTGAAGCTAACGGATTAGCAATTCCTTTTCCTGTAATATCGTGTGCACTTCCGTGGATGGGTTCATACAATCCTACAGAGTCGCCAACGGATGCGGAAGCTAACATCCCCATGGAGCCGGCAATTTGCGAAGCTTCATCGGTAAGAATATCTCCGAATAAATTTCCCGTAACGACTACATCGTAGCTGCGTGGATTTTGAATGAGCTTCATCGCGGCAGCATCAACAAACTGATGATCCAACGCAACATCCGGATATTGTTTTCCAATCTCTTGTACAACTTCGCGCCACAGTCTTGAGCTTTCCAGTACGTTGGCTTTATCCACTGAGGTAACTTTTTTCTTTCTGGTTCGCGCTGCCTGAAAGGCTTTGTGTGCGATACGCTCAACTTCATAGCGCTGATAAATCATCAGGTCAAAGGCGGTATTTCCATCGTCTTTTCTTCCCTTCTCGCCAAAGTAAACATCACCCGTAAGTTCGCGGAAGAATAAAATATCAGAACCTTTCAAAATCTCAGGTTTAATGCTGGAAGCTTCTAATAATTCATCAAATAACTTAATGGGACGTAGATTGGCATAGAGTCCTAACTCCTTGCGCATCTTTAGTAAGCCTTGCTCAGGTCTTACTTTTAAAGTAGGATCGTTGTCATACTTAGGGTGGCCAACAGCTCCAAATAAAATGGCATTGCAGTCCTTAAGTTTAGCCAGTGTTTCATCAGGAAGCGGATTGCCCGTTGCTTCAATAGCATCATGGCCAATAATAGCTTCATCAAACACAAAGGAGTGACCAAACAATTCGGCAATTTTTTCCAATACCTTTTTTCCTTCGGTAGTAACTTCTTTACCGATTCCATCACCGGGCAGTATGACTATCTTCTTATTCATGAATGGGCTAAATCAAATTCTCTAACTTCTTTGTTCAAATTCAACAGATAATCAATATCATCGTAGCCATTGATCAAACATTCTTTTTTATAGGGATTGATTTCAAAATTCTCTGATTGATTATCATAACCAATCTTTTGATTTTCCAGATCGATTGAAACTTGTGTATTAGGATTCGATTGAATCGTTTCCAATAGTTTTTTCAAAAATGAATCAGAAACTACAACGGGTAACACGGCATTGTTTAACGCGTTGTTTTTAAAAATATCGGCAAAGAAGCTGGACACCACAACCCGGAATCCATAATCGTAGATGGCCCACGCTGCGTGCTCGCGACTGCTACCGCAGCCAAAGTTTTTACCAGCAACCAAAATCTTTCCTGAATAGGAAGAATTGTTTAATGCAAAATCTTTAATTGGATTATTGTTGCTGTCGTATCGCCAATCGCGAAATAAATTTTCGCCAAAGCCTTCGCGTGTGGTAGCCTTCAAAAACCGCGCAGGAATAATTTGATCCGTATCAATATTCTCATTCGGAACGGGAACTGAGGCAGAAACTAGCTTGATAAATTTATCTTTTGACATTCCTTTACTTCATTTAGCTAATAAGATCTCTAACATCCGTCACTTTACCAGTAATAGCTGCTGCTGCTGCACTTAATGGACTGGCCAAAAATGTTCTTGACTTCGGTCCTTGCCGGCCTTCAAAATTTCTATTCGAAGTACTAATGCAATATTTTCCAGCAGGAATTTTATCTTCGTTCATACCGAGGCATGCCGAGCAGCCCGGATCACGTAATTCAAAACCAGCGGCTTCAAAAATTTTATCGAGCCCTTCTTTCCTGGCTTGTTCTTGCACTTGCTTCGAACCGGGGACAACCCACACTTCAACACCAGCCGCTTTTTTCTTTCCTTTCACCATCGAAGCCACTTCACGCAGATCTTCGATGCGAGCGTTGGTGCAACTTCCTATAAAAACGTAATCAATAGATTTGCCAAGAAGTTGCGTGCCTTGTTTCAGACCCATGTACTCAAGAGATTTCTTAAACGAAGTCTGTTCACTAATCTCCTTTAATTCTTCAACAGTAGGAATGCGATCCGTAACTTTCATACCCATGCCAGGATTGGTACCGTATGTGATCATCGGTGCGATGTCGGATCCATCAAAGGATAGAACTTTGTCGTAGGTTGCTCCTGTATCTGTTGTTAATGCTTTCCACTCAATTACCGCTTTATCAAAAGCTTCACCTTGGGGTGCAAACTTGCGGCCCTTGATATAGTTAAAAGTTGTTTCATCGGGAGCAATCAATCCACCCCGGGCTCCCATTTCAATACTCATGTTGCAAATAGTCATGCGGGCTTCCATAGATAGACTGCGAATAGCATCTCCGGCATACTCAACAAAAAAGCCAGTGGCACCACTGGCTGAGATTTTTGAAATGATGTATAAAATAATATCCTTACTGACCACCCCCTTACCAATCGTTCCGGTGATCTCGATCTTCATGGACTTAGGTTTGTATTGCAAAATGCATTGCGTAGCTAATACTTGCTCTACTTCAGAAGTACCAATACCAAAAGCAATATTACCAAATGCCCCGTGCGTTGATGTATGACTATCGCCACAGACTATCGTCATGCCGGGCAAAGTCAAGCCCAACTCGGGCCCGATGATATGAACGATCCCTTGAAAGGGATGCCCTAAATCGTATAACTCAACGCCAAACTCTTTACAGTTTTTGCGAAGCGTTTCTACCTGATGCCGCGACAAGGCTTCTTTGATTGGAAGATGTTGATCTTTTGTAGGTACGTTATGGTCGGCCGTTGCGGTAGTGCGCTTTATATTAAAAACGTGAAGTCCTCTTTTCTTAAGTCCGTCAAAGGCTTGCGGTGAAGTAACTTCATGAATAAAATGGCGATCAATGAACAAGGCATCCGGATAACCATCGGCATGTTTGACTACATGGTTGTCCCATATTTTTTTCGAAAATAGTCTTTGGTTTATTCGTGCTCACAACAATCGTTAGGTTGTTCTTACTGCTATAAAATGAAACCGCCCCGACAAAGTCGGGGCGGTTTCGAGGTTTAGGTTTAGTTATTGGGTAATCACTTTTTGATTCTCAAACAACACACGAAGATGTGAAATGTTAATGATTACTCAAATCAATTTTAAAGAAAAAACTGGTCAAGACTTACAGGTGTTTGGCAAAATGCGTCTAAATGTTTCTCATAGTTTTCAGGCAGGTCGGCAGCCATTTGCAAGGGGCTATACAACGTTATGAATAATGCAAGTTGTTTGGCGAGTGTTGTTCTCACTTCTGTTTTTCTTGTGGCCTCGAACTGATTTAATTTAAATCGAAACAAGCCTGGTGTGAAGTCCATAGGGCCTCCGATCATACGTGTAAAAGGAAGTATGGTGGTATGTTCCGGGGTAATGCCATTGGCGGGAGCGTTGTTAAATTCACTGCCTCGTGCTGCCTCGCAAGCAAGAAAATTCGGATAGGTGCGGTGCAAGCCTGTCGGTCTTACTGGTTCGTGAGCATCTACAAGAATTTTATAAGATGCTGATTTTTCAATCACCCGGTTGTAATGATTAATCATCCATTGGCCATCGTGGTGTTCACCTCGTGGAATTATTTTTCCAACATACCCCGTCTTCACAGTATTTATATCATGATCAATCATAAACTGATAGGCCTTATCCATCCAACGCTCATAATTTGTAACGGAACCGGATGTTTCATGATGCATAATTAATCGAACATTCTTTTCCTTTGCGTAAGCCGTTAGCGCATTGATGTCGTAGTCAGGATAGGGTGTAATAAAATCAAAAACATCTTCTTTCCAGTTACCAAACCAATCTTCCCAACCTTGATTCCATCCCTCTACCAGAACCCCATCAAATCCAAAATGAGAAGCGAAGTCGAGATACTTTTTTACATTCTCCGTATTTGCTCCATGCTTATTGCTTGCTAAATCCCAATTTGCCTTACCTACATGCATCTCCCACCACATACCCACAAATTTCTGTGGCTTAATCCAACTTGTGTCATCAATTTTAGATGGATCATTCAAATTTAGAATCAACTTTGAACTGAGAATTTCCGTTGCCTTATCGCTCACAAGAATCGTTCTCCAGGGAGTTTTATAAGGAGTTTGCAAATAAGCTTTATTACCCACGGCATCGGGCACCAGATGAGACGTAAATGTGAAAGATTTTTTATCAAGCACTAGATTCATCGCGGGATAGTTAATCAGAGCCGCTTCGTGAATATTTATATACAAACCTTCCTGTGATTTCATCATCAAAGGCGTTTGCACAGCATCAGGGCCAATCGGTGATTTAACGGCAATGTCGGGCTCTGCGCTAGAGGCTTTTATTGCATCAATTTCACTAAGGCTAGTTGTGTTGTAGGGATATTCATTACTGTCATAATCGCCCGGTATCCAAAAGGCTTTATGATCGCCTGTTACTATGAATTGTGTTAATTCATCAGACACAATAAAATGCTTGAATGTGGGCTGTTCCGGAAATTCATACCTGAATCCAAGACCGTCATCAAACACACGAAAAATTATTTTTACAATAATATCCTCCGAAGATTTTGTAGTAAGTGCGATCTCCTTATAGCGATTCCGGATTTGGCTCACTTCGCCCCAAACGGGAGTCCATGTTTCATCATAGGTTGAGGAATCGACCCGGAGGATCGAAAATTTAGTTAATGAAACCACTGGTTTGCTCAGGGTAAATCCCAGACGAGACGTTGCTATAACATTCTTTCCTTTATAAGCTAACGTATAGAATATCTGATCTGAATTACTGATGGAGAGTGTGATATTGCCTGACGGAGAGGATAATCGTAGATTTTGTCCATTTACTTGAATGAGCAAAATGAATAGAAAATAGAAAACCAATGTGAATTTCGTGCCAGACATAGATAGCGATTTTTAAGGTTTAATACGTCAAACTACCACCAAGGTAATGGTAATGTAAGGTCGCTTACAGAATCAATGACCATATCGGGTTTATAGGCGTATCGAATAAGATGTTCTCTTTTTGTGATACCGCTTAAAACAAGAATTGTTTTGTAAGCCATTTGTACGCCACCACGAATATCCGTGTCCATCGTGTCTCCGATAATAGTAGTTTCGGCAGTTTCCAAGCCTAAAGCTTTTCGGGCAGATCGCATCATTACCGGACCCGGTTTACCAACCACAAAGGCTTTGATGCCTGTAGCTTCTTCAATCATAGCCGTGGTAGATGCAATGCCTAAATTATCCCAGCCTTTTTTCTTGGGCGAGGGATCGCGATTGGTGGTAACCAATTTTGCTCCAGCCAAGATCATATCAACGGCACGTTGCACCATTTCCAAAGTAAAGTTTCTTCCTTCACCAAGAACAACAAAATCCGGATCGGAATTCACCAGGGCAATTCCATTTTCGTGCAAGCTGGAGAGCAGTCCGCCTTCACCCAGCACATACGCAGTGCCATTGGGAATTTGACTCGCCAGAAATGTTCCCGTAGCCATGGCGCTGGTGTACACATGATTTTCGGTAACCTTAATACCCAGTTTGGCCAACTTACGCACAGCATCTATCCGCGTACGCTGGCTGTTGTTGGTCATAAACATGAATGGGATATTTTCTTTGAGGAGTTGTGCGATAAACTTATCCGCTCCGGGTATCATTATTTCGCCCCCATACACCACGCCATCCATATCAATCAGTAATCCTTGTGCCATAAAATTTAATTTACCACCCAAGATACGGATTGAAACTTAGATTAGGTCAAAGAATAGAGGTTAAGAAATTCAAACGATTGTTTAATCTATCAAATTCAATTATGTTTCATTTGATTAAACGAGATACTCAAATAGATTCTCATCCTGGTTGAGCTCCGTATAGTTCAAATGATAGGACTCCATTCGTTTAATCAACGCGTCATAATCTTCTCTGGATTTTAATTCTATGCCAATTAATGCCGGGCCTGATTCTTTGTTGTGTTTTTGAATAAACTCAAATCGCACAATATCATCTGTAGGGCCGAGTATGTCATTAAGAAATCCTTTCAAGGCACCGGGACGTTGTGCAAAGCGGACAATGAAATAATGCTTTAGTCCCTCATGGAGAAGTGATCGCTCTTTAATTTCCTGCATGCGATCAATATCATTGTTGCCACCGCTAATCACGCACACCACTTTCTTTCCTTTAAGTTGATCGGCATATTGATCCAAAGCGGCTATGGACAAAGCACCTGCCGGTTCTGCTACAATCGCATCTTCATTATACAATTGCAAAATGGTGGAGCATACTTTCCCCTCTGGAACCAGCAGCATATCATGTAAACGGTCTTTGCAGAATGCAAAAGTGATGTCGCCAATTTTTTTAACAGCAGCTCCATCCACAAAACGTTCAATCTTTTCCAAGACTACGGGTTTTCCGGCTTCAAGCGCTTTTTTCATCGAAGGCGCACCCAAGGGTTCAACCCCAATAATTCTGGTACTGGGCGAATAGGTGCTCAGATATTGACTAACACCAGAGCACAAACCACCACCCCCTATGGGAATAAAAATATAATCGAAATTACTTTGTTCATCAAGAATCTCTTTGGCAACGGTTCCCTGACCTTCGATAATTTTAAGATGATCGAAAGGAGGCACGAACGACATATTGTTTTGTTGACAGTACTTCAGCGCATGCTCCTGACATTCATCAAACGTATCGCCTACTAATACAATTTCAATTAGGTCGCCACCAAACATTTTTACCTGATTAATTTTTTGTTTGGGTGTAATGGCGGGCATATAAATAACTCCCCTAATATTTAGCAATTTGCAAGAGAGTGCAACGCCTTGTGCATGATTACCAGCGCTGGCACAAACAACGCCTTGCTTGCGGGCTTCTGTAGATAAACTTTGAATCAAATTATACGCACCCCGTATTTTGTAAGAACGCACCACCTGGAGATCTTCCCGTTTCAAATAAATCTCGGCCTGAAATTTCTCTGAAAGCTTTTTGTGAAATTGCAAGGGTGTTTTTAGCACAACTGATTTTAGAACTTCAGCAGCCGCGTTTATGTCAAGATTTTGTTTTAATACTTGGTTCATTTCTTTTAAAGTATTGAGTCAATAGTCCATAGTCCTGAGATAAACTTTGGACTAGAGACTCAAGACTATGTACTATATTTAATTTATCATGCTCGCTTCAACAGCATTTTTCTCTGGCCGTAAGGCACGTACTGCTGCACCCGCTTGCCATAGTTCACTTTCGCGAACTTCTTTGAGTTCTTCTGCCAGTTTTTCGCGATAATCTGGTTTGCTGCACGTTTCAATGGTGCGTCTTGCTTCTTCTCCCGTGGCTACACTCTTATATAAATCTTTAAATACGGGTAATGTAGCAGCTTTGAATTTTTTCTTCCAGTCTAACGCACCACGTTGTGCGGTAGTAGAACAATTGGCATACATCCAATCCATTCCATTCTCAGCAACCAAGGGCATTAAACTTTGAGTAAGTTCTTCCACGGTTTCGTTGAAAGCTTCGGAAGGCGAGTGACCATTGGCGCGCAACACTTCGTATTGTGCCTCAAAAATTCCAGCGATAGCCCCCATGAGGGTTCCACGCTCACCTGTTAAATCTGAATAAACTTCTTTTTTGAAATCTGTTTCAAACAAGTAGCCCGCACCTACGCCAATACCTAACGCGATGGCTTTGGTTTTAGCCTGGCCGGTGGCATCCTGAAAAATCGCAAAACTTGCATTGATACCTTTGCCTTGTAGAAACAATCTGCGAACAGACGTGCCCGAACCTTTAGGAGCAGCAAGAATTACATCCACATCGGATGAAGGAATGATACCGGTTTGTTCTTTGAAGGTTATTCCAAATCCGTGAGAGAAGTACAAGGTTTTTCCTTTGGTGATGTATGGTTTAATGGTTGGCCAGAGCGCAATCTGTCCGGCATCGGATAGAAGAAACTGAATTACAGTTCCTTTTTTCACAGCCTCTTCAATTTCAAATAGAGTTTCACCAGGAACCCAACCGTGTTGCACAGCCTTATCCCAAGTCTTTGAACCCTTACGTTGCCCAACAATTACATTAAATCCATTGTCACGCAAGTTTAATGCTTGCGCAGGGCCTTGAACACCATATCCAATAATTGCAATGGTTTCCTTTTTCATTACATCCAATGCTTTTTCCATTGGAAATTCCTCGCGGGTTACTACTTCTTCAATGGTTCCTCCGAAATTGATCTTTGCCATGTTTATTTATGATTTAAGATTTATTAGTTACGATTTTTTTAAAATTTCTCTGAGTTGTATTAATCTACATCAACAATTCGTTCACTCAATTCCAGGTACTGATTGCTGCCCGATGTATAGTTCGCGTACTCTACTTCAATGAGTTTTTCTATTTGGTGTTTCACCTTCTCCATAAGATCAGGCGTGGTATGCAATAACAGCACAGCCCCACCTTTACGGAAATCATCCTCATTTTCATGAGCCATTAATTTTTTGATTCGTACCCGTCTGCGATTTAAAACATTCACAATACGATTCAGTATTGTGAAGTTATTATCTGCGGCTATTTCTAAGGTGTAATCCTGCTTCATACCATTACTATTATTTTTGTATTTCAAGAATGATTTCCGAAACACCAGCGCCTGCCGGTACCATCGGAAAAACATTATCTTCTTTGCCTACAACTATTTCTAAGAAGTAAGGAGTTTCGGCTTCCAGCATAACTTTTATAGCATCTGATAAATCTTTACGATCAACTACTTTCCGAGCTGGAATAGAATATGCTTCGGCTAACTTTACAAAATCCGGGTTTTGCATTTCAGTAAATGAATAGCGTTTACCATGAAACAGTTGTTGCCACTGCCGCACCATTCCTAAAAAATTATTATTTAACACAATAATTTTTACCGGTATTTTGTATTGCATAATGGTGCCGAGTTCTTGCACCGTCATTTGATATCCTCCATCGCCAATAACGGCTACCACTTGTTTTTCTGGAATGGCAAGTTTTGCACCCATGGCCGCTGGTAGGGCAAAACCCATGGTGCCCGCACCCCCCGAAGTAACATTCGTTCTCGGATTTTTAAATTGATAATACCGGGATGCGATCATTTGATGCTGCCCAACATCCGTAACTAAAATGGCTTCACCATTGGTTTGTTTGCTAAGATGGTTGATTGCCTCTGCCATCTTTATTTCACCAGTTGAATTGAATTCATGATGGGTGACTTTATCATATTCCTCCTGATTCAGGCTACGAAAATTTTGAATCCAATTCGTATGAGAGTTAGGCTCTACCAAATTAGTCAAAAGAGTAAGGGCCTCTTTGGCATCGGCATGCACAGCAACATCGGCCTTGATAATTTTATTTATTTCTGCTTTATCAATTTCAATATGAATTACTTTCGCTTGCTTGGCATACTTGCTTACGTTGCCGGTTACGCGATCATCAAATCGCATTCCAATAGCAATAAGTACATCGCACTGATTTGTATTTAAGTTAGGGGCATAGTTTCCATGCATACCCAAATAGCCAACATAATTGGGATGATTAGTAGGGAAAGCCCCTAACCCAAGCAGCGTGCTGGCAACAGGGATCCCACTTTTTTCTGAAAATGCAATTAATTGTTCCGAGGCATTGGAAAGCAAAACCCCCTGACCTGCCAATATATATGGCTTCTTTGCCTGATTGATTAACTCCGCAGCAGCTTCTACTTCGGCTAGTTGTAAGGTTGGCTTAGGCCGATAAGTCCGGACGCTCGTACACTTTTTATATTCATCAAAATCGAATAATTCGTTTTGCGCATTCTTCGTGATATCAATCAATACTGGTCCGGGTCTTCCGGTAGTAGCAATATGAAACGCCTGAGCCACTGCTGAGGCAATATCTTTTGCTTCGGTAACCTGTATGTTCCATTTCGTAACCGGGATAGTTGTGTTCATTACATCAATTTCCTGAAAGGCATCTGTGCCTAAGAAATGAGCAAATACTTGACCGGTTATGCAAACTAAGGGGTTGAATCAATCAACGCATCAGCTAACCCAGTAACCAAATTGGTTGCGCCTGGTCCGGAGGTTGCGAAAACTATTCCGGGCCTGCCTGATACGCGTGCGAAACCTTGCGCGGCATGAATGGCTCCTTGCTCGTGCCGAACTAAAATATGAGTGAGTTTATCGGCATAACCATATAAGGCATCATACACGGGCATAATGGCACCTCCCGGATAACCAAATATTGTTTCAACATCTTCCGCTACCAGGCAACGCAGCAACGCTTCCGATCCGGAAATTCTTTGTGTTGTTGATTTAACTACTTTCTCTTCAGACTTCGTCAGTAACGCATCCATCAGCTGCTGTTTTTACTTGTTGTGCATATTTAAATAAGACACCGTTCGTTGCACGAGACTTAGGTGCTTTATAATGTGATCTTCTTATGGCTAACGTTTTATCGTCAACCAATAAATTTATTTGATGTTTTTTTACATCGATCTCAATCCAATCGCCATCTTCTACTAAGCCTAGCAGGCCGCCTTCAAAGGCTTCGGGAGTTATATGTCCGATCACGAAGCCGTGTGAACCTCCACTAAATCTACCATCCGTGATAAGCGCTACACTTTTTCCAAGACCAGAGCCCATGATTAAACTGGTGGGCTTCAGCATCTCCGGCATACCGGGAGCACCTTTTGGACCGACATACCGGATTACCACCACATCGCCTTCTTTTATTTTTCCGGATTTTATCCCATCCACCAATTCAAACTCGCCATTGAAAACGCGGGCGGTTCCTTTAAAGCGCTCACCTTCTTTGCCCGTGATTTTTGCAACAGATCCTTTCTCAGCAAGATTGCCATATAAGATTTGAAGGTGGCCCGTTTTTTTGATCGCCTTTTCAATCGGAACAATAACATCTTGCTTTTCAAAATCAAGATCTCTTGCGTTCGTTACATTTTCTGCAATTGTCTTTCCGGTTACAGTAATACAATCGCCATGCAGGAATCCTTTTGTAAAAGGTATTTCATGACAGAAGGGACACCACCAATTTTGTGAAGTGCCTCCATTAAATATTTTCCACTGGGTTTAAGATCAGCAATCAACGGGGTCTTATCAGAGATGCGTTGAAAATCTTCTTGCGTAATTTTTACACTCACGCTTTTTGCCATCGCGATTAAATGCAGAACCGCATTGGTTGATCCGCCTAAAATCATGACGATGGTAATAGCATTTTCAAATGCTTTAAAAGTCATGATGTCACGCGGCTTCAAATCTTTTTCCAGCAAATGATGAATAGCCTTACCTGCTAGAATACACTCTTCAGATTTTTCTTTGCTTAGCGCTGGATTGGAAGAAGAATAGGGTAAAGACATGCCAAGCGCTTCTATAGCCGAAGCCATGGTGTTTGCTGTGTACATACCACCGCACGCGCCAGCCCCCGGACAAGAATTTGGAATGATACCTTTATAATCTTCGTCAGAAAGTTTATTTTGAATCTTTTCACCCAAGGCTTCAAAGGCCGACACAATGTTTAATTCTCGTCCTTTGTAATGACCACCGGCAATGGTGCCACCATATAGCATGATCGCTGGGCGATTTAATCTGCCCATAGCCATTAACGAGCCGGGCATATTTTTATCACAACCTACCACCGCGATTAAGCCATCATAATATTGAGCACCACATACGGTCTCAATGGAATCAGCGATTACTTCACGACTTACCAGCGAATAACGCATGCCATCGGTACCGTTGCTGATTCCATCGCTCACACCAATGGTATGAAAAATTAATCCCACCAGTTCTTGATCCCACACGGCTTGCTTTACTTCACTTGCCAATGCATTTAAATGCATGTTGCAGGTGTTGCCATCGAAGCCGGTACTTACAATCCCTACCTGCGCTTTTGTTAGATCATGCTCGGTTAAGCCGATTCCATACAGCATGGCCTGCGAGGCTGGCAGCGTTGGGTCTTGGGTGATGGTCTTACTATATTTATTTAGTTCCATTAATTTAAGATTCTGGATCCTGGACTCTGGTAACTAGATTTCGTGTATGCTTAAAATCCAGTATCGAGTATCCAGCATCAAACTATCACATATGAATAACTCTTATCTAATACAATACATTTATAGGCTTCCTGAACAACCGCACCCATGGAATGTTTCCAGGGTTTGCTAAACACTTGGCCTTCTACTGAATCAATACCGATAACCTCAGCTGCTGTACCGCAGAAGAAAGCACTGTCGGCTTCAAATAATTCTTCCGGGCGGAAAAACTTTTCTTCTACTGGTAAATCCATCTCTCTGCAAATTTCCAATACGGTTTGGCGAGTGATGCCTGGTAAAATATTTCCAAGTGGTGGTGTATAAAGCACACCCTCTTTTTCAAAAAAGAAATTAGCACCGGGCCCTTCAGCAACAAATCCATTCATATCCAACATTAAAGCTTCATCGAAACCGCGTTGCTTGGCTTCATTGGTTGCCATAATTGAGTTTACATAATGACCGCATGCTTTCGCTTCCATTCTTACCGATTTTGGGTTAGGTCGCTGAAACGAAGAAATACATACGCGCTGAGATTGATCTCCAAAATAGTTTCCCCAGTCCCAAGCGGTAATCATAAGCGATACACTTGTTGGGGCTGATAAAGACATATTGGGTCCACAGGAAACCAGAGGCCTGATATATGCGTCTTTAAATTATTTCTTTTAAGAATCTGATAAGAAATTTGAGTTAGCTCTTCTATATTGTAATGAAATGGAATACCTATTAGCTCACAACTTCTTTTCAGCCGCTCAAAGTGTTCGTGAGCTTTGAAAATTTTTACACCATTCACAGTTTGGTAAGCGCGGATGCCTTCAAAGGCTCCATACCCATAATGCATGGTTTGACCGAATAAATCTGTAGTAGCATCTTTTGCTTTTACAAACTTTCCGTCAAGGAAGAGAATCGTGTTTTCGTTGTAGTACATATAAAATTTAGAACAATCGTTAGTTTGCAGCTATTACTATAAAACAAAACCGCCCCGGGTTATCGGGGCGGTTCACAATTTTTTTCACAAAATCGTCACAGCCCCGGTTTTCGGAGAATAATGACGTTAATGAGCACAAGCACACCAATCGATTGGATCAGGTTGCTATTGATTATGTCTGCCTTCACATTATTCATACTTTATAATCTTGTGCTACGCTACAAGTTTGGAGAATTTTGTAATGACATTCAACGAAAACGAAGAAAAAGTTTTTAAGTAACTCATTTAACGAATGTAAGGTATGAGTTTAAGAGATTAGATATTCAACAATCCCATCGCGAATGGATGTGAATGTATCCATCAAAGTCTTTTCATTTTCCTCTAAGAGCGTTACGCGAAATCCTTGTAACTCTGAACAAAAGGATGAGATAGGAACCACACAAATTCCTTTAGCGCCTAATAGATAATATACGAACCTTTTATCATAAGGTATGTCCTGATCTACCCATTGTTCAACCATGCTGCTGATCTGGGAATCGGCAATCTTAATCATTTGTCCGGGCTTAAGTGTGCCCTCGCGAAAGATGATGGTATTATAAAAAGCACCAAATGTTTCATTGAAGGTAAGTTCTGGCACCGTGCGCAAGATATCGGCAATCATTTTACTTCGCTTACCAATATTGCGGTTAGTCTCCTCACGGTAGGATTTAAACCGAGGATCACCCAAAATTTTTGGAATGGCCAGTTGCGGAAGTTTGGTAGAACACACTTCAATCATTTTGGCATTATCCAATGCCTGGCAAAACCGGTTGAAGTCTGGATCTTTATCCCGGTTGTAGTATTCCATCCAACCACAGCGAGCACCAGGCCAGGGAACTTCTTTAGAAATTCCTTTCATGGAAATGCCCGGCACATCGTCAATCACTTCGGCCAATGAGTAAGCCCGAACTCCGTTATAGGTTATGTTGATATAGATTTCATCGCAAATCAAAAAGAGTTTAAACTCTTTCGCGATTTCAACAATGCGTTTAAGTGTTTCGTACGGATAGACCATACCTGTTGGGTTATCCGGGTTGATGATCAGGATGCCCACCACGTTGGGATTGTACTTCACCTTATTATATAGATCATCAAGATCGGGGTACCATTTGTTGTCGGGATCTAATTTATAGGTAAGGGGTTCGTGGCCGGCATGGGCAGCTTCGGCACTGGAGTGGGTTGAATAAGCAGGTGAGGGGCCAATCACGCGTGATGTAAGCGTGATATATTGATATACTTTTGCGATTGCATCACCCAGGCCATTAAAGAAACAAATATCATCGGGTGTGATTTGAACTCCTTTTAGCTGATTGGTTTGCTCGGCCAGAAATTTTCGTGTGGCTAATATTCCTTTGCTTGGGCAATAGCTATACGTTTCACGACTAAAAACAATATCCTTAACATTTGGGTGAGAATAAGTTATCTTCCTTTTCACTTTTTAAATTTGATTCTCTTACTTTATGCAACTTGTTACCCTGCCAAAATGAAAAAGTACTTGCCAATTCTTATTGTATTTTTATCTGTTTCCTTGTCCGCACAAAATTTACGTTCTGGAGGTAAGCTCAAACCGGAACAAGCCATCATGGATATCCGGCATTATACGGTAGCCTTAACGGTTGATCCGGAAAAGCAAACTATCAACGGGTACACCGAGATAACCCTCGTTCTTTCGGAAGCCTCACCCATCCTTTTGTTCGATTTATGGCACGGCCTTACCGTAGAACAAGTTTTGGTAAATGGAAAAAAGGAAACGTTCAATCACGCGCAAAATGATTTACTTACTATTACCGGAGCAAAAGTATTTGCTGTGGCCAAACGGCTCACTGTTAAAGTCGTATGGTGGCACACCGGGCGTAGCGGTACGCCCACCGTGGACGGGTGGATTTCAATGGAGTAAAGATGGACAAGGCAATCCGTGGATTGCCGTAACGTGTCAATCGGAGGGGGCTAAGATTTATTTTCCTTGTAAAGACCATCCTAGCGATGAGCCCAACGAAGGAGCCGATATGATCATTACCGTGCCTAGAGGACTTTCCGTAGCCGGACCTGGATTGCTAAAAGATGTAAAAAATTCTAAAACCACTTCTACATGGCATTGGAAAACCAACTATACCGTCAGTAACTATTGTATTGTTTTTAATGTAGGCAAGTACACGAACGTTACGCGCACGTACACTTCGGTGCTGGGCAACAAAATTCCGATGGAGTTTTATGTACTGGAAGAACATGCCGACAAAGCACCGCATCATCTGGAAGTATTGGAGAGAACTTGTCAGGTGTTGGAAAAATATTTTGGAGAATATCCGTGGGCAAAAGAAAAAATAGGAATAGTTGAAACACCGCACTTAGGTATGGAACACCAAAGCATGAATGCGTATGGAAATCAATTTAAATACACTAAAGTAGGAGGTGAAGATTTTGACTGGCTACTTACACATGAGTTTGGGCACGAGTGGTGGGCAAACAAAGTTACCAACAAAGATTGGGGGCACATGTGGATACAAGAAGGCATTTGCAGTTTTGGGGATAGACTCTACGTGCGCGAATTGGCGGGTGAAGAAGCATACCTTAAATCGATGCAACAAACTGCACGCGGCACACAAAACGTAAAACCTATTGTGCAGGGTGAAGAAGTAGACTCGGACGATGCCTATCACGGTGATATTTATGGCAAAGGCGCATTCTTCATGCACACGCTTCGGTTTGTTTTAGGCGATAGTATTTTCTTTCCTACCTTAAAAACTGGCTACCGACAAACGCTATACATATGACAGTTTTGTAACTACCGATGATGTGGAAGAACTCTTCAGCACAGCGTCAGGCAAAAATCTGGAAGCCTTGTTTGATTTTTATTTACGTACTACCAATAAATTGGAGTTTACTATAAAACAAACGGAAGACGAGAAGTATAAAATAACATTGACAAATTTTGATGAAGCCTTACCCGTTCAATTAAGTGTGGACGGTGTACTTTCTAAACAACTGATAAGCAAGGAAGGAGTTATTGTTACCGGAAAAACCTGGCCCATTTTGGATCCTAATGTTTATTATTTAAAGAAGGTAGTGTTGGAGTAATTTCCTGCGCAAAAGCAATTTAAAATTCTCTTATCTCTGGTCTGTGTCCTCACAGACCAGCCAGATGAACTTTTCATTTCGGACGGTGAGAACACGGGCCGAGGTTAAGTTACCTGTGTGTGCGTAGGTGTTACTACTTCTGCGAAAGCATCGTCCGCTCGCTTGCTAACCATCGGTAGTTTATCCATCCAGTGCACATCAATAGAATAGACACCAAAGTCTTCAATTACTTTTCCCTTTAGTCGATAAAAACCACGACCCCGAAATGGAAACTTACTAGCCGAGTTTGGAAAATGGACCGTGTCAAAGACTTCACCCTGCACATCATAAAAAGTACCAAAGGCCATGTGCTCTTTTGTTTTCATCGTGGAAGCATCTTTGGTGGTAACGATGTAACCAACTATATGAACTTGCTGACCTTTTCTTTCAGAGAGTTCTTTAGCAGTAGTGTCACCAAAATCAGAAGTAGCCAGCAGATCAAATGGATTGCAAAGCGGGAAACCGAGTAACTCAATTTCATCGAAAGCATCCTCCAATGCATTTCGTTTTAATTTTGGCAAGGGATATTCTTTTGGTTCAGTGTCAAACAACTCTATAGTAGCAGTAGGTTTAGTTCTCGTTTTGCTAAGGAAGAGCATCGACTCCCATAAAAGTTGCTGCTTGGTTTTTCCGGTAAAGCGAAAAGAACCGAGGCGAATAAGAATGCGAAGCTGCCCAAGCCCGATACCGGGAGTGCGCCTGAGAAAATTGTCTAAGCTTTTATAGGCACCATTTTTTTGCCGCTCAAGCGGGATGTGCTGTGCAATTTTGTTTCCAGACTTTTTAAGTGAATAAAGCCAATATAAATAGTGTAGTCATAAATAGTAGTAAGATGCTCGCTTTTATTAATGCATGGAGCCTCTATCCGGGCACCATTCATTCTGGCTTCATGAAAATAAAATTCAGTTCGATAAAATCCACCAAAGTTGTTGATTACGCCCACCATAAATTCTAATGGGTAATGCGCTTTCAAAAATAGACTCTGGTAACTTTCAACAGCATAACTGGCGGAGTGGCCTTTGGCAAACGAGTAGCCGGCAAAACTTTCAATTTCAAACCAAACCCGATCAGTTATATGTTGAGAATATTTTCTCTCCACACAGTTTTTAAAAAACTGATCACGCACACGTTGAAATTCTTCACGCGACCGATACTTACCTGACATGCCTCTGCGTAACACATCGGCTTCAGTAAGTGTAAGTCCGCCAAAGTGATGAGCTATTTTAATCACATCCTCTTGGTACACCATCACACGATGGGTATCGGCCATCAGCTTATCCATGGTCGGATGGATGGATTCGTATTTTATTCCATTACGGGTCATGTGAAACCGCTCGATATATGCCTTCATCATACCCGAGCTGGCTACGCCTGGTCGGATAATAGAACTGGCGGCTACTAATGTCAGATAATCATCGCACCGCAATTTTTCGAGTAGCATGCGCATGGCAGGTGACTCCACATAAAAACATCCCATGGCTTTGCTGTTGCGCATGAGATCTTTAATTTTTAAATCGTCTTTGATTTTTTTGAATTGATAGACATCAATGTCAATTCCTTTATTTCGTTTTACATGCTTAACGGTTTCTTTTATGTGACCCAACCCCCGCTGACTAAGAATATCAAATTTGTAAATCCCAAAATCTTCAGCGGCATGCATTTCAAATTGCGATACCGGTAAACTCTTAGGGGGAAACTCAGTAGCGGTGTAGGCATACATGGGTTTTTCTGTAATGAGTACTCCGCCAGCGTGAATGGAGATGTTGGCAGGAAGCTCTTTACTTACAATGTAGTTGGCGTAGCCGATTACTTTTTTTGCTATGTGGTCGCGCTCAATTTCTTCTTTTCGATTTTCTACCAGCGCATCAATTTCTTCTTTAGGTAACCCAAAGACTTTTGCCAATTCGCGAATGATCGATTTGCCTTTATAAGTCACGTGCGTTCCCAACAAACACACATGTTCATAGCCGTATTTAGTAAACAGATATTCATAAATGGCATCGCGGTTGTCCCACGAAAAATCAATATCAAAGTCGGGCGGAGTAACACGTTCCTCATTCAGAAAGCGTTCAAAGTATAAATCAAGTTCAATCGGATCTACATTGGTAATGCCGAGGCAAAAAGCTACAGTGCTGTTGGCTCCACTGCCGCGACCTACAAAATCATAATTATTTTTTCTGGCAAAACGAATTAAATCGAAGGCAATCAGGTAGTAGGCGGTAAATCCTTTTTGTGCGATTATGCGAAGCTCCTTTTCAATGTGCGATTGCCAGATCGTTTTATCAGCACCATATCGTTTTGCGTATCCGTTAGCGGTAATGGTTCGCAAGTACTTCATATCTTCTGCGGGCCCCGAGGTAAAAAACTTTTTGTTTTTGTCTTCGCCAATTTTGCATTCGATGAAACACTGATTCAGTATGGATTCTGCGTTGCGAATCAGTTCTGGGAATTTTTCGAACAGTTTCTCTAACTCATTAGGAGGCAACATAAATTCTTCTTTCCGCGCCTGATGTTCTTCGGGGAGTTTGCTTAGTAATGTATTGTGGGCAACGCATCTAAGAAGCCGGTGTGTGTTATGATCCCGATAAATGAGTTTGCCGTTTTTATTTTTTTCAGGCGGCAGGAAAGTAACAGCATGAAGGGCTACGAATTTATATTCATATTCTTCACGCAAGGGGTGAATAGCAAACGATGCTAAATCAGGTTTACTTACGCCAATGTATTCGTATGCTTTTAATTGATCAGGTTCTATCGTGCCAAACGGATAAATGATAAACACCTGATCAAATTCGGGAGCTCGTTTGGGAATTTTTTTTCCTTCGCGGTTATGATAAGATAAAAAGCGGTTGATTGTCTCGAACCCGCGATTGTTTCTGGCGATAACGATGTATATCAACTCATGATCGTTTCTAAACTCAATACCCACTGCAATGTCAAGCAGATAAGGAGTTTTTTCGTATTTGGTTAATCCATCTTTGGCAGGCTTATTCTCCTCGCAGATGCGCAGCATGTCCAGGTAAGAAGAGACGTTATTAATTTCCGTAAGGGCAAGTTTATGAACGCCACATCGTTTTGCTTCTTCAAAAAGTGTTTTGATGGGCAGGGTGCCGTATTTGAAGCTGAAGCCGGTGTGACAATTGAGATACACGGATAATGCGTTAATGGGTCAATTTGAAAATGAGTTGATGAGACTTGTTTTCATCCTCGGTCTGTGTCCTCACAGGCGAAAAATCAAAATCTTTTTCTATAGTCAGTTAGAATCGCAAACTCATCAACGCCACTTTTATAGAATTTGGCCGAGGACCACTTATAAACTCCATATTTCATTTCGTTAAGAGACATAATTGTTTATGATTTAAAGTTTTGAGTTAGAGTTTTCGGTCTGTGGGGACACAGACCGAGGTTAGAGTGTATTATAATAAGTTCATCGGTTAATTTTTTGTGAGTGAAACTCCAAATGCGCCATCACCATGCGTATTTCTCCGTAGCTATAAGTATCTCCTAAGATTGCTTTTATTGGAGTCAACAGTTTTCCATTCGATTGCTCCATAGCCTGCTTGATCGCTGGGATTTTTGAAGTATCCATCAACTGATCGATTTTAAGTCTTCCTTGTTGCACATAAAAAGCAAGATGTCCTTCTATTGTGATTTGACTCATACCACGCAACTGGGCAATGCTTTCTATCGAGTTTCTGGCCACAAACATGTCGAAGCTCTGTTGTTTCGTATCGGTTTCACGCTCTGGTCTTTCCTTGCGAATTCGCTTTGGCGTTTTAAGATGAATGCGTGAAGTGAGTTGGCGCCCTTTGCAATAATTGGCTACAACATCCCAAAATTGTTTGCCATATTTTTCAATCTTCACCTCGCCAAAGCCCGATATTTTTCTAAACTCATCTTTGTTGAGCGGAAGATAGGTGGTGAGTTCCATCAATGTAGCATCGGAAAGTACAACATAAGCCGGCACATTTTCATTGCCTGCGATTTGTCTTCGTACATTTTTCAATTGGGCGAAAAGCGCTTCTTCATAATCTACCTTTTGTACTTCTGCTTCAATCTTTTCTTTTGCGCGGGTAATCATCACTTTCACAGTGCCCTTCAACACGTGTGGGCTGGTGCTCGTTAATTGCAAAATCGGATAGATGCCCTCAGCTTTTGCAAGATACCCTTGTGCGAGAAGATCACGAATGACATTGCCCCATTCTTCCTTGCTTACATCAGCACCAATACCAAAAGTTTTTAATTCTTTATGGCGTTCTTGAATTTTTGCAGCCTGCGATCCGCGCAAAAAATCAATGACATACCCAGCACCAAATCGTTCCTCAAGTCGCGTTACAGCGGAAAGTGCTTTTTGGGCGAGCACGGTAGCATCAGCCGTTTCTGTTCGTGTGAGGCAAACGTCACAATTGCCACAATAATTCTCCGCTGTCTCATCAAAGTAGTTCAGCAAATATTTTCTTCGGCATGTGGTGAGATCGCCATACTCAGCCATCTGATCCAGCTTGCGCAAGGTTATTTTAGTTTGTTCGGGATTGTCATCAATCTCAACAAATCTTTTTAGCTTACTCACGTCTGCATACGAATAAAAGAGCAATGCCTCACTGTTCAACCCATCGCGGCCCGCGCGGCCTGTTTCCTGATAATAGCCTTCTATATTTTTTGGAAGATCCATGTGCGCCACGTAGCGCACGTTGGATTTATCGATGCCCATGCCAAACGCAACGGTAGCCACGATGATCTTCACGTCATCACGCAAAAACATTTCCTGATGTTTCGAACGAATATTTTTCTCTAACCCCGCGTGATAGGGAAGCACTTCGTAACCTTCTTCTTTGAGATCGAGTGCAAGCTTCTCTACCGATGCACGGGATAAACAATAAATAATACCCGCTTGATCTTTTCGTGTTTCAAGAAAGTCAAGCAGCTTTTCAAAACTATTGCGCTTGGGCTCTACCGCGTAGCGAATATTAGAACGATTGAAACTGGAGATGAACGTAATTGGATTGTTAAGCTCTAATTTTTCAAGAATGTCTTTTCGCGTAAGTCGATCAGCCGTAGCGGTGAGTGCAATAACCGGCACATGCGGCATACTACGTTTCAATTGCGCTAGCATCAAATATTCCGGTCGAAAGTCATGCCCCCAATGCGAGATGCAGTGCGCTTCATCAATAGCAATGAGACTGACATGGAATGTTGGGAGTTGTTTGAAGTACGTGCTTTCTGGTGCGAGGTACAATAGCTTTACCTGTTTTGATCTCACCCTGTTTAAAATGTCTTGTTGTTGTTCGCTGCTTTGTGTAGAATTTAAATAATCAGCTTCAATGCCATTGATACGTAATGCATCCACCTGATCTTTCATCAATGCAATGAGCGGAGAGATGACTATGGTGAGTCCGTCAAACAACATTGCAGGAATCTGATAGCACAGTGACTTACCCCCACCCGTAGGCATAAGCACAAACGTATCTTTTTTTTGAATTATGGCATTGATAATATTCTCCTGCTCTAATCGAAAGGAAGCGTATCCAAATTTTTCTTGTAGGATGGTTAATGCGTTCATAAAGATTTTGTTTGTTGATAAATCAGTATGCTACAGTTGATATTCCAATGTCCTATAATTTTTAAACGGCAAAAGCACGTTTCGATATTGATGACGATTCTCTCTTCTTTTATGAATCTCATTTTTCTTAACACCAATTTTTTTATTACAGCCTAAGTTAAATAATTAAGCACATTTTACTTAATTCCAAAAGTTGTGCTTCTCATCACTATTCATCCTCGGTCTGTGTCCTCACAGACCGAAAATCAAAATCTTTCTCTATAGTCAGTTAGAATTGCAAACTCATCAATACCACTTTCATAGAATTTGGACGAAGACCACTTATAAGCCTCTGGCCTGCTTACTAAATTCCATTGCTCTTGCAGAGGATTGAGATGTATATATTCTAACTTTTGCTCTACTTTTCTTTTCGAATCCATTTCCACAGCCAATGGATCTCGTTGCCAGAAACGATGCTTTCGTTCTCTGTCGTTTTCTTTGTATGCTGAAAGAGTTGAATTACTTTCTGTTCGTAGGATTTTTAAGAATTGATGACTGGTAAATTTATTGAAGCTGGCATAAGGCATCTCTTTCCCATTTTTCTCCAACATTTCTCAAACCATGTGTAAATGGTTGGGCATGATAACAAATCCATAAATCCGGATTTTGTTACGACCAACCAAATTACGCCAGCAGTCGATGATTGTATTTTTAAAGCTGTCGTTTTCTAGAAGTTTACTCCAGTGTTTGACGGTATCTGTCCAGAAATAGACTTCGTTCAAGACTAATCTTGAGTTGCGAATTCCATATTTCATTTCGTTAAGGAACATCATTTTTATGGTTTAAGGTTTTGAGTTAGAGTTTTCGGTCTGTGGGGACACAGACCGAGGTTAGAGAATAGATACTATCAACTGAGTCATCACAATTGAAATTTTAGAGTTTTGGTCTGTGAGGGCACAGACCTAGGTAAATTACCCTGAGACAAAGGCAATTCCAGATACCTATTCCACCTATGGTGTTCTCTTTTCAACACCGTAACGCTGTTGCACCGAAAATAATTACGATAGGAAATGCTTTGCAACTGCCTCCACGCTTTATCGAAATCATCAGCAGGCAGGTTTCTGGCAATCGTGATATTGGGCATTATATTTTTGCCACCCAATGCTTTTGCTAAATCAGCAACAGGAGTTTTATATTCTATTTGCAGATAGATTGTTTTGTTGTTACCGTGTTTAAATACACCTAATCCATTTACGTATATGTCTAATGGCAGCAATGCCGATAGTAGCCAATCAGTATCATATAGAATGTCATCTGTATGATATTCGTTGTATTGGAAGAGTGAGATGTGAGCCTTCGAAAACTCACTTTGAAAACCATGACTGATAACACTTCGCACTTGTTTTTTCAGATTAGAAACAAAAGCCTGAATGGATGGCGAAGGAATGATGGTGAAGAAGTGGTTGTTGATATGAAAGTTTTTCATGATGTTAAAAATATTTTGTTTCGGTCTGTGGGGACACAGACCGAGGTTATTGATGATTAGTTTATCAAATTCTTTGAGATCTTTCCTTTAAACATATTCATTTCCATGCGCACGCGTTTGTTTACATCGAGCGTAGTAGCACGAATTAATTTTTCCACGCCATGTTTGTGTTTAATAAAATCCATCGCTTCATAGAGATTAATGTCTTCCACAGTATCATCAAATAAACTGATTTGATGATTGCCATGCACGAGGTTACTTAAACGCACACCCACTAATCGGATTAACATTCTACGATTGTAGAGCTTATCAAATAACTCTTGTACTATGCGCAGGATAGTATAATCGGAAGAAGTGTAAGAAATATGAATTTGCTTACTCTCGGTATCGAAATTTGAATAACGAATTTTTACGGCAATGCAGGAAGTAAGTTTTTTTTGTTCCCGCAGCTGAAAAGCTACCTTCTCTACCATGGCAATCAGAATCGACTTCAGTCGCTTTACATCAATGGTATCCTGTTCAAAAGTAGATTCAGTAGAAATGGATTTCTGTTCGCTGTAGGATACCACGGGGGAATCATCAATACCATGCGCCTTGTTCCAAAGACTGATACCATTCTTACCAAATGCACTGATCAAAAATTGTTGGGGCATTTCCCGTAAGGTAGCTACCGTGCGCACGCCCATATCATATAGAAAAGAAGCAGTTTGTTTTCCTACCATCGGAATTTTATCAATCGCTAAGGGACCGAGAAAATCTTTTTCATCACCAGCAATAATTTGTTTCTGTGCGTTGGGCTTAAATTCGGCTGTAGCTACTTTGGATACTAACTTATTTACCGATAGCGCCATGGAGATGGGTAACTTGCTTTCCTTCTCAATCTTTTTTTGTAGTTCGATGGCCCATTTGAACGTGCCGAAAAAACGATCCATACCTGTGGCATCAATGTAGAATTCATCGATGGAAGCTTTTTCAAAAGCTGGTGCTTTATCAGCAATGATTTCTGTAACGAGGTGTGAAAATTGACTGTAGGCTTCCATGTCACCCGAAATCACTTTGGCATCGGGGCAGAGTTGCATAGCCAGGTACATAGGCATGGCCGAATGCACCCCAAATTTGCGAGCTTCGTAGCTACAGGCTGCCACTACCCCCCGTCTGCTGCTGCCACCTATTATTAAGGGGATGCCATGTAGCTTTTTGCTCTTTGTACGCTCTACCGATACAAAAAACGCATCCAAATCCATATGTATAATACTCCTTTCAGTCATGCAGGAGCAATAATACTAAATATATTAGTAATAAATACTAATTAAAGTAGTGTACACTTGAATTAAATGGATAGATTGACTTATTTCTTAATCTCAGCGGTTCCCGAACCAGTGCCTACTTTAATTTCAATGTCATTTGTGCCAAGCTGGGCGGTTTTGCGAATGCGTACGTTACTATCACTGCCATTATCCACTTCTTCTGTTTTATCGAATGTAAAGGGGGCAATAATTTTTCCATTCTTCTTATTAGCTGTCATGATCACTTTGCCTTCGATTTTATTTCCACCAAAGTCTAACGTGGCATCGCCCGATCCGCTGTTCACCGATATGTTATGAGTGGGAGAGGAGATCAATGTTACAGAAGCATCACCTGAGCCGGTATTGAAAGAACTTTTTCCGGTCAAATTTATTTTCACTGCGGTGATATCACCGCTGCCAACATTTACTGAACAAGCGCCTTTCAATCCGGCCAAACCAATTTTGCCCGATCCCGCATTCGCATGCAAGTCACCTTCGATGCCGGCAATATTTATTTTACCCGACCCTGTGGTGAGATTGATGTCGCCCTGATAGCTAGCGATGTTAATATTGCCTGAACCTGTATTTACTTTTGAATCACCTTTAACGTTTGTCCAACCGTAGTTGCCTGAGCCAGAATTGGCCGTGACATTTACGGTCAGATCTATCGCATCAAAATTTCCAGATCCGGAAGAGAAGTTAACCTCCATGTTTTCTGGAAGGGTTAGCACCCAGGAAGAATTGCCTGAATACGATTTCTGGTTTTGAAAATCTTCTTTTAGCATCAACGTGCTTCCTTCTTGTTCCATAAGCGGACGATAATTATCCGAAGAATACGTGTAGGTGACCTTTACCTGAACATCGTTAGAACCTCCTTTCACCAACCTGCAACTGCCTGAAGATGTTGTCAGATTTATTTTTTTAATGCCTGAAAATGATTTTGAAACCTCCTGACTTTGTGCGGTAAAAACTACTACGCAGAAAAGAAGTAGGAATGCATATGATTTGGCGGTGAATTTCATGACTTTATTAATTTAAATAAAGAACCGGACGACCTGAAGAAGGTTGCATCCATTGGTAGTAATTATTATGTACATAGAAAACTTATACGGTCAAATCCAACCGCGCCACATTTTCCACATGAGTAGTTTGCGGGAACATGTCAACCGCTTGCACGGCTGTGATGTGATATTTTTCAGCGAGTATTTTCAAATCACGCGCCTGCGTAGCTGCATTGCAACTCACATACACAATTCGCTTAGGAGCCACTTTTAACAACATGTTAGTCACATCTTCGTGCATGCCGGCCCGAGGAGGGTCCGTTATTATAGTGTCAGGCTTTCTGTGCTGTGATAGAAAATCATCGGTTAGCAAATCTTTCATGTCGCCAGCATAAAACTCAGTGTTGGTAATGTGGTTGAGTTTTGAATTTGCTTTTGCATCTTCAATCGCGGCAGCTACATACTCCAACCCAATTACTTTTTTTGCCTGACCCGCTATAAAGTTGGCAATGGTGCCTGTGCCTGTGTACAAATCATACACATGTTCATCACCTTTTAACTCAGCCATTTGCCAGGCTACTTTATATAATTCATGCGCCTGATCGGAATTGGTTTGATAAAAAAGGATTTGGGCCCAACCCGAAACTGAAGAGTGCCACTTCCATCGGGTTTCTCCATTTGTTCGGTGATGTATGGATTGCCTTTCCAGCAGATTACATCCAAGTCGGCAAAGGTGTCGTTCCTTTTATTGTTGATGATGTAGTTGGTCGAGGTGATTTGTGGAAATGCATCCGTTAATGTCTTCAACATTTTTTCTGTCCATTTCATTTCATCTGCTGTCACTTGCAAAATAATCATTACCTCGCCTGTGTTGGATGATCGAATGGTGAGTGTGCGCAGAAATCCTACTTGTCTTCGTAGATCAAAAAGAATCTCATTTTCAACGGCAGTCTTGCGCGCCAGCAAGCGAATAGCATTAGATGGCTCTGGCTGCAAATAGCAGTTGGCCACATCAAACACGCGATCAAACATTTTAGGGATGTGGTAGCCTAGGCCTACCTCGAAACGACTCTCTTCAATAGCGCGATCAAGTTCTTCTTTGGTAAGCCAGCGATTAGATGTAAAGGTGTAGTCGAGCTTGTTGCGATAATAATTTATTTTTTTTGATGCGAGTATGGGAGTAATGGCAGGTAACCCTAATCCGCCTAGGCGTTCAAGATTGTCAATAACCTGTTGCTGCTTGTACTTCAATTGGGTTTCGTAATTAATATGTTGCCACGAGCAACCCCCGCACGTACCAAAATGTTCGCAAAAAGGTTCGGTGCGGAGTGGTGAATATTTTTGAATTGCCGTGACTTCGCCTTCAAGAAAACTGCTTTTAATTTTAGTGAGCTTCACTTGTACCGTATCACCAGGCGCGCCACCTTTAATAAATAAAACAAGGCCATCAACCTTAGCAATACACTTGCCTTCGGCAGCCATGGTTTCAATTTCAATATTATCTAATCGGTCGCCTTTTTTCATGAGTTGCGGTTATTATAACAAGGTTGCGAAATTACTGAAATAAGGTCGGTTTTTGGCAGTGTATTGAATTCGCTATCTTTCGTAATTGGAGACATGTGATGAAACGGTTTTTTCTAACTATTCTGCTTCTTATTTCAATTCCCGTGGTTGCCTCGCATATCGTGGGCGGGGAGTTTGAATTAGTTCACCTTTCGGGTAACACCTATCGCCTCAATCTTATTATTTATTTTGATCAGATTAATGGTGCCCCCGGAGCAAAGGACCAGAGTGTCGCAGTTTCAATCTATAGAAAGCGCGATAAGGTATTGATGGGCAACGTAGCCATGGTTCTGTCTGAAGAATCCAATGTTCCCTATACGCAACCCGAGTGCTCAAATGGAGAAATTATAACCTCCAAACTTTTTTATACTACTACGCTCATCTTATCCCCAGAGATATACACAGACCCCGAGGGTTATTTTGTGGTATGGGAAAGATGTTGCCGCAATTATACCATTACGAATATTTATAGTCAGATACCACAAGGTAATAACATAGCAGCGGGTCAAACTTTTTATCTGGAGTTTCCACCGGTGGTTAAAAACGGACAACCTTTTATCAATTCATCCCCGCGACTTTTTCCTCCACTCAACGATTTTGCCTGTCCCTTTCGGCCTTACTATGTAGATTTTGCAGGTGTTGATGACGATAATGATTCGTTGGTTTATACGTTGGTTACACCTCTTAATACCACATCAGCTGTGGCGCTACCTCCTGCATCACCAGGTCCTTTTCCGCTAGTAATCTGGAAACCAGGCTATGGGTTATCAAATATTATTAATGGGCAACCCGATTTAAAAATAAGCAAATCCGGTTTGCTCACCACTACCCCTACTACGCAAGGGCTTTTTGTTTTTGCAGTTCGAATTGACGAATACCGCAGCGGAGAAAAAATTGGTGAGAGCAGGCGTGATTTTCAAATGCTGGTGGTGGATGCCTGCCCGCAAGCGGAGCCACCCCAGATTTTAGGAAAAAAAATCACTGAGTCTGACTTCAATTACGATGAGAATATGAGCGTTAGCTTTACCAATCTGACAGCCGATGCTGACCGGTGTATTCAGGTGCGGATATCCGATCCGGATGCCAGTAACGTTAATGATAATTTTACCGAACGGATTTCCATTCGTGCCGTTTCGCTAAACTTTAAGAAAAACATAAATGAAGTGCTTCCCGAAATTACCACAGCCACATTATTAAATGGAAGCACAAAAGATTTTAGTATCTGTCTTCCGCGTTGTCCATATTTTGAAGGCGGCCCCTATCAGATTGGTATTATTGCTTTTGATGATGCTTGCAGCTTGCCCTTGAGTGACACCTTAAAGATTGAAGTTAATATTGAACCCCCGCCCAACGCCAAACCTTATTTTGTTGATCCGGTTCAACCGCTGCTTATCATTCCACCATTAGACGAAGGGAATTCATTTGAACGCGAATTTGAAGCGCGTGATGATGACGGTGATGAGTTGATTGTAGCTATTACCACTGATGGTTTTGTGTTGGCAGATGCAGGATTTCAGGTAGAAATTTATGAGCCGCGCCAAAACGGTTTGGTAAGAGGAAAGATTAAATGGGATGCCTTTTGTGATATTTATAATTTCACCAACCGCAACAATTTCGAAGTAAAGATTGCGGTTAATGACAAGGACGTATGTGACTTTGGTGATCCGGTAAGCGCAGCCTTTCGGTTTACGGTTAAACTGCCTAGTAATAACGATCCTGTGATTGACACTGATTTAACCAGCGATCCGCAAGAGCGGCAGGTCTTAAATATTCAGCGAAGAATTAATGAGTCTTTATCTTTTTTGGTTACGGGCAAAGATCCCGATAACGACTTTCTGGTTTTGGATTTGCAACGGAAAGACTCTCTGGAGTTTTATGGAATTTCGTTTTCATCAGTAACGAATAACGGCATGGTATCCTCCGCGCTTCCAATGGGATATCGCATGCGGAAATATAGATCTGAAAAAGAAGAGCAATTTTCTATTCAAATTTATTGTGGTAGATAATGCCAACAAGTGTAAATTCTATAAAGCCGATACGGTAGAAGTTCAGGTCAAACTTTTGCCACCACTCAATGCGCCCCCTCAACTTACTATCCGACAGGGAACAAATGTTATTAACGATCAAACGGTTGATTTTACATTGGGTGAATCTATTCAGTTTTCGCTTACCGGTGTTGATGGCGATGTTTCACCTGAAAAAGATCTGCTTTCTCTAACGTTGATTGAGGCTTCTGGAAACGTTGAACCCGCAGGCTATTTATTTACATCCTTGCTAGGGATGAGTCCTATACAAACTACTTTTTCGTGGCAACCCGATTGTTCCATTTTTGAAGATGGAGTTTTTGAGAACGATTATATTTTCAAATTCAGATTGGCAGACGACCGGTGCTTTGCCGTTAAAGCAGATACGGTAACCGTAAACGTAACGATCAAGGATATCGATGGCTCGGATACAGAGTTTCTTCCACCTAACGTATTTACACCCAATGGCGATGGCTGCAACGATTATTTTGCGTTAGAAGGAATCAGTCCTTGCTCGTTTAATTCTGATCCTAACCAAAATCCCGATCAACAAATTTCACTGCCATTGGATAATTGTATTAATCGTTTTGAATCTGTAAAAATTTATAATCGCTGGGGCGGAGAAGTTTTTAAAAGTGCCGAGCGAAACTTCCGCTGGTATGCCCCGGATGCGGTAGCCGGTGTTTACTATTACGTAGTAAAGTACACCAACAAAGAATATAAGGGTCCGCTTTCCATTCGTTTTTAGCCCCCCAGACGAGATTCAGTCGCGGGTTCATCCTAGCAGGTATCTCAAAAATACAGGCACCAGTCAGGTTTAACACATCTAAAATCTGTGCTCGCAGTCGAAATAGCCTTCTCCAATCCAATAATTGCTGAAAAGGAATTCCGTTTTTATTAGTAATTTAATCCGGCAAGTAACTATAAGAAGTGAACGAGTAGATGAGTTATTGATTTTGCCTTGATCGAATTGGATAACAGATTTTAAAATTCTACCCTACTATGTTTCAGATTAAAAAATTTTCAAAACTCATGGCGGTTCTTTTTTGGCTTTCGGTTGTGGCCAGCAAAAGAAAACAGAAAACGTCTTTGATAGCGAACTCTTTACCGAGAACATCCGGTCAACCGATCCGCGCACCCCGGAAGAAGAATTAGCAGGCTTTGAAGTGCCACCCGGTTTTGAAATTCAACTGTTTGCCTCGGAACCCAATATTGACAAGCCCATCAACATGACGTTTGATGCCCAGGGCCGTATGTGGGTTACGCAATCTTTTGAATATCCCTTTCCTTCTCAGGCTGGAAAAAAATCTACTGATCGACTAACTATTTTAGAAGATACGGATGGAGACGGAAAGGCAGATCGATTCACGGAAGTAAGCGATACCTTAAATATCCCAGTCGGTGTGCTTCCCATGGTGAATGGCGTTATTGCTTTCAGTGTACCTAAGGTGTATCGGTTTGCCGATGTGAATGGAGATGGAAAACCGGAAAGTAAAAAACCATTGCTTGGTCCGTTTGGATTTCAGGACACGCATGGCATGGTTAGTAATTTTGTGCGCGGCTATGATGGCTGGGTGCACGCCTGTCATGGATTTACAAATCTTTCGGAAGTGGCTGGGGCTGATGGGGATTCAATCAAAATGATCTCGGGTAATACCTTTCGTTTTCGTCCGGATGGAAGTCGCATAGAACAGGTGACGTATGGCCAGGTAAATCCATTTGGATTAGTATATGACGAATACGGCTATATCTATTCAACGGATAGCCACAGCTCACCTTTGTATCAATTGATTCGGGGCGGTGATTATCCACATTTCGCAAAGCCGGAGATCATGGCTTTTGGGCCCGATATGAAATCGCTTGGAGATGAAGCCACCGCCTTGTGTGGTATCACCTATTATGCGGATGTAAAATTTCCGGAAGCATTCAGGCAAAACTTTTTTATTGGTGATGCTTTCAAGTCGCGCGTGCATCGGTACTCGTGGGAATTCAAGGGTTCAACTCCGGTTGGTAAATCGGAAGAGGATTTAGTAAAAAGTGCCGACCCGTGGTTGCGTCCGGTGAATGTAAAAATGGGACCTGATGGCGCGATCTATGTGGCTGATTTTTACAATGCCATTATTGGTCACTACGAAGCACCTCTGGGTCACCCGAAACGCGACAAGCAACGCGGCCGAATCTGGCGCATCACCTACAAAGGCGATCATAACGAAAAAAAGGATTTAACTAAAACCTCTTTAGATGAATTGATTGAAGCACTCAAACTTGATAATATGGCGCTGCGCATGAATGCGGCTGATCAGATTGCGGATCGGATTGGATTCTCGGCTATTCCAACGTTGAAGAGTTTGATTGCCAACAAGAGTACGACCACCCAACAATATGTTCATGCCTTGTGGTTACTGTTTCGCCTGAATGATTTAAACGATGATTTGTTAAAAGGATCTTTAACAAATACCAATGCTTTAATCCGCTTACACAGCTATCGCATTTTGGCTGAAGGGAAACGAGATGTGGAAACGTATTACCCATTAATTACAAATGCACTGAAAGACACCGACCCACATGTGCAGCGGGCGGCTGTAGAATTATTGACTGAGTATAAAGATATTCCTACTGTTGAAGCTGTGTTATCCGTTCTTCATGCGGCTCCGATTTACGACACACATCTTATTTACACTTCGCGCTTGTGTCTGCGAAATCTTTTGCGCGATAATGATTTGATGAAACAAGTGGCCACCAAATCCTGGAATGAGGAAGAAGCGGGTTTTATTGCGGGCACATTAGTGGATGTAAATTCTGCGGAAGCGGCCGGATTTTTAGCCAACTATTTAAACCAGTATTCAATGCCAGCTAATAAAGTGCGCCTTGCTTATCAGCAAATAGCGCGCTATACCCCAAATGCTAAGTTGAATGATTTAATCACAAAGGCGCAGAATAAAAAAAATCCGGATATAGAAGTTCAGGCATCTATGTTCCGGGGAATTCAGGATGGACTTGCTCAGCGCGGAGAAGATACAGGCAATCGGTTAAATACCTGGGGCACGCAGACCGCAGAAAACTTATTGAAGAAATATCCCGATCGATCCACGGTGGAGGAGATTGTAAACCAGCAACGTTTTGCTATTCAACTGGCCGGAGATTTTAAAGTGAAATCAGTAGAATCAATCCTGAAAAATCTTATCAGGCCCGAAGTAAAAACGGATTCGA
The DNA here is from genome assembly GCA_016712035.1 of Flammeovirgaceae bacterium. Lineage (GTDB taxonomy): Bacteria > Bacteroidota > Bacteroidia > Cytophagales > Cyclobacteriaceae > ELB16-189. The sequence continues at coordinate 28,765 of JADJRT010000024.1, read as the reverse complement.
TTGGCGATGTGGATGTAAAAACACAAGCCCTGCGGGCACTTTTAAAAATTGCACCTACTCAAGGGATTGAAATGGCTGACGCTATTGTGAAAGACAGTGCGGAGAATATCGACTATAGAAAAAGAGCCGCTAATGCGTTGGGGGAAATACCAGGGCCAGCCGTTAATAAAGTTCTGGCATCGATTGAAAATACTCCAGCCGATTTGGAAGTTTCCATTGTAACAGCGTTGGCCGGATCACCAGAAGGGAAAGATATTATTTTTGAGAAGGTGCGCAAAGGGCAACTTCGAACACGAACGTTGACGGATCCACGCGTGGAGGAGCGATTGGTTTTAAATATTTCTTCTAAACAACAAGTAGAATATGAAGCCCTTATTGCGAACATCGATCCCATCAGTGAAGAACGACAAGCCTTAATTGAAAAACGACTGGCCGCATTTAAATTGGCAAAGTCAACAACTATTCAGGTGGATTCGGGTGCAAGAGTATATAGCCGGAACTGTGGTATCTGCCATCGCAGTTTTGTTGAATCCGGAATTGGGCCGCAATTGCACGGCATTGGTAAGCGGGGTGCCGAAGCGTTGGCTGAAAAAATTATCGATCCCAATAGAAATATTTCGGAAGCCTTTAGAAATTATACCATTAAGTTAAAAGATGGTAAGGTGCTTACGGGGTTGTTCCGCAGAGAGCAAGGCGAGGTGATTGTATTTGGAGATTTGAACGGCAAGGAATTCTCAGTGCCTAAAAAAGATATTGAAGAGCAAACGGCCTCGCGGTACACCATCATGCCCGATCATTTTGGCACCACGCTTTCACAAAAAGAATTTAACGTGTTGCTTACCTATTTGCTAAATTGGTAATCTCATAAATTGAAACCTGATTTTTAAAAATCATCATAATGAAAACATATAAATACAGCTATTGGAAAGTAAGCACGTTACTGCTTTTGTTTCCGCTGATTGGTTCTTGTCAGATTGCCGGCAGCGATGTGAAGTTCAAAAAATTTCATCTGTGGGATGAGTTTTATACGGAAGCAGCTACCGTGGCCGATGTAAATAAGGATGGAAAGATGGACATCATTGCAGGCGCGCGCTGGTTCGAAGCTCCTGATTGGAAAGTACACGACATCTGGAAACACAAGAAGTTTGATTATACCAAAGGGTATTCAGATTCATTCCTCAATTTTTCTACCGATGTAAATCAGGATGGCTGGCCCGATTTGATCTGCTTCGATTTTCCGGGTAAGGAAGTCTATTGGTTTGAAAATCCCGCAGGTGTGGAGATGCTATGGAAAAGAAATTTAATTGACTCGATCGCTAGCAACGAATCGCCTATGATGGTGGATGTGGATAACGATGGGAAAATGGATCTTGTTTTTGGTAATGAGAAGGTAGGGCAGATGGCTTGGTTCAGTTCATCCGTAAAGGCAAAGCAGGTAACATGGAAACGCACACCCATCAGCGACTTGAATGCAAAAGGAGTGGGTTTGTTTACGCATGGCTTAGGCTGGGGCGATATTAATGGCGATGAAATAAAAGATGTGATGATTCGCGGTGGTTGGTGGGAGGCCCCAAAAGATATGAAGCAAAGTCCGTGGAAGTGGCACGAAGCTGATTTAGGCGAATCGTGTGCGCAAATGCTGACGTACGATTTTGATAAAGATGATGATGCCGATGTAGTAGCTACTTCCGCGCACGCGTATGGAGTTTGGTGGTATGAGCAAGCGTTCGACAAGAATAAAAATAGTTACTTCATCACGCATACGATCGACAGTACTTTTTCAGAATCCCATAGTATAGTGTTGGAGGATATAAATAAAGATGGCCTTCCGGATTTGATTACCGGCAAACGTTATTTTGCACATCAAGGTCAGGGCCCGGGTGGCATGGAGCCCGCGGTGTTGTATTGGTTTGAATTATTGAAGGATGGAAAAAACAAACCTGTTTGGGTTCGGCATTTAATTGATGATACTTCGGGCGTGGGGATTCAGTTTGTTACGGAAGACATGAATAAAGATGGCTGGCTCGATATTGTAATCGGCAATAAGAATGGCGTTTTCTATTTTGAACAGATACCTCCGGTTAAGAAATAATGATATTTCAAAGCAACCCTGTAATCAACTTTTTCCGATAGCTATCCGGTCGGCTAATTTCGATTTTATTAACTGGTATTTTGCACCTTGGAGTTCTTCTTGGTGTCTTTGAGACTTTGTGGCAAAAAGAAAATTTAGGCCACGAAGGCCCTAAGTCACCAAGATTCAAAGAGAAAAATAAGTAAATTTTATTCAGTGCGTAACACTAGTTTATAAAGTAGACCTAAGAAGTTTATCCTCCTTCACGTAAACATTTTTTTCGCGCCACTCAACCTTCAGCCAAACGTCTTTCTTGTCTTTTATTTTTAGTTGGTGGCCTTCGTTTATAATGGCTATTACTGATGAACCTGCTGAAGGGCCGCTCATTAAATAGGTTTGGTTATCAGATACAATTCCTTCCTCCGGTGCGGTAAACAAGTTTACGTACGCAAATAAAAGACCTAACATAAATACGGTGGCTAGGCCGGCTCCCATGGGTTTATACTGTTTTCTTTTTTGATAGATAATCAGCGCAAAAGAAAATAACCCCATGGCTAGCAACATGATCCGAATGGATAGTTGATATTTTTGCAACGTATTTCTAAAGGCACCCTCCACCGAAGCGGTATACCCTTCCAGCTTATGTTTGGTGGCCAGTTCTTCAATTTTATATAATGCCTGCTCATCGTTGGTTGCTTTATTGTAGAGCTGTAAATAATAAATGGATTGACTAATGCGACCGAGCCCCTCCTGTATGTACGCCATTTTCAATAACATAGCAGGCGTATAGCGACCACTTTCATAAAGACTTTGGTACCGTTCAAAAGATTGGGTGTATTGTTTTTTTGCAAACAAAGAATCTCCATAAGTTAATTGTGCAGGAATATATTCGGCACGAGCAACCATACCCACAAAAAGAGCACTACCTATAAGCAGAATTTTTAAAATGCAGGTTTGTATATTTTTCATATCCTGTTACCTTTGTGCCCTCAATTACGGAAAAGCCTTTAAAACAGGCAAGAAGTAAAGTTTTTTTAGATCTCGTAGCTCTCCCGAATTTCCGCTAGGGAGCGGAAGGAGGTGGATCAAAAAATTGGGAAAAGGGTCTCGTAGCTCAGCTGGTAGAGCAATACACTTTTAATGTATGGGTCCTGGGTTCGAATCCCAGCGGGGCCACTTCGAAAGCCAGATGAGAAATCATCTGGCTTTTTTTATTTGAAAAGGTCTGGGATCTTTTTTGTTTGCGAGACATCCAAAGGGCAAGACAGAAACACCAAAAACCAGCACACGTGGCCAGGTGTTGGATTATGAAATTCTTACTTCCTTCCCAGTACCATACCAATCACTCCACCGGTCAAGCCTTGCATAACTGCCCCAACCAGTGGATCAACGAGCACGGCTGTCAGGTTCATCGTATTCATGGTGCCATACATGCTGAGGTTGATCGCAAAACCAAGGATAAGCCCGATGACGATGCCTGCTTTCAGACCCTCAACGAAATTTGTAATGGTGGTCCATTTGCTGAAAATGTACACCAATAAATAAGCTTGCATTACGTTGCCCAGCACCAGTGCCCACCACACCATCTCCGTATCGCTGCGCATCACTCCGGTAGCGGTTCCAGCGTTAGCAGCAAAAAAGTCCATTAAAAGCATCCCATAGAGAAGCCATCCCAGTAGAAATAAGGTGACAAACCCGGCAAGGGTAGCCAATATTCTTTTTTTTGAGTCCATAAACATTGGGTTTAGGTTAAACATATTGAAGGTAATCAATTCAAATGTTTTTTTTAAATTTCCCAACGTCTGTCGATCTTCTTGCTTGCATAACACGAGCAAAGTTTTACAATGCTTTGTTAGGGTCCTTTAAGGCTTGGCGTAGTCAAGGCGAATAATAGGCTGTGCCCTATAGTAGCTATCGATACCGTTGCTGCAAATTGATTGCGCCTTATCCAGTTCAAGAAAGCCATCCGGTGAGATAATATCCTCTTCAATGATTACTTTTTTAATCTTCCCAATCACCAGGAATGTTTCATTCATTGCTATGGGCACAATTTCTTGTAAACGTAACGCATACTTGACCTTGCTTTCTTTTACGAAAGGTGCTGGAAAGTCCTGCGAAAATTCTTCCGTAAGGCCAACTTTTTCAAACTCGCTAACTTCTATAGGGTACTTCGCGCTGGTTTGATGTGCTTTTTCTACCATGCTTGGGTGAATATGATTAATGGTGTAAACATGCGTTGCTTCTATGTTGGCCAACGTATGGGGTGCCGCTTTTCTGGGGCGATTGATATAGCCGACAAGGGCAGGATCGGAGCCAATGTGGAAAATGCTACTAAAGATGGCGAGATTGGTTTTGCCAACAGCGTTTTGTGTGCCAATCAAACTCGCAGCTTTAAAACCGGTTAAACTATTGATGAGATTGGCGCGATAAAAGCGTTCCCAATTTTGAATGTCAGTTGTGGAGAAGATGTTCATAATGTCTACTTAGCGTTTACTGATTTTATTATTAGCAATCGACTTTTGCCGACTGCATTTAAAACGGTCGATGTCAGAGTCTCTTAAGGCTACATGTTTCGTTCTCTGCCCATGGGTGCGCTCCCGCCAGCGTTTAAAGCTGCCAGACTTTAGTTCTCTTCGCATCAATTTGATGACATCCGCTTGTGTTAAACCAAATTGTATTTCAATCGCCTCAAAGGGCGTGCGGTCTTCCCATGCCATTTCAATAATGCGATCGATATCCATTTCAGAGGTTGTTACTTTAGGAGTACGCGCCATTATACTTCTTTGATTTGTTTTTATTCATTCTGCATTTATCGCTGCAATAACTTACTTCATTCCATACCTTCTCCCATTTCTTGCGCCAGGTAAAGGGACGTTGGCAAACCTTACATATCTTCTTTGGAAGCTCAATTTTTTTTCTCTGTTTCATGCAGCCATGAATAATTCTTTATGTGTTTAAAATAACGAGGGAAAAGCCGGTAGTTAATCTACTGAACAGCGTGTCCATTAATTTGTTTGCGGGAGGCCTTGTTTCTGACAGGATTTCCAAAATTCGCTAAACGAACCGGTAGCCTTTGCGGACGGAAACATCCAGGATAGAGCATCTTTTATACCCGGGTAATGCGTAAACGCAGGATGATCTTTACTATGAATGGAAGGAAAAACTTTCAAGTGTGGAATATCAACGATCTCACCAACATAGAGTTGTATGTCATCAATATTCTCAGCCAAGTGTAAAATGAAATCAATTACTTTTTGAGATACAGGATGCGCCTTAAAATGCGAAGGCTCCAACACCAGAATTCTGTTTGCCTTCAACTCCTTTCGCCATTGCGGATCTAAATTGTAGGAATTATAGATAAGAAGCGGCAGCGAAGGGTTAAGTATAACTTCTTTTGAAGTGGGAAGTGTGGTGGATAAAATTAGTTCTTTCGTTTCCCGCAAGGCAGGCGGCACAGGCAAGGAAGGTAACACTTCATGTGCTACACCTAAGAACGTGTGTTGCTGGTCTGTTTTAGTGAAGAGATTGATGTTCTCCTGATTACAATAATATTTTTTAGCAGAAAAACTTCCGGCCACCCATTGCCAACTGCACGTGTTGCTCGCTATGTCTCCATCCAATAAATGATAATACAACCACCGTGAAGGTTGCAGCCAATGTGCTTTTGCCATATTACACACCATGGATGCGGTGTACATGCGCACGTGGTTGTGCATGTAGCCAGTATCGTATAAATTTTGAATATGCTGATCGAGTGCTGATATGCCGGTTGTTGCATTTTCAATTTGCTTCGGAAATTGATGGTGGAGTACATCTGGCTGAGGTTGCCGAATATCTTGAAGAATAGCAGCGCCCATGTTTTGCCAAACGCGTTGAAAGTATTCGCGCCACGCTAGCTCTTGTACCAATTTTTCTATGTGCTTCAGTGGATGGCCTTGCTGTAAAACAATCTCAATTACCTGGCTGGCGGAGACCACACCCCTCGAAATATAGGGCGAAAGGTACGTGACTGCCCCGTCAATAAAATTTCTTGTCTTGCCATATTGAATGGGATCAATAGCGTGCAAGCGTTCTATGATCTTAGGATACGCAGTTGGGAAATCCATCACGATGGTATATTAGGTATGGATTAGTTTGTGTTTTGTTGTTTCATAAACCAGCGAGATAATTCTCCGCAGTGGTGAGATGCGTGGCTCTTTTTTCAGCTGTAAATTTATCAAAGGTGCCAATCAACATACCCAAGCGTGGATTCTGCAAAAAGAAATCTCTATGCACGTGCATAAATCTCCAGAACAGTCCATCCCATATGGGTTGCCATTCACCTTTTTCATAATCGCTCATCTTCATCAGGTAATTGCTTCCGCTGATATACGGCTTGGACGTCATTAGTCCTCCATCGGCAAACTGTGTCATGCCATACACATTAGGCACCATTACCCAATCATAGGCATCCACAAACATTTCCATAAACCATTTATAAACTTCATCGGGATCAAATTCACACAGCAACATAAAATTACCAAGTACCATCAGTCGCTCAATGTGGTGGCAGTACCCCGTCTCAAGTACTTTTTTTATGGTAATATCGATCGGCGCAATGCCGGTGGCTCCATCCCAAAAACTCTTCGGTATTTTTCTTGAGAATTTCCAATAGTTGGTAGTCCGTTGTTTGCTGCCTTCGCGTTCATACACGATGCGAATAAACTCTCGCCAGCCAATAAGTTGTCGAATGAACCCTTCCAGGGAGTTGATTGGGATTTTATATTTTTCAGCACCATGAAAAACGGCATCGATCACTTGCTGGGGTGTTAACAAACCCACATTGAGCATAGGCGATATAACCGAATGATGCAAGACAATTTCTTTCGCCACAATGGCATCTTCGTAATCACCAAATTTTTGAAAACGGGTATGAATAAAATCATGTAACCAATTTTCAGCATCCTTAAACGTATTGGTGAAATAATGCGGGGCGGCTGCGCGTCCATAGTTTGTACCAAAATGCTTTTGAACATATGCGGTAGCTTCGGGTATGTGCTTGTTTGTTTTTGGAAAAGGAAGGGCAGGCACAATTTCTTTCTTTGGGAATTTTAGACGATTTTCATCATCAAAAGTCCACTTTCCTCCAACAGGTTTACCGTCTTTTTCAAGTAGAAGTTTTTGTTGTTTGCGTCTATACTTATAAAAGTCTGTTTGAAAATACGTTTTGTGAGTGTTGAAATAGGTAGCTACCTCATGCTGTGTAGTTAGGAAGGATGGGGTAGGGTAGATCACCAATTCTATTTTATGCGTTCTGCATAAATCTGAAATTCTCTTCAGCAGCCACGTGTCAGCTACTTCTGCCATATGCAATTTTAAAACACCCAGCTTGACCAGGCAAGCAATGAGTATTCGTACATCGTTTCGTTCGTCCTGTGTTTCTATATAGTTTACTTCATAGTTATTCGTGTTTAGATACTCCTCATAAAACTTCATGCTGGCGCGATGGAGGATCAGCTTTTGTTTGTGAAAATTATATTGACGGAAGAACAGCCATTCCTCAATAATATAAATGGGTATCCCTGTTTGGATAGCCGGGTGTTCTTTGAATAGTTGATGTGGGAAAATGAGCGTGGCTTCGGTCATCCCTTAAAAACATCTTTTCAACAAGTTTGTTTTGAAACAGTAATTTGGTAGTTCCACTAAAATCAATCAAGGCTTCGCCTCACATACAATCAATACTAGATGTTAATGTTATTGATTACTGTATACAAACAGGAAACGGCAAAAACATAAAGCTGATTAATGTTATTTGAAGGTTGACTTTAATTAGCACTATATTTTTTTGATAAGTGAGAACATATCAAAAAATTCGCTGTTTATAGGTTCATAAACTTTAAGTAAAACAAAAAAATTATGAAAAAATTATTTGTCATTCTATTCGCCCTTGTTTCGTCTGCAGCTTTTAGTCAATCCAAAGATGTTGTGGATATCGCTATCGGATCAAAAGATCACTCCACGTTGGTAGCTGCAGTAAAAGCTGCTGATTTAGTAACCACACTGAAAGGTAAAGGTCCTTTCACAGTATTCGCGCCAACCAATGCAGCATTTGACAAGTTACCTGCAGGAACTGTAGAAACTTTATTGAAGCCTGAGAACAAAGCTCAATTGGCTAAGATTTTAACCTACCACGTAGTAAGCGGAAATTTAGATGCTGCTGCTGTTGTTGCCGCTATTAAGGCAGGTAATGGTAAAGCCGTGTTAACAACAGTGAGTGGTGGAAAATTGACTGGCTCGATAGAAGGTGATAAAGTGAAATTGACTGACGAATCAGGTAACTCAGCGTATGTTGTGGTTGCTGATTTGAAAGGTAGCAATGGTGTTGTGCATGTAATTGATAGCGTTGTTCTTCCAAAGTAAGATTAGCTAACTCCCATGAAAAGCTCTTTGAAGAAATTCAAAGAGCTTTTTTGTGTCATCATTTTACTGAGAACTTTTCCGAATTCTGCTTTTGTTGGTTTTGGGTGTTAGCCCTGGGCCCGCAGCTCGCCAAAAAACACTTATTGAACGAGCCACGCTTATTGGTAGAGACTTTAATTCTGGTATTTATTGTCTAGTCCTGAAAACAGAAACTGCGCTGAGATTCAAATCACTTCAAAGGCCAGACGAGCAATCATCTGGCCCTTTTTTAAGCTGAAGGACGTCTTGTTAGAGTTTAATTTTTATTCCACCGTTGGTAACAAAACCGTCTACCGGAGCATAAATATCTCTGAAAGTAGGATTCGTTATCGGCCCTGTATAAATAGTGTCAAACTTTGTTTGCCGGGTATCAAAGAAGTTTTCGAAGTTTATGAAGAGCGAAAGGTGTTCCCATAATTTCTCTATCATCAAACCACAAATCCAGTATGATTTGCCAGTGGCTCCGTCATTTAGTTTTTGAGGACTAAAATAATAGGCTTCAAGTCCAATCTTCCATTTCTCTTCAACCTCGTACATTAATACATTATTCAACCTGTGCCTGGCCACCAGTGGGTATTGCGTAACAGACCCACTGTAATGCTGGTTAACATCGGCCAATGTATAGCCAATGAAAAGTTTAAAGTCATTATAGGTAACCTTAACATTTGTTTCAATTCCTTTCGTGTCAATGAATCCTTCGGGCTGTTGATATTCATAGAATCCATTGGCTATCGGGGTTAGGATCAATGGATTATTTACGCGTGTGTAAAACAGTAACGCATTGATGCTAAAGGTTGAATGAGATGACAGTATGGTTTTATAGTTAATGTCAAGATTACCACCACTTGATTTTTCAGCGTTCGTGGTCGCGGTGTTGATTGGCAAAACATTTCTGAATTGTATCCTCTCCGCATCTTCGGTAAATACGGTCGGGCTTTTGTATCCTAATCCGCCACCAAGCCTCGTAGTTAGTTTCGAATTGATTATAAATAGCGCAGAGACACGAGGGAGTGCAAAGAAACCATACTCATTCTGGTAATCTCCACGTAAACCAGTTTCTAAAACAATTTTGTCAGAAGCGTTCCATGTATTTTGAATAAAAGCCCCTATTGTTGTATAGTTATAATCTACCGCCTTGGGCAGGTTGACATTCGCTTGTGTGAATTTATCAGTCCAGAGATTTAGACCACCTATCCACTCTGCCTTTTGTTGTTTCTTATTGTATGACACCTCGCTGAAAGAGGATAGTTGATCACCAGCGAATTCATAACCAGGTATTTCAATACTTCTATCATAGTAACTGAAACTGTTCTTGAAATTGAGTTTCGAATCTCTATTGAATTGGTGATCAATTACAAATTGAGTGCTGAAGCGATTTGTTCTATTTTCCTCATAGTATAAATTTGAACCACCCTTCTCGATGTAATTCATATCCCCACCAATACGATCTTCAACGGTTGAATTGAAACCAACATTTACCGTTGTCTTATCATTTAGATACAAAAATAATTTTGGATTAATGGTGAATCGTTTAAATTTTGGAATAGCCGTTAAGCCGATATTAGCGGGGTCATACGGTGATCCTAAATTGTACGAAGCAAAAACAGTGGTCCCAACTTTCTTGAACTTTTGTGAATAGAATCCACTGGCATCTAAGCCTAATGCTGACGTACCGTTTAGCATAAAGTTGATTTCTCTTTTTTCAGTTGGTGTTTTTGAAACCAAATTGACCAAGCCTGCAATGGCACCGCCACCGTACAAAGTTGATGAAGCACCTTTGATTACTTCCACTTGTCTCAAATCAAGCGGAACAATCTGTAGTAAACTTAGTCCACCCGAAAAACCAGAGTAAAGGGGAAGGCCATCTCTCAGAATCTGCGTATATTTTCCATCAAGACCTTGAATACGAATACTTGAATTATATGAGGTGGCTGATGTTTGCTGCGTTTGAATACCGGTGCTCTCATTGAGCATCATGCGAATGTCGCCCGGCTTCATGTTTCCTTTTTCTTCTAATTCCTCACCGGAGATTACTTCCACCCGTGTTGGAATATCTTCAAGGATTCTGCTGGACCGAGTAGCCGTAATTATAACTTCCTCCATTTCTTCAGAATCAGGCTCCAATAAAATCTCAAGCGCTACAATGGATTCCAAAGGAAATATAATGGTGTCAGTCCGGGAAGCATATCCTATAAAACGAAATTCAATGACATGCTTTCCGTTTGCAATATTTTTGATTTCAAGTAAACCATTAATGTCTGAGCTTGCCCCATTCGTTGTGCCTTGAATAATAGCGGTTGCTCCCATCAAGGGTTCGTTGGTCTCGCTGTCTTTGATAGTCGCCTTAAAATTATTTTGTGCCGAAACTGCCGACATCAATAAAAGTGTCAACAGCGACAAAATTGTCTGTTTCATTTGATTAATTGTTAATAGAAAGAATGTGAATAAATCGATTGGCACCGATTTTAAATTAGGCGGATTACCTCGGCATGTTTATTAAACAAGCTTTGGCGGCTGCCAGATTTTTATGAAACAGTTTTGTAATAAGGAGACCTTGAACGGAATGATTGGTTTATTCCTGGTCATTATAGGTAACTGAAAACTTAACGAGGTTGAATTAAAAATAAACCCAGAGCAAGACCCACAGGCTAAAAATGGTGAGCAGGTATCGCAACTGTCTTCAGGATGCTGGCATTGTTCTGTTTTTAGGTCATCTCTACAGTTGTTGTCAGCATAACAGGCAGCTGTTGATAAAAGCACAATCCATAGAGATAACAGGAGACAAGAAATTTTCACTGCGGCAAATCTAAGTAAAAAGTAACTTCAAAGCTTACCACGATTTAGCTTGGGTGAATAATTGATTTACTGAATACTTAAAATAGGTATTGTTTTGTCTAGTCCTGAAAGCAAAGACTCTGCTGAGAATTAGGCACAGATTCTAATTCAGGCAATTATTCCTACCTTCGCCCAAGATTTTATGAGAATAGAAGACTCAAGTACACACATCCTTATTTAACGAGTATATAATATGCCAGTTTTCAACGCACACCAAGTAGAAGAGATCAACGAACTAATTGCACAGATTGAAAAAGTTGTAAAGCCCAAAACTGAAATTGGCGCACATGACAAAGCGTTGCTCAACGCCTTGCTTAAAGGTCAGACTCCAAAAAAGGAAGCTACTTTTTTTAAATGCAAGCGCGAGTTCTCAGAGACTATTGTTACCCATTTTATGAAAGAGAAAGGTCTTACCAAAAGCCGGTATCATAAAAATAGTCAGTCGTATATTTTTGTAATGAAGTAAACGGTTCTGTTAGCATGCACACTAAGGATTGTCAAGCTCTCAAGCTTCTGCCACTGGAATGCCTCAGGACATAGTGTAAAAAAGCCTAATGATTTTTTTGAAATTATTACTCTTCACTCGTTTTTGATTTCGCGAACCAGGAAGTTGTCCACCCAATAGAAATTGTACTGAAATTGGCACCGATACGAATAATCGCACCTTTGTTATAGGCAATCTTCAGCACATGACGTTTTCCTACAGGGAACGCCAGTGTACCTCCGATTCGGGAGTTGGATTGCCGATCGTCTTTGAACACATCATTTACAGAAGATTGTCCGCCCGTATAAAATGTTGCATTTAGCGCCACCCACATTCTCGGACGAATGTTGTAGCTGAGGTGGTATTGAAAAGTAAGCAAAGGATCTTGCGAGCGGAGCGATGTGCTTGGATAAAAAGAAGGGTTGTTCGTAAAAAACCATACTCCTGCATAGGCATCGATCATCCATCTTTTTCCAATGGGTTGTGTCAATGCAACTTCAGGTTTGAATGACCAGCGATGTGTGCCGAGGTTGATTAATTTATCCGAAAAATATTGTCCGGTAGGTGCTATCACAGTAAGGCTCGTACCAATAAGGGTACTTTTTTTTGCTTTGGGAAAATCTTCCAAGGTTACCGCTTTTCCTCCAAGCAGTAACACCGAAAAACGGAATCGCGTGTCGGCTAGGCCCGAACGACTGGCGCTTTGTGGTTGTCCATTCACCGATGCCGTTGCATCTAAAATCGCAAAAGGCATAACAACAAGGGCTTGTGCCGACTGGCCCAAAAAGCTGAAGGTTCGTACACCACCGATTACCACCGTCTGCACTGTCGCTTCCAGGTCTTCCAATGGTAGTGTTGGATCCGTAAGTACGCCTCCTTGTGAATGCGTCAAATTGCCAACCAGCAACGTGCCATTTATGGGAGCCTTAACATAAGCTCTTGGATCAAGGTCCTGCGCTATAAGTACACCGCTCCAAAGAAGGAGTACTGCAGTTACCCATTTTTGCTTATGATTTGCGTCTGGCCGATTGATGAGGGTCATTTGTAAATTCAGATAAAAGTAGAACCACCTTGAAGCAAAAACAAGCCTTCACGTTAACCCATCAGATTCGCGAATTATGTTAGACCTGCCGGTTTAAAGGGCATGATCTCAATACGACCTTCCTGAATTGTCAAAGAAGAACCTTGCGGAACTTCTTCCCACATCTCTTTGAATTTTCCTATTGGCTCGGAAACCAAAATTCTGTCCCCATCAGAAAAGCGATCTTGTAAGGCCGGATTTATCTTGATTAATTCTTTCTTATCGCGACTGTGAAATAAGGTTGGCGCATTGCCATCACTGGCATACCGAAACCCCCAAAGAGTTTTTCCATCCGATAACCCGATGGTCATCCACATCGACTCGGGAACATTCTTCGTCTTACCCGTTCGCTCTACAAACCCAACCATCTTGGCCATTGCTTCTATCGGATTTTGTTCTAGCCCAAAGGTAAGCGCCAAATGAAACATTAACTCCGAATCTGTTGAGCCCAGAATATTTTCAAAATATTTTGGATCCACGGCCATTAGGAGTTCTCTCCTGAATTTTTCCACCTCAAAAATTTCACCGTTATGCACAAACAACCAGTTGTTATAGCGGAAGGGATGGCAGTTGGTCTCTTGTACAGTTGCCAAGGAGGTAGCGCGTACATGGGCCATAAAAATCTTTGCCTCAATATTTAAGGCAAGGTCGCGCAGGTTAAAATCATTCCAGGCTGGTCGGATACTCCGAAAGAGCCCGGGAAATTTCCAGTTTCCATACCAGCCAACACCAAACCCATCGCCATTCGTTGGTGTTTCGGCCGAACGCGAAGTTAAACTTTGATCAATTAGATTATCCTTGGGTTCAAAAAGCAAATCATTCAGTCTGATTGATCCACCTGAGTAAGCCATCCAGCGACACATAGATTTAAATTTTAGTTTACTTTTTATTGGAGCCTTTACGTTCACACTCATTAGCACGAGGAAAGAATTAAAACAGTTCTTTTAGTTGTATTATTTTCTCTTGTCCAGTGTCGGGTTTGATGAAGCCTCGCATCGGTCTGGCCATATCAAGCGTTACGAAGATGATCAGGCTAGCCAGTAAGATAAACCCTACAATAACAACCCATTCTTTTATTTTAAGATCGGGCGAAGTAAATCCACCCACAAAACTGATAACTAGTGCAATAAAAAAAAGCATCATAGAGATAGGTGTGGGTATACCTGCCAGCAATGTGGCATCTCGCTTCGCGCCCACATCATACATAGCGACTAAAGCGGCCAACATATTGTTTGCTGATAAGCCGAAGCCAGGCACAGAGGATGCGTTAATGGTTTGCATCCATAATCTTTTGCCAATTTCTTCGGCATCTTGTTTTGCCTTATTGAATTTTTCTAAATCTTTGGCATCCTCGTAATAGTCGATTCTGGCTTGAAGGTATTTTTTCAAGTCTCCCCGAAAGCTATCCCGCATACTGTCGGGAAGTGTTTCTGTACGAAGTATAACCGTTCTAATCATACTGGATTCGTCCACCATCATGGCCCGCACATTTTCAAATCGGGTGGATACGTTACTAAACGTAAAGGCCAGTAGAAAACCCCATAAACCAAACAAAGCCCCAAGCAGTGAGTTTACGCCACCTCTTGATTCTTGTTCATCCGCTTTTAGAAACTTACCCCGAACTCGTTTTCCAATGATTACCATCAGTATGCATGCTGCAAACAAAATCAGGCACAGAATAGAAGCATCAACCGTGAAAAAAATAGAATGTTTCATTTTTTTTGAATTACTGTTCTCAGCTTTGGAGGTTTGATCGTTACGTTTATGTGTCAAAAATACGAAATCAAAAACGGCAAAAGTTGTACTTAAAAAATTTCGTTTTAATACCGTTTTTAATCAATCAGATACATTTCGTTATTAAATTCTTGTTCACTTTCCCCTGTTTTTATTGAAACACCTAAGATCAACGCGGATAATTTAATCACCTACGACCTTGAAGCCTATTGGCGAAAAGGTCCTTATCTATTGGGCTTTGAGTTTATTGGAAACAAGATTTATTCAGCGACTGATGGCGATTCAAGTCCGTTCGGTTTTAATATCAGTGGTTCGTGGGTGGTGACGGGCGAGATGAGACCGTATCGAAAACGCAGTGGTATTTTTGATCCCGTACCTGTTTCAAAACCTATCGGTTACAAAGCCTGGGGTGCGCTCGAAGTAGGAGTCCGGTATTCCATGATTCAAATGAACCAGTCAAACATTGCTGGCAGAGATATGCGCACATTTTCATGGGTGCTAATTGGTGGTTGACACAAAAGGTACAATTCGGAGCAAACTACCGTTTCATCACGCTCGATCGTTTTGACACCAGAGGCAAGAGTTCAGGGCTCAACTTTCGTTTGATGTTGATTTTTTGGATTTAGTCAAATTTTATATTTGGAGTTCAATCTTACCTTAATCCATTCATGACCTCTATTTATTTAGGAATGCAGAATACATCCAAACCAGTTTTTCCTGCGCTCTTATATAATCGCTCATCAATGCGTTGGTTCCTTCGTCACCGGTTTCATCAGACAACAGGAGGAGTTCCCGCTGAAGCGAAATAAGAGTTTTGAACGATTCGAGGATATTGGCAACGGCCTTTAAACCATCCGATACCTGTTTACTTTCTTTAATCGTTGAAACTTCCGCGTAATCGGTAAATGTATGATTGGGTGAATGGCCGAGAGTAAGTATTCTTTCGGCTATCTCATCAATTTTCAAAAGTAAGTCATTGTAGAGCTCTTCGAATTTCAAATGCAACTCAAAGAATTTTTCTCCTTTGATGTTCCAGTGGTATCCGCGGGTGTTTTGATAAAAAAAGGAGTAGTTTGCTAAAAGTATATTAAGCTTTTCGGCAAGTTGTTTTGCTTTATCGACTTCCAAACCAATTGCGTTTGTTGTTTTCATAATTGTTAGCTTAATCGTATATTTTTATAGTAAACGCAGTTTTATTTCTATGACTAAGATTCCCAGCCAAACGACTCCCAGACGTCCATGAAAAGGAAGCCTAGTACAAATCGGAAATTTAGCAACCGCTGTTGGTCCCGATAGTTTATTTAGGATGCTCCCCTTCGGATAACTGGCGCAGCCAGGATTTTAATTCCTTGCGTTCTGTTGGCTCTAGGTATTGAAACGATTTTCTATATTCCTTTTTGAACAATGCGGCATCAAATTGTAGTATTTTTAGCAAGGCCTTAAAGTAATCGAGCATAGTCGTTTTAAATTCCCTGGGTTTCATGATTACTATTTAGTTACACAAGAATCATTTCAATGTTTAAATACAGAGGTTACAAGTGGTAATCTCCAACCGCTTCCGGTTGATAGGTTACCTCAATGATCTCGAACTGTCCAGCCCCAAAGGGAGTTGGCCATGTAACAACATCTCCCAAACATCTGCCTAACAGGGCAAGCCCGATTTCAGAAAATACCGATATCTTTCGTTCATGACTATTGGCATCTTTTGGATAGGTAATGGTCATTTCGATTTCTTTTTTGCTTTTTAACTCCCTCAGGCGCACCCAAGTATTCATAGTGATAATCCTTCTGGAAATAGAATCGTGCGGCTGAACCTCAGCGGCTAAAAATTCAACTGAAAATTTCTTAAGTATCTCCGAATTCCTTAATTCTGTAGGAGGCTTCGCCAAGAACATATCAAGACGTTCATAATCATTATCTGTGATTAATCTTTTTTTCATAAAAATAAATTTTGGATTATTAGTCGTACTACAACACTATCTGTGCCAAATGCGAAGTAGCCCATTGGGGTCATTGAATCATCAATTGTTATGGTAGAATATTACCCAATGGGTATTTTATACCCACTTATTTAAACTTACTTGATGATGAAAAGAAAGTACTTTCTTTAACAAGATAGCTCGTTTTGAACCATACCTTGTTGCAAGTCGTTATAATTAGTCAATATAAAATCAGAGATGTTAATTATGGAAGAATATAAAATAAAAATTATAGAATCAATCGTTGTTTTGTTTTCCTATGTAATATTTAGAATTGCAATACAAAAAGCTATCGAAAGTGTTAGAATAAAATTTGCACATCAGAATGCGAGGGCGAAAATTGTTAAAAAACTTATTAATTTCTTTCTTCTTTTTATAAGCTTGCAATTCTTGTTACTCATTTGGGGGGTTGAGAAGGACAAACTAATCATTTTTGCTACTTCGATGTTGACCGTTTTGGGGATAGCATTTTTTGCGCAGTGGTCCATACTTTCAAATATTACTTCTGCCCTCATTATTTTTTTTAGTCATCCGGCAAAGATTGGAGATACAATTACGCTGGTGGAGAAGGAATATCCGGTCGAAGGTAAAATCATCGACATTCAAATTTTCTTTATAATCCTTAAAAATGAAAATAGCGAACTCATCACAATCCCGAACAATATTTTTATGCAAAAGATAATCAGCCGCAAGAGTACTGATTAGTTCGTTACTAATGTTTGAGTTTAATGAATTAATACAAATTAAAAACAATTACTTATGGAAAAGGACATCTTCCGCGTTAAAAAAAGTTTAAAGATCAATGGCGCTGAGAGTACATACTATAGCCTTTCGGAATTACAGCGCCAGGGATTTAATATTGGTACGCTACCTTTTTCCATTAGGATTTTATTGGAGAATGCGCTGCGAAATTATGATGGCTTTGCGATAACCAAAGAGAATATTGAAACCATTTTGCATTGGAATCCAAATAAAGCATCGGATAAGGATATCCCCTTTAAACCTGCTCGCGTGTTAATGCAGGATTTTACGGGGGTGCCTGCCGTAGTTGATATTGCAGCTCTTCGGGCCGAAGTGGCGAGGCAGGGGAAGGATCCGAACATCATAAATCCTGTGATACCGGTTGATCTGATTATCGACCATTCCGTTCAGGTAGATTATTTTGGAACGAAAGATTCTTACGAACGCAATATTGATGAGGAGTACAATCGGAATAAAGAGCGCTATCAATTTTTAAAATGGGCGCAAAGCTCTTTCGATAATTTTAGTGTCGTGCCTCCGGGAATGGGCATTTGCCATCAGGTAAACCTCGAATATTTATCGAAAGGTGTCATCAATAGAAATGGAGAAATTTTTCCGGATACGTTGGTCGGACTAGATAGTCATACGCCCATGGTAAACGGTATTGGGGTTGTTGCCTGGGGTGTTGGCGGTATTGAAGCGGAAGCGGCTATTCTTGGTCAGCCTATCTATTTTATAATGCCTGAAGTAATTGGACTAAAGCTTACGGGTAAGCTTCCGTTGGGTTCAACTGCCACCGATCTTGTTTTAACCATTGCCCATATGCTAAGAGAATTTGGTGTGGTTGGAAAGTTCGTGGAAGTTTTTGGTTCCGGTTTAGATAACCTTTCTGTACCTGACAGGGCAACGATTGGCAACATGTCACCTGAGTTTGGAAGTACAATCACCTATTTTCCTATCGATGGCAAAACCTTGGAGTACATGCGAAAAAGCAATCGGACTGAAGAGCAGATTACACTTGTAGAAACCTATTGTAAAACCAATATGCTATGGCGCACGGACGAAGACAAAATTAGGTATACAAATGTTTTAGAATTAGATCTTTCGACTATTGAACCAACAGTTGCTGGCCCTAAACGACCGCAGGATAAAATCCTTTTAAAAGACTTTAAGAAAAAATTTATCGATTTATTGGATCAATCCTTCGACCGGAAATACATCTCCCAACAAGAACGTGATTTGCAAAAATCCATCACCCGATTTGATAGTGAAGGGGGAGATTTGCCCGTTCCAAAAATCGCTGAAAAAGCACTTTCAACAGAAATAGAAACGAAAGAAATCAATGGATTAAAAACAATTTGGATTGCACATGACCAAGAGAAGTTCATGCTATCGGATGGAGCGGTGGCAATAGCTGCTATTACTTCTTGTACCAACACGTCAAATCCATTTGTGATGGTTGGCGCAGGGTTGGTTGCCCGAAAGGCAAGGGAACGCGGAGTACATACAAAACCCTGGGAGAAAACCTCACTGGCACCAGGCTCAAAAGTAGTTACAGACTATCTGGAGAAAGCAGATTTGATGAAAGATTTGGAAGCGCTTCAATTTCATTTGGTAGGCTATGGTTGCACTTCCTGTATTGGAAATTCGGGGCCATTATCTGCACCAATAGCAAAGGCGATTGATGAGAACAATCTGATCGTGACTTCCGTACTGTCAGGAAACAGGAATTTTGAAGCAAGAATACATCCTCAGGTAAAAATGAATTTTTTAATGTCACCCATGCTTGTGGTAGCATATGCTATTGCGGGTCGTGTTGACGTTGATTTAATCAATGAGCCGATAAGCTATGATGCCAATCAGGAACCCGTTTACCTGAAAGATATCTGGCCATCCGATGATGAAATCAATGATATCCTCAGTCGTGTTCTATCTCCGGGTGATTTCGCAAAAAATTATGGTGAGATATTCGAGGGAAACGAGATTTGGAGAAACCTGGAAGTACCAACTGGGAAGCTTTACGAATGGGATGATCGCTCCACCTATATAAAGGAAATCCCATTCTTTCACGGAATTTCTAAACACTCCGAACCACTGGAAGATATTAAAGATGCCCGGGCATTACTGGTATTGGGTGACAGTGTAACTACTGACCATATTTCCCCGGCAGGAGGGTTTAATGAGCATTCATCCTCTGGTAAGTATCTGTTAGAACGAGGCGTGACCAAGGAGAATTTTAATTCTTATGGATCGCGTAGAGGTAATGATGAAGTAATGGTGCGTGGTACATTTGCCAATGTGCGGATCAAAAATAAATTAGCAGAAAAAGAAGGTGGTTATACATGTCATTTGCCTTCCGGAAAAGAAATGTCTGTTTACGATGCTTCGTTAAAATACAAAGCAGAGCAAACTCCGTTGTTGGTTTTAACAGGGAAGGAATACGGAAGCGGCTCTTCCAGAGATTGGGCAGCAAAAGGTCCATTTCTTTTGGGAATAAGATGTGTTATAGCCGAAAGCTATGAACGCATTCACAGAAGTAACCTTGTTGGAATGGGTGTGTTGCCGCTTCAATATAAAAGAGGAGAAACCGCTGAAAACTTGGGGATTACCGGCAAGGAGACATTTTCGATAACAGGAATTTCAAATGATATCAAACCGTTAAATGAAATTCAGGTTATTGCCAAAAATGATGCTGGTAAAGAAATTAAGTTTCATGTAATTGCCCGATTGGATTCCCTAATAGAAATAGAATATTACCGTAATGGTGGAATTTTACAATATGTGCTGCGGCAATTTCTCAAGAAGTAGTGTTTAATTAATAGGATAGAGTCATGAATGAGGTTTGTATTTTATAGCTTAGTATTTAAAAATGAAAAATGTATCGACTGATCATAAATTGAAAGAACGTGTAAAGGAATTAAAGTGCCTTTATGCAATTTCAAAAGCAGCCTGGGAAGAAGATCATGACATGCCCATTTTCTTGTCCAAAACACTTTCAATTTTGCCAGAGGCAATGCAGTTCCCTAATTTTGCCGAGGCCAGTATAAATTTGGGTAAGGATGCCTTTGATACCCCTGGTTTTTCGAAATGCAAAACCCTGTTAACTGTACCCTTGCTGGTTGGAAGAAAAAAATACGGGTTCATCAAAATTGGATATCGACCAGTACTGAAGGGCGTCATTAAAAAACAATCTTTTCTGCCCGAGGAAAGGAAATTGATTAAGATGGTTGCACGCGAGCTATCCCTGTACATAAAGCACGCATCCATAGAGGAAGAAAAAAGAAAGTTACAGATGCAACTCCAGCATTCTGAAAGATTAGCTTTTGTGGGTGAACTCTCAGCGGGAATAGCGCACGAGTTGAATGAACCCTTTGGCAGAATATTAGGTTTTGCTCAATTGATTAAGAAATCAGGGGGCATTGAATCCACAGCAAGATGAAGACCTGGATCGAATTATAAAGGCATCGCTTTATACGCGCGAGATTATTAAAAAATTAATGATCTTCTCGAGACAAATGCCACAGCAGATTGTATCTGTAAATTTAAACACAATCATTTCGGATATTCTTTATTTTATTGAAGTTCGTTTTCAATCCAAAGAAATTAAGATCAGGGAGCGGTTGGATCCCAATCTACCCAATATTCAGGCGGATGCCGTGCAGATGAGCCAGGTTCTGGTAAACCTGATTACCAATGCAATCCATGCCTTGCCCAGTGGAGGCGAGATTATTATTTCAACAAAACAGAAAGGGAAAAGTGTTTTACTTTTGGTTAAAGATAATGGTATTGGAATGTCAGGGGCTATACAAAAGAAAATCTTCAAACCTTTTTTCACTACCAAAGAAGTGGGACAGGGCACAGGGCTTGGCTTGTCAGTTGTTCAAGGAATTATTGAATCGCATAAAGGGAAGATTGCTGTAACGAGTACTTCGGGCAAAGGTTCGCAATTTCAAATTACAATTCCAATTAAACAATCGAAATCATGAACAGTAAAAGCGATATACCGATAGACATTCTGGTAGTTGATGATTCGGACGAAACAGTTGAACTTATAAAGAGAAATCTTCAGCCTGAGGGATATCAAGTGTATACCGCGAATAGTGTTCAGTCGGCAATTAAACTACTAGGTTCCGTAAATGTTGATTTATTGATTACCGATTTAAAGATGCCCGGTGAAAATGGAATTGAACTGGTTCGGCATGTATCTGAAAACCACAAAGGAATTGGAATCCTTGTAATCACTGGATTTCCTTCCATCGAAAGCGCAGTTGAGTCCATAAAGATTGGCGCTGAGGAATATCTGGTCAAATCATTTACTGACAAAGAATTGTTAAACGCGGTTGAAAAGGCATTACATAAATCAAGCCGATCAAAAAAATCGAAACCAAAACCATTAATTCAAAATTTTGGAATTGTAGGGGAATCCGATCCCATGTTAAAAGTCTTCAGCGTTATCAGCAAAGCGAGAACGACCAATGCAACTGTATTGATTACGGGAGAAAGTGGTACCGGAAAAGAACTGGTGGCACGCGCATTACACTATGGAGGAAAAACATCAACAGCCCCTTTTGTTCCCGTTAATTGTGGAGGTATTCCCGATTCATTATTAGAAAGTGAATTGTTCGGCTATACCAAAGGCGCATTTACCGGAGCCACCGAAACGCGAGCTGGTTTTTTTCAAACTGCGGATGGTGGCACAATCTTCTTAGACGAGATTAGTAATACCAGTTTGGCGATGCAAGCTAAATTATTACGCGTGCTGCAAGAGAAGGAATTCTATATGATTGGTTCAAAAAAATCGTTAAAAGTGAATGTTCGGATTGTGGCCGCTACCAATGTCGATTTAATGCAATTGGTGAAAAAAGGAATGTTTCGTGAAGACTTGTTCTACAGACTCAATATCATCACCATAGACTTGCGACCACTTAGAGAAAGAGGAAATGATATAATAAAATTGACAGATTTTTTTCTGGAAAAGTACGTGCGTGAATTAGACAAACCACCCATGAAGTTCACAGCTAAAGCGCTGAAAGCAAATAAAGGGTATGCATGGCCAGGGAATGTGCGTGAACTTCAAAATCTGATTCATCGCTTGGTAATCATGGCGGATGATAATACGATTGATGTTCCCGATCTTCCCGAATCTTTTCGGTATTCGGCTTCACGTGCTGCTGGGTTAGATCGAAAACTGGCAGACGTTGAACGGGAATATATTCTGGATGCACTGGCTGCCAATCAAAATAATATTTCAAAGACAGCCCAAATATTGGGAATTGATCGAAAAACATTGCGCGAGAAAATCAAACAAGTAAAGTGATACGGATTGTACCACTGGGTAAATAATACCCAATACCCCTAATTTATTTCTTCCTTTCCAGTCGTCTATCCATGTTATTATATGGTATGGATATTGAACACTTGTTGTAAAAATTAACAACAATGATCAGACTCAAAAAGCAAAATAGGGAATTAGAAGAGATGCTGATTCAGGAGTTTTCAAGTCTAAGCAACCTGAGCGATCATTTTTCTACTCGACATTTTCAGGATAGAAGGAAGGGCATTATTAAATGTGAAATAGTTAACAAGCGATCAAACACTGCGAGCAACAGGTACATTCAGCCAAAGGAACAGCCTTTTTATTCTGAAGCAAAGGGTATCTGTTCAAATTGTTTGAATTTCAAAGATTGTCGATTACCAAAAAATCCTGCCGGAGTGTGGCATTGCGAAGAATACGTATAGAAAAAATATAACCAGTTTGAAAATGATTTTAGATCTTCTCTTTAAGAAAAAAGAAACTGCGGCAAAGATGAAATATGGAAAATGGAAGGAGTTTAACAAACACGCAGTGCTAATCGCAGAAGGGCATTATGTGGGTGATAAAAAGCATGGATTATGGCGAGAATATTTTGACTCTGGAGAGCTTATGATTGAAGAATCTTTTATTGAGGGTGTACCCAACGGCTTGTATGTGACTTTTCATCGTAATGGAATTGTATTAAGTGAAGGAGATTTCTATTAGGAAGAAGAGAGGGTGAATTTAAGATTTTTGACGAGGATGGGAATCATATTAAGTCGTTATGGTTCAAAGCCGATAATTTAATTAACGAATTGGAAATAACTAAATGTGCGAAATCATGTTAAAGGAGGAGCCAGGTTTGAATTATATATTAATATTCATTCTCATTATGTTCTGGTTAATGCTTTACTCTACACATTTGGTATATTAACCCATGGATGATACAGTAGTACTTTGGGCATCGTTTAATTTTTTCGTTTTGGTGATGCTCGCCTTGGATCTGGGAGTTTTTCACCGCAAATCCCACGAGGTTGGAGTCAGGGAGGCATTAATCTGGACGAGCGTATGGATTACGTTGGCCATGATTTTCAATCTCTTTATTTACTTCTATTTTGATAAAGAAACCGCGATTGAATTTTTCACGGGCTACATGATTGAAAAATCATTGAGCATTGATAACATCTTCGTTATCATCATGATCTTCTCTTATTTCAGTGTTCCTAAAGCTTATCAACACAAAGTTCTCTTTTGGGGAATTTTAGGAGCGTTGGTGATGCGCGTCATCTTTATTTTATCGGGATTGAGTTAATCCACAGGTTTCATTGGCTGGTCTATATTTTTGGAGGGTTCTTAGTGATTACTGGAATCCGTATGCTGAAAGCCGGAGAAGCAAAACTCGAACCCGAGAAAAATCCACTGATTAAACTGGCAAGACGAATTTTTAGATTTACTCCCGATTTTGAAGGGGATAACTTCTTTGTTAAAAAAGAAGGCGTGTTATGGGCAACGCCACTTTTCCTGGTGGTTATTATGATCGAGTTCACGGATTTGATTTTTGCCGTAGACAGTATTCCTGCGATATTGAGTATCTCCGATGACTCCTTTATAGTATATGCAAATATTGACCGCGCTCAAGACGGGTGTGATGATCCCCATACACAAACAACAGGCGGAAGGCAGGAAGACGCTCGCGCGGCTCATTCAGGCGGATCGCGGCGGGTTAAGCTATCGGCCGATCATCGGCATACATCGCGACGTGGCGCAGATCGATTTTCATCCATGTACCGAGTATTATGGTGAATTACAACATCTCGCCTGAGAATGGAAATGTTGGCAGCGATACTCTCTCTCTGGAGGTCACAGAAACCAACAGGGTTGATTCCACAAACGTTGAAGCATTTGCTTGAGAAGCGCTTGCAGATGAAGCAAATGCTGAGTGAGTTGAGCGCGCAGGATTGTGAGATCAAGCCGCTTAAGGCACGCGCTGCCGCGCTAAAGTGGCTGCTGGTGGTGGCTTTGATATCTGGGGTACAAGAATGCGCGTTTCGGAAAAATAGAATCTCATGAACTGTGACCGCCATTAGCCGTGAGCCAATGCTGCAGGCAAAAGAAGTCGCGGAGGATCTGGGCTTCCTGTTCTACACATGTATATCGATTGCCTTTTTGGCACAAAAGAGGGGTGAAAGATCAGAGTCAATTTTTACCCTTGATGGATGCGATCGGGGCTCAAACAAAAATTGCCATCGCACTGGATGGAATCTTTCGCTGGATCGCTTTTCCACCTTCCAGAAAAGATGCGCGCATCCCTGTGCCGAACCGCTATTTTGGTATCTTTCAAAATGGAGAGATAAAAGTGCGCGGCTTGGAAGCGCGTCGAAGAGACACACCACTATGGATCGCAAATACACAAATGAATATATTGACTTGTTTGTCCAAAGCCGAGTCACTGGATGAGATCGACGTCCATCTTCCACGTACACGAGCGTTTGTGGAGGAAGAAAAAAGAAAATTGAAAGCGGGGAAGATCCCCTTGAAAGATCTGATCGTTACCCAGTCTCTGAGCAGGACAGTAGAAGCATATCGCTCTCCTTCTCCATCTGCACATGCTGCCCGACAGTTACAGTCTGTGGGCAGGGTAGTTGCGCCTGGTCAAATCATGCGATTCGTCTACACTCGTGGTGCGGAAAGAGTCCGTGTTTGGGAGCTGGGTGTGGATTGAAGATGGTGGATGTGGAAGAGGTATTGTATGCTCCTGGACCGCGCTTCAGCCAGTCTGCTGAGTGGGTTTGAAAAGGCGGATGTTGGTCTGCGGGATATAAAATGCAATTGTTCAGGATGCCCCCGTCGCCCTGAACAATTGCAAAACTATTTTATCAAATATTTCATTTTAAGGCAAACAAATCTGGTTCATTTTCTTTAATAGATAGTGGCTCAAAAGCGAGATGTCGCGCAGAGTTTATTTGGCACAGCACGATCCGCATCCCCAATACAAGTCCAAACACCCGGTTCGTGAACTATATGAATAAAATCAAGGCACTTGGGAGTCAATTCTGCTACAAATTGAACCATTTCCCGCAGAGTGGGAGTATTGATTTTTTCTTATGTGCTGGCATCAAGCGTATCCCATTCAACAGGGACAAGCTTTACACCTGTACGCCATCTTTCAATTACAGAGTCTTGGAACCATTTCTCATTTATATCAGCATGGTCGGTAATTATGATTTGCATTTTAGGGCTTAATTCGTTAGCGACGGTATATGCTAAATTAAACATACGCCCAACAGCTTCATGATCTTCATCTCGCACGTCACCAGATTGCCAATCTAATCCTTTATCGGGTGAAAAGTAAACTTGTGAAGGTTGATCAATGAAAAGGAATCTTGGAACAGAACGATTTTTAGTTGTAAACCATTTGTGCAATGCAAAATGAGCTATAAGATGGTATCCAACCCAGTTTTCCCCTACCCATCTTATCCATTGAAACTGGTCCATCAATAGTATCAGCGACCAATTGCAATTTCTTAAGATCAAGTCTCAATGGATATTCAGAATGCTCCAACCTTAATTGTTTGGCCCAAACGCTCATATCTTGACTAATGATCGATAAAATAGATAAGGTTTTTCTTGAATAGTCTCTTCACTAATTTCCTCTTCAAGCAACTTCACTTTTTCTCTCAATTGTTGAATGTCAATCTGCAAATCACTTGTGTCGTTAAGTTGAGGCAAACTTTCTAAGTAAAGTCCAATTCTTCCGAGAAAATAAGCTCTGCGTGTACCTCTATCACGAACTTCTTGCAATTTTTGGTTGGAAGTTTGAATGGCTTCTAAAGATTCTCTGTTTGCAGACAGTTTGGTTTTCAGACTATCAACTTTTTCATCGAGTACCCTTATTGCCTGTTGCATTTTCGCAGAAGGCTCAGATACACCTCTAACTTGGTTTTCAAGTTGATTAACTGAAGTCCTCAATTCATCATAAGAGGGTACATGGTCATTATTCAAAGGCGTTTTGACATATTGGGCAGATACGGTCATGTGAATCAGACGATTCGAAAAGATTCAAACTTTTTTAATCGAGATAGTTGTTCTGAGCTTCGCCTGAATAGCCACGCCTATCTGTATCAAGTGATTTAGCGGAGTCGAGCTGGTCTTTTGTTTTCTTGAGTTCTTCAATTAATTCAAGTCGCTCTTTTTGGAGGTTTTCAAACGCCTGATCTTCTGAAGCTATCTCTTCTTCTGGTTTTACAGGTTTTTTCTGAACTTCTTGTAAACTAGAAACACATTCTTCCCATGACACTGGAAGTTTTTCGGCAGAATAAATACCTAAATCTTGCGCCTCTGACAATAGGGTGTGAGCCTTTTGTAACGCCGACACCTTTTATCGATTCAAATTCTGACAACTTGTGTTCTAAGGTTCGCAAGGTTGCTTTCAATCGTCTTAACCTGAACCATTTTTTTGACATATTCTTCATCTACGGAACCCAAAAAGTACGGCAATATATCCTTAATTGCTTGGGGAATAAAAGGATCGCTTTGCTTATGGAACAAATATTTGTTACTTATAACTTCACTTTGTTGTTGAAAAGTAAAAAACAACGCATGACGAATATTCGCTGAAAGAGCAAAACGAGTTTGACCTTGTGCAGGCTCATGAATATTTTCTCCAATCCCCGCATGCCTGGAAAGCAATAACTCCAAAGTATCAGTATTAGTTGTTTGCCGCAGAATAGAATAATCAGGAATATCAATTTTTTTCTTGACATCATAATAGACAATAGGAGAAGATTTGCTTTCGCCACGGGGCGGCAACTTCCTTGCAACAAAAACTTCACCATCCCGAACTTGCAAACGCAACCCTGCCCAAGATACTGATCTGCGAATAATTCCCTCTGGAATATTACACTCGGAACTCCCGAGGCAATAATCGATAATTTCAATTAATGCGGTTTTACCCGTTTTGGAATCGCCCGTAATGATATTTAGTTCACCAGGTTTCAAATTAATAACCCGTTTTTCACCCTTCTGGCTATACAGAACAATATTCAATATTTGAAAACTCATGGATTTACCTCCCATAATGACAAAACTGTTTCAGCAGAACCAGCAGCCGCAAACCACTTACCTACAAGTCTAGCGCGTAAAACACACTCTCTTGCTTCTCCATCCATATGCTGAAGAAAATTCTTAAATTTCGTATCAGACAATTTACTTTTTAGTCGACCAGATTCGATGGCCAACCAATCGTTAGTGACCCCAAAAAGAATAGCCTCTCGAACAAAGGGTTTAAGTGAGATTGCGCGCTCATAAAATTGAATTCGCGAATAAGGCTTCTCTTCGAGCCATGCCGCAAGAGAAGTACGAGTATTGTAAGGCAATGTGTTTCTTGTTTGCTTATGGAGTATGACCGGGTAAGACAATAAAAGCTAAGGGAAATGGCATTCCAAGGTTATCTTGTTGAGAATAATTACTTACTGTTGCACTTAATATAGCGCAACAAAAGGCTGGATTGAATAAATTTGCTGCTTCTTTTGAACGAGTTGACCATGATCTCATTTATCCACCAATTTATCCACCAACACCTATCAATTGCATTAGCCTTTGCGTAAACTCTGGGTGCCATCCAACAACCTGATTATCTGAGAGTATATGGTAAGAACCTCTAGCCATGGATGGTTCATTTACTTGAGGGCGAATTTGTTGAAGGTCACCTGTCTCTATCCAAGAATATAACTCTCGTGCGAGACGTCGCTTTTCGTTTTCGGCAGTTTGATCGCCCATCTGATCACGTAATTGCTCAAAACGAATTTCCCATTCCTCCCTCAAGCGAGTCTCATATATATCCAATTCTCCAACTTGAAGTAGTTACTCTCTGACCCATCTTGAACGCTGTTCGAAGGCACGAAAATAGTCTCTGATAGCAATAAATATTCTCTTATCCTTAACATCGATGAACTTAAGCTGCTGAACAAACAAGCGATCTTTATAACCGATTTCGTCAATTGTGGCAGATAAAATATCTTCGTCCACTACTAAGTTGTCTTGTTTAAATTGTTCACGAAGATTAGCTTCTTCGGCAATAATCTCTTCAGCCAAAATTGGCTTTTGATTA
>JADJRT010000023.1 GCA_016712035.1 Flammeovirgaceae bacterium | reverse complement strand
GAATACGGTACCAACTTCGGTGCAGCTGATTTCATGGATAAAGTACAAGTAGTAATCCTCCCCGGTACACCAACCTCCCGGTGGGTGCAAACCCTTTCTTCCCGGTGGTGGTACGATTACAACATTTGCAACCGCATATCGTGGCCCAATAGTAATTTTACCAGCTACGGTGGATGAAACAACAGCGTTGCCTCCATCTTTCAATATCAATGTTTTAAACACGAACGTATTTGGGCCAGATAATCGGTTTCGGGTTACGCTTTGGATGTGGAATATTTGTAATCCTTATGATAATGATATAAGGGACCAGAATTTCCCTGCTACGGCTTGTCGCCAACAACGGCTGACTTAATTAACGGGGATGCAGACCCCATAACGACTTTTCTGAAATTATCCTTGTTCAGGAACCACCTATTCCGACAGCTCTTCCAAAAGATATTTGTCAGGGAAGTGCTTACCGACATTCCAAATTAGTTATGGAGGCGCTAGTAACCCGTTCGATGGTATGACGATAATGCTGGCGTAATCGGGGCCTTAGTAGCTACGCGCCCAGGTAATACTAATACTTTATCTGCCGCAACTGCAGGTATAACACCAGTACCAAATGGCGGAACGCCTGGTCTATGTGGTTTGGGCTCAATACGAAAGGGTAACGACTGGAACAGTCTCGTAGGCTCAGTGACCCGGCAAGAAACAACAATAACTGTTAAGGAAAGTCCGTTGGCAACACCATCGGCTTTTTCAACATCTTTCTACCAAGTATGTCAGGGTGACATTAATGTAATATATCAACTTCCGTCCACTTCACCCGTCGGCCAATAGGCGGAGCGACCCAGTATGAGTGGATTGCAACCGATAATGCAGACGTTCCAATTGCTGATGTTACAATTGTGCCTCGAAGCAGATGGTAGAACGGCCTTAGTCAATTTTCCGGTTCCTGGAGCTTATATAACACGTATAAGAAAAATTAGAGTTCGAAGTATATATTCTACTGGTCTGACTTGCCCTTCAAACTTTAGAGACGTTACTGTTACGGTATTTGGTCC
The DNA here is from genome assembly GCA_016712035.1 of Flammeovirgaceae bacterium. Classification (GTDB taxonomy): domain Bacteria; phylum Bacteroidota; class Bacteroidia; order Cytophagales; family Cyclobacteriaceae; genus ELB16-189. The sequence continues at coordinate 50,953 of JADJRT010000023.1, read as the reverse complement.
ATCACAAGCAGGAACCATTGCACCAGCCACTCAAACAATTTGTGATGGTGCGGTAGTAGCCAGTATTACGTGGACCCCAGGCCGTGGCACGATACAAGGTTGGGAAAGAGCAATTAATGCAGGTGGTTTTGTGGCAGATGGTACTTTAGGTGTTGGCAATCCCATAACACCAGTGGTGCCGCTTGTAGCGGGTGTTCAAACCACCTATCGATATCGCGCTGTAATTCAAAAACGGTGTTTGCGCACCCATTTATAGTCCGGTTGCTACCATTATTGTTAATCCCATTCCACCCAAACCCACCATCGCTGCTTCTGGGCCAACAACCTTTTGTGGTGGGGTAGTGTGACATTAACTGCCAGTAATGTCGGTGGCTTTGGCAGCCTCTTATCGATGGTATAAGGATGCTGTTTTCACAGGTATAACGGCAAATAATATCGTTTTATCCACTGCGGTTCAAAGTGGAGCCTACACGGTGGAGCCATTGGGTATCGCAACGTCTTTTTGCGTAGGTCCTTTATCCGATCCCACTAATGTTTTGGTAAACCCGCTTCCGACAGCTACCGTAAGCGGGCGACCTGTTTGTGGTGGAGTTCCGGCGCGGATATCGTATGGACTTCTTAACAGGAACCGCTCTTGTTTAATTTTACAATTACGGTAGCATCGGTGCCCCTATTGTTGTAGTGGGCCATCCAACAACCACCTATACCATTCCTGCTCCCAACCTGGGTGTTAACACTACGCACACCAAGACATCGTTAACAGATTTCAATACGTGTTCAGGTACATCCCTGGGTGGACCAGCTACTGTTAACGTTCAATTAACAGCACCGCCTTCCGTAGAGACTTTTACCGCGCAGGCACCTGTATGCGATGATGGCGGAGCAACAAATCCGCCTGACGCAATTCTGAATTTATTACCAGATCAAATTGAGAATTATGCCATAACGTATCGGTTGTTTAGAGTTAGTACAGCTGCCTTTTTACCAGGTTCAATTAATTTCACGGGTAATTCCTCAGCGGCAGGGGTGGTGAATTTAGCGCCTACATACGCCCAATTTGGTGGTTCCAATGACCCAGCCGGCTATCAGGTTGTGATTACCGCCATCCAAAATACGGTTACGCTTTTGCGCGGGAGCGGTTCCTATCAACGGACCGATTTAATTATTAATCCACGCCCGCAGTTCCCATTGGGCCGGTTAACGCAACGGCTTGTAGTGTACCTGGGACTGGAGTAGCACTTTCAGTGGATGATCCGGGAGCTGGCTTTGAAATAGAATGGTCGACAGCAGGACCCAATCTGGCATCTTTTGTTGCGGCTGTACCGGGTGCCGGAGCGGAGAGTGGAACCAATAATAGAACTTTTACTCCCAACACATCTGCAACGGCTACTTTTATGGCCTTTTACGCGAATACGGCCACAACTGCTTTTAGGACAACGGGCAGAGCTGTCACGCAAACGCAGGATTTAAGGCCAACACCAGCTGCTGCAGGCCCCGATCAGCCTTTACTTTGTGCTACCAGCGCTACTTTGGCAGCAACCGCTGTTAACAATGGTGGAACAGGCACCTGGTCAGTTGTTGGTCCGATCGGAACCATTGTGATTACAAGTCCTAATAGTCCAATCTCAACGGTAACTGGATTGCCTCAAACCCACCTGGGGGCAGCCATTGTAACTACCTTACGCTGGACGGCAACCAGTTTTTTTAACGGTCTGTGCTCCTACCAGTGACGATATTATCTTAACGGTAAATCCGCTTCCTATTGTCAATAACTTAACCCCAATTCTCTGTGAAGATGTTTTTACCGGTGCCTCCACAGCTAATGTAAACCTTACTGGTTTTGACGCAGGGGTAATGGGTGGATCACCAGCAAATACTGTTGTTAGGTATTATCCGACTGCAGCAGATAGAATAGCAGGTACCAACCAGATAGTTGCCCCTATAATCGTGACTAATGGAATGGCACGATTTTACAAGAGTCAGTAATACAGTTACGGTTGGCATAAATGATGGTACACTAATATTTACCGTCCGACGCTCCCCGTGTTAGCAATCAATCGGTTCAGATTTGTGAAAATTTTCCTCCCGGCTCGCAGTTGCCTCTCCAATTAATCTTCAGAATTTTGAGTTAGCTATTGCCGGAGGTTCTATGGTAAACCGAGACATAGAATGGTATACAGATCCCAGCCTTACACCAGGTTTTCTAATCCCTCCCGGAGCCGCAATTGGTGCCGAGCAAAATTATTCGATCAATGCAGATGTAACGCTTCATGCAAAAGTAATTGACACAACGCCAGCTACCCCTCAGTGTTTTCGGGCGGCTACACTCAACCTCGACTATCAGGCTCGTCCGAATGCTAATCAAATCAGAGATGGTTCAGGTAACCGCTTGGAGCAACATATACAGTCTGTGCCAGTTCAAATCTGGTACTTTGCAAATTGATCCTACTTTAAATCCTGGATCTACCTATACTTGGACAATACCTCCGGTATCATATCTTGGTGAATTTGAACCACTAACTGGAACATCTGGATTCTTTATTATCCTTCGTCTGCAAAATTCGATACCAACACAAACTGTTGCACACTTGTGAATTCACGGGGACCAGCTTTCTAGTGGGACATGCCCGTGTCAGGTGGAACGGCACAATGGTCAGATATTTCCCCAGCTACGCTTTACCCAACCGGACTTCCCATTTCAGTAAAGGAAACTTTAGGCACAGCAGTGTGTGACGGAACTACTATCACAACCAATTGTGTGGTTGAAGGATCACCACCAAAACCAATATTACAGGACCATCTTCAGTTTGTTCCAATACGAATAATGCCGTGTTCTCTGTTCCATTTGTTGGAGGTAGTACATACAGTTGGTCATTACCACCAGGAGCCACTATCATTTCTGCCCCAGTTAATATCAACACAATTACTGTGCAAATGAGTACGTTTTCTGGAAATGTTACTGTTGTTCAGTCTTCAGGAAATGGATGTTTATCGCCAGCAGCTGATCCATTTCCGGTAACCGTAGTTAACGGCCGACCATTACTTCCGTGAGCTCGCGCACGGTGTGTAGCGGCACAGATGTTTCTGTTGCGCACACGATCACCTCAAACATTGTAGGTACAACCTATAACTGGGAGGTGATCAATGTTACCGGATCAGTACTTGGTGCGATACTGGGCGACCTTGCCAATGGGGTACTTTCCATCAATCAAACGTTATTCAATTCTTCCGGAGTAAATGCAACCGTTACCTATCGGATAACACCGATCGGACCAGGGCCAGATAATTGTCCGGGTACACCACAGAATTTTACTGTGGAGGCCCTGCATCAGGTGGCGTTAACATCCCTATGGGAGTAGCGGCACATTCATATTAATGATATTCTGGTCAATCTTTCCAATGCACCCATTGTTGTTAATTATGTGATTACACCCACGAGCGGTGCTGCGTGTCCCGGTGCTCCTGTAAGCATTGCGATAACGGTTAATCCACAACCTGGGTAGGAGCAAACGATAATATACCCATTGTTTGCAGTGGCCTGGCCGCGGGATATGATTTAGAAGCGAACATTGCCACGCTTGGGAATAATTTAATTGCTGGCAATACCTACAGTTGGATAGCTACCGCGAATGGCAGCGTGTCGGGTGAAAGTACACTTGCTCAATCAGGAAAAATAATCACCGATGTACTGCGCAACTACGAATGGGAATCAGGTAGTTCGTTATACGGTGACTCCTACCAGTGGTGCGGGTTGTGTGGGTGCAACATTCACAGTTGATATAACGGTTCAGCCAGAACCGGTTGGTTTTAATGATGCCAGTCCGGTTGCCTGTAGCGATGTAGCCTTTAATTATGACCTGGTGGCAAACATTGCCAATATCGGTGCCGGTGGTAACAATTTGACGGTAGGAACTACCTATAGCTGGATTGCTGCGGCAAACCCTACGGTAACAGGTGAAAGTACGGTTGCACAGGCTGGTCCGATTATTACTGATGTAATCAATAACATTACCAATAGTAGCCAGGTTGTGGTGTATACAGTTACGCCAACCAGTACGAATGGATGTGGAGGAACCCCTTTTACAGTTTCCGTCACTATCCGCCCTGAGCCCAAAGGTTTTAATGATCCCTCTCCTTTAATTTGTAGCGATGCCAATGTTAATTACAACATTGAGGCAAACATCCTTAACACTGGATTAGGGGGCAATGGATTAATCAGCAGTACTACGTATGCCTGGACTGTAGCAGCGAATCCCAATGTGGGTGGAGAAAACAATGGCACCGGATCGGTTATTAATAATGTACTAAACAATGTAACCAACTCCGATCAGGTAGTCGTATATACGGTTATCGCAACAAGTTCCAATGGCTGCGCAGGCGATCCCTTTACGGTTTCAGTAACGGTGCGCCCCGAACCACAAGGGTTTAATGATGCCAGTCCGTTGATCTGCAGCGATGCAGCAGTAGGGTATGTGTTAAATACAAATATTGCTAATATCGGATCAGGGGGAAACAATCTGACTGCGGGAACAACGTACACCTGGATAGCCGCCCCGAATGGCAGTGTAACAGGAGAAAGTACCTCGTCCCAATCAACAGGAACCATAACGGATGTTCTGAACAACATTACAAACAGCGATCAGATTGTTGTGTACACAGTATCACCAACCAGTTCCAATGGCTGTGTTGGAAATCCGTTTACGGTTTCAGTAACGGTACAACCTGAACCAAAAGGACATGATGATGCTACGCCAATCGTCTGTAGTGATGTTGCACTTGCCTATGACTTGAGTGCCAACATTGCTAATGTAGGCCTTGGTGGAAATAACCTGATAACCGGAACAACCTACAGTTGGATTGCAGCAAACAACGCTACTGTCGGTGGAGAAAGTACAGTTGCACAGGCAGGCCCGGTTATTAACGATGTTCCATAATAATGTAACGAATTCAAATCAATTAGTAGTTTATACAGTAACGCCAACCAGTGCTGCTGGATGTATCGGTAATCCTTTTACCGTTTCGGTAACAGTTCGACCTGAGCCTAGAGGGTATAACGATAATAGCCCGATTGTCTGCAGCGATGCAAGCGTTAATTATGATTTAGTCAGCAACATCACCAACGTAGGGTTAGGCGGTAATAATCTTGCCATCGGAACAACGTATAGTTGGATCGCAGCGGATAACATCAACGTGACAGGCGAAAGTCTGGTTGCTAAGTCGGGAACATCATCAATGATGTTGTTAATAATGTAACGAGTGCGAATGAGATTGTCGTTTATACAATAACACCTACCAGTGCGGATGGTTGTATCGGTAATCCATTTACTGTATCAGTTACAGTGCGTCCGGAACCCAGAGGTTTTGATGATACGGCTTTGGTGTGCAGTGATATAGCCGTTGGGTATGGTCTGTCTGCCAACGTAGCTAATGTGGGTCTAGGAGGTAATAATCTGACTTTGGAACTACCTACAATTGGTAGCCGCAAACAATGCAAGTGTAGGGAGGAGAGTACGTTGCCCTCAAACCGGAGCAACAATTACAGATGTTTTGAACAATGTAACTAATGGCAATCAGGTAGTATTTACACAGTAACGGCCACCAAGTGGTAATGGTTGTGTAGGAAATGTGTTTACAGTATCAGTAACCGTGCAACCTGAACCTCGTGGATTTAATGACAATACCCCAATTGTGTGTAGCGATGCGGTAGTTAATTATGATTTGAGTCTGAATGTAGCAAACATTGGTCTAGGTGGAAATAACCTGATTGCAGGAACAACGTACAGTTGGATCGCAGCTTCAAATGGAAATGTGGGTGGAGAAAGTACCGTAGCTCAGGCGGGTTCTGTTATTACAGATCTTCTCACCAATAGCACCAACGGAAATGAAGTGGTTGTCTATACGATAACACCAACCAGCCCTGGATGGTTGTGTTGGGAATCCATTTACCGTTTCAGTAAATGTAAGACCTGAGCCAAGGGGATTCAATGATAACACCCCTTCGGTATGTAGTGATGTAGCGATTAACTATGATCTGGTTTCTAATATTACAAATACCGCTTCTGGTGGAAACAATTTAGCAGTGGGTACTACCTATAGCTGGATTGCGGCCGATAACCTGAATGTTACGGGCGAAAGTACGGTTGCAAAAAACGGCAGCATCATCAATGACGTTGTTAATAACGTTACGAATGGTAATGAGGTAGTTGTTTATACGGTAACACCAACTAGTACTAATGGATGTATTGGTGATCCATTTACAGTTTCGGTCACAGTTCGCCCTGAACCCCAGGGATTCAACGATCCTTCAACAGTTATCTGTAGCGATTCGGCAGTCGGATATTCTCTACTTGCCAATATTTCAAACACCGGAGCTGGTGGTAATAATCTTATTGTGGGGACAACATACAGTTGGATAGCCGCGGCAAATGGAAATGTGAGTGGGGAAAGTACGGCAGCAGTGGCTGGTGGCACGATTACCGATGTCTTGAACAACGTAACCAATGCAGATCAGATCGTAGTGTATACGGTCACGCCTACCAATACCAGTTGTGTCGGCAACCCGTTCACGGTGTCTGTAACAGTTCGCCCGGAACCACGTGGATACAATGATGCGACACCAATAATTTGTAGTGATGCGACAGTTAACTACGATTTAAGCACAAACGTAGGCAACGTAGGGTTGGGTGGTAATAATCTTACTGTTGGTACAACCTATAGTTGGATAGCTGCCAGCAACCCGAATGTTACGGGTGAAAGTACTGCTGCGCAGGCTGGAAGCATTATTAATGATGCATTAAATAACGTTACGAATGCAAATCAAATTGTTGTTTATTCGATTACTCCAACCAGTGCCAATGGTTGCGTAGGGAATCTTTTCACGGTGTCAGTCACCGTTCGTCCTGAACCACGTGGTTTCAATGACAATAGCCCGATTGTGTGTAGCGATGTTGCTGTTAATTACAATCTGGTAGCGAATATTTCCAACATCGGATTGGGTGGAAACAATCTGGTTACCGGTACAACTTATCAATGGCTGGCTGCAGATAATCCAAATACAACGGGAGAAAGTTTTGCTATACCGGGTACAGCATCGACAATAACAGATGTCATTAATAACATAACGAATGCGGATGAAGTAGTTGTGTATACAGTAACAGCAACCAGTTCGGATGGATGTGTAGGGGATCCGTTTACAGTTTAGGTTACAATACGTCCTGAGCCCAAAGGCTTCAACGATGCAACACCGCTTGCCTGTAGCGATGTGGCCTTTAATTATGATCTGACAGCAAACATAGCCAATGTTGGTTTGGGTGGAAATAACTTAATAGTAGGAACAACCTATTCCTGGATTTCTGCCCCCAATGCATTTGTAACGGGAGAGGGCAGCGGAACAACCGCTACAATCACAGATGTGATAAACAACGTTACCACCTCGAATCAGATAGTAGTGTATACGGTAACGGCAACCAGTGCTAATGGTTGCGTGGGCAACCCATTCACAGTTTCCGTTACCGTTCAGCCAGAGCCTCGCGGGTTCAATGATAACACACCGGTGGTATGTAGTGATGCCAGCGTCAATTATAATTTGGCAGCAAACATTGCCAACACAATTTCAGGAGGAAATAATTTAGTGGCAGGTACCACCTACAGTTGGGTGGCAACAGCTAATGCTAACGTGGGTGGTGAAAGTACCGTACCTCAGGTAGGGGCAACCCTCAATGATGTACTAAATAATATCACCAATGTGAATCAGGTGGTGGTGTATACCGTTACACCAACCAGTGCGCTGGGATGCGATGGAAATCCTTTCATCGTTTCGGTTACGGTTCGTCCGGAGCCAAGAGGTTTTGATGATATCAAAACGATTTGCAGTGATGCCAATGTGAATTATGACCTCACTACCAATATTGCCAACACCGGTTCCGGTGGAAATAACTTATGATTGGTACAACCTATAGCTGGTTAGCGGTCGATAATCCAAATGTTTCCGGAGAAACGACAGTCGTTCCTGGAACGGCAATAGTTATCAATGATGTGTTAAACAATATCACCAATGTCGATCAGGTGGTTGTTTACACAGTTACAGCAACCAGTAACAATGGTTGCGCGGGCGATCCATTTACGGTATCCATTACGGTAAGACCAGAACCTCGTGGTTTCAATGATGCCTCCACAGTGATATGCAGTGATGCTGCTGTCGGTTATTCCTTGTTGTCTAATATTTCCAATACAGTAGCCGGGGAAATAATCTTATTTTGGGCACTACCTATAGTTGGGTGGCTGCTGCTAATGCAAGCGTAAGTGGTGAAAGTACCGTTGCGGTCGCAAGTGGAACCATTACCGATATCCTGAATAATATAACCAATGCCGATCAGATTGTTGTGTACACAGTCATCCCGACAAGTTCGCAAGGTTGTGTAGGCGATCCGTTCACCGTATCAGTTACCGTGAGGCCGGAGCCGAAAGGATTTAATGATCCCTTGCCTATTGTATGCAGTGATGCAACGGTTAACTATGATTTAGCCACTAACATCGCCAACATTGGCGCTGGAGGTAATAATTTAGTAGCAGGCACAACCTATTCATGGGTAGCGACAGATAATCCAAGTGTAACCGGAGAAACTCTTGTTGCAGCCAATACTTCGGTGATCAATGATATTCTGAATAATGTTACCGGATCAAATCAGGTAGTGGTTTACACCATCATCCCAACCAGTGCGAATGGCTGTATTGGTGATGCATTTACCGTGTCAGTTACCGTTAGGCCGGAACCAATTGGTTTAGCCGATACAGATGCTGTGTGTAGTGATGAACAAATCAATTACAATATCCAAACGAGGAATATAAACCTCTTAGGAAATTCGGTTGCTAGTCAGTTTACATATACAGTTGTATCTTCCGATCCGGGTAACGTATCCGTAGCGGGTAAAAACAGACCGGTAGCGAGTAATGCGGCAATCACAGATACCTATACCAATAGAACGAGTGTAGATGTATTGATCACCTATACGATTACTCCATTCAGTACGACAGAAATTGCCAGGGCTCGCCATTTGATGTGGTAGTTACTATTCATCCAGAACCGTTAGGGCCTAATACGGTAGCTCAACGCTGTAGCGATGTTCCTGTAAACTTTGATTTACAAGATGTGATTAACACAGTGGGAACAGGTAATAGTGTGCCTAGTAAGTTTAAGTATTCAGTAACATCCAATAATGCATTAGCTGTTCCTCCAGGACCTAACAGAAACGTAGCGTCTACTGCAGTCATTGGAGATGTTTACACAAACACAACCAATGCCGATGTAGAGATTACGTATACAGTAACTCCGGTAAGTTTGGCTGATGATTGCGAGGGTTCTGTTTTCACATTCAAGGTAACCGTTCATCCTGAACCGGTTGGAGCCAATGTGGTAGATCCTGTTTGTAGCACGGCTCTGAATTACAATATTCAAACACAGAATATAAATACGCTCGGAAATGCGGTACCTAGCGTATTTACCTATTCAGTCTTCCTCCGATCCTTTCAACGTGCCACCAGCCCCAGATAGGGTAGTGGCAGATAATCTTCCGATTACAGATTCTTATATAAACTCCACAGGAGTTGATGTTACAGTAACCTACACGATCACACCATTTAGCTCGGCAAATAGTTGCGCAGGAACGCCCTTTACCTATGCAGTCACGATTAGCTCTAAACCGGTTGGGGCCGATGTAACAAAACTTGATGTTTGTTCCGATGTAGCCTTTGCATTTAATCCTCAGGCAGATATTACAAATGGCGTTATTGCGACATTCACCTGGACGGCCACGTACCAACCTGGTCTTACGGTAGGAGGTCTGCCTCCGCCAGCTGCGGGTACGGGTTCGATTAACGGAACACTTACCAATACAGGAAATGCAATACTTAATGCTACCTACACAATTATACCAACGGCTGGAACTTGTGTAGGTGATCCATTTGTGATTACTGTCCCTATTCTGCCAGAACCTGTAGTTGCGACCAATTTGAATGCAATTGTATGTAGTGGACTGCCTTATAATACGTTGTTAAATACTAATGCGATTTCCATTGGTGCCTCTAACTATGATATCTCAGCGGTGGTGGATCCGGCCTTGACAGGTGTAGCCACTACTGGCCTTGGATTAGCTGACAATGCGTTACTAGCTGATGCTTTCCAAAACGTAACAGCCATTCCATTAAAAGTGATTTATACAATTACGCCTCATGGAACAAATGGTTGTGTGGGTGATCCGAAGATTGTTGAGTTAACGGTTAATCCGGAACCTGTTGTAAATTCGGCCTTAGACAATACCGTATGTAGTCGTGAGATTTCAGGAATTATTTTAAGCACAAATGGAACCTCAGTGGCTGCGAATTCATACCGATTGGTTGGGGTTGTTGTGCCGGGAACGATCACAGCGGATCCGTTGAATACAGTAGCGGGCACTACGGGCAATATCAACTTAATCAGGAATGATAAATTCACCAATACAACGGCAGCTCCGGTTATAGTTGTCTATGAGATGGTTGGCATTAGCCCAGCCATGTGTGAAGGGCAGTCTGAGTTTATTAACCTGACGATTAATCCTGAACCAATCATGACGCCAGGGGCAGCGAACCTTTGTAGCGATGTGCCCTCCGGAATTATTGTTGGCCCGGCAGGTGGATCAACATTAACTACGCAATTTGAATTAAAGAATATTGTAAAAGCTCCAGCTTTGGTAGCAGGCGGTAGCAATGCCGGCCTTGGGTTATATGTAGCAAACTTGGCGGGTGGTCAATCAGACTTCTTGTCGAATGATACGTTCACGAATACAACCAACGGTCCGCTATTGGTTACCTATACCATAGTTCCTATTGCTGGCGGTTGCCGCGGACAAGATCAAACCGTAGTATTTACTGTTGACGCTGCCCCTGCGGTGGATGACAATCTAAATAGAACCGTTTGTTCGGAGGGTACCGCTGGTATTGTCTTTGCAACGGAAACGTCACCGGTAAGTGTAGCGGCTGCTTCCTATAACGTGGTTACCATTACCGTGCAGGCAGGCCTTGTTCGAACCGCAGGAAATCCAGTTTTCCCTCGTAATGGAGTTACAGCTAATGATATTCAGGCCGATCAATTCCAAAATCCTACGAATGATCCATTAACGGTAACGTATGGTGTACAGGCAGTTTCTGGCGCGCCCTGTCTGGGACCCATTAGAAATATTATTCTCACCGTAGAGCCGGAAGTCATTGCTGCACCTGTCAATAATGCACCCGCAATTTGTAGCACCGCGCTTACTAATATTGATCTGATCTCGCCTACCAATCCAACATCGGGCGTGGTGACTTTTAACTATACAGCTGTTTCTTCTGTAGGTGGATTAATCAGTGGTTTTGTTCCAGCATTGAATAATCTTCCGGAAAACTATAAGATTGAAGATGCTCTCGTAAATAATTCGGACAACCCGGCTACGGTTACTTATTCAATAAGTGCTGTAGCCAATGGCGCTCGCAATGGAGCTGGCTGTTCAAGCCTCCCTCCGGCTGTAGATGTTGTAGTTACGGTAGAGCCTAAACCAAAATTGATTGCTACCCCTTCTATCCAAACGGTGTGCGAAGGAATAGCGACAGCTGTTGCTCTCAATAGCAATACTGTACCATCGGCTGGTAATGTTCGATTTGAACTGCTAAGCGCCAATGCTACAGGGGGTGTTACGGGCATGTCGGCTGTGGGTACTTTATTCAACCCGGGATCATCGTTGGCCGATGTTCTTGATAATCCAACGGTCACTTCGCAAACCGTAACCTATACGTTCCAACCTAGAATCATTGGTGGTTTAGGATGCGCGGGTGACAACGTGGTGGTAACGATTACAGTTAATCCATTGCCTACTATTATAGCTAGTGCACAACCCGATATTTGTAGTGGTGACTTTGTCAACATCACGCTTACTCCGGATGTTGCCAATACCGTGGCTACGTGGACGGTTTCAGCGCCCGTAACCATAGTGGGTGAAAGCAATGGCGCAGGCAATCTAATCTTCCAGACGTTGTTTAATAATGGCACTATTCCTGAAACAGTTACCTATACAGTTACACCAAGAGTGAATGGATGTAATGGTACGCCCATTCTTGTTAATGTTGTTGTAAATCCAAAACCAGCGATTGTCGGCTTACCAAACATGACAACGGTTTGTCATGGAGCAACCTTAAATGTACCGCTTAACAGTACGGTGGCGGGAACTACGTTTGATTGGGTAGTGGATGATCCGAGTGGGTTGGGGGTTCCTCCGGTTGGGTCTGGTAATGTTATCAATCAGCCACTTACTAATACAACCGGATCTCAGGCTAGCCTTACCTATACGATTACACCTACGGGCCCTGGTGCATGTTTGGGCGATCAGAAGATCTTGATTGTAACGGTTTCTCCTCAAATGGACGCCTTGTTTGTAAATCCAAGCTCCAGTATTTGTAAAGGAAGTTCCGAGTTCCTGATTATTCAACTCGATGGTCAGGCTCCTTTCCAGTTAGTGTACAATGACGGTACTTCGGATATCACGGTAAATAATGCCGGTAACTTTAAAGTTATTCAGGTTACCCCAGCGGCTACAACTACGTACACGCTCGTATCAGCAAGAGATGCATTCAATTGTTTGTTCACCCCAGTGGGCCAATCAGAAACCGTAACAGTGGGTGAGACGGATGCAAACTTTAGTATTGTCGGGCCGGCTTCCTCTTGCGGTCCATACAATGCGACCTTCCAGTTTAATCAGGTGGCAGGGACACAATATACTTGGCAATGGTTTGATGGGGCTCCAGACGAAGTATTCCTGGCTGCTACCACCATTCCGAATAACACAATATCTCATGTGTTCACGAACCCAAATCCGAATGCGGCTATCACCTATAAGGTGACGTTGAGAACGGAATTACCAGCACCGTTCCCGGGATGCTTTAAAACACAGACGAACAATGTGACGGTGTTCCCAAGTATCATTACCAATGCCTTCCCGGATCGTTCGGAGATTTGTAGTGGTGAAAATATTCAATTCTTTAACCAAAGTTTTGGAGCCACATCACATACCTGGTTCTATCGCGTGCAAGGAACAGCAACGGCAAATTGACATCAGAAACACGCCTACGGTCAATTACAATTTTGTAAATACATCGACAACTAATCCGATTATCTATGAGGTGGTGTATCAGGCGAACAATGGAAATTGTCCGGCTGCGGATGTAGTAATTCCGATTACAGTTTATAGAGCGATTACCGCAGGATTTGACGAAGGAACAATACCTCCGTTTATTGGTGGAAATTCAACCGTTACCTTCACAAACACCTCAACGCCTATTGATATTACTCAATTCAGGTATGAGTGGACATTTGGATTGAATTCAACTCCGGCAACAGGCAATGGCGCTGGTCCTTTCCCTGTAAATTATAGCTCACCAGGTCCACGGGATATTAGCCTTAAAGTGGTGAACATAGCCGCAGAGGCTGCTTTCTTAGGTTGCGAAAGTTCGTTTACCAAAACAATTAATATTCCATTACTTCCGCTTGTTGCAGCCTTTAAGGCCGATCCGTTAAGAGGTTGCTTCCCATCGAATATCACGGTAACAGAAAATACGTCTACCGGTGATGTGATGGAATGGCGAGTAGTGGATAGCAATGGTCGTATTGCCGCCACATCCAATGCGCCATTGCCCGTGTTTCAAATTACAAACCCAGGAAACTATTCAATATTCCTTACTACGTCTAATTCGCTAACCGGACAAGTGGCCAATACCCAACAAGATAACTTTGAAGTATTTGATAACCCGGTAGCCTCGTTTGACTTGAGACCAACAACCGTATTTGTTCCTGATACGGAGTTGACAACCTTTAACTTCAGTACAGGTGCCACGGATTACGATTGGGATTTTGGAGATGGCGGTACTTCTTTTGACGTTGAACCCATTTATGTATATAAAGTAGAGGGTGCCTATGATGTTCGGTTAATTGCCCGTAACGATCATGGTCAGGGTGTTGTTTGTACCGATACGCTCAGTCGCAAAGTTACAGCGAAGCAGGGTGGCGTAACCAAGGTACCGAATGCCTTTACCCCTAATCCAAACGGACCAAGTGGCGGTAATGTGGGCGCTGGGTCAGGAGGTAACGGAACGTTCAACGATGTGTTCTTACCAATCGTAAAAGGAGCGGACGAATTCAATATGCAAATCTTTGATCGTTGGGGTAATCTGATCTTTGAAAGCAATAGTTCCAGTGTGGGATGGGATGGATACGATGCCAATGGAAAATTAATGCAGGCAGGAGTGTATGTTTATAAACTGACCGTCAGGTTGTCCGATGGTCAGCGGTCAACACAAATTGGAGATGTAACCATGATTCGTTAAATATGTATCGGTAATGAACAGGAAGAAATTTTTATACATTTTATGTGGCGTGGTTTTTATAACCTCGGCATGTTTTGCTCAGGATCCGCAATTCTCGCAATACTACGCCTCGCCTCTGTATTTAAATCCCGGATTTACGGGTATTACACCCCAGCAACGCCTGACAAGTAATTATAGAATTCAATGGCCTAATCTTCCACAAGCCTACGTGACTTATGCAGCGAGCTATGATATTTTTGTTGATGAATTGAAGAGTGGATTTGGACTTCTGGCCACTACCGATAAAATGGGTTCAGCAGGATGGCGAACAACAACGGTAGGCCTCAATTATAGTTACAAGGTTAGGGTGAATGACAAAATCGTTTTCTCTCCGGGTTTGTATTTTGGGTATGGCATTAATGGCCTCGATAGAAGTAAATTACAATTAGGCGATGGGTTGGAGTATGATGGAATCTCACTGGATCCGGATTTACAGAAATTAGGGAATCAACAATATTTTGATTTTGGGTCGGGCTTTCTTTTTTACAGTCGCACGTTATGGCTTGGGGCTGCTTTCAGTCATATGAATCAACCCAACTTATCCATCTTAAATGATGTAAGTAGATTGCCCATGAAGACGACTATTCACGGGGAGCAAGACTTACTTTAACTTCCGGCCCCAGAGAAGCAGACCGCGCATCATACCTTACACCATCATTCATATTTAGAAAACAGGGTCCAATCAGTCAATTGGATTTTGGAATGAATTATCACATCGATCCTATTTCTATCGGAGTGTGGTATCGGGGTAAACCATTTCAGACAAATTATATAGGTACCGTAAACCAGGATGCATTGATTTTCACATTGGGGCTTTACTTAAGCAGTTTTACGGTAGGCTATAGCTACGATTTCACAATCTCAGAATTATCGACAACGTCTGGCGGTGCACATGAAATTTCCATCGTCTATGAATTTGTTGCCAAGCCCTTGCATAAAGGGATCAAAAACGGAATAGGTTGATCCCTTGCCCTACCTTTAATACCAAGAAGAGTTTCTGGAATTAAATCAGTAGTCCGTATCATTTACTAGGCTGGTGCAAACCTTCAAATCTTTGCATTTTTCTTTGGGCTTTGCGTGCAAAATTCAAAAAAACTTATGAAGTCCAGTGTGTTTAAATCTTCCAACTTCTTCAGTTGGTAACTACTACCTGTCCTCTATTTTATCAGATTTACCTTTCATTCTGTCAATCAAACGACAGGTTTAACGAAATAACTTTTCTACCCTTATTAAGGGTGTCTTGGTGTGGCTTTATCGATTGTTCAATCGAATTAAAGCATGGTGCAGAAAAGGATTTTATTTGTAGTAGCGATTCTCATTCTATCATTAATAAGCGTGCGTTCCTATTCCCAATGTGGCGGAATTATGGAACCTGGGTTTGCGTTTCTTACGAGTAGTCGGGGGTGTGCTCCGTTTACGGTAAATATTCAAACACTTTACTTATCCTCCGTTCCCGGTACTCAATATTTTATTAATTGGGGCGATGGCACACCGGAAGAAACGTATACCCAAGTGGTGGCTGGTGGAGTGAACCTCGTACATACCTATCCCAATACTTCGGTTAATTGTGGGTATGATGTAGTCATTGATGCATCCAATGGCTGTAACCCAAGAGGCAGTGTAGTACCCATCAATACCCAGGTAATCGTGTGGACGAACGATGTGATTTCCATCAATCCTTCCGTCTTCAGGGTTTGTCAGGGCTATGCTACGGATGTATTATTTACAGATGACAGTGATTGGAATTGTTTTCCGAGAGCAACGCGCGAAAACAATGAACCGCGATGGATTCAATGGCTCTATGGTACCGGACCTCTGGGTATGCAGATTCCAGGCATAGGAATTAATTCGTTGGTGCCAGGTGGATTTCCATATTTAAATCCGGCTCCTGCAAAAAATCCAATCTACCCGGTGCTGGCTCCCGGCCAGATTAGTTTACCTATCAATGTTCCGGTTACCACACCAGCTGATTTAGGGAAAGAGTTTATTATTACTCTTAAGAATTGGAATCAATGTAACGCCTATGATAACAACCTGGCGGATGGCAATCCTTTCAATCCCGTATCCGGGAATTTAATTAATGGCGACAATGCGCCACAAATAACAACCGCTCGAATTGTTATTGTGCCCGCACCGCAACCCGATTTCCTTACGCGGCTGGGGGATTCAGCAGGTCCCGTTCAAGCTGTCTTTTGCGTAGGGGACAACATTTATTTTGATAACGAAACACCTGCCATTGGAGGCGCTTCGTTCGCCAATACCTGGCAGTTTTTCGATAACCCAACTGGAGTAGGGGTACCTCTGTCTATATCAACCAATACCAATCCAACGTTTGCCTATCCCACTTCGGGTCAAAAATTAATTAGACTTTCCGTTCGTGATCAAAACGCAGCGGGTAACTGCGTAGCCGTAATTGAAAAAGTAATTAGCATTTCTCCTTCGCTGATTGCGCAGATTCAGGTAACCGACTTTTCAAACAATCCAATCGCAGCGGATTTTTGTCAGAATTCAAGTGCACCTTTAAATACGTTCGAAGCTAGATTCCATGATACTTCGTTGGGTATGGTAACGCCAACAACGCAATGGCGCTGGGAATTTTATAATGAAGCCAATGTATTGGTTAGGCAAGAACCTCCCTTGGGTGCATTTTCTTCTGTGCCGCTCGGCCCTTTTGATGACGTGTTTATCAATCGCGGTACGTATAGAGTCCGCTTAATTGTTCGCGACAATGTTACGTCTTGCGAAACCGTGGATGAAGTACAGGTCCGTGTTTTTGAAAATCCAGTCCCGCTCTTTACGGCCACTCGCGTGTGCGAAGGGCAAGCCACTTCTTTTGTAGAAAGCTCTACGTTGCAAGCCATCAATGGCGAAGTGATTTCCTTACGGGAATGGGATTTTGATTATGATGGAGTAACCTTCACGAAAGATCCTGCCTACGACAATCAAAGTACCTTTACCCGATCGCTGGGAAGCGGAGGTACGTATCAAGTGGCGTTGCGGGTAACGGCAAGTATTTCAGGATGTGCGGAAATGTTGGTTAAACCCGTAATCGTGGATGCAATTCCGCTGGCAACTTTTATACCCGATGTCACGGCCGGCTGTAGTGTGCTCACGGTCAACTTTACCAATACAAGTGTGTTGGGTCAGCCCGATGTAATCGATCGGTTTGTTTGGGAAGGTGACGAACGTCAAGGCTTAGGATTTTTACCCATAGGTACACAGTCTCCGTCCGATCCATCGTTTACAAACCAATTCACGTATTCATTTGAAAATAGTTCAACCGTTAATAAAGTGGTTGATGTAAGACTTCGCGCCATTACCATCAACACGTGTGAAACAGTTTCTGGTGCCGTAGCGATTACCATCTTTCCAGGAACTCGTTCCGGATTTCTTTCCACCAACTATTCTCCCTTTAATGATAACTGCTCCCCACAAACAATCAATTTTTCTGTTGATGCGGAAACGCAGTCTTTAAATCCAACGGAATATCGCTGGCGCATCAGTGACACCTTTGGCATCCTCGATGAAATCAGTTCGGGAACAATGCCAAATTTTTCTTATCCATTTGTGAACAGCACCCAGGCGCTAAAGGATTTTAATATTACACTCATTACAACGTTGGCTTCCAGTTGCTTTGGCGATTCAACCCGCACCATTCGAATCAGTCCGGTGCCTACATCTGTATTTAAGATTGACACGGTACAGTTTGATTGCAACGTTTTACGAATTCGCGCGTCAGCAGAGCAGAAGGGATTATCCTCGTATCATTGGCGGATACTTGAAAATGGAATCCCTACCGTAGACCTGGCCTCTACACAATCAGAGATCGAACAAACTTTTAACAGACCTTCACCCGCAGGGGTGGATATAACCGCTGAAATTTCTCTGGACACCAAAAATTTTGCGAACTGTGTAAGCACAGTAAGCACGCAGTCAATCGTTGTTCCCAAAAAGGATAATATAAATACATCCTTTATGGCAACGCCTGTAAGTCAGTCATTGCCTGCATCTACAGTTACAATTATCAATAACTCAAATCCCGGACCGTGGTCCTACCAATGGGATTTTGGTGACGGACAAACTTCAACAGACCCATTAATAAACGCGCATACGTATTCCACGTATGGTGTTTATACAATCCGACTTACCGTTACTAATAATGTATGTATTGAAACACAAACCCAACAAGTTGAAATCCTGGCTATCCCACCGGTGGTAAATTTTAGTTATGATCCAGCCTCCGGCTGCACACCGCTTACGGTTAATTTCACTAACCTTTCTCAGTTTGCTGATCCGTCTACCTATCAATGGAGTTTTGGAGATCAGTCGACCTCAACCATGATTAATCCAACACACACCTATTACCAACCCGGCAAATATTCGGTGTCCTTATCCGCGACTAATATAACGGGTCAAACAATTACCGAAACAAAGCAAGCCATCATCGAAGTGTTTCCACGTCCCGATGCGCAGTTTGAAATTAAACCCCGATTGATCTATATACCAGGGGGCATCCTCTACACGGACAACCGAAGTTTTAATGCGACCCGCTTTATATGGGATTTTGGAGACGGGTCTACGACCAATGAATTTGAACCTGAACACAAGTATAAAGAAGAAGGATTTTACACAGTTAAACTTATTGCATTCAATCAATATGAGTGTGCCGATACAACTATTCAGGAAAATAGTGTAAAGGTAGAGAAGGGTGGGCAGGTCTTGATACCCAATGCATTTTCGCCTGGCCAGGGTAATGCGGGTGGTAATGATGGAAAGAACGATGTGTTTCTTCCGCTCATGCGGGGCGTGGCAGAATTTGAATTGTTGATTTTCGATCGCTGGGGCAATTTGTTATTTGAAAGCCGCGATCCAGAATTCGGTTGGGATGGTACCTATAAAGGAAAGCCTTGTCAGCAAGATGTGTATATCTATAAACTGGCTGCTTCCTACGAAACCGGAGAACAGGTGGTACGGGTAGGAGATGTAAACCTGATTCGCTGATGAAAAAATTATCATTCCTTTTTTTATTTTTTTGGATTTGGATGACTACGCATGCGCAAGATCCTCAGTTCTCGCAATACTATGCGGCCCCACTTTATTTGAATCCTGCGTTCACAGGCACAACACAAGACCATCGTTTTATTACCAATTATAGAAATCAGTGGCCTAACGCTGCCCGCGGATTTGTTACGACTGCCTTTTCTTACGACTATAGTCTTAATCAGTACAACAGCGGTATTGGTTTTATGGCCATGGTCGATCAGGCGGGTATGGCCGGTATGAAATCATCACAGTTTAATTTCTTATATTCTTATAAGTGGAGCATTTCCAATTCCTGGGTTGTTTCTGCCGGACTAAATTTTGGGTACGCTTTTCGATCGGTCGATTGGAATAAACTCGTATTTGGCGATCAACTTCAATTTGATGCAGATGGAACTACGCCCAGTGATGACCCGGCTCTTTACAATCTGAACACGGCCAGTTACTTCGACTTTAATTCTGGCGTATTAGCGTATAATAAAAACTTCTGGATTGGTTTTTCGGTCAGCCACCTTAACACACCCAACAGATCCTTGCTGGAAGAGGAATCGTTAGTTCCTATCAAAACTAGTTTCCATGGCGGAGTACGGATTCCCTTATATGTGGGCCCTTTTAAGAAAGATCATATCTCGGTTTTGTCGCCATCCTTTGTTTATAAACGACAAGCCCAATTCGATCAGTTGGATGTAGGACTACATTTTTTATATGATCCGGTCATGATTGGCTTATGGTATCGGGGTATACCGGTACAACAAAATGTTAAAGACAATATTAGTCAGGATGCGCTGGTGCTGGTTTTAGGTTTTCAGTTTGAAAAACTGGAGGTCGGATACAGTTATGACTTTACGGTTTCAGAGTTAGGCCCTATCTCCGGTGGGGCCCATGAAGTCCCTCAAATATAAATTGAACGTTCAGGCGCAGGCCAAAACCAGGAAAAAGGAAAAGTTTATTCCATGCCCTACGTTCATTAAGAAGTAGGCCTTTTTTTAATGTGACTCCATATTCCTGATTCCTTCTTACCTTTGGGGTCATTTTAGATAGGATGGATTTTAAGACGCATTTAAATAAAGATACCGTTTTTTCCACGGTTGCAGCGGCAGGCACCAAACTGGGGTTTCCAACGTATGTAGTAGGTGGTTTTGTGCGAGATCTGATACTGAATAGATCAAACAAGGATATTGATTTTTTGTGTGTGGGTAGTGGTATAAAACTAGCCCAGCAAGTGGCCAAAGACATGGGCGATGTTCCGGTTACTATTTTTAAAAACTTCGGCACGGCCATGATTAAAGTAGGTGAGCGCGAGTTGAGTTTGTAGGCGCACGCAAAGAATCGTATCGCGAAGATTCAAGAAAGCCTTTGGTAGAAGATGGAACATTAGAAGAGGATCAACAGCGGAGAGATTTCACCATCAATGCTATGGCCATTAGTTTGAATAAAGAAACGTTTGGCGAATTGGTTGACCCCTTTGGTGGCGTTCAGCATGTAAAGGAGAGATTAATCAAAACACCCCTCGATCCGAATATTACTTTTTCGGATGATCCATTAAGAATGATGCGAGCCATCCGGTTTGCCGCGCAATTGAATTTTGATATTGAAGCCGATACCTTTGAGGCGATCACAAAAAATACGGAGCGCCTTTCTATCGTGTCCATGGAGCGTGTGATCGTGGAATTGAATAAAATCATTGTATCACCCGTGCCTTCGTACGGTTTTAAATTACTCTTTCAATGCGGATTGTTAAACATTTTTCCGGAGATGATCGCCCTGCATGGGGTAGAGTATCAGGATAACAAAGCACACAAAGATAATTTCTTTCATACGCTGCAGGTGCTTGACAATGTTTCTAAAGTATCCGATGATCTTTGGTTGCGGTGGTCAGCCATTTTACACGACATCGCTAAACCAGCTACAAAACGTTTTGATAAGGAGGTGGGATGGACTTTTCACGGACATGAAGATAAAGGGGCTCGAATGGTGCCTGGTATTTTCCGAAGGCTTAAGTTGCCCATGAACGAGAAAATGGTCTTTGTTCAAAAATTAGTCCGCCTGCATTTACGACCTATCGCGTTGGTGAAAGAAGTCTCGGATTCAGCTATTCGCAGGTTACTTTTTGAAGCAGGCGATGATGTGGATGCGCTGATGAAACTTTGCCGGGCAGATATAACCTCTAAGAATAATGATAAGGTTGCCAAATACCTTAAAAACTTTGAACAGGTAGAGCAGAAGATGATTGACTTGGAAGCACGTGACCAGGTGCGCAATTTTCAGCCCCCCATTTCGGGTGACGAAATAATAAAATTGTTTAATATTCCGCCTGGCCCGATAATTGGAGAAATCAAAGAAGAAATCAAAGAAGCTATTCTGGAAGGAATCATTCGAAACGATCGCCAGGAGGCCTATGAATTATTACTACAAATTGCAAACAAAAAGGATTAACTCACGAAGTAAACCAGTAACTGAAAATGAAACGCATTGTAATTATCTTTTTAATAAGTGGCCTGAGCATGGCTGCAGGAGCACAAACGCAAAAACAACCCGCTAAGGCAGAGTCTGCAAAAACACCAACTACGCAACCAGCCAAGCAAGCGGTAAGTCCTTTAACCGAACATTTCTATAAAAAGTATATTACCGCTCTTCAATGGAGCGACTACGAGGTAGCCAAAGATGCGCTTTACGATTTGATCATCGAAAATCCAGCAAATGACTCACTCATTTTTAGTCTGGCCTTTTACTATTACGAGAATGAGAAATTTGCTTCTGCCGTTTTAGTTTCTCAACAACTGTTGGCTCGTAATCCTAAAAACATTCCTGCGCTAGAAATATCTGCGGTTGGTTACGAAGTGATGGGTGTACCGGATCGCTCGTTGCAGAATTATGAGAGCCTCTATTTGCTAACCAATAATGTGAATACGCTTTACAAAATGTCTTTCTTACAATATGATTTAAAGCGGTTTACGGAATGCCTGGCTACCATTGATATTTTGCTGGCTAAACCAGAATTAGACGCGCTTAAAGTGACTTTTAACGATGTGGAAAACAAACCCAAGGAATATCCTATGAAGGTTTCCGTTCTCAACCTTAAAGGGTTGGCTGTTCAGGAACAATTTGGGGATAAAGCAGCTGCTAAAAAGCTTTTTGAAGAAGCATTGGCCATCGCCCCCGATTTTGTTATGGCTAAACAGAATTTGGCGAAAGTTAAATAAGTATGCAACCTATTCGTACAACCGGAGTCTTTGGGCTTAGCGAATAGAGCTTGGAGGCCCCGGCATTACATATTCATCATGATTTGATTGATCGATGCCGGCAAGGGGATAGGGAAGCCTATTACAAACTTTATAAGCTTTACAGCCGGAGTATGTATAACGTGGGCTACCGGATTGTGAACGATGCGGAAGAGGCGGAAGATGTACTTCAGGATGCGTTTATCAGTGCATTTAACAACCTGGAGCGATATCGGGGTGACTCTACATTTGGAGCATGGCTGAAGCGAATTGTAATTAATAAAGCGATCAACTCCGTAAACAGACGAAAGCCTGAAAGGATGCCCGAAGATGATCGTTGGGATGTAAAGGAAGAGGAAGCGGTTGATATACTGGAAGGTTTCCCGTTTACGGTAGCTAAAGTACGGGCGGCAATTCAGGCCCTGCCAGACGGCTATCGTTCGGTGCTTTCTTTGTATCTTTTGGAAGGTTACGATCACGGAGAAATAGCTGAGATTTTGAGTATTACAGAGTCTACCTCAAAATCGCAGTTTAACAGAGCAAAGAAAAAACTAAAAGAACTCCTGGAGGGAGGAATTTTATGAAAGATTCATTAAAAGAATTTGTTGACACCAACAGGCAGGCATTCGATCATCTCGAGCCCTCGAATTCAAGCTGGAATAAAATCGAACGCAACGTGCCGGGTAAATCAAGGTCGTTGTGGAATAATGTAATGATTTGGAGAGTGGCAGCCATGCTGTTTCTGGGTTTATCTGTTTATTTATTCACCGCCAGCAGTATACCCAATAAGCCTTCGCGGGAAACCGCCAAACTTCAAGGCGAGTTCTCAGATCTCGAAAGTTTTTATAGTGAACAAATTGCTCAGAAAGTTGAGTTGATACATACTATCCAAAGTTTTAACGATGAGGAAGCATTCGCCCAGGATCTCGAAAAGTTGGAGGCGATGTATTTTGTTTTGAGAGAGCAGATGAAAATAAATCCTACCGAGAAGGTGAAGGATGCGTTGATTTTAAACTTGTTGGTTCGAATGGATTTACTGAATCAACAAATAGAAAGTTTGGAAGATTCTAAAAAGGAAAAGTCACAACGCGAGTCAGCAGCCTCCGTCTAAAAATCTTCATCGCTCTTAAGCTCGAATTTATCTTTGTTACTATCCAGTATTTTGCCGTCTTCGCATTTTAATACGCGAGCTGGAAATCGTTTGATTAGCCCATAGCTATGGGTGGCCATCAGCACGGAGGTCCCGCTCTTATTTATTTGTTGAAAGATTTTCATAATCCCATTGGAGACCTCCGGATCTAAATTACCTGTGGGCTCATCCGCAATAAGAATAAGCGGTTCATTAATCAAGGCCCGGGCAATAACTACCCGTTGCTGTTCGCCACCCGATAATTGATGGGGCATCTTTTTTTCCACAGAGCCTAAGCCAACCTGCATTAATACTTCAGCAAGTCTGTTTTTCATACGGGCGCCATCTTTCCAGCCTGTAGCCTTCATGACAAAATTCAGATTTTCTCCAACGGTACGATCGTTGAACAATTGAAAATCCTGAAAGATAATTCCGATTTTTCTCCGGAGAAGAGGAACTTGATTGCTTTTAATTTCACGAATGCTAATTCCGGCCACACTAATATCGCCCAGGCGCAAGGGCAGATCGGCATACAGCGTTTTAAGTAAAGAGGATTTTCCTGATCCTGTACGACCAATCAAAAAAGAACTCGCCTTTGTCAATATCAAAACTGATATCGCCCAATACGGTATTATGATCCTGGAAGATGCTTGCTTCTTTTACTCGAACTACCGGGTCAGATGAAAACATTAAACTCAAAATTCAAAAATCGCAATTCGAAACTTGTAAATGTTAAATTATCCATTGGCTTTCTTGTGATCAGCCAGAAATTTTTCAAGGCCACTATCCGTAAGCGGATGTTTTAATAAGGCCATAATTACATTGAGTGGACAAGTTGCAACATCGGCACCAATCTCCGCGCACTTAATTAAATGGATAGTATGGCGAATACTGGCGGCCAGAATCTCGGTGCCATACCCGTAATTGTCATAGATCAATCGGATTTGAGCAATCAAGTCAAGCCCATCTTGCGAGATATCATCCAATCGTCCAATAAAGGGAAAGATAACTGGCCCCGCTTTGGCGGTTAAAAAGCCTGGCCCAGTGAAAAAACTAAAGTGCAGTTGGTACGGATGCCTTCGCTTGTAAATTTCTTAATGGCTTTTATACCATCTTTGATCATCGGCACTTTAACAACAATCTTGTCATCAATTTTTGCTAATTCTTTACCCTCTTTAATAATGCCGTCAAAATCGGTGGCAATTACTTCTGCACTAACGTTATTATCAACGATGCTACAGATGGCTTTATAATGTGCCATTATTTTATCCTTACCCGCAATACCTTCTTTAGCCATCAGGGAGGGTTGGTGGTTACGCCATCCAATACGCCCAGATCATAGGCTTCTTTTATTTCAAACAAGTTGGCAGTGTCGATAAAGAACTTCATAAAGAGTGGTTTAATTGGCAAAATTAACCCAAAAAACTAAAAAACCTTCCCTGAATTTGCATCGAGAAGGTTTAAAAAAGTGGCAAACCGAACATCGCACCGCTACAACCGCCTACCCTTGCTGCCTTCCGGCCCTGGGGGAGTTCAGCAGGAGCTGGTCGTGCCGATTTGCCGGGCGCAAAGGTAATAAAATAAATGACTACCAGATCAAACAAGCGTTAAGTTAAAGCGATATTAGACTAAGCCGACAAGATAGAGATTAAACTCAAGCGCATTGACCTCAACAAATCCATCCACTTTTAAATCTTCAAAAATTTCTGAATCAAATTCAAGATCACGGATCTCAACAGTGTTATTTTCTACAACAAGCTCAGCGCCTTTCAAATGAATGGGATTAATCCGAACAAGAATTTTTATACCTTCCGCTTCTTTTTTAAAATATTGATGAACGATATTGTTTTCTTTTCCCATGCCTGCTGATTTAAAATCGATTCAAATTCCGGAACGCCTGGTAACCGATCGCTTAATCCTGAGTAGGTTACGCCACGAAGATGCAGAAGAAATTTTTTATACCTATGCGAGTAAGCCGGAATGTACCAAATATGTTAGCTGGCCTACGCATCAATCAATTAAAGATACGCGCGCCTACCTTACCCGCACAATCGAGGGATGGAGGCAAGCTATCGATTTTTCTTATGGCATTCGGTTACAGACGAATGGCCGGCTCATCGGTGGATGTGGATTTCTAAATGATAATGGCAAGGCACAGATTGGTTATGTACTGGGAGTGCTTCATTGGGGAAATGGCTATGCCACCGAAGCGAGCGTTAAACTTATCGGGATGCTTAAAAAGGAATCAGGTATTTTCAGGATTGGCTCCTTTGTCGATGCTGACAATCTCGCGTCCGCCAAGGTATTGATAAAGGCTGGTCTTGTGGAGGAAGCTGTTCTTCAAAACTGGTTCCAATTTCCGAATCAGGATAATGCTACCAAAGATTGTATTCTCTTTAAATTACCCGATTTGGGAAACGGTTGTTTCTCTGGCGACTGAGCGCAGGTCGTTAATTTGAATGCTGTGTAAGACTGTTTCCTCCAGAAGGAATGCCCAGGTATTTAAATAGCGAACTACGTCTAATTTTACATTGTGTTTTAGGTTTCTTTCACTAATAGGAATCAAAGCCAAAACTTCCGGGTTAGATAATCTTTCAAGTTGTTTTAATTCATTACGGGTAAATCCAAAGTCTAATAATTCGGAGATCATGTCATCCATGGGTAGGTGGCTGGTCGGGCAATAGTCCCTCAGTTGCTCAGTCCAGTCGCCATGTCGCTCCATAGCCCTCCGGTGGATTTCGTCTTGGGTTAATGCAGTTACTTCCTGAGCCAAAAACCCACAGTTACACAAACCCATATGCCCCCATTGATACGTATGGCTCTTTGCTATTTTTTGTGCTGTATTACGTAACGCATCAATTAATTCGATACTTCTGGTCATAACGATCAATTATCTAATAGTTTAACAAAGTATCCAAAGACTTTGTTTTTATGGATATTCAAATTTAAGATATTGATGTTACGGATTTGGTGAAAAGTAAACCCTTTGTTATACTTGCCCATAAATTTTAATTTACCCTATGGGAAGAGGCGATAAAAAAACTAAAAAAGGCAAACGGACGATAGGTTCGTTTGGTGTTTCTAGAAACAAAAGTGAAATTAAAGCGAGATTGAAACAGGTTGCTTCAAAGAAGCCAAGGTGCCGTAGCTGCCGAAGCAAAGCCCAAAAAGCTCAAGAAAAAAAAGCTGAAGCTTAAATGATTAAGTCTGTTCATATGGCATGGTGGTGGCACAAGTCGAAATTCGATTGGTGAGCAGCCCAGCTATGTAAAAACTTATATGCCGAAGGCCCGCTGTTCACAGTGGGCCTTCTTATTTTAAAACAATTAAAATATGAATTACAAATTAAAAAACATCTTCCAAAGCCTACTGGCCGATACCATCACTCGGTTAATATCTATCTGAAGTTACGCGATGTATTTGCGGGTAGCATTTTATTGGAGAGTTCGGACTATCATGGAAACGAGAACAGTCTTTCATTTATCTGTTGCGAACCGATGGCCACTTTTCGGGTTGCGAATGAGTTTGCAGAGATTCGATATCCAAATCAACCAGCAAATCGAACAAAAATTGATGCTTCGGTTCACGTTCCAGCGCTACTGGAGAACTTTCGCAATTCATTTCAGTCCGATGCGTCCCATCAATCGAAATATCCGCATGATGGTCTCTTTGGCTATATGGCCTATGATGCCGTACGCTATTTCGAGGATGTCACTATTCAATCCACCGAAGCGAATCATCCCGACCTATTTTATTCCTTGTATCGGTATGTTATTGTGGTTGATCATTTTTTTAATGAGATGACTTTGTTTGAGCATCAACTGCAAAGCGATAATAACGAAAGCACCCTCAGAAGACTCGAACAATTGATTATCAATAACCGCATCACCACTTTTCAATTCACGCAAACAAGCGAAGAACAGTCTAATTATACCGATGCAGAGTTTCTTCAGATTATTGAGAAGGGAAAAATGCATTGCTACCGGGGCGATGTATTTCAAATTGTATTATCAAGGCGATTTACTTCGGGCTTTAAAGGCGATGAGTTTAATGTATACCGAGCCATTCGGTCTATCAATCCTTCACCGTATCTGTTTTATTTTGACTACGGAAATTTTAAATTGTTTGGGTCTTCACCCGAAGCGCAGATTCAAATCAAAAATGGTTAGGCCCACATCTATCCGATTGCAGGTACATTTCGCAGATCGGGTAACGACCAGGAAGATGCGCAATTAGCCGAACGCCTTTCGGCAGATGAAAAAGAAAATGCCGAACACATTATGTTGGTTGATCTGGCCCGCAACGATATGAGTCGCAATGCTGAAGCGGTGCAGGTGGAGTGTTTAAAGAGATTCAATACTATTCGCATGTAATTCATCTTGGTTTCAAAATTACTGGCACCTTAAATCCGATGACTTCGGTAATTCAGATGGCTGCCGATACATTTCCGGCTGGCACACTTTCGGGCGCACCCAAACATATGGCGATGAAGTTGATTGATCAGTACGAAAATGTAAACCGTGGTTTTTATGGTGGAGCCATCGGCTTTCTTGGTTTCGATAATTCGTTTAACCATGCTATTATGATTCGTACGTTTTTAAGTAAGGATAACGAATTGATTTACCGGGCTGGTGCAGGGTGTGGTTTCGAAATCAAAGGCCGAAAGGAGTTGCAGGAAGTGAATAATAAACTGGAAGCCTTGCGCAAAGCAGTGGTGGCAGCTGACGAAAAAATTTAATAAGACATGAAGATTTTGGTATTAGATAATTACGATTCATTTACTTACAACCTGGTTCACATGATTCGGGCGAATGGATATGCGCTGGATATTAATCGCAATGATAAAATTAGATTTGGTGAGGTAAAAAGTATGATAAAATTTTGCTTTCGCCAGGGCCGGGTATTCCTGATGAGGCCGGAATTATGAAAGCCGGTTATAAAATATGGCGCTTCAAAAGTATTTTGGAATTTGCCTGGGGCATCAAGGCATTGCAGAAGTGTATGGGCGGAGTTGTTTAACATTCCATAAGTGTTGCATGGTGTAACCTCAACTGGTATTAATAGGATGAAGCGAATATTTGTTTAAAGGTGTGAATACAAAATTTCAGGCTACGCATTATCATTCGTGGGCGGTAAAACCAGATACGTTAACGGAAGCACTGAAAGTAACCGCTGTGAATGAAACTGGTTTGATCATGGGCTTAAGGCATACTGAATATGATGTTCGAGGCTTACAGTTTCATCCGGAATCGATTATGACACCCGCGGGCCCAAGCATGATTAAAAACTGGTTGAAACATTCCCGTTAAAATTGAATAACAATGAAACAGATTTTAACTGAACTGATCGAGCATAGAAGTCTTACGAAGAAACCGCACACCGCGTGTTGGTAGATCTGGCGCAAGGTAAATTTAACCTGAGCCAGACTGCAGCGTTTATGACGGTGTATATGATGCGCAGCATTACGGTAGATGAATTGCAAGGCTTTCGCGATGCGATGCTGGAACTTTGTGTAGCAACACGGTTCGATCAACCCGTAATGGATGTGTGTGGTACTGGTGGCGATGGTAAGAATACCATCAATCTTTCTACGCTTTCATCTTTTGTAGTGGCCGCAGCCGGGCAACCAGTTGCCAAGCATGGTAACTATGGTGTGTCATCGGCTTGTGGTTCTTCTAATTTGTTGGAATACTTTGGTTATACGTTCACCAACAACAGTGATGAACTGAAGCGGAGTTTAGATCGCAGCAAATATTTGTTTTATGCATGCACCTTTGTTTCATCCGGCCATGAAAAATGTGGCGCCTATCCGCAAGGAACTAGGCGTGAAGACATTTTTTAATATGTTAGGACCGATGGTAAATCCAGCTTTTCCAACGCGACAATTGGTGGGTGTATTTAGTTTGGAGTTAGCGCGCCAATATGGATACCTCTATCAAAATAGTGATAAAGACTTTGTGATTCTTCACTCGCTGGATGGCTACGATGAAGTATCGCTGACGAGCGCTTTTAAGTTTTTCTCGAATGAAGGTGAGCGATTAGCGGAACCCGCTGATTTAGGTTTACCGAAATTAAACGACGCGAGATTAAGGGTGGAAGTAACCGTGGAGGATTCAGCTAAGATTTTTATGAACATTTTGGAAGACAAGGGAACGAATGCGCAACAATGCGGCTGTTATTGCTAATGCCGCGATGGCGTTGTATTGTGTGATGGAAAAGCTGGACTACCAAGGCTGCGGTAGTTAAGGCAACCGGAAGCATTAAATTCCGGCAAGGCTCTTGACAGGCATTTAAAAAATTAATGAGTAAGTGAGATGGATATTTTGGAGGAAATCATTCAACATAAGTATAAAGAGGTAGAAGCACTAAAGTCTATGCATCCGGTAAAGTTGCTGGAGAAAAGTATTTACTTTGAAGGCCCAACGGTATCGTTAAATGAAGACCGCGGTTAGTGATAAAAATAAGAGTGGAATCATTGCGGAGATAAAAAGAAAGTCCCCGTCACAAGGAGTGATCAATGCACAAGTATCTGTTGAACAGATCGCCCGTGGATATTTTAATGCCGGAGCTTCTGCCATTTCGGTTTTAACAGATTCAGAATTTTTTGGTGGCAGCAACGAAGATTTGTTGGTGGCCCGCAAGAATAATCAGGCTCCATCCTACGAAAGGATTTTATTATTGATGAATATCAGATTGTTGAGGCTAAGTCAATAGAGCTGATGCTATTTTACTTATTGCTGCTGCTTTATCGCTGATAAGATAAAGCAGTTCACTGCATTTGCCATAGTTTCGGACTCGAGGTTTTATTAGAAGTGCATTCGCTGGAGGAATTATATCCTAATTTATTTTTGGAAGTAGATATGATTGGGGTTAACAATCGGGATTTGAAAACATTTACACTGAGTATAGAAGTATCGAAAAAATTGGCTCCGTTCATTCCTGAAACATTTGTGAAAGTGAGTGAAAGTGGCATTGAATCACCGGAAGCAATCCTGGAACTTCGAAAGTATGGTTATGAGGGTTTTTTAATGGGCCAGAATTTTATGCAAAACAGTAATCCGGAAAAAGTATGCCTTGAATTGGTAACCCGATTAAAGGAAATGGAAACTGAAGGTTGATATGGATAAGTCAAATTCCATTCGATTAAAAATTTGTGGGATGCGCGATGCCGCCAACATCCGCGAGATCGGTGCGCTCAATCCTGATTATATGGGTTTTATTTTTTATATGAACTCACCCCGTTTTGTAGGAGAAGATTTCGAGATACCGGATGATTTTTCGAATGAGATAAAGCGAGTGGGTGTATTTGTGAATGAGCCGTTCAGTAACTTGCTGAGGTTGGTGAAGAAACATTCTCTTGATTTTGTTCAATTGCATGGGGACGAATCACGGGAGTACTGCAAGCGAATAAAAAGTGAGGGGCTAGCTGTAATAAAAGTGTTTCGGGTAGGGGCGGAGTTTGATTTTGCGATAACTAATGAATACGAGACCACGGTTGACTTTTTTCTGTTCGATACAAAAGGAGTCGAATATGGAGGAACTGGAAAAAAATTTGATTGGAATATTTTGAACAACTATAATCAAAACATTCCTTTCTTTTTAAGCGGGGGCATCAACCCCGAAAACATCCTTGATCTTAATTCCTTTGTTGGGATGAATCTTCATGCACTCGATGTAAATAGTGGTGTTGAAATTTCTCCAGGCAGAAAAGAAAAGAGTAAAGTATTATCCATCATAAAAAAATTACGAGTATGAATTTTCAAGTCGATGAACGCGGGTACTACGGACAGTTTGGCGGTGCCTATATACCGGAGATGCTTTATCCCAATGTAGAGGAACTACGCGAAAAGTATCTGAGCATTATTTATGAGGAAGGATTCCAAAAGGAATTTCATGAGTTATTGAAGGACTATGTAGGCCGGCCAACACCCTTGTATCTGGCAAAACGATTATCAGAAAAATATAAAGCGACTGTTTATCTGAAGCGTGAAGACTTATGCCATACCGGAGCGCATAAAATAAACAATACCATTGGCCAGATTTTATTAGCGAAGAGATTAGGCAAACAAAAAATTATTGCAGAGACCGGAGCGGGTCAGCATGGGGTGGCCACAGCAACCGTATGTGCGCTCATGGGCATGGAGTGTATTGTGTTTATGGGCAAACTCGATATGGAACGGCAACGCCCTAATGTGAGCGCATGCGCATTCTTGGAACGAAGGTGGTACCAGCCTTGTCGGGAAACATGACCCTAAAAGATGCAACCAATGAAGCCATGCGGCACTGGATTAATCATCCAACCGATACCCATTATATCATAGGTTCCGTAGTAGGCCCACATCCATACCCGGATATGGTCGCGCGCTTTCAATCGGTTATCAGTGCCGAGATAAAAAAACAACTGCAACAAGAAATTGGAAATCCCTATCCGGATTATGTGTTGGCCTGCATTGGAGGTGGTAGTAATGCAGCGGGCGCATTTTATAATTT
Source organism: Flammeovirgaceae bacterium (assembly GCA_016712035.1). GTDB lineage: Bacteria > Bacteroidota > Bacteroidia > Cytophagales > Cyclobacteriaceae > ELB16-189. Next base: position 18,652 of record JADJRT010000023.1, on the reverse strand, counting down.
TCTTTCGGACGAACATGTAAACCTGGTGGGTGTAGAAGCAGCAGGGTTAGGTATTGATAGTGGCGAGTCAGCCGCAACCACTGCACTCGGAAAACCAGGCGTGCTTCATGGAAGTAAAACTCTATTAATGCAAACGGCAGATGGGCAGGTGGTCGAGCCATATTCTATTTCAGCAGGACTTGATTACCCGGGTATCGGTCCCCTGCATGCACATTTATTTGAAACGGGTCGGGTACAATTTCTAAGTGCTACCGATGATGAAGCGATGAATGCGGGGATCGAGTTAAGTCGTTTGGAAGGAATCATTCCTGCCATTGAATCGGCACATGCCATAGCTGCGTTAAGCAAGTTGGATTTAGACCCAGACGATGTGGTCGTAATCAATTTGTCGGGTCGTGGCGATAAAGATTTAGAAACCTATATTCGCTGGGGAAAATATTAATACTAATCACGGAAGATATGAGCACAATACTAAAAGGTTTCTTATTCAGCTTGTTTGTACTGGCAACCGTAAGCTGTACACAACCCTCAGAAAACAAAGTTGATCGGATTGCCTACGCAAACGAGATCAATCAATGGCACAGTGAGCGGATCGATGAGTTGAAGAGTGAAAAGGGATGGCTCAATCTGGCCGGACTCTATTGGTTAAAAGAAGGTATTAATACGTTTGGTAGCGATGAGTCTAATGATATCGTTTTTCCTGCAGGTAAAATTGATGGGCGAGCAGGTTATTTTTTGGTAAAAAATGGAGTAGTTGAAATTCATACATTAGCCAATGCGAAAATTTTGGTTGATTCCAGTGTCGTTAAAGACAAAATTATTTTTCATCCGGATTCAACAAGGAGTGCGCAACTAACCCATGGTTCGTTGCGTTGGTTTATCATTAAGCGCGATGATCAGGTGGGCATCCGTTTGAGAGACATGGAAAGTAAAACCGTAGCGGAATTTTCTGGTATTAATCGGTATGAAGTAGACCCTGCCTGGAGAATAGAAGCCAAAGCAGAGATCCCGGAAGCGCTAAAAAGGATTAGCATAACCAATGTGTTAGGTCAAACTACGGATCAAATTTCACCGGCTACTATTGTCTTTAATGTTAATAGTCAGACATACCGCCTGGATGCGTTAGACGAAGGGACGGGTGAATGGTTTATCATTTTTGGTGATTCAACCAATACCAAAGAAACCTATCCTGCGGGGCGATACTTATATGTGAAACTTCCTGATGCAGCGGGCAACACGATCATTGATTTCAATAAATCGTATAATCCGCCCTGTGCCTTTACGCCTTATGCAACGTGCCCTTTGCCACCCGCTCAAAATGTATTGCCGCTATCGGTTCGGGCAGGTGAAAAATTATTTAAAGGTTATTCTCATTGAAATGAAAAATAGAATTACAAAACTTTTTGAGTCGAAGCGTAAAAATATTCTTTCCGTATTCTTTACAGCAGGATACCCTAAACGGCAGGATACGATTGCGATAGCCGAACATTTAAAGAGGGCGGGAGTGGATATGATTGAAATTGGAATTCCCTTTAGTGATCCCATCGCGGATGGCCCTACTATACAGGAAAGCAATAAGGCTGCTTTAGATCAGGGTATGTCGGTGGCGCTGCTTTTGCAGCAGGTAAGTGAACTGCGAGCTAAAATAGAAATACCTGTTGTGTTGATGGGTTATCTTAATCCCGTGATGCAATACGGAATAGAGAAATTTTTAAGGATGCAGCGAAAGTTGGTGTGGACGGACTTATTCTTCCTGATCTTCCACTCGAAGAATACGAACTTCATTATAAGAGCCTTTGCGAATCGCTAAACCTGAGCATTTCCTTTTTAATTTCTCCCACTACCTCAGAAAAACGAATTCGAAAAATCGATACGCTCAGTTCAGGATTTATTTATGCCGTGTCCTCGTCCAGTACTACAGGCGCTAAACAGGAATTTAGTGCCGAGCAGTGTAGTTATTTTGAAAGACTGGATACTATGAAACTAAAAAATCCTTTTTTGATAGGGTTTGGTATTTCTAATAAGAAGACCTACCAGCAGGCTTGTGAGTATTCAGCAGGTGCGATAATAGGTAGTTCTTTTATTACTTCGTTGAAATCCGCAACGGACTTATCGGTTGATGTTGAAAAATTTGTACTGGCCCTTCGTACTTAAGTACGATTAAAATAGAAACCCCGGCTTGCCGGGGTTTCTCGTATACAACCAATCGTAAGAGCAGCACGTCAAGTAATAACAGGTAGGTTCTTTAGAGCCTCAAAGATCGTACGTCTCGTCTGGTTGCTACTAATACACTTTCTCTGCTTTCAATGAACGGCTATTTCTTTTCTGGGCGGAACTTTGGTAAGAACTTTTTTCCCCAGTTGGAGTTTTAGAATTCCGTTATCATAGTTGGCAACTATTTTATCATCACTTACATTTTCAGGAAGAGTAAACGAACGGGCGAAAGACTGATAATTAAACTCTCTGCGAGTAAAGTCTTTCTCTTTTTCTTCGTTTTCAACTTTGTGCTCAGCTGAGATATTCAGCATGCCATTTTCCAGCGCGATCACAAAATCTTTTTTATCCATTCCTGGAGCAGCCATTTCAACCACAAATTCTTTTTCCAGTTCGGAAATGTTTACAGGTGGCAGCATGGGCACGGTGTTCGACTTCAATAAATCACTATCGAAGAAGAAACGATCCGTATCAAAGAAGTCAGTCATCCATCTTTCATTAAATAAAGATGGGAAATTGGATTTTTTCATCAGTTTCATATCCCTCTTTTTTAATTTTATACTATAAAGATACTGCTAAGAGATAGGGAAAAACCATGACAAGTATCCAGTTAGTGTGATGATTTTTATCAAGAATGATAATCAAAAAATCAGTTTCTAAAAGTATTTCGATTCTCTAATCTATTATCGGGTGCCAACGAGTTGCGAAATCACTTTTTGTGTTCTTTAAAGGGGTTAAAATGGGTATATTTGGCCGAGTACAATCGTTTGAAATGACAATTTTGACAAAACAAAAGGAGAGCATTAAATCTATCGATAAGCAACTTCTGTGGCGGGCCTACGAGTTGATGCAGGTTTCGAAATCTTTAGCTGAGCTCTACGAAGAAAAAAAAGAGATTTGCAGTAAGTACGTACACAGTACTTCGCGCGGCCATGAGGCTATTCAATTAGCTGCTGGATTACAGCTTACAGCACACGATTATGTGACACCCTACTATAGAGACGAGTCCATGCTGTTGGCCATGGGGCTTGAGCCGTTTGAGTTGATGTTACAATTATTAGCGAAACGAGATGATCCGTTTTCTGGTGGCCGCACCTATTATGCGCATCCATCGCTAAGGCGAAAAGGGTTTCCGGTAATTCCCATCAAAGTTCCGCTACGGGCATGCAAGCGATCCCGGCAACGGGTATGGCCCATGGCATTGCCTATCTGGAATCTCAAAAGTTGATGGCGAGCGAGCAAAATCCAATTGTCTTATGCTCGTTGGGTGATGGGTCAATAACGGAAGGCGAAGTGGCCGAAGCTCTTCAAATGGCTGTTCTCAAAAAATTGCCAATCCTATATTTGATTCAGGATAATGGTTGGGGAATCTCGGCCACCGGTAGTGAGATGCGCGCTATGGATGCCTATGAATACGCGGCTGGCTTTAAAGGGCTTGAAAGAAGAAGGGTAGACGGAGCGGATTTTGTTGAATCCTTTAAGGCTGTTGAAGCGGGAATAAACTATGTGCGTTCAACCAGACAACCCATTTTAATTCATGCAACGTGTCCCTTGCTGGGTCACCATACTTCCGGTGTTCGTAAAGAATGGTACCGAGGCGAAGATCTGGAAGATCATCAGCAGCGAGACCCGATTCAAATGCTGAAAAAACATTTGATGGAACAGGGCGCTACAGAAGATGAATTCAAGAGAGTTGAAAAGAATGCTCTAAAGAAAGTAACAAAGATTATCAACGGGCATTAGCTTCCGCTGATCCCGATCCATTTGATTTTGATTCACACGAATTTGCTCCGACACCAATAACAAAAGAGACGGGTAATCGATCACCGGTTGGAGCTGAAAAAATTTCAATGGTTGATGCAGCCCTTCATGCGGTTGATGAGATTTTAATAGAATATCCCGAGGCATTGTTTTCTGGACAAGATGTAGGTAAGCGGCTGGGCGGTGTCTTTCGCGAAGCGGCGACGCTGGCACAGAAATATGGGGATGAAAGAGTTTTTAATACACCCATTCAGGAAGCTTATCTGGTAGGATCAACAGCGGGCATGTCGACCGTAGGAGCCAAACCAATTGTTGAAATTCAATTTGCCGATTATATCTGGCCGGCAATGAATCAGCTCGTTGAAGAGTTATCAAAAAGTTGTTATCTCACAAAAGGAAAGTTTCCGATTCAATCCTTGATACGGGTCCCCATCGGAGCGTATGGAGGTGGTGGGCCCTATCATTCGGGAAGTATTGAATCGACCTTGTTAACGATACGCGGGATTAAAGTTGTGTATCCATCCAACGCAGCCGATATGAAGGGGTTGATGAAAGCGGCTTTCCTCGATCCTAATCCTGTGGTTATGCTGGAGCATAAAGGGTTGTATTGGAGCAAGGTGCCAGGTACGTTGGAAGCCAAAACAACTGAGCCCGATGGTGAGTACGCAATACCGCTTGGGGTTTCACGAATTGTACAGACTGCTGACGCGGATAAAATAAAAACTGGCGAAACGGCTGTCATCATCACTTATGGCATGGGCGTTTATTGGGCAAAAGCCGCTTCAAAAATGTTTCCCGGACAAATTGAAATTTTGGATCTTCGCACACTTAATCCCATTGATTGGGATGCGATTACAAATTCAGTAAAAGTACATGGACGGGCATTTGTTTTAACGGAAGAACCACTACTCAATTCCTTTGCTGAATCGCTGGCGGGAAGAATCTCAAAAGAATGTTTTCAAGTTTTGGATGCTCCGGTTTGGACGTTGGGCGCGACAAACTTGCCTGCTATTCCGTTAAATGTTGATCTTGAAAAGATGATGCTTCCCAACGCGGAGAAAGTTTCTAGTGAAATTGAAAAGCTATTGAACTACTGATTTAAAACTGGAATCCAGAGCGTTATTCGTAGAATGATAGCAGGTCGTAAAAGTCAAATAACGTTTTCTATTATTTAAACGAAACCAGCGAAGGATCCCATTGTTCAGGGTGCTTTTTAAGGGGATCCTTCGCTCGTTTGTGCATCATCTAAAGCGTGTAGCAGTATCCATGATTTATCATTCTTGCAAGTCCCTCAGGATTTAGATTGGTTATTGATCCTTTGACTGCAATTCATTCCGAGTCAATCCAGAGCGTTATTCGTAGAATGATAGCAGGTCATAAAATTCAAATAACGTTTTTTTTTTAAACAAACCAGGAAGGATCCCTGCGGGTGCTTTTAGACTTGCTCGTGTGCATCATCTAAACCGTGTAGCCCCGTTATCTCGGTCCCTGTGGTTGATCCTCTGCATTCTTCGAGTCAATCCAGAGGTTATTCGTAGAATGATAGCAGGTCATAAAATTCAAATAACGTTTTTATTATTTAAACGAAACCAGCGAAGGATCCCATTGTTCAGGGTGCTTTTTAAGGGGATCCTTCGCTCGTTTGTGCATCATCCAAATCCGTGTAGTAGTATCCATGATTTATCACTCTACTTTAACACTCATCTTATAAATCGCTCTGGATTGGGTTTGGTTTTTTTGGGAGATCCTTCGACTGCAATTCATTCCGAGTCAATCCAGAGCGTTATTCGTAGAATGATAGCAGGTCGTAAAATTCAAATAACGTTCTTTATTATTTAAACGAAACCAGCGAAGGATCCCATTGTCCAGGGTGCTTTTAAGGGGATCCTTCGCTCGTTTGGTTCATCATCTAAAGCGTGTAGCAGTATGCATGATTTATCGCTCTGCTTTAACACTCATCTTATAAATCGCTCTGGATTGGGTTTGGTTTTTTGGGAGATCCTTCGACTGCAATTCATTCCGAGGTCAATCCAGAGCGTTATTCGTAGAATGATAGCAGGTCGTAAAAGTCAAATAACGTTTTCTATTATTTAAACGAAACCAGCGAAGGATCCCATTGTTCAGGGTGCTTTTAGGGATCCTTCGCTCGTTTGCATGATCTAAAGCGTGTAGTAGTATGCATGATTTATCACTCTGCTTTAACACTCATCTTATAAATCGCTCTGGATTGGGTTTGGTTTTTGGAGATCCTTCGACTGCAATTCATCCTGAGTCAATCCAGAGCGTTATTCGTAGAATGATAGCAGGTCGTAAAAAAGTCAAATAACGTTTTCTATTATTTAAACGAAACCAGCGAAGGATCCCATTGTTCAGGGTGCTTTTTAAGGAGATCCTTCGCTCGTTTGTGCATCATCTAAAGCCGTGTAGCAGTATCCATGATTTATCATTCTTCACTCAAGTCCCTCAGGATTTAGATTGGTTATTGGATCCTTCGACTGCAATTCATCCCGAGTCAATCCAGAGCGTTATTCGTAGAATGATAGCAGGTCGTAAAAGTCAAAATAACGTTTTTATTATTTAAACGAAACCAGCGAAGGATCCCATTGTTCAGGGTGCTTTTGAGCTCGTTTGTGCATCGTTTAAACCGTGTAGAGTATGCTGATTTATCACTCTACTTAACACTCTTATAAATCGCTCTGGATTGGGTTTGGTTTTGATCCTTCGACTGCAATTCCGAGTCAATCCAGAGCGTTATTCGTAGAATGATAGCAGGTCAGTCAAATAACGTTTTTATTTAAACGAACAGCGAAGGATCCCATTGTTCAGGGTGCTTTTTAAGGGATCCTTCGCTCGTTTGGTTCATCATCTAAAGCCGTGTAGCAGTATCCATGATTTATCATTCTTCCAAGTCCCTCTGGATTTAGGTTGGTTATTGATCCTTCGACTGCAATTCATTCCGAGTCAATCCAGAGCGTTATTCGTAGAATGATAGCAGGTCATAAAATTCAAATAACGTTTTTTATTATTTAAACGAAACCAGCGAAGGATCCCATTGTTCAGGGTGCTTTTTAAGGGGATCCTTCGCTCATTTGGTTCATCATCTAAAGCGTGTAGCAGTAGCATGATTTATCACTCGCTTAGACTCATCTTATAAATCGCTCTGGATTGGGTTTGGTTTTTTGGGATCCTTCGACTGCAATTCATCCGAGTCAATCCAGAGCGTTATTCGTAGAATGATAGCAGGTCTAAAGTCAAATAACGTTTTTATTATTTAAACGAAAGCGAAGGATCCCATTGTTCAGGGTGCTTTAGGATCGCTCGTTTGTGCATCATTAAACCGTGTAGTAGTATGCATGATTTATCACTCTACTTTAACACTCATCTTATAAATCGCTCTGGATTGGGTTTGGTTTTTTTGGGAGATCCTTCGACTGCAATTCATTCCGAGTCAATCCAGAGCGTTATTCGTAGAATGATAGCAGGTCGTAAAAGTCAAATAACGTTTTTTATTATTTAAACGAAACGAGCGAAGGATCCCATTGTTCAGGGTGCTTTTTAAGGAGATCCTTCGCTCGTTTGTGCATCATCCAAATCCGTGTAGCAGTATGCATGATTTATCACTCTGCTTTCCCTTTATAAATCGCTCTGGATTGGGTTTGGTTTTTGGGATCCTTCGACTGCAATTCATTCCGAGTCAATCCAGAGCGTTATTCGTAGAATGATAGCAGGTCATAAAATTCAAATAACGTTTTTTATTATTTAAACGAAACCAGCGAAGGATCCCATTGTTCAGGGTGCTTTTTAAGGAGATCCTTCGCTCGTTTGTGCATCATCTAAAGCGTGTAGCAGTATGCATGATTTATCACTCTGCTTTAACACTCATCTTATAAATCGCTCTGGATTGGGTTTGGTTTTTTTGGGAGATCCTTCGACTGCAATTCAAGGCTTCATATTCAGGATGATATTAGTAAAATCATTCCAATCGCGATTCATGCCACAAATGAGTTCTTCCTTCCACTTCCGCGATTTTCCTTTGATATACAATTCCTGTTCGCGGGCTTCCTCTTCAGAATCAAAACCTTTATAATAGACTGGCTTGTAAAGATTATATCGTGCTGAAAAGCTCGAAGGGTTTATCTTTTGCTGATGTTCCCAAAGCCGTGTTCGCAAGTCTGTAGTCATGCCTACATAGAGAACAGTATGATGGCGGTTAGTGAGAATATAGACGTAAGCCGCGGAAGCATTTTTTCAATTTAATAGATTTTTTCGAGCATCAATCAAAGCAACTTTCATTGACGCAATTTATCCTGAGTCAATCCAGAGCGTTATTCGTAGAATGATAGCAGGTCGTAAAAGTCAAATAACGTTTTCTATTATTTAAACGAAACCAGCGAAGGATCCCATTGTTCAGGGTGCTTTTTAAGGGAATCCTTCGCTCGTTTGGTTCATCATCTAAAGCGTGTAGCAGTATCCATGATTTATCATTCGATTAAGACTCATCGTATAAATCGCTCTGGATTGGGCATAGTTGTATTCTAGAACGGATACCCTATACCCACATTAAAATTACAGGCTCTTTTTCGGTGCCGAATGGTTTAAAGAATCTCACTTTATCCAATACAAACCGATCCCCGGATTCGCGCCCAGGATCAACTACTTTCATACCTACATCCAGGCGTAGCAACAAAAAAGAAAAATCGAAGCGCAAACCAAATCCCGTACCCACCGCCAAATCTCTATAAAAAGTTTTGCTGAGTTTTGAGTTTCCTTTCCAGGAAGCTTTGTTATCACCGGCTTCTGATGTTTGGATTTCAGTAAAGGACCAAACGTTTCCTACATCCAGAAAAATGGCGCCATTAACAAAGCCAAATAATTTTTTTCTAAGCTCAACGCTTCCCTCCAATAAAATATCACCTGGCTTCTCAAAACTATAGTCAAATAGACCATCTTTAGTCGGATCTTCGCTCAGATTCGGAGGCACACTACCAAGGCCTAATCTTCGTGGCAACCAGGCGCGGATACTATTGCTACCACCGGCAAAAAAGTATTTCTCATAAGGTAAAACTTCATTCTCACTATACGCATAACCTACCCCGCCATTAAAACGGTACGAAAGCATGGTGTTCTTATCGATTACTTGATTTCGCCTACCATCCAAACTCAATCGAACGTATTGGTATAATTCAAGTCCGCGATCAACGATATAGCCCGGCTCCGCAAAGTTGAATAATGTTCCACCCGACTCTACTTGCATTCGTAATAAGTGCGAACTCCTTTCTGTATTACCATAGTTAACCGGATTCCACGTGATTCCCAAAATCATACTACTTACAAAGGATGGATTAAATGAGTTCTTTAGGTTGTTCCCATCGTTCACCTGAAGGTCTGTAAGCAACGAATCAAACGCACTAGTTAAGGTAGACTGAATAACGTTAAGGTTGATAAGCGTAAAGGAATATTGAGCACGTTTTTTATTTTGCCAGGTATAGGTATCCGATACCGTGCTGATTGATCGGGTATATTCCGGACGGTCGGTATACGTGAACCCGGCTAACAGTCGGGTTCGTGGATTGTATTGCGCGAAACGAAATTGAGCTTTCTCGGTCAATGGTAAAAGAAACTGAGGAAACGTAATACTTCCATTAACAGATGCCTCGGTACTGGCGTAAACATTATTGGGATCGGTGGCCGAAGCAACCCCTTCAAAACCAAACCGCCCCCCGAATTCCAATATTTCCATGCCACCAAACACATTTCTCTTTTTTAAATTGGTACTAATGTAGGGACCTGGGTATCCCTGCGTCATGGTTAGCCCGGCTTCATTCGACCACGAATACTTATTAAGCGGACTACAAAAAACATTCGCTATAAATTTTCCATCGGAGGAATCATAATTCATGTTTATGAATTTAAAAATATCCAGGTTGGCAAGTTGCCGCTGCGTATCAAACGAATTGGTTCTGCTGTATAAGCTGTCTTGTTTAATAAAGACCCGTTGCGCTAACAGTTTTTTACTGTATTCGCTTTTAAAATAGTTGAATGTTATATTATATTTCTCAACAGACTGCCGCTTCAGCGTATCGGTAGAATTTACAGCTGCATCGGTTGTAAAGGAAATAGAATCAATATGAAATATCTTATGAGAATCTCTGCGTGGTGGATTTTTTATACCAACCTGCAAGGCAATCTGGTAGCCACCTCCGTAGGCGGTATCAACGGAAAACTCAATATATTGGCGGGTAAAATCAAAATACCCGAGGTCCTTCATTTGCAGATCAAGGCGTTCTCGTTCCTTGTTAAGTTTATCCTGATCATAGCGATCATTCAATTTAATCAGACTGGCTGATTGGGTACTTTGAACAATGGAATCAATTTTTCTATCCTCTATTTGAAAAAAGATAGTATCATAAAGGGAAGGCCGGCCTGGTTTAATTTCGTAAACAACACCTATTCTTTTTTTGAACTCTTTGGTACGATAGCTTATAGAATTGTGAAAGTATCCACGATTGAAAAGGTAGTCGGACATTTTTTCCTGGGTAGCATCCAGACTGGCACTATCGAAAACAGCCACAGGTTCACCCCATTGCATGAAGAGATTTCCATTTTCGATTTTACCATCCAGCGTGGCGATCTTTTCTTGCTTTCGATACTGCAGCGATGTTGATTTCTTTTGATTTTTAGTGGCTGCAATTTTTCGATCGAATTTTTCTTCAACTTTTACCTTTTTATCAATAAACTTTTGTTGAGTATATCTTTTCTTTCCTTCCTGATGCATCCAGACCAGAGAATTGATCGGTAATCCGAAAAGCTTTCGATTAACTTTTTTAACATATAAATCCGAAAGCCCCTCTTTGCTAAATCCTTTGGGGGCCTCCAGCGTTTGGCGATATAGTAACTTTTGATTTTCTTGGAGATAGCGAGTTCCCAAACAACCACTGACGAGCCACGCCAGAAATAATAATGTAAAAAGTTTTATAGGTTTACCCACGTATGATCTCAAAAGCCAAAATTAAGCATCTCAAAGCGTTGCAAGTAAAGAAATACAGAAAACAGGAGCAATGCTTTGTGGTGGAAGGTACTAAAAGTGTTCTTGAATTGATGCAGGCAGACTACGAAGTAACGTGGTTGGCGGGCACGGAACACTTTCTTGAACAGAATGCGAAGGCAATCAATAATTTTAAAGGAGCGGTGGTTGAAGCAACAATGCAGGAACTGGCTGCAGGTGGAAGTTTTAAAACCAATGATGGCGCGTTGGCAGAGGCCAGAATGAAGCCCAACATGGCTTTCACATTAGATTATAATGAGATAGCCCTTGTGCTTGACGATATTCGGGACCCCGGCAACTTAGGGACCATTATCCGCACTGCAGATTGGTATGGGGTTAAGCACATTATTGCCTCAGAGGAGACTGCCGACTTTTACAATCCAAAAGTATTAAGTGCTACCATGGGCTCTTTTTGTAGGGTAATGGTCTATTATACAGATCTCGATGCGTATCTCCATGCAGTAAGGAAGCCCATGTATGGTACTTTTTTGGATGGTATGGATGTGCATCAATTGAATTTTAAAGAGGGCGGATTGATTGTGATTGGAAATGAGTCAAATGGAATTTCAAAAACAGTTGAAAAGTTAATAACGCAAAAAATTACCATTCCCCGATATGGGGATGCTGAGTCATTGAATGCGGCTATTGCTACGGGCGTTATTCTTGATAGAGTGATGCAATCAAAGAAATGATTGACTTCCTTGAGCCGCTTCTTCAGAAATTTTTTCGGCATTTTCTTTCCCTAAATACCGGTCAATGAAATAATGCCCCAGATAAATAAGCGGAGTTAAAGAGAATAGCAACCGAAAACTTGTAGATGTAATTGGTAATACCAATAGCCAGAATTTGTTGGCCCGAGAAAACACCGATAAAGGCAATGTATAATACAACGAAGCTATCGATAAACTGAGAGACCAGCGTAGAGCCAGTAGCCCTAAGCCAAAGCATTTTTTGGCCGGTAATTTTGCGCAACTTTTGAAAGACAAACACATCCACCAACTGACTAATTAAGAATGCTGCGAGTGATCCGATAATGATTCGTTGCCCCTGACCAAAAATCTTATTGAAAGCAAAATCCATATTAAAATAATTCCCTTGCAGATCCTGATTGTTTGCATCGAGCCACCATTGCGCAGGGGGTAGTTTCATGGTAAGAAAAACAACAATAAAACAGTAGGCAATAAAGAAGGCCGCTAAATAGCTGATTCGTTTAACACCGGGTTTTCCAAAATATTCGTTAATTAAGTCGGACGTAATAAATACAACCGGCCAGATAACAGCGCCTGCGGTAAGATTAAAATCCATCGTAAAACCCAGTATAGAGAGCCCGGCAGGTTGAAGGCCAAGCGTTCCCTCTCCAGAGAAGATCTTCACGCCAATCATCTCAGCCAGAATGGCGTTTGTCAGAAAGATCCCTGACAGTACAATGAATAATCTATTTTTCTTCTGGTCCAGCGCTTGTGTCATACGGCAATTCAAATGTAGTTCCTTCTATCGCTAATGCTGTGTTGGAAAAAACTTCTTTAGCTTCTTGTAACAAGGGTTCGAGAATTTGATAGCGAGCTGAAAAATGACCAATTAAAAGTTTTTCGACTCCTGCTTGCTTTGCCATAGTAGCAGCTTCGCGCGCAGTACTGTGTTTTGTTTCGTGTGCTTTGTCTTTCTCGTCCTCCATAAACGTAGCTTCATGATATAAAAGCGTTACAGCACGAATTTGTTCAATCATACGCGCATTCCACGCAGTATCCGAACAAAAGGCAAACGAATAGGAGGGTAGTGGTGGAAGTGTATGATCAGCATTGCGATACAGCATCTTTCCATTTTCGTCAACTACATCATCTCCCTTTTTTAACTGAGCGATATGTTCTAATAGCATGCCGGGTTTCAGTTTTTCTTTATTCAGTTTAACAGGTTTACGCTTTTCTTTAAATAAGAATCCGGCACACGGTAGTTTATGAATAAGCGGTATGGTTTCTACAGTCAGGGTATTATCATTAAGCAGCAGGGTGGAAGTTTGCGGATCGAATGTGTGAAACTTAATCTCAAAGTTTAAAACGGATTTCGAGTATTTGAGTTGAAGTAGAATTATTTCGTCTAACCCGCGTGGACTATGCAGATGGAGCTCGCTGGTTCGTCTTTGCAGATGCATCGAAAAAAGGAGTCCCATCAGACCGAGATAGTGATCGCCATGCAAATGGCTAATAAAGATCCTGTCGATCTTGTGAATCGGAATCTTATAGCGAAGTAATTGCATTTGCGTGCCTTCGCCACAATCAATCAAAAAGTGATGGTTTTGAATAACCAAATACTGGGATGTGGGGAACCGGCCATGTGCTGGCAAAGCTCCACTTGATCCAAGAATAGTTAGTTTAAAACTCAAGAATTAATTCGGAAATTAACTGATTTGAAGGTTTGAAAATGAAAGGAGCTAACCCTAATAGATGAAGAATGAATTTTCAAATGATGACATTCAGATTTTCAAATCAATCCCCGTCTTTCATATCTTTTTCGATTTCATGCATGAATACAGCATCAATCCCTTCTTCTACACTCGGCAGGATATTGAGTACACTATCCAATTGCGAAATCTTAATCAATTTCATGGTATGATCGGAAAGTCGGGTAAGAACAAAAATTCCGTTGTCTTCCTGTAATACGCGGTTGCCAACAAGCAAAGCACTAAGTCCCGATGAATCAGTGTATTTTACTTCAGATAAATCCAGAATAATATTTCTTATTCCTTCAGCATGTAAGGTCACCATTTGAGATTTTAAATGGGGTGCAATGCTCGAATCCAGCTTTTCTTCGTTTAACCGAAGCAGGGTGTATTTTTCTTGTTTATCAACTGAATACTTCATAGGAACTTTTTAAAAGTCTAAAATTAAGTTAATTTATGTAATTAACGATACTTCGCTCAATTCGTTCGAGCAGGGAATCATAATTTACCGGAGCCAACGATTCCCCTGTCATCTGTCGATACAATTCCTGATATCGTTCGGATATGGTTTGGACAATTTCGTCTGTCATCTCGGGAACCGATTGCCCTTCTTTGCCTTGAAATCCATTTTCAATAAGCCATTGCCTTACAAACTCCTTCGATAATTGTTTTTGAGCTTCCCCTTTTTGCTGGCGCTCTTCATACCCATCTTTATAAAAATAGCGACTCGAGTCCGGGGTATGCACTTCATCAATCAGGTATATTTTTCCTTCATGCTTACCAAATTCATACTTGGTGTCCACCAGAATCAAACCCTGTTCTGCAGCCATCTCTGTACCCTTTCTATAGAGCGCAAACGTGTATGCCTCCAATTGCAGATATTCGTTTTCATCGACTATGCCGCGCGCCAAAATATCTTCTCTCGAAATATCTTCATCATGACCAACTTTTGCTTTGGTAGTTGGAGTGATGATGGGAGTCGGTAATTTGTCATTTTCCTTGAGACCATCGGGCAGGGCTACCCCACAAATTATTCTTTTGCCGGATTTGTATTCGCGGGCTGCATGCCCGGCTAAATATCCTCTTACAACCATTTCAACGGCATACGGTTCACACGTAAACCCAATCGTTACATTGGGGTCTGGTGTGTTGATCACCCAATTAGGAACCACCGATTTCGTGGCTTGCAGATTATAGGCGGCTATTTGATTGAGCACGCGCCCCTTATCGGGAATAGCTTTTGGAAGGACAACGTCAAAGGCTGAAATGCGATCGGTGGCAACCATGGCCATGGTATCACCAAAATAATAAACGATTCCGCTCCTTGCCTTTTGTAAAATCCTGGTTTGACAGTACGGTAAATTTTCAGAGAAGGAGTTAAATGCTTTCATAATAAAAAGAATGCCTGCAAATTAGGGAAGGAAAGCATATCCAGGAAAGTTACAAGGGACGCCTTATTTCTCCTCTATTAAAATGCCCGCCCTGAAAACGAGCGACTTTGTCACAGCACCCTGCTCATCATACTCTTTCCACTCGTTGTGTTTTTTATTGGCTACGTAACTGCCTTGCTCTTTAATCTTGCCGGTTGGATAATATTGGGTATAAAGCCCGTGCTGTCTGCTGGCCCGATACTCACATTCAGAAAGCAATTTGCCGTCTTCGTAGTAATTCTTTACCGACCCGGTTATCAGATTGTATTTCCAGGTCTCCTCCGTTGATTTTTGTCCATTAGGAAAATACAGCGTACGGGTTCCATGTAACTGCCCCGCTTCATAATTCTCTTTCATTGTTGGTGTTTTCCCATCAGCGCTATAAAATACCCATGTCCCGTTAGGTTTTCCTTCGCGGAAGGATTTTTCAAACACAACTTTACCTTCAATTGTATACTCCGTCAGCTTGCTATCTCTACCATTCAATGCGAACTGCTGTTCTGTACTTATTTTTCCGTTGGGATAATAATCCACGTTCCTACCTACTTTAGCCCCTGACTTAAATTGATAGGAATGGCGCAAGGTGCCATCCGCGTAGTAACCGGTATTTTCTCCATGAAGCCGAGCATTCATAAAATGTCCCTCCAATAGTTTATGGCCTTGCTGATCGTAATGAGTGAAGTCACCCACCTTTTCACCTTCTTTAATGCTGTAAATCAGTTCTAATTGTTTGTTGAGATAATAAAGTTTGTAGAAACCGGCTATGAATCCATCTTTATAATTGGCTTCACTTTCTAAAGATCCATTTTCGTAAAACGTTTTCGTGATTCCGTTCGGCTTTTGATTTTTGTAAGTGATCTCTTTTTGAAGTTGCCCTGATGGATAATACTCTTTAACAAATCCATCGGGCTTTCCTTTTACAAAGAGTCCTTCTTGTTTAATTATCCCAGTGGGGAAATACGACTTCACGCTATCCACCAGTTTGTTGTTCTGGTAAAAGGCACTTTGAATAGGGTGGCCCTGTGGATCGTACACTTCGACTGTGCCGTGTCGTAAGCCATTTTCATAATCTATTTTTCTGATGAGGGTGCCGTTCTCGTGATATTCATAAAAGGTTCCCCAACGCACCCCACCCTTAAAGCTACCTTCAATAGCCAGCTTGCCAGATTCAAAATATTTTCGATAAGCACCATCCAACGTTTGGCCATCGGAAGCGGAGGCAACATACTCTTCTTCCACATGCCGATGCATGGGGTCGTAGTACGTCTTTACGATTTTTTGAGCGCTAACAAAATGACTGCTGAAAAAAAAGGTTACCAAAAGAAAACGCATAGTAGCTTGTGTCTGCTTACAAGAGTTTAAAACGACTGGGTAAAAGGGATGTTGTATGGCTTCCAGTCTTTCAAGTACGATAGCAGAAGCCCCACCACCACCATTACAGATACCAGCAACACCGAGGCTTGCATTATTTTGTCTCAAAACGTTTGCTAACGTAATCGTGATTCTTGCACCCGAAGCGCCCAACGGATGCCCGAGAGCAACAGCGCCACCATTTACATTTACCTTGGCGGGATCAAGTTCTAGCTTAATGTTATTGGCCAGTGCAACGGCTGAGAAAGCTTCGTTTATTTCGTAATACGAAACATCTTTTTTATCGATGCCAGCTGCTTTGATTGCTTTAGGAATGGCCAGCGAGGGGGTAGTAGTAAACCACATCGGATCCTGCGCGGCATCGGCAAACCCGCGTATTTTTGCGATAGGAGTAATACCCAATTCCTTCGCTTTCTCTTTGCTCATAAGGATTACTGCAGCGCCACCATCGTTGATGGTAGATGCATTGGCTGCTGTAGCCGTACCTTCTTTGCCAAACACCGGTTTTAGTCCTGGAATCTTATCAAAGTTTACATTCTTATATTCTTCGTCTTCGGCAAACAAAGTTACCTCTCCTTTACGTCCGGTTATCTCTACAGGTATTACTTCATCTTTAAATTTCCCTGCCGCCCACGCAGCCGCAGCACGCTTATAGGAATTGATGGCATAGGCATCCTGATCCGCACGGCTGATATTCATTTCTTTGGCAGTATTATCAGAACAAACCCCCATAGCACACCGATTGTATACATCTGTCAACCCATCATACGAAAGACCATCGAGTAGTTCCCCGTTTCCATACTTATATCCATAGCGGGCCTTCATCAGGTAGTAGGGAATATTTGACATGCTTTCGGCTCCGGCTGCAACAACAATATCATTTTGACCAAGCATGATAGATTGCGCCCCAACCATAATGGCTTTCATGCCGGAAGCACACACTTTGTTAACCAACGTACAGGGAATGTTATAACCAAGCCCTGCACCAACAGCCACTTGTGTGGCGGGAGCTTGCCCCAACCCGGCCGAGATAACATTGCCAAAAAATAATTCCTGAACCAGTTTTGCATCGAGATTGATTTTACTCATAGCTGCTTTCACAGCCAGCGATCCGAGTTGCGTGGCCGTTAAACCAGCAAGAGTTCCGCCAAAACTTCCAATGGGTGTGCGTACCGCTGCTACAATATATACTTCTTTCATATCCGTGCGTTTTCTTTTTATGCTCTATACTAACTATCGACTATCGACTATCGACTATCGACTATGGACTATCGACTATATACTATATACTATCGACTCTTTAATTACCAGTCCGGCTTCCCTTTATCCTTAGGCTTTGTTGCCTTGCGTTTATTTTGTTGCAGGTATTGAATCTCCTGATTTTTCATTGCCTCCAGAATCATCTTTGCTTTCTCTTCACTCATTTCCATTTCCTTGAGTTTTTCTGATACAGAAGGCGGAAGATCTTTTTTCTCTTTATTTTCTTTCTCTTGTTCGTCTTCTTTTTGTTGATCCTGCTTCTCTTTATCTTTTTTATCCTGCTCTTTCTTCTCCTTGTCTTGCTGCTCTTGTTTTTCCTTGTTTTCCTGATCTTGCTTTTCCTTCTGATCCTGTTTTTGATCTTTATTCTGATCCTTCTTCTCTTCCTTGTTTTGGTCTTTCTTATCTTTATTTTCTTCTTTCTGATTAGGATCGTTCTTTTTCTGCTCCTCTTCTTTTTTCTTCTGCTCTTCTAATTTCTTCTTCACCATTTCGTAATTGTAACGGGCATCCTCATTCGTAGGATCCGCTTTCAATGCCTGTTTGAAGTTAGCCAGTGCTTCTTCGTATTTGTTTTGCTGATTGGCAAGAACACCCAATTGTTGATGCGCAATGGATCGAAGTTTGGTATTACTGCTTTGTGTAACAGGCTGATAGCTGTTGGCCGTGTAGGTCGTATCATGAGCTTGAAAATAGGAGTTCGCCATGTTGAGCTGCACTTCATCTTCGGTAACGCCCAGCGAATCGATCAGGAACCTGT
This sequence comes from Flammeovirgaceae bacterium, assembly GCA_016712035.1. Taxonomy (GTDB): domain Bacteria; phylum Bacteroidota; class Bacteroidia; order Cytophagales; family Cyclobacteriaceae; genus ELB16-189. The sequence goes on along the minus strand of JADJRT010000023.1, from coordinate 374 downwards.
ATTTGGAAATGGCTGTCTGGAAGTCACCTTTATTGTAAGCTTCTTTCGCTTCTGACTTCAAGGAATTAATTTTTCCAATATCCCCCGGATCAACCAACATCGCCAACATTATGAACAAAATCAATCCCTTCATCCTCTTACTAGTTTATTCTTTATTTCCTTCTGTTTTCAACTTATCTTTTTACTTTCAATTTTCCTTATTCTTAATTGTCAATTGCTCATTGTCAATTGTTAATTATCAATTAAATCTTCACCGTTCTTACACTTATCAAAACATCCAATACAAGCAGTAACAAGGCAGCTAACAAAAAGTAAAAATAGCGATTTGAGGAAACATCTACCAGTCGGGTATCGCGCACCTGGCCTTCAATTTT
>JADJRT010000022.1 GCA_016712035.1 Flammeovirgaceae bacterium | reverse complement strand
AGGCAGCTGCGATAACAGCACTGCCGCAGCCTCCAGAACAAGCCAAAATGTGCCGAAAGGTTTCTGCTAATAATTTTTGAGATGTTGATGCCATAAAAAGGGGGTTAGGTTGAGGTTATTTGCTTTGGTAAGGTAAGTAATTTTTTAAATGTGGATATTGTCGATCAACGTGTAATAATTAATTTTCCAATATGAATAGTTCCTTTGTTGACTTATCCGGATCGCGGGATTCTGTATTCCAATCCATAAGTGAGTATCTTGTTGAACAAGGCTTTGTTATAGCCTCGAAAGATTTTAATCGACCTTGGGGTGGATTTTTTGTATTGTATGACTCGCAGGCGCAAAAGCTTGCCGAAAAATATTTTCCTGAAGTCGAATTTGGTTCGCTGAAAATAAGTGCGAAACTAAGTCCGAAAATTTTGGTTGTTGAACCGACTAAACGATTGTCATGGCAATATCATTTCAGGCGTGCTGAAATCTGGAAGCTGATAGCCGGCACTTCGGGTGTGGCCATTAGTGAAACCGATATACAAGGCGAAGTGCAACAAATGCAAATGGGCGAGATCATTCGCTTAAAACAGGGGCAGCGTCATCGCTTAGTAGGTCTTGATGGTTGGGGTGTAGTAGCTGAAATCTGGCAACATACCGATGCAAGTAATCCTTCGGATGAAAGTGATATTATTCGGTTGCAAGATGATTTTGGTAGATAATTTTTTGCAATGAATCTCCTGGAGACTTTTAATCGAACAATTGATCATTGGATTAGTGAGATTCCAAATTATTCACTAAAGGAATTACAGACCAAGCCTGATTCTACAAGCTGGTCGTTAGGGCAAGTTTATAGGCATCTGATTGAAGAAACGACTTGGTATTACGGACAAATTGCGCTAAGCCTTACAGAGACTAAAAATCAAAATGAAGAAATGACAGATCAGGCCAAAACTATGTTTTCAGCGAACGAGTTTCCGGATGTTCGGATCATTGGTGATCCGTTGATTTCGGATAAAGTGCCACAACCCGAAAGTATTGATCAACTTTACCTCGATATGCGACAATTAAAGACTGATGCATTCGTGTTATGGCAAAAAACTGCCGATGCGAGAGGGAAATCAAAACATCCGGGCTTAGGTTATTTTACAGCACAGGAATGGTTTCAATATGTAGAGATGCACATGCGGCATCACTTACGCCAGAAAGCAAGACTGGATACTTATCTAGCCCAACAATAACGCGAGAATTGATCAGGCGAGATCTGAGAATGAAGTTCATATAATTAATCCCATTTTTTATTATCCTGAAGTTTTGTAACATTGAAAACGATCTCAGTTTTTAAAATCTAGCAATACAACTATGAAAATTGGTGTTGACCTTGGCGGAACCAATATACGCGCAGGCTTAATTGATGGAAAAGAAATCGTTAACTCAAAAGCTATTCCGCTTCAGAACAAGGATGACCTTGAGAGCACGCTGGAGCAATTGAAATCCATTATCCACACGGTCTTTAAAAATGGTGTAAAAGGTATTGGTCTGGGTGTGCCCTCCATTGTCGATCTGGAAAAAGGAATTGTGCGAGATGTGGTGAATATTCCTTCCTGGAAAGAAGTTCCGTTACGGGATATTCTGGAGAAAGAATTTAATGTGCCTGTTTTCATTAACAACGATAGCAACTGTTTCGCTTTGGGCGAGAACTATTTTGGGTTTGGACAACAACACCAAAACTTTGTTGGTATTACATTAGGAACTGGTATTGGATCCGGTATCATTATCGAAGATAAAATATAGTGGCAGAAACTGCGGAGCAGGAGAAATTGGCTACTTGCCTTATAAAGACTATGACTTTGAATATTACTGTGGTGCTAATTTTTTTAAGATCCATCACACTACCGGTAAACAGACTTTTCTGGAAGCACAAAAAAATGATGCGAAGGCATTGGCCCTATGGGATGAATTTGGAAGTCATTTAGGTATTGCCCTACGCTCGGTAGTGTATGCTTATGATCCTGAGGCAATCATTTTAGGTGGCGCTATTTCTAAATCGTATCAGTATTTTGAAAAACAAATGCGTGTGTCATTAAGTAACATTCATTTTCCTAAATCAGTCGAACGCCTTGCGATTTACGTCTCTGAGATTGAAGACGTTGGCATGTTGGGAGCTGCAGCGCAGGTGGATCAATATTTAAAATATAAAATGAAATAGGCAGGAGTAAAATTAAAACGTGCTCATACATGAAACGCAATCCGATAATTGTCATTTTAATACTCCTTGTCTTCTTTGTTATCTCTTATCTCACTAATATTTTAGGAACGCTCAATCCCAAGGTTTCAGAGAGTTATACCTTATCAGAAACGATGGCTGGGTTTCTTCCATTTGCTTTTTTTATTGCCTACGGAGTAATGTCTATTCCATCTGGATTTTTGGTAGAACGTTGGGGTGAGAAACGTATGATGATTCTGGCGTTTGCACTTTCGTTTATGGGCGCCTTGATGTTTGCTCTTTTTCCGGAATTCAATGTGTTTGTGATTTCGTTATTCGCCATCGGTACGGGCATGGCTGTCTTGCAGGTGGTGATCAATCCATTGTTGCGTGTGGCAGGCGGAGAGGAGCACTACACGTTTAATTCTGTACTGGCACAACTCATTTTTGGGCTAGCCTCCTTTATCAGTCCTCAAATGTATTCGTATCTTGTTTCCAATATTGATCAGGGAAATATTGAGAAACCAATGATCCCGTTGATGACACGATTAGTGCCAGAACAAATGTCTTGGGTATCTGTCTATTGGGTGTTTGCCGCGTTGAGTTTAATCATGATTGCGGTGGTCATGATCGTGAAATTCCCAAAAGTTATTTTGCGTGAAGATGAAAAAGTGGGTTCACGTTCAAGCTTTGTGGAGCTCATTCAAAATAAGTACGTCATCCTCTACTTCATTGGCATGTTCGCCTATGTGGGCACTGAGCAGGGCATTTCGTATTGGATGTCAAAATTCTTAAGTAACTATCATGGTTATGATTCAGATACGATAGGCGCGAATGCAGTTTCGTACTTCTGGGGACTCATGACTATCGGTGGAATTTTTGGATTAGTATTATTTAAACTATTCGATAGCAAGCTGGTGCTGCGCTGGTTTACCATCCTGGCGATGGTGTGTGTAGCTATAGGCCTGTTTGGCAGTAGCGGGTTGGCACTTTGGGCTTTTCCTATCTCTGGATTTTTCCTTTCTGTAATGTACCCATCGGTGGTTTCACTTGGTTTAAATTCAGTGGCCAAACATCATGGATCGTTTGCCGGGATTTTAATGACCGGCATTGCAGGGGGGCTGTAGTGCAAATTCTTATTGGTGCTATCAGCGATCTCATTTCGTTGAAAGTGGGCATGCTCTTTCTTTTTGTAACGATGAGTTACATTTTAAGCATGAGCTATTGGGCAAAACCCATGGTAAATAATGCCACCATTAAAAGCATTAAAGATATTTTTAAGTAAAATCTTTTACTAAATCTCCACTCTCCAAATATTTCCCGATTCGCCTTTGTGGTGTTGTGTGAAAGGAAGTGGTTGGGGTTCACCAACAAACGATAGGGTACTAAATTTGATTTAAATGCGATATGTTGGTCTGTTTGTGAGACAACCGCACTGAATCCTGTACGCAACACCAACAAGGGCAGGGGATTGTTGGTCAGCGATCAACGAAAATAAAGGGCATAGACCAATCCAGAGCGAAGGGAGAAGATCGATGGCGGAAAATGAATTGATAAGACTATGTTAATCATCTACAACGCACCAGCGAAGGATCGCCTCGTTCGAAGTCGTTACTTAATATGGGATCCTTCGCTCGTTGGTGTTCGTCAAGCATATTAGTTACCCTTATCGCTCTGGATTTGGAGTTATTAGTTTGTTGGTCAGCGATAAACGTGAACTGTTTGCTTGTTGGTTTGACAGCGGCACAAACCCTCGCCTTTGTTGGTGTTGCGCGCAAGGTTAGGAGTTGTTCACCAACAAATTAAATTGAAGTTCTTAATTTAATTTAAATGAAATGATGTTGGTTTCAATCACACAAAACCTATTCACAACACCAAAAAGGTCAGGAGGTGGGGTGAGACTCGGCTTTGAAACGGGCACTGCACAAGTAGTTGACCTGCATTATTTTTTATAAAAATAGAAATCACCAACCAGTGAAGAATTTTCCCACGGACTTTGAAGACCTCCTGTTTTTTCCTGAACACCAATTCTCACACGCTTGAAAATTTCTTCAATTTTTATTCCAGGTATTCTTATTGCTTTTATTAGTTCCTCAGTATAGAGTCCATTCTCACCGTCACCATCTGAAGCCGTTTTGCCTGGTGCCGTAGCAAACGCAATGATCGAACCTGTTGGTGCTGTTTCTGGCTGGGCCAATCCTTTTTCAAGCGATCGGAACTTAGAGAAGAACGGATTGTTTCTGCAGGCATCAAGAATTACAATGTTCATGGGATTTCCGTATAACTCCATCATCCTGAGTACTCGGTCTACCCGCATGCACTCATCTTCAATATCATACTGCCTTTGAATGTTAGCATCGGTGGGCACTAGATAATTGATTCCATCGTTTTGCAAACCATGCCCTGCATAATAAAACAGACCAACGCCAGGTTTGCTTCTTAATTCATCACCAAACTGTCTGATGGCTTCTTTCATCCCTTCCAAATTCACATCAGTAAGCGTAATAACATTAAATCCAGCTTGTTTAAGTTCAGTGGTAATTCGCTGAGCATCGTTCACAGGATTGCGCAGTTTGGATTCTATATAAGCACCGTTGCCAATTACTAAAGCGGTTCTGTTTTCTTGTGGAGCTATCAGTTGTTCTTCATTTGCAACAGTAACTTGAACTATCCTTTCTTCTTTTATTTTTGGTTGATATGCATGGTCTACTAATGCCGTTAATGTAGGATGTACTTTGCTTCTATAAATTTTGCCGGAATAGCTAGCGTATATGTAGTCAAACTTTGAGGTGGTTGTTAATGGAAAAGGTGAACCTCCCTCTTTATTAATCATTGCCAACTGGTCTCTATTGTACTTAATAAGAACCGGTACAGACCAGGTATCCTCACCACTCATTACGCTTATATAGTAGTTGAACTCTTTCTTTTGTTTTTTCTGGCACTAAATATTAAAGCATTATCTCGAAACACTACAGGAAAAGACGTGCTTTTAAATTTCAAATTTTCAAACCATATTTTTTTGGGAGTCCATGCTCCATTTCCATTTTTTGACTGTAGTGGATTTTATAAGTTTTTTCTTCCTTCGAAACCTTATATAGGTTAAAGTAAAGTCGCTGGCCATCCGGGCTTATCCATGGACAATCTTGAGAACCATCATCATTAATAGGCGGCCCAATATTAACAGGGGATTGCCAAACACCGTTAATCAGCGTGCTCGAATAGATATCGGACCTGCCATAGCTATCTGAGTAAGTGCCATCAAAGTAAATGGCGGTACCGTCTGCGTTGAACGATGGTGCCCCAAAGCCTACTGCATTGCCAACAGCATTAATCAATGTTAAAGGTCCCTTTTCTTGCCAAACAGTATCAATTTTGATAAACTCAATGAACTTGTAACTAGAAGTTTCCTTGCTCCAGTATTGTACAATCATCCTGTCTTCAGAAGGAGAAACAGTTGCTGCGAGTTGTTTGTAATCAATATATTTTTTGTTATTGGTAATACCTGGAATTTCTTCAAGGAACAGCTCTACCTGCGCATATGATTGAGCACATGTTATGAGGATAAGGAGCGTTAAAATCGATGAGATAAAATTCTTCACATATCAAAGATAACGATAATCACTCCTTGATTCAACTCGTTGAGATCAGAATAACTCATTATGGAAACACCAACAAGGGCATAGGGATTGAAAACCAGTTTATCTTTTGTTGAATCTGAATCTAAGCAAAAGTACTTGTTGTTGGGAAACCGCACGAATCCTGTACGCAACACCAACAAGGGCAGGGGATTGTTGGTCAGCGACCAACGAGAATAAAGGGCATAGACCAATCCAGAGCGGAGGGAGAAGATCGATGGCGGAAAATGAATTGATAAGACCAGATTAATCATTTACAACGCACCAGCGAAGGATCGCCTCGTTCGAAGTCGTTACTTATTATGGGATCCTTCGCTCGTTGGTGTTCGCCAAGCATATTAGTTACCCTTATCGCTCTGGATTTGGAGTTATTAGTTTGTTGGTCAGCGATAAACGAGAACTGGTTTGCTTGTTGGTGTGACAGCGGCACAAAGCCAACACGCAACACCAACAAGGGCAGGGATTGTTGGTCAGCGATAAACAATAACTCAGGTTATTCAATTAAGGTTGTTATCTTTCCCGGTATCCTTTTATTAATAATCTCACTCAATTCGATTTGCTGATCCCATCCATATCGCCAGATACTTGTTTTTAAACTTCTGTTTGCCCCCCCTTTCCCAGGTTGGAGTTGGTTGATATTCGTGAGATGGTAGGGCAACTAAACTTCTAATTTTGAGTCTATTTTCCTCAACTGATATTTCTAATTTACAAAGCACATACTTTCCTTTCGGCTTAATTGGTTTTGTACTGCACATTAAAAAATCCTTCTCAATTTGATCAAAATATAACCTTCACTTTTCAATATTTTTATACAATTCATGAATAGCTCAGAATCTTTAATACTGTCACTTTCGAGTATCACCAAGTTCGAGTCTTTTTGGTATTTCTTGACAATTACCAATTATACTAAAAAGTAAAAGAAAGATCACACCGCTCAAGACTTTTAATCTTTTCTCTGTATAAGCTAAAGTCTGTTTCATTTTATTTTACTTTGCTATTATCAATAGTTGAATTTAGAGATTTTTATTTCACTTCTTCTCCGCAGTGTTATCCACATCGGGAACTTTGCGCCTCAGTAGTACAAAATCATAGAGTCTTTGTAAAATCTATATCCCAGTTCTTGTGATAGCTGACCATAACTTTTCTCTCCAAACCTCACGTGATTCTATCCCTTCTTCTCTTTCGCCCACATATCCCTTAAAGTTACGGTGCGATTGAAAACCAGTTTGTCTTTGGTTGAATCAGAATCTAAGCAGAAGTATCCGATACGCATAAATTGAAAGCGATCTGTTAATGTTGCTTCCGCAAGCGCAGGCTCTGCAAAAACATTTAGTACTTTTAATGAATCAGGGTTCAGGTATTTTCTGAAATCATCTTCGCCCTTGCTTAAGTCTTCCACCGTAAAGAGTCGATCGTACAAGCGAACTTCTGCCGGTAGGGCATGGGCGGCACTCACCCAATGGATAACTCCTTTTACATTTACACCTGAAGTATCGGAGCCACTTTTACTTTCTGGAATATACGTGCAACGCAATTCCGTAATGTTGCCGGAAGCATCCTTAATAAAATCTTCGCACTTAATAATGTACGCACTTTTAAACGTACCATCTGGCCTGGAGCCAATCGGAAATTTTTTTTGGCCGGCACTTCCATAAAGTCATCCCGCTCAATGTATAACTCACCACTAAAGGGCATTTCGCGTGCGCCAGAATCTGGATCTTCCGGATTATTTTCGCTTGTCAGAATTTCAGATTTGCCTTCCGGGTAATTAGTAATCACTACTTTAATGGGATCGGTCACCACCATTCTACGTGTAGTAATTTTATTCAGATGATCGCGCTGACAAAATTCCAGTAATCCGATGTCAATCAGGTTTTCGCGTTTAGCCACACCAATACGATCGCAAAAGTCGCGAATGGCTTCGGGCGTGTAACCTCTTCTTCGTACACCACTTAGCGTAGGCATGCGCGGATCGTCCCAACCGGTAACATGTTTTTCAGTTACCAATTGCAATAGCTTTCGCTTGCTCATCATGGTATACGTCATGTTGAGTCGCGCGAATTCATATTGTTTCGATGGATATATTTCTAATTTCTCGATACACCAATCGTACAACTCCCGGTGTGGAACAAACTCGAGCGTACAAATGCTATGCGTAACCTGTTCAATCGAATCACTTTGTCCGTGAGCAAAGTCATACATGGGGTAAATACACCAGGCATCTCCGGTACGGTGGTGGTGGGCATGTTTAATTCTGTAAATAACAGGATCGCGCATTAACATATTGAGATGTGCCATGTCAATTTTGGCCCGCAGTACTTTCGAACCATCGGGGTATTTGCCGGCCTTCATCTCTGTAAATAAATTGAGATTTTCTTCTATCGAGCGATTTCGAAAAGTGTTATTGGTTCCTGGAACGGTGGGTGTTCCTTTTTGGGCTGCAATCTCTTCACTTGTACTGTCATCTACGTAAGCGAGGCCTTTGTTGATCAACTTTACGGCAAACTCATAAAGCTGGCTAAAGTAATCGGACGCATAAAGTTCTTCAGACCAATTAAAACCTAACCATCGAACATCGCTTTTAATGCTTTCCACATACTCCGTTTCTTCCGTTATCGGATTGGTATCGTCAAACCGGAGGTTGGTTTTTCCACCATATCTTACCGTTAACCCAAAGTTGAGACAAATGCTTTTTGCGTGGCCAAGATGCAGGTAGCCATTGGGTTCGGGTGGAAACCGTGTAACAATAGTTTGGTACTTGCCTGTCTTCAGGTCATTATCAATTATCTCTTCCAGAAAGTTTAAACTCCGCTCTTCGGCCATAAGTAGATTATAAAGGCTGTAAAGGTAGAAAGCCTTCGCGAATAAGCGGAAGTATTTCGATTCTGTTTGTCTTATTTTTATTGCAACTTTTTGAGCCCCGGCTGGGTTATTCTAAATACCAGATAAGCTTATGACTTCTTTATATATTAAAAATATGGTTTGCCCACGGTGCATCACTGCTGTAGGGCAGGAGTTTGAAAAACTCGGTCTTCATCCCGCCAAGGTTAGCCTGGGAGAAGTGACCCTGGAGGTTGATCACATTGACAAAAGTCAATTGGATAAACTGGAAAGCCAGTTAAAGAACTTAGGCTTTGAATTAATTGATAATCGTACAGCTAGATTAATAGAATTAATAAAAAATCATATTATCAAGTTGATCCATCACACCGATCAAGTAGAAAGAAAGTATAATTGGTCAAAAATTATTTCAGAGCAACTTCATCATGACTACAATTACCTGAGCAGTCTTTTTTCATCAGTAGAAGGAATCACACTCGAACAGTACATTATTCATCAAAAAATTGAACGGGTGAAGGAATTACTTTTCTATGACGAACTCACGCTCAGTGAAATTGCAAATAAGCTGGGCTACAGCAGTGTGGCGCATCTATCGGTCCATTTCAAGAAGATTACCGGTCTTACGCCTTCCGAGCTGAAAAAATCTAAGCGTAGCTCCGCTCTTCGCAATCCGCTTGATTCTATTGGCTGAAATTACATAACTCCTTTCAGGAATTATGTAATCACTTTCGTTGAATACTCCCGTTCTTTGTAATAGCAATTAAACACAACTTGAATCCAATGACTAATGCCTTAACTCAACATACTTTTCCGGTTTTGGAAATGACCTGTGCAGCCTGCGCGGTTAGTGTTGAGTCCATGCTAAAGGCCACGAAGGGCGTGAAGGCTGCTTCTGTTAACTATGCTAACCAAACAGCTTTAGTTGATTATGATAACTCCATCGCCAAAGCGGAAGATTTACAAAATGCTGTCCGCTCGATTGGTTACGATTTGATTATTGATACGGTTGATCCGGAATCAATTCATGAAAAAGCGACACAAAGCCATTATGAAAAAGTAAAAACCAACACGGTCTGGTCAATAATTTTATCAGTACCTGTTATGATTATAGGTATGTTCTTTATGAACATGCCAAATGGAAATTATATTTCCATGGTGCTGGCCGCCCCGGTAGTATTTTATTTTGGTCGTGATTTTTTCATAAACGCCTGGAAACAAGCACGGCATGGCAAAGCCAATATGGATACGCTGGTTGCTTTGTCTATTGGCATAGCTTACTCCTTTAGCGTGTTCAATACTTTTTTTGCTGAGTTCTGGACCAGCCGAGGCTTGGAGGCTCATGTTTACTTTGAAGCGGCATCGGTGGTGGTAGCTTTTATTCTGCTAGGAAAACTGCTGGAAGAAAAAGCAAAATCGAATACTTCATCGGCTATGAAAAAACTGATGGGCTTGCAACCTAAAACCTTAGTAGTACTGGTGGATGGTATTGAACAAGAACTGCCCATTGCTTCGGTAAAGGTTGGAAACATAGTACTGGTAAGGCCGGGCGAAAAAATTCCCGTTGATGGTGTGGTTACCACAGGATCTTCCTTTGTGGATGAGAGTATGATTTCGGGGAACCGATTGCCGTTGAAAAAGTGCGGGTGAAAAAGTATTTGCAGGAACGATAAACCAAAAGGGAAGCTTCCAGTTTGAAGCAAAGAAAGTGGGTAGCGATACCATGCTGGCGCACATTATAAAAATGGTACAGCAAGCACAAGGAAGTAAGGCCCCGTTCAACGAATAGTCGATAAAATTGCTGGCATCTTTGTGCCCGTTGTTATTGCTATTGCCGTGTTAACTTTTATCATTTGGAATTTAGTGGGTGGAGAGAATGCTTTCACGCATGCCTTACTCACTTCAATTACGGTGTTGGTAATCGCTTGTCCGTGTGCATTAGGCCTGGCTACGCCAACAGCTATTATGGTAGGCGTAGGCAAAGGCGCTCAAAACAATATTTTAATAAAGGATGCGGAAAGTCTGGAGCTTGCGCATAAAGTGAATGCCATCATTTTAGATAAAACAGGAACCATTACCGAAGGCAAACCAACTGTTACTGACATTACCTGGACTATGGCAGATGATTCTATGATGAAGTATAAAGACATTCTTTACACCATAGAATTTCAATCGGAGCATCCACTTGCCCAAGCCATTGTCGATAAACTAAAAGCAGAGGGAGCATCAAAGATTGATCTCACCCATTTTGACAGCCTTACGGGAAGAGGGGTGAAGGCATCTGTAGGAACAGAAGACTTTTTTCTGGGCAATGTCAGCTTGCTTACTGAAATGAATGTTAATGTTTCAACGGAGATTAAGAACATAGCTTCCACCTGGCAAAAGGAAGCAAAGACCGTAATCTATTTTTCTAACAAAACAGATGTTATTGGCATATTAGCTATAGCCGACAAAATAAAATCAACTTCGGCCGCAGCCATCGAGGCACTTCAAAAAAAGCAAATTGACGTTTATATGTTGACGGGCGACAATGAGCAAACCGCGAAGGCAGTAGCCAGCCAAGTGGGGTTAGCCCATTATAAATCTGAAATGTTACCCTCCAACAAGGCGGACTTTATCAAGCAACTTCAGGCACAGGGAAAAGTTGTGGCTATGGTTGGTGATGGCATCAACGATTCGCAAGCATTGGCTCAGGCCGATATTAGTATTGCGATGGGAAAGGGTTCAGACATTGCCATGGATGTTGCCAAGATGACTTTAATTACTTCAGATTTGATGTCCATACCCAAAGCATTAAACTTGTCAACCAAGACCATTCGCACCATTAAAGAAAATCTTTTCTGGGCGTTTATCTATAACTTAATTGGAATCCCCATTGCCGCAGGAATTTTGTATCCGGTTAACGGATTTTTACTTGATCCTATGATTGCTGGTGCTGCTATGGCTTTAAGTTCTGTAAGTGTGGTTAGCAATAGTTTACTTTTAAAAAGAGCTAAAATTTAAAACATAATAGTATGAGTGATTTAAAATTAAAAACTAACGTGAAGTGTTCTGCATGTGTTGAAAAAATTACGCCATACATGGATGAAGCAGTAGGTGCGGGCGCCTGGGAGGTCGATTTAACAAACCCAAACCGCATACTTACCGTTAAAACGGATGCAACCGAATTGAATATTAAGGAAGCTCTTTCTAAAGCCGGTTATAAGGGGGAGAAGGTGTGATAAAGTGCAGATTAGTTGCATTTTATAAAATTCTTGTACATTTGTATGTTGATGAAATTTATTAAGACCATATTCTCATCTATGCTTGCCCTGCTGGTGCTTGTATCATCAAGCAGCTTCACGGTTAATATGCACGCTTGTGGGGGTAAAAGTGTTTCTGTAATTAAAAAGGCAGAGGCTTGTGCGATGGAGTTAGCCTGCTCCAACCTGTCATCAAGAGATAGTTAAAAAGAAAACCTGCTGCAAAGAAGATCAACTTACCTTTGAAGGTAAAATTTTTAAGACTCACGAGTCAACTTCATTGCAACTTCAGCAAGCATTTTGGGTAGTTGAATTACCATTGATTGCAACAATTTCAGTAACACAAAACACTGCAGCAGAATTTCAATTTCTGCATTACTCGCCACCGTTAATTGATCGTGACATAACGATACAAGTTCAATCTTTTCTTATTTAAGATAATAGATTAAGTCTGCACACGCGTGCACTGGCTAAAGCATTATTTCAATGCTTCAGTCTTTCTACTTAATACTATTTATCTATGATCGAAAATTTAATTTCCTTTTCACTTCGCAATCGCTTTTTGATTCTGCTGATAGCGGCTGGCCTTTTTGGTTGGGGCTTACACTCCGTTCAAACCAGTAAAATCGATGCCATCCCCGATCTTTCGGAAAATCAAGTCATTGTTTTCACGGAGTGGATGGGGCGCAGCCCGCAGATTATTGAAGACCAGATTACGTATCCGTTAGTGACTAATCTTCAAGGCATGCCCGAAGTAAAGTATGTGCGCGCCAACTCCATGTTCGGAATGAGTTTCGTGTACGTGATCTTTAATGATGATACAGATATTTATTGGGCGCGCGAACGGGTGTTGGAGAGATTGAATTATGCCAGTCGATTATTGCCGGAAGGAATAGTGCCCACGTTGGGTCCTGATGGAACAGGCGTGGGCCATGTATTGTGGTACACTTTCGATGCACCCGGTATGGATCTTGGTGAGCAACGAGCTATCCAGGATTGGTATGTGAAGTTTGCCTTACAAAATGTACAAGGTGTTAGTGAGATAGCTTCCTACGGTGGATTTCAAAAACAATATCAGGTAACGCTAAATCCCAACCGACTCAATTACTATAACCTCTCGATACCCGAAGTAATTAATGCAGTTCGATCCAACAATAATGAAGCGGGTGGGCGCAAATTCGAAATCAATGACATTGGGTACATCATTAAAACAACTGGTTATCTAAAGTCAATTGAAGAGATTGAAAATATTCCTGTGACTACTATTAATACGGTGCCGATTAAAATCAGAGATATGGCTACCGTTCAAATGACGGGTGAATCGCGACTGGGAATTTTTGACTATGACGGAACGGGTGAGGTAGTAGGTGGGATTGTGGTGATGCGTTATGGCGAAAATGCGGATGAGGTGATTACGCGAGTAAAGAAGAAGATGGAAGAAGTGGCCAAAGGATTTCCGCAAGGAATGAAGTTTAATATTGTTTACGATCGGAGTGAGCTGATTGAAGAATCTATTTCATCCATTAAAACAACGCTGATAGAAGAGATGATTGTAGTTTCGTTGATTGTAATCATTTTCTTATTCCATTGGCGGAGTGCGGTCAGCATCATCATTCAAATTCCAATTACCATTGCAACCAGCTTCATTATTCTAAATGCCTTTGATGTTTCCTCCAACATCATGTCGCTTACCGGCATTGCGCTGGCGATTGGTGTGATAGTGGATAATGGGATTATTATGGCTGAGAATTCATATAAGAATTTGTCGCATCGGTTTGAAGAACTTAATAAAGAATCATCAAATGGCAACTAAGAAAAACTATACGCCAATACCCGAGCAAGAGCGACTTGATATTATTGAGAAGTCGAGCAAACAAGTTTCGCGTGGGGTATTCTATTCAACGATCATCATCATTACTTCCTTTTTGCCGGTGTTTATGCTTAGGGGGCAGGAGGGAAAACTATTTCATCCTCTCGCGTACACCAAAACGTTTATTTTGATTGTCGATGCTTTGCTGGTAGTTACACTGGCACCGGTTATTATTTCATTTCTGATGAAAGGGAAATTCCGAAGCGAACAGCGCAATCCGATTAATCGCGTTCTGGAGAAAATTTATGAACCCATTATACGAGTTTGTTTAAACTGGAGAAAGACAACCATTGGAGTAAATATTCTGGCCCTGGCGGTTAGCGTGCCTTTGCTCATGAGTTTAGGTAGTGAATTTATGCCGCCACTCGATGAACAATCTATTCTGTTTATGCCGGTAACCTTACCGGATATTTCGAATGAAGAGGTAAACGCATTTTGCAGGTGCAGGACAAAATTATTAAAGACGTTCCCGAGGTTGATAAGGTATTAGGCAAAGCCGGTCGCGCCAGCACAGCTACTGATAATGCACCCATCTCGATGATTGAGACAATCATCTTACTAAAGCCTAAAACGGAATGGCGGGTTGGAATCACAAAGAAGGACATTGTAAATGAACTGGATGCTAAACTGCAAATACCCGGAGTAGTTAATGGCTGGACACAACCTATCATCAATCGCATCAACATGTTGGCTACGGGCATTCGCACCGATGTAGAGGTAAAAGTGTACGGTCAAAATCTCGATAGTATCTATTCGCTTTCGCAACGGGTAAAAAAATCTTTAGAAAATATTCCTGGGGTTAGAGATTTATATGTTGACCCTATAACGGGGGGAAAATATTTAACGGTGGATATCAATAGGGATGCGTTAGGTCGCTATGGATTAACCGTGGATGATGTAAATATAATTGTAGAGTCAGCGATTGGTGGTTCTCCTATTGGCCAAACTATTGAAGGCCGGCAACGATTTAGCATTGGTGTGCGACTGGGGCAAGATTACCGAAACAGCATTGAAAACTTAAAACGCATTCCGCTTAAAACACCAGCGCTCGGCAATGTACCCCTTTCAACGGTTGCCAATATTTATTTTGAAGATGGCCCACCCATGATAACCAGCGAAAATGCTATGCTCCGCGGAGCGGTTCTCTTTAATGTTCGCGATCGGGATCTTGGTACTACAGTAAGCGAGGCTATTGAAAAGTTAAATGCCGAGATGGGAGTGTTGCCAAATGGTTATTACCTGGAGTGGAGTGGCCAATATGAAAACCTGATTCGTGGCAAGCAAACGTTGCTTTATGTTTTACCAATTGTTCTGCTCATCATCTTCATTTCACTTTATCTGGCTTTCAAATCTATTCGCGAAGCATTTTTAAGTTTAATCACGGTGCCCTTTGCCTTGATTGGAGGAGCCTACTTGGTTTATTTCTATGGTGTGAATTTATCTGTAGCCGTTGCGGTAGGGTTTATCGCGCTCTTTGGAATTGCTGTTGAGACGGGTGTGGTAATGGTGATTTATTTGAATGATGCCATGCAACAATTGGTAAAACTAAAAGGCAACTCGCGAGAAACCATTTCGAATGAGGAGTTGAAAGAATATGTTGTTGCCGGAGCAGCAAAACGCTTACGACCAAAAATTATGACTGTGTGTGTGTCACTGTTTGGCCTTATCCCCGTGCTGTGGTCAACTGGTGTGGGTAGTGATGTAATGCTACCCATTGTACTGCCGATGATTGGCGGAGTACTTACCTCCAGTACACACATTTTATTGGTTACACCACTCATCTTTTTGATGGCCAAAGAATATGAATTAAAGAAACTTGGAAAAATCGAAGTGTATGAAACGAAGCATTAAGCAATGGATAATTGTCAATTGTCAATTGTCAATTATAGTTCTTAGTATAATAAATTTTGCGAATGCACAGGTGATCACGTTGGACAGCGTGCTATCAGCTATCGATCAGCAAAATCCTATGCTACAGCAATTTGATCAGCGGGTGAACGCCATGAATACCTACACAGCTGGCGCAAAAAGTTGGATGGCACCAATGGTAGGAGCGGGTCCTTATTGGTATCCGTATCCGGGTCAGGAAGTTGATGGATGAACGGGATAAGGGAATGTTCATGTTTAACATTGAACAGGATATTCCTAATCCTGCTAAGCTGAACGCTAAACGGAACTATTTTTCTTCCCGTGCCAGCGTAGAAGAAAAAGGCAGATCCATACAATACAACAAGCTTCGGGCAGAAGCCAAAACTTTATACTATGATTGGCTGGTGCTCAACAGAAAATTGAGTGTATTAGAAGAGAATCAACAGATAGTGGAGTTAATGTTAGCATTGGCTCGACTGCGTTACCCTTACAATCAGGGTAGTTTGGGAAATATTTATAAAGCCGAAGGCAGGTTATACGAAGTTCAGAACATGACCTTGATGACACAATCTGAAATTTCAGAGAAGGAATATCGGTTGAAGGCGTTAATGAATATGGAGCCGGATGCTGTTTTTAAACTCGATACGCTAACCCAAGTAGTATTTGAGCCAAATCAAATAGCGAAAGACACGGCATCTTTAAGAACCAATAGGAGTGATGTGCAGCAAATCAACCGATCGATAGAAGTAATGCTCCAAAACCAAATTCTTCAATCTTCGCAGGCTAAACCTGATTTTCGAATCCGGTACGAACACATGCAACCCCGTGGCGATATGCCCATGCAATTCTCGTTGATGGCTATGGTTTCTATACCGATTGTGCCTTGGGCTTCTAAAATGTATAAATCGGAAGTGGCGGGGATGAATTATGAAATTGAAGCCATGAAGAGAGAACAAGCCGGAATTTTGCTTGAAGCAAGGGGAATGATTTCGGGAATGGCCTCTCAGCTTAAGCGCATGCAACAACAATTATCAAACTATGAACTGAAAATCATTCCTGCACTTCGTAAAAATTATGAAACCCTTATGTTATCCTATGAAGAGAATCGTGAGCAATTGCCGATTGTGATTGATGGTTGGGAGGCTCTGAACATGGCACAAATGGAATATTTGGAAAAATGCAGGATTACTATTCAATGATTGTAAGCTATGAGAAGGAAATTGAGAAATAGGAATTCTATCGATGGTCGATGGTTAAATAGTCGATGGCTAACAGGCCATGGACTATTGATTATCGTCATGATTGCCCTTTGACTTCTTGTTCTTCTAATGAGGCTGCAAGTGGAGAAACCTATACGTGCCCTATGCACCCGACGGTGGTAGCTGATAAGCCCGGTAGTTGTCCGGTGTGCGGAATGGATCTTGTGCGAAAGCACAGGCAGGCGAAGAAGTTGCTATTACAAAAGAATTGAG
This sequence comes from Flammeovirgaceae bacterium, assembly GCA_016712035.1. Lineage (GTDB taxonomy): Bacteria > Bacteroidota > Bacteroidia > Cytophagales > Cyclobacteriaceae > ELB16-189. The sequence goes on along the minus strand of JADJRT010000022.1, from coordinate 37,719 downwards.
TCAATTAATTAAATCACCTAATAAAATTGTAACAGCCTCGATCAAGACCGTGCGCGGTGAATACAAATCTGTTCCAGTGGTTAAAGAATTGTTGGGAATTGTTACTTACGACACACGTAGCATGTATACTATTCCAACACGCATTGGTGGTAGATTAGAGAAAGTGTTTTTGAAATACAATTTTCAGCTGGTAACCAAAGGCATGAAGATAGCTGAGGTGTATAGTCCTGAGTTGATAAGTGCCCAGCGTGAACTCTTGTTTCTTATTCTGAATGATGCCGATAATAAAGCACTCATTGAAGGGCTATTCGCAGATTGAAATTTTTAGGAGCAACCGAAAGGCAGGTAGCTGACTTAATGAAAGATCAGCAAGTATATAATACCTTTTCGATCTACAGCCCATACGATGGGTATGTTACTATGAATGATCAATCACCGACCTTACCAGCAGATGCTACAGTCACTACAAAAAAATCGAGCATGGGAATGAATGCAGAGGTTAGTGCAAGCCAGCCTACTAGGGATAATATTTCCTCTGCGAGTTTACCGAGAGAGGGGAGTTATGTTTCAGCCGGACAGGTTCTTTTTAAAATTGTGAACGCATCAGCCACCTGGATTGAATTTCAACTTTCATCGACAGATGCTGAATACATTAAAAAGGAGATGAAATTGTTCTGGCTGTTGAAAATGAAAGCGAGAAGGTGAGGGTAGATTTTGTAGAACCCTTTTCGGAGCAATCAAACGACTTTGTGACAATTCGATCATATACCAGGAATAGTAAGTTGTTGATAGGGCAGTTGATAAAGGGCGCAATTACGGTTAACAACAAAAGTTCACTTTGGCTTCCTAAAGCTGCCGTGCTCGATCTTGGAATTGATCAGATCGTTTTCATTAAAGAGAAAGATCAGTTCAGACCGATAAAAGTTAAATCAGGTTTAAGGGGTGAGGATTTAATTCAAATTATTAGTGGCATTACATCAGGTGATGAAGTAGCAATTGATGCTCATTATCTGGTGGACAGAGAGGGATTTGTAAAATTGACAAACTGATATGAAAAAGGTACAAGGCTATATTTTTCTGTTCTATCTTTTATCGGCTTGCACCGGAAAAGTGGATTCAGACATTGCGCATGCGCATAGTGCAGCAACGCAATACACGTGCCCGATGCATCCTACGGTGATTGCTGAAACGCCTGGCAAGTGCCCGGTTTGTGGAATGGATTTGGTTCCGAAAAAGGAGACTGCATCTAAGAAGGATAATTGGGATTTAATGTTGAGTGATACGCAGATTAAGTTGGCCAATGTTACTATTCAGGAAGTGGGTATCGGATCGATAGGTCAAAACATTTCAATAAATGCACGGCTGGCTATTAACGAAGATTTTACCGAAACGGTAAGTGCTCGCATTGCAGGCCGTGTTGAAAAACTTTATTTCAAGGAGAGTGGCCGAGATGTAGAGAAAGGAGAAGCGTTGTATGAATTATATAGTGAAGATTTGCTAACTCTTCAAAAAGAATATTTGTTGGCGAAAGCTCAATACAAGCGACTACCCAATGAATCACGCTACAAATCATTTTATGAAGCTTCCGAAAAGAAGTTACTGCTTTATGGATTGTCCAAAGAACAGATCTCCCGATTGAACTGCTAAACTCTGAAAGACCGGATAACTTTTATCACCCGCTTCGGGTATCATAAAGGAAATCAATGTTGGTGAAGGAAACTATGTGAGCGAAGGATCACTGCTTTATAAAATTGAAAATAACACCCAACTTTGGGTTGAGGCTGAATTGTATTCCAGCGAAGTAAACTATCTGAAGCGCGGTGACAAGATAACTGTACAAGTAACAGGTGTGGACAAAACGCTTGAGGCAACTGTTACCTTTTTAAGTCCTGAGTTTCGAGCCGGCACCCAGGTAGTGCTTGTTCGCGCAACCTTGCAAAATCCAACTTTACAAGTAAAGCCCGGTCAATCCGCGCAAGTATTACTGAAGCATTCGGTACGACAATCGATCACCATCCCGACCCATGCAGTTATTCGTGACGTCCGAGGGACTCATGTGTTTGTTGAAACCGATCATAATACATTTACACCCCGGTCGGTACATACCGGAATAGAAAATTTTGATTCCATTGAAATAACGGAGGGACTTACAGCAGGCGAAAAGGTTGTAGCTACGGGTGCCTACCTGTTATATAGCGAACTGGTGCTCAAGAGGGGTATGGATCCTTCGAGTGCCTCAGCGATGCATAAACATTAATAACTTAAACTCTAACTATATATATTATGAAAATTAAATCACAACTTTCAACTTTCATTTTGGCTGGCGTAATGTTGGTTTCATTAACCAATTGTGGAACAAAAAAAATGGAAGAACAACCTATGGAACAAGACGGCCGTTGTGGAAGAAGCATCTGCCGTTGCCGCACCTCAATTTGTGGTCGATGAACAATTTCAAAAACAATTGGGAGCAGTCTTTGCGAGTTATGTTAGTTTAAAAGAGGCTTTCGTTGCAACGGATGCCGTTAAGGTGAAAGTAGAAGCTGAAAAGGTTGGGCAGGCCCTGAAAAAAGTAGACATGACCTTGATTACTGATGCCGCGCATAATGATTGGATGACGTATCAACAAAATTTAACGAAGGCAATACAGGATATTCAAAGTCAATCTGAAATTGAAGCTCAACGTTCGGCTTTTAAAAATTTATCAGATGAACTGTATAAAACGATCAAAGCGTATGGCCTTGGCGGAGCAACAGCCTACTACGAATTCTGCCCCATGGCATTTAATAATTCAGGTGCTTATTGGCTGAGCGACAATGCTACCATTCGCAATCCGTATTTTGGAGATAAAATGCTTTCTTGCGGATCGGTTGAAGAAAAATTAAACTAATATGAAGCGCATTATATTCTTGCTGTGTATTGCTTTTGCTGCCTGCACGCCAGGTAAAAAAAGTGATTCTGATAAAATTGGTATGGAAGATATTGCCTTGACGGACTTATCGGGTATGGCGATTGACTTATCTCAATATAAAGGGAAGACTGTCTTTATTAATTTTTGGGCTACCTGGTGCGGACCTTGTCTTCAGGAAATGCCAACCATCGAATTGGCAATGGCTGAATTCAAAGATCAACCTTGTATTTTTTATTTGCCTCTAATGAAAGTTTGGAGCAGATAGAAAAGTTTGCAAAAAAACAGTCGTTTGAATTTAAGTATGTACATTCCACAAATCTGGAAGCCCTGAATATTCAGGCATTGCCCACTACTTTCATTTTCAACGGACAAGGTGAATTACGCTTTGCTGCAGCTGGTTATCGCGAGTGGAATGATGAAGCAAGTCACACATTGATTAAATCTATTATCGACACAAATGAATAGATTCCTTCTTTTTTTATGTAGTGTGTTGATTGGCATTGCTGCTCAACGGATCGCAAAGCGAATTCCGAATGGATCAACATCAATTCGCTAAATAGTCCTGCGACATCCCCTGCAGCTGAACCATTTTTATTTACGGACGCGAATAATCAGGTCTACCTTTCGTGGATTGAAAAGAAGGACACACTCAATTATTTTAAGTTTTCACGATTAGAAGATGATCAATGGACTGAACCAACCACGATTGCTTCGGGCAGTTCGTGGTTTGTGAATTGGGCTGATTACCCCATGCTGGCGGTTAACAACAATAATTATCTGGCTCATTATTTAGCGCGAAGCGGAACAGGTACCTACGCCTATGATGTAGCTCTTGTACAATCATCGGATGGAAAAAAATGGAGCAAACCATTTTTACTTAACACTGATAATAAAGAAGCTGAGCATGGATTTGTAACCATCCTTCCTTATGGGGATAATTTTTTTGTAACGTGGTTAGATGGAAGGAATACCGTTATGGAAGGCATGGCGGGTATGGAAGGGGATCACCATGATGGCCATCACGGAGCCAGAGTTTGCGTGCTGCTATAATAGATATGAACGGCAACAGACTTAACGAGTGGGAGCTTGATAATAGGACCTGCGATTGTTGTCAGACTACCGCTGCTATTACATCCAATGGACCTGTTGTTGTTTATAGAGATCGCTCGGATGATGAAATTCGGGATATGTCTATTGTTCGATTTATTAATAATGAATGGACTAAACCACAACCAGTGCACGAAGATCGCTGGAAGATTGCAGGTTGTCCGGTTAATGGCCCGCGCATCTCCAGTAAGGGAAATTATTTAGCGGTTGTCTGGTTTACAGCAGCGAGTGACTCAGCACATGTTAATGTATCCTTCTCTGCTGATGGTGGGGCAACTTTTGATAGTCCGATTCAGGTGGATGAAGGTGGAGCCATCGGTCGGGTAGATCTTGTGATGTTGGATGCGGAGCGGGTTATTGTAAGTTGGATGGAAGGCACTAGTATAAAAGCAAGAGTTGTTCATAACGATGGAACGATCGATAAGTCAATTGAAGTAGCCAATAGCTCGGGTGCGAGGTCTAGTGGATTTCCGCAAATGACGCGCGCTGCCGATAAACTGGTTTTTGCCTGGACCGATGATAAAGAAAAGAATATTAAGGTTGCATCCATTAAATGGGCAAACCTGGAGTTGCTTGATCAATAAGGTATTGTCATCATGACAAGATAAAAATTCATATTGAATTTATGATGTCGTTATTTATTCGTAATTAACGGCATCATGTCAGCGGATAAAAATAAAATCGGACTTTGGACAGCCACCTCCCTGGTTATTGGCAATATGATTGCCTCTGGGTTGTTCATGTTACCGGCTACACTCGGAATTTATGGTGGCATTAGTTTAGTTGGTTGGGTTATCTCTGGCTCTGGTGCCATCTGCCTCGCGTTGGTATTTAGTTGGCTAAGCAAACTTAAGCCGTTGGCTACTGGAGGCCCGTATGCATATTCCCGCGAAGGTATGGGCGATTTCGCAGCGTTTCTTGTTGCCTGGGGTTATTGGATTTCTGTTTGGTGTACCAATGCTGCCATAGCCGTTGCGTTTGTCAGTTATTTAACTGCATTTATTCCGGCCTTGTCAACCCATCCGGTTTATGCCGTTGGCACAGGGCTTTCTGCCATTTGGCTTTTGACATGGATAAACACAAAAGGCATTAAGGAAGCGGGTATTATTCAGGTAATAACCACCGTTCTTAAAATTGCTCCTTTAGCCGTAATTACTATTGGAGGATTGTTCTATTTAAATCTGGATAATTTTATTCCATTCAATGTGAGTACAGAATCTAATCTATCGGCTATTACAAGTGCAACCACACTTACCTTGTTTGCATTTCTTGGATTAGAATGTGCCACCATTCCTGCAGGAAATGTTAAAAATCCGGGAACTACTATCCCGAAAGCGACAATTATTGGAACTGTATTGACAACCGGAATCTACATTGCAAGCACGGTTGCCGTAATGGGTTTAATACCTCCTTCTATATTAATACATTCAGACGCACCCTTTGCAGACGCTGCTGCTTCCATCTGGGGCGAAGGTGCTCGCTATCTGATTGCAGGAGGTGCAGTAATCTCTACGTTTGGAGCACTTAACGGTTGGATTTTAATACAGGGACAAATGCCCATGGCCGCTGCACGAAATGATCTATTTCAAGAATTTTGCTAAGGAAAATAAAAATGCAACTCCGGTTGTCGCATTAATTTTTTCAAGCGTCCTTGTTTCTATTGTTGTGTCGATGAATTTTAGCAACAGCCTGGCTGCCACCTACAAGTTTGCCATTCTTTTAGGCACCCTCACATGTCTTGTTGCGTATTTATTTTCAATCATTGCTTTTTTTATACTCGATAGTAAACAACCGGGTATACGATGGGGAAAACTTACCGTGGCATTTCTCGCTTTTATTTACTCAATGTGGGCGGTGATTGGCTCCGGTGAAGAAATTGTTTATTGGGGATTTGTAATGCTAATGGCCGGACTACCCTTTTATGCCTGGATAAAAATGAAACAAAAGTCAACTTTATGATAACGACTTGTCATTCAGAATACGGAAAACTAAAATCGGTTTTTATTAAAAGACCGACAGAAGCATTTGTCGATCAAAACAAACTGGCAACGCAGTGGAAAGAATTAAACTTTCTTTCGCAGCCTGATTACAAAATAGCAAATCAAGAGTATGCTGATTTTGAAAACCTAATTGTGAAGAGCGGAGCGAAGATTTACACACTGCCCTTTGATCCGCAGGTAACTCTTGATTCAATTTATTGTCGCGATGCCGCTATTGCAACCGATCATGGAATGATTATTTGCAACATGGGTAAAGAAGCGCGAAGCAAGGAACCTGCGGCTGAAAGAAAATCATTCGAAGAAAGTGGAATAAAAATTTTAGGTGAAATCAAGAAGCCTGGAACCATTGAAGGGGGTGATGTGGCGTGGGTTGATCAACATACATTAGCTGTAGGACACACGTATCGTACTAATTGGGATGGCATACACCAACTTAAAAATTTATTGGAGCCGAAAGGCGTTCAGGTTTGGGTTGTAGATATGCCGCATTACAAAGGCCCGTCCGATGTTTTTCATTTGATGTCAGTATTTAGTCCGGTGGATAAAGATCTGGCGGTAGTGTACTCATCGCTGATGCCCATTTCGTTTCGCAATACTTTATTGCAAAAGGGATATAACTTTGTTGAAGTTCCGGATAGTGAATGGGATTCCATGGGGTGTAATGTGCTGGCCATCGCTCCGCGCGAAGTAATTATGGTAAAAGGCAATCCGATAACGAAACAAAAGTTACAGGATGCCGGTTGTATTGTACATGAATACGAAGGGCAGGAGATAAGCGTAAAGGGCGGGGGCGGACCAACCTGCTTGACTAGACCTATTGAACGAATACTAAATTCGTAAATCAAAATTCGTAAATTCAATTCATGGAATCATTTCTAAACTTCTTCGAAACCATGCCTACCTGGCAACGAGCAACATGGATTGTGTTGTGTTTGGTTGTCTGTTGGATTTTAGAAGGCGCCTTTCCGTTATTTAGATTTAATTATAAAAAATGGAAACATGCCGGAGTGAATTTTGTATTTCTATCCACCACGATGGTTATTAACATTCTCTTTGGTGTGGCCACCGTAGGAGTTTTTGAATGGATAAAGGCAAATGAATTTGGTCTTACTTATCTGATCGACTGGCCCATTTGGGCCGAGCTATTGATGTGCGTCCTTATTTTTGAATTCATGGCGCAATATATAATACACTACATGCTGCACCGGGTAAAATGGATGTGGAAGTTTCACATGATCCATCATAGTGATACTCATTTGGATGCAACCTCTGGTACGCGCCACCATCCCGGAGATTTTATGATGCGCGAAACATTTGCCTTGGCAGCCGTTGTTGTTACAGGCGCTCCGGCCGGTTATTATTTCTTTTACAGGATTTGCACGGTGTTCTTTACGTACTTCACACACGCCAATATTTCTCTTCCTATATGGATCGATAAACCATTGAGTTATATTTTCATTACTCCAAATGTGCATAAGTTTCATCATCACTTCGAGCGTCCTTGGACAGACACAAACTTTGGTAACATTTTTTCCATTTGGGATCGACTCTTCGGAACGTTTGTTTATGATGATCCTAAGAAGATAAAGTATGGGTTAGATGTGCTTGATCCAGCAAAAGATGAGGATGTTGGCTATCAGTTTAAGATCCCCTTTAGCAGGGATGTAAAGACTGATTATTAGATTCCTTCAAAAGGATACTACCAAGCCGTATAAGGAATTCAAGTGGAGATGTAATATTTATCCTAAAAAATTGATATTTTTGGTAAACACCCTTGACTCTATGAGATGAGAATCATCAAAGCATTATTAGCATTCCTCTTATTTCTTGGTATTAACTATCATTTGATAGCGGCCGAATTTTATCGTAAGCAAACAGGCACAGTTACTATTTCGAACGGTAGTACTAGTAACACGGCAGCTATTTTAGGAGTAGATAGATCGAAATCATTTCTTGTCTTTTCAACCTCTTTAGATGATCAGAGCCCTACAAACTACCAAATTGGAGGTCAAATTACTAATACCACAACATTATCGTTCATACGCACTGGTAACACAGGAGCAGTCACAATAAAATGGCAGGTATTTGAATTTGAGAGTGGAGTTAACGTACAGCATGGGTCAACGACCGGGGTCACGCGCGGTGCGGCAATGAATGCCTCTATTAATTGCGTTGACCTAACAAAAAGTTTTGTATTGATTTCAGCTCGTAAAAGTGGAACACAACTTGGAGCTGATGATGGAATAACAGCCAATTTGACCACATCAACCAATCTCGCCTTGCAAATAAGCTCTAACGGACCAGGCGGTGCAGATATGGAGGAAGCCTACTGGCAGATAATCGAATATCAGGCTGCTACTGTAAAGAAAGTAACCGCTACTCTTGCAGCAACCGTAGCCAGTACAACCTCCACCATAAGTCCTGCTATTTCTAATTTGGCGAAAGCTATCGTGATAAGTAATCACGGTCAGGATGGGGATGTAAATCTAGATGACTTGCCACGCACAGAACTTACCAACACAACTACCGTTACCTATACTAGAGTTGGTACTACTGCTGCCATTAACTTTGTCACATATGTAATTGAGTTCACAGATGCAACAACGGTGACTCGCGGTACCCAGAATTTTCCATCAACAAACATTACTCAAAATGTAAGCATTACAGCTACCGCCAATTCTGGAGTGTTCGGATCTGGCAACTTTGGAAGGCAAGGCAGTACTACTTTTGCTGTGAACGACAATATTGGACACGGGTGGTTTACCTATGATATTACCAGCACAACAAATCTATTGATTCAAAGAGCAACCGGGACATCGGGAGGGAATTCAACAGCCAACGCCCCATGGCAAATTGTAACATTCAAAGATACAGGCTTGCAGCAGAATACATTCTATTCAAGAGCTTCCGGGGCTTGGGAAACAAATACGAATTGGTCTTTCACCCCTGATGGTTCCAGTGGTGCAGTACCTACAGGTGTGTATCCAAGAAGAACCAACAACGTGGTTATTCAAAGCGGTCACACGATTACTGTCAATTCAGTTACCGATAATAACCCATGCTCACAATCTCCTAACGGATTAGGTCTTGGTAACGTTGGGGCTTTCACAGGATCTGGAGACCAAATGTTTTACCACACAGGAGATATTCTTATTGCTGCAGGAGGAACTTTTACATCAAGTGAAGAGGTCATGATGGGAGGCTACACACTGATTGAAAATGGTGGCACCATGACTGTTAACGAGGATATTGTCAATCTTGGATATTTTGAAATTGCGGCCACTGCTAATTTTACCAACACGGACGACTTAATCTTATCCGGAAATAGCGTAACCATTATTAACAACCTCTCCTTTGGTGCAGATGACATATACATTGACCATACCAATGCAACACTTTGTGGAGAAGGGATCATGAACCTTGGTAATGGTGGTGCTGATCCCACAATACAATTCTTTAATGGTGGTTCCCTTGCCCAGGTTTGTAGTACTTTTACAGTCACTTGTACCTCGAACTGTGGCGCGTTCCCAATTACACCTACTGGAACCTTTTCATCTGGTAATTCTGGGCCGGGAGGAGTAGCTTCAACAAATGGAAGCTCAGAGCTTAAGATTTGGTTGGATGCTGGTAAAAGTATATTTAGCGATGCTGGAACTACAGCCTCCACTGATGGTGGGATAGTGCAACAATGGAACGACCTATCTGGATCTAATAATCATGCAACTAAAACAGTTTCAAACCGACCATCCTGGGATCAAGTAGATCCGGCAATTAATAATGGAGCTTCGGTTGACTTCACAGCGGCTAGTTCAAATCGTTTGAACTTGAATACTTTTACATTAAATCCCTCTTTGTCTGGCTTTTCTATCATTACAGTGTTAAATGCTAATGCGACAACAGGTACAAATCAAAACATTATCCAGCAAAAGGATGCTAGTGGAACAGGAAGAACGCTCTTGCTTTATGATAATACAGCGACAAAAATGACAACATTTCTTGGAGGTGCCTCAACGGCACCAACTGCAACCTATACATTAAATACGTGGAATATTTTTTCTCAGACCTTCAGTTTGAGCGGTGGAACAACGGCTATCAATTTATATAAAGGTGGAACAGCAGATGGGGCAGCAACTGTTACACCCGAAACTACTGTGGGGGCTTGGTTGATAGGCGCGAACAAAACTGAGACTGGCGCATTCCTTCAAGGTTCAATTGCCGAATTACTCATTTTAAATCAATCTGTTAATTCAGCTAAACGGATTATCGTTGAAAATTATCTTTCTGCTAAGTACAATGTAAGCTTAACAGCCAACAATGTTTTTACCCGGGATGATGGAGCAGGTACCTACGATTATGAAGTTGCTGGTATTGGTCAAGCCAGTGACGGGTCTAATCATAAAGACGCAAAGGGGACAGGCGTTGTCAGAATGTGGAACCCTAATGGCTTGGCAAATAGGCGAGTTCTTGCTGTGGGGTCATGACAACACAGCGATCACGAGCACTACTTCTGCCATTGGCACAGCAGTTGATGGAACAATCATAGAAGAGCGTCTGTCAAGAATCTGGCGAGTGGGTGAAGTGGCTGATGTAGGCAATGTTTCAATCTCTTTTGACTTTAGTGGAATAGGAAGTCCCTTAGGTTCAAATCTTAGATTGTTAATTGATCGGGATGGCGATGGATTTGCTGATAATGATGTTGCGCCAATAGCTGGTTCTGTATCAGGGGGTATCGCCATATTTTCCAATGTTAACTTTCAAAATGGAGATCGCTTTACGCTAGGAAATACAGATGCGTCAATCCCTCTGCCCATCGAGCTGCTTTCTTTTAATGCTGCTGCCGAAAAGGCAGGAGTAAAAGTAACATGGATCACCGCCTCTGAATTAAATAATGATTTCTTTACGGTGCAACGCTCACAAGATGTTGAGCAATGGCAGGATGTTGTTCAGGTTAAAGGTGCCATCAATAGTAATGAACGCATTGACTATGAAACAATAGACGGGCTTCCATTTTCCGGAGTTTCCTACTATCGTCTTAAGCAAACGGATTTAGACGGTGAATACAGTTACTCTTCGGTAAGGCGTGTAGAGGTTAGTGAAGAGTTTCAATTAAAGGTCTATCCAAACCCATCAACTGGTAAGTTTACTATTTCGACTGGCTTTGCGCTGCAGCGCGAGAACATTAAACTTTATAATTCAATAGGGCAGGAGATGCCGGTTGAGTTTGATTACACAAATGGTTCAACAAGTATTCACTCCAACCTTCCAACCGGTATTTACATCTTTAAAGTATCGCGTGGCTACTGGCGCCAATCTGTGCGCGTAGTGATTGAGTAGTAAAATCAGTAAGAAGTGACCGGTAATCAGTAATCAGAAGGTTACACTTATTACTGGATTACATATTACCGAATACTGATTACCACTTACTGGTGAATAGCAATAGGCGCACTCAAGCATTGATCAGGAATAGCAAAGGCTTCGGTAAGGGGAACCGCATCTTGCCTTACATCCCAGCAAAGTTGGTTCACTAATTTACGAATGGCTTTGGTTTTCACACCTTCCATATAGCCTTGCTCTAGATACCAGCCTTTGTTTTTTTCAATTTGCGAAAGGGCAAACAGATTGCATAGTTTCTTAAGCACGGTTTTGCAACTCGTATCTTTTGTGGCTTCTACTTGAAGAATAAATTGCTCAAGAATTACTCTTTCAATATAGGCGAACCCAACTTGTACTAAGTGATGTTGGCATACATTAAACGCATCGAAAGAATCCATACCGCTATCAATGTGTCGCTTCAATCTTTTGGCCGCGGAAGTAAGAATATCCCGTTCGCGAAATTTGAACGCGTTTAAATGGAACTCCGAATCGAGCAGATGTTCTTCATCAGTGCTTCGCGTAATAATCGGGTTCATTTCGGTAATGGTTGTTTTCGCCTGTTCGGCTACATAATTTAATATGGTAAATACGTTCATGTTACTGAACTCTTGTTTGAATTCCGTTAAGCGACTCTTCGCCACCAATTGCATCAGTACTGTATTGTCTCCCTCAAAGGTTGTATAGATGTCGGTATCATTTTTTAGAATCTCAATCCGATTTTCGGAAAGGTATCCTTTACCACCGCAACATTCGCGGCACTCTTGCAGCGTGGTTGTCGTGTTCCATGTTGTAAATGATTTTAATCCGGCAGCCAGGGCTTCAATCTCCTGCATGTCTTCCTCTTTACGATTAAGAAATCTTTTCGTGAGATATTCAAGAGCGAAGTGTAATGCGTAAACATTGGCAAGCAAGGGCATCAATCGTTTTTGATGAGTTCGGTAATTGAGAATTGGAACTTCCGTTCCTCCTTCGGGTCCAAATTGCCTGCGTTGATCTCCATAACGAATAGCAATGGTAAGTCCTGACTTAGAAGCGGAATTACCTGAACGTGGGATACCAATTCTTCCGCCCACCAGCGTGCCTAGCATCGTAAAAAATCTTCTGTTGTCACTGGCAATAGGGCTTTCAAATTTTCCCTTGTCATTCACGGAAGTAAATCGATCAAGCAGATTTTCGCTCGGAACGCTTACATGATTGAAATAGATAACGCCATTGTCTACTCCGTTTAAACCCATCTTTCGGCCACAATCTTTAATTGTAATGCCCGGCAATACTTTTCCTTTCTTATCCCGCAAAGGAACAACTAGTGCGGAGACTCCATAATCCTTTCCGTCTATAATTAGCTTAGCAAAAACAGTGGCCATTTGTCCGTGAGTGCCGCATTTCCGATGTATTCCTTTCGGGTAAACTCATTCGGAGTATGTATTTTAAAGGTTCTGGTCTGATGATCATATGTTGCTGTTGTTTCGATACCCTTCACATTAGAGCCGTGATTGGTTTCGGTCATGGCGAAACAACCAGGAAGTTCCAATGTGCCGATATCTTTCAGGTACTTAACATGATGTTTTTCAGTACCTAAAAAATAGACACTCATACCCCAGAGCCCAAACTGCACGCCAAATTTAATAACCATGCTAAGGTCATGATAACTTAGCGTTTCCATAATAGCGAAATAAGCAGCCATATCATTTTGCCCTCCAAACTCATTTGGATAAGCCATGGAGCCATACCCTTGCTCGGCAAGAAACTTACACCATTGTAGTACCCGCTTTCTATATATGTCAAGATCGCCCGGGCTCACATATTCAAATTCAGGATCTGATAAAAGTGTTTTGACTTTACGGATGAGAGCTGAATGCTCACCATCCAATATTTTGGTTAATTCCTGAACATCAAAATTTTGCCGCGTACTTTGTTCAGAGGTAATTGTCTTATGACCCGATTGAAAATTAAAGACTGCCTCATGACTGATAAGCCCGAGTGTTGCTTCAATTTTGGAAAGGGCTGGCCTGGCTTGTGTAAGAATATCACTAATGGTTCCGTCACCTTGTAAGCTCGCCATGCGTATACCTATATTGACGAGTGTATCATTTGTTTGTTTGGGATCTGCTACCTGCGAAATGGCTGCGCGCCAGCTCATGAGATTATCGGCAGAAGGTGGTGTAGCAGGATTTAGTTTTGATAGCAGCAATTCCTTTTCAGGATCACTTAGCCAATGTTGACTATTTATTAACCCTTCGAGAATTGAAACTTCGCTGGGTGTCAAAATTGCGTCAGACCAGACGGTATAAAGTATTGGAATAAAAACCAATAGCTTAGGATTAGCCTTTACGAGATCAGATTCTAACATAGCGGGTAAAAATGGTACGATATAAAAATAACGATTTTAATCCCATCTTTTACACTATTCAGTGAATAGCCTGAGTCTTACTTGATTGAACTAATTTTCCGCTTCTATACCTAATCCACTAATCAAATACGGACTAGCCGTTTCGAAGGTTAGATGAAAGATGCCTTTTAAACCTGAATCGTTTAATAGAACCAAATCCACTTTATTATCTTTTGTTTTAACAGAAGTTATCTTACTGCCAGCAAAATCATTGTGAAGTCGACCAAACATTTTTGCTTTGGCTTCCAGATTATTCGTATCTGAATTTACTTCGGATGACTGACCATCGGATTGGACAGTGGACTTCATAGGCCGGTCAATCAATGCTTGCGAATAGTTTTCCTGAATATATTCCTTCCAAATCTCAGGATCATCAGCGTCAATAGCACGAATCATAGCGCGAGCACGTTTTTCCATTATACTTTCCTTTGATTCTTGAGAATAAGAGAATGTTGCACATCCTAACAGTATGGCCATGCTAACTAGTCGGATTTTATTCATAGTTTTTTGTGAGTAATGCTGCTAGGATGGATAATTGAGTTATTTAGTTTTAATAGAAACCGACCCGCTTGATCACATCAAGAATGAGGATTTTTCGGCAAATCCTTACATCCAGGCATTTAAATCTTTACAATTTTATAAGAATTTCTTATATTTCTCTTCACTAAACCCTCAAACATGAATTTTAAACCCGACATCAAGAGCAAAGAAGAGCTGAAAGCTGGTCAGCCAAAGTATGAGTCAATTGTAAAATACATGGTACAGCAGCACAATCTGGTGACCGTTCGTCCGGATCAATTGATTAATGAGGTAATTGATATAATGATTGACAAGAGAATTTCAGGCGCGCCCGTGTTAGATCAAAATAAAAAACTGGTAGGAATTATTTCTGAACGGGACTGTTTAAGAATCATCGTGGATCAGGCTTACCACATTTTACCCCATAGCGACCCGATTGTTTCCGATTACATGACCCGTGAAGTAAAAACGATGTCTCCGGATAGCACAGTGGTAGATGCTGCTACTGAATTTCTTAATAGTGCCATTCGTAGAATGCCCGTTGTAGAAAATGGCGTATTGATTGGCCAAGTGAGCCGCATTGATATTTTACGGGCGGCTAAAAATATCAATCCTACCAGTTGGTCATAGTTCTCAATACTAAGTTCTATTTTATTTCTATGAAGATTCAAAGAGTTTCCATTCTAATGCTGTGCTTGATCTCAGCATCAAACATAATAAATGCTCAAACTGGTGTGGGTGCTAAACCTACTAAGGGTGCAGAAGTATTTTTTGATGGTAGTCGTACAATGTTAGATGATAAGTGGACGTATTGGCAAGGGCCTAGATTCGCGTCTTCGTTGCCCATCAAATGGTTTATTGTTGATGATCCAATCGATAAAGGAACTGCTGTTAACTCCAACGACCCAGCGGCTACCGGAGGTTTATATGGCGCGGCCGATATCATGACAAAAAAGGAGTTTCGTGATTTTCGCGCACATGTTGAATTTTTAATTGCCGAGCCGGGTGGAAATAGTGGTGTGTATTTACAGAATCGTTACGAAATTCAAGTATTAGATGGAGACTCAACCTCTCACGGTTTAGGAGCAGTTATTAATGAAAGTAAGTCACCTTATTTTGCTTACAACGGTGTTGGCAAGTGGAATGCTTACGACATTGTTTTCAGGGCAGCTCGATTTAAGAATGGTAAGCTTACGGAAAAGCCAATGGTTACGGTTTACTTCAATGGTAAGAAAGCGCACACCAATCAAATGATTAGTCAGGTGTTCGGTGGTCCAAATTCTGGTCAAGATGGTGGCAATGATGGTGGTAAAGGAATTACGGATAAACCTGGTGGACTTAAACTGCAAGCCGAAGGCCACAATGTTCTTTATAGGAATATCTGGATTCAAGAATTAAAGTTATCAAAACCAGATACAGATTTTTGATTAACTAAATTTTACCTGACTGTTTTCGGCAACAACTTTGTCGAACTAGATTAAGTCCTGTTTGCATGAAAAAAATTATTCTGGCAGTTCTACTGCTAACGCTAGGGTTAAATTCAATCGCTCAAAATAGTTTTCGCAAACTAACCCGCAGTGAAAAGGAGTCTATTAAATCCTATCGAAAGCAGATTTCAAAAAAAGATATTAGCTACCATATCTTAATTATTACCGATCTGGGCGACATGGTCGTGAAGCTTTATAATGAGACACCGCTTCATCGCGATAACTTTGTTGCCAAAGTAAAATCCGGCTTTTACGATTCTTTATTATTTCATCGGGTAATAAACAACTTTATGATTCAAGGTGGAGACCCAACTACGAAGTATGCGGCCACAGGTCAACCAGTAGGAAGTGGCAGTGCGCCCGGTGATAGAATTCCTGCCGAGTTTAGAACCGACAAAGGAATATATCATAAACGGGGCGCGTTAGCTGCGGCCAGAGATAACAATCCCGAAAAGGCAAGTAGCAATTGTCAGTTTTACATTGTGCAACGACCCGCCTGGCGCGATTCGCAGTTAGATAGCGCCATTATACAGCGGAGATTGACACCTGAGTTTGAAAATCTTACACTCAATGAGGAACAAAGGAAAATCTATACAACCGTGGGCGGCACGCCACACTTAGACGGAGGGTATACGGTATATGGTGAGCTTGAAATAGGATTTGATGTGCTCGATAAGATTGCAGCCACCAAAACCAATAAGTCCAGACCGGAAACTGATATTCGGATGCGGATGTTCGTTCTTCACGAACCAAAGAAACTAAAACGCTAATCTCTTCTTTCCGTTCTTTGTTGCTTCAAACCGCATACATGGTTTCCATTGATTTTATCATATTTAATCTGTAAACAGTATTCTAAAACTATAAGCTTATGCTAAAGCGACTTTTTGTACTTTTTCTATTGACCCCTTTGGCCACTCTCGGCCAATCTATTGATCCATCCTTTTATAAAGAACTGCAATACCGTTCTATTGGACCTTTTAGAGCAAGTCGTACTGTAGGTGCTGTCGGTGTACCCACTCAGCCTAATGTTTTTTACATGGGTGTGAATAATGGCGGTGTGTGGAAGACGGATGATTATGGACGAACCTGGAATCCGATTTTTGATTCAGCACCAACAGGTTCGGTGGGCGACATTGCGGTTTCTCCAACAAGCCCAAATATTATTTATGTGGGTACAGGCGAAGGTCTTCATCGGCCAGACCTAGGGGTAGGAGATGGTATGTTTAAATCTACGGATGGAGGAAAAACCTGGCTGCAAATCGGATTAACGGATGTTCAGCAAGTGGGTCGTGTAATTGTGCATCCTACCAATCCAGAGGTAGTAATTGTTGCCGCGCTTGGGCATCCGTATGGTGCGAATGAAACCCGTGGTGTGTTTCGAACGAAAGATGGTGGCAAAACGTGGGAGAAAGTTTTATACATCAATCATAATACGGGGGCAATTCAAGTGGAGTTTGATCCCACTAATCCACAAATAATTTTTGCCGATATGTGGGAGCATCTTGATGGCCCGTGGGAAAATGCGTCATTCTCTGGACCAAATAGTGGTCTTTATAAATCAACCGATGGTGGTAACCTGGAATAAATTAACGCAAGGATTACCTACCGCTCAACAAGGGTTAGGGCGAATTGGTGTTGGGATTTCTCCAAGCAACCCTAAGCGCATGTATGCCACGGTAGATGCGCGTGAGAATGCCGGCCTTTATAGAAGTGACGATGCTGGCGAAAGTTGGAAGCGTGTTAGCAGTGATGGTCGGGTTTATGGGCGCGGCAGTGATTTCGCAGAAGTACGGGTGCATCCAAATAATCCTGATGTAGTTTACTCTGCTAATGTTGTGTCTTATAAATCCGCAGATGGTGGCTATACCTGGACTTCTTTTAAAGGTGCACCCGGTGGCGATGATTATCATCGGATCTGGATTAATCCACTCCAACCAGACATCATGTTATTTGCTGCCGATCAGGGTGCTATCGTTACTGTTAATGGAGGTAAAACCTGGAGTTCATGGTATAATCAACCGACCTCACAACTTTATCACGTAAGTACAGATAATCAGTTTCCGTATTGGGTTTATGGTTGGCAGCAGGAGAGTGGTGCGATTGGCACGGCAAGCCGGGGTAATGGCGGCCAGATTTCCTTTCGGGATTGGATGGGGGTAGGTGCCGATGAGTATGCGTATGTAGCACCTGATCCTAAGGACCCCGATATTATTTATGGCGGTCGCGTTACCAGATTTAACAAGAAGACGGGGCAAACTCAAAATGTAGCTCCTGAAACGCTGCGCTCTGAACAATATCGAATGCTAAGAACTTTGCCGCTGTTATTCCATCCGGCAGACCCGAATACGTTATTGTTTGCCACTAATGTTCTCTGGAAAACTACTACGGGTGGACAACAATGGGAAATTATTAGTCCTGATCTTACTCGCAAGCAGACGGATGTGCCTGAAAATATTGGTGATTTCCGTACAGATAATTTGAAGAACATGAAACCCCGCGGAGTAATTTATTCTTTGGCTCCATCGCCTTTGAAGAAGGAAATTATTTGGGCTGGTACGGATGATGGGCTTGTCCATGTAACAGTAGATGGTGGAAAGAACTGGAAAGATGTTACACCGACTACTTTATCTTCCTGGGATAAAGTTTCGCAGGCCGATGCCGGACATTTCGATTCGAATACAGTCTACATTTCCATTAATGCTATTCGTAAAAATGATATGCGACCACATATTTATAGGACGCATGATGGAGGCGCTACCTGGAAAGAGATTGTTAAAGGGATAAATCCTATGGGCCCCGTTAATGCGGTTCGCGAAGATCCCAAACAGCCGGGCTTACTCTATGCGGGAACAGAACGTGAAGTTTATTTTTCTATCGATGATGGTGAAAACTGGCAGACGTTAAGAAATAATATGCCGGCAAGTTCCGTCAGGGATTTAGTAATTCATGAAGATGATTTGGTTGTTGGTACGCATGGCCGATCTATCTGGATTCTGGATAATATTAATCCACTTCGAAATCTAGCCAAGATTAATTCACAAAAAGCTTTCCTCTTTCCACCTGTAGCAACACATCGTGTTCGCTTTAACATGTTTATGGATACTCCTTTACCGCCCGAAGAACCGGCAGGACAAAATCCTCCCGATGGAGCGATACTGGATTACTATTTGGCTGAAGCAAAAAGCGAGGTACGGATTGAAGTTATCTCCAAGAATGGGGAAGTTATTTACCAATCCAGTAGCAAAGACAAACCCGAACAAATTGATACTTTGGCTGTTCCCTACCCAACATACTGGATCAGACCACAACGAGTATTGGCAAATACACCGGGTCAACATCGCTTTGTTTGGAATTTACGGTATACATCACCACGGGGGGCTCAGCGGCAATTACCTATCGCTGCAGTTCATAAAAACACACCCAGTGGACCGTACGCTCCGTTTGTGGCACCAGGTGTCTATACCATTCGGTTAACGGCCGATGGTGTTTTGAGTGAGCAGCCTATAACTATTAAGCTTGACCCTCGGGTAACGATCAGCGAAAGCGATCTTAAATTACAAACAGAACTTTCCCTTGCCTGTTTTACTTCTTACAACGACCTCCAGGCTGTCAGGGAATTGATTGATAAAAATTTGAGTGATACGAAATATAAATGGGGTAAAGGCAAAAAAGAACAAGCCGTTGCTTTACGCGGATCGGGTTCACCTGATAATCCGGATATTATGTATGGTGGTATTGGTGAAAGTTCATTGGAAAATGAAACGCTTGTGAGTTTGCAGGATAAGTTTTTGCATGTGCTGGCTGTTTTACAAAGTGCGGATGTACGACCTACGGCTGCCTCTGTACAGGCTGTTGAGAAGTTGAAGCTTCGCAAAGAGGAACTGATTGCGAGTCGAAATCAATCAATAAGTAAGCGCAATTAGTAAGGAATTACTAGTATAAATGGAACTGTTTCGCTAAGCAGTTCCATTTTTTATTTACAAGATTCAGTTATACTAAATATATATTTGAAGAATAGTATTAAGCTATGGATACCAACTCATTGCAATTATCTTGCAGCAACTTATATTAAATTGATAAAGGAACTCCACTTCTCCCCAGCCGTTCTACTTGCCCTAAACGCATGTTTGGGCTTTATTATGTTTGGAGTTGCACTTACTATCAAACCCGATCACTTCTACCAACTTCGGTATCAAAAAAAGGCGTTGGCCACAGGGTTGGTTTCGCAGTATGTTTTGTTACCAGCATTAACCATCCTCTTAATAATAATCTGGTCGCCTCCACAGGGAATTGCGTTGGGGATGATTTTAGTGGCCGCATGTCCTGGTGGCAATGTTTCAAATTTTTTTTCATTGATGGCGAGAGGAAATGTTGCTTTATCGGTAACCCTTACCGCAGTAACTTCAGTATCGGCTTTTTTGATAACACCGTTGAGCTTTCTATTTTGGTCTTCCTTATTGCCAGGTTTAAGAGATAATTTCAATGCTATTGAAATTAGTTTTGTTGAACTGTTCTTTACCTTGTCTGGAATTTTATTTTTCCTTAGTTTTAGGCATGGGTGCGCGCATTACTATCCCGCTTTCGCTGAAAAATTTCCAAACCCGTTCGAATTATCTCCAGCTTAATTTTGGTGAGTTTTGTTCTTATTGCTTTTGGAACAACATCGGCGTATTTGTTGAACGGATTTCATCTGTGTTTTGGCTCGTATTAATTCACAACGGACTAGGGCTTTTGGTGGGTATTATTTTAGCAAATTGCTTAGGAACCCTGAATCAGTTAATCGATCGGTAGCAATTGAAACTGCGATTCAGAATTCAGGTCTGGGCTTAATCCTGATCTTTACTTTCTTTGGCGGAAACGGGGATATGGCTTTAGTTGCTGCCTGGTGGGCAATCTGGCATTTGATTAGCGGATTTACCTTTGCCTACATAATGCAACGAAAAACGATCACGCTTTAGCCGTCCTTTCAATCTCTTTCAGATTTTCCAGTTTCTTATTTCTCAAGAAGCCATTAATGTCTTCAAAATGTTCGCGCACGCGTTTATTACCGAATTCAAAAACCTTGGTAGCCAAGCCATCCAGAAAATCGCGATCGTGAGAAACAAGAATAAGCGTACCATCAAAGGCTAACAAAGCATCTTTTAGAATGTCTTTGGTTTTAATGTCTAAGTGATTGGTAGGTTCATCGAGGATTAAAAGATTAACCGGTTGTAACAATAACTTGAGCATCGCAAGTCGGGTTTTCTCACCACCCGACAATACTTTTACTTTCTTATCTATGTTATCGCCACTAAACATAAAGGCTCCTAACATATCTTTAATCTTAGTACGGATGTCCCCTTTAGCAATTTGCTCAATAGTATCAAACACCGTCAGTTCAACATCTAGCCGCGAAGCTTCATTCTGTGCAAAGTATCCAATCATAGAATTATGACCGAGCTGCATCTTGCCTTCAAAGTCGATTTCTCCCATAATCGCCTTAATCATCGTTGATTTTCCTTCGCCATTCTTTCCGACAAAAGCTACCTTCTCCCCACGCGCAATGGTGAGTGAAGCATTTTGAAATACCACGTGATCGTCATACTTCTTGGTAAGCTCTTCGACAATAACCGGATAATTTCCAGACCGTGGAGCAGGCGGGAACTTGAGATTTAACGAAGAAGTATCCATTTCATCCACTTGCACAATTTCATATTTCTCAAGCATCTTCACGCGTGATTGTACTTGAAGTGTTTTAGAGTACGTTCCTTTAAAGCGATCAATGAATCCCTGAATGTCCGCAATCTCCTTTTGCTGATCGTCAAATTGCTTTTGTTGCTGCTCGCGTCTTTCTTTTCGTAATTGTAGGTAGTGAGAGTAATTTGTTTTGTAATCATAAATCCTGCCCATTGTAACTTCAATGGTCCGATTGGTCAGGTTGTCAACAAAAGCTTTATCGTGACTTATAACAATTACTCCTCTGGCACCATTCTTAAGAAAATCTTCAAGCCACTGTACGGATTCAATATCCAAGTGGTTGGTGGGTTCATCGAGTAAGATTAGATCCGGTTTTTGCAATAGAATTTTTGCGAGCTCGATGCGCATGCGCCAGCCGCCACTAAACTCTTTGGTTGATCGGCTAAAATCAGAACGTAGAAATCCAAGCCCCAGTAAAGTCTTTTCGACTTCGGCATCAAAATTAATTTCTTCAATCGAATAGTACTTTTCACTGAGTTCAGATACTTGCTCAATTATCTTAGAGTATTCGTCTGACTCATAATCCGTTCGGGTTTCTAACTGATGGTTTAATTCATCCATCTGCTTTTTCATGTTCAGTATTTTGAAAAAGCTTTAGAGGTTTCTTCAAATACAGTACAGTCATCTTCGGTGAGCAGGTGTTGAGGCAAATAGGCAATAACCGCGTCTTTGGGTGCCGAGACCTTACCCCGCGTTGGCTTATTTACACCAGCAATAATCTTTAAAAGCGTGGATTTACCCGCCCCGTTTTTGCCCATTAGTAATCCGGTCGGTGTCATTAATATTAAAAGTGATATTACTAAAAAGGGTTGAACCGCTAAATTCAACGGTTACGGAATCAACAGAGATCATGTTCTATAAAATAAGGGCGCAAAGATATTAGGCATATGCTTAAAACCATAACTGAATTCCAGATTCTTCTGTCAAAATAGGAAGGTTTTGATTTGAATTGGCATTACGATTTATATCTTTTCGGGTTGATTTGTACCTTACAACATATTATCTAAAAATTATGGATGACATAGTAGAACATCTCAAGCTAAGCATTGAAGATGATTTTTTATCAAAGAATGAAAAAAAATCACTAAAAGAGTTTATTGGAGAAAGACCTCTGGATGAACACCAACTTGGCTATTTAAGAAGCAAGATTTATGAGTTAGCGAACGAGAAAGTTACCTCAACAAATTATAAGTTCATCCTTGAATGGATTAAAGATGCCAACAACACACTTCTAAGCAAACCAACATCCGATGCTGATGCCTATTTCAGCCCTGGCGAAACGTGTCGCAATGTAATCATCCAACAAATACAAAGAGCTATTAATCAGGTTCAGATTTGTGTCTTTACCATTAGTGATGATCCCATTACGGAAGCTATACTTACCTCCCATAAACTAGGAAAAGACATCCGGATAATAACCGATAATGATAAATCGCTGGACGAAGGTTCAGATATTGAGCGGATTGCCCGGCAGGGGGTGCAGGTAAAGATGGATCGTACAGCCAACCACATGCATCATAAATTTATGGTAGTAGATGGCAAAGCGGTAATTACCGGCAGTTATAACTGGACCCGTAGTGCGGCACTTTACAATCATGAAAATATTTTATTAACGCAGGATGCGGGTGTTGTTAAATCATTTTTAAAACAGTTTGACCAATTGTGGAAGGAGATGGAAGTTTACTGATTTTTTACTATTGACTTTGGTGCCCATGATTTTTTTGAATGTATCTCAAATTACAAAACGAGCCAACGAGCAAAGTATACTAAATAATATCTCGTTTCGCCAAAACCAATTTCAACGGCTGGTAGTTGCTGGCGAAACAGGTTCGGGGAAAAGTTCTTTACTTAAAGTTATTGCTGGGCTACTTCAACCGGATAGTGGCCAAGTAGTATGGCGGGGCGAACACGTTAAAGGGCCAGCTGATAATTTAGTTCCGGGGCATCCGCAAATAGCTTATCTATCCCAACAGTTTGAACTATCAAAATTCTTGCGGGTAGAACAAGTACTGGAATATGCCAATCACATTTCAGACAAAGAGGCCGCTGCAATATTTTCTGTATGTCGGATTGATCAGCTATTGCAAAGGAAAACAGACCAGCTTTCGGGTGGGGAAAGACAACGAATTGCAATTGCCCGATTGCTGATTGAAAATCCATCTCTATTATTGTTAGATGAACCTTTCACCAACCTGGATATGGTGTTAAAAGGAATCTTAAAAAAAGTTATTGATGATATTGGTAAAAAGTTAAAAATCACCTGCATCATGGTTTCTCACGATCCGGCTGATACGCTGGCATGGGCTGATGAGATAATTGTACTGAAGGATGGCAACGTGGTGCAGCAGGGGCCACCTAAAAGTATTTATCATGACCCGATAAATGAATACGTAGCTGGGCTGTTCGGTTCTTACAATATACTAACGGCTGCGCAGCAAAAACTTTTAGGAAGAAAGGCCGCAAAGGAAGATATACTAGTTCGACCAGAGCGTTTCAGGGTTTATAGAAAGAAGGTCCGCAACCGATTTCAGGTAGAAGAAATAAAATTCTACGGCAATCAATATGAGCTTAAATTGAGTTACCGCCAATGGAAGGTTTGGGTAGCCACAACCCATGATAAATTTAAACTGGGTGATCGGGTAGAAATATCCCTTATACGGTCTTGAAAAAATTTAACATCTTTACACCCTTGGCTTATTATTAAACCTAACTTACTCGTTTACCATGGCAGTTGATAAAAGTAAATTACCCCACGTAGCCTATTTCTGTATGGAGTATGCTCTTCAAAGTGATTTTAAAACGTATGCCGGAGGCCTTGGTATTTTGGCTGGCGATTATTTGAAAGGCGCTAAAGATCATGGCTATCCTATGGTAGGCATTGGCATTAAATGGAAGCAAGGATATACCGATCAGCGAATCACGGATAAGGGAAAAGTATTGGATACCTATCCCATCTATAAATATGAATTCTTAAAAGATACCGGTGTAATGGTATCTGTAACTATTCGCAAGCGTGAAGTAAAATGTAAGGTATGGTTGTGTGATGAGTATGGTAATGCACCCATCTACCTATTGGATACGGATGTTCCCGGAAATGAAGATGGCTGGATTACCGGGCAGCTTTACGGTTGGTTTGGTGAGGAGCGTATTGCACAGGAAATGGTACTTGGTATTGGTGGTGTAAAAGCTTTACGTGCACTCGGTATCAAAACCGATGTTTATCATTTTAATGAGGGACATGCTTTATTCGCTGGATTTGAATTGATGCGCGAGAAACTAGATGCCGGACAGACTTACGAAGAAGCGTTTGCCGCTACACGCAACGAGATAGTCTTTACAACGCATACCCCCGTAGTACAGGGGAATGAATCTCATTATATCGATCGCTTGCTTTATATGGGTGCCGACAATGGAAGCTTCAATAAAAAACAATTGAAGCAATTGGGTGGCTCACCCTTTAATATGACGGTGGGTGCTTTACGTTTATCACGTAACAGTAATGCTGTAGCCCAGCTTCATGCAGTTACTGCCAATACCATGTGGAAGAAAGTGAAAGATAAAGAAGAAATTGTGGGCATCACCAATGCTATTCATCGGCCAACGTGGGTAGACCATAACATGGTTGAAGCCGCTGAAAAGGGAAGCGATGTTTGGGCGCCACACATGGAAAACAAAAGGAAGTTGTTGAGTTTCGTTAAAGAGCGTACAGGCGTTCTATTAAATGA
Organism: Flammeovirgaceae bacterium; assembly: GCA_016712035.1. Lineage (GTDB taxonomy): Bacteria > Bacteroidota > Bacteroidia > Cytophagales > Cyclobacteriaceae > ELB16-189. Next base: position 12,475 of record JADJRT010000022.1, on the reverse strand, counting down.
AAATTCCTTGTTGCTTGGATTCTCGCGCAGAGCAGTGCCGTATAAACGCAGTGATTTTATTTTCAGTGATCGCCCTAAAATTGATTCATTATTCAGAAGTGGCAAGCTTCAAATTATTTTCTCAGGTAAAGCCCATCCTTTGGATGATGGTGGAAAAAAAAATTGTTGAAAACATTGTTGCGCTAACCAAAGAGTATCCCAATTCCGTAGTATTCCTTGAAAACTACGACATGACTATTGGATCTATGTTGGTACGTGGAAGTGATGTTTGGCTAAATAATCCGCGTAGACCGCAGGAAGCCAGTGGTACCTCGGGGATGAAGGCAGCTATGAATGGTGTGTTGAATCTTAGCATTCTGGATGGCTGGTGGCCTGAAGCCTGTCAGCATGGGATAAATGGTTGGCAAATAGGAGATGGCTACGAAAACAAGAAGGAAGACAAATTAGATGCACACGACCAAAAGTCGATGTATAAAGTTCTGTTAAAGGAAGTTCTTCCTTGTTACTATGAAGATAAAAGCAAGTGGAAGGAGATGATGAAACAAAGTATTCTCTCAACCAAAGATCAGTTTGCTGTAAAACGAATGTTAGAAGAATACTATGAGAAACTTTACAAAATCAATTAAGAATAATCGGGTTAATCTGTTTCAAGACTAAACCAATCTTGTAATTTATTTTTCATGTGATGGGTTTCCTTTATAGGATGATACTCATTGGTATATAAGGAGTATTGATAGAAAGACTTCCAGCGTTCCGAGTTGGTTGCCACTTGTTTAATGGCATCAATGATATACGATACTTCTTGATTAGTCATTACGGGATGCAGCGAAAGTCGAACCCAACCTGGCTTTTCAGAAAGATCACCGGAATCTATTTTACAAGTTATTTTTTTAGAATACTCCTGATCGACATGTAGAAGATAGTGGCCGTAGGTACCTGCACAGGAACAACCTCCGCGCACCTGAATTCCAAAATGATCGCTCAACACTCTTACAATAAAATTGTAGTGCAGTTTTTCAATGTAAAAGGATATTACACCAAGTCTTTGTTTAATCTCAGGCGCAAGAATTGTTAAACCTGGAATAGTAGTCAATCCATCAAAGGCAATTTCAAGAAGTTCTGCTTCGCGTTCGTGTATGTGGGTTACACCAATCTGTTCTTTTAATCGAATAGCTAATGCGGCCCGTATCGTTTGCAGAAAGGCAGGAGTTCCACCATCTTCCCGGGTTTCTATGTCTTCAAAATAATGATGTTCACCCCAAGGATTAGTCCAGGAAACTGTCCCGCCACCGGGTTGGTCAGGAATACGATTAGCGTATAACTTTTTATTAAATATCAGTACACCAGAACTTCCAGGGCCACCCAAAAACTTATGGGGCGAAAAGAAAATAGCATCTAATGATTCTTCAGGATTTTTTGGATGCATATTCATATCCGCATAAGGAGCAGAGGCAGCGAAATCAATAAAACATAGGCCGCCATGCTGGTGCATAAGACGGGCAAGTTCATGATAGGGTGTAAAAATTCCCGTTACATTCGAACACGCGGTGAAAGAACCGATTTTATGTTTTCTATCCTCATACTTTTTAAGTTCAATATCAAGATTGTTGACACTTACTAATAGATTATCGTCTGGCGGTATCACCACTACATCTACCTCACATTCCAACCACGCTGTTTGGTTAGAATGATGTTCCATATGTGTAAGGAATACGACAGGGCGTTCAGATTCCGGCTGCGAATAGTAGGGTTTTGCTTTTTCAGGAATATGCAAACCTAAAATGCGCTGCAATTTTGCAATAACTCCGGTCATACCACTCCCTTGGAACAATTACGTCCTGATCGTTGGCATGCACATGTTCTTTGATAATCTGATGTGCCATTTTGTAAGCCAAATGTCATTGCCTCACCGGTCAGGCTAGATTCTGAATGTGTATTTCCGACCAGTGGTCCGAATTGATTTGTCAATATATCCTCAATGGGGCCGTATAACCTACCCGAAGCTATCCAATCGGCATAAAGCAGATTTCGTTTGCCTGCAGGTCCTATAAATTCAAAATCATGACCAATTATTTTTTTTGCAAATTCTTGAAACTACTCCTCTGTACTCTCGGTATGAATGGTGGAATGCAATGCTGATTTCATAAGGCTAAAATGAATAGACAAATATAGATTAATTGGTAGGAATGAGTAGCAGGAAAAGCAATAACCAATAACCAAAAAAGATTCTTTAGTTAGGCAGAGTTTCTATCTTGTAGTATCATTATAAATTCAGATGAACAATAATTATGATGTTATCGTATTAGGGGTTGGATCGATGGGATCCGCTGCGTGCCATTATCTAGCGAAACGCGGACATCGGGTGCTCGGTCTTGAACAGTTTGAGATTCCCCACGATCAGGGTTCGCATGCCGGGCAGAGTCGTATCATCCGAAAGGCATATTTTGAACATCCCAATTACGTGCCACTACTTCAGCGTGCTTACGAAAATTGGAAATCACTTGAAAGCGATACTGGAACCCAGGTATATTTCCCAACAGGTTTGTTATATGCGGGTAAACCTGATGGGGTGCTTATTCGGGGAGTAAAGGAGTCGGCCGAAAAGTATTCGGTATCAATTGAGCCGCTGAATTCATCGGAAAGTAAAATCAGATTACCGCAATTTAATATTCCAGATAGCTACGACATACTTTTTGAACCCGATGCAGGTTTTGTTACTCCCGAACGGGCTGTTCTGCTTTTTGTTGAACAAGCGATCAAACACGGAGCTGAAATTCGTACTAAAGAAAAAGTAATTGAATGGAAAGAATCGGGTGCAGGTATTTCTGTGAAAACAGATAAAGGGACTTACAATTGCGCCAAACTTATCATTACAGCCGGCCCCTGGGCTAGCCAGTTTATTCCACAGCTCTCAACAAAGTTAAGCGTTACCCGACAGGTAATAGCCTGGGTTAATCCAAAACAATACATTCCTTTTGAGTTAGGGAAATTTCCCTGTTGGTTGATTGATGATGACAGTAAACCGGGGATGTATTATGGGTTTCAAGTGCTGCCAGTAGGCCAGATGGGCGGACCAATTGGATTAAAGGTTGCGCACCATTATCCGGGAACAGTTACTGATCCGAATAATGTTAATCGCATTTCTTCAGCAGATGATGAGACTAATCTTATTTATGCGCTAAATAAATTCTTACCCGAAGGGTATAAATCTATGCATGTGCTAAAAACCTGCTTGTATACTAACACCTCTGACGAAAATTTTGTAATTGACTTTTTACCTGGTTATGATAACGTGGTAATTGCCGCTGGATTTAGTGGCCATGGTTTTAAATTTGCCTCGGTAATAGGGAGATCATGACGGATTTGGCCATGAATGGAAATACACGTATGCCTATTGAATTTTTGAATATTAACCGGTTTAATGATTTTAAAAACTAATCAATGGATAAATCCAAACTGAGTAATCTGAAAGAAATAGTGTATCGGGCATGTGTTCTCTTATTGCTAATTCTCATTTGGCAGAGAGCTAGTTCCCAAAATCGCGGGATTGATGTAACGGATGGCTCTGATCCGGCAACGATGATAAGTAAAATAACTGCTGATTTTGAAAGCTATGCTTTTGTTGGTGATGCTCGGTATTATGCGATTCGTTTAGGATACGATTATGGCTTGGCAAACCGAAAACACCTTGTCGGGATGTCGATCCCTTTTGTGCACACTATATTCATAGGCGATTTTGGTGGTTATGAAAATACCACGGGTATTGGGGATCTAAAGATGCGCTACATGTACGTACCCATTCAAAAGAATTCTATGGGAGGATTACAAAGGCTTTCTACTTATTTTGAAGTTACCGCTCCAACGGGAGAATACGAGTCTGGCAAAGGGGCAGGAGCGTGGATGTATAAGCCAGGTATTATTTTCACCTATCAATCCGGGCCATCGGTTTCATTTTATCCAGAGATAAAATTTCAGTTTTCGGGTGGCGATGCAAATAGTGTAGGTGGTGGAGACGGAGCCCCCGATCAGGGTGATCCTGAAAAGGATGGACCAACGCAAAATTTAAGTCTTTCTATACCAGCTGTAATACTAGTTAGAAACTGGGATGGCTGGTTTTCCTTAAACGCACAGTACATACAATCCTTTTCTGAAAATACCTATTACCTGTTTTTGCGAACTGATTTTGGCAAAATGATCGGCAATAAAACTGCTGCCTCACTTAATATCTCAAAATTTATAGCCGGTCAGCCATTGCTTAATGTTTTGGTTCAGGCCAGGGTTCAATTTTTTATGAGATAACTGTCTTGAGGGCAAGGCTTGAAAAAAACCAGTTTCGGCTTTAGATAGAGTTTAACTCAACTGTTAACGCAATAGCAATAGTTTTCATTAAAAGCATCGCACTTAACTTAGGCAAAAGTTCGTTTTTAATCAAAAAAAGAGCTATTTTTGCGGCTTCAAAGCGAAAGTAGACATGGCACTTGATATACACACACCCGTACCTGTAGTTGATGGCACTGCTATTACTAAAGAAGAGTTTTACCGTCAGTATTATAATCCGCAAAAGCCCGTTGTTTTAAGGGGTTTATGGAAACAATATCCTGCTTACACGAAATGGACCATGGATTTTTTTAAAGAGACCATGGGTAATATTGAAGTGGGCTTGTTTGGAAATCGCAAAGAGGATCTGTCAAAAACCTTACAGATACCGAATGCTACTATGCGCTTTGATGAATATTTGAATTTGATTCAGAACAAGCCAACCGATTTGCGCCTGTTTCTATTTCCGGTTTTTAAACATAGGCCGGAATTGCTTAAGGATTTTGGATATCCAAATATTGTGAAGGGTTATATAAAACTTCCATTCATGTTTTTTGGTCCGGCCAAATCTGTAGTACGGATGCATCAGGACATTGACATGAGTAATGTTTTTCTAACTCAATTTCATGGTAGAAAACGAGTAGTACTTTTTGCTCCCGATCAATCCGAGTTATTGTATCGATTACCGTTTAATGTGCACTCTACGGTAGATGTGGATGATCCCGACTACGAAACTTATCCAGGCCTAAACTATGTAAAGGGATTTTCAACGATCCTTGAGCATGGCGATACGTTATTTATGCCTAGTGGATATTGGCATCACATCGAATATCTGGAAGGTGGTTTTGGGTTATCGGTAAGAACCATGGCCAACAGTTTACCTACAAAGTTTAGTGGCCTTTGGAATCTGACAGTGCAGCGCACAACCGATAATATTATGCGTAAAATTAATGCAGATAAATGGTTTGCCTATAAAAAGAAACTCGCGAACAAGCGTGCTGAGCGAGCTATGAAAGAATTTGCTTAGGAAGTTCTGCCCCTCTTTTCACGTTTCTGTGAAACTCCGAGATGGCCTTAGTATGCAATTTGGGATATAATATTGTATCCCGGAACTTAGAATCACTCTTATAAAGTGTAAGGTGCGATACCTCAGTAAATCCATCGGGTGTTTCCTTTAAGGTAATCCACTGCGAGCCTTCCGAGGCCCCGCCTTTCATATAGCACAATTTAATTAACCACTCCTCTTATTCACTTCGGCAATTTCATGGGCTACGGCAATCGTTATTATTCCCCAGAGAATACTCAAATTTAAAAAGGATAATCTGACCTTTCTCCATTCCCGCATAAGGCTCATCCAGATAGTTTATTGTATTATTTATGTTAGAGTATTGTAATCCAAAACTTACCATCTCACCATTCCATGCTTCTTTCGGATGAATGGTTGTGTAGGTATCCCAAACCGCTTCAATATTTTTTTTTATCAGGAATGATTGAAAATGCTTTCGATAACTGGCAGCTTCCTCGGGCTTATAGCAAACCGGTTGTAGTTTGGAAAATCCACTCACCTGATTTAGCCCATTATTATTAATAAACTCCCGAACACGTTTTTGCTTAATCTTTTCCAGGTCCACTTTCATGCCTGCAAAATAGTTAAATGATATTAACCCAAAAAGTCATTAGACTTTTTTGCAATACGTCTGACGATTTAAAATGAAATGATTGCACGTTTTCACCAATGATAAGATAATATCTCCTTTCATTTTCAATGTCAGGGTTAACCCCATAACGTTTCTGTCAGGATGTTACAAAGGGCGATATTGTCATTACATCTTATTGCTAATGATAATTTGGGATTAATTGGAATGTAAGCTGAACTCAAGACATTAATCCATCTCTTTACTGTACCTTTGAACGATGCAAGTTGATTTTAATGCGCGTTACGCATCATACCTGAAGAATCTTTCCATTGTGGAATTAAATGCTATGCAAATAGCTGTACTTCAAAAGATTTCGACTGTTAATGATCAGATGGTTTTATCACCCACAGGCTCGGGCAAAACCCTTCCGTTTCTATTAGCTTGTGTTTCGGGGTTTAAGGCTGAAGTGCGTGCTGTACAGGCAATCGTGGTTACGCCTTCTCGTGAGCTGGCTTTACAAATTGAACAGGTTTTTAAAGCTATGAAGACCTCTTTCAAAGTAAGTTGTTGTTATGGAGGTCATTCATTCAAAACCGAACAAGATAGTTTGAGTGAAGCTCCGGCTTTACTGATTGCAACTCCGGGCCGGTTAGCAGATCACATTTCTCGCCAATCATTCGACTCTTCTCACGTTCAACTGGTTGTGCTTGATGAATTTGATAAGTCCTTGCAAATGGGCTTTCATGACCAAATCAAATTGCTCTTCAAAACCTTAAAAGGAAAGCAGCAGCATATTCTTACTTCAGCTACCAAATTGGAGGCATTGCCTGATTTTCTCCCCTTCAAGAAGGCCGAGATTGTTAACTTTTTGAGTGAAGATGGAAGCACTAACCTTCACTTAAAATTGGTTCGAACCAGTAGTGCCGATAAGGTAGAGATGTTATTGAGTTTGGTGGCCGGATTCAATCAAGAGGTTTGTCTGGTCTTTTGTAATCACAGGGAAGCGGTAGATCGAATCAGTAAACTTTTTGCTGCCCATGAATTTGAACATGGCATTCTCCATGGAGCCATGGAGCAGATTGACCGTGAAAAGAACCTTATAAAATATAGAGGTGGGGCGCATAATGTTTTAATAGCTACCGATTTAGCAGCCCGTGGATTGGATATTCCAGAGATACGACATATAGTGCATTATCAATTGCCACTTACCGAAGAGTCCTTCACCCATCGCAATGGTCGGACTGCCCGAATGCATGCATCTGGTGTAGCCTATTTAGTATTAGCGGATGATGAGACCCTACCTAAATACATTGTTGAAAAACCTAAGGAGATCACACTGCGTGAAAGATTAAAACTACCACCACCTCCCGTCTTTGTTTGCCTATACATTAGTGCGGGTAAAAAGGACAAGATTAGTAAAGGTGATATTGCCGGCTTATTAATGAAAAAGGTCGGACTTAAGCAAAATGAAATTGGTCTTATAACAACCCTCGATTACTCCTCCTATGTTTCGGTAAGTCGGTTAGTGGTTAATCAGGTATTGGCAAAAACCCGCGATGAAAAGATTAAAAAGGTCAAAGTAAGAATTGAGATAGCCAATTAAAAGGCAATTCTATTAGTGGAATAAATCCATTGGTACCCAAAAATTGCGCATTCATAATCCATTCATGTCCACTTAAAGTAAGTCTTGTGATTTAGATAAGATTATTCACAATATTGTGTTGATTATGAGATAATTAATTGTGAATAGTAAACTGTTGCTTAAGTATACTCCGGATTTCAAGATAGTTCTTGCCGCGGTACTATACTTTTTTATCAGCTCAACTGGGATATTTTCTTTCGTTTTCAGGCTCCTCTTCGCTGTCCGTTTGGCCTCCATCGGGTGTTGCCTTTGCACTTATTATTTTACTTGGCAGATCGGCCTGGCCTGGGATTGCGATTGGCGCTTTGATTTCTAATTTGATGGGAGCCTGGAGTAATGAGACTTCAACTCCATACACGTTGGTATTGATAACTAGCTTGATCACTCTGGGCCAAACGCTCGAGGCGCTTATTGGTAATTATTTGGTTAAGATGTGGATAAAGAATGACTATCCATTTGGTAGAGCAAGCGAGACTTTCAGATTTTTGTTTGTTGCACTACTGATGAGCTTGGTTGGGATTTGGGTAAGTATGTTCGGACTATTTTTTAATAACGTGATCAGTTCTGATTTACTTGTGGTAAGTGCTATTCGATTTTGGGTTAGTCACGTAGTGGGTATTCTTTTATTTACCCCTTTATTCTATGCCTGGTCAGAAAACGTGAAACTGGATTTCAGCCTGAGAAACTGATAGAGGGTTCAATTTTTTGTTGTTTGCATGGTAGCCATTTATGCATTTATCCAGGTTGGCTATTTTAACGGAGCTTTAATTAATTCCTTGCCTTATTTACTAATTCCATTTCTATTATGGCTGACTTTCAGGTTTGATTTATTGGCCGGCATTTCAGTCGCTTTGTTAGCGTCTTTAGTGGCTATATACTACACCACAAAGAATCAAGGACCCTTTATTCAACTTAACCCGGATGATTCTATCTTGTTGCTTCAAATATTTATTGGTGTTATCAGTATCTCTACCATTGTGGTGTCGGCCACAGTAGCCGAGCGGGCCGAAGCACAAAATAAATTGGAACAGTTTAATCTTAACCTGGAAACCATGGTTCAGGAGCGCACGCAGGAACTTAGGAAGCGTAATACCGAGTTAGATAACTTTGTTTATAGTGTATCGCATGATTTACGGGCGCCTATTGCGTCCGTGTTGGGTCTGCTCAATTTAGCCAGGAAGGATAATGATTCAACCATGAAAGATGTCTACCTGGATAAGATCACGAATAGCGCGCTTCAGCAAGATAGTTTTATCCGGGAGATTTTGGATCAATCAAGGAACTCAAGACTGGAAGTTAAGAAAGACGAAATACTCTTTGAACCGCTCATTGACGAAACATTCAATCAATTAAAATTTGCAACGGCAACCGGAACGGTTGTTGAAAAAGTTATTAGTGTAAATCAGGATGGATCATTCTATTCTGATCGATGGCGCCTTAAAGTAATTCTGAATAATATTATTTCTAATTCCATTCGTTACCGTAATGGTCACGATCCGGTTATTAAAGTAAACGTTAACATAGCCGATCACAAAGCGGTGGTTGAAATATCCGACAACGGTAGGGGAATTCCCAAGGAACACATCTCCAAGATATATCAAATGTTTTATCGGGCTACCGATGATGGTGCGGGCTCAGGATTAGGTTTATACATCGTAAAAGAAACCATGGATAAACTTCATGGACAAATCAAAATTGAATCTGAAGAGGGGCGGGGGACGATTGTGAAGTTAGAGATTCCAGAACTTACCTGATTTGTTTGTTAATTCTATTGATGGACACCACTGATCAATGTAATATTCTTCAAGCTTTCGAAGAAATCCTTAAATAGGCAATTCGAATTCTCCAAAAATTCAAATCAATCCCCATTTATGGGGGATTGAAGTGTTCGTATGATTTCGCATAAGATCGCCAGAATTGTTTCGTGGCTACTTTCTACATTTCATTAAAATCGTTGAGTTACCACTATAACTTCCGATTTCTAACCTAGACCAACACCTTTCATGAACAAACGTTACTTCTTTCCGGATGGAAATGCAGTTGAGAAACTGTTTTATCCATCCATAACCGTCCTTGGCAAGGATAGTATTTTTAGTCAGAATTCCACACCTTTTCAATCACTGTGGGTATGAGGATAACTTGGCAAGGCATACTTTTTAGCATCCTAATCCTTTCAAATTCGTTTCTTCTTTTTCAACACTTCTTCCAAAGCAATGACCTGGTCTACGTTGACTCGGCCCGGCTACTGAATGGTTATAAGGGAATGATGGATGCTCGTTCTGCCTTCCAGCAAAAGGCAGTTGTGTGGCGAGCCAATGTGGATACCTTAATCAACGAGATTCAAAACGACATAAAGAAATTTGAAAAGGAAAGCGCTGGTATGACAGCCAAAGAAAGAGATCTAAGCAGGCAACTCCTTCAAACTAAGCAACAACAATTGGCCGACTATCAAAAGGCCACGAGTGAAAAGGCAACGCAAGAAGACAATCAAATGACAAAACAGGTGCTTGATGAAGTTAATCTCTTTATTAAAGACTATGGCAAGAAAAAGGGGTTGCGGATCATCCTGGCGGCCACCGACTATGGAAATATCGCTTATGCTAAAGAAGGTATTGATATTACCGATGAAATTCTGGAAGGGTTAAATAAAAAATATGAAGGCCGATAGCCTATGAACAGATTGTTACTTATCTTATTAGGGTATTGCATTATCTCTCTGTGCGCCATCTACACTGACAGAAGCAGAGTTGAAGCAATTTAGTATTAGAGCCAGACAACAACCTGATGCAAAGAAACCATTAATGACGTTAACGTTCGCATTACCTATAGACCCACCGACTTGTTGGTTGCTCAGGAGCTAACCAACGCAACAGACACCGCAGGTATATCATCCTTGCGGGCAAAGTATAATAAGTACTATTACTTTGTTTTAAGCTTGAGTAAAAATCAACGCGAAGCTATTCAGGCCAGCACCATGCCACAGGCACAATTTAGTGAACTGCTGCAAACAATCTCCTTTCGCATGGGTGCCTATGTAAATATGACTACTAACGCGAGGGATACAATTCCCTTGGCCGACTATGTTTACAACCGCACATTTGGTATGGGTAGCAGCAACGACTTACTTCTTGTATTTAATAAAGAGCAAGCAAAATCAGCCAACTGGCTACAAATTAATCTGGCCGAATTTGGTTTGGGTGTTGGCCGCCAGGCTTGCGATTTAATCGCAAGGAATTAGATGAAGTTTCTGAAATAGATTTTACAAAAACATCCAGCTATGATCCGTAACATCCGAATTAAAAAAACCATTGTCGTCTTCTTAATAATGATGATGATAACAAACGTGTTAGCGCTCACCGTAAGCTGGGCACTTACCTCAGGGCCTACTGCCCCAGAGGCAACAAGCTTTGAGCCCGTGGATACTACCGATATGGTGAATCTGGCAACTGTATTTACATACAGTGTTCCTCTCATTGAAGTGCCAGGTACTGGCGGAAGTTATCCGATGGCACTATCCTATCATGCGGCATCCAGCCTGAAGAAGATGCCAGTTGGGTGGGTTTAGGTTGGAGCTTGAACCCCGGAAGTCTGACTCGCATGGTTAACGGATACGCAGATGACTTTAATGGAAATTCACTTGTGGACAGAACTTATTGGGAAGGTGGAGCTACTGAATCTTATACAGCTGGCGTCTCTGTTGGGATTGCAGATGTGGCAAGGCATTTAGCGCAGGCTTATCCATTTCAGATGATACGTATCAAGGCTTTGGAGTTGGGGCATATTTAGGAGCATCTGGTGGCTTCAGCTAATGATGCAGTAGGCTTAGGCGGAGGTGTACGTGTTGGAATTTCTCCATATGGAGGAGGAAGCTATGCAAGCGCAGGAATAGGATTATCTGTAGGAAAGACTGTTGATAATGTTAGGGGGTAGTTTGAACTTGGGCCTTAATGCATCGACAGGCAGTGGTCTAAATGGTGGACTCAGTGGCGGGTCTCTTACCAAAAGCCTGAGCACGACTCCAAAGGCAATAAAATAAAAGATACTAGAAATTGGTCTCTTATGGATGTCTCAATTGCTTCAGGTTCGTCAAAGCCTTCCTAAGTGCAGGAGGATCTGTAGGGATCGCCAATTCAAAAGAAAGTACAGTAAGCACTAAGTCTAACAATTTTGCAAATTGACATCCCAATTTTTCCATTGGTTAATCTTCACTTAGGTCGTTCTTACGTACGGTACTGGATTGATGAATCTGAAAGCAATTTAGTATATGGGGCAGTCAATATGCAAAAATGCCTTCGTGGACAACAAAGCCTACGATGCCTATAATAATTTTTCGGGAGCTCATGCTGCTGCTAGTGGAAAATCGAGCGATGAATTGAATGGTGGCACCTATGCTGATTAAGTACAACCACCTGCAATGGCGCAAGGAGTTTCAGAGTATTCGTCCTTACCATTATAGAGTAAAATGGATCAAAATCTCAAAAAAGCAGAATCAACCCTATGTAGTAAAAACGTATCAGCCTGCAACTCCAACAATACGATATCAATCATGCAAAGTTGAATACCATTTTATTAATGATTTCTCCAATCGGGTAATTATGATCCACCAGTAGTCAATGTGGGTAGTGGCCCAAATCCTATTTATTGGCCATCTTTTGTTCCTCAAACTGGCCTGTTGGACAATCACACGGTTCCCAACGTTCCAGGATCGAAGCACATTGAATACTTCTCCAATCAGGAAATGGTTACCCAACGTGCCGCCATGTTGAATAGAGGATTTTTGGATTGCTCTGCAAAAGGTTTTGTAAGAGATAATATTTCTGCAGGCAGTCAGGTAGGTGGGTTTAAGATTACTAACCCTTCAGGCGTTACCTATCATTTT
>JADJRT010000021.1 GCA_016712035.1 Flammeovirgaceae bacterium | reverse complement strand
CGTTTTGCCTGCATTTTTTTTTGCAGCCATACCTGCTACGCTGGCCGCGTTCGCATACATTATTCTGGCATCGGCCATGCCACGGGCCGGAGGCAGTTATATCTATGCCAGTCGCTCATTAAGTCCATACCTTGGTTTTGTGGCCAGCTTTTCTCAATGGTTTGGGTTATCCATTGCCATTGGTGTTGTCTCCTATGTTATCGTTCCTTTTTTGCGCGATATAGCAACAGCCATGTTATGGAATGAATTGGCCACCTGGCTTAATGCGGGAATAGTAAGAGTCTCGCTGGCACTTATTTTTCTTTGGACGTTTGTTCTCATCAACATTAAAGGCGTGAAGCTTTATGAAAGAACGGTGGTGCCCCTGATGGTTTTAATGTTTGGATTAGGGGCTATTGTAATTGTTACGGGGCTTTCCTTTGATAAGCAGGATTTTGCACAAGCACTTATGATGCGTGAAGGACGATCCGTTGTAGAGATACCGGTTATCTTTAATTGGAAAACTTTTCTCGCAGGCTCAGCGCTTTTATTTTCGAGCTTTATTGGGTTTGATTCCATCGCACAAGCGGGAGGCGAAGCAAAAGATCCATCACGCTCACTACCGCGGGCTATTGGAATAGCCATGATCAGCGTAAGTTTATTTTATATTCTTTTTACATTTTCTGTTTATCATACTATACCCTGGAGTTTTGTTGCTGCTGAATCGCTTACTAAAGACATCACCGCTGTGGGACTGCTTAGTTATTTACTCTCGCCCGGCTGGGCCGTATTGATTTTATTTGGTGCAGCCATCGCATTAATTAATGACCTTCCGGCTATGATTCTTTCTGTCTCTCGTTTAATGTTCTCGTGGGCCGAAGATAGAATTTTCCCAAAACGTATTTCAAAAATTCATCGTTCCTACCACTCACCTTATGTAGCTATTTTACTTAGTGGACTTATGGCTACCATCGGAATATTAGGAAGTCACTTTGCAGGAGATTTCTTTTTAGGTATTGATATTATGGTTACTTCCATGCTCGTGAATTTTTTACTTATGTGCATTTCTGTTTTAGTATTACCTAAAAAAGAATCCCGCCATTGCCGCAAAAATTTCGGTCTTCAAATCTGTTTCGCTACAGCGGATCGTAGCTTCGGCAGGCGCCTTGTGGTTAACCGGTTTCTTACTGATCCATATCACAAAAGATTTAACTGCTCCTGCGGAAGCCTGGTACTTTCATTCTACTCCGGTTTGGTTTCTCGTTATGATAATCGCCTCGCTGATTTTCGTTTACAACTGGAAGCGATTAAAAAAATCTGGAGTAGATACCAAACAATTATTTTCAACATTACCTCCCGAATAATTTTCTTATGAAGGCTGAATCTACAATTGAACTGGCTCCTGGATTTAAAATTTCACGTGTAATTACCGGCTTGTGGCAAGTGGCTGATCTGGAGCGCGATGGAAATCAAATTGATCAGGAGGCGGCAGCACAAGCCATGAAACAATATTTCGATGCCGGACTAACCACGTTCGATATGGCTGATCATTATGGATCGGCTGAAGATATTGCTGGGTTGTTTGATAATAAATATGCTAAAGGTAAATCTCAATTATTTACAAAATGGGTACCTACCCCCGGTCAGGTAACGAAGGCGCAAGTACGCGAAGCTGTGCAAAGAGCCCTCAAAAGACTTCGAACCGAGCAAATTAATTTAATGCAATTCCATGCCTGGAATTATGCTGACCCATCGTGGCTAGATTGTTTGTATTGGTTGCAAGAACTAAAAGCAGAAGGATTGATTCAATGTTTGGGCTTACCAATTTTGACACGGCACATCTGCGCATTGTATTGAACAGCGGTATTGAAGTAGTATCCAATCAGGTATGTTTTTCATTACTTGATCAACGGGCTTCACACGCCATGACAGATTTATGTTTAGCACATAATATCAAATTACTTGCTTTTGGTACGGTGGCCGGAGGTTTTTTAACCGAACGGTGGCTTAATAAGGTAGAACCAACCCTGAACAATTCGTTAACCTGGTCACAGATGAAATACAAACGCTTTATCGATGCATCGGGGGGTTGGGCAGTATTTCAAAATCTGTTAAAGGCACTTAAACAAGTAGCCATAAAAAATAATTGTTCTATCGCTAATGTAGCCAGTCGGTATATGCTGGAGCAAGCTGCCGTTGGTGGTGTAATTATTGGTGCCCGGTTAGGCAAGAGTGAACACATTCAGGAAAATCTATCCTTACTTTCGCTTTCGCTAAATGGAGAAAGTAAGAATCTGATTAAAGAAAATCTCACACAACTTTCAGCCATACAAGGTGATTGTGGTGATGAGTATCGCAAACCACCCTTCCTTACCGCATCGGGCGATCTTAGTCATCATGTGGAGACAATTCCACCGCCCTACCCTTCTTATCAAGGTGCTGATGGAAGAATCAAAGCGTTGAGCGGAACCGTGTGGGAAGATATTGCCGGATTTAGTCGCGCTATAAAGAAAGGAAATAGAATTTTAGTATCAGGCACAACCGCTACACACGGACCCAAAGCGATTGGCGGAAATGATCCGATTGCGCAAACGCATTTCGTTATCGATAAAATTGAAGGTGCTATTCAATCGCTGGGTGGCACGCTTGATCAGGTAGTTCGGACAAGAATCTTCATTCGAAATATAAATGACTGGGAAGCCATTGCGCGAGCTCATGGCGAACGCTTTAAAACGATTCAGCCAGTTAATACGATGGTAAAAGCGGACCTCATTGGTGATGAGTACCTGATTGAAATGGAAGCCGAAGCAATCGTTGACTAAGAATCTATGGCGTGGATTTAGGCGGATAATTCTTCAGAACCAACTTTATTCCTTTTCGAATATTCTTTTCGGATAAATCAGGATTGCTTTCCATATAACTGATCGCATGTGATTGCCACACCATCCGACTTTCTTTACTATCGGCCATACCAATAATTAGCGAACCCTTTAAATAGTTAACTACTTCCCTTTCACTCTCAAGCGGCTTATAATAAACGGGTGTATCCTCAGCCGGATGGTAGACAATCGCTTGCTCATCTTTTACAGTTATTGTAAACCCCACTAACAAATCCGGGTTGTCTGTATCCTGTTTCAGGCCTTTGCTTTCCAATTCATCAATAATAGCAGTTTTAAGATTCTCTCGTAGCAAACTATCATTTAAATACGAGGGGCCGGCAAACTTAAATTCACATCCAGTCATCCAGCAAAAAGTTTTGTATTTACTAAAATCAACTTCGTGATCGTAAGTATTTTGAATACGCATCGAACATCCAGAGAGGAATAAAATCAATCCTAAGAAAACAATCAGCGAAATTCTATTTTGTATTTTCATATCCAATGTTACTAAAGAAAAATGAGTATAAGAAGCACAAAAATCATGACTTGATGGCTAGCATACTAATCCAGTTACACAAGTCAGCACATAATTTATGTATGTGGCTGTTTTTGAGTTTGCCTCGACAAAAGGATACCTCAAAAATGAAAAATGCCGATTATTACCGGCATTCTTTTCTGAAAGTGATTGTTAATAAAAATCAATCTACCCAAGGTACTTTGGCAGATGGATAGAAATCAATTCCCAACGCTTTCATCCGTGGGCCGTGATTTCCTAAACGTACTTTGTATTCATCCCAGCTTCTACCCTCTGTTGGCGACCAGCCAATTTCAGCGATTCCCGGTAAACGGGGAAATAACAAGTATTCAATGTCGTTCATGTTTTCTATGGTCTCACTCCACAAAGGGGTTTCAACACCCATAATCTGATCTTTACTAATGCCATCTACTTGTGTTGCCGGATTCCAATCGTACGCATCATCTACTTCAATATAAGCAGCCCAGTGTAAGCCAATTCGGGTAGTAGAATCATATTGCATATCCAGATAAACACGGGTTGAGGGCGACATAATAATCCGGGCACCTTTTTCGCAGCCATTTGTGCATACTTCTCAGAAGCCCAATGCTGAGCAATAGCATTTCCATCAATGTTGCCTTGGGCAATCTCTTCCCAGCCAATCATTTGCTTACCATTTGCTTTTACGATGTCCATAAACTGATTTACAAATTTGATATAATCTTCTTTCTTGGTTGCATGCGCTTCGTCACCCCCAATGTGCACATAAGATCCCGGAGTATTTTCAGAAATTTCTCGAATTACATCGTTGAGGAATTTCGTGGTTGAAGGCTTTCCATATTGCAAGGTACTCCATCCCACTTCAATTCCTGTGTAGAGTTCAGTAGGCTTCTGTTTCCCATCTAAAATTCCAGCAGAACTTAGGGGACCATTGTATATTCCTTCAACCGGAACCTTTATGCCAAAATTCAATTCGCCATAAGAAGCCAACGCTGAATTTATATGACCGGGTAAATCAATTTCGGGTACAACAGTTATATATCTACTCTGGGCATAGGCAACAATATCTTTATATTGCTCTTGTGTATAAAATCCGCCCTTGCCTCCACCTACCTGAGTACTGCCACCATGTGCGGTCAGGTTGGGCCACGATTTAATTTCGATGCGCCAGCCCTGATCATCGCTTAAGTGAAGATGCAGCACATTCATTTTATAATAGCTGATTAAATCTATATACCGTTTTACATCCTCAACTGAAAAGAAATGCCGGGCAACGTCCAGCATAGAACCACGCCAAGCATAGGTTGGATAATCACGAATAGTACCCGTAGCGATGCGCCCTTGGTAACCAGAAGTTTCACCTTGAATGGGTACCAGTTGCGCTAATGTTTGAACTCCCAGAAAAATCCCGGCAGGAGTATTCGCTTGAAGTTTAATGAGATCCTCGGTTATAATGAGTTCATATCCCTCTTCACCTAATTCCTTATCATCACCAACTATTGATAAATAAAGTCCAGTTTCAGGTACTACTGCCGATACTTCAATTTTATTTGTGAATCCTGTAAAAGAATTTATCTGAGATGCTAAGCGTTGTGCCACCGACAGTAATTCATCATTTCCCGCAGCTACGTAAATAATAGTTTCAGCAGTAAGTGAAAAACTCTTTCCTGTTGTGGTAACACTTACCGGTTTAGGTATGATGGTCTCTTTTGCCAAGTCAGTTGGGGCTTCTTTCTCTTTACAGGACGTAAAAAGTGCTGCCATGACAAACGACAATAGTACGAATTGAAATAATCGTGAAGCAAGTTTCATAGATGAATGGGTTATCAGAATGCGAATCTAAAATAAAAAATACTTCTTCGCATAGGAAAGTATAATTTGAAACGAATTCATTCAAAGAATCAGCTCTTAACGCATTCCACTAACCAATGCCAGGGATAAGGATCCGTAAGCCAGTCAGGAACAGATGCGAATTCAGTACTCCAATCGTACTCCAGTCGTTCAATGGCAGTTATTTTAAAACCCGCCTCTTTAAATATTACCTGAAGCTCAGTCTGCGAATAATGTTTGGTTGGAACCCCATCAATGTGAACAATGCCTTGGATCAGGTCGCGCTTATTGCCTTTAAAATAATGAAACTCGTGAGTTGGAATATCACTAACCTTCACACCTTCTTTTCGATACAGGTCGATTAAGCGCCAGGAAGAAAATAAAGCTGAGTCCAAAGAGGGTAACACGATTAAGGCAGTACCACCTGGATGCAAGGCTCTATTAATATTTGTTAGCATGGTGTAATTTTTATCCAGATCAGGGAACATGATGACATTGCAACAGAAAGCAAAGTCAACCTTAGAGAGAATAAGCTTCTCCTTTGTTAGATCGGCTTGTTTCAACGAAACGTTTTCATAACCACGCTGCTTGGCCTGTTTTATAAGACCTCTACTGATATCGAGACCCAAAACGTGCTTGAAAATTGGCGCGAGGAAAGGAAATGATTTTCCATTACCACAGCCAAAGTCTATAGCCGTTTTGTTTTTACCACCATGCTTTTTAAAATATCGCGGAAGTTGTTTCTTTCTGTCGCTGGCATATACATCAAAGATTTCATCATTATAGCTTGGCGCAATGCGCTCCCAATGTTTCTTTTCATCCATGCTATGTCACGTTTCTTGCTGACTCAAATTCTGTGGTTAAGGTTTTTACTATTTCACCCATGGGTCGAATACTTTTTACATGCTCAATGGCCGGTCCTGCGCACCACACCGTTTTATAGGTTGCACCAAAGGCAGCTTTTTCAACTTGCTTCATTCCGCGATAAGCGATCAACATTTTTGCATACTTCTTCAAAGTCTTGTTATTGTTGAGAATTCGTTCTAGCCAATTGGCCTCGGTTCCTAATTGCTGGACATAGGGAGTATTGATGACCGTAAGGGCTGATCCCGAAAGTTTGGTGGTCATAACGATATCCTTCTCTCCGTAATCAACCATCGCTTGTTTATAATCCGGAGAAATATCGGCCTCATCGCAGGCGATAAAGATGGTACCTATTGAGGCGCCTGCTGCTCCCCAATCCATAACCTGTTTCAAATCTTTGCCATGAGCGATACCACTCCTGCAGAGATTACAGGAATGTTACAATTTTCAGTTAATAGTGTAATCAATTCCTTTGGCGATAGTTTGCCTGCATGTCCCCCGGCCCTATTATTGACAGCTATTACTGCATCGGCCCCCTGCTGTTCAACTTTTTTTGCATAGGCCAGATCAACCACATCACAAAAAACTTTGATTCCATGTGGTTTACACTTTTCGATTACTTCCCCTGGATTTCCTAGGGAAGTAATGATGTAATCAACCTTCAACTCAACGAGTGTCTCCAACTGACCTTTATATTTAAGATTGGACTTATTAACAATCAGGTTAACACCGAAGGGTTTATCAGTAAAGGATTTAATTTCTTTTATGGCATCACGCAGTTCCTGATCTGTGCGATAATTTAATGCCGGGAAGGCGGCAGTCACGCCATGGGTCAACGCGGCTTTAATCATCTTAGTGTTAGAGATTAAAAACATGGGCGCCACAATTACCGGATATTGAATGCCCAGTAATTTATCAAGGGTTGTTTTACTCATGATCCAAATTTCAGGAAGATTGGAAAAAAAGTGGGAAGTAAAAAGTTATAAATTAAATAGTAAGTATTACTTCCATCTATCCTGCCACCCTGCAGCCTGTTTTTGTTTTTGAATGAAGCCATTTTGCAATTGTAAAGCAAGTCGTTTATTCATTTCTCCATGCGAGGTAAGATGGTAGTTGCCGCACTCTTCACATTGATAGATAGCAACAGGTCCGCTGCCTGCTCGATAGTCAAAATTAATATGAGCGTCTAGCAGTGCATCTTCAGCAAGTGTTTCGTTTACATACAATCGTTTACCTGTTTTACACTTTACCATATTGCTTGGCCTGGTATTTACAATAAAGATAAGATTCTAAATCTATACTTTTCATTAACGATATACTCGTGTCTAGACTAACTCTTGATTTCACTTAACAATCTTTCTATGTCAAAAAACGATAACGGTTTTTCAAGGCAGGTTACAAAGCCTTCTGATTTTGCCCGTTCTGAATCGCGTTGTTGAATAAGTGTTGTCATGGCAACGAGTACGGTATTCTTGGAGATAGACTTAAATTTCTTTGCTAGCTCAACACCACCATAAATCTCACCCTTGAAATGCAAATCAATAAAAGCAAAATCAAACTTAGCCGTCTTTGCTAATTCCAGACCTTCCTCTGGATTACCGAAAATATGAAAGGAGACCTTTTCGCTTTGAAGGTCTAACATTCGCTGGTAGATAAACCTGTTAAGGGGATCGTTCTCAAATACTGCAATTAGCGGCTTCTTTTTCATGATACACACCTAATCGAAGAATCATGCCACCCGAAAAACCCATAAAAACACTCATAAATTGCTGAATTCTGAAATTCTGATTTCCAAAAATGGGATTTTATACTCATTTGGGACGATCTTCTATGGGGCCGGAGGCAATCGGAACCTGATAAATATCATTTGCCCATGAGCATTTAAATGGTAGTCTTGTTAAGACAAACCCTACTTCCAATGAAACGAGTTCTGGTTACGATTAAGAAAAAGGTTGATCCCACGCATAAGCTTATTGCAACCGATTGGGTTACTGATGAGGAGCTAACGGCTATAAGAAAAAAGTATGGGAATCAGTTCGATCCGGATGAGCCCATCATTCAATATCTCACCGATCAATTAGTGATGGTCTCTTTTTTAGTTTGGATTAATGAGTGATTTAGTAAAGCTAGAGCAAAGCTATTTTCAATCTTTTGCAACTTATTACCTACCTTGTCCGTTATGATATTGTTCGCAGCTAAATAGCTGGCCACGAATCAACTAGAAATATTTTTTAACCTTCGGTGGCCTATCATTTTGTTCTGAGTAGCTAAGATACAGCAGAATTAAATTTTGATATTTTAACGCGAAGCAATATTAAAATTATGGCTTGGATAACAATATATATAACAGGAAACCAAACTTTGAAGATGCCGTTCTTGGCAATCTGGAAAAGTCGGAAATATCTTTTTTACCTGGCAGTAACGGGGATAATAATAAATTTCTCATTTGGGTAGATGAAACGCTTCCGTTGCGCGAGCTTAAAGAGGCGATTGGAAGTAAAACAGTATTTAAGTATCGACTTCAATTCTTTACATCTCTTTCGAAACATCAGGGAGAGGTCATTAAGGCACCATTAACTCCGCGTGAGCAGGCCATGATCCTCGAAATGAAAGCCTGGGAAGGCCGCAATTATCGCCATAGCGCTTAAGTAGCAGCAATTAATCTTACAGTTATAGTTGTGTTAAAACCTAATAGGTACTGGTTAGCACATACGAATAACTAAAAATCGATTGATTTAGGATTCTAATGAATGGCTGAAATACTTTACTTTTGGCTAAGATTCGAAACCTATGGCTTTATCGTACCGCTCGCCCCTTGCCTTTCTTGCATGTCTTTCTTTAAGCATCCCTGCATTTTCTCAGCAGGATTCTGTCGCCCTTTCTGACGAGTATTACAGGCAGGGTATGGAAGTCTTTGATTATTCGCACCGCAAGCAGGCAACTGAAATGTTTATGTTGGCCACCCAGGCCAATCCGAAAAGCGCCAAGGCTCACTTCATGACCGGTCGCTCCATCATGCTTACCCTTCGGAAGGACCAGTCACTTGACTATTTTAAAAAAGCCTATTGGTTGGATCCTAAAGTTTATGACGATATTCTTTACTACCTCGGCCAGGCTTATCACTACTCTGAAAAGTTCGATAGTGCGATTTTACTTTATAACCGATATGGTCGGCTGCTTGCGCGATCACTCGACTATGAGAAATCCAAAAAGCTCACTGATGTGTACCGGAAAATATTTGAATGCAACAATGCCAAAATAATGGTTGCACAGCCAGTCGATGTTACGATTGCACATCTGAGTGAAAATGTAAATTCCGAATGGCCTGACTATGCTCCCACCATTAATGCAGATGAAACTCTGATGGTTTATACTACCCGAAGACCTGAGGGAAACTCAAACGACAGAATAGCAGCCGATAACGAATTCTATGAAGAAATCTTTTTTAGTCGAAAAGAAAATGGCGAATGGACTCCAGCTAAAAATTTATCGGGTCCACTCAATAACAACTATCACAACGCAAGTGTAAACCTTTCGCCCGATGGTAAAGAGATGCTCTTATATCACGACTCGAATGGTGGTGATATACTAGCCTCTTTTTTAAAACCGGATGGTACCTGGACGGACCCTAATGGGTTAGAGATTAATTCAGAATACATCGAAAACTCAGCTACCATAACAGCCGATGGTCAAAAGCTATTCTTCTCTAGCAATCGACCGGGTGGCTATGGGGGCACAGATATTTATATGAGCACAAAAGATTCAAAAGGCCACTGGGTTAATCCCCAAAACCTAGGTAAGTTGGTTAATACAGATTTGGATGAAGACGGAGTATTTATCTCGGCCAGAGGTAAGCATCTTTACTTCAGTTCAAACGGCCATGCCGGCATGGGCGATCTCGATATCTTTCGCAGTGCCTATAATGTTGAGAAAGAACTTTGGGAGAAACCAATCAATATGGGCTATCCGATTAACTCGGTTGAAAATGATATCTACATAGTTTTAACACGCGATGAAGACTTTGCCTATATCACATCAGTCCGTCAAGAAGGCATCGGTGAACAGGATATTTATAAAGTAGATATCCGTAATTGGAAAGAACCTGCTTACACGCAACCCGATTTTGCTGATGCCGTTTTTGCTATGGAAGATGAAATGCCGGCCATCGCACGACCAACGGTTACCACCACGCCTACTGTAGCAACTCCTGCTACCTTACAGTTTTCTGTATTCGTTGCCGAGGGTGATTCTCGTAAGCCACTTAATGCATCTGTAATACTTTCTTCCACTCATGGCGAAGAAATAAACTTCAATGAAGTCAAAGCCGGCACGTATCAAACGGACGTGAAAAATACTTCGGGTAATGCCACTCGCTACAAGCTTTTGGTTTCAAGTTCTGATTATATCCCCTATTCATCGACTTACTATTTCTCGGGATCACCGATGCAAAACCCCGTATTGAGTGATACAATTTATCTGGACAAAATAGCCGTAAACTACAGACGCACACTAAATGTCTATTTTGGTCATGATAGTGACGTGCCTAAGTCTTTTGAAGATATTTTATATCTCGAACAAAATTATGAAGACTGCAGCCTCCGTGAAAGTTGAAATCAGCGGACATACCGATAACACAGGATCGCACCCCTACAACGTTGGGCTAAGCAAAAGAAGAGCGGAAGCTGTAAAAAAACATCTTGTAAAGTCAGGCATAGATGAATCCCGCATCACCGTTGGTGGCTATGGCCCTGACAAACCAATTTCAGATAATAAAACCCGAGCTGGCCGACAGTTAAATAGAAGAACAGAGTTTACCATTATTGAAAAATAATGATTGATAAAGTCAACTGCCTATGAATCGTTGGCTGAAAAGGCTGTTAGCGGGAGTCGTTGTTATTATCATTATACTCGTTTCGCTGATCGGTCGTATTGATAGAACTCCTTTGCAGGATCAGGAATTTTATCAGGAGATGACGCAAACGCTGAGTACTCTTCAGCCTAACGTTCACCCTTCAGGTAAAACATTACAGGCAGGTTGGGAAAAAATTTCTATCACTCCTGACTACCTCATGCCTATGGCGGGGTACCGCATGCGTCCATCCTTCGAGACCGTTCATGATTCTTTGTTTGCACGAATTGTAGGCATCAACAATGGTAGTGTTTCGTGTTATTTCATCAGCCTTGATTTATTGCTCTTCCCACCTTCCATTAAAGAAATTCTACAAGAAAATTAGCACATGAGTTTTCTGAAAAACCTTTTATCTATTTAAGTGCTACCCATACACACAATGGTGTTGGCGGCTGGCATAACAGCATTGTTGGTGAATTTGCGTTAGGAAACTACGATGATGTTTGGGTAAATAATGTAGCTGACAATCTTGTAGAGAAAATCAAAAAAATTGAAAAATCAATGAAGCCAGCCCAACTAAGGTATTGGGAATCGGACGCAAGTGAGTATGCAGAAAATCGATTGGTTAAGGGTGCACCCTATGATGGCTTCCTGCGTGGAATACAATTATATAGAGATGATAGTAGCCGAGCTCAGCTAATAACCTACAGCGCGCACGCCACCAGCATCAGTAAAAAAAGTAAAAGCCTTTCAGGCGATTATCCAGCAGCATTATTAAATGAATTAGAAAAGGAAAATACCTTCGGCTTGTTTATGGCCGGCATGGTCGGTAGCCATCGGTTAGCTGGATTGAAAGAACAAGAATTTGAATTAGTTGAAAAAGCCGGAGAAGTATTATTTGATAAACTGGAAAATGCCACATATGATCTTGCTCTTGATACGATTGAGATTCGTAGTGCGCATGTGCCCATCCAATTTGGTCCTGCTCAATTACGGATTACCGAGAACTTTAAATTACGCAATTGGGCTTTCTCCTGGTTATTAAATCGGTTGCACGGTGAACTCACCTTCCTTGAGTTGGGTAACGTAATGTTCATCGGTACTCCATGCGATTTCTCAGGTGAAATCTATGTAAATCAAAAACTAAAGGACCTTGCAACAGCCAATGAAAAGAAGCTAATCATTACGAGTTTCAATGGCGATTATTCGGGATACATCACAGAAGATGCACACTACGAGAAAGTCCGTAAAGAAGAAGTAATGGCGTTAAATTGGGTTGGGCCTTACTATGGAAATTATTTCAGTGAAATGATTTCTATGCTAATCAAAAAATAGCCTTTGAGAGTGTTAAGGTGCAAGGCCTTTAACATTAAGATAGTTAAGAAATTAAGATCATTAAGTTGAGATTATTAACCGCAAGGTCGCTAAGTCGCAAGGTTTTTTTGGCACCATTACCAGAGTACAGCCTCTTCATTTCTTAATGCTCTTAATAGCTAAGAAATTAAGATCTGGGCTTACGATCAGGACGTTTACCCTGCCACTGTTTTTTCTTATTCCCTGAATTATTGTTACCTCTGTTTCCTTGTCCCTGGCTGCTGGTTTTCGCTTCTGGTGTATAAGCAGGTCCCGCTCCTAATTCGATGGGTAAAGGCATTTTAGGTACTTCTTTGCCAATCAGACTTTCTATCCGGAAAAATTTACGTTGGTCAAGTTGATTGATAAAGGTAATAGCTGTGCCCGTTGTTGCTGCACGTGCTGTTCGGCCAATGCGGTGAATGTAATCTTCCGGATCGGGCGGCACATCAAAATTGATAACCAGATCAATTCCTTCCACATCTATCCCTCGCGAAAGCACATCGGTACCAATTAGAATCGATAATTGCTTGTTTTTAAATTCGCGTAACACATGTTCGCGCTCGTTTTGCTCAAGATCTGAATGAATTGCTTTTGCTTTGAGTCCTAACCGATTCAGATTTCGATCTAGCTTCTTTACGTTTTCTTTTGTTGATGCAAAAATTAATACACTGTTAAAGGTCTTATCCTTTAGAATCAGGTCAATCAACTTTTCCTTTTGCTCGTTGTGTACTACATAAGCTTGTTGCAAAATTCCTTCTGCTGGTTTGGACATCGCTATGTTAATCTCAACCGGATTTTGCAATATTCGATTAGCCAGCCCGCGAATTTTAGGTGGCATGGTTGCCGAGAAAAACAAAGTCTGTCGTTTGGCAGGAAGTTCTTTTTATGATTCGAATGATGTCTTCATAAAAACCCATGTCGAGCATGCGGTCGGCTTCATCGAGTACAAGATGTTCTACGTGATCGAATTTTATTGTACCCATAGCAATCTGTGCGATCAAACGACCAGGCGTTGCAATAATAATATCTACCCCACCTTCCATAGCTCGCTTCTGCTGATCCCAGGTAGCGCCATCGCCACCGCCATAAATAGCGATTGAACTCACCCCCAAAAAATAAGAAAACCCTTCAATTTGTTGATCAATCTGCTGGGCAAGTTCGCGCGTTGGCGCTATAATAACAGTATTTAGTTGTCGTTTTTCTGAACTAACAATGTTGTTTAGAATCGGCAAAACATAGGCAGCTGTTTTACCCGTGCCTGTTTGTGCACAGGCAATCAAATCCTTTTTCCAGTATAACTGGAATTGCCTGTACTTGAATGGGGGTTGGTTTTGAGAAACCCATGGCATCCAATCCGTCAACTAATCGCGGATTGAAACTAAAATCGTGAAATGTCAAAATGTGTAGTATTAAGTCTAAAAAGTATGGTTCAAACCATAAATGATTGCGCAAGGTACAATAAGTTACTCAAACTTTTTTGCCTGAATTCCAGCTCACGAACACGGGCACTTTCATTCAAAAAAAGTTAACCTTACCTTTCAGTTCTCTGTTGAGAATAGAAATGGCATGGATGAAATAAAGGCGAGTATCTTCACTAAAAATATTCTGGTTCACCAATCCGATATTGATGAATTGGGCACGTAAATAACGTAGTATATCTCGGCTGGGCTCAGGATGTGGCTGCCGCCCATTGGGAGGCATTGGCAACACCCGAAATACGGCAACAGAATGTTTGGGTAGCGCTGCGGCATGAGATCGACTATCTAGGTGCAGCCTTTGAACATGAAACTGGTTGCCAATACCTGGGTGGGCGAAACTACAGGTCCACGATCAATCAGGCATGTTGAAATTTCTAATCCTAAAACCGGAAAAATTCTTGTTAAAGCGAAAACAACATGGTGTATGGTAGACAGTCAATCTATGAGGCCCAAGCGGATTGATGAATCCATTCTGAATATTTTGAAGGCGCATTTAAAAGTTAAGCTAAGTCTTTCATAGTCTTTCTCGTTGGGTCTTCACCATAGGCGTTAACTTAGTATACATTTAATGTTCCGTCGGCTAATATGGGGACACTCACGCTTATCTTCCTATTCAACTTTTTGGTTCTTACGGCACTTATTTATTCAATATCTGATCCTTCCGTTTTAATTCGCCTCTATCGAACTCATTAAGTTCCCTGCCCTATGATGTTCTTCACAAAGAGCTAAAGCGTTTCAATCATTATTTATTATTTTCGTTATAAGCCAATAATCCCAAGTTCTTATTACTTCATATTCCTAACGCTTTATTTAATTTCACTTGTATACACAAACCATATTTACCCTCAGATTTTAAAAACGTGTGTTGGTGAACAACACCAACACAGGCGGATTTCGTACCAACAAAAACAAACAGACCGAGACGGGAGCCTAATTTCATCTTATACACCTTGATAAAAAAATCAATGAACAATGATATGATTTTTTTTATAACAACAACTCACAAAAAAACACATCAAACTCAGAATTATTCTTTGAAAATTCAATTGCCAATGTATCCTTTAGAAAGGTCTTACTATCATCATAATAAGAATTACCTAAAATTATTGACCCTCTCAAAAATCTATCATCATCTACATTATCTATGGTTGCTCTTATTGTTACTGTGTCGCCAATATTGATCACCTGTTCACTAACTTTAAAAACTGACTTCATCTCGAACAAATTACCACTTTGGTCAAAAGACCTCGTATTATAAGTATATCAGCTGACCCAATATTATCATTTTTTATTTCCTGTTTCATAGTAAATTTTATATTCTCCTACAGCTTTCCTTGAATAAGTATACTCTCCAGATATTTTCTCATTTCCGAAATAGCTTATTGTTTTTCCCTCTCTCAAATCATTTCTCCATTCACTCATTTCAACCAAGGTTCCAGCCTTATCGTATACTTTAAATGTGCCATTTAGTTTCCCTTCTTTGACTTCTGCAACACTCTTAAACTCGTCCCCATTGACAATAAAATTTTCATGCCTTAATTCCTTTTGTTTACAAGAGTTTACTATCAGAAGCAGACTCAGCATGAAGTAGATTTTCATTTATTTTGTCTTTGAATTAAGGGAGGCGGGGTAAAAACTGACCTCATTCCCGTTGTGTCCAATTTGCAATTTTTCATTAACACTTCAGGTGCCCGAACAACATTTGGTCCACCGATTAAATACATTCCCCTCGTTATTGTGGTCGCTGACCAACAATCCCATTTACCAAGCTAAAGTTTTTCCAATAAAGCCTTCGTAGCGAGTATGCCTTCGTTCGCCAAGGTTAAGGCCTTCAAATTCAATTCCAACATGACCTTGAAAGCCGGAATCTTTTACGACTTGCAACATGCAGGTGTACTTATTCCAAGTGGAGTCTCCCGCCTCGGGGACTCCGCGTTTTATCTTCAATCAACTCGGTCAGCACTCAAATCAACGTCAACCAATTAGGCTAACCTACTCTGAAAAATCATGAAAGGTGCCGTTAAAAATTAAACTAACTGATTTATAGTCTTTTCCAATAATGCCTTCGTAGCGAGTATCCCTTCGTGTTCGCCAAGGTTAAGGCCTTCAAATTCAATTCCGATATGCCCTTGAAAGCCGGAATCTTTTACAAGTTGTAACATCCGAGCATAGTCGATACGGGTTTCATTTCCTTGTACATCGAATTCGTACGACTTCGCGCTCACTCCTTTCGCATACGGAAGCATTTCAGAAACTCCCTGATAGCGATCGTACACTTCCAGGCATTCACCTTGTGTTGTCCCCCACTTGGCTGCCAAACACCAATTGCCAAAATCAGGTAGTGTACCACAATTTGGTTTGTTAACCTGTTTCATTATTTCGGCTATCCATGTTCCGTCAGAGCTATACAAACCATGATTTTCAATAACTACATTAATCGATTCTTTGGCGGCATACTCACAGAGTTCACTCATCGAATCAACCATAGCTTGTTGCACGGCTTCCTTTGAGCCTTCGCCAAAAGCGTTTACACGGATGGAGTGGCAACCGAGCAAAGCTGCGGCATGTACCCATTTATAATGATTCTCAACGGATAGTTTGCGCTGTGTCGCCTCCGGATTTCCCAAGTCTCCTTCATCATCAACCATAATCAGCAAGCTTTGCACTCCGTTTTCGTTGGCTGATTGTTTTAACTGGTTCCAGAATTTCTCATCTCCAACTTTATCACGATAAAACCCGTTCACGTATTCAACGGCATCCAAATTGTACTTCTGTTTGGCGAGGGCCGGAAAATCTGCGGCTTTCAAAGTGCCAGCCTCCAGGGCTCTGTGGATAGACCATTGGGCAAGAGATATTTTTAACCCCGAAGAATTACCCATTGTAAATTCAGTTGATTTAGGATTGCATGATGCCAACCAAGGCAACTGTAAAAACGTAGCGCCTACGGCCATTTGTTTGATAAATTCTCTGCGATTGTTCATGGTATGGTATTTAAAAACCGAAATCATTCAACGTAGGTATTAAGCTCATGAATTCCGATAGTATTTTATCATCGAGAAGCATGACATAAATCATAGATTGAAGTCCATAATTTACCAAACTTATCCTATCAAAAAAAGTATAAGGCTATGGATAAGTTAATTGAACATCTGGAAGAGGTAACGGTTCGTTTTGCCGGAGACTCAGGTGACGGAATGCAACTGGTAGGAACCCAGTTTTCTGATACTTCTGGCTTTGCCGGAAATGAAGTAAACACTTTTCCGGATTTCCCCTCGGAAATAAGAGCCCCGGAAGGTACGCTCTATGGCGTCAGTGCCTTTCAAGTGCACTTTGGAACCCGCCATATTAATACCACGGGCGACTTTGTAGATGTGCTCGTTGCGATGAACGCAGCTTCGTTGAAAGTGAATTTAGCCAATGTTCGTGAACAAGGGATTATTATTGTTGACACCGAAGGGTTTGATGATCGCAATCTTAAACTGGCAGGCTATACCAAAAATCCCTTAGAGGATGAAACCCTAAAAAACTTTCATGTCTTTGGAATAAACATGACAGATGAATTGAAAAAGGCATTCATCGAACTGGATATTCCATCAAAAATAATACAGCGCACAAAGAATATTTTTGCCTTAGGCATTACTTATTGGCTATTCAACAGACCCCTTGAGCCAACTGTAAACTGGATTAATAAAAAGTTTAAAGACAAAGAAGATTTAGTTCTTGCCAACGTACATTCACTGCAAGGCGGTTGGAACTATGCCGAAAAGAATCCGGAGTTTAGGAAACAATATATAGTTGATAAGTCTGACCTTCCTCCAGGTAAATATCGCAGCATTACCGGCAATCAAGCGGTTGCTCTTGGCTTAGTTGTAGCTGCCACCAAAGCAAAGTTGCCGCTCTTTCTAGGCTCCTATCCTATTACACCTGCCACCGATATCTTGCATGCTATTTCTGGTTATAAAAAGTATGGGGTAAAACATTTACAAGCCGAAGATGAGATTGCCGCAATCACGAGTGCAATGGGTGCTGCCTTTGGCGGAAGCCTTGCAGTAACTACAACAAGCGGACCCGGACTTTCCTTAAAGACTGAAGCGATCGGGCTGGCAGTAATGACTGAGTTGCCTTTAATAATTGTTGATGTTATGCGTGCTGGTCCATCCACGGGTTTGCCCACCAAAACGGAACAAAGTGACCTGATGCAAGCCATGTATGGTCGCCATGGCGAAGCACCCTTACCAGTTTTAGCCGCTTCAGGATCAGCCGATTGCTTTAACATGACGATGGAAGCCGCACGGCTAGCCTTAAAATATATGACGCCTGTAATGTTGCTTACTGATGGATATATCGGACAATCTTCTGAGCCTTGGCGGATACCAGAACTTGACAAGCTGGCAGAAATAGAACCAAACTTCGCCACTGATCCATCCACCTTTAAACCTTATCTACGAAACCCTGATACACTTAGCCGATTGTGGGCTGTACCCGGCATGCAGGGCATGGAACATCGCATTGGCGGATTAGAAAAAGAAGACGGAAGTGGCGTGGTCAGTCACGACCCGAGCAATCATCAAAAGATGGTTGAGTTGCGCCAGAGAAAAGTTGATGATATTGCGAATGACATTCCAGAATTAGAAGTAATGGGCGAACCCGAAGGTGATATATTATTACTAAGTTGGGGTAGTACCTACGGGGCGGCCAAATCTGCGGTACTAAAATTGAAAGCGGCTGGCTATAATTTATCCTTTGCCAATCTTCGGTATTTAAATCCATTTCCTAAAAATCTGGGCGATGTTTTACATCGTTTCGAGCGGGTTGTCGTTCCAGAGTTAAACTTAGGCCAATTAAAAAATCTGATCCAGGCAAAATATCTGAAGCCTGTTATTGGAATTAACAAAGTACAAGGCAAGCCCTTTAAGTCCGTTGAACTGGAAGAAAAACTCATCATGCTACTTACAATGAACGACATAAAGAAATGGCCAGAGAATAAATTAGATATCCCTGTAGATTTAATAAAAGAGATAACATGAAAACACTTATTGATCAGATGCTCGAAAAGCCACATAGTGGTGATACCAACTATACGCCAAAAGATTTTAAGCCTTCCGTGGACGTGCGCTGGTGTACCGGTTGCGGAGCTCTATCCGTACTATCTCCCGCCCAGAAATTGATGCCCGAATTAGGTATCCCCAAGGAAAAGATAGCCTTCATTTCAGGTATCGGTTGTTCGGGTCGTTTTCCCTATTACATGGATACTTATGGTTTTCATGGAATTCATGGAAGAGCACTACCCATCGCCAGCGGATTAAAAATTGCAAGACCGGACATTAGCGTTTGGGTTGTAACGGGTGATGGCGACAATATGAGTATTGGTGGCAATCACTTCATTCACGCGTGTCGTAGAAATGTGATATGAATGTACTTATGTTTAATAACGAAGTATATTCACTTACCAAAGGTCAGTACTCTCCTACTTCGCATCGCGGCCAGATTACAAAGTCATCACCACTTGGTGCATTAGACGATCCGTTTAATCCCGTATCGCTTGCGTTGGGTGCTAGCGCAACCTTTGTTGCTCGCGGGCACGATAAAGACCGGGCACAGTTGCAGCAATTGTTACTCAAAGCCCATCAACATAAAGGATTCTCGTTTGTTGAGATTTATACAAATTGTAGAATCTTTAACGATGGCGCTTTCGATCTATACACAAATAGAGAAACGAACGAAGATCATACCGTATGGTTAGAACATGATATGCCTCTTGTATTTGGAAAGAAAAAAGATAAGGGAATCAAATTAGAAGGCTATACACCCACCATAATTGACCTAAATGAGAGTGGCCACAGTGTGAGTGACGTGCTTGTGCACAATGAAAGGACTCAACCCTGGCTTTCATACTCGCCAATATGACTTACTCAGAAACCTTACCACGGCCCATGGGTACGTTGCAAAATCTTGATCGCAGTCCGTATGAAGAACGGGTGGTAGAACAGATACAACATGAGGTAGAGACGAAAGGTATTGGTAATTTGGAATCTTTGCTGCTTGGTGGTAGTTATTGGGAGGTTAAATAATCTTTTTTTGGTTTTTTATAATTTGTCACCTCATCCTGATCGAAATCATATAATTTGAGTAAGAAAGTCTTGATACTTGTTCCATTAGTATTTTTTAATCTTTTAACCAACCACTATGGAACTAAATCAACAAATCCTCAGCGACATTATTGTGTACATGAAATACGCGCGGTATTTACCGGAGCAAAAGCGAAGAGAAACCTGGGACGAAATCTGTACAAGATATCAACACATGATGACGGAGAAGTACCCACATCAAAGTATTGAAATAGAAGAAGCCATGCATTGGGTTCGAAATAGAAAAGTTCTGCCTTCTATGCGTGCTATGCAATTTGCAGGCACTGCCATTGCCCGAAATAACTCACGAATTTATAACTGCGCCTACCTTCCGGTGGATGATATCCGGGCTTTTTCCGAAACTATGTTTTTATTATTAGGTGGCACGGGTGTGGGATACTCCGTGCAGTACCATCATGTCGATAAACTTCCACCTATTCAAAAAGCGATAAAATCGAGAAGATTTTTGATAGGCGATAGTCTGGAGGGCTGGGCCGATGCAGTAAAGGTTTTATTGAAAGGATATTTCGGCATCAGCGAGTACATTCCGCAATTTGATTATTCCGACATCCGTCCAAAAGGAGCACGTCTTGTTACAGCGGGTGGTAAAGCTCCTGGTCCTGAGCCGTTAAAAATATGTATGGCTCACTTGCAGGCACTACTAGACCGTAAAGAAGATGGCGAAAAACTTACTCCCTTAGAATGTCATGACCTGATGTGTTACCTGGCCAATGCGGTGTTGGCCGGTGGTATTCGCAGGTCGGCTATGATTTCGTTATTCTCTTATGAGGATGAAGAAATGCTTACGTGCAAATATGGCAACTGGTGGGAATTGAATGAGCAACGCGGTAGAGCTAACAATTCGGTGGTTCTGCAAAGAGACAACATCACACAAAGTGAATTTCTTCAGTTATGGAAAAAGATTGAATTGTCAGGCTCCGGAGAACCTGGATTCTATTTTACTAACGACACTGATTGGGGTACTAATCCATGTTGTGAGATTGCCTTAAGGCCCTTTCAATTTTGCAATCTATGTGAAGTAAATGTGTCGGATGTTGAAACCCAGGATGAATTGAATGCCCGAGCACGGGTAGCATCTTACTTAGGTACGTTACAAGCCGGCTTCACCAATTTTCATTATCTCCGCGAAGTTTGGAAAACCACGACTGAACAAGATGCGCTTATTGGTGTTGGTATGACGGGTATTGCCAGCGGCCGTGTTGCCAGGCTCGATCTGAACGAAACAGCACAGGAAGTGAAGCATGTTAATCTCGACACCTCGTCAGCTATTGGAATTCAGTTCGCAGCGCGCTGCACCACCATCAAACCTTCGGGCACTTCTTCGCTGGTTTTAGGAACCAGCTCTGGCATTCACGCCTGGCATAACGATTATTACATCAGGCGAATTCGCATAGGCAAAAACGAAGCGTTGTACGAGTACTTGCGCATCGCACACCCAGAATTATTGGAAGATGATATGTTGAACAAAAAGCAGGCAATTATATGCATGCCACAAAAAGCACCAGGCGGAAGTATCTTAAGAACAGAAAGTACTTTAGATTTACTCGAACGTATTAAAAAATTTAATTCCGAATGGGTACGCAATGGTTTTAGAAGAGGCAACAATGCAAACAATGTTTCCGCTACCGTTTCAATTCCTGATGGCGATTGGGAAGATGTGGGCGCCTGGATGTGGGAAAACAAAGCTTCGTATAATGGATTAAGTGTGCTGCCTTTCGATAACGGTAATTATAAGCAAGCGCCTTTCGAAGATATTGCTAAAGAGGAATTTACGCGTC
Organism: Flammeovirgaceae bacterium; assembly: GCA_016712035.1. Classification (GTDB taxonomy): domain Bacteria; phylum Bacteroidota; class Bacteroidia; order Cytophagales; family Cyclobacteriaceae; genus ELB16-189. The sequence goes on along the minus strand of JADJRT010000021.1, from coordinate 71,098 downwards.
TTGAAAAAGTTTGAAGGCAATTGACTTGACCTACGTTTACGAAACTGATGATGAAACGGATCATAAGGCCGAAGCCGCATGTGCCGGGGGCGCTTGTCAGTTAGTTTAGAAATAATTTTGATTAGTAATTAAGACCTATCTTAAAAGTTATGCAGTCATCGTGGCCTTGAGCCGCAATGACTGCGTAATAACATTACACTGTGGATTTTTTAGAAAATTGAATCATCCATTTCTTTGCAGATTTTCGAAAAAAGTACATGGCAACAAAGAAAACGAGAAAGGTAGCACCCGTTACACTCCACCAAAACCGGATACCCGGTACACGCACAATTACTTCAGATGCAAATGCAGCGTAAAGTCCGATAACGCTGTAAAACATAAAGCTCATATGTAAAGCCAGCCATGATCTAAATCGAGATCGCAACAAAATGGGAATCATGCCAGCCAAAAGAGTCAAGCAACTAATTAAGGCAGCAAAATGGAATGGGCCAAACCGATTAAAGAGTCGAAAAATCATAAAAGCGGTTACATTTAAGACAATCATTGAGATGGTATAGGCATAGCCGATACGTTTATGCCTCTGCGTACCTTTGCTATTCAAAAGTATAGTAGTACCAAACACCAATGCTGCTAGTGAACTGATAAGGTGAATCAATCCTGTTGTGTTATGAACAATAGTATGCAGCATTATTTGGTTTGATTTAAATTTATACCTTAAATCTTAATCATGAAAAATGAAATTGTTATATTAATTTATGAAGAATCCAATCTTCAGATTTAGTTGAAAGCCACCAAAAGGATCCTTAACCGTGTCCGTAAGCCCATCTGCTTCCCAATTATTTTCACCTAAGCTAAAATTGTAGGCCATCTCAAGACCCAAATAAATTAAACTCACAAATTTTCGTTCAACGACAAGTCCGCTATGAACAAATGCGCCACCACTTCCAATCTGGCTACTGTTTGGGTTGGTTGCTAAGAGATCATTTATATTTACGCTAGTTGACCGGGTGGCATTTACAGCAAGGCCACCGAAGCCAATACCTAAAGACGGAACAAACTGCCATTTTTTTAACGATGCTACATAGCCAGTATAAAAGTAGCCTAGCCCGCCTTGTCCAGTAGTAGTAGTTGAACCATGTTGTTGAGAACTTGTAAAATAAGTGCCTTCACCACCAACACGCCATCGGGCATTGATTGTACCAAAACCTCCAACACCCGTTCCAAACGAAGCCCCCACTTCCGAAAAACCAGCTTGCTGTAGCAATTGATTCAGGTTTTTATATTGGTAAAACTGAAATGATGGCATCAGATACAGGGATGCCTGATTCGCTTGCTGAGCCATGGACCATGGGGTAACAAAGCAAAAACCCACTACTATCCATTTAAATTTTTCGATCATACATTATTTTTTTATGTAGCTCTTTAATGAATTAACATATTCCTCAAATGCTTTTACTCCTCCCTTAGTAATTTTACACGAGGTTAATGGCTTTTTTCCTCTGAAAGACTTTTCAATTTTAATGTAACCTGCCTCCGATAGTTTATCTAATTGCACACTTAAATTACCTGCCGTAGCGTTTGTTTTCTCTTTCAGAAAGGTGAACTCGGCCTGTTCAACAGAAATTAAAATACTCATTACACCTAATCGTAATTGAGAATGCAATAAGGGATCCAGATCCTTAAACATATCAGTTATCCTTTTTTGCGCGGAGCAAATAACCAGGTATCAGATAACCACAGATTATTGCAAACGCGCTAAGTAACAGTTGAATTTCAAGAGAGAGACTGAAGCAAATAATGGACGAAATCCAAAATAGAATTCCACCAATAACTAATGGCTTAAAGCGTATCGTGATGCCGGAAATAAATGTAGGTACGCTTGAAAATAATAAAATTACTGGATTGATTTGATAATTAATGGTATGTCCAAAAAACAGAAGAGTAAAAATTACCATGCCATAACTGATCCACAGCCACATATAAATAGTATCTAAATGTGTGCGAACCCGGCTCTGCTTACCTTGCCGATATCCAAAATAGGCAGACAAGGCGGCAGCAGGAAGCGTGATAAGCCAAATCATGTAGGGGGCTTTCACGCCTTGTTGTATCAAGAAATACATGCCTACATTTCCAATCAGCACTACCCACCCCCAAAGTAAAAAGTGAATGGCGTTGTGTTTAAAGTTTCCTTTGGCTTGATAAATCATGGCCGCAATGAGCTCAAGACTCTGATTTGGCTCCATGCCCTTTTCAACTGATTTTTCCATAGGTTTTCCTTTTTTATCTCTTTTAACGGAACAAATGTAAACTAGTTTACATTATAAACCAAAATGGTGAAAATACTTTTAGAGCATGTAATCTGAATTGAAATCGTAGGTTAAACCAACCCTGCAAAGCCCATAAAAGCCATTGACAAAATACTGGCTGTGATTAACGCAGCTGGGATGCCTTGCATAGACTCCGGTAAGTCAGCCAGATCGAGCTGTTCGCGTAGGCTGGAAAAGATAACAATGGCTAATGTAAATCCTACTGAATTACCAATTGCAAAAACTACGCTCTGGAAAAGATTAAACTCGTTTTGAATGACTAAAATAGCCACGCCTAAAATGGTACAGTTCGTGGTTATTAAGGGTAAGTACACGCCTAAGGCCTGGTACAAATCGGGACTTACTTTCTTTAAGACAATCTCTACTACCTGCACTAAAAAAGCAATCACCAAAATATAAGTCACCGTTTGCATGTAAGCAATGTCAAGCGGAATGAGAACATAATGCTGTACCAGATAGGTCATAATAGTTGAAATGGTCATAACAAAAATTACAGCACCACCCATACCTATTGCCGTAGTCGTGTTTTTTGAAACTCCCAGGAATGGGCAGATCCCTAAGAACTTTGCCAGAACAATATTATTAATGAAAATGGTAGAGATTATAATAACAAGGTATTCCATAATCGATCAATTAATGTTTTATAGGTTTCTTTCTTTTCATCCATGCCATAACGGCAATTATAAAACCGAGCGTAATAAACGCGCCTGGAGCCAAAACAAAAACCAACATGCCATCGGCATCTATCAACTTAAATCCAAAAATGGAAAGGCTGCCCAATAACTCACGAATGATTCCGAGCAAGGTAAGCGCGAAAGTAAATCCTACGCCCATGCCTAATCCATCTAGGGTACTTGCCCATAAAGTGTTTCGTGAAGCAAAAGCTTCGGCACGGCCCAGTACAATACAATTCACTACAATAAGAGGAATAAATATACCCAGTTGTTCATTTAAGGCTGGGGTGTAAGCAGCCATTAATAATTGTACAACCGTTACAAACGAAGCGATGATTACAATAAAGGCGGGTATGCGCACCTTATCGGGAATCAGATTTTTTACTAAGGAGATCACCGCATTTGACATGACCAGCACAAACAAAGTAGCCATGCCCATCCCCATTCCATTAATAGCCGATGAAGTAACTCCTAGTGTAGGACACAGCTCGAGTAAAATGACAAACACTGGATTCTCGCGAATGATGCCTTTCAAAAAGTTTTCTTTATTGCTTAGCTGCGTTGCCATGATTTGTAGATTGAAATGTTTCGTAAGCTCTTTGAACCGCCTCAGAAAATGCGCGCGAACTAATTGTAGCGCCTGTAATCGCATCGATGCTTCCACCGTCCTTCTTCACCTTAAGATTGACTGATCCAGGATTTTTGTTTAGAAATTGATCTAAAAATTTTGCATCCGACATTTTTGATCCGAGTCCCGGAGTTTCTTTATGTTCAATAACTACGGCCCGCTGTATCTCGCCTTCCATAGTAAAGCCTACCATTAACCAGATATCACCACTATATCCTTTGCTTGACTTTGTTTTTATAGCCATCCCGATTAATTCACCGGCCGCCATTGCTGGAAAGAATTCAAGACTATCTGATCCATCAGGTGTGGCCACTTTAAATTTATCTGTCACCGGATTATTATCGTAGCCTTGCACCACAGCTTCGATTGCTCGCAGTTGCTTTTCCATCTGTGCTTTGGCGATGGGCTCTTTCGTCCACTGAAATACATAGCCTAAGGCTAATCCACCTACCAGGGTAATTACCGCCAGGGTAATGACTAAGTTAAGGAAGGTTGATTTTATAGTAGCCATAGTGTGCTACTTACTTTGCTTTTTCTTTACACCATATCGAGGTTCCTTAACATACTTGTTAATCATAGGCACAAATGCATTCATAATTAAAATAGCAAACGAAACTCCTTCTGGGTAACTTCCAAAGAGCCTGATTAAAACAGTTAGCACTCCGATACCCACGCCAAACAGAATCATTCCGCGATGTGTAAAAGGTGAGGTTACATAGTCGGTAGCCATAAACACGGCACCTAGCATAATACCTCCGGTTAACAAATGGAATAACGGGCTCACATATTTTGTTGGATCCAATAGCCAAAATATTCCTGTAAGCAAGGTGATGGTTACGAGCATAGAAACAGGAATATGCCAGGTAATTATTTTACGATAGATCATATAGATCAATCCTAGTAAAAGCGCAAAGGCTGATACTTCTCCAAGGCTACCCGATTGCAATCCAAAAAAGAAATCGACATACGATGGCATATCTTGTGTTATGACATCTACGGACGTGCCGGAATTAACACCTTCTTTTAAAATGCCAAGTGGAGTTGCACTGGTTATAGCATCCAATGAAAATGTTGCGCCCTTTACTGGCCAGGAAGTCATTTGTACTGGAAATGATAAAAGCAAAAATACGCGACCGACTAAAGCCGGATTAAATGGATTGTTTCCTAACCCACCAAAACTCATTTTAGCAATACCAATAGAAACTGCACTTCCAATAAAAATAATATACCAGGGCAAGTTGCTGGGCACATTGAATGCCAACAGCAACCCTGTGATAATAGCCGATCCATCGTATATTGAGCTGGCCCGCTTTAACAGATACGTTGAAATCACATACTCAATACCTACACAAAAGAATACAGATAAAAAAGAAACATAGAGGGCACCTATACCAAAATTATAGATTGAAAAAAGTAGCGCTGGTACCATGGCGATAATAACACCACGCATAATTTGCGGTACGGTAAGCTCAGTATGAACGTGAGGCGAGGGTGAAACGGTAAGTAGATTGGTACTCATACTTTCTTCTCCTTTCTGATTTGTGTTTTACCTAACCGGATATAATCAAGAATAGGTCGATTGGAAGGACAAACGAAAGAACATGAACCACATTCAATACAATCCAGAATATGTTCTTCTTTGGCTCGCTGAGTACTGCCCTTCTTTGACATGAGCAATAGCCGATATGGCTCGAGGCCCATGGGGCAGGCTTCAATGCACTTACCACAATGCAAACAATTATATACCTCCGCGCGGCTAGCTTCGTCTTTGGGTATGAGTAAAATACCTGATGTTCCTTTTGCAACGGGCACATCCAGATCAGCAATGGCTTTACCCATCATAGGGCCGCCACTCACAATTTTACCGGTATCCTCCGGTACTCCACCGGCCGCAATCAGCAGATCAATAACCGGAGTACCAATGCGAACCAAAAAGTTGGATGGCTGCTTAACTGATTTCCCAGTAACGGTAACTACGCGTTCAATCAATGGTTTATTTTTTTGTACCGCCTGATAGATAGCATGCGTGGTACCCACATTATGAACAATCACACCTACATCGGAAGGCAGACCACCGGAAGGGACTTCGCGATTCAATAACGCCTGAATCAATTGTTTTTCTCCGCCTTGTGGATACTGCACTTCTAGCGCTTCGACTGAAATCCCAGATTCACTCTTGAGTAATTTCTGAAACAATTCAATGGCATCCTGTTTATTATCTTCAATTCCAATAATAGCATTTTGAACACCTAAGGCCTTCATCAGAATTTTAATTCCCACAATAATCTCTTTCGGCCTTTCAAGCATAATGCGATGATCGGCTGTAAGGTAGGGTTCACATTCAACGCCATTGATCAAAAGGTAATCACATGCTTGCCTTCGGGCACACTTAGTTTTACGTGCGATGGAAACGCTGCACCACCCATGCCCACTACCCCGGCATTCATGATGCAGGAAACAATCTCCTTTGGTTCAAATTTTATTTCTTCAACCAGTGTTTCACTTCGATCAATGCTTTCTTCCCAATCATCTCCTTTACGCGTATAGAGATAGCAGTATGTTTAAACCCACTGCTATCCATTACTTCTTCTATTACGCCAATCCGACCCGATGCCGATGCATGGATGTTGGAGGAAACAAAGCCTTCGTGTGTGGCAATAATTTGTCCTACCTTAACCATATCGCCCCGCTGCACAACAATTTTAGCAGGAGCGCCAATGTGTTGCGTTACGGGAATGGTTACCATTTTAGGTAAAGGCAATGGGGTAATAGCAACACCGGCCGAAATTTTTTGATCATCCGGATGAACACCGCCTAGTTTAAAAGTTTTATTCTTGCGGAGTTTCATTGTCCTTTTGTTTTACAGCTTCCGTTGAAAGTTTCTCTTCTTCTTTCTTTTTGCGGGCACGTTCTTCCCGCTTCAGTCGCTGCTCATTGGCCGACTGAATCTTTTCGGGAGTTACATTTGCCGTAATGATATTGTGAACATCGCACGTATCTACACACTCCATACACAGTTTGCATTTCTCCGGATCAATCAACGCCAGGCTGTTATTCATGGTTATGGCATCGTAGCGACAAGCCTCAAAGCATTTGCTACAACCTGAACAGGCTACTGCACATTCCTTACGGGCGGTGCTGCCTTTTTCTTCATTAAGACAAGCAATATAAACCCGTTGGTTTTTTTTGCCCATCGGCCAGAGTTGTAAGATATCCTTCGGACATTCCTTCACACACGCATTGCACGCAGTGCACTTATCTTCGATCACTACCGGAAGACCTGTCTTCTCGTCCATGTACATGGCTTCAAAGTCGCACACATCTACACAATCGGCCATACCTAAACATCCGTACGCACAACCCGTGTCGCCACTGTATAAGGCTGCCGCAATTTTACAAGACTCGGCACCATCATACACATTTGTCTTCTTACGATATTCAAATGAACCCGAGCATCGAACCACAGCAACATATGGATCTCGCTCTACTGCTTTTATGCCTAGTATTTCACCGACCTGTTTCATAACAGCATTTCCCCCAACCGGGCAATGCAAAACAGAAAGGTCACCGGCATCGACTACTGCTTTTGCAAAAGCATGACAACCGGGTTGTCCGCAGCCGCCACAATTTGTGCTAGGCAGTACGGCTTCCACTTTAGCTATCCGGTCATCCTCTTGTACGGCAAATTTTTTAGAGACAAAATAAATTACCACGGCAGCCAATATTCCTATTGCTGTTAAACTGATAATCGTATAGAGTATAACCTGATTCATCTTTTCACCACTTCAAAATTGCATTGACCTGCTAAACTCTTTTTAAACAGATAGATCATAAAAATAAGGTAGCAGCACAAATAAAGAGGCAAGTCCTGCCATCCCTTCGCTATATCCCACTTTGGCTACGAGGAATAGAGCCAACATCATAAGTAAAAATGGAAAAATATAAAGAAGCATGACAGCTTTATAACCTGATGTGGGATTGACTTTAACAAGCACCTCATCTCCGACATGAAGACAATTTTCATTATAAACTAAATCAATCTCCTTTGCTTTTGAACTTCCTAACATGCATAAACTATTATGGCAACCTGAACAGCCGGATCCGATCAAAGCTATTTTAAGATAACCTCCCTTGATGTCAATGACTAATCCTATATGTTCCAGATATTCAGATTGGGTTGTCATGCTAGCACTGGTTTTGATCTTAATCTGTTTCGAACCGGATATTTCTCCAGCATGTGCAAACTCGTACGAACAATCTGTCCCATCGTTTCGTTGCTTAAAAATTCATCATCCTGATAAAGTTCTGCCAATTCGCTCTTAAGTTGGATTATGTTTTGTTGTTTTGATAGCTCATCCTGCGCCATAGAATCCAACAACGAGTTAAGTTGACCATAGGAAGTATTCACTCTGTTTCGAAGTCGCATCCGTTCTTCCTTCTGATATTGCAATTCGAGGACTGGCGACATGGTTTTAAAACCTAAATCAATAATCGGATTATTCTCTTTGAAATATTGAGGCATGTAAATACGGCTACTTCCTTCATAACATTCCTGATCAAAATCAATTGACCGAAGTCTGAAATGCAGTTCATCAAAATCAGGAATAATTTCTACCACAAAATTATCTCTGCGCATATCACCAAGTACTTGTACCAGACTGCGTTCATTGAACTTTACAAACTCCTTGGCTATCCGAATCGGATTATAATTTGTGTTTTCCAACAGGTAATGATGAATGAAAGTATCTCCCGGAATTCCCTGGATGTGTTCTTCCAGGAAGGTATCGCCCTTCACCAGGTAATTGATTTTGTTCGGAGAAAGCAAATGTTCAAGCTCCATGCCATAAACACGCGAAGCATCCGTTTGCTTGATGTAGAAATAATCAAACAAATCATTCAACTTGTTCACGATGCGAATGCGAAAAGGATGTGTATTCGCATACAAGCAATAGTCAACCCGATCAATAAAAAAGGTGGTCGATCACAGAGGTATCACCACCTACTTTTAATTGCGCATACACCTTGCGTAAGCCTTCATGAATAAATTGTCTGTCCGACTCAGAGTAAATCATGGTCTCCCATAATGTGTCTTTACCCTTCTTATCTAAGAGAGCAATCGTACTATTGGCGTGTGTCAGGTCCTGATACGAAATGGGTACATCAATCTCACGGTTCGTAACCCGCAGGTAATTTCGCAACGAGTTACTAACCGGATAGATGGGCTTCTTGAACCTGATCTCGGCCATTGTATTTATTATTGAAACTCGGGTTTAATTATACCCACCCACTTCTCAATTCTCCCTGCAGTCAAATCCTTTTGGTTATCTTCATCGATTACCAATCCAAGAAACTTGCCATCCACTACCCCTTAGAGGCTTCAAAGTTATACCCTTCTGTTGGCCATTGACCAACTACTGTTACACCTTTATCTTTAATCCGGTCATGAATAATTCCCGGAGCATCAATAAAAGTATCCGGATAGCCATCTGCATCCCCTAAACCTACATAAGCCACTTTCTTCCCGGTATAATCAACGTCTTGCAACTCATCAATAAATGAATCCCAATCCTCTTGTAACTGACCAATCTCCCACGTAGGGCAAGCCAGAATCAAATAAGGATACGGTTGCATATCATCGGCTGAAGCAGAGTTTACGTTATGTAAGACTGCCACCGGCTCTCCGCCTAGTAAAGTTTGTATTTGAGTAACAACCCGTTCGGTGTTGCCATCTGTTGAGCCATAAAAGATTCCAATTTTTGCCATAGTTATTTATAGTTTAGTGTTGTTATCTATTAAATATCCTCTCGGTTATCTTCCAATTCGCCATGCTTGGGATGATATTGCATAAATATTTCTGAGCGCATAAGAATATCTACATACTGAGCCCGTTTGTAGGAGAAGGGATCGATCATATTTTCTTTTGATAGTCGACCTTTGAATTCATTAATAGATGGATATTTTTTCTTTTCCATCCATTGCTCAATCTCATGCAACATCGTTTCAACCACATGTATACCGCGTTTGTAGATGGCACTTACAACCTGGACTGCATCAGCCCCAGCCAAAAGCATTTTAATAACATCGTTACCTGATAAAATTCCTGTATTGCTGATAATGGATGCATCAATGTTACTATATAACAGACCCGCATACCGCAATGCCAACCGGTTATCATTTTCGCTACTGAAATTGTAAGGATAATGATGGATTTCTTTCTCAATATCTATATCGGGTTGAAAGAGTCGGTTAAAGAGAACAAACCCAGAAGCCCCCACTTTATCCATTTTAGAGATCACCGAAAGTGTATTGGTATAAAACGGACTCAGTTTTACAACAACAGGAATGCGAATGGATTTGGTTACACTCTTCAAAACTTCTAATTGCTCTCTTACTAAAGCAGCCCCATCCGTTTCGAAACCTACTTCACTCGTGTAGAAATTCAATTCCAGGGCATCAATACCTGTTTCGGCCATCTTCTCTGCGTACTCCACCCAGGTATCGCGATACACACAATTCAAACTTCCAATCAATGGAATAGAAATCGCATTCCGCGCTTGACGCAATTTTAATAAGTGTTCAGCCGGGCCCCCATGCTTAAGTTTTGGAAAGAAGGAATCATGCTCTGCATCCCAATTGCTATACGTATCATGAGCATTTTCCATTTCCACGGATTCCAATTGGATTTGCTCTTCGAACAATGACTTATATACAATGGCGGCTGCACCAGCCTTTTCTAACTTCACCAGATTATCGATATCTGAAACAAGATTGCTGGCACCCACAACAATAGGGTTCTTCAGCGTAAGTCCACAATAATTAGTTTTTAAATCGACCATGAGTGATAAGGGTTATGGTTGGGTATCTGATAAATGTTTAATGTCTGTAAACCGTTGCTCATTATCTTTTACAGCCAGCTTACTTAGTCTATCTGCTTCAACAGGGTTCGAAAAGTTGAGCGTTTTGTACCGGATTTCTTCTTCCAGGTAATCCTTAAAGGTTACCGCGTCTTCGGTGGCTGGCACATCCCAATTAAACGGATTTTTACCTTCTGCCCGTAAATCGGGATTGAATCGATACATGGGCCAGTAACCAGACTTAACAGCCTTTTCAGATTGTTTCTTTGCATACTTCATATCGTATCCATGAGCAATGCAAGGCGAGTAAGCTATAATGATTGATGGTCCATTGTGTTTCTCTGCTTCCCACAAAAGCGAGCGCTGTCTTGTCACGATCCATACCCATATTAACCACTGCCACGTACGCGTTGCCATACGTTGTCATCATCAAGCCAAGATTTTTTTTGCTCAACTTTTTACCATCCGATGCAAACTTGGCTACGGCACCCCGGGGCGTTGCTTTCGATGCCTGGCCACCCGTGTTGGAATATACTTCTGTATCCATCACCAGAATATTTACATTTTTATTGGAAGCCATCACATGATCCAGTCCACCAAATCCAATGTCGTAGGCCCAGCCATCACCACCAAAAATCCACACGCTCTTATCGACAAAGTAGTCTTGTAATTCGATCACTTTATCAAGAAGAATTCTTAGGTCTTTCTTACCCGAGCTTCTTTTATGTTCTTCGTCAAGAAAATTCTTAATCACATCAGCGTTATCTTTTGCTTCCCGATTAACTTCATCGAATAACATCAGGCCTTTTTCGAGCGCGTTGCGCAACGGAGGATTATTCAATAAGGGTATTAAGGCAATAACATTTGTCTTCAATTGTTTGCGGTTTGAGTCAACCGCCATACGCATTCCAAATCCATATTCTGCATTGTCTTCAAATAAAGAATTGGCCCATGCAGGTCCCTTGCCCTTGCTGTCTTTTGTATAGGGTATTGTTGGAAAGGTACCTCCATAAATCGAAGTACAACCTGTTGCATTGGCAATCATCATTCGATCGCCATAGAGTTGAGTTACTAAATGAATGTAGGGAACTTCACCACAACCAGAACAACTCGGAGGATATTCTATATAAGGTTCGGCAATGTAGGGCTCCTTCACAAAATCTAGTTTGTCAATCCAGATTGCTGGGTTGCCGGGTACGCCTCTATATTCCAGTTTCTTTGTACCCGTAGGCACAGCACCGTTTAATGGCATTCTTGAAACCGGAATTGAATCCCCTTTTAACCTTAAGATCGGATCAATCACAAAATCAGCAAACTCCCCGGAACCGGCTGGTACCAATTCTTTTATCTCGGCATATTTATCGGCTTCGGTAGGAATAGGAACCTCTACAATTGCTTCGCAGCTTACATCAATTGCTTTCCAATTCATCTCCACGATTTCAGCTCCTTTACGGGCAAATTGTTTTTCAACATGCTTCTTGATTAGGGCAATCGCTTCCGCTTCTGGTACAACACCCGATACTTTAAAGAACGCTGTTTGCATGACTGAATTAATTCTTCCGCCCAGGCCAACACTCTTGGCGATTTTAGAAGCGTCTATGGCAAACACTTTTATCTTTTTCTTCCAGATCGTTTCCTGCATGTCGCGCGTGAAGAGTCTGAAAATATTTTCAGGTTTCTGACTACTGTTGATCAGAAAAGTTCCGCCTTCGGTTATTCCTTCAAGAATATCATATTGCCCAATGTATTGCGGACGATGCAGGGCAACAAAATCAACTTTGTTTAACAGGTACTCAGATTGAATTGGGTTTTTGCCAAAGCGCAGGTGCGATACGGTATAGCCACCAGATTTATTTGAATCATATTGAAAATATCCTTGAACAAATAGATCCGTGCTTTCACCAATAATTTTAATAGCACTCTTATTTGCGCTAACGGTTCCATCCGATCCATAGCCCCAGAACTTACAGCGTGAAATTCCCTTCTGCTCAGTATCAATTTCTTCCTTAACGGCTATTGATTTATGAGTTACGTCATCGTTAATGCCCACGGTAAATCCGTGCCAGCCATTACTTTCCAGATGCTCGAGCACAGCCTTTACCATGGATGGGGTAAACTCTTTTGAGGAGAGTCCATACCGGCCACCGATAATTTGAATTTCTGGCCGGGTGCGTAGCGCAGCAACCACATCCAGAAAAAGCGGGTCTCCTAACGAGCCCGGTTCTTTGGTGCGATCTAGCACCGCAATTTTTAACCGATGCAGGCACAACATCCAGAAAATCCTGCAAGCCGAAAGGTCGGTATAATCTCACTTTGATAGCGCCTACCTTTTCGCCCTTAGCGACCAGATAGTTAATAGTCTCTTCAATCGTCTCAATTGAAGATCCCATAGAAATAAGAATTTTAGTAGCCTTGGGGTCGCCAATGTATTCGAACAGTTTGTAGTTACGGCCGGTCTTCTTACCAAAAAGATCCATGTACTTCTTTACTATGCCAGGACAAGCATCGTAATACTTATTCACCGTTTCCCGGCCCTGGAAATAAACATCAGGATTTTGGGCCCCTACTTTACAAAATGGAGACTCTGGTTTTAATGCCTGACTTCTAAAATCTTCTACATACTTCATGTCAAGCATTTCGCGCAACACACTATATTCTATAGGAACAATCTTTTGAATGGAATGCGAAGTTCGGAAACCATCAAAGAAATGGAGAAAGGGAATCTTCGATTCTAACGTAGCAAGGTGAGAAATTACAGCCAGGTCCTGCGCCTCCTGCACATTGCCGGACGAGAGCATGGCAAAGCCGGTTCCGCGAGTAGCCATCACATCCGAATGATCGCCAAAAATTGAAAGTGCCTGACATGCAAGCGATCGAGCCGACACGTGAAATACTGTTGGCATCATTTCGCCAGCAATCTTAAACATGTTGGGCACCATTAACATCAGGCCTTGCGATGCTGTGAAAGTAGTAGCCATAGCACCTGCCGTAAGTGCTCCGTGAATTGCACCTGCGGCACCGCCTTCCGACTGCATTTGAACTACATCCACACGCTCACCAAAAATATTCTTACGCCCTTCGGCTGACCAAGCATCTGCTTTTTCACCCATGTCCGAAGAGGGTGTTATTGGGTAAATGGCTGCTACTTCACTAAAAGCATAGGCAATATTGGCAACGGCAGAATTACCATCCGTATTTATATAATTGAGTTGGGTTTCCATGGGCTTTAAATTTTGTATTGGAAAATTAGCCCTTGATATTTCCCTACGTACTGTCAAGAGTCAGGGTCAATTATGATTTTTATCAGTTTAGACTATGACCTGATCTATTGACTTTCATCCCCTCAAGTATGACTTTTGTTGAAAAAGAAAATGAAAAACTTTGTAACAATTTTATTGGCAGGTGTAACGGTGTTAATCGTTAGTGTGGGGTTACTCTTTGGCATGATCTCATTCTTTCCTGCATTAATCGAAGAATACTACAGCCCGGTATTCCGTTCCAATTCGTTTAATACCGATTGGTTGTTCTATCTGCATCCTTTTGTACTGAGTGCAGCGTTTTTCTGGTTTTGGAATCGATATAAAGAAGAATTGATTAATAGTTCCGGAATTGTAAGGGCGCTGAAAGCTTCTTTTACCTATGGATTAGTCGCCATGGCCCCTGTGCTGCTATTAACATTTAGTGCGATTGACATTTCTGTCTTTATGGTGTTGACATGGCTTGTCTATGGAATTTTACAAGCACTACTAGCAAGCCTCGTATTTGAATGGCGCGGGTAATTGTATTTTGAATTCTCAGATTATCATTTATCGCTATTCTAACACTTAGAGACGATTAGAATCCAGGATAACTTTTAAATCATGTGGAATCTCCATAGGTTGAAGAGGCGGAACATTGGCTCCGCCTGTGTTACCCACGGGAATTTTTCCGACAAAGGATTTTACTCCTCCCACAAGCAAACGCGGAAGCTGTCCGATTATTTCTCGTGTGTCTTTAATCCTAAATCCAAATTTGAGCATAAGCCAATGAACTTGTGTATGCTCTACAGCCCAAGGCTGACCCAAAATGTGTGCACGTTCTAAATGTTGCCAGGCTACCTGCAAATTATTTTTTAATAACTCCCTTTGATAATTGCTTAGTTCATGATTAAAGTAAACACTTAAACGTGAAGGCATTGACCAATAGAAATTCATAGCAATAGTTTTTATTTGACACCACTCATCGACAATTTTATCGATTAGTTCAATGGCTAAAGACGATCTGGTAATATCCTTTACCCAAACTTCTTCCGCGAATGCAACACACTATCGTCAATTCGTTTTTTAATTTCGGACAATGGCAATTTGTGCTTTAGTTTTGGTGGGTCTATTTCCGGATCAATATCATCAAAATAATTAATGGCTTTTAAAGGAATAAGTGGATTGAAGTTCGGGTATTTGATTTTGTAAAACTCAATCATGTCACTCAACGAAAAATGTTCGAGTAAGAAATAAACATCGATAAAATCTTTTAGCCGTTTGCCTGAGTTGCTGATTGCATTCAACTTCATGGCAGCAATATCTTCTTTTCCTAAGTAAGTGATGCCTTCTTCGGTAATGGCTGGTTTTACTAAAGGATAGGCGTGCCGTATAAAATCAACTTTGATATTATTAACATTAGATAGCAGCGTTCCCTTCATTGAAAATGTTGACTCGATGGAAAAGCTATTTCCAAGGGTATTCAATAAATCACCCGGTATAAAATCATTTTGAGTGAATAAGTCTATGTCAATCGAATTACGATGTCCTAATTGCAAGGCCAACGAAGTTCCTCCAACAAGATAAAATTCCTTTAATTCAGGTTGTTGTTGTAATTGCTGTATAAGTAACAGCGTAGCAGGTTTTACGACAAATTGATCTTTATGCAGCATGCAAAAAATCGGACTTTAAAAAGAATCGTGAGAATCGCTTTCCACGCTCATCTAATTGGGCACTCCATTCAATGGTTGTCAAAATTTTTTCTTCCCCATAGTAGTTAAGAATTTCGCGCCATTGTTCGATATTACCCCGCTCCAACACCCGCTCAATTACAATCTTATAAGATCGATCATAATTAAATGTCTCCAAGTCATATTCCCACAAAAAGTTGTCGGGTATGTTGGGTTTAGTCTTCATTAACGGCCTAACTATTTAGCTTACTAAGATACAAAATCAGGGCCTCATGACAAAGGATATTTCTAATGTGCTGGCTAAAATAAAGCTCCAGTGAAATATTTAATCAACATGCTTATTGTTGGAAAAATCTTGTCATAAAAAAAGCCCTGACTTTTACGTCAGGGCTTTTCTTTGAAAAAATTAGGTGTATTAACTAGCAACGCGAACGTTGACTGCATTCAAACCTTTTTTTCCTTCCTTCAGTTCGAAAGTAATTGAATCGTTTTCACGAATCTGGTCTACAAGACCTGATACATGTACAAAATACTCCTGACCTGATGAGGTCTCTTTTACAAAACCGAATCCTTTGGTTTCGTTAAAGAATTTTACTGTTCCTTCTTTCATTGTGATTTGTTATAAATTTTAAAACGTAAAGATAGGTAATTAATCTGGATTTAATCCAAATCGGCTACGCAGCCTTTTTAATACGTTCCATTCTCACTTCTTTGTTCTCCGCCAGACGGATTACCTTCATTTTATCCAGTAACTTAATCACGACATAGGTAGGATCGATTTCATGCCAGCGAATCCCTCCAAAATTAGCTCTGGAGCCAAATTTATGGTGATTATTGTGGTAGCTCTCGCCCATCATTAGAAAATCAACCGGCAAAAAGTTCTTAGACGTATCACCTACAGTGAAATTTCTATATCCGTATTTATGGGCAAACCAGTTAATGATGGCGCCATGGATTGGGCTCATCAGAAAATGGATAGGTAGCAATAGCCACAACCACCAGAAGGTTGCAAATTGAGCATAAAATGCCACATATAAGGCTCCCCAAAATAGTCGTGATGGCCATGATCTGGCGAATTTGTCAAAAGCAACCCAGTCTGGCACTCCATCTGTAAAGCGCTTTTCTACTACCACTCTTTTGTTAGAAATGTCGGAATAAATGGTTTTCGTCTTCCACATCATTTTAAAGATGGTTTCATCATACGTAGGCGAATGTGGATCATTTTCCGTATCGGCATAGGCGTGATGCATCCGATGCATAACTCCATAGCCATAGGGACTTAAATAATTTGAACCTTGAAATATCCAAGTAAGAATGTACACCACTTTCTCGGCAAACGGGCTCATAGTGAATGCCTTGTGTGCAGCATACCGATGTAGAAAAAATGTCTGAAAAAACAGCGACAAGTACCAATGAGCAACGAAAAAATCAGAATCTCCTTCATGAGAATTAAGTTAATAGTTTAGGGTAGTTGACCCACCACGGCCAACTACATGTAAGACCCCCCGTGATGGTTATTGTGACAGAAATTGTAATAATTATTTTTTGGAATGCAGGGCGGTGGCAATATCTGCCTTCAGGTGTTGTACAAAATCGGTGATATTGCCCATATCACAGGCCTTTTTAAAGCTATCGAAAAGATTGGATTCTGGATTGATTATGGCTTTTTTTGGGTTCTTATCAAGTTTTTTGCGTGCCCGGCTAAATAATTGACGGCAATTGTCGGCCTTCTTATCCAATACTTTTTGTATTTCCTCGTAATCGAAATCAAAAACCTCTTTTAATAAGTAGGCAGCACGTTCTAAAGGCTCCAGTTTTGCTTGAATATCCTTAAACGCAGCAGCCAATTCCTTTTCAAAATCTATGTTCGCAAAATCAGATTCCTTGAATTTAACCATCAGCTCCGAAAGCTGGATAGAATCCCAATACTCCTCTTTCTTGCGTTTTATCTTGCTGAGATGGCTAAGGCAATTATTTGTAACCGCTTGTATGAGATAGGCTTTCGTGTTCTCTATTTTTTCTTGCTCTGTACTTAGCCACTTTATGAAAGTATCCTGAACAATATCCTCAGCATCCGCCTTACATCGCAACAAATTGTAGGCAATCTGGTGCATAAGGGGTTGATAAAGCGTAATGGTTTGTGCGTGGTTCAAACTCGTGTTAATAATCGCTGCAAAGATACGCTTAATTTAAGTTACCTGATGAAAGAATTTTTCGTGACTACTAACACATGTAAGTCTACCCTTGCAGTTCCGAAAGCTCTAACCAACGCAGTGATTTCTCATCAATCTTATCGACTATGTCTTGTACCTGGGCCGCCAATTTTTGCAACTCTTCGTGATCTGAAATTCCGGAGTTCAAAGCATTTGTCAATTCCTCTTTCCGTTTCTCAAGTATCTGAATTTCAGGTTGTAATTGCTCAAATTCCTGCTTTTCCTTAAGTGACATGTTCTTTGCATCCGTTTTGTGTATTTCCTCTTTAACTGGTACTACAGGAAGATCGATTTTGACATTCTCCTTCTCCTCTAACCAGATCCTGTAATCAGAATAGTTACCGTTAAAAGGCACAATCTTACCATCACCTTCGAAAATAAAAAGCTGATCGATCAGGTGATCCATAAAATACCGGTCGTGCGAAACCAGGATCAGGCAACCGTTAAACTTTTCAAGAAAATCTTCCAGTACATTGAGTGTATCAATGTCGAAGTCGTTGGTGGGTTCATCCAATACTAAGAAGTTCGGATTGCGAACTAATACTTTTAATAATTGCAATCGCTTCTTCTCGCCTCCACTTAACTTTTCAATAATGTTGTATTGCTTCTCGGGAGGAAATAAAAATGTATCTAGAAATTTTGAGGCTGAAACACTCGATCCATCCGCCAACGTGATGAACTCAGCAATCTCTTTTACTTCTTCTATCACCCGGTGATTAGGATTGAGGTCCTCTACTTCTTGCGTGAAGTATCCCACCTTTGTGGTTACACCGGGAATGATTTCACCAGTATCAGGTTTTGCAGCACCGGTTAACATATCCAAAAATGTTGACTTGCCCACCCCGTTTTTACCAACAATACCAATGCGATCCTTTTTCTTAAAGATGTATGAAAAATCATCCACCATTTTGGCTGAACCATAGCTTTTAGAAACATGATGCAATTCCAAAACTTTACCACCCTGCCGCGATTCCTTAATGTCAAGTTCCAGTCTGTCTTTCTTAAGATTTACTGATGCCTTTTCTTCAAGTTCATAGTATGCATCAATTCGGTACTTGGCTTTTGTACCCCGGGCGCGCGGCTGCTTCCGCATCCACTCCAGCTCCTTTTTAAGAAGGTGGCGAGCCTTCGAAATCTCGGTCTTAAGCATTTCCTCACGATCCGACTTCTTTTCTAAAAAGTAGGCATAATTACCTTTATACCTATAAAGTTTACCTCGGTCAAGTTCTATAATCTCATTTGCAACGTTGTCCAGGAAGTACCGATCGTGGGTAACCATCAGGAGGGTAATCTGCTGACCAGCCAGGTAAGTTTCAAGCCACTCGATAGCCTCTAGATCAAGGTGGTTAGTGGGTTCATCCATGATGATAAGATCTGGCTCGGCCAATAACATTTGAGCCAAAAACACTCTTTTGCGTTGACCTCCGGAAAGCTCATCGAAACGTTGTTCAAGATCGAGGATACCCAACTTACTAGTGATGGTTTGCACCTTGGCATCATAGTCCCAAGCTTTGTATTCTTCCATCAATTCGAGCACCTGTTGCATGCGCTCGGCCGAAGTGTGGGCATCATGAATACAAGCTTCATAATCCTTCACTACGGAGGCTACTTTATTGTTCTTATCAAAAATGATTTCGTTGATGGTGAGGTGACCGGCAACCTGAGGTTGTTGTACGAGGTATCCTAACTTTATTCCATCACGAACACTCACCGCGCCTTGATCGGCTGAGAGTTGGCCAATTAGAATTTTAAGGAGTGTTGATTTACCGGTTCCGTTTTCGCCTACCAAAGCCATTTTATCTCCTTGCGAGATACCAAGGGTAATGTCTTTAAAAAGCCAACGATCATTAAAGGATTTAGCGAGTGATTCAGCGGACAGATAATTCACAAAAAGTAAAAATTAGTCCGCAATTTAGCACAACGGCTTTACCTGAATGAACAGGAACTGAAATAAAGTAAATCTTAATTCACTGAAACGGATTTGCCAGCTCAGGCTGCTTGTGATTGCTTAATGTGGTAACAGAAAAAGCACAAGCAGAGCTGAAAAATAACTGTAGCAGTGATGGTAAAATTAGCAACATGGCTTCCATCTTTTATATTGAATATAAAGTTAATATAAGCCTAATTAATATACTATTATTCAGATAGTTATATTTTGAATTTTATCTAACCTATTGAAAATGAGTTTGATAAATGAGATTTTAAAAGAACACAGTAAGTCTCAAAAAGATAAAATTGTGAATTATGTCAATAATGATCCAAAACGATTTGCGGATCTGGTAGCAGTTTTTCTTGCAGGCCCCTATCGGGTAACACAGCGGGCGGCCTGGCCTATGAGTTACTGCGTTGAGAATTACCCAACCTTAATTAAACCTCATCTCAAAAAGATTATTGATTTTTTAGGAAAGCCAGGCGAGCATGATGCAGTTAAGCGGAATATCTTGCGTGTGCTTCAATTTATTCCAATACCAAAATCCCAACAGGGCAAGGCGGTTGACTTATGTCTATCCTTTTTAACCGATGGAAAGCAACCGGTTGCTATTCGGGTTTTCGCTATGACCGTGCTTGGAAACATAGCCAGAGAAAATGCAGATTTAAAAAATGAAATTGTTCTGATTATCGAAGACCAACTTCCTTACGGGAGCGCAGGATTTGTTTCGCGAGCAAGAAAGACCCTTAAGCAACTAAAGCAATAATGATGGTGCCGTCATGATTGGATTAATAAAATAACTTGCTGACGATGAATGAAGTATTAACCCATCAATGTAAAAGTTGTCAGAATACTTTTACAGGAAGTTATTGCAATCAGTGTGGGGAAAAAGTCATCGCAGCCAGCGACCGGTCTTTTAAAACAAATTAAATAGCGTTTTACCCACGATCACGTTTGTTGATACGCGGTTTATTAAAACACTTAGAATTTAGTTATCTTATCGTACCGTTGGACTATTATAAACATTTTACATATGATAAGCATCTCCAGGTCGCTATTTGTTATCACTGCCTTCATCACCGTATTAACCATCTCTTGCTCTCCCAAAAATGGTGAGAACGGAAGTCCAATCACCGTAGACCGCCCTGCAGAGCGGCACAACTATGCCGTTGATTTTCCTGAAATTATCAATGTAGAACCTGTTCTGCAAAGGTTCAGTTTGCCAGAATATAAGGAATGGCTTTCTCTAATGGATTCACTCTTTAGAAAATATGATTCCGTCAATGATGTAAATTTAATGGGCATCACCGATTCGGTAATCCTGAATGACTTGCTAAAATATGATCCTGTTGATATGGGCTGGTCAGACTCACTACATTGACTCCGTGTTTGCAAGCTCGGTTCTGGCCCCGCAGGAAAAACTACGTATAGTCCTGCGAACTGTGCCGATTTCCAAACTACTGCGTGGGTAGAAGGTTCTCCCAGCAGCGGAGAACATGAGTCGATCTCTTTCATCTTCGATAAATTCGATGCTGATGAACCCATGACAACCATCACACTTTATAATGGATTTCAGCGAAGTGAATCCCTCTTCAAAAACAACGCCCGCATCAAAACACTTCGGGTATCTATCAATGGTACGCTGGCATATGATTTACATCTAAAGGATACTATGAAGGGACAAATGTTTCCGATTGAAGTGAAACCCATGGATGATTATCCGATAACCCTGACACTCGAAATATTAGCGGTATATCCTGGCGATAAGTATACAGATGCAGCAATAACAGAAATTATTTTTGATGGCACCTGGCTTGGAATATAAACCACGAAATATTGACTGATCCCTATAGGTAGCAATGTGATCAAACTTCTTCTACGCTTGGGGTTAATTTCCTATTAGAAAGATTCGATTAATTCTAAAATCGTTAACCCTGATTGTGTTTTTAAAAATTGCCCTCGAAGCTTACCGAATGGTTTTGTTTTTTGTTACGATGGGGATGTTATAACTACCGAAACGAGCGCGAAAGATTGGCGATCAGTTCTTCGGCCTGCATTCTGTCTTCAGGAACTACCAGGGTGCGATAACTATTAAGGCTTGCAATTGCCGCATCAATTTCTTTACTCATGGCCAATGTAAGCCCCAAATTAAAATGACTGTTGGGAAAGTTAGGCTCCATTTCAACGGAGATCTGATAATGAACTTTCGCTAAGGGGAGATTGCCTATTTCGGCATATACATTGGCCAAATTATAATGGGCTTCAAAATGGCGCGGTTCTTCCTTCAGGCATTTTGTAAAACAATCAATGGCACGACTATGATTTTTATGTTCTGATTCCAGAATACCAAGGTTGCAATAGGCATCTGCCACAGAGTCGCCACCTTCAATTGCTATTTGATAGTGAGCTGCAGCTCGGTCATCACCTTGTTCGTCAAGCATCAAGGCTTCTTCAAATGCCGAGAGTTGATTCAGGTTAATCACCTTGGCTCCGGCAAACAAATTTAACTGGCCGTGCTTGTCAGGGGTTTTGCCCTGCTTCTTGCGTACGGGTTTAAAGCCGAATTTCTCAGGACTGGGTGTAGGAAACTGAATGACCTTGGCCATAGCACAAAGGTAGCCAAAATCTGCTTTTAGAGTGTAATTGTTGTATTGCTAACTCGCTTTCCTGCGGAGGGTTTTCTTGGCGGCTTCCTTTTCTTTCTTTACAACCGTGCCTTTGGCCTTTTCCATCGGCTTCTTTTTAGCCGCATCAATACTGGCTTTTAAAGCAGTCATAATATCAACCACTTCAGGTACTTCTTCTGTCATCATTACCACTTCTTTACCAGCAATCTTTGCATCAATAATCGCTTTGAGCGCATCGAAATACCTATCTTTCATTTCAATCTTCGCGAAGGTAGTCGTCATAGAGTCAACCAATGTTTTGGCTAACTTTAACTGATCCTTATCGGCCTTAGCTTCAAGCAATTGGGGTACTTCACCCATACTTCGAATTTCATTGGGGTAACGCAACCGATACATCATTATTCCGCCTTCATGCGGTGAAAGAAGCACTGGCGTTTCACGATCGCGCAACACCACTTTCCCTACTCCTACCTTGCCACTATCTTTCAATGTTTGACAAAGAAGTCCATAGGTCTTGGCAGCTATGTCACTATCAGGTCCAATAAAGTAAGGTGTTTCAAATAGGGTATGATGTACCTCCTGCGATTTCACAAAACCTTCGATCTCAATTACCTTTTCGCTTTTCAGTTTTACTTTATTGAGATCATCTTGTTCAATAATGACATATTGCCCAGGTTCATACTGATAGCCCTTAACGATATCTTCAGTCTTTAAGGGTTTACCTGTTACCTTATCTTTCTTCTCGTAGCTAACAGGGTTGTTGCCTTCGCGTGTCAACAAATTGAAGCTTATGCTTTGCCCAGTATCAATAGCATTGTAAATGCGTATGGGTATGGTAACTAATGAAAATTGAATGTGTCCTTTCCAGATAGCTCGCATAAAAGTGATATTAGTTTAAAAAATGAACTACAAGGTACTAAGTTATTGACTATGAATGATTTTTCAAATCAAATAGTTAAAATTTACTAATTGGTGGTAATCTTGAAAATCCGTTTGAATAGCGGTTCAAAATAGGGGTCACAAAATCCAGGAGTACCCGAAGCGTAGTCGAGAATTTCCAAATCTTCAAAAACATCTTGGTTCCTTTTAATGTTTCCCGGGCTGCCTAAATCAAACTGGTTGAGCACCCGCTGCGAGGTAAGTTGCATCTCCCCGGCACTTACTGCCTTTAAATAGTTTACCTGATATTTTGTGAGACTTCGGGTTTGATTTTGAAATAACGAAAGATGATCGTTTAACAATTCGTTAAACGAGTTATCCAAAATTTCGTCCGTTATTTTTTTGTCAGAATTGTTCCAGCAAATACGAGCCAGGTATTGCACAAAATAGGAATGCGAATCGACAAGTTTAGCTAGCCTGCTTGCCGTTTCCTCCGAGATAATTTTCTCCGTTTGTTCAAATTCCTTGACAAGAAAGCTTGTCCACTCTGAGGCCTCGATCTTATTCAAAAACAGGATTTCGCCAAAGCGGTAGAAGGGTTGTGATGAATGCGCAAATAAGGTTGACATTAAATGACGTTTGCTCCCGTAAAGGCAATACGACACCTGATTGTGGTTTTGCCAGTAAGAGCGCAGTTTCTCTAGCACCATTTTGCCATCCGACCATTCCGCTATCTTCTGAAATTCATCGATGCAGAAGACAAGGCGCGCCTTTCTATCCACCGCAATACGCTGGGGTAGCTCCAGGATATCTTCTACATCATACTTTTTATTAGGTAGATCAAGAGAGATCTGAATTTCATCATTTTCACTAACCCCATATTTCACATAGGGCATTAATGACTTCAATGATTTTGTAACCGTATCAACAACTTGTTGAAGCTTTGAATTGGTCTGTGGTAAGGTTGCCCTTAGAAAAGCAGCATAAAACTCACGCGAGGAGCTAATGCCGAAGCAATCAATCTGAATGCAAATCAATTTGCCCTTGAACGTATCTACCGATCTGTTTACCAGAGAACTCTTTCCCCACCTGCGAGGTGAGATGATTACGATGCTTTGTCCATCGCGGAAAGCACTTTGTAAACGCTTTATCTCTTGCTTTCGATTACAGAAATTTTCGCCTGTAGAAAGCTCCCCGTATTTGAATGGGTTTTTCATTACCTAAATGTAGTTAATACAAATATAGGTAATTTATAGTATCTAAGATTAGCAATAAAATTGAATAAATATGTGTTTAGGGCTTAAAATCGACATATGAGGTCGTGTCAACTTCTGCCTTTAGTTCATGCAGGAGACTGTAAAGGCCATAGTAAGTTCTGTTTATATAGAGTGCATCTTTTACTCCCCTCGCCTTTTTGGAATCGCGGAAAGCTTTCATGCTCCCTATTTCCTCGCCAAACTGATAGAGAGAAGTGAAATACGATTTCTCAGCAAAATTAAATTTAGGAGTACGAAACGGACGACCCAGAAGTTCTACCAGCTGAGTAAATACTTCCTTGAAAAAGGTTTTATCCTTATCTAAATCATCCGGATAGATGAATCGCAAATCATGGAAGACTTTATCTAACCTTGCTTTATCAGTGAGAATATCTTTATCCAACAATTGAAAATATGCCTTATAAAAATCGGCAGGGATTACCTTCACACAACCAAAATCAATTATGCCTAATTTCCGGTCTGGTGATATGATAAAATTGCCCGGATGCGGATCGGCATGCAGAGAGCGTAGCGTGTGAATCTGAAAATGATAGAAATCCCAAAGCGCCTGCCCTAGCCTATTCCGCTCCGGCTGTGATAATGACTCGCCTTTAAAAATCTCCCCTAGTGGTTTCCCTTCAATCCAATCCATCGTAAGAATCCGATTTCCCGAAAGGGCTGGATAATAATCGGGAAAAAGTAGATTAGGGATATGACTACACTGCTTTGAAAGTTCAATAGAGCGCTTCAACTCAAGATCATAATCGGACTCTTCTAACAACCGAGTTTCAACCTCGCCAATAAATTCATTATACTCAGCTTGATTTAGCTTAAACATTCGAAGGGCAATTGGCTTCACCATAGCCAGGTCACTCTTCACAGTATCGGCAACTCCAGGATATTGAATTTTAACCGCCAGATTTTTTCCTTTTAATGTAGCTTTATGTACCTGCCCTATGGAGGCAGCGTTGCTTGCCGCTGATGAAAATGTATCAAAGATTTCTTGTGGTTTCTTATTAAGCGATCGCTCGAAGGTGCGCACGACTAATGGATATGAAAGCGGTGGAGCACTGTACTGCGCCATAGCGAATTGTTGTTGATACGCTGATGGTAATAGGTTTTTATCCATGCTTAACATCTGAGCCACTTTTAAGGCACTGCCTTTCAACTCGCTTAAGGAATTATAGATATCCGTTGCGTTATCCTGATGAAGCTCATCGCGCGAGAGATCAGGATTTACCAGTTTTTTACTGTAGTGCTTTAGGTAATTACCACCAATTTTAGCACCCGTAGAAATAAACTTAGATGCCCGCTGCACTTTGCCAACGGGAATACTTCTTGCTCTTTTAACTTTGCCATTTAAGGTCTGAAAATCAGTTTTTAGAATTTTGGTAAAGAAATTTGCCGAAGTCGATGGCATTATCCAACACGCCTTTTCCTATTAAGTCAAAAGCCAAATTCACAGATTTTTCAATAGCGGCATCTGTCTTTTCAAAATTCGGACTTTCATCATGAATCCAAAATTGCAACACAAACATGAGGTGAAACCAAAAGATACGATCGTAGCTTTGATCCAACACTGGGCGTTTGGCTATTTCTCCGGTTCCCTTTCCTTCGTTTAGCACCTGATTCAACCACTCGTTGAATTCACTTTTAAACCCCTTTAAAAAAATTCTTGCTACTGTATCACTAACATAGTTTTTCCAGATTGATTTTTCAATAGCCTCAAAAGAAGCAAAGTGTAAATAGAATTCTGTTTCTTTGAATCCATGTTCTTTACAGAACTTAAAAACGGTAGCAGGCTGCTTACCTTCTGTTAACAAATAGGTACGATAGCTGGCAGTTATCTTGGTTGCATCTGCTACGGAGACCTTTACTTTGGATTTTCTCGTTTTTTCCATAGTGTGTAAACAATCATCGGCCATATAAGTTTACTTTTTCAGCTTTTTTGGTTGGAAATATTGCAACTGGTAATTCTTTCGAATTATCGCCAACTTTAACGAATGTCTTGGGCTAAAATCCTTCCGTTAACCGGCATCTTTTCCTGGTTTCTTTTTCGGTATTTCCGCAAGAGGCTAAAGCCAAATCAGCATCGTACTACTTCGATAAAGGTGAAGAATCGTTACTCAATAGGTCTTATAAAACCGCGCTGGCCCAATTCAATGAGTGTTTACGGATAGATCCTTACTATATGGCCGCCTATTATTCACGTGCCATTGCCCGCGACCATTTGGGAGACAAGCAGGGCGCGCTTACCGATTACAATATTTATCTGGAAACAAAACCGCTGGATAAGGAAGCACTTTTTAGCAGGGCGGTTGCCCGGTTCGATTTCGGCCAATGGGCTATGTCTAAAGAAGATCCGGATAGTTATATGGCGAGCCACAATCTCGCGGTGCTTTCTGTTGCGTCTCAGGATAATGAACTATCAGAAAAGTTGTTGATCAGAAGCCATTGAGAAAAATCCTAACCTGCCCTTCGCTTATGCCGAACGAGGTTCGCTACGAATGAAAACTGGAAACCGAGCGGGAGCACTCCAAGATTATTCAGACGCCATCCGCTTAGATGCTACTGAACCTGAGTACTGGCTTAACCGCGGCATTATAAAAGAACAGATCAACGACTATCGGGGTGCGGTCGCAGATTATCAGCAAGCATTAAAACTTAAGCCCGATTATGAAAAAGCCTGGCTTAATCATGGTAATGCTTTGGTAAAACTTAATCGCGTTGCTGATGCCATTGAAGATTATACCACGGCCATCACTTATTATCCAGAATACGCCTTAGCTTATTATAACAGAAGCGTTGCTTATCACAGGCTCGGAAAAAAAGTGGAGGCTTGCAAAGATTTGACAAAGGCAATAGCGCTAGGAATGAAGGTTGAACCTGGTATGCTCGCGAAGATATGTGCGGACAAATAAGGACACTCTGGCAAGGATTGAAATTTGATTTACCATATTGATTGTGAGAACCCATGTCAGGCAAATAAATGTCCAAACAAGGCGAAGGCACATCGTTCACACTATCTTTAAAATGAGATAAACCATGAAAAAGACTTATTTGCATCCTGTTTGTTCTCATAAGTAACCATAATACGTTCTCGCAGGACAATAAATCCCTCAATACGTATCTAATTCCCAAAGAAGCTAAAAGGGATGTAAATCTAGTCCATCACATGTTTGATTCGAGCAACCGGTACGCATGGACAAAACCTGAATTAGGATTGGCCTACGCGAATGATGCGCTTGCTATTTCGCAAGAATTAAACTATACGGTAGGTATAGCTATGAGTTACATTGTACTTTCCAGCAACCTTCGGCAAATGGGCGATTACGCTGGGGCTATGGATTTGGGCTTTCGGGCTTTGAATATTTTTAAAAAAGAAAATAACATAAATGGAATATCGTTTGCACAATATTCACTTGGAGGCGTTTATAAAGATCAAGGAGATTATAGCCACGCTATAGAATATTTCAAAACTGCGCTAAATTCTGATCATATTCTGGATACTGATTCTGTGATGCATCTAATGAATTTAAATATGCCGTTTGAACTATATCAAGCCTTCCATTATATTGAATTGGCTGATTGTTATAGCGACAGCAAAAGAGATTCTGCATTAATCTACGGTCAAAAAGTATTTTCATATTTATCCGCAGGCGGGAATTGGCAATTCCCATTTTATGTAATGGGAAAAGCGCATATGAATTTAAACAATTATGATTCGGCCATTTATTATTATCGAGCAGGGCTTAATTATAAAGGAACCCAAAACCCTACAGATATCTCCAAAATTCGGATTGGTATTGCCAAAACATTTCAAAAGATGGGTATGCTTGATTCAACCATATACCATGCTAATCAAGCAATTGAAGTAGCCGATAGTATGTCATATTTAAGAGGCGTTAATGAAGCTAGTGAAATTTTAGCCTATGCTTATGAGAAAAAAATCCCGCTAAATCAATTCAATATTACAAACTCAATAAAGTTACGGGAGACAGTTTATTTAATCAGCAAAAAACAAGAGACATTCAAAGTTTTTGCCTTCCGGCAACAATTAGAAGATCGTGAAATCCAACAACGTTTAGATGAATCAGAAATTCGATATAAGAATCGTCTCAATATCTATATTCTATCTGGCGGATTAAGTATTCTGTTAATTGTTTCCTTAGGCCTGTGGCGAAGAAGTGTTTTCAAACAAAAGGCTTTTACCCTGGTTAATAAGCAAAAGCAAGAAATAGAAACTCAAAAGGAGAAAGTAGAACAAATACTTCAAACACTACAGACAACCCAATCCCAACTCATCCAATCCGAGAAGATGGCAAGCCTTGGCGAACTAACTGCCGGCATTGCACATGAGATTCAAAACCCGTTGAATTTCGTGAATAATTTTAGTGAAGTAAGTAACGAACTCATTGATGAAATGAAGACTGAACAGGCTGCTGGCAACTGGTCGCTGGCAAATGAAATTGCTGATGATGTAAAACAAAATCTGGAAAAAATACTTCATCATGGCAAACGTGCTGATGCCATTGTAAAAGGCATGCTGCAACACTCGCGAAGTAGTAGTGGTGTAAAAGAACCAACCGATATTAATGCTTTGTGCGGTGAATATTTGCGCCTCTCCTACCATGGCTTGCGCGCGAAAGACAAATCTTTCAACGCCAAGTTTGAAACGGATTTCGATGCATCGCTTCCAAAAATAAATGTGGTGCCTCAGGATATTGGTCGGGTTGTTCTCAATCTGATTAACAATGCATTCTACGCTGTTAACGAACAACGAGCAACTAATAACGAGCAACGTGATCCACTGGTTACTGTAAGTACGAAAAATCTCGGTAACAAAATTGAAATCAGAGTCACCGACAACGGCAACGGTATTCCTCAAAACATTGTCGATAAAATCTTTCAGCCATTCTTCACCACCAAACCCACAGGGCAGGGAACGGGATTAGGGTTGAGTTTAAGTTATGATATTGTGAAAGCACATGGTGGGGAAATTAAAGTAACTTCAGAAATAGGTCAGGGTAGTGAGTTCTTGATTTTATTACCCATCTCAATCAGCAAGATATGAGGCGTTCCATTTTATTACTTGTATTGATTTTATCAGCCTGCCAACTATTTGGACAAGGAGATAATAAATTCCTGGTTAATCAAATAGACAGCCTGAAACGCCAACTTCCAAGTACATTGCAGGATTCTACCAGAGCCGAAACACTTAGACTTATTGCCAGTAGTTATATGCACATTAATCCCGATTCAAGCATCCACTATGCGCAACAGGCAATAAGATTGTTTGAAAAGACTAAGAACTTCCGAAAACGGAATTTTACAAAAGGCCAAATGATGGAAGGCTATATTAAACAGGGGAATCTGCCGAAAGCTTTAGAGGATGGTTTAAATACGCTTGAAGAAGCGGATAAGTTGGAAGTTAGGGAATCTGGCATTGGCTCTACCAATGATAATTTGGGTTTGATCTATTATTACCTGGGTAATTTTCAAAAATCGCTTTATTACTATGAGGAAAACATTCTCCGTGGTGACGTGGATTTGGGAGGTGAGGCCTTCGGTTACCTTGGTCAGGCATTGGTATTTGAAAAGTTAAACAAGTTGGATTCCGCACTTTTATTTCTGGAGAAGTCACGCAACGCCTTTCATCAATGGAACAATATCAGTAACGCGAATGATATCCAAAGAGATAATGCCTATCAATATGAAGTATATCCGGCCTGGTATAATGTAAGAGCGAAGATTTACCTAAAACAAAATAGGCCGGATCTCGCGCTGGCTGATCTAAGAACCACCTTGGCCATTACATTGGAAAGCACAGAAATATTTCACACATCAAACACCTACAATGATATTGCCGATTACTATAAAAGATTCAATCAAAAAGATTCTGTAATTTATTACGCAGAAAGAGGATTGGCTGAGGCCAACAAAATTTCCTTTATCGAAGGATCCTAAATTCCTCTGCACTGCTTGCTGAGCAATACGAGACTACCCATCCTGCCAAAGCACTTTACTATTATAAGTTGGCTGATGAAACAAGAAACAAACTTTATGGTGCTGGAAATATTCAATTGATGAAGGATTTAATTGCGCAGAAAGAAGAAGGCAAGCTGAGGCAAAGACAGCTGAAGTTGAGTTCCAAAATAGACTAAGAATGAACGTGCTGCTAGGGAGCACTTTTACTTTGGTGGTGGTAGCCATTTTTTTATATAGGAATAACAGAGTTAAACAAAAAGCAAAGCAAAAAGTAGAACAAGCTTATGATCAGTTAAAAGCAGCCCAATCCCAGCTCATTCAATCCGAAAAAATGGCTTCGCTTGGTGAACTCACTGCTGGCATCGCCCACGAAATACAAAATCCATTGAACTTCGTGAATAATTTTTCAGAGGTAAGCAATGAACTTCTTGACGAAATGAAATCTGAACTGGCAACAGGTAACCTGCAGCCGGCCACTGAAATCGCTGATGATGTAAAACAAAATCTTGAAAAAATTCTTCATCATGGCAAGCGTGCCGATGCTATTGTTAAAGGAATGCTACAACACTCACGCAGCAGCAGCGGTGTAAAAGAACCAACCGATATCAACGCTTTGTGCGATGAATACCTCCGCCTCTCCTATCATGGCCTCCGCGCGAAAGACAAATCATTCAATGCAAAATTTGAAACTGATTTTGATTCAACACTTCCAAAAATAAATGTAGTTCCGCAGGATATTGGAAGAGTAGTTCTAAACTTAATCAATAATGCGTTCTACGCAGTTAACGAACAACGAGCAACGAATAGCGAGCAACGCGATCCACTAGTTACGGTAAGCACAAAAAAACTAGAAGATAAAATTGAAATCAGAGTCACAGACAACGGCAATGGCATTCCGCAAAACATTGTCGATAAAATCTTTCAACCTTTCTTTACAACCAAACCCACCGGACAAGGAACAGGACTTGGTTTGAGTTTAAGTTATGATATTGTCAAAGCTCATGGGGCGCAATTGAAGTAAAGTCAACTGAAAATGGAACAGAGTTTATCGTCAAACTCCCTGTTTGAAATTCAAGTTCACTCCTATTAGCAACAGGGATAAATTTGTCAACCCAGGTCAGGTCTTAGTCGCACAAATACCGGCTCACGAAATTGCTTGTCTTTCGTAATCATCGAAAAACTTATTTCAGCAATCAACACTGGTTCTACCCAAATACTTATTTTTTCATCCATCACCTTACCGGGAATAGGTTTCTTGATCTCCTTCAACGACTTCAGTTGCTTGTAAATTTCTTTAATCAGATTATCATCAAAACCGGTACCTACCTTACCCCGATAAATAAATTCAGCTCCCTCCTTCTCAGCAATGTGTAAGCCACCAAATACCTGGCTACGATTTCCCTTACCGGGATTGTAACCCAGAATATAACACTCGCGCGTGTTGCGTACTTTTATCTTCAACCAAAGGTCGGATCGCTTGCCGGGCAAATACCGACCCTCTCTGTCTTTAGAAATAATTCCTTCCAATTGATGTTCACGAGCCGCTTCAAAAAGCGCTTCCCCATCTTCAACCGCTTCACTCACCCGATAGTGTGTTTCTGGTTTTATGGCGTCCAGCATCCACTCGCGTCTTTTTGTGAGCGGTTCATTAATCAAGGTGCGCCCATCCAAATACAAGCAATCAAAAATATAACAATACACCGGGCTGGTCTTACTCAGCTTTTGGATGGTAGTTTCTCCGTTGCTCATCAACCGATGTATTACTTTCTTGAAATCAGCCTTGCCCGATTTGTCGAGGCAAACAATTTCAGCATCGAACAAACCACAGGTAGCTCGAAATGCTTTATCGGCTTGTGCTAATTCAGGAAATTGTTTTGTTACATCATTATGATTTCGGGTTCTTATTCTCACTTGACCATCTTCCAAAGAAATGATAGCCCGAATGCCATCCCATTTTATTTCGTGAAGATAGTTATCGCCCACTGGTGGCTTCGTTGCAGAACCAGAAAGCATTGGCTCAATCACATCGTGTACATAGTTTACCTGTGGTGTATCCACTCGTTCCAACAACCATTCTTTGGTTTTGATATTATAGATGCGGTATTCCCCATTTACTTCTTTGCTGCTCAGTCGAAAGTAGAAGCCATCTTTTTTATCTTTTGTGATTGTGTATTTGCCCAACGCGTAAATCCACATCGCTCCTGCTCCATACTGGCCTTTTGGAATCTCGCCATCGAAGGTCAGATATTTCATTGGATGATCTTCGGTTTGAACGGCCAATCGCTTTACACCCGGATAAGGCGGTAAACCTCGCGGAACTGCCCATGATTTAAGTACTCCATCTTTCTCTAATCGTAAATCGTAATGCAGGTTGGTAGCATGATGCCGATGAACCACAAAACTGGTTCCACTTCCTTCAACCACACGGGCAACGGGCTCGGGAGTTTTTTAAAGTCTCTCTTTTTCTCGTAAGCTTCAAGTTGTTCTGGTGTTTTGTGTTTCTTCGAAACGGGTAGCTTTTTTTCTTTGGATACCATCGTTTTTCTATGCGTGTGAATCTCGACTGCATAGGCATCCATCCCTTCCCAGGCATCGCCATCGATGAGCACCTTCTCAACCGCATTGGTGATTGTATACTCCAGCGGATTTTTCAATCCTGCTATTTCATCCCACGTAAGTGGCATAGAAACCGGAGCACCATGCCGGCCCCGCAAACTGTAAGGGGAAACAATGCTCTGCCCTGAGCGGATTCTGAAAATATCAATAAGCACGCGACCCTTGCGCGCTTCCTTTTTTATTTGCAACGTAGTCTCACGAACATTGCGTTCCGTGTAGGGTTGTGCAATTGCCTGTGCTGCTTCAAACACCGTATGAAAATCCCAACGAGGTTCTATCGGACAACAAATGTGAATGCCTTTGCCTCCAGTTGTTTTCGCAAAGCAAGTGTACCCAAACGTTTCGATGTATGACTTTAAATCAAGGGCAAGAGAAACAACTTTAGTAAAGTCATATCCTTCCGGTGGATCGAGATCGAAAACCATGTAATCAGGATGTTCGAAATCGGGTTTACGGCTATGAAGCTGATGTAATTCAAGCGAAGCTAAGTTGGCCAACCACACTAACGATGCAGGCTCCGTAGCCAGGATGTAGTCCTTTTTCTTTACCGAGTGTAACAAACTCAATCCAGTCGGGTGCCCATTCGGGTCTGTTCTTCTGATAAAAATTTTCGCCTCCTACCCCATCAGGAAATCGAATCAGCGTAAGCGCTCTGCCTTTTACATGTTGAAGGAGTGTGGGCGCAATCTTTAAATAGTATTCAATTACTTCGGCTTTAGTGATGCCATCTTGTGGAAACAAAACTTTTTCCAAATTGGATAATTCCAATTTTCGTTTTCCTACTTGTGTCCACTGCGATCTTTTTGCCATCTAATGAAAAGTTCATTCCATTACCTCGCCACGCTTTTGTTACTTAAAAAGATCATCCCAATTACAAAGCTTATTGCGGCCACCACGATGGGATACCATAATCCAGCAAAAGGATCGCCAGCCGGTAAACTTGTAGACTTACTTGATTCGTAAAGAGCAGTGGCTATAAAGGGTGTGAGACCTCCAAAAATTCCGTTGCCAATATGATAGGGCAACGACATAGACGTATACCGAATACGGGTTGGAAATAACTCCACTAAATAGGCGGCAATAGGTCCGTAAACCATAGTAACCAATAATACCTGAACAACTACCAGCGCAATCATAAGCCAATAGTTTTGTCCGGCAATAAAAATTTCGTTTGAAGCCGATTGAATAGTTTTACCATCGGAATCCATTTTGTTGGTCTCCGTTTTAATAGTTTGATCCGTGTAAACGCGAACCGTCTTTACCGTCACCAAGGTGTCACCGGCCTCCGAATATGTTTTCTTTCGTTCAATTGATTTACTGCCCGCAAGTTCAATCTTGGTTGTTGTATCCGTTAACGCATACATCTTTTTATAAATCGGTCTGTATAACACTACAGCCAGAATTAATCCGGCCATCATAATATATTTTCGTCCTACCCGATCAGACCATGCACCAAAGACAATAAAGAAGGGAGTTCCAATTAAAAGTGCGATGGCAATAATATCCCGCGTTTGAACAAACTCTAGCTGACAGGTCTTTTCAATAAACGTCATTGCATAAAACTGTCCCGTATACCAGACTACTCCCTGGCCAGCCGTAGCACCAAACAAAGCGATTAAAACAAGAATCAGATTTTCTTTTTTGCCAAAACTTTCTTTGATCGGATTCTTTGAAATTTTCCCTTCGGCTTTAATCTTTTTAAACATGGGCGACTCCTGCATACGCAAGCGGATGTAGATGGAGATACCTACCAGCAAAGCCGAAACAAGAAACGGAATCCGCCAGCCCCAAATAGCAAACTGCTCCACCCCAATCCAATGACGTACTGCAAGTATCACCCCGATGGAAACAAACAAACCCAAGGTAGCCGTAGTTTGAATAAAGCTGGTATAATACCCTCTGCGTGCAGCGGGCGCGTGCTCCGCTACATAGGTGGCGGCACCGCCATATTCACCGCCCAGGGCAAGACCCTGAAGCAAGCGAAGGATTAATACAAGTATGGGAGCGGCAATTCCAATCGTTTGATAACCGGGTATTAAACCAATGGCAAACGTTGAACCGCCCATTAAGATTAACGTAACCATGAACGTATATTTTCGGCCAACCAAATCACCCAGCCTGCCAAATACAATGGCTCCAAAAGGACGAACAATAAAACCAGCCGCAAAAGTTGCCAAGGTTGATAAGAACGCTGCTGTAGGATTTGTTTGCGGAAAAAATTGTTGCGAAAGAATGGTTGCCAGACTACCGAAGATGTAGAAGTCGTACCACTCTATGAGTGTTCCAACTGATGAAGCCATGATCACAGACCACAGTGTGCTCTTTTCCTCTTTCGTTATAACAGTCGCTTGCATGGTTTAGCTTCAATGAAAGTTAGTTGGTAACAAAAACGGAGGAACTAAGTCCTCCGTTAAAATCAATTTTAAAATATTAGTGCTTAAGCTCTTCTCCGCTTGCCCCATTCCAGGTTTCCATTATTCCATGGAAACTATCATGAAGGGCTTTCAAAGAACTTCCGACTTCATCATCGGATGCGCTAGTTTTAATCTTGTCGGCCAAGGATCGTGAGTCTTCTGCAAGTTGAATTAATTGAGCTTGTACGGTTTCAGAATCTACTTTAGCAGGCAAGGCTGTTGCAGCCCATTTATTAGCTTCTAGTGCCATCTCTTCAGCCAGGCGTTTAACAGGTTCCAAATTAGCGGAGTCCTTGTAGGGATGAAATGCCTCGGCCATAATCATATGAAATGAATCCATTTCGGGCCATTCACCTGGATCATTCGATGCGGTTGCAGATTCTTGATCATCTTCTGTCTTTTCTTTAGTTGAACAAGAAGTAAAACCTACGGTAAATGCCAACAAGAGAATTATTAATTTGAATTTCATAAATAGGGTTTATTATTTCGAAAAATACGAAAGTACTACCAATCTTAATCCTTACTTCGATATTTCCTATACGCCTCAAAACCATTGACCAATTTCTTCAGCCACTGGAAGTAAAGTGCTATGTAGAATAAGACAGAGAAAAACCAAATCACAGCAATGTTAAAGTAGAACGTATCATACTTCTTCCCAGCAAAATATTTTACTGGAACAAAAAAACTAGCTGTAAAATCTAATATGTTGGCAGGCCGGTGGTCATCAAAATAAATAGGTGTCGCTTTTTGAATTAATTCACCCTTCCATAGCACAATCCGCATTTGCTCATTTCTGCTTTCCACCATATCGCGAACATTTTCATTCTGATACTTCATACGACTCGCATTGAACAATTTCAGTTTTTCTGGTGTATCTA
The DNA here is from genome assembly GCA_016712035.1 of Flammeovirgaceae bacterium. Taxonomy (GTDB): domain Bacteria; phylum Bacteroidota; class Bacteroidia; order Cytophagales; family Cyclobacteriaceae; genus ELB16-189. The sequence goes on along the minus strand of JADJRT010000021.1, from coordinate 34,887 downwards.
TCATTTCTCCAATCATAGCCTCTCGTTCCTTAATAGCATTCTGTTCATGGATATTATAATAATTTCGTAACACTTGAAGAAACGTGCTTGTCTTATGATATACAGCAGAATCAAACTTTCCGATCTGTAATTTGTCGAGATAAGGAAATCGATCTTCGCCAACTTTTGATAGCTCGTGTTTCAATTCGGAATGTAGTAAATCCAGCGATTGCTTAACCGGATTGCTTTCTGATTTATCGCGCCAGCGACTACGATTGTTTATTACAACTGAAAGTTCAGATTCTAATGCTGGTAGGTAATAAATCTTTTTATACTTTGCTAAGGCTTCCATTTGATCTAATTTATAAAATTGCTTTTCAAACGGGTTGTCTTTAAATTGTGTAACCATAAAAGCTTCAAAAGCCCAGCGCGAAGCCATCATCTCCCCCATGATGGGTATCCCTTTCGGAGAACCGACCTTGGGATTAACCTTATCGAAATTAATTACCACTCCGCTTAACAAAAGCTGAGGGATAATTAGAATGGGAATCAAAATATAAATCGTAACAGCAGAATCAAACGCTGAAGAGATATTTAATCCCAACACATTAGCATAGCATGAGCATGAAAATAATATTAGCCAGTAGCGAATCTCACTTATCTGGGATTTCTAAAATCCAATTCCCGATAAGGATAAAGCTAAGTGTTTGAATGGCCGATAAACTAAAGAGAATAGTTAGTTTAGAGATCAGGTAGCCACTACTACTTAAATTCAAATAGCGTTCGCGTTTCAAGATTTTGCGATCGCGAAATATTTCTTCCGCACTTATTATAAGTCCAATAAAAAGCGCCACTACAACGCTCATGAAGAAATACACCGGTATATTGCTGTTATTAAAGAAGGTATATTGCGGGTTCTCTACACCTACAAAAGCATAATACTTTACGAAGTAGGCGATAAAGAATGCTAGTGTAGGTGCCAATAAAAGATTGACAACCATGTATTGCTTATTTGCCAACTTAGATAAAACATCACGAATGGTAAAAATACATAATTGTTTAAACCAATTCGGGATCTTTTGAACTACGGGTAATGGGACGTTGACTTCTACAACCTTTGTAATCTTTATTTTTTGCTTAAAGTATTGATACCATTGACCTGGAGAAATTTTTCGAGTATGCGTAAACCTTCCATACTCATTAACAACCCGGGTTTCGATAATATTAAAGATTTGTTCAGGGTTAATATTACCGCATTCGGGGCATGCCCCAGGGGTTTTATTGGCAGCGTTAATGATATCCTGAAAATAATTAACTGACTCCACCGGATTGCCATAATAAATTTGAAACCCACCCACATCCAAAATGATAAGTGTATCAAACATTTTAAAAATATCAGAGGAAGGCTGATGAATTACTACGAATATCATTTTTCCGCGTAGCGATAATTCTTTCAACAGGTCCATGATGTTTTCGGAATCGCGCGAGGAAAGCCCTGATGTTGGTTCGTCAACAAAAAGTACGGTGGGTTCGCGTAACAATTCCAATCCAATGTTCAATCTTTTCCGCTGCCCCCCGCTTATCGTCTTTTGCATTGGAGAGCCTACTTTTAAATTTCGAATCTCAGAAAGGCCCAGGTTGAGCAACACTTTTTCTGTAAGTTCTGCTATTTGCGCTTTGGTGTAGTGACCAAAGCACAGCCGTGCTGAATAATAAAGGTTTTCAAAAACGGTAAGATCCTCGATCAACAAATCATCCTGTGGAATAAAGCCTACAATACCTTCAACCAGATGAGTCTGCTTGTGAATATCGATACCATTAATTAAGACACGCCCACTGGATGGTAACTCTGAGCCATTTAATACACTCAATAAAGTTGATTTACCAGAGCCACTGGCACCCATAAGGCCAATTAACTTTCCACCCGTCTCGGCAATGTTTATGTTTTGAAGACCCGCTTTACCACTTTTGAAATGATAAAAAATATGTTCGGCAATAAATGAAATATCGGTTTCACTTTCCTCCATCAAAAAATTTTACCTACTATATCCGAATAATAAATTGGGTCGATCTTCGGACCGCGAATTGCACTGCCTGTAGCGAACACATCAATCTTTCTGCTTTTGAATGGAACGCTGTTTAGATAAAGAGGAGTAATACCCAGATATTTGATCAGATACGTTTCAATATCATGAAGTCTTAAGATGGCGATAAGGCCAGTAAGATCGCGAGCGGTAATCCTCGGACCAGGAAAATCTTTCCCCCCCGATCCTTCATCAATCACTAAAATGTTTTTGAGGCAAGTTCTTCAATGTCCTGCCCGATCACAAACATGGTGATGGCCTTTACGTCCTTTTTCGGAATTTTAAGGGCCTCACCGATATAATAGATCAGATTACTTTGACGCTCCGAAAGTTCACCATCGGCATAGCATAACTCAATAATCTTTACTGAGAGAATTGCCTTTTGCTGCATGGTCAGCGCCTGATTTACTTTTTTGGCGATTTGAATAATCTGCGACCAATCGTCAACAAACTCTAAAGTAGCTTCATCTACGTTTAATCCTGGCTCAACAAGTCGCTTATTGGCTTTGCAGAAATCATCGAACAAGGTGAGGTAGTATCGGGTAGCTTCCTGATTTAAGTGAAGAGACAGAAACTCCTTAATGTTAGCTCTTTCGTCCTCAGTAATTCTTTCCTTTGCCACAATGGCAAAAAGTTGAACGATAGCTTTTAGTAACTCTTCACTCATGGGCCGAATAAAGCAAGTCTTGAAACGGAGAAATCATAGTATTCAGCATGTAAAATAGATAAAAAAAAGATGGCATGGTCAAATAATTCGGGCTCTTCTTTTTTACACGCAATTCTCTTTTATTTGTTGTCTAAACTCTAATTTATGAAAAAAGAGATTCTCTTTTCTCTTCTAACCTTCTGGGTAATGATTTCTGCGTTCTGTCAGGAAAACTCCATACTTTGGGAAGTAAGCGGCAACGGAATTACCAAACCTTCGTACCTGCTGGGCACTCTTAAGTTTATTGGCGAAAAAGAATACTACCTTCCTAAAGAAGCAACCGAAAAGATTCTGGTATCGACCTTATTTGCCATTGAGGATCAGATAGATCATCATGCGCAACACGAGTTAAATAAAGCCCTACATTTTCCTAAGGGCGAATCATTAGCGACTCATCTAACACCCGAAGAATATAAAAAAGTGACGGATTTTTTTGAAGCGGAGTTTAACATTCCCAAAAAAGGATTCGAGTCAAAATACGCACAACTAAAACCATTGCCTATTTCAATTTCTATGACGCGGCTTTCTTTGGGAGAAAAAGTTAAATTTATGATATTGAATTGCTACTTTGCAAAAGAACAAAATAAAACCTACATGGAGAGCGTAAGAAGCAGCATAAATTCGTTTTCCATTAAGGATCAAACAGCAGCTTTGCTTCACAGCATTGACCAATTCGATGTTCAAAAAGAAGAGTACCGAAAATTAATGTTGGATTATCCGCAAGGCAAGTTGGAAGAGATTTTCTCTTACACCCTCCATACGTTCGAGAATAATGATCAATTCATTGAAGAATTTTATTTTAAGCGCAATGAAGAGTGGCTTCCAAAAATTGAAAAGATGATGAAGAACGAGGTTGCTTTTATCTCTGTGGGTATCTCGCACCTCGAAGGCGAGCGCGGTATTTTGGAATTACTTAAATCAAAAGGATACATCTTAACACCAATCGCGGTAACCCGATAAATTATCCAAAACGCTTTGTAACCAATTCGCCCAGGATTAATAGCCCTTCGCGGAGATATTCATCTTTTAGATTTTGTAATTCATCCACCGGTAATCCTTCTTTGGAAGTGAGCTTAGTGTCTAATTTCTCCTCGGCTTTCTTTTTGTCCTCGATAGCAATTTCAGCCTTTCTTTTGTCCTCATTTAACGAAACTTTAGTCTGCGATAAATTCAATTTCAGATCGTTTGTTTCGTCAATATACTTTTTCAGACTTACGTCTAGCTTAGTCCGCTCCAGATAAGATTTGTTTAATTCAGACACTACCTGATTGTTCACCAAATCAACTTTTTGAAAGGGCACTGGTTTGATCACATCCCAAGGTAACGCGCTAGGATAAGAACTCTCACCGTATTGTTCTACACTAAACGCGGAAGGTAAATTTATATCAGGCTCAACTCCTTTATGCTGGGTGCTGCTTCCCGTTACCCGATAAAATTTTTGAAAGGTTAATTTAAGTTCACCTACCGGTTCCTTTTCATTAATAAAACGATTTAAATCTAGTACGGTTTGCACAGTACCTTTTCCAAAGGTTGACTCGCCCACTACTACCCCGCGTTGATAATCCTGAATGGCACCGGCAAAAATCTCAGATGCTGAAGCGCTGAAACGATTTGTTAATACAACCAAAGGACCTGCATAAAAAACCTCTTTGTTGTCATCGGGTAAAACCTCCACTTTATGTGTAGAATTTTTTACCTGAACGACTGGTCCCTCCTTAATAAACAGGCCTGTTAAGTCAACCGCTTCAGGCAATGAGCCACCACCATTGTTTCTTAAATCCATAACAATTCCACCTACACCTTCGGCTTTTAATTCACCAATCAGTTTTCTTACATCGCGGGTTGTGCTCCTATAGTTGGGATCTCCTTTTTGATACGCATCGTAGTCCATATAAAAACTAGGTAATGAAATAACGCCTAGTTTTACAGATCGGCCCTGCATGGGATAGTTAATTACTTCCTTTTTAGCAGCCTGATCTTCCAATTTAATTTTATCGCGCACCAATACAACTTCCTGCGAAGGTCCATTCACACCCGTTTTAGCAGGAAGTAATGAAAGACGAACCGTTGTTCCCTTAGGCCCCTTAATTAACTTTACAACATCATCCAGTCTCCAACCTACTACATCCACCATCTCTCCATCCTTACCCTGACCTACGCCAATAATTAAATCATTTACATTCACTTTACCCGATTTTTGAGCATCGCCACCGGGAAGAATTTTCACCACTTTTGTATAGTCATTCTCCAATTGCAATTGAGCGCCAATACCCTCTAGAGACAGACTCATCTGTTGCTTAAACAAATCGGATTGTTTGGGCGAAAGATAATTCGTGTGCGGATCGTACGATTCCGTAATGGCATTCATGTAGATGGTAAAAACATCTTCGGCATTAAATTGTGCGAAAGACTTACTAAATCGCTGATAACGTGTATTAAGAGACCCTGTAATTTCTTCCGGTTTTTTACCAGCTAATTTTAAACTCAGTGCCTGACTCTTTATTATTTTTCTCCAAACTTCGTTGAGTTCAGCTTTTGAGGCTGCCCAAGTCTCTTTATCCCGATCTGTTTCATAGTATTCATCAATGGTAAAATCGAAATCCTTTTGAATCAGATAGCTCAACACATAATCCATCCGTTCTGAGTATCTCTTTGCAAATACCTCATAGATTTCAAAAGCGGGGTTTACATTTTCATTACGGGTTAGATCGTCAATGGAATATTTGAAACGAGCAAAAGACTTAACATCTGAGGCTAAAAAATAGGATTTACTATTGTCTAGCTCATCGATATAGCGATCAAGAATAGCAGCGGATAGCGAATCATTCAATCTTATTTTACGGTAGTGGTTATTATCAAGAATGTAAGAGATTACCCGGGCTTCTTTACCAAACACAGGCTTGGGTTGTAACTTCAGACTATCTTGAGCGCTTCCCGATGTGGTAAATCCAGCTAAAATCAACAATATGCCAACAACACTATTTTTTATCATGAATAGGAATTTTTTGATTCAACGGGATACTCAGCAAACAAGATGCCTAATCAAGCTACTTTGTCAAAATCATATTCACTAAGAAATTTCTGAGCCTCCTCAACGGATTGAAATTCGAACGATTTCTTTCCCCCTAAACTAGAGTGGACATCGATTTTAATCAACTCAACACTTTTTGTGCTTTTTTTCAATTTAGGCTTTACATGTTTATAATCCTCAGATTCCTTTTTGCTAACATTAAACTGAGTTGCTCGTACATTCTTGCAATAAGCACACTGATAATGCTTTAAGAGTTCCTTTGGTGTTCCGTCTTCGTTCGTATCAATGATCTCTTCACGCTGCACACGCATGGTATAAAATCCGCAATTGTGGCATTGGAGTGAGGTGAGATGTCCCTGGTATTTTTCAATTTTAATTTCAGAGGTTTTTTCATCGACCCAAACATCATAATCTATGGAAAATACATTTTCCTCGGCCTGCATACCCTCATTGAGATGCACATCCTCTTCATCTTCACTAAGTAATTTCATTTTACTCCCATTGCTGGATGTTCTTGGGGAATAACGGAGTCTGCGCAGTTTAACATTCAAGCGGGTTGGATAATAATAATCAAGCACCAACTGAGCGATATATATTACCAGGGTTGCCCCTGCCAATGAGAAAAATAAACGTACAAAAAAGGATACACCCGGGCCTCCAATTTCGTCTTTGCCATAAAGGTTAATAGCCAAGGCTGCAGCAATTCCAAAAAAGATAAATACCCATTTATACCACTTTATCTCGTTGGCATTTACAAAGTCATATTTATCCTTCAAGGACTTAACAAGAGCCACTTTAAATTGATAGATCAAGAAAATGACTATCCCAATTGCGATTAGTGATATAGCACCAATAAGCATGATTGTGTGCCACGCTTCTACAAATGCTTTTGATTCTTCCATGTTCATAGTAACAAAAAAATTTAGCGTTCAAAGGTAATACTTTAAGGATAAACCTGACCGGTATCTGGTTTACACATTAAAAATAAGATGTTCCGATAGTAAGCATCCAGCAATAGCAGGTTCATCAATTCTTTAACGAAGTAATGTGCCTGATAATACAAATACTTGACTCAAAAGTGCCTCAATTTTAGCAAAATGAGAGGTTTAAAAATATTTGTGCATTTTTACACAATTAAACTTGCTTTATAATACAATAATAGCATATACTTGTGTATAAATACACAATAATATGAGTAACTTTGAAAAGAAAAAACTCGAAATGGATCTTAAGAACTTCACAAACAGGAATTTTGAAAAGCCAAGTGATTGTCGAAACATTGCACAGATTCGATTCTATGTCAGCGAGTTATGCTCTAAGATTGAAGAATATGAGCATCGCTTCAATTATGTGCCATCCTGGGCGTATTCATTACTAGCTCAGTATAATTTGGTGCATAACAGTATGCTCCATAAGGATTTCAAAAACGCTTATGCGTAAGGATTTGTATGAAATACATCCCCTCTCCTATTCCCATCCGGTATGAACATATGTATTCTGCCACTTCGAATAAGTCGGGACGCATGCAATATCATAAGATTCGTCCAGGTGTTAGCAAACTCAGGATTAGCAGATCAGAGTTTATTAAAGCCTACAACGAAATCCCAATATTAGCCTTGCATCCAGTGCCTTTGAGGGGGCAGGATGCCGTGTTCCAACTCGAGTTTTACGTTTAGCTACCGATCAGAATCTTATCCAGATTTGCCGGTGAGTAGTTGATTGATTTGATTGTTTTGTTGTCCGTGGTGCGATATACCAGCCATTTATTACCTTCTTTTTTAAAATGGCATTCCGTTCCATCCTTTTGCTTGTAGTATTGAACTGTTTGTTCTGCCTCTTCCTCCGAATTACAGGCTTTGCTCATATTGGAACGCTGTACTTCATCAAACAACTCTTTGAATTTGCCCCCTAGGCCAAATTCCAAAATAGCTCCTGACAGAACGTACTGAAGATCACAGAGTGCATCGGCAACGCCAACCAGGTCTTTTTCTAGTATAGCAACCTCCATTTCCTTTAATTCTTCAGCCAAAAGTGCTACCCGTAATTTACACCGGTTCTCTTCCGGTATAACCGGATCTGGTTGTATCGGGTGTTTAAAAGTTTTATGAAATTCGGCTACCAGGTTGAGGGCATCGGGTTGTTGCATAAAGTTTCAGCTTCTTGAACTTCAATGATACAGGTTTTAGGCAAGTTTACCCAAATAGAATTGTTAGCATGAGAAGTCGATGCTATGATCTTACAAGTACTTTTTAATAACCGCTAATTACATTTCAATTCAATTGAATGAATTTATTTTACTGATTAGTAGCGATTTATAATCAATATTAAAACTTAAAGATTAATCAAATTTAACCTGTCTGATTAGCGTATCGTGCTATATATTTGGAGCCTTAATATTGATAATGAAAAATTTTGTTGAAGAATTGCGTTGGCGTGGTATGCTGCATGATATTATGCCGGGTACGGAGGAGCATCTGATGAAGAACATGACCGCTGGATACATAGGGTTTGATCCAACGGCAGACTCACTACATATTGGCCACTTAGTTCAGATCATGACCTTGCTTCAATTCCAGCAATGCGGACACAAACCCTTTGCCCTGGTGGGCGGTGCTACTGGTATGGTGGGCGACCCTTCTGGCAAATCAGCAGAGCGGAATTTACTTTCCGAAGATGCGCTTCGACACAACGAATCATGCGTTAAGAAGCAATTAGAAAAATTTCTTGATTTCTCTTCTGGCGCTAAGAATGCGGCCGAGATGGTGAACAATTTTGATTGGTTTAAAGAATTTACTTTTCTTGATTTTATCAGAGAAGTAGGCAAACATATTACGGTCAATTACATGATGGCCAAAGATTCGGTTCAGAAGCGGCTTGAGACGGGGCTTTCGTTTACCGAATTCACTTACCAATTGGTTCAAGGATACGATTTCTACTGGCTATACAAGAACAAGAGCTGCATCCTTCAAATGGGTGGTTCCGATCAATGGGGTAATATCGTTACCGGTACAGAGTTAATTCGAAGAAAAGCCAATGGCGAAGCGTATGCCTTAACTACCCAGCTCATTAAAAAGGCAGACGGTACCAAGTTTGGAAAAACAGAAGGTGGAAATGTTTGGCTTGATCCTAAGAAAACCTCACCCTACAAATTTTACCAATACTGGCTTAATACGTCTGATGAAGACGCAGCCAACTTCATTAAAATCTTTACGCAACTAACTCAGACTGAAATTGAGGGCTTGATCAATGAACATGCGCTTGCACCACATCAGCGTAAGTTGCAAGTAGAATTAGCCAAAGATATTACGGTTCGGGTTCACTCGAAAGAAGACTATGAAGGGGCGGTAAAAGCTTCCTCTATCCTATTTGGAAATTCAGTCACTGAAGACTTACAAGGTCTGGATGAAGATACGCTGCTTGCGGTATTTGAAGGAGTTCCACAAGTAACTATAAATCGGAATACTTTTGAGAGTTGTGCAACGGTAACTGATCTACTTTCTGAAGTAACTAAGTCAACTATATTTCCTTCAAAAGGGGAAGCCAGAAAAATGATTCAGGCCGGTGGGGTTAGCATCAATAAAACTAAACTTGTTGATGTAAACGAGAAACCTGAATTTACTCTACTCCAAAACAAATATTTGCTGGCGCAGAAGGGTAAAAAGAATTACTTCTTGATTATTGTGGAATAGGCCTAGATCCTTACCGGGTTTTTAGTATAAACACCACTCTGCCTTTAGATCGCTCCGGTGCTTTGCCATCTGAGGTTTTCATTAACGAAGTTTTCTGTATTTCTTCTCTCAATAACTTTTCTGCTTGTGCACTGAGACCGCGTTGAATGGTGGTTATCTTCACTATGTCGCCATCTGCATCGCATTCTATTTCAAATTCAATTCTTCCCTCTTCGTTATCAGGTAGGTTTGGAATTTTGGGATCATCTGCCCATGCCCAGCCAGACATAGATAAACCAAAGCCCTTGTCGCCATTAGCACCACCACCTTGTTGGCCATACAACGCCTTGGCATCCAATTTACCTTCCGGATTTCCTTTGTCACCTTGCTTACCATCATCGCCCTGGCTGGTTGTTGGGTCGCCTTTCTTGGCATCGGTGCCTTGCTGTTCAGAAACCTTCGTCTCCTTTTTCTCTTCCTTCTTTACTTCCTCGGTAGGAGCAACCTTTGGTTTTGTCTCTACTACCTTCTCCTTAACTTCTTTAACGGGTTCCTTTTTTGGCTTTTCCTCTTTTATAACAACCGGGCTTTCAATTTTAGAAACTGCCGGTTCTTCAACTTTTTCTGACTCAACTTTTTCTTCCACCTGTTCTTCCACGGGCTGAGCTGCCTCAGTTTGCTCTTCCTTCGGTTGATCTGCTTCCTCTTGAACGCCTGGCGAAGTTTCAGGTTGAATTTCCCCTCCACCCTGATCATCCATACCAAAGTTTAATTCGATCCCGTATTCCGGCAGCGGTGGATTGGGAGCGCGCCAAGCCATCATCAGCATAAATGCAAGCAACAAAAGAACATGAATACCTACGGAGGTAATCATTGCTATTCGTCTAGTCTTGCGCTCCCGCTGCTCGCTCATGCTATTTCGGTTTGGTCGCTATGGAAACCCTGGCTTCTAACTTAGTGGCAATCCCTGCCACGAAAACCATTTCGCGTGTAGGTACTGATTCATCAATATGCAGAACCACCACACCTTTGGGGCCCGCTAGTTTACTCTTCAATTCTCCTTCTAAGGTAGATTTCGTAACTCGTTTATCATTAACGTAAAACTGTATGTCTTTGGTCACCGTAACGGAAACTTTCTGCACTTCAATAGTACTGGCTACGCTACTGGGCAAATTAACCGGAAGCCCTGAGGGAGTAATAAAATTTGAGGTAAGCATAAAGAATATGAGCAGCAGGAAAATCAAATCAGTCATGGAGGCCATGCTGAAGGCAGCGTCAACCTTATTTCTGGATTGCAAATTCATACTTACCGCGGTTCTTGTAACAAGTCAATAAACTCAATAGAAGAATACTCCATTCTATGGATTACTTTGGAAACCCTGGTAACTAAAAAGTTGTAGCCCAGATACGCGATAATACCAACAATTAAACCTGCCACAGTAGTCACCATGGCTGTATAGATACCATCTGCTAATAACTTTGGACTTACTGAACCTTCCTCCTGTGCAATTGCAATAAAGGCGCTTACCATACCAATTACAGTTCCTAAGAATCCAATCATAGGGGCAGCTCCGGCAATGGTTGCCAATACAGACAAATTTTTCTCAAGTCTGAAAACTTCAATTTTACCAACGTTCTCTATGGAGGCCTCGATATTTTTAAGTGGACTACCAATACGGGAAACTCCCTTTTCAATCATGCGGGCCACCGGAGTATCATACTGTGCGCATAAAATTTTTGCTCCGTTTATATCTCCCCGAACAACCAACTCTTTAATCTTACCCATGAAAGAGTCTGAGCTTACGTTGGCACGGTTAACGGTAAGGAGTCGCTCGACAAAAATGTAAATGGCAATAATAGAACAGATAACGATCGGAATCATTAATGGTCCGCCTGCCATTACAAGATTCCAGAACGAAATAGCCTGATCAGGCTGAGTGGTCTCAACAGCTCCTGTAACAATTTGGGCAATCATCATAGTTTAAAAAATAAAATAGTTCATTCTAAAAAATAACAGCTGCTATAACAGCTTAGTACTTTATAACCCAAGCTCCTTCACCAAATTCTGGTTTGGCCGAATCGGCACTTGATTGCGCCAATGCGTATGTATCGAAATCACCACCCGTTGTAAGTCGATAAAATTTCCACTTTCCAAAGGGAGGTATAATTTTGGAACCTGTTCCTTTTGCACTCAGTTTTTTAGCATAGTCCATAATCAAATCACCATCCACAGCACTGGCAATTACTACATAATAACGCCCCGTGCGGCCAGTTAGTGTCTCAACTGTACCGTCAACTGGTTTAGCAACAATTGCTGCCGCTGCTTCATCTCTTTTCCGTTGCTCCTCGGCTTCTCTTTCGCGGGCCAACCGGGCTGCTTCTTCTTTCTTCAGTTTATCAGCCGCCTTAGCAGCTATCTCTTTCTTTTGTTTTTCGGCAGCCTGAGGTTTATATACATATTGATAAATCAGAAATGCAGCAACCACCAATACCAATCCAATAATGATAGCGATGACTACCGGTGCATTGGATTTTGGTTCTTCCTCTGGTTTGTAGGTATACGATTCGCGCATGGGTTCCTCTATTTTGGTTTGAGATTGCTCAGGCTCTGGATTTTCCAAAGGCTTATACTCAATATCAGGAAGTCCGAAGCTATCCTCTGCGTTGTTTCCATCGTTAAGATTTTCGTTTTCCTGTGGGTCTTTGTCTTTTCTTTTTGCCATGGTTTGGTTGTTATCAGGGTATTAGTACAAAATTAACGTAATTTCTACAAATTAAGCTATTTTCAAAAAACCCATGTTACGCCACCCATAACCTGAACGCCTCTTACAGGGTAATTGAGATACAATTGATAGTCACTTGATAAGAGATTACTTCCCTTAACAAAGACTGAAACCTTTTTCGACAGAAAATAACTTGCTTTTACATTTAGATCTACGGCTGGATCAAGCGTTACAACGGTATTATTATCAACATCAAGGGCCTTCGCCCCTCCTTGTGTTATTATGTCAACATTGAACAATATCTTCGAATACAGATTATAAGACGAATTAAAACTTACCCTGTACGTTGGTCTATGCCAGGCTTCTGCTACCTGATCGGTAGCGTAACCAAATAGGTCTGCACGCAACAACATTCGGGCTGATTGGGCATGAGAAAATCCTAACTCACCAAATAAATTTGTACGCTTGGTATTGCCTTCATCAAAAACGGTAATAAACTTAGCGCGATCAGTCGGATCGTTCTGATAGAAGTATAACTCTTTAAGGTTGGCAAAACCAAAGCCGCCACCAAAAGAGACTTTGCTACCCAACTTTCCCTTAATACCGCCAAGAAAATCAATGGTACGATTCGTGTTATTGATACTAATGTTGGAATTTAACCAAGCATTTTCACGAGCCATTGTGTGCAACGATACCTTATCAATATTTCCTGTTAAACTGGCATATACTTCAATGGACTTGCTAAGCGGATAGCTTGCCCGAGCGTCCGGATACACATGAATTGATTTATCTTTTCCGAGTGTATCATTTTCTAAAACCACATTGGCTCCAATCATCAAGATCAGATCATCCAGAATTGAAAATTCATAACCTCCATTGACCTTAAAGATATGTCTTGGCTCGGCCTCCACCTGCTCATCCTTACGCGAGATCAAAAAATAATCACTGCCAATCAAAATTTTGCTGGCTTTTGAAATTTCGTAGTCGCCTTTAAACCCTAAAACTACTTCACTTTCTTTCGCCTTGTAATGATCATCCAGGTAACTGAATGAGCCAAGAAGTTTATAGTTAAAGTTTGATGTGGTGGAGTTTTGTACATCGCCACCCAAACTAAATATATTATAGCTCTGCAGAATCTGGGATTTTTCAACAGACGTACCAGGTGTATACCCATAAAAATGGGTGGTTATGTTTTCATAGTTAGCAAACCCACCTACCATAGCTTCTTTTCCAAAAGACTTTCCAAACAGTCCTATTTCTGTATTGCCACTGGCCGAGTTGTTCTTATCAACCGGTCCCTGACCAAAACTATGGTGAAACATTTTTACTCCATAGAATTTAGCTTTGTCGCGCTTGTTGGTAATGTATGCTTCTAAATAGGGCGAGGCATAATTGCCCAGGCCAGCACTAAAATAGTTGCCATAGATTTTAGTAATCTCCTCCTGCTTAAGCCTAAGTGGTCGAATGGCTGGATTAAATTCAGGTGTGGTAAATTTAATATTCTTAAAGTCGTAGGTGATTTCCGGTTTAATCGGTTCAACCGGACGTGGTGGAACTTTCTCAAAATTTCTGCTGGCTTTGGGCAACACAATCTGTCGCTCTTTTACAATTTCAATTTCAACTTTTTCTATTTCGCCCTCATCCCACTTTTCCTGCGCCATCGCATTACTCGCCATCCCAAGAAGGAAAGCGCTAATCATTAATAGCCTTACAGACGTATATTTTCTATAACAAGAGATGTATTTTAGAATCATAATCAGTTATCTAAAGTATCTGCTTTAATCTGCGATGCCTTTTTTAGTTCCGCTTCATCAATCTTTTTCAACTTTTCTTTCGCTAACAGTTTAATGTTTTCGATAGGAAATGTTTCCAACGACTTCAAGGTTCCTTTCGCTTGAAATGCATCGCCCATAGCGAGGTAGTTATCCGCCAACAAAAGAAATGATTTACCCACCCACTCCGGGTAAGCCGCAAAATCACTATTGAGGCTTACCAGCGTTTCATAACACTGTTTATTCTCCTTCTTGAGGTATTGAATCTCCCCCAATAAATATTTTGCTTCGGCTCCATACTCGTCTTGCGCGGAATTCAATGTGTTTAAAAATTCATCTTGCGCTGATTCATAGTCGCCTCGCGCCATAGCACTTTTTCCTAAATAGAGTGATGCTTTATTTTGAGCACCTGCATTTATATTACCTCGCTCCAGGATGATTCGTGCATACACATCGGCCGAGTCATACTGAGCTAATAAATAATACGACTCCATGAGACCAGACCAAGCGGCATACTGTTCCTTCTTGTTGGAAGCCAAACTTGCTAGCTGCTGAAAATAAGGAACCGCTCGCTCAAATCGATTTTGCTTAAACTCCAATTCAGCTAACCGACCAACTACTTTACTCGCAAACAAGAAGTTTTTATCCCCAGCCAGTTCGGCATATAAAGAGGTTGCTTTGTCCCATTCCTTTAATCGATAATACGATTCGGCCTGATAATATTTAGCTTCTGCCAATCTAGGGCTTTCCGGATAGGAACTTAGGTATCTTGATAGTGCGGCTATGGCTTTTTGATAATCCTGGTTGAAATACAAATTCTTACCGGACTCAAACTCCACCGACTCAATACCTTTTGCATCTGGATTTGCTGCTTTGAATTCTGTGAGGTATTTATCAAAGTCGCCTGATCGACCAGCGAGGGTAAGTGCTTCTTGTAAGGGAATCAAAATATCATTACTAACGGGATGATTTCCATAATTTTCGATTACCGTAATATAATCCTGAGCGGTTTTATTGAATTCCTTCAAGTTGAAATAAGATGCCGCTCTGCGTGTGTAAGCATACGGAACAAATCGGGATGAAGGCTTAGATTGAATTAGTGAGGTATATCCATTTACAGCGGGTTGATAATTACCTTGTTCAAAATCCAACTGAGCTCTCTGAAATAGTGCTTCGTCTAAAATGCGAGATTGAGGAAAATTCTTAATTACCAAATCCAATTCCGTACTTGCTTCCTCATACTTTCTCATAATGCCCAGAATAGCTCCTGATTGCAAATGCGCATAATCCTGATCGACCGATCTGTATTGAACAACTTTACGATAGTTAATAAGCGCTTCCAGATATGATTTGGATACATAGTAACAATCTGCCAATCTTAAAACACCATCAGCCAGATTACTTTGGGTTCGCGTAGCCTTGTTTACAAACTCTTTAAAATTAAAGAGTGCTTGATCATACTGTTGCAGATTATAGTAGGCATACCCCAAGCCATAACGTGTTTTAACAAGCAGCTCAATATTATTTAAGCTACTAAGTCCAACAATTCTAAGATAATTATCTGCGGCCTTTTCATACTTCCGTCCTATTGAATAGGCCTCACCACACCAAAAACTTGCTTCCGCCACATAATCAGGATCGACTGGATATTTGAGCGATTTTTCAAAAAACTGAACAGCTGTGGGATAGTCGTCTTTATTAAAGAGTTCAATGCCTTTTAACATAGTAGCTTTTTGATAGGCCCGGTCAACCGCTGGACTCCTCTTGGGCATAGCCTCAATGTATTCAATCGCCTTGTTATAGTTGGTCGCATTTACATAGGCCTGCGAAAGCAATTCCCTAATTTCATCTGAATGAATACTTTTTGGAAACGTTAAAAGCATTTTTTCAAATTCGGTGATGGCCTGATCCGGACGACCAAGATCATAAGACACTTTAGCAAATTGAAACGTACTTTCTTCAACCAACTTTTGATCGGGTTTAAATTTGCGGGCAATATCAAAAGCGGTTTGCGCCATAGGCTTTTGATTTTGCTTTAGATATAAGTAACCAAGGTAATAGGCTGAGTAAAAATCCCACTGAATCAGAATCGGTAAAAGATGACTTCAAATATTTTATGGCACTTGCATCTTCCCCTAACGTAAAGGCCGTGTAGCCGGCCCGCAGCAACACACTCTTATCTGCTTTTTCTTCGCGGCCATCCAGATAAAGTTTATAACCATCGAATGCTTTTTTGTAATCATTCTTTTTATAGTAAGCTTCAGCCGCAAGCAGAGCGATCTCCTCTTTATTATTTACTCCTTCAATAGCATTAACCTTCTCAACGTAGGATAACAACTCCTCATAATTTTGCTGGCGGAAATACACATTGGCGATGAGGTACGGGACTATTTTTGAATAGGCCTCATTTTGTTCCGCGCGTTTCAAATCAATTAGAGCGCTCGAGAAATCACCTTCGCTATATTCAATAAAGCCAGCATAGTAACTAGCGGCAGGTCCATACTCACCCCCTATTGCTTTATTATAATTAAACTGAACAAGGGCCTCCTTCAATGACTTTTGGCTGAATAAACTATATCCCCACCGAAACCGGCCAATTCGTTGTTGCTCCTGACTAAGTCCGGCAAAATCAGCTTTTGCAAAATTCAATGAGGCTTTCTTATAATTCTTTTCAGCATAATAAAAGTTTGCTAACTCATAGTATGCTGTGGTAGCTTTTGGATGCGTTGGATTCTGGCGGATAAAATCCCCAATTTGTTTTTCAGAGTCTATGTGATAAAGATTTAAGGCACAAAATGCTTTGTAATATTCAGCCTCAGCCCGTCTGGGATCCGTAGTGGAACTTGTTATTATAAATTCTGAGAAAACTTCGCGGGCAGCCGCAAACTGATTATGATCAATAAGTCACATGCATTAGTTAAAAAAATGGATTGCATGGACTCAAAGCTACTAACTCTTTGCGATAACTTCATCATTTCTGTTAAGAATGATAAAATCTAAACAAGAATTATTCCGCAATTGCGGACAGTAAAAAAATTAAACTTAATTACATCATAAGCCGAAAAATCACTTCTTTTAAGATCTGTCCTTCACTGGTGTTACCGGAGTCAACACCTTTTAATTTCAAGTCCGCTTGTTTTAATAGTGAGATACTTTCTATTACCCTATCCAATGGATAATAATTCAAAGCAGCACTATAATCTTTGGCAGCAAACGGACTGATTTTTAGAGCAGTAACTAATCCTTTCACTTCGATCACTAGTTGAATACGCAACTAGTAACTTGCTAAAGAATGAATACAAAAATGCAATCATAGGTATCACTGGATTCTTCTTGGTATTGGCTTCAAAGTAATTTACAATTTTAGAAACCTGAAAAAGGTCTCTTCGGATAAGTGCCTTTTTGAAGTTCAAAAATATTGTACTCTTTGCTGATTCCCACCTGACTCATTACATGTTCAGCAGATACCGGTTCGTTGGCGGGCACTGCTATCAATACTTTCTCAATCTCGTTGGCCAGTCGATTTAAGTCATTTCCTACATATTCGGCCAGTATTCGCACAGCACCATCATCAATTTGCTTCCCCTTCCCTTTTAAGTAACCGATTACAAATTCGCCCAATTGGTTCTCATATGGCTTCTTAAAGGCAACGGATACCGCTAACTGATCAATCTTCTTTCCTAACTCGCGCCTTTTGTCAAGCGTTTTATGTTTATGGCACAAGACAAGAATGGTGGACAATAGTGGGCGCGCCAGGTAATCCAGTAAAAGCTTCGAACCGGCTTCTTTTTGCAAATCCTGAATCTCTTGCGCCTCTTTTACAATTACTACCTGACGCTCAGCCATCATTGGAAATCGCTTGGCATGAGTTAAGATAGTTGCCACAGTAACGTCCTTGCCATATAGCACTACCTGATTAAATCCTTTGTCAGATTCACTTAAAGCATTGGCTTCTATATAATTGGAAATCAAATCTATATAGTATGTTTCTTCACCTTGCAGTACATATACTGGATCATATTTACCAGCTCCAATTCGATCCATTATTTTCTTAGCGGCCGCATCCATTAGCTTCTTCTTTTTGCGCCAAGTTAAAGGCTGTAACCAAGCCTACCAAAGCTCCTGCTAAATGAGACTCCCATGAGATCCGCGGATCGCTTGGCAAAACGCCCGCTAAAAATATTCCACCATAAATAAAGAACACAAAAGCAGATACAATGAGGGAAATAAAATCCTGCTTTAAGAGTCCATAACAAATCAAGAATGCAGCCAGACCGTAAATCAATCCACTCGCCCCAATATGATAGGACATTCTTGGGCTAAAGATCCAAAGCAAAATATTGGTGATGAAATAACAACGGAAGAATACGATCCCTCCTATTCTCTCATAAAAGAAAAATAAGATGGTACCTAAAAATAGAAGCGGTACTGTGTTGGACAGCAGGTGAAGATAATCCCCATGAATCATCGGAGCGGTAAATATCCTGATTAAACCTTCTACACTGCGAGGTTTTATTCCCAAAAGCCAAGATCAATATGGTAGAAGAATTCAATACTGAAGGAAAGCCACATGATAAATACCAATCGAAAAGGAACTACTGAACTCCCAAAAAACCTTTTCTCCCTCGTTGGCATGCGCTTAATACTTGGCCGGATCTTTTAGCATTGATAAATTCATATGCTTTGCTTCTTCATCTCCCACAGAATTAAGTCCTAGCAAACCTCCTGAAGATTTGGCTATCTCGGTAGCAATTTCAAGCAGGCTTTTATAAAATTCTTTTGCAAAGTTTTGGTCAACCTTTTTAAGAATAGGGTTCAAGTTACTTAATGATTCTTTTAATAAGGGTGTCCGTTGACTCTTCCTCAGCGGAAAGCCTTGAATCACGATTTTCAATTTATCTTCAAAGTCCTCACCTACTTCGCGATAGAAACCAAGGAGATGAGATTTGGCCCGTTTTTGTTTTTTTTTTCAGTTAATAAAAGGTGCTTTTTTAATTTCTCGATTATCAATGTGATCGTCTGCTCCGGCTATGAGAATACAAACCAGAATAGGTGCTTTATGCATCAATTCTATTTCAGCCTGACTGAGTTCTTCAAATTCTGGAATCATACTTATTTCTTAAAAAGGGAGATGTCATTTTATTAACTATCGGGAATTAACGTAAATTTCAAATATTTTGTTCAAATCTCAGCATTACTTTTAGACTAAATACCAAAGAGCCAACGGATGTACGAAAAAGAGCCAGTAAGAATATTTGTCGTAGAGGACGATCCGGCCTATACTAAATTCTTAAAATACGTTTTAAGTCTAAATCCTGATTTTGAGCCTGAGTTTTACACTACTGGAAAAGGGTGTATCGATAATCTCCATAAAATACCATCTATTATTACCCTCGACTATTCCTTACCTGATATGGAAGGCGAGAAAGTATTGAGATCAATAAAAGAATATGACCCGAATATAAGTGTAATTATCATTTCAGCTCAAGAAAAAATTGGAACTGCCGTAGAGCTTTTAAAAGCTGGAGCCTTTGATTATATAAGTAAAGACGAGGAAACAAAAGACCGCATCTTAAACTCAATTAAAAATGCAATTAACAAAACCAGCCTCATAAGAGAAATAGATCGGTTAAAACATGAGATAACAACAAAGTACGATTTTGAGAAAAGTATTGTTGGGACCAGTGATACTATTAAAAAAGTTTTCGACTTAATCGAAAAAGCAGTTACAACTCAAATCACGGTTTCCATTACAGGCGAAACAGGTACTGGAAAGGAATTAATCGCCAAGGCCATTCATTACAATTCTAAAAGGAAAATAAAGCCTTGGTTGCTGTTAATGTGGCTGCTATCCCCAAAGACCTTATAGAAAGTGAATTATTCGGGCATGAAAAAGGTGCCTTTACTGGTGCCGTGACAAGGCGGATTGGTAAATTCGAAGAAGCCGAAGGCGGAACCATCTTTCTGGATGAGATTGGAGAAATGGATTTAAACGTGCAATCCAAACTTCTGCGCGTACTTCAGGAAAAAGAATTAACCCGCATCGGGGGCAACCAAATTATTAAACTTGATGTTCGTGTAATTGTTGCCACGCATCGAAATCTACAGGAAGAAGTTAGGGCGGGCCGTTTCCGTGAAGACCTATACTATCGTTTACTCGGATTACCCATACACCTACCCCCGCTGCGGGAGCGTGATAAGGACATCCTTCTTCTGGCGAAATTTTTTAGTGAACAGTTCGCCAAAGAAAATGATCTCGGAAAAATAATACTTGGCCCTGAGGCCCAGGAAAAATTGCTTCAATATTCATTTCCAGGTAATGTGCGAACTTAAGTCTATTATCGAGCTAGCGGTAGTAATGCGTAGTGATAATGAAATTCAGCCGAAGATATTACCTTTAATACGCCCATACGCGAAAGCTCCCTTACTTCTAAAGAGATGACCTTACAAGGTTATACCTATCATATAATCAGAAATTATCTCAATAAGTATGATAATAATGTGCTTGACGTTGCACGAAAACTTGAGATTGGAAAATCTTCGATATACCGGTACTTGAAAGAAATGGAATCTAAAGGAATTTAAAATGAAGTCTTTATCTGCATACGTCAAAAAGGGATTATTTTATAAATCGGTTGTCGAAGACGGATCTGATATAATATTTATTGTGAACTACGAAGGAACGATTCTATATCACAATCGCTCAGTAAAGGAGACACTCGGCTATAAAGCTTCCGGTTTGGTCGGTAAAAACTTTTTGATTACCTACCCTCCCACCTGATTACCCATTTTAGAAAAGAGTTTATTAAAAGCACCAGACGTGCTTATAATAAATCAATTGAATTTCAATTTATATGTAGAGATAAGAGCTATAAATATTTGGAATTTAATTCCGTAAACTTAAAGCAGAAAGAGGGCATTGACGGCCTTATTCTCGATTGTCGGGATATTAGTCAAAGAAAAAAAGATGCGGAAGAGCTACTTCGTGCGCAAAAAGCGAAGGAACAATTTTTAGCTAATATCAGTCATGAAATCCGCACACCCATTAATGGCATTGCCGGAATGGCATCACTATTAAGTCAAAATCCCTCCAGAGAAGAACAACGGACCTATCTCAACGCTATTAAGAGTGCAGCCGACAATCTCAAAGTTATCATTAATGATATTCTTGACCTCGCCAGCATAGAATCTGGTAAACTGCAATTAGAAAAAATTGGATTCAATTTAAATGATCTATTGCATTCCCTCATTGATACGTTTGGTGTACAGGCTTCAGAAAAAGGGATTAAACTCTCTCATAGTCTCGCTAAAGACGCTAACAAAATTTTTATTGGTGATCCGGTACGTCTCAATCAAATTCTTATAAATTTGATTAGCAACGCAATTAAATTTACCCATGCCGGAAGAATTAAGGTTGACGTTAAGGCAGACATGATAAAAGGTAATAACTACAATCTGCGATTTGATATTTCCGATACGGGTATTGGTATTCCAAAAGATAAACTTCAGACTATTTTCGAAAGCTTTAGCCAGGCAGACGCTAGTGTAACCAGAAAATATGGTGGTACCGGACTTGGCTTAACCATTGTAAAGCAATTGGTGGAACTTCAGGGCGGATCAATTAATGTTGTGAGTAAAGAGAATGAAGGCTCAACCTTCACCTTTTCCTTGCCTTACATTATGGGTAAAAAGAATTTGTGTCGGATGCAAGGATGATTAAGCCCCGAAACCTCACCCAACTAAAACGAGCTTCAATACTACTGGTGGAGGACAATGACATTAATCGGCTTTATGCCAGCAGTATTTTAAAAATGTGGGGCTGCCATTTTGAAACTGCTGAGAATGGAGTGGTTGCTCTGGAAAAAATTAGAAATAATGCATTCGATGCCATTCTCATGGATATTCAAATGCCCGTGATGGACGGGTTTGAAACCACTAAGGCGATTCGGAAAGGTGATCCAAACAAAAGCCAAGTACCTATTATTGCATTAACTGCCAATGCGACACAAAAGGATTTTGAAAATGTCTTGCCGCTGGAATGAACGATTGCATTACTAAACCGTTTACACAAGAGGATTTGCTAAAAACTTTAACTAAATACCTGGGAGCAAAACTTAAGAAAAAAAACCAACCATCGCAAGAAGGAAAGCAAAATAATACCGAATTTGATTTAAGCTATTTAATTAAGGCTTCAGATAATAATCAAGAATTCATACAAGAAATTATCAATACTTTTCTTGATTCTATGCCCAAAACAATTGAAGAAATACAAACGCAATTGCAGTTAAAGAATTGGGAACACTTGGCCAAGGTTGTTCATAAGATCAAACCGAGCATTACACTTATGGGCATTCACCACCTTAAAGATAGAATAGCGTTACTCGAACATGAGACCCGAACTGATCTGGACGAAAAAACGATTAATGGTCTTGCCACAGAAATTAGTCAGTCATTATTGAAAGTGATTCGGTCTCTTAAAGCGTACGCTTAATTTCTGTTCATCACCATTAACTTCTTTCTAACGGTAACACCCTTAGGCCCTGTCATCACAACAAAGTAGACAGCATTCGCAAGTTCTGCTACATTTACTTCCTTCAATCCATTTACGGCTCCTTCAAAATTACCTTCAAGCACAGTTACACCGCGTTGATCAATAATCTGCCATTGACTACCCGGATAGACTTCGGCTGGTATACCAAAAGTAAATTGATTGTTGGCAGGGTTAGGGAAAATCTGAATATTATTTAATGTGGTAATCAAAGGTAATTCATCTTCGATTCCAACAACAGGATCTCCATTTTTAACAGGGCCATCAATAACTATAGATTGATATATTTCCTTTGTGTTCTTATCCTGAACATAACCAATTAATAACAAACCATTAGGATTTGAAATGGGCACATCGATGGGGACGTTAAAAACTAAAGCACTCTTATTAGTCTGGTTTTGAATAAATCCAAGGCTAATGGTTTTCCCATCACTTCCAAAGAGATTTTTCCGCAACACATTCTTAAATCCATTGACATCTTTTTCAACTAAAGCGACATTTACTATAACTGGTGAAGCGAAATCTTGCTTTGCTGTTATAAACATTCTTACACTAATGTGAGTATCGTCAATAGAGGTTGTGTCTTTCAAGCTTAATGAGAAAATCGGTTCAACCAAAGCTCTACGATCAATTTCCACTTTATTCAATTCATAGGTACTGCCCGTAAATTTGCCAGGAGTTAGCAGTCCATCCATAATTGTAAATGGAGGCTGAGAAGCCCCAAAGTAAAGTGCCCGGGCAGCTGGATCGGTTGGGTTATCCTTATTAAGTGGATCTGTGCCTGAAAAATTAACATGATACTGTATATCCTGGAAATCGGATGTACCCCTATCGGTAATCTGTTGTTGATAGAGTCCATTCAGATAAGTATCTGCATTTGTACTCGCTGTAAGGGTTGATGTGGTGAAATGTTCAACAAGCACATGCCTGGCCTTTTCTCCAACAAAGAAATTGTCAAAAGCAAAACCATCAAAGGCTGGCGGTGCTGGAGCATTTCCATCATTACTGCTAAAGGCTATCCGTAGTCTTACTTGCGATCGATTAACTGCCGGTATCATATCTAAATTGAATCGGGCGTTCTTCCATTCAGATTGTTTATCAGTCCATCCATAATTACCAATAGGTTGTGATCCGGGATTAGAAGAATTCCCACCCCATTAAACCAATTAATGCCTTCATCCCGGTTTGACTGACCTTCCGGTGGCCCAACAATTCGCCAGGAAAGTCCGCCATCGATGGAATACTGAAGAACGGAACCGTCCAAATTCTTTTCTGTATCCGAGAAATAATCCAAAGCCACCATAGGTCGCTTCAATTGTGTTAAGTCAAAGCAAGGACCATTGACTGTAGAGTTTTCGTTTGAGAAATAAGTATTCGCATTTTTCCCGGTCCACCATGCATTACTTCCAGAGGCCGCTGTATTAATGGTCCCGCCAGCCCCTGCTGGCATTCCCCAAATCCAACTTGTATCGCTTAGCACAATATTGGTTGGTGTTGAATTGGTTGTATTGAATGCCTCAGCTATCCAACCACCATCTGTTGATTCAAATCCTTCCAGATACTCTGCACCAGCAACAGGGGCAACTGTATTGTACGGAAGGATAAATACATTCTGTGTATTTGAATTAGAACATCCATCATTCGTATCAACCAAAAGGGTTGATGAATAAGTGCCATTTGAAACATATTTGTGCTGTGGATCTTTGTAGGTACCGAATGTTCTTCCTCCATGAGTACCTACTGGTATTGCCCCAACTCCTGAAGGCAATACATCCCCATCTCCAAAATCCCATGTATAACCGGTTATCACGCTTATTCCTGGCGGTACAGAACCAACTACCTTGGTAGTCATATCCTGGAAATTAGTATTATCATTATTGCATATAGCTGACCAGCTAAAATCAACAATCGGTACATCACCAACGCGCAGCACATACGGAGTGCCTGTTGACGAACAGCCTTTACTGGTCGTTACTTTCAAAGAGACATTAAAGGTACCCGAGGTAGTATATCGTTTAGATGGATTTTGGTCTGTACTAAACGTATTATCACCAAATGCCCATTGCCAACTGGTGATTGCAGCTGGGAAAGGTGAAGGATTTATTGTTGAATTGTCTGTAAACACAACATCACTCACAATACAATTGTTGGATGATGAGAACAACGATACCGGACTTCCAAAGAAGTTAATGGTACGCTCTCTAAAGGTTATCGCATTAAACTGATTTTTAAAAGTATAGCGAATTCTATAAGAGTCTGATACTAATCCACTGGTTTGTATAAAGTAATCGGGGCCAATTTTAACGATTGTCATATTAGCTGCATTGGGTCCTTCTGATGTGAATTGTGTTTCAGGCGGGAAACCATCGGCAGGAACAGGGAAACCAAGTAATTTAACCAAACCTAAATCAGAACACAGTTCAAACTCTCCAATTCCGTTTAGTACCGCCCCCTGAACGGCAAAGTCGATAGTAGTAACGGGATTAATAAATACCTCTTGCTCGTCAAAGTTTGTGCAGCCATTACCATCGGTATATGTGTATTTGATGAAATTAGATCCCAGATCCGCTGCACTTGGATCAAATACCGCCCTATCTACCACATTAATAAACGTACTCCCTATTACCGAAGATGTTGGAAGAATGGTAAATGCACCGCCAGCCAAATTTCCAGTAAGAGTTATAGGTGGACCATTTTCCGCCAACGATGAAGGAGCTCCTGGAGGCAATCCCGTATAAACAACGACCGGTAATGGATTGATCTTTAAATTCATTTGGTCGGCAACAGCCGAACAAGGCCCTAACCCATCAGGATCAAGGGCTGTTAGTGTTAACACAACCGTTGCATTCACTTCTGTGGGATCATTAAACGAATATAATGGTTGAGCTAAAGTTGGATCTGAGAACAAACCTAAGCCTCCGTTCCACGCCAGCGTTGTAGGCGCACCTGAATGTGACCCTTGCAATAAAATGGATGGTGTATCCCGACATAGTTGTAAGTCTGGACCAGCCGAAACAACCGCAGCTTGATTGATTGTAATATCAATATCTTCAAACTCCTCAGTACACGGCCCACCAGGACCATCAGGATCATTTGTGGTTAGTCTTAATGTAATTGTTGTTCCAATGTCCGATGCATCGATAGTGTATTGCGTGTTAACGAGCGAACCCACAAGATTTGAAGCACCCAACGTCCCTGCTCCTGAAACGATACTCCACAAACCTGTTGTTGCACTTCCACCAATCGTACCACTTAAGCTTATTGGTGAGGCTAATAAATTAGCTGGTTCACAAACCACGAAATCAGCAGGAGCAATAACCGTTGGTCTGCGATTAATTTGAATACTTAATAAATCAGAAGCTATCGTACATGGTTCTCCAAGATCCGGGTCGTTAGATTCCAATTTTAATACAATAGTTGTAGCAATATCCGAAGGGTTAACCGTATAGTTTGCAGTCACCGTGTTGCCAGCGACTGTACTGGCAGAAATACTTCCGGCTCCTGTTACTATTGTCCATGTACCCGATGTAGCCGCACCTCCAATCAGTCCACTTAATGGAATAACCGTTGGCTCACAAACTTGATAATCCACTCCTGCATCCGCAGTGGGGAGCGGGTTAATCGTGATCGTAATATTTTTTACAGCCCCAGCACAACCATTTGCTGATGGTGTGATTTGATAAACCACAGTACCTGTTGTAAAGTCAGTCACCGACAAGGTTTGACTAATAGTTGATCCATTACCATTTGCTGCTCCAAGAACATTTGCAGACGGAACTGCCACCCAACTAAATGTTGTCCCCGCAACATTATTGGGTAACGAATTAATTAAGACTACTGCATTTTGACCGCTGCAAATAATTATATCAGATCCATCTGCTGTTGGGGTTGGAAATACCGTAACTATATAGTTGACAGAATTTCCAAAACAACCGGCTACTTCTGGTGTAATAGTATAAGTCACATAGCCAACTGTGTTTCCTGTATTAACCGGTGTATCGGTAATTGTACCTGTTCCACTTGCTAATACTCCAGTAAATGTACTTCCACTTACAACACTAGTCCATGAATAGAGTGTAGCAGGGTCAGTAGTTGAAACTGGTGTAAAGTTTAAGACAGTATTACTGCAAATTGTTGTTAATAATTGTAGTGCGGTATTTGTAATTATTGGCTTAGGACTTACCGTTACTACAATATTGATCGGAGTACCCGTGCAGCCATTCGCACTTGGCGTGATGGTATACGTAGCGGTACCCGCTGAACTTGTAGTTGCTGTTAAGGTCTGATTGATACTCGTGCCAAAACCTGAAGTTGCTCCGCTTACATTGCTCTGAACAACGGTCCAGCTATACGTAGCTCCTGCAACGCCATTGCTCGTACTTAAATTTATATTCGAGGTCGCACCACTGCAGATCGCCTCTGCATGCTGGTGCCGCAACTACATCCGGTAACGGATTAACTGTTACGATTACTGTAATAGGCGTTCCATTGCAACCGCCTGCTGCTGGTGTTATTGTATAGGTGGCCGTACCAGCCACTGAACCAGTCGCTGTTAAGGTTTCATTGATTGATGGGCCTGATCCAACTAATACTCCACTCACGCCTGCATCTACACGGGTCCAGCTATAAGTCGCGCCTCCTACTCCATTCGTTGTGCTTAATGCAATGCCTGTTGTTGCACCACTGCAGATCGTCTGACTCGCAGGTAACGCTACTACATTCGGAACCGGACTTACCGTTACTACAATATTGATCGGAGTACCTGTGCAACCATTCGCACTTGGCGTGATGGTATACGTAGCGGTACCCGCTGAACTTGTAGTTGCTGTTAAGGTCTGATTGATACTCGTGCCAAAACCTGAAGTTGCTCCGCTTACATTGCTCTGAACAACTGTCCAGCTATAGGTAGCTCCTGCTACGCCATTGCTTGTGCTTAAATTTATATTCGAGGTCGTACCACTACAGATCGTCTCTGCATTCGGAGCAGCAACTACATCCGGTAACGGATTAACTGTTACGATTACTGTAATAGGCGTACCATTGCAACCTCCTGCTGCTGGCGTGATTGTATAGGTCGCAGTACCGGCCACTGAACCGGTAGCTGTTAAGGTTTCATTGATCGATGGGCCTGATCCAACTAATACTCCACTTACGCCTGCATCTACACGGGTCCAGCTATAAGTCGCGCCTCCTACTCCATTCGTTGTGCTTAATGCAATGCCTGTTGTTGCGCCACTGCAAATCGTCTGACTCGCAGGTAATGCTACTACATTTGGAACCGGACTTACTGTTACTACAACTACTATCGGAGTACCGTTGCAACCATTCGCACTTGGTGTGATGGTATACGTAGCCGTGCCCGCACTGCTCGTAGTCGCGGTTAAGGTTTGATTGATACTCGTGCCAAAGCCAGAAGTCGCTCCGCTTACATTGCTTTGGACAACTGTCCAACTATACGTAGCTCCCGCAACGCCATTGCTCGTGCTTAAATTTATATTCGAAGTCGTGCCACTGCAGATCGTCTCTGACGCTGGAGCTGCAACAACATCCGGTAACGGATTAACCGTTACGATTACTGTAATAGGTGTACCATTGCAACCGCCTGCTGCTGGGGTGATGGTATACGTAGCGATACCAGCTACTGAACCAGTCGCTGTTAAAGTTTCATTAATCGCGGCGCCTGCTCCAATCAGTACTCCACTTACACCTGCATCTACACGTGTCCAATTGTAAGTAGCGCCTGCTACGCCATTCGTTGTGCTTAACGCTACGCTTGTTGTTGCTCCACTGCAAATCGTTTGACTCGCGGGTAATGCTACTACATTCGGAACCGGACTTACTGTTACTACAACATTGATCGGAGAACCTGTGCAACCATTCGCACTTGGCGTGATGGTATACGTAGCGGTGCCCGCTGAACTCGTTGTTGCTGTTAATGTCTGGTTGATGCTCGTACCAAAGCCTGAAGTCGCTCCGCTTACATTGCTCTGAACAACTGTCCAGCTATATGTAGCGCCGGCAACGCCATTGCTCGTACTTAAATTTATATTCGATGTCGTGCCACTGCAAATTGTTTCTGATGCAGGCGCGCAACTACATCCGGTAACGGATTAACTGTTACGATTACTGTAATCGGGGTGCCGTTGCAGCCGCCTGCAGCTGGTGTGATTGTATAAGTAGCAGTACCGGCCACTGAACCGGTCGCTGTTAAGGTTTCATTGATTGTTGTACCTGATCCAATCAGTACGCCACTTACGCCTGCATCTACGCGTGTCCAACTATAAGTCGCGCCTGCTACGCCATTCGTTGTGCTTAACGCCACGCTTGTTATTGCTCCACTGCAGATCGTTTGACTCGCTGGTAATGCTACTACATTTGGAACCGGACTTACTGTTACTACAACTACTATCGGAGTACCTGTGCAACCATTCGCACTTGGCGTGATGGTATACGTAGCGGTACCCGCTGAACTTGTTGTCGCGGTTAAAGTCTGATTGATGCTGGTACCAAAGCCGGAAGTTGCTCCGCTTACGTTGCTCTGAACAACCGTCCAACTATAAGTAGCTCCCGCAACGCCATTACTTGTGCTTAAATTTATATTCGATGTCGTGCCACTACAGATCGTCTCTGACGCAGGAGCAGCAACTACATCCGGTAACGGATTGACTGTTACGATTACAGTGATTGGTGTGCCATTGCAACTGCCTGCAGTTGGCGTAATTGTATACGTAGCAGTACCAGCAACTGAACCGGTCGCAGTTAAGGTTTCATTTATCGTGGCTCCGGTATTGGCTGTCGCTCCGCTCACGCCACTCTGTACTACCGTCCAGCTATATGTTGCACCGGCAACGCCATTCGTAGTGCTTAAGGCAATATTAGTTGTCGCTCCGCTACAGATCGTCTGACTCGCTGGTAACGCAATTACATTCGGAACCGGACTTACCGTTACAATTACATTGATCGGAGTACCTGTGCAACCATTCGCACTTGGCGTGATGGTATATGTAGCCGTACCTGCACTGCTCGTAGTCGCGGTTAATGTTTGATTGATACTCGTGCCAAAGCCAGAAGTCGCTCCGCTCACATTGCTTTGGACAACTGTCCAACTATAGGTAGCTCCTGCTACGCCATTGCTTGTGCTTAAATTTATATTCGATGTTGTGCCACTGCAGATCGTCTCTGACGCTGGAGCAGCACTACATCCGGTAACGCATTGACCGTTACGCTTACTGTAATAGGCGTACCATTGCACCCGCCAGCTGCTGGTGTGATTGTATAAGTAGCGATACCAGCTGTTGATCCAGTTGCTGTTAAAGTTTCATTAATCGTGGCTCCTGCTCCAATCAGTACTCCACTTACACCTGCATCTACACGTGTCCAATTGTAAGTAGCGCCTGCTACGCCATTCGTTGTGCTTAATGCCACACTTGTGGTTGCTCCACTGCAAATCGTTTGACTCGCGGGTAATGCTACTACATTCGGAACCGGACTTACTGTTACTACAACATTGATCGGAGAACCTGTGCAACCATTCGCACTTGGCGTGATGGTATACGTAGCGGTGCCCGCTGAACTCGTTGTTGCTGTTAATGTCTGGTTGATGCTCGTACCAAAACCTGAAGTCGCTCCGCTTACATTGCTCTGAACAACCGTCCAGCTATATGTTGCACCGGCAACGCCATTGCTCGTACTTAAATTTATATTCGATGTCGTGCCACTACAAATTATTTCTGATGCAGGCGCAGCAACTACATCCGGTAACGGATTAACTGTTACGATTACTGTAATAGGGGTACCGTTGCAGCCGCCTGCAGCTGGTGTGATTGTATAGGTAGCAGTACCGGCCACTGAACCGGTAGCTGTTAAGGTTTCATTGATTGTTGTACCTGATCCAATCAGCACGCCACTCACGCCTGCATCTACACGTGTCCAACTGTAAGTCGCGCCTGCTACTCCATTCGTTGTGCTTAACGCCACGCTTGTTGTTGCTCCACTGCAGATCGTTTGACTCGCTGGTAATGCTACTACATTTGGAACCGGACTTACTGTTACTACAACTACTATCGGAGTACCCGTGCAACCATTCGCACTTGGTGTGATGGTATACGTAGCCGCGCCCGCACTGCTCGTAGTCGCGGTTAAGGTTTGATTGATGCTCGTGCCAAAGCCTGATGTCGCGCCACTTACATTGCTTTGAACAACGGTCCAGCTATAAGTAGCTCCCGCAACGCCATTGCTTGTGCTTAAATTTATATTCGAAGTCGCACCACTACAAATTGTTTCTGATGCAGGCGCAGCAACTACATCCGGTAACGGATTGACTGTTACGATAACTGTAATTGGCGTGCCATTGCAACCGCCTGCTGCTGGTGTGATTGTATAAGTAGCAGTTCCTGCTGTAGAACCTGTTGCTGTTAATGTTTCATTTATAGTAGCACCTGAACCAACCAGTACGCCACTCACACCTGCATCTACACGCGTCCAACTGTAAGTCGCGCCAGCTACGCCATTCGTTGTACTCAACGCTACGCTTGTTGTAGCTCCGCTGCAAATCGTCTGACTCGCTGGTAATGCTACTACATTTGGAACCGGGCTTACTGTTACTACAACTACTATCGGAGTACCTGTGCAACCATTCGCACTTGGCGTGATGGTATAGGTAGCCGTACCAGCTGAACTCGTTGTTGCGGTTAAAGTCTGATTGATGCTGGTACCAAAGCCGGAAGTTGCTCCGCTTACGTTGCTTTGGACAACTGTCCAACTATAGGTAGCTCCCGCAACGCCATTGCTTGTGCTTAAATTTATATTCGATGTCGTGCCACTACAGATCGTCTCTGACGCAGGAGCAGCTACTACATCCGGTAACGGATTGACTGTTACGATTACTGTAATAGGCGTACCATTGCAACCGCCTGCTGCTGGTGTGATTGTATAAGTAGCAGTTCCTGGTGTAGAACCTGTTGCTGTTAATGTTTCATTTATAGTAGCACCTGAACCAACCAGTACGCCACTCACACCTGCATCTACACGCGTCCAACTGTAAGTCGCGCCAGCTACGCCATTCGTTGTACTCAACGCTACGCTTGTTGTTGCGCCACTGCAGATCGTTTGACTCGCTGGTAATGCTACTACATTCGGAACCGGACGAACATCAACATTTACTATCTGACTTAAACTTGGTCCGCAGACTCCTACAAGAGCTTCAAATTCATAGGCAACAATAATTGGAATGGCAGTCGTATTTGTAACAATCTCATTAATCGTTTGTCCATTAACGAAGATCGCGCCAGCGGTAAGTGTTCCTGATGCACCGCCATAGTTTATACTTTTTAATCGAACTTGTCCACCACTCACGGGAGTGTTCAATAAAATACTAACTGGATTTCCACTACAAATAATTCCTGTACCTCCACCAGAATTATTAGTTGCTGTAACTGTTGGATTTGGGTTTACTCGCACGGTTGCGAACTGGCTTACCGGAGCCAGTGGACATATTGGTGTTGTTGCTGGCGTTGTTACATTAAATTCATAAACAACATCAATGGCGGCATTCGTGTTGTTGGACAACGCTTCAAAAAGTGGTGTGGCGCTTGTGAATGTTGTAACTCCAGGAATTACGGTTCCTCCTGTAACTAAACCATAAAAAACATTAACAACATTTATTTGGTGTCCTGCGGTTCCACTTCCAAATAAGATGTTTGTATTTGCTCCACTACAAATCTCAGGGAGTGTATTACTTATGATAAACGTTGGATTAGGATTTACTAAAACACTTTCAGAAAATCCTGCCGTAGTACAACCATTTGCTAATACTTCAAAATTATATTGAACGGTAACCGCAGATGCCGTACTATTAATTAATGTCTCTGTTATCGAAGCGCCTGGAGTAAATGTCGCACCTGTCAGTAATGTACCTGAAGCCGATCCATAATTTACTGATGCTAATCGAATGGTTGCACCTGAAGTTGGACTATTCAAAACGATATTCACCGAACTGTTGCTACAGATTTGAGTAGCACTATTAACCGTGCTCATGGTTGGTGTTGGATTCACAACAATTTGTGACTGTTGTGTTATCGGATTTGAGCAGTTAGGAGTAGCTACGCTAAAAATATAATTTATACTAATGGGTGCATTGGTTGGATTAACTAATCCCGATGGCTCAGTAATAATGTTTCCTGAAACGAATGCTCCGCCAGCAGCATAAACACCACCTGTTACTGCCCCATAATTTACATTCTGAAGAGTGATGGTTGCCCCTGCCGTTGGACTTGTCAAAGAAATATTAATTGCTGAACCACTGCACACTTCACCAGTTCCACCACTTGTGTTGTTGGTAACGGTGAAAGTCGGGATTTCATAAACGGTTATATCAACCTGCGCGGTACCCTGACAACCAAAGGCATCAGTTACCAATACCTGGTATGTTGTAAGACCAAGTACAGGAGTTACAACTGGATTTGATTGCGTACTTGTAAATCCCGCAGGAACACTTGTCCAACTGTATGTATATGAACCCGAGCCACCCGAAGCCGTTGGGCTTCCGCCCAGTGTTATATTTTGTCCTAAACATAAATCTGAATCAGTGCCAGCATCTACTGTTACAGCGGGGTTAACCAGCACATCAACTTGAGTAGGCAGACTTTCGCACCCAATCGTTTGAGTTACATATAAAGAATAAGTTCCTGCTACGGCAGTGTTTACTTCGGCTGCGGTTGGAGTAAATGGACTTCCTGTTCCCACTTGAGTAGTAAGTCCAGCATCTGAATACCAGATTAAGTTAGTACCAACAGCTGTTAATGTTGGAATTGTTCCGCCCACACAAATTGGCGCAGGATTCGGAGCTGGTGGTTGACTTGCTATTGAATTGACAGTGATATCAACTGCGGTAGAAACCCCGGAGGTACATCCTGCCTGTGTTTCAATAACTGTATAACTTCCACTATTAACAACACCTGTAGATACGCTTAAGGTTTGATTAATTGCACCTGAAATGGGTACGCCATCTTTGTACCATTGATTACCACTAGCTGCACTGCTGGTAAGAATAACAGCAGGATCGCCAACACAAACAGCCAGCGGACCTGGCGGTGAAATAATGGGCGTTGGTATTGTGGCACTTAATGTGACAGCTGTTGTTCCACCTAGTAGAATTGCACAGCCTGTTACTGGATTTGTTGCAAATACAGAAATAGTAATATTTGCAATTATAGGAGTTGTTGTAATGTTAATGACACCAGTTCCAGCTACTGCCGCACTTAAGGGCGATGGCCCATCAAAAAGTTGATAGTTAATTCCCGTTTCGGTTCCGGTTAAGAAACTGTAACTGTGCTTCCACTACAAATTATTGCTGACACAGGAGAAACCCCAACGCTTGTCAGCGGCAATTGATTAATAGTTACAGCCACAGCTGCCGATACCCCTGAAGCACAACCACTCACCGTACTGATAACTGTATAGCTGCCACTGTTGCCAGGGAGTGTTGTAATGTTTAAGGTTGTAGCCGTAGCTCCGCCTATCAGTGCGCCATCTTTATACCATTGATTGCCCGCACCTGCACTGCTCGTTAGCACAATCGCGGCTGTGCCCTCACAAACTACTACCGGTCCAACCGGGTTTATTGTAGGAGTTACAGGAATCGGGTTCACTGTTACTACACTCGTGCCTGTCAGTAATACTGAACAGCTCGTTACCGGATTCGTAGCTCTGACTGTGATTGTCGTGTTCGCGGTAAGCGCACTCGTTACTAAATTAATCGCACCACCGGTACCCGCTGTCGTTGAACTTAACGAAGTACCACCATTGAATAATTCATAATTGATGCCAGCCTGACTGCCTGCAACATTCACTGTTACGGTACTGCCATTGCAAACTGTTGTCGTGGCCGGAGTTACTATTGGAGTAACTAATGGTAAGGCATTAATCGTTACACTGGTCGCTGCTGACACTAAAGAAGAACAGCCTGATACCGTACTGATAACTGTATAGTTGCCACTGTTGCCAGGAGCTGTTGTAATGTTTAAGGTTGTTAGCCGTAGCGCCGCCTATCAGGCTGCCATCTTTATACCATTGATTGCCTGCACCTGCACTGCTCGTTAGCACTATCGCAGCTGTGCCCTCACACTACTACCGGACCAACCGGACCAATCGTTGGTGTAACCGGAATCGGGTTAACCGTTACTACACTCGTGCCTGTCAATAATACTGAACAGCTCGTTACCGGATTGGTAGCTCTGACTGTGATTGTCGTGTTCGCGGTAAGCGCACTCGTTACTAAATTAATCGCACCACCGGTACCCGCTGTCGTTGAACTTAACGAAGTACCACCATTGAATAATTCATAATTGATGCCTGCCTGGCTGCCTGCAACATTTAC
>JADJRT010000020.1 GCA_016712035.1 Flammeovirgaceae bacterium | reverse complement strand
AGCTATGGGTACTTTTCGGTTTGCAAGAAAATTGCGTGTTAATAAGTACTACTAAAATCCCTTTAGAAGGGAAAGCTTTTTAAAAACTTGAAGTAATTTTCATGGGTTGATTTTATTGAGGGGTCTCTAATTTGAAATGACTTTATAGGTTTTGAACGTGGGAGGTCATAGGAGGCTTGGTTCCTTCCGCTTTCGCCTTTTATTATCTTCAAAGCCCCGCTTATGGCCTTCCAAAAATTCAGGTGAACTGGTCCAGTTTTTAAAGGCCTCTTCCGAAGACCAATGACTGACAATCAAGTAGTCCCTTCCATTTGGTCTTAAAACCTGCATATCGACGTGAACCGGGCATCCGGTCGATTGCATGGGCACGGTTGGCAAACAACTCCTCGAATCTTGGCGATAGTCCGTGGTTCGCAAGTGATATAGTTAATGATGATAAACTTCTTTCCATAGATTATTTAGAATCATTATTAATAATCGGCAAATATGAGTGTGTGGATTAATAATCCTAGTTATTTATAATAATCTCTAAATAACGTAAAGCTAGCTTTTGACCTATATTGAAATGAATTTCAACTTTTAGCTGCAAGACTTAAAAGGTCGAGGTTTTTATCCCTCGATACCCTTTGGGGTTGGCGGCGCTGATGATTTTGGTGAACCCGCTTGGTAGCTCTAATAACCTATTCACCCTTGCTTCACGCTGATTGGCATGGTTTCACTTTAACGGATCTAGTCTTCCCAACCTTTCTTTTTGTTGTTGGCAATGCCATGAGTTTCAGCCAAGCTAAATATGAAGCGCAAGGGGAAGGACAATTTTTGAAGAAAGTTTTCAAACGTACGTTCATTATATTTTTCCTTGGCTATCTCATGTACTGGTTTCCATTTTTTGATGTAGACGCAAGCGGAGGGTGGTTTTTAAAACCAATAAGTGAAACTCGGATTTTTGGTGTGCTACAACGCATTGCCTTATGTTATCTGTTCGCTCGTTAGTGATTATTATTATTTAAAATTCAAGGCGCCTTAATTTTCAGTTTACTCGCCTTGGTTCTTTATCGGGTTCTGTTAGTAGCCTTTGGCGATTTATCCCTGGAAGGAAATGCCGTATTGAAGCTTGACGCGTGGTTGATTGGTGAAAGTCATATGTATCATGGTGAAGGAATTGCTTTCGATCCGGAAGGTTTGTTAAGTACACTGCCCGCCATCGTAAATGTAATTGCGGGTTATGCGGCTGGCCTGTTTCTGCAGCGAGGAGGTAAGAATTATGAAACGATCGCCAAACTGATGATGATTGGTGCTGCACTTTTGTTAATGGCTGCCTGGTGGGATTTACTTTTCCCTATCAATAAAAAATTATGGACAAGTACGTACGTGCTCCATACCGTTGGCCTGGATCTAATCATTTTATCAGTTTTGGTTTTCATTATTGAAATCGCTCAGCGAAAATAAGTGGACTTCCTTTTTTTGAAGTGTTTGGCAAGAACACGTTGTTTATTTATTTGCTTTCGGAGGTGTTTATCACTTTGTTATTCACATTTCGGGTTGGCGAAGATTCGCTGCATAGTTGGATCTACCAAAACTTCTTTAAATCGTGGGCTGGAGATTATAATGGCTCTGTACTTTTTGCGCTGTGGATTATCCTAATCTGCTGGGCAGTAGGGTACGTAATGGATAAAAAGAAAATCTATGTGAAGGTTTAATGAGGGCAGTTTCAAAAACCTGTGGTCAAAGCTCCCGATAGTTATCGGGATGAGCCACGATCTTCGTTTAATAATCAGGATCCAGCCCAAATTTATCCTTCAAATCTTTGAGCAAAGGATTCTTTTCCATCAGATGTTCAAATTTTCTTTATTGGTGTAGGCTACGCGCTTTGAGTTATCCTGCTCGGCCATAATGCCTTCAAGCTGAAGACCATTATTGCCTAGCATTTCACGTAAGTAGGTTAATAGCTCCAGTTTTATCGAGACAAGAATAGGTTCTTCTATGGCATTGGTAAGCGCGAGGCTAATGATATTGTTTTTAAAAGTGAAGGGCTGGGTTAAAAGATGGTACTCTGCCATCTGATGTTTTTTAGATTCCGCAAAATTGTGCCAGGCCGTACGTAATTGATTTTCATTAATAGGAAGATCTTCTTTAGCAGTGTGCGTTCCGTTTTTTTGTGTCACTTTTTTTTTTTTTCTTCTTTAGGAGGACCCTTTAAGATTGTACCCAGATTAATCGTTGTCTTGGGCCGGCTACTTCTTTAACCGGAATACTTTCAACAATTTTAGATTTGACTGGCTCCTGATACTCGGGTTCTTTTTTTATTGCAGAAAGAGGCGAATCTTCTTCGGGTGCGGGTTGGGTTTCTAATTTACTTTTTTTTTTAAGCCTTCCTGTGTAGGGGCGGCTCCATTACCTTTAAACACAGATTGCACATGCGCCATTTTCATAAGCGCCAATTCGACAAGCAATCGCTGGTTTTTACTGCTCTTGTAGTTGATATCGCATTGATTGGCAATGCTTAACCACGACAACAAAAGCGATGGAGCCGTGGCACCGGATTGATCGAGATATTTTTGCTTAGTTGCTTCGGGAACTTCCATCAATTGTATAGTTCGCGCATCTTGTGATACTAACAAATTGCGCAGATGTTCACTTAAGCCAACAATAAAATTATGGCCATCAAATCCCTTTCTCAAAATTTCATCTAGTAAAAGTAGAGGCTGTGTGTGATTCTCTGCCAACAGTCCATCCACTACCTGGAAGTAGTAATCATAATCTAAAATGTGCAGGTTGTTCAGAACATCCTTAAAAGTCACTGCCTTGCCAGAAGAGAAAGTAACCATCAGATCAAAAATAGAAAGGCCATCGCGCAAAGCACCATCTGCTTTTTGAGCAATTAAGTGCAACGCTTCTTCTTCTACTTTAATTTTTTCTCTATCCGCTACCTTTTTAAGTTGCCGCGAAATATCTGAAACTTGAATTCTATTGAAATCAAAAATCTGACAGCGGGAAAGAATGGTAGGGATTACTTTATGTTTTTCCGTTGTTGCTAAAATAAAAATCGCGTAGGAGGGTGGCTCTTCCAGCGTCTTCAAAAAAGCATTGAACGCTGAATTGGAAAGCATATGGACCTCGTCTATAATATAGACTTTGAATTTGCCGAACTGGGGTGGGTACCGAACCTGATCAATCAGATTACGAATATCTTCCACCGAGTTATTGGATGCCGCATCTAATTCAAAAATATTCAATGAATTAACTTCAGCCTTCTCTTCAAATCCATTGATCATACGGGCGACAATACGCGCACAAGTAGTTTTACCAACACCCCGCGGACCACAAAAAAGTAGCGCCTGAGCAAGTTTATTAGTATCGATGGCGTTTTTCAGCGTTGTAGTAATGTGCTCTTGCCCAACTACTTCATCAAACCCAAGGGGCCGGTATTTACGCGCTGAAACAACAAAATTTTCCATTGGGTGCAAGATAAAATCAGTTGCCGGATTCTGGTTACCGGTCGCTGACTTTTTTAAGTTTTATTTTGAAATAGCAGGCAAGAACAACTATAGTTTCTCTGTTAAAATTGCTAAAAACGTTTTTACTGCCTCTACATAATTGCCTACGCGGATATTTTCATTTTCTGCATGTTGATTGTTATCGGCATTAACAGTAGGAACAGCCACGGCTGGAATGCCAAGCGTAATAACAAATGGCGAAATAGGAATTGAGCCCCCAGCCGTACGAACTTTAATGGGTTCTTTTCCGAAGGCTTTTTGCATGGCTTTACTTAACCAGATACCCGTTTCGGAGTTGAAAGGCGTTTGAAAGGCCCCATACGAAATACTCGATTGGAATGCAGCGATTTTTGGATACTTCATCCGCTCTGCTTCTGTTGGTTCATTATCTACAAGGTAATATCCCTGATCTTGAATATATTTCTTCACAAGACCAATCAACCTTTCGGGATCGCTACTGGGTACTAACCGGATATCAATTTCAGCTGTAGCCGTTGCTGGAATTAATGTGCGGGCTTCCTTGCCTATAAACAGTGCATCGAGGCCGCGTATGTTCAGACTCGGGTATTGCAAAGACTCTTGAAAATTAGTCCCCACCTGATCCGGTGCGGCAATACCTAGAAACTTTTTGATTTCATTCTCATCATCCGGAACCTGCTTTAGAATTTGCTTCTCTTCATCCGTCAGCACTACACCATCATAAAAACCAGGAATTGTCACCGCACCATTATCATCTTTCATGCCGCCCAATAATTTTGATAGACGCAGCGCAGGGTTAGGTGTATAATTTCCATAGTTGCCGCTATGTACCGGCACGCGAGGACCGAATGTAGTAAGGGTGATTTCGCAAATGCCACGGGCTCCAAAACTTAAAGTCGGTTGATTGCTTACATGCCGCGGGCCATCATAAATAATCAGCATATCGGCAGCGAGTTCGTTTTTATATTTGGCCACCGCAGCTGGAAGATTCGGAGACCCTAATTCTTCCTCGAAATCCATAATAACTTTAATGTTATAATTTGGTTCGGCCTTCAATTCTTTTAAAGCATCCAACGAAGCGAGGAATGCCATGGCCGGCCCTTTGGCATCAGAAGTCGAGCGCGCAAAAATTCGCCAATCCGGATTATATCCTTCATATAATCTCTCATACGGAATGGTCTTCCATAAACCCTCAGAATCTTTTTCTTTTAAGGTAGGAATCCAGGGACTTTCCTGATTCCATTGTGCCGGGTTTACCGGCTGGCCATCAATCTGTAAATAGATCAAAACTGTTTTCTTTGCTTTTTTACTTTCCTTTCGGCTAATAATAGAGGAACCGTGGCGTTTCCAATCGTAAAGTGGTAAGGCCCCGCTTGGTGAAAGCACTTTCGCACCATTGAATATTTTTCTCGATATCTGCAGGAAAATGGGCGTCATTTGCCAGGCTTAGCATCTCGTAAAATTCTTTAAAAGATTGTATCGCGTTCTTCTCTGAAATTTGTTCGGTATTAATTTCTTTTTGAGCAAACAGTGAAGTAGAGACCAACAGTAAAAGATAAGCTAGGGATTTCATAAACAGATTATTTATCAGTGAGTGTGCAAAATAGTAATGACTTTTCGAAAACGGATCCAATCAGCATTTTGTCTTTGTAGACTGCGGCTGTGGATGAACCGGAATAATCTCCATCGTTCAAGAAAACTTCCTCGGTTCTGTATTTCCCACTGGTATCCTTGAATATTTTAAGAACCTGGGATGGAGAATGATTTTTAGGGTCGGCTGCGTGGCTTACAAACTTAAGTAACTGTGGGTGACAACCTACCCAAAGTGTGCCTTGTGCATCTACTTCTATATTATCCACTCCTGTGCTTGTTTCAATTTCTTCTATAGGCGTTAAAACTCCTGAATTCAAATCCCGATCATAAATAATAATTTTTCGACCGCTTGTCGCGGCAACAAAGATTTGCGTGTGATCGGAGGAAAGATTAATGCCATTGGCATAAGCAATATTGCCAGCCACGGTTTTAAATGACTCTCCATCAAAATAATTCACATATGCAATTGCACGTTGTAAATATTCTTCCAGAGTTCGTCCTATCCCTTTTTCACTATAGCCATGATCGTTAGTAACATAGAATGCACGTTCACCAACAGCAACAACATCGTTTGGACTCGTCATTAGATTTTTATCTTCAATACTTTCGAGATGAATCAGGCTATCGTTGCGCCATTCAAATCGTTCAATAACGTGTGCCGGATTTTTTTGACGATGGTTGACAACAAATAAGAACTTTTTGCCATTGGGATTTGTCCAGAGGGAGATCCCATGCGGATGAAAATCTCCAGTATTAGCCGGAGTTACATTCCGTAACCCAGGCAGCGAATCTGAAAGATTCATTATAAAAATTGCACCCGCTATGCTTCCCGGAGATTGAATGTTTGTTCTGCGATCGTCAGCCGAAATGAAGGCAATGCCACTTTGTGGATCGATGGTGATGTCTTCGGGTCCGGCAGTTTCAGCAAGATTAATTTTGGTTACTGTGCCTTCAAAATGCGGATGGATATCTTTAAATGTTCCTGCGGGAATCAAAATACCAAAGAAAACAAAACTGAAAATTGAACTAACAAGAAGTAACCCTACTACTATTTTTCTTTTCATTGCTTCAAATATTTAGATGGCAAAGAGAATCCCATGCTCTCGGCACACCAAAAAATAGTAACAATGTAGTACCTGTCTTTATCTTTAAATAATTGAATACTATTAATGCCCCGATTGGTTGCTGGACCATTTTTCGTGTCCTTGGTTTCGTAGGTACTAAAAACATGAGCGATTGTTCCATACTCTTCTACCTGGCGACT
Source organism: Flammeovirgaceae bacterium (assembly GCA_016712035.1). Taxonomy (GTDB): domain Bacteria; phylum Bacteroidota; class Bacteroidia; order Cytophagales; family Cyclobacteriaceae; genus ELB16-189. The sequence continues at coordinate 55,146 of JADJRT010000020.1, read as the reverse complement.
TAGCTCACGCTCAAAAAAGCCTGTAGAAATTCGTGAAGAAAAAAGCTGCACATATTCGTCTGGTGATAATGCTTTCAGTGTAGGGTTACCCTGGTCATCTTTCCTAGTGGGAATCAATCGCGCCTCTGGCTTAAAAAGATTTTTAAATCTTTTCCAATCCCTTTCTATTCCTGGGTCTCCGGAGATTACGTTATACAGAGTTTCAAGTGTAGCCTCAATAGTTTGCGTGTCCTTGGAATAGTCTTGTGTTTGTGCCCAAGAAGCATAAGAGGCAATCATAAATAGAATACTTAATAATGTTTTCATTGGATGTTTGTTGAAAGTATAAAAATTAAATCTACTGTATTAATTACTGATCTATTCTTGTATGTTGACATAGAAGACTCCTCGAATAGGTTCGCCCAAATCACTAACCCCTTCAACAACAATTTTATAAGTAGTTATCAAATCGGCAGCATAAAATGATATTGTTGCTAACCCAAACACATCATCGGGGCGTATTTGTGCTACCCATAAAATGGTGCTACGGGTATCCCGATAATTTTTGCTTTGGGATTTTGAATAATCGGGTGAGAAAAATTCGCCAGCCTTTGAATAGCCCAATACTTTTTGATTTTGAGCCAGATTAGATTCTGTAAATCTATCTGATGATCCATATTCTCCTTTTATTGTCGTGATAATTATTACCCCATTGCCTCCCCGCGTACCATACATAGCGGCACTGCCATATTTGATAACATCAACGCGATCAACCATCTCCGGATTAATTTGTTGGAGTCTACCGTAGTTAGAATCACCTCCACCACCCGTAAACTGAAGCCCGTCAAGTATAAGAAGAGGTTCGGTAGACGAAGCGCCCATAAAGTTGGAGGCGCTACCAATCCTCAGGTATCCATTAACAACATTCAGGCCCGGCACTTGGCTTCGAAGTGCAGTGAACAAAGAAGTTCGACTTGCTTCACGAATCTTATCTCCAGATATAGTTATGTCGGCCTTTGCGTAAACCTGTGGTATATTCTCTTTGTTTAGTTCCATATCCACTTCTTCATTAACCGTTACTTCTTTCAAAAGAATCGTTGACTCTGTTCCAACTTTTGGCAACTGTGCCCGCTGGATAGTTGATTCTGTTGTGGTAGAAATTTTTATTTCTGTTTTGATTTCCTTAATGGCAGGCGGCACACGATCTATCCATGTTATCGATCCTTCAAACTTCTTTGCTTTTCCGATAGATTGAAACGCAATTTCAGTGGAATCGTAAAAATGTAATCCGGTAACCTTAAAGTTACCTTGTTTATCGGATTCAACTTCTTTAACATCGCTAAAATTGCCAATCACGATATTAAACGTATTCTTTTCCGGCTTTCCCTTTTTACCACGATATGTACCTACCAGTGTAATACCGGTTTCTATAGCATAATTGATTTCGGTTGTTAAATAATCTTTGCTATTCCATTCCTGAAGGTCAAACTCCGTCAGGATATTATTTTTATTGTTACCGATGTCTATAACCTGATTAAGATCGGTTACCGATATAGATAATTCTGCAGGTCGTGGTGTACCATCTTCATTTCTTATTGCAAATTCTAATTTTATTTTTTCGCGAGGGTTAAAGGCCTTTTTTGATGAAATCAATTTTACTTCGCTGCCTTGTTGTGTCAGACTATCCTGCTCATAGCTCAAAGGTCTTTCATAATTTCCTAAAACGGTAAATACATAACAGCAATATCCCGGTTGTAGTTTAGCATCCAGTTTGTGTAACCCCGGATACCGTAGGTACCCTTGTTGAGATTTTCGGGCAACTCAAAGTGTCCGCTACTTGTTCCACCGTCAATAAATAAGGACTTTGACAAAATAATTTTCTTAGAAGGATCAATAAACTCAACATATAAAACCTTGCTTAAGGAATCCATAGATTCCGAACTTCGGTAATTCAAATAGGTTTTAAACCAGATTTTTTCTCCAGGATAATAATAAGGCTTGTCTGTTTGGATATAAACTTTTTCTTCAAGTTGTTTCAATTTATTTTGAATAGGGGTAACCGTTTCTGTCACTTCCAGATTTTGCATTATCTCTGGAGAATAATTATTGGGAAGTAGATCAGCAACCTGTGCATCGTTCATCGCCCCCAGCACGATGAGATTGCCTGGATTCAGAACAATACCTTGCGCATTTACTTTTAGCACTCCACCGTTTACCTGTAGCCAGGAAACATGATAAGAAATGTCGCTATAGACTTTAACATTTGAACGAGCCCTTGTAAAATGTACTTCTAATCTGTTTTTAACCTGAATGCTGAATTCCTTATTATTTTCTGTAAGTATATCTTTTATTGAAAAGGATTCGATTGACTTATCAAGTTGCGCTGCAAAAACCGCTGATCGATATGGATTGTTTTCGTAACCACTTTTATCCGTATAGAGATTGAAGCCCTCTTCTTTCACACTACCCGTAACCAACGCCTTCATTAAGTGCCTTAGTGAACCTTGATAGGATTGCGTTCGGTTTTGATTGTACGACTTTAAGACTTGCGGATCGTTAGTGGGTAATTCTTTGAAGCGTACTTCACCCATTATATTATAGCCATCACTGGTAGATACCATCATTTTTAAGTAATAATCAATCCGATAGCCCAATGCAGTATTCTCAATTTCGAGTGGCTGTGCTGCACTGGCAGTAAAGAAATCTTTTCCATTTACTTTTGACTCTTTGAATTCCAATACCCATGGATTGAGTATCGTGCACGCTTTAGCGAACTGCGTGTTACCAAAAAAAACCTTTTCAAAATTTTTGAGTTGCTTCTCCCAGGCTTTATCGCGTGTGCCGGTTACCACTACGGTTTCCAACTGTTTTTCATCAATCGCTAATCGTACATTAAGTTGAATTCCTTTTCCCGTTATTATCTGAACTTTTGTTTGATAGGATTGGTAACCTACAAAGGATACGACTACCTCATTTAAACCTTCGGGGACATCAGTGAGAACAAAGCTTCCAGTTTCATCGGCAGCTGTTCCTAGTGTAGTTTGGTTTATAAATATATTCGCGAAGGGTAGTGGCTCCAGCGTTTTCGAGTCGATTACTTTACCAATAATTTGGCCCGATTGCCCGTACGCACCAAAGACAGAAATGAAAAAGAACCACCAGCCGATGTTCGCTTTAAATAACCTCACGATTTTTGATTTCAAATTTTTTGAACCTACTTAGAAAGGTATAAAAACTTATCTGTACTATCACATCAATTTGGACTGATGGTAGTATCTTTGATTTAGCTATTTTTACGAGGTATGCATATACCCCAATTTTCTGTAGTAGTTCCCGTATATAACCGCCCTCAGGAGATACAAGAACTGCTAGAGAGCCTGACTCGCCAAACAAACCAGAACTTTGAAGTAATTTTGGTTGAAGATGGATCGTCTCTAACAAGTGAAAAGGTGTATGAGGATTACTCGAGTCGGTTGACAATACACTATTTTTATAAACCCAATAGCGGACCTGGCCCAAGCCGGAATTTTGGATTTGAGCGAGCAAAGGGTGAATATTTTGTTGTATTCGATAGCGACTGCATAGTACCAGAACACTATTTCGAATCTGTCGAGAAATTTTTAAAGAGCGAACCACTCGATGCCTGGGGCGGGCCTGATCGAGGTCATCAAAACTTCGCCATGGCTCAACAAGCAATGGGTTACACCATGTCATCCCTATTTACTACGGGTGGAATCAGGGGTGGCAAATCGAAGGGGTTTCAGCCTCGAAGTTTTAATATGGGCATGAGCCGAAAGGTTTTTGAACAAACTGGTGGATTTAAATTTGATCGCCTGGCAGAAGACATTGAGTTAAGTGTGCGCATGCGTAAGTTTGGATTTCATATAGGCCTGATACCCGAAGCCTTCGTGTACCATAAGCGAAGAACAAACTTCACAGAATTTTTTACCAGGTTGCAAATTTTGGTAAAGGTCGGGCCTTGGTTGGCAAAGCACATCCAGGTGAAGTTAAGGTAACTCATTGGTTCCCGGCATTCTTTTTACTGGGCATAATTCTTTTGCCGCTCCTATTTCCAATCTTTCCTGTGTTAGCGTTAACGTGCGTTGCCGTCTATTGTATCTATTTTTTAGCACTTAGTATTGATTGTTATTTGACAACACATTCAATAGCTGTGTCGCTGTTAAGTGTGCCTGCTGCACTCATTCAACTGGCCGGTTATGGGTATGGGTTCTTAAAGGAAATGATTGGTTCGAGGTAGCAGTCAGAGGTGTTCATTGCAAAAATCACTTTTTCCACAATCTTTATCTAACCAAACCCCTCATCTATGCGTGGCTATGCATGTGCCTTGGCTATTGTGCTAGGCCTTTTTTCGGTATCATTTACTGACCCCAACCCTAAAGGCGAGTATCTTCAGAAAGGTTATTACATCGTTGTTGCAGCTTATCGCATGGGTCAGGAAAAATATATGGAAGCTTATGTTTCTAAATTAAACAACGCGGGCTTGCATACTAAATTCGGTTACGACTTAGGCAGAAAGTTTTACTATATCTACCTGGATTATTACACTGACTTTGACGAGTCGATTGAACAGATGTTGAAAACCAGAAAAGATGGTGGGTTTACCGATGCCTGGGTAAGGATAATGAAAGAAGGGTATACTCCGCCTGTAACAGAACAGATACAGGGTTCAACGGAATTGAAGCAAGAGTTTGTGCAGGCACCCATTGTTGACGAAGTTCGAATAGATGTAGGTAAGGATGAGGTATTTTCTAATAAGGTTGAAGTAAAGGTAGATGTCGCTAAGCGCGATGAAGCAAGTTCAAAAGAAGTCCCACTTCTTAAGGACGCTGAAGTTTTATTTTACATTTATAATCCCACAAATAGTGAACCTATTGATGGCGAGGTAGAAATAGTTGATGGTGATGTAGCGCGGCTGATTAAGACAGTAAAAGCGCATGAGGGAACAACCCTTCCTGATCCAAAAAATAAATCGGGTAAACTTTCGTTGATCGGTACTTCCTTTGGGTTTAGAAAGGTACAGCATGATCTTGTTGTGACTGATATAACAAAGGAAAGTATGCCTGAGTATATAGAATGGCGTGATAATCATTACGTGATCAAGTTTGATTTGTCACGACTTCATAAAGGTGATATAGAAACACTTTACAATGTGTATTTTTTTAATGATGCCGCGGTTATGCTTCCGGAGTCCAAATATGAATTGTTACGACTGCTTGAGTTTATGAATTCGAACGAGCGGTATAAAATTGTGCTCCATGGCCATACCAACGGCAATGCGCGTGGAAAGATTGTCACCATGGGACCAAGCAAGAATTTCTTCGAACTAAGTGTGGATGTTGAAGAGGGTTCAGGATCAGCCAAAGACCTATCATACCAAAGAGCGTTGATTATCAAAGAATGGCTTGTTGCTCAACAGATTGCCGAAGATCGTATCGACATCAAAGCCTGGGGAGGCAGCCGCATGATCCACGATAAGAATAGCAATAACGCTCGCAGGAATGTTCGTGTTGAGGTAGAAGTTGTTGAGGATTAACCAATATGACTTCAATCATTTTTTATTACTATTCTTTATAGTTGCTTAACAATTTGGTAACCTCATTCCTTTTCGGGAATTTTCAGAGTCTATAATAAAAAAACATGAAACGAATTATTCGCAGTTTTAGCTTAATCATCAATTATAAGACGTTTATCATTACGGCCTTATCTGTAATTTCAACATACGCCTGTTTTAAATTGGGACTTACTGCCAAGTTTCCAGATATGCTTGTAGGGGTAGCCATAGTTTTTCCCGTGGTTTTTTCAATCGGATCGGCTTATACGCGTAGAGAGACTGCCCTCCAACGATTTGCGGATTTTAAAGGTCATGCTATTGCCATTTACTATGCAACGCGCGACTGGTCGGTTGATAAGAATCATGATCTCCCGGCTCGCACCAAACAAGCCATCTTTGATATGATGAAGCTTATGCGTGACATGTTTAAAACCGAGCGTGATCATGAATGGAAGCAAAATGAAGCAAACATGTATAAATTATTCTCCCGCCTGTCGCACATAACAAATGAGATGAGAAATTATGGCGTGCAGAGCGGTGAGATTTCGAGAGCCAGTCAGTACGTTAGCAAAATCATTATTGCCTTCGATAACATGAAAATTATTCATAATTATCGAACGCCTATTACACTTCGAACCTATTCCAAAGTCTTCATTTATATATTTCCAATTATCTATGGGCCTTATTTTGCCAGTACCGTAGGTGATTATTCAGCTTCGCTTGAGTATGTTATGCCGGTACTTTATAGTTTCATTCTGGTAAGCTTAGATAATATTCAAGATCATCTCGAGAATCCTTTTGACGATGTGGGTGAAGATGATATTTCCATTGATGCGGAGGAAACAACTCAATTGCTGGATTAATTACATCCGTATTATTGGGATGCTGCAATATTTTTAGCGATCGGTTAAATGATTTTTAAAAATCTCAGTGTAAGACTGAACTTTGTCGAAGGCGGTTACAAAGTTTTGAATGCTCTTTATTTACAATCCGCAGCGAATGGCTCTGCATTCTTATATCCTGCCGCTACGGCTTTCTTAAAAGCATCACACGCTCCGCTTTTGTCCTTCAATCCTTGTTTGGTTACCCCTAAATTGTAGTAGGCAAGCCCATAGGTAGGATTAATTTCCAAAGCTTTAAGATAATCTTCGATGGCTTCATTTGATTGACCTAATTCATCTCTAGCATCCCCACGAAAAACATACGCCTTTGCAAAGGTAGGATCAAGTTCAATGGCGCTTGTAAAATCTTCAACAGCCTTGCTATATTCTTCAGTCATATAGTAAGAATCTCCACGATCCATGAAGTAATCACTTACTGATGGATTAGCCGCAATCGCTTTATCGTAATCCGGAATTGCTCCGGAAAAATCTTTCATATCAAATTTTAGGTTTCCCAATCCATAATATGCTTCTGCCATGGTTTGATCAATGGAAAGCGCTTTTTCAAAATCTATTTTGGCCTTTTCAGGATTACCTGATACATAGTAAGTTGTACCTCTTCCTGCATAGGCCCTTGCCAGCGTTTCATCTTTGGCAATCGCCATAGAATAGTCTTCCATAGCTTCTTCATACTTTTCCAACGCGCTATAACAATCTGCCCGATCGGCATAAATACGAGCAAGTGTAATTTCATTTTGCTGATCTTTTGGCCATAGTTCGATTCCTCGTGTGTAGCCCACCAACGCCCCTACATAATCATTCGTATTGTAAAGGGCACTTGCCCGGGTAGCAACAGCTTCCGCATGGTTTGGTTTCAATGCCAACACAGAATCAAAATTTGCAATTGCAAGTTTATAATCACCCTGATCGAAAGCGGCCTTACCTTTCTTAAAGTAATCATCACTTTTATCGCAGGCCAAAAGTATTACTGTCAGAAAGGAAAGTAAGGATTTGTTTCATGTGATTAAAGTTAGGGGTTCGGCATCTTCACGTCAATAGCCAGTTCTTTAAGTTGTTCCTTCGAAATGGTAGAAGGTGTATCAATCATCGTATCGCGACCGGAATTATTTTTAGGGAATGCGATAAAATCACGGATCGAATCGGCACCGCCAAAAAGTGAACAGAGTCGATCAAAACCAAATGCAATACCACCATGGGGCGGTGCACCAAATTCAAAGGCGTCCATTAAAAAGCCGAACTGCTTTTTAGCTTCTTCTTCGCTGAAACCAAGTTTAGAGAACATTAGTTGCTGTGTAGTCCTATCATGAATACGAATCGAACCACCACCCACTTCAGTTCCGTTGATAACCATGTCGTATGCATTAGCACGCACCTTACCGGGATCACTATCCAGTAAATTCATATCGGCTGGCTTTGGCGAGGTAAACGGATGGTGCATAGCGTGCCAACGTTTTGTATCCTCATTCCATTCCAGCAATGGAAAATCAATTACCCAGAGTGCTGAGAATTTATTTTTGTCGCGACGGCCCAATGTTTCGCCCATGCGTAAACGAAGTTCGCTCAATGCTTTTTGCGTTTTTTCTTTTTCACCAGAAAGTACCAATAATAAATCTCCTGGTTGTGCCTGAAGTAAAACGGCCCACTGCTTTAAATCTTCAGCAGAATAAAATTTATCCACTGATGACTTGAACGTTTCATCTTGTTTACATTGAACATACACTAAGCCCTTGGCCCCAATCTGTGGTTTCTTTACAAATTCAGTGAGTTCATCTAATTGCTTGCGTGTATATTCGGCACAACCTTTAGCACAAATACCAACCACCAGTTCGGCACTGTCAAATACCTGAAATCCTTTTCCCTGAGCAACGGTATTTAGCTCAGCAAATTTCATATCGAACCGGGTGTCGGGTTTGTCGGAGCCATAATATTTCATGGCATCGGCATAACTCATGTGCGGTACTGATGGCATATCAATTCCTTTTACAGTTTTAAAAAGATGCCGCACCAAGCCTTCGAAGGTATTTAGAATATCTTCCTGAGTGATGAAAGCCATCTCGCAGTCTATTTGGGTGAACTCTGGTTGACGATCGGCACGCAAGTCCTCATCGCGAAAACATTTTACAATTTGATAGTACCGATCAAAGCCGGAGACCATCAATAATTGTTTGAACGTTTGTGGTGATTGCGGTAATGCGTAAAATTCACCAGGGTTCATGCGCGAAGGAACCACAAAATCGCGGGCACCTTCGGGTGTGCTCTTAATCAACACCGGTGTTTCTACTTCAATGAAGTTTAAACCATCGAGATAAACCCGGGTTTGCTGGGCTACTTTGTGGCGGAGCATTAAATTTTCGCGAACCGGATTTCTGCGTAAATCCAGGTACCGATATTTCATTCTCAAGTCGTCACCACCATCGGTATTATCTTCGATGGTAAAAGGCGGAACTTTGGAAGGATTCAGAATTTCAAGTGAAGCAACCCTAATCTCAATATCGCCCGTAGCTATTTTATCGTTTTTAGAAACGCGCGCTACTACTGTTCCTTGTACTTTAACTACAAATTCGCGACCTGTTTTTCGTGCAGTTTCCAACAAGGCAGCGTCACTCTTTCCTTCTTCTAAAAACAACTGAGTAATTCCATACCGATCGCGCAGGTCAATCCATAATAAACTTCCTTTATCGCGGGTGCGTTGCACCCAGCCGGTCAAGGTAACTTGTTTATTTACATCGTTTAGTCGCAGTTCACCGCATGTATGAGTTCTTAGCATGGTAAAATCCTTAAATTTGAGGGGCGCAAATTAATAAAGGTTGTACGTTATACCTTCGTCTGGCACCAATTTCGTTTTACTATTACTATGAAGAGAATTCTGTTTTTCCTGTCGCTCGTTAGTTTACTTGGTTTTGCACCTGATAAATTGATTAAAACCAAAATAGCAGAGGGTATTACTATATCGCTTCCGGCCGAACTTTCGCCTATGACGGAGGATGATATTATACAACGGTACCCATCTGTTCGGGCCCCTTTGGCTGCGTATACGGATCTTAATCGAACCCTGGATTTTAGCGTTAATATTTCGGCCACGCAATGGCCCGATGCTGATCTGGAGATGGCTCAGAAGTTCTTCAAGTCAAGTATTCACAGTATCTATGATCGTGTAGACATGCTTCAGGAAGGTATTCATGAAATTCATAAAAGAAAGTTGATCTATTTTGAGTTTGAATCTCGTGTAAACGGAAACCGAATGACGCTGGGAGAACAACAACCTGTATTTCGTTATACTTATATCCAATATTTAGTTGAGGCTGATCGTACCCTGGTATTTACCTTTACTTCGCCAAAGTCATCGAAGGAAGATTGGCAAGAGATGGTTCGTACCATGATGAAGACGATCAAAATAAAGTGATCCAATATTTCATGGATTTGTACTCAGACGATTACTTTATGAAGGAGGCACTGAAAGAAGCCCGCAAAGCCATTGAATTAGGGGAGGTGCCCGTTGGGGCTGTGGTAGTTTGCCAGAATAAAATTATTGGCCGGGCGCACAACCAAACCGAGCAATTGACTGATGCCACGGCTCATGCCGAAATGCTGGCAATAACCGCTGCAGCTAACTTTTTGGGGTCAAAATATTTAGATGAATGCACATTGTATGTTACGCTGGAACCCTGTGTGATGTGCGCAGGAGCGTTGCATTGGGTGCAGTTACAGCAACTGATTTTTGGTGCGAGTGATATGCAACGTGGCTACTCGTTAGTTCACCAACCATTATTACATCCGCGTACGGTTGTTAAGAAAGGCGTGGGTGAGTTGGAAAGTAAAGAGCTACTCAATCAATTCTTTAAAAAACTAAGAGAATAGCTCTTTATAAATGTTTAGAAGATCAGGCTTCTTTAGCCTTTTTGGCCTTTGCCTTTTCTGAATCTACTTTTTTGCCGTTTTTGTGCTCACCCAATAGAATAACATCCTTAGTCATTTCGTATTGTTTGGCGGCTTGCATCATTGCCTGATGGCTATCGCGAATTAAAATTGTACCTGTCCGAGCGCCTTTGTTGCGCACTTCAAGCCAAAATCCGTCTTTTTTCTTTTTAGGTAGTACAGGAGGTCTTCCCATGATAGTTGTTTTTTTAGCGTTTATATGGCCTTTTAGAGACTATTCGTTAAACCACCGAACCACTGTTTTGGTTCAAGTGGCGCGAAGATAGCCATTTTTGACCGGATTTCAAGCATCACCGGAAAGGTAGCTCGGAACAGGAATGCCTGATTTAAGAACAGGATCAGGAATAACTGCCTTGCGTTCCAACTTTAAAGGTTGAACACCGGCCCAGATATTCAAGTCATAGTCCTTTTCATCGTCCTTGGGTGCGCCTTCTCTAACTTTTGCTGAAGCTTCATTTATTTCAAACGATAACACCATAGTCGCTTTCCATTCACCATCATTAGGCTTTCGAACATCATCCCAACGCCCAGGACACATTTTATTGGTGAAGACTTCCAAGACGTTATATAATTCTTCTTTTTCAGTGACGTATTCGGGTTCACTAAAGATTACAACCGACCTATAATTAACAGAATGATGAAAAGCCGAGCGGGCAAGCACCAGCCCATCAATCAGTGTAACACTAATACATATAGGTAACTTTTTAGCTTGTAGTTCGCGCATATAATGACTCCCTACCGATCCATGGATGTAAAGTTTATCACCTATCCGGCAAAAGCCGGTTGGAATTTGATAGGGCTCATTGTCTTTTGAATAGGCAACTGTACAAAAGAGTGCTTCATCTAAAATAGAGTAAACAGTTTCTTTTTCATACACCCCACGTTTGGGTAAGCGGGTGATTTTGGTTTTGTCGGTGATGAGAAATTTTTCCATAATGATATTTTTAAACTATCCATTCAATTACTTTTTCTTCTGATGATGAAACAATCTTTAAATTGCTCCATGGCAATTTTCGGATAATATTCGACTGCTTTGGGGGCAGCTAATAAAATGAGAGTGGCATTTTTGCCGGCTACTTCGTGTGTTAAACGAATCAACTCTTTGCCGATACCTTGTTTTTGAAAGGTTTTATCCACAGCCAGATCAGAGAGATAGCAACAAAAAGAAAAGTCGGTGAGTGCACGCGATACGCCAATCAATAAATCGCCTTTCCAGGCGGTAATAATAATGTTGCCATGCTGAAGCATTTTTTCTATGCGATCACGATCATCAACCGGTCTACGTTCGGCTAATGTTGATCGCTTCAATACATCGATGAATTGATCAGTTGAAATTTTAATATCGCTGCGATAGATAATGCTCATACTATTTAATATTCAAAATAATTTTCCCAAACTGATTGCCTTGTACCATGCGTTGCATGGCTTCATTGATTTGATCGAATGGATAAACTTTATCAATGATGGGTTTGAGGTTACGACTCTCAAGAAAATCAATCATCGAAAGAAACTCATCACGGGTACCCATGGTAGTTCCATGAATTGAGATTTGTTTCCAATACAGTAAACGAGTGGGGAGGTTGGGAATGTCTCCGGCTGTGCGACCAAATATGGCAATACGCCCACCCGGAATCATAAGTTCTAATAATTCGGGAAACTGTGCTCCACCCGCACTATCAATAACAATATCAAATCCACCCGATTCTTTCAATGCTTGCTTTGCCCACTCTGGATCTTTGTAGTTGAACCCGCCAACGGCTCCCAGTTCTTTTGCCTTACTCAGTTTTTCGTCTGATCCGGAAGTAACATAAACGCGTGCCTGGTAGGCAACCGCAAATTGAAATGCCCATAAGGCTGCGCCACCGCCAATACCAGTAATCAGTACTTTTTCTTTCGCGCGTAAGCGAGCTTTCGAAAACAAGGCCCGATAGGCAGTTAATGCCGACAACGGAACGGCAGCCGCTTCTGCAAAGGAAAGATGTTCGGGCTTCTCAAAAACTTGCTTCTTGGAAACAACTACATAATCACTGAATGTTCCCGCATCGGGCATGCCTAAGATCTTAAATGAGTTACCTTGCACAATTGGATTATCACCCCAGTTGAGACTTGGATTAATGATAACTTCCATCCCGATCAGCAGGGTATCAGCATCTTCCCCAACATCTTCAATCGCGCCACTTCCATCCGAACCCAGCACAATACCCTCTGCAAAACGTTGTTCTTTTTGGATCCAAAGATCACGATGGTTTAGGGCGGCATTGTGCAAACGCACGAGCACCTGATCCTTTATTGGTTTAGGTTTTTTTACTTCACGGATTTCAAGGGGTGTGCCTGGTTGTGTAAAGAAAGAAGCTTTCATTAAAAATAATTTTATCCACTACTGCAGTGGAACATTATAATTCCAGTTGTGAATATCGGGTTCGTTACCCATGCGGATATCGTTTAATTTTTTCTTAACCCGCTGTTGAAAACTTGAGTTTGTATCTGTTGGTAGCGAATAGTCTTTACCTGAAATATTAATTGTTGCAATTGTAGAAACCACGGCAGCAGTGCCAACACCAAATGCTTCCGTGAGTTTCCCGTTTTCAAAACCTGCTTTCAATTCGGCAACACTTACTTTTCGTTCTTCTTTTGGTATACCCATATCATAGGCCAATGTTAGAATTGAGCTGCGGGTTACTCCATCTAATATCGATGATGAAAGTTGTGGAGTTACTAATTTCCCATCGAATACAAACATCACGTTCATGGCACCAGATTCATCAATATATTTATGCTCTTTTGCATCAGTCCACAACACTTGGTCAAATCCGGCTTGTCTGGCTTGCTCGGCCGGATAGAATGCTCCTCCATAATTTCCTGCACATTTGGCAAAACCAGTTCCGCCTTCTGCCGCGCGCACGTATTGCTCTTCTACTTTTACCCGAACAGGTTTTGCAAAGTAGGGACCAACCGGGCTTGTGAGTACAACAAACTTATATTCATCTGAAATCTTGACTCCTAATCTTGATTCCGTTGCAAAAATCACCGGCCTTAAGTATAAGGCAGATCCTTCAGTATCCGGTATCCAGGATACATCAGCAGCAATCAGGGCACACAGACTATCAATAAACAATGCTTCGCTGATGGCGGGCATACACATGCGCTCAAGCGAACGGAGCAATCTTTGATGGTGACGCTGCGGTCTAAAAATAGAAACCTCGCCTTTTATATTTTTGAAAGCTTTCATGCCTTCAAAAACGGATTGGCCATAATGGAGAGAAAGAATTGCGGGCGTCATAGGAATTTCTCCAAATGGAGTAATCTGTGGTTGTTGCCATTGGCTATTTTTATAATTGGCTACCAACATGTGATCGGAAATATAATTTCCAAATCCAAGATTTTTGAAATCAACAGAAGAGATTTTTGATTGTTTGATGCGTTCTACAGATATGTTCATTATGGTAAAGTTTGAATGAAGGTATGATTTCTTTTTTAGGCAATCAATCTGCGATGATAATTAACCTGACCCAGGTGATAACTTAAGTGCATGGCCAGGTGAATCGGGAAATACTCAGTCGTTGTTTTTTCTTTGAGAACGAGAAGCGGGTATTCTGATTCCAGCTGTTCTTTAGAAAGTGTAGGTATCACTTTTTGTATAGTCTGAATGGTGGAATTAATTCGCGTAATCAATTCTGACCTTGGAATACCCTTTAATGCAAACTCGGCATCGCGGTCGCGCACATACCCGCTATTGCCTAAGGTGGCTCCAATATAGGTGTCGAGATTACCGACCAGGTGCAAACACAAGTTGCCTGCTGAGTTGGCGATGTCCCCGGCAACCTTCCAGATTTCAGTTTCGGTTTTATACGATTCTAACTCAACTTTAAGTTTGGCAAGATCGCGGCTGAAAAGAGTTACGAGTACGGAGTTTATCATATTTTTATTTTAGAGATGCTCGTTGGTTAATCCAAATTTATAAATCATTTTGTTCATCATTGCTGTGAAATTAATAATTCCATTTTTGTATCACTTCGCTTGTAAGGGCCATCCAGGGTAACCTCAACAAATCCTAATTTGTGATATAAAGCTATAGCCGAAATCAATTTGGTGTTTGAATAAAGAACTATCTTTTTTGCTTGTAATTGTTGAGCTTTCTTAATTGCAGCTGCTGATAATTCTTTTCCAATTTTCTTCCCCTGAAACTTTTCATCTACGGACATCTTGGTGAATTCATATACGCCCGGACTCACAAATTTTAAGGCAACAGTACCCGCCAGCTCATTTTCAAACGTGGCCATGAAGATGAACCCGCCTTTCGAAATAATGTATTCTTCCGGATTTTGCAAGACATCAAAATCAACGGACTCCATCCAGAAGAATTTCTCAATCCAATTGCGATTAAATTTCTCAAACCAGGGTTGATGCTCGGGTTTGTACTCGATTACTTTGATAGTGGAGTTCTCCATTGTTTTAAGTTGATAATCTTATTTACAACATGGATTCCGTGGAGGATTAAATACAGAAGGGGTTGAAAAAGCACAAGGAGCTGATGGGAAAATAGCAATCAGGGACCAGCATATTGGTTTTGCCAAAGCTTCATCCATTTTCTTTTTGATTCGTGTGAAGGGTGTCCCAGATTTTTTGACTGCGTTCAAAAGCCCTTCTTTAGCAATCTCTTTTAACTCTGGCGGTGAAACATCCGAATTGCGTACTGTGGACTCGATTAGTTGATAATATTCCGAATTGATTTGTTCGATGGATTGGCGCTGGCTATTCTTTAATTTTAGTTCTGATTTCCAGAAAAGAGGGTCATAAACAACTATGGGTTCATCTGAAACTCCCTCTTGGGCAATTGCCGGAATAGCTAAAAATCCTGTTAAAAATATACGGATACTGAAGACAGTAAAGCGTTTCATATCGCAAAATAAATACATCTTATTGAAATAACGCTCCTGCTCAGTCAATCATATCGGCCAAAGTCAATTTTTTATAGATGGATAGTGTGAACAAAGCGATCTTTGAAGGATTAACAGGTGACCGGTAACCGGTCACCTGTTAATTTATTTTCCAGATTTCAACTTATCAACCTCGGCCTGATACTGTGGTAAAAACTGTTTCTGCTCAGCAGGCAAGTTCTTAATTGCAACCTCCCAGTATTTGATAGCATTCTTTTTATCACCTAATGAAGCATAGCCACGAGCCAAGCCTACATTCGGAGTGAATTTATCTTCCGGATGTTTTTTAGCATTGAATTTAAAGACTTCCAACGCTTTGTCATTTTTCTTTGCAGCCAAAAGCGATCGTCCATATTGGTGAATTTCCTGAACCGTAGCAGCCGGATCTTTAATTGCTTTGTCCATTTCTGCGTTGGCATCGGCTTCGCGGCCCATAGCTTGTAGTACCATAGAGCGAGTTTGTCGGGTCGTGAAATTTTCTACTCCGATAAATGGATTGCTTACCGACATATCCACCCATGTTAATGCTTCTTCAAGATTAACTTTATTCTGCGCACAGAATTGAGCGGCTGTAATCCAGTTTTGTTGTGTAAATCCGGTTGCACCACGTAACTCTTCGCGCATGATAGATGCATATATTTCATTAATGGTTGGGACTTCAATTTTAAATGGAATCCGTTTTTTCTCCCAGCGTAAATAGGCTTTGGTCGAATTCGGTAGTTTATCCTCAAAGCCGAAAGTAAGCCACTCTTTATGGGGAGCATCTAGAGGTGTAACATCTACCCGTAACGCATCTTCTTTCGCATCGTAAAAGTAGCTACCCCAGCTGGTATGATTTTTTGAAAAGATCCATGTATACGGTCCCTCTTTCGATACTGCCAGAAACAGTCCATAGGTACCTGCCTTAAGGGGCTTACCTTCAATAGTAACATCGTGCGATACAGTAAACACAGTGTTTTCGTTTGCACCTGCGCGCCATGGGGCAGCTTTTGAGGGGCCAAATCCCTGATCGATAAAGCCAGCGTGTGCCACCTCTCCCCAGATTTTTCCAGTTCGGTCTTCACCATTAGGGCCATGCACATCCGGGCTATTGTATTGAATGGACACCTCAACCGGACCAATGAATTGCGTTACTTTCGATTTTTGATTGTCGCCACTGGGTGGTGTTGTTAGCGCTTGCGACCAACCCAAAGTGGTAAGGGAGAGTAAGAAAAAGAGTGTAAAGATTTTTTTCATGGTTTTTTGTTTTTGGTTACAAAAAGGAATTGTTGATTAAACATTCTTCAAATTTTAAAGTAATTCTTTTGCCTTTTTTTATATCTGTAAAGGCAGACTTATGAAGCTGGCCTGAAAACATTTTTGCTGCAAAACCGGCTACCTGGTGAAGTGGTATTTTCCGGATCACACTTATATCTAGTAAACCATCACATACAGACGCATGGGGTGCGATATGCGCGTTGTTTCCAAACTGCGATGAGTTCGCAAAGGCAATCACGAAAGCCTTTTGATGAAAGGATGAATCATCAATTTGAAAGTTGACTTCAAATTCTTTGTAGCGCAGAAACTCTCGCAATACTAATTTACAATAGCTGATCAGGCCACGTTTACCATCTTTACCGAACATGCCGGCTATGTGTCCATCAAATCCAATACCTGAAATATTGATTGACAGCTGCTCATTCACCAGCATGGAATCCATCGCAATAACCGATGCAGATCCAATCATGGGTAATGCATCTTAATTTTCATGGGGATGCCCAGATGCCTCGCAAGTCCATTACCCGAACCGCAAGGCAGAATACCCATAACCTGATTGGAGTGAACAACGGCTTTTGCAACTTCATTGACCGTGCCATCACCGCCTACGGCAAAAATCGTTTCATATTTCTTATCCAACGTACCCTGGTGTGCAAGTTCAGTTGCATGGCCACGACTTTTGGTGAACTCCAAGGTGGCCTCTAGTCCAAGTTGATAGCATTGTGAAAGAATAGCCCCTTCAACCTGAGATCGATATCCGGTACCCGAGTATTTATTGATTATAAATAATACCTTCTTATTTTCGTTCATCGATTACACGCCTTGGTAAAGGTAGATTCATTATGGAATTTAAAAAGCGTAAAATAAAATTTAAAGCCTGGGCTGTTGAAAACCGTTTAGTAATGCGGTTAAATTCCATTGATTGCAATAAGGGCGAACTCTTCAAGAAAGATCATATTCTGCTTCAGTTTACCGGGTTGTTCGATAAAGAAGACGAAGAGATTTACGAATGGGATGTATTGATGCTCTCGTTTGAGAAATTCGTTGTCTATTGGAATGAAAGTGCGAATGGGTGGTATTATTCCCCCATTAATAATTTTCCGCAGGGTAGTCCATTTCTTATACAAGAAGCTGGTCGAATGAAAAGATTTTGTAGCTACTATGAACTCCAATCAACTAGCTAAGCTAGTTTTCCTTCAATATAGCTGATGGCCTGACCAATGGTTTGCATCTTTTCGGCATCATCATCCGGGATTTTTATATCAAAGGTTTGTTCAAACTCCATTACCAGTTCGGCATAATCTAACGAATCGATACCAAGATCTTTTACGAAGCTTGCATCGGGAGTAATTTCAGAGTCAGGGATACCTAATTTTTCAGTAAGGATGCCGTGTACTTTCTTTTGAACGTCCTGCATAGGATTGTAAGTTGTTCAAAGCTAAGAATCTTTCGGGATTTTTTATTGGCTGTTCGGCAAGTTTAAAACCGTAGTAAAAATTCGGTGCCTTCACCTAAGGAAGATTTCACTGTGATATTACCTTCATGCTGTCTCATAATCTGCTTCGACAAACTTAGTCCAATACCCGAGCCTGATTTCTTTGTAGAAAAGAAAGGAATAAAAATCTTTTCAAGTGCGTCTGGATCAATGCCGGCCCCATTGTCTTTAACAGAGATAACCGCCCTGCCTTTTTCATTCGAATAAGCTGTCAAGTTGATTTCTTTATCAGACTGTTCAGCAAACGCTTGTATGGCGTTCTTGAGTAAATTAATCAACACTTGCTCGATCATGGTTTTATCTGCCAGGATATATAGATTTTCGGGGCTAATCGTTACGGTGATGGTTATGGCATGATCGGCTAGTTCTTTTTTGTGAAGGATAGCTAGTGCCTCTAACAATTCCTTAACCGGTATTTCTGCTAATTTAGGTTTTGGAATATGCGTTAGATTTTTAAACTCTTTTACAAAACGAATTAGCCCGCCACTTCGTCTGGTGATTGTTTGCAACGACAAGTACATGTCTTCCAATTCCTCTTTTGTTAAAGGTCTTTCGGTTTGCTGATCGATCCTACTTTTCAAGTCCTCTTCAACAATGCCAGCCAACGAAGAGATTGGCGTAACCGAATTCATAATTTCGTGCGTGAGCACCCGAACCAGATTTTGCCAGGCCTCCATTTCTTTTTCTTCTAGTTCACTCTGAATATTATTCATGGAAATAAGCTTTACTTCTTCATCGCGCAAGGTAAGTTCTATAGCGAACACCGATAGTTGAATAGTTTCATCACCAAACTTAAGCTGTAGTAATTCGCGACCTCCGGTTTTTAGTTTCACAAATGTATCAACCAAGGTTTCGCTTACTTCTTTCAGATCTTCGATATGATCGGCTTTCGTAATGCGTAGCAATCGCTTTGCGGCTGTGTTCATAATCTGAATGGAACCATCGCGCTTAAAGGTCAATAGGCCTATAGCTACATGTTGGACAATATTTTTGAAGAACTGATATTCCGAGTCCTTCTCTTTGCGTGACAATCGAAGTTTTGCTATCGCTTCGTTGAGTTCCCGATGTAAATTTTGAATGGTTGGATCATCACTCTCCGTTTTAAAACTTTGAGAGAGGTCATCAAATCGGATGGCATCTAAAAACGAGGTGATATTTTCGTTTGATGATTCTAACACCTTCATCAATTTGGTTACCTGAAAGAGAATGGCGCCTAGCAACGCCAGAATAAGAAAATAACTACGGTCTGTGGAGGACACAACAATGGCAAATACAACCATGGTGGCCAGCAGAATGCCTACTCGTGTTACTAATGGCGATCGCCAGTTAATATTCATTAAATCCCATATTTTTCCATCCTTCTATAAAGGGAAGCACGGGTTAGCCCAAGTTCTTCAGCGGCTTTCGAAATATTTCCGTTGTGCAATTGAATCGCTTTTACCACGGCAGCTTTCTCAACTTCATCCAGATTTAGTGTATCATTGGCAATTTCGTCCGTACCTTTTCTGCTAAATAGAAAATCGCTTTCCTGAAGAGTAGGTGAGTCGGCCATGATTACACCACGCTCGATAGCATGCTGTAGTTCGCGCACGTTTCCAGGCCATGGATATTTTTTTAATTTATTCATTGCCTCGGGCGAAATGCTTAACACTTCTTTCCGATATTTTTTGAATAATGATTTAAAAAATGATTGGCAAGCATGGGGATATCGTCAATCCGATCGCTTAATGGGGGCAAGGTAATCTCCACAGTATTTATTCTGTACAGTAAATCTTGTCGGAATTTTCCTTCGCTCACCATTTGATGCAAGGGCATATTGGTAGCACAGATTAATCGGATGTCAACATCCATAGCTTGGTTGGCACCCACACGGGTAACTTGTCGGCTTTGCAAAGCGCTTAGTAATTTGCTTTGCAAATTCATACTTAGGTTTCCGATTTCATCGAGGAATAACGTACCGCCATTAGCAAGTTCAAATCGCCCGGGCCGGTCTTCACGTGCATCGGTAAACGATCCCTTTTTATGCCCAAACAATTCACTCTCAAAAAGACTTTCTGTAATCGCGCCCATGTCGACAGCAACAAACGAATTGTTGTTCCGCATCGACTTTTGATGGATGGCTCGGGCCACCAACTCTTTGCCCGTTCCATTCTCACCTAAAATCAAAATGTTGGCATCGGTTTTTGCCACTTTGTCGATCAACCCAAAAACCTGATTGAGCACATCGCTCTGACCAATAATATCCCGAAAAGGTTGACTGATTTGCTCTTCAAGCATTTGCTTGGCTTTGCGCAATTTGTCAACCTCGTTATACGATTTTTTTAGTTTGATGGCGGTAGAAATTGTGGCCACCAACTTTTCATTTTGCCAGGGTTTTAAAATAAAATCGGTAGCCCCTTCTTTTAAAGCCCGCACGGCCATCTCCACATCACCAAAAGCGGTAATCATAATTACCACAGCGTTAGGGTCACGCTCTTTGATCTGCTTTAACCATTCAAAGCCTTCTTTACCACTGGTAGTATCTTTGCTGAAATTCATGTCCAGCAAAATCACATCGTACGTGTCGTTATTAAGAAGAAATGGAATCTTGTTTGGATTTTTTTCGATGATTACCTGATGGCCCGATTTCTTTAACAACATTTTAGCTGCCAAAAGAACATCTTCATCGTCATCGATCATCAGAATTTTGCCGCCTTCATTCACAGGGAGTAGATTTAAGTTAATCTGTATAGAGAGAAAATTATGCCATTAGCAAAACCGTCCGTAAATGGCGTTTTTCTAATTTGAATTGTGCTTATGCGTACAAAGATGTTCAAAAATGAACACACTTAAAAGGCTCAGGGAGCCATTGTATACGAATAAAGCGTAAGCTGATTTTGTGAATTTATGGTTAAGATGTACTCATCAGTCATTAAGGCATGCACAACTTTACCTGGGAGATCTACCTGGTAGGTTTCTTCGGTGCGTAGGTTAAAAAACTTTAACTGATTGTTTTCAAGGTAATATAGATCTTCTCCAAAAAAGTAAAATTGCTGTAGATTTTTTATTGGTATAATTTCTATTTCTTGTCCTAAATGATTTAAAACCAGTATACCTGAATTTTTATCCACCAGAAAAATAAGATTCAGATATTCTCGAAGATAGGTAAACTCCGTATCGGTATTGATAGCCTCAGAACTGATAGTAAACTCTTGAAGAACTTCACTGCTGCCCGGAATAACTTTTTTCAAAGACCAATCTGCTTTGTCTAAAATCCAAAGCTTGTTGTCATGAGTAGGACATACGAGGAAGGGTTCAATAGCCAGCGCGGGTTCGATATGATAGGCAACCTTATTTTCAAAATTTCGGCCATACAACGAGTAGGTTTGCTTTTGTCTTGAATAGGTGAAAATACTTGGGTGATACCACGGCTCAACTAACGTTGTTGATGCTTTTGAAAGCGATGCCATTTGCTTTCCGGTGGGATCATATTTTTTGATTGTACCATTTTTATTGATTATAAAAAAATCACCCAACCGATCTAGTGTAATGGATGAAATATTCTTCGCTTTCCATTCTTTAAATTTTTTAAGATCTGTTTGCGCATAGCCGACATACCCCGATAGGAGGAGACATATCAGTAATCCAAAGGAAAAAAAGTAAAAACGGTTACGCATTTATTTCAAATTTCTTTAACAACACATTTTTACCATCATACTCCGCATAGGTATCGAAGTGTACCCATTCACCAAGATTAATATACCGGCTGTTAGGAGCTACTGATAAGTCGAGGGGTAAGTGTCGGTGACCAAAAATATAGAAATCATGGTGCGCAGTCTTTTCAAGTTCGCGACAATATGCCAGTAGGTATTCATTTTCTTCCCCGGCAAACTTCTCTTCCATTTTTGTATTGCTGATTCTACTTTTTCGACTCCAATAATTAGCGAATCGAATACCCAGGTTAGGATGGATTCGTGCAAACAACCATTGGCTGACGCTGCTTTTAAAGATCTTCTTTAGAAATTTATACGTTGAATCACCCGGTCCTAAGCCATCTCCATGGCCGATGAGAAGTTTTTGATTATTATTTATCAACTCTTGTGGTTCGTGGTAAATGATAATGCCAAGTTCTTTTTCAAAGTAATCGAAAAGCCACATGTCATGATTACCCGTGAAGAAATAAATGGGCATGCCCTGATCGCGGAGTTCGGCTAACTTGCCTTGAAGTCGTATGAATCCTTTGGGAATAGCATGACGATACTCAAACCAAAAATCAAAGATATCCCCTAATAGATAAATCGCATGGGCGTCCGCTTTGATTGTGTCAAGCCAGGCTACAATTCTTTTTTCGCGTGCAATGCTGGAGGTATGATCGGGCACACCCAAATGAAAATCTGAAGCGAAGTATATTTTTTTTCCTGCGGGTATCTGAAGAGCATGAGCCATCAATACAAATAACGGTAAAAGTGAAGCAATGAAAAAAGCCTTTCAGTTTTCACCGAAAGGCTTTTAGTTTTCTTGATTTTATTTTGTGGAATCCCCGCTAACTTCTGGTGCAGGTTCGGGTTCCTTCGCTTCCGTTCCATTTAGCGCAGGTGTTGCTTCTTCACTTTTCAAGGGTGGAACCTGGGTGTTTGTGAATTTCTCATATGTTGTTTGATTCGCAAAAGGTCGCTTGCCAATCAGGCGTTCCAAATCCGATTGAAATAAGATTTCCTTTTCTAATAACTCCTTTGCAATGGTTTCTAAATGATCGCGATGTTTTTCTAAGAGCTTTTTAGTCCTTTCGTAGGCCTCATCAATAATCTTCTTAACCTCTTTGTCTATTTTCTCAGCCGTTGCGTCTGAATAAGGTTTGTTGAATGTATAGTCTGATTGTTTCGAATCATAAAAAGACATATTTCCAATCTCCTTATTCATTCCATATACAGTTACCATACTGTACGCCATTTTTGTTATGCGCTCCAGGTCACTCAAGGCGCCTGTAGAAATCTTTTCGAAAACAATTTCTTCAGCAGCCCGACCTCCAAAGGTCATGCACATTTCATCCATCAATTGTTCAGTCTGATAAAGGAACTGTTCTTTCGGCAAATATTGGGCATATCCCAACGCAGCAACCCCGCGTGGAACTATGCTGACTTTCACCAATGGATCGGCATGTTCCAAAAACCAACCAGCAACAGCATGACCCGCTTCGTGGTAAGCAACTATCTTCTTTTCTTCAGCCGATATAATTTTTGTTTTCTTTTCAAGACCTCCGATAACCCGGTCGATGGCATCATGGAAATCCTGCATCTCCACTTCTGATTTGTCTTTGCGAGCAGCGATTAAGGCCGCTTCGTTACAGACGTTGGCAATTTCTGCTCCGGCAAAACCCGGAGTTTGAGCTGCTAGCTTTTTAACATCTACATCTTTCGACATCTTGATTGGCTTCAAGTGTACTTTAAAGATTTGTTCGCGACCAGCAATGTCTGGTTTGTCTATACTTATCTGACGGTCAAAACGACCCGGTCTTAATAATGCTGAATCAAGTACATCAGGGCGGTTGGTAGCGGCAAGAATAATTACTCCACTGTCGGTAGCGAAACCATCCATTTCAACCAGCAAAGAGTTAAGGGTGTTTTCCCGTTCATCATTTGCTCCAGGAAGTTGACCTCTTCCGCGCGAGCGACCAATAGCATCAATCTCATCAATGAAAACAATACAAGGTGCTTTTTCTTTCGCTTGCTTAAATAAGTCACGAACCCTGGAAGCACCAACACCCACAAACATTTCAACAAAATCAGATCCTGACAGGGAAAAGAAAGGAACCCCGGCTTCACCTGCTACTGCTTTTGCTAACAATGTTTTTCCCGTACCGGGAGGGCCAACCAACAGCGCACCTTTAGGAATTTTTCCGCCCAGCTTGGTGAACTTCTGTGGCGTTTTAAGAAAGTCAACGATCTCTTTTACTTCTTCTTTAGCTTCTTCAAGTCCTGCTACATCAGCAAAAGTAATTTTTACTTTGCTCTCTGCATCAAAAAGGGCAGCTTTCGATTTTCCGATGTTAAAAATCTGACCACCCGGTCCACCGCCACCCGTCATTCTGCGCATCAACATCCAAAATCCGAAAACAAGTAAAACCAAAAAGCCTATGTTGAAGAACATATTGGTGTAATCCTGTCGATCTTCAAATTGTAAGTCTACTTGTTGTTCGCGTGGTATATTCTTGGTTAGCTGTTGATAGTTCTCCTGAAACTTATCGATCGAACCGATTTTAAGTTTGTAGTGTGGGCCACTGGCATTAACACCAAAAGGACTGCTTCGTTCGATTTCTTGCTTATACTTGGCGTTTTGAAGCGCTTCAGCTTTAAGCGTGATTTCGACTAATTCTTCGTTTTTGATAAGCATCAGTCGCTTTATATCTCGCGCCTGCACCATATCTTCGAAACGGTTGTTTTGTATTTCAACTAATTCGCCTGTTCGGTTGAAGTAACTGATTCCCAAAATAACGGCCACCAAAGCCAGAATAATCCACATTTGGTAATTGGGCTTTGGTACCTTGGGTGGTACAATTTTCTTATCTCTTTCTTTGTCTGCCATTGCTATAAATTACAAATTGAATAACGTCTTATTATACTTTAATGTTCTTTTAATCTTCTATTTCGGTGATTTCGGCATCGCCCCATAATTTTTCCAACGAATAGAATTGCCTGCGGTCTTTGCGAAAAATGTGAGCCACCACAGAGATATAGTCGAGAATCATCCACTCTTTATTGCTTTTACCCTCCATGTGCCAGGGTTTTTCTTTTACCTTTTTGAATACAATCTCATCAATTGAGTCACTAATAGCTTCCAATTGCTTGTCTGAACCTCCGGAACAAATAACAAAATAATCGGCCACTGCATTCTTTACCTTTCTCAAATCCATCACTACAATGTCGAAAGCCTTCTTTTCCTGCATTCCCTTTACTATAGCGTCACTAAGTTTTTCAGAATCAACACCCTTCTTTTTTTTAGCCATTAACTATCTTCGAGTTTTTTTAATTAGTACAATCTACAAAGTTAACCAAAATACCTTGTATAAAATCCCTGCCAACACCCTTTTCATAGGAAAGAACCTTGTTTTTGTGCCAGAATGTCACTCGACAAATACAATTGCAATGGACCTCGGTCAACGCAATTCTGCCATTGAGGGTACCTTGGTGATCACCGACCACCAAGTAGCGGGGAAAGGGCAGCGCGGAAGCACCTGGACATCGGAGCCCGGTAAGAACCTCACCCTTTCATTAATTTTTAAACCAACTTTTTTAAAACCTGATCAGCAATTTTGGTTAACTCGGGTTATTGCTTTGGGGATAGCCGATTATGTAAGAAGTAAAGTGAAAGGTTCGGTTAAGGTAAAGTGGCCTAATGATGTTCTCGTAGATGGGCTAAAAGTGTGTGGTGTTCTTATTGAAAATTCTATTTCAGGAAGTATCATTCAATTCTCTGTGGTGGGTATTGGTTTGAATATTAATCAGTTGACTTTTTATAAGCTAAATGCTACATCGTTAAAACAGCAAACTGGATTTGATTATGATTTAGAAAATGAACTTCATGCTTTGCTTCAGGTTATTGAAATCCGATACCTTCAACTTCGTGATGGAAAGCAGGATTTGCTGAAAGCTGACTATCTGAAAAATCTCTATCGGTTGGGTGAGCAACATTTTTTCAACACATCTACAGGATCGATACAGGGTACAATGGTTGGGGTTGATTTACAGGGGCAATTGCTTGTTCAAACGGATAACGCAATTCAGGCTTATGACCTTAAAGAGATCCGATTTACTGATCATTAGCATTACCATTCAAATAAGTTCCTTGCTACTTATCCCATTATTCAGGTAATACTTATCTCAGTATCATTCAGTCGTTCTTCTATCAGCTATCTTGCCGCATTAAAAATTTCAAATCCATGATAAAATTAAAACATATAATTCTCTACGCCCTTACTTTGGTCTTGGGAATCTCTGTATCGGCTCAAAAGCTGGATATGGAAAAGCTCAAAGGTATGAAGCCGAGATCAATAGGTCCGGCTGGTATGAGTGGTCGAATTACTTCTATCGATGCCGTAGTTTCCAATCCCGATATTATTTATGCAGGTGCAGCCTCTGGCGGTTTATGGAAAACAACCAGTGCTGGAATTAATTGGGAACCTGTGTTTGATAAGGAGGCCACGTTAGCCATTGGGGCAATTGCTATTCAACAAGATAACCCGGCTGTACTTTGGGTAGGTACCGGTGAAGGAAATCCACGCAATAGTTTAAATGGGGGATATGGTATTTATAAAAGCTTAGATGCCGGGAAAACATGGAAGTTAATGGGTCTTGAAAAGACGCGGCATATTCATCGCATCGTTATCGATCCGAAAAATCCTAATACAGTTTATGTTGGGGCTATTGGTTCGCCTTGGGGCGAACATCCCGAGCGAGGCGTATATAAAACTACCGATGGCGGGACAACCTGGAAGCGAATATTGTTTGTGGATGATAAAACGGGTTGTGCCGATTTAGTTATGGATCCGTCCAATCCAAATAAATTATTTGCGGCCATGTGGCAACATCGCAGGCAGCCGTGGACATTTAACTCAGGCGGACCGGGTTCAGGATTGCATGTTACTATAGATGGCGGAGCAACCTGGACTAAACTTAGCGATAAGGAAGGGTTACCCGAAGGTGAATTGGGTAGAATTGGGTTAGCCATTGCACGTAGTAAGCCGGATGTTGTTTATGCGTTGGTTGAAAATAAAAAGAATGCTTTATATCGATCAACCGATGGTGGCACAAAGTGGAAAAAGATGAATGATAATATGGATGAGATTGGAGACCGTCCTTTTTATTATTCAGAAATTTATGTTGACACAAAAAATGAAAACCGCTTATACACGATTTACTCGGAAGTAAATATGAGCGAAGATGGCGGTAAATCTTTTAGCAAATTGTTGCCCTACTCGGGTGTTCATCCCGATCATCACGCCTGGTGGATTCATCCCGAAGATCGTTCGTTTATCATTGAAGGTAAGGATGGTGGGTTAAATATTTCACGTGACATGGGAAAGAGCTGGCACTTCATTGACAATATCCCTGTCGGACAATTTTACCATGTTAATGTAGATATGGCTCACCCCTATAATGTGTATGGCGGCCTGCAGGATAATGGTTCATGGGCTGGGCCTGGCTATACCTGGAAGGATGATGGCATTAGAAACTATTATTGGCAGCCTGTTATGTTTGGTGATGGCTTTGATGTAACGCCCGATCCGGATAATGATCGCTATGGCTATTCGATGTCGCAGCAAGGTAATTTGGGACGTTATGATCGTGAGACGGGATATGTGAAAACAATCAGACCCACGCACCCCGATGCAAAATTGAAAGTAAGGTTTAACTGGAATTCAGCCTTTGCTCTCGATCCCTTTGATAATAACACCATTTATTATGGAAGTCAGTTTGTTCACAAGTCGAACAACAAAGGCGATACCTGGGAAATTATTTCACCTGATTTAACAACCAACGATCCGGAAAAACAAAAGCAACACGAGAGCGGTGGTATAACGATGGATGCTACCGGTGCTGAAAATCATTGTACAATTTTGGCCATTGCACCGAGCCCGGTGGAGAAAGGGTTGATCTGGATAGGAACGGATGATGGTAAAGTGCAACTGACACGCGATGGTGGAAAAACCTGGACTGATGTAACCAGTAAAATTGCTGGAATGCCTAAAGGCGCCTGGATACCGCAAGTAAAAGCGTCTGCCTATAAAGCAGGCGAAGTATTTGTGGTAGTTAATAACTATCGTCTGTTTGATTACAAACCTTATCTATTTCGTTCACGCGATTATGGTCAGACGTGGGAAAGCATGGTGTCGGCAAGTCAGCTTGGCGATAATAACTTTACGTTGGCTATTGTACAGGATGTTGTGGAACCTAAGTTAATTTTTGTAGGAGCAGAAAATGGTTTGTTTGTTAGTTTGGATGATGGCAAAACGTATACGAGATGGACAAACGAATTTCCAGCCGGGGTGCCTACCATGGATTTGGTTATCCATCCGCGTGAGCACGATTTAGTGATTGGTACTTTTGGTCGTGCCATTTATGTATTGGATGATATCCGGCCATTGCGCCAGATAGCAAAAGAGGGATTACAGATTTTAACAAAACCGCTGCATGTCTTTTCACCACCCGATGCCTATCAGGTAACTTTTCAAGATCCGGCCGGGGTCTTGTTTCCGGGCAATGCTATGTTTCAGGGTGAGAATAAACGCTCGGGGGCTATGATATCCTATGTATTGAATAAACCGGAAGAGAAGAAAGAAGCTGTGCCCGTGCCTGCTAAAAGCGATTCTAAAAAGGGTGATAAAAAATCAGAAGTAAAACCAGTTGAAGTTAAGAAAGAAGAAAAGCCAGGAAGCAAAGTTAAATACGATTCAATCACTTTGGAGGTTTTCAATTCAAAAGGCGAGAAGATTCGTACGGTGAAACAAAAAGCACCGGAGGACAATGGCATTAGCAGGATGTTCTGGTCCATGAATGAAAAAGGATCGGCACGACCTTCGCGCGAGAAGCCACGTGCCAATGCTCCCGAGCCGGGCGGATCGCAGGTATTGCCAGGTTCTTATAAACTGAGATTAACGGTTGGTGATAAAAAGGACTCCACTATTATTCTGGTGAAATCGGATCCACGCTTTAATACGCCTGAGTCTACCATCACAGCTCGTTATACTATGATTAAAGATTTGCAAACTCTTACAGGCAAAGCTGCGCAAGCCATGAATCAGTTACGCGAATCAAAAGAAATAGCGGATGAGTATGAAAAGAAAATGAAAGGTGAAAAACGCGATGATCTAAAAGATGCAATGGACAAAACAAAAGTTGTTAAGGATAGCATTGCCGCTATAATGGATTACATTGTTGGCAAAGATGATAAACGGCAAGGTATTGTTCGTCAGCCAGACCCTACACCGGTAAGTTATATTTTTATCGCGCAACGGTACATCGCTACTTCTAAAGATCCGGTTTCGGCTACTGATCAGCGTGTGTATAAACAAGCGCAAGATGCTATGGCTGAATTGGTGAAGCGTGTTAACAAGTTCTATGAACAAACATGGCCGGAGTATCGGGTAGTTATGGAAAAGGTGAGCATTTCACCATTCAAAAATTATGATCCCTTAAAACTTGATTAAGTAAACGAAACCTAAAAAGTCGCCTTACTTTTAGGCGACTTTTTATTTACAACCATCCATGATCAAGACTAAATCCCTGGCCTACACGTACCCATCTTCAAAAGAGATTTTGTTTACTGATCTTACCATCGAATCAGGTTCGCAAGTGTTGTTATTAGGTGAGTCGGGGAGTGGTAAAACAACCTTACTACATTTGTTGGGTGGTTTGCTAAAATCTCAAAAAGGAAATCTGGAAGTAATTGGCACGGATATCTCAAAACTATCCGAGCACCAACTCGATCGCTTTCGCGGACAGCATTATGGATTTATATTTCAGCGCAATCATTTAATTCAGGCGCTAACTGTTGAAAGGAATTTACTTATGGCCCCGTTTCTTGCAGGCTTGAATCAAAGTAGTGAACGGGTGGACGAAGTGTTGGATGAGTTGGGTATTGCCGACAAGAAACACGCGCGCATCCAAGACTTAAGTCTGGGTCAGGCACAACGTGTAGCGATTGCCCGGGCTGTGTTAAATAAACCTGCGGTTATCCTGGCAGATGAGCCAACCTCCGCCTTAGACGACAAAAATTGTAATCGCGTGAGTGATTTGCTGGTATCCGTGGCAAATCAAAATAAGGCAACATTGATTATAGCCACACACGATCAACGATTAAAAGACAAAGTAAAAAATCAGATCCATCTCGTATGAATCTTTTTTTACTTGTTATTAGTTATTTAAAAGCGCGGCCACTTAATACACTGCTTAATATTTTTTTATTGTCATTGGGTATTGCTGTCATCACCATTCTGCTTGTGTTCAGCAATCAGATGAAAGAAAAGATTTCTGATAACACGAAAGGAATTGATTTAGTGGTAGGCGCGAAGGGAAGTCCGTTACAACTAATTCTTTGTAATATTTTTCATATTGATTATCCAACAGGAAATATAAAACTGATTGATGCGGACCGCCTGGCTAAGCACCGATTAGTGAAAAACGCTATCCCGTTAGCATTAGGCGATAGCTATCAAAACTTTCGGATTATCGGAACCAATCGCGCCTACGCGGAATTGTATAACGCGGAATTGACTGCAGGAGTTTGGTGGGCCGCAGATCTGGAAGTTGTGTTGGGTGCTAACACGGCTCAATTGCTTCAATTAAAAGTGGGCGATACGTTTTCAAGCGCTCACGGTTTAAGTAAAGAAGGTCATGCGCATGATGAGAATCCGTTTGTGGTAATGGGGATTTTGAAGCGCACAACCGGCCCTCTTGATAATTTAATTTTGACCAATGTATCAAGCATCTGGAAAGTCCATGATGCTCATGTGGAAGATTCAAGTAACGTTGCTGATACTTTAAGCAGCCATTCTGTATTGGTACCTACGGCTATGGCGCAGGATTCAACGCTGGAAATAACTTCCTTGTTAATTAAGTATCGCAACCCAATAGCAGCTATTCAACTACCCCGATATATCAATGGTCAAACTAATATGCAGGCCGCCTCACCTGCGTTTGAAGCTGCCCGCCTTTTTTCGATACTTGGCGTTGGCGTTGAGTTGATGACGGGTTTTGCTTACGTGCTAATTTTTATATCGGCCATCAGTATTTTTATTGCGTTGTATAATTCTTTGAAAGAGCGGCAATATGATTTGGCGATTATGCGTTCGATGGGTGCCAGTCGCACGAAGTTGTTCGTGATAACTCAGTTAGAAGGAATTACTTTAACCTTAGCGGGAAGCATGTTTGGTTTAGCGCTTGGGCATGGCGTTTTATTTTTGTTCACTACAATTCTTGAAGAGAGTCAGCGGACCGGTATAAACGCATGGGCCTTTTATAAAGAGGAGGCATTTCTATTACTGGGGAGTTTATTTCTGGGAATTCTTTGTTCGCTCATTCCTGCGATACAGGCGTATAGAACGGATATCCATAAGGTCCTAGCCGGAAACTAATTTCCACTCATCATGTTTTAAGAATAAGGGAATATTGAATTGATTATTTTTATGCACAATTACCGATTATGAATAGAAACATTCTTCTTTTAATCTTGATCTCTGTGTCTATCTCTGGTTTTGCACAAACCAAAACGGATGGCTGGGAGCGATTTGCCAAAACAAAATTTGATGCCAAGTACAATCAGGGGGCTGGTGAGTATTTTTTATTTCCAACATTTCCTGCCGAGTTAACAGCAAGTGTCGGCAAAGAAATTGATTTGGAAGGCTATTATCTTCCGATTGATGTGGAAGGGAATGCCTACATCATACTTTCCAAATTTCCATATAGCCAATGTTTTTTTTGTGGCGGTGCCGGTCCCGAATCAATTGCTGAAGTTTATTTTAAAGCAACCACACCCAAGTTTGAAGGCGATCAGTTTATCCGGATTAAAGGCAAACTAAAACTTAATGATGATGATTTGGAGCATGGCAATTTTATTGTTGAGGAGGCGGTGTTGGTGAAGAAGTAAAAGATCAGTTTAATCATGCCTGTTTAGTTTATTTTACACTACTGATGAAAAAATATCTACTGCATTCAGGTAAAATTTTATTTAATAGTGGCGCTAATTCCATCCATTGGTTTGGCTATTTCAACTGATTTACCTCTTGAGTGGTATATACCATCCTATATTGCATTTTTGTAGTCCTTTTGTTTATTTCGATCATCATTCAATTTCTTTTTGATTTGTTCAAGGGAACATTCTCAAAATAAACTATTTGCGTTAGACAGTTTTTATCCTATAACGCGTACTACGGCCACCACCGGGTTCTTTCTCTAATATTTCCTGATCAATCAATGATTGAATGTCGCGTAAGGCTGTGTCGGATGAACACTTTGCCATTTTACTCCATTTACCTGTTGTTAACTTGCCTTCAAAATTGTCGAACAGTTTATTGAGCATCATGCGCTGTCGTGCATTTAACACTTTTGCGTTGTGCTTTTCCCAAAACTTTGTTTTGCTTAATAGTTCATGTAGGTTTCCTTCGGTTTCTTTTATTGAACGATCGAGATTTTCTATGAACCACATTATCCACTCGGTTATATCGAGTGTAGCACCTTGAGTTTTTTCCAGACAATCATAATAAGCTGTGCGTTCTTTTCGGATTTGTGCCGACATACTGTAAAAGCGTTGAGTGCTACCATCCGATCGTGCCAACTGCATATCAGAGATCGCGCGGGCAATGCGACCATTGCCATCATCAAAAGGGTGAATGGTTACAAACCAAAAATGAGCAAGTGCTGCTTTCAGTACCGGATCAATTCTCTGATTGGCATTAAACCAATTTAAAAATGTAATCATCTCATCAGCTACCTTATTGGCATCCGGTGCTTGATAATGTATCCGCTCGCGCCCCATGGCTCCTGAAACCACTTGCATGGGACCTTGCTCATCAATACGCCAGTTTCCAACTGTAATTTTGTACATCCCGCTTCTTCCTGTAGGGAATAGCAAGGAATGCCAGGAGAACAAACGTTCTTCGGTAAGTGGCTGATCAAAATGAAGCGTTGCATCCAACATTAGTTCAACTATACCATCGACATGCCTGCCCGATGGAACAAGACCAGCAACATCAAGACCTAACTTCCGCGCAAGCGAAGAACGAACCTGATCGGTGGCAAGTATCTCACCTTCAATTTCGCTTGACTTTACTATTTCTGTGGTGAGTGTTTGCAAGGATGCGTCTTCGCGAAGCCGAAAACCTAACGCCTCCATTCGCCCTAATAGTTTTCCCTGACGATGGCGAACTTTAGATAATGGCTGAACCATTTTTTCATGATCCCAAACAAATGCTGGCCAGCCGGATAATTGATGAATATATTTTGCTTTTCTCCGCATAATGTGCGGTAAATAAAGGCAATATTTCCATTATTTGAAATTATTCACCGCACATTATGCGGAAAATAAAACCCTAATCTCCACATAACTTGTTTTTTAGCTAAAAATCGAGTTTTAATTAATCGTCCACCGTAAGCCAACAAATCCCTGATTCCCTGCAAGGGCGCGTAATTGTAGGTTGTATCAAAGGTATATCCGTAAGGATTGGTGTCAGGTCTGGGATTTCCATTATCATCAAAATACTTACCACCTGCTTTATCGAACGGATCATCAGGGTGCAGTAATGGATTCTTTGGAATAAAGTTGAGGAGATTTTTTACACCACCATAAATCTCAAGATTCTTATTTATCACTTTGCTTATCTGCATGTTGATTAATCCAAACCAAGGTGATTCTGCCGGACGGTAATCGTTGGGCACAACAGGTAATAGCATGGGACCGGTAACGCGACCGGTTAAATCTAAAGTAACTGAGTTGCCGATCGTATAACTAACCGTAAAGGTACCCGAAAACCCAGGCGCCTGCAGTTGTTGAATTTTAGTTTCTGTCTCTCCGGGATTATTTATTTGATAGACATCCATTAACGTGACCCCAGAGATAACTTTTAGCGAATTGGCAAAGGCAATATCTGCATTGAGTGTAATACCGCGTGATACTGCATAGCCATCTAGATTATTATAAATAATCTTATTAGGATCAGTTTTAAAATCAGCAACAATTTTATTTGTGAAATACGTATAGAATAAGCTGGCATCCAGATTTACAAATCCTTTGGATAGAACAATGTTTCGTGCGTAGTTGAGATTTATATTCCATGATTGTTCGGGGTCCAGATCATTTTCTATTTCCACTTCGCGCGATCCGGTAAGGGCTGCGTGATCTTCTGTAAAGAGATTAACCACCCGGTAGCCACTGCCTCCGGTAAGCCGGATCGTATTATCCTTGTTGGGAGAATACTTTAGACTAAGCCGCGGAGTAAAAATGTTACCATGCACATTGTGCCGGTCATAACGCAATCCCGCCAAGGTGGTAAACGTGTTGGATAATTGAATTTCATCTTGTACAAATATTCCGGGCAGATACGTTACATCAGGCTGATTAACTCCTTCACTTGTTGATGTACCTACGGTGTTATCATCATAAAAAATATAACGAAAGGGAATACCCGCAAGCAAATCATGCTGTCCTAATTTTTTATTCCATCGAAGTTGGGCAAAGGCAACTTGTTGATGGGCCAGATATTTTACAGTACCATAATAAGAATCTTGCTTATGATAATTGTAGGAGTAATCAATAAAAAAAGGCGACTTACTAATGAACTGATAGTTACCGATTATCTCGGCCCTATTTGTATAGATTGATTCCGCATAAATCTGATCGCTTCCGCGAAAGGCAGGTGTCCACTGCAATTCGCCACCCCAACGATTCTCATAAATATACCGACCAGCCAATGAAAAGTTTTTGCCTGATGGTCGATGAAAATTCCATTTATTAAAGAGTGAAATTCTGTTTTGTAATGTTACATCTGTGAAGTTGTCGTTATTGACATCTTTTTCTTGATTGTAGTTAAAGTAATTGATTCCAATCACGCTCGCTGACTTTTTAACTTTTAATCCAGCCGAGAGATCAAGATTGTATTCACCCATGGTTGTACCCAAAGCATCTACTTTCAGTTTGGGAACAGTGGTAGGATCCTGGGTTATTATATTAATCACACCACCCACTGCTTCCGATCCATACAGCGTGGATGCAGGTCCTTTTACAATTTCCATTCGCTTCACCAGGCTAGTGGGAATTCCAGCTAGTCCGTAAACGGTGGCCAGACTACTTACAATTGGCATTCCATCTATTAATATCATAGTATAAGGACCTTCTAATCCATTGATATGGATATCGCCCGTGTTACACACGTTGCAATTAATTTGGGGCTGAACGCCATTTACTAATGCAAGTGATTCGAAAATATTAGGTGTAGGATTTTTCAAAAAGAAGGATGGCGAATAAACCTCAACGGGTATGGATGAATTCATCTTTGTTACCTCCTTCATAGTACCAGTAACAACTACCGCTTCGAGCTGCGAAACATCTTCTTCTATTGAAACATCTATAGTTGTAATTCCGGTCGTGACTTCAACTGGACGTTGAAATGGTTTATATCCTATACCCGTAACTTTTAGTGTATACTTTCCTTCTCTTATGGCTTCAATAAGAAAATGCCCTTCTTCATCCGTGCTGGCACCACGGTTTGTTCCCTGAATCACCACATTAACAAACACAACAGCTTGCCCATCACTGGTAACAGTACCCTTAACAGTACCAGTTTGAGCCCATCCAGAATGAAGTGCAAGGAGAAAGCTTATGGAGAGTAAAAATCTCATACTTTAGATAAGCAAACTTATATAATTAGAAGTAACTAAACAAATTTTTAGACTTGTCTAAAAAATAAATCGCCAAAACTCCGGTTTTACTTTTAAACTCATTGTTTTTTGGGAAGAAAGCTACGAGTCGGGATGTCCGGCAATGATTTTCGCTGGGGAGCTATACTGATAGATATCCGCTACTGGGTAGAGGATGATAAGCTTAATCATTAAGCGACTATTATTTCGCCAGTGCGGTAACTTTTTCTACTCTGCTTTTCAGACGAGCAATTGCATCCAGATATTTTTGTTCCCACTTTTTCAGGTTTGCTGTTTCGCGAATGGAAGCCTCGTATTGAAAAGCAGGCAACATCCATGATGCATAGCCACTGTACGGATCTGGTGATGCATACAGAGAACGATACCAACTTCCATATTGCATGCCATCTTTGTCGATCCATTGACGTTCCAAGGCCAACAATTCCTGATTAATTGCTTTGGCATTTTTTAGGTTCACCGATTTTAACGCGGCCTCACAGTCCTCACCAATTTTTTTCAAATCATCGGCTGCTTTAATAAGGGCATCGAACGAAAAAGGGGTAGGTGTTTTATCGTAAGCTTTCGTAAGTTTTTGTAAGCCTTCAAAGTGCGTGTGCAAGTCTGTTCCATACCGGCTGATATCGTAAGGAATCACATCGGCATTAGCCAGACGTAACGCCATGATACCAAATACCTGTTCTACCAATGGACCCATTTTAAAAGTAGGGTCACAAAAACGTTCGTAGTAAGCGAAGCTGTCGAAGTTTGAGTGATAGATGCTGTGGCCACCGGTACCCCCATTCCATGACGGAATTCCCACGTGGGTATAAAATGCAATGTGATCCGATCCACCACCTAAATTACCTAGCGGAGGTTCTGGTGTAGTACGCTTTCCTAGCCAAACGTCATAAACTGATTTTGACGAATCCGGAAAGGGGATTGCCTTTGTCGTGTTGATGGCCAATCCTTTTAATGAAGGACTTGATGCCGCTCCAAAATTTCTTCCGGTAACGGCACCATCGGCATTAAAGTAAGCCACGCCTTTGGCATCGAGTTCATCGCGAAATTGCTCTACCCATTCGGTGGAGCCAATCACACCTTGCTCTTCAGCATCCCAGTGTGCAATCTTTATGGTTCTCTTAGGCTTTTGGCCAGCTTGCGAAAGTTTGCCTAAAGATTCGCTTAAAGCAAGGAGCATAGCAGTGCCGCTGTTAGGATCGGTAGCGCCAAAGGCCCAGGCATCATAATGTGCTCCGGCAATTATCCATTGATCAGGATTTTCGCTACCTACCAAGGTTCCTACAACATTATACAC
Source organism: Flammeovirgaceae bacterium (assembly GCA_016712035.1). Classification (GTDB taxonomy): domain Bacteria; phylum Bacteroidota; class Bacteroidia; order Cytophagales; family Cyclobacteriaceae; genus ELB16-189. The sequence continues at coordinate 18,369 of JADJRT010000020.1, read as the reverse complement.
GCGTTGTATTTCTCTTTTTTGAGTTACGTTAACTCTAACTTTTAATTCTGGTCCACCTTCAATACGATAGGTGTAAGGCAAACCACCTTGCCAACCGGAAGGAACAGCCTGCCCTTTCATTCGACCAATAATTTCTTTTGCCGCTCCATAGGGCAATGGCAACACGGGTATGGAGTGCATTCCCTTTACTTATTCTGATTTCAAGCGAGTGATTTTCTTTTGCCATCAATGGGTAATGCTGGCTCGAAGGGAGTTAAGGGATCACCTGTCCAGTCTAATGTTAGCAATGAACCGCGTTGAATACTGCTCTCATCGTAGTATGGACCTTCAGGATAAACAATTCCTTTTGCGTAACCGCTATCACCAGGGTCAGTAAAAATGATTAATCCGGCAGCTCCATTTTCTTCGGCATATTTGGTTTTATAGCCGCGGAAGTTCCCACCATAGCGAGCTAATACAATTTTACCTTTTACAGAAATACCAAGGGATTTTAGTTTTTCAAAATCTTCTTTACGGCCAAAGTTGGCATACACCACTTCACCCGTAACATCGCCTGTGCCCGAATAGGCATTGAATCCTACCGGAAGATTAGGATCAGATGAAAAGGGATCTTCTTTGTGAATGTATTCTTTATTATTAAGTGGCAATCGGATGGGTGTTACCAATTCTGCAGAAGCGGTGCCAGGCATAACCGGCAAATAAATATCATAGGGAAAAATTTCTACCTGAAATCCTGCTTTGCGCATGACATCAGCCATGTAATCACGCACCCGCTCGTTGGCTTTGCTGCCGGTAATGTGCGGTTCTTTCGTCAGATTTTTAAGATGATTTTTATAGCGTTCGCTTTCTTGCTGCTTTAAGAAAGTTTCTTCAGCTTTGGTTTGCTCTGAGGCGCTACCAGCCGAAAATCCGGTAAAGTTTTGCGCGAAAGAGAATGAACTGACGAAGAGCAGGAGTAGGAGAAAATATTTCATGGTTGACTAATTTCTGGGAATAAAGCAAATGTTTATGACCCTGCGAAATACAATTTTGTAAGCGGTAAAAGTAGATGTAAGCTGTTTGATTTTGTAATCTCGGCCAGCCTAGACTTCTGGCTCTTTATACCGATTCGCAAACAGATAAAGAAGATAACCGGGTACCATCGTGCCCAACGAATAGAGAATGATTTTAAAATCTTCAATGGCTACATAGTAGATCATCCACATCGTGCAGATAATAAAAATGATAGGAGGTAGCGGATACAGTGGAATCTTAAAGTGATCATTGGTTATTTTTTGCTTTCTAAGAAAGAAAACTCCTAATACTGTAAGCACAGTGAAAATGGATAAGCTAACCGAGATGTACTGAATAATTTCTTTGAATGAACTTACAAGCACCAAAAAGATTGACCAACCAGCTTGTATAAGAATAGCCAGGTAAGGCATGTGATATTTGTTTTTGACGGAGAAGGATTTTAGTAATGCATAATCCTCGCCCATAGCTTCCGTTACACGCGGCCCTGCGATAGTCATGGCACTTAACGTGGAAAGCAAGGCGAAGCTAAAAATGACCGAGAATAGGAATCCAATCTTGCTTCCAAATAATTTGTAGGCTACCACATTGCCGATATCATTCTGCCCTTGTAACTCCTGAAAAGTAGCCGTATAAAGAAACATGCTGTTCAGCGAAATATAAATCACGGTAACAATCACAGTACCAAGTACGAGTGAGGTTGGCAAACTGCGAGAAGGATTATCAAGGTTGCCGGCAATGTATGCTGATGCATTCCAACCTGTGTAGGCATAAACAACAAACACCAACGAGATCGCGAAACCTCGACTTACAATTAAATCCCAATCTCCCGGTTGCGGAAGAAAATGAATGTCTGTTTTGCTTACGGAGGTGATAAAGAATGGGGCGATGCAGAAAAAAAGAATCAGGGATAACTTTAACCCCGTAAGAAATGTTTGTGCCCGCCCACCGACTTTGACCCCAAACCAATGGACTATTGAAACCAGTATGATTGCAAAGACCGCGATTACTTTTATAGAAATACCAAGTGCTTCGGTGGAGTATTCACCAATGGCAATGGCTACTGCCGAAATTGCTCCCGCAAAACCAACGAGGGCACTCATCCAGCCACTTAAGAAACCCAGAACCGGATGAAAAATTTTGCTTAAGTATAAATATTCTCCACCTGACTTTTTAAGTGTAGTAGCAATCTCGGCATAAGTAAGCGCACCCGATACAGCCACAATACCACCTAACAACCATAAAACCAAAATCACAAATCCTGACGGCAAATCTCCCACCTGATAACCCAAAGATGTAAATACACCCGTGCCAATCATGTTGGCGATTACCAGTGTGATGGCAACCGTGAGGGTGTAGTTTTTAGCCGTAGTCATATCAAAATTTCTATTGGATAAGAATGATACACAGAAATCGTCTAAAGAGAAAAGACCCTCCAGATTACTTGAAGGGTCTTTTTAACCTAAGGTCGAAATCGTAAACTGAATTACATCTTCTTAGGCACTAATACTTTGTTGATAACGTGTACCACGCCATTGCTTACAGCTACATCGGCACTTACAACTTCTGCGCCACCAATCATTACTTTACCATCCTTCAGGGAAACCTTAAGTTTTTCGCCCTGTAAAGTGATAACTTCCTGACCATCTTTCAAATCGGCTGCTTTTACTGTGCCGGCAACAACATGGTATTTTAATACATTCTGAAGTTTGCTCTTATTTTCAGCTTTAAGAAGCATATCAACCGTGGATTGAACGGCTGCAAAGGCATCGTTCGTTGGCGCAAAAACCGTGAAGGCATCTGTTCCTTTAAACACGTCTACTAATTCACCAGCGGAAAGAGCAGCAACTAAAGTGCTTAATGCGGGTGTATTGATTGCTGTTTCAGCGATAGTCTTTGGCAATGCTGCAATGGAATCAGCGATTTTCTTTTCTACCATCGCAACGGAGTCAGCCATGCGGGTAGAATCCATTGTAGCCTTTTCACGGGCGGCTTTTCCGCCATCACCACAGCTGGTAAGGGCAATTGTAAATAGTGCAAAAAGCCCTACAACAAGAAGTGATTTTTGAGTTTTCATAGTTTTTAAGTTTTTAGTTGTTTTTGTGTCAGTTAAACACCGCATTTCAGCAATTGTTTACACAACAGCGTAAAACAATTGTGTTTAGAATACTATATTCTTACTTTTCAAGAAATTGGATTGTTGTCGATTAATCGTATGTCGGGTTATTAGAGATGTTGAAATTCACCATATCTTAAAATGAAAAACTTTATATTTTGCCTTTTGGGAATATTGTTGACAACCTTAACATACGCCCAAAAAAGAACCTACGATACGGTACCCAACCTGCCCGAACATTACTGGGTGCGGGTAGAAAAATTTAAAAAGGAAACAAACATTTCCGGCAAAGTGGTTTTTCTGGGGAACAGCATTACCGAGGGCGGGAACTGGAAGAAACTACTTAAAGACTCAACCATTATCAATCGGGGCATTTCGGGCGATAATACTTTTGGGGTTATCGCGCGGATAGATGAAATCGTAAAACTCAAACCGGCAAGCCTGTTTATTCTCATTGGCACGAATGACTTGTCAAAAAAAATTCCGGATGAGATAGTAATCGAAAATATTTTTTACCATTGTATCGCGGGTAAAGGCAGGTTCGCCTAAAACTAAAATCTTTGTTCAAAGTATTTTACCGATAAATAATACTGTCGACAAATTTCCACAACAGTTTGACAACGAAAACCACATCCTTACAATTAACGACCAGCTTTCGCGGTATGCAGAAAGGCTTCGCTACACGTATATTGATTTATACGGTAAATTTTTGGATGATCAAGGTAAACTGAAATCATCATATACTTTTGATGGACTTCATTTGAATGCTTTGGGCTATCAGCAGTGGGTCGAAATATTAAAAAGTTTGAAGTACCTTTGAATTGGTATTGCGAAAAGTTTTTTATTACTATGAAACAGATTCTATTATTTTCAATTTTCACTATAAGTATTGCTGCACACGGTCAGTTCAAGAATATAAAATTAGCTGAGCAAGTAGATGGAATTTATCCGCCCTTGGAGCCAAGCATAGCGATTAACAAAAAAAATCCTAAAAATATTGTTGCCGGAGTCGTGCTTGATCGGTCAATATATACGCATGATGGTGGCGAAACCTCGGCTGAAACCAAACTTGAATCTCCTTATGGCGTTTATGGAGACCCAGCCGTGATCTCGGATGCAAAGGGACACATTTACTTTTTTCATTTGGCCGATCCTAGCAAGGAGGGGAGAAGTAATGATGCGTGGCTTGATCGGATCGTTAGTCAAAAATCTACCGATGGTGGCAAAAGTTGGAGCGCTGGCGAATCCATTGGCAACAACCCACCCAAAGATCAGGATAAGCAATGGCCGGCTGTACATCCGCGCAAGCAATACATTTACACCACCTGGACACAGTTTGATAAATATGGGTTGAAAGATCCAAACTGTCATTCCAACATCATGTTTAGTATGTCCACTAATGCAGGAAAAAAATGGACAAAGGCTGTCCAAATAAATCAGAACCCTGGTGATTGTGTGGATGACGACAATACTACTGAAGGCGCAGTGCCAGCGGTGGATGAAAATGGTCGGGTATACGTGGCTTGGGCCAATCAGGGAAATATTTATTTTGACAGATCGTTTGATGGTGGCAACACGTGGCTTACCAACGATTTGCTAATTGCCAAACAACAAGCGGGTTGGTCGATGGATATTCCAGGCATTAGCCGGTGCAATGGTATGCCTGTGCTAATGATTGATCAAAGCAAAGGTCGTTTTCATGGTAGTTTATATTTAGTATGGGCCGATCAATCAAACGGGAATGATGATACGGATATTTGGTTTATGAAATCAACAAACCAGGGCGACTTGTGGACCAAACCTATGCGCATTAATCAAGATGCACCCGGTAAGCATCAGTTCCTACCTTGGATGACCGTTGATCAGGGCACCGGATACATTTATATTGTATATTACGACCGCAGAGCGTACGATGATTTACAAACCGATGTATATCTCGCTTATTCGACTGATGGGGGCAGCACGTTCCAAGAAGCCAAAATCAGCGAAAGCCCCTTTATACCAACCGACTCAAAATTTTTGGTGATTATAACAATATCGATGCGCACAAGGGTGTGATAGCTCCGATCTGGACTCGCATGGATGATGGCCGCACCAGTGTATGGACTTCCATTATTACAGATTCGGAGTTATTAAAAAGAAAGATTAGCAATCTGATCCATCGACCGCACAGGTCTCACCTTCTGTTGCAACGGATTCACTTCCTATTTGTGTAAGTGCTTTTATAAAAACATCGGTTGGTTGCGCGCCCGAAATTCCATATTGATTATTGATGATGTAATAAGGAACCCCGGAAATGCCCCGTTGGTGATTGGTGTTTTCTGCTAGTATTACTTCGGCAAGTCCTTCTTCAGAATCAAGTAATTGAGAAATCTTTTCACGATTGAGTCCAACCTTCTCGCTAACAGAAAGTAGATTTTCGTTTTTAGTGAGATCGATGCCTTCTTCAAAATATGCTTTCATAAAAGCCTCTTTCACGGCCAATTGTTTTCCTTCTTCTTTGGCATATCGGATAATGCGGTGAGAATCTCTTGTGTTGGGCGACTTATGCTGCTTTGAAAAATCAAAGGCCAAACCCTCTTCGGCAGCTACTGAAACAACATGATTTGTGATCTCATTATAGCGGGCCTCGCCTCCAAATTTCTTTGCTAAATATTCTTTCTGATTAAATCCTTCTTTTGGCGTGGAGGGATTCAGTTCAAAAGGCAAATAGGTTACCTCAAATTCATATTGGTCAGCCAAAGCTGTCATCGCTTTTTCAATTCTTCTCTTTCCGATATAACACCAGGGGCACACAACATCCGAAACAATATCCACCTTAATCTTTGTCTTCATTCGTTTGAAATTTTAAGATTAACACATGAATTGTATACAATAGTTCAACAAAGAACTATTGACTTACTTGTCAGTTACTTAACCTAAAGAAGATTAATAATTCAAATGGTATTTCTTATCCCTTTGTCTTACCTTTGTCGCTTTCCTGCCGGGTGGCAGCATTAAACAAGAAAAACATAACATCCATGACTGCAACAGATCAAGCAAAATTCAAAGTAAAAGACATTTCATTGGCCGAATGGGGTCGTAAAGAGATTAAATTAGCTGAGGCTGAGATGCCCGGTTTAATGGCTCTTCGCGAAGAGTTTGGTGCAAAAAAACCATTAAAAGGTGCCAACATTGCTGGCTGTCTACACATGACTATTCAAACAGCGGTTTTGATTGAAACACTGATTGAATTGGGTGCCGATGTTACCTGGTCGTCTTGCAATATTTTCTCAACCCAAGACCATGCTGCGGCTGCTATTGCCAAGGCAGGAATTCCTGTTTTTGCCTGGAAAGGAATGAATGAACAAGAGTTTGATTGGTGTATTGAGCAAACGCTTCATGCCTTTAAAAACGGTAAGCCGTTGAATATGATTTTGGATGATGGTGGTGACCTTACTAATATGGTATTGGATCGCTTTCCTGAATTAGTAAAAGACATTAAAGGAATTTCTGAAGAGACTACTACCGGAGTTCAGCGTTTAGTGGAGCGTCAGCATAATGGCAAACTGCCATTGCCTGCTATCAACATCAACGACTCTGTAACCAAGTCAAAGTTTGATAATAAGTATGGTTGCAAAGAATCATTGGTTGATTCAATTCGCAGAGCTACCGATGTAATGATGGCTGGAAAGGTTGCTGTTGTTGCAGGATATGGAGATGTAGGCAAAGGTTCAGCAGCTTCACTTCGTGGTGCCGGTGCTCGTGTAACTGTTACTGAGATTGATCCGATCTGTGCGCTTCAAGCTGCTATGGATGGTTTTGCTGTTAAGAAGATGGATACCGCTGTTAAGGATGCTGACATCGTTGTAACAACAACAGGAAATTTTGGAATCATCTTAGGTCGTCACTTTGAGTCGATGAAAGACAAGACCATAGTTTGTAACATTGGTCACTTCGATAACGAGATTGATGTTGCCTGGTTGAAGAAGAATGCAACCCGCGATGAGATCAAACCTCAGGTTGACTTGTACACGCTAAAGAGCGGTAATCAAATTTTACTTTTGGCTGAAGGCCGCTTGGTGAATTTAGGTTGCGCTACAGGACACCCTTCATTCGTAATGTCTAATTCATTCACGAATCAAACATTGGCACAATTAGAACTTTGGACAAATACAGATAAGTATAAAAACGAAGTGTACATGTTGCCGAAACATTTGGATGAAAAAGTAGCTCGCTTGCACTTGAAGAAAATTGGTGTTGAGTTGGATGAATTGTCTACAGAACAAGCCAAGTACATTGGTGTTCCGCAACAAGGGCCATTCAAGCCTGATTACTATCGCTATTAATAAACTTCAGGCCGCTTCCCTTCTCCTTCGGAGAAGGTGGCCGAAGGCCGGATGAGATTTACTAACTCTCTGCTTGCAAAGAGAGGAATCCCGTGGCGAGTGCCATGGATTTTTTTAATGTTGCAAATTTTAGATGTTAGCAGAAAGCCTATTGACGGCTTGTGTAACCATTAAAAGACGATAAAAATCAAATTGGCATTACTCGAAGTACTTGCTAATGGTTGCTAACTGTTTTTTTTTGCCAACGCGGCCGTTAATAATACTAAATTTGTACTTTAAGACAGCAGGCAATATTTTGAGAAAAGTTTTACTTATAGATGACGAAGAAAAGCTAAGAAGTCTTCTGGCAAGAATTATTGCCTTGGAAGGGTTTGAAGTAATCCAAGCGGCTGATTGCAAAACTGCCTGGAAAAATTGGAACAAACCACTATTGACGTGGTGCTCTGCGATGTAAAGTTGCCTGACGGTAATGGTGTAGACTTTTCAAAAAAAATCAAAGAAAAATATCCTCTGCTTGAACTTGTATTGCTGACTGCCTATGGCAACATTCCTGATGGCGTGCAAGCGATTAAAAACGGGGCGTTCGACTATATTATAAAAGGTGACGACAATAGCAAAATCGTGCCCTTGCTTTACCGAGCTATTGAAAAAGTGGATTTGGGCATACGGGTACAGCAACTCGAAAAACAATTAGGTAATAAACATTCATTTGATGAAATTTTAGGAAAATCAAAGTCTATTCAAAAGGCGATTGACTTAGCTAAAAAAGTAGCCGCTACCGATACTACTGTTTTGCTAACGGGTGAAACGGGAACAGGCAAAGAAGTGTTTGCACAAGCGATACATCAGGCCAGCACCAGAAGCAAACAAAATTTCGTTGCTATTAATTGTTCCGCTTTCAGCAAAGAATTATTGGAGAGTGAAATGTTTGGCCACAAAGCCGGAGCATATACAGGAGCCATCAAAGACAAAAAGGACTTTTTGAAGAAGCTAATAATGGAACCATCTTTTTAGATGAACTGGGCGAAATGGCGCTGGACTTACAAGCCAAATTATTGAGAGTTTTAGGACTAGGCGAATTCATCATAGTAGGTGAAAACAAGCCTACCAAAGTGAATGTCCGCATTATTGCAGCCACGAACAGAGACTTACAAAAGGAAATTGAACAAGGACATTTTAGAGAAGATTTATTTTATCGGCTATCCGTATTTCAAATTCATTTGCCGCCACTTAGAGAGCGCATACTGATATTGAAGTATTAGCCTTTCATTTCTAAAATCTTTTGGATTAAAAACCAATAAGAAAATTAGCACTGCATCAAATGAGTTTATTGAAGCCTTGAAACAACACTCCTGGAACGGAAATATTCGGGAATTAAGAAACGTTATCGAACGCAGTGTAATTTTAGCAGAAGCTGATGAATTGACAATAGAAACATTGCCGATTGAATTACAACCCAAAACTAAATCTTTAAAAGACAACAAAACCCTTTCTGCATTCGACTTAGCCAGTGCCGAAAAAATACATATCCAAAAAAAGTATTGAACTATACCAACGGCAACAAAACCAAAACGGCCGAATTATCAATATCGCTTTAACGACACTTTACCGTAAGATTACAGATTACGGCTTGGAATAATCAACCCTTTCATAACGCTATACTTAACCCTTTCAAAACGATAGGGTTTTATGTTTTGGCATACCTCAAAATTGAGCTATCTAATTGATTGACTGGATTCTGTATCCGTATTGATTTTTTAGGAACAGCCTTTGTCATAAGAGGATTGATTAAATAAAATTTCTTTATGGTCCAGCTACAAAATATCGAAGTCAAGGACATTAAGAACTTAAAGCTAGAAACCCTCCATGCCATCCCCCTACCGAAGAAGGAGTATAGCTGGCCAATTAACTCATCAGGAATCTAAATCATTTTAATATGACCATAGTAATGTATTTGACAGGCCTGGTACTTTTTGCTTTACTCTTTAAGGCCATAGATACTTTTGAAAAAATCTAAAAATGGAATCGAAAATTATTCATGCGGTACGAGAGTGGTTGCCTGGGCAATAAATGATGAATGTAAAAATTCGGAATATTTGCTTTTACGAAAGTTGGCTAATTATTGTAGAGATAAAATGCAAGGAAGCAATCAAGATGACGCTTTCCAGGTTATTAAAATCGTAAATTTTCTCTACGCGGATGGTTCGTTACACATTAAAAATGCTATTGAAAATGAGTTTTTAGAAGTACTGGCCACAGACGAAACTCCTGCTAGTTTAAAAGAGCATATCCATCTTTTACCTGAAAAACTCAGAACTGCTTATTTAAAAAAACCATTTTAGAAAACTAAAAAATTATGCTCGCATTATTCATCATCGCAATCGGAGTGTTTGTCTACATCTGCTACGTACTCTTAGCCAGAAAATTCTAAAGTGAAATGGCAAAAAGTAAAAGGGATACTCGTAATAGTATGGATTTGGCTGATCGTTTTAGCCATGCTTTTTATGGTGTACGTCAAAGTCAAAATTTTATTACACGTTTAAAAAATAATTAATAAAAAATGAATACTGAAATTTTAGGTATCATAGCAATGTTCGGGGTTACGCTCTTATTGGCAATACCCTTTGGGAAATATATCGCAAAGGTATATGCAGGAGAAAAAACCTTGCTCGACCCAGTTTTTAATCCGTTAGAGCGTTTGTTCTATAAGGTTTCCGGCATAGATGTCCGAAAGGAAATGAACTGGAAGCAACATCTGGTAGCCTTACTAACTATCAATTTAATATGGTTCCTTATCAGTATGGGAGTTTTGATGAATATGAATATTCTTCCGCTGAACCCTGATAATAATCCCGGACAATCGGCAGATCTGGCATTTAACACATCTATTTCTTTTTTGGTAAACTGCAACCTACAGCATTATTCAGGTGAAACTGGGTTAAGCTATCTGGGTCAGATCTGGCTCATGTTTCTTCAGTTTGTATCTGCAGCAACGGGTATGGCAGCGGCAGTTGTTGTCTTTAAAGCATTCAAAGAAAAATCGACTAATCAATTGGGTAACTTCTATGATTTTTTCTTGAAATCTTGCACCCGCATTCTTTACCGATATCATTTGTAGTTGCACTTGTATTGGCTTTTGAAGGAAGCCCAATGACATTTGAAGGTAAAGACACTATCGTCAACCTTCAAGGAGATACCGTGCAGGTAAGCCGTGGACCAGTTGCTGCTTTTGTAGCGATTAAACACGTAGGAACAAATGGCGGTGGCTTTTTTGGTGCTAACAGTGCTCACCCGCTTGAAAACCCAACCTACCTGTCTAACATGACAGAAATGTTTGCTCAACTTATTATCCCAATGGCCATGGTATTTTCTTTTTGGTTTTTTATTAGAAGGAAAAAAAATTTGCCTGGATGGTGTTTGGTGTGTGATGACCATTGGTTTCCTCATGCTTGCTATTCCAAATATTATGATGGAGATGAAAGGCAATCCTGCTATTTCTGCTATGGGGATAGATAACTCTCTTGGGGCCATGGAAGGGAAAGAAATAAGAATAGGAGCTGCAGCCTCTGGGTTTTGGAGTATTGTAACAACAGTTATTTCAACAGGCTCAGTTAACTCTATGCACGATAGCTCAATGCCATTATCAGGTATGAACGAATTACTAGCCATGATGATCAACTCATTTTATGGAGGTGTGGGAGTTGGTATTTTAAACTTCTTCATCTTCATCATTCTTGCTGTTTTTATTGCTGGATTGATGGTGGGAAGAACTCCTGAATTTTGGGTAAAAAATTGAGGCCCGAGAAATGAAAATCGCCATGATCATCGCCTTGCTACATCCGTTTTTAATTTTGGTTGGAACAGCGCTGGCAGCGGCATTACCTCAATATACAGCAGCAACATTAGCTAATCCTGGTTTTCACGGATTTAGCGAAATGCTTTATGAATACACTTCAGCATCGGCCAATAATGGAAGTGGCTTTGAAGGACTTGGCGACAATACATTGTGGTGGAATATTTCAACTGGCATTGTGCTGATATTAGCACGCTTTCTCCCGATTATAGGACCTGTTGCTATAGCGGGTTTGCTAGCAGAAAAGAAATTTATTCCTGAAAGCAACGGTACGCTAAAAACCGATACAGCAACCTTTGGCTTAATGGTATTTACAGTCATTGCCATTATTGCAGCATTGGCTTTCTTCCCTGCCTTGGCATTAGGTCCTATTGCAGAATATTTTTCAATGTTGAAATAATCTAAAAAAATCAAGAAAATGAGTTCATCTAAAAATACATCGCTGTTTCAAAAGGATTTAATGCAAGAAGCATTCAAGCAATCTTTCGTGAAACTCAATCCTAAAATTATGTTCCGCAATCCCGTAATGTTTACGGTAGAAATAGGAACAGCGGTAATGCTTTTTGTTTGCATCTGGATAGTATCTGGCAAAAAATCACAGGGCAGTTTTGATTATAACTTTATTGTATTTCTTGTCCTCTTACTTACTTTATTGTTTGCCAATTTTGCCGAAGCTATTGCCGAGGCAAGAGGCAAAGCACAAGCTGACAGCTTACGTAAAACGAGAGAAGAAACACCAGCCAAATTAGAAAATGGTCAAACCATTTCATCAGCACATCTAAAAAAAGGCGATGTGTTTTTGTGCGAAGCAGGCGACATCATACCAATGGATGGTGAAATTATAGAAGGCTTAGCAACTATTGACGAAAGTGCCATTACGGGCGAATCTGCACCTGTAATTAGAGAAGCTGGTGGTGACAAAAGCTCCGTCACGGGTGGCACAAAAGTACTGAGTGATAAAATAAAAGTAAAGGTAACATACAGAGCAAGGGGAAAGCTTTTTAGATAAAAATGATTGCCTTGGTAGAAGGTGCAAGTCGTCAAAAAACGCCCAATGAAATTGCATTGACTATTTTATTAGCAGGCTTTACCTTGGTGTTTATTATTGTTACAGTAACACTAAAACCTTTTGCTGATTATGCCAATACACCCATCACCATTGCTGCTTTTATTTCCTTATTTGTTTGTTTGATCCCAACAACTATTGGTGGTTTACTTTCTGCTATTGGGATTGCAGGAATGGATAGAGCATTACGAGCCAATGTAATTACCAAAAGTGGTAAAGCCGTGGAAACAGCCGGTGATATTGACGTGCTTTTATTGGACAAAACGGGAACCATTACCATCGGAAATAGAAAGGCAACCCACTTTTATCCTGCCAATGGAGTTGATGAAAACCATTTTCAAAATGTGTTGTACTAAGTTCTATGGCTGATGAAACACCTGAAGGAAAATCTATCATTGAATTGGCTGGAATTAATCCATTGAGCTATCAAATGAAAGAAGCCCATTTTATAAAATTTACTGCGGAAACGAGAAGCTCTGGAGTTGACTTTGAAAAAACCGAATAAGGAAAGGGGCATCTGATGCTATAAAAACCTTGTGAAAAAGCAGGAACTCATTTCCCGGCAGAAACTGCAGAAAGAGTAAAAACGATTTCAAGTAATGGAGGAACTCCCTGGTGGTTTCAGAAAATGAAAAAGTGATTGGTGTTATTGAATTGCAAGACATCATCAAACCCGGTATTAGCGAACGATTTGATCGCCTGCGAAAAATGGGTATTAAAACGGTAATGGTTACGGGCGATAATCCATTGACAGCAAAATTTATTGCAGAAAAAGCAGGTGTAGATGATTTCATCGCCGAAGCTAAACCCGAAGACAAAATGAACTATATCAAAAAAGAACAAGCCGAAGGAAGGCTTGTGCCATGATGGGCGATGGAACCAACGATGCACCAGCTTTTGCACAAGCAGATGTTGGCGTGGCGATGAACAGCGGAACGCAAGCTGCCAAAGAAGCCGGCAACATGGTAGATTTGGATAATGACCCAACAAAACTGATTGAAATTGTTGAAATTGGAAAACAGCTCTTAATGACAAGAGGATCGTTGACGACATTTAGTATTGCCAATGATGTTGCTAAATATTTTGCAATTATTCCGGCACTTTTTATTGTTGCGATTCCTTCTTTACAAGGCTTAAATATTATGAATCTGCATAGCCCCGAAAGTGCAATTCTTTCGGCAGTTATATTTAATGCAATTATCATTCCTCTTTTAATTCCACTTGCATTAAAAGGTGTGGCTTACAAACCTATCGGTGCAAGTGCTTTGCTTAGAAGAAACCTATTGATATATGGTTTGGGTGGTATAGTAGTACCCTTCATCGGCATAAAACTAATTGACGTTTTAGTATCCGTATTCATTTAAAAAAATAACAAAAATGAAATCAAATATATTACCAGCTATAAAGCTAACCATGCTAAGTATCCTATTGCTTACAGTGATTTATCCGTTAGCCGTTTGGGGTATTGCACAATTTTCGCCAAACCATGGCAAAGGCGATAAAACGTATTATGCCAACATCGGACAATCGTTTACAGAAGATAAATATTTCAACTCACGTCCATCTGCCGTGGGCTACAATGCCGCAGGCTCAGGAGGTAGTAATAAAGGAGCATCCAACCCTGTCTATTTAGCAGAAGTACAAGCAAGGATTGATACATTTTTGGTTCATAACCCAGGCATTGATAAAACCGAAATACCTCGGATCTTGTTACGCTAGTGGTAGCGGTTTAGACCCAAATATTTCGGTGCAAGCAGCAAAAGTTCAGGTAAAACGTATTGCAAAGGTTCGCAAAATAAGCGAAACCACTTTACAACAACTTATTGAACACAAACAGAAAAACCATTGCTTGAACTATTTGGCACAGAAAAAATAAATGTACTGAAACTAAATCTTGCTTTGGACAATTTAAAATAAAACAAAATGAAAAAATATTACTTGCCATGCTGTCTTTGGTTTCTTGGGGCAGCTTTGCACAATCAGACAGTACAAAAAACTCGTTAAAAATTAGTGGATACATCGAAATCTATTACGCATACGATTTTAGTAATCCATCCGACCATAACCGGCCAGGTTTTGTTTATTCACACAATCGACATAATGAAGTTAATTTAAACTTAGGCTTTGTAAAATTAGCGTACAACACCGATAAGGTAAGAGCCAATTTGGCTTTAATGACAGGTACTTATGCCAATGCTAATCTAGCAGCCGAACCCGGAGTTTTAAAAAATATTTTTGAAGCAAATGTTGGAGTAAAAGTAGCAAAAAACAAAAATTTATGGATAGATGCCGGAATTTTTGCATCCCATATTGGTTTTGAAAGTGCAATTGGAAAAGATTGTTGGAACTTGACAAGAAGTATTTTGGCTGATAATTCACCTTACTTTGAAAGCGGTGCAAAAATATCCTACACCAGTGATAATGAAAATGGTTTATTAGTGGATTGCTGCTTTAAACGGCTGGCAACGGATTCAGCGGGTAAATGGTAATAATACGCCTGCTTTTGGTCATCAATTAACTTTTAAACCAAATTCAAAAATAACCTTAAACAGCAGCTCTTTTGTTGGAAGTGATACACCCTGATAGTACAAGGCAAATGAGGTACTTCCATAATTTTTATGGACAATTTCAACTGCATGAAAAATTTGGATTAATTGTAGGTTTTGATATTGGAGCTCAACAAAAATCAAAAGGCAGCAGCAAGTACAACAATTGGTATTCACCCGTCTTAATTGCTAAATACTCGCCAACCGGAAAAATTAAGTATTGCAGCAAGAGGAGAATATTATTCCGATGCGAATGGTGTAATTATTGCAACAGGACATCAAATGGTTTTCAAACCTTCGGATATTCTTTAAATTTTGATTATAACATTCGAGAAAATGTGATGTGGCGTATTGAAGGAAGAGGTTTTGCGAGTAAGGATAAAATATTTACATTGGATAATCAACCCAGTCACAAAATTATTTTGTAGCCACTGCATTAGCCATTTCATTTTAAATGAGAGATAAAGACAAAACTGTTCAACATTTTCTTGACTTGATAAAAAGTCAAGGCGAGGAAAATTTAAGATTTACATTGGTATGAGTGCCGGTGTTGGCAAGTCTTACCGCATGTTGCAAGAGGCCATGCACTTTGTTAAAAACGGCATTGATGTAAAAATTGGTTTTATTGAAACACATAATAGAAAAGAAACACATGAATTTTTGGATGGCTTACCTATTATTCCAAGAAGAAATTTTTTATAAAGGGAAAGAATTGGAAGAAATGGATGTTCAGGCAGTTATTAATCTTCGTCCTGAAGTTGTGATTGTTGATGAATTGGCCTATACCAATATTGAAGGAAGTAAAAATGAAAAACGTTGGCAAGATGTTATGGATATTCTTGATGCAGGAATTAATGTTATTTCTGCTGTAAATATTCAACATATTGAAAGCCTGAATGAAGAAATAAACATAACAGGAGTTGAAGTAAAAGAACGAGTGCCTGATAGTGTATTTGCCCTGGCGATGAAGTTGTAAATATTGATTTAACAGCCGATGAATTGATTTCCCGATTGAAAGAGGGAAAAATATATCAGGCTGAAAAAAAATTGAAACTGCTTTAAAGAATTTTTTTCAAAGCGACCATATTTTACAACTTCGTGAACTAGCATTAAAAGAAGTAGCATCGCAGGTAGAAAGGAAGGTGAAACAGAAGTAACTAAGCCAAATACCTTAAAACATGAACGTTTTTGGCTTGTATTAGCAGTAATGAAAAAACTGCAAAACAGTGATTCGAAAAACTGCCAGATTAGCCAATTATTACCATAGCAAATGGTATGTACTATATGTACAAACACCAAAGAAAGTGCGGATAAAATTCCATTAGATAAACAGCGACACTTGATAAATAATTTTAAATTAGCTACTGAATTAGGAGCAGAAATTATTAAAGTGAAAGGAGCATCCGTATCAAAAGCAATTATTGAACAAGCCAGTGAAAGGAAAATCACAACGATATGTATAGGAAAACCTCATTTAAATTTATTAAAATTATTTTGGCAACCAATGTTTTCAATGAATTATTAAAAAATTATCTTCAAATGATATTGACCTTGTAATTCTATCATAATGAAAATCAAAACAAAATTAACCCTAGGTGTTGGGCTTTTTTTATTCTGATCATACTATTAAGTTTGGTTGAGCAAGTAATATTAATGAATTAAAAGGTGATACTGAAAATATTTTGGTGGCCAATTACAATCACTACTTTATTCAAGGAATATGCTTATTGCCTTAAAGAATGCTACGATAAATCATTTGAAAATTTGAAACTAATCTTAAGCAACAAGAAAAAAATGTGACAGAAATAGGTGAAAAGGAAGCCAACCTGGAATAAGGAAAAATTTTGAAGACTATCAAAACAAAACTAGAGATAGCGACACACAGCTTGCTATTCAACAAAGCTTATATCAAATAATGAATTTGAATATGCAGGCCATTCAACGAAAAAGTGAAATTGCAAATAACACTGCTGACAAAGCCGTTTTTTGGATTGCGATTACCGGAACTATGTGTTTTATAATTGCGTTTACGCCTTTAATTAATTTGCTCGCCAAATATTGCCAACCCAATTAAAGAACTAACTGAAAGTATCAAACAAATCGCGACCGGAAATTATTCAGAACGAGTCCATTTTGAAAGCCATGGTGAGTTTGGGCAACTTGCCCAATCCTTTAATACCATGGCTGAAAAATTGGAAGAATACAATAATAGTAATCTTGCAAATTGATGATGGAGAAAAAGAATTGAAACCCCATCAACAATACAATGCACGACCCTGTAATTGGTTTGGATGAAAATTTGAAAATGATTTTTGCAAATGAAGAAGCTATCAAAATCTCACCGGCAATGAAACAAGAAATAGTTGGAAAATCGGCTCAAGAATTAGCAGTTAAAAATGATTTAATAAGGACACTAATTCAAGACTTAATGGCTGAACCCAACTGGAACCGAAAAACAAATTCCAATTAAAATATTTGCAGAAAATAAAGAAGGCTACTTTGAAAGGAAACACTCCATATTTCAGTTACTCCACAGGCGAACAGGTTCAAAAATTGTCGGTCATGTTCTTACTTAAGAAACATAACTGAGCTATAAAGAATTAGATTTTGCAAAAACAAATTTTATTGCCACAGTATCTCACGAGTTTAAAACACCAATTTCATCCATTAAAATGAGTCTTCAACTCTTGGAAATGAACAAATTGGAAACCTTAATGACGAACAAAAAATCTGGTTGAAAGCATTAAAGACGATGCATCCGATTTGCTTAAAAATTACCGGGAATTACTAAATATGACACAACTTGAAAGCGGCAATATTCAACTCTCTATACTCCTGTGACAGCAAAGAAATCTTTGTTGGGGCCATCAATGCAACCCAAACACAAGCAGAACAAAACAAATTAAATTTGAAATTAATTGATCCTGGAGTTGTATCTCTAAAGTTCAGGCTGACAATGAAAAACGCTTGGGTCTTGACCAACTTAATTTCAAATGCTATTCATTATTCTTACGAAAACTCTACTATCTACCTTGTCATAAGATTCAGGAATCAGAGCGCTTTATCTCAGTTCGTGGTAAAGATACAAGGCATTGCTCCCAATATAAAGATAAAATTTGACCGCTATTTCCGGATTCCTGGCACAAAGAAGGAAGGTACAGGACTTGGGCCATGCGATTAGCAAAGAGTTTATTGAAGCACAGGTGGACAAATTGGTGTAGATAGTGAATTTGGAGCAGGTAGCAGGTCTACTGTTATTTTGAACTGCCCGGCTGCCTCCAACTCCAACCGACAAATGAAATTTATTTAAAAGCCAGTCAGGACATAGACGAACCAGCGGGCGGCTAGACTAAAAACAAATGATGCTTGACAATGATTCAAATTATTGCTATGAAAGTTATAATGTCAAACTCATTTACCAATCAAAAATTGGCGCAATTAGAACTTTG
>JADJRT010000019.1 GCA_016712035.1 Flammeovirgaceae bacterium | reverse complement strand
AGATTCGGAGTTATTAAAAAAAGAAAGATTAGCAATCCGATCCATCGACCGCACAGGCTCACCTTCTGCTGCAACGGATTCATTTCCTATTTGTGTAAGTGCTTTAATAAAACATCCGTTGGTTGCGCGCCCGAAATTCCATATTGATTATTGATGATGTAATAAGGAACTCCGGAAATACCCTGTTGGTGATTGGTGTTCTCTGCCAGGATTACTTCGAAGCAAGTCCCTCATCGGAATCAAGTAATTGAGAAACCTTTTCAAGATTGAGTCCTGCCTTCACGCTAACAGCACAGATTTTCGTTTTAGTAAGATCGACGCCTTCTTCAAAATAAGCTTTCATGAAAGCCTCTTTCACGGCCAATTGTTTTCCTTCTTCTTTGGCATACCGGATAATGCGGTGAGCATCTCGTGTGTTGGGCGACTATGCTTTGAAAAATCAAAGGCCAATCCTTCTTCGGCAGCTACTGAAGTAACATGATTTGTGATTTCATTATAGCGGGCCTCGCCTCCAAATTTCTTTGCCAAATATTCTTTTGATTAAATCCTTCTTTGGGGGTTTGGGATTCAGTTCAAAGGTAAATAGGTTACCTCAAATTCATATTGGTCAGCCAAGCTGTCATCGCTTTTTCAATTCTTCTCTTTCCGATATAACACCAGGGGCACACAACATCCGAAACTATATCAACCTTTTTTTATCTTTGCATGAATATCGATTTCTTTGATTAATCACAATTTAGGCAAATAAGTTCCTTTTACCTAATGCAGCTTTTACAAAATCTTTATAACCAGTTAGCTACTTTTGTAAATGGGATTTCGTAAAGTAAATCAATACCTGATCAGCTTTGGTCTGGTGTTGGTAACTGCCTTTGGGTGTTACTTTCTTTCCGGGTTGATCGACCACAGGGTGGTAGCACTGATTCTGATGGTAGTGGTTTCAATTCTGGCTATGGTATTGGATATATTTCCGGTATTGGCAGCAGCCTTACTAAGTGCACTCATCTGGAATTTCTTTTTTATACCACCCACTTTTACATTACAGATTCGTACACCAGAAGATGCCTTGATGTTTTTAATGTATTTTCTGATAGCATCAATCAATGCAGTGCTTACCTATAAAATTCGCGAGTTTGAAAAAAAGGCTCGCGATCGGGAAGAGAAAGAAAACACGATTAAACTCTATAACACGATTTTGAATTCTTTATCCCACGAATTGCGAACCCCAATCGCTACAGTTATTGGAGCTGTTGATACCATTAAATCAGACCAGGGACTATCAGAAAAAATTAAGGCAGAACTAATTGATGAAATAGATATAGCCGCCATGCGGTTAGATACACAGGTTGAAAACCTACTTAGCATGGGGCGTATTGAAGCAGGTGTGTTAAAGCCCAAACCAGATTGGTGTGATGTAAATGAACTGATTAACTCAATTCTTGTGCGGCTTAAGTCTGAGCAAGGCAGTCATTTTTGTATTCAATCCATCAGAAAATTTGCCCTTGTTTTGGCTAGACCAGGGTTTGGTAGAGCAAATTATAGTGAACATTGTGCGTAATGGATTACAACACACACCTGATAAATCTACCATTACAATTCAGATAATGACAACGGATGAAGGATGTACCATTTCTATTGAAGATAATGGTACTGGTTTTAAGGAAGATGACTTAAAACTTGTATTCGATAAATTTTTAGAGCCCGGAATGCAAAAACCGGAGGTACGGGGTTAGGTCTTTCAATTGCAAAAGGTTTTGTCGATGCGATGCGTGGTCGCATTGAAGTTCAAAATACACCAAAGGGAGGTGCCCAGTTTTTTGTCTATTTACCTGCAGAACATAATTCACTCTCCTATCATGAAAATGAGTTAACACCATTCTGATTGTTGATGATGAGCCTCAAATAAGGAGACTCTTGCAGATTAATCTGGAGAGCAATCAATATAAAGTGATTGTTGCGGCCACAGCCAAAGAAGGGTTAATGTTGGCTGCCAGTCACCAGCCCGATTTGATTCTGCTCGATTTAGGTTTGCCAGATAAAAGTGGTCAGGAACTATTAACAGAATTGCGGCAGTGGTTTACTAGGCCTATTATTATTCTATCTGTTCTCAATAGCGAAAGCGAGATCGTAAAAGCATTGGATAATGGAGCTACCGATTATCTTACCAAACCTTTTCGTACAGGAGAGTTATTAGCTCGTATTCGCTCGGCCTTACGTAACAATCGTGATGATAATTCCGATAACGCGCTTTGAATTTGGCGAACTTGAGATTGACGTTTCTGCGCATGTAGTTAAGCGAAGTGGAGAGATTATCAAACTCACATCCACAGAGTATAATCTGCTGCTAATGTTGGTTCAAAATGAAGGCCGGGTACTTACGCATCAATTTCTGTTGAAGGAAATCTGGGGTGTCGGTTTTCAAACGGTCACTCAATACTTAAGGGTTTACATTGCTCAGCTTCGTAAAAAACTGGAGG
The DNA here is from genome assembly GCA_016712035.1 of Flammeovirgaceae bacterium. GTDB lineage: Bacteria > Bacteroidota > Bacteroidia > Cytophagales > Cyclobacteriaceae > ELB16-189. The sequence continues at coordinate 90,322 of JADJRT010000019.1, read as the reverse complement.
CTAATCCAAATCACCCGATGCATTTTATAACGGAAAGTGGTATTGGCTATCGGTTTCAGTCCTGATCTTTATATAATTTTTATACCTCAGGTCTCAGTTTTTATACTTGCCTGATGCTCGTTGCTCCAATTTTGTGTCTTGAAGCACAAGATTATGGATCATGTAAAACATTCGGCCTGGTATAATGCAGTAATGCAATACCGCAAGTTTCAGATTTCACTTTCTCCGCAACAAAATCTGCTTTTTGGTTTTGCAACCTATGCGAGTATAGGTTGTTTGTTATTGTGTATTCCGGTTTTTCAAACGCAACCGGTTGGTTGGATTGATAATTTATTCACTGCAACTTCAGCAATATCTACAACCGGTCTAGTCACGCTAAGTATAGCGGACAATTACACATGGTGGGGCCAAGCTATCATTCTGGGTCTTATTCAGATTGGCGGTGTGGGCTATATGACCTTTACATCGTTTGTTATGCTTTCCTTTAAAAGTAATCTCACACATTGGCATCAGCGTGTACTCAATTCAGAATTTTCGATGCCTAAAGGGTTTCGTATTCAGGATTTTTTAAGAGCCGTAATTGTATTTACAATTTGATTGAGACTCTGGGTGCGGTCGCTTTGTTTATTGCTTTTCGCGATGCAGGCGTAGAACACAACTTTGCAATCTGGAGCAGTATTTTTCACAGTGTGTCTGCCTTTTGTACAGCTGGTTTTGGATTGTACAACAATAGCTTTGAATTGTTTGCCGATAATGTTCCGATTAATCTAATCTTGAGTTTCCTGGCCATATTTGGGTCCCTTGGATTTATTGTAGTAACCGATTTCTGGAACCGACTCACCCGAAGAACAAAAGTGATATCGTACACTACCAAAATTATTTTGCTGGTAACATTCGTGCTAATCAGTACGGGTACAATCATGATTTATTTCTTTGAACCATCCATCCAACATTTCACGGAGGACACACGCTGGATGGTTTCATTTTTTCAGTCTATGACGGCCCTTACCACAGTTGGATTTAATACTGTACCCTTAAGTGGCATTGTGTTGCCAGTTTTATTGGTAATGGTACTTTTAATGTATGTAGGCGCCTCGCCTTCTGGTACAGGTGGCGGAATGAAGTCCACAACGTTTGTTGCCCTTATTGCGATTATGATAAGTCGCATTCGCGGAAAGAGTAGTGTAACTTTTTTAGGAAAGGCTATTCCGCTGGAACGTATGTATGTGGCCACCTCTACGTTTATGCTTTACGCGTCCGTTATTTTTATTGCTACTTTTTTACTGGCAGTCACAGAAAGTTTTTCGTTTGAGCAGATTTTATTTGAAACTACTTCTGCTATTGGAACGGTTGGCTTGAGTGTGGTATTACATCATCCCTCAGTACAGCGGGTAAACTTATTTTAGTGGCCGTTATGTTTATTGGTCGGTTAGGGGTTATTACGTTTGGCCTTGCCATTCTGGCAAAGCGAAAAAAATTACAACGAAAGAAGACGAAGCGGACCTGGCTATTTAGTATTTGAGAGAACTAGTATGAATTCCGATACGTCAGTTTTTTTGTTTGATAAGCTATTGAATTTAGAAGATGATGAAGTGGAAGTAACTCTGGAAGATAATATTCATTTAAGGGGAGTTATGATAGGGTTCTTTTTTGGCATGCCGCAGCGGAACGAGCCGTTTGTTTTGAAGTGGCACCTGGTAAAAAGCAAGATCGCTATACCTTTGGTAAGGGTGTGTTGGGTTGTAGCATCGGTACTATCTTTCATCACGATGAATTGAGAAGCATTCGTTTTTGCAGGACTATTCAATGATGGAATTCCAATGAATCGTTTCAAGCTTACATTTTTCTGTTCGGTATAGTAATATCTTGTTTAGCCCAGCCTGATAGCGTACAAACTAATTACAGTCTTAGCGTTTTCGTAGATGTATTTTATGCGCAGAATTTTGAAGGGTCTGCCAAGGGAAATTTGTATCCGTTTCTTTATAACTATAATCGAAATGAATCGATAAGTCTCAACCATGGTTGGATAGGGTTTAATGCATTTTCGCAAAAGTTTAGAACCAACGTTGCATTACAGGCCGGTACTTACGTACAAGATAATTATGCTTCAGAACCAGAATGGGCAAAAGTTATCCGTGAAGCCAATCTTGGGATTGCACTGAATCGCCAAAATACAATTTGGCTGGATGTAGGCGTATTTTCTTCACATATCGGGTTTGAGAGCGCAGGTTCATTGGAAAACTGGACCCTGACACGATCAATAATCGCAGAAAATTCGCCCTATTATTTGAATGGGGTTAAGCTAGCCTGGCCGCTCAATCAATCTTGGGAGTTTTCTTTACTGGGTTTTAACGGATGGCAGCGAATTTATGCATCCGGCAAATTTTACCGGCTTTGGGTGGGCAAATCAAATATCAACCAAACAAAACAATGTTTAACTGGAGTTCTTTTATTGGAAATGTTGAAGTCAAATGGTATAAACCGAATGCGATTCTTTAACAACCTTTATATGCAAACCAATTTCACCAAAAACATCTCACTAATAGCCGATCTGGACTGGGGAATGCAGGAGTCAATAAAAACTATGGGGCTGGTGGGGTGCCGCTCTGATCGCTCGTTATCAATTCAACAATTTGTTTTCAACCGCACTCGGGCAGAGTATTATTATGATAAACAGGGCTTCGTTACTAGTCCGGTAAATCTGAATGCCGGTTCGTTTTCGCTAAACTTTGATTACACGCCTATACCAATTGTTATGCTACGATCTGAGTTGAGGACATTTGTTAGCAACAAGTCTCCATGATGACAGAAGCCTGATTCAGGTTCATACATAACAGTTTCTGCAGTTATAGAGGTGATTTGTTGAACACTACTAAATGACTTTTTCGCTATAGTTATTCTTAGCCCTTTGTTTTACCTTTGCCGCTTCTATTTTAGAAATAAGTAAAACAAAAAAAAGTTATATGTCAACAGCAGTATCGGAAAAAGCAAAATTCAAAGTAAAAGACATTTCATTGGCCGAATGGGGCCGTAAAGAGATCAAATTAGCGGAGGCAGAAATGCCCGGTTTAATGGCGCTTCGCGAGGAGTTCGGATCTAAAAAACCTTTAAAGGGAGCCAACATTGCAGGTTGTCTGCATATGACAATCCAGACCGCGGTACTTATTGAAACCTTAATAGAACTGGGTGCCGATGTTACCTGGTCTGCCTGTAATATTTTCTCAACCCAAGATCATGCGGCTGCGGCTATTGCTAAGGCGGGCGTTCCGGTATTTGCCTGGAAAGGAATGAATGAACAAGAGTTTGACTGGTGTATTGAGCAAACAATTTTTGCTTTCAAAAATGGCAAGCCTTTGAATATGATTTTGGATGATGGTGGTGACCTTACCAACATGGTATTAGATCGTTTCCCTGAATTAGTAAAAGATATTAAAGGAATTTCTGAAGAGACTACAACCGGTGTTCACCGATTAGTTGAGCGCCAGCACAATGGTAAGTTACCATTGCCTGCTATCAACATCAACGATTCAGTTACTAAATCTAAGTTTGATAACAAGTATGGTTGCAAAGAATCATTGGTTGATTCAATTCGCAGAGCAACGGATGTAATGATGGCCGGAAAGGTTGCTGTTGTTGCAGGATATGGAGACGTAGGTAAAGGTTCAGCAGCTTCACTTCGTGGTGCGGGTGCTCGTGTAATCGTTACCGAGATCGATCCGATCTGTGCGCTTCAAGCTGCTATGGATGGTTTTGCTGTTAAGAAAATGGATACAGCAGTAAAAGAGGCTGACATTGTGGTAACAACAACCGGAAACTTTGGAATCATATTAGGTCGTCACTTTGAGGCGATGAAGGACAAGACCATCGTTTGTAACATTGGTCACTTTGATAACGAGATTGATGTTGCCTGGTTGAAGAAGAATGCAACCCGTGATGAGATTAAACCGCAGGTTGATTTATATACCTTGAAGAGTGGTAATCAAGTTTTGCTTTTGGCTGAAGGCCGCTTAGTGAATTTAGGTTGTGCTACAGGTCACCCTTCGTTTGTAATGTCAAATTCATTTACGAATCAAACGTTAGCGCAATTAGAACTATGGACTAACACAGATAAGTATAAGAACGAAGTATACATGTTGCCGAAACATTTGGATGAAAAAGTAGCTCGCTTGCACCTAAAGAAAATTGGTGTTGAGTTGGATGAACTGTCTACGGAACAAGCCAAGTATATTGGTGTACCGCAACAAGGACCCTTCAAACCTGAATACTATCGTTATTAATAAACTTCAGGCTGCTTCCCTTCTCCTTCGGAGAAGGTGGCCGAAGGCTGGATGAGGTTTACTAACTCTCTGCTTGCAAAAGAGAGGAATCCCGTGGCGAGTGCCACGGGATTTTGTGTTTTATTATGTTTTTGGTGGAAGGAGAAATTTTCGCAATTGTGTATATTCGGATATTATAGGTCATTCATCGCGAGTTAAACAATTGGCAGACTAGAATGAAATTAATATCGTGGAATTGTCAAGGAGCCTTTAGCAAGAAAGCGGACATCATTTTAACTCATCAACCTGACATTTTAGTTATTCAGGAATGTGAGCATCCAGACAAATTAGAATTCCATCCGAATACAATGAGACCGCGCTTTACTCAATGGTACAGTGACGGAGGTAAAAAGGGTATCGGAGTTTTCTCGTACTCAGATTACAAATTTGAGTTACTTCCAAACTTTAATTCGGAATTTCGATATATCCTTCCATTTCGAGTACAAGGTAAGGGACAAACATTTACCCTATTTGCTATTTGGGCCATGAATAATAAGGAAGTTCGAGAAGCACGATATATCGGACAAATTTGGTTTGCCATTAATTACTATAAAGATTTACTTGGTCAATCAACAATATTACTTGGCGACTTTAACAGCAATAAAATTTGGGATTATAAAGACAGAGTTGGTTCGCACACAGATGTTGTAAATAAACTGGCTGATAAAGACATTCATAGTGCTTATCATAAATACTTTGACAAAGAACAAGGGCAAGAAATACATCCGACATTTTTTTTGCAAAAAAACAGGAACAAACCCTATCACATTGATTACTGCTTTGCTTCGTCCGATATTCTTGACAAATTAATTGAAGTGAAAATAGGTAATTATGATGACTGGATTAATTTCAGTGACCATACACCATTAATAGTTGAATTTGAGTTTGGAGATAGTAAGCATAATAACAAGGGAATTTAATTCGATCAAAGCAAAGAAGTCCATCTTCTCAGGCGGATTTTTTTACTCAACTTCACAAATCCTACTTTTTCACTTCATATCGCACTGTTCTTCCATTCTTTTTGGTAAGGGCAACAATGTTATCGCACGTGCCATCTCCATAATCAATGGTTAATTCCCGGTCGCCAGCTTTGATGAACTTGACACCGCTTACTGGTATATTCACACCCTCCTGCGCATACTCTGGTATATATTAAACGTTCAAGTATTTCGATGCTGATTACGGTGCCATTGGGTAACACGCCATTTGAAGTGCCGTAGATGATAATCCGATCTAGTAAATGATTTTCAGGATGACGCTCATGTTCACGTCTGCGATTTACTTCGCGAGTGGCAACCCGTCCGTCAGGCCAGGTGATTCTACCATCGGTTAAACGCACTTCATACTCAACCAACGATTCAGTAAGGCTGACAACCGTAACTTTTCTGGATCCCTCTAATTGAACACCATTCACGGAATAGTCTTCATATGAAATGTTCCAGCTTGAGCCCACAGAATTCCAGTCGCCCTGATGCGTAACCACGATGGCACCGGCACGCACATTGCCACGAGGCCCTGTACATCCGTCTCCAAAGTCAACGCGTAAACTTCCTTCCGCTTTTGACCCCGTCCTTGTTAAGGTTGCGCAAATTAATCGTTCATCTGTGTTTAATCGACCACCACTTAAATCTTCATCCGTGCTGGTAAACGCTTCTGTAAGCAAATCGTCACCATCATCAAAATAAGAATCTTCGATAGCATCCATACTTGCGTCTTCAATATCCTCGGAAGAAAAGTCTGGGGTGGTATCCTCGTTGTTACACGAGATCAGTAGCGCGAAGGAGAGTCCAATAAAGAGTAAATAGAGTTTACTCTTTAGGATTCGAATTGAGGTGATCAGTTTGGTTTCCATAGTCTTGTTAAGTTTGTTTTCAAGACTTAGAAGATAATTGTTGATTGAAGTTTAAAGACTGACTAATAAAATCTCAATTATTTTGTTCTATACTATTCATAAGAACTCTCTTAGAGTAATCTACCGGATGAAGGTTTAATGAGCGAGAAAATATTTCTTTCTCATGTTTTACGCTCTTCTGAGCCTTCTTTCTTTTCTTCCACTAATTCAGTAGTAACTTCTTTGCTAATATATCTTTCCCGATTTGGTGGGGGCACAATCCCTATTCCTGATAGCGCAAGAATAATAAGCAGAACGAGCCCTGCGATTCTTAGTATTTTTTTAATCCGTTCCATAAAAAAAATTAGTGATCCAACTTGTTTACAGTGAGATCATGCAAATAATTAGAAAGCTTCCAGCGAAACTGGAAAGAGGGGAGGAAAATATTCCTACCGGATTAAACTAAGAGGTAATCCTCATCGGAAACGTGAGGATGAATGTTGGGAATGAATAATAGTATGGATAAATCCATCAACAAAAACTGATTCTGATTTACGTTGAACTTAACTTCAACGAGTCTGTTTTGATATAATAAATGAGAGAACTCAGAATGATACGAAAATGACGTTGGACTTTGTGCTGCACTTAAGTTGAATGCAGAAATTAAATTCAGCTTTCCTTTTTCCCGAACTACCCATTCAGATTGTGTCTTGCTGGTTGTTGCCGATGACTTCGAAGTGGTGAAACCTGACAACAAACTCAAGATCAAAGCAACTGCCAAAATTGCTTTGGAGGCTCTATTCTTACTGTTGCTCGGGTAAGTCGAAATCATAAATCAAAGATATAGTTATTTTGCAAATAGTTGACTGTTTAAAAATAGCCCTAACCGTGGTCTGTATCCCTACAGACCACAAAAAGTTTCGGTCTGTAAGGATACAGAACTGAGGGTTACTTGCTGCTTCAACTGGGTGAATTTGGAATGCTCTGTTAATGTTTAGAAATAACAATCTCGTAAATTGCAGATTGACGCATCTTTGATTTTGAATAAAACTACAGCCACCTTAACAGCCCGCTTACCTCTCATTGGGGCTGCGCTGCTGTGGTCAGGATTTCACGCCTGGGCGCTACATCAATATGCTGGTTTTAGCTGGGAAATTTCGGTTTGGGATTCTTCCATTTTCAATCTCGTACTGATAAGCACAGCGGTTCTGCTGGGTTCGTTATTAAACTATTTTCCCCGAACGGGTATTTTTCAAATCACAGTGGGGTTAACACTTGTACTTGCTGTGGGATGCCAATGGATTTCTGCTCAGGCAATGGTTGCAATCAATGCTGATGAAACAGGCTACCTGGAATTTCTTTCTCAGTCGACTCCCATTCGATGGGTGATTGGATTTGTTACGTTAACGGCAGTTGGCGTTAGCGCAATATATTATACCCGATGGATGGAATTGCTTGACCAGCAAACCAGGGAATCGGATCTGAAAAATATGGCCCGCGAAGCCGAGTTGCAAAAGTTGCAGTTGCAATTGCAACCGCATTTTCTCTTTAACAGCCTCAATTCTATTAACGCGTTAATCTTAACACTTCCCGATCGGGCGAGACAAATGGTACTGCAGCTCTCAGATTTTTTACGACTCACACTTAAGCGTGCTGATCAACCATGGGTAACCCTTGCTCAAGAGTTAGAATATCTCGAAACGTATTTGGAAATTGAAAAGGTGCGCTTCGGGCATCGACTAGAAGTTGTATTGAACATCGAAGAACCCAGTCGCACGTGGTTAATTCCTACTTTGGTGCTGCAACCACTTTTAGAAAATGCAATTAAATTTGGCTTGTATGGCACCACGGGAAAAATCTCCATCGAGTTGACTGCAAAAATGAATAGCAATCAGTTACAAATGGAGATTTCAAATCCATTTGATTCCGATATGCAACCTGCATCGGGTAGTGGTTTTGGTTTAACCGGATTACAGCGTAGACTTTACCTGATCTACGCCCGAAATGATTTAGTTAAAACGAATATTATGACAAATACATTTACTGTTAATCTAACTGTTCCTGCTAAGCCATGATTAAAGCTGTCTTGATCGATGATGAACCCCTGAGTCGGGAAATATTAAAAAGTTATCTCAGGAATTATTCTGACATAGAAGTTCTGGAGGAATGTAATGATGGCTTTGAAGGCGTTAAAGCGATTCAACAGCATCAACCCGGTTTGATTTTTCTTGATATACAAATGCCAAAGATTAATGGCTTCGAAATGCTGCAACTCATTCAGCCGGCACCTGCAGTTATTTTTATCACGGCATTTGATGAGTTTGCACTCAAAGCCTTTGAGGCGAATGCGATCGATTATTTGCTAAAGCCTGTGGCTGAAGACAGATTTCAAAAGGCCATTCAAAAATTTCTTGATAAATCGGGGCAAGCACCCAATACGACCGAACTTCTTGAAACCATGGCGAAAGCGCCATCACAAAGTAATCGTATTGTAGTCAAGACGGGAAGTAAAGTAAAAATTATCCCGGTGCAAGAGATTCAATACCTCGAAGCAGAAGATGATTTTGTGAAAATTGTAACCGCGGAAGGCTCCTTTTTAAAAAACAAAACCATGTCTTTTTATGAACAATCGTTAGATCCTAATCTATTCGTTCGGGTACACCGTTCTTTTATAGTTCATATTGGTCAGATCACAAAAATTGAGCCTTATCAAAAAGAAACCCACATGGCCATTTTGCGTAACGGACAACAGATACCGATTAGCAAAACGGGATATCCTAAATTGAAATCTATTCTGGGTATATAGCATGGAGATACGTGAACAGCTTTTTGCGCAATGCGTTAATTATGTTGATCAGCGTATTGCGGCCGCCAGACAGGAAATTGATTACGCGCAGGCATCAGCCAATGCAGAAGAAAAAAGTAGTGCGGGTGATAAATACGAAACAGGGCGTGCCATGGCTCACCTGGAAAGGGATAAGGCTGCTCAACAATTGCAGGAGGCTATCAAACTAAAGGCTTCCTTGGCCCAAGTGAACTCGTCAGCCAGCAAGGAGGTAATAGAATTAGGTTCAGTCGTTACAACAACACAGGGAAATTTTTATTTGGCCATCAGTGCCGGGAAACTTCAGGTTAACGATCTTCAAATTTTTGCCTTAAGTACGGCCTCACCGCTCGGCCAAAAGCTGCTGAGTAAGAAGGTTGGTGATGAATTCATTTTTAATAAAAAACCTTTCGGGATCTTAGAAATTCAGTAACTAAAGTTTTTCTAAATCAACTTATTTCAAGTTGATTTGTTATTTGATGGATGAAGATGAAAGTTTGGATTAAAGCTTTTCGATTAAGAACACTTCCCCTGGCATTGGCGTGTATAAGCATGGCTGGTTTTCTTGCTGCCGCGGAACATAGTTTTAATGGAATACTATTTTCTCTTTGTTGCCTCACCACTATCTTTTTACAAGTGCTTTCAAATCTGGCTAACGATTATGGTGATTCTCAACACGGTGCCGATCATGCAGGTCGCAAAGGACCGCAGCGCGCAGTTCAGTCAGGTGCTATTTCCTCGACAGAGATGCGCAACGCAGTTATTTTGTTTGCAGGCTTAAGCCTGATCAGCGGTATATCTCTGCTTTGGATTTCTTTTGGTGCCGATTGGCAGGCGTTAGGCTCTGTTCTTTGGTTTGGGATTGTTGAGCATTGGTGCCGCGATTGGTTATACAATCGGCAAGAAGCCCTATGGTTATATAGGATTGGGTGATATTTCAGTGCTAGTGTTTTTTGGTTTGGTTGGCGTGCTGGGTTCGTACTATCTTTTTACTCATTCCATAAGCTGGATAAAGGTTTTGCCCGCTCTTAGTTGTGGGTTGTTTTCGATAGCCGTATTAAATATTAACAACATTAGGGATATAGAATCAGATCGTCACGCTGGTAAGTTTTCAATTCCTGTTCGGATTGGTAAAGACCTAGCAAGCCGGTATCATTGGATTTTATTGATAGGTGGTATGCTTGCTGCCATCGCTTACACATGGCTTCATTTTCAGTCACCCTGGCAGTTTCTTTTCTTGTTCACGCTACCCCTATTTATAAAGAATGGTTTGTCAGTACAGCAAAAACCATCCGAGGAATTGGATCCTTTTCTTAAGCAAATGGCACTATCTACTTTATTATTTGTTCTCTTATTCGGTGTAGGCTTAATCGTTTGATAACTTGGTTTAAACGCGGTTTTTTCCCATTTTTGAAGTATGGCTAAAGTAGAATTCAACATCGCCTGTACGCTGTGCGACCATCTGAAGGACTCTCTATTTAACGGTTTGAATCCGGAAGATTTGAGCAGGATAAACAACCACAAAACCTGTATTCAATACAAAAAAGGTCAAAATATTTTTTATGAAGGCACCCGCCCCACAGGCCTTTATTGTATGAATGGCGGTAAAGTGAAAGTCTACAAAAACAATGTTCAGGGAAAAGAATTTATTATTTACATAGCCAAACCAGGTGATTTTCTAGGATACCGGGCACTATTAAGCGAAGAGTTTTATCAGGCTACTGCAACGGTATTGGAAGACGCTAAAATCTGCTTTATCCCCAAAGAAAGCTTTTTTGAGGTTTTGCAAAAGAATCCAGCCTTTATGAGGCGGGTGGTGCAGGCCGTTTGCCATGAGATGGGGATTATGGAAGAGAAATTAGCGGAATTGGCCCACAAATCAGTTCGCGAAAGGTTAGCAGCAAATCTTCTTATGCTTAAAGAAACTTATGGGATGGAAGGCGAAGGCAGCACCTTAATTGAATTGGCTTTATCGCGCGAAGATCTGGCAAGTATTGTTGGAACGGCTACAGAAACCGTAATCCGTCTATTATCAGAGTTTAAATCAGACGGTTTAATTGCCTTCGAAGGAAAAAAAATCCGCGTTTTGGATGCCCGCAAGCTGGCGAAACAGGCAGATCTGATTATTGCCTGATCACCCATTTAGAATTTCAAATTTTTAAAGGTTCACATTGTCAGGGGATATGATAAAAGTCATATTTTCCGTTGATAGCTATCATCAGGCTGGGCCTGGGTTTATAATAGTTTTGGTTCATTAAACAACCTCTAATTATTATGAAACGGATCCTGGTTCCCTGCGATTTTTCTGACCCTGCAGTACAAGCCTTTAAGTTTGCCGTTGACATTGCCAAGTTGAGTCGGGGCGAGGTAGTGTTGCTCAATGTAATTGAGTTACCGGTAATGCACGAAAGTGTTTTGATGCCAACACTCTCATTCGAAGAAGCTTTTATAAAAGATATGAAAGCGCATGCCGAAAAGAACTTTGCCAAAATGAAGGACAAGTGGGCTAAAGACGAGCCTAAACTTACTTCTATCGTTCAGTTTGGTGGAGCTACGCCAATGGTAAGAGATTTTATTAAGGAAAATAAGATTGACTTGGTTGTGATGGGCACCCATGGTGCCAGTGGTCTCAAGGAATTTTTTGTTGGCTCTAATACTGAAAAAATCGTTCGTACTTCTCAGGTTCCGGTTATCGCAATTAAAGGCCCGGTAAAAGCGGGTTCTATTAAGAACATAGTTTTTCCAAATGCTTTAAGCTTAGAACAAGAAGAGCTTACGCAGAAGGTTAAAGCTTTGCAGAGTTTCTTTAAGGCTACACTGCATGTCCTATACGTAAACACCCCTTCCAACTTCAGGCGCGATATTGAAGTAAAGAAAGAGATGAAGGATTTTGCCAAGCGCTTTATGCTAAAAGACTATACCCTTACCATCTTTAATGATTACAGTGAAGAAGAAGGGTTGCGGAACTTTGTGGTCGAATCAAAAGCAGATTTAGTAGCCATGTCTACCCACGGACGCAGAGGAATAAATCACTTGATGAGCGGAAGCATTGCCGAAGATGCAGTAAACCATTTAACATGCCCAATTTGGACTTATAAGATCAGTTAAATCCCATTTCTGTGAAAAAGCAAATTCTCTTTCCGGTTGATTTTCAGCCGTCTCAAGTTCATTTAGCAGATTACGTCAAGTTATTTGCTCATATTGATAAAATGAGTTTTACAGGTTTCTTCCTGCGCGATTTTGTTAAGCAGACAAAGTCAAAATCAGGTAACAACGAACCCGATAAAGCGGCTATTCAATCATTGTTGGAAGATGAAGCCAAGACGCTGAATCTCGATATGTCCTTTATAAAAAGTCAGGCGAATAGTAATTCGTTGCTTAATCAAAGCAAGTTTGCCGATCTGGCGTTAATCAATCCGATAACCCATGAAAATATTGGGCAACTTGTAAAAACTTTTCCCGATCATTTTTTTGAAGAGGTGGGTTGTCCCATTTTTATATCCGAAGATTTACTGCATCCCTACGAAGAGATTCTTGTACTTTTTGATTACGACCAATCGGGGCTTGCTGCTCTTAAATCATTTCTTTCATTTTTTGGTAAACAATCAAGTAATAAGAAAGTTACTATCCTTACGGTAAGCCCAGACGATGCTCCGGAGATTCATTTGGAAAAGTATCTGGTAAGCTATTTACAAAAGATGTTTAGTGACGTTGGCATTGTGCCAATGAGCAACCGGGATTTAGCCTCGCAATTAGTTAGCTATGCTTCAAAATTCAATAAACCCGTTTTGATAATGGGACGTGCCGCCCTACATTTACTTAACGATAGCGAATTAGCTACCAAAATGGCGGATCACCCCATGTCTATTTTCTATTCTAATAATTGATGCAGGTTCTCGTACAAGAAGAGTTAGCGTGTTACCACTGCGGATTGCCCTGCGAAGCTGAAAAATTCAGTTGGAAGACAAGCATTTTTGTTGCCAGGGTTGCAAAACGGTTTTCGAGATCTTGAATGAGAATGATCTTTGTGAATACTACTCATTCGACAAGAATCCGGGTGTTTCCCTCCGGTATGTAAGTGACGAGTCGTTTGCATACCTGGATGAAGCAGCCATTCGAAAAAAAATAGCAGAGTTTGATTCCGACTCTTTTTCAAGAGTTCGGTTTTATGTTCCGGCCATTCATTGCATTTCCTGTATCTGGTTGTTAGAAAACCTACAACGACTTCAAAAAGGAATTCTAAAATCAGAAGTAAATTTCTCCGGGAAGTCCGTTCGGATTGATTTTAATCCTAAGGAGATTGCCTTTAGCAAAGTAGCCCGGCTGCTTACCTCGTTAGGGTATGCTCCGAAAATAAACTTGAAGACCGAAGAACTACCCAATTCTGTTGGGTTCAATAAATCATTAGTGATTAAACTCGCCATTGCCGGTGTCGGATTTGGTCACATCATGTTGTTAAGCTTTCCTGAATACTTAGGGTTGGATGGTACAGATGAATATCTTCAAAGAATTTTTTCGTACATAAATATAGCGTTAGCTATCCCAGTAACATTTTATAGTGGTCGCGAATATTTTGAAAATGCCTGGAAGAGTTTTGCCCAGAGACAAATCAACATCGATGTGCCGATAGCGGTTGGTTTATTTGCTTTGTTTTTTAGAAGTGTTTATGATATTCTTTGGAACGTTGGCCCGGGTTATCTTGATTCGCTAGCCGGGTTAGTATTCTTCTTGCTGATTGGTAGATGGTTTCAAAGCAAGACCTATGAAAATCTTGCTTTTGATCGAGATTACAAATCGTATTTTCCACTTGCAGTTCAGAAGCTAGTTGATTCAGAATGGAAACCCATTTTAGTTTATGAACTCTCACCAGAAGACATGATCAGAATTCGCAATAATGAAATTGTGCCAGCGGATAGTCTTTTGGAAAGTGAAGCAGCTTATCTCGATTATAGTTTTGTTACGGGTGAATCGAAACCAGTGCGCACTGTTAAAGGGGATTGGGTTTACGCGGGTGGTCGATTGATTGGTCAGCCTATAGAACTCGTGGTAAAGAAGCGCACTTCGCAAAGTCACCTCACCAGCTTATGGAACGAGGCTGCTTTTCAAAAGCCGGAAGAGGGAAAATATAAACGCATTATTGACAAAGCAGCCAGAGCCTTTACCTGGGTGGTATTACTAATTGCAGTGGTTACGGGTGTTACATGGTATTTCTATGATGCTAGTAGAATGTGGTTAGTCCTTACTTCTGTGTTAATGGTAGCCTGCCCGTGTGCCTTAGCACTGGCAGCACCCTTCACGTATGGTAACATGGTACGCATTTTTGGCCGCCATGGCTTTTATCTGAAAAACGCTGACGTGATTGAGCGAATGGCTTCTATTGATTCAATTGTTTTTGATAAAACCGGTACAATTACCCACGGTGCCAACACCGTTAAATTTGTAGGTCTAATTGACGACTATGAACTGGCCTGGGTAAAAATTCTTACAGCTGCCTCTACCCATCCATTGAGCAGTCTTATAACGAAAAGCATAATGAGCCATTCAATCGTTGAGATTGAAAATTTTAAGGAGCGTTTAGGAAGTCGGGTTGAAGGATATATTAAAGGGGCTTATATAAAAGTTGGGTCAGCGGAATATACAGGCGGTAAAGATCCGGTAATCGATGCGTCCAGAGTTTTTGTATCAATAAATGGTGAGCCCCGGGGCTATTTTCAAATTGAAACATCGGTGCGTCCCCAAGTAGGAGAGGTGGTTTCCAAATTAGGTAAGCGCGTTGTTGCACTTCTGTCGGGAGATTCAAACGGTGAGTCAAATAGAATGAAACACATCTTTCAGGAGTACACGAAATTATTATTTAATCAATCACCACACGATAAACTAGGCTTTGTTTCCTCACTTCAGCAATCTAATTCAAAAGTAATGATGATTGGAGACGGGTTGAACGATTCGGGGGCTTTACAACAAAGTGATGTTGGGATTGCTGTTACAGATAACGCAGGCGTTTTTAATCCAGCGTGTGATGGAATATTAGCGGGGAAACAACTTGGGTTGTTGGATAAGTTTTTAACCTTAAGTAAAACTTCCATTGTAATAGTTAAGATTGGCTTTGGAATTTCATTCTTTTATAATCTGATTGCCTTAAGTTTCGCCATTGGCGGATTTTTAACTCCATTAACAGCTGCCATCCTTATGCCAATCAGTAGTATGAGTGTTGTAGGATTTAGTACGGTAGCCGTTATGTGGGTGGCTAAACAAACCTTTAAAGAAGCAAAGTAATCATGCTTATCATTATTCTATTAATATCCATTTCGCTGACCATTGCCATCTTCTTTCTGGTCGCTTTTGTTTGGAGTATGAAGAGTGGGCAGTTTGACGATACCTACGGACCCTCGGTGCGCATGTTATTTGAAGACAAAAAGAAAACAAAATCCCCTAAGCCCTAGTAAGTTTTGATTCCAGTAAGATCCGCTCTGCGGGTGACTGGGTTAACTCAAGTGCTTGCTGAAAGTATTTTTTTGAAATTTCTCTATTTCCTAATCGGTAATGCCATTCACCAAGCGTTGCCGGGTATAGATAATATCGGTCAAGCAGATCCCGATCTTTTATATTTTTGACCTCGTTTAAAGCGGCCTGAGGTCCATTTAATTCTGCAAAAGCAATTAAACGATTTAGTGCAATTAACGGATCAGGTCTTAATCTATAAAGCCAATCATACAACTCAATAATTCTAAGCCAGTTCGTGGATGCGAAGTTCTGAGTGGCACAATGCTCAAAAGCAATCATTGCCTGTATATGGTATTCTGAAGGATGCTCCCCAGAGGAAGATTTTTGGAGGTAGCCAATGCCTTGCTGAATGAGACTTTGATTCCAGGTCGATCTGTCCTGTTCTTTTAATGGAATAAGGTTGCCCGATGTATCGATACGGCTATATAAACGTGCGGATTGAAAACAGAGGAGAGCCAGAAGGGCAAAGGTCTCGGGTTTGTTGGTTGTTTTATGATCGCTCAGAAGTTTAACGAGCCGGAGTGATTCTTCAATCAAATCCTCGCGGATTATGGAGGGATGATGGGTTGAGTTGTAGCCTTCATTAAAAATCAAATAAATACAAGTGAGAACACTTTTTAATCTGTTTGATATTTCATCAGGCTGGGGTAGCGTGAAAGGAATTTTATGTTGACGAAATTGCTCCCGGGCCCGATACAGTCTTTTAGAAATTGTCTCTTCAGGCTGAACAAAAGCCTTTGCGATCTCGCTGATGCTGAATCCGCATAACGTTTTTAGTACCAAAGCTACCTGTGCTTCTTCTGCGATGGCAGGATGGCAACAAACGAACATCATTCTAAGTTGTTCATCTTCTACAATTGCCTCATCAAACTGTTGCTGAATGGTAGCAGAAGCTGAATAGGCTGACTTTAATAATGGAGATATACTTTGCGTAAATTCTTTTTTATTCTGTTCTCTGCGAATGGTATCAAGCGCTTTGTTACGCGCAACTGTAATTAGCCAGGCCGTAGGGTTTTTAGGTATTCCCCGATACTTCCAATGTTCGAGCGCTTTAAGCAGCGAATCCTGAACTACGTCTTCTACCAGGTCTAGATTGTGGGTCCCAAAAATTCGGGTAAGTATTGAAACCAGTTTTCCTGATTCATGTCGAAATAATCGATCGATTGTATCGGCTGGCTGCATAATTCCTAAAGTAGAAAAACGAGGCTATCTCAAAAGTCAATTATCTATTGAAATGTCATACATGGCCTAACCCGGTATCCCTTTGCGTGCGTAGAAAACGAGATCGCGGCTCAAGGCCACGATGACAGCGCGACTTTTGAGACAGCCTCACCAATAAACTTACCCTGCAGGCATGATTTCGCGGATCTCCACCGATCCTTCGTTGCTATTAAGAGCAGGGCATTCTTTTGAAAGCGCTATAGCATCCTCGTAGTCATTTGCCTTTATATGCATATAACCGCCAATGATATCTTTCCCTTCAACGAAAGGTCCATCTACTAATTTTTTGGAAGTACCCTTCAATACTTTCCATTTGGAAACAAAGGATCACCACCCACCAGCTTACCATCCTTGGCAAGGTTGTCCATCCAGGTTTTCCATGATGCGAATTCGGACTGCATCTGTTCGGGCGACTGTTTCGCAAAATTCTCTTCATTTTGTACTGTGTTACGAAACACAAGCATAAAGTCTTTCATAAAATAGAGTTTAATTGTGAATATTTATCTAATACAACCTTATGACGATTGTGTAGATAAAATCCGGACAAATGTTATTAGTTTTTTTGTACTAAGAATCAACGTATTTAGGATTGATTGATCTAATCCAGACCTATCATCACAAATGAGCCCCAATAAATTGGTTCCGGATAATCTACGCGAAGTTCTTTCTTGGCATCAATAAAACTTTGACGAATGTTGTTGGTCGCTAACCATTTTCGGTAGAAGTTAAGAATAAGCTCCTGGGTTGCCGCGTCATCCACTTTAAACATACTCATAATAAGAACTTTCGCACCGGCCACTAAAAAAGCTCGCTGCAAGCCGTAAACACCTTCACCATTAGAAATTTCACCCAACCCGGTCTCACAGGCACTTAATACAACCAGATCGGTTTGATCCAAATTTAAACTCATGGCTTCATAGGCGGTGAGAATACCGCTTTCCATATTATAGTTGTATTTGGTTTTATTGAGTACATCGCCTGCACCTGTAAGTAAGAGCCCCGTTTTTAAAAGGGGATTTTCAGTTACCGATGCTTCGCTTTCAGTTAACGCCTCGAGGTCACTTTCTTCCATAGCAGGTGTATAAAATCCGTGCGTGGCTATGTGAAATATTTTTGGGCTCGATAAAACTTTTACCTGCTCTTCGCTGGCCGACTTCTCAATGTATTCATCGGTTACCCAGCCTTTTTGCTTTAGCAATTGTTGTAACTCTTCAACTTCTTTCTCAGTGCCTGGAAGTTGTGTAATAGTGCGATTGGTTGAAGCAGTCATGTAAAAAGTGGGATTACCAAACATGGTAGCAGTTTTGGACGCGGCAACGGATTTTGATTTTACTTTATGCAGATACAAATCTTTTGTATTGCTAATCATTATAATATTCGCATTGTCAATCACATATCGGCCATCAGGCGTGGGTATAGATTCCAGGTTAATTAGATTATAAACGCCATCGGCAGACAAATAAACAGTTGCTGCGGTGCCAATTCCTTTTGTATGGGCTCCCAAAATACTTTATAGGAATATTGATCTGGCATTTTACTGATAATTGAATTGCGATAATAGTGGAAGAACCTGGTTTCCATGCGGTGACCTTCCGGTAACAAAACCACTTTGGGGCGGGCATTGTCATTCTTTACATACAAAGCAACATAAACAATTGAATCGGTAAAGGTGTGATCAAAATGGCGATAGCGCACCATTTCGATAGCTACATCATTTTTCGCTATTGCTTTCTGTACATCGGTATACTTGATTTTTTTATCATCAAAGCTTTGGCCAAATAGCTCCGATTTTTGACTACTGTCTTTTTCGAGTTTTTCTACTTCTCCATTGAGCGCATTAAGATCTATTCCATTGTCGGCAAGTTGTTGGGTGCTCATGGATAGGGCGTTGGTGAGAAACTCCTTCTTCTCTACCCACAAACTATAGGAAGTTTTTAAGCTTTCATCCGTACTATTTAAAATGCGTTCGCGAATTTTTATGGACGAACTTAATAACAATGCTTTAGTTAGCAACTGATAATCATATACCTTTCCGCTCAGATCTTTGAAATCATCCAGGTTACTGAATGCAAGCGTATTATAAAATTCAAAATCGCCCTTAATCGTATTCCAGTATTTTGCTTTTTCGCGTTCACTCAAGGCAGGAAAATATTCTTTGATGAATATTTCATAATTGTTAAGCGCCTCCTCAATATTTCGTTTGGCGCGTTTAAAGTCTTTTTGCTGATAGTAAACTTTAGCTTGTTTGGAGAGAATCTTCACATACTCCGGGTGGGTGCGACTAAAATATTTTTCATAAATATCTCTGGCACTTGTGTAGAACTCTTCGGCTTGTTTGTAATTCTTAATCTGATAATAAACATCCCCGGTGAGGGTAAAAATGGCTGCTGCGTTGATATTGGTTTTGGTTCCTGTTTTTGCACGCCAGATGGCCTCGGCTTGAGTGAGAACACTAAAGGCTTCTGGGTATTTCTTCTGTGAAATGCTAACAGTGGCTACATTTTTTAGGATTTCAGCATACTGGGGGTTGTCTTTACCTAATTTAGTACCCATAATTTCTCGAGCTTCAACAAGAATTTTTTCGACATCAGCAGGCTTATCGCCTTTGTGGAATTTAATAAGTGCTAGTTCGGAAAGTGATTTGGCTACTTCAATATGATTGCGGCCAAATTGTTTTTCCTGACTTGCTAATGCTTTCAAAATCATTTTCTCGGCATTGTCATAATCCCCAATAGTGTAATCAATGTCTGCTAAAAGTTTTTGTGTGGGCGCAGTTTTAGTGGACGTTTCTCCGTAGACATCCGTAGCAATCTTATTAACCCGTTCGGCAATTTTATCAGCTTCTGTATAATCTCCTTTCGCTAAATACAATCGGCCCTGATCAACCAAGGGATCAATGAGTCGCAATGAGTTGGTGCCATAAAGTTTTTCAGACTCCGCGATTAGTTTAGTAAGAATATCCTCCGTAATAGAATATCTACCTAATTGGATGAATAGTGAAGATAGTTCACGTGCGGTGGCCAGATCGTCTAATCCAACAAGGGCTGTACGCGATCGACTAATAATTTTTGCGGATTTGTCAAGAGCATCCTCGGCCTCATCAAACATACCTTTAATTCCGTAAAGGGTAGCCTGGGCTTCAATAGCCCGAACCAAATAAACTTTTTTATCGTCTTCTTTACGAAATCCGTCAAGAATTTTCAATGCTTCATTTAAATGTTCTTCGGCTTTCTCGTAAAGACCCAGTTTAATCTCAAGCCGCGAAATATTAGTTAGCTCAGCCGCATATTGATAATCTGTTTTACTATACTTAGAGGCAGCTACATAGCCAGCCTTGTCAAGTGTGCTACTTGCTTCGGCATATTTATCGGTTAGTTCATAGAGCACTGCCATGTGATTTAAAATATCAAGGTGATCCTTATGCCAGGCCCCGATTTCTTTTGAAACCACTTTCGTGTAACTGTTTTCATAAATCTTGGAGGCATCACTTATCTTATTCGTATTGTCAAGATAAAAATTGGCAAGGTGTAACCGGGCGAGGTGAGTTTCAGGCGCTTCAGTGCCAAACAAAGGTTTCTTTGATCTCGATTATGTCTTTAAGATATTTTTCGGCATTCGTATAGTTCTTTTTGTAGAGAGCCAAACCATAAAGAAATTCTGTGACGTTAGCCGTAACAATATTATTATGCGGTAGTGATGCGGTATTGGTTATCAGATTATTCGCTTGATTTTCAAGGTTCTTTGTTCTATCCTTATCTAATTTGGCATCGAACTCCACGGCCTTTAAACGCACGTTATAGATGCTGCTTGGTTTATAACTCTTATTAATCATTTTCTCATACTCTAACTTTGTGTTTAAGTATCGAGCCTGACTTTTTTCTTTTTGAAGTTCGCGCAGATATTCTTCGTAGATGGAAACACCCAGGTAGTGAGAGCCACTGTGTCTGATCTTAAGATTGTTTAACGTGCGGCTGTATTCAAGTTCTTTGGGTAAGGTTTCATTACCGTTTTCAATAAGAATGTTAGCATTGTAAAATTGATTTCGAACAAAGGCTAAACTTGATTCTCCCAAATTCTTTTTTATCCAATTCGCTGCGTAAACAAAAACAGAATCAGCACTTTTTAAGCTGCCTTGATTTCCGTAGGCATTGCCTAATAAGGTTAGCATGTTTGCGTAATCATTAAACCGCACTGTCATTTCGTCATCCGTAAGTTTGCGACTTTTCAAATTTCCCTTTTCATCAACAAATGTTTCTTGCTTTACAGCTTTCCTATAAAATATCTCTCCTGCTCGTTTAACAACTGAACAGCTTCTGTGAAGTAGCCTGGCCTGTAAGGGCTTCCCCTAAGGCTAAACTGTACTGACCTTTAATAACATCTTTCATAAAACCGCCTGCATCGAGCACACTTTGAGCTTGCAATAAAAATTCCCGAGATATCCGGAATGATCCATTTAAATTGTGTAGTTCTGCGGCCTCTACAAGTTTTACCCCATAGGCCTGACTATTTTCTTTGTCGATTGATTTGCTGTTCGTGATGGCTAACGAAAGGTTCGATTCAAAATCAGTGATATACCCGGAAGCCAGGTTATATTTAGCCAGTAACATGTAATAGGTTGGTGTGTACACATTCTGCTGACCCAATTTCTTAAAAGCTTTCTTTTTGAACTTGGCCAACGAACTCATCGCCTTTGAATAATTTCCGGCTTCATAATTTGTTTCCGCGTCTCGTAGCATTTTTTCGTACTTGCTTTGACCCCAACTATGGGTAGTAATGAAAAGAAGAATAAGTATTAGCGTGAAAAAGGAAAATCGTTTCATAACGCTTTTTTTTCAAAATTTTAAAAATCTCTGATTAAGACTAGCCTGCATGGGAGTGCAATTACTCACTCGCTCTTTAAAAGACTATGCAGGGATTAAAAGTAATCATTTCTGATGGCTGTTGCCAACGAAATCAAAACTGAAATTGATCTATGCTTATTTAGACAATAAGGCGTGTAATATGTGTTTGGCTGATTCCGAAACGGGCGTACCCGGCCCGAAAATTCCAGCTACTCCAGCTTTCCGTAAAAAATCGTAATCTTTTTGTGGAATAACTCCACCTGCCACAACTTTTATATCAGGCCGGCCAATTTTTTTTAATGCATCTATAAGTTGGGGAACTAATGTTTTGTGGCCAGCGGCCAAACTTGATGCTCCTATTACATGGACATCATTTTCGGCAGCTTGCTTGGCAACTTCTTCCGGGGTTTGAAAAAGCGATCCTATATCAACATCGAATCCTAAATCCGCAAACCCAGTTGCTATCACTTTAGCACCACGATCATGTCCATCCTGTCCCATTTTTGCAATTAATATCCGAGGTCTACGACCATCAAGTTGTGCAAATTGATCAGATAATGCCCGAACTTCCTCCAGCTCTTTTTTATTTTTCATGGCACCCGAATATACGCCAGAAATGGATTGTATGTTAGCCTTATAGCGTCCAAAGATTTTTCCATTGCCATGGGTATTTCACCCAATGTAGCTCTGTGCCGGGCGGCATCGATAGCCAATTCTAATAGGTTTCCAACGCCAGACTCAGCAGCTTTTTCAATAGCCTTCAAAGCCTCCTCCACCTTTTTTTGATTTCGTTCTGCTTTTAGTTTTTTTAGTTTCTCGATTTGCTCCAGACGAACAGCTGTATTATCCACTTCCAGAATTTCAAAATCATTTTTATCTGTTGTTTGATATCGGTTTACTCCAACAATTACATCGCTGCCCGAATCGATGCGAGCTTGTTTGATAGCAGCAGCTTCTTCAATTCTCATTTTAGGGATGCCACTTTCAATAGCGCGGGTCATACCGCCTAATTCTTCCACTTCTTCAATAAGCGCCCAGGCTTTGTTTACTAACTCATTAGTCAAATATTCCAGGTAGTATGAGCCGCCTAAAGGATCAACCACATTCGTTATGCCCGTTTCCTTTTGAATGAATAATTGTGTGTTACGAGCTATGCGGGCCGAAAAATCTGTGGGCAGTGCAATGGCTTCATCGAGAGAGTTGGTATGAAGCGATTGTGTTCCACCCAACACTGCAGCAAGCGCTTCGATTGTAGTTCGGGTTACATTGTTATAAGGATCTTGTGCAGTTAAACTCCAGCCTGAAGTTTGGCAATGCGTACGCAACACCATTGATTTAGGGTTCTGCGGATTAAAGGATTGAACGAGTTTAGCCCATAGCACTCGACCTGCGCGCATCTTGGCTATCTCCATAAAAAAATTCATTCCAATTCCCCAAAAGAAAGACAACTGGGGAGCGAAGTCGTCAATCGCAATACCTGCTTTAAGGCCGGCCCTAATATATTCCAAGCCATCCGCCAGCGTGTAAGCTAGTTCAATATGTGCAGGCGCACCTGCTTCATGCATGTGATAGCCACTAATGCTTATGCTATTGTACCGGGGCATGTGTTGCGAACAATACGAAAATATATCAGCCACAATGCGCATGGAAGAAGCAGGTGGGTAGATATACGTATTGCGCACCATAAATTCTTTCAAAATATCATTTTGGATGGTTCCATTAAGTTGATCAAGTTTGACACCTTGTTCTTCAGCAGCAACAATGTAAAAGGCCATGATCGGAATGACCGCCCCATTCATGGTCATGGACACAGACATTTTATCCAATGGAATCTGGTCGAAAAGGATTTTCATATCGACAACAGAATCAATGGCAACACCAGCTTTACCAACATCGCCCGCTACCCGTGGGTGATCAGAATCATAACCCCGGTGCGTAGCCAGATCGAACGCCACGGATAAACCTTTTTGTCCGGCAGCGAGATTGCGCCTGTAAAATTCGTTCGACTCTTTTACTGTAGAAAAACCTGCGTACTGCCGGATGGTCCATGGCCTCACAGCGTACATGGTAGCGTAAGGTCCGCGCAGAAAAGGTGCGATGCCAGCAGAAAATCTTTAATGTGATTATTTTCTAAATCTTCGGCTGTGAGTTTGGGTTTAATTTCTATTTTTCAGGCGAATGCCAGGAGGATGAACTCCAGAAGCAAACTCGGGTACGAATTGATTAAATTTTATTTTGAAAAATCAGGCTTCATACTTTAGATTGAAATTTTTGCCATGCTTTTCAGATAAATCAGCCGTAAGGCTATCAAGATAGTAAATCCTGCTAGGGTCTGCTACTTTAGAAAGATAAGATTCATCACGCAAGATAGACGATACATTTCGCGCAATTCGATTCATCATTTCTTGTTCTGCTTCGGGCTCAATGGTTAAACTATCACAACCTCCAAGTATCGCTGCGATGGCGCTGGTTGTTGATTTAATCATGTTTCCGTGTGGTTGATAGCGTTCATCAAGCCATGCTTTTGAGGTGGCATGAATGTGTACAGGATGTACCACAGCTATACCATAAGCCATCTGTATTTGATACCATAAATTGCGAAGAGATTTTATTTTAGCAATTTCCATAAAGAAATCTGTTCCGATAGAAATTGAAAATGCAATTCCGCGAATGGCAACATCAATCGATATTTTTTGTTTAATTAGAGATTCAATTGTAGCAATAGTATTCAAAAGCGTGTCGGCAATTTCGTCTTCAGCGCTAGATTTAGTTTTCACTAAAATCCCGAAAGGAGATACCTGACAGGCCAATAGGTGATCAAATTCTGCCTTTGGGCTTTCTTTCCAAAAACAGTGCCTGAAAGACTTTTTCTGATTTCGTTTTTTCTGATCCATAAATCGAAAGCAGAAATGGAATCTGCATATTCATTGCTAACTATCCAGGAGAGTGTGCAAAATTCAGTTTTAATCTGATCTAGCAAAGTATCAAATTGGATATTGGATTTGCTGGGTTCAAATAAAATTCCATCGGCCCCGTTTGCAAGACTTTGCAAGCTTCTTGGTTTGCTTTTCATTTAAAATAAGAATACGTGGTATATTAAGCCAACATCGGGGGCCATAATATGGATTTACAGAGGGCAGTAAAGAAAAATCATGCTGATTTACCTCTGGAATTGACTGATAGTAGGGTTTAATTTTTAATGTACCCTTCGTAATCGTAAGTTCTTTAATCGGATCGGCCCCGTTAAGTTCATTTTTAGCTACCTCTAGCCAAGCCTCCATGTTTGGCTTAGAAAATTTTATATTGGGAAAATTGGATGAAATATTTTGAGGCATGAATTGGGTTGAAAAACGACTTTCAAGTTGAATTATAGTTCTGAGTAAAGCAATTAATTTATGATTTTGGTGAGAAATTATAAGGCAAAAAAAATCTTATAAAGCAAGGGTGTTTTTTGTTTTTTTGTCTTGGTTTTTTTTACACCTTTGTCTCCCGCCACAAAAAAAATAGGGAAATTCTTAAGAAACCGCTAGCTAAATTAAATGGTAGTTGATTGTGCAACTGTATGGAGTGATTGTCTCGAATTAATTCGTAAAGAAGTAGACGAGCAAAATTATAATACATGGTTTAAACCGATAAATCCATTAAAGCATGATGATGATGTGTTAACCATTCAGGTGCCATCACAATTTTTTTATGAATGGCTTGAAGAGCATTACGTACCTGTTTTAAAAAGAGCAATACATGAAGTCCTGGGCCCGAATGCGCGGTTGGAATATTCTGTAGTGGTGGATAGTGGTAATCAAAAGAATCCACCTTTAATGGTGAATTATCCAAACGGAAATGGAATGAAGCGCAACCACATTCAATCCATGAATGGGGTTCATGAAGATTATTCTCCATTCACTTTTAAGGCGCTCAATCCCCAAACAGTTAATTCAAGACTCAATCCAAATTATACATTCGATAATTTTGTAGAAGGCGATTGTAATCGGTTAGCCAGGTCGGCTGGTGTGGCAGTGGCAAAAAAACCGGGTACTACTTCGTTTAATCCACTGATGCTTTATGGCGGAGTGGGTGTTGGTAAAACACATTTGGTTCAAAGTATTGGTAATGAAATAAAAAAGAACCTACCCGAAAAAATCGTTTTGTATATAGATCAGAATGACTTCACCAGTCAGTTTTTGAATGCTTTACAAAATCATAAGATTCAGGAGTTTCAAAATTATTATCTTCAGGTAGACCTATTAATTCTTGATGATGTTCAGTTTTTGGCTGGCCGTGAGAAAACGCAGGAAATGTTTTTTCATATTTTTAATCAACTCCATCAAACGGGTAAACAAATTATAATGACCAGCGATTGCCCGCCCCGTGATTTGAAAGGTTTTCAAGAGCGATTGTTATCGCGGTTTAAATGGGGATTAACAGCTGATTTGCAAGAGCCTGATTTTGAAACCAAACTGGCTATTATTCATAACAAAATGCAATCGGATGGAATTGAAATTCCTACCGAAGTGGCCGAATACCTGGCGTATAGTGTAGACACCAATCTACGCGACATGGAAGGTGTGCTAAACTCGTTGCTGTTTCACGCTACCTTATTGAAAAAAGATATTGATCTTGAATTAGCGAAAGAAGTATTAAAAAACATCGTTAAGGAAATACAGTCCGATGTAAGTGTCGATTATATTCAAAAGACCGTGGCCGACTATTTTAAAGTTAGTCTGGAACAAATGAAGAGCAAGGTAAAGAAACGTGAGATCGTGATTCCCCGCCAGGTGGCCATGTATTTTTGCAAGCGTTATACGCAACTTACGTTAGCGCTCATTGGTGAAAACTTTGGTGGCCGTGATCATAGCACCGTAATTCATGCACTTGAATCGGTAGAAGACATGATGAAGACCGATGCCAATTTCAAAAACAGCGTAGACGATTTGACTAAAAAGTTCAAGTCTCGCATGACCAACTAACTTGGTCAAATCTATAGCCTAAAATCTAAATCTTACTGGAGATAAAACGAAAGTGGTATTTGTTGCTTCGCTCCATTGATTCCATACAGATAAACCCTGCCTTTGTAGGTGTTGAAAAAATCAATCACATCTTGTGGCTCTTTCACTTGCTTACGGTTAATCTGAATGATGGTATAATTCTCAGGCAAACCAATTCGTTTAAACAGGCCGTCCTGAATTTTATTAACCTTAACACCGTAATCAACAGCTTCGAGGTTGGCGCCCAAGCGTTCGTCACTGTAAATTTTTCTACGTACTAAACTGGTGTCTCCTTTTTTGTTCAGGAGTGTAAGCGATGCGCTTCCTTGTTTATTATTTCGTAAATAGTTGATCGCAATTTTATCTCCTGGGTAGCGGTAGCTCAACTCTTCCTCAAAGGCACTTTCACTGTTAATCTCAATTCCGTTTATTTTGGTGATGATGTCACCTTCCTGCAATCCGGCTGTAGCGGCCGCACCCGTCCGATCTACTTTGCCAACCAACACACCTTTAAACTCTTTTACATTTTCATCGAGGCCATATTTTTTTGCATTGAGATAATCGTACTCAATCACAGTGCCACCAAAAATTGCTTTTTGCGGTGTGCCATATTTTATAAGATCTTCCACAGCTTTAGCAACAATATCAACGGGTACCGCAAAAGCATAACCGGTGTACGAACCTGTGCGCGAAAGAATGGCTGTATTGATTCCCACTAACTCACCTTTTTTTATTGACCAGCGCACCACCACTATTACCCGCGTTAATGGCTGCATCGGTCTGGATAAATGACTCGATAGGAAAACGATCATCCACAATGTTTATCTTTCTTCCTTTGGCGCTCACTATACCCACGGTAACTGTTGATGAAAGCGTGAATGGATTACCAACGGCTACTACCCATTCGCCTACTTGTAAGTTACGGGAATTGCCAAGCGTGATAGCCGGAAGGTTATTCTCTTTAATTTTTAATACGGCCAAATCCGTGGATGGATCAGTGCCCACCAACTCCGCCTCATATGACTTTTTGTTATACAACACTTGGATTTTTTCGGCTGATTCGATTACGTGATTGTTAGTAACGATATACCCATCCGAAGAAAAGATTACACCAGAACCTCCGCTTACCTGCGTTTGCGGGCCACCCCCGCCAAATAAAATATCCCAAGGCGAATAGGACTGACTGCTTTGTGAGATGCTATTTATATAAACAACACTGGGTGTCACTTTTACCGCGGCCTCACTGAAATCGACAGTTTCTGCCAAGGTTACCGATTCATTGGCTTTAACAAGGTTGGGTCGGTAAACTTCAGTGGGCTCATAGTTTGTAACCTGAAATTGATTTTCCTTTGGTTGACGAACGGCTTTTTCCTGTTGATATGAGTAAAAGCTGTAGGCCCCAGCCAATCCAGAAAGGAAGCCTACCACAATAATTTTCAGCGTATTCATAAATACTTGTTTATCATTCGAACGATCAATAGCTCATTATGTTTCCCAAATAAGTGGAAGAGGTTTATTGCACGCAAAAATTATCCCAGAAAATATAAATCGGAAGGTTTGTCAGCCATTTGTTGATTGACTTGCAGCCTGAATGGGTTAGGCTTACTTTTGCGGCTATGGGGATTCGCGCAGTATTAGCCAGACCTTTTGCAGCTTACATAGCCGGTCAAACCAAAGAATGGTCATCAAAACCGATATTGTCACCGACTAAGGTTTTCACGGATTTAATTCGTTCTGCACAGCATACAGTTTTTGGAAAAGATCATGGATTTGAATCAATAAAAAATCATGCAGACTTTATTAAGCAAGTGCCCATTCGCGATTACGAGGAACTTAAGCCATATGTAGAAAGAGTTCTTCACGGAGAATCGGATGTATTATGGAAAGGGAAGCCAGCCTATTTTGCAAAAACATCGGGCACCACGTCAGGCACCAAGTATATTCCTATTACAAAAGAGTCTGTTCCAAATCATATTAACAGCGCCCGTAATGCGTTGCTGAGTTATGTTCATGAAACCGGGAAGGCAAATTTTTTAGATGGCGGACTAATCTTTCTTTCGGGAAGTCCTGAGTTAGATGAGAAAGCCGGAATTAAAACCGGTCGGCTGTCTGGTATTGTTAATCACCATGTACCCGGCTATTTGCGCACCAATCAAAAGCCAAGTTATGCAACCAATTGTATGGACGATTGGGAAGCTAAGCTTGATAAAATTATAGACGAAACGCTGTATGAAAACATGACCTTGATTTCGGGCATACCCCCTTGGGCTCAAATGTATTTTGACAGGATTGTTGCGCGCACCGGTAAAAAAGTGAAAGACGTATTCCCCAACTTTAATATGTTTGTGTATGGTGGCGTAAACTTTGAACCTTATCGGGCAAAACTTTTTGAAACGATTGGTAAGCCTGTTGACTCTATAGAAACCTATCCGGCCTCAGAGGGTTTTATTGCCTACCAGGATTCGCAACATGCCGAAGGATTGTTGCTACTTTTGAACTCGGGAATCTTCTTCGAGTTTGTACCTGCAGAAGAATATTTTAATGAAAAGCCCACCCGGCTTTCAATTGAAGAAGTAGCGTTGGGGAAAAACTACGCGGTAATTATTAACAGTAATGCGGGTTTATGGGGTTATTCCATTGGCGATACAATAAAATTTGTTTCCAAAAATCCTTATCGTGTTATCGTGAGTGGTCGTATCAAACATTTTATTTCAGCTTTTGGAGAGCATGTAATAGGCGAGGAGGTTGAAAAAGCGATGAAGTTTACTATGCAAAAGTTTCCTGAGGTTGAGTTAGTTGAATTTACGGTAGCACCTAACGTAGCTCCTGCCGAAGGAATGCCGCACCACGAGTGGCTAATAGAGTTTGCAAATCCACCAAAAGATGCAGTCGCTTTTTCATTAGAACTCGATAATCAGCTGCGCGCAGTAAATGTTTATTATGATGATCTAATAAAAGGAAACATCTTACGCACACTTATCATCACATCCCTACAAAAAAATATCTTTATTGATTTCATGAAATCGGAGGGCAAGTTGGGCGGGCAAAATAAAGTGCCTCGGTTGAGCAACGACAGAAAGCTTGCTGATGAGTTGATAAAGCTCAAATTCTGAGAACTAAATTTACCGGATATATAAGCCCGGTATTTTTTTGTTCTTAAATAAGTACATTGGCGTCAGATTATTTCTATCAAATATAAGCTACTATCTCTTTCCAGATTATTCATATACATTCATAATTTCCAGTCTAATGAAAAAGGAAAAAAACATCAGTTCCACACATCAATCACGCAGGGATTTCATAAAAAAATCGGCTCTCGCCATTGGTGCTTTTGCTATTGTACCTCGCCATGTATTAGGCGGCCCAGGATTTATGGCACCCAGCGATATGCTTACTAAAGCCATTATTGGTGTAGGTGGTATGGGGCGTGGGCACATTGCCTATGAAGGCACTAAAGTGGTGGCCATGTGCGATGTTGATAAAAATCACCTTAAAGATGGTATTGCACTGGCAGGTGGAAATGTGCGCGGGTATTCCGATTTCAGAGAATTGTTGACACAACCGGATATTGATGTGGTTCACATTGCCACACCGCCTCACTGGCATGGTATAATGTCGGTAATGGCTGCCCAGGCAGGCAAAGATGTGTGGTGCGAAAAACCGATGACCAAAACGATTGGTGAGGGCAAGCGAGTGGTAGAGGCTATGGAACAATATGGTCGCATGTTCAGGCTCAACACATGGTTTAGGTTTAAAGATAATTTCTATGGAATGGGAACAACGGTTAAACCCTTGAAGAAAATTGTTGATAGCGGAATGTTAGGCTGGCCTCTTAAAGTGACAATCAGTGGAGTAACTGGATTTAACTGGAAGTTTTACTGGGTCGGGAAAACAGATTTGAATCCAATGCCGGTGCCACCAGAACTCGATTACGACATGTGGTTGGGCCCAGCTCAATATAAGCCGTATAATCCACATCGGGTACATAGCACGTTCCGTGGTTATTGGGATTATGATGGTGGAGGTCTTGGTGATATGGGGCAACATTATATAGACCCCGTGCAATATTTTTTAGGAAAAGATGATACAAGTCCAATACGTGTAGATGTTGATTGTCCCCAACAACACGATGATGCCGTAGGTACCTGGAGGCGGATTGAATTTACCTATGCGGATGGGTGTAAGATTATTTTAGATGGCGAGAACAAAGATGCAAACGTGCCATACATTGAAGGGCCAAACGGAAAAATTTTCCGAGGCTTTAAATCGGATATTCCGAACATTTTAAAAGTTATAGATACGCTGCCTGACCCAGAACCACAGATGACGGTATTTTCGGATTCTGTGCGGAGCCGCAAGAAGTTTGGACTCAATGAACTGAATGGTTTCCGATCTGCAACCATCGTAAACATGGGTAAGATAGCCCTTCAATTAGGAAGATCGTTGGATTTTGATCCGGTTAAGCAGGAGTTCATCAACGATGAGGCTGCTAATCGACTGATCAATCAACCGATGAGAGGCCCTTGGAAAATCTAATCACCACTTTTAGACTAAAAGAAATGAGACTAAATAAAATCGCCCGCATATTTTTCCTGTTGTTAATTTTTGTTCCGCTGTTACTCTCAGCGCAGGACCAACGATTAGTTAAGACGAAGGTAGCCGATGCATTGGCACTGTTGCCCGCTACTGATAATCAGCAAGCAACCCGAATATTTAAGGAGGTCATCAACTTAGGAAGCGATGGGTTGCTATTAATAACGGATGGCGTGCAGCCCAATGGAGTAGCGGAAGGAATACCATTCCGATATGCGGTATCCTTGCTAACGCATTATAGCACAACCAAAGAAGAGAAGGCAAAAATTGAACAGGCTTATCTCGTTGCCTTGAAAAAAAGTACCAATGCAGAAGTAAAGGCCTATTTCATGGATAACCTGAAACTGGTTGGGCCGAATGAATCAGTAGCGGTTCTCAAAAATTATATTGGCGATAAGGATTCCTACGACCAAGCTATTTCAGCTCTGGTAGCTATTGGCACTGAAGATTCAAAAAAAACAATTGCAGATGCATTGCCAAATCAATCCGCGCCTGCGCAAGTGCGATTGATTAAAGCAGTTGGTGAATTAAAATACCTTCCCGCACTAGCATCAATTACAACATTCACATCAAACAATAACATTTTATTAAAGAGGCAAGCCTTGTGGACAGTGGCTTTGTTGGCCGATGCGAGTTCTTACCAGGCGCTATTACAACAAGCAAAAAATGTTGGGTTCAAATATGATCCAACGGAAGCAACTACTGCCTTGGTTGAATATTTGCATCAGATAACCACCAAGGGTAACAACACGCTAGTCAAGGAAATAAGTAAGACGATACTTGACAATACGTTGAACGCCTCACAACAACATTTCAGATTGGCAGGACTAAAGGCTCTTGCGCAAGTTGATCCGGATGCAACGTTGGTAACCTTAATAAAAGAACGTGGCCGTTTTGACGATGAGTATAAAAAGGAAGTGTTGAAAATAGCAGCACCATCAGCTGGCTCTGCAAAGGCAATGAAGCTATGGCAGAAGGAGTATAAAAAAGCAACAGAAGCCGATCAGGCAGATATACTCAGGATGTTGGCTAAAGCGAATCACAATGAGGGCTTTGTCGATGCTATGTTGTTGCCGGCTCTTTCTTCAAAAAATAAACCGGTAAGAATTACCGCAGCTTCAGAGATCGCATCCTATAGAAATAAAAATACACACCCGCCTTACTAGATTACCTGTTGAGTTCAACCGATGCTGATGAATTAGCGTTAGCGCAATCAGCATTACTTCAGGTGGCCGATAAGGAAACGGATGAATGGGTAGCACAAAAATAGAATTAGCTCAATCAAAAAATAAAATTGCCTTATTAGAAATTCTTGCTACAAGACGTGCAGTAAATTATTTTGATGTGGTTGCAAAAGAAACAACATCCAGTGAAGCCTTGGTTAAGGAGGCAGCGTTTAATGCATTGCCAAATGTTTCTTCAGGGAGTAACATAAATACTCTTTTAGCAATGCTTAGCCGCACAGAAAATAGTAATGAATTAAAGGCAATTCAGTCGGCCATTATTTCAGCTATTGATAAAAATACAGCAGGATTAATCAACGAAGCCTATGCCAATCAAAAAGTAAAATTACTTCCAGTATTGCCTTATATAAATGATTCAGGTGCGCTGGAAAAAGTAGTCACCTCTTTTATCAAGGCAACGAGAACGAAAAGGAAGTAGCTTTTGAGGCATTGAAGAATTGGCAAAATCAGGAGTCAGTCAGAACCTTGCTGGCAATCAGGAAGAATGAGAGCTTGAAAAAATATCATGGACAAGCACTCTATGCCTTTATTTCACAGACAGGGAAATCTTCCTGGCCGGATGATCAAAAGCTTTTGATGCTGCGTGAAATCATGCCCCTGGCTTCAGCTAGGAATGAAAAATTGCAGTACTACGAGCAGCGGGTAACGTAAGAACATTTTTGTCGCTTATGTTCGTTTCAAACTACATGGATGATGCGGAGTTGAGCAGTGCGGCCAGTCGTGCAGTCATGCAGATTGCTTTGCCTACTTCCGATGCAAAACCGGGCCTTACAGGCGTAGAGGTGCGTAAAATTCTTGAGCGCATTCTTGATAAGCTAACCGGAGAGGATAGCCAATATGAACGAATTGATATTCTTACCTATCTCCAAAATCTTCCATACACCAAAGGCTACGAATCGATCTTTAATGGAAAGGATCTTAGCGGTTGGCAAGGCTTGGTGGAAAATCCTATAGCCCGCGCTAAGATGATGAAAGAAGTATTGGCAAAGAAGCAGGATGAGGCTAATGCAAAAGTGAAAGACAACTGGAGTGTGAAAGATGGTATGATCGTTTTTCAAGGCGATGGAGCCAACCTTTGCACTACACGACCTTACGGGGATTTTGAAATGATTGTGGATTGGAAAATTTCTAAAAATGGAGATAGTGGAATTTATTTACGGGGTACTCCACAAGTTCAAATCTGGGATATTGCCCGCACGGATGTTGGTGCGCAAGTAGGATCTGGAGGACTGTACAATAACCAGAAAGGCAGAAGTACTCCGCTAGTATTGGCAGATAACCCAGTAGGAGAATGGAATACTTTTTACATTAAAATGATTGGCGACCGCGTTACGGTGTATTTAAATGGAGTATTGGTAGTAGATAATGTGGTCTTAGAAAATTACTGGGATAGAAATCTACCCATTTTTATAGAAGAAGCAATTGAACTGCAGGCCCATGGAACTGATCTGGCATTCAGAAATATTTATGTGAAGGAATTGGGCACGAAACCCTATGAACTTTCGAAAGAAGAAAAGGAACAAGGCTTTGAATTATTGTTCAATGGTAAGGATTTGAATAACTGGGTTGGTAATAAGATTGATTACGTGGTGGAGGATAATGCGATCGCTATTTACCCGACCAAAGAAGGGCATGGTAATTTATTTACGGCAAAGGAGTATTCTGACTTTATCTTCCGATTTGAATTTCAACTTACTGAAGGTGCCAACAATGGGTTGGGTATTCACTCGCCATTGGAAGGAGATGCCGCTTATGAGGGAAAGGAAATTCAAATATTGGATAATGAGGCTCCGGTCTATGCTAAGTTGGAAGTATATCAATATCATGGATCTGTATACGGTGTGATACCTGCTAAGCGAGGTTTTTTAAAACCAACCGGTGAATGGAATCAAGAAGAAGTGTATGTGAAAGGTAATTATATCAAAGTAACGTTGAACGGAACGATCATTCTGGAAGGAGACATGAAGAAGGCTTCCAAAAATGGAACGCTTGATCATAAAGATCATCCAGGATTGAATCGTAACTCAGGACACATTGGATTTTTAGGACACGG
This sequence comes from Flammeovirgaceae bacterium, assembly GCA_016712035.1. GTDB lineage: Bacteria > Bacteroidota > Bacteroidia > Cytophagales > Cyclobacteriaceae > ELB16-189. The sequence continues at coordinate 55,910 of JADJRT010000019.1, read as the reverse complement.
GTCGGTAGTTAAGTTCAGAAGCATTCGGATTAAGGATTTATCAGAATAATTACTCTGCAGGTTATTATAAATAGTCAAACGATATCCGTAATTGAATAGTTTGACATTTGGATGTTTGGAGAGAGTTTAAAATGTACTATCAATTTACCACTTTTGCATTCCATTAATATTCACAAATAAGTACTCCCGTTTGGATCATATAAAAAAACGTATCGCTATTCTCGGTTCTACCGGTTCCATCGGCACACAGGCGTTGGAAGTAATCACAAATTATCCAAACGAGTTTGAAGTTGAGGTATTAACGGCACAGAACAATGCCGAACTTCTGATAGATCAGGCAAAACGCTTCAATCCAAACGCTGTAGTTATAGTCAATGACGCACACTATCCGAAAGTAAAGGAGGCCTTGCTTCCCTTGGGCATAAAAGTTTTTGCTGGAGAAAACGCTCTAGGCTCAGTCGTGCAAATGGATTCTGTTGATCTGGTGCTAACCGCTCTTGTTGGTTATTCGGGATTAATGCCAACAATCAAGGCCATTGAAGCCGGAAAAAATATTGCTTTGGCCAATAAAGAAACATTGGTGGTGGCTGGTGAGTTGGTGACAAAGTTGGCTCAGGAAAAGGGAGTTAATATCTACCCGGTTGATTCCGAACATTCGGCCATATTTCAGTGTCTGGTGGGGGGAGTTTCATAATCCCATCGAAAAAATAATCCTGACAGCTTCCGGTGGACCCTTTCGCGGAAAGAAAAGGAATGAATTGATGGATGTTACTAAAGCCCAGGCGCTAAAACACCCAAACTGGACAATGGGCGCAAAAGTTACGATTGATTCAGCAACCCTTATGAATAAGGGTTTGGAAGTTATTGAAGCAAAGTGGCTTTTTGGATTGAAAACAGAACAAGTAGAAGTAGTTGTTCATCCTCAATCCATCATTCATTCGCTGGTTCAGTTTGAAGATGGGTCTATCAAAGCACAACTTGGGATTGCCGGATATGCGTTTACCCATCCAGTTTGCCATGTCTTATCCGGTTCGGCTTAAAAGCCAATTTCCCAGATTTGATTTTGCTGACTATGCGGCACTAACATTTGAGAAGCCCGATACAGAAACTTTTCGTAATCTTGCGCTCGCGTTCGAAGCATTGGGTAGGGGCGGAAATATGCCATGCGTGCTCAATGCTGCCAATGAAGTGGCTGTGGAGGAATTTTTGAACAATAGGCTGGGTTTTCTGCAAATGTCGGACGTAGTGGAACAATGCCTGGCTAAAATGAATTATACCGCTAGTCCCGCCTACGAGGATTACGTGAGTACAGATAGGGAAACGAGAATTAAAGCAAAAGAACTAATTAACTAATGGAAGGATTTATTATGACGGCCCAGCTGCTGCTGAGCCTTTCGATTTTAATTGCAGTACACGAGTGGGGTCATTTTATTACGGCCCGCATGTTTAATATACGGGTAGAGAAATTTTATCTCTTCTTCGACTTTTTATTTCCCATGGCCAACGTACTCAACTTTTCTTTAGTAAAGTTCAAGAAAGGAGATACTGAGTTTGGTATAGGCTGGTTTCCCTTAGGTGGCTATGTAAAAATTGCCGGCATGGTGGATGAGAGCATGGACAAAGAACAATTGAAAGCAGAACCGCAGCCTTGGGAGTTTCGTGCTAAGCCAGCCTGGCAGCGATTGATTGTTATGTTAGGCGGCATTATTGTAAATGTGATTGTTGGCGTGTTGATTTTTATTGGGATGGTCTATGCCTTGGGCGACCGCTATATCTTAAATGATTATGTGAATAGCCATGGTGGCGTGCAGGCGCTTGACCTGGCCCAGCAGATTGGCATTCAAACCGGAGATAAAATTATAAAGATCAACGGCCAGAAGTTTGAATATTTCGATGATGTAGCAAAACCCGATGTGTTGCTTTCGCACAATTCTTCTTACACGGTGTTACGGGGTAATCAGGAAATTGAAATCCCGATTCCATCAAACTTCATTGAGCAGTTTGATAAGAAAGAAGCTGTTGCCAACTTTTTAATTCCACGTAGGGTGCCGGTAGTAGACGAGGTTAGCAAGGGTACCATTGCCGAACGCATTAACCTTCAGCAAGGTGATTTGATTGTGGCAATTCAAAATCAACCCGTGGTTTACCACGATGAACTAAAAGCTATTACAAGTAATTTTACGGGCGATTCATTACAGTTTTCAGTGAAGCGTGGAACGCAAGTAATTTCCTATACGGAATATTTTAAAGGCGAGCCTGGTATTGGCTTCTATGTACCCAATGAGATTGTACCCGCTGAAGGAGAGAAGAATGTAACGTATTCGATGGGTCAGGCATTGCTTATTGGGCCAGGCCGTGCCTTCGATGTTATTATCGTACAGGTAAAAGCATTCCGTAAAATTTTACCGGTCAACTTTCTTTCCAAAAATCATTATCGGGACCTATTGGTATGGCCAAAGCCTATGGAGGCACTTGGGATTGGGAGCGCTTCTGGCGCATGACGGGCTTGCTATCTATGGTATTGGCATTTATGAATTTGCTTCCCATACCCGCTTTGGATGGCGGCTATGTCGTGTTCTTACTTTATGAAATGATCAGCGGTCGCGAGCCCTCGGAGAAATTTTTTGAGAATGCAATCAAAGTCGGAATGGCAATTCTGTTGTTACTGATGGTGTTTGTTTTCTATAACGATATCGCCAAGTTGGTAACTGGAGGATAATTAATAGAGCCTATACGCAGCGAAGTAGGGCATCTGGTAGGATGCCCTTCTTGTTTTATTATCTCCAATTTCTATGGCCTGCTCTTTTCAACTTCCTTGTTCTGTGTGCTCATAGATCAGGATAGATGTTTCTATTCTTTCAATGAATCCAATCTCCTCGGTCTGTGTCTTCACAGACCGAAATAATCATCCGAGACAATTTATCAATTACTGTTTCCCCTTTCTAAAATCCAGCGGTGGTTTACGATCACCAATCATAGATTTGTATTTAAAATCTGGACCAACAAAATCATTTAACTCTTTCTTAGCTTTACCGATGATGGAAGGATTATTAAAAATATCAATGCCCGTCATGGCAATAATTTTTGCCGCATTGTCCATGGCTTTATAGCCAATGCTTGTGCCGCCAGATGCTACCGCTTGCCATGAGTGCGCGGGAACACCGGGCACCCACGTTGCTACACCAGCCCTGCCGTTGGAACAACCCATGTTATATCACCGACATCGGTGGAGGCCGGAAAGAAACCCCCGGTTTTAAAAGGTTGTACCTGGGTTGCCGATTCAAGAGGCGGAACTTTAAATGTAAGGGTACCCTGAATTTTTTTTCCGAATTCAACTTCTTGCTGAGTGTAATTAACACCGCCAACTGTTTTTAAGTTGTTGTACATTAAGCGGGCAAGGGTTTCGTTGGGCACCAGATTAAATGAACCTGAAATTACTTCATACTTCATCGTAGTTTCTGTTCCGCTGGCAGCCCCTTCACCTGCTTTCACAATTCGATTCCAGATTTCTTCAACCATGCGTGCATCCGGATGTCGTACCATATACTCCGCTTCTGCATAATCGGGGACAACATTGGCAGCAAGACCACCTTTATTGATTACGTAATGAATGCGTGCTTCTTGGGGTACATGTTCACGCATCAGGTTCACCATGTAGTTCATGGCCTCTAAACCGTCCAGTGCTGAACGGCCCGCTTGTGGGGCTGCGGCTGCATGAGCCGAGCGACCATAGAATTTGAAAATAGTTTGCTTGATCGCGAGGCACGATTGTGGGCTGGCATCATTGGCGCTCGATGGATGCCAATGCAACACAACATCCACATCATCAAACAATCCATCGCGTACCATATATACTTTTGCTGAGCCACCTTCTTCCGCAGGTGTTCCAAATAATTTTACCGTTCCGGCTTTCTTATTTTTAATCAACCAATCTTTCAACGTTACAGCCGCAGCCACAGAAGCGGTTCCAAATAAATGATGGCCGCATGCATGACCGGGGCCACCTTCGGTTACAATCTTTCTGTCTGGTATCGAATCTTGAGATAATCCTGGAAGGGCATCGAATTCCGCGAGAATTCCAATCACTGGACCACCGCTTCCATACGTGGCAACGAAAGCCGTGGGCATTTCAGATACTCCGGCCTTTACGTTAAAGCCTTCGCTTTTTAAAACGCCTTGTAAGCGTTCGGTGCTTTGGGTTTCTAAAAATCCTAACTCAGCATACGTCCAGATGTCGCGGGCAACTTTTTGATAGACGGGAAATTTCTTATTCAAATCGGTGACAACAAACTCCTTGTCTTTATCGGGTTTTACTTTGGGGTTTATTTCGGTTTGGGCATAGGCTGATAGTCCTGTGAGGAGGGACAAGCCAAAAAGTATTTTTTTCATAGACGAAGGTTTAGATGAAAGGCAAAAGATAATTTTATTTTTAGGACCGTCCAATTACTCAATGATAGGGACCGGCTAATCTTTTTCAATCTGTAATAAAAGTGTCCTACACTTTAGAAGTGTAGGACACTTAAATTCTTAGCTAATTCTTCTTAATCTCGAACTCAACTCTACGATTCAACTGCTTATGATCGTCTGTAACTTCTTGTACTATGGGCTTGGAACTTCCGTAGCCTATTGCGGTTATCCGATTGGAATCAATTTGGAACTGAGTACTCAAATAGTTTTTAATAGCATCGGCCCGGGCTTGTGAAAGTTTAAGGTTGGATTCCTCCTTGCCGGCAGAATCAGTATGACCTGAGATTACTAATTGAAACGTTGGATGATCGATTAAAAAGTTGGCAATCTTATCAAGATCTGCATGCATCGCGGGTAAAATGTTTGCTTTTCCATTTTCAAACTCCAACGATTGAAAAGCAATTTTACTTTCAATGGGTTCTGCAATCTTGTTAATCTCCATGTCTCCATCCATAAAGAAGATTTCCTCAATGCGGAAAAAATCATCACCCTGAATAATCAACAAGTAGTTTCGCTTATTGATCAGGCTAAAGTCGAAGGTTCCATCATCGCGAATGAATTTGGGAGCCACTTCAACACCCTCATCCAAATCAATAACCGAAACAATACCCTTCACTGATTTCCCTTGCGGATCTTTAAGACTTCCTTTTAGTTGGGTTACAGCTTCTGGTTGGGCTTCCATCGGTACAGGAAAGGAATACAAATCAAGATTCTTTAAATCTTCTTCAACAGACCGCGCATAAAACAAATCCTTTGATTGGGAGTCGATGGTAAAATAATATTCGCTGCCACCACCATTCACAAGCGGTCCTGTATTTAAGGGTTCACTCCAACTGTTTTTAATCTGGTGCGATTTATAAATATCGAACTCGCCAAAGTTGAGCGGATGCCCATTCGAACTAAAATACAGCACGTTAAACTTGTGATGGTAAAACGGACTCACTTCACTTTGCACGGTGTTTATGATTGGACCCGCATTGAGTGCCTTTTGCCAAACACCTTTTGCATTCTTTACAGCATAAAAAATATCCGACAAACCAAATGTGCCTATGCGGTTAGAGGCAAAGAGTAGTGTATCGCCTTGGTGAGTTAAGGAAGGATGCGAATCCCAACCGCTGCTGTTGATGTTTGGTCCTAAATTCTTTACATCACCCCAGGTACTATCGCCTTTTAAATTAGCCACATATAAATCACAATTACCTAAACCATCCGGAGCATTGCATCGCGAGAAGTATAAAAATTTTCCATCTAGACTTAAACACGCTGACCCTTCGTTGAATTCTGTATTGATGCTGCTAAAAGGTTGGGCGCTGTCCCAATAGCTTTCAACCTTATAACTGTAAAACAAATCTTCATTGTATGTTTTATCGTAATGCTCATTACGCTTGGACGTAAAGAGAATCATATCATCTATATTGCCCACCGTGGGACCATAGTCTTCCTTGTCGGAATTAATGTAGCCACCCATGTTAATTAACACCGATTGTGGTGGACGCAATGTGTCTATATCCTTTCTGTACTCAACGAGCTTATAATAAAATCCAAGGGCACGTAGTTTTCTTTCCTTTCGGGATCGAGCTGTTCGTAGCGTTTATAAATATTTTTAATGTCGAGCCCTTGTTGATGATGCTTCAAAACAAGTTTATACAAAAGTAAGGATTCACCGGGAGTGCCGTACGTTTCTGAAAGTTTTGCCAATCGCCAGATCATGGCAACATTCTTACTGAAGTTTTCAATTCCAAAATTTTTCACGTACTCTTTCAGTTCAGCGTACATTTGTTTTTCCTGCCCGGGAACATCCAACTCACGGATTTTTTTGAGCTTTGCATCGTTCTGATAATACGCGAGCTTATTAACGTTGGGAAAATCGAATATGTCAGACTGGCTGTAGATTGTTAAAGAATCGTTGAGTTTAACGACTCCGCCTTTTTTAAAACCTTTTTTTTCCTTTTGAGCGTTAACAGAGAGTGTAACACCTTGCAAAATCAGCAAAAGAACTAGTATACAGGGTTTTGAGGCTCTCAAGGCAGGTACTAATGGATATTTAAGGGTAGAAAATTGAAACAAATTTACCTGATTACCAAAACACTGGCATATTGATTGACCCATTAGGCGCACATCAAATAATCATTGCAGACACCCTTTTTTTGTGTCAAATTGGCACCTCTATTATGTTTAAATCACTTGCAATTACACCCATGGTTCAGGAAGATTCGGAAGAACTGATTCAATTAATAAATCCGGAACAAGAGTCTGATCTAAAACCCGAAGATTTACCGGAAGAGTTTTCAATCCTCCCCATTAAAAATACAGTACTATTCCCCGGTGTTGTTATTCCCATTACGGTTACGCGCCAAAAGTCGATCCGGTTGATTAAGCAATCGTATCAAAGCAATCGTATTATTGGCGTTATTGCTCAAAAGAATAAACAGGCTGAAGAACCGGGCTTGGATGACCTGTACCGTTTTGGTACCGTAGCACGTATTATTAAAATGTTGGTGTTGCCCGATGGTAATACCACGATCATTATTCAGGGAAAGAATCGTTTTCAAATTCGTGAATTTTTACAAGACGAACCCTTCATCACGGCAAAAATAGATTTGCAAACAGAACCCGTACTTGATCTGGAAAGCAAAGAAGTGAAGGCACTGGTTCAATCCTTACGGGATGCCGCCCTTAAAATCCTGAAATTAAATCCGGAGATTCCACAAGAGGCGCAAGTGGCACTCGACAATATTCAAAGCACAGGTTTTCTGATTCACTTTTTATCTTCCAACCTGAATGTGGATGTTTCTGAAAAGCAAAAGATTCTCGAAACCAATAATATTATTGATCGCGGAACTTTGTTGTTGCAATACATGCTGAAGGAAATCCAGATGTTGGAGATCAAGCATGAAATCCAAAAGAAGGTACATACGGATATTGATCAACAACAGCGCGATTATTTTTTGCGTCAGCAGATAAGAGTGCTTCAGGATGAATTGGGGTATGATGGCCCCGACAAGGAAATAGAAAAATTGAGGAAGCGTGGTTCAGAGAAAAAGTGGAGTAAGGCAGTAGCAGATCATTTTAGTAAAGAGTTAGATAAATTAATGCGTGTAAATGCACAGGCAGCTGAGTTTCCTGTTGCTATGAATTATGTGGAGTTTATGCTCGATTTGCCATGGGAAGAATATACCGTGGATGATTTTGATCTGAAGCGTGCGCGGAAAATTCTTGACAAAGATCATTTCGGTTTAGAGAAAGTAAAAGTGCGGATTCTTGAATATTTAGCCGTGCTAAAACTTAACCAGGATATGAAAGGACCGATCCTTTGCTTGTACGGTCCTCCGGGTGTTGGTAAAACATCGTTAGGCAAATCTATCGCAAAATCTTTGCAAAGAAATTATATTCGCATGTCGTTGGGTGGCGTGCATGATGAAGCAGAAATCCGCGGTCATCGTAAAACGTATGTAGGCGCTATGCCTGGAAAAATTTTGATGAACATAAAAAAAGCCAAGTCATCAAACCCGGTTTTTATTTTAGATGAGATTGACAAGGTAAGGTCGGATTTTCGTGGTGATCCTTCTTCAGCACTATTAGAAGTGTTGGACCCAGAACAAAATAATACGTTTGGTGATAATTACCTGGAGGCTGAATACGATCTCTCGAAAGTATTATTTATTGCAACCGCGAATTCGTTAGATACAATTCATCCGGCTTTGCGCGATCGGATGGAGATCATTGAGTTAACGGGTTACACGGTGGAAGAAAAACTGATGATTGCCGTTCGCCATTTGGTTCCCAAGCAATTAAAGGAACATGGCCTGAAGACATCGCAGGTAAAATTCAAGAAGGAAGCAATTCTTAAAATTATAGAGAGCTACACGCGCGAGTCAGGGGTGCGTAATCTGGAACGAAGAATTGGTTCTGTTGTTCGTAGCGTAGCCAAGTCGGTAGCGATGGAGGAAAAATTTGAAAAGGAAATTACTCCTGCTTTGGTGGTGAAAGTGTTGGGTGCCGAAATCTTTGATGAAGAACTTTATCAGGGTAATGATATTGCTGGTGTAGTAACTGGTTTAGCGTGGACACAAGTGGGCGGAGATATACTCTTTGTTGAATCGAGCTTAAACCCTGGCAAAGGGGCGCTAACCATATCGGGTCAGTTGGGTGATGTGATGAAGGAGTCTGCAGTAGCAGCTTTATCGTATTTAAAATCCAATGCACATTCATTGAGTATTGATCAGCGGGTTTTTCAACAATATGATTTGCATATTCACGTTCCTGCGGGAGCCGTACCGAAGGATGGGCCTTCTGCGGGCATAACCATGCTTACTTCGTTGGCATCTATCTATACGCAGCGGAAAGTAAAAGATAAGCTGGCTATGACGGGAGAGATCACTTTGCGTGGTAAAGTGTTACCTGTTGGCGGTATTAAAGAAAAAATATTAGCCGCCAAGCGCAGTGGCATCAAAGAGATAATCCTGAGCGAACGAAACAAAAGAGATATTCTCGAAATTGAAAAGACCTATATCAAAGGCCTTAAATTCCATTATGTTGTTTCGGTGGAAGACGTGCTAAAAATTGCTTTGCTTAAAGAGAAAGTAGTTAAACCGGTTACTTTTAATTTGACAGAGATAAAATCAGAAAAACTTTAAATTCATTTAAGCAGTAAACATGCTATCAGCAACTTTTCTTACTCCACAACAAATTGTAAAGGAACTGGATAAATATATCATTGGCCAGCACGAAGCAAAACGCAATGTAGCTATTGCGTTGCGTAACCGATGGCGGAGAATGAATGTTACTTCAGACATTCAAGATGAAATTGTGCCAAATAATATTTTGATGATTGGTGCAACGGGCGTTGGTAAAACTGAAATCGCGCGCAGGCTGGCGAAAATTGCAGATGCTCCGTTTGTAAAAGTGGAAGCTTCAAAATTTACGGAAGTTGGTTATGTGGGTCGCGATGTAGAGAGTATGGTACGCGATCTGGTTGAGCAGTCGGTGAATATGGTGAAGGCGCATAAGAAAGAAGAAGTTCAGGAGAAGGCGGCTTTGGCGGTAGAAGAAATTATTCTCGATGCGTTGATACCCCCCATGCGATCAAAGACTGCTGGCTTTCCTGTTACAACGGAAGAAACGAATGGTACCCCCACTTCAGATATTGAGTTAAATGAGCGCACCCGTAATTTATTTCGTGAGAAAATAAAGAACGGGGAACTGGAGGACCGTAAGATTGAAATTCATGTGAAACAGAACAGTGGCCCAGGTGTGGGTATGATTGGTGCGGGCATGATGGATGAAGTTTCGATGATGAACCTTCAGGAGATGTTAAGCGGTATGATGCCCAAGAAAGCCAAGAAGAGAAAAGTAACGGTGGGCGAGGCGCGTAAATTTTTATTGGAAGAAGAAGCCGCCAAACTCATTGACATGGATGAGGTTAAGGAAGAGGCGATCAGGAAGGCTGAGAATGCAGGGATTATTTTTATCGATGAAATTGATAAAATCGCCTCGGGCACCGGGAAGAAGGGTGGCCCCGATGTTAGCCGCGAAGGTGTACAACGCGATCTTCTCCCTATCGTAGAAGGGAGTACAGTGAATACCAAGTATGGCGTAATTAAAACGGATCATGTTTTGTTTGTAGCGGCCGGAGCATTCCATATTTCTAAGCCATCTGATCTTATACCCGAATTGCAAGGTCGATTTCCAATTCGCGTGGAATTAACAAATCTCACAAGAGAAGATTTTGTGCGCATTCTGAAAGAGCCAAAAAATGCGTTAACGAAACAATATCAGGCGCTCTTTGATGCGGAAGGAGTTACCGTTTCCTTTGATGAGGAAGCTATCGATGAAATCGCCAAAACTGCTTTTGAGTTTAATCTGGAGATGGAGAACATTGGTGCGCGCAGATTACAAACTGTGATGAGTCGTCTGTTGAACGAATTTTTATTTGATGTTCCTGATAAGATATTTCCAGACTCTCAAATCCAGATTACCCGCGACATGGTGATAGGAAAGCTGAAGGGCTTGGTGGCCAACAAAGATCTGAGCGAATAAATTTTGTAGTCCATGATTCGGGTTATAGCCGTATGGATTGTTTGTTTCATTTGCCTTCCAAAGCTACAAGCTCAAACGGATTCAGTACGTGCACAGTATGTTCAGTCATTTCCGGATAAGTTTTTTCTGTGGCCGGTATTGAAAAAGCGTCAGCTTTCCTTTGAGGTAGATAATCAATCAGATCTAAATGAGAAGTTGAGTTATAAGCCGAATAGTTCTTTCAACGCGGGGCTGGGTATGTATTTATTTGAGGTTGCCGTTGAGTTTACTTTTGCCGTACCTATTGACGAGCGGAGTACCAATACGTATGGGGCATCCGATGTTCGCGATCTTCAGGCGAACTTTCTTGGCAAAAATTGGGGCGTTGATTTATATAGCCAGAAATACTCGGGGTTTTACGTTCCAAACCCGAATCCAGGAACTTCATTATCAGATGCCTACATTAAGCGGTCGGATATAGAATTGCGCAACACAGGTATGAATGTCGTCTACGCGGTTAATAGAAATAAATTCTCGCTAAAGGCAGCCTATAATTATTCAGAACGCCAATTAAAAAGTGCGGGATCATTCATTATTTCAGGTACCCTTAATACGTTTCAACTTCAGGCGGATTCTTCTATTCTTACTTCAGATCCAACGGCCTCACCCGCCTTTCGACAATTTCGATATACTGCACTTAGTGTAGCACCGGGCTATGCATATAGTTTGATCTATAAATCTTTTTTTCTTAATGGTGTGGTTTCTTTGGGCCCCGCCCATTATTGGCTGATGGACACCGGAAGGGATGGAGCCGAGCAATATGATATTTCCATTAATACATTTGCCGATATTCGCCTTGCCCTTGGTTATAATGGTGATCGGATTTTTGGTGGGATGAGTTTTATCACTCAGTCCAGAAACATTCGATTCGATGATATTCGATTTAACAACGGAAATTATACCTTTAAATTATTGGTAGGATATCGCTTTCGCGAAGTAGGCATCTTAAAGAAACGCGCGAAAGATTATATTCCTAAATAGTATTACACAGGCTGCCAATGATCTTCCGGATCGCCAATCGCAGAATGTGTCGTTCGCGTTGGAACATCTAGATACGGATATGTAACTTTTGAAAGAAACAAACCTTGTGGATGAGCTACCTCCAGAAGTACCGGAGGTTGTTTGATAATCAGGTAACGCTCAAATTCTTCGAGACTAAGTTCTCCTTTTCCCAGTTTAATCAGTTTGCCAACGATGAGGCGGATCATGCGACCTAAAAAACGATCAGCTGAAATTTGAAACCGAATCCGGTCGCCATGCGCATCGGTAAACAAGGTAGCCGAACTCACTTTACAGATAGTATGCAGGTAGGTATCGGGCGATTTACAGAACGCACGAAAATCATCGTATTTGGTAAGAAGATCAACGGCTTTCTTCATCAATTCTAAGTTTAAATTCCTTTCGGGATACCAGGTGCTGATACTGTTAAGGTGTGGGTCCTTATAAGTGTGAATGAAATAATCATATCTTCTTTTGTATTGCATCGAAGCGTGCATGCTGATTTTCTTCTACGGGAATGATCTCATAAATGGCAATGTCATCGGGCAACATCTTGTTCAATCGAAAAAGCAAATCATAGTCCCAGGTATTTTTAATGTCCAGATGAAAAAAGAATTGACTGGCGTGCACTTGCGCATCGGTACGGCCACATCCCATAACGGTTACCGGTTCTTTCAGCATTTCACTTAAAACGGTCTCCATTACCTGTTGCACACTATTTACTTGTGCTTGCCGCTGCCAGCCGCGATATCGATGACCGTCAAAACCCATGTGAAAAAAGTATCTCAAATTTTTAGAATTAGCGTGGCGGACAGGTGTTTTTCGGCAGTAAAATTAGTACTATTTGTTCCGTTATGTATTATTTGTGATTTTAGTAGCTTATTAATCGCCTTATATGAAAAAGCTTGTTGTATTACTTTCTGTATTCCTGTTTTCTGCTGCCGTGTATGCCCAAACAGGCAAAGTCTATGATAATTTATCATTGCCCAGTAAAATCCTAAAAGGCGATCGGAAATATGCGGTTTATCTTCCGCCCGATTATGAAACTTCCCAACGAAGTTATCCAGTCCTTTATTTACTTCATGGGGCTGGTGATGATCAAACGGGTTGGGTGCAATTTGGTGAAGTACTCCACATTACTGATAAATCGATTAATGAAGGCACGGCTACGCCCATGATAATCGTAATGCCCGATGCAAATACAGGCCAGCGTGGATATTTTAATGATTTGAAAAATGATTGGCGTTATGAAGATTTCTTTTTCGATGAGTTTATGCCTTTTATTGAAAATAAATACAGAATAAAAAAAGAAAAGAGATCTCGGGCCGTTGCAGGCCTCTCTATGGGTGGCGGAGGTTCATGTATGTATGCCTTGCATCACCCGGAATTATTTTCTTCGGCTTGTCCACTAAGCGCCTACATTGGTCCGCTTACACTGGCTGATATGAAAGCCGGAATGGAACGAAACAACCAGAAAGGAACAGAGGCAGAGATAGAAGCCTATTTCAAAAAACATAATGCAATTAACTTGATAAACGACATAAAAGACGACAACAAAAAGGCGGTTCGTTGGTATATTGATTGCGGTGATGATGATTTTTTATATGAGGGAAACGCACTTGTTCATATTGCTATGAAGAAGAAGGAGATTCCGCATGAGTTCCGTGTTCGTGATGGTGCACACTCCTGGACTTATTGGCGTACAGCTTTGCCAACAGTTCTAACTTTTGTCTCTGAAGCTTTTCATCAATATTAAGAGAATACAATTCGTTTCCCTTCGTTTTGCCTATAGGCACGGTTTTGGGTGGTTGAGATTGCGATGATGAAGGGATTGGCTATATGGTTTTTGTGTTACCTTGAGGGTGATGATTTCTAAGCTCAGCAATTTTATTTTAAGAGCTGTAAGGCTATTGTTTATAGCCGCTTTGTTTTTGCATTATAATCCACTTGCAGCACAACTCAATACCGAACGGATCGCGTTAAACCGACTTCAATCCGGAAAGTGGGAAAGGTCATTAAGCGCACTCAAAAAATCATTGCGCAAAGACACAGCAAATCTGGAGGCCAACTATGTTATGTCTTTATGGTTTCTCACGGCCGGCAATCCAGAGTTTCAGATTGATTCTTCCTATACGTATATTCTCAAATCCGAAAACTTATTTGAATTGTTAAATACCCGCGATCGCGAACGGGTAGCCCGATTTCCGATTGATAGTCTGTTGTTGCTAAATCAACATGATCGAATTGATAGCGCGGCTTTTGAGCTTGCTAAACGATTTAATACCGAAGATTCCTATAACCGATTTATTTTTTCTTTTCCTGGTGCCAAACAACAAAGTAATGCCGTTGAACTGCGTGATGAGGCGGCCTTCCTGGATGCCTTAAAATTAAATACGTACACCGCCTATGCAGAACATTTTAAGAAATATCCTCAATCGCATCGTGCGCAGGAGGCAAAGGAGCGGTATGAAAAATTATTGTTTGAAGACAAGACCCACGACAAGAAATTGAGCAGTTTTAAAACTTTTTTTGAAAACTACCCTTCAAGTCCTTACAGAAAAGAAGCCCAAAAAGAAATTTTTGAATTAACGACAGCCAATGGTGAACCTGAGGTTTTCTTTCAATACCTGAAAGAATATCCGCAAGGGCAATTTGCCAAATATGCACGGGATATTATGTATCATCTCTTTAAAGAAACAGATGAAAAAAATCCTACCTCAATTGAATCGGATTCTTTGCGTCAGGTAATACGTCTGGGTTCTAAATTTTGGATTCCATTTTATAAGAATGGATTATATGGATTTATGGATCAGGATGGGGAAGAAGTATTACCCCCAGTTTTGAAGAAATTGAAGAAGACTATAAATGTGGATCCGTAAAGAATGATATTCTGATTTTTAAGTCCGGAGTCTTTAGCCGGAATGGTGCTAAGTTTTTGGATGCAGGCACGGAAGTAACCAGCATTGGATGGGGATTTTTAATAGCTGAGCGGTATGGGTGTAAGCAATTGATGCATAAGTCGGGGCATTGATTATTTCCGCTTGCTATGATGATTTTAAAGTAGTAGGAAATAATTTCATTGCGGCTAACAGAGCGAATACATGGAGTCTATTAACACTGGCCGGAAGATTATTGCCTTTAACCGGACTGAATGACGTTAATGAGATTGAAGGTGTGATTGTGTTTGCCCAGAGCGGGAAAAAGAAACTGGCCACCGCTAATCAATTGGCCATGCTAGCCAATGGAGTCGAGTTAAATGATGATTTGGTTTTTGACGATGTGGTAGCTTTTAGTAAAGGCATGTTGTTGGTAAGAAATGGGTCGTTGGAAGGAATAATTACTTCTGATCTTGTATACAGTGTTCCTTTAGATCGCCATACATTAACCAAAACATCTTTTGGTTTGCTCGAAAAACAAGCTAGTGGAACTATTGTTCGGGGGCTGGCGCCTGAGTTGGAAAATCAATCGTGGCATCAGGTTTACTACCATCGAGATTGGTTGGTATTACAGAGAGAAGGACAACTGCAATTGTATAATATTCCAGCAAAAAAAATGGCAGCCCAACAAGCTGATACCATTTGGTTCGACCGCAGTTTAGCTTTTGTAAAATCAAATCTTGAGACAAAAATTCATTTGTCGGCCAATAGAGTTATCGACTTATCAACGGATTCAAAGATTATATTTATTAATTCCCGCGATTCCGTTCAATTTTTTTATACAGAAAACAAAAACAAGCGTACTGTATTTAATCTAGCCAGTGGCGACATTTTATTCACCACGGATTTTGAATTAACGGAATCCATTCGATCCGATTTCTTTATGGCAGCCAAGGGAAGTAAGAAGGGTTTACTTGCCCGAAACGGAAAAGAACTTGTGCCTGTTGAAATGGACGCGATGATTCTTAATTCAAGTGGACAGATTTCATTATTGAGGAGTCGAAACTTTGGATTGTTTGATTTGGATACGCAAAAATTTATTAAGCCGATATATGAGCGAAATGTTACCATGCTTGATAAAGAACATCTCATCGCATTTAAAGATGGGTTTTATGGACTTATTGGTTGGGATACGAAACCCGTAACAGAATTTGAATTTGTTGAGGTGGTTCCATGGGCCGAATCTATAATATGGGTAAAAAAAAATATTCAGTGGATGCTATTGAACTTTCGAACAGAAGAGGTGATTCTCGATTGGATTAAAAATTTTAGTTGGATCCGGAAGAGTTTAGAGGAAAATATTGTGCGCGTACAACGCGAAAATTACTATGGGGTTATCAGCAATAAGAAAGGACTTATCATTCCACCCACCTTTCATGAAATAACTAATCTGGGAACACCCGAGATACCCTTTTACTTTACAGAGAAGACGGTTGAAGAGGCAGACATATATGTAGTTATTTATTATAATCAGGATGGTAAATTGGTTCGCAGGCAAGCGTACGAGGAAGATGAGTATGAGCGTATTTATTGTTCAAGTCGTTAGATTACCTTTTAATTATTTAATACACCGATCACATTCACCGGCAATGGTTATTATTTGGGAATTGTCTTACTTTAAGTATTAATGTTTTTTATGAGAAAAATTATAAGTTTTATTGTTTTAGGGTTCATACTTCAGCCTGTATTCGCGCAACAAAAGCCTAAACTGGTAGTAGGTATAGTAGTTGATCAAATGCGTCAGGAGTATCTCTATCGGTTTGAAAGTAAGTTTGGTGAACAAGGTTTTAAACGATTGATGAAGGAAGGCTTCATGTTAAAAAATGCGCATTACAATTATGTGCCTACCGAAACTGGACCCGGTCATGCATCTATTTATACAGGAACAACTCCCGCTACCCATGGTATTATAGCGAACAATTGGTATGATCGTAGTACTAAAATTGATGTAAACTGTGTAGGCGACAGCACACAAAAGCCTGTGGGTACCGATGTGGG
The DNA here is from genome assembly GCA_016712035.1 of Flammeovirgaceae bacterium. Taxonomy (GTDB): domain Bacteria; phylum Bacteroidota; class Bacteroidia; order Cytophagales; family Cyclobacteriaceae; genus ELB16-189. The sequence goes on along the minus strand of JADJRT010000019.1, from coordinate 39,432 downwards.
TGGGCAGGTATCACCCATGCGGTTATTGTCAACTACCATAACCGATGAGTTAAAACTGGCTACGCAAAAAAAAGCAAAAGTTATTGGGGTTTCAATAAAAGATCGCGGAGCTGTATTGCCCGGTGGGCACATGCCCGATGGCGCTTATTGGTATGATAATAAAACCGGTGCGATGATCACCAGTACATATTATAAACAACAACTTCCCGATTGGGTTGCAAAATTTAATGCTCGAAAATTACCCGATACGTATCTTAATCAGGAGTGGAATACGTTGCTGCCCATTAATCAATACGTAGAGTCCGGACCCGATGATACGCCTTATGAAGGAAAGTGGAGTGGAAAAACTACGCCTACATTTCCTTATAACCTTACCGAGTTAAGAAAGAAAATGGGAGTTTATAGTTTATTAAACATGACGCCTTGGGGAAATACCATTGTGGCGGACTTCGCCAAAGCAGCGGTATTGGCTGAGGGGATGGGTAAAGATGGCGTTACTGATTTTCTGGCGGTTTCCTTTTCAAGTACGGATATCATTGGTCATGCCATGGGCCCCAACGCAATAGAAGTAGAAGATACCTACCTGCGATTAGATAAAACCCTTGAAGATTTATTTAATTTTCTTGACAAAGAAGTAGGGAAGGGTTTATACACTGTTTTTTTAACAGCCGATCATGCTGTGGCTGAAGTACCCCAATACATGATAGACAATAATATTCCTGCGGGTTATTTCAAACCAATTTTGGTGAAAACGGGTTTGAATGAACATCTTCAAAAGTATTTTCCAGGAAAAACTATTGTAGAAGAATTTACTTCGGAACAGGTGTATATTAATCACCAGGCATTTGAGGGAGACCCAAAGGCATCGGGTATCGATTTATTTGTGGCCACCGAACTGATCACAAAATTTCTTCTTAACACAGAGGGAGTTGCGCAGGTGTTTCCGGCTACCACACTTCGCCAGGCAAACTCCGATGAAGTAGGCATTCGTGGAAAGGTTGTTCGGGGATTTCATTCAAAACGTTCAGGCGATATTGCTTTTGTGCTGGAGCCGGGTTGGTTCGCGTGGGGTGGAGTAACCGGTGCTACGCATGGTTCGGGCTATAGCTATGATACCCATGTGCCGATTTTGTTTTACGGGGCTGGCATTCCAAAGGGAAGTTCATCCCAATTTCATACCATCACCGATATCTCGCCAACACTTTCGGTGTTGTTAAATATAAAATTTCCGAGTGGTTGCACAGGCCAACCGATTACGGAGATTGTAGATTGAAGTTGTTAAAGTATCTATACAAACGATGTCAGGTTTTCTCAACCTGACATTTTTATTTATTGAGTTTTGAAAAGTTTGCATAGATAGCGGAGCTTCACAATAATCCATAAATTTCTTACTTTAGATTTGAACTAGTTAAACCTAAGACCGGGCGCAATTAAAAGTTGGATGGAAAATATTAAAATACCACGAGCAAGCAATACATCACTTATGGCGCTCTTTAATTTCGGTTTCATAGCGCTACTATTTTTCATTCTTTGTTCCTGTTCGAAAAAGAGTGACACTCGCCCTAACATTCTATTCATCATGTCTGATGATCATGCGTATCAGGCAATCAGCGCCTACGATAATCGGTTGATTCAAACACCCAATATTGATAGGATTGCGAAAGAGGGTATTCTTTTTACAAATGCCTGTGTCACCAATTCTATTTGTGCGCCTTCGAGAGCCGTTATCCTTACGGGAAAACATTCTCATTTGAATGGCAAGATTGATAATATCATGCCGTTTGATACTTCACAAATTACTTTTCCGCAACTCTTTCAAAAGGCAGGGTACACTACTGCCATGTTTGGTAAACTGCATTTTGGCAATAACCCGAAAGGGGTAGATGACTTTATGATTTTGCCTGGGCAGGGAAATTATATTAACCCCGATTTTATTACGAGCAAAGGTGACACAACGATTACAGGTTATGTAACAGACCTAATCACCGACTTTGCTATCGAATGGTTAGACAAAAAACGTGCGAAAGATAAACCGTTCATGTTAATGTACCTGCATAAGGCACCGCACCGACCTTGGTGGCCACGACCTGATAAGTTTAAAGAGTTTACAAAGAAAACTTTCCCTGAGCCGACAACGTTGTTTGATGATTATAAAAACAGAGGCACCGCAGCAAAAACTGCTGAGATGAATTTGCTGCTGCACATGATGTACAGTCATGACAGCAAGATCAGACCTGAAACATTGGAAAGCATGGGCAACGTGGAACCCGTTGTTCCTGAATTTAAAAATAGTTTCTATGGACCTTACGGTCGCGCCAATGCAGAACAACGCGCTTTGTATGACCCTGTGCTGGATTCAATCAATACATTTTTTAAAGCCAACTGGCCGGGCATGACCAATGTTGAAAAAATGAAGTGGAAATACCAGCGCTATATGCAAGACTACTTAGCTACCATTTCTTCTGTTGACGACAATGTGGGGCGCATGCTGGATTACCTTGACGAAAGCGGTTTAGCCGAAAACACCATGGTGATTTATACATCCGACCAGGGATTTTATTTGGGCGAACACGGCTGGTTCGACAAGCGGTTTATTTATGATGAATCTTTTAAAACTCCGCTTTTGATACGATGGCCAAATAAAATTACACCGGGCATCACCAATGATGAGATGGTGCAGAACCTGGATTTTGCACAAACCTTTTTAGAAGCAGCACAAATTTCGGCTCCAGCCGATATGCAAGGAGAAAGTTTAATACCTCTGCTTACGGGTAATGAAGGAGCGTGGAGCCGCGATGCCGTGTACTATCATTACTATGAGTATCCGGCTGTGCATGCAGTAAAAAGACATTATGCCGTGGTGACCAAAAATTACAAGTTGGTGCACTTTTATTATGATATAGATGAGTGGGAATTATACGATCGGAAAAATGATCCGAAAGAAATGAAGAATGTATATAATGATCCTTCCTATGCCGAGACAGTTCAAATGCTAAAGGCAAAGCTGGCAGATTTAAGAGTCAAGTATAAAGACTCAAATGAATTGGATCAAAAGTATATCGACCAGATTCAGAAGTAGGAAAGCTTTGGGATTGTATATTTAAGGTATCTTATTTGTTTATCGACTTGTTGGTCAGCGACCAAAAGGAACGAAGGTTTGAACTCGTCAGGTCGGAAGACCTGACGACAAGAAAAAGCAATCTCTTTTTGATTTTTAAGCTTGATTTTCTTTGTGGAAGGATATTATATAAAACTTACTCTACTATTTTTAATTTTAGGTTGTGTTTTGCGTATATAAATAACTCCAAACCAGCTAACCCATTAAGGCTTCTTGAAACAGAAGAATTAAATTTAATTCAAGGGCAACTTTCAGTTTGTATCAAGAATTGCAAAAGAAAAGTTGATTATAGGATTAGGTGAATCTTCGCACGGAACACGAGAATTTTTCTTGTTTCGAGACAAAATTACCCGGCAATTTATTGAAAATGAGGGATTTTATCTTGTTGGTCTAGAAATCCCTTACACAGACGCAATTCCAATTAATTCATATATAAACGGTGATATACGAGAAACATCGGAAACTATTTTAAAGAATCTAGAGTATCCATTTTTTCAGAATATCGAATTTAAGAATTTTATTGAGTGGGCCCGTAACTATAATTTTAACCGACATGATAGCAGGATTGAAATTTTTGGTATTGATACTCCAGTTGATTCGCAACCATTAAAAGAATTGTTGTTGCTCTTAAAGGATAAAAAGTGTTTCAGGAAGTTGAAAAGGAACTTCATTTTGATATAGACGCTCCAATCTATTATAGTAGACCCAATAATTTCAATCAAATGAACTTAATTCTTCGAGACTCAAGCCTAGTTTTGAGCCTAGTGAAAGTTAGAAACATTATTAACAATTGTATAAACGATGAAAAGGAATCAAAACTAGCTTTGTTTTACATTCAATTAATAGAGCAATTAATTAATAGAATTAATAATCAAAGCAACACAATAAGTTTTTGGAATGCTCGAGATAGCGCAATGGCTGAAAATGTGAAATGGGTGATTAACTCTGAGGGAAATTCGAAAGCTATAATATGGGCCCATAATGAGCATATTAAAATATCTCGTTCTGGAAGACAGAAGTATATGGGATATTACTGTAGGAAGATGTTTGGCGAGAGTTTTTATTCGATCGGAATGGATTTTGGCCAAGGGACTTTTTTAAATAATTCTAGTGCGGGATTGCAAATAGCACAAGTTGACATGCTTAAGAATGAACTATATGCCAGAATTGATGGCCTGACTGAGGATACGTTCTTTATTTTTTTAGACTCAACTCGTTTAAACAATGCCTTACCTTATATAAGGCTTCACTCAATAAAGGCATCATTTAATTTTTCAACTAACATTAAGAACGTTGATCTTTTTCAAAATTATAATGGATTTCTTTACACGAAGAATTCAACTTGCCCGAAGTTAATTGTTCCCAATTCCTCAGATTGAATTAGTATGGAAAAATTTGATCGTGAGGTAGTTGATAAGCTGCGTGTAATACCAAAATTTTTCCATCGCAGAGTTACCCGCCTCGCGAACTCTGCGAGAATGAAAGAGTTGAGGAGAGTTAGATTAAACAAAGTATTAAAGTAGAACTATGAGCGTGCCCACATAGTTAATGTTGGTCATAAAATTTTGTTGTAGCGGGTCGCCTGACCCGCGACCCTAATTGTTTAATTTTTTTAAGACCTCTCTATATAATATGAACCATCCTCGCGGTAGGGGATGGCAGCGGAAAGCCCACAGCAGGGTGGCTTTTTGTGTGTGGGGGCGAGGACTTGAACAGCCCGACCTGCGCGTGATGGGTTTTGAGCGATTGAAAGCAGGGCCGCCCAGCATTTCCTTGCGTTTTTACCCAAATAAACAAGCAAATTCGCCTCAATTTCCCTGTTTTTACCACCTGGTTAATCGCCAATAATTCTGCATTTCTGTCTCAACTGACTCAAAAAGCGCTCTATTCTGATGTTTTTTTATTAATAAATGTAAAAAAGTGGGGGAAAGTGGTTGGAAGTGGTTGAAAGTTACTATGTTTGTTTAGAGGAAAATAGACAACCACTACAAAGTCATGACTTTCTTCACCAGCGAATATGAGTGTAAGCTTGATGCCAAAGGCAGATTGGTGCTGCCCGCGCGTATCAAAACCCAACTACCCGAGCCCGATGGCACAGGGCAGGAGCTTGTTATCAGGCGGGGTTTCGAGCAATGCCTCATTATTTATCCTATGGTGGAGTTCAAGAAGGTCTTCTCAAAAATTTCAGGTCTTAACGAGTTCAACGAAGAGTATCGCAAACTACAGCGCAACTTTTTGTCGGGAGTAGTTACGGTAGAGTTGGATAGCAACGGCCGTTTTCTGATTCCTAAAAACATGCTGGCTTACGCGCAGGTTGAAAAAGATGCGATGTTGGTTGGCACGGGGAGCAAAGTTGAGGTTTGGAATCCTTCAATCTACGAGAAGCACCTGATTCAAGATCCGGGTGAGTTGTCAAAGCTGGCGGAAAAGTATCTGAATGAATAGATACTGGCCGCTGGATACTAGATACTGGAAACAAATGGCATGAGTAAGTCGTCAAACATCCAGCATCCAGGATCTAGCAGCTATCATAAGCCAGTAATGTTGGCGGAATGCATTGAAGCACTTCAGATAAAAGCGGAGGGTGTATATGTAGACGTAACATTTGGTGGAGGTGGTCATAGCATGGCCATACTTGAAAATCTGAAAGAAGGAAGATTGATAGCCTTCGATCAGGATGAGGATGCCAGGAAGCAAGCAGAAAATATCAGTAGTCGTTCTTTTACATTTTGTCAAACCAACTTCCGATACATGAAACAGTATTTGAAGTTAAACGGAGTAACTCAGGTAGATGGCATTCTGGCTGATCTTGGAATTTCATCGCACCAGATCGATTCACCTGCACGCGGGTTTTCAACTCGCTTTGAAGGACCACTCGATATGCGGATGGACCAGCAGGGAAAAGTTACCGCGGCTAAAATTCTGAATGAATATTCGGAGGCAGACCTGCATAAAATTTTTGGTATGTATGGTGAGTTGAAAAATGCCAGGACTGCAGCCAAAACAATTGTGATGGCACGAGCCACCAAGCCGTTGGTTACTACGTTGGATTTAAAACTTGCTTTACAAAGCATTGCTTCTCGCGGAAAGGAGCATAAATATTTCGCCCAGGTGTTTCAGGCGCTTCGCATCGAAGTAAACGCAGAGATGAAAGCGCTTGAAGATTTTTTGCACCAATGTGGCGATGTAATGAAAGTTGGGGGTCGATTGGTGGTGATGAGCTATCACTCGCTGGAAGACAGATTGGTGAAGAATTATATAAATACGGGAAAGGTGTTTGGGGAATTGGAAAAAGATTTTTACGGAAACCCCATCAAACCTTTTCAGTCAATAAACCGAAAGCCTATCGAGGCCTCGGAGGAAGAAGTAAATGAAAACAAACGCGCCCGAAGTGCCAAGCTGAGGGTAGCGGAGAAAATATAAGATCTCTAACTCTCTCTTGTGGAGAGGGGCAGGGGTGAGGTTAGTTAGAAAAGTTATGGCAGATAATAAATTTAGAATAGAACCCACACGCGGCAACGAATCCCGGGTAAAGCCATCGGCTCCGGGGCCTAGTATTTTCTCGGGTCTTGAAAAGAAATTGAAACTGGAATCTTATTTTGAAGAAGGATTTCCGGTTCAATATCTCCCCAAGATTTTGTTTGCTGTGTTGCTCAGCTTGATTTATATCAGCAATACGCATTATGCAGAAAAGGCCACCCGTAAGATCGACAGAATGCAAACCGAAGTAGAAGACTTGCGCGCTGATTACACTACGCTGAAGGCCGACATTATGTATGCCAGTAAGCAAAGTGAAGTAGCGAGAAGAGTAAAAGATTTAGGATTGAAAGAAAGTGTAAATCCGCCCTATAAACTGGTAGTAGAGAAAGGTGAATATTAAAAAATCCATATTAGTACGCGTACGCGTTGCATTTTTATGTGTGATGGTGTTTGCTGTTTGTGTAGCCGCAAAGATCAGTCACATTCAGTTTGTTGATGGTGATAAGTGGGAGAGGATGAGTGAAGAAATAAACTTCGACTACAAAAAGATCAAAGCAACCCGTGGCAATATTTATTCCGATAATGGAAGCTTGCTGGCCACAAGCCTGCCTTTTATAAAGGTGGCCATTGATCCAACCTTAGCAAAGAGCGAAATTTTCAAATCAGGCATCGATTCGTTGGCTATGATGTTATCGAGGTATTATAAAGACAAATCAACGGCTGAATACAAGCAATTACTAAAAGACGCCCGTGTAGCCGGAAAGCAATATGTGGTAATTAATCGCAAGCAAATTAACTATCAGACAAAGAAGGAAATGATGAAGTGGCCCATTTTTCGTGATGGTCGCTATCGGGGTGGAGTAATCTTTGAGAAAGTTGATGTTCGATACAGGCCTTTTTCAAATCTAAGTAGAAGAACCGTTGGCTATGTTAATGAAGATGGTAAGGGCGCTGGACTCGAATATAGTTTTGATGATGTGCTAAGCGGCCAGGATGGCGAGGCGCTCTTTCAAAAAATTGCCGGAAGCACCTGGAAGCCTGTGTTTGATGGTAACAATGTAAAGGCAATAAATGGATTGGATATTCATTCCACTATTGATATTAATCTTCAGGATGTAGCAGAGACTTCTTGCATCAGGCCATGAAGCGCCACAATGCCGATGAAGGTACGGTAGTGGTAATGGAAGTAAAGACCGGGCACATCAAAGCGATTTCAAATTTAAGGAGTGACGGTCATGGCGAATTTTACGAAAAGTTTAATCACGCTGTAGGCGGATCGATTGAGCCGGGGTCGACATTTAAATTAGTTACCATGTTGGCTTTGTTGGAGGACACCAATCTGGCATTGACCGATAGCATTAATACGGGTAACGGAGAATATACCTTCTACAATCGCAAAGTAAGAGATCATCACGATGGTGGTTATGGAAAACTTACTGTTCAGCAGGCTTTTGAATTATCATCGAATGTGGCGATGGCTAAGTTGACTGATAAATATTTTGGAACCAAACCTTCTAAATTTTTAGCGCATGTCGATGATTTGAAATTATCCAAGCCCTTAGGATTACAACTTACAGGCGAGGCTTATCCGAAAATCACCCGACCGACTGATAAGGGTTGGAGTGGAATAACCTTGCCGTGGATGGCTTATGGCTATGGATTAGAAATCACTCCCTTGCATACACTTACTCTTTATAACGCTGTTGCTAATGATGGCACTATGATTAAGCCTGTATTTGTGACTAGCGTAAGTAAAGCTGATCGTATTAAGCAGGATTTTGAAACTGAAAAGCTGACCGGAAAAATCTGTTCAAACAAAACGCTTAATCAATTACGTATTTTATTGGAGGGCGTTGTTGAAAATGGAACGGCTAAAAATTTAAAGAACGCGCACTATCGCATTGCTGGTAAAACAGGCACGGCTCAGATTTTGGAAAATGGTCGCTACGAGAAAAGATACATTACTTCTTTCGTAGGATACTTTCCCGCCCATGCTCCTAAGTATTCAGCGATTGTTCTAATCAAAAATCCTCGTGGTTTTTATCAGTATGGTAATAATGTAGCGGGCCCGGTATTCAAAGATATTGCCGACAATATTTTTGCGCGCGACATCAATTTACATATGGCCATGGAAAAGACCAAGACCTTGGAGCCGGGAGTATTTCCTACCATTCATGCCGGAAAGCAGGATGAGCTTACTATGATAAGCAATGAGTTAGGGTGTTTCAAATCATTCGGCTACCGAGGAAGAATGGATTAAGACCGCAAAAAGTGGAAGCAGTGTAGTTTGGAAAAAGAACGCAGTGGTTAAAGATCAGGTGCCTGATGTATTGGGAATGACTTTTCGCGATGCTATTTATTTATTGGAGAAGTCAGGCTTGCGGGTTTCGTTTGAAGGGAAAGGTCGCGTGAGCAATCAATCACTATCTCCCGGAACCAGAATCTCAAAGGGTCAAGCATTTATTTGCGATTAAGTTAATGGCAGAACTGAAAGACATATTATATAAAGCGCCCATTACCTCTACCTCGGGTAATATGAGTAAAGAGGTGAAGGGAATTTGTTTTGATTCGCGTAAAGTTCAGCCGGGTTATTTGTTTATCGCAGTAAAGGGAACGCAGTCCGATGGCCATGAATTTATATCAAAGGCTTTGGCGGATGGTGCCATAGCGGTTGTAGTGGAAAAACTTCCGGAAGCCATTTCAGATAAGATCACATACGTTACCGTGAAGGACAGTGCAAAAGCACTGGGAATCATTGCTTGTAACTTTTATGGAAGTCCGGCCTCAAAACTAAAACTGGTTGGTGTTACCGGTACGAATGGAAAGACTACTGTAGTAACGTTGTTATTCAAACTTTTTACTTCGCTGGGCTATCGTTGTGGAATGTTATCCACAGTTGTTAATAGAATTGTGGATAAAGAGGTTCCAGCCACACACACAACACCCGATCCTATCCAGATCAACGAAATGTTGGTTAAGATGCTTGATGAAAAGTGTACGCATTGTTTTATGGAGGTGAGTTCGCACGCGGTAGTGCAAGGAAGAATTGAAGGGTTGCAATTTGCGGGAGGTTTATTTACTAACATCACGCACGATCATCTCGATTATCATCGAACCTTTGAAAGTTATATACGGGCAAAGAAGGGATTTTTGATGGCTTGTCATCCGATGCCTTTGCCTTGGTAAATGTGGACGATAAGCGAGGCATGGTAATGCTTCAAAACAGCAAAGCCAAAAAGCAAACCTATGGCCTTAAGAAGATGGCCGACTTCAAAGGAAAAATTATCACCAATTCCATTGAAGGTCTTGAATTGGAATTAGGTGAGAGAAGTGTGTGGTTTAAATTGATTGGTGATTTCAATGCCTATAATTTGCTGGCCGTATATGGCGCAGCTTGCTTATTGAATGAGGATCCGGAATTAGTGTTGATGCGCTTGTCAGCACAAACCGGAGCAGCCGGTCGGTTCGAACTTGTTTTGCCCGGATCGAAGTTTACTGCCATAGTTGATTACGCACACACACCCGATGCGCTTAAAAATGTTTTAGAGACAATCGAAAATTTTCGTTCGGGTGCTGAGCAAGTAATTGCTGTTGTAGGATGTGGCGGTGATCGCGATCGTACGAAACGACCATTGATGGCTGCGATTGCCTGTAAGTATTCCAGCAAAGTGATTTTTACTTCTGATAATCCACGCAGTGAAGATCCCATGGAAATCATTCGCGAAATGCAAAAAGGAGTTGGCCCTACCGATGCCAAGAAAACGTTGGTGATGGTTGATCGGGAAGAAGCAATAAAAACCGCCTGCATGATGGCGAAAGAGAAGGACATTATTTTGGTGGCGGGCAAGGGCCACGAAAATTATCAAGAGATAAAAGGAGTAAAGCACCCCTTTGATGATAAAGAAGTTTTAGAAAGAATGTTAAAAATGTTTAGCAATTAATGTTATACTACTTCTTCGACTATATCGAAAAGAATTTTGATTTGCCCGGAGCAGGCTTATTCCAATATATTTCCTTTCGTGCAGGCGCTGCGGCTGTATTGTCCTTAGTCATCACCATCATGTTTGGTCAGCGGTTGATCAATTATTTGCGGAAGAAGCAAGTTGGCGAGGAGATTCGTGATTTAGGACTAGAAGGCCAGATTCAAAAGAAGGGTACACCTACCATGGGTGGCTTAATTATTATTGCAGCCATTTTAATTCCTACTTTATTAATGGCCAGGCTTGATAACGTATATGTTATCTTACTGATCGCTACCACGCTTTGGCTTGGACTAATTGGTTTCATAGACGACTACATCAAAGTTTTTAAGAAGAATAAAGAAGGACTTGCCGGGCGATTTAAAATTGTTGGTCAGGTAACAATAGGTTTGATTGTTGGGTTAACACTTTTCTTTAATGATAGCGTAGTGATTCGTGAGGTGAAGCCTGCTACGACCGCGAGCCTTCAGGTAATGCAACCGGAATCTGGAATACGATTAGAGTACCATGATGTTAAGTCAACAAAAACTACGGTTCCTTTTATAAAGAATAATGAGTTTGACTATAGTGACATTTTACCATGGGTAGATAAGAACTACACATGGATTATCTTCACACTCGTTGTTATCGTAATCATTACGGCCGTTTCCAATGGTGCGAATATAACCGATGGCATCGATGGTCTTGCGGCTGGCACTTCTGCCATCATTGGGTTAACGCTTGCCATTTTTGCTTACTTATCCGGTCGCGTTGACTTTAGTTCGTACTTAAATATAATGTACATCCCCAACTTGGGTGAGCTAGTAATTTTTTGTACCGCCTTTGTGGGAGCATGTTTAGGTTTCCTTTGGTACAACGCTTACCCGGCACAAGTCTTTATGGGTGACACCGGCAGTCTGGCACTTGGAGGAATCATTGGTGTGCTTGCTTTTGCAGTTCGCAAAGAGTTATTGATTCCGGTTTTGTGTGGAATCTTTCTTGTAGAAAATGTCTCCGTGATCGCACAGGTATCCTATTTCAAATACACCAAGCGAAAGTATGGAGAAGGAAGGCGCATTTTACTGATGTCGCCTTTGCATCATCACTATCAAAAGAAAAATATCCACGAATCTAAAATTGTAACCCGGTTTTGGATTGTAGGAATACTGTTAGCGATTCTTTCATTAGCAATGTTAAAACTAAGATGAAAAAACGAATCGTAATCTTAGGTGCGGGCGAAAGCGGAGTAGGTGCCGCCATTCTAGCGAAAGCGAAAGGGTTTGACGTGTTTGTTTCGGATCAGGGAAGTATTAAAGAGAAATATAAGACTGAGTTAAGAAGTGAATCAATCCCTTATGAAGAAGGACATCATTCTTTAGTTTTTATATTAAATGCTCAACTTATAATTAAGAGCCCTGGTATTCCTGATAAAGCTGAAATAATCCAATCTGTAAGATCAGAAGGAATTCAAATAATTGATGAATTGGAATTTGCTTTTCGATACGTACAAGGAAAAGTGATTGCGATTACCGGAACCAACGGTAAGACAACAACAACTTTATTAACCTATCATTTATTAAAAAGTGCCGGGTTTAACGTGGCCTTAGCGGGAAATGTAGGGGAGAGTTTGGCTAGAAAGGTCGCGAAAGAAAATCATGATTGGTATGTTGTTGAAATCAGTAGCTACCAATTAGACGGTACCGTTACATTTCAGCCTGAGATCGGCATCCTTTTAAATATTACTCCGGATCACTTGGATCGCTACAATTATAAAATGGAGAATTACATAAACTCCAAATTCCGATTGATTCAAAACATGACTGCAAAGAACTCATTCATATATTATGCGGATGATGCTGTAACTGGAACGGAAGTTTCGGCAAGAAAAATAGAAGTTAGCAAAGTACCTATCTCTTTAAAGGACAAATCAACACCAGCTCATTATGATGGTGCGCAGATGGTTTTCAATTTAGTTGGGCAACACTTCGCTATAGCTCAAGCAGAGACTTCCCTGAAGGGACCTCATAACCTGATCAACACCTTGTCGGCAGTAACAGCCGTATTTTTAGCAGGTGCTGATTTGGGTTCTATCCGTTCAGGATTGAAAAGTTTTAAGAATGCACCGCATCGATTGGAGTCCGTTGCATTGATCAAAGGTGTAGAGTTCATCAACGATTCCAAAGCTACCAATGTTGATTCTGTCGTGTATGCATTGGGGAGTTACAACCAACCACTAATCTGGATTGCCGGTGGTATCGACAAGGGCAACGACTACAACTTAATTAAAGAAGCAGTTTCTAAAAAAGTAAAGACACTAATCTGTCTGGGTAAAGACAACGATAAATTAAAATCATTCTTTGGAAGTATTGTAAACGATGTACAGGAAACCCAGACCGTGAATGAGCTTGTACGTTTAGCGCTAAAAGCTGCCAAAGAGGGAGACGTGGTTTTACTTTCCCCAGCCTGTGCCAGTTTCGATTTATTTAAGAACTACGAAGATCGAGGTGATCAGTTTAGGGCAGCTGTTTTAGAACTAAAAGAAGAAGTTGAGCAAATAGGTTTTATAAAGAGTTAACGGAAATGGAAAAATTTAAAACATGGGCTGACAAAAACCTTCAAGGCGACCGGGTAATCTGGGCTGTGGTTTTTGCGCTGTCGCTGATCAGTATCCTCGTTGTTTATAGTTCGATTGGCACGTTGGCGTTCAAACGCTCATCAAGTCCAGAGTCGTACCTTATTAAACATACTTTCATGGTGTGTTTGGGATTGGCTGCTATGTGGTTCGCTCATAAAATTGATTATCGTTACTACTCTAAAATTTCTCGTTTGGCACTTTGGATCAGCGTCCCCTTATTGATCTATACTTTTACTAATGGAACAACAATCAATGATGCTGCACGGTGGATCACCTTACCGTTTATCAACACCTCATTTCAACCTTCTGATTTTGCGAGCCTTGCGCTGATCATTAACCTGGCAAGTATGCTCAGCAAGAAGCAACAGAACATTGACGACATCAAAGAATCTTTAATTCCTATGTTGATCTGGTGTGGTGTTATCTGTGGGCTAATTGCGCTCACCAATCTTTCTACAGCCATGTTACTATTTGCCACCTGCATGTTAGTAATGTTTATTGGCCGCGTGCCTGTGAAATATCTTGCCATGCTCGTGTTAGTTGGATTATTAGCAGGAGCAGTTGCCTTGAAATTTGGAGTACGGGGAGAGACTGCTAAAAACCGAATCATGAGTTTTGTACAAGGAGGTGAACTTCCCTTTCAGGCTAAGCATGGAATGATCGCGGTGGCGACTGGTGGAATTTTTGGTAAAGGTCCGGGTAACAGCGATCAACGAAATATTTTACCGCATCCTTACTCTGATTTTGTTTATGCCATTGTGATTGAGGAATATGGAATGATAGGTGGCGTTACGGTACTTATTCTATATCTCATTCTATTACAGAGAGGAATGAAAGCGGCCTACAATAGTGAACGGGCTTGCGGTGGTCGTCTTTCTGCAGGGCTAAGTTTTGATCTTGTTTGTCAGGCGATGGTGAATATGGGTGTTGTTGTTGGGCTAGGACCGATCACGGGCCAACCATTACCATTGATAAGCATGGGCGGAACAGCTATGCTCTTTACCGGTTTATCGGTGGGAATTATTTTGAGTGTTAGTCGTGGAGAGCGCGAAGAAAACTGGGGCCAGAAAACAGCAGGCGAGGAACTAAGAATGAAGGATAAAAATATGGATGCGAAAGCAGCTTAATAAAATTTGAAAGGAATAAACCATATCGATTAATTATTAGTGGTGGCGGAACAGGTGGTCATATTTTTCCTGCTATAGCAATCGCAAATGAATTCAAAAGTCGGTATGCCGATGCTGAAATTCTTTTTGTGGGTGCTAAGGGCAGAATGGAAATGACCCGTGTGCCGGAGGCTGGCTATAAAATTATTGGACTTTGGATCAGTGGCCTTCAGCGTAAACTTACTTTTTCTAATCTTTTATTTCCATTGAAACTAGCCACAAGTTATTTCAAGGCGCGCAGCTTGGTTAGTAAATTTAAACCCGATTTTGTAGTAGGTACAGGCGGATATGCCAGCGGACCAATTCTTTTAGCGGCAACCAGCAAAAAAATACCGGCACTCGTTCAGGAACAAAATTCTTATGCAGGCCTCACGAATAAAAGATTAGGTGATAAAGTACAACGGGTGTGTGTGGCTTATGCGGGTATGGATAGATATTTTCCTAAGGATAGGATTGCGTTAACCGGTAATCCAGTGCGGAAGGACATCAGCAACCTTGATACAAAGCGTGAACAAGCCGGCAACCATTTTGGCTTATCCCCACAAGGAAGAACATTATTGATTTTAGGTGGAAGCCTGGGAGCTCGCACCATCAACGAAAGTGTTTTGGAGGGCATCGATAAACTTATTGATTCGCAGGTACAGGTAATCTGGCAAACTGGAAAGTTTTACTATGAAACTGTTAAAGCGCAGGTTGCCAATAAAGATTTGCGAAAAATTCGAATTCATGATTTCCTAAAACAAATGGATTTGGCCTATGCCGCCTCGGATGTAGTGATTTCACGGGCTGGAGCTTTATCAATTTCTGAAATCTGTTTGGCAAAGAAGCCCTGCATTCTTGTGCCTTCCCCTAATGTGGCCGAAGATCACCAAACGAAAAACGCAATGACGTTGGTGGGTGAGGGGGCTGCGGAAATGATTACCGATCGCAACGCGAAAGAATTGCTAGTGAGTGAGTCGCTTAAACTGGTATACGATCTTCAACGGTGTAAATCTTTAAGTGATTGTATTGCACCATTAGGGCGCCCAAGAGCAACAGAAGATATCGTAGATGAAATTGAAAAGTTGATTGTTAAGAAATGAAGCTAGATCAATACGATAGTATATATTTTTAGGTATCGGAGGCATCGGCATGAGTGCGTTGGCCCGTTGGTTTAAACATAAAGGTTTGCGCGTAGCGGGTTATGATCGTACCCCAACTCCGTTAACGCATGAGTTGATTGAGGAGGGAATGGAAATTCATTTTGAAGATAAGATTGAATTTATCCCAGGGTATATTAGCAAAGAGAAAACGTTAGTGATCTTTACTCCTGCCATTCCAAAAAATCATGTTGAACATAATTATCTTAAGGAATCCGGGTTCACCATTCTCAAACGGTCAGAAGTGCTTGGTCTATTAACCAAAAATTATAAAACCATCGCAGTAGCCGGCACGCATGGTAAGACAACCACCTCATCACTCATTGCCCACATCCTGAAGCACGCAGGAAAAGACATGGTTGCATTTTTGGGTGGCATCACTGCGAACTACCAGTCTAACCTGATTATGCATGGCGAGGTAAATGAAAAGACATTGGTAGTAGCTGAAGCGGATGAATTTGATCGTTCCTTCCTGAGATTATTTCCGCACACGGCAGTGGTTACTTCGGCTGATGCCGATCATTTGGATATTTATGGAGACCACCTTCAAATGCTAAGTTCCTACAAGGAATTTATTAGCCAGATAAATGATAAAGGTAATCTCATCATACATGAATCAATTGGCTCGTTGGCCGATGAAGCAACGCAGCTAAACAAAGAAACATATGGCATGAGCCGGGGGCAATTTTTTGCCGGCAATATAGTTCCGATTAGTCGGGACGGATTTTTTGAATTCGATCTGCTGGGCTTTGCTCATAAGATTGAGAAGATACAGCTCGGTGTCCCCGGTTTTCATAACATGGAAAATGCTATCGCGGCAACGTTGGTAGCATTAAAGTTTGGGATTGACGAAAAGACAATCCGCGAAGCACTTGCGTCCTTTCGAGGTGTGAAGCGAAGATTTGAATACATCATCCGCACAGACAAGTTAGTCTACATCGATGATTACGCGCATCATCCGGCTGAGATCGAAGCGTTTCTGAAATCGCTTAAGGAAATGTATCCCGGTAAAAGGATAACTGTAATCTTTCAGCCGCATTTGTTTACACGTACCCGCGATTTTGCCGAAGGTTTTTCGTCAAGCCTTGGCCTGGCGGATGAATTGTTGTTGATGGACATTTACCCGGCTCGCGAAGAAGCTATTCCGGGTGTAACCTCTGATATGCTTTTTGAAAATATCAGCAGTAAGAAGAAGGTGCGTTGCAACAAATCAAATCTTATGCAAACCCTGGCGGGGATGAATATAGAAGTTCTGGCCACCGTTGGTGCTGGCGACATCGATACGTTTGTAAAACCGATTAAAGAAATGTTAAGCAGCAAATGAAATGGAAATTTGACATTCGGAAAGAAATTAAGGTAGCGGTAGCGTTACTGGCTATTTCATTTTTGATCGCTTTCAGCGCACGCAAGCAAGACGGATTGATTTGTAAAGACATTGTAATTGATCTGGAAAACATTCAGGAGAATCACTTTTTAGATGAAGCCGATGTTTTAAAACTGGTAGAAGGAAGTGGTCAGAAAATAATTGGTTCAAGTCTCGATTACATCAACCTAAAATCAATTGAGACAAAACTTAAATACGACAAACATATTTTGGATGCCGAGTTGTTTGGTGACCTGAAAGGAAATCTGATTGTGAATGTTGAATTAAGAAGACCTATCGCTCGAATTGTACGTGAAAATGCCCCCGATGCGTACATAGCAGAAGATGGCGTGATTATGCCGGTTTCAGAAAAGTATAGTTCACGTGTGGTTTTAATAAGCGGTGCATTTACCAATCAACTGGTAGAAAGTGAAGATTTGACAACACGGGAAGAAGGTAGGCAGTTACTTGATATGATAGAGTTTATTTCAGAGGATAAATTCTGGAAAGCCCAGGTTGCACAAATTGATATCAATAGCCAAGGTAAGATTATTATTCTTCCTCAGGTAACAGGGCAACAAGGAGAGTTTGGAATAGCGGATGGTTATGAAGCGAAGTTCAAAAAACTTATGATTTTTTATAAAGAGATTCTTCCTCAACGTGGCTGGACCCGCTACGAGCGTGTGAATCTGGAATATGACGGACAAATCATAGCAGAATAACTAAACGGATATAACCCAAATAAATAATTATCAAACAACCACTAATAATTTAAGCATCATGGAAAAGGAAAAAATAGTTGTAGGGCTGGATATCGGTACAACCAAGATCTGCGCCATTGTAGGTCGCAAAAACGAATTCGGTAAACTCGAAGTACTGGGTATGGGTAAAGCTGAATCTGAAGGTGTGATCAAAGGTATTGTAACCAACATTGATAAAACGGTGTTCGCTATCGAGAAGGCCGTGAAAGAAGCCAGCGACATGTCAGGTATCGACATAGGCGTAGTGAATGTTGGTATCGCGGGGCAACACATCCGTAGTTCAATTCATCATGGGGGTATAACCCGCAGCTCTAAAGATGAGGAGGTTAGTATTGAAGATGTAAATCGTCTTACGGAAGACATGTACCGCATCGTTATTCCCCCAGGCAGCGAGATCATTCACGTAATGCCGCAAGACTATATTGTGGATTACGAAGAGGGTATTAAAGATCCGGTAGGGATGAGTGGTGTAAAACTGGAAGCCGACTTCCATATTATTACCGCACAAACCAGCGCCATCAATAATATTAATAAGTGTGTACGCAGAGCCGGTCTCGAAATTGAAGATTTAATTCTCGAACCTTTAGCATCCAGCCTCGCTGTTTTAAGCGAAGAAGAAAAAGAAGCTGGTGTTTGCTTGATTGATATTGGTGGCGGCACTACCGATATCGCAGTGTTTCATGACAGCATCATCCGTCATACGGCTGTAATTCCTTTTGGTGGAAACATTCTGACAAACGACATCCAGCATGGGTTAATGGTAATGGCAAAGCAAGCCGAGCAATTAAAAACTCGTTTTGGAAAAGCGATTGCTGAAGAAGCAAGTCCAAACGAAATCGTTTCTATACCGGGGATCAGAAATAGAACGGCAAAGGAAATCTCAGTAAAGAATCTTTCAAGCATTATTCAGGCGCGCATGGAAGAAATTATAGAGATGACACATACCGAAATTATTAATTCGGGATTTGAAAATAGATTGGCAGGTGGCATCGTAATCACCGGTGGTGGATCTCAACTCAGTTGCCTTAAGCAATTAGTAGAGTACATGACGGGCATGGATGCACGCATCGGTTATCCGAACGAACATTTAGGAAAGAGTAAACTGGAAGCGGTAAAGAGTCCCATGTATGCCACTTCCGTAGGTCTGGTATTATCCGGTTTCCGTTCACTTGACGAACGTGAGGAGCGCTACAAAGAAGCTAAGGGTTTGCAAAAGCCTGTGAAGGTTAAGAAAGAGAAAATGAATCCTGCTTCTGATTTTTTCTCCAGCATCTTGAATAAAACCAAGGGTCTCTTGATTGATGACCTCGATGGGAAAAATGAATATTGAATCAACCACTAAATAAAAATTGTCATGTTTGAACCAGTAACAGGATACAAATTTGATCTCCCCAAGCATCACAAATCGATTATCAAGGTAATCGGTGTGGGTGGCGGAGGTAGCAACGCAGTCAATCACATGTTTCGTCAAGGCATCAAAGATGTCGAGTTTGTGGTTGCCAATACCGATCTGCAAGCATTGAACAGCAGTCCGGTTCCTTATAAACTTCAATTAGGTGTTAATCTTACCGAAGGCCTTGGCTGCGGAGCCAATCCGGAAGTAGGGCGTGCTGCAGCGATTGAAAGCAAAGAACAGATTCGCGAAATGTTAATGGGCACCAAGATGGTGTTTGTTACTGCCGGCATGGGTGGTGGTACAGGCACAGGAGCAGCGCCTGTTATCGCCAAGATTGCGAAGGACATGGATATTCTTACTGTAGGAATTGTCACTGTTCCATTTGCTTTTGAGGGAAAGAAAAAACTTGCGCAAGCTGAATTAGGTGTAGATGCCTTTCGCTCAAGTTGCGATACGGTGCTTATAATTCTTAATGATAAGCTACGCGAAATCTATGGTAACCTAGCCATCGGTCAGGCGTTTGGCGAAGCCGACAATGTGTTGACAACTGCGGCAAAGGGCATTGCGGAAATAATTACACTTGCGGGTTACGTTAATGTTGATTTCCAGGATGTGCGAACTGTCATGTTAAATGCAGGGGCAGCGGTTATGGGCTCATCCGAAACGCGGGGTGACAACCGGGCTGTTAAGGCAGCACAACAAGCACTGGCATCTCCATTACTGGATAACAAAGACATTATGGGTGCGAAGAAAATTCTTCTGTCTATTATCTCGGGTGATGAAGCGGAACTTCAGATGGATGAGTTGACAACCATCACAGAGTACATTCAGGAGCAAGCTGGTGATGAAGCCGAAGTGATCTTTGGTCATGGTGTTGATGCTGGATTGGCTGACCGCATCCGGGTAACCGTAATTGCTACTGGCTTTATTTCCGATGGGCAAATGAAACGCATAGTGGATGAGAAAAAAGTTCATGAGCTTGATCGTTCACAGATTTCGCTTTTTGGTACGGCTGATAATTCAGTAAATCAACAGAATCTGGATGTTCATCTTAAGAAGACAGAGGACCGTCCTATTTTGAAGAGTGAAGAAAAAAAGATGGATGTAAGTGAGCATGCAAATAATACCAAAAAACCTGAGGCGAATCCTCCGAAGGATGAAAATTTTGAAAACGAGCGCTCGTATACATTTGAATTATTTAAGAGCTCAGACTCAACAGCAGACACAGACGAAGATCAGGGCGAGGAAAGTTTATTTCTTAACGATGACGAAGAGTTTGAGTTGGGCAAAGAAATCTCTGCCGATCAGGTAATAAATGAAGAAGGTCTGATGGAGGTGCGCAGAACAAAGGCCCGGCTAGAAGAACAGGCACGCCAGCGCAGAGAGAAACTGAAGGCCAGCAAGAAAAACGAAATGACGAAGGAAGAATTTAATGAAAAGTGGACATTGCCAGCTTACTTACGTAGAGGCGTGAAGATGGATAACGTACCGCATTCTTCTGAATCTTTTATTTCGCGTTATAACCTGAACGATGATAACAATCTTTTGGGTAACAATAAGTTTTTGCATGATAATGTGGACTAGCCGAATGACGAATGAAATGAGTGACGAGTTACGAATGATTTTAGTAATCAATCAATTCGTAATTCGTAAATCTAAATTCGTCATTCAATAAAGACATGGCATATCCGGCACGACTGGTTTTTACTCCATTCGTAGTGGTTGTTGGTGGTAAATATTTTTTGCCGGTGCCGGAGTGCCTTATTTTTTAAACTGAGTTTAACCCATTTTTTAAACTCGACTGCCTCATCTGATTTATCGGGTGAGGCAGTTTACTTTATAATTATTTACTTTTTTTGATGGAAACTTTGGTTTTAATTCGTGTACCAATTTCAAAATGTTTAAAGGAGACTGCGCTAGTAAAAGTGCATGTATGAAAAACCTACTGAAAGTTTTGATCTTAATAATCATCTGCTCTTGCTCACGGCAACAGAAAACAAATTCTGATAATTATTTAATTCTATTTAAAGATCGCTTCCCAATATTTGATGGGAATAACTGGGAAGTCTTAGTTGAATTGCAAGATTCAAAAGAGACCACCATCTTTGCTACCAGACATTTTGCTGACACCATATTATCGGTACGGGTTCATCGACATATACTGCCTTCAGACAGCATAGTATATGAATTTAGGGGAGCTGGTAGAGAATTTAATTTTGAAAATGATCTAGTGGATTATCAGGAGTTAGATGAGAATTTGAACATTATTTATTGGTATAAATATACAAGAGGCGATGAGCGGCAGAAGTTTTTTGTTTTAGGAAAATATTATTATCAATATATGGAAGGTATGTTAAATGAGAATCAACAGGAGTATTTTCTAAAAAATAAAGATTCTTTAGAAAGGATTGGCGGTGATAGTATACCTAACCTGCCAGATAGTTTCTGAATTTGCAATCCCGAAGCCAGATAAATTGGATTTTAAATTGACGCTCTTCGGGATTTGTAATCCCGAAACCAGATAAACGGGATTTTAAATCCTTATTTATTTGTAGAACGACCTTGCAAATATTGTACATCCTATTTTAGCCAATTAGTGCGCGTTTGTAACACGTGCTTTTTAAATCTCGCACATAGTAATAGCATTGTCAAATTGCAGTTTTTTACCCTAAATCCCTTACTGGCATAACTACCAAAAGGCTAAACCCGCTTTTGGCCTGGCTATTGTTTTACGCTCTGTAAACAATACTGTTATGAAAACGAAACTACTACTCCTGATCATCACCAGTCTGCTTATCTCATGTGATATTCTGGTGGTTGAACCTGTTTACGATTCTCGGGATCGCGTTATTGGATCGTATCGGGTTGAAGAATATAGTCAAACGCATAATGACTATGTTCGGTATAATGTTTACATCCGCAAAAACTTTGGCTACCGCACCGAAGTAATTATTGAGAACTTTTATAACGCAGATGTTGATGTAATAGCCGAGATAGTAGGTGATAAGATTTTTATTTCCCGACAAGTAGCCCATGGGTATGAGATTGAAGGCGTGGGTACCTTGTATTATGATGAGATTAGATTCACCTATCGTGTGCGGGATAACTATTACAATAAACCTACAGATTTTTGTGAGGCCACTGCGTGGTTGCATTAATGACTTTTATCATTTTAATAGAGGGATTTCAAGAATTACTTGAAATCCCTTCGCATTAGTATTTGGTGGATGTGCTTTTTGGGATGTATTTTACTTAGGGAGTGTTTAAATGACACATTTTAACCCTGCTCAAAAAATAAATCAGCCTAAAACCTATCTTAAATGAATTCTTAATAAGTTATCTTGCTTATAGGAATTTTGGGTACGTTTTGTTTTTAAACTTAACACATGCTGACAAAGCTTCGGTTTCTTTTCCTGAACGTTTTACTGTTTTTAGCCGGCCATCTTATGGCCCAACCACTTTCTGGTACTTATACGGTGGGGGGTGGCGGTTCGTATGCCACCTTAACGACAGCCGTTGCAGATTTGATAAGTAAGGGTGTTAACAGTCCGGTGATATTTAAACTAAAAACCGGAACATTTAATGAACAGGTTATTATTGGCGCCATACCGGGAGCATCTACTACTAATTTAATCACCTTCGAAGCAGAAAGTGGCAATGTTCAGGATGTCCTTTTAACTTTTCCGTCAACCAGTACCAACAACTATGTTATCCGGTTTGACAATGCCAGTTTCATCACATTCCGAAATGTAAGAATAGAACCTACAGGCCCTACGTATACGAGGGGCATACATGCAATCAATACCATTAACAATGTCACCTTCGAAAATTTACGTATCACGCTTCCTGCAACAACCTCCGTTACGGAAGAGCGAGCTGCTATCCTGGTACGCCCTTCTCTTTCGACCAACATTCGTTTTATCAATAATACCATCACGGGCGGCTCTCATGGCATCATGCATGTAGGTAATAACACGAATCCTTCCCCGGGTACTGTTTTTACGGGTAATACCATTACCAATGTGCATTACCGGCCTGCCTACTTTCAATACATGGCGGGCGGTATTTTTAATAGCAACACCATTACTCATTCAGGCTCATCTTATTCAGACTATTATGGCTTGGGTCTTGATAATACTTCGGGATATACAGAGATTCAGCGCAACCGGATAACAGGAGCTTTAGGTCATGCTATGCGTCTGTATTATTTTGGTGGGATTGACACGCAACCCTCCATCATTGCCAACAACTTTTTTCATTCCAACTCGAGCTATGCTACGGTTTACCTGATCTATGGAGTCACATATACCAACATCTATCACAACAGTATAAACAATACCTCAACGGGCGAGGCTTTTCACTTCAACCGGTATCAGTCTGTAGACAACCGGATTGTGAACAACATCTTTAGAGCCAACACGGGTTATGCGGTAGAATACCAGACCTCTAACGCGGTAAACTCGATTGTTGAATCGGACTATAACAATCTGTTTACATCTGGTTCGTTCATCGGTAGAAATGTTTCTACCACGTATGGTACGCTGAACGAATGGCAAACCGCTACCGGCTTTGAAGCCAATGCGGTATCCTTCGATCCGCAGTATCAATCGGATATTAATTTGTATGCCTCCGCACCGGGTATAGCTTCAGCAGGCAAAAACCTGCTCTCGGTTGTACCTGCGGATATCGATGGAGCCCGCGAACGGCTACGCCTAGTCTTGGTGCCAGCCAATACAGTGCTGCAGCGTTGACTCCACTCGCTGGCTCTTATACGGTGGGTGTTGGTCAAACCTATACAACGATCAATGCCGCCATCACGGCAATGAAAGTGAATGGGATCAGCGGAGCGGTAACGTTCTTGCTCAGAACCCAAACCTTTAACGAACAATTTATATTGCCGAGCATTTCCGGATCATCGGCTACCAACACGATTACATTTCAATCGCAGTCGGGCAATGCTGCGGATGTAATTTTAAAATTTACCGCCAGTGCCTCGGCTACCAACCACGTTGCCCAGTTGAGCAATGCGAGTTTTGTTACGTTTAAAAATCTTTCTTTTACACCCCGATGGCGCCAACTATAACCGGCCATCCAGGTAGTGAACCGAGCGGATGACCTCACCTTCGAGAATCTACGCATTACGCTTCCACCCATTGCGGCAGTTACGGAAGAGCGCACGGCTATCCTGGTGCGCCCTTCCCCTGTCGACCAACATTCGTTTTATCAATAATACGATCACGGGCGGCTCTCATGGCATTATCCATGTTGGTAATAACACGAATCGCTCACCGGGTACAGTCTTTACTGGCAATACCATTACTAATGTGTATTACCGGCCGGCCTATTTTCAATACATGGCGGGCGGTATTTTTAATAACAACACCATTACTCATTCAGGTACATCGCAGGAGATTATTATGGTTTAGGTCTTGAGTATTCTGCAGGGTATACGGAGATTCAACGCAACCGGATAACAGGAGCTTTAGGTCATGCTATGCGTCTGTATTATTTTGGTGGGATTGACACGCAACCCTCCATCATTGCCAACAACTTTTTTCATTCCAACTCGAGCTATGCTACGGTTTACCTGATCTATGGAGTCACATATACCAACATCTATCACAACAGTATAAACAATACCTCAACGGGCGAGGCTTTTCACTTCAACCGGTATCAGTCTGTAGACAACCGGATTGTGAACAACATCTTTAGAGCCAACACGGGTTATGCGGTAGAATACCAGACCTCTAACGCGGTAAACTCGATTGTTGAATCGGACTATAACAATCTGTTTACATCTGGTTCGTTCATCGGTAGAAATGTTTCTACCACGTATGGTACGCTGAACGAATGGCAAACCGCTACCGGCTTTGAAGCCAATGCGGTATCCTTCGATCCGCAGTATCAATCGGATATTAATTTGTATGCCTCCGCACCGGGTATAGCTTCAGCAGGCAAAAACCTGCTCTCGGTTGTACCTGCGGATATCGATGGAGCCCCGCGAACGGCTACGCCTAGTCTTGGTGCCAGCCAATACAGTGCTGCAGCGTTGACTCCACTCGCTGGCTCTTATACGGTGGGTGTTGGTCAAACCTATACAACGATCAATGCCGCCATCACGGCAATGAAAGTGAATGGGATCAGCGGAGCGGTAACGTTCTTGCTCAGAACCCAAACCTTTGACGAACAATTTATATTGCCGAGCATTTCGGGATCATCGGCTACCAACACGATTACGTTTCAATCGCAGTCGGGCAATGCTGCGGATGTTACTTTGAAATTCACGGCCAGTGCCTCGGCTACCAACTACGTTGCCCAGTTGAGCAATGCGAGTTTTGTTACGTTTAAAAATCTTTCTTTTACACCCGATGGCGCCAACTATAACCGGGCCATCCAGGTAGTGAACCGAGCTGATGACCTCACCTTCGAGAATCTACGCATTACGCTTCCACCCATTGCGGCAGTTACGGAAGAGCGCACGGCTATCCTGGTGCGCCCTTCCCTGTCGACCAACATTCGTTTTATCAATAATCCGATCACGGGCGGCTCTCATGGCATTATCCATGTTGGTAATAGTACGAATCGCTCACCGGGTACCGTCTTTACGGGCAACACCCTTACGGATGTATATTACCGGCCTGCCTATTTTCAATACATGGCGGGCGGTATTTTTAATAACAACACGATTACTCATTCGGGTGTATCGCAGGGAGATTATTATGGTTTAGGTCTTGAGTATTCTGCAGGGTATACGGAGATTCAACGCAACCGGATAACAGGAGCTTTAGGTCATGCTATGCGTCTGTATTATTTTTGTGGGATTGACACGCAACCCTCCATCATTGCCAACAACTTTTTTCATTCCAACTCGAGCTATGCTACGGTTTACCTGATCTATGGAGTCACATATACCAACATCTATCACAACAGTATAAACAATACCTCAACGGGCGAGGCTTTTAACTTTAACCGGTATCAGTCTGTAGACAACCGGATTGTGAACAACATCTTTAGAGCCAACACGGGTTATGCGGTAGAATACCAAACCTCTAACGCGGTAAACTCGATTGTAGAATCGGACTATAACAATCTGTTTACATCTGGTTCGTTCATCGGTAGAAATGTTTCTACCACGTATGGTACGCTGAACGAATGGCAAACCGCTACCGGCTTTGAAGCCAATGCGGTATCCTTCGATCCGCAGTATCAATCGGATATTAATTTGTATGCCTCCGCACCGGGTATAGCTTCAGCAGGCAAAAACCTGCTCTCGGTTGTACCTGCGGATATCGATGGAGCCCCGCGAACGGCTACGCCTAGTCTTGGTGCCAGCCAATACAGTGCTGCAGCATTGACTCCACTCGCTGGCTCTTATACGGTGGGTGTTGGTCAAACCTATACAACGATCAATGCCGCCATCACGGCAATGAAAGTGAATGGGATCAGCGGAGCGGTAACGTTCTTGCTCAGAACCCAAACCTTTGACGAACAATTTATATTGCCGAGCATTTCGGGATCATCGGCTACCAACACGATTACGTTTCAATCGCAGTCGGGCAATGCTGCGGATGTTACTTGAAATTCACGGCCAGTGCCTCGGCTACCAACTACGTTGCCCAGTTGAGCAATGCGAGTTTTGTTACGTTTAAAAATCTTTCTTTTACACCCGATGGCGCCAACTATAACCGGGCCATCCAGGTAGTGAACCGAGCTGATGACCTCACCTTCGAGAATCTACGCATTACGCTTCCACCCATTGCGGCAGTTACGGAAGAGCGCACGGCTATCCTGGTGCGCCCTTCCCTGTCGACCAACATTCGTTTTATCAATAATACGATCACGGGCGGCTCTCATGGCATTATCCATGTTGGTAATAACACGAATCGCTCACCGGGTACAGTCTTTACTGGCAATACTATTACTAATGTGTATTACCGGCCGGCCTATTTTCAATACATGGCGGGCGGTATTTTTAATAACAACACCATTACTCATTCAGGTACATCGCAGGGAGATTATTATGGTTTAGGTCTTGAGTATTCTGCAGGGTATACGGAGATTCAACGCAACCGGATAACAGGAGCTTTAGGTCATGCTATGCGTCTGTATTATTTTGGTGGGATTGACACGCAACCCTCCATCATTGCCAACAACTTTTTTCATTCCAACTCGAGCTATGCTACGGTTTACCTGATCTATGGAGTCACATATACCAACATCTATCACAACAGTATAAACAATACCTCAACGGGCGAGGCTTTTCACTTCAACCGGTATCAGTCTGTAGACAACCGGATTGTGAACAACATCTTTAGAGCCAACACGGGTTATGCGGTAGAATACCAAACCTCTAACGCGGTAAACTCGATTGTAGAATCGGACTATAACAATCTGTTTACATCTGGTTCGTTCATCGGTAGGGATGGCTCTACGAATTATGGTACGCTGAACGAATGGCAAACCGCTACCAGCTTTGAAGCTAACTCTCTATCTATTGATCCCCAATATCAATCCAACACGGTACTTTATACAGCCGTATCAGCGCTTTCAAACATCGGTAAA
Organism: Flammeovirgaceae bacterium; assembly: GCA_016712035.1. Taxonomy (GTDB): domain Bacteria; phylum Bacteroidota; class Bacteroidia; order Cytophagales; family Cyclobacteriaceae; genus ELB16-189. Next base: position 11,853 of record JADJRT010000019.1, on the reverse strand, counting down.
AATGTAAACACTATTGTGCCAGACGACATAGATGGAATTGCGCGACCTTCTACACCCAGTATCGGAGCGAACCAGTTTGGATCATCGGGTACTCCTTTAAGTGGGGACTACACAATTAATGCAAGTGGTTCAGGCTCCAACAATTTTACAACGGTCACGACAGCGCTAGACGCTCTTAAAAACTTTGGCATTAGTGGCCCAGTTACTTTTAAAATTGCGGGTGATTTTAATGAACAGCTTACCTTTCTGGCAGTTTCCGGATCATCACCAACCAATACAATAACTTTTGAATCGGCAACAGGTCTGCCAGAGAACGCCATAATTCGTTTTACTTCCACAACTGCAGGTTCTAATTTTACCATTAGGTTGAGTAATGCAGACTATCATCGATTGAAAAATCTAACGGTTAAAGCGGAGGGTACTACCTATGGCCGGGCTATTCATGCAATCAACAGAACTATCAATCTGGAGTTAGATGGAAATATTATCGAAAGTGTGGTAACCACCAGTACTTCGGCCGATCGAAGTGGGCTTGTCATTGCTTCCGCTCAGTCACAAAATGTTCGGATCGTAAATAATACCGTTCGGTTTGGCGCAGTGGGAATCGATTTTCAGGGACCTACGTCAAAAGCAACCGGAACGATTGTTCAAAACAATTTGATCTTCCAATCTTACCACAGAGGTATTATGTTGGATTATCATACAGCTTTTGTTCTTGATAAAAATCAGGTTTCCAATAACCCATCATCCGGTAGTTTTCAAGGTATCACGATCGCGAATGTAGCTGGGGAATATGAAGTCACGGCAAATAAAGTAACCGGTGGTAATGCAACCGCTTTGAATATGTATGCGGCCTTAGCGCCAGTTGGAACACCAGCACTTATTGCTAACAATTTCTTTCAATCCAATAATGGATCGGGTTACGAAACAGTTTATTTGAACTATATCCAGAATGTTAATTTTTATCACAACAATATTAACGCGACTGGCGTGGGAACAGGTTTGTATTACGTATCAGGTTCAGGACAAAACATTAACCTGATCAACAATAACATTAAGTCTAATGGCTATAGTATTGATGTGATAAATCCTGCAGCTATTGACCAAATCAATTACAATAATTATTTCACCAGTGGCGCCACATTGGCGCGTTGGAATAATGTTGACCGACCAACTTTGATAGCACTACAGGGAGCAACCGGGCAAGACGCCAATTCACTTTCTGTCGATCCTCAGTATCAGTCATCAAGTGATCTCACTACTTTGGCCTCATCAATAGCGGGGGCAGGTTTTGATTTAACAGCAGTTGTACCAACCGATATCAATAGCAGCATACGTACTATTCCTGTTAGCATAGGAGCCACCCAATATTCGGCAGCTTTTGCAAAAGACGGATCATTAAGCCGGATTATTACGCCCTTAAATTCATGTTCATTAACCAATGCAACAGATGTACGCGTAGAAATTACCAACCTCGGGGCTGCATCCATTTCCGGATTACAAGTAGTCTATCAGATCAATGGCGGTACGCCTGTGGTAGAACCCATACCGGGGACTATAGTGCCGGCAGGAAAACAGGAATATACATTCACCCAGAAAGCGGATCTCTCAGTTAAGCAAGCGTATACGGTGAAAGCGTATATCATTCTTGTTGGAGATGAAAACATCACGAACGATCAACTCGAGACAACGATAACACACTTTCCTGATCTAATTACAACCCTTACTGCCAATTCTACGATTTGTAAATCAACCACAATAACACTTACCGCTGCGGGAGGTACGCAATACGTATGGAACACAGGAGCGACAGCCGCGTCAATTACGGTATCACCATTGGTAACCACAACCTATACAGTTATAATAACAAATACCAATGGATGTTCGGAAACAAAATCTGTGATTGTCACGGTTAAAGAGATTCCATTGATTAGTTATACTAATGATCTTGGGTATACAAGTTCCTATGTGTCTCCCACACAGGGCGGCTCTGATTTACCTTTTGATTTCAGAGTGATCTATACGGATACCAATGGTAACTTGCCGGCCAATGGTTATCCCCGGGTAGAACTTGATGCTAATAGTAATGGTCAGGCAACGGATCCGTTGGATATTATACGGGTAATGCAGGAAGCCGATGTGGCCGATGTTGATGTTACCGATGGAAAAGAATATCGGATTACCATTACCAATCTGTCTGATCAGATTAGCTGGAGAAGTCGTATCGTAGCGAGTAGTATTGATGGCTGTAGCGCTCAAACGCCATTTACTTCCCAACCTTTCGTTTCAAATGATTTACTGGATGTTGCCATTTATGCCAACGATATCTCATTCAGCAAATCCAATCCTGCCATTAATGAATCCATAAAGATTTATGCCCGCATTCGGAATACATCTGATTTTTTAGCAGAGAATTTTGTTGTATCTGCTTATATAGAAAATGTACTTGTATTTACGCAAACAGTTCTTCAAGTTAATCCGCAAGCATCCATCACATTACAATGGGATCAGGTTTTCGCAGCATCCGGATTTTATCCTGTTAAATTAGTGATTGATGAAACTAATGTATTGAGTGAAGACAATGAGCTAAATAACTTTGCTATTCGTCCGGTACTTGTTGGCGATTATCAGCTGCCCGGTGGTATCAATCCTGTTGCCGATGCATCGCCTCTTACGATGCAACCGGGTAGTATCATTACCATTACTGGTAAAGCTGAGTATTTTGGCATTGATCCAACCATTGATCCAGATGTAGCTGGAGCAACCGTTATCGTACGTATCACAGGTGGTAGTGCAGCCCAAACCACTACGCTGGCAGATGGCACGTACCAACTGGGAGTTCAGGTTCCTTCTGTAGCGGGCACCTATACACTCAATGTAGAAGTGACAGACTATACGCTTACAGGGTATCAGGGACCAATAACATTTACGGTACTCCCGGCCCCTCCATTGCCAGATTTATCTACCATTATTACATTAGCAAAGTCTACCATTTTGCCGGGAGAGCAAATTACAGGGACGGCCATCATTCAAAATGTGGGTGATATAGCGGCAACTAACTTTGTGTTTCGATACCTGAATTGCGATGCTATCCTGGGCGAGCATGTAATTGCTCAATTGAATCCTGGCGAATCTTTGACCTATCAATTCACTACCACCACTAATGTAATTGGAGATTGTTTCAATCGAAATAATTGCTTGTTCAAAAGTGAAGCTGACTTGAATAATCAGGTGGTTGAAAAAACAAAAATAAATAATCAATCCGCAGCTTACCTTACCGTGCTTCCTGATAAGCCGGATCTCACTCCCAATAATCCTAACAATGCATCGATTCCCGGAAGTATAAATATGCTTAATCCATTTACCTTTTACGTGCGGGTAGATAACATTGGCGGTGTTGATGCAAACACGGCTTTTGATGTGAATGTGTATATGGACGCTGTACTGATACGCACGGAATCATTAACCTCCTTGTCATCTTGCACGAACCATTTATTTACTGTTACACATAACTTTGCCGATATTCTGGATCATGTGGTGACCATTCGTGTTGATGAACCTATCGGTTCAGGAAATGTGGATGAATACAGAGAAAGCAATAATGAATTTTCTAAAATCATTAAGCATATTCCACCTCCATTACAATATCCCAATCTGAACGTTAGCAATCGGGATATTTCTGTTACTCCGGTGTTGCCCCCAACAGGTACCGATTTTAGCATTGATGTAGTTTATAGAAATAACGGGGCCGTGCCGATTGTCGCACCTTTCGATCTGGAGCTAACCGTAATCGAGAACGGAATCCCACGGATCGAAACGCAAACCGTAAATAGTGGAATGGCTGTTGGGGCAACTAAAACGGCCACCTTAACAACCAACCTTCAAAGTGATGGCGATCATGCTTTTCGGATTCGGTTGGATAACAGCAACATAATTACAGAAGATTCAGAAGGAGATAACGTGGCGCAGATGCCGTTGTGTGTTGATTTTGCTGTAAATCCTGGCGGAGGAGTTTGGGGTGGTGGGTTTTATGTAAATACAGTACAGAATTTGACTGCATCGATTTATAACAATGTTTTATTTACGGCTACTAATGTTCCAGTTACTTTCTATTTAGACAATGTGCTTGTAGGATCTGCAACCTTGCCGGTAGTTGGGTCCGGTATTCAGGTCGGAGGCTATTCCGTATCAATTCCTTTTCTATTTGATCAGGTGGGTACATTTGAATTGAAAGTAGTAGTAGATGAATTGAATGCATATACGGAATGTCGTGAAGACAACAATGAATACAAAGCAAACATTCAAGTGCGTGTACCTGCTCCTGATTTAAGAGTGTTTTCTGAATACATCTCACCCAGTAAAATTAATCCCGATGTAAATGAGCCGATAACAATTTTTCTTTCCTATGATAATATTGGGATAGGAGCAACGGGTCCATTCAACGCCCGCATTCTTGTGGATGATGTTCCTTTGGGGGCAGATATTACTATTCCTTCTGTTCTGGCAGGAGAGGATGGTACCGTGCAAGTGACAACACCCTATACTAGTTCCACTGCGGGCATTCGTATTATTCGTGCGCTGTTGGATCCTGACAATTTGCTTACAGAGACAACAAAAACAAACAACGAAGCCTCGCGTGCACTGGTCGTGGGCAAGGCCCCTAACTTGTTATTCACCGATCTTCAATCGAGTATAGCCTGCCCACTTGATGGTGATGATGTGGTAATTACTGCAACCTTGTTTAACTCTGGTGATCTTGATGCTACTGCAGATGTACATTTCTTTTACATCACTGATTCGGATACGATTCCCATAGACATCAAGCAATTTACGCTTGCCGGTAGTCAATCCATTTCCATACAGACCAATTGGTTGGTCATCAATAAGAATTATAGTCTCTATGGAGAAATAAGAAGCAGTGATCCTGAAGAGTTTGACCTTACGGATAATACCATCTTAACCAAACTTTGTGGTGGTCCATATTATAATCTCCTGGTTTCAGCCGAGGGTCAGGGGATAGTTCAAAAGACACCTAATCTCAACAGGTATGAAGGAGTACAACAAGTAGAGATTACAGCTTCACCTGCTACAGGTTGGGATTTCATCGGTTGGCAAGGTGATGCAACGGGTACTGCAAACCCATTGATTTTAAATCTCACTAGCGATCGCAATATTTCAGCCAGGTTTAGTCAAACGACTTCAATTCCGATTGTTCAAAATGGCGATCGCTGTGGGGCCGGGGCTGTGACTTTGGGTGCTACCGGAGCAACTGGCACAGAAACCTATGAGTGGTACACACAAGCTGTTGGAGGTAATCCGATTCCAGGCGCTACAAACTCGACTTTTGTTACTCCCTCTATAATAACAACAACAAGCTACTTTGTTTTGATCAAATCAGTATCGAATGAAAGTCCAAGAATGGAAGTAGTGGCAACTATAAACCCTGTTCCGGCACAACCTACGATCACTGTTATTGGTGAAACCTCACTCTGCCCTGAAAAGCAAGAGAGCGTAACCTTGGTGGCTACTTCAGGGCTTGCCGAATATGCATGGTCAAACTCTGAAACCACTGAGCAAATTGTTGTGACCAGTGCGGGTACGTACAGTGTTACAGTTACCAATACACAGGGTTGTGATAGTGAAGTTTCAACGGCTGTAACCATAGCCTTAGAATCCTGTACTGAATTAATTGTTTACAATGGCATCTCCTTCAATAATGACCAATTGAACAGCTATTTACAAATCAAAAATATTGATGCGTTTCCTGATACGCGTAGCAATGAGTTAAAAATTTACAATCGTTGGGGAGATATGGTATTTGAGGCAAGAGATTATGATAATCTAAATAATAAATTTACAGGCCTCAATAAGAATGGAGACAAACTGCCCTCTGGCACATATTTCTATTTGCTGAAATTTGATTCAGGAAGGGAAAGTTTAAGTGGGTATCTTGAGTTGAAGTGATAAATCGAAAAAGCCTACTTTTGTGCAGCTAGAAGATGTTGCTGGCTGGCTAATTTTTTTTAGTCAGCCGCGCATCTACACTCCACGCACCAGGACCATAGAATAAGTAGATCACGCCCAATAAAACAAACATAAAAGGATGTTGGTCTTCATACCAAAAGCGACCTTGGCCTACAAAAAAGGTAATGTAACCGAGTGCTCCAATAAGAAAAAGTGCACCGATACGAGTATAGGCGCCAGCAGTCAACAACAAACCGGCCAGTAACTCAGAAGATTTTCCTATATAGACCATCAACCTTCCATAAGATCCCTGAAAGGGTGCCCATTTGGAATATTCATTCATAAGTTCTGCTTGAAAAACTTCTTGGCCGTGATAGACAGTCAACAAGCCGAGCACGATTCGAATCACACCCAGAATTTTGTCGGGAAGGATAGGAGCGGGATCGAAGAGTTTCTTCATAATTTGTTTCAAATTGCTTATGGAAGATACTTATTAACTGAGAAACGAAAAAGAGACTGACTCAAAAGTCGTGCTGTCATAGACACTGTACCCCATGGTCTGTGTCCTCACAGACCATAATATTAGGTTCAAAAAAAATGCCGATACAATCTGCATCGGCTTTTTAAATCAATGTTCCTTAAGCGGTTAAGCTACTTGTGCTTGCAACTTCTGAGCTAGCACTGATTTAGGCACTGCACCCACTTGTTTGTCAACGACCTGACCATTTTTAAAGACAAGTAGTGTCGGGATAGAGCGAACACCAAAGCGTGCGGTTACTAGTGGATTTTCGTCCACGTTTAGTTTAGCAACTACCGCCTTGCCTTCGTAATCTCCGGCAAGTTCTTCTACTACCGGCCCAATCATCTTGCACGGTCCGCACCACTCGGCCCAGAAGTCGACCAGTACTGGTTTGTCGCTATTAATGGTTTCATCAAAGTTTGAATCGTTGAGTTCCAATGTTTTACCCATGGTATAATTATTAAAAGTGTTTGTGTTATTCTATTATCTCTGTCTCCAACATAAAGGGAGAGGAAATTGTTCCAAGTTCAGGTTTTTCCAAAAGTACAGATTTAGCAGTAGATTCCGACAGCCAACGGGTTTCTGCTTTGTCGGTAATTACCCCTACTTCGGTAAACCGTTTCAGTTCTTTGATGAGTTCGTTGCTTACCTTTACCCGATTGGTTCTGGAAATCAACTCAGTCTGAATACCTTCCCCGGAATCGCGCACATAAAAAGTAAGTGTCGCCTGGCCACTATACTTTTTACACAACTTCTCCACCTGACTAATGAAGGTTTCGGAAACTGAATTCAATTCACATCGAAGCGCTACACCTTGTATACGTTTCGCGGCAAGCTCGTTTAAGATTTCGATGTTTCGGATTTTAAATTCCAGATTTTGATCGCCCCACGATTTTCTAATTACGCCTCCTTCTATAAAGAGGAATAATCCGGGCATTAGGTACGATTTAAATTTCATGTAGTCATCGCTCCAAAGCATGAATTCAAATTTGCCGCTATAATCTTCCAGAATTAATTTCCCAAAAGGTCGACCTGTCTTTGTCATACGGTGTTCAACACTCGAAACAATGCCGCCCACCTTACATTCTTTTCCTTCCAGACTTTCAATATCGGTTAATGCCGTAACCGCGGTGGTACAAAAGGTATCTATCTCCAACCGGAAATTATCGAGCGGATGGCCAGAGATGTAAACGCCAACCACTTCTTTTTCAAAATGTAACTTTTCGATTTCGCTAAACGGTTCAATAGGTTCAATCTTAGGCGCGGGCATTTGCGTTCCGGTAGACTCTCCAAATAAACTGGCCTGCGCACTTTGTTCTTCCTGGTGCATTTTAGCAGAGTATCGAATTACCTTTTCGGTAAGGGAGAGATCGCCATCTTTTGCAGTCATGTATTGCCTGCGATGATATTCGGTAAAGCAATCAAACCCTCCGGATAAGGCGAGGCATTCAAATGTTTTTTTGTTTACAGCCCGCTGACTCAATCTTCTGGCGAAATCAAAAATATCTTTATAGTTTCCATGCGCTTCACGTTCAGCAATGATTGCCTCCACGGCTGCTTCTCCCGCTCCTTTAATTGCGCCTAGTCCAAAACGAATTTGTCCTTCCTTATTTACTTCAAAGTGAACACCCGATTCATTTACATGCGGACCCAATACTTCAATCCCTTGTTTGCGACAGTCCTCTATAAAATAAGTAACGTTATCAAGGTTGTTTTGTGAATGTGTGAGTATGGCCGCCATGTATTCGGCCGGATAGTTTGCCTTTAAATAGGCGGTGTGGTAGGCAACCAGTGAATAGCAGGTGGAGTGCGATTTGTTAAAGGCATATTGCGCAAAAGCTTCCCAGTCCTTCCAGACTTTTTCTGCAATCCGTTCATCATGGCCATTGGATTTACAACCGGCAATGAACTTATCTTTCATCTTATCCAACACTTCCTTTTGCTTCTTACCCATTGCTTTACGCAACACATCGGCATCGCCTTTCGAAAAGTTTGCCAACGTCTGCGAAAGCAACATGACCTGTTCCTGATAAACCGTAATGCCGTACGTGTCTTTCAGGTATTCTTCCATCACAGGCAAATCGTACTTGATGGGTTCGCGACCATGCTTGCGGGCAATAAACGCTGGAATATATTCCATGGGCCCGGGACGATACAAAGCGTTCATCGCAATCAGGTCTTCAAACTTATCGGGCTTTAATCCGCGCAAATAATTTTGCATTCCATCCGATTCGAATTGAAATGTGCCTGTAGTATCACCACGTTGATAAAGTTGATAAGTAAGAACATCATTAAGTGGAATCGTATCAATATCGATATCAACACTTTTACGCTTCTTAATATTTTTGATGGCAGTCTTGATAATTGATAGAGTCGTTAACCCGAGAAAGTCCATCTTCAACATACCCGCACTTTCCACTACGCTGTTGTCGAATTGTGTTACCAGCATATCGCTGTCTTTGGCAGTAGATACAGGAACAAATTTGGTGAGCTCGTCAGGTGTAATGATAACCCCGCAAGCATGAGTGCCGGTGTTACGAAGTGAACCCTCCAATACAATCGCTTGCTTTATTACTTGCGATTTAAGGTCACTTCCTTTTTTGAGTTCACTCAACTCTTTTACTTCTTCAAATGCTTTTTCCAACGTGGTACCCGGTCGCTCGGGCACCAACTTAGCAATGGTGTTCGCTTCCGTGAGGGGCAATTCCATTACACGTGCACAATCACGAATGGATGACTTAGCAGCCATAGTACCATACGTAATAATTTGCGCAACCTGATTATGGCCATACTTTTCAATGACATATTTCAATACTTTATCCCGACCTTCATCGTCAAAGTCAATATCAATATCAGGTAGTGATACCCGATCCGGATTTAGAAAACGTTCAAAAAGTAAATCATACGCAATGGGATCAACATTCGTAATGCCAATACAAAATGCTACGGCAGAGCCAGCAGCTGATCCACGCCCCGGACCAACACTGACTCCCATTTCACGGGCTTTACCCGTAAAGTCTGCCACGATGAGGAAGTAACCTGGGTAGCCCGTTTTCTTAATAGTTTCTAATTCAAATTCAATGCGCTCTTTTATTTCGGGCGTTAATTCCGGGTATCTTTTTTTAGCACCTTCATAGGTAAGATGTTTCAGGTAATCATCTTCGCTGGTAAAATCTTTAGGTATGTCGAACTTAGGAAGCAGTACGTTGCGTTTTAGTTCATACGTTTCTACTTTATTAATGATCTCGTCAATAGTTGTAATTGAATCAGGTAAATCGTGGAAGAGTGATTTCATTTCTTCCTGCGATTTGAAATAGTAATTACTGTTTGGCAATCCATAGCGCGTGCCCCGGCCCGAACCGATGGGTGTAGATTGAAACTCACCTTCTTTTATGCAGAGTAATACATCGTGCGCATTTGATTCTTCTTTGGTGAGGTAGAAACACTCGTTGGCCGCGAAATACTTGACGTTATGTTTTTCGGCAAATTTTAATAACGTTTCATTCACGCGATCTTCTTCACGCGTGTCATGGCGATTCAGTTCAATATAAAAATCTTCACCAAATAACTGATGCCACCAAACAAATACTTCTTCGGCTTGCTTTTCGCCTACGTTCAAAATAAGGTAAGGGATCTCACTGGTTAGCGAACCCGTTGTGGCAATCAATCCTTCCCGATATTGTTTGATCAACTCCTTATCAACACGCGGATAAATCCCGTAAAGGCCTTCGATAAAACCGAGCGAACTGAGCTTGGCTAAATTTTGATAACCCGTTTTATTTTTTGCGAGTAAGACCTGGTTGTAGCGCTTGTCGGGATTATCTTTTGTGAACTTTAGCTTTTTACGGTCTTCGGAAATGAATAATTCACAGCCTACAATCGGCTTCATGTTGTGCTTCAGGGCTTCGCTCACAAATTTGAAGGCCCCATACATGTTTCCAAAATCGGTAAGTGCCACGGCAGGCATGTTCTCGGCTTTTGCTTTCGCTACAATGTCTTGAACATTAGGCACCGCCTGTAAGACTGAGAATTGGGAATGCAAATGCAAATGAACAAAGGGTTTATCAATCAGGTCTTTGTTGAGTGTGCCTGCAGTATAGTCACTTCCTTTTTTCTTTTCGCGCTTGGCCGAATTTCCAGTCGCCAGGTTTGGCTCTTCATATTCAATTTGCGCTATGGGTGTCGAATCAAAAGGCTTTACAACTTTTTTATCGATCAAGCCAAAGAAAGCGCGGGCTGTAGCCGCTACATCATAACTCGCATCGTGCGCATCTTCAAACGCGTAGCCAAAAAGTTTTTCGTGCAGCTCAGTAAGCCGCGGCATTTTCAAACGACCACCGATGCCGCCTTTAAGTTGGCAAAATTCCATCAAGTGACAGAAAATATTCGGTGGCAAGTGACTGACGAATAAATTCAGCTCCGATAATATTTATATCAAATTCAATGTTGTGACCAACAAGTAGTTTGGTGTTCTCTAAATCTGTAGTAAAAGCTTTTAAAACATCAAGCAAAGGTGCGCCTTCTTCCAACGCGCGCTTGGTACTAATACCATGCACTTGTTCCGAATTAAATGGAATATCAAACCCTTCAGGTTTTACAATAAAACTTTGCTGTGATAACAGCTTGCCATGATGGTTGTGTAGTTGCCACGCGATTTGTACCAGGCGCGGCCAGTTGTCGAGGTCAGTAAGGGGTGCGGTTTTATTATGCGGAAGCCCCGTGGTTTCCGTGTCGAAAATTAAATACATGCAGTAGTGGTTGCCCGGTAAAGGTAAGCGGATTGATCCGACTAGCCATATAAAATTTGGAATGTTTCATCCATTAATAGCCGTACCAAGTCTGGGTAGTTTTAAGCGTTTGTATTCCAAATCTTTAGCCTGTCATTCCTAAAGATTTGGTTATTTTTAGAGACCCGATAACAAATGGAAACGAATCAAGAGCTACAAGCACTGTTGGCTTCTATAGGCTTAAAGGAAGTGATGGTTGAAAAGGATTCTATGGATCCTTTTAACAGCGAGCTATTCATCATTTATACCCCTGAAGAGTATTTGCAATCCGAAAGAAAAGAGATGGATGAAATCTATCGGATAGGTGAAAAGGTGCTACTCCATAAAACTTCGGGCCTGAGAATAGAGTACGTCACTTCAGAAAGTTATTTTGGTGATGAATATACGTACCGCCTTAAAAGCATTTTTATTATTACAAAGCGGGGTGAGAAATTACAAGTAACGGAGACTGATTTTAACCACAAGATTTTTACAACTTCTAAAGGCATGATTTCTTTCTCTGAGGTTTCTTTAAAAAGGCTACCTTAGTAGATGTGCATATTGCCAGTGTGCTAAAGTAAAAACTATGAACAAATGATGATA
>JADJRT010000018.1 GCA_016712035.1 Flammeovirgaceae bacterium | reverse complement strand
GAAACGGACCAGGTAATAAGGCAATACAAAGAGTCCTGTATAGGCCATGAGTATTCCAAATATTGTGGGGTCTGTGAAGAAGAAAATACTGATACCTTCCCCAATTAAAATTAAATTAAATCGAAATTCATCTCTGGCAACCCAATCCTTTTTCAGCTTGAGTAAGTCCATGAAACTCCTGAAACAACCCATATAGTGCTCCAATTAAAGTTAAGACTAGCCATATATTTATAATTGTACGGATAAATTTAAGATTATCTGCGGCATGTAAAACGATAAAATAAAACATCATCAATAGCGCTATGCCTCTAATGACATAAATCCAAACTTGGCGCGAAGCCATAGGATTAAAAAACTCTAACATATTATAAATGATCCATAGCCATACAATATAACTCATTGGGCCACTTGCGATGGCATAATTATGCTTTCTCCATTTGTCCACTAATAATCCTAAAAGCATAAAGCCAAGTAAAATATCCATGGCCACGCCTAAAGGAACGTCCTTAATGAAACGATTAAAACCTAAGCAGTAAGAAAATATTAAAAGACTTACAACCCCAAACTTGAGGTTAATCATAGAATAGAAGGCGATGGGTACCCCTAAAATAACTACCAGAAATATTATCTCCGAAAGTCGCACCCCATATTGACAGTCCAAAGGCCAATCCTATGGAGAGGCAATAAGATGATATAAATAACTTTGTTGAACTGAATAAACTTTTAATTCTACTTCGTAAAGTTTAAAGCCTTTTCTTCAAGAGAAGGCGGGTTCCTTCAACTAACGACAATATGGATCTCTTTAACCATTAGAACACTACAATCATTAGAAAAAAAGTAAGAAAAGTAGCTAGGGTAATTATGATTAATACCCACTCGGCAATCCTCTCCAGTCCTGATACCCCAACAAACTTATTTTCTTCTTTCTTTTTCATATAAAGAAAAATATGGCTCTACTATTTTCCAAAAATCTATAACTCTATTTTCCCAAGAATTGGCGGTTGCTTTAGATACTCGATTTCTTCTTTTAATTACATTGTCTCCCTCAACCATCTCTTATCAATTTCACAAAATCAAATGGAGACTCCGCTATTCCAATAAAATGTGAAAATCGTCAAGGTCTTTCCGAAAAGTGTGTTGTTTATGGGTATACCTTACTGCTAAATATTCATTCAATTTTAATGGATAAATGCTTTCAGTTAGCTTATTTAATAAAATGGAATTACCCCACAATCCATCTCTTTACCATTAAAGGTAATTCATGAAGTGGCTTGGGTCCCACTACCACTACATTACTATATTCATTCAGTTGCGAGGTTTTAAACTCTTTACTTAGAGGGCCTACCAGTAACAAGGTCCAGTCCGGATAACACCTAGCTACTGATTCCAAAAGCGGATAATTGATGCGATGGTCCACACTACCTATGTATCCTATAATTTTACCTTTAGCCCGTTCAAGTTCGATAGGCCTACCCATAAGTCTATTTTTTTAGCATCCTCAAAAAGTTTGAAATCGGCCGCATTCGGCAACAAATAAGAATGGCTCGTTAATTTCAGCGCGTAATCTAACAATCTTCGTGAGGTTGTTATGGTTAAATCATAATCCATAATCATGCTTCGCTCTAGTCTTGAACCATGCTTACCAATATATTTGGATTCCTCAATATTGTCTACACAATGATAAATAGAACATATTGGGTTTTGCCTTTTGATGTTCTTAAAATAAAAAGGGTTATAAGAATTAATAAAAATGAAACTACTTATTGCGAAATCTTTCTTAATAGACGCGAGTGATCTTTCAACCAGGAAGTTATTTATAGCGCTCAGGTAATCGTATATTTTTCCCTTTGCCAAAAAATTTATTGGAAGGGTTACGTGGGGAGTAACATTAATGAGATTCGAATTATTATTCTCTATTTTCTGATATTTATTAATGCCAAAAAATAAAGCCATCATTCTTTTACGCAATTCAAACTTCCAAAATTGTGCTATAATCCTTAATTGTATACGGATTTTCTATATAAAACATGCGTACCTCTTTTTGAGAGTTCAATTGCCAATGATAGCGCAGTTGAAGAAAACGGTCCATCCATCGTGGTAGACCGAATATTACTAGATCAGCCTTACGAGACATTTCGCAATTTTCCTTTTATAAAAGATAGCCATTGCTTTGTAATAAAGCATGAAGAACCATATTCCACGGGAGACTTACACCAAAATATTTAACTAAAATACAATGACCTATAATTGAAATTATTATGTAAGAAAATAGCGTTCCAAATGCAGCACTATCAAACCCATAAAATGAATGAATATGACATTGCTAATAATATTTAAAAAAAGGGCAAAAACTAAAAGAGAAAAATTTAAATGGGGCCTATTGGATGAATCCATGGCTAAACCAAATTGCCTGTTGAATGGAGTAAGCAAGCCAAATAATATAGTTATCTTTAATATCTCTGATGATTGAGCATATGCTTCGCCTGCAATCAAATAAATTATCAAATCGGAGAATACAAAAGTACCTACTACGATTGGAATAGTAATTAATAAAGTGAGGCCCACGGATTTCTCATATATAGTCTTTGTAACCTGCTCACCATTTGCTTGTATTTTGGCAGTACTATACGGATAGACTACTTCAGCTATTGAAGTCGCGGGATACTCTATCATATTTGATAACCTTATAGCTGAACTATAAAGAGCCACGGAAGGAGCACTCAAAAAGTATCCAATCGAAAATTGATCTACACTTTTAAACAACAAAGAAGTCAAGTTGGTACCCATAACAAATTTTCCGAAATTAATTGCTTTTAGCGTTATTCTATTATCCCAATCAAATCGATAGTTCGCGTATTTTCTTGATGTATAATACGCCACCAAAAGGCCTACAAAAGTACAACCAGCCTGGATTAAGACTAAGTTGGGAAGGGAAACAGGAACTTTTAAAATATAAATAAATAATACTATTAAAAAAAAGGAACCTTGCCTTGACAGTGCCGTCCAAAATATTCCATCAAAACTAAATTTTGCCTGTTGCAAATAATTGTATTGTGAGATAGGAATTAAGAGTGCAAGGCTTATACCAAAGTAAATAAACATTAACTTGAGGGATTCCATGTTCAGAACCTGTGAGGCCAACCCAGAAAATGCTACGAGTAGTATAAAAACCAATAGAGAATAAATAATATTTATAACCTAAGATGCAGTAACAATTTTTTTCAGATTCCTTATCATGAGAATGTAAGAGTTTTATCAAGGCATTTTGAATTAATCCATTCCTTGACATTTCAACAATTGTAGTTGCCGTTAGATAAACGCTCCAAGCACCAAAATCACTTTTGGAAAGTGACCTTACCAAGAAATAAAAACTACCAAACCCGAAAAGAAGAACACTAAGTCTCGATCCTATTGAATACACTCCAGATTTCAGCCATTGCGAGGAATTTAAATCTTTCATTTCTAAATTAAGTATGGTAACTTAATGAAATTAGATTGATAAATCCTTTAGCTGCACTCTATTAAGAAGCGCACCCAGAAATTTTCCTCTAATTGATTTTAGGAATTGTATAGACTCCTTATCAAGATTATTTAAGGTAGTCTCAGCCCCAAAAACGGTAATCACCTTATCTACGTAATCAATTAATTCTTTGGTGTCTGAGTATTCATTTAATGAGGGGCCCTCCATTAGAATATAATCATACTTAGTCACTAAATTATCGATTACCTCTTTAAAATCACGACCTGCTAAGATTTCTGATGGCGAATCTTTTCCACCTATGTTACCAATTATATCAACTCCGTTGAATTCCGTTCTGTGTATAATGCTATTATCAGAATCCGTAGAATCAAACCTTTGATTGTCTTTGGCCTCCTCGTCAAAATTAAATTCGTCTTGGCTTTTCTTTCCATTTAATTCATTGTCTTTTTGTAATTTTCTTCATCTCCAAAACTACCTTTTTCAAGAAGTTTAACAGAACCATTTTTTGAAAGCAAGAGCTTGGTTAAAGAGTTATGCCTAAAGTTTGTATCAATAATTAATACCTTTTTATTTACCAAGCTTAGTGTATACGAAAGGCAAATTATAATAAATGATTTGCCTGCACCTACTTGGGTACTTGTTACCAGAAAGACCTTATTCTTTGATGATTGCAACTCATACCTCAACTTCCTTAGAAAATGAACAAATAATTCAGATTCTTGATCCTTGGTTTTTCAAGGAAAATACTTTTTTAAGTTAAATGCTTTGGTTTTAACTAAGTTAACAGAACCCATACTTTTCAAGCCGGTCAATTTTTCTAACCGTGGAAGGATGCGTATAGTAAAATCCATGTATTCTATGCCAACTAAAACCAAAACACATAATGTAAAACTTCCTATACCGGCCAAAGCCAGTAGCAGAAATGCCTTCGATGGCTCAGCTTCATAACTTGGTTGGCCTTTTAAGGTTTGGCGAATAGAACTACCAATAACTAGCGCCTTATTTTTGGCAGTATTGTACTTATCCTGAACGCTCACATAATCATCTGAGGCAAACTTGACATCTCGTTCCAAATCGGCAAGCGTAGCCTCTTTCGTTGCAAATCCAGAAACATCATACTTCATACTACGTAATGATTGTTCTATTGAAGCCAGATTTGATCGAGCAATCTTCAGTTCTTCAACTGATCTCTATTCTTTTCAAGTTGCTTTAATTCATCTGCTGCTTGTCCCTTATCTATCAATTCCAAACGACTGACCTCTAATTGTAGCTCGTCCCGAAGTTGATTAATTTCAGCCTTGTTTACCTCCCACTCCCTGCCTATTCAGATCTGATTCTCCTTCGTAAATCAATAATACGCTGATTTACCTGAACAACTTCGTTGATTTACTTTACCATAACTTTGAATTTGCGATTCTATTGAGGCGAGTGAAAGTTCAAGACCATTAACATTCTTATTTTCCTTATCCCTATTTAATTCGTAGTCAGCAATCAAAGAAATTTTACTTTCACTTTCTGCGCCATAATTAAATACATTATTTGAAACTTTAAATTGATTTAGCTTTGATGTTTTTTCTTCAAGAATTCTCTTTTTATCAGCCATTAGGCTCTCCAAAAACTCAATCGATTCAGATGACCTATCAATCTTCAAGGCCTTATTATACCTTATAAATTCCTCACAAACTGCGTTCACAGTTAATGCTGATAACAAAGCATTCTCAGAAGTAAAATCGACAGAAATAAAGTCGGAAGTTGAAACTCTTCGAATCCAAAGCTTTTCAATAAGATTTTCATGATCATACTCATAACCTTTTAAAATCTCATAAAGAAGGCGATCATCCTTATCAATCGAATTTAAAGCTTGAAAATTATTTAGCCTTTTTCTAAACTCATCCTTCGCCCAAATCAATTTATCCTCACTAATTGAAATGCCTATACCTGATTCCTGCGAAGAGTTGAATGTTCTGAATGGAGTTAATTCTTCTAAGTCGTGTAGTACCAATCTATAGGAAACTAAACTTAATACAGGTACCGAGTTCATCGACTCGATAATATTGGTAAAATTAGTACTGATTTCAAACGGATTGGAAGATCCATCATTTAATTTTACAGCATCATCAGTTGTAAAGCCCGTTGCGATCTGAGCAGTGGACTTTATATTTCTTGTCCATTGAAGAAACAAAAAACCACAAAATTATCGTAAGGGTGGGAATGCTCACGAGAACCCAGATTCTCCTTTGCAAGGCTTTTAGTATCGCTATGAAATCCATTTAACTATATAATAAAGACAAAGTTACAAAAATTTAAAGGGCCATAACGGTACAAAAAAAATATGTCATTTGGACAATTTGATTCTGATACATTCTTTTTCTGAGTTAGTCTCCTCCGCTAATCCGAGTGAAACTCCCTACCTTGTAACCCCAATACCCTAAGGTAATCCAATGCGGCAAAAAGGCGATTTTGATATATTTCCAAATCTATTCTTCCCGGAGGCTTTAAAGCAATCAGTGTGCATCTGACACCTGACTGATTGACAATTGAAACATATATTTTTTTAATATCATTTTGTGCTTTTCCGTTAATTGATCCTCTCCGGATCAAATATCATTATCGGCTCAAAACCAATTATAGCATTGACCTCATTATCTGAAAGATATTGTGTAGTTGTTTCAACCTTTACAAACTTGTCTGGTTGTTTGATTTTAGCTGAATAAAATCACTTCTTTCTTTTTGATTGAACGCATGGAAATATCCCATGCTATCATTCAATACAAAGTATGCATCAAAATTTACTGTATTTAGCTTATCTCCCAAATTCTTCGGCACACTCCACGTTTCCCACGAATCAAAAAGTCGATCGCAAACAAAAATATCCCCGTCCCCATACCCCCCATGCCCAATACTGGAGAAAAATAACCGCTTCTTATCGCTGCTTAAAAAGGTGAAATCTCAAATCCTTTGGTATTAATAGTAGTACCCAAATTCTTAGGTTCAATCCACCTACCAAAGGAATCTTTTAAACTCACATATAGATCCTCTTCGCCAAAACTATCAGCACCCTTCATAGAAATCAGGATCACATCAAACGCTGGATTCACATAGAAGCCGACAAAGTCATTTCGGTTTATGCCGGGTATAGGAATAACCTCAGGATCGCTCCAGGTACCATTGATTAGTTTTGAAAAGGCAATGCCACTTTTATTCGAATACGCATTCAATAAATAAACAACCGTATTATCCTGATTGATACCTATAACCGAATTAGACTGTTTGTTATTCCAGGGCCTACCCACATTGGCAGCTGGCATCCAATTGCCCTCGTCATCTTTCTTCGACATCCAGATGTCGGTTCCAGCATATTTGCCACCCGTGTTCTTGTCATGAAAAGCTCTGGAAAAATACATGGTCTTCCCATCGCTGGAAAGCACTACACCCAACTCCTCGTCCTCTGAATTTACATTCGAACTTAACTTAATGGGCTCACTGAAGACAAGCTCCTGGGCTGAGGAACTAAGTCCCACTAAAACTGCAAGAACGAAAACGGCTAAAGCTCTCATCATGTCTACCAAAATCTTGGCTTCAATTTGTATTTATTAAAGAGATTGATCCCCAACACAATTTCGTGTGCATGAACATCAAAATCACTCAAATCTGAGGTATAGATATCATATGCATAGTTGATGGAAAGATTAGTTGTGGTGAGGCCTACCAAAATAGAAATCTTTGAATCGGAAGTATAGGCCGTTCCTAGAGAAACCAGGTTTTTATAGCGAAGCCGAAGGTTTGCTATCCACTGAACGTCATAGCTCTCTTGATACGTGGCACTAATTGCCGGAGACAATTCCATTGTTGGGCTTAAAGAAAAACTGTTCCGGACTGAATTCTATACCGCACTCCTTCATTTAAGTTGAATAATTGATCGCCATTTAATCGCTTTACAATAAGATTGGAGGTAGATACCCCGAAATAGAATTTCTTAGAATAAAGCATAGTACCAAAGTCAACCAAAAATGAATTTTGAGTGCCTTGCCCCGATTGAAGTAAGCTTTGGTAAAACAAATCGTTAATCTCGTCCCGAACCGTAAGTCCCATAAAGTCTATTCGCTGGCTCGTATATCCTAAACGTGTGCCCAACGATAGATTCAATTTGTCGGATAGTGGCAAATGATAAGCATAATTCGTAAAGGCTCCGAAGGACTTATAAGGGCCAACGGTTCTACTCGTCATCATGCCCCCTACCCCATGGCGCCTTCTGAATTTTTATCGGACTGCATGTCTTCAAATACCTGAGGATTGGACGTTCGCAACGAATTATTTCTACGACCCGATCGACTTGCGCTGTTTAACGTTCCAAATGCGCTCAAGATATAAATTACTATTTTCAACACCAAAGTTATTCCAGCCTTCTCTAACCCCTGTATTCACATTGAGGTAATCATCCATACCCGTGTACGCTGCATTCATAGCCGGCAGATTGAGGTAGTACTGGGTATAGTCATCCTCTTGTGCCAACGCCTGATAGGCCACTGCAAACAGGAGAGAAAAATTAATACTTGTTTCAACACACCCTTCATCGCAATAAGGTTACAGTACCTTGATATTTTCGTTTCCCTCCGTTCAAATAGATCGTATAGAAGTATGGACCCGGAGCAAGGATCTTCCCATTCAATTTACCATCCCACGCGCAATCTTTACCCGAACATTCAAACACACTCCGACTATTCCGATCAAAAACAGAAATCCTGATTTCAGAATAAAAGTCAAGATTTACAAAATCCCAGGTGTCGTTAACGCCATCATCATTCGGAGTGAAAGCGGTTACGATATCCAATTCCGGAAACACCTCGGTAATGGATGCAATTCTTGAAATTACGTTACTGTTATCTAAACTGTCTTTAACAACCATATCTATTCGCTTATCTGAAATAATGGAAGCTCCTGAAACCGGACTACTGAATAATACTTTCGTTAATGCGGTTTCGTAATTAGCCCGCGAATCTTTTCCTTTTAATTCCAACTCGCCCGTGGTTTTGTTGTAAGAAGAAGTTATCGCCAGGCTTAACCCGGTTTCCATCGATAGCAAATCACCCTGAGCAAAATTTTCGGCAATAGCTACTTTAGCTGAAAAAATGAAGTTATCATCCACATCATTAATGATAGTAGATTTTGTTATCAAAACGGCCGGATCGCCCAGACTATAAAGAATAGATGTTGTTTCAATATTCGCAAGCACCGGGACATCATTTACTTTTGTTATTTTGATAGCTACTGTGGCATCCTGAGGCGCCAGGTAGGTACCCTCAAAGGCATTCCAACGGAAAGAATCAGAGCCTGCAAAATCTGGATTTGGCAAATAGAAGAAGTTATCAAAAGCACCATTGGTTACGGTGATCTCTGCTCCGATTGAAACGACAGCTCCCTTCCAGAATAATTTTCCGTTGGCGGTGCGCGTAACCACTTTAATATATTGAATGGTACTTCCTGAAAAGCTATTAAAATTATTGCCAAACGTGGTATAGGTAAAATTAAACTGCTCATCCTCTTTGGTCGTAATTTCAAAACTAGTGATGGTAGGTGGAAAATTAGGCGTGACGGTTAATGTTCCCGCAACAAGATTTAAGCTATAATTATTATCACTGCCACCCGACAGTGTGATAGGATATACACCTACCGGGGAGGAAGCCGTATTGCTGTTGTGGTTACTGTCGGCACTATATCAATATCCCCCCCGCCATCATTATTAACAAAACCAGTATAACTGATCGTTAGTATTGGATTGGGTGTTCCCAGTAGGCGGGATTGATTATCCGCAGTAGCGGTAAGAATTGCTTTGTTTACTGTGAGTGAACCCGATGCATAATTAATAGTATAATTATTATCCTGTCCGCCAGAAACTGTAATCGGATAACTGTTAACAGACGAACTGGTTGTGGCTGTAGTGCTTGCCGTGGGCAATACATCCAGTACTGACGGAATCTCTCCGTTAACGAAACCCGTGTACGTTATAGCAAGAGGTGGGTTCGCTTCGCCATACGCCTTCGTAAGATTATTCGCTGTAGCGGTAAGATTCGTTTTATTAACGGTGATCATTACGGTAGTGCCGAGCACAGGACTATAATCAACCGCGTTGGTTGGCATAAAATCGGCCGACAACACCTGATTGGCACCGGCATTTAACAAGGTTCCCACAGCAGGCGTGTACGTAAATACACCGGGAACATTGGCTGTCGCGTTAAGTTGCGTTGAACTTAAAACTGTTCCATAGGTGATGGCTCCTGGGTTTGACCAGGTAATAATGGGCGCGGATTTGGTTACCGTTAATAATACCGTGGTGCTATTTATCGTATTAAAGTTAGAAGAATTGGTGGGCACAAAGTTTACAGATAGTATTTGATTCGCTCCCACATTTAAAATCGTTCCGCTTGGTGGTGTATAGGTAAAGGTACCTGCTGTACTGGCTGTTGCATTTAACTGGGTAGCACTTAGCGGTGTTCCATAAACAATGGGTAAAGGCGTGGGCCAGGTAATTACCGGATTTGCTTTGTTAACCGTGATCTGCGTGGAGATACCCGTAACCGGATTATAGTTTGTAGCATTGGTGGGACTAAAGCTTGCCGACAAATTTTGATTGGCACCCGCGTTTAAAACGGTACCCGAAGCCGGTGTATATGTAAATGTTCCAGGAACATTGGCAGATGCATTAAGTTGTGTAGCTCCCAATGGAGTGCCAAAGGTGATTGCCGAAGGTGGCAGCCAGGTGATTACCGGAGTTGCTTTGTTTACAGAAATCAAAACCGTTGAATTGTTTACAATCTGATAGTTGTTTACATCTGTAGGTGTAAAGTTTGCCGACAATACCTGATTGGAACCTGCGTTAAGAACCGTTCCATTCGTGGGAGTATAAGCAAACGATCCTGGCACGTTGGCTGTTGCATTCAATTGTGTTGAAGAAAGCGCAGTACCATAGGTAATCGTTGCAGGGTTTGACCAGGTTATTACAGGTATAGCTTTGTTTACCGTAATTGACACAGAGGTACCTATTACAGGATTATAATTGGTAGCATCGGTAGGATTAAAGTTTGCTGTTAATGTTTGGCCAGAGCCTGCATTTAGTTCAGTCCCGTTAGCTGGTGTATAAACAAAAGCTCCAGGAACATTCGCACTTGCGTTTAATTGAGTTCCACTCAAGGGAGTTCCATAAATAATAGCGGTTGGATTTGTCCACGTTATAATTGGATTAGCTTTTACAATACTAAGCGTTCCGTTTACTGGGGTGATGGAATAATTATTATCTAAACCTGCCGTTACGTTTATAGGATAATTGCCTACCGGACTTGCCACAATAGCGGTGGTACTTGCGATAGGTGCAGTGTCGAGAACGGTGGAGGTTTCGCTATTTACAAAGCCAGAATAATTTATGATAAAGGCCGGGTTGCTCGTTCCATACGGTCTGCTGGCATTAGCTGCCGTTGCTATCAAAGGTGCTTTAGAAA
Source organism: Flammeovirgaceae bacterium (assembly GCA_016712035.1). GTDB lineage: Bacteria > Bacteroidota > Bacteroidia > Cytophagales > Cyclobacteriaceae > ELB16-189. The sequence continues at coordinate 73,826 of JADJRT010000018.1, read as the reverse complement.
TTGTTAGCGTGGCGGGTGTATAGGTAAAAGTATAATTGTTGTCCGTTCCACCTGAAACGGTTATGGAATAAGAACCAACGATGCTTGTCAATGTAGTAGCCGATGTGGCTACAGGAAGTGCATCAATAACGGATTGATCTTCTCCGTTTCTAAAACCCGCGATGTTTACAACGAATGCTGGATTGGCTGAACCGTAAAGGCGACTGGCATTTACCGCTGTGGCCGTCAAGGTTGACTTGGTTATAGATAGCGTGCCGTTTGCGTAGGTCAGGGTATAATTATTGTCTGATCCTCCGGAAATAGAAATCGGATAGGAACCTACTCCACTCAAAGGTGTTGCCGCAGTAGCTGTAACGGGCAATACATCCAGTACCGAAGCCGTCTCGCTATTTACAAAACCGGTATAACTAATTGTTAGTGCTGGATTAGCTACTCCATACAATCTGGTTTGATTATTTGCCGTGGCCAGCACAGTGGCTTTATTAACGGTTAAAGTGCCCGGCTGCAAAATAATTCCATAGTTTAATGCAGCACCTCCACTTAGTGTGATTGGATAAGTTCCCACGGCACTGGTTGGCGTTGCTGGTGTCGATATGGTGGGAGGCGTGATGGAAGAAGCATTGTCGCCATTTAAAAAACCTATATATACAATGGAAAGCGTTGGGTTCGCCTGGCCATAGATTCTCGCTACATCAGCTGCTCGCGCAATAAGCGGTGAAATATTCACTGTCAGCTGACCGGTCTGAAGTGTAAGGGTATAGTTGAGTGCTGATCCTCCGGTTAAAGAAATTGGATAGGTACCTACATTACTTAATGGAGTTGCCACGGTGGCAGCAGTCGGTTTTGTGATTTCGCTGTCTGTATCGCCATTGACAAAACCCGTATAACTTATCGTGAAGGCGGGATTAGCAAGTCCATACGATCTCGATTTATCATCCGCCTTAGCCGTTAAAGGTGCTTTTGTAATGGTTAATGTTCCATTTACATACGTAAACGTATAGTTGTTATCAACGCCACCCGATGGAGTGATTGGAAATGTACCGCCCGCATTATCTCCCGCGATAGCAGAACAGGAAGCTAGCGGTGCGGTGTCGATTACGCCTATGTTCTCACTATTCACAAAGCCGGAATAGGTAATGGCAAAAGTGGGATTAGAAGCACCATAGATCCGGCTGGTACTTACACCCGTTGCGGTCAGGTTGGCTTTATTCACCGTTATCAGAACACTTCGGTTAACCGAGTTATAATTGATTCCATCCGTAGGAACGAAATTAACTGACAGCGTTTGACCAACACCCGAATTAAGCAGGGTACCGAGTGGAGGTGTATAGGTGAATGTTCCCGGCACACTGGCTGTAGCGTTTAGCTGCGTGGCACTTAATGCTGCACCATATGTAATCGCTGCCGGAATGGCCCACGTTACAACCGGATTATCCTTATTGTTAACCGTTATCTGAACTTGCGTACTCGGAACCGAATGGTAGTTAGTTGCATCGGATGGAGTAAACGCTACCGTTAATGGGTACGTACCGGCTGTTCCAAAACTTGTTCCAACAGATGGTGTATATACAAAAGTGCCAGGAACACTCGCGGTAGCATTTAACTGCGTGGCATTTAGTGGTTCATTAATTTTAATGGGGAGTGGCGTTGTCCAGGTAACAATGGGAGTTGCTTTGTTTACGGTGATGGTTGCCGTACGGCCAATAATTGCGTTGTAATTAAGATTATCGGTCGGAGTAAAATTTAGGGATAAGATTCGATTGACCCCCACATTTAAAACTGTGCCATCTACGGGATTGTAAACAAATACGCCAGGCACATTAGCACTTGCATTTAACTGGGTAGAACTTAATGGCGTACCATAAATAATAGGTGCTGGATTGGCCCAGGTAATAATCGGGTTGGCTTTGTTAACGGTAATGAGTCGTTGAACATTTATAACTGGATTATAGTTAGCGGCATCAGTTGGAGAAAAATCCAAAGCGAGAATTTGATTAACTCCGGCATTCAAAAAAGTTCCTAGCGTAGGCGTGTATACAATGGTGCCGGGCACACTTGACGTTGCGTTGAGTTGCGTGGCACTCAAGGCTGTTCCATACGTAATGGCTGCGGGTACTGGCCACGTAATAGTCGGAGTCGCTTTATTAACCGTGATGACAACCGTAGTGCCATTGACTGAATTATAGTTTGCCGCATCGGAAGGATTAAAATTAACGGTTAATATCTGGTTGGCTCCCGCATTAAGTATTGTTCCGGTAGCGGGCGTATAAATAAATGATCCGGGTACCGATGCTGTAGCATTGAGTTGCGTACCACTTAACGGTGTGCCATACGCAATCGCACCGGGCGGTGCCCAGGTCACTGTTGGGGTTGCTTTATTTACAATAAGGGAAACTGTTGTTCCGTTTACGGGATTATAGTTTGCTGCATCGGCAGGCTTAGGCGTAAAGTTTACGGACAAAACCTGATTACCGGCATTCAAAATTGTTCCTAAGCCTGGCGCATACACAAAGGTTCCTCCAGAAATACTCGCTGTTGCATTTAGCTGCGTGCCGCTCAAAGCAGTACCATAGGTAATGCCTGCAGGGGTTGGCCATGTAATGACAGGCGTTGCTTTATTTACAATAAGAGAAACAGTCGTTCCGTTTACAGGATTATAGTTTCCTATATCGGCAGGCTTAGGCGTAAAGTTTACGGACAAAACCTGATTACCGGCATTTAAAATTGTTCCTAAGCCTGGCGCATACACAAAAGTTCCTCCGGAAATACTCGCTGTTGCATTTAGCTGCGTGCCGCTCAAAGCAGTACCATAGGTAATGCCTGCAGGGGTTGGCCATGTAATAACAGGAGTTGCTTTATTTACAATAATAGAAACAGTCGTTCCGTTTACCGGATTATAGTTTACTGCATCGGCAGACGAAGGCGTAAAGTTTACAGACAAAACCTGATTCCCAGCATTTAAAATTGTTCCTAAGCCTGGCGCATACACAAAAGTTCCTGCTTCTGGAGTACTAGCTGTTGCGTTTAGCTGAGTGGCCGTGAGCGGTGTTCCATACGTAATGGCCGATGGGTTTGCCCAGGTAATAACAGGGGTTGCTTTGGTAATAGTCAGGTTAGCGCCTTCATAGACAAATGAATAGTTATTGTCTGAGCCACCCGACACGTTTATTGGATACACGCCTACATTGCTGGTGAGGTTGGCCGGTGATGTTGCCGAAGGAAGAATATTTAACACACTGGAATTTTCTCCGAGCACAAATCCTGAATAAGCAATTGAAAATGTTGGGTTGGCAACTCCATACACGCGACTGGCATCAGAAGCCGTGGCGGTAACGGTAGCCTTCGTTATCGTTAATGTTCCCGGAGTATAGGAAAAAGTATAATTAATATCCGATCCGCCAGAAACAGTAATGGGATAGGTTCCAGCAGCACTCGTAGAGGTTGCAGCTGTTGATGCTGTGGGCGCTGTATCCAACACAGACGAATTCTCACCATTTACAAATCCGGTATAATTTATTGTGAATAATGGATTCAAAGAACCATATACCCTACTGGCGTCTACGGCAATGGCAGTCACATTGGCTTTTGTAATCGTTAACGTGCCCTGCACATAAACAATCTCATAGTTATTATCCAAACCGCCTGAAGCAACTATGGGATAAGGACCCACGGGTGAAGTGCTACCGGCCGCTGAGGAAGCCAAAGGCTGCGTATTAAGAACAAGAAACGTTTCGCTGTTTACAAAACCAGCGTAGGAAATAGGAAATGCAGGATTCGCGGCTCCATAAAGTCGGGTCTGATTGTTAGGGGTGGCTGTTAATGTTGCCTTGGTTACTTCCAGTACTACGGTGGTTCCGTTTACCGGATTATAATTAGTTGCATCGGATGGAGAAAAGTTGACAGACAATACATGTGTTGTGGATACATTCAATATTATTCCAATGGACATATTATAACTGTATGTTCCAGCTACACTAGCTGATGCATTTAATTGCGTTGTACTCAACGGAGTGCCGTAGGTTATTGATGCCGGTGTTGCCCAGCTTACAATAGGAGTTGCTTTGGTGATGGTTAATTGGCCACTGACATAGGTGAATGCATAATTTATATCACTCCCACCCCGCAACTGTGATTGGATAGTTCCCTACCGGACTGCTCAAATTGGCAGCTGAAGAAGCAACTGGTGGCGTGTCGAGAAAAGATGAATTATCACCATTAACAAAGCCTGCGTAAACAATAGTAAAGGTTGGATTCGCACTGTTATAAATCCGGGTTTTATTTTCTGCGGTCGCGGTAACCGTAGCTTTGGTAATTGTAAGTGTACCAGCAACTGGTGTTATGGTATAGTTGCCATCTGATCCTCCTGACTACGGAAATAGGATAGGTACCCACATCACTACCGAGGTCGGCCGTGGTCGATGTTGTCGGTTGCACATCCAGTAAGGCTGCGTTTTCGCTATTCAAAAACCCTACATAATTTATTGTAAAGGATGGGTTCGCTGCACCATAGAGGCGGCTTGCATTAACTGCCGTGGCTGTGAGGCTGGCTTTTGTTATCGTTAATGTGCCTGGCGAAAATGAAAATAAATAATTATTGTCCAATCCACCCGATGCAGTAATGGGATATGTACCCACCGGAGAAGTAGGTGTAACCGCTGCCGATGCCGTTGGAGGTGTTTCAAGTACGGAGGATGTTTCGCTATTGGCAAACCCTGTATAAGAAATTGTAAATGCGGGGTTGACTGCACCATACGTTTTACTTTGGTTATCCACGGTGGCTGTTAAGGTTGCCTTGGTAATAGTAAGTGAACCAGCTACATAGTTAAAATCATAATTATCATCGATTCCGCCAGCAGGCGTAATAGCATAGGTTCCAACATTGCTGGTGATGGTGGCTGGCGAAGTAGCGGTTGGCAAAGTATTTATCACCGAACTGTTTTCTCCATTGGCAAACCCTGAGTAGCTCATGGTCAATGTGGGATTGGAACTCCATAAACCCGACTTTGATTATCAGCGTTTACGGTTACTAAACCTTTTGTAATGGTGAGGGTGCCGGGCACATAGTTAAATCATAATTATCATCGATTCCGCCAGCAGCGGTAATAGCATAGCCTCCAATATTGCTGGTGAGGATGGCTGGCGAAGTAGCGGTTGGCAAAGTATTTATCACCGAACTGTTTTCTCCATTTGCAAACCCTGAGTAGCTCATGGTCAACGTGGGATTGGCGACACCATAAACCCGACTTTGGTTATCAGCGTTTACGGTTACTAAACCTTTCGTAATGGTGAGGGTGCCGGGCACATAGTTAAAATCATAATTATCATCGATTCCGCCAGCAGGCGTAATAGCATAGGCTCCAACATTGCTGGTGAGGATGGCTGGCGAAGTAGCGGTTGGCAAAGTATTTATCACCGAACTGTTTTCTCCATTAGCAAACCCCGAATAGCTCATGGTCAATGTGGGATTGGCAACTCCATAAACCCGACTTTGGTTATCGGCATTTACGGTTACTAAACCTTTTGTAATGGTAAGGGTGCCGGGCACATAATTAAAATCATAATTATCATCGATTCCGCCAGCAGCCGTAATAGCATAGGCTCCAACATTGCTGGTGATGGTAGCTGGCGAAGTAGCGGTTGGCAAAGTATTTATCACTGAACTGTTTTCTCCATTTGCAAACCCTGAGTAGCTCATGGTCAACGTGGGATTGGCGACACCATAAACCCGACTTTGGTTATCGGCATTTACGGTTACTAAACCTTTTGTAATGGTGAGGGTGCCGGGGACATAGTTAAAATCATAATTATCATCGATTCCACCAGCAGGCGTAATAGCATAGGTTCCTGCGTTGCTGGTGAGGATGGCTGGCGAAGTAGCGGTTGGCAAAGTATTTATCACCGAACTGTTTTCTCCGTTGGCAAACCCCGAATAGCTCATCGTCAATGTGGGATTGGCAACTCCATAAACCCGACTTTGGTTATCGGCATTTACGGTTACTAAACCTTTTGTAATGGTAAGGGTGCCGGGCACATAGTTAAAATCATAATTATCATCGATTCCGCCAGCAGGCGTAATAGCATAGGCTCCTGCGTTGCTGGTGAGGATGGCTGGCGAAGTAGCGGTTGGCAAAGTATTTATCACCGTACTGTTTTCTCCATTAGCAAACCCTGAGTAGCTCATCGTCAATGTGGGATTGGCAACTCCATAAACCCGACTTTGGTTATCAGCGTTTACGGTTACTACCCCTTTTGTAATGGTGAGGGTGCCGGGGACATAGTTAAAATCATAATTATCATCGATTCCACCAGCAGGCGGTAATAGAGTAGCCTCCAGTATTGCTGGTGAGGATGGCTGGCGAAGTAGCGGTTGGCAAAGTATTTATCACCGAACTGTTTTCTCCGTTGGCAAACCCCGGAATAGCTCATGGTCAATGTGGGATTGGCAACTCCATAAACCCGACTTTGGTTATCGGCATTTACGGTTACTAAACCTTTTGTAATGGTGAGGGTGCCGGGCACATAGTTAAAATCATAATTATCATCGATTCCACCAGCAGGCGGTAATTGAGTAACCTCCGTGTTGCTGGTGAGGATGGCTGGCGAAGTAGCGGTTGGCAAAGTATTTATCACCGAACTGTTTTCTCCGTTGGCAAACCCCGAATAGCTCATGGTCAATGTGGGATTGGCAACTCCATAAACCCGACTTTGGTTATCGGCATTTACGGTTACTAAACCTTTTGTAATGGTAAGGGTGCCGGGCACATAGTTAAAATCATAATTATCATCGATTCCACCAGCTGCGGTAATTGAGTAACCTCCAGTATTACTGGTGAGGATGGCTGGCGAAGTAGCGGTTGGCAAAGTATTTATCACCGAACTGTTTTCTCCGTTGGCAAACCCCGAATAGCTCATCGTCAATGTGGGATTGGCAACACCATAAACCCGACTTTGGTTATCGGCATTTACGGTTACTAAACCTTTGTAATGGTAAGGGTGCCGGGCACATAGTTAAAATCATAATTATCATCGATTCCACCAGCAGGCGTAATTGAGTAAGCTCCAGTATTACTGGTGAGGATGGCTGGCGAAGTAGCGGTTGGCAAAGTATTTATCACCGAACTGTTTTCTCCGTTAGCAAACCCCGAATAGCTCATCGTCAATGTGGGATTGGCAACTCCATAAACCCGACTTTGGTTATCGGCATTTACGGTTACTAAACCTTTTGTAATGGTAAGGGTGCCGGGCACATAGTTAAAATCATAATTATCATCGATTCCACCAGCAGGCGTAATAGAGTAACCTCCAGTATTACTGGTGAGGATGGCTGGCGAAGTAGCGGTTGGCAAAGTATTTATCACCGAACTGTTTTCTCCGTTGGCAAACCCCGAATAGCTCATCGTCAATGTGGGATTGGCAACTCCATAAACCCGACTTTGGTTGTCGGCATTTACGGTTACTAAACCTTTTGTAATGGTAAGGGTGCCGGGCACATAGTTAAAATCATAATTATCATCGATTCCGCCCGAGATATTAATTGGATAATCACCCACTACCGATGTAGCAACAGCACTGGTTGTGGTTGTTGGTGGAGTATTCAAAACTGAGGATGTTTCAGAATTTACAAATCCAGCATAACTAATCGTTAGCGATGGGTCAGCTGCACCATAAGCTCTGCTTTGATCATTCGCAGTAGCGGTAAGTGTCGCTTTATCCACTAATAAGATTTGCGTTTCATCAGCAGCTGCATTGTAGGTTGCATTACCAATTTGCGATGCTATAATGTTTGCCGAACCAGCACCAACAATAGTAACTATGTCACCACTCACCGTGGCCACTAAAGGATTATCGCTTGAATAACTAACTGGCAAAGTAGAAGAAGCTGTTGCTCCTAATGGAAAACTCGCATCACCATAAGTTTTTACAGGTAATGCATTGAATGTAATTGTTTGATTAAGCTTAACCCCGGTGCCCTCTAAATTAATAACAAACGGGTTTACACCCGGATCATCTGAATCAATTTCTATTAAGGCAGTTCGGGATCCGCTTACGGTGGGACTTAAGGATACTGTAAAGCTTGTGCTACCTGTAGATCCAAGTAAATTAAGTAATCCGGAGGTATCTAAATTAAAATCGGCAGCATGGGCTCCAGACAGATTAACACTGTTGATGGTTAAATTTTCAGGTCCGCCCAAGTTTGTTAGAACTATGGTTATTGCCGATGAGGTTGAAAGTAAATCAACATTTCCAAAATCTTGCGTAGACCCCGAAGTGATAGGAGATCCGGCAATGCTTACTTCTAAGGTCTGAATCAAGGCCCGAACCGGATGATCAACAACCTTAGCACGTAAACTAACCACCGGCAGCAAGAGCATGACCGATAAGAATAGATGCTTAAATTGCTTGAATAGATTAAAAGTCAACATTATTCCCAAACTATAGACAAACCATTATCCCAACTATCACGCTTCAGCTCCGAGCAAGTAATATTTATTGCATAAAACCAGCAATTGGCGAACTGAACCGTCAAAGTTAGCATAAAGAACTTGAGTATATCCAACCAGAATTTTAATTGTAACTCGTAGTTTCACGCCTTAATTGGCTCAAAAACAGTGATTGAGATAAGTTTATACACATTTTGGATTGGGTTAGCCCTGATTGTTTACACCTATGTAGGGTATGGGGTGATAATTTACATTTTTTCAAAACTTAAGGGCAAGGTAAAAACACCTCCCATGCAAGCAGATAGCGAGCTGCCCATCGTAACTCTTTTAATCGCTGCCTATAACGAAGAACGGTTTATTGCCTCTAAAATTGAAAATTCGCTCGGCCTTGATTACCCAACTCAAAAGTTAAAAGTTTGCATCGTCACCGATGGTTCAACGGATAGAACTCTTGAAATCGCCAACGGATATTCTACCGTTAAAACTTTTCACTCACCAGAAAGATTGGGCAAAATTCACGCGGTTAATCGGGTAATTAAATTAGTTGATACGCCCCTTGTCATTTTCTCCGATGCAAATACAACTCTGAATTCAGCCTCCATAAAAAATATTGTCCGCCATTTTCAGGACGAGAAAGTGGGCGGTGTTTCGGGGGAGAAAAAGATTATGGTCAATGAAGCCGATAATGCTTCCGGTGCCGGTGAAGGCATTTATTGGAAATATGAGTCTGCTTTAAAAAAATTGGATTCTCACTTATCTACCGCTATTGGCGCGGCTGGCGAACTCTTTGCTGTACGTACAAACTTATACCACACCCCTGAACCGGATACAATTATTGAAGACTTTGTTACCTCCATGAAAATAGTTAGTCAGGGATATCGATTCGTGTATGAACCCGATGCTTATGCGATGGAAACCGCCTCGGCTACTATCCAGGATGAGTGGAAACGGAAAGTAAGAATCTCTGCCGGGGGAATTCAAGCGATACTACGTATGCCCGAACTTCTTAATCCGTTTCGTTACGGAATCATTAGCTGGCAATATGTATCGCACAGGGTTTTGCGATGGACGCTAACCCCAGTGGCCCTCCTGCTGGTTTTAATAGCAAACATGATGTTGTTCAGATTTTCACCGTTTTACCAGCTCGCATTGTATTCTCAGGTGTTGTTCTACATCCTTGCTTTTATGGGACACCTAATGCGTGAACGAAAAATTGGCGTTAAGGGATTTTTTGTGCCCTACTATTTTTGCTTGATGAATCTCTCCGTATTTGCTGGGGCTGGTCGATTAATCAGAAATCAACAATCGGCAGTTTGGGAAAAGTCTGAGCGTGCCTAGGGTTACTCAACAATCTCAGTAAGTTCCACATCAAAAATCAAATTCGAATTAGCTGGAATATTTATGCTGCTCCCCTTCGTTAATTGGTTTCCGAACCCAAGACCCGAGGGTACATAAAGCGTAGCCTTGCTGCCCACAGGCATTTTCTGAAGTCCAACCTGAAAGGCGTAGATAAAGTTTATCACACGACTGTCAAAATTTTGAGAAGGCGCATTGGAACCCGAAAAAAATACGGTTCCGTTTGTCATCAGTTTACCGGTATTGCTAATTTTACTTTATTATACAGATTGGGGGTTGCTCCGGTTCCTAATTGATTAATGGTATACCGAAGTCCGGATTTATCTTTAATCGCAATAATTGAATTCGTAGTCAGATAGTTATCAATCGCAACCGTATCGCTGGCAAGTTGTTGCTTCATGGCATCGGTCTGGACAACTTCTAAGAGTTTAACTTCAAAAGCCAAATTGGCATTAGCCGGGATTGAGTTTACACCCTGATTACCATAAGCATAACCCGATGGAATGTAAATTCTTGCCCGTGTGCCCGCGGGCATCAAAGCAAGGCCCAATTGAAACCCTGGAATTAGATCTTGCATGGCCAGACTGACATTGGTCCCCTGATCGAAGATTTCATTCGTTAGCAAGCTTCCTTTATAAGTAAATCTAATTATGCTGGATGCCTGCGGTGGAAACCCAGAACCCAAGGAATCAATTATAAATCGAACCCCACTGACATCCTTCCAGGCGGCAATACCTTGTGACTTTAAATAGGAGCCAATAGCGGCTGTGTCCAAAGCCCATTGCTCTTCCAGAGATATTGAAGGCTGGGTTTCGCTATTGAGACAAGAAAAGAGTGTTGTAGTCACTACAACTAGACAAACAAAAAAGTGGGATTTCTGCGCATAAAAAATTTGTTCCTGAAGTAACGAACAAAGGAAAGTAAAATTTTATTCGGTTGAGATTGATTCCAGATTATTTACTTGTTTTTTGAATTCATGACATCAATCATTGGCCAATTAAAAATCTGTTTGCATCTTTCAGGAGAATAAATTTTTTAACTCATGAAAAGAATCTTGATACCAACTGATTTTTCTACTAATGCGAATAATGCTTTGGAATACGCGGCCGAGATCTCAAGTCTGGCCGGAGCTGCTATTACCTTACTTCATGTTTATACACCCGCGGTTTCGTCAAATAGTGTTATCAGTGCTCTTCTCACCGATGAAGTTATGGATGCCAAGAAAGACGCCTTAACTAAATTGGGTGTTTTACAAAACACGTTAGAAACTGAATTTCCAGGTATCAATTGTAAAACGGAAGTTGCGGTGGGTGAAGCCGTTAAAGAAATTTTAACAATAGCCAGGACCCATGAGATCGAACTAATAATAATGGGCACGTTGGGGGCCACCAATTTAACCCGTACGCTTTTTGGGAGTAACACCGCTTCCGTAATAGAAAGATCGGATTGTCCTGTGCTCTGTATTCCTGCAGGCTGCACCTTTCAGGCACCGGAACGCATCTTATTCGCAACCAATTTTTCATACGATGATATCCAAGGGATCTTAAAATTAATACCGTTGGCAAATGCCTTTAAATCGGAAGTTGTCGTGGGTCACATCAATACGTCAACGGATGAGAATTCAGAAGATGCCTCTATGGATAAATTTGTTGCGGAAGTTAAGCTGGCAACTGGTTATGAACGTATTTCTCAAAAGATTGTAAGCGATCATAATGTTAGTATGGGCTTAGATTTAATTGTTCAGGAATCGAACATTGACCTTTTAGCCCTCGCCACGCATCGAAGAAATTTTTTTGAAAAATTTTATAACCCAAGTTTAACTAAGAAGATTTCGCTTTACACAAAAATACCAATCGCTGTATTCCAAAATCCGCCACAGGAAGGAGACAGAAAAGATTTTTAAATAATCATGAACACCAATCTCTATTCGGGTTATTAAACATGGGTGCAAGCTTATTGATGTCACTGTTGAATTAATTCGCTATCTTTGTGCGTCACTCCTCCAAATTCCCGTAGAAAAGCACTTTCTGCGTAGCCGCTTAGGCGGATCCGAGCCAAGAGGCGTCAACACTTAAATAATCATTTATAATTTTTTTCGCGGAAAAATTCTGCGCGATTCAACTATTTAAAAAACTATGTCATTCGAAAAACTTAATCTTATTGAACCCATCCTTAAAGCCTTGCAGGCAGAAGGAGACACAAAACCCACACCCATTCAGGAACAATCTATACCTGTACTATTAGAACGTAGAGATCTTTTGGGCTGTGCACAAACAGGCACCGGAAAAACTGCCGCTTTTGCCCTTCCTATTCTTCAAACTCTCCATCAGGACGAACTTTATAAAAAAGGACCTGTTGGAATAAAAGTTTTAATTCTTACCCCAACACGTGAGCTTGCCATTCAGATTGGTGATAGCTTCGCTGCTTATGGTAAACTTCTCAAAATTAAACATACCGTAATTTTTGGCGGTGTTCCACAGCGCTCACAAACAATCGCTTTGCGCGATGGTGTTGACATTCTCATTGCAACGCCTGGTCGGTTACTCGATTTAATGGATCAACGCTATGTTCGATTGGAGCATTTAAAAACATTTGTGCTTGATGAAGCCGACAGAATGTTGGACATGGGATTTATCCATGACGTTAAAAAAATCATTGGACGAATTCCATCAAAGCGTCAAACGATTTTCTTTTCAGCTACTATGCCAGCCGAGATTTCTTCTTTGGCCAATACAATTTTAACAAACCCGGTTCGCGTAGAGGTAACCCCGGTTTCGTCTACCGCCAACACCGTGCGTCAGGAAATTTATTTTGTAGATAAGAACAATAAACGCTCGTTGTTATTACACCTGTTAAAGAACCAGGATATCAATACGGCCCTTGTGTTTACCCGAACAAAACACGGAGCCGACCGGGTAGCTAAAGATTTAAATCGGGCTGGAATAATTGCCGAAGCTATTCATGGAAACAAATCGCAAAACGCAAGACAACGTGCATTGAGTAATTTCAAATTGCAAGAAACTCGCGTGTTGGTTGCCACCGATATTGCGGCCCGCGGTATTGACATCGATGAACTTTCGCATGTAATTAACTACGAGTTGCCAAACATTCCTGAAACGTATGTGCACCGCATTGGTCGCACAGGACGTGCCGGAGCCAGCGGAATTTCTATTTCTTTTTGTGATGCCGAAGAAAGAGCGTATCTAAAAGATATTCAGAAGCTGATTGGAAAATCTGTTCCAGTTGCACAAGATAATCCCTATCCGCTAAGTCAATCCGCTATGAATAGTCCTGTTGTAGCGCCTAAGCCACAGCAGCAACAACGCAGACAGGGGTTTAAGCGACCGGCAAATGCGGGTTCATGCAAATCTTCGAACTCAAATAAGTCGACTAGCGCACACAAGTCGGGCAATTCACACAAATCGAATAATTCAAAGCCAGCTTCTTCATCTTCTGCTCCCGCAAGGAGATCGAGCAGAGACTGGAGAAGCATGTCGCAGGAATCGAACTATTAAAATTTAAAACATAACTATTTTGCAAGTCAGTCTGGAATCCCAGGCTGACTTTTTTTTGCTCCAATTAAAATTGCCATTGGTACAGATAATCACTAAAGTAAACCGTTTGTCAGGTCTTGGTTCTAATCAAGGTTTAATTGGATTACTTTCGGCAATCACTTAAACAAATTTTTATGCAAAAGCGTGTTTGGCTTTATTCGCTACTCCTCCTCTTGGTTACAACTCCGTTCTTATCTGCACAGCAAATAGATGAAGAGTACAATAAAAAAAAAAAGAATACACTACCGACCCGCGCTTTTTGCCGGCCTCTGTTCTTAACCTTGCCGATGATCCGACTGTGCCCTCGCCTCGAAAATATTTTGGGCAGATTATTGGCACCCCGGGGGTTATGCACAGAACGTCTGAGATATATGCATACTATCAAGAACTTGCTAAAGCCTCACCCTTAGTTAAGATAGAGCAACTAGGAATCTCTGAAGAAGGACGAGCCATTAACCTGGTGATTATTGCCAATGAAGAATCCATCAAGCGCCTTGATCACTACAAAGGACAACTCACTAAACTGGCTGATCCACGCAAAGTAACAAGCACAGAAGCTGATAAAATTATTGGCGACAGTAAGCCAATCTTCTATCTGAATGGTGGGTTGCACTCTACCGAAATGGGTTCACCTGAAATGCTGATGGAACTTGCCTACCGTCTTGTTACAAGCCAGTCCGATGAAATTAAAAATATCCGCGACAATGTGATTATACTTATTAATCCTGCCTCCGAACCCGATGGTCGCGACAAGCAAGTGGATTGGTATTATCGCTATACCAAAGCACGAAAAGAATTTGATGATGGCTTTATGCGCAGTACTCCATATTGGGGCAAGTACGTATTTCATGACAACAACCGCGATGGCATTCAGGTGTCGCAAGCATTATCCAAAGCCATCTACAAGATGTATTACGAATGGCATCCTTCGGTTATGTTGGATTTACATGAGTCGGTGCCACTATTATATATAAGCACGGGTACTGGTCCATACAACGATAACATGGATCCCATTGCTATTGGCGAATGGCAGGTAATGGCCAATCATGATATCACCACCTTAGCTGCACAAGGATTACCCGGTACATTTACCTGGGCCTTCTTTGATGGCTGGTGGCCGGGCTATGCCATGGGGGTAGCAAACAATCACAACAGCATCGGTCGGTTTTACGAAACTTTCGGTAATGCCGGAGCCAATACCTATCTCCGCGATTTATCAAATCAAAAATATGCAGGCGATCCTGCCACCAGCAGAGAGTGGTATCGCCCGGCTCCACCCACTGAATTAGTGAATTGGTCGATACGGAATAATACAAACTATATGGAAGCGGGTGTGTTAGCCTCATTAACCTACACCGCTGATAATAGTAAACTTTTACTAAGAAACTTCTATCAGAAAGGAGTGAACAACATCACCCGAGGAAAAAATGAATCAATCAAGGCCTTTGTAATTCCAAAAAAACAGAATGATCCGGTTATGGCTGCTTACCTGGTTAATCAGCTACGGTTGCAAGGCCTCGAAATTCACGAAGCTAAGGCAGGCGAGTATGTGATCTTACTTGATCAGCCTTATCGCGATCTTGCGGTAACGCTATTAACAAAACAAAATTATCCGAAGGAAGCCAAGTTTCCACCGTACGATGATATTGGCTGGACGCTCGGCTTAAATTATGGGGTTGATGTAAAAACGCAAGATAGCTTGAAGTATGCCGTAAGTGACTTGAAGATGCTTACCCAGGATGTTAAGTACGTAGGCGAAGTAGCAGGAAGTGGAACCAACTATCTTTTAAAATACAAGGCCCAGAATACGGTGCTACCTGCTATGTATTGGATTAAATCACAAAACAAAAAAGCGAAAGTGCATGTGATCGATGAACAACAAATAATAAGCCATGATACCCTTGCTGCGGGCTCGGTTATCTTTAAAGAGATCACGAAAGCGCAGGCCGATCAGATCGGAAGTCAGTTTGGGTTAGATCTTATTGCTGCTTCCTCAACGCCATCTGGAAAACAACATGAAGTCTTACTGCCGCGTGTAGCGATTTACCATAGCTGGTTTAGCACACAAGACGAAGGTTGGTCGCGATTTACTTTTGAACAGCGTGGAATTCCCTACACATCAATTGATAAGGATGATTTAAAAGCGGGACTATTACGAAATAAATTTGATGTGATCCTCGTGCCTCGGATGCGCGGTGAAGTAAGTGATTTCATTTACGGTGTGGACGCTAAGTTTGGCCCTATGCCCTTTACCAAAACGGCTGAATATCCCTCGCATGGAACACCCGATGCAACCAACGACATGACGGGTGGACCCGGGCTGGACGGCATGCATCAATTGCAATTGTTTGTTGATGGTGGTGGTGTTTTAGTTACGCTCGACAATTCAACAAGAATGGCAGCCGAAACAGGAATTGCCCGCGAGCTCGAACCTTATCAGGCACAAGGACTTTTTCACCCTGGTTCATTCGTGCAAGTGAAGGCAAGAAAGTCGAATAGCCCACTATTATATGGTTATCCGGAGTTGTTTCATGTGTTTCGAGGCAATGGTCCGCTATATCAGGTTGACAAATACAATCGCGATATGATGGTGATGCAGTATGGCACGAAGCCACTAAAAGATGAAGTGGAATACACTGGCCCTATTATGGGTATGCCCGATAAGAAATTAACGAAAGAGAAAAAGGATGAAAAGAAAGAACCACCCTATGTGCTTTCGGGAATGGTAAGAAATGAGCAAACCATTATTGGTCATGGTGGGATTTTCAATGTACCCCAAGGGTGCTGGCAGAATTATTGCCTTTCACCTTTGATCCATTACATCGGTACTTAAATCATCATGATGCGCCATTGGTTTGGAAATGTGTTAATCAACTGGAATCATTTGGGTAACTAAATTTGATTGCGTCATTTTTCGGAGAGAAGGTTATTTATTAAGATAAGAATTAATTTTCATGCATGAAGATTGGCCTTCTTTCCGATACCCATAGTTACCTCGATCCAAAAATCTTAGAACACTTTAAAGCGTGCGATGAAATTTGGCATGCGGGGGACATTGGCGATCGCTCGGTAGTTGATGCATTAGAAAAGTTTAAGCTCGTGCGCGCTGTTTGTGGAAACATTGATGATCTTGAGATGCAGGCTCGCTATCCCGAAGATTTGTGGTTCACTTGTGAGGAGATTACAATCTGGATGACACACATTGGTGGTGCTCCTCCAAATTACAATCCAAGAATAAAGAAAATCCTGAAATCGAAAGTACCGATATTTTTATTTGTGGTCACTCTCACATTCTTAGAGTTAAGAAAGATCCCAATTTTAAAAACATGCTGTATTTAAATCCAGGGGCGGCAGGCAATCATGGCTTTCATCCCATAAAAACCATTATGCGGTTCGAGATAATGGGAAAGGAAATTAAAAATCTGGAAGTAATTGAATTGGGGAAACGGGGAGCTATCCCTCAATAGAACTAAAAGCCAATGGAAATCCATTGGCTCATTAATCTTTCGAAAAATATGAATTATTTCGCGGCCTTCTTGGCCTTAAATTCTTCTTTAATCTTCTCGACATCAACAGTTTTAGCCACAGGCTTAAAGTTTAGTATCTTCAAAGAGGTTCTTCTACGAGCTGCAACAGCTTTATCTTTGCGGCCTTTTCTTTTTAAACGGGTAACTGACATGACTTTTTAGCTTTTAAAGGGTGCAAAAATAGACATGTTTTGTAATTAATTGCCACAGATTCTCAGAATATTTAGAATTAGCCCGCAAAATCAACGAATTGAAGAGTAAATACAGCATTTACGTAGTATTAAACACACGGTCGATCCGTGAATTAGTGGCTTATCCTTAAATTGCCCTGTTTTATTATGGAAAAACCAACTTTACCTAAAGGTACCCGCGACTTTGGTCCGGCCGTAATGGCCAAGCGCCAGTTTATTCTTAATTCAATTCGCGGTGTCTTTCAGTTACATGGCTTCCAGCCCCTCGAGACTCCCACTATGGAAAACCTGAGTACCCTCACGGGAAAATATGGAGACGAAGGGGATCAGTTGCTGTTCAAGATTCTTAACTCGGGCGATTATTTAAAGGACGTTGACCAGTCCAAACTCAATACTAAAGACTCAAAACTCATTACTTCTGATATTTCTGAAAAAGGCCTCCGCTACGATCTCACTGTTCCCTTCGCCCGCTATGTGGTGATGAACCGGCACGAGATTACACTTCCATTTAAGCGCTATCAGATTCAACCGGTATGGCGGGCCGATCGACCCCAGAAAGGAAGGTATCGGGAGTTCTATCAATGCGATGCCGATGTAGTGGGTACTGATTCTCTGATCTGCGAAGCTGAAATTGTTTTAATGATCAAATCTGCCTTTAAATCGTTAGGCATTACAGATTACACCATTAAAATAAATCATCGCGGCATCCTTGCCGGGATTGCTGAATTAGTGGCCGCTAATGAAAAAGAATCTTCGCTGTTTGTTGCTATTGATAAGCTCGATAAAATCGGAGAAGAAAAAGTAAAAGAAGAATTAAGAATCCGGGGGTTTGGCGAGAAGGGTCTAACTACCTTATTTGAAATCATAAACTTCAAAGGAACCACTCAAGAAAAAGTAGAATTTCTAACTTTCCGGTTTGCTACTTCTGAAAAAGGTCAAAAAGGAATAGCCGATCTTAAGCAAGTGTTCGTACTTCTAAAGAGTTATAATACAACGGAGGATCATGTTGAGTTTGATATCTCATTGGCACGTGGTTTAAGTTATTACACCGGTTGCATCTTTGAAGTAAAGATCAATAATGTGGTAATAGGCAGCGTAAGCGGTGGCGGTCGGTATGATAATCTTACCCAAGCCTTTGGCAGCAAAGAAAAACTTTCGGGCGTTGGAATTTCTTTTGGTGTAGATCGCTTGTACGATGCCATGGAGGAATTAAAGCTTTTTCCGCAGGAAGTCAACGCATCATCAACAGTGTTGATTAGTCATTTTGATGAACCCAGTATGAATTATGGTTTGGGAGTTTTGCAAACCTTGCGGGATAAAGGCATCGCCTCTGAGATTTACCCAGACTCTGTAAAAATTCAAAAGCAATTCGATTACGCGAACAAGAAAATGATTCCGTATGTCATCGTAATTGGTTCAGAGGAAATAAAAAGCCAACAATTGACAATCAAAAACATGAAGACGGGCGAGCAAGAAAAGAAATCTATCTCCGAAATTATTTCATTTCTTACTGGCAACTAGCAACCGGAAACCAAGAACTATTTTGCAACCCACGCACCACATATCAAACAAACTCCTTACCCTTCACGAGCTTGACGCGGTGCTTCATGGTCATGCCAAGATTGCTTTATCGGAAAACTCGCGCCAACAGATTATCCGTTGCCGGGATTATTTAGATAATAAATTAGCTGCAGCCACCCACCCCATTTATGGAATCAATACGGGCTTTGGTTCGCTATACGACAAACACATTCCAAAAGATAAATTAGAAACCTTACAGGAGAATTTAGTGATGTCGCATGCTTGTGGCACCGGCCCCGAGATACCCCGCGAAATTGTTTTACTGATGCTGTACCTGAAAGTACAATCCCTTTCCTATGGCTATTCAGGGGTGCAAGTTGAAACGGTAGATCGGTTAATCGACATGTTTAACCAGCGCGTTTTGCCACGCGTTTATGAAATGGGATCGTTGGGTGCATCCGGTGACTTGGCTCCATTAGCTCACCTCTCGCTGCCTTTGATTGGGCTTGGTGAAGCTCATTATTTAGGTAAGATTTATACAGGGGATGAAATCCTAAGCCTATTGGGTTGGCAACGCATTCACTTTAAGGCGAAAGAAGGATTAGCCTTGTTGAATGGAACACAATTCATGAGTGCATATGGTACCTGGTGCGTGTTACACGCGCATCGACTATTGACACTCGCTAATATGATTGGGGCCCTTTCCCTTGATGCTTTTGATGGTCGTATTGAACCCTTCGAAGAACAAGTGCATAAAATCAGACCTCATACCGGTCAAGTGAAAGTTGCAGCTTTCATTAAAGAGCTATTAACTGGAAGTGATATTATCCAGCCCAAAAAGCATGTACAAGATCCGTATTCCTTTCGATGCATGCCGCAGGTACATGGCGCCAGCGATGATACGATCCAATTCGTAACCCAAACCATCCTTACTGAAATTAATTCTGTCAGCGACAATCCCAACATTTTTGCTGACGAGGATAAAATTATTTCGGCTGGAAATTTTCATGGTCAGCCCTTGGCGTTGGGGTTGGATTTTTGGCGATCGCTTTGGCTGAATTAGGAAGCATCTCAGAAAGAAGAACTTACCAACTCATTTCAGGTTCTCGTGAATTACCAAATTACCTCGTAGCCAATCCGGGTATTAACTCGGGCATGATGATTCCACAATACACAGCCGCCTCTATCGTAAGCCAGAATAAACAACTTTGTAGTCCGGCATCCATTGACTCGATCGTGTCTTCTAACGGGCAGGAAGATCACGTAAGTATGGGCGCCAATGCAGCCACCAAAGCGTATCGGGTTGTTAACAATCTCTATTCAATCCTGGCGATTGAATTGATTACCACCACGCAAGCTTTACATTTTAGACGACCGCTGAAAACATCCGCTCGGTTAGAGAAATTTGTCAATACTTTCCGCCACGTTGTTCCGTTTATAGAAACAGACAGAGAGCTACATCCGGATATGGTAAATGCCGAAAAGTTTTTGAAAAACTGTACGCTTGAATTTTGAAATTTCAGTTAGTGAAACAGAACCTGATTCTTACGTGCTTATTTAGTTTGATGGCCGTTGTTGCCACGGAGGCGCAATACAACAGCCGACTAGGACGTTTTCAGGTAGACGAAATAAAAGGTTGTGCACCCTTTACGGTAACTATATTAGACACCAACCTGATAACTACCGGGGAGTGTACCGCTGGAAAACCCTGCTTAATGGGTGCCGGCAACGGAAGCGGGCCACAACAAAATCAATTCACCATTACCTATCCACAAGCCGGTACTTTCAAACTCACTGTTCTTTATCAGAGTATCGGTGCTGACGATATCACCATTACGGTTGATCCTGACATTGAGCCTGAATTTGAGATTTACACTTGTTCGGGTTTACAGGCGTCCATAAAAATTACAGATAAAAATTACGATCAATACGCCATTGATTTTAATAATGATGGGATTAACGAAACGGTTATACCGAATAGCAACAACCAAACCGCTAACCATAGTTATGGGGTAGCGTCTACGTTCAACATTAGCGTAAAAGGAAAAGATCTGAATGCCGCGAATAATTGTTCTGCTAAAGTTCTGCCCTTTACTTCTTTAGCCGTGCTGCCCACGCCACAACTTACTGCCTTAACGGTATTAGACCCTTCGTCTATACAACTCGATTTTACCCCACAACAAAACATTCAATACAAACTGGAGATTGCGGTTAACAATGGTACCACGTTCCAACAATTTCAAACGCTGTATGCCGTTAGCACGCTTACCGTTCCCAACCTGAAGACCGATGATAATTTTTACTGTTTTCGATTAGGTTCTTTTGATCCTTGCACGGGTTTGAATACCTACTCACCGCCTATGTGCAGTCATAATTTTGATCTGGCAATTCAAAACGGTTTTAATCGGCTAACCTGGGCTAGTGCGGCCAATGGCGTTCTCTCTACTGAAATTATCCGAAACGGAACCTCGTATACAATTATACCCGGAGCGCCCTCTTCGTTAAATGATGTCGATGTGGTTTGTAAAACCAACTATTGTTATCAGGTAATTAATCATTATGCCGGTGGCGCCCAAAGTACCTCGCTTGAAAAATGTGGGGAAGCATTTACAACGGTAAACCCAACCGCCATCACAAACACCTCATCGGTAGTTGGATCGAATGGAGTTCAATTAACCTGGCAGCAGGATCCTCTATTCACGGTAGATGAGTATGCTGTACTCCGAAATCAAAACAATTCGGTTTTTAGCCTTGCGGGAAAAACAACCAGTACAGATTTTGACGATACCGGATATACAACCGAGGGTAATTTCTGCTACCGCATTAATTATGGCGACTTGTGTGGTAACGCGAGCTTAGCCGGAGATCTCATTTGCCCCATCCGGCTATTATCTTCCATGGATAACAAAAATGTAATAACCCTGAAATGGACGAGACTGAAAGGTTGGCGTAATGGCGTTACAAATTATCGGATTGAAAAATTTGATAAAAGTGGTGGATTGATGCAGACCATTAACATAGGAACAGACACCATTTGGGTAGATGATCAGCCCGATGCTATTAATCAGGTAGTTCAATACCAGATAATTGCACAACCTGTGGAAGTAGGATTGATTAATTCAGTTTCTAATCGGCTGATTGTTACCAAAGAAGTAAATCTTTTCTATCCCACCGCTTTTACACCTGATGGCTCGGGCCCTCCCGAAAACGAAACCTTTACGGTTCAAGGGCAGTATATCGTAAAGTTGGAGTTAAAGATATTCGACCGGTGGGGTACGATGGTTTATTATTCTGATAAAAATGAACCCTGGAATGGTACCAACAATGGGAAAGTCTTGCCTGAAGAAAACTATGTAGAGCGAGCACAGATTAGCGATTTGGCCGGACGAAGTCTTTCTGTAGGTAGCACGGTTGTAATTCTTAAGACCACCAAGTAAGCGGATTGAAATCTTTACCTTTGCGTTTCTAACCAACCCAATACAGCTATGTTTGATATGATGAAAATGATGGGCAAGATGAAAGAGGTGCAGGGAAAAATAAAGGAAGCCCAGGATAATTTGGTACGTGTACATGCCAGTGGCGAGTCGGGTGGTGGCATGGTAAAAGCGATAGTCAACGGTAAGAAGCAAGTGATCTCGATAGATATTGATCCGGCTACGTTGCGTGCCGAAGATAAAGTACTGGTACAAGATCTGGTGATAGCGGCCGTTAATAAGGCGCTGGAAGAAGTAGATGCCCTTGCCAAAGATGAATTGAAGAAAGCTACCGAAGGAATGCTTCCCAATATACCGGGTATGGACTTAAGTAACCTGATGGGATGACCGAGGTAGCGGTTGTCATTCTAAACTATAACGGAAGAAGTTTCCTACAACAATTCCTGCCGTCCGTAATGGCCCACAGTGGCGATGCAAAAATTATTGTAGCCGACAATGCTTCCACAGACGATTCAATCGCATTCCTTGAAAAAGAATATTCCGATTCGATAGAAATAATCAGGCTTGAAAAGAATCTCGGATATTGTGGCGGTTATAACTATTCTCTGAAGTTAATTGAGGCCGAGTATTTTGTGCTGCTTAATTCTGATGTAGAAGTTACGTCCGGATGGATTACTCCCGTTATCCAAGAGTTTAAGGCAAATCCTTTACTGGCAGCGGCCCAACCCAAAGTTCTCTACTATAACAAAAAAGATTATTTCGAATACGCGGGTGCAGCCGGTGGATTTGTCGATATGCTGGGCTATCCATTTTGTCGCGGAAGGATTTTTAACAACCTGGAAAAAGATATAGGTCAATATGATGACAACCGAACTATTTTCTGGGCAACAGGTGCCTGTCTGTTTATCCGAGCGAAGGATTTTCATACTTCGGGTGGGTTAGATGAAGATTTTTTTGCCCACATGGAGGAAATCGACTTATGCTGGCGATTGAATAGGGCGGGCCGCCAGGTTAAATACGTGGGCGAAAGTAAGGTTTACCACGTTGGGGGTGGCACCCTCTCTAAATCAAATCCGCGAAAGACCTTCTTGAACTTTAGAAATGGGTTAAGTCTCTTGATAAAAAATTTACCATCGCATAGTCTTTGGTGGAAACTTCCCCTTCGGATTCCCTGGACTATTTCGCTTCGTTGGTGTTTTTGATTCAAGGATCTCCCAAAGACTCCTGGGCGGTAATCAAAGCGCATCTCAAATTCTTTGGTAATCTGGGGGCGGATCTCAAAAAAAGAGAACAATTGGCCGGTTTATCTTACCGGGTTTCACAACAATATCCACGTTTGCTAACGGTTGATTTCTTCCTTTTACGAAAGAGAACCTTTAAGTCCTTGAAGTTTTAGTAATCCCAAATGGTGCTTCGCCTCCGCAAATGGCTGCGCATATTAAGAATAAAGGCCAGAGACATGTAAATAATCAGTGGCGAACCGAAAGTAAGGAAGGAGGCATAAATAAAAAAAAGTCGGATCGAGGAGGTGGCAACACCCATTTTGTCACCCAAGGCTGTACACACGCCAAAGGCCTGATTCTCAAAGAAAAGTTGAATTTCGCCTATCAAGCCCTTCATATTCATATAAATTAAGCTGAAATACTTCCGTTTACCTGAGTAAAAGTCCTTTTATCGACTTAAAACCCTCTCTGCAAATATAGCTGGTGATCCACCTAGTTTCAGCGGTAGCCGTGTTATTTTTTTGAGTATTATTGCAGAAAAAAGGGGTTTAAGGTTAACTTTGCACCTCGTTTACGGAAACCTATTAAATCAAAACCATGAGAAAATTATTCTACGCATTCGTGATCATTGGAGCACTCACCTTTACGAGCTGTACGCTTCCTCAAATGATCAAAGCGGCCAAAGAACAAAAGTTAGAAGTGGCACCGAACCCGCTTGAGGTTCATAAAGACACGGTAAACTTTGATTTGGCTGGAAATCTACCAATCAAAATGTTAAAGAAAGGAACAGTTTATACGATCAATACTTTTTATAAGTATGGCGAAAACGAACTTGCTTTAGATCCTGCCGCTTACCGGTCTGAAGACTATCCTAATAGTGGGGTGGAAGAAATAAAAGTATCAAAAGCATTTTCATTTCCTTATCAGGATGCCTATAAAGTAGGAACCGTAGAAGTACAAGGAGTTGCCTCAAAAGGAACAAAGTCTAAGACTACTCCTCGGATGCCTGTTGCTACAGGAATAATCACTACCTCTAAGTTGGTTCAAAATTCATATTATGCCGCTTTCGCAGAACATGGTTACAACAATCAGGAAGAACTTGTTCCGGTTGTTATCCCTGATTTCATTTTTGAAAGAGGCCGTTCGGTACTCCGTACTTCAGAAACTAAAGCGGCTAAAGGAAAGCAATTAGATGCTTATATCGCTGCTAAAAACGTAACCCGCACTGTAACCATCACCGGTACTCACTCTCCTGAAGGTGCTGAGAGAATAAATAGCAAACTTTCTGAAGAACGTGCTGCCGCTATCGAAAAGTACTACCGTGCGCAAATGAAGAAATACGATTATCAAGGATTGGCCGATGAGGTTAAATTCATTTTGAAGCCAGTCGTTGATGATTGGTCAGAATTCAAAAATGCATTGGCTGCATATGAAGGAATAACTTCAGATCAAAAGTCTGAATACCTGAACATCATCAATGGTGGTGGTTCTTTCGAAGAACAGGAAAAACAAATGAAGAAGTTGAAGACTTACAACAAAGTGTTCAAGGATGTTTATCCTGGCTTGCGTACTGCTAAAACTGAGATCTTGACTATTAAGGATAAGAAGACGGATGCTGAAATTTCTGTACTTGCTAAGCAAATCACAGCCGGTCAGGTTAAGTCTGATACCTTGAGCTTCGAAGAATTGATGTATGCTGCTACGCTTACGCCTTCAGTAGAAGAGAAAGCTGCTATCTATGAAGCTGCTACCAAAAAAGGAAGCAACTGGAATGCGCACAACAACTTAGGCGCTGCTTATATCGCGTTGGCTATGGAAAACCCTGCTCGCGCTTCAGAATATGCTGAGAAAGCTTCTGCACAATTGGATATTGCAGCAAAACTTCAAGAAACTTCAGAAGTACATGCCAACCTGGCAACCATTTCATTATGGAAAGGCAACCCGTATAAGGCATACAGCCATGCTACCAAAGCATTGCGTGGTGCTAACAACGATGTTACCCGTGGTGTTAATGGCGTAAAAGGAGCTTGTGAAATCTACATGGCAAACTATAGCGCAGCTGTTAGCTCTACCTCTTCTGCCGTAGCTACGGATGTTAACCTTTTCAACAAAGGCTTAGCGCAGTTGCTTAACAAAGACTTTAGCAATGCCTCGTCATCTTTTGCAGAAGCTTCTGCTAAAAACAGCAATATGGCAGTAGCCTACTACGGAGCAGCCGTTGCTGCCGCCCGTTCAGGTAATGGTGATGCCGTAGTTAGCAATCTTACAAGCGCAGTTAGAATCGATTCTTCTCTAAAAGAAAAGGCGTTAACTGATCTTGAGTTTACCAAGTTTGCAACTACTGAATCTTTCCGTAGTGCATTGAAATAATCTTGATCTTATTAATTATAAAAGACCCCGGCCAAAACCGGGGTTTTTTGTTGCTACACCCTTTCTTATTCCCAAAAAAACGGGCTATTCCCTTTAACCTGATGTTCCTGATCCCTATTTTTACGGGCTTTCCAAACTAACGGCAGCTATGAGAGAAATTCAATTCAGAGAGGCGCTACGCGAGGCCATGAACGAAGAAATGAGAAGAGATCCAAGTATCTTTCTCATGGGTGAAGAAGTAGCCGAGTACAACGGTGCGTATAAGGTAAGCCAAGGTATGCTCGATGAATTTGGACCCGAGCGCGTAATTGATACGCCTATCTCTGAACTTGGTTTTGCCGGCATTGGTGTTGGTGCTGCTGCCAATGGGCTGCGACCCATTATAGAATTTATGACGTTTAATTTCTCTTTGGTTGCCATTGATCAGATCATTAATTCGGCTGCCAAAATGCTTTCTATGTCGGGCGGACAATTTAATGTACCTATTGTATTTCGTGGGCCTACCGGTAATGCCGGGATGCTGAGTTCGCAACACTCGCAAAATTTTGAAAATTGGTTTGCCAATACCCCTGGATTAAAAGTAGTCGTTCCTTATACTCCGTACGATGCCAAAGGCTTATTGAAGACTGCCATTCGCGATAACGATCCGGTTATTTTTATGGAGTCAGAAATGATGTATGGCGACAAGGGCGAAGTGCCTACGGAAGAATATCTGATTCCCATTGGCGTAGCGGATATTAAGAAAAGTGGAACCGATGTAACGATTGTTTCCTTTGGCAAGATTATGAAAGTTGCTCTCGCTGCCGCGCAAGAATTAGAGAAGGAAGGAATTTCGGCTGAAGTAATAGACCTGCGTTCTGTGCGCCCTATTGATTATGCTACGGTTGTAGCATCGGTTAAAAAACCAATCGATTGGTAGTCGTGGAAGAAGCCTGGCCATTATCCTCAATAGCTACAGAGATTACCTACCATGTTCAAAAGCATGCGTTCGATTATCTGGATGCCCCGGTTCATAGAATAAATAGGTTGGATGTACCACTCCCCTATGCCCCAACCTTGATCGAAGCCATTTTACCTAATGTAGCCCGCACCGTTAAGGCAGTAAAGGCCGTGATGTACCGAGATTAAAGTCGGCACTCATATTTTATTTAAGCTGACCTTCGGCTGCTGTAAACAGGCTTAGCTGTGCAGTGTCCTTCTATTGTTGATTATGTAGATTAATAATGTTCCAGGAGTTTGATATTTGGAAGCTATTAGCAGGATTGGGCATCTTTATGTTTGGTATGTTTTTGATGGAGGAATCTATCAAGAAACTATCTGGCAGAGCATTCAAAGGATTGATAAGAAGATTCACTACTGGCAAGGTTAAATCTATTTTTTCAGGAGCCTTTGTTACTTCCATTCTGCAAAGCAGTTCTGCCGTTTCCCTTATGGTATTGGCATTTGTTGGTGCCGGCATCATGACGATGGAGAATGCCATTGGCGTGATTCTCGGCTCTAATATCGGCACAACTATTACAGCCTGGATTGTTGCCACCATCGGGTTTAAAATGGCCATCGAAAGTTTTGCCCTTCCGCTTATCGGCTCGGGAGGATTAGGCATCATGTTCCTGGGAAAATCCGAAAAGTATTCC
Source organism: Flammeovirgaceae bacterium (assembly GCA_016712035.1). Classification (GTDB taxonomy): domain Bacteria; phylum Bacteroidota; class Bacteroidia; order Cytophagales; family Cyclobacteriaceae; genus ELB16-189. The sequence goes on along the minus strand of JADJRT010000018.1, from coordinate 46,575 downwards.
AACATCAGCAAGCTATTGGTTGGGTTTGGTTTCCTTTTCATGGGCCTGGGCTATATAAAAAGTAGTGTAGAGGTTCTTGCCAACTCAATAGATATCGGGTCTTTACCAGATTATGGAATTTTAGTATTCGTGGGCGTTGGAATAGTGTTAACAGCCGTTATGCAATCCAGTTCAGCAACAATTGCTATTGTTTTGACTGCGTTGAACTCACGTATTATTGAATTTGACTCAGCTGCTGCGGTGGTTATCGGTTCCAATGTGGGTACCACGGTTACAATTTTATTAGGTGCGATAGGTGCTGTGCAGGTAAAGAAGAGAGTGGCCTACAGTCATTTTGCATTTAACCTTATCACAGGAATCATCGCGCTGGCCTTAATGCCTGCCATCACGTATCTTATACTTCAGGTATTTAGCGCGAAAGGCAACGAGGTTATGGGGCTAGCCCTGTTTCATACGATTTTCAATGTAGTTGGCGTGCTGGTCTTTTATCCCTTCATTCACCCATTTGCAAATCTCCTTACAAAAGTATTTCCAGACAGGCGAACTGCGCTTACCCGGTTTATTAATAATACAACAACCGATGTTGCTGAGGCTGGTATTTCCGCCATGCGAAAAGAAACACTCCATTTGGTTAAGAATGTGTTGCGGCACAATTTAAATATCCTACATATTGATGAACGACTGGTGTTTTCGAATTACGATTACAGTAACGCAGAAAAACAAAACGTTGAATCAGCTTATAATAAAGAATATGAAAATCTGAAACTACTTCAAGCTGAGATCTTCACGTTTTCTTCCGGAATACAGGAACGGGAATTAACGAAAGAGGAAGCTCTGGAATTAAACCGGTACATGCATGGCGCAAGAATGGCCCTCCACTCAGCGAAAATGTTAAAGGACATTCATCACAATTTTGACGAGTTTGAGAATGCCAATAATGCGTTTCTTAATAATCAATACACGCATTTCAGAAAAAGATTGATCGAAACGTATTTGGAAATTGATAAACTCATTGATGAAAGTGATGAAGATAAACCAAACACCATATTAAAAACTTTGGCTCACCTTAAAAAAGACGATAATCAGTTTGTTTCGTTAATCACACTTGCTATAAAAACAAAACAAATTGATGACATCGATATTTCAACCGCCCTTATAGTTAACCGGGCATTCGTTCAATCCTCCCGGCAACTATTACTGACTTTAAAAGAACTTTTACTTACCAGTGAGGAAGTTGCAAACTTTGAAAAGGTTCAGGAAATGAATGACGCTTTACTTGAAATTGGCTAACGCTATTTAATTTTCGAGAAGCTCAACGGCTTGAGAAATATGGATTCTACTTTCTCTATAATCTTTCCATCTTTTTCAGAAGCATCTCTGGCTGCGATCCATGTAGGGTCGACACGAAACTCTGCCCACGACTTGGTGGCCGCTTGCTGGCTTTGATGAGCAACGATGTAAACTAATTTAGGTTGAGCGCTATCTACCTCTTCACTTTTGAAGTAAGCGATGTTTTCCATTTGGTGTTGTTCAAATAATTTGAACGTATGATCTTGAAATCGCGAAACAATGTTTGGGAACCTACCCGGAAGACACGTATAGGTCCGCAGCTCAAATAATCTATCCTTCCCGCTAGCATTGGCAGCATTGATTTTGGGTATAACGTCCGCTGCAGTCATGAAAACAGACGTGATGGATTCAATAATCTTCCCGCTAACTTCTGATTTTGCAGAAACGTCTTTCCATTCCGGATCGTTGATAAAATCTTTCCATGATTTATCATGCGCCTCTTTGTTTGGAAAAGCCAAAATATAGTAGAGTGCATTCTTGTCATTAGTTATTGGTAGCCAGTAACCAATGTTTTCCATGCCATGCTTTTCAAATATCCGGGTGGTGTGATTTTGAAAGCGTTCAACCAATGCGTCTAGTCGACCAGGATAACAATAATAAATCCGCATCTCGAAATATCGTGAGTCAGCAGTTTGTCCGAACGAAATACTGCAGGCGAAAAGGAGCAGAAAGGTTAGTAAGGTTTTCATAGAGCTAGTGGTTTAGTCGACCGTATTTCTAAAAATAGAAATTTCTTATGGAACTTCTCAACTAGCAGTTCTACCGTTTAGGGCAATCTCCGCCAGTTAATCTTGAACCTGTAAACTCTTTAATCAAAAGTTAAATCCCTTACAACAACGTTTTCCACGCATCTGCTACATTTCCCTGTGCCAGCAATGATTGTGCAAGCCGGTGAATTTCTTCATCGCCCTTGGCGGCTGCGGTTTGCCAAACCTCTGCAGATTGAAAACTTTTGATTTCTTTATGCGCAGGAGAAGCTCAATATTTCCCAGCCGCCCCAAATCATTTCCCGAAAGGATACGGCTATTTTTTACGCTTGCCGGAATCTGATCAAACCCAATTCCAATTTTTACATTGGGTTTAGGAACAACAAAACATTTTCACCGGACGAGCGGCAATAATAATCCTGCCCCATGCGGGCTACAGCATCAATCTTATGCGGATCAATAAAACCTTCGCTATCTAAAATCAGATCATCAATATGCATGAGTAAAACCTCGCAAACCACCAGATTGCCAGCACCACCTTGTTCCCCTAATGGAATAACCTGATTCACTTTACACTCAAACGAAACCGGAGCCTCACCCACCCGGGGTGGCTTCACTATTTGCGAATTAATTTGTGTAAATCCCGATTTAATAAACTCATTGGTGCCTTTGGGAAATTCGCAACTGGCTAATGAAGTCTGCTCAACCATACTATGCGAAACAATGTTGATTACCACCTCGGCACTTCCAATACGTTTTGAAGTGTGTGCTTAGTCGAATTATCGCGCACCCGTCTGGAGGGTGAGAAAACCAGAATGGGCGGGTTCATACTAAACAGATTGAAGAAACTAAACGGACTGAGATTTACATTTCCTTCTTTATCAACCGAACTTACAAACGCTATAGGCCTTGGCGATACAGCCCCTTGCAGGTAGGCTTGTAGCTTAGGCGTTGACAATTCTTTTGGATCGATAATCATAGCGCGGGTAAAATTTTTCCTTTACACTCGCCAAAGCCTATGCGCACATGATCTTTTTCTGCAAAGCCGCGCAAGATAATTGTGTCGCCATCTTCAATAAATTTTCGTTGCTGTCCGTTGGCCAGAGCTAAAGGCCGTTGACCATTCCAGGTAAGTTCCAATAACGAGCCAAATGAATCAGGCGTAGAGCCACTTATTGTACCGGATGCATACAAGTCGCCCACCTGAATATTACAACCATTCACCGTATGATGAGCGAGCTGTTGGTTAACATTCCAATAAAGGAATTTATAGTTGGATCGGCACACCGTACTTGCTTCCTCGTTTTCAGGTTGCAGTTGAACCTCTAACGCAATGTTAAAATTATTCTGCCCTTCAGAAACAAGATAAGGCAATACGGGAGTTTCTTGTTTAGGTCCTGCTACCCGGAAAGGTTCTAGCGCATCCATCGTTACAATCCAGGGTGAAATAGTCGAACCAAAATTTTTACTCAGGAATGGACCCAGTGGTACATACTCCCAGGTTTGAATGTCGCGGGCCGACCAATCATTAAAAAGTACAAACCCAAAAATATGATCATCCACATCTTTAGTAGAGATTGAACTACCCAAGGGAGTTTCCTTACAAGTAATAAATGCCAGCTCTAATTCGAAGTCAAGTTTTTTCGAAGGGCCAAATACGGGAAGCTCCGCGTCTGGTAATTTTGTTTGCCCTTTGGGCCGATGAATAGATGTGCCTGAAACGACAATAGAAGAAGCGCGACCATGATAGGCCACGGGCAAATGTTTCCAATTGGGTAACAATGCATTCTTCGGGTCGCGAAACATGGTTCCCACATTGGTGGCATGTTCTACACTACTGTAAAAATCTGAATAGTTAGGGATTGTAACCGGCATACACATTTCCACCTCAGCCATCGGTATAATCGCTAACTCGCGCGCTACATTCAATCTTAATTCTTCATTATCATGCTGTAGCAATTCAGAGATTCGCTCGCGCACTTCGCGGGTTTTCTTCTTACCTAAACCAATGAAACCGTTTAAATATTTTTGATTGAAAATTCCTGCGGGCAACCCAAGTCCATCGAAAAAACCATGCTCATGCAGGCAAACAAGATCTAACACATACTTGCCAATGGCTACCCCCGCTACCGGTGAAAGGTAATCTGTTTTAAAAATACCAAAGGGCAAATTCTGAATAGGAAAATCAGAATCTACAGGAACTTCTAACCAACTTTTAAGCGCAGGATTGTTTGCCTTTATCATAATTTCGATAACATTTTTAATTCTTACGTAAAATTCGTTTACTTCCGATGTAATCAATGCCTCATGTCCATCTCTTTTCCGATCGCTTTTGAAACCAGAATGAAATCAACCTTGGGGCCTGCTTGGAATGATTTTGTATCCGCGCATGATCAACCATCACTGGTAAGTATTCGAATCAATCCTGACAAAGATAAACTTCCTGTCGGGATAAAAATACCCTGGAGTGACTATGGTTTCTATTTACCTACACGACCGGTATTTACACTTGATCCTGCCTTGCATGCTGGCAAGTATTATGTACAGGAGGCCAGTTCGATGTTTTTTGAACAAGCCATTAACCAAACAACTGACCTTACCCAATCGTTGCGGGTGCTCGACTTATGCGCAGCGCCCGGGGGTAAGTCAACTCATCTCTTAAGCTTGCTCAATCAAAATTCACTCCTGATTTCCAACGAAGTAATCCGATCACGAGCGCAAATACTTTCCGAGAATATCCAGAAGTGGGGTCATAGTAATGCACTTGTTACAAATAGTGACCCGGCCGTATTCCAAAAACTCAAGGGATACTTTGACGTGATTGTGGTTGATGCGCCTTGTTCCGGGGAGGGGTTGTTTCGCAAAGACAATCAGGCCACCTCCGAATGGTCGGAAGAAAATATTGCGCTGTGCTCTCAACGTCAGCGAAGAATTCTGAGCGATGTGTGGCCGTCCTTAAAACAGCATGGAATTTTGATTTACAGCACCTGCACCTATAATGAACAAGAGAATGAAGTAAATCTAAAATGGTTGGCCGAAAATCAGGGTATTGAATTTATTGAACTCAATACAGAACCCGTGTGGAATATAGAAAAGATAACGTCAGGCAAAGCGATTGGCTATCGATTCTTTCCACATAAGGTGGCAGGCGAAGGTTTTTTCATTTCCGCTTTGCGGAAAGTTGATTCAGAACCGGAAATAAGAATTCGGCCAGGAAGAAATTTTTCGGAAGCTTCCAAAAAGGTTACTGAACAACTTCAATCCTGGAGCAACAATTCCGAAAATCTAAAAATCATAAAGCAGGAGGATTTGTTGATACAGATTCCTAACGAACTGTATGATGAAATGGCTTTTATCAGCACGCAGTTACATGTGGTGAGCAAAGGAACAGCCGTGGCCCAATTGAAGCATGAAAAATTAATTCCTGAACATGCCAAGGCACTAGCCATTGATTTGAATCATAATAATTTTGCGGTCATTGAACTTTCGTTAGAGCAATCGATTAGTTATTTACGAAAAGACAATCTGTTGGTTGGCTCAGGACAGCGAGGTTTTGCTTTGGTAACGCATCAAGGAACTCCTTGGGATGGATCAATCAATTAGGCAATCGAATCAATAATTTGTACCCCTCAGCCTGGCGCATCAGAATGAATTCCTAAAGCGCTTGTATCGCTTCAACCATTCCATCCGGAAACGCCATTCCGCTAAAGAAAATACCAACACAAAATACTTTTTCAAAATAGTTGGCGCGCTATGGCCAGGGGCAGTGAACTTATGGAGAGTACGGTAAAAGAAACTGTAAACACAACCATAACTAAAATCGTAAGCAAAGCCGAGCCCGATATAAAAACAAGCACCACACTAACTGCGGTGACAACAAAACTCCACCAAAACGCTTTAACGGTTCCGACTTTTATAACATAATTGCTGACAGGTAAAGATAATACAGCCGAGAAAAATAAGGCAATTACTAAAAGCCACTTGCCTTCCATAGTAACAAAGGCAGATAAACTCTCTTCGAGTAAATCAGGAAATAATTAAACATAAGTGTTGTAGGGATACCTACCCCTACGCCTAATAAAAAGATGTAGGAATAATTTGTACGTGTGGTGTCAAATTTAAAATCGGCCCGTGGGCGCGAAGGATTATTGGCGAATAAGCTTAAAGAGTTCTTTTTCAGCGCATACCCCGATACAAATACCGCTACTCCGCCAATCATAAACGTAATCGGTGCACCCAGGTAGTCGATCAGATCGACAATAACTGGTTCCAGGGAATAGATAAGATTGGACACAATGGTTAGAATAGCCATGGCCCGGGGTAACTTATCAATCGGGGTGAAAAGTTCTAATGTTGAGAGGGCGGGGCTGGTGAAGATACTCATGGCAATTAACCATAGAACAATCAACAGTGGTAAAATCCATCTAATAACTTCGCCTGGATTACTAAGCAGCGTGAAGGCCACAGCCATAAACACCATGGCGGCAAAACTGATACCTGAGGAGATAATAGGAATGCGATGGCCGGCTTTAAAACGAAAACGATCTCCAATTTTACCAGCAATGGGTGGTGTTAAAAAACAGAATGATTCCCTGCACAACAATTAACCAAAAGGTGTACTGGGTATAATTAAATTGAACTAATAATTTAGGCTGATAATTATGATACGCAATCCAGCCAATTACGATAGACCCATAAAGCGCTGCCAGGCTCCATAATTGCTTCCATTCAATTTGATCCGTTTTAAAAGTTTCGGCAGAAATTTGAGTATTGGTCATAAGTTCAGGAGCATGTTTACAAGATTACTACAACACAAGGGATTTCAAAAAAGTTATGCCACCATCATAGCTAACCTTTTCCTATTTTTGCGTTCTTAATTAAGTCATTTTTAAGCTATATATGGCCCTTTCCACAAAATACAACCCTACTGAAGTCGAAGACAAGTGGTATCAATACTGGTTAAAAGAGAATTTCTTTCATGCCAAGGTGAATCCATCTAAAGAACCCTTCTGTATTGTGATTCCCCCACCTAATGTAACCGGGGTTTTGCATATGGGCCACATGCTAAATAATACCATTCAGGACGTATTGATCCGCAAAGCCAGAATGGAAGGCAAGGAAGCCTGTTGGGTACCAGGAACTGATCACGCCTCCATTGCTACGGAAGCCCGCGTTGTGGCCATGTTGCGCGAAAAGGGAATCAAGAAATCCGATTTGTCGCGCGATGAGTTTTTAAAGTACGCCTGGGAATGGAAAGAAAAATATGGCGGAATAATTCTTGAGCAGCTTAAGAAGCTAGGTGCCTCCTGCGATTGGGATCGCACCTCCTTTACTATGGATGCCGATTACTACAAAGCGGTCATCCGGGTGTTTGTTGATTTACATAACAAGGGCTACATCTATCGGGGGCTTCGTATGATCAACTGGGACTGCGAAGCAAAGACTGCTTTATCGAATGAAGAGGTGTTGTATAAAGAAGACGGAGAGAAGTCAATCCTCTATTCTATCCGCTATAAAATAAAGGGCACCGAAGATTGGATTACCATTGCTACGCAGCGACCTGAAACCATTATGGGTGATGTGGCGATAGCTGTTAACCCAACAGATGATCGTTATAAGAATCTGGTTGGTAAAAAAATTCTTGTGCCCTTTATCAATCGCGAGATTCCGGTTATTGCTGATGATTATGTAGACAAAGTTTTTGGAACAGGCTGCTTAAAAGTAACCCCAGCTCATGACGTTAATGACTACGAAATTGGTCAGCGCCATAACCTGCCTGTTATCGACACGATTAATGATGACGGATCGTTAAACGAAAAATGTGAGCTGCCTAAGTTTTATAATAAAGACAGATTCTTTGTTCGAAAAGAAATTGTTAAGGACTTGCGCGAAGCCGGCCATCTGGTAAAAGAAGAAGAGTTTATAACCCGCATCGGGCGATCGGAGCGAACCAACACTGTGGTAGAACCCAAACTTTCGTTGCAGTGGTTTGTAAAGATGAAGGAGATTTCAAAAGAAAGCGTATCAGGCCGTTGAAGAAGATGAGATCAAACTTCATCCGGCTAAATTTAAAAATACCTACCGCCATTGGATGGAAAACGTTCGCGACTGGTGTATCTCGCGTCAACTTTGGTGGGGCCATCGAATACCCGCCTACTATTACGGAGCGGGTGAGAACGATTTTGTTGTAGCGGAGACGCTGGAAGAAGCGATTCAGTTTGCTACGCAAAAATCCGGAAGAGCAATTTCAGAAAAAGATCTTCGTCAGGACGCAGATGTGTTAGATACCTGGGCATCTTCATGGCTTTGGCCGATTGAAGTTTTTGGGGGGTTTAAAAACGATTTCTTTGATAAAGAGCGTGGAAAAATAAATGTTGAAAAATGTCCGGAACTGGCTTACTTCTATCCTACGCAAGTGTTGGTTACGGCCCCTGAGATTCTTTTCTTCTGGGTGGCCCGGATGATTATTGCCGGCTACGAATACATGGATGGTAAACCCTTTGAAAACGTATATCTGACCGGCATTGTACGCGACAAGCAAGGCCGTAAAATGTCTAAGTCGTTGGGTAACTCACCCGATCCGCTTGTGCTTATCGAAACATATGGGGCCGATGCGGTACGTACCGGAATGTTATTCAGCTCTCCGGCTGGTAACGATTTATTGTACGATGAAAAACTGATTGAGCAAGGACGAAATTTCACTAATAAAATCTGGAATGCCTTCCGATTAGTTAAAGGTTGGGAAGTGGATAAAACGTTGACACAACCCACTGAAAATAAAACGGCCACGCATTGGTTTGAATCAAAACTCAATCAATCGATTCTTGAGCTTGGAGATCACTTCGAGAAATTCAGGATGTCGGATGCATTGATGTGCGTCTATAAATTAATATGGGATGATTTCTGTGCTTGGTACCTCGAAATGATAAAGCCCGAGTTTGGGAAACCCATCGATGAATTAACCTACACCAAAACAGTTTCGTTATTCGAATCCCTTTTGAAACTATTACATCCCTTCATGCCTTTTATTACTGAAGAATTGTGGAGTGAACTTCAAACCCGGGGTACACGCGAGAACATGATTGTTGCCGCCTGGCCTCAGGCTGGCGCAATAGATAAGGCTTTACTTTCAGAAGCTGATTTTGCTTTCGAAACCATTACGGGTATACGCAATGTCCGAAACGCAAAAGCATTTCGCCTAAGGAGGCTATAAATCTTTATAAACAAGAAAAGATAAGAATCTGCAGTTCTTTTGGCCGATAATTCAAAAGCTATCCAACCTTCGTGAAGTGTATACCGCTAAAGAGAAACCTGTGGGTGTATCCTTTTTAGTAGGGACCATTGAGTTTACCATACCCCTGGAAGGCAAATTAGATGTAGCAAAAGAACGCGAGTTGATTTTGAAAGACCTCTCCTACCAAAAAGGTTTTCTGGCTTCTATTGAAAAGAAACTAAGCAATGAAAAGTTTGTGAGCGGTGCCCCTCCGCAAGTAATTGAATTGGAGCAAAGGAAAAAAGCAGATGCCGAAGCAAAAATCAGTGCGTACGAAAAAGCCTTGCAGGAATTGGTTGACTAATCTGTTTTTTGGGAGTTGATATATTCAAACACGCGGATGAGGTCACTATCGTTATTCAGGTTCAATTTATTGGATTTAATAAATTCATCGACTGTGTGTTTATCACTGCCCGATGCTTCCTGAACATCCTTTTTGCCCTTAATTTTATAAAGGTCCTTTTGTCGGGCATAGTATAAGGAAGACTTTTGATAAATCTTTTTGTCACGCGAGCCTACATCAAAGGCAACATTATAAGTGGGCTCCTTTACAAATAATATTGTCTTTTTTAAAAGTGGCATTTCCCCATCTACCAGCACTTCTAACAAATTGGTAGTGGGTACGCCATCAAGCTTATATTCCGCGCCATTGACAAAGTAGTGGATACTCGTGGTAAGTGAATCAATCCAAACAATGTTTTTCACCTTCTTCACATCCAACATTTTTATTCCCTGATTTGTCTTTACCTCCAATTGATCATCCTGAAGATTATACTTAACAAAATATCCTTCGAGCATCTTCTCTGTTTGATACAATAAAATTGTGGTCTTATTCCAATTTTTATTCAGGTAATAATCTCCAAGGGTTTCCCCGGCCGGAATTGGCATTCCATAAAGAATATCAGAACCCGATAACGAGTTCTTTGCTGCAAGTTGATCTAACGTATTCTGAGCACGTATTTGTTGGGGCATGGCTCCTTGTGCATATACCTGATTTGATGAAACGACAATTGCCACCATGCATGATGTCATCACTACCTGAACTAACAATTTAGCTTTCATAGCCCTTTTACATTCTTAGCGCCAACAACAACTCTATATTTTTAAACTTCATCGCGAATTTACGTGCAATGGATTCATTAGTCAATGTTCCTTTATAGGTATAAACACCTTTCATAAACCATTTATGTGAAAAGATCATTTCCTCCACGCCACCTTCTTCTGCGGCTCGTAAAATTGTGGGCGTAAAGATATTGCTAAGTGCCGTAGTGGCCGTAGTGGCAACCCGTGAGGCTACATTAGGTACGCAATAATGGATGATATCATATTTCCGGAAGACAGGTCGGTTCAAGCTAGTTGTCTCTGAGGTAGCAATACATCCGCCCTGATCGATACTTAGATCTATTATCAATGAATCGGGTCGCATGTTTTTCACCATTTCTTCAGATACCACATGGCGGGCTTTCCCTTTTTCCGCACGAAGAGCACCAATAACAACATCTGCATTTTTTAAACATTCGCTAAGCGTAATAGTATCAATGGTTGAGGTATAAAATTGATTGCCCAAGGTGTGCTTTATTCGTCTTAATTTATAGAGGTGATTATCAAAAACCTGAATCTCCGCACCCAAGCTTAGCGCTGCCCGAGCCGCATACTCGGCTACCGTACCGGCTCCTATAATTACTACTTTGGTGGGTGGCACTCCGGTAATTCCACCTAAGATTATTCCCTTTCCTTTGTTTACCGTACTTAAATATTCAGCAGCAATCAGCATTACTGTACTTCCCGCAATCTCGCTCATAGCCCGTACAATAGGCATTCCACCAACCTTATCTTCAATGAACTCATAGGCTAATGCTGTTACACGTTTTTTCAACAGCGCGTTTATGCATTCCTGTTTTAAGTGACCCATTTGCAAAGCCGAAATCAAGGTTTGACCGGGTCGGAAATATTCTAACTCCTCAAGGGTGGGTGGTTCTATCTTTAAAATAATATTCGCCTTATAAACCTCTTCTACCGAATACACAATTTGTGCGCCTGCCTCACTGTATTGTTTATCCGAAAACTTTGATCCCTCACCAGCCATGGTTTCCACTAAAACCTCATGACCATTATTTACTAACAGGGCCACGGCATCCGGAGTAAGGCTGATTCGGTTTTCCTGAAGCGAAGTCTCACGTGGCAACCCTATTAAAAAAGAGTATCTTCCTTTTTTTACTTTTAGCCGTTCCTCCTGGGGATACAGGCTGGCTTTATCCAATGCTTCGAATCCTGTTCGTTTCTTTTCCGTCCTGTCTCCGAAAATATATTTCTCTACTTATGGTATTCAGATGTTGAATCTTCACTTCAAAAAAAGTAGCGGGAAGTAACGACTCAACCTTCTCTGGCCATTCAATCAAACATACATTGCCTGATGTTAAATATTCATCAAAGCCGATATCCAAAGCCTCCACGTCATTTTTCAATCGAAACAAGTCAAAGTGATATACAGCATCCTTACCCGGCTCCCTATATTCATTTACGATCGAAAAGGTAGGGCTCGTGACCAACGTGTTAAGACCAAGTTCCTTCACCAAATATTTTATCAACGTTGTTTTACCACTTCCCATTTCACCATAAAAAAGCCAAGTAGTAAAGTCTGCTCCCTGCTTCAGTAACTCTTTTGCGACACCAGGCAACTGATCCAAGGTAAAGCCATCGGTAGCCAACCTAGTCCACGTTTTAGGCATTCTTCGAAGATAATAAAATAAAAGGAATGATCATTTCCTCTAAACTGACTCCCCCGTGCTGAAAAGTATCCTTATACAAATTCACATAGTAGTTGTAGTTATTGGGGTAAGCGAAAAACTGATCTTCGATAGCAAATACATACGCGGTAGAGACATTGGTCTTAGGCAAAAAGAACCGCTCGGGCTTAGCCGCTTCAAAAACTTTATCACCTTCAAATCCCAAATTTTTTCCTTGCTTGTAGCGCAGGTTAGAATTTACGCTGCGGTCACCAATTATTTTAAAAGGTCGCTTTACGCGGATCGTTCCGTGATCGGTCGTAATAATTACCTTTGCCTTTTTATCCGAGATCTTTCTTAAAATCTCAAGCAAAGGCGAATGGGCAAACCACGATTTGGTAATCGATCGATACGCAGCTTCATCGGGTGCCAACTCCCGCACCATCGCCATATCGGTTCGCGCATGCGAAAGCATATCAACAAAATTGTAAACGATCACATTTAAATCATTATGAAATAAATTATTAATGGAATCAGCCAAATCGCGACCTTCCTCAATTCGTTTAATCTTATTGTACGAAAATTTAATGTTCAGATTGTTCTTGCGTATTTGCTTAGCCAGAAAATCATCTTCAAAATTATTCTTCGAGTCGTCCTCATCTTCACCTACCCATAAATCAGGGTGTGTCTTAGCCATTTCGGAAGGCATCATTCCGGAGAAAATAGCATTACGCGCGTAGGCCGTTGTTGTAGGTAAAATGGAATAGTAGGTTTCTTCCTTATCCACATTAAAGAATTCACTAAGTATGGGCTCGATCGTTTTCCATTGATCCAACCTAAGGTTATCAATTAATATAAAAAAGCACGGCTCTCCAGCTTTCAATTCTGGAAATACCCACTTACGCATTATCTGATGCGACAACACGGGTTTCTCTACCTTAGGGTTATTGAGCCAATTCTCATAATTACGTTTTATAAACCGACTAAAATTTACATTAGCCTCAACCTTTTGCATTTCAAGAACCTCTGCCATTTCCTGATCCGCTTCTTCAATTTCCAACTCCCAAAAAACAAGCTTCTTATAAATATCCGACCATTGCACATGATCCATATCGTCCAAAAAGGCCATACTAATCTTTCTGAATTCCTGCTGATAACTTAGATTTGTTTTTTCTATAACCAGTCGCTTGTTGTCTAATATCTTTTTAATTGACAGCAAAATCTGATTTGGGTTAATTGGTTTAATCAGGTAATCGTCAATTTTTGCTCCAATCGCCTCTTCCATAATCTGTTCCTCTTCATTCTTTGTGATCATCACCACCGGAAGATTAGGCTTTGTGTTCTTAATTTGGCTCAGCGCTTCCAATCCCGACATTCCCGGCATGTGTTCATCTAAAAACACAAGATCAAAATGTTTAGCGTCACTCAGTTCAATCGCTTCGGCACCATTGTTCACCGGAGTAATATCATACCCACGTTGCTGTAAAAACAAAATATGAGGTTTCAACAAATCAATCTCATCATCGGCCCACAAAATGCTATATCTTTGCATGTAATTTGTTTAGTGAAAATTCTTTCTAATTTACGCTATATACTTTTAATACGATCATTTGAATAAAAGAAAATCATTAATGATCCCGTCTACGGATTCATTTCAATCCAAAGTGATTTGATCTACGACTTGATCCAGACTCCTTACTTTCAACGTTTACGCTATATAAAGCAGTTGGGCTTAAGCGATTTGGTTTACCCCGGTGCGCAACACACCCGATTTCACCACGCTCTCGGTGCTATGCACCTGATGACCCGGGTCCTTAAAAATCTTGAACTTAAAGGGGTTCAGATTTCAGAGGCCGAAGCAGAAGCTGCTCAGATCGCCATATTACTACATGATGTTGGGCATGGACCGTTATCGCACGCCCTGGAAGAGACACTTCTTAAAGACGTTAAACATGAGAGCCTCTCTTACCTCTTCATGAAGCAACTTAACTCGCAGTTTAATGGTGCGCTTACACTGGCTTTACAAATTTTTCGAAATAGTTATTCCCGCAAATTCTTTCATCAATTAATCAGTAGTCAGTTGGATATCGACCGACTGGATTATCTGAAAAGAGACAGCTTCTTTACTGGAGTATTGGAAGGAAACATTGGGGTGGATCGAATCATAGCGATGCTTCACGTTCATCAGGATGAATTGGTAGTCGAAGAAAAGGGAATCTATAGCATAGAAAATTTCTTGCATTCGCGCAGGCTTATGTATTGGCAAGTGTATCTGCATAAAACAGCATTAAGCGCAGAACGAATGATGGTGAACATAATAAGACGTGCACAATACCTACTTAAAGCAGGAGAAAATCTTCAGGCCACCGATGCGTTAAAGGTTTTTTTGATTAGGGATGTGAAAATCACCGACTTCAACGAAAACCCCGAGCTGCTTGATCTATTTGGTCAGATGGATGATAACGACATTTGGGGAGCAGTGAAGATTTGGAGAAATCATAGTGACGCGATTCTTTCAGGATTATGCAATCGGCTGTTGCAACGGGAACTCTTTCAGGTTGTCCTTTCTACTGATCCAATTAAAAAAAGTATGGTGGAAAGAGTGAGACACGAAATTCATAACCTCTATGGTGTTCTAAGAAAAGACACCAACTACTTGTACTCCTATGGTACTGTTAGCAATGAAGCCTATGTTTCGGGTGGCAAGTCGATTAACATCATAACGAAGAAGGGTGACGTTTTAGATATCGCGCATGCTTCGGACTTACCTAGTATCAAGGCGATCAGCAAAATCGTTGAAAAAAACTATTTATGCTGGCCTAAAAATGTATCTTTGTAGAGGCCCCATTTATATAATTCAATTCTGCCATTCAACTTAAAGTAATCAAAATCTATGGAGTTTAGCATCGCTCAAATCGCTGCCATGCTTTCCGGAGAAGTGAAAGGTGACGGAGCTGGAAAAATTAATATGCTGGCCAAAATTCAGGACGCCAAAAAAGGTCAAATCGCATTTCTTTCTAATCCCAAATACGAACATTTTATTTACCCCACACAGGCAAGTGCCGTAATTGTAAAGAAGGATTTTCAGGCAAAAAAAGAAATCTCCTCCACACTTATTTTAGTTGATGATCCTTATTCAAGTTTTACAGCTCTATTAGAGGAATACCACAAACTCATAACCTTTCAAAAGGTGGGTGTCGAGCAGCCTTCCTACCTGGGTCAAAACACAGCCGAAGGAGAAAACATTTATCGGGGGGCGTTTTCTTATATCGGGAACAATGTGAAAATTGGCAACAACGTAAAGATTTATCCACATGTGTTTATTGGAGACAACTCCGTTATCGGTAATGACACGATCTTATATCCTAATGTAAAAATTTATGCTGGTACCAGCGTGGGTAATCAATGTGTAATCCATGCAGGTGCTGTTGTTGGTAGCGATGGCTTTGGATTTGCACCTCAAGATGATGGCACCTACAAAACCATTCCTCAACTGGGTCATGTACTTATTGAAGATCAGGTAACTATAGGCGCCAATACCGTGATTGATTGTGCCACTATGTTTGGCGATTTTACCATTATCCGAAAAGGAGTTAAGCTGGATAATTTAATACAGATCGCACATAATGTTGAAATAGGTAAAAACACGGTAATCGCTGCCCAAACGGGTATTTCAGGATCCACTAAAATTGGTGAAAATTCAACGATAGGTGGCCAAGTAGGAATTGCTGGTCATCTCGAGCTTGCCAATTTCACTCAAATAGGCGCACAATCGGGTATCCTTAAACCTGTAAAAGAGGAGGGTAAACAATTTAATGGATCTCCGGCTTTCGAGCTTAAGCCCTTTTTTCGTTCCTATGCTCTTTTCAAGCGTTTGCCGGAACTAGACGACCGTCTGCAGGAACTCGAAAAAAGAATCGCAGCACAGCCTGTCGAAAGTTCTAACGGTCAGGGGCAATAACAGGACTGGGGTTTGGTAATGGGGCCTTAAGAGGTTAAATTTGCCCACTTTTACCTATGAGGCTAAACCACAAGCAACAAACCATAAAGAAATCGGTAACCCTTTCGGGGGTTGGGCTGCACACGGGTGTGCAAACCAACATGACGTTTCTACCGGCTAAGCCCAATCATGGAATAAAGTTTCAACGAATTGACTTACCGGGCTCACCTATTATTGATGCTGATTGCGATCGTGTGGTGGATGTATCCAGAGGTACCACCATTGAACAAAGTGGCGCACGTGTAAGCACCATTGAACATACGCTTGCCGCTTTGGTAGGGCTTGAAATTGATAACGTTCTTGTTCAATTAGACGGCCCCGAAGCACCGATTATGGATGGAAGCTCTATCCAATTTGTTAATGTTTTAAAGGAAGCTGAGGCCGAAGAACAAAATGCTTTACGCGATTTCTTTGAAGTGCAGGACAGTATTTTCTATCGGGAAGCCGCCCGTAATGTTGAAATAGCCGCATTGCCATTAGACGATTACCGGGTTACGGTAATGATCGACTACAATTCACCCGTGTTAGGAAGTCAGCATGCCTCCATCACTAACATTCGCCAATTTGAAAAAGAGATTGCGTCCTGTAGAACCTTCTGTTTTCTGCATGAGCTTGAAATGCTTTATAAGAATAACCTGATTAAAGGGGGCGATCTGAATAACGCCATTGTTATTGTGGATAGGGTTGTTGAAACGCATGAACTTGAAAACATTGCCAAGATGCTTGGCAAACCAAAAGTAGAAGTAAAGAAAGAGGGTATCTTAAATAATATTGAACTCCGTTACAATAACGAACCCGCCAGACACAAACTTCTGGATATAATCGGAGATCTTGCGTTAGCCGGTCGCCCGCTAAAAGCCCAGATTCTGGCAGCTCGTCCGGGGCATGCAGCCAATGTAGCTTTTGCACGGAAGTTGAAGAAGTTAATGCAGGAGGACGACAAGAAGGGCCGGCCAAAATACAATCCAAGCCTTCCTCCGGTAATGGATATTAATAAAATCACTGGCACGTTGCCACACCGCTATCCTTTCTTGCTTATCGATAAAGTGATTTATCTGGATAGTGAAACGGTAGCCTGCGTAAAAAACGTAACCTATAACGAACCTTACTTTCAAGGTCATTTCCCAGGAAACCCGGTAATGCCTGGCGTAATGCAAGTGGAAGCTATGGTTCAAACGGGAGGCATCCTGGTATTAAATACCGTACCCGATCCCGAAAATTACTGCACATACTTTTTAGGTATCGAGAATTTCAGATTTAGAAAAATGGTTCTGCCTGGTGATACGCTTGTTATCCAATGCGATCTTATTGCACCTATTAAAAGAGGAATCGCGAAGATGTACGGAAGAGCTTATGTTGGTAATAGTTTAGTGTGCGAAGGTTCTATGACAGCAAGTATAGTCCGTAAAGATTCATGAGTTATCATCCGCTAGCCAACGTTCACCCTGAGGCGAAAATTGGCAATAATGTAATTATCGAACCCTTTGCCACTATACGAGCAGACGTAGAAATAGGCGATAATTGCTGGATTGGACCAAACGCAGTTATTTGGGAAGGCGCACGACTTGGTACCAATGTTAAAGTCTATCCCGGAGCATCTGTTTCATCCATACCACAAGACCTAAAGTTCGCGGGCGAGCGTACTGAAACATTTATTGGAGATAATACTGTAATTCGAGAATGCGTAACTATTAGCCGGGGCACAAGCGACAAATTTCGTACAGAGGTTGGAAAAAATTGTCTGCTTATGGCCTATGTGCATGTAGCTCATGATTGCATTGTGGGTAATAACTGCATTTTTGCAAACACGGTTCAGCTAGCGGGTCATGTCACCATTGAAGACTGGGCCATTATTGGTGGTGCGAGCGCTATTCATCAATTCGTAAAAGTAGGCTCACATGTCATGATTTCAGGAGGATCTTTGGTGAGAAAAGATGTGCCGCCCTATACAAAAGCTGCTCGCGAGCCTCTTACCTACGCTGGCGTTAATGCAGTCGGTTTACGCAGACGCGGATTTACACCAGAAAAAATAAACGAAATCCAAGAGATATACCGCTACATCTTTTTAAAAGGATTAAACAATTCCAAAGCCTTGGATCTGGTTGAAAAAGAGTTGGATCAAAGCGAAGAAAGAGAATACATTGTTTCCTTTATTCGAAGCAGCGAACGCGGAGTGATGAAGGGGTTCTCAGCTAACGCGGGTGCTTTTGAATGAAGATAACGGTTAAAAATCTCAGCAAGCGATTCAATCGCGAATGGATTTTTAAAGACCTCTCGTATCAGTTTACTCCCGGAAATTCGTATGCGATTGTAGGACCCAACGGGTCTGGAAAATCCACCTTACTTCAAATCTTATGGGGCCAGATGTTACCTAGTCTGGGTTTGGTTACTTACGAAAATGATCATCACAAAATCCCAAACGAAGAAGTTTATAAGCACATTTCAGTCTCTACACCTTACATGGATTTGATTGATGAGTTTACCCTTGAGGAAATGGTTCGGTTTCACTTTAGATTTAAAAAAATTCGGAATAATTTTTCGTTACCTGAAATAATAGATCACATTGAATTATCACATGCCAGAAATAAAATGATTTCTAATTTTTCTTCCGGCATGCGCCAAAGGCTTAAACTCGGATTGGCCTTTTATGCTGAATCAGACGCAATATTTTTAGACGAACCCACTACCAACCTCGACAAGAAGTCTATTGAGTGGTATCAAAAGCACCGCGATCAGGTTTTAGGTAGTACCCTGGTTCTTATTGCATCAAATCAGGAGCATGAATACCCCGTTACAGCCCAAAAAATTGATATTTTGGATTTTAAGAAGGGTTACTAAGGGTTTACTGAACCCATTAATCAGAAACTGCAGATCCTTAGGGTCTATTTTTTTAGATTCCGGTTTTTACTAAGTTTAAGATGATTTTAATCAATTTATGATGAAAGTACTACGAATACTCCCTCTCTTACTCATTGCTGCTTCTATGCTTACCTATACGGGATGCAAGGATAAAAACGATGATCCTGAGTCAGAAGCTGATGTTCAATTTGATAAGCTAAACCATGTTTGGAAAATTAATACTGCCACCCTTGACGGAAGTGACAAAACTGCCGACTATGCAGGTTTCCAATTGACTTTGTCCGGAACCAAGGGTACCCCGCCTTTTACCTATTCAACTTCAGCGAGACCAAGTTTAAGCCCTTGGCCAGCCAGTGGTAACTGGGATTTTGGTTCTTCACCAGAAACGATTATGATTCGTGATAAAGGTACACCTGATGAATTGTCCATGACCTATGCAGTTACAGAATCTACGCTTTCCATATCCTTTAGTTTTAATGGTAGTGGATATGCAAGAACGAGTGTTGTAAAAGGTGCATGGGTTTATACCTTTACGCTCTAAAAAAATTATAAAAGTATTTAAGAAACCTGCTCTTTAGGGCAGGTTTTTTTATTTCAAAATCACTACGGTTATTCCATCGCCACCACGCTCAACATGTTCATTGGCAACGGAAGCAATGGCTTTGTTGCCCTTTAATCGTTCGCGTACAACTTTACGCAATACTCCTTCTCCTTTTCCATGCAATATTTTTACTTCTGCATGTCCCAATAAGATTGCGTCATCGATAAACTGATCCAACGCTGAATTCACTTCTTCCACCCGTTTGCCGCGGATGTCTAGTGTATTTACGAACAGAGATTGCTTCTGAGATATGTCAAGTCCAGATTTTTTGATTCTCGCGAAGGCAGGATTAGAAATTGCCTGATCGCTTCTAATTAATCTTTTAGTTTCTATCTGAGATCTCAAATCACCAAATTGAACTAAAGCCATATTGTCTTTTATCGAAATTACTTTACCACTTACCTCCTGACCTACCAATCGAACATAGTCGCCCGTTTCAATTTTATCACTTTGTATCCTTACGGGGATTTCGGGTTTAACTTTTTGCGCAACGTTTTGTAAGCCATCCCGAACTTTCCGGGTCTCCTTCCGTTCTGCTTTATTTTCCCGAATATGTCGGATTGTCTTTTCAATTTCCCGGTTCGTTTCCTTAAGCAAATGCGAGGCTTCTGATTTAGCCTTTTCAATAATCTCCTTCTTTTTACTATTCAATTCAAGGTTAAGTGCGTCATACCGCGCGAGTGTCTCGGTCAGTTTCTTTTCGCGTAACCCAATCTCTCTAGTTCTATTCTCAAGCGATTGTTTTTCCTCAGCTACCGTTTTCATCAATGACTCTAACCCAGTCAATTCCTTTCCTATCAATGTCTCTGCTTGTCTGATAATTTCATTGGATAAACCGGTTTTAGTTGCAATCTCAAGAGCAAATGAACTTCCGGGTTTCCCGATGTCAAGTTGAAATAGAGGTTCGAGTTTTTTCGCATCAAATTGCATGGCTCCATTTCGAATACCCGAATGATTGCTAGCGAATACTTTCAGATTGTAATAATGTGTTGTAGCTACGCCCCATACTTTTTGGTTTAACAATCCCATCAATACAGATTCCGCTATGCCGCCTCCAAAATTCGGATCCGTGCCAGCGCCCAATTCATCTAATAATACCAACGTATTCTCATCAGAATGATTGAGAAAGAAAGCCATATTTTTTAGGTGCGAGCTGTACGTGCTTAAGTCATTTTCGATGGATTGCTGATCTCCGATATCTAAAAATATTTTTTTGAAAATGCCTACCGTTGATTTATCATGAAGTGGAACAAGCAACCCACATTGCGCCATATATTGTATAAGACCCACCGTTTTCAGACAAACAGATTTTCCACCCGCATTAGGACCCGATACCAATAAAAAAGATTTTTGATTCGTCAGATCAATGGTAAGCGGCACTACTTCGCGCTTGCCTTTCAAACTAAGGTAGAGTAAGGGGTGCCGGGCATGCATCCAATTTAAATCCGGGCCATTCGCAAGCCGTGGAAGTTCCGCTCCGATATCTCTCGAAAATTTTGCTTTAGCTCGCGTAAAATCAAGGAGGGCAAGAAAATAATAAGCGTCTCGTAACTCCGGAAGATTTTCTCTGACCAATGTTGTTAGCTCACGAAGTATTTTTATAATTTCTCTCCGCTCAGCATGAATTAAGTCACGAATCTCGTTGTTTGCCTCAAGCGCTTGCGCAGGCTCAAGATACACAGTTTGACCTGTGGCCGATTCGTCCATTATAAATCCTGAAATCTTTCTCTTGTGCTCAGCAAGCACTGGTATTACCAAGCGTCCATCCCTAATAGTAGTGGAAATACCTTCTGGTACCCAGCCATTACCAACCGCCTGCCTAAAAAGCTGATCAATTAAATGTTTAACACGCAATTGTTCATCGCGAATACGCTTTCGAATTCTTCCTAGTTCAGGGCTGGCATTATCCCGTACATGTCCTTTTTCATCAAATCTGGATTCTATTGTCTTTAATAAAGCAGATGAAACAGAAACCGGTTGAGTTAGCCTAACTAATTCAGGATACACTTCATGATTTGACTCAAGAAATTTCTTACAGGCTACAATAGTTTGTAGAGACCGCAGTATTTCATAAAAAGCTTCCTGCTCTAAAAAGGCACCTTCAATAGCTGCAGTTTTAAAGTATTCGGTAGGATCGAAGTAATGGGTGGAGGGAAATTCTTCGTCTTTTTCAAGGATATTTTTAAACTCCAGATTTTGTTTTAGTTGGGTTAAAATGATCTCAAAATCAAAAGAGAAATTCATCTGATCCACCCGACCGATACCTAATGGACTAAGGCAATAGTTCTTCAGTCTATGGCGAATCTGATCAAACCCCAGTTTCTGTTCAAACTCTGAAGGGAATACCATGACTTAATTAAGAAATGTCTTCGTTCGCTCCTTTTGTTCGCGCAAGCCCAGCGTATCGATCACCGAATCGTAAATTTTTTCTAATTGCTCGGGGTGACTTACGTAGTATTGGTAGCTCTTGCGCAGGACAGAGTCTGCGATTCCATGCTTTGCTTTCAACTTTTCTTCGAAAGGAATAAAAAATTTCAAAGCCGAATCTGTCGTTATATTCAGTCCAGACATTCTTGACTCCGCCAGGTATAATTCCACCATCAACTTTGAAAGTTCTTCCGGTGCCAGCACATCGTTGGGTCGCGTTTCCTTTTGGCATGAGCTTATAGCCAGAACTACAAGAAAAATCAAACCCATGCGACATTTAAGCGTATTTAATGCAGACAAGTGATTCATATAGGCTGCGAAATTACTCATATTTCTTATTTTTAGGCCTCCAAAAAAGTGCCAGAGTGAAAGAGCTGCTGAAAAAGCTAAAGAAGTACGAAATACAGATCAGAAAGGCCATCAATAGCCAGATGCAGGGTGACTTTCACTCTATCTTCAAAGGTACGGGCCTTGAATTTGATGATGTGAGACCGTATCAATACGGGGACGACATTCGAACTATCGATTGGAATGTTTCGGCCAAGGGACATGGCACGTTTGTCAAAACCTTTCGGGAAGAAAGAGAGCAAACCATTTTTTTCATTTTGGATGTAAGCGCTTCCCAATTTATAGGCACACCTGGGCAAACAAAATTTGACATTGCAAAAGAAATTTGTGGGGTGTTGGCTCTTTCGGGTTCGAAAGAATCTAGCCAAGTTGGGTTAATATGCTACTCGGATGAACGGGAAAAATTTATTAAACCCAGAAAAGGGATTCCACAAGCGTACGAGATCATTTACAATTTAAATAGACTGGAACCGAAATCGGCTAAGACCAATCTCAATAAAGCGATAACCTTTGCGTTAAACTCCATTAAGCGCAGAAGCGTGATCGTCATGATTTCTGATTTCATTGATGAGGGTTATCAACATCATCTAAAGTCTCTGGCGAGAAAGCACGATTTGGTTATGATCCAGGTTAGCGATAAGCGTGAAACTCAATTACCAAAACTGGGCATTATCCCGGTATTAGATAAAGAATCGAAAAAAACATTATGGGTTAACTCCTCGTTTGGAGATTTTAGAGAAACGATTACTTCACATCATTTTGCCCGACAAAAGAGTTGGCTGACTTTAGTAGAAAGCACCAGATAAATTTTTGAGCATTTCTACCGATGAGGACTTTGTTCCTAAATTATTGAAGTTGTTTAAAGTGAGAAATAAATCGATGAAAAGTGTTTAGACAATTTCTACTTTATATTTTACTGCTTGTTTTTATTACTACTGGTTTCTCACAAGAAATTGTGGTGAAGGGCCATTTCAATACCGATACGGTAAAATTAGGTCAACCTATTCAGTACCATTTAACCGCTCGGTATGATCGCACAAAGCAAGTG
This sequence comes from Flammeovirgaceae bacterium, assembly GCA_016712035.1. Taxonomy (GTDB): domain Bacteria; phylum Bacteroidota; class Bacteroidia; order Cytophagales; family Cyclobacteriaceae; genus ELB16-189. Next base: position 23,236 of record JADJRT010000018.1, on the reverse strand, counting down.
CTTTTCCCTGATTCTACCTTTTCTTTTGCTCCCTTTGAGTATCAAAAGAAGATCTTTTTTACTACGCAAACAGTAAACAATACTAGTTACGATAGCGTAATCTACACACTTAGTACGTTTGAAATTGATAGTCTTCAATGGCTGGCACTTCCTGTTTTTCAACCACAGCAAAAAGATTGCGTTAACTTTTATTCGCAAGCCGATACCGTATTCTTTAAGCATCTTGTTTCTGCCATGCCCGATTCGCTTGCGATCAATGAGCTCCCGCTGAAAACCAATACGGCCTATAATCCGGTAAGCTGGCTTCTGAACTATCCCATTCTCTTGATTGTCGGAGGAAGCTTAATCCTGATTTTACTTTTAGTTTGGATTTTCTTTGGCAAGAAAATTAAACGCTACTTTACTGTTAAGCGCTTATCGCAAAGTCACGTAGCCTTCCTCAATCGTTTCGAAACTTCTGTTGAAAAATTAAAGAGCAGCTTCTCTCCCGAATTAGCCGAGACTGCCATGGCGATATGGAAAAAATATATGGAGGAACTCTCCTCAAAACCCTATACTAAATATACATCGCGCGAAATACTTGAAATGGAGAAAAACGATTTAGGCGGGCCACTTCATTCTGTTGATCGAATGATCTATGGAAGAATTATACCAGATTCCTTCGACCCTTTTCATGCGTTGAAAGAGTTTTCGCAAAGTCGGTTTAATCAAAAGATTGAGGAGGTGAAGCATGGATGAAATAGTCGACCCTTGGTATTCGTTACAATGGTTTTATCCTGCAACCCTGCGCGGGTTCACCTGGGAACAAACTGTTTTTTTATATGCACTGTTTGTAGTGCCTTTTCTTTTATTATCCGATGGGTTTTCGCCACTATTTTAATCAAAAACTGCCTGTTGCCTTAGTCAAAAGCGATCTGAAAAATTCGCCCTTAACGTGGATTCGGATTTTACCAGAACTGATACTATCGTGTGTACTTGTGCTTATCTTAATAGCGTTGGCAAGACCACAAAAAACAAACGAAAAGTTGAGCAGTGGACTGAAGGTATTGATATTATGCTGGCGATCGATATTTCGCAGTCTATGCAAATTGAAGACTTTCAACCCAATAGGCTGGAAGCTGCAAAAAATGTTGCGAGGGATTTTATAAAAGGTCGCTTGCAAGATCGCATTGGTATTGTCGTGTTTTCCGGAGATGCCTTTTCGTTAGCACCTTTAACGACCGATTATGATCTGCTCAACGCATACCTTAATGACATTAGTTTTGATATGATTGAATCCAGAGGCACTGCCATTGGTTCGGCTCTGGCCGTAGTAACGAACAGGATGCGGGAATCTGAATCAAAATCAAAAGTGTGTATTCTTTTAAGTGATGGCGACAATACTGCTGGTAATATTGATCCTATTACTTCGGCAGAATTAGCCGCGGCTTATGAAATCAAAATGTATACGATTGTTGTCGGCCAGGAAGGTATGGTCCCGTTTGGTAAAGATTACTTTGGCAGACCTAACATGGTTGAAAATACTATTGATGAATCTACCATGCGCAAAATTGCAAAAATTGGATCTGGTGAATTTTTCCGGGTTACTGATAACGAAGCATTGAAAAATGTATTTAGCCGAATTGATCAATATGAGCGAGCAGAAATTAAGGAGACACGGTTTAAGGATACAGCCGATTATTATTTTATTTATCTGCAATGGGCACTTGCCTTCTTTATCCTTTGGATTTTCTTGAAGTCCTCTTTTCTTTCAAACATACTTCAAGACTAATCCTAGATTATAAAAGTATCGGCCAGATAAATCAATCTGCCTCCGAAAATGATCAGGCAAATACCTACAAGAATGTTCATTATTCGCATCAATTTACTTGTTACTAATCGCCTTAGTTTATCCGCCAGGTAAGCTTTCAACACATCGGCTGAAAAAACAGTGCCTAGAACCACACTGAAAAAAAGAAAAAACTCAAAGTCTTTTGAGTATCCAAAATCGATGGATGCTACACTTATCGCTCCAATCCAAAATATTAAAACCATTGGGCTAAAACCATTTATTATAAAGCCCTTAGCAAAATAGCGATAGATTTTTTTCTCTTTGGCAACATCCAACGATGGGTGAAGGCTTCTTCGACTTTTAATGATGAGGTGATAAAGTCCAAATAAAATTAATATGGCCCCACCCCCATAAGTCAAGTACAGCCGAAATTCAGGTTTGTTAATAAATTGAACTAATCCAAAGTAACAAATAGTAACATAAAGAATATCGCTGACAGAAACGCCTAACGAAACGACTACCCCGCTCCAAAAACCTCGCTCTACACTGGTTTGTATAATGGTAAAAAATACCGGGCCAACCAGAAAGGTCAGGACGATACCTAATTTTAAACCATTAAAAATTATTTCCGGCATTGCTTACGCGATGAATTTAATCCACTCATCTAACTGGGTACTTTTCATCACGCGAGGAAATTTATTTTGACCCCCTACTTTCCCTTTTGATTCCATCCAATCGTAAAACTTATGCAAAGGCAATACGTCCACTACTATTTCTTTTAAGGCGGCACTTCTTTCTACCGCATAGTCGTCATTGATTTCCTTTAAATGAAAATCAATTCGTTCTTTTAGCACATTAGCATCCACTGTGTCATCGGTGCCTATAAACCAGTGGTGTGCAAACAAGGTTTGGTGTGGTATGCCGGCTACAGAAAATTCTTTAATGGTTATATTCAATTCATTGGAGACAAGTTCAACCGCTTTGTTCATATTATCTACAGACAAATGCTCCCCACAAAGACTTAAAAAATGTTTAGTACGACCTGTAATTATAATTTCAGATTCCTCTATGGACACAAACCGAATTACATCGCCAATCAGATATCGCCAGGCGCCTGCACAGGTAGAGAGCAGGATGGCGTATTCTTTGCCTTCCTCTACCTGATCAATCAGAAGCGTCTCTGCTTCAGGTTTAATTTCACCCGCGGCAGTAAAGTTTTTTTCGTCAAAAGGAACGAACTCGTAAAATATTCCATTATTCAATACCAATCGCATCGATTTTCGATTCGGCAGAGCCTGATAAGCAATAAAGCCTTCAGAAGCCAAATATGTTTCAATGTAATAGATGGGTCTTCCTAACAATTTCTCAAATCCCTTTCGATAAGGATCCATGGAAACTCCACCGTGGACATAAATAAGTAAGTTGGGCCAGATTTCGTGAATATGTTTAACCTTATGATACTCCACTATTCTTTCCAGTAAGATCTGAATCCAGGCAGGAACACCTACCACAATACCAATATCCCATTCAGAGGCTTTGTGCACAATCTCGGTGAGCTTTGAGTCCCAGTTTCGGGTTGAAGCAATTTTTTTTCCGGGTTTGTAAAAATGCTGAAACCAAAATGGCAACCGGGCGGCCTGAATTCCCGTAAGGTCACCTTCAAAGTAATTTCCTTTTCTATTTAAGTGCGTACTTCCGCCAATCATTAAAATCCCCGCTTCAAAAACATCTGACGGTAGGTCGTATTTAGAAAGACTAATAATTTGACGAATGCTTGTCCTTTGTATAGCCTTAGTCATTTCTTTGGTTACAGGAATATGCTTTGAAGAAGCCTCCGAAGTCCCGGAACTCAGGGCAAAGTATTTAATACGTCCTGGCCAACAGACGTTCTTAGCTCCTTTCAGCGATAAATGCCACCAATCTTTGTAGATTTTGTTATAATCATGAATGGGAATAGTTCGTTTAAAGGCATCATAGAAGTGGGAATGCCCCTTACGGAAATGGGTGAGAATATTGGTAAAGCTATAGTACTTCCCAAATTCCGTTTGACTAGCTGTAATCATCAACTCCTTCAATTCTTTTTTCTGAAGTTCAAAGGGCAAGGTGTATTCCTGTTCAAGGTTTTCTCTAAGTTTAATTCCCTTTTTGAGTAAGGTTCCGAGTATGGCCATAACTTTGCAAACTAAAGGCTAAGATGTATCTAACGAAATTTCTAAATGGAGGTTAAAAATAATATAAAAAGAACTTCAGGCCGAATTAGCTGGCAAGAAATGTAGGTTGATAGCCGTAAGTAAAACACAGCCTGTTTCAAAATTGCAAGAAGCCTATAAGGCGGGGCAAAGACTCTTTGGTGAAAATAAGGCACAGGAGATGTCTGCCAAGTATGTGGAGTTACCTAAGGATATTGAGTGGCACATGATCGGGCACCTTCAGACCAATAAGGTGAAGTATATAGCCCCCTTTGTTTCGCTTATCCATTCGGTTGACTCCATTAAATTACTTGCGGAGATCAACAAGCAAGCAAAGAGGTTCAATCGAAAGATCTCCTGTTTGTTGCAGGTATATATCGCTAATGAAGAGACCAAATTCGGATTGACACCAGAAGAGGTTTTTGAACTTGCTAAACAAAATCTTGACGAATTATATCCAAATATTGAAATAGTTGGCCTGATGGGTATGGCTACCTTCACAGATAATCAGGAGCAAATCCGAATGGAATTTCAATCGTTATATTCCCTTTTTGACCAACTTAAGTCAATGACATTACCCGTAAATATGCCTATGAGAGAGCTATCCATGGGCATGAGTGCCGATTATAAAATTGCACTCGAAGAAGGAAGCACCCTGGTGCGAATTGGTACCACCATTTTTGGAAATCGTAACTACCCGTCACAATGAAAACCTCAAGAATCTTTCTACTTATTTCATCGGCATCTGGAACTTTGGCGGTAGCATTAGGAGCCTTTGGGGCCCATGCACTTAAAGTCTTGCTTACCCAAAACCAACGATTAGACACCTATGAATTGGCCGTTCGATATCATTTTATCATACCCTGGCTTTGTTTGGTATCGCGCTTTTAATGAACAAACAAGAGCATAAACCATTGATATTTAGTGCGCTTTCCATGATTGCAGGAACTGTTTTGTTTAGTGGTAGTTTGTACATTTTAGCTTTATTCAATACAACTTCGGTAGCATTAATAACTCCGCTGGGAGGGATTTTCCTAATGGCAGGTTGGAGCCTGCTGTTTTATTCTGTGCTCAAAAGGCAAACTTAATCCGGGTTACCTTTCTCTATTACATTGGCGGTAATCATCACCTGATTGGTTGATCCCACTGAATTAGAAGTAACTGTCACGACTTTATTCTGCCTACCAAATTTTCCGGCACTGTTAAAAGCTACGGTTAATTCCCCCTTGCCACCTGGAATGATCGGGTCTCGCGGCCAGCCCTTTGGTGTTGTACAACCGCAGGTTACCTCCACGTTAGTAAGTACCAGTGGCTGATCGCCTGTATTTGTAAACTTAAATGTATAATCTACTTTGTCTCCTTGCACAATATCGCCAAAATCATGAGACAATAATTCCCACGTAATTGCAGGACCTTGGATCAAGTAAGCATCCTGCGCATTAATTTGAACGATGGTGAAGGCACCAATAAGAAAAATAAGAAGCCACTTCATATTCAAAATATTTCTACCAAATTTAAAACTGTATAAGTTTATACTAAAACCGCCAATTGTGATTTTTATTATAAAATTTCTTTGAATTTGTAACGAATTTATGAGCAATCAGGTTCACAAAATATTTGGAAATAAAGTCAGGCTACGAGTATGTGGAATCTGTATAAATAATGGTGGGATTTTATTGGTCAATCATCGCGGTTTAACTCAGGGAGATTTTTGGGCACCACCGGGTGGCGGCATCAACTTTGGTGAAACCGCCCATGAATGCCTTGAGCGAGAATTTGCCGAAGAAACTGGACTCCATGTTTCCGTTGGTGACTTTCTGTTCGCTTGCGAATTTATTGATAAACCGCTACACGCGATTGAACTCTTCTTTTCAGTAACCCCGTTAATGGGAAAACTTAAGAATGGCAGCGATCCTGAAATGGGTGTGAATCAGATTATTGAAGAAGTTAAATATTTTAGCTGGAAGGACATTGAACTCCTTAAAAAAGGCGAACTTCATGCGATTTTCAATTATCTGACCGACAGATCGAAAATAGACTGTTTAAGGGGCTATTTTAAGTTATAATTGGTTGTTTTAAACGCCATAAAATATTTATAATTGCAAGCTAAACCTGTAACCAATGAACTTGACTAAAATTCTTACTGGAGTCCTTCTTATCGCCAGTCTCTTTCTGGCTTATCGGCTATATCGCAGTGTACAAGGCACCATTGAAGATCGAGAATCTATATCTATTACCGAATCGGCTATTATTGAAAAATTAAAATTGATCCGTGAGGCTGAAATTGTTTTTCAAAGTGTAAATGGAAGATATACAGCTAATTGGGATTCATTGGAAAACTTTATCAAGACAGGACAGGTACCTATTATAACCCGCAGAGAAGAAATCACTCAGAAATCATATGGTGTTGAAGAGGTTAAGGTAATCATTGATACACTGGGCTTTGTATCAGCCCACGACAGAATTTTTAAGAAAATTTACACAGTAAACTTCCCAGATAATGGGATATTTATGGGTTTTAAAGTAAAAGAAGGCGACCGGGTTATCAAAAATCAAAAACCCTATTCCATAAAAGTTGGGGAAAAGGTAAATGAACCCCCTATGCAGGATGAAGGTACAATTACCAAATTAGAACCATTAAAGGTTGGCGATGAGGTTCGCAAAGGTCAACCCTTAATGACTATGATGGATTATATGTTCAATCCGAATATAGATCTAAGCACATTAGGGAATGTACCTGGCCAAAATGGTATAAAGTTTGAAATCTTTGTTGGCGCGGTAGATAAATCCGGTTTAAAAGTTCAGGTTATCGAAGTAATGGATCCCAAGCCTGTAAATCCAATACGCAAGCCAAGCAATGAAGCAAAAAACAGAAAGCCATTACATTTCGGATCTCGCGTAGACGTTTCGACCTCTGGTAATTGGGAATAACATAATACTTTGCAATCAACTGCACAGGGCTTTAAGCTGGTTAAAAAGATCAAGGATGATCGATTCGATGAAGAAAAACTTCATCAATACGAACTCCTGATTCAACTCGGCATAAGAGACCTTCAACTGGCCATTGTCGATACGCAGGATAGTCGATTGCTTTTTTTTGAGGACTATGTGCTGGGCGACCTGAGTTCCCATCAGCAGTTGTTTGATTTATTTAAAGTACTCTTTGATTCTCACCCAGTTCTACAAGCTGGCTTTTGGAAAGAAGTCCGCGTCTCTATCAAGAATACAAAATTTGTTCAGGTGCCCGGTGTACTTTACTTAGAAGAAGCTGCATTAGAATATCTTCAGTTTAATGCGCAAGTAGATAGTAACCGAGAAGTAGTACGCGCATGTCGTAATCTGCAAATTGATGCCGTTACTGTTTTCGCTATACAGAAGGACTTATTCGACTGGTTTAAGACGCTCTATACAAACACGGCACTTCGGGTCGTTCATCAATCTACCGCATTAATTGAAGGTGTTCTTAATTATGCGAAAGGAACGGAGAAAACTCCGCTATACGTTTATGTCGATCGCTTTAAACTCCACATACTAGCTGTTCAAAATGGCAAGTTGATTTACTACAATCAGTTTTTAATCAAACAATTTTCTGATTACGTAAAGTACATCATGTTGGTAATGAAGGGGCTTTCGTTTGATCAAAATACAAGCGAAGTTGTGTTATGGGGATATATTGGAAAGAACTCACCCCATTATCAGGAGTTCGTTAAGTATGTTAGGAACGTAAGTTTTGGTGAAAGACCATCCTATTTGAAATTCGGGTACTTGTTTGATGAGGTTCAGGAACATCATTTTTTTGATTTATATTCTACGCACTTACTAAAAAACGAATGAAGCGAATTGCCTTATTCCCTGGCTCCTTTGATCCTTTTACCAAAGGTCATGAAGACATTGTTTTGCGGGGGCTTTCCCTTTTTGATGAAATAATAGTTGCCATTGGGTACAACAGCAGCAAAAGTCAACGTTATTTCCCGGTCGCACTCATGGTTGAAAAAATCGAAACGACTTTTGCTAACTATCCGAACATCTCCGTCAAAACATTTTCTGAATTAACCGCGGAATTTGCAAAAAAAAATAAGGCTCGATATTTACTGCGCGGATTACGCAATACAACTGATTTTGAATACGAAAATAGTATTGCCCAGGTTAATCGAAATCTAAATAACGAGTTAGAATCCGTCTTCCTTATTACTTCACCTCTGTTTGCTTCAATCAACTCTTCGATTATCCGTGAAGTTCACCGGTATCAAGGAGATATTTCTTCTATGATCCCATACAAGCTTTAATTACGCAGTTCTTTCTTTCCTGCTGTAATATTGCTCAAAAACAAAGTGAATTGACTTGTAGGAGTTCTCTAGTGCATGATACACCTCTTTTTGTGTCATCCAGCGCAACTCTTCAATGTCCTCCTCCAGGCTTGGTTTGCTTTTTGAATCATCGAGTAAATCCATTTCATACCACTTGGTTTTCTTAAGCATACTGTTCTTATTCATCGTATACGTATGCCAGGTGGTACAGATTTTTTTTCCGAGTTTCACTTTTACATTACACTCCTCCTCCACTTCCCGCGTGGCCGTTTCTTTATACTTTTCACCCGATTCTTTCTTTCCCTTGGGTAAATCCCATTTTTTCATCCTATAAATCATCAGGAGTCTGTCCTTTTTCTTTACTAAACCACCCGCTGCTTTAATCACTTTGAATTTTGACAGAATGAAAAGCTTAAGGGCATCGTAATCTTTGGCGGAAAGATGCAATGAAAAAAGGTTAGTGGGCACTTTTGAATTTAGCAAGTCAAGAATTAAGTCCATATCGGAGATACTCACATCATGAATCCAAACATGATGAAACAGCTTTGCTTTCGTGATTGGCTCCACAGAAGCGCTTAACTCATAGTTGATATGGCCGGTTGGTGGCATCTCGTCCAAATGAAGTATCCGGATGGGTATGTCGTTAATAAAAAGGTTCATGTCACCCGATGGACGATTTCATAGTTGCAAAAAGCCAAATTAATTTCAATGAATCAACCCCTATCCAATAAAATCAGTCAATCATAGGTAAATTATAAACGATTAAGGGTTTTAGGTCTTGGCCTTAGGTATCTTTCCTAATAAATTGCAGCTATGAGTACTATCAAGATTCACGAAGCTACAGCGGGTCCGGTCGCTTCCCGACTACTTAAAATCGGAGCTATCCGATTAAACTATAAGCAACCGTTTACCTGGAGTTCGGGATGGAAATCACCGATCTATTGTGATAACCGATTGGCACTTTCCTATCCTGAAATCCGAACTTATATCAAAGAAAATCTGGCACAAGTCATTCGGCAAAATTTTCCACAAGTCGCATACATTGCCGGAGTGGCCACTGCAGGGATTCCGCAAGGGGCTTTAGTTGCTGATTTTTTAGGTCTTCCCTTTGTTTACGTGAGACCAAAACCCAAAGAGCATGGTATGGGCAATCTTATTGAAGGAAAAATCGAAAGTGGTGCCAAGGTGGTTCTAATTGAAGACCTGATTTCAACAGGTGGTAGTTCGTTGAAAGCAGCACATGCTATGCAGGAGTCTGGTTGTAATGTAATTGGCATGGCTGCCATATTCACTTACGGTTTTGAAACCGCCACCAAAAACTTTGCTGATGCTAACATTCCATTAGTATGCCTCAGCGATTTTACTCACATGCTTAAAGAAGCCATTGATCAGAAATATCTGGATGCAGATCAACTGATCTATGTGAAATCGTGGCGATTGGATCCAGCTAATTGGAAGTAACCGTTCTAAATCTTACTTTAATACTCCCTAACCTTCCCAATTATGACTTCTCGTCAATACATTCTCTTTAACTCCGTTGTTGCGGCCATGGCAGGATTTCTATTTGGCTTTGACACGGTGGTCATTTCAGGAGCCAATCTTCCTATCAAACAACTTTGGAATACATCGCCTTTATTTCATGGCTTCTTTATCATGTCGATGGCATTATGGGGAACTGTGTTGGGTGCAATTTTTGGTGGAGGGCCTACTGAAAAGTATGGAAGGAAAAAAGTATTGTTCTGGATTGGAATTCTGTACACAGCAAGTGCTATCGGATCGGCACTTGCCACCGATCCGTATTTGTTTTCCTTCTTTCGTTTTATTGGCGGTGTTGGCGTGGGCGTTTCATCCGTAGTAGCTCCCACTTATATTGCTGAAATCTCAACCTCTAATATTCGTGGCCGACTGGTTGCGATGTATCAATTCAATATAGTTTTTGGTATCCTTATCGCCTTTTTATCAAACTACTTTCTAGTTGGATTTGACGGAGCAAATGATTGGCGTTGGATGTTAGGGGTAGAAGCTATACCAGCCACTATATATACTATTATGGTTTTACGAGTACCTGAAAGTCCAAGATGGTTAGTGACAAGAAAGAACGATCTGGAAAAAGCAAAAACGGTGTTGACTGCTTTGGGCGTCACTGATACGGATGCCGAGTTGAAGTCAATTGTAGAGGCAAATAAAAGCTCAGAAAATTCGAATAGCCGTGAACCATTCTTTACTAAAAGACTTTTTAAACCGATTCTGTTAGCTTTTTTTATTGCCTCATTCAATCAGTTATCGGGAATAAACTTCATTTTGTACTATGCCCCTGAAATTTTAGAGCGAGCTGGTTTAGCAACGAAGGAATCATTATTCAACTCTATTGCTATTGGTGGCATTAATCTGATTTTTACGTTTGTCGGATTATACTTGATTGATAGAACTGGCAGAAAGAATTTACTTCTAATGGGTTCGCTGGGTTACATAGTTAGCCTCTCCATGGTTTCCTATGCCTTTTACTTCACATCGGGTCCAATTTTTTTAATGAGTTTTTTGTTGCTCTTCATTGCAGCCCATGCCGTGGGTCAGGGTGCAGTTGTTTGGGTATTTATTTCTGAGATTTTCCCTAACAAATCGCGGGCATTGGGCCAGTCGTTTGGAGCCAGTGTGCATTGGGTGTTTGCGGCTCTGATTACATTGCTCACACCCATTTTCCTTGACAAGGAAAACGGATGGTTAAAAGATGACCCGTGGATAATTTTTGCATTCTTTGCCGGTATGATGACGCTTCAACTTATCTGGGTATTGACAAAATTTCCTGAGACGAAAGGCGTTTCGTTAGAAGAAATTCAAAAGCGTTTGGGAATTACCTAGCGCCTATAAAAATATTATTATAGAGGGTGAGTAATTCATTGAAAAATAAGATATTATTCTGTGGATTGATTGCATCTATGCTCATGGTTGCAAAACCAGGCATGGCTCAAAACCTCGAAGATGAGGTTTTGATATTGCTTAATCTGGTACGAACTAATCCGAAAGGTTTTATTAAATCCCACTTAAATGATTATCTGCAGTCGAATAACATGACCCAAAATAGTTATGCCAAATCATTAATAGAAGATTTAAAAAGACTGAAAAAATGAGTGCATTACAATTTTCAGACCCTCTGACGAAAATTGCACGAATGCACGCGGTGGATATGGGTAAATCCGGAAAGGTAGGGCACACCAGTTCGGATGGAACTCCATTTAGTGACCGCCTTCGAAATAAAGCGAAAGCAAAAGGAACTATTGCCGAAAATTGTGATTATGGAAATGAGGAGCCACTTGATATCGTTATGTCGCTTCTCATCGATGACGGAATCAAATCTTTGGGACACCGCAAGAATATTCTGGAGCCCAGCTTCAATTGGATTGGTATTGCCATTGAAGATCACAAAATATATCGGGTTAATTGTGTGATGGACTTCGCTGAGAGGTTTTAGCGATCCTTTGTTCTATAAACAAATTTGAGACCAGACCAAATTTCATTTACCGCACACACCTTTACATCTACCAAGCCATTTGCCAATCCAAAATTCCGGATTTTATTCTCATCCAAATCGGTTTCTACTTTTGCTGATTTCTTGGGCCACGAAACCCAAAGTAAGCCCTGCTTCTTTAAGGCTATCTTTAGTTTTAAAAACTCAACTTCAAAAATTTTATTACTGGTAACAAACAGATGAATGAAATCAATGCCTTCATTTTGAGCCTTGTTCAATCTAAGAACCCCCTCAGGAAGCGGACTTATCCAATTCCAATAATCTATGGGCTCATCTCTAATCAATATTTTAAACGAGGGCTTTATTCCCAATTTTGAAACTAAAGCTGTGTGTGAGTAGCCTGCCATAAAAAAATCCCGATCGGTAAGGATCGGGATCGTTTGTGATATTAGGATAACTTAGTTGTTACCCATTTTTTCCATTTCCTTTTCAAATGTTTCCTTGAACTTCTCATAATCGTAATCGATTTTGAGACGCTCATCTTTAGAAAGACGTTCGTTGTACTTAGATACTAACTCATCGGCTGAAAGTTCAAGGGCCACATATGTTTTATATGTTCCATTATCAGTCTTCACAAGTTTTTCACAAAGTGTTTTGATGCCAGAAAGCGTTTGATCAACAATCTCGCGATTAAGGCTCTCAAATCGCTCTTCAACCTCCTCCTTGTTATTCATTTCACGTGAATTCACATAGTTGTCGGTTACTGTTTTTACAGTGGTGTTGATGGCTTGTGCAAGCTCATTACGGGCATTTGTTAAGGCCTTCTTTTTAGAAGTTACCTGATCCTGGCTTTCCCCTATGGAATTAGCCCGGAAAAACTTTGCCGTTGTAAAATAATCTGGTCCTGAGCAAGGTACCACCACTTCTTTCTCACCGGCAGGAATTTTATCCTTGCCTTTACAGCCTGCGATCAGAGCCGCAGCAACTAGCACTACTAAATACACATTTAACTTTTTCATATCAATTTGAGTTTGGTTATGCAATTTACGATAATGCAATTAATAGGCCACTCTGCAAAACTAGATTTTATATACACATTAAATAGGGTGTAAATACCTCAAAAACGAACTAATTACTGCAAAATAGCATTTAATAATTCTGGCAACTTATCCTTTTCAAGCGTCTCCAGCGACTTATTGTATGCTTCCTGACTGGAGCGTTCATAGTCGAGGCTAAAGCCTTTAATACGATCAAGTGTAGTGGCATATATTTCCTTATTGTCCGTTGCAGTAGAAACCCGTATTACAGCAGTAACGTAGGTTATATAAATACTACCCGAAACTGACCCTTTCTCCGAATTAGAATTTACATCCAAGGATAACTCTGCTTTGGTCTTGTCATCCGTAAATTCAAATCCGGAATTGGCCAAGTAATTTTAATTCGGTTCGTGAGTTGTTGATTTGATTTGTCGACACCCAGACTTTTTTCAACTGAAGTGATATAGACCAATGGCCGTTGCACTTTCATTAAAATCGTTGCCTTTGGTACAACCATTTTATCAGCAACTAACGAGTAAATAGCAGAACCTTGTTGTCCGGCAAAACTCATCATGTCTACCTTAACAGCTACGGTTTGCTCTAAATCGCGAGCGCTTATTTTGGTTAAAAGGATTTTTGCCTGACCTGCCAGATCGGTTTTGTAATTAGGAAATACGTCCCCCGCTCCTTTTTCAAAAAAGGCTGAAAGAGGCAGATCGCCTATAGCTTTGCGCGAACTTTTTTCAACCGCATTTGCTGAAACTGACAGATCATTTTGTGCCAATCTCCGGTTCAATATAATTTCAGCAGGAGAAACGGTTAACTCAATCTTATCCAGGAGTAACTGCATGCTTGCAATAATTTCATTTGTCAATAAGATCTCCTTCCCCTCAAATTCAATCCTGATAGGCTCGCCCAGATATTTTTCAATGGCCCGGAACCCTTGATAATAAAAGCCCAATGACAAGACAAATTCTGATCTTCGCTCAGATTCTTTCGCCTTGATGAAAAAATCAAGCCCCTGAGCAACTGCATCGCGTTTCAGTTGATCCTTGATGTCTTTATATCTTTGCTTGGACAACCGATAATAAAGCCAGTAATTCCGATCATCCTCCCACGAATCTACCTGCTCATATTCCTGAATTTCATCGGCTACAGTAGTCTTAATAATCTGCTCATAGCGCTCCTGAAACTCCTTATTTGCATCAATCATGCTTAAAACAGAGGTGGAGGAGATATTGACTTTAATCTCTGAAACAAGATCTTCAAGCGCGCTATTTTTAGCCGATTGTAAATAATTATTAGTGCCGTCTTTAACACTATGGCCGATCCCAATATAATAACTGGGCTGAATAGGCTTAGAGGTTAACCAGTCGGGCTTAACGCTTTGTAGCTTAGATTTTAGGGATGAGTTTGTTACCGAGGGGCTACATCCGGAAAAGATCAAGAGAAAAAAAACTATACGCTTCACAGAATTAAAATAAGCTTGATTTCGTTAACGCGAATATACCATATCCATGCCAAATGATGGATTCCTTGTAAATCTAAAGCAAAAGGCGATAGTTGAACAATTTGGGATATTTTAATAATTTTAGACATATAAAACAGGGCTATGAAAAAGGTAATTGGGATGATTTTGTGTGGGATGATTTTAATCTCTTGCCAGGAAAATGAAACGACCAGTGAATTTACGGGGAACGAGTCCACATACGCACTACAGCCGGGATCTCAATATAACACTTCGGGAACTGTAACTATCAAGGAAAGAAGGGACGGAACCTCGACTCTGCTTGTAACCTTAAGTGGAACTTCAGGCAACAATAAGTTACCCCTACATTTACATTTAGGAGACCTCGCTACCCCCGGGGCCGATGTAGCCGCCTTATTAAATCCGGTAGATTCGAAAACAGGAATGAGTGAAACGATATTGACGCAACTTGCTGACGAAACTATTATCTCTTATGCTGATCTTATCCAGTTGGAAGCTTGCGTTAAAGTTCACTTGTCAGATACCGGCCCTGAGCGGGATATTATCTTAGCTGGTGGCAACATTGGTCTATCTGTAGCCAAAGCTATATCCTCGGGCCGGATTGGCGTAGAGGCCTGTAAAAGCGAGTAATTTCAAGTTTTAGGTAGTAGGCGAATCACAACCCATAGTTACAAGAATTTTAGTGATAAGACTCATATTCTTTTTGTTGCTATCACTTCTTGCAATAATCAAAGTGAGCAAGCGATTACTCCCACGACTCCAGCAGGCCCACCATTTGACGGAACAATTTTCCTAGACCCAGATATAATTGTGGATTCCGACCTAGCACGTTTGTGAGTCTTTCTTATGTTGGTCAAGATATGCGCCTGATGTATGACAGGCGAGTAAATAAATTTATTACCGTGCCTGCATTTATTTATAATTAAACTTATGATGATGGTCTTACAATTGAAATCCAGGTAAATCCTGAATTCCAAAACCCAGAGCTAGGTCAAACAGTAGCGTTGAAATTTGCTACGGTAATTGGTAGATTACCAACATCTTTGCGAGTTGATGTTGAAACGGTATGGATTCATAAAGGCACTGAACCCTTTGGTGGCGGAATAATAATCTTCTTGTTCATACCGGTCAAGCCACCCAATATGAAAAGGATGGCATCCTAGAAGAGACATTTGTTCACGAAGCCTCTCATTCCTCGTTGGATGCCGCCCATGCCACTTCTGCCGGCTGGATTTCAGCCCAGGAATCCGATGGGAATTTCATCTCCACGTATGCACTTGATAATCCTAAAAGAGAAGATATAGCAGAATCTTTCCTGTTATACCTGGCTGTTCGCCATCGTTCAGATAGAATCTCTCAATCCCTGAAGAGTGTTACGTTACAGACAATTCCAAATCGAATAAAGTATTTTGATACCCAAAAATTCGAGATGTATCCAATCAAGTAATAGTTAATCTCTATCCCTGGGGTCTTTATCAGTAAACAAAGCGGTATCTTCTGTCCGAATTAGCGTTGGGGCATGTAAATGTGAATAGTTCTGCTTAGCAAGTTTTAATCACCACCTTGAACCTCCACCTGATAGGAACTTACCATAGCTCCAAGATACTCGCGATTCATCCGCGCTATATTGGTGATCTTAATTCCTTTGGGACATTCCGCTTCGCAAGCATAGGTATTTGTACAAGAACCGAATCCTTCCGCATCCATTTGAGCTACCATTTTTTCTGCTCTTTCTTTGCTCTCCACTTTACCTTGTGGTAGTAAGGCAAACTGAGAAATCTTAGCGCCAACAAATAGCATAGCTGAGGCATTCTTACAAGCTGCCACACAGGCACCACAACCAATACACGTTGCCGAATCAAAGGCTTCATCGGCAATTCGCTTCGGGATTGGTATTTCATTGGCATCCGGCACACCCCCGGTGTTCACATTTACATACCCACCCACCTGTTGAATACGATCAAAGGAAGTACGGTCCACAACAAGATCTTTAACGACCGGAAAAGCTTTTGCCCGCCACGGTTCAATGGTAATGGTTTCACCATCTTTAAAAGACCGCATATGCAGCTGACAGGTGGTTGTTTGAAGTGGCCCGTGAGGCCTACCGTTGATGTATAAACTGCACATGCCGCAAATGCCTTCTCTACAATCATGGTCAAAGGCGATAGGGTCTTCATTCTTTTTTACCAACTCTTCATTCAACACATCGATCATTTCAAGGAATGACATGTCTTCTGAAACATGACCATGCTGATAGGTTTTGAATCCACCCTTACTGTTAGCATCCTTTTGTCTCCAGACTTTTAACGTAATCTTCATTTCGATAAAATTATTAGTGATTGGTTTCTGGTTGTTACACTCTAACTTCCTTAAAACCTATTTATAACTTCTTTGCGTTAACTTAACATTCTCAAATTTCAATTCTTCTTTATGATGATTCTGGCTGATTGTCTCCTTTATATTCCCACGCTGATACATAGGCAAATTCATCATCCTTGCGAAGTGCCTCCCCTTCCGGAGTTTGCGATTCTTCGCGGAAATGACCACCACACGATTCGCTACGGTTCAGTGCATCATCCACCATCAACTCACCAAGTTCAATAAAATCCGCAACGCGGCCGGCTTTTTCCAACTCCTGATTCAGTTCGTTGGATGAACCGAGTACATTCACATTTGACCAGAACTCAGCCTTAAGATCCTGAATGATCTTTTTCGCTTTCTTCAAGCCCTCTTCACTGCGCGACATTCCGCAATACTCCCACATCGTGAGACCCAACTCCCGGTGAAACTCGTCCACTGTCTTTTTGCCTTTAATATTGAGTAACTTATTCAAGCGTTCATTCACGCCATCTATAGCCTCTTTAAAAGCCGGATGATCGGTGCCAACTTTATCATTCCAACCGATCGTAGCCAGGTAATCACCAAGCGTGTATGGGATTACAAAATAGCCATCGGCCAAACCCTGCATGAGAGCACTGGCTCCAAGCCGGTTTGCGCCATGATCAGAAAAATTAGCTTCGCCCAATGCATAGAGTCCGGGAACTGTAGTCATTAAATTATAGTCCACCCATAATCCACCCATCGTATAATGAACAGCCGGGTAAATCATCATCGGCCCTTTATATGGATTCTCTCCGGTAATCTGTTGATACATGTCGAAAAGGTTTCCGTACTTGGCTCGAATCTTGTCTTCCCCTTCGCGTTTTATCGCATCGGTGAAGTCAAGAAAAACAGCCAATCCCGAACCAACTCCCCTACCTTCATCGCACACTTGCTTTGCATTTCGGGATGCGACATCGCGTGGAACCAAATTACCAAACGAAGGATACTTTCGCTCTAGAAAATAATCGCGGTCTGCCTCCGGAAGATTCATTGCATCTTTAGACTTCAAACCGGGCATCGCTTTTTTTGGAACCCACACCCGGCCATCATTTCGTAACGACTCCGACATCAGCGTAAGCTTAGATTGATGCGTGCCCGAAACAGGAATACAGGTTGGATGAATTTGCGTGAAGCACGGGTTACCGAAATAAGCCCCTTTCTTATGAGCGCGCCAGGCAGCGGTGACATTACAGCCTTTGGCATTCGTGGAAAGGAAAAATACGTTGCCATATCCGCCCGTACATAGTAAAACAGCATGGGCACTATGCGACTCCACTTTACCCGTTATTAAATCACGCGTAACAATGCCTCGGGCCTTACCGTCAACAATTACCACGTCAAGCATTTCGCTTCGGTTATACATCTTCACTTTGCCATTCGCAATCTGCCGGTTCAACGCGCCATAGGCACCCAACAATAATTGCTGGCCCGTTTGGCCGCGTGCGTAAAAGGTTCGGGATACCTGTGCGCCACCAAATGACCTATTGGCTAGTAATCCACCATACTCTCGCGCAAAAGGAACTCCTTGTGCCACACATTGGTCTATGATGCTTACACTGGTCTCGGCCAGACGATAGACGTTGCCTTCACGCGCCCGATAATCTCCTCCTTTTACTGTATCGTAAAATAAGCGGTAAACACTGTCACCATCATTCTGATAATTTTTAGCCGCGTTGATTCCACCCTGAGCCGCAATACTATGAGCTCTTCGAGGGCTATCCTGATAGCAAAAAGCTTTAACATTATAACCTAACTCCGCTAATGAAGCAGCGGCAGACGCGCCTGCTAACCCCGTGCCCACAACGATTACGTCATACTTTCTTTTGTTGGCCGGGTTGACCAACTTAAGATTGAATTTATGTTTTGTCCATTTTTCCGCTACAGGTCCTTCCGGAATTTTTGAATCTAGCTTCATGATCTATGCTTAAGATATTAAAAAACTTAGTCGACAATGATTAAACAAAAAACATCCAAATTGGAATTAGTGCAAACCCAGCTGGTACCAGAATAGCGTAAGCCTTTCCAACGAATTTAATAACAGAATTATATTTCATATGGTTTAACCCAAGGGTTTGAAATGCACTGGTAAAGCCATGCCACAAGTGAAAAGCGAGCGCGGCCATAGCAATAACATAGAGTGTTACATACCAACCTTTGTCAAACCAAATGGCAACCTGACCATACAAATCTTTTGCCTCCTTGCCGTCATGCATCTGCGTTGGCAAATTTCCAAAATGAGCCTCGGCATAAAAGTGACGTATATGCAAAACCAAAAAGATGAAAATGATTGTACCTAACAAGCCCATATTTCGGGATGCCCAAATAGAATTTTTGTTTGGCTGCGCATACCCTACTGTGCCGCGGGCTTTTCTGTTTCGGATGGTAAGCATTATACCCCAAATAATATGAAGTAAGATGAATGCAAAATTTCCTTTGGAAACGAGCTGGATCAACGGATTTGAACCCATAAATTCAGCATAGGAGTTAAATGCCGCGCCCCCATCGTTTTTGAGGAGTTGCAGATTACCAATTAAGTGCACGATCAGAAAAAGAATTAGAAAGAGCCCCGTCAGGGCCATCAACACTTTTCTGCCAAGTGAACTTGAAAAAAGGTCAAGAAGCCATTTCATAAGATTAGTATAGGTTGATCGATTAGATGTATTGATCAAAAGTAGTTCTCAAAGCTGTACCAAACAATCGGTTGCTATATTTTAAACCGTTCTAAATAGTTTTGTTTAACTGTTACTGAATTAAAATGTAGTGGCACGCTAAGACTTAAACTTCATTCAAACACATTTAGAAATCTAACTCTCTTCGGTAGGTCAAATCTTCTTATACGGAAATTTAGAAATTTGATTATCAAAGAGTTACAATCTAATCTTGTTCGCGAGATGGCGAATTGATGGCATAGCAATAGGGAAACTAATTTTCGAATGGCTCGTCCCATTCGTTATGCGAGTTTCGCAGGGTTATTTCCAGAAACTGTTTCATCAGGCGATCTTGCAGGCCATCTTCCCGCGGATACCCATCATACTTTATCAGCTCCTTGCTGGAAGGTTTTCCGCTAACGGGAGGTGTCATGCAGGTAACATTCATCCCCGCTTTTTGCATAGCATGAGTTCGATTCGTAAAAGCATTGTCATTACTCTCCCTACCACACACTTCGAAGGTCCGCTTTGAATCATCGCGAATGATAAGCCAATACTTGATATTCATAACCGGTAGTTGAATGTGGTTTGTAAAAGTAAGACAAGTTGTGGATTATCAGAAAGATAATGCGGAGCCGGGAAGTTTCACTATTTTGGTACATGGCTTTGTCTTCTCCCCAAAAGAAACTCATTACCAGTTATTTCGCTGTAACCGTGATTTACAGTGTTTCGATTACGGGTTTACATCTTTTACTCAAATATTTAAACCTGGCTCCGTCCCTCCTGGTATACATTCCTTTCATACTTATTGGCTCTATAATTATTTACTATAAGTACTTCCGTGAAAAGATTCGTAGGGTTCAGTTTCGAGGTGCCGGAGTTACTACGGTGCCAACGGTATATTATATGGCTATGCTGGCGGCTCCCTTCTTGCCGTTAAACGGGATATCGTTACTCACCGATCGTATCGTAGAAATAAACTCAATTAATCAGCTCAGAGAAACCACTGAAACATTTTTATCTATCCCTAAACTTGAACCCGATTATAAGCTGTTTTTTGATTCCGTTTCTTTTGAAACTGAAATGGATGAAGATGGCAAAGTTGATACTCGGTTTAATTACACTGCCACTATGCCGGTTGCCTTCAACAACAAAGCCTGGATAGTAATTAAAAATCTCAAATACTCAAATAAATATGAATCAACTGCAGTCTTGCTTGAGATGCAAAAGAATTTTTATGACGCTAATCGGAAGAGAGTAATTCAATTTCCTTTCGACAGCATTCAATATGTAGAGAAAACAGATGGCGAAGTACCGTTGGCTTTGTTACAATCTAAACGTGTAAAGCCCGTAGATCTGATATTTATTAATCCTTCGTTGACGAGCATCTCCTCATTGCGTATCTGGCTCTGCTGGATTATGGGCGGAACGTATTTTGTATTGTCCCTATTTTTTATCATGACCGTTGCCACCGGGCATTATGAAGAGATTGTGAATGATTAACATCGCTAGACTACACCAGGAATAAAAACGCAAAAAAAAGAACAGATATTCTAATTACCTTAGATTCTCAAATCACTTACAATGAAAAGTCTTTATCGACTCTTGCTCATCTGTTGTGGCCTTTTGCTTTCTAATTGCAAAGGGGACGATGCGCCCGCAATTCTTAAACCCACCAACCTGAATGTAACAACAACCATCGCTACTGATGGTACAGGCCTCGTGACCTTTCAAGCTACTGCAGATAATGTCGTACAGTTTATTTTTTATTTTGGTGAAGGACTCAATGAACCGCTGACTGTTGCGGATGGCCAGACCACGCATCTCTATGTTACTTCCGGAACCTACGAGGTTAGTACCACCGCTATTTCAAAGATAATTTTCATTAGATAAAACTGTAAGCATCCCCGTTCAGGTTAGTGAACCGCCATCCAACGGCTGGATATACCACTCCCGCTCACCTATGCAGGAAGACTCTTGTGTGGCAAGATGAGTTTACGGGACACCCTCAACGCAGCTAACTGGAATTACGAAATCGGACCATTCCAACAATGAACTACAATATTATAAAGAGAGAATACCAGCGTACACATTGGCTACCTGATCATTCGGGCGAAAGTGGAAAGAATAGCAGGTAAAATTTATACCTCCTCACGCCTGACCACACAAAATAAAAAAACATTTCAATATGGCCGCGTGGATATCCGGGCATTAATGCCCAAAGGAAAGGGCATGTTTCCCGCACTTTGGATGCTCGGTACTTCCTTTGCTACAGTAGGATGGCCTAAGTGTGGTGAAATTGATATTATGGAAACCATTGGCGGTGGTGGCCGCGACAGTGTGGTTTATGGCACTGCCCATTGGGACAGTCTTGGCCATGTTTCATACGGGGGTCATAAAGGATTGTATAATGGACAACTGCTGGAGACCAATTTCATGTATACTCTATTGAATGGACCGCCACCGAGATTAAATGGTATATAGACGACAAACTTTATCATGTTATTGACATCACACCGGTTGGCCTTACGGAATTCAAAGAAATTCTTTTTTTTCAATTTAGCGATCTGGGGCAGTGGGCTGGAGATCCGGATGCTACCACTATTTTCCCGCAGCGCATGGTGGTGGATTATGTCAGAGTGTTTCAGTAAATAATCATTCAAGTTGGTGAAGGACACCAACTGGGGTGAACAACAGCTTAGGATATCATTAAACGATATGCGATTATTTTATTTGATTTGGGTAGACATTATTCTTAAAGCTAGAAGCCAACCTGCCAATAAAAATAATTGGCAATTCATGACTTTAACATATATGACAGTTGCAATGGCTTTGGACTTTTTTTTTATTATATTATATGTTGAGCGTTCGCTAGATAATTATTTTTATGATCTTAAAATCCCTATAATTCCTCAAAAAATTGGTGACCCTATTAGTTTTGTTATTCTTTTTGTAGGACCGCCTTTGTTATTAAACTATACTCTGATTTTTAGAAATCAGAGGTATAATAAATTAATTGGAAAATATAAATATCATGAAGGAAAGCTAGGGGTAACATTTGTATTACTGGCACTTTCCATTCCCGTCATAGCCCTTTGGTTAGGGCTGTTTGGTTCGAGTATTTTTTTCTTCTAGGCCTTTGTCGGTATTCTCTTCCGCCTTGTTGGTGTTCATCACAAACAAGCTTACGGAATGGTTTAACAATAATTACACGTTACCTAACGTCTCTTGCACCGTAGGTGCAATCTTGGTTCCGTAAATTTCAATCGACTTCATTAACATAGCATGCGAAGGACCACCTACATCCATGTGTGCAGAAAAGCGGTTGAGACCAAACATCTCGTTCATTTGCAGGATTTTATCGATCGCTTCGTTGGCATCCCAAAACAAATACGCACCGTCCTTGCCTCTTCCAAACTCGTATTGATCGCGCGAGAATGGAGCCCAACCGCGACTGGCACCTACGCGATTCATCTGCGCTGAGTATACAGGATAATACGCATCGGCTGTTTGTTTACTGTTCTCACCAAAGAAACTGTGCATGTGAACACCCACCTGAAAGTTCTTCATGTCGTGCCCAAAATTTTCATACAACTCCTTGTAATACTTAAACAGCGGTTTAAACTGTGCTGGGTTGCCGCCAATGATGGCGAAGATTACGGGCAACCCTAACTTTGCTGCTCGCACCACCGATTCTGGTGTGCCACCTACAGCAACCCAAATATTTAAATGATTATTCACGGCACGAGGCAATACATATTGGTCTTTAAGAGAAGCACGATGCTTTCCACTCCATGTGATCGGTTCTTCGGTGTTTATCTTTAGTAATAGCTCCAGCTTTTCCTCGAACAGTTCATTGTAATCTTTCAGGTTGTATCCATACAAGGGAAACGATTCAATAAAACTTCCGCGACCTGCTACCAATTCAGCGCGTCCGTTGCTCAACT
>JADJRT010000017.1 GCA_016712035.1 Flammeovirgaceae bacterium | reverse complement strand
CCATTGATCTTGTCATTCAAAAATTTGGGATTGATAAGAATAGCTTGGGGTTGCTGAAGTTTCATTGTTAGATGACGATGAACTTACAAAGGTCGCAACAAGATTTCCTCAGATAAAAGAAGTTGTCAAGAACCCCAAAATCAGAATGGTGTTGAAGAGCCTAAATATCTTGACTTTGCTATTTCTTCTTTCAATAGGACATCTGAGGAGTTTTCAAATTTTAGCTCAACTGAATTTAAAAATAGTCTATGGAATACGCTTGTAGCAGATGTAAGTGACACAAAAGATGGAATGCCAATTAAACGCGAAACCGCCTTCATTGAAATTGCAGTTAAGCGGGCAAAAGAGATGAGGCTCTTTACTCACCCTGGCAATTCTGACGCATCTGCCATACAGGCATTAGAACGTGATGAAATAATTTTTCAAGAAAAGCATAATAGAAAATACGCACCGACTCACGACATTCTTGAAGATTGGGCTTTAGTACGTCATGTATCTAACATATGAAGATAGTGTTTCACCAGGTGATTGTTTAAAAAACTAGGTAATGAACCTGCAATAAGAAGGACTTTCGACTTTGGGTAGAAGATTACCGATCGATAGCAGCGAAAAAGTTAATGAGTTTATTAATCACGCAATCAATGATGCTTCAGTTGAGAAGTATTTGGCAGATGAATTACTAGTTGCCGTCTTTAAATCAGATAGCTGTCACACTTTTTTTAAAAAGTTCGAGAATCAATTACTTGAAAGTAATGCTCATTTTCTTAACCGTTGCCTTCATCTAATTAAGACATGTTGTAAGGAGAGTAATTTAGATAACAATAATTTTAATCTTCTCCTACCCATTGGTTCTGGTTGGCCTGAGACGCTAAGCTTTGTGTCAAACAAAATTGATAGTATTGACAATCTGAAATTATCGATAGTAAATTTTTTATACGATTGGAAATATCTATTGATTTTCAAGTATTCATCTATTTCTCAGGAAGAATTGTATGCAGCCAAGACTATAACTATCAAATATATCAGCAAAGTAGAGTCTGGTGATAAATTCTGGATGGAAGAGTTTGTTAAAGAGAAAGCAAAAACATTGATAAGTATCCTTTTCAATTTAGCTGAGATTTCGAAAGACGAAATTAGGCATCTTGTTGAAAGGGCACATAAGAAAAGAGAAAAGAGAATTTTTGGAAGTTAAATAGTTTTTATGAAAGTGTAATTGAAAAGTGTTTATCTGGCATTGGGAACCAGCGTCTAATAAAAGTTCTTCCAGAACTTATTACGAAACAACATGGAAAGAATGGAAATCCGAGCCTATCAAAAAACCTACCAAGGGAAGTATTGCCGAAATGATTGGCTATACCAGTGTCAGTTTCGATAGATGTTGGGGGATCGAAGATAAATTTCATTTCTTCCCATCAGGGATTTACAAGACACCGATTTACAATCTCCTTTTATACGATCCCCGTATTGGCATAAAGTTTATTACAGAATTTATAAATTACTCCATTGATTTTTATGTAAAAGTTGATTGTGAACACAAGCAATCGCTAAAGCAAATAGAAGTCCTACTAACTGATAATTCTATTGTGACCCATTGGAGCGGATCAGAGCTATGGTGTGCTTTTAGGGGTTCGAGCGTCACACATTACGCAATTGAATGCATATTGATGAGCTTGGAAAAATATCTGTTAGAAATAGCAAATAGATCAACTCAAATCAGTAGGAAGAATTTGGAATTCATTTTCGATTATTTATTACGAAATAGTAACAACGTGGCAATATCTGGTGTTCTTGCAAGCATCACAATGGCATACCCTGATGAAGTAGGTGTTGCAATGCTACCTATTCTCGGAAACAGAGAGAACTACGAATGGGACTTAAATCGTGCTCTTAGAGAGTCGACAACTCTATGCCCAATGGATGATCATATATCTTTTGCGCAGGAGGAACGATGGAAATCCAATCAACTACCCCATCGTAAAAGTTCATGAGGGGATTAAGGGACTTTGTTTTGGACTATCAGTTCAATAGTCGAAAGCTTAATCCTCAAATTTTTGAAATATTTGAAAGACTTAAAGCTAAAATGACTCCTCAGGATATAGCCTGGAAAAAAGGCTTTAACAGAAATGGATATCAGGAATCATAAAGTTGGTGAATATGATGAAAAATAGGTGGCTTTCCTGTAGAGCCGCAATACGATGAAGAAGTATCTAAGTTCATAGATGATGGCAAGGACGAGTTTGAGCATAACTCTAAATCAATGAGCTTCTCAAGTCAATTGGCAAAAGTTTATGAGGGAAATGAAAAAATAGAATTTCAGGTTTGGGCGACATGTTATCAACAATACTCTGATGGCAGCAAACTGAAGGTTCTATATGATCGGCCAGTTACATTAGCTGTAATTGGTCTCCGTGATTTTATTAGCAATCTTGACGGTCAACAAAAGAAATGGTGTATCGAGACTATTGTTGGCACCGTTGTGATGATACTTGAAGAAGCGTTTGAAAGTGGTTATGGATTCAACATGAATTATAATCTAATGGATAAGGAGGTTTCACTATCCAACTTCCATCTGTTGTTCAGTGCAGTTAAAGAAGTAGAGGATAGGAATGAACTCATATCGCTAATGATTTATGTTCTATTTGCACCTCTTGCTGAGCACGAAGTCGCTAAGATAGTCAAATACATAAGGACGATATTTTTCAAACATCACCCCCAAGAAGGGAAACGAATTTGGTTGGGCTTGATTAAATATTCTCAACACAGAAAGTCCAATCCATATTTCTATGATGACCAAGACATAGATAGATTAAATACCGCCAGGCAAAAGGAAGCTGCTTTTGTAAAGCAAATTGCAGCATCAAAAAAGATAAAATTGGATTTGTCGGAAATTGATTTCCAAACTTTTAGAGGCTCCATACTGGTCAGAGTTTTTGCAATCACCCTACTACAATCCTGATGCAGATTATGCCCAATTTATTGAACGATTTATTTCATTATTTCTTGAAGATCTTAACAAAAAGAAAATTATTCATACAACAGGATTGGAAACGAGGATCGGCAAATTTCACATCATGATGTTACAGAATGTAGAAATTTTCTGATTGAGCTCGCATTACGTGGTGACCACAGTCTTACAAAGAAGGTAATAAATTTAATTCTTGATGCAGTTGATAGTGAAACCCGACCGCATGTTTGGGGAAGGATGATCTAGCTGATTTCGTTTCAAATCTACTTGATTTTACTATCTATGAGTTGGATACAATTTTGTCAAATTCAAATGATGAAAATGAAAAAACTCTTTTAATTAATAACTTTTGGGAATTATGGGCCTTCTTATTGTCCAAAATAGAAACAAACGGAAAGCATATTCATGCACGTATTTTACTGTTGGATATAAAATGGAAAGAGTCAGCTACTCATTGGCGTCCCTTGAAGGAAAAAAGGATTTTTATTACGATATGATTGAGGCATTAGGTCCAACGGGAACACAGTCCGTTATAAATGTTTTTTCAACAGTAGGAGAAAAGACCTTTTACCTGATGGAATAACCTTACTAGTCAATTTATTTAAGAATGACGTAGGCCAAAGTTTATCTTTAATCTCACCTTCTGAGAACGCTTAATAAAAAGACTATTTTATAATCACATCACCGAGATAAAGAACAGCAAACAACTTATAAATGATTTAATATGGTTATTGAATAAAATGGTGGATTTAGGCTCATCAGAAGCCTACATGTTCAGAGAAAATGTTATAACTTTTAAGCAACCAAGCTAATTGAAACCCATCACTGAAAATATTATAGAGGAAGCATCCATTGAAATCCTTCAATCGCAGGGATGGGTATATATAAATGGAAAAGAAATTTCACCTGAAGGACTATTTTGTGAAAGAGAGAATTTTAGCGAAGTCGTTTTAATAAATCGTTTAAGGGCTTCCATTGCTAAAATCAACACTTCTATTCCAGTTGAAGCACAGGAGGCTGCTATTCAAAAAGTGTTGCGTATTGCTTCTCCTGATTTGCAGCATAATAATGAAGAATTTCACAGGTTGTTGGTCGAGAAAGTAAAAGTCCCCTATCAGGAAAATGGCTATGAGCGCAGTCATGAAATTGCACTTATAGATTTTGAAAACCCTCCCGCAATCAATTCCTGGTGGTTAATCAGTTCACTATAATCGAACGCAATCAACACAAAGCGCCCCGATGTATTGTTATTTGTGAATGGTCTACCTTTGGTTCTTGTTGAATTGAAAAATGCTGCGAGTGAGAACGCAGACTTAAAAAGTGCCTATCAGCAAATACAAACATACAAGGCGACTATACCTACTTTATTTACATATAATTCAATCTGCATCATTTCAGATGGATTAGAATGCAAGGCTGGTAGCGTATCGGCAGACCTAAGCCGGTACATGGCCTGGAAAACGGCAGATGGATTAAAAGAAGCATCAAGATTCAAACCCCAATTAGAAACGCTGCTAAAGGGCATGTTGAATTCGGCAACCATACTCGATATTATTCGCAATTTTATCGTATTCGAAAAATCGAAAAAAGAGGATTCTAAGACGGGGCTTATACAAATCCAAACGGTTAAGAAGCTAGCTGCTTATCATCAATACTATGCAGTAAATAAAGCAGTGCACTCTTCGATTAACGCTTCTGGCATTCATGGAGACAAGCGAGGTGGTGTTGTTTGGCATACGCAAGGCTCCGGAAAAAGCTTGAGCATGGTTTTCTATTCGGGGAAGCTTATCACTTCTCCAGAAATGCAAAATCCAACTATTGTAGTTATTACTGACCGCAACGACCTGGACGACCAACTATTTGATACGTTTGCCTCCTCTGTGCAATTACTACGTCAAGAGCCAGTACAAGCAGAGAACCGGGATCATTTAAAAGAGTTATTAAAAGTTGCGAGTGGCGGTATCGTATTCACCACGATTCAAAAATTCCTACCACAAGATAATAAGTCCGTTTACGATCAACTTTCGGACAGAAAGAATATTGTGGTGATTGCAGATGAGGCTCACCGGACACAATATGGATTTGAAGCTAAACTAATTGATCAAAAAGATAAGGAAACCAAGGAAGTAATTGGTAAACGTATCGCGTATGGCTTTGCCAAGTACATGCGTGATGCCTTACCCCAGGCAACTTATATCGGTTTTACTGGAACACCTATTGAAGGAACCGATGTTAACACACCACAAGTTTTCGGAAATTATATTGACCGTTACGACATAAAAGATGCAGTAGATGACGGAGCAACTGTTAGAATCTTCTATGAAAGTCGATTAGCTAAAGTTAACCTGGACGAAGAAGGCAAAAGACTAATTGATGAATTTGATAAAGAGCTAGAGCTGGATGAAGAGGTAAGTGATAAGCAAAGAGCCAAAACCAAGTGGACAAAGTTGGAGGCCATTGTCGGTCACCAAGATCGTGTTAAGAATCTCGCCAAAGATATTGTTACTCATTTTGAAAAGAGACAAACCACTTTTGAAGGTAAGGCAATGATTGTTGCCATGAGTAGAAGAATTGCCGCTGGTCTATACAAAGAAATTATTTCGCTTCGAACACAATGGCACAATGATGATTTAACGAAGGGAGCCATCAAAGTGGTAATGACCACAAATAGTGCCGATGGTCCTGAAATATCAAGGCACCACACCACGAAGCAACAGCGAAAGGATCTTTCGGAAAGAATGAAAGACCCAGCAGACGAACTAAAGTTGGTGATTGTTCGCGATATGTGGCTTACTGGCTTTGATGCGCCCTGTCTGAATACCATGTATGTGGATAAGCCGATGAGAGGCCACAACCTCATGCAAGCAATTGCAAGAGTTAACCGCGTATTTAAGGATAAACCCGGAGGATTAATTGTTGACTATCTGGGTATAGCAACGGATTTGAAAAAGGCTTTGGCATTTTATGGTGAAGCCGGTGGCAAGGGGTGATCCGGCAGAAAATATTCAAAAGGCATTTGAAATATTTACTGAAAACTAGAAGTAGTACGCCAAATGTTTGAAGAAAATAGCAAGACACAAAAAGATATTTTGGTAGAGGAACCCGAAGCGTATTATGATGGGGTTTCGAGTTTTAATTATCGCAGATTCTTTGCAGTAAATCCTCAGGAAAAATTATCAATCATCCTACAAGCCGAAGAGCATATTTTAGGTCTCCAGGATGGCAAAGAACGATTCATTAGGGAGGTAAGTTTGTTAAGCCAATCCCTTTCACTTTGCATTACTAAGCAGGAAGTTCAACCGTATTTGCCGGAGGTAGCCTTCTTCCAGGCAGTGAAATCAAGGCTAGCCAAGTTTGATAGTCCGGCAGGTGAAGGGAAATCGGATCTGGAGGTTGAAACAGCCATTAAGCAAATAGTTGATGAAGCTTTAAACAGCGATAAGGTAATTGACATTTTTGATGCTGCCGGAATGGATAAACCTGAAATTTCAGGATTGGAGATTCTGTCTGATGAGTTCTTACTGGAAGTTCAAGGGATGCAGCACAAGAATCTTGCAATTGAGTTGCTGAAAAAGATTTTGAATAATGAATTAAAACAGCGCGCTAAGACTAATCTTGTGAAGAGCAAGAAACTTTGAAATGCTGGAAGCTGCAATAAAGCGATATCAAAATAATTTACTAACGACCGCTGAAATTATTCAAGAGCTAATCAATATAGCCAAACAAATTAAGGAAGCGGACAAAGAAGGCGAAAAGCTTGGATTAACAAATGATGAAGTGGCTTTTTATAATGCGCTTGAAATAAATGATAGCGCAGTGAATATATTAGGTGATGAGACGTTGCGAATTATCGCAAAAAGAAATTGCCGATAAGGTTCGGTCAAACGCCACAATAGATTGGACTATTCGTGAAAGTGCCAGAGCAAAACTCATGGTGCTTGTTAGAAGAACTCTTAATAAATATGGTTATCCTCCTGATAAACAACCGAAGGCAATTGAAACGGTTCTTAAACAAGCGGAGCTTTTGGCTGATTATTGGGCTTAGTTAGTTTTCATAAATAACAGTTCCATCTCCTGAAATGGAAAAACTGTGTAAAACAACCAAGGCCTTAAGAGGGTAATACATGTCATTTCCTTTAGTAAGCTCACTTCTCCATTGACAAGATATCCAATAGTCACCACGATCATCCCTAATAAGTCTATTGTGGAATTCTTTGAAAATATCTAACCAGGATTTATCGATCGGTTGCATATTATTGTGGTTTAAAGGCTACTAATTTAGATAAAATAGTTCCACGTGGAACATTCATTCAAATTCTTTTCAAATTCCTTCACATTCCTTTACAAACCTTCACAATCCT
The DNA here is from genome assembly GCA_016712035.1 of Flammeovirgaceae bacterium. Taxonomy (GTDB): domain Bacteria; phylum Bacteroidota; class Bacteroidia; order Cytophagales; family Cyclobacteriaceae; genus ELB16-189. The sequence goes on along the minus strand of JADJRT010000017.1, from coordinate 6,746 downwards.
ACATAAAATTGCACAGTCATTCATGACCGTTAACAATCGTTAACCTGCTCTATTGGGTCACTACATCTTTGACCCATGGACACAGCGATAAATCAAAATCATGGGATGGGCAATGGGATTGCCTTTCTTTTCGGAGCAGCATTTAATCTGCTGGCCAACGTAAATCTTTTCTTTCTTCTGGACTATGCGCTGCAAGCCATTGTGGAGGTATCATCTGTCTTGTCTTCAAGATCATTGCTGACGTCTTTAGTCCACTCTGGCAAAAGCACAAAGACCGAGTGAAAGACTATGCGAAACTTAACAAGGTAAAAGGCATCAGGTTCAGAAGGAAAAAGCGCAATGATCAAGAGTAGTCACATACTGATCGGAGCCGGTGCGGTAGCAGCAATCTACTTTGGTGGCAGCTACCTGCTCAAACTCAACAGACTTTCGAATGAATTGGAAACTGAAACAAAAGTTTCTATTCACACGGTAAACCTGAGCGGAATTGAGCTGGCCATTCAAGTGAAGTTGAAGAACCCAAGTGGTGGAAGTATCCAGGTGAAGCACCCTTTTGTGAAGATGATCTATGCGGATAAAACCATAGCATCATCCGAAGTGAAAGATGTGAACCTGACCATACCCAAGTTTCGTGAAGTCAATCTTGATCCAATAAAAATCAAGCTTGGGTTTCTGAGTCTGGCCACAACGGTTCCTGCATTGGTGAAAGAATACAGAGAGACGGGTAAACTCAATTTGATTGTACACACAGTAACGACAATCAACGATAGTTTCCCCTATAAGAAAATAGACATGATCACTTTGGGCGGAGGAAAGGCTGCTGACGACAGCTATAAAAAGATGATGAAGAAAGACAGAGGCGTATGGTAGCGGACAGAAAGAGGCGATTGCGAGATGGAAGGGAGTTCGATCATCTCTTTCCACCCCCAGGTGAAACCGATACAACGGTTAAGAAGAGTGCGAATGTAGAAGACACGATGAAACTCATTCGCAAGGCATTGCCACAAACGGTGTGGCAAACTGAAAAGATTGCAAAAGTTTTGAAGGGTAAGACGCTGGAAGAAACCTGTTCCAACATCTGGCACTTTGTGTACAACCACATACAATACAAGAGAGACGAGGAAGGAGTTGAACAAGTACGAAGTCCCAGAAGGGCATGGAGCGATAGGAAGACAGGAGTTGACTGTGACTGTTATACCGTATTCATTCTCTCCATCCTCCGATCTCTTGATATTGATTGCATCGCCAGGATAACGAAATATCCAAAGCGATATCCGGAAGTACCACGATGGCAACATGTGTATCCCATCGTTCCCAAGCCAGGTCATCGGGACAACTATATCGATGAACGTGGCCACTACATCGTGATTGATTGTGTAAAGGACAGGTTTGATGATGAACAACCTTATTTAGAATGTAAAGACTACGATATGAGACTGGATTATTTAGACGGATTTGAGAACGACATGCAAGAGGAAACTTTTGACCTCATAGAACATGAAAATGTTGACCTCTCTGATCTTGCTTCAGTGTACGATGATGAGGAGATGGGAAACATCTTCAAGAAAGTTGGGAAGGCGGTAAAGAAAACGGTGAAGAAGGTAGGCGATAAAGTGGGAGACGGAATTCGGGTCATCAACCGCTACGTCAATCCCCGCCACATTACTTCTGAGGAATGGCTTTTTGTTAGCCATGAAAATTAACCTCATGAATGTTGCAGGCAGATTGCGTTACGGTTACCTCACCGATTCCCAGGCACAAGCCAAGGGTATGAACTTGAGCGAACTGAAAAAGCTTCGTTCCATAAAAGACAGAGCTGAGACAGTCTATTGGCAAGCCGGAGGTAAAAAGGAAAATCTTAAGAAAGCCATTCTACAAGGCAATGGTAATAAAGATAGGAATGTACCCTTGAGTGGTCTCAGTGGCTTAAGCGATGTGTATGCAGACCAGGATGAGTATAACATCATCTACAGCGATAACATTGAAGGACTCGGTGAACTTGCCAGCGGTGCAGCAATTGCGGCAGCAACTACGGCTGTGGCTGCCATCGCTGGAGCTTTGAAACAAGTGAAGGGATTATTCATCAAAGGTGGAAGCAATGAAAAATCATTTCAGAGTGACACCGACAATGCAGGTACTGCTGCATCTGCTCCTTCGATGATACCGGAAGATGAAGACGCCTTCAGGTATGATAGCTATGCGGCAACACCCGTAACACAACAACAACCAACACTGGTATCAAAACTAACTACGGCTGTAAAGTCAATTGTTACAAGCCCGATCATCGCACCTAAACAAATTGTAACAGCAACGTCACCAACAACATCAACACAAACACCAACGCGATCATACGCACCCGCACTCATTGTGCCTGCAACAACGATCAAAACCAATGAAACGACAAAAATATATTCAGCTCCTGCTCGATTGCTAAGCCTGTATTATCAAATGAACCTACCGCCAGCGGATCCATGCTTGTACCAGATGAGTACAAACACCTGGCGATGCTGTACAAACTCAGGATGGTTCAGAGAAAACTGGCATCGTTCAAAAGACTACGACATGGGTGAAAGCAAATCCTGGAAAGTCACTGCTGGTAGCTGGTGGAATAATCACAGGAGGTCTTCTGCTCATGCGAGCGATGAGAGGTGGATCAGGAACTAATGGCTTAAGCGGACTTCCTGCAAAAAGGAAAACGAAGAAACGTAAACACAAGAACAGAAAAGTAAGTGGTAAGAAAAGCAAAGTGAAATTTCAAAATCTATTATAGCATGGGACGGACAAGAAAACATAAAAACAAAAACACCAACAAGGAAATGGGCTCTTTGGAACTGCACCAGTAATGCAACATCCGATAACCCAAACAGTAACCAAAGGCGGTCTTGTATTACTGGCTGCCATAGCCGCAGGCGGTGCCGGTGCAGCACTTGGCAAGCACTCACTACTGGCCGGAATTCCGGTAACGCTACTCGGCTTTCATAAGAAGAACCCATACATCATCGCAGCAGGCCTGGGCCTCACGTTGAGCAATGGATTTCAAAATCAAAACAAGACCACTGTTCAAGGAGTCGAAGGCTTTGATATGAAACAAATAGCGGAGCAAGCCAAAGATCGTGTAGGAACATTCTTCAAGAATTTTTCAGAGAAGCTCTACATCAAAGCTGAGCCTACCGGAACCGCTGGACTAGCCGGGGAAGAACAAGTGACCTACTTCGTCAATCCCTACAACGCGAAAGAATTAGACATGACCGCCATTGATCGAATCCAGGAACAGATCGCCAACATGAACGGAGGAATGAATGCAGTCGATGAAACAGAAAGAGAATTTTAAAAAAGAGAGTTAACAATTCAATACAATCAAAATTATGCTAGGCGCATTAGGACAACTCATGGAGAGTGAGTACACAAACCCAACAGAGTTGTTGGGTCTGAATGGGAGAGATGGATACCGAGTTATTAGGGTATCTGAATGCGCTGAACCCTGTGCAGCGGGCAAAGGCGATGAGCAAGATTGTGAAGAGACACATTCCTTCACAGGGATCACGCAGAGTTTGAAAAGTTCTTTGTAGAACTGCCTAAGCACATCAAAGAGCAATTGCTTCAGGGCAAACTTCGTCTCGCTGATCAGTTGATCTATACGATCAAGCCAATCAAAGGTGCGAAGACAATCAAGATGTTTGAAAGCCAGGATGTGAAGGAAGTGAACCTGCGCAACATCAGCAATGCCAAACTTCCGAAGAACATGGCGTTACTTGTGTCAGGAATTTATCTCCTGCATGGTATTGCCACCTCACTGGATATTGATGACATCAAAACAACCCGTTTTGATTCCATCGAAACCGTGGGTGCATTAGCAAATGGTGAGTTCAAACTCAAAGCCAACAAAAAGCAACTGGTGAGCGACACTTTAACCGGAAGTTTGTGACCACCCAGTTTGACATGGTGCCAAAGAGTTTTTACAAACTGGCGAACCCACGTCTGATTCATGATGACGTAGACATCGAGTTTGAAATTGAACTCGGCACCATCAAAGGACTTGATGCAAACTCAGTTCTTTATGTAGGCCTTGAAGGAACTGCCACTATTCCTTAGTAGATCATGGAGAAGCGTTTAGGTGGATAAGATCTACACCTTCCTGGGTGACGCAGATGGGCATCCGGTGAGCAAGAAGTTTGACCTGGATAAGGATGTAAAAGTAGTGCATGGCATTATGATGAGTTCTGACAGACCGAACCTCTTGTTCTACCGGGGCTCTCAGCGAATCGAGCTTAGCGGAGAAGAACTTTATCCTGAAGACTATGAAAGCAAAATGTTCATGAGTGGATTAGGAGTGGCTCCGGACCTACGATACAAATCATTGGGTAACGGAGTGGTTGCAGGAAACGGAGAATTAAAATCCAGTATAAAGACACGCCCAATCCGAACGCTCCTTTGCGGCCTACAAAGTGATCATCAGCCTTTCCCGCGAGATGCGATGATCATCACGAAGACCAAACGGAGAATCATCGTAACCAAACTTGAGGTGAACAAGCTTGAACGGTTCAAGCCGTTCGAAATCAGGTTACCGGCTAACGTGAAGAAAGTAACAGGGATACTCGTAACAGCTACGGCAAAATGATACTTGGCAATTTAAGCTTTCAGGCCAATGATAAGATGGATGTCTTTTATGTGGCGCAAGTCCAGGAAGATGGAATCGAATCTTCAGATGAAGCTTTATGCCTGGTGGAAGACTTGCAGTTTGATGGAGACAAGGCGTGGGTCACCGGAAATGTACCGAAGATGAAACCCATCCACATTGAAGGCGATACTTCGATCATCCATGCGTGGTTCAAGGGAGTGGAATACACAAATCCATTTGTGATAACAGTCTATGTGGAATGCGAGATGGCGGAAGAGTTAGAGGAAGTAGTCGCAGAGGATAAGATGGAGGAAGAAGACAACGACTACCTGGAACCGATGGAGATCAACCTATGACAGAACAATTCATTCTTCAGTTTGCGCCTTGAGACTAAAAACAACAGGGGATACGGCAAGTATCACTTTCGTCATCGTGATTTTATTGTTGAGGCAGGAAAAACTGTAACCATACCTGCCTACAATGAAATGTTCTTCATCATCGATGAACCTCCGGGACTTGTGGTAGACTCTGATTATGGAATGTATGATTCAACGGATGACCCCATACCAGAAAGCATTCATATCCATCGCGGAGAAATCAGGATTACGAACCAGGAGACGCAAAGCGAAGAATAAAATTTATACAAGCAATCATTGTGACCTGACTACGCTAAAGCTTCGTCAGGCAAGACTAACCAAACGGACATTGAACTCTTTAAGATTTTAGATTATGGCACTACCGAATAAAGAAAAATACGAACAGAAAAAGATTGACAACCTTTTGCACTACCTGCGCCTCTACCATGCAAGATTCAGCCGTTGATTATGAGAATTCTGAGTGGATGGTGTTAAGGCAATCCGTAGAACCAGTATTTCTGACATGTTTACCATGTTTAAAACTTTGTCACTGCGGATACGGTCCATTGAGATTTTACTTTTCACGGGGCAGTAGCAACAACAATGAAAAGCGAATCTTCTATTTCGGTGAAGATCAGAAAGAAGGGACTTTCAGGAGTAGATGTAAAAGAACATCAAAGGTGAGTATAGCACAACAGCTTCGTGAAAAAAGATACGATGCACTCAGGGATGAAAACAAAAATCTGAAACAACACATTGCAGACCTGGAGAGCGGGGTAGATGAGTTAGAAAAACACAACGCACGACTTGAATTAAAGCAATCTCCGTTGAACAGCTTCCTGGGCGATGTTGGCTCAAGCAAGCCTGGTTGAAAGTTTCATCAAACGGAATCCAAAACTACATGGCCGCCTTTCCCTGGTGGTAGGCTCTCACTGGTCTATACCGGCCGGCAATGATGAAACCGTTGATGATCGATACTGGATTCAAGAAGTAAGCTTTAAGCCAAAGGCAAACTCCTCTGCACATTCTCTCAGTGAGGATGATCAGACACGCCATTCAAAATTTGTCAATCAGCTTCAATCCTGGTTTAGTAAAGAAGAGTTTGAGAGCGTACTCCATGACTATTTCAAGCCCTGGCTGATGACAAGAGTAAAATTGATCTCTTAATAAATCATTTAAATATTAAACGATGAGAGTCCTTGAACGAAAGTACAGTTTTGAAATTGAGCATTTGAAAGCACAAACGCAAGGTGGAGCAAGAAGTAAAACTGACAGCAGCAGCCATCCTGATGCAAAAGTTAAGGCGCATTAGAGAAATAAGCAAAGCTTGCCGATGTGGTAAAGAATGATCCTGGAAAAAGACAAGCCCACAATAAAAAGGCGTTGGGATTATAAAAAGAAAACGAAGGGACAAGTACGGTATGAATGTAGACGGACCGAAGATTCAAAATTTCAAGACGCATGGTGATCTATTCGACACTGGGACTTGGAACGGCTTCCGGTCTATTTTTCTGGCGTCACTTCTATAAAAAAACAAAGAGCAGATGTTTCGCAAAAAAGCCACTAGTCTTGAGGTAGGCGATCCGGCAACCTTTATGAAGCAATTAAAGATGGCTTTTGATAATGACAACTATGCGGGTTAGGGAACGAAATGAAAAGATGGTGATGCAAGGTGTTTAACGACTTGCCCTCCAAAAGCATGTACACAAAAAGTGCAAGAAAGAATACGCCAATCTATATATGGAAGAAGTCTGAATGCAGACCTGGAAGAC
>JADJRT010000016.1 GCA_016712035.1 Flammeovirgaceae bacterium | reverse complement strand
CAACCGCGCCTACAGCAATCACAATATATTGCTTACCATTGATGGAATACGTCATGGGTATGCCGGCTTGAAAAGCGGGCAATTCAATTTCAGAAATAATTTCACCGGTTGCTTTGTCATACGCTCGGAATTTATTTCCACCGCCACCGTCCGAAGCGTATAAGCCCTGCGCCTTCTCCGGCAAACAATAATGTTTTCGTTACCAACATGCCCACGCGATCGGGTAAACCTGTACGGGGTATGTTTATTCCTTTTAAGGCCGGAATATCTTTTACCCAATCAGGTGTATCGGCATTAGCGATCATCCATTTATGATCACCGGTGTTCAAATCGATGGCTGTGATTCTGCCATACGGTGGTTTCACTAACGGCAAACCATGCGGACCAATGCGTGAACTACCCATATAGGCGATGTAATCCATATCTGACAAATCTGGAGCCGACTCTAAACTCATAGGTCGTAACACCGTGCTGGATGAAACATAGAGCATTCCGGTTTCCGGATCCAACACACCGCCTTGCCAATTGGCACCACCAACTGCATCTGGGAGCATCAACATTCCCATCACATTTGGCGGATTGTAAACACTGACAGGTGTATAGAGCGGTCCTTTTTTATATTGCTTTACAATTCACAGCTCTTCTTCTTTAATAGCAGGTGTAAAGTCAACAAGGATATCCTCTGAATAACCTTTACGATCATACGCTGCCGGCTTGGTGAGAAGGGTTGTGTCGGTGATGTCCACTCTCCCTTTACATCACTTTTTGGGAACAGGCCGTTCTTCAATGGGCCAAACCGGTTTGCCGGTAACCCGATCAAACACATAAGCAAACGCTTGCTTGGTAAGTTGAACTACTGCCTGAATTGGTTTTCCATTCACGGTGATATCTGCCAATATGGGCGGAGCCGGCAAATCATAATCCCAAATGTCGTGATGGATTAATTGATAATGCCACACTTTTTTCCTGTCCTTGCATTAAGGCACTAAACTTTGTGAGAATAAATTATTACCTGGCCGGTGTCCGCCATAAAAATCTCCGGTAGCAGCTTCCAATGGCAGATATACATAACCCAATTTCGGATCGGCTGTAAGCGGTGCCCACGCGCCCGCATTTCCGGTATACTTCCAACTATCTTGTTCCCACGTTTCATTACCTTCTTCTCCTTTCTGTGGTATGGTATGAAAAATCCATAGTTGCTTTCCTGTCTCTACATCATAACCCGTGATGTTGCCAGGCACTTGTTTTTAGAAACAGGTGCTAAGCCTACAGGAAAACTTGCACCCAATAATCACATCGTTGACGATGATTGGTGGTGAGGTGGAGCCAATGGTTGATGTTAATGGATCGGCACCCAGGCCCAAGCCTTTTTTTAAATTTACAACTCCGTGATCTCCAAATTCGGGAATCAACTGTCCGGTCTGTGCGTCTAACGAAATCAACTGAAAACTTGGTGTGATGTAGATAACACGGTCTTTTCCCTTTACCGATGAAGTCCAGTAGGCCACACCTCTTCCAGAATTTTGTCGCGGCACATAAGCCAGGCGTTCTTTTTCATCAAAGCGGAATGTCCATAATGTTTCGCCTGTCATTGCATCGATGGCAGCCACTGTTCGGCTTGAACCTGCCGTTGTGTATAAGATTCCATTGGCCATCAACGGAGTTACTTTAAAATAAAATTCGGTCTTGGCACCAAAGTTATCCGTCTTCCATCGCCAAAGTACTTTCAGATCTTTTGCATTCTCTTTATTGATCTGATCTAACGGAGAATAGTTGGTGCTCGCATAGTCCCCGCGATGTTGCCTCCAATCACCTTCAATAGTCGGTGCTTTGGGGATCGGCTTCTTTGGGTATAAACTGCATGGCCACCCGTGAAGATTCCGGTTCGCCCACAATAATGTTTTGTAATTCATCTTTACTGGTGGAGAGTTCCGTTTCGCCAGACGGAAACTCGTTTACCTCCAAAATGAAAGCGAGTAAAGCTGCATATGATGCATCGTCCATCGAGTGCGGATTTGTTTTTGGCATCGTTGCTTTAGTCAATTCAAATAATTCCGCCATTGATTTTTCCTTCCACTTCGAAAGAAAGCGATCGCCCATCAACGCGCCTCCACCTTCTGTACCACGCAAATCCCTTCCGTGACAAGCAGCACAATTGACTACATACAAACCTAAACCCAACTCCGCTTGCTTCGAAGAAAAGATCGCAGTCATGGAGGCAATAATTTTAACAGTATCAGCAGCATCAGCTGAATTCTGATCGGGTTTCGAACACGAAAAGAGAACCAATAGAATGGCTAACAAACAGAATAGCGCAATGGTTTTTTTTGAGACAAGTAGATATGAACTCTAAGTTAATTTTTAAATTACACAATAGTCTTTTTGCGTTGGTATTTTAAATCAAAGTGATCGGCAACGATAAATCAGCTATATTGGATGTAATTCATCACACCCCTAACAATATGCGCAACCTCAAATACTATCTAGCAGTCCTTTTATTTATTCTGGTTCCCTTTCAAATTGTTTTATCGCAACCAGCCGATAAAGCTGCTGAGGGCATTTCTACTGAACGTTTAAAACACTACGAGAATTTTATAAACAGTGAAATTGAATCGGGTCAGATTCCGGGCGCGGCCACGCAAATCATGTATGATGGTACTGTCGTATACAATAAATCCTTCGGCTACAGCAACATAAAAGATAAGCGACTGATGAAACCGGACGATATCTTTTTTATACAATCGATATGACCAAACCCATAATCACCGTGGGTTTCATGATGCTCTATGAAGAGGGTCATTTTCAACTTACCGACCCCGTTTCAAAATACATTCCCGCTTTCAAAAATCTTCGGGTAATTAAAAATATTGATGGCGGTATTAAAGGTGAGACGGTTCCGCTTAAGCGGGAAATAATTATTGCCGACTTACTAAGCCATACAGCCGGATTCAGTCACGGTATTAGCGGCAGTCAATTCGATAAAGAATTTGGCGCTGAATTATTCAAACCCTTTAAGACAATTCAGGAACGAGTAGATAAACTTTTGCAATTGCCTTTGTTAGGACAACCCGGTGAACAATGGGCTTATAGCGCGGCCCCAGATGTGCTCTCTGTTTTAATTGAAATATTTTCTGGTCAAAGTACCGATCAGTTTCTTTCCGAGAGAATCTTCAAACCACTGGGTATGAAAGATACCGGCTATAATCTTACCAAGGTTCAACAAGCAAGAGTGGTGCAAGTGCATGGTAAAAGTGCTGCCGGTAGTCTTATCAGTATGACTTCGCAACCGAGGATGGAAGGTAATACTTTATGGAGTGGTGTTAATGCATTGTTTTCTACCACCGATGATTATATGAAGTTTTGTCAAATGTTACTTAATAAAGGCTCGCTGAATGGCCAACAACTATTGAGCAGGAAAACAATTGAACTAATGACTCAGAACCATAGTGGTAAGTTATTTGATAAAAATGGAGAAGGATTTGGCTATGGATTTGCCGTGGTTAACGATGTTTCTTCAACCAATAACGTAGGCACGAATGGTACGTATTATTGGGCGGGTGCTTTTAATACCCATTTCTTTATCGATCCTAAAGAAAAGTTAATTGCAGTATTTATGACACAAACAACTGAATTCAACTGGTACTATCATGATAAACTTCGTCAGATGGTTTATCAAGCGATAAGGTAAATTTAATATCACAATGAAAACATTATTTAACGTAAGTAGTTTGGTTCTGGTGCTTGTTACACTAACCGTTAGCCACGTTTACGCACAAGATAAAAACTTGGTGGTACGCGTTGCCAAACTTAAAATTGATTCCCTGAAGTTGCAGGAATATAATGCTGCTCTTAAAGAAGAAATCGAAACTTCTGTCCATATCGAACCAGGCGTGCTTACCTTGTATGCGGTAGCTGAAAAAGATAATCCAACTTCCATTACAATATTTGAAATCTACATAAATGCTGATGCCTTTAAATCACATCTTGAATCAACGCATTTTAAAAAGTACAAGAGCACGACTCAACAAATGGTACTGACACTCGAACTCATAGAGACTGAGCCAATAATACTGGCGATTAAGCCGAATGTAAAAAAGAAATTAAAGTGACTCCGGTAATAAGCTTTCAGAAACGAAATTCAAATGTTTAATCGAAGACTTGACTGGTCTGTGATGACACAGATCAGGGTTGGTGCCTTATTATTTTTTGCTTATTGCTTCATCTAATACTCTTAAAGCTGCTTCCGAATGCGCTCTTTGCATTTCCGCTTCCTTTTGATTTTGCGCAGCCCTGATTTCTGCTTCTCTTGCAATTTTAGAATTCTCAATGGCAAGAGCTTCTTGTTCATCTGCTCTTGCTTTCTGGAAATATCCATAAGTCATTGACGATAATGATATAATTGTCAGAAGTCCAATAATTAAATTCTTTTTCATATCAATAGCATATTGGTTTATTAAGTATCAATACAGTCTCGTCATTTAAAGTGATTCCGCCAACTTCCGCATAGTACGTACCCGCTCCGGATCAACCGTGCGGTATTTAAATTCAGAACCTTCTTCTGAACCCATGCCAGCAATAGCCTGATTTTTATACGTCATCACACTCTCATTAAAAGCCGTTGCTGAAAAATGAATCTCTTTCGCACCTGTCTTTCTCACAACATCTTCAACGGTATTTTCATTCACGCCCGAGCCCGGCATAATGGCAATACGGCCGGCCGCTTTTTTTATAAGTTCACCAATAAGATCAGCGCCAAGCGCAGCGGTTTGTTTTATGCCCTGCGGTAAGTATCCGATCGAAGCCAATCTCAATACAATCTTCCAGAGCCTCAAACGGATCACGCGTCATATCAAATGCGCGGTGGCAGGTAACTTTTAAAGGTCGTGCAATGCTAATCAGTTCTTTGCATCGCTTTTTATCCAAGGTTCCGTCCTCATTCAAAATACCAAACACAACGCCATCCACACTTATACGCTGGCATTGATAGATGTCGCGCTTCATGCTATGAAATTCATAATTGGTGTAACAAAAATCTCCACCCCGAGGCCGAATCATAACAAATACATCCAGATTAACATTTTGTCGCACCGACTCTATGATGCCATATGAAGGCGTGGTTCCGCCTTCGGCCGGATTGTCGCACAATTCAATGCGATCTGCTCCGCCCTCCTGGGCTCTTAAAGCCGACTCGATATTATATACTACTATTTCAATTTTCATGGTAAGATTCGATCCAAATCCAGCATTAACTTTTACTCTTTCTCAAAATTATTTTCTCCGAAACATTTTTGGATCGATCTGATTCCTGCATCAGTATGGCAAGACCAAGGTTCTCTGTATCTGTGATCGAAAGCTTTTTATCCGCAACATTCAACGAAATAAATAAATCTGTTACGAATTGAAATTCATCTTTATTACGAGGGGTAATTATTACTGATTTCATACTCAAAGATAATTAACCTTATGTTTAATAGTAACTCTTCGCCTCGAACAATTTGTTTGGTACTTCTTCGCTCTTCACGGCATACGTAAATCCTTTCTGCAATGCATACGCTCCCACTTCACCATTTTTATTGAGTGCTAAAAAATCCGACCTGAATTTCTTTTGACTTAACGGGTTGATTTTTACGATTCGTTGCACTGCTTTTTCGCAGGCCTGCTGAGGTGTGTTTCCTTGTCGCATTAACTCTACTACTAAATGAGATCCTACAATGCGAATTACTTCTTCACCCACTCCAGTAGAAGTGGCTGCGCCAATTTCATTATCAACAAATAAGGCCGCCCCAATAATAGGCGAGTCTCCTACCCGGCCTTGCATTTTGTAGGCCATGCCACTGGTGGTACAAGCACCCGATAAATTCTGCTTATCATCCAACGCAACAATGCCAATGGTATCATGATTTTCAATATTGGCAACGGGTTTATACTGTGCTGTCTTCAACCACTCCTTCCAGGCCTTTTCAGATTCCTTGGTTAATAGTTTTTCTTTTTTAAATCCTTGCGCTAAAGCAAAACGAAGTGCGCCTTCCCCTACCAAAAAAACATGCGGGGTCTTTTCCATCACTTTACGTGCGACCGAAACCGGATGCACAATGTGTTCCAAACAGGCCACTGCGCCACAGTTTGCAAACTCATCCATAATACACGAGTCCAAGGTAACGCGGCCATCACGATCGGGTAATCCACCCAACCCAACGGAGGTTTCTTTCGGGTCGCCTTCGGGTACCCGGGCACCTGCTTCCACGGCATCAAGCGCGCGCCCACCAGTCGAGAGAATTTTCCACGCTTCTACATTCGCATCTAATCCAAAATTCCATGTAGAAAGCACAACGGGTTTGCTTGCAAGTGATGCTGATTTCTCTGAAGCCCATAATTTAGTAAGTGGAACTAAGGAAGCCAGCGTTCCAAGCTGAAGAAATTTTCTGCGGGTTGCCATAATGAGGAATTTGGATTTTAGAATGACGAATTACGATTTTAAGAATCAGTCCTATTTTCAATTATTCTGCGGGCTGTGCGAAAACGTTTATCATAGTAATCGGAATAAAGATTCGTTTCCACTACCCCAAGCGAAGTAGAGGCATGAATAAACTTTACATTGTCACGCGCTTTAACTTCAGTTACAATACCTACATGCGTAATCTCTCGTTTCTTTTTGCCAGTCGCGAAAAAAACAAGATCGCCAGACGTTATTTTCTTTCGCTTGACCTTCTTCCCTACCTGCGCTTGTCCCTCGGCGGTCCGTGGCAATGTTAAACTAACGGATTGAAAAGCATTACCCGTAAGCCCTGAGCAATCCATGCCCACCCGGGTAGTGCCTCCATACTTATAAGGCGTGCCCGTAAACGTTCGCGCTGTCTTAATTACTTCAGCCACCTGCGCTTCGCGGGCTTTCCGCGCTGCACTGCAGGAACAAAACAATATCAAAATGAAGATAAAAGGCCCGAATGATGATGGGTTATTTGACTAATTTTGTGGCTTGAAAAAATATTCATACGATTCATTCAAAGTTACTAATTAATGCCACACAGTAAAGTTAGTGAAGTCACCGATCTAAGCCCGATTAGCACAAAGCTACTGGAACAATTTTATGCCTTAGTGGGTACTCATCATGTGATAGTTGATGAGGAATGTCGGGTTGAATACGGGCATGATAAAACGGAAGATTATCAATTTCTACCCGATCTTGTAATTAAGCCTGGCACTCCGCAAGAAATTAGTGAGATTCTGAAAATTTGCAACGCACACAAAATTCCAGTAACGCCCCGGGGTGCCGGAACCGGATTGAGTGGTGGCGCCTTGCCGATTAATAAAGGCGTGGTGATTTCCATGGAACGCTTCAACAAGATTCTATCTATTGATGAGTTGAACCTTCAGGCCACGGTAGAGCCTGGTGTGATCACCGAAGTATTTCAAAATGCTGTAAAAGAAAAAGGTCTTTTCTATCCCCCCGATCCAGCCAGCAAGGGCTCTTGTTTTTTAGGCGGCAATCTCGCCAATAATTCAGGCGGGCCGAAAGCGGTAAAATATGGCGTTACCCGCGATTATGTTATAAACATGGAAGTGGTTCTGCCAACGGGTGAAATTATCTGGACAGCCGCTAATGTATTGAAGAACTCTACCGGTTATAATCTTACCCAACTGATGTGCGGCAGTGAAGGCACATTGGGCATAATCACCAAAATAGTTTTTAAGCTTCGGGGATTTCCTCAAAAAAACGTTTTGCTTTTAATTCCATTTGTTACCAATGAAGAAGCTTGCAAGGCGATAGCGGCCATCTTTGTAGAAGGCATTACTCCTTCCGGTATGGAATTTTTTGAACGCGAAGCAGCCGCAAAAACATTTGAATACTGCGAAAAGGTTTTAAACAGTCCTGTAACCACACGACTTGATAATACCATGGATGCTTATGTGTTGTGTGAGCTCGATGGTAATGATGAGGAAGTATTGATGCGTGATGCCGAACGCGTCATGAATGTAGTAGAAAAGTTTCAATGTGGTGAAGTACTTTTTGCCGAAAGCAATGCACAAAAAGAAGAACTCTGGAAAGTGCGCAAAAATATTTCTCCAGCGGTTAATTGGTATACACTAACCAAATCGGACGATGTAGTGGTTCCACGCAGCAACTTGCCCAAGTTGATTAAAGGCATAAAAGAAATTGGCAAGCAATACGGATTTAATACCGTTTGCTTTGGCCATCTGGGCGATGGCAATCTTCATGTAAATATTTTAAAAGAAAACATCAGTGAAGCCGATTGGGAAACCAAAATCCCGAAAGGTATTGGTGAAATTTTTAAACTCACCGTTAGTTTAGGCGGTACGTTATCCGGAGAGCACGGCATTGGAATTGCCAAACGACCTTATATGCCCATCGCGATGAGTGAAGTAAATCTTAATCTGATGCGAGGCATTAAAAAAGTCTTTGATCCCAACGGAATTCTCAACCCCGGAAAAATCTTTTGATTAGTCTGGTTAACAAAAAAAAGCGGCTATCCCTTTGTAAGGATAGCCGCTTTACTTAGAAGAAGATCCTATTTGAACGAACGAAGTGTTCCAAAATAATAATGCAATCCCACCTGCACACCAACCAGAAAGTTAGCCCGGCCTCCAAAAATTTCAGAAACATTACCACTCTTCAATAGATCGATAATATCCTCATTACGCATATCTGTAAAGCTGTAGTTAGCTCTTACCTGTGTAGTTAAAAACAAATTCTTCGACAAATCAATATCAAGACCAAAGGCGGCCGCCAATTGAAACTCGGTATTCTTAAAGTCGTTTAATTTCTTATCAAGCAAAGTGGTAGTAGGTACATCGTTTGGAAGTTCATACGTTCCATTTCCATTATCTATGGCTGACGGATAATCATCTTTAATGGTGGCGAAGTCCATACCCTCCGGGATTTCGTAATTACCGGCATTGGTTGTTAGTGTCTCAATGCCACTATTCATGATTCCAAGCTGGGGTCCAAAATTGAAGTTACCCCGCACACCTCCACTACCGCCACCCATAAACTTCATTAACAATGGAATGTTGATATACTGAACATCAATTTTTCTGGTGCCAGCTATTTGTTTTGCAGTATTGATTACATCATAAATCTGCCCTTGCTTTGAGATGATCGATTCCAATTGCAAGCCAAATTTATTTCCAAAGTCCATACCAAAACTAAAACCAACCGGGGCCCAGTTATAGGTGTAGGTTGAACTATAACGTGGGTCTTCACTGAGCCCTTTATCTAAAACAAAGGTTGCATTGTAAGCCGTGGTAGCACCCAGGTGTATTTGAGCCTTCGCTTGTATCGCTGCCAGAATAAAAAATGAGAAAGCAATCCAGTAGATTTTTGATTTCATATGTTTAACTTTTGCGTTAATTTCTGTAAAGCTAGATTAAGTAACCCTTTATTAAGTGCATAAATCTATAAAAAGGTACTCATATTATTATTTACACCCTGTTAAATGCCCGATTGATAAACGTAAAGGAGTTAAAAATCACGAAAAAGAAGACTTTATCTCATCAAATTTAAAACATATTTAGATCGTGTGCGGAATCACCGGAGTATTTGCCTTTAACCTGGTTGGTAAGTTTAACATGATTCATGTTACTTCTGCCACTATGGCCTTGCAAAAGCGTGGTCCGGATTTTCAGGATATTTATCTCGATGAGTTTGTTGCGCTAGGGCATCGCAGACTTTCTATTATTGATACGCGAGCCGTTGCCCACCAGCCCATGCGCGATATAACCAAGCGCTATACCATAGTTTTTAATGGCGAAATTTTCAACTATCAGGAAATCAAGCTTGAACTTGAAGCAAGGGGGATCGCCTTTAACACGGAATCCGACACGGAAGTATTGCTAAATCTTTTTATTCTTGAAAAGGAAAACTGCTTGAACCGACTCAACGGTTTCTTTTCCTTTTGCATCTACGATAAGCAAGAGCAAACTTTCTTTTTGGCCCGCGATCGCTATGGCATCAAGCCACTGCTTTATTTGTTTGATGAAGACAAATTTCTCTTTGGCTCTGAAATGAAGGCTCTTGTTGAATACGGCATTGATAAAGAGATCGACTTTCAATCGCTCTATACGTATCTGCAACTCAACTATATTCCGGCACCGGCCACCATTTTTACGCATGTAAAAAAATTGATGCCCGGACATTATTTGAAAATTAGCTATAAGAAACTGGAAACACATTGTTATTACACCATCCCCGAACGGGAAAATCAAAAACCACCAAGCGATTATACTGCAGCAAAAAATACACTTACTGAGTTATTAGAGGATTCTGTAAAACGAAGATTGATCTCCGATGTACCCATTGGTTCTTTTCTGAGTGGTGGCATTGATTCATCCGTTATCACAACCCTGGCTGCGAAATACAAGCCTGATCTTCACACATTTTCGATTGGGTTTAAAGACGAAAAGTTTTTTGACGAAACACACTATGCCCAACGCGTAGCCGACCATCTTAAAACCAACCATACGGTTTTTTCATTAACGAATGATGACTTACTTGCTCACGTGCATCAGACACTCGATTATCTCGATGAACCCTTTGCGGATTCTTCTGCCCTCAATGTTTTCATTTTAAGCAAAGAAACCCGCAAGCATGCAACAGTTGCTTTATCGGGCGATGGAGCCGATGAATTATTAG
This sequence comes from Flammeovirgaceae bacterium, assembly GCA_016712035.1. Classification (GTDB taxonomy): domain Bacteria; phylum Bacteroidota; class Bacteroidia; order Cytophagales; family Cyclobacteriaceae; genus ELB16-189. The sequence goes on along the minus strand of JADJRT010000016.1, from coordinate 126,084 downwards.
GGGGTTACAATAAGCACGCGGCCTTTCATCGAATTATAAATAAAGGCTGGCAAGAAAATCTGACAGGTGTGCTTGAACCACTTTGGAAATCATTACCTCAATCCAGAAATAGTAGGTGGAGCAATAGATTTCGCCAACTCTCCCGCTTTGCAGAAGGCATGAAGCTTACTAGCCACGATCGGTATTGGCAATGGGCTGGTTTTGCAAAAGAAGCACAAGCCTTAGATCTTCTTTCTGATCAGTCAAAAGAAAAATTTCAACAAGCAGATTATATAAAAAGAAAGCAGGATTTATTGAAGACCATACCTGTCCATGAATCTATGCGCGAGATATTATTAACAGATGTAAATCTGGTGTTGCCCAACGATATGCTTACCAAAGTAGATCTGATGAGTATGGCGCATGGTCTGGAGGTGCGTGTTCCCTTTCTGGATTATCGCCTGGTCGATTTCATATTCAGCCTTCCAGATGATTATAAAATTACCCGATCGATTCGAAAGCGCATTTTGCAAGATGCTTTTCGCGATGTGTTACCCAAAGAACTTTACAATCGGCCCAAGAAGGGGTTTGAAGTTCCCTTGCTAAAATGGTTTCGCAAAGAATTAAAATCCTGGATTATAGAAGATTTACTCACTGAAAAATATATCCACGAACAAGGAATTTTTGCATACCCCGAAATAAAAAAACTTTTAGATCAACTTTTTTCAACCAATCCACAGGATGCACCGGCTCGTATTTGGGGTTTAATAGTCTTCCAATGGTGGTGGCGAAAATTTATGAAGTGAGTCATTCACACCTGCCCTGCGCGTAACTTCAGCATTGACAGACCATGTCGCTAAGAATGCCAGATTGCATATCATATAGCAAATAAATAAACTATTAAGATAGTTAAGGAATTAAGGATATTAAGAGATTATCCTCTCCATTTCTTAATGCTCTTAATTGTAAAAAATTAGCAATCAGCCGTAAATCTGATTCAGCAATCCGGCCAACCGAACGCCCGCCTGCAGCATTCGGGTTTTGGCTATTGAAAAGTACTTGTAGGAATATTGGTAGCCTAGATTCGAATTACCAATATCGTAAACCTGCGGCCGATAGCTCACCGATTCCATAGCCCAGTCCCGTACTCCGGTACTCTGCCACTTTTTAATTGTTTCTTTATCGGGTGTACCCAACGACTGAGCCAATTCTGTATAACTTAACTTCGAGTCGTCAATCATTTCGCTATCCCAAACCCGATGTAGGTTCGATTCGCTTCTAAACCATTTAACTTTTACATCATTGCCACCACGATCGCCCGGTTTACCCACATGCAACGGCTGATGCATATCCCCCACCATGTGAATGAGCATCTTTAAATATTCCTGTTCTTGCTTTGGTGTTAGTTTGCCAGCTTTTAACTCTTGAGTGAATTTCTCAATCATCATCACAACCTTCCCGTCAAGGTTACTTTCCACATCTTCGTACAGGCCGCCATCCGGAATAGTGGTCCAATGCCAGTCGGTGGTGTAGTTATACGTAGAATCCGATCGGATTTCATCCATCCAGGTACTCACCATAGCCAACGATTCACCATTCAAGATTTGCTTTATCCGCTTTTTGGCTTTAGCGCTTAAGTATTGCTCAGCAACCAGGCCGGTTGCCCGGTGGCCCGTTGCCCCCCAGCCGAAACCTTCTGATACTGCAAATAATCCAATGATAATTAAAACAAGCTTTTTCATAAGTCATTTAAAAGAACGTTGCAATATTGGAATTTTCATTCATACTAAAATTTTCTATGGATGATAATAAAGTTAATTTTGATACAAGGATATGAAAAACCGGGTTAACCTCTCTGCTTTATTGGTGGCCAACCAATTCGACCTGAAAGGGATCAAGAGTTTTTTTGATAACCGACCTCTGGCTGATAGCTCGACTGAGCTTTTCTACTTTATAGGAAACGATAAATATCAATACTATTTTAATTATGGTGTGGTTGTCTTTTCTGGCCACACTGAAGCTGAAATAAATCAGGCTATTCAATCTGTTAAACCTTATTTGAAAAATCCAGTAGTTAGTTGGTTGCGGGATGATCATGAAATAAGTGCTCAGGAAGGAGAAATGAAATTTGAGTTTAATCGCGTAGTTGTTGGTCGATTAGAAGCCAAGATATTTAGGATTGCAATGTTTAACATTGCCCAATCGGTTGCGTTAGATCATTACCATGAAGTAACCGAAAACTTACTCACAGAAATTCGGGTTTTTACCAACGACCTGGAAATACGCGGCAAGCTCAGCATTAATCGAAAAAATATGCTCAAGTTTATAGGAAAGGCGCTGAATACCCAAAACGAAATTGCTGATAACATTTATATTTTTGATGCTCCCGAGTTAGTGTGGGATGATGAATATTTAGACCGGTTACATATTGGTTTAATGAAACACTTTGATTTACGCTTGCGGTTTAGCGAAATTGAATACACGCTTCAAATTATCGAAAATAATTTGCGGGTTTTTCGCGAGATCACCCATCAGCGTGAAAGCAACACGCTTGAATGGATTATTATCCTATTGATTCTGGTGGAAGTTTTTGATTTATTTATTTCTAAGCTATTGTAGTATGTCTAATCGTCAAGCGCTCTTCCTGAATTTTGACATTAAAGCCCAACCCGATGAGGTAACCTGTGGCCCCACCTGTTTGCATGCTTTATATAAATACTATCGCGATGATATTGGACTTAAAGATGTTATTCAGGAGGTAAAAAGTCTAAAGCGCGGAGGAACCTTGGCGGTAATGCTGGGCAATCATGCCTTGCAGCGAGGGTATAAGGCACACCTCTATACCTATAACCTAACCGTATTTGATCCTTCTTGGTTTTCGTCTTCAGCACCTAAACTGACTGCCGCATTGAAGCAACAAATGCGCTATAAAGTCAAAAAGAAAAAACTATTAGTTGCTTCGCATGCGTACATAAAATTTTTGGAGGCTGGTGGTCAGATATATCAGAAAGAACTCAATGCCGAACTTATTAAAGGGTATCTTAAAAAATCGATTCCGATTCTCACTGGCCTTAGCGCTACGTATCTATATGGTACCCCGCGTGAGATGGCTGATAGTGGTAAATTTGATAGTATTAAAGGTGAGCCCGTAGGTCATTTTGTAATCATTAATGGATATGATGAAGCTACCCAAACCGTTTATCTTGCCGATCCGATGAACCCGAATCCCCTTAAGAGTCAATATTATAGTGTAAACTTTGATCGGTTAATTAATAGCATTATGCTTGGAATAGTTACCTACGATGCCAATCTACTTATCATTGAACCAAACCGATAGGTATGCCAAAACTGATTGTAGTTGAAAAGCCAGAAAATTGGTACTTGAGTGTGCGTGACGTTGAGGTCATTTCGCCAGATCGGTATATTACTGATCCCGCGTATCAGGAGGCAAAAGGTATTAAGGTTTTGAACCTTTGCAAATCTTATCAATATCAAAGTGAAGGGTACTATGTATCCTTGTTAGCCGAAGCCCGGGGTCATAAAGTGTTACCCGAAGTATCAACGATTCAAGACTTTCGATTTCCCTCTATCCTACGTGATGACTCGCTGGACTTTGATGTACTTATTCAAAATACTTTCAAGAATGAAAATTCAGATAAAGTAGAACTCAACATTTATTTTGGCTCAACAAAATCGGAAATTCATAACCGCCTTGCCCTTCAACTCTTTCAAATGGTGCAGGCGCCTTCGGTGCGGGCCATTTTTTCCAAAAAGAATAAATGGGTGCTTCAAAGTATTAAGCCAATCAGTTTAAGTGAAGTGCCCGCTGACGATAAGCCGCTGCTCATTCAGGCTTTGGAACGATACCTTTTGCGCAAACGTGACTTTCGCCCCGATAAAAAGAAATATGACCTCGCTATCCTGGTCAATCCCGAGGATAAAAATCCACCCTCCGATGACCGGGCATTAAAACGATTTTATCGCGCGGCTATAGAAGCCGGTTTCAATACTGAGTTTATCACCAAAAATGATTTTGATCAAATCATTCAATACGATGCTTTGTTTATACGAGAAACTACCAATGTAAACCATCACACATTCCGGTTTGCCAAAAAAGCAGAGTCGCTGGGTCTGGTTGTTATTGATGATCCTGATTCCATACTAAAGTGTACAAACAAAGTCTATCTACACGAACTGTTAAATTCCAACAAAATTCTTACGCCTAAATCTTTTGTAATAACGGAAGAGAACTGTGATGCACTCGAAACTAAAATGAGTTTTCCTTTTATCTTAAAACAACCCGATGGTGCGTTCTCAAAAGGTGTGTTTAAAATCGAATCACTTGAGGAGTTCAAGAAAATCCGCGAAAGCATGTTCGAAAAATCAGACTTGCTAATCGCACAGGAATTTTTACCAACCAGTTTTGATTGGCGTGTAGGCGTAATTGATGGTCAGGTGATCTATGTGTGTAAATATTTTATGGCCACCAAACATTGGCAAATTGTTAACTGGAATGCCAAAGAGCAATCGAGAGATGGCGATGTAGAATGTGTCGCCATCGATCAGGCTCCCTCTGGCTTGTTGAAAACAGCCGTTAAGGCAACTTTGCTTATCGGCAAAGGTTTGTATGGGGTAGATATGAAAGAGATTGATGGTAAATTTTATGTGATTGAAATTAACGACAACCCAAATATTGATGCGGGAATTGAAGATAAAATCTTGAAAGAGCGTCTTTACGAAATAATCATGGAAGTGTTTCTTACCCGCATCAAATCCCAAAAATGAAATCTCCGTATCACCTCTTTGATGGCTTTGGCGTTGAGCTGGAGTACATGATTGTCGATAAAAATACATTGCAGGTAAAAGCCATTGCCGATGAATTGTTGAAGCATGAGTTGGGGAGTATTGGAAGCGATTATGAAAATGGAATTGTAACTTGGTCGAACGAGTTGGTGTTGCACGTGATAGAAATTAAATCTACCAAGCCTGAAGCTGATTTACCAAGTCTTGAAAAAGCATTTGCAGAAAATGTGATTCGAATCAATAAGATTCTGGAAAAGTGGAATGCGATGTTGCTGCCAACAGCCGCACATCCGTTTATGAATCCATTTACCGACACCAAACTTTGGCCCCACGATAATAATGAGGTGTACGCGCTCTACGATAAGCTTTTTGACTCCAAAGGTCATGGCTGGTCGAACTTGCAAAGCACTCACCTTAACCTACCCTTCCATGGCGATGAAGAGTTTGCCAAATTACATGCTGCTATCCGATTGATCTTACCGCTACTCCCAGCCTTGTGCGCGAGTTCACCCGTACTAGATAGTAATATTTCGGGGATGCTCGACACCCGATTAAAATTTTACAAAACCAATCAGGCTAAAATTCCGGTGCTTACCGGTAGTATCATACCCGAAGAAGTTTACTCGTTTGAAGATTACAAAAAAGCCATCTATCAACCCATTGAAAAAGCAATAGGCCCGTATGACCCTGATCAAATACTTGATCCAGTCTGGGTAAATTCGCGTGGTGCGATTGCCCGGTTCGATCGTGGCTCGATTGAAATTCGGGTAATGGATATTCAGGAATGCCCCGCAGCCGACCTTGCCATTGTTACATTGGTGGTTGAAACGTTGAAACTTCTTATCTCAGAAAATTTTACACGCCTTAGCGAACAGAAAATAATTGAAACCAAAGCTCTGGCAAATTTATTTGATCGGGCAGCAATCAGAGGTCTGTCATCTCCGGTAGAGGATTTATCAATTCTTGCAGCGTTTGGTTTGAAAACACCAAGCACAATTAAGCAAATCTGGAAAGCAATTTTGTTAAAGATCCCAGATTCAACTAACCAAAGTGATTACCGGAAAATCATTAAGAGTATTTTAGAAAATGGTTCGCTTTCCGAACGCATTCTTCATGCATTAGAAAATGACTCCTCCTTAAAAAACATGGAGACTGTTTATCGCAGGCTAAGTGTCTGCCTTCAGGAGAATAAATTATTTATATAGCTGATGTATCAATCCGTAGTGTTTAGTTGCGAACACGCTGGCAATCATGTTCCCAATGAGTTTATTCATTTATTTCAGGATGAACCCGAAGTAATACAAACGCACCGCGGTTGGGATCCAGGAGCTTGGACGTTAGCCCAATTTTTCGCTTCATCGTTGAATGCTCCGTTACTTGGTTGTGAAAGTACCCGTCTATTAATAGAAGCTAATCGATCCGAGGATAGTCCGGAGCTTTTTTTCAATATTCTCAAAAAGACTCGATTCCAAACAAAAGAAAAACTGTATACTGAAATCTATCAACCCTACCGAAATCAGTTGCAAGAAATGAATGAAGTATCACCTAAGCCAGTACTCCATCTCTCTATACATTCCTTCACCCCTGTTTGGAACGGTGTGGAACGCGCGGTGGATATTGGAATTCTTTTTGATCCTGATAAAAAATCAGAAACCGATTATAGCCATCAATTTAAAGACGAACTAGATAAGAATTTGCCTGATCTTAAAATCCGGTTCAACGAACCTTACCGAGGCACCGATGATGGCATCACTACCTGGCTAAGAAACTTTTATCCTGATGCCGATTACACCGGAATTGAAATAGAAGTCAATCAAAAGTTTGCTTCCGATCTAAGCAAAATTCAATATCAAATACTTAAAGCGATTCAAGCCACGTTGAATTAACCATAGAATTTATTAAATTTCTTGAGATGAATCGGCTCAAGGCTTTAATCAGAGCTTTCTTTGGTTTTTCACGCACAGAAACGCGTGCCTTTCTGATTTTACTTCCGCTATTACTTATTAGTGTGTTTATTATGCCCACATACCGGTGGTGGTTCACCAATCAAAAGCAAAATTACGCTACAGAATCAAAAACATTAGACAGTCTTATTGCCCAATGGCAATGGAAGGAGTCTAAAGATTCCATCCTACATACAAGTCCTGCGTTATTTCCATTTAATCCTAACATGGCATCTATTACTGAACTGATTCAACTAGGCTTCGCCCCCAACCTTGCAAACCGCATTGATAATTATCGAAATAAACAAGGTCGATTTAAAACCAAATCAGATTTACTTAAAATCTATGGTATGGATACTGCGCTATATCAGCAACTCGTTCCATACATTACACTACCGGTAACCCAAGCAAAAACGCTTAACGAAAATCCATCTGTTAAGAAAGAATCTGATAAAGTTAAAGTAACCCCGTTCGATGTGAATGAAGCTGACACCAGCCAATTAATAGCTATTTATGGGATTGGCACAAAACTTTCGCAACGAATAATCAAGTACAGAAATCAATTAGGAGGGTTTGTATCCATCAGTCAATTGCAAGACGTGTATGGATTGGACTCCACCGTAATCAACGAGCTAACAAAACATGCATTTGTATCGGATGATTTTAAACCCATTCAGATTTCCGTCAATGCCTATCGATGACCTCCATAAAATAGCCTTAGTGGATGAAACGTTTTATAAAAAAATAAAACCTTATCTTACCCTAAATCCTTAATGTGGTAGCCCAAACAAAAAAAATATTGACCACCTACCTGCGGAGACTGACCAATCTTTCGGGTAACAACCGCTCGTTATTTTTACCCCGCTTATCAGATCAGTTTATAGATATACAGGAATTAAGTCAATTGAATGGCGAAAATGCCTTCTCTATTATTAAAGCACTGATTGCAGAAAAACAAAAAATAATCTGTCCGGTAGTAGACACGCGTATGGAGGCCGCGAATGAGGCCAGTAAAAAATTAAAGAAACTTCAACGAATCGATCAGTTAATTTTTGAGGAACGAGGTTCGCAAGATTTACATGTTGGCTGGCCGGTTGTGCAGGGAAAATTTATGGATGGCACGTTGGTGCGTTGTCCGCTCTTATTTTTTCCAGTCTCTCTTAAAGTACATAACAATCAATGGGTTTTGGAACCGCGCGAAGAGGCAGGCATTACCTTTAACAAATCATTTGTATTAGCGTATGCCTTTTATAATAAACTAAAGCCAGACGAATCCTTGCTGGAAGAAACCTTTGAGGAAATTGATCGCGAAAACACAGCCTTTAAAACAGCCCTTTATCAAATACTTGAAAAGAGTCAGTTAGAGATCCATTTCAATCCGGATAACTACCGTGAGGAACTCACCCACTTTGTTAATATAAAACGTGAGGAATTTGAAGAGGGCTTAAAAAATGGCGAACTAAAATTATTTCCCAAGGCAGTCATGGGTATTTTTCCGCAGGCTGGCTCTTCACTTGTTCCTGATTATTTAAAATTATTAGACAACGATTCCATTCAGGATCTGGAAGAATTCTTTCAGATGCGCTCTTCTTCGGAAACACCTGCCAGTACAAATAATTTTTTGCAGGAGATTAAAGAAGAAAAAGTTTACACAGCCTTTCCGCAAGATGTTTGGCAGGAAAATGCTTTTAAGGCTGCCAAGTTGGGGCACTCTTTGGTTGTGCAGGGTCCGCCCGGCACAGGAAAATCGCAGCTCATCTGCAATTTGATTGGAGATGCTCTCGCTTCCGGCAAGCGGGTTTTAGTGGTATGCCAGAAACGTGCTGCGTTGGATGTAGTTTTTTCAAGATTGAAAGCCCACCAGCTGAATGATTATCTGGCGCTCGTTCATGATTTTAAAAATGACCGCAAAGAAATCTATCAAAAAATAGCGCATCAAATTGAACGGGTTGATGAATACAAATCCAAAAATATTAATATTGATGCCATTCAGTTGGAACGTAAATTTTTACAACTCAGTCACCGCATCGATCAAATTACCGAAGAATTGGAAAGCTTTAAGCGAGCCTTGTTTGATGTGTCGGCTTGCGGAACAACCATTAAAGAACTCTATTTACAATCAGATCCTAGTCAGGCAATTATCAATCTTAAGCAAGAGTTTCAACATTTCCGTTTTGACACATTACCTGACTTTCTCCGCAAATTAAATTCATATGTTCATTACGCGGTAAACCTTAATCGGGATGATTACCCATGGAAAGATCGAAAGTCCTTTAGTTCGTTCACCAGTCTTGATGAGTCTCAAATTAAAAAGGCCATTCAGGATGTAACGAATTACTTCAATGCATTATCGGAATATTCCATTGAGCATTTTGGTACTCGATTAGATTGGGAACAATATGAAGCCCTCATTGAAATGGAACCCCAGGTAGAGGAGATCAGAACATTAATCGAGCAGGAAATAGTATATCAGTATTTTCAAAGTATGGTACCCGAGCAAGATGATGAAACCAGTTCTCTCTGGTTATCGAACATTGAAAAGAACCTGATGAGTTGCTTTATGGATATTGGGCCCGAAGCCCACACGCCTGCTTTTCAATTGGGTGCTCTTCAAAAAGCATTGTACCGGAGTATGAAAGCACGAAAAAGTCTTATCGGACTGGTGCGTTGGGAATTATTTTCAAAGGACAAATTTTTGATTAAGCGGACGTTGGTTCAAAACAATCTGGAGAGCAATAAGCAAGGATTTAAAACACTGGAGAAAAAACTTGACAGCAGGCTGAATCTAGAGCACAATCTATCCAAACTTAAGAATAAGACCTGGTTAAAAAATGTACCGGAGACATTAGATCAAAAAGAGTTTATCCGATGGTTTGCCGATCAGCACTTCGCTTTACAAGCTAAACTAAATTTTAGTTCAATACGTGGTATTAAAAATATAATCAATCCGGTAAAGCTTTCAGCTTCTGCATTCAAACAAAAGCTAGCCACACTCTACGTGCAATTGGCCAACTTACCAACGCTTCGTACTACTTGGGCAAACTATCTTACCCATGCCCAGATAAATTCTATTACGCAGCAACCCGACTTTTCGCGGAAATTGATTGAAAACCTGAAAGCAGATTTTGATGCCCTTTGTGAGTTTGATGTGTTACAGGAAAGCTTAACGGCAGACGAACGATCAATCTTAAATAAACTGCATGAGCAAACCCAGAGCTGGGATGAATATCTGATTAAAGGTCTCTTCATCAATAGCCTTTCTCTTGCGTGGATTGAACATCTTGAAGTAAGAAGTCCGGAGCTTCGTATGGTGTCGTCAGGAAAAATAAACTTGTTAGAAAACGAGTTGCGCGATTTGCTTACCGAGAAACAAAATATAAGTGAAGAGATAATCTTAATGCGTGCACGCGAAAAAGTGGTTGACGATTTGAAATTTAATCGATTGAATAACCGGGTAACGTATCGCGATCTGCTTCATCAGACTACTAAAAGAAAAAAATATGGCCCATCCGAAAACTGATTTCGGAATTTGAAGAAGAGATTTTTAAAGTAATGCCCTGTTGGCTTGCTTCGCCTGAATCGGTGTCGGCTATCTTTCCTATGAAAGATTTATTTGACCTCGTTATTTTTGATGAGGCTTCACAATGTTTTGCCGAACGAGGTATACCCGCGTTGTACCGGGGTAAGCAGGCGCTGGTTGCCGGAGATGCCATGCAATTAAAACCCGGAGACTTGTACCAAACCCGTTGGCAGGAAATAGATGAAACCGATCCCGATACAGAAATCGATTCGCTTCTTGATTTAAGTAGTCGCTACCTGATGAATGTGCAACTACTAGGGCACTACCGAAGCAAGTCGTTAGAACTCATCGATTTCTCTAACCAACATTTTTATGGAGGCGATTTGCAGTTGCTGCCGGATATGACGGCGATGAACCAGGGAGAACCCTCGATTCAATACGAACGAATCGAAGGCAACTGGGAAAATAATCTCAACCTACCCGAAGCCGATTATATTGCCACGTTAATCGATCAGTTAATTAAGGCTGATGCCAGTAAAGAAATAGGCGTGATTACGTTTAATGCTCCGCAGCAATTTGCCGTTCTTGATACTATCGAAAATACCTTAGGGAATATTCCTAAGAATGTGTTTGTTAAAAATATTGAAAATGTACAAGGTGATGAACGCGATATCATTATTTTCTCAGTCGGCTATGCACCCGATAAAAACGGAAACGTGCGTGCACAATTTGGTAGCTTGAACCTGGCCGGAGGCGAGAATCGATTAAATGTAGCTGTAAGTCGGGCACGCGAAAAAGTAATTGTAGTAACCAGCTTTTGGCCCGAACAACTGCATGTTGAAGAAACGGTGAATGAAGGCCCAAAGCTTCTAAAAAAATATCTGCAGTTTGCACAGTCTGTATCCAAAGGAACTTTTGAACCGTACACACATCAGCAAGAAGGGAAACGAGTTGTGCGCAATCTCAAAAGTGAAATCAAAAAATGGGCTGCAGAAAAATGGCCTGATTTTGTTGTCGAGAATACTAAGCTTCCGTTTTACGATCTCACGGCTTATAAAGACACGCGGTTACTAGGTGCGGTTCTTACCGATGACAATTATTATTATCAGAGTTTAAGCGCCAAGTCCGATCATGCGCTAACGCCACAATTACTTGAACATAAGCATTGGGCTTCTCTCCGTGTATATAGTCGTAACTATTGGCAAGACCCCGATAAGTTCTTTAATGAGATCAGTAAGTTTTTAAACCGGTAAATAATTCGAATTTCATGTAGGCTCAGCCACCCTAGGGTTTCAACGGCTAGTAAAGGGCAGTAGAAATCGATAAAATTTCAAGCTTGCACTGAGCCAAAACGTTGTATTTTGTTTTTATCTTATTCATTTTAAAAGCCAAATCAACGATTTGGAGCTGTTTGTAAATAACACTGAACTGAAAGCCCTATTTGCTATATAAAGTGTTGTACTGCGTTTTATTCATTTTATAATAAACCGAGTTTTCAATACCCTCACAGTTACCATTTTTCCAAAAATTCATTTTCAATTTTTCTAAAACTCTAACAGAGGCCTTATTCTCAACAGAGGCTCGTCCAATAATTTCATTAATTTTTAGATTATTGAATCCAAATTCTAATGATGCCTTTGCAGATTCAGTGGCGTATTCATTTCCCCAGTCTTTTTGAAAGAAACGAAATCCTAAATCAACTAATTTTTCTTCATTTAACTTTAATCCACACCAACCTAGAAACTCGTTTGATTCTTTAGAAATTACCGCCCAACGACCAAATCCATTTTCTTTATAGTCATTATATTTTTTCAAGAAGGATTCAGCATCAGAGACTGATAAAAAAGGTTTGTCTCCAGTGTATTTCAAAACTTCAGGATCAGAGTTTAGCTTAAAGAAATGTTCAGGGTCTGAAACATTCAATTCACGTAACAACAGTCTTTTCGTTTCAATTATTTTCGTCATTTTTTAATGCAGTATAACGTTTAGCTATAAAACGTATGCGTTTAAATACCTACATCTCTGTCCCAAGTTGCTGACGAAATTTAACAGCACACACTTTAAGAACCTACAATACAGCATATGTTTTATAGCTTTTGTTGTGCGCTCGTACTTTTAAAATCTTCTTTCAAAAGACTTGCCATTGAATCGATATACACCACTTGGCCCTTTTCCTCCAAACCACAATTCTCCTTGTTTGCTTTTATATATAAACCAAATCTCTTTACTCTCAAGTCCATCCTCTTTAGTGAAATTTTTCACGGAATTACCGTCATATCTCCAAGCACCAGATCCATATACAGTCCCAAACCAAATATTCCCTGAAGCATCCTCTCCAATGGAAAAAACTTGCTCAAGTGAATTGCCTTTGGTGTCCTCCTTTTAGTTTTTGTTCCTCTGTGAAATTGATTACTTTTTCCCCATCATATTTTAAACCACCAATTCCATTATTACCAATCCAAATATTTCCTTTGCTGTCTTCCATTATACTACGGATATGTAGATATCCCGTCTCGTCATTTAATCCTAAAAAAGAGTTATCTATTATTTTAAAATCTGAACCATCATACCCTATCAGTGCACTATAAGTTCCAAGCCAAACCGCTCCATTTTTACTTCTGACAAAATTTGTTGAAATTGAATAGCCATTCTCTAGCCCTGATTTTACTTTGACAGGAAATGTGCGATAAAAAAGGTCTTTTCCGTCAAACTGATACACCCCTGGATTCCGTTCAAGTTTGTTGATGCCCATTGTTTCATCACCTTTAAACCAAAGGTCACTATCAGATAATTTCCATTCGTTTGTTGAATCATAATTTCTTTCTTTGTATATAGCCATTTTTTGACCATCATAAATACTTAATCCTTTGCCACATTCAAACCAAATTGCGCCATATTTATCTTCATAAATGTTTCTTACCTGATTGTTACTTAATCCGTTTGCTGTTGTGAAATATTGCAATTCTCCATTTTGAAGCAAGCAAGCTCCTTCGTTGTAACTGCCAAACCAGATTTTTCCTTTACTGTCTTCTAAAATTGAACGAACTCCTGTTGTGTACTTCAGTAATTTGTTGTCAGTTTTAGCTTGTACTATCTGATTTTCTTTGCTTGATTGACTTTGACTATTGCAAGAGATTGTTACTGCTATTAACAACGTCCAAAAAAGTATAAAAATGTTTTGATTATCTAATTTCATTTTCATTGTAAGGGTGTCTTTCAGTATGACGCACAACATCCGAATAATCCATATATGTGGTTTATTCTCCTTATAGCAAATCTATACTAAAAACCTGTGCCATAGTGTGTTAAAGGGAATCTTTTAAAAAAGTGAAAGGTATAATATACATATACTATACGCTTAAATATGTGTGGTTAACTCAGGCAGAGCTTTTGTAATAGTCAGCAGAAATATTCAATCCATATACCTTGCCCCTGGTCAGTTATGATTCTTCTAAAGAATCATAACGCTTTTACTTCCGATAATCCAAAGCCGGAGGTCTGTCTCCAATCAACGCTTCGTATTTGAAATTTTCACCGGTCCGCCCACGAAACTCTTTCCACGCATTATCAATTAACGTAGGGTTTGTGTAAACATCCATCATGCTCAACGCAAGTGTTTTGGCCGCCATCATCATTCCTTTGTAGCCAATGGAAGTCCCACCGGCAGCAACCGCTTGCCAGCTATGCGCTGCGGTACCGGGCACCCACGTGGCCGTTGATAAACCAGCGGTGGGTACAACCCAACTAACATCACCCACATCGGTGGAACCAAAACCTACACCGGAAGGACTCACTTTAAATTCACCAATAGTGTTTGTAGTTGTTAGGTTCGGGGTTTCAGTGGTGAATGTCTTTTGAATTTTAGTGGCGAAATCTTTCTCTCCTTCTCTATAGGTATAGCCACCAACAGCCCGCAGGTTTGCATCCACGACACGCGCCAACGCTTCGTTTGGAAGCAAATCATAAACTCCACCTGTAATTTCCCATTCAACTTTTGTATCGGTGCCTAAGGCTGCGCCTTGTGCTGCACGCGTCAGGCGCTCCCACATATCTTTTACTACTGCCCGGCTAGGATGGCGCGCATAATAATATACTTCCGCGAAAGCGGGCACTACATTGGGTGCTTCACCACCGCGTGTAATTACATAATGTATGCGAGACTCCTGGGTAACGTGTTCGCGCATCATGTTTACCATATCATTCATTGCCTCTACCCCATCCAAAGCCGATCGGCCGCGATCTGGAGCTGCAGCCGCATGTGAGGCAATTCCGTAAAATCTAAACTTACCTGTTTTGTTAGCGAGCGAGCTTCCTGCGCTCGCGTTGTTTTGTGCACCTGGATGCCAATGAAACACAACATCCACATCTTTAAATAATCCTTCGCGCACCATATAAACTTTTCCAGAGCCGCCTTCTTCGGCTGGCGTTCCATAAAAGCGAATGGTGCCACCTTTTTTATTGGCAATCAACCAATCTTTAACCGCAATAGCGGCAGCCGCTGAGGCCGTACCGAAAAGATGATGACCACAAGCATGTCCTGCAGGGCGACCTTCTACTTTTTTTAATTCGGGCACTGCGTCTTGCGAAACTCCGGGCAGTGCATCGTATTCACCTAAAATTCCTATCACCGGTTTGCCCGTTCCATAACTGGCTATAAACGCTGTAGGCATACCCGCTACTCCTTTTTCAATTTTAAAACCTGCCTGCGAAAGTGTTTCCTGAAGGAGTGCAGAACTTTTTGTTTCCTGATAGCCTACCTCCGCATACTCCCAGATTTTATTTGCTACCTGGGTGTATTGATCGTACCCGGCATCGATCGATTTCATAACATCTTGCTTTGTTTTTTGAGCAAAGACTAAAACCGATGACAATAAAAAGAGCAAAAGGAGGTAATACTTCATAGCTAATAGATTTGAAGTAAATGTAAAGATTTCCTTATGAGAGGAAACTATCTTTTGATTAACAGATTACGAAGCTGTCGACAAATCGATTTTTGAAGATGTTTTCATCGTTTCTGAATGTTGACTGATATCCAGACCTAATCGTTCGTCTTCAGGCGATACACGCAAATGCGTAATCCAACCCGTTATCTTGAAAATCAGGTAGGATCCTCCAAAAGTAAATACCGCAACAATCAACAGCGCCAACATGTGGAATTTGAAGGTTTCGAATTGTCCGTAAATCAATCCTACATCTTTGGCAAACACGGCTGTTAAGATCATGCCCACGATACCTCCTACTCCATGACAAGGGAAAACATCCAAGGTGTCATCCAACGAAGTTTTCTGCTTATAATAAACAGCCATGTTGCTGACTATCGCGGCAACAAAGCCAATGAAAACACTTTGCCCCAGGTTTACAAAACCCGCGGCTGGGGTTATTGCCACCAGACCCACCACAGCACCAATGCAAGCACCCATAGCAGAAATTTTCCGTCCCACCAATGCATCAAACATTACCCAGGTGATCATAGCCGATGCGGATGCCATGTTGGTTGTTGCAAAAGCCTGAACGGCCAAACCATTCGCGGCCAACGCAGAGCCTGCATTAAAACCAAACCAGCCGAACCAAAGCATACCAGTACCCAAAATGATGAATGGAATATTGGCCGGATGATGTTGCTTATCCTGACGCTTACCTAAAATATAGGCACCCGCCAGCGCAGCAAAGCCAGCTGACATGTGCACCACCGTTCCACCTGCGAAATCCAATACACCCCATACTCTTAAAAAACCTTCGGGGTGCCATGTCCAGTGCGCCAACGGACAATAGATAAGCAACGAGAACAGACACATAAAAATTAAGTACGAAGTAAACTTTACACGTTCAGCAAAACTGCCTGTGATAAGAGCTGGTGTAATAATGGCAAACTTCAATTGAAACAAGGCGAACAAGAGAAACGGAAACGTAGGCGCAAAAGCTGGGTGTGGATTGAGGCCCACATTTTTAAAGGCAAAATAGGTTGTTGGGTTTCCAATTAATCCGCCAATACTTTCGCCAAAAGCCAAACTGAATCCAACCAGATACCACAACAAACTGATAACCACTAAAGCGATAAAACTTTGTAACATGGTAGAAATAACATTTTTGAAACTTACCATACCTCCATAAAAAAACGAGAGTCCGGGCGTCATGAAGAGAACGAAGGCCGTAGCCACAATCATCCACGCAGTATCCGCTTTGTCAATGGTATCTGCCGCATCATCAACCGGATTGCTGGCATTGAATAGCACAAGAAGTTGCAGGGTGGCCAGCATAGCAAAAATGACAATCCAGCGGGTTTTTGGTTTGCTCATGGGAGGTAGATTTTAATCAAATTTCGATTAAATAGGTCCTAATCCTAACCTAACATTGAATATTTTTACAGAAATCGATTTCGATAGGGTAAAATATTACCATCGCTTGAAATATTTACTGCTTTCTGATGTATCTCGATTCATATATCTTCTACAAGGCTCGTCTTAAGTTATAGTTGTTTGGATCAGAATAGACCCGGTTCCGGTCGGATAAGTGGATTATCAAATAGTAGAATAGGATCGTGATAAAAACCGCGGTAATGACAATTTACAGATTTCCGATTTACCTTTTATCATCATTTATAATCGTCTTTCATTTAGCCACAAAATAACTACTTGAAAATCCTTACTTTCCGAAAACCAAATTTCAATCCATGAGAAAGATCCTGTTTATTCTTGGCCTTTGCGTCACAACCCTCCTCCATGCTCAAGTAACCAAAGCCCCTGAAGTAAAAGAAGGTGATGGTCCTTACACCCAATTAATCATCCGCGGGGTGATGTTGATTGATGGTACCGGAGCCCCAACAGTAGGACCTGTTGATATTGTTGTAAAACAAAACCGGATTATAAATATTGTTAGCCTCGGCTTACCCACACCCGGTATGGCAAGCGACTCAAGACGACCCAAGTTAGAGGTGGGTGGTAAAGAATTGAATTGCGAGGGCATGTACCTGATGCCCGGTTTTATAGATATGCATGGCCACATTGGTGGCGGTCAGGCCCCTAATGCCGAATATGTTTTTAAACTATGGATGGCGCATGGAGTAACAACCGTTCGCGAACCAGGGTCTGGTAACGGAGTTGATTGGGTGTTGGATCAAAAAAATAAAAGCAGCAAAAATCTGATTACCGCTCCGCGAATCAAAGCCTATGTTGGATTTGGTTCAGGAAGCAAAGAACCCATCCGCACTCCCGAACAAGCGCGGGCCTGGGTTAATGAAAATAAAAATAAAGGTGCCGATGGAATAAAGTTTTTTGGGGCCGCGCCTGAAATTATGGATGCTGCTATTCGTGAGAATAAACGATTGGGGTTAGGCTCCGCGAGTCATCATGCGCAATTAGGGGTAGCGCGATGGAATGTTTTTAATTCTGCGAAAGCGGGACTAACCTCTATGGAACATTGGTATGGGGTTGCCCGAGGCGATGTTAGAAAATTCAACCATTCAGGATTATCCTTTATCGTACAACTACTCGAACGAACAGCATCGTTTTGAAGAAGCCGGAAAACTTTGGAAACAAGCGGCTGCTCCGTATTCACCCAAGTGGAATGCATTAATGGATTCGCTGCTAAAATTTAATTTCACGTTAGATCCAACATTTTAATATTTACGAAGCGGCTCGCGATTTGCACAAAGCACGGAGACAGGAGTGGCACGAAGATTATACGTTGCCAAAACTTTGGGCCTTCTATCAGCCAAGCAAACAAGCACACGGTTCGTTTTGGTTTAGCTGGGGAACAGAACAAGAAACCGCGTGGCGCGAAAATTACAGACTTTGGATGACGTTTGTGAATGAATATAAAAATCGTGGTGGCCGCGTTACTACTGGCTCCGATTCTGGTTTCATTTTTCAGTTATATGGATTCGCGTATGTCCGCGAGTTGGAATTATTGCGCGAAGCTGGCTTCCATCCGCTTGAAGTAATTCGTTCTGCAACCTTATATGGTGCGCAGGCCTTGGGTATGGAAAAAGAAATTGGATCCGTAGAAATTGGAAAGCTTGCCGACTTTGCGATTGTTGACCAAAATCCTTTGGAAAATTTTCAAGTGTTGTATGGCACCGGTGCTATTAAGTTAATGGAAGACAATACCGTTCAACGGGTAGGCGGTGTAAAGTACACCGTAAAAGATGGTATTGTGTACGATGCCAAAAAATTACTAGCCGATGTAAAGAAAATTGTTGACGATGAAAAAGCGAAAGCTGGTTTCGTGTTGAAACAACCGGGCATTGAAAAATAACCTCACCCATCGAACGGTATCAGGTTATGAAATCATTCCTTACCCTCTCCTCCGGGAGAGGGCTATGCCTCACGCTAATAGGTGAACTGTTTTGGGTGAAGGCTTGACTTACTAAAATCAAACTATTTATGAAATATCTATTTGTCTTATTCATCTTCCTGGGCATGCAGGCATGTACTGTTAACAATCCCGAGCGGGCAGCGGCTGAGGCACCCGAAGTCTACTCGCTATTGGGATTGGAGTACTATGCACTGGAAGAACCCAATCCAAAATTGGATAGTAATTTAGCTGTAGCAAGAAAATATTTTGAGGCTGATGCCTCAGAAGAAAATTACATCTGGCTTGGCAGGCGAACTGCTTACCTCACTCGTTACAACGAAGCCATTGAGATCTTTAACGAAGGAATTGAAAAATTCCCAAACTCGTATAAACTGTATCGCCACCGCGGACATCGGTACATTTCGCAACGAAAGTTTGATGCAGCCATTGCCGACTTTAACAAAGCGGCTGAGTTAATGCAAGGCGCACCCATTGAAATAGAACCGGATGGACAACCCAATAAAATAAATAAGCCTTTGTCGAGTACCCAGTTTAACGTCTGGTATCATCTGGGCCTTGCTCATTATCTGAAAGGTGAATTTGAGGCTGCCGAAAAAGCGTATCTCCAATGCCTGGCTGTTTCTGACAATGATGATTTAATAACTGCAACCGTGGATTGGCTCTACATGACGTATCGCAGAATGGGAAAAATGGAAGATGCAAAACGAATATTAGAAAGGATAACACCCAACATGACCATTATTGAAAATGATTCGTATTTCAAGCCGCTCAATATGTATAAAGGATTATTACCCGCTGATTCAGTGTTGAATGTAAGCGATAGCAATGCCGATGTTGATCTGGCACTCGCTACACAAGGGTATGGTGTTGGTAATTGGCACTTATGTAATCAGGATACGGCAAACGCCATCGCGATCTATGAAAAAGTAGTTGGTGGCAGACATTTTTCTGCCTTTGGATTTATTGCCTCGGAAGCTGATTTGGCGAGGCTACGGTAACGCATTGGCCGAACTCATTTTTAGTTTAACTTTGCGCCTCCTATCATTAGTAAGAATAAATGGTCTCATAGTTCAACGGATAGAATAGAAGTTTCCTAAACTTTTGATCCCAGTTCGATTCTGGGTGAGACTACATGTTTTTTGCATACGTTGTTCGAAGCATTAGTACTGGTTATTTGTATAAAGGTCATTGTCAAAATCTTGAAGAGAGATTGAAGCTACATAATTCGTGAATGACCGAGTCAATCCGGAAATACATCCCTTTCGAGATGGTATACTTTGAATCCTTTGAAACCCGAGGAGAAGCTATAGTAAGGGAAAAGTATTTTAAAAGTGCTGCTGGAAGGAGGTTCTTAAAATCGAAACTTGATGGGAAGGTCTCATAGTTCAATGCCCGCCCGATCCGAACGAAAAGAATCTATCGGATATGGAATTAGGCGGATCGTTCGGGCGGGGATAGAATAGAAGTTTCTAAACTTTTGATCCGGTTCCCTGCCCGACTGAAGTCATTCAGGCGGGGATTCCCGTGAGACTACATGTTTTTGCATACGTTATTCGAAGCATTAGTACTGGTTATTTGTATATTGAAAATCTTGAAGAGAGATTGAAGCAACATAATTCGAGAATGACCGAGTCAATCCGGAAATATATCCCTTAAGAGATGGTATACTTTGAAGCTTTTGAAACTCGAGAAGAGGCAATAGTAAGAGAAAAGTATTTTAAGAGTGCAGCAGGGCGAAGGTTCTTAAAATTAAAGGTTACTTAAGGTCTCATAGTTCAATGCCCGCCCGATCCGAACGAGGAGAATTTATCCGAATAGAACTAAGCGGATCGTTCGGGCGGGGATAGAATAGAAGTTTCCTAAACTTTTGATCCGGGTTCCCTGCCCGACTGAAGTCATTCAGGCGGGGATTCCCGGTGAGACTACATGTTTTTTACTTAAATTATCCGAAGCATCCATCCTTTGTGCAATAAAAAAGACCTCACAACAGATGAGGTCTTTTTAGTTAAGTCAATAACCATGGTCTGTATCTACAGACCATGAGAAAAAAGATTCGGTTCTACCAAATTTTTATTCTCTCGCTTTCAGCTTTGTAGTTCTTATCACCAGGCTGTATGTCAAAAGCTTTATAAAATGGTTCGAAGTTCATGAGCGGACCATTAACGCGCCACATAGCCGGTGAATGGGGATTGGTGTTTACATACGTGCGCAGAACTCATCTCTTGTCTTCACTCGCCAGATTCTGGCAATAGACAAGAAGAAACGCTGATCGGGCGTATAGCCATCAATCTTAACGTTGCCCTTTCCCTGCTCGGTCATTTTAAAGGCATCGTACGCAATCGCAACGCCTCCATTATCGGCAGTGTTTTCGCCAATAGTTAGCGCACCTTTAATATGAACGGAATCCAACACTGTGAACGAACTATATAAATCGGTTAGCTGCTTTGTCTTGGCTCTGAATTTTTCGAAATCTTCTTTCGTCCACCAATTTTTCACGTTGCCATCTTTATCGAATTGCGCGCCTTGATCATCAAAAGCATGCGTTAACTCGTGGCCAATCACCATCCCGATTCCACCATAGTTAAGCGCATCATCTGCATAAAAATCAAAATAGGGGAATTGTAAAATGCCTGCCGGAAAAGCTATTTCATTTGCCGATGGATTATAATAGGCAGTTACCGTAGAGGGTGATGTTCCCCATTCAGTTTTATCAACGGCTTTATTCAGTTTTGCCAATCGGTATTGATAATCATTTTGGTTGAGTTCGAGGATGTTTTCAAAATAGCTTGTCCTTTCAATATTCACATCATACTCACGCCATACATCCGGGTAGCCGATTTTTTTTGTAATCGCATATAACTTTTCTTTTGCTTTTTGTTTCGTGCTGTCACTCATCCAATCGAGGTTATTGATTCTGTTCTCGAAAGATTTTTGCAAATTGTTTACAAGATCAAGCACCCGCTTTTTTGCCGCTTCATCAAAATACTTTTTTACATACAGTTGCCCTAGCGCTTGACCCAACAAACCATCTACATTTTCGGTCATAATTTGTTCGCGTGTTTTTTGCGTTGCCTGGCCCGACAGTACTTTGCTGAATTCGAAAGCGGCATCTACAAAAGGTTGACTGAGTACATTTGCGTAGGCTCTCATACTTCCGGCCTTCATATAAATTTTCCAATCGTTTAATGACGTTGATTTCAGCATCCCATTCAACTTATCGTAATAAGCGGCTTGAGGCATATCAATAGAGTCCGTTTTCGCACCTAAATTGGAAAGAAAGGTTGTCCAACCAATATTGGGTTGCTTCTTGGCAATTGCTGCCACCGATACTTTATTGTAGTTGTTATTAACATCACGCAGTTCAATCCGGGTTTTATGCGATGCGGCTATTTCCTTTTCGATACCGTAAACGATATCTGCATTTTTGGTGGCCGTAGCCTGGTCGCTACCGGTTAATTGAAATAATGATGCTAAATATTTTTTATAGGCTTCCTGAATACGAAGTGTTGACGAATCCGTTTTGAAGAAATAATCTCTGTCGGGCAAACCAATGCCAGCCTGATAAACATGGGCAATATTAATGTTACTGTTTTTATGGTCGGGGCGAACTCCAAAACTAATCACCAAACGATTACCGGTTTTTGTTTCGTTTGCTACGAATTCCATTAACGCAGGAACATTGGTGATGGCATCGATGCGTTCAAGTATTGGTTTGATTGGTTCGTATCCACGCTCATTGATCGTTTCCATGTCCATACCCGAAGCATAGAAGTCACCAACTTTTTGCTCAATGGTTCCCTTGCCATTCTCCATCTTTGAAACATTATCCAAAATGTTTTGCAAGAGTTTCTTTTGAGGAATATTTAAAAACGAGTAGGAACCCACACCCGATTGATCCGCAGCGATCTGGGCAGTATCATACCAAATTCCATTAACATGACGAAAGAAATTGTCACCCGGTTTTGTGGATGCATCGATACCCGCCACATCTACAAGTACTTTTTTAGGTGATTCTGATTGTGTACAGGCCCAAAACACCAGGGAAGCCAATGTCCAGCAAAGAAATTTTTTCATAGATATAAGTTTTGACAAAATTAATAACCCTCCAAGGCGAAGCGTCACCGATCATGGAAATTCTCAGCTTAACAGCCTACACATTGATTTTACGCCTGGTCTGTGTTAACACAGATCAAGGCAAGAGCACCTCCTTGCATTCTATTCTCACTTAGAACAGTTTTTCATTAGGTGGTGTTGCTTTGGCAAGGCGAATGTAAACCGTTGTTTGGCCTCGGTGGTGTGTTTGATGTTCAAACGCCTTTTCTATTGCCATCTTACGCGACATATCAAACCGACCGAACACCTTTACCTGTTCTTGTAGCTTTGAAGTATCCACTTTTTTGACACTGTTAATCACAAAGTCATAGCCTTCCATGGTAATTTTAGTAACATTCGCTTTTGATTCATCGGTGGTTGTTTTTTCAAGATCTTTCACCAGAGGCATCTCCCCTGTAGCCGCTATAGTAAAACCATAGTTCGCATCGGTGATATGCAACATTTGTTCAGCGAACGAACGCATCTCTGGAGTTGGCTTCAATGCATAACCCGCTTCGGGCATGGCATCCAGGTATTCTTTTGTATACGTTTTTGCACGTTCCCATTCTTTTACAATCTCATCAATGGACTGTGCCTGAACGAATGCCGATGTGCAAACCAAAATCAATAATGCTGCTAAAAAGTTGGCTGTTTTCATAAATTGTTAATGTTTAAGTTATAAGATTTGTTTTTTGAGTTTTCTTCAGGACTGAGATCTCGACAGAAAAGTTACTCAGCTTTAAGTCATTCACTATTATAGAAAGCAATATTTTAATGGTTATTATACTTATCTGAGGCATTTCATGCAACCCTCCAGGCAATTATAACGTCTCAAGATAAACCTTAAGGAATGATCCGAAACTATCTTAAAACCGCTATGCGCATCATGTTGCGCCAAAAGGGATATTCATTTATCAATATTGCTGGTCTTAGTCTGGGTATTGCAGCAACTTTATTAATCATTTTATATGTGGTTGATGAATTGAGTTATGATCGTTTTCATACCAACGCTACCAACATTTATCGCATCGGCTTTAAGGGAAGATTGCAGGGAAATGATTTTAATATGGCCACCTCTCCTGCTCCGGTTGCTGAGGCTGTCTCAAGAGAAATACCTGAAGTAAAAAGTGTAGTTCGTTTTGGATTATGGCGCACATCACCTTTTAGCTTCCAGGATAAAAATTTTACTGAGCAATTTGTTTTAGTTGCAGACTCCAATTTTTTTCAATTTTTTAATTTCAAACTTCTTGCAGGCGATCCGGTTACGGCACTAAAGGGCACCAATAAAATAGTGATTACTCAATCTGCCGCTACCCGATATTTTGGAGAGGATGATCCCATAGGTCAGATTCTTTTAAGGGGATCTGAAAAAAAAGCTACCGTAGTAACTGGGGTTGTTGAAGATGCTCCACCCAATTCTCATATTAAGTATGATATGATTCTTTCCGGGGAAACCTGGGATTACATGAAGGACGTGCAGTGGACGAGTAATAATCTTTACACTTATTTTTTGGCTCAGAAAGATGCCGATCTTAAAAACATAAAATCTCAACTGAATATGCTGGTTGAGAAAAATATGGGTGCCGAGCTTGAAAAGTTTATTGGATATTCATTTAAAGAATTTTTGGCTCAGGGTAACGATGTAGGACTTTCTTTTCAACCTATGGTCGACATTCATTTGAACTCCAATCTTTCGGAAGAAATTACACCCAATGGAAACCTGCAATACATTTACATCTTCATCGCGATTGCCATATTCATTACGCTTATCGCGTGTATTAACTTTATGAATCTCTCCACAGCCAGATCGGCCAACCGGGCAAAAGAAGTAGGCGTACGAAAATCCATTGGTGCATTCCGCTCAAAGCTTATTGGCCAGTTTATTTCTGAGTCTATGATTTATAGTTTTATCTCTACAGCTTTAGCGATGCTATTGATCATCGTATTAATAAATCCATTCAATAATCTTTCAGGAAAATATTTAACGCTTTCACTTTTAACAAACCCTACTATCGTCATTGGCATTGTTTTGTTTGCTTTGCTTGTTGGTCTTATTGCCGGAAGTTACCCGGCTTTTTATCTTACTGCATTCAAACCTTCAGAAGTATTAAAAGGAAAAATCCGCTCAGGATTCAAAAACTCAAAGCTCAGAAACTCATTAGTGGTTTTTCAATTTGTTATCTCTATTGCTCTCATCCTGGGTAGCCTTGTTGTTTATCAACAGCTCAAGTTTATGCAGGAAAAAAATATGGGCTTCGATAAAGAGAATGTAGTTCGGTTGCTTCATACCTGGTCGCTTGATAAAAATGGAAAGGCATTTAAGAATGAATTAGCACAGCATCCTGAGTTTAAAAATGCCAGCTTTGCCAGCAACCTGCCGCCTAATATTATGTGGAGCAATGCCTGGCGTAAAGGTGGTACCTGAACAGGACTATTTGCTTACGCAAAGCCGCGTTGACTTTGATCACCTCACTACCATGAATTACACCATGGTTGAAGGTCGCTTTTTCTCAAGAGATTTTTTATCAGACTCGTCTGCTGTTATTCTGAATGAAACAGCCATGAAGTTGATGAATATAGAATCGTATGAAAATCAAACCATGCTCAGCTACAATTATGAAACACCTCGCCCAATGAAAATAATTGGAGTAGTGAAGGATTTCAATTTTGAAACTCTGCGCAACACGGTTAAACCTTTTGTATTTACCCTTGGCGGTGAACCGAATGGTGAGATGGCCATACGACTAGCTGCAGGAGATAAAACTAAACAATTGGAATTGTTACAAACCATCTGGAAAAAACATTCAAGCAATACCTTTCAATATTCTTTCCTCGATCAAGACTTTGATGCACTCTTTAAAGGTGAGCAACGCATGAGTCAAATCATCTTAGTCTTTACCATCCTCACTATCTTCATTGCATGCCTAGGATTATTTGGGTTGGCTACTTATGTAGGTGAACAACGGGCAAAAGAAATCAGCATCCGTAAAGTGATGGGTGCCTCCATGATTCAAGTGATGGGATTGTTATTCAAAGATTTTACGCTATTGATTCTCATCGCCTTTATTATTGCTGGCCCGTTAGGTTGGTACCTGATGAATGAATGGCTAAATGGGTTTGCTTTCCATATTGGCGTAGATGCATGGGTCGTTTTTGTTGCGGGCTTTTCCGCTTTGATGATTGCTGTGTTTACAATCAGTTTCCAGTCAGTAAAAGCAGCACGTGAAAATCCTGTAAAGGCACTTAAGAATGAGTAAGTATCTCTAAAACAAGCACCGTCCCCAAATGGAGACGATGCTTGAATGATTAATACTTATTCTTCCTTCGATAATTATTTGCTTCGCGTGTCATTTTCCCAAATTGTTTATTCATTCGCTTTTTATCATCTGCATTAATTTCAAAGCGTCTTTGCTCTCTAATTAATTTTAAATAACTCTCATACACCGATTCTTCCAATGCACCCGCGTGTACAGCATCAATCACTGCACATCCGGCTTCGTGCAAATGCCTGCAATCGGAAAACCGACAGCCCGTTGCCAACTTTTGAATTGCGGGAAAGAGATCATTGTTGTTGTGTCCTTCTTCATGGGTAAGACCAAACTCACGCATACCTGGTGTGTCAATCAATAAGCTGCCGTTGGGTAACTGAAAAAGATCGCGCGAAGTAGTAGTATGTTTCCCTTTACTGTTAAAAGCACTAGTAGTGTTTACTTCCTGCGCATTTGCATTCATCAATGCATTCAGCAGCGAACTCTTTCCAACTCCCGAAGAGCCAATTAGAATGTAGGTTTTGTGCTTTTCCAATACCTGGTTTCGGATTTCATCCAAACCAATCCCGGTATAGGTACTACAAAAATAGAGTTCGCAATCGCGTTGCAGCTTTGCAATCTCTGACGAATACGGAGCCCAATTGTCTACAAGATCAACTTTGTTCAGCACCACAATCGGTTTAATGTTACATGAAGCAAGCTGCACGAGATAGCGCTCCAGGCGCATAATGTTGAAGTCGCGATCAAGGCCTTGCACAATCAATGCAGTATCGATATTGGCAGCCAGAATTTGTCTTTCCATTTTCACGCCCGGATTTTTGCGAGCAAGTTCGTTTCTGCGGGGCAATACATCAATGATGTAGCCGAGCGTATCATAACTTTTTAAGGTTATCCAATCTCCGAGTTTAGGGAGTTCTTCAGTTAATGCTCCATGCAACAATCTTCCGGATAGCTCCGCTTCCATTTCACCATTGGTGGTGATAACATAATGTTTAAATCCTTGTATAGAGGTAATGCGACCTATAATTAAATCATTGTTTATTTCCTGAGGCTGAAAGAAAGTATCCCAGCCGTACTGATCAAGTGATATCATTTTAATAAAAATTAGTGATGGAAATTGTGCTTGAATAGCAAATTTTCATCGTGTTTGAAATACGATGAAGGGAGAAAGGATTACAGCTTAAAATTCAAACGAAAGTCTGTAATCAGATGGCCGCAATATCCGGCAGGGGGCGATATGTAGAAAGAATCTTTTTCATACGACTGTAAAGGTATGAAAAATTTCAAAACGAAAGATGGAGGTGCTGTGATTCCTTAATTCTCGAAAGCTGAACAAATAATCTAAATCGTCACTCTTTTCTTTTGTGCCACCGAACGGTAGACCGCCTCCACTACGCGAATATCTTTAAGTCCTTCTTCACCCGGAGCAATTAAAGCAGTGTTATTCATAATCGCCAGTGCGTCATCATCCATTTGTGTAGCTTGTTCATTATTGATGGGCGCATTTAACCGAATGCCATCACTGGTCTCACCATTAATTCCATTGTATGCCTGAAACGGAGAAAGCTTATACCAGCCTTTACTGCATGTTACCATTAGGTCATTCATACCTTTTCCAAAGCTCGCTTCGCAAGAAGCCATAGCGCCACCAGGAAATTCGAGATCGAACTTCATTGTCTCTTCTACTTCTTTATAGATTTCGGGTCGAGTTGTTGAAGCCTGCGCAGTAACTGCAATGGGCTCAAGACCGACACTATATCGTGCTGCATTTAATGGATACACACCCATATCGCCCATTACACCACCACCCATACTTTTCTTTTGCTTCCAATGATCGGTGCGTCCATCAAAATACCCGGCAGCTACTTCTACTTTTATCACCTTTCCGTACGTCAAATCTTTTCTAAACTGAACAATTCTTTGCGTGTTGGGTTCGTGTTGCATACGATAACCAATACTCAACTTCACTTTGTTCTTTGCACACGCATCAATCATACTCTTGCATTCAGCCTCGGTAACAGCCATAGGTTTTTCGCACCAAACATGTTTACCCGCTTTAGCAGCCCGAATGGTATACTCGGCATGCATAGAAGGTGGCAGCACCACATACACCACATCTATGTCGGGGTTGTTAGCAATCGAATCAAAGTTTTGATAGTTGTAAATATTTTTATCTGAAAGATTGTGTTTTTTCTTCCATGTCTCGGCTTTCGATGGTGTGCCCGTAACAATTCCTGCGAGATAACAATTCTTCGTTAACTGAAGTGCCGGTGCAAGCAGGTCAGTACTATAATAACCAAGTCCTACAAGCGCAACTCCAAGTTTTTCTTTCTTCTTTTGAATCAGAATATTAGAAAAAGATGCTTGACTGATAATAACACCTACAGCGGTTGTTGCAGTTTGTTGGAGAAACTTTCGTCTATTGATCATGCTGAGTTGTTTTTGTTCTTGGTACAGATAAAGATACAGTTATCCGGGTTCTATGGCAATAGTTATGAGCCCTAAATTGTGAATCCTGTGGATTCATTAAGAAGTGAGTAGATTTCAGTAACTTTTTATTAAAACGAAGGTTAACTTTGTTACCGATAAAACCACAACTAATGTTCCTCAATAACCTTAAACTTGCCTTTCGCTCCATTCTTAGAAAGAAAGGTTATTCGCTTACCTCAATTATTGGTATGGCTGTAGGCATTACGTGTTGCCTGGTGATCACACTTTTTGTTTTAGATGAACTTAGTTACGATCAATATCATGAAAAGAAAGATCGCATTTATCGTCTGGTAACAACTTCAGGTCATTCGGGAAATTCACATGCGAAAATTGCCGGTCGTTGGGGATTAGCTGCCAAAGAAGGGATTCCTGAAGTCGAAGATATCACACGCATTGTTCCGGCCGGACAAATGCTTTTCAAGAAAGATGACAAACTGTTTTACGAAACACTCGGACGATACGCAGACTCCACCACATTTAATGTTTTCAGCTATCCATTAATTGAGGGTAATTCAAAAACCGCATTGACTGCTCCTAATAGCGTTGTGTTAACAAAGTCTCTTAACCAAAAGTGTTTTGGAAACGAGTCGGGCATTGGGCAGTCCATCACAATAAACAATGAGGAGTTCCTGGTAACAGGAATTATGGAAGATGTTCCCTTGAATTCTCATTTTATGTTCACGTACCTGCTATCAATGAGCAGTTATAAACATCCGGATAAAGACGATTGGCTGCGATGGAACCAGTACTATACGTATCTGTTAGTTCGCAATGAGAGTTCCATCGAAGAGATTCCATCGAAGATGAGTGCCATCCTACTTAAAAACCTGGGTGCTGATTATTCCAATAACTATACGCCTTTCCTTCAACCTCTTACCAGCATCCACTTACACTCGCATTTGTTTCGTGAGATGAATCCCAATTCTGATGTTACCTACATTTATGTCTTTTCGTCAATTGCCATTTTAATTCTGTTTATTTCTGCCGCAAACTTTATCAATCTCACAACAGCACAAGCCAGTACACGCGCCAAAGAAATTGGCGTTCGAAAAGTGAGTGGCGCTTATCGCAAACAACTGATCTATCAGTTTCTAACCGAGGCCTCCGTAATTGGTCTAATCAGCCTGATCTTCTCACAATTATTAACGTACGCAACACTTCCGTTAGTAAATAACTTAACAGGCAAACATTTAAAAGTAGATTATATCCATCAGCCTGCCGCTCTATTCATTATTGTTGGTGTCGCACTATTTATTTCAATATTGGCTGGCAGTTATCCTGCATTTTATTTGTCATCCCTCAAACCTTCGTTAGTGATTAAGGGCAAGTGGTCGCCCGGAGGAAAGAATATTTTAAGAAAAAGTTTAGTCACTTTTCAATTTGCATTGTCTTCGCTGTTGGTTATTGCAGCCATTATCATTCAACAACAAATTCATTTTATTGAAACGCGATCCTTGGGATTTGATCCTGAACAAATCTTGACGGTTCCAATTCAAACCGATTACCTGAAAACTAATCATGAAACGGTAAGAAGAGAACTGGAATCAATTCCGGGTGTACTGAGTGTTTCCATCTCAGGAAATCAACCCGGTGGAAGTGATTGGGGAATTCCGTCACTAGCCGAAGGATTTACGGATGAGAACATGCCCACCTTGCGGGTGATGGCAATTGACGCAGGCTTCCTTGAAACATTTGGAATGGAAATACTAAGTGGCCGATCGTTTGATGAACGTGCGACTGACAGCGCTGCTTACTTAATTAATGAAGAGGCCGCCCGACAACTGGGCTGGACGGATCCGATAAACAAAACAATCAGCATGACAGCGGTTGACCGGAAAGCAGGGCCCATAATTGGTGTGGTGAAAGATTTTCACTTTCGGTCGATGCATGAAAAAATTGGCCCGATGGTTTTCTATATGCCGCCTGTCAATTGGTATACTCAGTATTCAATTAAGATAGACGCATCCGGCACGCAAAAAGTTATAAAATCTATTGAACAAAAATGGTATTTGCTTGATCCTGATAGACCGTTTGCTTTTTCATTTTTTGATGAGGGGTACGACCAGCTTTACCAACAGGAAAGTAGGTTAGGGCAAATTGTAAATTACTTTACGTTGATTGGCGTGTTTCTCGCTTGCCTCGGTTTGTATAGCTTGGCCTCACTCACCACAGAACAGCGCACTAAAGAAATTGGAATCCGAAAAGTAGTGGGTGCGTCAGCGCGACAAATTGTAGTTATGCTTTCGAGACAATATTTATTGTTGGTTATGCTTGGATTCATGCTAGCGCTCCCCTTCTCCATTTATTTGCTAAATAAATGGTTGCAAACATTTGCCTATCGCGAAAACATTAATGTGATGCTGATTGCGCTCGGTTGTATGACTTCAATTTCGGTAGCAATAGTGACAGTCGTTTACAAGAGCTTGTTGGCAGCAAGAGCAAATCCAGTTAAATCATTAAGAACAGAATAAGTTTTCTATTCCGATCGTAAACTCTCCACCGGATTAACCAATGCAGCTTTGATGGATTGATAGCTCACTGTGACCAGAGTAATTACTAACAATACAATACTAGTAACAACAAATACTGTCCACGAAATCTCAATCCTGTAATCATACTGCTGTAACCATTGGCTGGTGTAGTAATAAGCAATAGGGCATGCAATTACAGAAGATACAATCACTAACAATACAAAATCATTCGAGAACATTTTCCATACGCTATACACCGATGCACCCAAAACTTTTCGTATCCCGATCTCTTTCGTCCGCTGGCTGGCCGCAAAAGAAGCCAAACCAAAAATGCCAATGCAGCTTATAAAAATTGCCAGTCCTGAAAAGACGCCTGCGAGTTTGCCAATGCGCTCTTCTGTATTAAACAACCGTGCATAATCATCATCCTGAAATTTATATTCAAACGGTGAACCTGGATCATATTTTTTAAAGACAGTTTCAATCTTCGCTAAGGCTTCTTTCACGCCCATTCCTGATTTCATTCGGATAGTAAAAAATCCAGTTCCTTTGTAATCAACAATATAAACATGTGCGGATTGCTTTACAAACGGTGTCCATCGAATTTGATCTTTAATTACTCCAACAATTTCCTTTTCGTATTGAGTTTCATTCTCACCCCAGATTAGTTTCATACCAATGACATCTCCAGTTGGTGAAAATAGTTTTGCTGCCATTTCATTTACAATCACAGCTGAAGAGTCTGTGATGTGATCACGCGAAAAATCTCTACCAGCAACAAACTGAAATCCATTGGTACTTGAAAAATCATGACTACAGCGATTCATAGCTACCATGGGTTGCGAGGCCGGATCTTTTCCGGGCCACGTCATCGAGGCATCGCTATACATACTACCCGTTATTGGAAAATCCGACTTGGCCATATTATCAACCACTCCCGTAGCGAATAAATCCTGTCGAATAGAATTATAATTTGCCTTCGCTAATTCATCTGTTTTAATTGGCAATTGTATGATCCCTTCCAAATCAAAACCCATGGGTCTGTCTTTAGCATATTGAATTTGTTGAAAGACAACCCACGTACCGATAATCAATGCAGTTGAAATCGTAAACTGAAATACTACCAGCGCCTTGCGGGGAATGGCTGCATATCGACCCATCTTAAATGTACCTTTCAATACCTTCACCGGATTAAAAGAGGATAAATAAAGAGCCGGGTAACTTCCTGCAACCAGACTTGTTAGAACAATAAATGCAAGCGAGAAACTAATGAAGTAAAAGTTTGTCCAGGGAATTTGAATTTTTGTTTCACTTAACAAATTAAAGCCGGGTAGAAATAAAACAACCAAACCAATGGCAAGTACATAGGCGATGAGCACAATCATCAAAGACTCACTCATGAATTGCCCAACTAATTGATTGCGCACTGAGCCCATTACTTTACGGATGCCCACTTCTTTGGATCGCTTCTCGCTTCTTGCCGTACTAAGATTCATAAAATTTATACAGGCCAATGCAAGAACAAAAGCACCTACAATGCCCAACATCCAGACGTATTTGATTTTACCACCAATGTTTTTACCCTCTTTGAAATCGGCATAGAGGTTCCATTTCTCCATGGGATGTAAGACTGCCCTTGGGTTTAATGACTTAACAACTTCAGGTGACTTATCAAACAGATAAGTTTTAATCTTCATTTCTGCTTCCGTCCACGTTGCGTTTTTATTGAGAAGGACAAAACATCCGGGGTCAAAGTTTTCCCAACTATCTTTTTGTCTGCGGGTGGTTTCGTTCAAATTGAAATGATACTCAATGGGTATGAGCATTTTTATTTCTGCAAACTGTGAAGTTTTTGGAAAGTCCTCGAACACACCGGTTACGGTTAGCAGATCGCGATTATCAAATTTTATAATTTTACCTAAGGCATTGTCTTCAAATAATGCATCGGCTATGGATTTGGAAAGCATGATGGATTGAGCATCTTTCAAACCATCGCGTGTGCCTTGCAACATCGAGAGGGAAAATAATTCAGGAAATGTGGGTTCTGCAAAGTAAGCTGATCGCGAAAACTTTCTTTCATCCAAACCTACAACATGTTCGCGCGGGCCAATCACCATCACAACTTCGTCAAATTCAGCAAAATTGTTTTTCAAATCACGACCTACTGGATAAGGAACTCCATCGTGCGCAATGATCTCGCCACCAAAATCAAGGTTGTGATAAAGCATCCCAATCCTCGAATAGTTTTCAAAAGTCTTGTTATAGCTTAACTCATTAAATACCCATAGCCCAATCAGCAGCGCAACGGCCATCCCCATAGCCAGCCCACCCACATTAATGATTGAAAATGCTTTACCACGAAGAAGATTTCGCCACCCGATTTTAAAGTAACTTTTGAGCATAGCGCCAGTATTTAGGTTTCAACCCTCATGATGTTATAAAACTGAATTTAGTTTTATAACCCAATCCCACCTATACAACTCCATCAACTCACCAGAATTATTCTGACCTTAAACTGCTCACCGGATTTATTGAAGCCGCTTTAATTGCCTGATAACTTACTGTAATTAATGTGATGAGTAGCGCACCAATCCCAGAAAGTACAAATATCCCCCAGCCAATTTCAGTACGATATTCATAACTCAGAAGCCAGCTACTCATTAAGTAATAGGCAATGGGAATAGCAATACAAACCGCGATCAGTACCAAGCCAACAAAATCTTTGGAAAGCATTTTCCAAAGCTTGAATACAGAAGCACCCAATACTTTTCTTACGCCAATTTCTTTGGTGCGTTGTTCGGCAATAAATGAAGCGAGGCCAAATAGTCCTAAGCAACTGATAAGAACAGCCAATGTCGCGAAGATGCCTACGAGTTGACCCACGCGTTTCTCGAATGCAAACTTGCCGGCAAATTCATCCTCCGCAAATGTATACTCGAAAGGTGTGTTCGGATTAAGTTTTACAAAAACCCGATTCATCTCTTCCAACGCTTCTGTTGTACTTGCATTCGGATCAAGCTTCACGCTGATGTAACTCGCAGCGTTATAGGGATCTAACGCAAAAATGGTTTGCTTAGGTGATGTATATAATGACTGTGTAATCATGTCTTCCACCACACCAATCACGGTGTAATTTTTTCCGTAAGCGCCAATAATTTCGCCTATCGGATCTTCAAAACCCATATACTTTACAGCCGATTCATTTAGAATAATAGAAGTAGAGTCGGAAAAGTTTCGTGAGAAATCGCGCCCTTCCTTTATCTTCCAGCCAATGGTTTTGCCAAACTCATAATCTACTCCGCCTCTAAAAATTACATCCTGCAGATTAGGATCCTTCCCTCGCCATTTAAATCCTTTGTCCGACCACCACAAATTCATAATGGTAGTTTCTGATTTTGACACTTCCGAAATAGTACCATTTGTCAGCAATTCATTCCGAAGCGAATTGAAATTATCTTTAACTTCTTGTGTTTTCATGGGGATGGTAACCAATCCATTCAATTCATAACCAAGCGGTCGGTTTTTAGCATGTTGAATTTGCTGATAGACTATAATTGTTCCGATAGTCAAGATGATTGAAATACTGAATTGGACTACCACCAACACTTTGCGTGGAAGTGCAGAGTGACCTGAGTTGAGTACTCCCTTTAACACATGGATTGGCTTGAAGCCTGATAAGAATAGTGCAGGATAAATACCGGAAACAATGGCGATCACAAATACAGAAGTTATGATGGTAAACCAGAAGGTTGGATTACTCCAAAGAATCTCAAGATTCTTTTCTGCAATAGTATTGAACCAAGGAAGAGAAAGTTGAACAAGTAACAATGCAAAAATGAATGCCAGCGAAACAACCAGAAATGATTCACTGAAAAACTGACCGATAAGCTGCCCCCTTGCTGATCCAATGACTTTACGAACTCCAACTTCTTTGGCTCTCTTTTGCGACCTTGCTGTACTGAGATTCATAAAATTGATGGCGGCCAACAAAAGAATGAATACACCAATTGCACCGAATAGCCATACAACCTCAATGTGTCCACCCACATTAATTCCATTTTGAAAGTCTGAATGCAAATGCCACCTGGACAGAGGAAATATAAAAAGTTCAGGTTTAAAACCCGCTTCACTCCCAGATACATTTTTCAACTTGGCATCCTTTATAGCGGCTGATACTTGTTGAATATCTACCTTGTCTTCAACCTGCACAAATACTTGCAACCAATTATTAAACCAACCCAAACTTCTTCCACCTCGATTCACCAGAACATCCAAGTGAGCAATGAAGTTTAACTCATCTCTAAAACTAGAGTTACTCGGTAACTCTTGATACACGCCTGCTACTTTCAGATCAATGCTGTTATCGATTCGCAATATTTTGCCGACTGGATTATCCTCTCCAAAGAAATTATTGGCAACAGAGGATGAAAGCAAAATTGAAGTAGGGTCTTGCAAGCCTGTGCGAACGCCATGTACCATTTTCAACGAGAGGAGATCTGGACCATCTGGCTCCATGAAAGAACCGCGAACCGTAAACACTTTCTCTTTATCCGTTAAAATAGAACTAACTGGAAAAGATGACATGACAACGCGCTTAAAATTGCTTCCGTATTTGTCGCGAAGTTCGGGACCCAATTGATAGGATTGGCTAGACCAGGTTTCGATGTTTCCATCAATCGTGTTATTTTGAAGCACTGCGGCAATAGTGTTATAATTTTCATGATCCTTATCAAATGAAAATTCATCGTTTACCCATAGACCAATCAGTATAGCAACGGCAATGCCCATTGCGAGCCCGCCAATATTAATAAAGGAGTACCCTTTGTCTTTAACTAAGTTCCGCCACCCGATTTTAAAATAACTTTTATACATACCGTACGTGTTTAGTCTCTGATATCCTTCTGTAGGTCTTATGATTCCTGGCCTAAATAATAAAATCACATCCATCATAAAGCGGAGATCCGCTTTTGTCTTTCCGCTTATAGCTTTCCTCTTTTCATACACCTCCATTAAATCACCCTCTATGTAATCCTGCATCCTCGGGTGACAATACCAGCGGAAGAAGTGAAGGAAATATTTGGGAGGATTTTGTTTCATGACTATTCCGATCGTAAACTTTTCACTGGATTCATCAAGGCAGCTTTAGTCGCCTGAAATCCTACGGTGAGTAACGAAATCAATACTGATGTAAATCCAGCCGCAACAAACATCCACACTGAAATACTTATGTGGTAAGCAAAACCCTGAAGCCATTTGTCCATGATGTAATACGCTATTGGCGATGATAATATAATAGCCACAACTACGAGTTTTAGAAAATCGTCGGACAAGAGGGTGACAATTTGTGCAGTGCTGGCTCCTAATACTTTGCGCACCCCAATTTCTTTAATTCTTTGCTCGGCAGTAAATGCTGCCAACCCAAACAGACCCAAGCACGCAACAATAATTGCAATGAGTGTAAAGTATTGAATCAACTTAGCCGTTCGTTCTTCTTTCTTATAGTTCCGCTGAAAGTCGTCATCAAGAAAGGAATACTCGAAAGGTGAAGCAGGATTGATTTTACTCCATGCATTTTGAAACAAAGTGATCAATTCAAAATAATCCGAACTCTTAACATTGGCTATTAAATAACTTGTTGGTCCGGTGAAGAGAGGGGCAACGGATAAGGCTAGCGGTTTAATTTTTTGGTGTAAACTTTGAAAATGATAATCCTTCACAACCCCAATGATCTCCATGCTATGCGTGGCATTCTGAAATTCATAGTGAATTGTCTTTCCTACTGCATTGTCATTCGTATATCCCAATTGGCTAACGGCAGTTTCATTTAAAACAAGTTCATCAATGTCGTTTTTAAAATCCACGTCAAATCCTCTTCCTTCTATAATCTCTATACCGAGTGTTTCTAAGTAGCCGTCTTCTGTATAAGCAGTTTGAATGTCCACATTGTCAATAGCTTGTTTCCCCTCCGCATAAAAAAGCATGCTTGTAATACTCTCTATCCCAGGATATGTACCACCTCTGGCAACATGGCTCACCTGATTGTTGTTCAATAGTTCATTTCTCAACGCGTTAAAGTTTACGTTAGCCTCAGTAGTTTGTATGGGTAGAATAATCTTTTGATCCTTGTTAAAACCTAAATTCTGATTGCCCAGATATTTCATTTGTTGGCTGATAACAATAGCTCCTAATATCATTACTATCGAAAGAGTAAATTGAAAAATAACAAGACCTCTTCGAATAGATATTGCCGATATAGTATTCATCAATTTTCCTTTCAGCACCGTTGCCGGCTTAAAAGAAGAAAGATAAAATGCCGGATACATGCCAGATAATAAACCAGTAATGAGCGTTAGTCCAATTAACCAGAATAGCATATTGGGAACACTCAGTATTGATAAATTTTTTTGGGTTAATTGATTAAAAACAGGTGTTGTAAGTTGAATAAGTATTAATGCCAGCGCAAGTGCTAGTCCACTCATGATCAGGGACTCACTTAAGAACTGATAGATCAAAGTTATTCGTGAGGCTCCACTCACTTTCCTCATTCCAACTTCCTTTGATCTTTTCTCGCTTCGTGCAGTACTTAAGTTCATGAAATTGATGCACGCAATCAAAGAGAAGAAACCCAGCTATAGAAGTAAAAATATAGATATACTTAATATTGCCATTAGGCGCTACTTCATAGCCGAAGTCGGAGTGAAGATAGATGTCTTCAAGAGGTTGAATGAAAAGTTTTTTTGTAAGACCAGCCTCTTGAAATTCTTTACCTCCATTTCGATTCAGAAACTCGTCCAGTTTACTTTCAAAAACTTTAGCATCAGCATCTTCCCTCAATTTAACATAAGTATGAAATATCGCATTGGCTGCCCATCGTGTTTGCCCCTTCGCCCAGCCTCCAACATCTCCGTTATTCATCGAGAGAAGTAGATTGACAGGTACATGTGATTTATTACCGGTATCAATAAATACTCCTTTAATCACATAATCGAATTCACCAAAAGAAAGTCCTACCTTAACTATTCGATCAACTGGGTTTTCATTTCCAAAGAATTTGGTCGAAACGAGTTCTGAGATAACAATTGAATTCGGTCCATCTAATGCCGTATGAATATCTCCATACTTAAAGTCATAGCTAAATAGTTGAAAGAAAGTAGAGTCGGCATAAATCGCATTGGTTTCGAAGAACTGCTTTTTACCCTGTTCATCTTTCAACAACATTTTTTCAGCTCCCGGAAATCGAAGCAGTCTAGCAACCTGTTCAACTTCTGGAAAATCTTTCTTTAATGCTTCGGCTAAAGGAGCTGGGGCAGCAACCCATTTTTCACTTTTTACTTCTGATGCGATTCGATAGGTACGGTATCCATCGGGATGATGTTTATCATAACTTATTTCATCGAATACATACAACATGATCATAACACAGGCAGTTATACCTACCGCAAGTCCAGAAATATTTATGAATGAGAAGCTCTTATTTGCCCACAAATTTCTGAATGCCACTTTTATATAATTCTTAATCATACCGTAATCGTTTACATGTTTATATCCTTCAGTTGGTCTGATAATGCCCGGTCTAAATAATAAAATCACATCCACCATAAAGCGGATATCCGCTTTCAACTTTCCGCTTATAGCTTTCCTCTTTTCATACACTTCCATTAAATCTCCCTCTATATAATCCTGCATCTTCGGGTGGCAGTACCAGCGGAAGAAGTTGAGGAAGAGTTTGGGAGGATTTTGTTTCATTTAATCGTTGTTAGTTATTGGTTGCTCGTAAATGTGAAATCGAATAACGAGCAACGACTATCGAGCAACTAATTGCAAAACTGCTTTAGGAATAGCACTCCATAGTTCATCACGTGTTGACTTTGCATATTGCATGGCCTTCTTCCCCAATGCCGTAATTTCAAAATAGCGTTTAGGTCGGCCGGCTCTTTCTTCTGTTGCTTCACCGGAAAAGGATTTCAAATAGCCTTTGTCTTCCAGTCTTTTCAGCGCGGTATGCAATGCACCCATGCTCACCGATCGTGATAAGCGAGATTCGATTTCATCTTTAATGGCTACGCTGTAAGCAGAATTATTTAAGATGCCCACGGTAAGAATAACAAGTTCTTCGAACTCCCCTAGTTGATAATTTTTCATACTACAAATATTATTCTCTAAATGTAGGAATAATAATTATGCCAAAATCGAAATCGCGGATTTTGCTTTGGTTTCAAAGTTCTCGTTTTATCAAAACGTTCAGATTCGAACGTAGTCGACCGGATTCATCAAAAGCAGTGTCCTTGTAAAACGGAAAAAACTGCTTGAATTTTACTTTTCTATTCAATTTTTTCCGCATCCAACTTCTCCTCCACCACTTTTCCATCTTTCACCGAAACAAAATAACAATTGTATTTAGTTGGATCGGTGGACACCACCTTAAACGGTTTGCCATTCTTAAAAATCACGCCTGAGTAATCATCCATGGCATAACCCGCTTTAAAAATTCCATTGGCAATATTTTTGTGATACAACGGTCTGCGATACTCTTCACTGTGGTAATGGGGAGAATGACTGTATGGAAGAAATCCGAGACATTCTACTACACTTAATTCTTTTGGGCGCGAATCGGTAGTGCCATTATCAAACCACGCAAGCGAACCAGCGCTTCCGCCTGCCAGTACAATTCCTTTCTCCAATGCTTTCTTTAACACCACATCAATGCCTTGAGCTTTCCAGATCGCGATCATGTTTAATGTGTTTCCACCACCCACTACGATTGCATCCATACTTAGAAGCACTTCTTCAAAGGAAGCTTTTTGATTGTACGAACTGATCCAAACTTTTTGAACATACGGCTCTACCGATAGATCATGGACGAGATCATACCAACGAATAATACTTTGTTCGCTGTCACCTGAAGCGGTTGGCAAAAAGCAAATCTTAGGTTTTGTCTTGCCTGTGAGTTTTATTATCTCTTTTATGAAGCCTTTGTTCTGACCTCCTCCATACGGAAAGATGTATTGATCTTGAGCTTGCATGGAAACAGAACTGAACATGATGAAAAGAAATAGAAGTGTATTTTTCATGAGCTTAAATTTGTTTGAATATCTAAAAAAGAATCGACTTAGATAAATCCTCTCGATTAACAATAAATCCCTCACCCCTCCAAAAGCATCGGTTGACGAAAGTCATCTCGTCCCTCTCCCCAGGGAGAGGGCATGCGCAATATGCTAACTGATAAGTTCTGAGGGGTGAGGGATTAATCAAGGCAACTTAAATTCAGGATTATAGATTATCCCCACTACGTTATCCCAGGGATCTTTAACCGCACCCACCACAAGATCGCCCCCTACATTATGTGGTTCCTCAAAATCTGTGGCGCCTAAAGAAATAAATCGTTTGTATTCCTTTTCAACATCCGCCACACCCCAATAGGTATGCACGCTATCTCCCTTTGTTGTCGTTGGGTTTTCATCTGGAATTAAACCTAACTCATAACCCGCAATGTTAAAGCCAACGTAAAAGGGTTCGTTAAAATAAGGTTCAGTTTCGAATGCCTTTGCGTACCATGCGGTAGCTGCTTTCAAATCAGTGACCTTATAAATGCAGGTTCGCAGTCCAAGAAAAGATGTTTTCACAAACGTAATAGCCAGGTTGCTTTATACTCCAATTAAATTACTGCTCACTTCAATTTACTCCTGCGCTCATGTGCTTCGCGCCAGGTGGTAAGAATAATTCCTTCGTCCTTTAAGAATTTCTTGAAGGCCGGATCCATCATAGCCAGCAAATCGCCTTTGCGGATTTGATCAGAGTCGGTGATGTGCGAAATACTTCTGAAGGTGCTGTGCAATGCATAATTACCATCGTCAAACCGGGCCTTAGTTGCTTGATCGTTTTAATATAGTTTTCGGTAGCAAATTTTTGGAGTGCTGCCTCTGAAGCATGCTTCCTTCGATCATA
This sequence comes from Flammeovirgaceae bacterium, assembly GCA_016712035.1. Taxonomy (GTDB): domain Bacteria; phylum Bacteroidota; class Bacteroidia; order Cytophagales; family Cyclobacteriaceae; genus ELB16-189. The sequence goes on along the minus strand of JADJRT010000016.1, from coordinate 85,259 downwards.
CGAAAATCCATAACTCACATTATGCAAATCATCCAAAACGGGAAGGCCGGCATTCCAAATCATTTGTCCACTTTGCTGCATTTGTTGTAGTAAATCTGGCGAGACACCACTCGTAGCCGCGATCATGGTATTGTGCCCACCCGGAAACATAACCGGAATTTTGTTTTCAATACCCACCTTAACATACCGTTGTAAAAAATCGGGTGAGGCAAACAAAGTGCCCATGTGCGAATCTAAATGTGTTGGTTCGAAGCCCATGCCTCGTGCCCGTGCAATCTGAGCGCGAATCTCCGCCTCCACTTCATCCGCGGAAGCGTTCTTCACTACTTCTTCTACCGAAGGCCACATCGCTCCTTCTGCGTCTACTAACCCGGGGGCAGCAGGCTTACCCACCAACGGACCCCATCGATATTCTTTCCATTCAGAAGTTAGGGTAAGATGTAGTCCGGCATCTACCCGTGGATGTTGTTTTAAATATTGTACATACCCCGGTACCCAAGGGCATGGCATCATGATGCTTAACGAATTGGCAACCCCTTGTTCCATCGCTTTAATAGCACCTTGATTTGAATCCCACGACATACCCACATCATCTACATGCAAAATCAAAACTTTTGCATTTTTCGGATAGCCCAGCTTTTCGGCATACGTTTGTTGCGCCTGTACTACACGCGTGAGCGGGCACAAGAACAAAATTGAACAAACAAGAAACTTTTTCAATTGCTTTTGTTTCGTATACAAATCAAAATTGATTCATGAATTTAGTTAGTCCAAACAGGTCCTACTCCGGCATCCCACAAACGCTTATTAAATGCGGGCAGATCTTTATCCAAAATTTGCTGCCCTCTGTTTTGTAATCCACTCCAAACAGCATTAAGTTCTTTCAATCGATCCAATGTAGGCTTCGTTACTTTGGGGATATCGCTTTCGGTGTGATTAAGCATGAATAAGTAGTTTGCTGTGAATTTGTTTGGAAAATTTTCAACATCATCATACGCTTTTGATTTACGTTGCACCATATCCTCGTCCCATTGTTTCATAGTCTGTACAAGTGCCTGACCATCCTTTTTCAAAACGGCATATTTTTCTTCCTTCGGTAAGTTTTTCAACAACCTATCAAGCTGTTCTCTCTTATTATCCAAAGTGTTGATCATCGAGTGCATTTTAGTTACCTCGGCTTCCATGCTACTCATGGTTGTGTGATACTCGAGGTAGGTCTTCGCATCAGTTGGATATAATGGATTAGGTAAAATCTCGAACTCCGTGGTAATTACTTTTTCTCCAGATTTCAAAGTTGCTGTGTATTTACCAGGCGAGGCTTTGTGTCCACGGTAGCTACTTTCGATATAAACATTGGGCACACCTTTCATGGTTGGATATCGAAGATTCCAAACGAAACGATTGAGTCCTTTTGATTTTGATAACGTGGGGTCTGCCGGTGGCACACCATCATAACGCTTGAAAGTAGAGTCCCGTTGTGAAGTGAATGAACGAACGAGGTTCCCCTGCGCATCTTTAATATCAAGTGTGATATTTTCCTTCTCTTTAAGCTCGGGTAGTTGATAATATATGACAACGCCTGTTGCCGGATTAACCCCGCGGTAAGGATTCGATCCATCAAACTCAGCAGAGTTTCCATCTAACTCGCTATTACCTTTCATAAGCATGGCTGGCTCAGGTTTAAAAAGAGAAAAATCAGCCGCATCCTTATTGTATTGACGCACTAACCCGAGGTCGTCCGGTACCCAAAAAGATCGTCCTGAGGTAGCCGCTATTAAATCACCCTTATGCACGCGAAGATCCGTGATGGGTGTTAAAGGCAAATTAAGTTGAAATGCAGACCAATCCTTGCCACCATTCCATGAAATGAATACACCTAACTCCGTACCGGCAAATAACAAATCTTTGCGCACCTCATCTTCACGCACTACGCGTGTAAAGGCATTGTTAGGAATACCGGTATTGATTTTTGTCCAGGACTTACCATAGTCTGTTGTTTTATAAAGCCCAGGAGCATGATCGTTAAACTTGTAGCGGGTAGTAGCGATGTAAGCCGTAGCGGCATCGTGTGGCGATACTTCAATCGCATTGATCAAACACTCTTGTAAGCCAGCGGGAGTAACGTTTTGCCAACTTGCACCATTATCGCGGGTAACATGTACATACCCATCATCACTACCTGTCCAGATAACGCCTTTTTCGTGAGGCGATTCAATCACATAAGCAAGAGTACCATAATTCTCTGCACCTACGGCTTCGTTTGTGTAAGGACCACCGCCTTTACCTTGTTTGGATTTTTCATTGCGGGTTAGATCCGGTGACACTTCCGTCCACGTAACACCCATATCCGTAGTCTTTAATAAAAGTTGTGAGCCATGATAGAAAGCGTTGGGCTCATGCTTCGACCAAATGATAGGTGCATTCCAGTTGTATCGGTACTTAATATCTTTTGCATCCATGCCTAAATATTGAATAGGCGCTGGCATAATATTCGTTCCGGCATGAGCCTTTGTATCAATTACTTCAATGGTACCTTGATAGCTCCCACCCATAACATATCGTGGGTCATCGGGATTGAAAGCTAGGAATGCACTCTCGCCACCGGCTGATGAGGTCCAACTCGCAGTCGTGATTCCACCACTGCCTAACTCACGGCTTTTGATAACCACCGAAGAGTTGTCTTGTTGGCCAGCATAAATCTGATAAGGGAATGTATTGTCTACGTTAATTCTATAAAATTGCGCGGTAGGCATGTTGGCTTGGGTAGACCATGTTTTACCATAGTTCACAGAAATACCTGCACCCCCATCATTGGAGATCACCATATTTCTTGAGTCATTCGGATTAATCCACAAGTCGTGAAAATCGCCATGCGTTCCGGAAAGATTCTCCCAGGTTTTGCCACCATCTTCTGAACGTAACGCGGGTGCACTCAAAACATAAATCGTATTATCATCTTTTGGATCGGTGAATAGTTCGATGTAGTACCAGGCCCGTTGAATCAATCTGTGATCTTTCGTAACAAGCGACCAGCTTTCGCCCGCATTATTGCTTACAAATAATCCACCTTTTTCTTTGTCCGAGTCACTTTCAATCAAGGCATAAACGCGTTCTGAATTTGAGCGACAAACCGCCACCGCCATTTTACCTAATTCGGTTGGCAACCCTTTCTGGATTTTCTTCCAGGTTTCGCCACCATCGGTTGACTTATACATTCCACTGGTTGGGCCTCCACTGATAACTTTCCAAGGTAAGCGGCCATACTCTGTCATCGCAGCATAAAGAATGCGCGGATTATTCATATCCATCGATAACTCTACGCAACCGGTTTTGTCATCTATATAAAGTACTTTATTCCAGGTGGTGCCACCATCTGTGGATTTATATACACCACGGTCGGTTGAGTGTCCATAAAGAGCACCTTGAGCCGCCACAAAAACTACATTGGGATCTTTCGGGTGGATGGCAATACGGGCTATATGTTGTGTTAAATCAAGACCAATTTTTTTCCAGGTTTTACCTGCATCGGTAGATTTATAAACGCCATCGCCATGGTGGGTCATCACGCCACGCACCGCGTGCTCGCCCATACCCACGTAAACTACATTTGGGTCGCTTTCAGCCACAGCAACAGCACCCACTGATCCAGTCTTAAAAACCCCATCAGAAATATTTTTCCAGCTTAAGCCCATGTCTTCCGTTTTCCAAAGACCGCCCCCGGTAGTGCCCATGTAGTACGTGTTGATATCACCTACCACCCCGGTAGATGCCACAGAGCGCCCACCCCGAAAAGGACCAATACTTCGCCATTTTACCGGACTGAAGTAGGAATTAAAATCAGCCGCGGCAGTTGTTGTTGTCGCACTGGCAGCGTCCTTCTTATTTTTTGCGCAAAAGCAGAAGCAGATAGCGTAAGAGCAAGGCCGAAAACAAAAATATTTTTTATCATATAACTTAGGTTAACAGGGGAAATATAAGTCCTTAATCTGATTCCCAACAACGATTGGTTATCAAAGGAATTGAATTAGTTTAAATGGAAAATTTGAGGCTGACTACTCTGTAAAAATATAGTGTGAGGAATCTACATAGTTGGGATAAATGGTTAAATGCTTTTTCTTAACCTCTTCGAAAAGCATTTTCCTCAGTTCAGTAATATTCTCCTTTTTCTCAGCTGAAATAAATACCACCTTGTCAAAACCATGCTCGCGATAGTATCCTTTTAGCTCTTCAAAAGAAACGGGAGCTTCTTTTTGCTCCAATAAATCGATTTTATTTAATACTAAAATGGTAGTGATTTCTCCGGCCCCTAATTCCGCTAAGGTGTTTTTTACAACCTCAATCTGGTTGTCGTGAAAAGGATGGGCAACATCAACCACATGTAGCAGGATATCGGCCTCCCGAACTTCATCTAAGGTTGACTTAAACGATTCAATGAGATGGTGCGGCAATTTTCGAATAAATCCTACGGTATCAGAAAGTAAAAAAGGAATGTCGCCAATTACCACTTTTCGCACAGTGGCATCTACCGTGGCAAACAGTTTATTCTCAGCTTTTACAGATGATTTCGAAAGTAAGTTCATCAAGGTAGACTTGCCTACATTGGTATAACCCACCAAAGAGACACGAACCACATTGTTTCTCGATTTACGCTGGGTTTTGCGCTGCTTGTCAATTTTTCCAACTCATCCTTTAGCAAGGAAATCCTATACCGAATATTTCTACGGTCTGTTTCAATTTCCCTTTCACCCGAACCACCACGCGTTCCCGTACCCCCGCGCTGCCTTTCCAGGTGCGTCCACATCCCCGTAAGGCGCGGAAGTAGATATTGATTCATAGCCAACTCAACCTGGGCTCTTGATTGGGCTGTTTGCGCTCGCATCGAAAAAATATCCAGAATCAGTAAACTTCGGTCGTATACCCGAACTTTTTTCGTTTCACTGTCTTTGGAATTAAGCTCTTTCTCAAGATTTCTGAGTTGTGATGGACTGAGATCATCATCAAAAATTACATTTTCAATTTCATTAGCAACCACATACGCGTTAACCTCCTCCAGTTTACCTTTCCCTATAAACGTTCGAACATCAGGTTGTTGTAACCGCTGTATGAAACGATGCATCACCTGAATCGAGGCTGTTTCGGCCAAAAATTCCATTTCATCCAGATGTTCTTCTGTTATCTCTTGGTTTTTATCTGCTAAGGCAACTAAAACTGCTTTTGTCATTGCTTTTATCTTCTAATAAGGTTCAAACTTACTTTATTCCGTTCCACCGAATTAAGAAGCAGTTACTTTTTTACCAATTCTGATAATACATGTAATAAGTTTGTAAGAATTTAGCCATTTTTGAACCGTTAATATAGTCTAACCTAAACTAAAGTCTTTAATCTGGTTTGTTTTGACCAGATACGTTGGCCAATGAGAGTAGCGATAGTATTGAACACATCCTGGAACATTTACAATTTCAGGATGAATTTTGTTAAAAAACTTCTGGCCCAAGGCTACGAAGTTCACACCATAGCACCGCACGATAACTACACACAGTATTTGGAAGAGATCGGGTGCAAACACCACGATGTAAAAATGGATAGTCGTGGGGCTAATCCAATTAAAGATATTGCCCTTATTATAGAATTATGGAGCATCTACCGGAAGGTTAAACCCGATATAGTCCTTCATTACACGATAAAACCTAATGTGTATGGCACATTTGCAGCCAGTATTCTTAAAATTCCGACAATTAATAATGTGTGTGGTTTAGGTACCGTGTTCTTAAAGAAGAATGTGGTTTCTGCATTCGCCATTTTTCTCTATAAAATAGCGTTTCGTTTTCCTAAAAAGGTCTTCTTTCAAAACCCCGATGACCTGGCCTTGTTTTTAAACAATAATTTGGTTCCGGCAAAATCTGCCGATCTGTTACCGGGCTCCGGCATTGACTTAAATAAATTTCAGCCAGCCCAATTTAAAAGAAATGAATCGTTTACATTTTTATTGATTTCGAGGCTGATTACTGACAAAGGAATTCTGGAGTATATCGAAGCTGTAAAAAAGCTAAAAAGCAAAGGTGTTGCTGCACGATTTCAACTTTTGGGAGGTAAAGATCCTGAACATAAACGAGGTATTCAATTGCCTGTTATTGATGAATGGATAAAATCGAACACGATAGAATACTTAGGCACTACCGATGATGTAAGGCAGTTTATTAATGCCGCTGATTGTATTGTACTTCCTTCTTACCGCGAAGGAACTCCACGCACGTTGCTCGAAGCGGCAAGTTCATCAAAACCCATTGTAGCTACCGATGTACCGGGTTGCCATCATGTGGTAGAGAATAACTATAACGGCTTACTGTGTAAAATTAAGAATGCAGACGATCTTGCCTCGAAAATGGAGCAGATGATTGCCTTTGATGATGCAACGCTTAAGAAGTTTGGAGAAAATGGAAGGCGAAAGATCGAATTCGAATTTGACGAAGAACTGGTTATATCCAAATACCTGAATGAGATTGCCAGCCTGAAAGCCGCCAGCTAAAACAATACTTCAAAAGATTGTTCTGTACCGTGAATTATTGATAAAATCAGTAATTTCACCCGATTAAATGTTTCCGTTTGTGCGTAACCTATTACTAGTTTCTCTTCTTTTCATGATGTCGTGTGCCTCCTATAAGCAGAACATTATGTTTAAATCTACCGAAGAGGTACAACCTGAGCGTATTAGCAAGGAGGTTAGCGCGGTAGAAAAGAATTACCACATTCAAAAAAATGATTTGCTGAGCTTAGAAGTATATTCAAACAAGGGCGAGCGGTTGATTGATCCTAATCCAGAGCTCAGTCAAAAGAATGGAACTGTACAAAAAATAGAGGAAGACGAGCCTGTTTATCTGGTCGATCTGAAGGGTACAGTTCGCTTCCCAATGGTAGGTGAAATTAATCTTGAAAATTTTACTTTACGGCAGGCAGAAGAAATTTTACAAAAAGAGTATGCTAAATTTTTTAAGGAGCCTTACGTTCAACTCACCTATAAAAACAAACGAGTGATTTTACTAGGTGCCCTGGGCGGACATGTAATACCCCTTGAAAATGAAAACATGAATTTATTGGAAGTGTTGGCTTTGGGCAAAGGACTCACTAATGACTCGAAGGCACAAAACATTCGGCTCATTCGAGGCGTTCGTGTATTTGAAATTGACTTAAGTACCATCCAGGGCTTAAGAGATGGAAATGTAATTGTGGAACCCGGTGATGTAATTTATGTAGAACCCGTTCGGAGACCTGTTAGTGAAGCCTTGCGCGATTATTCAGGCGCACTTAGTTTACTAATTAGCTTAACCACCTTACTGCTAGTTCTTCAAAGCTATTGATTGGCAATTAATCTATGGATATTAAGTCCCCACATTCAACCGATTCTATAGACTTTGAAAAACTAACTGCGGTTTTCAGAAACACCTCCTGTGGTTTATTATCATATTTTTTGCGACCAACCTTGGGGCCTATCTCTTTATTCGATATACAAAAGATTTATTTGAATCCGAATCGGAACTTAAACTGGATATCAAACGTGATGCCACGGAGTTGGGAATTAAACCGATGATTGAAGATCAAAATCTAAACATCGTTTCGGGCGAGATTGAACAAATCAAATCCAAATTATTCTTTAGCAAACTTGTCGACTCGCTGGATGTAGCCGTTAGCTATTATAGTGTTGGAAAAGTATTGAAGGATGAGATGTATAAGCGATCGGCTTTTAAGGTATCGCTATCAACTATTAATAATTCTCACTACGACATTCCGTTTTACTTTGATTTTGTAAATGAGAGTCAATATTCAATCCTGATTGACTTCCCAGGCAATACACGGGTTACAGGCACATTTGGTGCTCCTCTTAAAATGGATGGAACCGAGTTAACTATTGTAAAAACAAAATACTTTGTTGAAAACGATGGTAACGATTATTATTTTGTATTAAACAGCAAACCCAGCCTCATTGAATATCTCTCTAAGAACATCCAGGTTGATCCGCTTAACTTTAATGCCAACACAATTCGGATTTCCTTTCAAGATTATAATGCATTAAAAGCACACGATATCGTAAATAAAATTGATTCCCTCTATATCACCTACAGCAATCAACAAAAAAATCTCGCTAACAAACAAAAGATCGATTGGTTAAATAAAGAATTATCCCAGGTTGAAACCCGAATGGAGGGCTTTGAAGATTATTTCGAAAACTTCACCCTAAAAAAAAGAGCAGTGATTTAACCATCGATTTAAAAAGAACTATTGTCGCTATTAACAAAGTGGACTCACAGCGGTACGAAGTCAATAAGAAAGTTATTGAATTGAATTCCGTATTAGAAGAAATTCCGGCAGGTAAAATAACAACAGCCAACCAACACTATAAATTTTTACCCGACTATCTCAATAAAAGAATTGAAGATCTGGGCAGAATTACGCATGAGCGTGATCAACTCAGTCTTGCCTACAACGAAAATACCTTTGCCTTCAAACAAAAAGAGCAGGAGCTGAAAACCCTCCAAGATCAGGTGTTCAATCAATTATTGGAAATAAAAAAAGATTGGCTTACCTCACTAGCCGAATTGAGTAAAAGAAAGGATCAACTGGAGAAGGAATTCGCAGAAATGCCCGATAAGAATACGCAGTTCTCCAAGAATCAAAGATATTATAAACTCTATGAAGAGTTTTATTTATCGATGATGCAATCCAAAGCTGAATTTGAAATTGCTCAGGCGGGCAGTGTGCCCGGATTTTAAAATTCTTTCTTCCGCTACACTTCCTGTTGAACCGATTTCCCCTAAGCGGTATATGATTCTTGGGAATTGGATTCGTGGCAGGTATCGTGTTGAACTTTTTTCTCTCGGAATTTTATATTCTCAACAATAAAATAACGAGTGCCAAAGAGGTAGAGACAGGAACACAAATTCCGCTACTGGGTATGATTCCCGCTTCACGCAATTCGGCCGTGTCATTGTTTCATGTTATCGATAATCCGAAGTCTATAGTCAGCGAAGCGATAAGGACCCTTCGAACCAATTTGGAATTCTTCAATACCGGTAATAAGAGTAAAGTAATTACTATTACATCAACCGTATCCGGTGAAGGAAAATCTTTCTAGCCATGAACCTGGGTGGTGTGTTGGCTATGTCGCGCAAAAAGGTTGTCCTTATCGATTTGGATATGCGTAAACCCAAAGATGAAAAATACCCAGCCGGCAATGATCTAAGCAAAAGGAATGAGCACCATCCTGATTAAAAAAATGCCTGGACAGAATGTGTAACTAAAACTTCGCTTGAAAATTTTGATTTCATCCCCTCCGGACCTCATCCTCCTAATCCTTCGGAGTTATTACTGAATGGAGAGTTTACTGATGTTATTGAAGAGTTGAAAAAAGTGTATGACTTTGTGGTTATTGGCACGCCCCCGGTAGGTTTAGTAACCGATGGCATTATGGCTATGAAGCGCTCTGATCTATCGATTTATGTATTCCGCGCTAACTACTCGAAGAAGGTATTTATGGACAACTTACATCGGGTAATCACCATCAATAAGTTAGCCCATGTTTCCACCGTACTCAATGCATTGCCTGTTAACGATCATTATTATGGGTATGGTTATTATGAAGATCGCACCCGGTTAAAGCGAAATTGGAGAAACCTACTGCGCATCCGGTGATTTCGTTCTTTCGATCTAAAAGTAAATTTCAAAATCCTTTGCACACCGATGTGCATTCGCATTTATTGGCTGCGCTCGATGATGGGGTGAGAAATCATGAAGAAGCCATTGAACTCGTTCGCAATTTCTATTCGTTAGGCTACCGAAAACTCATTACCACGCCACACGTCAATAGTGATTATTACCGAAACGAACCGAGCAGCATCCGGCAAACCCTACACGACTTAAAGAATCTCGTTGCCAAAGAGAATATTCCAATTCTATAGAAGCCGCTGCCGAATACTATTTGGACGAAGAATTGATGAAAAGGTTGAGGCTCGCGAGTCGCTCTTAACGTTTGGTCAAATGCATGTTCTTTTGAAACCAATTTTTTGAACGAGCCTTACCAGCTTAATGATTTTATATTTCAAGTAATTACGCAAGGGTATAAACCTATTCTGGCTCATCCCGAGCGCTATGCTTATATGACTATGGAAAAAGCCGAAGAGTTACGCGATCGAGGCGCCTTACTTCAAATAAACATTCCTTCTATTTTAGGGTATTATTCCAAACCGATTCAGCGTCTTGCCATTAAATTTATTGAACAAGGCTGGGTAGATCTTCTTGGAAGTGATTGCCACAACCAAAACTATATACATATGTTAGAGGCTGCTCCTCGTGATCGGTATTTCAGAAAAGCCGTAGATTTACCGTTACTTAATAACACCCTCTAATTTAATGATAGCCATAACCGGTGCCAACGGACTTTTAGGTAGCTATATACTTCGCAAATTGGTGAGTGAAAAATACGGGTTGTCGCTCTTCACAGAAAAAACAGCGATCGGTCTTTGATCAATGATCTTACTGGTGTTGAATGGCGGGAAGGTGATATCTTAAATCCAGCCATGCTACAGGAAGCCTTTCAAGGTGCCACAACCGTTATTCATACTGCTGCTCAGGTTTCCTTTAATCCAAGAATGGCGAAATCCATCATGGAAGTGAATGTGACGGGTACACAAAATGTAGTCAATACCTGTTTATCTCAAAGTATTCCCCGTTTAATACATATCAGCTCGGTGGCGGCTCTCGGAAGAAAAAAAGGAATGCGAGAAATAAATGAAACAACTCGTTGGATTGAAAGTGATTTAAATTCTGATTACGCGAAATCAAAATATCTGAGCGAATTGGAAGTTTGGCGCGGTGCAGAAGAAGGCCTTAAAGTTTCCGTAATCAATCCTTCTCTTATTCTCGCCCCAACAGATTGGTCGAAGAGCAGCGCGCAATTATTTCAATATGTTTGGAAAGAAAGACGATTCTATTCAGAGAACAAAATAAATTATGTAGATGTGCGCGATGTTGCCGAAATGGTGTGGCAGGTGTATTCAAGAAATATTAATGGAGAAAAATTCATTGCCAATGCCGGTGCAATCTCTATCAAGTCATTGTTCGATCAGGTTGCGCAACGATTCAATAAAAAAGGCCCCTCGATTAAACTAAATCGATCAATTGTTACACTGGCTGCAATACTGGAAGAATTGCGGTGCCGGCTAACAGGTAGTGTACCCATGATTACCCGACAGTCTACAAAAGCCGCCAAAGAAAGTTTTTACTTTCAAAATGATAAAGCGGTTAACGAATTGAAGATTTCGTTCCGAAATCTCTCGGAAACACTCGATTGGTGCTGTGAGCACTATCTACGCACTTATAGCATAAACAAATAAAAAGAACAAGGTTGCCTCAGGATAATTATTACCTGAAATTTGTCCCAAGAATTTTAGGAGAAGACAATTTTGTCTATCTTAGGAAAACCTTTTAGCTGATGGCGCAAGAATTCAGAAAGAGACAGGAGGAAGAGGGAGTTGATCAAGCGGTATGAAGAAACCCTCAAACACAATCAACATGAGTTCTTCGATATCGAATCCTTCGAAACAATTATTGGGTATTATCTAGAGAAAAGTAAATTCAAACGCGCACTGGCAGCCGTGGAGCAAGCCATTGATCAATATCCTTTCTCCACAGAGTTACTAACCGTAAAGGCGCAGATATTTACAAATCTGGAACGCTTTGACGAAGCGCTTGAACTTTTAGAAAGATCCAGAAATCTACATCCGAACGATCTGGAAATTCATTTGTCTATCGGTTCCATCCTTTCCTTGCAAGGCAAATATGAAGATGCCATTGCTTTGTATGAAGAAACGCTTGCCTTTGCGGACGAAGAGCAGGATGAAATTTATTATAACATCGGGTTGGCCTATCAAAGCATGGAGAAATATGAGCAGGCCATTGACGTGTACAAAAAATCCATCGAACAGAATATTAGTCACGAAGGTTCGCTCTACGAACTTGCCTTTTGCTTAGACGTGGTAGGGCAATTGGAAGGCAGTCTCTCCTATTACAAAAAATTTATTGACGAAGATCCTTATTCGGCAGCTGCCTGGTATAACCTCGGCATTGTTTGTAATAAATTAGAACGTTTTACAGAAGCGATCGAAGCCTACGAGTTTGCTATTGCCATTGATGAGAATTTTGCATCCGCTCATTTTAATATGGGCAACTCATTTATGAACCTTGAACAATACAGCAAGGCTTTGGAAGAGTTTAGCAAAACAATAGAAATTGAAGGACCGAGTCCGGAAGTGTATTGCTGCATGGGGGCCGCTTATGAAAATTTGCAACAGTATGATCAGGGGTTGAAATATTTCCAAAAATCATCCAAACTTGATTCCCTTTATGACGAAGCCTGGTTTGGTGCCGGCAGTTGCCTCGAAAAACAAGAGAAATGGTATCAGGCCTTGCACTTCTTTAATAAAGCCATAAAAATAAACACTACCAACTCAGAGTACTGGAAGGCGGCTGCGCATGCCGAATTTAAAATAGGCAATACAATTTCGAGTATAAGCGCCTATGAAGAAGCCAGTCTGTTAGGTCCAGATGATAAAGAAATCTGGCTGAATTGGTCATTCATTTATTACGAACAAGGCGAACATCAAAAGGCTATTGAAGTATTACTCCAAGGCATGGAAGAAATTCCAGACGAATCAGAATTCTTCTATCGGATGACCGTTTACCTCATAGAATCGGGCCAATTTAAAGAAGCGCTGAATTATCTGGAAAATGCATTAATTTTGGATTTTAAAGGCCATGAGGTTTTGTTTGATTTCTTTCCTAAAATTGAAACCCAGAAGGCCTTACAAAAAATAATCGATCAGTTTAGACAAGAAAACCCCTAATGAACTACACGTTAAATAACCTGCCTGAGCGTACTTTAAAGCCCAGGCAAATGGGTTTCACCATGGCCATGGATAAAGGCCTAAGCGTTCGGGAAGCCGAAGATTTTGTTAGTATCGCTGCCGACCACGTAGACATAGTTAAGCTAGGTTGGGCAACTTCGTATGTCACGCCAAACTTAAAAGAAAAATTAAAAGTCTATAAAGATGCCGGCATCCCTACCTACTTTGGCGGCACCTTGTTTGAAGCTTTTATCATCCGCAATCAATTTGATGATTATCGCAAAGTGCTGGATAAATATGATATGTCCTTTGCGGAGGTTTCGGATGGTTCAATTGATTTAGATCACGATTTGAAACTAGATTACATCCGTAAACTCTCTGAGCAAGTTACTGTGCTTTCAGAGGTTGGCTCAAAAGATGCAGATAAAATCATTCCACCTTACCAATGGATTGAATTAATGCAAACCGAATTAGATGCAGGTGCCTGGAAAGTAATTGGCGAAGCTCGTGAAGGCGGAAATGTTGGTCTCTTTCGTTCATCAGGAGAAGTACGATCCGGTTTGGTTCAGGAAATTCTCACAAAAATACCTTTTGAAAGAATTATCTGGGAGGCACCGCAAAAAGCACAACAAGTTTGGTTCATAAAACTACTTGGAACCAACGTTAACTTAGGAAACATAGCACCCAACGAAGTCATCCCTCTTGAAACCATTCGATTGGGCCTACGGGGTGATACCTTTTTACATTTTTTAGGTGTTGAAAGAAAAAAAGATAACACTACGCCTCCTTTCTACGCAGACTAATTAAGTCTTGAGAACTATAAAGGATTATCTGCTTGTTTATTTTAAAGGCATAGGCATGGGTGCTGCCGATGTAGTTCCCGGTGTTTCCGGTGGAACCGTTGCTTTTATCACCGGTATCTACGAAGAGTTGATTGACTCATTAAAGTCAATCGACCTCGATGCTCTCCGTTTGCTCAGTTCGTTTAGAATTGTTGATTTCTGGAACAAGATAAATGGAAGCTTTCTTATTGCTCTTTTAGGTGGCGTAGCAACAAGCTTGATCTCGTTGGCCAAACTGATGACGTACCTGTTAACCAATCATGCTGTTTTAATCTGGTCTTTCTTTTTTGGCTTGATACTCGTTTCAGCTCCGCTCATCATGCGCGAAATCACGAAATGGAACCTGGGCAGTGTACTATCCTTTATTGCAGGAATAATAATTTCCTATCTCATTACCATACTATCTCCAGCCGAAACCCCCACAAACTACCCATTCATATTCTTCTGCGGAGCATTGGCTATATGCGCCATGATTCTCCCAGGAATTTCAGGAGCCTTTATTCTTTTACTAATCGGCAAGTATGAATACATGATCAAAGCACTCATTGATATCAATATTCCAGTTATCCTCACTTTCATTTCTGGCTGTTTAGTAGGTCTATTAGGTTTTTCGAGATTTTTAAGTTGGATTTTAAAACATTATCGCTTCCCTACATTAGCTTTACTTGCAGGTTTTATGATAGGCGCGCTTAATAAAGTATGGCCGTGGAAACAGGTTATTTCTTTTCGGCTTGATCATGAAGGAATGCAAGTACCGGCTTTTGACAAAAGTATTTTACCCTGGAATTATTTTACTGCCACCGGACAAGACCCACAAGTATTTAAAGCCATTTTGTGTGCTGCCGTTGGAATTCTCTTAGTAATAGCCATTGAAAAAATAGCGGCTATGTTAAAAACAAAATCGTAATCATGGAAAAGAAATTTGGTTTAATCGGAGCAACCGTAAGTCACTCATTTTCGAAATCTTACTTTGACGAAAAATTTTTTCGCGAAGGTCTACGCGATTACCATTATGATCTCTATTCTTTACCCACCATTGACGATCTGAAAAAGCTCCTGGATGAAAATCCAGAGTTAGCCGGACTGAATGTAACCATCCCGTATAAAGAACAAGTCCTTAAATTTCTTAGCAGCATCGATGCAGATGCTAAGAAAATCGGAGCCGTTAATGTGATTAAAATTCAGGGCGGAAAACTAACCGGGTACAACACGGATAGTGATGCTTTTTTGATACTCTGGGAAGATGGTTTACTGTTAAAGATAATCCGAAGGCACTAATCTTAGGTACCGGAGGTTCGTCAAAGGCTGTGCAACAGGCACTCAGAAAAATGTCAATCTCGTTTGAACTTGTTTCGCGCGAAAAAGAACGTGGCACACACACGTATAAGAGTTTAGAGAAAGATGGTACACCCATATCCGAAGCAAACCTGATTATTAACACGAGTCCGCTAGGCATGTCGCCCAATAATAACACCTGTCCCCATATCGATTATGATTTGTTAACGCCAAATCATTACGTGTACGATTTAATTTATAATCCTGCCCGCACTTTATTCTTGCAAAAGGCAGAAATGCGAAATGCCCATATCAAAAACGGACTGGAAATGCTTCATATCCAAGCTGAAAAAGCGTGGGCGATTTGGAATAACTAAAGTAATTTCTTCCAAAAAAAAGTTACTGGTTAGTTGAATAACTACTAACTTTCTCATTCATGGAGTTTAAACTTAACAGCGAGTACGTACCAACAGGCGATCAGCCAAAAGCAATTGAGCAATTGGTTCGTGGCCTTACCGAAGGCGATGATCATCAAACATTACTAGGCGTAACCGGTTCAGGAAAAACGTTTACCGTTGCCAATGTAATTGCGCAGGTAAACAGGCCTACGCTTATCTTGAGCCATAACAAAACGCTGGCCGCCCAACTGTATGGTGAGTTTAAACAGTTCTTTCCAGAAAATGCCGTAGAGTATTTTATTTCCTATTACGATTATTATCAACCCGAGGCTTTCATTCCTTCCTCCAACCTTTACATAGAAAAAGATCTTTCCATTAATGAGGAAATTGAAAAACTTCGCTTGAGTGCAAGTTCGTCACTTTTGAGTGGACGAAGAGACATTATCGTTGTTGCTTCTGTTTCTTGTATTTATGGCATTGGCAATCCAGAAGAATTTGGTAAAAACAGAATTCAATTAAGTGTGGGTGAACTCATTCCGCGCAACAAACTTCTTTTTGGTCTGGTGGATATCCTTTATCACCGAACAGAGGCAGAATTTAAACGCGGCACCTTTCGGGTAAAAGGTGATACAGTAGATATTTTTCTGGCTTATGCAGATTATGCTTTACGGGTTTATTTCTTTGGGGATGAGATTGAAGCCATTCAACTGATTGATCCCATCTCGGGTAAAAAGATTGCCGATGAAAAAACTGCGGTTATCTTTCCTGCCAATTTATTTGTAACCGCTAAGGATCAATTGCAAACCGCCATTCATGAAATTCAGGATGACATGGTTTTGCAAGTGCAAATGTTTGATTCCGAACGGAAGCATTTAGAATCCAAACGACTAAAGGAACGAACCGAATTTGATCTGGAGATGATGCGTGAACTCGGTTATTGCAGCGGCATTGAAAATTACTCCCGCTATTTTGACAGACGTTCACCCGGGGCCCGCCCCTTCTGTTTGATTGATTATTTTCCTAATGATTTTTTAATGGTAATTGATGAAAGTCATGTGACCATTCCGCAAGTGCGTGCGATGTGGGGAGGCGATCGGTCGCGCAAAGCAAACCTGGTTGACTATGGATTTCGGTTGCCATCAGCGCTGGATAACCGACCGCTTACGTTCAATGAATTTGAGGCAATCCTTGGTCAGGTTATCTATGTAAGCGCCACACCATCCGAGTATGAACTTCGCAAATCAGAAGGAGTGGTTATAGAGCAACTGATCCGGCCCACTGGATTACTCGACCCCGAAATTGATGTGCGGCCCAGTCGCAACCAGATTGATGATCTGTTTGAAGAAATTGACGAGCGCGTAAGAAAGAAAGAGCGGGTATTAGTTACCACCCTTACCAAACGCATGGCCGAAGAACTAACAAAGTTTATGGGCCGTGCTTCTATCAAATGTCGCTACATTCATTCGGAGGTGGCCACGCTAGATCGGGTCGAGATTTTAAGAGAATTGCGGTTGGGTATTTTCGATGTATTAGTAGGTGTTAACCTTTTACGTGAAGGGCTTGATCTACCCGAAGTTTCCTTGGTTGCCATTATGGATGCGGATAAGGAAGGGTTTCTCAGAAATCAACGCTCGTTGGTACAAACCATTGGCCGTGCTGCACGTAATGAAAACGGTAGGGTTATTATGTATGTTGATAAAGTAACGGAGTTTATGCAAGCAGCCATTGACGAAACCAATCGAAGAAGAAAAGTTTAGATTGATTACAATTTGGCTCATGGCATCATTCCTAAAACAATTGTGAAATCGAAGGACGCTATTTTAGGGCAGACCAAAGTTGCAGATTCAAAAAAGGCAAAGCGGTATTATATTGAGGAAGAAGAAAAGTCGCTTGCCGCTGATCCGGTAGTAGCCTATCTCTCAAAAGAGGAGCTTCAAAAAATGGCCGACCGAACCCGAAAGGCAATGGAAAAGGCTGCCAAAGAATTAGAGTTTATGGAGGCTGCCCGCTTGCGAGACGAATACCTGGCTATTCAAAAATTGATTGAAGACAAAAAATAAAACTAAACTTATTGTGATGAGGATCTCTTTCGTTTCTATTCTTTTTTCAGTTGTTGCTGTGGCCACACATGCACAGAGTAATAATGATCTTATGATTAGTGGTGGCCTTGATTTGATTAAGACCGACTTCAATAATGTGTTTGATAAAGCCCAGCTAGGCCTGGAAGCAAATTATTTTGTACTACGTAATTTTTCGGCTGGTGCCGGTATAGATGTTTGGACCGATCAAAAGACTTCCTTTGTTATGGGAGCACGCTGGTATCCGGTAGACTATGCGTTTGTGCGCTTCCGCGGATTGATTGGGGCTAATGATGCAGCCCTGGGAGCGGGTTGGACAAAACCCATCAATGAGAAGTGGCGTTTCGAAGCGATGGGTGATTTTTATTTTGGTGATACCGAGTTCGCCATTCGAGCTGGCGTGAGTTATATAATTAAGAAGAAGTAGTATTTAATATTTCTGTGAAACAAGTGAGCGAAATAACAAACCAATTCGAAACTACCTATGAGGGCAAACCTTGGTACGGCAGTTCTATCACAAAAATACTGAGTGATGTAACAGAGAAGGTGGCGCTTTGGAAGCCCACTGAAAATGCACACTCCATCGCGCAGCTCGTTTGGCACATGACGTACTGGCGACAAGCGTTGATTAAAAAACTGGAGGCTGATCTCGAATATAAAGCCTCCATGGAAAGTGAAGATAATTGGAGCTCCCCGGAAAAGATTAGATCTGTTGGATGGAATACTATTTTAGAACAATTTCATGAATCGCAACAGAAACTAGTTGACCTTCTGAAAAAACAAGATGATTCGCTTCTGGAAAAAACCTATTACAAAGAAGTAACCTATCGCGAAATAATTACCGGCATTCTTCAACACGATATATATCACCTCGGCCAGATTGCCTACGTCAAAAGTATTTATAAGTTAGATGCCTAACGTACTAAAATCATACTGGGTATTTACATTTTTTTTGTTCTTGTCCATAACGGGGATGACTCAGTCGAATTGCGAACTCAAAAAGGAAAAAAACAATATCAAGATTTACAGTTGCCCAACAAAAGAATCTTCCTTTAACACCATTCGGGCTGAGTTTGAAGTGAATTCCACCATTGAAAAATATATTTCGATTGTGGTTGACATAGAGAATTATAAAACATGGCGCTATCGTGAAACTGAGCACCGACTTTTAAAAGAATAAGTGATACCGAACTCATTTACTACAACCAGGTTGATGCGCCTTTTCCTGTTAGCGATCGGGATATGGTTTCACATCTTACTATAAGTCAGGATACGCAAAATAAAACTCTTACAATAACGACTGAGAGTATGCCCGCCTACATACCCCCTGTAGACAACATCATCCGTATTCCCAGATCGAAATCAATCATGACGTTAACGCAAATTAGCGAATCAAAATTAAAAGCAAGTTGCATCATTAACGTTGATCCGGGCGGATCAATCCCTGCCTGGGTGAGCAATACATTCGGTACTCAGGCTCCGTATGAAACATTTAAAAACCTGATTAAGATAATTGAGGTAAAGTGAAAAGAAACAGTTCCAAATTTGATTTTATAAGCTAAAAACATGAAATCAACAATCAAAGTAGAAACAATATATCATTGTTCTTTGGAAAGAGCCTTTAAAACACCCATGCTTTGTGATGTCTCTAAAGTTCATACGGGCTTTGGTGTTATGCCCAAAGTGACGCACTGCACAGATGATGAAAATTGGGGAAAGCCTGGTTATAGTAAAAAAGTATTTGTTGCAAAATCAATTTCTCAAAACGGGGGTTGGGCTTCGGTTGATACTGTGATTGAACGAATTGAAAATAGATACTGGAAAATCGAAGTCAGTGATTTTAAAGCATGGATGTTAGGTTTTTCCAAATTCACAGGAGAGAATGGCAAACAACCGAACTGGAACCAAATAAAATACTGATCGAGTACACCTATACATTGCATTCAGACCTTGCTTTACTATCCTTTAAACTGGCTATTTGCAAAAACCTTTTGGCGCATTTACATGAAACGAGTATTGGAAAATATCCGTAAGCTGGCAAATGATCAAGAACCTTATCACTACGAATAAGAAAATTCCGGATTGCTCTTGCGAAATGTCTTGCCGTTCGCTGAACAGATTCATTTAAGCTCTTAAAGGATGGAGTTCTTCACCAACAAGAAAACTTAATCAAATATGCGGGTGAAATTCTAGAACCACAACGAATTTATTGGCCAGCAACTTGAGCTGATACTTGCAACGTGATGGGTAGCGACCCGCACTTACTTCTTCTTGATTTAGGTATAAGATTATTCTCATACATCTCAATCCATTGTTTTAGCACTTATCTTTTTCATTAATTCACCAATGAGTTTGTATGGAATCTCATTCAACTTTTTAAAGCGAACGCAACTTTTTCCCATGTCCAGTTTTTGCCTACTGTGCCTGGGGTATTCGGCTACGAACCATTTCAACAATTTGGGATCGGAATAAATACCCATGTGGTAAAAATTAATAGAATCTTTTTGCGAAGCAATTCCTGCAAAGGGAAGCGGCTCGCTGGGCTTGCAATGGTAACCCGCAGGATAAAGTGTATGCGGAACAACATATCCCAATCCACCATAACTAATGGCTGCTTCAAAACCTTTGGGCAGGTTTTTCACAATAACATCGTGTAGTTTATTAAAAGGTTCTGCTCTGTCCTCTGGAAGGCTGATCAGAATATCTTTTACTGTTTTTCCGGTTGCTTCATGCATTTTCTTTGGTTGTGATTCTGTGTCGCAGCTTGTCATTTACAACGTTTGTTTTTATGCAGTTGCTGGAATTTGAAAAAACTAAACTGTTACACGTGACCAACGTTGAACGAAGATAAAAACATAAACTTACATGTCACTCCGCAATTGCATAAACATTTTTTTTAGCGGTTCGTTGTTCTTATTTCCTCAGTCTTGAGTCGTGAGTAGGTTGGAGTAAGAAAACTCCTGCGCGTTGCCGCGCAGGAGTGACTTTAACAGCTCATAGGTTTGCTGGTTTGTTGAATTTAACCTTCACCAATGTTTTAAACTCTTCGCTGCCTGGCCCGAACGCGGCCTTCACTTGCTGCTTTACCGCGCGGTATGCTTGCTGCACATTTCCGCTTTGGCTATACAACAGATCGTTACGATACATGCGGGCGTTCTTCAGGGCTACTGACGTACGCACCACCGTAGCATTTTTCGCGAGCAGGTCATTCAACTTCGCTTCCAGGGCCACCAACTTCCAGGTCTTCAATACCCGGCTGGTAACTCGGTTCGGGTTCTCAGCGTTTGCAACAACTTGCCGAAGTAGTCGGCCTGCGTACCGAAGTCGAGGCCTCTGGCGATGGACTTCTTTTCGGAAGCCGGAACTTCGGCACTCGCTGCGGGTACCGACCCGATAGCTATCGGGTCGCGACTGATGCGGAAGCCTGTAAGCTTGCGATGAATGTAGCGCGCATCCGCTACGGTTTGAACAAGCACTCCGGAAGACTTCAGCTCACTGACGATGCGGCCCGCAAGCTTGCGTAGGTCTTTGAATGCCACCTCGCGATGGTTAGTCGCGTACTCTGAGTTTGTCTTTGCTACCTTGATGGCTTCGAGCGCAGCTTGCGCGTTGTTCAACAAAGCAACTAAGTTACTCACATGAAGGTTTTGTTGTCCGGGGTTATAGTTGCCTCCCAACCCGGTGCAGATGGCGATGACCTTGTCAAGGCTCTGCACGTTTTTAAAATGTGACATATAATTTGTCATTTAATGTATTGTACGCACACGACATCCTTGCGCGTTGTTGTTTTTGCAACAATTTTTGAAACTATATATTTTGAATAAAGTGCAACCGCATGTGTTAAGGCGTTCATTCCGCATTTTTCATTGACGCATGAAAAAATATTTTCACCACAAGTTTCAGGTCTATGTTCCAGACGTTTACTTGGAGATTTAGTTTGACATGGTAGCAGTTCATGTTTGACTTGGTAGCAGTTCACGTTCGACTTGGTAGCAGTTCACGTTTGACTTGGTAGCAGTTCACGTTTGACTTGGTAGCGGTTCACGTTTGACTTGGTAGCAGTTTACGTTTGACATGGTAGCAGTTCATGTTTGACTTGGTAGCGGTTCACGTTTGACTTGGTAGCGGTTCACGTTTGACTTGGTAGCAGTTCACGTTTGACTTGGTAGCGGTTCACGTTTGACTTGGTAGCAGTTTACGTTTGACTTGGTAGCAGTTCATGTTTGACTTGGTAGCGGTTCACGTTTGACTTGGTAGCGGTTCGTTTGACTTGGTAGCAGTTCACGTTTGACTTGGTAGCAGTTCACGTTTGACTTGGTAGCGGTTCACGTTTGACATGGTAGTAGTTCACGTTTGACTTGGTAGCGGTTGTAGTTTGACTCGGTAGCAGGTGGAGTTTGACTTGGTACCTGGTTGAGTTGGTTCCTGCAAAATTCGGTCTGTGTGTTCCCACCATGTTGGTGTCATGGTCGGCCTCGCTTTCGGGAGGGTACTAAGTCACATGACATGTGTCAAAAGTTACGCTCGTATTCTTCTGTCATTTATACGTATAACAACGTAGTGGCAATAATTTTTTACTTTAATTTCTCTTGGAGGAATGTCATAACTTTATTCCGAACCTCATCGGTATCGAACATCACACCGAAGTGAGGTGCTTCTTTTACAATGATGAGTTCATTCTGAACACCTACAACATTCAGCCATGAACTCAATAACTGAGATTGTTTTGGCGAGACTAAGTCATCTTTCTCACCATGAATAATCAGAAAAGGTGGATCATTTTTATCAACATACGTAACGGGGCTTGCTGCTTTTGCAAGATCGGGGCGTGACAAGGGTGTTGCACCGATCAGGAGACTTTCAGGAGACTTAGGATCGTTGGCTCCTGGAAATAATATTAATTCAGCAGGACCATAGAAATCAATCACAGCCTTGAAGCTGAATGTTGAATTTGAAAATTCACCTCTCGCCAGGAATGACATTTTATAGACTTTTTAGTCAGCCCTGGACAACGACTTGGCTACATCCGCAAAGCTGATGTCTCCAACTCTTTTACAAATGGCTGACTATAAATTCGCTTACCGGTACCTCTATACATCGCGTTCGCTAATGCAGCAATCACCGGAGGAAAAGGCGGCTCGCCCAACCCGGTAGGATCAATTTCATTTTTAACAAAATGCACATCAATGGCAGCAGGCGCTTCGCGATGGCGTATCAGTCGGTACTTATCAAAATTAGTTTGATCCGGTGTTCCTTCCGTAAAGGTCATGCCACTGTACATCGCATGACCAATGCCATCTACACTTCCGCCTTCAATCAGGTTGATAGCTGCAATAGGGTTCACTACGATTCCACAATCCCCTGCACAATAAACTTTTTGCACGCGCGGCTTTCCATTCTCCATCACCAGATCTATTACGTGCGCTACATAACTATCATGACAAAAATACGCTGACACTCCACGGTGAACGCCTGGTTGTTCTGTTCCCCAGTTTGATTTCTCTTTCACCAATTTCAACACGCCAGCATATCGGTCGGCTTCATAATCATTTTTCTCACCAACAGGATTGTTGATTGCTTTGTCTAAAAGTTCAAGTCGAAACTCAATCGGATCTTTTCCTGCTGCTTCTGCTACTTCATCCAGAAACGATTGCTCTGCACCTGCAATAAAGTTTGATCGCGGTGCACGAAAGGCACCCACGGTGATGTTTGATTCCTGCGACCACTCTTCGGCCAGGTAGTTAGCCACCGCACCAGCAGGAAAACGATCAGCAAACAACGGGCTTTCGGGAATGCCACCTGCATTTACATGAAATGCAATCAGGCTATTATTTTCATCCAATGCGGCTTTATACTTTGCGTGATAGGCAGGACGATAGGCACCAAAGGTCATATCATCTTCTCGCGAATAGACCAACTTAATAGGAGCTTTCAATTTTTGTGAAATCACTGCGGCCTCCACTAAGTAATGTCCATACAATCTTCTTCCAAACCCACCCCCATGCGCGTCATTTGAATGTCAATTTTTTCAAGAGGCAATCCTAAACGAGCGGCAACACTCTTCTCCATAAATTCTGGAGTTTGAATCGGGCCAACCAACTCCGCCATGTCATCCGTAACATGTGCAAAGAAATTCATGGGCTCCATGGTGTTGTGTGCAAGGAAGGGAGCCGTATAACTGCGCTCTATCACCTTTGCTGCCTTTTTGAATGCTGCTTCAGGATCACCATCCTTGCGAACTACTTTTCCTTTTTTAGCAGCGAGCTCTGCCATCACTTGAGCATGCTTCGTTGAATTCTCTAACCCACCCGGCACTTTTACTGATTCACTTGTACCCCAAAATGTAGAAAACGTTTTAGTGTGATCATCAAACTTTTCCCACTCCAACTTCAACGCCTTGCGCGCATTCATTACTTCCCAGGTTGTGTTACCAACCACTACTACTAAATCAGGAAAAGCATCCACATCACACCATTGTCTTGAATAGTCTTCTGCATACGTATTAATAGTGATTACATCTTTAATACCAGGCATGGCTTTCGCCTGCGAGTCATCCACACTTTTTAAACGCATACCAAACGCAGGTGGGTGTGCAATCATGGCAATCAGCATCCCTTCCTTCTTATAGTCTAATCCGTATAGCGGCTTGCCCGTTACAATTTTAAACCATCTACATTATTGCGAGACGTACCAATAATCTTAAAGTCCTTTATATCTTTCAGCGCTACTTCTTTTGGCACTTCTAATTTTGCAGCAGCCGATGCCATCTCACCATACCCCGCAGACTTACCACTCGCTTTGTGATAGAGCACACCGGCCTCAGTTGTAATTTCATTTACCGGAACTTGCCAGGTTGTCGCAGCCGCTTCACATAGCATTTGTCGCGCAGCACCTCCTGCTGTACGCATCCCTTTCCAGGCCATGCGTATTGATTGGCTTCCGCCTGCTAATTGTCTTGTGAAAATATCAGTGTTCAAAGGAGCTTGTTCAACGATCACGTTTTTCCAATCCACATCCAACTCTTCGGCAACCAACATCGGCATGGATGTTTTTACATTCTGTCCTATCTCGGGATTGGGCGACATAATAGTTACTAACCCATTATCACCAATTTTTAGATAGCCATTCATTTCAAACCACTCCTTTGGCAAGGCAAGCACTTCAGCTTCCGATTTATTGGTGCATGAGATTAAACTATTAAAGCCCAGCACCAGGCCTCCGCCTGCAAGCGCTGATACTTTCAAAAAAGATCTTCTTCCTATGGATGTTTTTACAATTGTCATGGTATTAATCTTTTTAGTTTAGATAGATGAATTGGCTGCTGTTTTGATAGCTGCTTTTATACGCACATACGTTCCACATCGGCAGATATTTCCATTCATGGCATTATCAATATCTGCATCATTGGGGTTTGGGTTGCTTTTAAGTAAAGAAACCGCGCTCATAATCTGGCCGGCCTGGCAATACCCACATTGTGGAACATCATGTTCCAGCCATGCTTTCTGCACCGGGTGGTCTCCGTTTTCTGAAAGCCCTTCAATAGTTGTAATCTCTTTTCCTTCGACTGATGAAACTGGTAGCTGACACGCGCGTATTGCACTGCCTTCGAGTAGAATAGTACAGGCGCCACATTGCGCAATGCCACATCCAAACTTTGTGCCCACCAGGTTTAAGTGATCGCGTAACACCCAAAGCATGGGTGTGTTTGGATCAACATCTACTGTTTGCTTCTTTCCATTCACATTCAGATTGATAGCTGCCATGATTCTTTAGATTTTAATAATGTAGTATTTGCAAGAATCTAAGATAATAAACCCAATCAAAAATTACTTACAAAATTCAATCAGTGGTAGATGGATTACTCAAATTACCCGATTAATTGTTAACAAAGGTGTTAAGTTCTTATTGCCATGACTACACAAGTAGTTAAATCAACTGCTATTTAGATTGATTCTACTCTTCAATAAATTACAAGGCGGAAATTTTGCTAGCAGCCCGATGCAAAGTATTGCCGATAGTGCGAGTTACTTTAAAAAAGTCTTGAGAAATACTTGAGCTAGGCTTATTGAAAATTAAAGACAATACGATTTCTCAATTTAATTTCTTCTTCAGAAAATCCAACACTTTAATTCGTATCTCATCCGCATCGAACATCTCTCCAAAGTGTGGCGCATCTTTCACTATGATCAATTCATTCTTAACACCTGCAACATTCAACCATGAACTCAATAACTGAGATTGTTTTGGCGAGACTAAGTCATCTTTCTCACCATGAATAATCAGAAAAGGTGGATCATTTTTATCAACATACGTAACGGGGCTTGCTGCTTTTGCAAGATCGGGGCGTGACAAGGGTGTTGCACCGATCAGGAGACTTTCAGGAGACTTAGGATCGTTGGCTCCTGGAAATAATATTAATTCAGCAGGACCATAGAAATCTACAACCGCTTTGAAGGAGAATTATTTGTTCGTATCCTTCATGAAAAAGGATT
Organism: Flammeovirgaceae bacterium; assembly: GCA_016712035.1. Classification (GTDB taxonomy): domain Bacteria; phylum Bacteroidota; class Bacteroidia; order Cytophagales; family Cyclobacteriaceae; genus ELB16-189. Next base: position 59,281 of record JADJRT010000016.1, on the reverse strand, counting down.
CAACATTATTATTCTTGGACAAACCCATAAGCGAAGCCAGGTGGCCACCTGCGGAAAATCCCATCACGGCAATTCTATTTTTATTGAAACCATATTTCTCTGCATTGTCAATCAAAATGAAACCGCACGATTGCAATCTTGCATCTGGGCTGGAAAAATAGCTTGCGTTGCAAACCGGTAATCAATAGAGGCGAGTGCAAACCCATTGCTAACTATTTCCGCCACCGTTTTTTTCATGTAACCGATGTCAGCATATTTATCATTGCCTAACCAGCCACCGCCATGCACGAAGATGATAAGGGGTACTTTGCCTTTCGCGTTTGGTGGCAGGTAAATATCAAGTAAGTGCTTGTTTAATGTATCCTTGTTGTAGGCGATGTTTCCGTGCAACGTAGTGCCCTTGGGAAATATATCGATGACAGGGTTGGTTTGAGAAACGCCTGTTGTCGATACTATCAGTGAAAGAGAAACGATAGCGTAAAGAATTCGATGGACCATACTTGGTAGAATATTTAAATGAAGAGATCAGTTTTAATTGTCATTTTGATGTAGTGATTTGATATTGCTCATCGCTCACTTTCTCCATCCAATCCACCAATTTTCCATTCAGCTCCTCTTGCGTGGCGATATGTGTCATGGCCATTGTTGGCGATGCTCCATGCCAATGCTTTTCACCTGGCGCAAACCACACGATGTCACCCGGTCGGATTTCTTCAATGGCTCCACCTTCTCGCTGTGCTAATCCTACTCCAGACAGTACAATCAACGTTTGACCAAGAGGATGTGTGTGCCATGCTGTTCGTGCGCCCGGTTCAAATGTTACCTCGGCTGCACCAGCGCGTCTGTGTCCGTTTGGTTGAAATAAATAGTTAATGCGAACCGACCCAGTAAACCAATCTTCCGGACCTTTGACCGAGGGTTGAGAACCTAATTTAATAATTTCCATTGTTAGTTATTCGATTTATGCTCCTCATCGGTATGAGGCTAAGGATATAATTTCGCCATATAGCGGTTTAATGTTACTTTCTGACGGGTTAATATTTTTAAGTTTTAGTATTCCACTCGCGCTTGTTGCATGGCATCATATCGTTCACCCGTCACCGTGAATTCAGAGACATTCTTTTCCAACTCCTTAATTTCATCTTGAGAAAGTGAAAAGTCAGCAGTCCGCAAATCTTCTTCCAGGTGCGACAATTTTGTTGTGCCGAATAGTGGTACGATAAACGGATACTTGTGCATCATCCAGGCCATACTTACCTGTGCAGATGTCATTCCACGTGTCTTTCCAAATTCATTCACAACTTGCAGAATACGAGTATTTGCTCTAAGCGCTTCAGGTGTAAAGGGAGGCCATGATCCACGAATATCATTTGTCTTCATGTCTGAATATTCTGTCAGGGAGCCACCAAGGAAGCCACGATTTATCGGACTATAGGGTGTAAAACCAATGCCAAGTTCCTGGAGTGTTGAAAAAACTTCGGTTTCGGGTTTTCTAAACATCAAATGGTATTCGCTCTGGACAGTAGTGATCGGATGAACTTTATGGGCGCGTCTGATTGTTTCAGCGCCTACTTCGCTCAAACCAAAATAGCGAACTTTTCCTTCTTTGATAAGATCGGATACGGCACCGGCAACATCTTCGATCGGAACAGAACGGTCGATGCGATGTTGATGGTAGAGATCGATATAGTCAGTTTTAAGCCTTCGAAGAGATGCCTCGCACGCGGCTTTGATCCGTTGGGGCCGGTTGTCATTCAACGGAGGATTTTTTGTAAGGTCAACTGTAAACTTGGTGCTTATAAGAACCTTGTCTCTCATTGCAGCTATCGCCCGGCCCAGCAACTCTTCGTTTTTACCCGAACTGTAACCCTCGGCAGTATCGAAGAAATTGCACCCACGGTCATAAGCCTGTTGTATAAGTTTTCCATTGACTTTTCATTGGGAACGATTCCACGGCCGCTTTGCATTCCCATACAGCCAAGATAAAGGGCTGGTACAGTTAAAGCGGCCTTTCCACTTCCAAGCGTACGCTTTTTCGTTAGAATTGTACACCCACTACTTTGAGAACTATTGCTTCCACTACCTGCGATTGCATTTGAAGCTATGGAACCGGTCAGCAATAACCCGGCACCGGTTATTGCACTTGATTTCAGAAGATCACGTCTGTTCATATATTGTTGATTTTATTTTACTGTTATTTAGTTCGTTATCTCGATTAGTTATACAATGATGTAACGTCATAGAATGAAGTTACTTACCCATTTTACAGTTTGACATATTATTTTACCGATTTTAAACGGTCCTGAAAAGCAAGCTTTGCAGGTAAACCAATCTTCGGGGCCTTTGACGGATGGTTGAGATCCTAATTTAATAATTTCCATTCGTTTTAGTTGATGGATTTATACTGCTCATCGGTAACTGGCTCCATCCATGTGACAAACCCGTTTTCTGTCTTTGGTAAAATATACATTTGTGTAAGAGCAGTGTTTTCAGTTGCGCCATGCCAGTGCCTGGTATTTGCCGGAACCTTGATGACTTCACCCTTTTTCATCGTTTGCCTTGGCTGTCCCTCCAGTTGATGATATCCTTCACCATCGAGTACAATTAGAATTTGACCGCTTGGATGGGTGTGCCAGTTTGATCGTGCACTTTTTTCGAAATAAACATTTCCAACAAGTGTGTTGTAGATGGAATCATTTGCGACTAAACCAAAGTTGTAAGCGTTGCCTGTAAAGTTTGTTGCAGGGCCGAGTTCCCCCTTCGGAAAAATCGTTTCCTCAGAAAGATCAGACGCTGATTGCTGATCTTGAATTTTGGCACTATTACAGCTTATCAGCGTGATGAGTAATAACAAAGCACTGATGGCGTTAATTAGTTTGTGTTTCATAGGTGAGTTGTAAGTTTATCGAATGGGATTACAATTTATAAAAAATGCTGTCGAAGAACGTGCGCATCGCGTCAGCATACGGGACACCAATTTGCACGAATGTTGATCTTGTAGTAACATCTGGCTTCCAGTCAAAGAAAGCGTGACCGGCTCCCTCAACTTGAATATACTCGACCTTTTGCCCGGCTTTCTGCAGAACTTCAACATAGGGCTGAACCACCGCGTTTGATACAAGTGGATCGTTAGTTCCCCGTACAATGAAATGAGGAAGCGCACGCTCACTCACATTAGGAACATGCTCGATAGGAGAAATAGCATCCCAATATGCCTGGTCTTTTTGTTCAAGAAATTGCTTAAAGTCAGAGGCGCGGGCAGGTCCGTAACTCGGAGCGACAGCTTTTACCGCGTCTGTAATCTGTTTTTTCACTTGATCAATTGATTTTCCTTTCGGCATGTAACTTGGCATGTATTGATATACACCTTCACGTTCTCCAAAGCCGCCATCGCCAATCAATGGGCTTAGTGTAGCTGCTGCTGCCGATAAATGCCCCCCTGCGCTATCTCCTGTAACAGCGATGCGAGTTGGATCTGCTCCATATTTTTTAGCATTCTCCTGAATATGAGCAATTGCACCAAACACATCTTCGATCAGTTGGTGCATGTATGTTGGTTTCGTTTCCCCGTCAAGCTTGTTGATCCATCGATAGTCGATGCTGAAGACTACATAGCGTCCACCTTTCGCCAACTCACGAGCAAGTCCACGCATAATGTCTTCGTTGTTTGATGACCAACCACCTCCGTGGACAATGACAATACAAGGGAGGTTCTTTGCATTTTGGGGGGAGAAGACATCATACTTAAGTGGTTTTATCCCCGGCTTTGCATAAACAACATCGTGGGTCACGTTTATATTTTCTACAAGCGCTTTCTCTACAAAGGTGGCGCCAATAAGCATGTCCTTGGTGACAGATATTTTCATGGTGGGTGTAAAACCCTCATAGCTTGTAGTTCCCCACATTCCACCTTGAACTGTGTAGTAGATTACATCTAATGCGTAATTAGAAGAAGGTGAAGCCTTAACCGTCAGCACGGTTCCTGCTGTCACCTTTCCATCCGCAGGAATCTTTGGCTCGATTGTATAGGAGCCGTTCTCAGCAGGCGCTAGCGTCACTGTGTATGTTTCTGGAAATAGCATATCGGTAAATTTGTTTGCGCGGGCGCTGGTACCATACGTAGTAAAGGCAAGCACGATAAAGCAGATGGTGTAAGAGGTTTTTGAAACCATAATTATTTATTGATCCAAGTTAATAATTCTTAATTTTCTTTCCAGTAGAATGACGTTACTTTAACTCTATTGTGACTACTACATTATTGGAGCCCAGTGCTTCTTTTAAGCCGCCCGGGTTGTTAATCTTACCTAACCTCGTGTAGCTATAAGAAGTTGAAAACGCCTCGTAAAAAAGTACCAGTGTTTTTGATCCATAAAGCAGAAAGATCTCCTGCGTTTATTTTTCCGGGATTGGACGCGTTCGTGGGAAGACTCTTCGATAGATCAAAATATTTTTCATTGCCATTAAGCTCCGTCATATTCATCGTTAAAGGTAACATGCTCTTGAATGCGGTTGCCGTTGGATTATCAAGGAGGGTCGCTGTGAATTCCTTGTTTCCGATTTTTATCACCAATGTATCGTTCATAGGATCAGTATTTTCTTCAATTGAATTCTGCTCGTCATTTGCCAGTGCGGGATTCTGATCGCCTCCGACTCCCATCAGTATGGGAAACAGAAACAACAATGTAGCAGAGCGTTTTTCATGGTTAAATATTCTAATTTATTTCTTTAAAGAGGCAATATTTATTACGAATCGATCTTTCACATCGCCTTTCAACAGTCGATTATACTAAGATTTTTTCTCAATCCTGTTCACAATGGATTATATTTGAATGAGCATCAGAGTCCTCTAGGAGTGACTCTGATGGGAGAAATAGAATGCACAAGAATTCAGAGGAGGAATATAAGAACAGAGTGATCGCTCATGATCAACTAATTGAACGACTTCAGTCAATTTATGTCACGGCAAAAATCTACCCAAAGGTATTTTCAGATCCAGAGCTTCACAAGTATCATAAATACTTTGACAGAATCCTCTTTGCGATATTAAGTCAACTAGATTTACAAATTGGCCTTAAAAATTTGTATCACAATGGATATAATCAAAATGATATTGAAGCAAGGTATTTCGCACGCATAGTCGCATTGTCTAGTTATGAAATTTTATACAATCTGGATAAGTTTTTGGATCGAAAAATAAAAGACTACATAAAGAAGACGATGGGGGTAGAGGCACTAAAGTCTATTCAAGTTTTACTAACTGGCCTTTCAGCAATTAAGGATTCGAAAGGCAAAATGCTAAACGAAATAAGGCACAATACCGTTGCTCACAAAGAGAAGGATGCTGTAAGGCAGGCTGAAATTATCACGAGCATTGATCCTTTGGTGATTCACAATGTAGGCTACGCAATTCATGAAATTCTATTGAAATTGATTTCAAAATTTGTTGAGCTATTGAAAATAGAAAGGAACGAATAGAGAACCAGAACCATTGCCGACTTCCAGATAAAGAGTTCTCTGCGAGTAACTCTGATGGAGAGTAGAACTATAGAACTAAAACTTTACAACATGTCGAAGAATATTTTTGAAAAGCTGCTTGCCGGAGGTATCATTCGTGATGACGAAATGGGTGAAGCATGGGAGATTGTCGCCAGAGCACAGAGATTGTCCCCTGCACTTAATGCTTCGTCTACTATTGATGAGATGCGTGAGCGGTTGAGTGAAATTATTGAAAACCCAATCGATAAGAGTACTACCGTATTTGTTCCATTTCACACAAATTTTGGTAAACACATCAAGCTTGGTAAAAATGTATTCATCAATCATGCTTGTAGTTTTCTGGATCTGGGCGGAATAACAATTGAAGATGATGTATTGATCGGGCCAAGAGTTAATTTGACTACAGAGAATCATCCCGTAGATCCTGCAAAAAGAAAATTTCTTGATCTGAAATCTATTTTAATAAAACGAAATGCATGGATCGGTGCAGGTGCGACAATATTACCAGGGGTTATCATCGGTGAGAACTCTATTGTTGCAGCTGGCGCGGTTGTTACTAAAGATGTACCACCTGATACTATAGTTGGAGGTATCCCCCACGAATCATTCGTAGAATTGAAGAGTTGTCGGATGTGATCCGAGAATGATTAACATTTTAGTCTCTCTTGTGTTTGTATTCGAACAATGTCAACCGATTCTGGGATTTGACTCTGCCATTGCTTACGTGTCGCTTTGGTCCCGTAACTATCAGGATGTGCGGTTATGGCTTACACGCCACTCCGCAATTGCATAAACATTTTTTTTAGCGGTTCGTTGTTCTTATTTCTTCGTCAGTTTGTATCTCAAATGTGTTGTCAAGTTTGAAGGTACCACTTCTTCAATTTGAATTTCATATTTGTCTTTATCAATCTTGTCCAAGAGTCGGATACCACTGCCTAAAAAACAGGTGCCATATGTATGAAAAATTCGTCAATAAGCCCCGCATTAAGAAACTGCTGAATGGTGTCAGCACCACCTTGTATTCTGATGTCCTTTCCTTTAGCGGATTGTCTGGCTTTTTCCAACGCACTGTGTATTCCATCATTGATGAAATAAAAAGTTGTCTTTCCCTTTTGAACCCAGGGTTCCCGTTTTTCGTGTGTCAGCACATAAACATCTGCTTCGTATAAATCTTCCGCCCAAACGACTTCGCCTTCTTCAAACATTCGTTTTCCCATAATGTAAGAACCTGTTCTTGCAAATACATCATCAATTAATTTGCTGTCTTCACCGGATTCGTCACCGCCTTCCATTTTGATGTGTTTCCAAAATGCTTTTTGTTTAAACATCCACTGGTGTATTTTTCCTGAAACGCCTCCCATTGGATTGGCTGGGCTTCTGTTGTCGCCAGCGAAAAAGCCATCAAGTGAAATTCCGCTATCAAAGATAATTTTACTCATAGCTAGTTAAGGTTGGTTTTGGCAGCTGGTTCTACTGTTAACGTTTGTGCTTGCGCAGTGGTGGGCTTTTGAAAACGAATTTGTCTTATGTGACCAAACGTTGAACGAAGATATAAACTTATAGTTTACACATCACCCCACCATGGCGCAAACATTTTGTTAGTGGCTGCCTTTTTGTCTTTTCGTTTATATCCTAATGTTTCAAACCACGCTTTTTGAGGTCTGCTTGTTGGATAACCATTTTTAGCGCGAAACTCTTTTCGTTCTTCGGTAAAGTCCCACCACGTTTTTCTCGTGTCGTTTGTGTTTGCATAATTAACGACTAATCTAAATTGGTCTTCAACGCAAGGGTCGGTCCAAAAACCTTTTTTTTGTTCGTATTCGTCTGTTAGTTTCGCCCCGTCCTTATGTTTTAATTCGCTGAGTGAATAGTAACCTAAAAATACAAGGTCTTCGGAAAATTTTATTCCGACTGACGGAATGGTTTGAAACTCTGCTAATGCATAAATCTCCTTTGCTCGTTCTGTTGTAGCATTAAGTAATACTTCCAATTCGTCTATTGCAAAGTCAAGAACGTTGGCAATTTTGATTTTGTTCTTTCTCAAATTTGCTTTTTCATTATCTGTCAGTGGTAGTTTTATGCTTGTCTTACTTTTCATCTTCAGCAAAAGTAGCAAATAGCCGTTATTATCTTCAATAGAAAATTCTCTTGCCTTTGTTGGAGTTCTTCTCCAACAAAAAAACCAAAACCAAATAAAAAAAAGAGGTTGCTTCTGGCAACCTCCTAACTTTTACAAAGAATCTTACTTCCCAAAGCGCTTCGCAACCTCACTCCAGTTAACTACGTTCCAGAAAGCCGCGGCATAATCCGGTCTGCGGTTCTGATAGTTTAAATAGTAGGCATGTTCCCACACATCCAATCCAAGAATGGGAGTTCCTTTTACTTCGGCTACATCCATTAATGGATTATCCTGATTGGGTGTAGAGGTAATAGCCAATTTACCCGAGGCATCTTTAATTAACCACGCCCAACCCGAACCAAACCGGCCAGCCGCAGCTCCATTAAATTTCGTTTTCATTTCATCGAATGTTCCGAAGGCCGCATTAATCGCATCGGCCAATGCACCTGTAGGGGCTCCACCCGCATTCGGTGCCATCACCGTCCAAAACAAGGAGTGATTGTAGTGACCACCGCCATTGTTGCGAACAGCCACCGGGTATTTAGAAATATTCTTACAAATCTCTTCAATGCTAAGACTTTCCTCGGGCTTGCCAGCCACTGCATTGTTTAAGTTAGTAACATACGCGTTGTGATGCTTGCCGTGGTGAATTTCCATGGTGCGCGCATCGATATGAGGTTCTAGTGCATTAAATGCATACGGTAATGCAGGAAGTGTGAATGCCATAAGTATTAAATTTTAGTTTATGATTAACAAATATACATATACAACCCGCATAAGAAACGAAAAGTTTATTTGGAATTAACTTCATCGTCCAGCATCATTTTTAGTATATTCTAAAATTGACAGTTGACAATTGACAAAATTCGAACAATTTGCCTGGAAATTCTTGTCAATTGAAAAGATGTCAATTGTCAATTTAGTAAAGCGCTAGATTTTCCTCGCCTTATAGCCCTCCTTTACTAAAATAGTCATTATTTTTTCTCGTGCATCGCCCTGAATAAGGATGGAACCGTCTTTTGCAGACCCGCCCACCCCACATTTTGTTTTTAATAGTTTGGTCAAAGTTTCAAGATCTGCTGTTGTGCCAATAAAGCCACTAACCAAGGTTACTTGTTTACCCGCTCGTCCGCTATTGTCCATCTGCACGCGTAACGTCTGTTTACCCGGAGGCAGTGTTTCAGCTTGTTCATTAGCCGTTTGTTCAAAGGAAAAATCATCGTTGGTCGAGTACACAACGCCTAGGCGGTTTTTCCAATCATTTTTCTTGCTCATTTTTCAAAAACTATGAATTCGAAGAAAGATAAAACTCAAAAGCATGAGTACAAAATTTACAACACCGAGGTTAAATCGAAACTCTACCCCTTTCCAGTAAAAGGTTCCCAATAAGGAAGTAATTAAAAGCACCAGTGGTAAGAAAATAAAATTGCCATAAATAGAAACCGGAATTTTGGTTTTAAAATGAGTTGTTTCATTTTCCAATAATAAAGGCACCGCGAAGATAGCCGATGTATAAATCGTGATGTGCGATCCTCGTTTAAATTCTTCAGCCGTTTGAGGAGTTAAGTTTATTTTATCTCCATCCCTAAGCTCCAATTCTATCGAGCGGCTACCCCGATATTCTCTCGTACTTTTGGCCCTTACTACTTCTTTCTGTTGCCTTTCAGGCGTAAGCGTTAGATCGGCAATTAAGATGGCGGAGAAAAGAAGTGCAACGCGTGATACAAAAACGGCATGGCGCAGGTAAGCACGCATAGTCTCCAATAATTCCTTCTTCTTCGAGGGAGGTGAATAACTACCGGGTGGTTTTGGCCGATACCGGGGATCTCTATGCGGTGCTGAGGTTGGTTCAGCAATACCTTTCAACAATCGATCGTATTCAAATTTATTCTGAGGATCGCCTAAGATTTCGTAGGCTTCATTCACTTCTTTAAAAATGGCCTCCGCTTCTTTAGAGGGATTTCTATCCGGATGAAACTGCAAAGCCAGCTTGCGGTACGCCTGCTTGATTTCGAAGGCCTGCGCGCTCGTAGTAAGTCCTAGTATAAAATAATAATTTTTCAAAACTAATATAAAGATAAAAAGAAAAGCCTCCTGTTTCCAGAAGGCTTAACATTTGAAATCCTGTGATTCTTTTAGCGCTTCACAACAAATGTCAATACCGGTCGTTTTGCATGCCCTACTACATCCTCAGCAATACTACCTGCCATAACATGCGCAAATCCGGTTCGCCCATGGGTAGCCATCGCAATCAAATCAGCATCGATGGACTCGGCAAAGTAAATAATGCCATCTTCTTCTGTAATATCATTGAAGATGTTAATGGTGTAGTTTTTCAAACCTAACTTTTTCGCAAACTTTTCCATGTAATCACGAACAACATAATCGCGTTGAAAATCACTGGGCGTATTAATTCGAACCAAATGGATGGTTGAATCATAAATTTTCTGCGTGTTCTTAATCATGCGCGAGAAGATTTCTTCATCCTTATGCATAGCCGTAGCATACACGATATTCTTAAAATTAATTTTTGCCGGCTTTTTATGGATGCTCAATACTGGGCATTTGGCATGACGTACTACCCGCTCGGTATTTGAACCGATTACCATCTCTTCCAGTTTCGAGCGACCACGGGTACCCATTACCACTAAATCCACTTTTTGTTCAACGATAATGGTACGCATACCATGAAAGGCATTCCCTAAGCGTAGTTCACCATTTACCTTAACTGACGAAAAACGAGAGTCTAATACTAACTTCTCCAATTGCGCCTTTGCTTTCTCCAAAAGCTTCAGGGTAAATAACTTGTCAGACCAATTTTCCTTGGTTTTCCATTCACCCATAATCGAAAACGAATCTTGGCCTGCTTCTTCAACAACGTGCAATACGGTTATTTCTGAATTTGCCTTCTTGGCGATTTCCACCGCTACCTCCAAGGCACTAATAGATATTTTAGAAAAATCGGTTGGAACAAGAATGTTTTTCATCGGTATATTATTTATTGATTATTAAAAATGATTTTACAAATCAGATCTTGAATAAAAGTACAGAAATTCAGCCCAATTTTAAAATCTATTCGGGGCAAATAACCTCTTCGGTGTTCACTTTGCCAAAGAGATGATTATGCGATTCGACAGAGTGCTGAAGAAATACCCGACCAACCAACCAGATTCCAATAAAAATAAATACTACGGTTGTAATTCTTTGATAATTAATTTGAATCCTCCTGAATCCTACTCCCATCAGCCAGGTTAAACCTATCATGACCGGCCACGTGCCTACCCCAAATAACAGCATATAAAAGAAACCGTCCCATGCCGAGGGAAGAATGAAACAATAACTCATCGCCAGGTAGGTCAATCCACAAGGCAAAAGTCCGTTGAGCATCCCGGTAACGAATATGGCTGATGCGCCTTTTCGTTGAAGCCAGTAATTAAATAATTGCTTGAGTTTTAGCGTAAATTTATTTATGGCGTGGGTAAAATAAGGAACGCGAACTCCTGAAATGGCCCCAAAGCCCATCAACAGAAAGACAGAACCTACAACAAATGAAATTATACTTTGATAGGAAGTGAGCATAAATAAACTTCCAAAGCCAGCGGCCATTGCCCCCAGAAGACCATACACAAGTACCCGCCCCGTATTATAAATTACTTTATAGCGAAGAAACGGTTTCTTTGAAGTTATAGCCATAGCCAACGGGCTACACATACCTGCACAATGTAAACTTCCTGCCAAACCTATTATTACCGCAGTCCACATGCCTATAGAACCATTAGCTTTTCAATAAAATAATCTTTGCCCGTCATAGTCCAAGTTAAACTTACCCGGTATAACCCCGGCTCCCAAAATTTCAATTCGAAGGATTGATTATCTCCTGCCACGGCAGAAATATTAAATGCATGATCCAAACGGGAGTCGGAAGGTCTTAATACAACTAATTTAGCATTTTCCATACTGGATAAATCCGAATAGGCAATTACAATGGAATGGTCTTTAAATTTTAGTTGTGGTTGTACAGCAAGTGCTTGTGCGTTTTCCTGCTGAGTCATCTTTTCGCTATGCTTTAATTCTTCAGCATAATAATTTTTAGAAACCAATCCAAGTTCACCTTGTGTTCCAACGACCAGTAAGGTTACTATAAAAATAATAAACAGCGCAAAGGCAACAACAATCCATTTCATGATCTCTTCGTTACATGTTGATTATTATCAATCATTTTATTTTCGTTTGATAATAGGCCCTATAAATTTCGCTTCGGCAGTCTCAACCTTTTCACCATTTTGATAAATGCCCAACTCAATAACTGTTTTCATAGATGAGATTGCTGACTCCGGCAACTTCACCATAATCATACCTTTGAGAATTCCCTCTTTGGGGACCAGAATAGTCGGATCACCTATTTTCATAAACGTGGCCTCTTTCGGGCTCTCCACTTTTACTTCCAAGGGAATATCATCATAGGTCTTATTAAGAAACTCGATCGTATATAAATTGGTAATCTGCCCATCGTCTGTTTTTGTGTACAAGGTACCGGGCACTTTCAAAATGGTGGTCTCAATATCGGCCCGGGTAAAAATGAGATAGGTTAATAAACTAATAAGGGCTGTAAGCACGATGGAGTAACCTGCAATGCGTGGTGTAAATAATTTTTGAGCACCTTCCTTGATAGCCGTATACGATGAGAGCCGAATCAATCCCTTGGGCTTGTTAATCTTCGTCATCACATCATCACAAACATCCATACAGGCCGTGCAATTGACACACTCTAGTTGCGTTCCATTGCGGATATCAATACCGGTAGGACAAACATGAACACATAATTTACAATCAATACAATCGCCTTGTTTTTCGGTGATGCCCGTTTGATTCTTTTTGAGTTTACCGCGCGGCTCACCCCGTAACCAATCATAGGCTACAACTATTGATTCCTTAACCAATAATACTCCTTGCAGGCGACCATAGGGACAAACCGCAATGCACGCTTGCTCGCGGAAGTACGCGAATACTCCATAAAATATACCAGTGAAAGCTACCAAACCGATAAAGCCAGCCATGTGCTCTGTAGGGGGCTGGCTTACAATTTCTTTCACCTGATCGATACCAATCAAGTAGGCCATAGTGGTGTGCGAAATCAAAACCGAAATCAGCACAAAGATTAATTGCTTGGCTCCCTTTTTAAAAATCCGGTCCCGCGTCCAGGGCCCATTGTTCAATCTTCGCTGTGCGTTGGCATCGCCTTCAATCCAATATTCAATTTTACGGAAAACCATTTCCATAAAAAGAGTTTGCGGACAAGCCCATCCACACCAAAGCCGACCAAAGGCAACCGTGAATAGAATAACGAAAACAAAGAGTGTTATCAGCGTAAGCGCCAGCAGGAAGAAATCCTGCGGCCAAAACACCTGACCAAAAAAGATAAACTTGCGTTCAAAAATATTAAACAGCATGAAAGGCCGGCCATTCAATTGAATAAATGGCCCAGCAAAGAAAATAGAAAGCAAAATGGTGGTAACCAGAATTCTTAGTCGGTGGTAATAACCCGATGGTTTTTTAGGGTATATCCAAACTCGTTTACCCTTTTCGTCTACCGTAGCAAGGGAATCTCTGAATTCCTCTTCATACTCGTATAAATTCTGTTCAGCACCTTCCTTCATAACTTCCATTCCATAAAATAACAAAAGACACCTTTAAAACATTTCATCCAACGCCACAAAGCAACAAAATTTTAAAGGTGCCTTACCTTATAAACTCGCCTGTACTTTAGTTGAATCAGAACTTACTTCTTTAGGGACATATAGTTCTCCTTCCGGTTTTTTAGGATTTTCAGGATTAGAGCCCTTCAGGGTTAAAATATAACTGGATACGTTCTGCATCTTATCAGGACTAATAAATCCCTCCCAGGCAATCATGTTGGTACCCTGAACGCCATGCCTTACCACAGTAAAAATATTCTGAATAGATCCGCCATTTTTCCAATAGTCATCCGTTAGGTTAGGACCTATATCACCTCCACCGTCCTGGCGATGGCAGGAAGCACAGTTCGATAAGAAGGTAGTCTTTCCATCGGCTAAGGCAACCGGATCTGTTACAATGGCAACATTGGTTTCGTCAATAATCGCTACCGGGTTAGAGGCCTTTAACTTACGGGCTTGCTCGTCAGCCTGAGCCACTTGCGTTTCATATTCCTGAAGTTGCAAAGGCAATGTATCTGACACATGATAAAAGATCAGATACAAAATGGCGAATACAATCGAACCATAGAACAACCCTGTCCACCAAGGGGGCAGGTGATTATCCAGTTCGCGAATGCCATCATAGTTATGATCCAACATGATTTCTTTTTCCTTTTCTATCGGAATAAAATCATTCGACTTGTTCCAAATTGTTGACCAGAAAGAAGGTTCTTCCTTGTATACAATCCCCAAACGCTCTGAACGTTCTTTCGTGGCTTGCTTTACCATGTAGTTGAGTACTTGTAACATATAAAGTGCGACCATTAGCACCAAAATCACAACTACAAAAAGGAATCCTACCACCACATAAAAGGAAATCATCGGATCATCCCAAATTGATGTAACAGAAGTTTCGGTGGTTGCCTGACCTACACTGGAAGTAACCAGGCCAAGCACCATTATAAAAAATATTAGTATTCGTTTCATGGTCTTATTGCATTAAAGATTCTGTATCTGAATTAAGTTCTGATCCGTCATGAAGGGGTTTTTGACTCATCTCATTCATGAAATTTTTGTCGGCTGTGAATACCCACACGAGCAATCCGATAAAAAAGACAAAAAAGATAACGAAGGAGATCACCGGCCAAATTGCAATGTGATCGATATTCTGAAGAATATTTTTATACATAGCTTTTTGAGTTATTGATTGTTAGCCACTTTTTCCAATTTAATATCCTTACCTAAGCGTTGCAGGTAAGCGATCAACGCAACGATCTCTGCATCGCTGCTCGTATCCAAACCCTCTAACTGTAAACCTTCAGCAATTCTGCTTGCTTGCTTTTCCAAATCATCGTTTGCGCGATCTTCATACCCTGCTTCATACGGTACGCCAATGGTTCGCATCGCATTTATCATAGAAGCGGTTATGCTCTTGTTTATTTGTTGCTCATAGAGCCACGGGTATGCAGGCATAATTGAACCCGTACTTACCTCTCCGGGTGTGAGCATATGGCGGTAGTGCCAACTATCGGCATACTTACCACCTGTGCGATGTAAATCGGGGCCGGTTCGTTTTGATCCCCAAAGGAAAGGGTGATCATATACATATTCCCCTGCTTTGGAATATTCGCCATCTTTTGGATCATAGCGCTGAACTTCAGAACGGAATGGCCTGATCATTTGAGAATGACAACTCACACCCCCTCGCGGATGTAGATATCGCGGCCATGTAACTCCAGAGGTGTATAAGGCTTAACACTGGCGATTGTTGGAATATTTGATTTTATAAGAAAAGTTGGAACCATTTCAATGATACCTCCTATTAATATAGCGACTAAAGCAAGTGATGTAAAGAGAATCGGTTTACGCTCAAGCACACTGTGCCAGTGACCACCATCGTGAATAGCCTTAGGGAGCGGTGCAACCTCTGCCTCCTCATTGGCAACAAATTTACCTGAGGCAGCTGTTTTAATTAAATTGTACGTCATGATCAGCACACCTGTTAAATACAGTGTACCTCCAACTGCCCGTAACATATACATGGGCAAAATCTGCGTGGTCGTTTCTAAGAAGTTTTGATACTTAAGGAATCCGTCAGCCGCAAATTCTTTCCACATCAAACTCTGCACTACCCCACCAATGTACATGGGTAAGGCATAAAACACTATCCCAAGTGTTCCAATCCAGAAGTGTAGGTTTGCCAATTTGCTAGAGTATAATTTGGTATTCCACATACGTGGGATGAGCCAGTAAATCATACCAAAAATCAGAAATCCATTCCAGCCCAAACCACCAACATGTACGTGCGCAACAATCCAGTCGGTATAGTGCGTGATGGCGTTAACATTTTTTAAGGAGAGTAGCGGGCCTTCGAGTGTGGCCATACCGTACGCTGTAACGGCAACCACCATAAATTTCAACACCGCATCTTCCCGTACACGATCCCAGGCTCCCCGTAATGTGAAGAGACCGTTAAGCATACCACCCCATGAGGGTGCTATTAGCATAATTGAAAATACCACGCCTAATGACTGCGCCCATTCAGGCAATGCTGTATAAAGCAAGTGATGTGGACCTGCCCAGATATAAATAAAAATCAAAGACCAAAAGTGAATGATAGAAAGGCGGTATGAGTAAACCGGCCTATTGGCTGCTTTGGGTAAAAAGTAATACATGATGCCCAAAAATGGTGTGGTTAAGAAAAATGCAACCGCATTATGACCATACCACCATTGAACCAGTGCATCCTGCACACCCGCATACCAGGAGTAACTCTTAAAGAATGTTACAGGCATCTCAAAAGAGTTTACGATATGCAATACAGCTACCGTAACAAATGTGGCGATATAAAACCAAATGGCCACATACATATGCTGCTCTCTGCGTTTGATAATGGTACCGATCATGTTAATACCAAACACTACCCATATAAGCGCAATCGCAATGTCGATGGGCCACTCCAATTCCGCATATTCTTTAGAGGTAGTGAGTCCTAACGGCAGTGTTATAGCGGCAGCCAGAATAATTAACTGCCAACCCCAGAAATGAATCCAGCTAAGCGAGTCATTAAACATGCGGGTTTTTAAAAGTCGCTGCAGGCTATAATAAATACCCGCAAACATGGCATTACCCACAAAGGCAAAAATCACGGCATTGGTATGCAAGGGTCGAATTCGCCCAAACGTGGTGTACTGCAAATCGAAATTAGCCAGCGGGTAAAAAAGTTGAATGGCGGCCAGCAGGCCCACTGTCATGCCTACAATACCAAAAATGATTGTGGCGATAATAAATGCCTTGACAATTTTGTTGTCATAGTGGATTTTCTCAAGTTCCATAGATAAGCGCAGGTTTAGGTCTATTTTGTGGGGCTAAAAGTAGAGCTACCTCACAGGGTGCTACATGATACCAATTAGGGCAAAAGATGACTTTTATCATTAATTGGCAATATGAAATGCAAAACTTGTAACCTGCCTAAAAATAAAATACAAATAGCAGTCTACAAAAGATAAGTAGTCTTTTGAAGATTTAAACTTTCTGATCGAAGAACACTAGGGTAACCAAAAGTTCAATTCAACTAATGAATTTAATGATTCACTATAAAGGTCAGATCAAAAAATAGTTATATGAATGTTGATAAGTAGGTTGATAAGTTGTGCGATTCTTTTACATAAATTCTTTGGCAGGATATATATCTAAAGTTATCTTCATATCACTAAGTTGAATTTTTGATCAGGAGATCAAACCACTTCAAAAAACAAAAAGTTATTTTCTACGGAAGGTAGCCAACAAAAAAGTGGAATGGAATGATTATGCCAATGGCGGACTTTCTTCGGAAAGTAAGTATTGACAGGAAGTTTAGGAAGGTTTTTGTGAAATGACCGAAGTAAACTTTACCAGGTGAAAAAGCAGTTTAGGATTGAGCCTCAGCTACGGTTGATGCACAATGAAACGGGGAAAGTCAAGCAATTGATCTTTCCCCGTTTTTATTTTACATGGATACAGAACTTGTTTGTTCTTTGCTAAGCGAAATGGCCAACGATTTCTCAGCCTTAATCGTGATCGATTCAATATACTCTTGAGCGTTGCCGGGCTCTACCGTATAGGAACAAAGAAGTACACCATCTTCGGGATTTTCAACTTCATGAATTTCGGCTATCTCAATAAACTTCCAGGTCACACTTTCTGCTCTATGGTTCAAAAATGATCGTTGTTCAAGCCAGCCTATTACTTTTGCCTTTTCGTAAGCCCAATTAACTTCATCCGCTGTAATCAAGCGCACCTGCTCATCAAACTGCGGAGTATGCACTCCTTCCCCACTCAACACTTGAAAAACTAACTTTACAAGATACCATTTCATGAGGCTGTTTTTTAATTAGTTATAACTTTTAATGTCCACGCCACCGAACATAACGAACCCAGTTAGAATTAATTTTTTACCTGCACTGTAACCTGCCTGTGGGGTGTTACGCTTGTCATCAACGCCACCCAAAATGGCCGTTAAGTCCGACTTCAATTCCCAATTAGAAGGAATTACTAACTTGACACCACCAAAAAGTTGCGTTACATCTATTACAACGGTACCTGTAATGTCGGCCTGAGAAAGATCAATGTCCGCACCACCAAATACACACGTTGTTTCACCTCCTTTAAAGTTTTTTGAGAACACTTTTCGTTTGTTTCCACCAAACACGGTAGTTAAATCAAAATAATCTTCACCACCTTCATCCGAGGCAATAACCCCATCGCCCCAGCGAGCTTTCTTTGCTTCTCGCGAAGCAGAGCCGAGTACAGAGCGCCCTAAAATAAAAGCTCCAATAGCAATTACTCCGATAGGAAATGCATACTGCCGCAAATCATATGGGAAGCCGGGAATATGATCGAGCATAAAGAAAGTACCAATCAAAACCATAACCAACCAGCCAATACCTTCAAAATTTTTCTTGATTCCGATTATAAATCCCAACACAATTAAAAAGTGTACCAGCGAAAAACCCAGTGTGGAAAATAAAGAAGGTCCAGCCGGTCGAGTAATAAAAAATGACCCGATAGCCAGGATAGCAGCACCCACCCAGAAACTGCTGCTCATCTTTTTCTTGTCGTTGCTCATTGCGATTGTTGTTTGTTTGCTCAAAGTAACGGCATCTGTCGTGTCAAGACGAGGTTGATTAGGCTATCAGCCGCAAAAAGTCGGTGAACCCGGAGTTTGGGAAGGGTGAAAAAGGATGCAGGATATTTGATACAGGCGGATGAGCCTTATCTTATTGGATTATAGATAACAGTTGTTTATCCAATGGCTGTACGCTCGAATTAAAAAATGTCACTTCAGTTCCGTCTTCGCTCACAAGATACTTAGCAAAATTCCAATCAGGCTTTTTACCAGTCTTGGCTTCAAGCCATTGATATAAGGGATGCTGATCACTTCCTTTCACCGAAACCTTTTCGAACATTTGAAATTGCACGCCATAATTCCTCTCGCAGAACGCAGCAATCTCTTCACTGGTGCCGGGCTCCTGCCAAAGAAAGTTGTTAGCTGGAAAGCCTAATACATCCACCTTATTACCAAATTGTTCGTGCAATTTTTCGAGGCCTGCATACTGCGGAGTCTTTCCACATTTGGAAGCCGTATTAACAATCAATAATTTTTTTCCCTTATACTGGGCGAAGTCTATTTCCTTTCCATCCAACCCCTTAATCTTAAAATCATAGATTGAATTTGCGACAGGTGTATTGGGTTTTGATGTGGACAACTTCCCAGTTAAAAATGCTACAAGACCCATAACCATAATTGTTAAAAAGCTGAGTAAAAATATTTTAAACTTCATGTAAGTAAGTCAAATGATGACTTAGATGTTATCAAGTATCTGCTTGTCCATCGGCTTTACCGAACTTTTGAAGAATTGTACGGAGCCATCGGGTTTAATCAGGTATTTGCAAAAATTCCAGCTTGGCTCTTCACCCGTTTTTTCCTTTAACCATGCATACAAGGGATGCTGGTCAGCGCCCTTTACAGAAATTTTCTCAAACATTTGAAAGGTTACACCATAGTTGGCTTTGCAGAACTCTGCTATCTGCAGATTGGAGCCGGGCTCCTGCCCACCAAAGTTATTCGCTGGAAAACCAAGGATGGTTATTTTGTTACCATACAATTCATGCATTTTTTGCAGCTCTTCGTATTGTGGAGTATAGCCACACCTGGAAGCGGTGTTAACAATTAATAACGTTTTGCCTTTATATTGACTAAAGTCTATTTCCTTCCCCTCTAGGGAGTCTATTCTAAAATCGTAAAGATTTGCATTTGTTATCATAAGAAAGAGGAGAATTGTGGCTTTCATAAATAGATTGTTTCAACTGTTAACACAAATTACAGATTATAGTTTAAGAAAGCACAGATTAGTTCGTTAATGGACAAACTTGTCTAGGTCTTCCCAATCGCCTTTAGTAATTCTAAAAATATTAACCCGGTTTCCCCTATAGTCGGTCTCCTTTTCGACAATCATTCCATTTTTGAAAGCAACGTTTTGAGATGGAATATTCGTAAGGCTTATAATTGATACTAAAGATTCGGTAAGATTATTCTGAAAAGCATAATCCCGACACCTGATTGCAGCTTCGGAAGCATATCCATTTCCCCAAAATTCTGGAAGCAACGAATACCCTATCTCTAATTCATTTAGATTATCCACGGTTTGGACTAACAAGCCACAATGACCAATCAACTTACCACTTGATTTTTCAATCAAGGCGTTCATCCCACCCATTTCATTTTCGCATCGCCAAAATTGTTTTTGATACCAGGCCTTGCATGCTTCGTGTGGCGCTTGCTTCTCTTCAATCCAATGAATGGAGGTGCTTGGATCAGTAAAGAATTTTAACCACTCATTGAAATCTGATCCAAGGATCTTACGAAAGATTAACCGCTCTGTTTCCTCACCTGTCAGCAAGTACTTCATGGCTGAATTACATTTTATCCGGTACACGAATTCCCAGCAAAGCCATGGCCCGTTGAATGGTGTTAGCGGTCACTTGTGAGAAAGCGATTCTAAATTTCAATTTAGCGGGGTCACTCTCATTAAAAATCGGGATTGTCTGATAAAATTGGTTGTATTCCTTTGCCAGTTCATAGGCATAATTTGCCACAATAGCTGGTGAATATTCACGAGCTGCTTCCTGTAACTTGTTTGTGTATTGATTGATCTTAAAAATCACTTCACGTTCGGAAGGTTCCAATGACTTTAAATTTTTAAGATCGCCAACCTCAGGATTGATGTTTAATGATTCTGCTTTCCTCAAAATTGATTTGATTCGCGCATGCGTATATTGAATAAACGGACCCGTATGCCCTTGTAATTGAATTGACTCTGCAGGATCAAACATCATCCGTTTCTTAGGATCGACTTTAAGTAAGAAGAATTTCAACGCTCCTAAGCCAATCATCTCGGCAAGGTCGTTTACTTCTTGTTCCGTCATTTCATCGATCTTACCAAGCTCGCGGGTTTGTTTTGCAGCTTCCTCCACCATCTCGTCCATCAGTTCATCCGCATCTACCACAGTGCCTTCGCGACTTTTCATTTTTCCGGTTGGTAAATCAACCATGCCGTAGGAGAGGTGATAACATTTCTTTGCCCATTCGTAACCGAGCTTGCCTAAAATCAAAAACAATACTTTGAAGTGATACTCCTGTTCGTTACCCACTGTATAAACCTGACCTTCGATTTTTGGAAAATCGCGAAAACGCAAAATGGCCGTACCAATATCCTGCGTCATGTAAACGGAAGTACCATCCGAACGCAGCAACACTTTTTGGTCCAGGCCTTCCGTTGTAAGATCAACCCAAACAGAGCCGTCTTCTTTTTTGAAAAATACTCCTTGCTCAACGCCACGCAACACTTCTTTCTTACCAAGCAAATAGGTATTAGATTCGTAATATAATTTTTCGAAATCTACGCCCATACGTTTATAGGTGGTATCGAAACCCGCATAGACCCAGCCATTCATGTTGTTCCACAGAGTCAGTATTTCTTTATCCTTTTGTTCCCATTGCTGAAGCATTTGCACTGCCAACTTCATAATAGGCGCTTGCTTCTCGGCTTCTTCTTTTACTACTCCTTGGGCTTCAAGTTCTTTGCACTGTCCTTTATAAGCGCGATCGAACTCGACATAATACTTGCCAACCAATTTATCTCCCTTCAGTCCGCTGCTCTCTGGTGTTTCGCCCTTCCCAAACAATTTCCAGGCAGCCATCGATTTGCAAATGTGAATGCCGCGGTCGTTAATGATCTGCACTTTATGAACGGTGTAGCCGAGTGCTTTATAAATCTCAGCTACAGAGTACCCAAGAAAATTATTTCGAAGATGCCCCAGGTGCAACGGCTTGTTTGTATTGGGTGAGGAATACTCCACCATAATCTCCTTACCCAGTTGTTTCGCAATACCGAAAGAAACATCTGAATAAATTGCTTCAAAAACTTTTACCCAAACCGAATCGCTAATGCTTAGGTTAAGAAAGCCCTTTACCACATTGAACTTGCTTACCAGGCCCGAATGTGTTTGCAAATATTCTCCAACTACTCGCGCAGTCTCTTCGGGGTTTTTTTTTGAAATTTTTGTGAGTGGAAAGCAAACCAACGTATGCGATCCTTCAAACTCAATATTGGTGGGTTGTAGCTGAAGCTGATCAACAGATTGATTGAACAGAGCCGTAACGGCCTTTTGTATTTCGGTGCGAAGAGATTGTTCGAGATTCATAGGAGTCGTTAGTCGATAGTCGATAGTAATATGGTCAATAGCAGCTATGGACTATGGACTGAAAAACTATGGACTAAAGGTCAAGGATATAAGCAAACATCAATGGCACTACAATCCTCGCATCGCTTTCTACAATAAACTTGGGCGTTTCAATACTTAGTTTTCCCCAGGTAATTTTTTCATTAGGCACTGCACCAGAATACGATCCATATGAAGTAGTTGAATCACTAATCTGACAGAAGTAACTCCAGAACGGAACGCCATCGCGTCCTAAATCCTGATGCAACATCGGTACTACGCAAATCGGGAAGTCTCCGGCAATACCACCGCCAATCTGGAAGAAGCCAATGCCATGCTCGCCTGCATTGTTGGTGTACCAATCCGCTAGCCAAACCATGTATTCAATTCCACTTTTCATGGTCGATGCTTTCAACTCGCCAGTAAGGACATAGGAAGCAAAAATATTTCCCATCGTACTATCCTCCCAACCCGGTACCACCATGGGCATATTTCTTTCGGCTGCCGCAATCATCCAACTGTTCTTTGGATCAATCTCATAATATTGCTTCAACACGCCACTATTAATCATGCGAAACATAAACTCGTGCGGAAACAAGCGCTCGCCTTTATCTTCAGCATCCTTCCACACTTTAAACAAATGTGATTGCAATCTGCGGAATGCCTCTTCTTCTGGAATACAGGTGTCGGTAACCCGGTTCAAATGATTACCTAATAATTCCCACTCTTGTTCTGGGGTTAAATCCCTATAATTAGGAATCCGCTTGTAGTGCGAGTGCGCCACCAGATTCATTATGTCTTCTTCCAGGTTGGCACCGGTACAAGAAATAATATGCACTTTATCTTGACGAATCATTTCGGCAAAACTGATTCCCAATTCAGCAGTACTCATCGCTCCTGCCAAAGAGACCAACATTTTTTTGCCCTCGGAAATATGCTTTTTAAACCCTTTAGCTGCATCCACCAAGGCGGCAGCATTAAAATGAAGGTAATTCTTTTCAATAAATGCTGAGATCGGTCTGTTTTGGCTCATAATCAGTTCAAAATTTGATGCGAAAATACGCATAAGCGGTAAGCCTGCAATGGCTACCTTTCAGGTTTTACTTTATTCATTTCATCGATAGAAAGGGTATTTGGTTTTGAAATTGTCTTAGATTGAAACTATCTTTTCGCTACCTGCATGAAGTCAAAAAAAGCAATTCATATCGACAGTTCTTTTGCCCGATAGCCCGCTTTCTGGTTTTACTTTTATTAATTCAGCATTATTTGCACAAGTCTCTGAATTCGAAAAATTCGATTTAGTAAAAGAAGATTCTCCCGTTTTTATTTATGAGCGTTGGATTACTTTTCCCGGTAAGGTTCCGGCCGTTAAAGCACGGGAAGTAAAGAGTGAATTCACCATTTATGCCACCATTCCTGAATTACTTGCCATCCTTCAAGATGAATCACAAATAAAAAGTTGGCAAACTCATGTGGCTGAATTTAAAGTTTTTCCAGTTGACACTGTATATTGGTTCGAGTATTCATACCATGACATACCCTGGCCCGTAAGCGATCAGGATCATTTTCTAAAATACGAAATGATTCAGAAAATTCCAGAGAAAAAAATCTTTATAGCCTTTCAGTCCGCATCAAATCCAAAGCTGGCTCCACTGAAAAGCGGAGTGGCGCGTATGGAGTTGGCGGGAAGTTGGCTCTTTGAACAAATTACTCCAACACAGGCAAAAGTTACCTATCGAATACTCTCCATGCCTAGCAACATACCGCGCATGTTTACCGATCCGGTAGTACGAAGTAATCTCTTGAGCACCATTAAAGCGCTCACCAAATTAGTTGAGGAAAAAAATTAATTAAGAGACCATTACCGGCCTGCTGATAATTGATTTGGCAGAGGCTTCCAGAATTTCAAAGGCACTTTCGGCCGTACGGTTTTCTGTGTCGAGGGTTGGATTTATTTCTACTATTTCCCACGCACACACCCGCACATCCTTACAAAGTTCTGCATTTAGCACTTTTGCCTCCTCTACAGTAAGTCCGTTGGGTACTGGTGTACCCGTGCCTGTGGAGAATCGACTATCAATGCTATCCACATCGAATGAAACATAAATCAGATCACAGTGATCGAGCATTTGCAAAGCCTTTTGAGCAATGGCAGCCGCACCGGCCTTCTTTACATCTTCTACCTCAATAAAATTCATGTTGTATTTATTGATCAGATAATTTTCGGGTTTCTCAAAGTCGCGAACGGAAATAAACACTACGTCTTCGGTCAAAATTTTTGGTCCCGGCATACCCACATTTTTTATCTGCTCCCAATAGTCGAGCGTCTCACCGCGGGGATCATTCACTTTACACTCGAGATTATCAAAACCTAAAGCCATCGCTAACGGCATTCCATGCATATTACCGGAAGGTGTGGTAAAAGGTGTATGCATATCGGCATGCGCGTCAATCCAGATTACACCTAATCGCTTTTTAGGAAAAGCTTTTTTGATGCCCGCCATCGTACCATAGGCGGTCGAGTGATCTCCGGCCATGATTAAAGGAAAATAATCATCAAATATTTGTTCATAGACCTCCAAACATACCCGCTCTTCCATAATTAAAACCCCATCAATAAACTTTGCATAGGCATGTTCCGCACCATCAAAAAGAAGTTCGTTCACATTTTCTACTTCAATGGAATCAACCTTTCTGAAAAAATCAGACTTCAAATCCAGACTGGCAATTTTCACAGCCTCCACACCCAGACTAGCACCGCGGGTACCGGCACCGATTTCGGATTTCACTTCTATAATCTTTATCTCTTTCACAGGAACTGGTAATTAAATCTTTGTACAAATGGAATAACCTAAAAATTGCCAAAAAGGCTTATTTCCTGCCGTCAGAAGTCGGGCAAGGCATGAAGACCCAAGGGGACGGGATTAAAAATCATGCAGGAAATGGGGTTAACCATAGGGTTTTGATGTATTGCAAAGATGGCAAAATTATCACAATATTGCACCTCAATTTTGGTTGATGGTTATTCGTTTATCGTTATCAGTTAAGGATCAAGCCAGCAGCCACCAAACGTATAACGAACTAACGAACAACTAAGTAAATGAAAAGTTACCGCGAGTTGATTGAACAAACCTTTGAATTCCCGCAAAGAGAATTTAAAGTGCGTGATCATGAGTTGCTGTTTAACGATGTTCCCTTGATGGACATCATCAAACAATATGGCACTCCCCTCAAGATAACCTACTTGCCTCGGATCAGTGAAAATATCCGTTTCGCGCAAGCGACTTTTGATAATGCCATTGAGCGTTTCAAATACAATGGCAAATACACCTATTGCTATTGCACCAAATCATCGCACTACGATTTCGTTTTGGAAGAAGCTCTGAATAACGATGTTCACATTGAAACCTCTTCTGCCTTTGACATTCCTATTGTTCGGTCGTTATACGAACGCAACAAAATTTCGAAAGAAACTTATATTCTATGCAACGACTTTAAAATGCCCAAGTATAAAGAGTATATCACCGACTTACTCAACGATGGATTCAATTGTATTCCAATTCTTGACAACTTAAGTGAAATTGATACGTATGAAAAAATGTCAATCGCCCTTACCAGGTTGGCATTCGTGTTGCCGCTGACGAAGAACCCAAGTTTGAATTTTATACAAGCCGACTAGGTATCCGCTATAGCGACATTTTACCCTTGTACAAAGAGAAAATTCAACCTAGCAGCAAGGCTTCCCTTAAAATGCTTCACTTCTTTATTAATACCGGCATCAAAGATACCGCGTACTATTGGAGTGAATTAAGTCGGTTCATTTTCAAGTATTGCGAGATGCGAAAAGTGTGCGATACACTTGATTCTATTGATATTGGCGGAGGGTTTCCTATCAAAACCTCGCTCACGTTTCATTACGATTACAAGTACATGATTGAACAAATCGTGGAAAACATCAAATGGATTTGTGAGAAAAACAATGTACCCGTACCCAACATCTTTACTGAGTTTGGAAGTTTTACTGTGGGCGAAAGCGGGGCTGTGCTTTATTCCATGGTAGATCAAAAGTTACAAAATGACAAAGAGTTGTGGTATATGATTGATGGATCTTTCATTACACACCTTCCCGATGTTTGGGGGCTCAATCAAAAATATATTCTCCTTTCTGTAAACAAGTGGGACGACCCGTATCACAAAGTGAATATTGGCGGACTTACTTGTGATAGCCACGATTATTATAATTCAGAAGCGCACACCGGGGAAGTTTTCTTGCCAATGATTACAGACGAAGAGCCCTTGTATATTGGTTTCTTTCATACGGGTGCTTATCAAGAATCGCTGGGAGGATACGGGGGTATTCAACACTGTCTTATTCCGGCTCCTAAGCACGTCTTGATACATCGTAATGAAGATGGAGAAATTACCACAGAACTTTTCGCAGAAGAACAAACCAGCGCAAGCATGATGACGTTGTTAGGATATCAAAATGAACAGGTTATAAAGCAATAACATCATCCCCGCTTAAATCAAAAAAACCAGAACTTAATGTTTCTGGTTTTTTTTGTTTGGTAGCCTGTATACCGCAGGTTACGCGTCTATTATGGTAATCATGTCCTAGCATGATATTTATCATTTTTATCTTTTGATGCCAACCGGTATCTTCCATACATCAATTACCCGCCTATGTTTCACCTAAACTCCAAGCGTTATGAAAATTTATGATAACAAACACATTAAGAATATTGCTTTGCTGGGGGCGCCCAAATCGGGCAAAACACTGCTTGCTGAGGATATGTTATTCGAAGCCGGTATCACGCATCGCAGAGGCACCATTGAAGGGAAAAACACCGTAAGTGATTATCACGAGATTGAACAAGAGCGCGGCAATTCTGTTTTTGCTACTCCTCTTCACACAGAATGGAAAGATTACAAAATAAATATTATTGATACGCCTGGTTTAGATGACTTTGCCGGAGAAATGATTGCTTCGCTACGGGTGGCCGATACCTGCATAATGGCAATTAATGCCCAACATGGATTTGAGGTAGGCAGCGAGCTAGTCTGGAACTATGCTGAACAATTTAATAAGCCAGTAATTCTTGCTATAAATCAGATGGATCATCCAAGAGCAGATTTCGAGAGTTCGCTTCAGTCTCTACAGGCACATCTGGGCACAAAGGTTACGCAAATGCAGTATCCACTCAATCAGGGTACTGACTTTAATGAAATAGTCGATTTATTGAAAATGGTTCTTTACCGGTTTCCAACTGATGGTGGTAAGCCTGAAAAGCTACCGATCCCGGCATCGGAAAAAGAGAAGGCAGATCGCCTACACAATGAACTGGTTGACAAGGCGGCCGAAAATGATGAGAAATTGATGGAAAAATATTTCGAGAAAGGTACGTTGGATGAAGATGAATTGCGCCAGGGTTTAAAAGAAGGAATGATTCACCACGATGTATTTCCGGTGTTTGTAATGTCGGCAAAAAAAATATGGGCACAGGGCGTATGATGGGCTTTATCGACAATGTGGCACTCACACCCCGAGAGGCTAAGCCGGAATTGTCAACAGATGGAAAGGAAATTCCTTGCGATCCAAAAAAACCAACGGTTCTATTCGTATTCAAGTCGCATCTTGAGCCCAACTTGGGCAAACTCTCTTTCTTTAAAGTGATTTCTGGTGAAGTGACTACAAACTCAGAACTTGTCAATAGTCAAACCGGAGCGATTGAAAGAATTCATCAATTATTTATTATGGATGGCAAGATCCGAAACGCAGTAGACAAGTTAGTTGCCGGAGATATTGGTGCCCCCTTAAAATTAAAAGACACCTACTCCAACCAACACGTATTTCCTATCGCGAAACCATTCGCAAACCCTCTAGCGCCAGTTATCGTCATAAAAAGCAATCCGGTGGGGCCGGACAGTTTGGTGAAGTCTATATGAAAATTGAACCTTATTATGAAGGAATGCCCGAGCCTGATGAGTTTACTATACGCGGCAAAGAAGTAATTGATCTTGATTGGGGTGGTAAACTGGTTTTCTACAATTGTATTGTAGGCGGTGTTATTGATTCACGTTTTATTCCTTCTATCCTGAAGGGGGTGATGGAAAAAATGGAAGAAGGTCCCATTACGGGTTCGTATGTTCGCGATGTTCGGGTACTGGTACACGATGGCAAGATGCATCCGGTTGATTCCAACGACATCTAATTTAAGATTGCTGGTATGATGGCGTTTAAAGAAGCTTTTATGAAAGCAGAGCCACAACTGCTGGAGCCCATCTATAATCTTGAGGTTCGCGTACCCGAGGAAATGATGGGTGAAGTAATGGGTGACCTTCAAACCCGAAGATCGATGATTATGGGAGTTGACACATTTGGAAACTATCAGGTAATAAAAGCAAAGACCCCGCTGGCGGAATTAGATCGTTATTCTACTTCGCTTCGTTCCTTATCGCAAGGAAGGGCAAGTTTTAGTCAACAATTTGCTGAGTATCAGCCCGTACCTTTCGAAATTCAGCGAAAATTGTCAAAAGAACTCGCGGAAGTAGAAGCTGTTTAAAAAAATACTCCTTACTTTTAAAGTACCTCTAAATAATTTGAGGGTAAGGAAGGTATGAACTTACGAAGGGACTTATTCATGAGTAAGTGGGTTGTAACAATTATTGTTATTCTTCTATGCAGTGGGCATACCCTTGCACAAGATCTTTATTCCGCCAAAGGATACTGGACAGAGATCAATAAGGATAATTATCAGAAAATTCTACAAAAAAAACGTGCTGGTGATACACTGACAGAAAATGAAACTGCCTTCGTAACGGATTACGAAATCTATCTCCAAAATTATTTTCAACGGATGTCGGAGGATGAAAAGTTGAAATTTAACCAAATGAGAGAACAGTGGGACCTTGAGTTGACAAGCGCACCATCATCGGATCTAACTGACTTTGACCTCCGTCCCCGTGATCGACTAACCAATGGCATTTACGGATTATACTACGGAGCCAGTCTTGCCATAATTACTGATATGAATGAAGCCGCAGCCGTTGGTGTGCCATTAATTATGGCGGGTTTATGGCAACTTGGACCTGTTCTTAATCCTAAGAAATATGAAAATATCACCACCAGTACCATTCGGGCTGGAAACACCGGTAAATTTCTTGGACTGGGCTATGGGGCAGCACTTGGATTAACCATATTGGGTGACTCTGAAAATTCAGGTGATCTGGCTCTTGGGTTATCCACGGTTGGCAGTATTTCATTAGGCGAAATTGCGTTTCAAATTCAAAAGAAAAAGAATGTTTCCGATGGCCATGTGGAAATGATGCGGCTTTATGGATTGTTGGGTCCAGTGGTTGGCTTTCTGGGTGTTGCTGCCACTGGTACAGACAATGCAAATCTTTATGGGGCCTCGCTTTTAGGTGGTGGGGTGGCAGGCTTACTTATTGGTAATCAGGCCGCAAAAAAATACAACTACACGTTGGGTGACGTAAAAGTTGTTAGCTCTCTTACTTTGATAACAACCGGATTAGGATTCACCCTTGCCGCAGAAACCATTGATAATGATGAGAACCTGGGCTTATTATTAATTCCAGCCGCCACAGCTATTG
This sequence comes from Flammeovirgaceae bacterium, assembly GCA_016712035.1. Taxonomy (GTDB): domain Bacteria; phylum Bacteroidota; class Bacteroidia; order Cytophagales; family Cyclobacteriaceae; genus ELB16-189. The sequence continues at coordinate 29,617 of JADJRT010000016.1, read as the reverse complement.
CAGGCACCCTTTGGGGGCAACGATCCGTTAGGGGTGTACATCTAACCAAAAAACAAGGAAGTACTATTAATTTAGCCAGCGGAGGATCTGCTCTTATCGGATTAGGCATCGTTGCCATGATCGGCTCAGATTCTCCGGCCGTTTGGATTGGTGTGCCCACTGTTTCGGCCCTTATAGCACATCAATTACTTTTTCATTCTTACAAAACAAAAAACCTTGCTGGTAATATTAAAATTGGTAGAGAGGGCCGAAGGACTGTAGATCTTTCGATGCGTGTTATGCCCGAGAATTATTTTACCAACAAACAATTATCAGAACGTACCTTTCGCCCAGATGGTCCGTTGGCAAATCCAATTGTAAAATTGAAACTGTCGTTCTAATCCGAACCCTTTCTTTTTAGCTTTTGAAAATTTTTAGTGTTGGCTTAAAATCAAAGTAGCTGCTTCCAGTAGGTTGTTGACTTTGTACTCCGCTTTATTTTCTTCCTCAATTTCATCACCAATTTGTATGGTGCGTATACCTAACTTGCGTGCCGGAATAATATCCCGCCCACGATCACCCACCATCCACGATTGTGTTATATCAACTTTAAAACGCGCGATTGCTTTTTCAAACATTAAGGTACCTGGTTTGCGCGTAAGAGATGCCGTTGCGGTTGGATGGTAGGGCGAAAAATAAAAATGATCTATTTTATTGCCACAAGCCATTTGAAAATATCCATGACATAGGTTCACGTGCTCTTCGGTATAAATACCTTGAGCAATGCCCGACTGATTGGTTACAACTACTAAAAAATAACCTGCTTGCTTTAGTTTTTCTACAGCCGCCAATACCCCGGGTATTATTTCAAAACTCTCTACTGAATAGGTATAGTTCGGATTATCTCTATTGATTACCCCATCTCGATCTAAAAAAACGCATTTATTCATCAAATTTACTGTTTTCGTTTTCCAATGATAAAGCATTCCTGCAATTCAACCAATTTCGTGAATCTTCAACTTTGACAAGATTGTTTCACAGCCACTTTTATTTAGATTTGTTCTTACTGAAACACCCATTCAGTCTTTAACCAGATTACTTTTGAACAACGCTATCGTCATTATACCTACCTATAATGAAAAGGAAAATATCACCCTGATCATTGATACGGTTGTTTCCTTGCCCAAGGATTTTGATATACTGATTGTAGATGACAACTCACCCGATGGCACAGCGGAAATAGTAAAAGATCTTCAGAAGAACTATAACACCAACACGACTAAGCGTTTGCATCTTTTGGAGCGGCCGGGTAAAGCGGGCTTGGGTACCGCCTACATTGAGGGTTTCCGGTATGCCATGCAACATCATTACGAGTTTGTTCTACAAATGGATGCCGACTTTTCGCATAACCCAAAAGACCTGGTGAAACTTTACCTTACCTGCGCGGAATGGGGCAATGATTTAGCAATTGGTTCGCGGTATGCCAGTGGCGTAAATGTTATTAACTGGCCCATGGGCAGGGTGTTGCTTTCCTTTTTTGCCAGCAAGTACGTACAGATTGTTACAGGTATCCCCGTACATGATACCACAGCAGGTTTTGTTTGCTACCGCAGAAAAGTGTTAGAAACTATTCCACTCGATGAAATTAAATTTGTGGGCTATGCTTTTCAGATAGAAATGAAATTTCTGACATGGAAATATGGTTTTAAATTGAACGAAGTCCCCATTGTATTTACAGATCGCACCCGTGGTCAAAGTAAAATGTCGGCCGGTATTTTTAAAGAGGCATTTTTTGGGGTTATTCAAATGACTGTTGAGAGTTGGTTTAAGAAGTATATTCCGACATAAGCAGCCTCCTCAATTTTAATCAAATCGGATAGCCTGAATAGGATTAATGCGGCTAATAAACCGTGTTGGCAAAAGCAGAACAATCCATACAGTAACAAATACAATTACGTTTAGTAAAATTATAGTGCTCCAGCTCCAGGCTATGGGCACATAATCCATGTAATAATCATGCGGGTTAAGCGAAATTATTTTGAAGCGATCTTGCAAAAAGCAAATACCTAAACCCACCAGGTTTCCGAAAAACAATCCTTTCACTATAAGGTTTACACCATTGTATAAAAAAACGGATCGTATCAATTGATTCTGAGCACCCATTGCCTTTAGCATGCCAACCATTTGTGTGCGCTCCATTACTGAAATTAAAATAACAGAAATCATATTAACACAAACAACAATTAATATAACAACCAACAAAATTTTTACCTGACGTTTAATTAAATCAAGCCACTCAAATATCTGAATGTATTTATCTCGCACGGTCTCCATGTACAAATCATAATCGATGGATTGACTTATGCTTCTGGCCGATTCTTCCATAGCGGCCTTGTCAAAGTCAAACTTGTAATTAATTAGTGCAGAGACGCTTGACAAAAATTCGTTATCAACGTCTGGATTATCCTGTATGTCTTCCCTCACCCGCGACCAATATCGGCTAAAATCAGCTCGCCAAAGCTGAAAGGAATTATAGGAAGAAAGATCCAGCTGAACTTCCAAACCGCCTGCCTGCGTGGCCGACCAATCATTTAACCGTTGTACAAGACGAATGTCTCCTATAATTACTTTACTATCGAAATAGTCTGATAGGTTAGTCTCGTAAATACCTGCGACTGTGAGTCTGCGAAAGCGTGGTGGATTCTGGAAAAAGTGAACTACAATGTCATCGCCTGTTCGCGCATTAATCTTGTTGGCTATAACCCGGCTTAGTAATACTTGATTTGAATAGCCTGAATCTGGAAAGTGAATAAAATTACCTTCATGCAGACTTGCTTTGAATTGAGAAATGTCAAAACTACTACCCACCCCTTTAAAGACAATTCCCATCACTTCATCATCGGTTTTTATAAGACCTGCTTTGTGACTGAATTCTTGTACGTGTTTGATGAATGGAAAGGCTGAAGGGTTTTTGTAAATCTCGATGTGGTAATCAAAAGGTTGTTCCTCTACGGCATTACTCATAGTATACTGTGTGATCAACAGATGATTACTGAAACCGTAAATCTTATTTTTAATGGCCGATTGAAAGCCCTGCATGATAAGAAATGAAACAATGGCTGCCGCCAACCCAATAGCGATACTAATCACTGCAATCTTATGAATTACCGATGAAAAGCTATTGCCTTCTGCATGTCGGATCCTTTTTGATATGAAATAAGAAAGATTCAAGGAATCGCTTAATTTTGGATACAATCCTAAAAGTAAAAAGAAATGATCAGGTTATCGGTATTTGTATTTTCCCTTTGCACGATTCTTTCGTGTCAAGCACAAAAGAAGGAAAAGCTCGTGCTTGGCGCGGAGCAACTTACTGAACTTGCCCAACGCCTTAAAGGTAAGCGAGTTGGATTGGTGGTTAACAATACCGCCTTAGTTGGTAAAACACACCTGGCGGATACCTTACAAAGTATAGGAGTTAACCTGGTAAAGATTTTCGGCCCTGAACATGGTTTTCGTGGCGATGCGGCCGATGGTGAGATGGTGAAGGATAGCATCGATCATAAAACCGGTGTTCCAGCTATTTCACTCTATGGAAAAAATAAAAAAGCAACCCCGGATCAATTAAAAGATGTTGATGTACTGGTGTTTGATATTCAGGATGTAGGAGCCCGGTTTTATACCTTCATCAGCACACTGCATTATTTAATGGAAGCTTGTGCAGAAAATAAAAAGCAACTTATTGTATTAGATCGCCCCAATCCAAATGGAAGTTATGTAGACGGGCCCATTCTGCAACCCAAACTAAAATCGTTTGTAGGGATGCATCCAATACCCATCACCCATGGGATGTCTATAGGTGAATATGCGCAGATGATAAATGGCGAAGGCTGGTTGGAAGGTGGTGTAAAATGTGAGTTGGAAATTGTTAAAATGAAAAACTGGAAACATGATGATGATTATTCACTTCCTGTTAAGCCAAGTCCTAACTTACCCAACGATCAGGCCGTGCGATTATATCCTTCTATCTGTCTATTTGAAGGTACAGCAATAAGTTTAGGCCGCGGCACGCAAATGCCATTCTTAGTTTTGGGGAGTCCTGAATTAAAGGATATGCCATTTACATTTACACCTGTGCCCATCAAAGGTATGTCTCTTGAGCCCCCGTTAAAAAACAAATTGTGTTACGGTATGGACTTAAGAGAAGTGAAGGTTGCACGCAAAGTAGATTTGAAATACGTGTTAATGTTTTATAACAGGTATCCTGATAAGGAAAAATTCTTTACGAAATATTTTGATACCCTGGCAGGAACAACAGAATTAAAACAACAGATTAAAGATGGGCTTACCGAAGAGCAAATTCGCACCAGCTGGCAACCGGGACTTACTGAATTTAAAGCCAAGCGCAGCAGATATCTTTTGTATCCTTAAAAAAGAATGCTGGCTGCGGGTAACCAGAATTAATACGTGTCAAAATGTAGTATGACCAAGCAGGAAAAAGTAAATGACATTTTAAAGACGTTGGATAAGCTTTATCCAAAACCAGAGGTACCGCTTCAGCATAAAGATGCATACACACTTCTTATTTCAGTTTTGTTATCCGCACAATGTACCGATGAGCGTGTCAACAAAACTACACCTGCTCTATTCAAACTTGCCGACAATCCATACGACATGGTGAAATATTCGGTAGAGGAAATTCGGGAAATAATTAAACCATGTGGCTTAAGCCCGATGAAGTCGAAAGGGATTTATGGACTATCGAAGATTCTTATTGAAAAACATAATGGACAAGTTCCTAATACATTTGAGGATCTTGAAGAATTACCTGCCGTTGGCCACAAAACTGCTTCGGTGGTCATGACGCAGTGGTTTGGTATTCCTGCCTTTCCTGTCGATACACATATTCATCGCCTGGCTTATAGGTGGGGATTAACCAACGGCAAAAATGTAGAACAAACTGAACGTGATTTGAAAAGATTAATTCCCGAAGAGAAATGGAATAAAGCACACTTACAAATAATTTATTATGGCCGTGAGTACTGTCCTGCCCGCGGCCATGTATGGACCGAATGCCCCATTTGCAAAAAATACTTGAGAAAGAGTTTAAAGGATTGAGTTTTCACATCTTTGTAATTAAATGAATCAGCTCCGAATCATATTTATGGGTACGCCTGAGTTTGCCGTATCCAGTCTGGAAACCCTTGTTGAAAATAAATTTCATGTGGTTGCCGTGATCACAGCACCCGACAAACCGCAAGGTCGTGGGCAAAAACTCGCCTTTTCGCCAGTAAAGGAATGTGCAATCAAGCACAACATTCCCGTTCTTCAACCCACCAACCTAAAGTCCCCCGATTTCCTTGCTGAGTTAAAGAGTTATAATGCAAATCTTCAAATCGTAGTTGCCTTTCGCATGCTGCCTGAAGTAGTTTGGTCTATGCCGACCATCGGCACTTTTAATTTACATGCATCCCTGCTTCCACACTACCGCGGTGCAGCACCTATTAACTGGGCAATCATTAATGGTGAGACTGAGACTGGTGTAACCACTTTTTTCTTAAACATGAAATAGATACGGGAAGTATAATTTATCAGGAGAAGGAATCCATTCATGAGAATGATACGGTAGGCACTTTATATGAGCGCCTCATGAAAAAAGGAGCCCAACTTGTTTTAAAAACAGTTCGAGCTATTGAAACGGGAGATTTTCCATCGATTCCGCAGTCAACTGAACCCGAAATCAAGCATGCGCCAAAGATCTTTAAAGAAACGTGCGAGATAAACTGGAATCAAACTACCAAAAAGATTATTGATTTTGTACGTGGACTTAATCCGTACCCGACTGCGTGGACTAACCTGAATGGGAAGGTGTACAAAGTCCATAGTATAAAGTCGGTAGTCGATAGCCAGCAGTCCACTATCAATGGTGAACTATCGACCATGGACTATGGACAATTAATCACTGATCATAAAACATACTTGCACATTAAAACTGCGGATGGTTGGGTTGCAATCGAAGAATTTCAGCCCGAAGGCAAAAAGCGAATGTCAATTCCAGAGTTCTTTAGAGGAAATAAACTTTAAGCCACATACGCAGGGCCCCAAAAAAAGCGTCTTAAAAAGTGGTAATTTTAGCACGAATCAATAGACATGATTATATCCCTTATTGCAGCACTTGCCAAAAACAGAACAATCGGGAAGAATAACGACTTGCCCTGGCATCTGCCCGATGATATGAAATATTTTATGCAAACGACCAAGGAACATTATGTGATTATGGGTAGAAAAAACTACGAATCCATTCCTGAAAAATTTCGCCCGTTACCAAACCGAACCAATATTGTTGTTACCCGAAGAAAGGATTTTCAAGCACCCAATTGTATTGTCGTTAATTCATTAGAAGATGGATTGACGCTGGGTAGTAATGCAAACCAGCGTGAAATTTTTATCATCGGTGGATCCGATATCTATAAGTTGGGTTTACCTCTGGCTACCAAGCTTTACTTAACCGAGATTGATGCTGTGATAGAAGGAGATACCTATTTCCCATCAATAAACTTGACCGAGTGGCAGGAGGGTTCGCGCAGCCATCATGAATCGGATCCTCGGCATGCGCATGCCTTTGATTTTGTGATTTATGAAAAGAAGTAAACTAAGAGTGTGAGCTAAATTTATAACCCATGGAAGTTCATAAACGTATCCTTGCGATTCTCTATATCATCTCGGGTTCTTTTCAAATCCTGGCTATGATCATACTTTCATCCATACTATCCATCATCATTCCATTTATAATGGAAGAAGCAGGCCCCGAAGGGCAATGGATTTTCGTCTGGATTGTTCCCTTTATCCGATTTATTGCGGTTGGTATTATCATTCTATTTTCCATTCCATCCATTATAGGAGGCATCGGCTTACTCAATCATAAAAAGTGGGCCCTTACCTTGTTGCTTATCCTTGGGTGTTTTAAACTTTTTTCTTTCCCTATTGGCACAGCCATCGGTATCTACACCATTTGGGTATATGCCGAAAATCATAAACTTTCCAATCAAGCATCATGAGCAAACTTTCAGGAAAAGTTATTTGGATAACCGGGGCCTCGTCTGGCATTGGCGAAGCACTCGCATATGAACTGGTAAAGCAAGGCGCCAAATTAATTTTATCTGCTCGAAGAAAGGATGAACTTGAACGGGTAAAAGGAAATTGTCCTGCCGAAGCCCAACCTTTCATCCGTGTTTTACCCTTAGACTTAAGTGAGCCTAACACATTAAAACTATCAGCAGAAGCCGCTATACAACTCTTTGGTCATATTGATATTCTTATTAATAATGGCGGTATCAGTCAGCGCAGTTTGGCTAAAGACACAACGCTTGATGTAGATAGAAGAATTATGGAAGTAGATTATTTTGGATCTCTTGCTCTGACTAAACATATTCTCCCGCACTTCTTAAAAAGAAAGGCTGGTCATTTTGTTACGATTACCAGCGTAATGGGAAAAATCGGCACACCCTATCGTACCGGATACGCAGCGGCTAAACATGCTTTGCATGGATTCTTCGATTCATTACGTGCCGAGCTTTGGAAAGAGAGCAGAAATATCTTTGTTACATTAGTTTGCCCGGGTTGGATCAATACCAACTTGAGTATGGTAGCCTTATTGGGTGATGGTTCTCCTCAAAACAAAAAAGATGACACGCACCAACAAGGCATGCACCCGAACGTGTTCGCCAAAAAACTAATCCGTGCCATCGAGAAAAAGAAACGAGAAGTTTACATTGGTGGAACAAAGGAAGTGTTGGCCATTTATTTAAAGCGTTTTCTGCCGGGTTTGTTTTCAAAGATCGTACGTAATGCGAAGGTAAAGTGAGCTGGTACGAATACCCACTCATTGTATTGGTTGGATTTATTGCTGCCTTTCTTAACACCGTGGGCGGTGGTGGCTCTCTTTTTTCAGTACCGATACTTACGTTTATTGGTTTACCCATTACCATTGCCAATGGCACCAGCCGGGTCGCAATATTCTTCCAGAATATTTTTGCTGTGGGTGGCTTTAAAAGCAAGGGTGTTGAGTTGCCCTGGCCGTATGCAGTTTATCTGGGGGTAGCCTCTTTAGGTGGTGGCATTGTTGGTTCGCTGTTAGCGGCTTCCATGTCTGACGATTTGTTTAAAAAAATCTTTGCTGGTATTATGATCTTCTCGGTTGGGTTAATACTTGCTGATCCGTTTAAAACCAATGGCCATGAAAAACTTTCAGCCCGAGATCAATGGATAGGAGCATTTTGTTTTTTATTTATTTGTGTCTATGGTGGTTTTGTACAGGCAGGTATTGGCTTTTTAGTGATTGGCGTACTAAGTCTGGTTAACAACTTAAGCCTCGTAAAAAGTAACTATGTAAAAGTTTTTGCTGCCATTGTTTATACTGGGGTTTCTGTAATTGTGTTCGCATGGCAGGATAAAATTGATTGGATGGTTGCCGGGGTATTGGCCGTTGGTCACTCCTTAGGGGTTGGTATGCCAGCCGATGGTCTGTAAAAAGCCGGTGAAGTCTGGATTAAGCGAATTCTTATTATTTCAGTTATTGGTATGGCTATTAAACTCTGGTTTTTAGTAAGTTACTTTAATGAACAAAGGCTCACCCTTCGGGAAATTATTCTAGGCAAAGAAAGTTTTATACTTTCTCATACCGAGTTTAAAAGAGCCTTACTTACTGGTCAACTCTGCATCCTTTCGCTTTTTGTGCTGTTGATTTTTTTACTAATAGACATCTACCACCAAATTTATTATAGCAACGCAACACAAGTTGCATTGATCATTATTGTAATCGTATGTTTTATCCTAAACCGTAACCAGAATTACACAGCTTCTAAAATTATACTGGGCATCAGCATTAACCTTACTGTTTTTATTTTCTCAACCGTAGAACCAGAAGGGAGTTGGGCTTCACATGCTGTACATCCCAACCAGCCTTGGGGCATTGGCCGCCTTTGGCTATGAAGAACGCTGGAAAAGTTCTATTCTTATTTTGTTACCCGCTACTTTGTTTGGCATATCGCAGGTGACCAATATTGAAATCTTTGATAAGTCTGAACAGGTTACAGATTTGAATCAACTCAATCTTATTATTAATTTTTTTAGTTCCCTCATTTCCTCAGTACTGATTATTTACTTCTTAATAAGCCTTAATCATCGATCGGAAACAACTATGCTCGAGCATGAAAAAAGTCTTAACGAAAGCAATAGCGAACTAAGCAAACTAAACGCTGAATTAGACAGATTCGTTTATAGCACATCACACGATTTAATGGCACCCTTAAGTTCGGTAAAGGGTTTGATCAATCTGGCAAAACTCACCGACAACCCAAAGGAGATTCAAGACTGCCTTGTAATGATGCAAGGCCGGATAGAAAACCTGCAGAAATTTATTCGCGATATCTCAGATTACTCACGCAATACACGCACGAGTATTTCATCCCAAACATTCTCGGTTAATAAAGTAATTCGAAACGCTTTAGAGAATCTTCAATTCTATCCTAATGCTGAAAAAATTAATGTAAGGATTGATGTCGCTGCTGACCTACAGATAACCTCTGATTTATCAAGATTCCAGATTATAGTAAGCAATCTGATTTCGAATGCTTTTAAATATTCGGACATATCGAAAGAAAATCAATTTTTAGATGTCAAAGTCGAACTGCATGCTGGAAATTTGGAATTAATCGTTAAGGATAATGGTTTAGGCATCCATAACAAGTATCTCGAAAATATTTTTGAAATGTTTTATCAGGCAAATGAAAAATCGGAAGGTTCAGGCCTTGGTTTGTACATTGTTAAACAAGCCTTAGAAAAATTAAACGGCTCTATTAACGTGACCTCCACATTTGGCGAGGGTACAACCTTTCTGGTATTTCTCCCACTTTTATCAGAAAATAAAATTCTTAAACCAGCATCCCATACGATATGAAATCATTCCTCACTTTACTAATTATCGCATTCTTGGCCGGCTGCCAAACACCAAAGGAACATATGGACCAAGAACGCTACCGTCCGCAAGTTCATTTTACCCCTAAAGTAAATTGGGTTAATGATCCCAACGGGCTAGTCTACTATGAAAACGAATATCATCTCTTCTACCAATACAATCCCTTCGGAACAACCTGGGGCACATGAGTTGGGGGCATGCTATAAGTAAGGACTTATTGCATTGGGATGAATTGCCGTTGGCATTGGCAGAATATATGGACCCTACAACGGGAGATAGTACTATGATCTTTTCGGGCACTGCGGTGGTTGATAAAAACAATACCAGTGGGTTATGTGCGGGCACCGATTGTCTGGTGGCCATCTATACGTCAAATGTGCATAAAGGCAACCAGGGATTGGTGCAGCACCAAAGTTTAGCCTATAGCGATGATAAAGGTCGCACCTGGACGCGGTATGAGAAGAATCCTATTTTGGATATTCAACGTAAAGATTTTCGCGACCCGAAAGTATTTTGGTATGAACCGCAACAAAAATGGGTAATGGCTCTCGTTATACCGGATTTATTTAAGGTTCAACTTTATCAATCAAAAAATTTATTGCAATGGACCTTGATGAGCGAGTTTGGAAATGCGGGAGATACTACACGCATTTGGGAATGTCCCGATCTTTATGAACTACCTGTCGAAAATAATTCCGACAAATCGAAATGGGTTCTTTCTTTATCAGGCGGACATCCGGCAGGACCGACTTTCGTGGGCATGCAATATTTTGTTGGAGACTTTGACGGAACAAAATTCATCTCTGACCAGGTTGAGCCGCTTTACGTAGAGCATGGTAAAGATTATTATGCTGGTATTGTATTTAACAATGTGAAAGATCGCACTATCATGCTCGGTTGGGTAAACAATTGGACTTATGCCAATTTAATTCCTACAGAGACATGGCGTGGAACATTTTCTATTCCTAGAGAACTATCGTTAATTGAAACTCCGACAGGACTGCGTTTAAAGCAAAAAACGATTTCAGAATTTAAAAATTTGCTTGGTGAAAAAATTACTGACATCAACTCCTTCGAAGGGAAATCGTTTTATCTGGAAGCGGAAATTGCTGACCAAGGTGAAATCCATCTTTTTAAATCAGAGCATCAACAAACCACCATTGGGTATAAGGATGGCAAACTGTTTTTAGATCGTTCGAACTCCGGTAACACTAATTTTCAAAAAGATTTCGCGAGCATCGAATCTGTAGCCATTCAAGAAAAACCTGAAAGGATTGCAATTAAGATTTTGGTTGATGAATCGATTATTGAAATTGTTTCCAACGATGGCTTGTATGCAATTACAGATCAGGTTTTTCCAAACACAGAAAAGACAATCACCGAAATTCTTGGTAATGTCACAATACTAAATGCACGGACTCTTAAGTCAATAGGCAAAAAATGATTACTATTTTGCTTATTCCCATTTACAATCTAGGCACTAACAGGTTCTCTGTGACCAACCCAGGTAAAACGCTTAGTAACGTATTCTGGATTTGTGAATGATGCATTGCCAGAGGGATTGCCACCCGTAACATGAAAATCGGAAAAGGCTGCATTTTGATTCATGTAAATGCCACCCGTAAGATTGAACGAAACAGGCGTAGCTGCCAGCGACATCTCGTCCGCAATCTTCTCCCTTACAGTTGCATCTGTAGTATAGGCTCCACAAGAAATAGCTCCGTGCTTCAAAGCCATCTCTTTCGCTAAGGAAATAGATTGATCTGTATTTTTTGTTTTGATCAATAAAATGATTGGTCCAAATAATTCTTTGCTGAAGATTTCTTTCTTCGAGGCATCTACTTCTAAAACGATAGGTGTTGCTACTCGTGCATTCTTAAACATAGGATTTTCGAATGTGCGCGATTTAAGCCATACTTTGTCACCCAGTTTTTCAACCTCGGCAATTCGCTCACTCGTCTTTTTATTTTGAATGGCCCCTAATACATAGGGTCCTGCTTTCGGGTTATCAACAAGACTATTGATTTGCCCCACGAGCTTTTCTGCTATCTGATCAAATGAAACGTTACCAGCCGGTGAATTAATTCCTGCCTCAGGGATATAAAAGTTCTGAGGCGCGGTACACATTTGTCCGCTGTAAAGGTTCACCGAAAAGGCAAGATTAGCGGCAGCTTTATCGATATCCGCAACAGAATCAAGAATGACTGAATTAACTCCGGTTTTTTCAGTGAAAACAACTTTGCCTGGCAATGCCTCCAAGTAAGAACCAAAAGTAGAATTACCCGTAAAGTCGATGAGTTTAACTTCGGGGTGTTCAGCCAATTCTTTTGTAATCATGGCATCAAATGTATCAGGCGCGAGTTGGCAAATATTCGGATCTAAATTATTAGCACTTAATACTTTTTGAATTTCAGCTACGACAATAGCAATTGGAAGAATAGATCCTGGATGCGGTTTTACGATCACCGGATTTCCAGTCATCAAACTTCCGTAAATACCTGTTACAGAATTCCAGGTGGGGAACGTAGAGCAACCTACTACCAACGAAATGCCTTTTGGCACGGCCCTCCATTCCTTATTAAGTTGAATATTGTATTTACCCATCGGTTTATCCCAAAGTGCCTTGGCGGGAAAGCGATTCAACTCTTCATAGCCAGCCGCTATTGCTTCCAACGCTCTATCTGCTGCATGCGGTCCTGAAGCTTGAAAGGCCATCATAAACCATTGGCCCGTGGTATGCATGGTTGCGTAGGCGATTTCATAAAACCGGCTGCGTATTCCTTCCAACGATTCCATCAAAATACCAGCACGTAAATCTGCACTTGTCTTCCGCCATTGAGGAAACGCCTTGGATGCATGGCTTACTAATGTATTGACAGAAAAGGATGGATAGGTTACCCGCAATGATTCCTGAAAGTAGGGGTGATTCTTCTTGACCAATCCAGCCTTCTTCTCCGGTTTGTTTTAGTTCGCTAAATTTTGAACCACGCATGGCCTTAAATTTTGCCAACCCATCCGCATCTGCCGTTTCACCATAAATGGCGGGTGAAGGTTGCTCTGAAAATGCCGCATAAAAAGTACGGGCATGCAAAGCCTCCATAGCTTTATTTAAAGTGGGCTTATGTTTTTCGAATAATGTCATATCAAATTATTTTATTACTTCGCTTCTTAGTCCTTTCGAACCATCCATGAATCCGCTAACAAAGTCATTCCAATCATAGGCTATCACTAATAAGAACATAGTCAGCATCCCTAAAAGAAAAGTCCTGATATCTCGTTTTGTAATGTTTTTCATATTCATGATTAAAAACCTTTTGGTCTACTGTTGTGCTCCGAACACGCGCTTCAATAATTCAGTTGTTCGCGCAACCGGATCTTGACGGATATTTTTCTCTTCTTTAGCAATCATCGTAAACAAGCCTTGCATGGCCAGCTCGGTGGCATACTCATTTAAATCTGGATTTACTTTTTGAACTAAGGGAATACTATTGTATCGCGTAACCAAATCCTTATAATATTTCGTAGCACTTACCTTATCCAACGAGGTTTGAATAACGGGACTAAATTTTTCTTTGAGTTGCGGGCTAGTTGTTCTTTTGAGATATTGTGTGGCTGCATCTGGCTCACCTTTAAGAATAGCCCAGGCATCATCAATCGTCATTTGTTTTATCGCTGCAATAAAAATTGGTTTTGCTTCTTTGGCTGCATCTTCCGCACCTCGGTTTAAAGTCATTATAAACTTATCTACTTCGCCACCTAAACCAATTTGCCGAAGGCGATCCTCCACTTTCTTTACATCGGGCGGAAACGGAATTTTTATTTCCGGATTTTTAAAATATCCATCCGTAATTGAGACTAAATCCGAACCCTTCGATATGCCTACAATCAAGGCCTCCTTGAGTCCCTCACCCACTTCATTGGCCGTAAGGGGTTTGCTCCCACCTATGGCTTTGTTCGCATCCGAAAGCGCCTGATTGATCTGAGCCGAAGTACAAGCTCCTAAAATAATAGAAATGCCTAAAATGATTCTTTTCATTCGCTTAAAGTTGAAGCGAAGGTAGGAAAAAGTATGCGCAGACGAACACTTAATTTCATCACTCTGTGTATTTGTTATATGAATCCCTAACGGTATTTTGCAAACCATTCTATTAGGAGCAGAAATTAAATTTAAAACTGAATTCGTGAAAAAAGTACTTGCCGAACTGATCAGCATTGGGGATGAGATTCTATACGGCCAAATTGTAGATACCAATAGCCAATGGATGAGCGTAGAATTGGACAAGATTGGTATTAAGGTAATTCGCAAAACTACCGTTGGCGATTTGGAAGAAGAAATACTAACCGCACTTGCAGAAGCAGAAAAAAGAGCCGATATAATTCTTATTACCGGAGGTCTGGGACCAACCTCCGATGACCTAACCAAGCCATGCCTGGCAAAATATTTTAACTGCGAAATGAAGATTCATGAGGAAGCGATGGTGGAGGTCACTGAGTTTTTTAAAAGCCGTGGCCGCGAGCTCACCGAACTTAATCGCTTGCAAGCCGCCTTACCTACAGCCTGCGAAAAATTACTAATCCCGTAGGCACTGCTCCGGGTATGTATTTTGACAGAGGCAATAAGGTATTTATGTCGATGCCCGGAGTGCCCCATGAGATGAAGAAGATGATGACCGATCATGTCCTTCCTCGGCTTAATAGTAAATACACGTTACCCGTTATTCATCACAAGATTGTTCGCACCATTGGGCTTGGCGAATCCTTTCTTGCTGAGAAGATTAGTGATTGGGAGAAATCATTACCTGAACACATTAAACTTGCCTATTTGCCAAGCCTGGGTGAAGTGAAATTACGGTTAACCGGATTTGGTGACTCGTTAGAAAAATTACAGAACGAAACTTCTGCCTGGATTGAAAAACTCAATTCAATCATCGGGCAGAATATTTATGGATTTGGTTACGAACCCATTGAAGTAGTGATTGGAAACACACTGCGAGAAAAGAAACTCACCTTAGCGATTGCCGAAAGCTGCACCGGTGGATATTTGTCTCATTTGATTACCAGTGTGCCCGGCAGCTCTGATTATTTTCTGGGTGCGATGATCCCATACGACTATCAAATAAAAATGCGTCAGCTTGGCGTAAAACCCGAAACGCTAGAAAAATACGGAGCCGTAAGCGAACCCACTATTATAGAAATGGCCAATATTGTACGCGCTAAATTCAATACGGATATTGGTGTGGCTACCAGCGGTATTGCCGGCCCAGGCGGGGCAACACCCGACAAGCCGGTAGGCACCATTTGGATTGCTTACTCGGACAAACATCACACGGTCACCAAAAAATTACAATTGTCAAAAGATCGCATGATTAACATTCGGACAGCATCCATGGCCGTACTAAATCTTATCAGGCAAAGTCTACCGAAATAATAAGTAAGATTTTGGCCATAGTTGAAATACCTTTAACGCAGAGTACGCAGAGTACGCAAAGTAAACTCAAATAACTTTGCGGCCTTGGCGTATAAATCTTCGCGGGCTTTGCGTGCCTATATCATTGCGCAGGCGTAAGAAAAACATAGTCAGTCATAGTAGTTTTTTCAAATTATAGCCTCCAAACTTTTTTTGCTTTTTATATTCTTGATTGACAATCGTTTGCATGACTTCTGTCATACTTTGTAATGTAGTAAATACTCACCTTAAGGCTATTAAACCGGCTAATTATGAGTATTCAAACCGCACAAAAAAACCTTTTTTCGGTTGAGCCGCCACGCTCGTTGCTGTTGTCGCAATTATGGACCCTGCAAACGGATGAAAGACATATTTCAAAAAGTTCGATAGAAAAACTGGCTCAGCAACACCGGCTTTCTCAAATTGAGATTGAAGGTGTTGCATCCTTCTACCACTTCTTTCATAAACAGCGGGCTGGTAAGCACACGAT
This sequence comes from Flammeovirgaceae bacterium, assembly GCA_016712035.1. Lineage (GTDB taxonomy): Bacteria > Bacteroidota > Bacteroidia > Cytophagales > Cyclobacteriaceae > ELB16-189. Next base: position 13,729 of record JADJRT010000016.1, on the reverse strand, counting down.
TTATCTCAACAATAGTATTATCTCACAGCTAAAGGGATTTGAAAGAATCCGCGAAACGTTTGAGCGCGAAACAGGTGCGCGTTTGGGCTCTGTAGATCCATCCGGTACGTTTGGCTTGTATCAAACACCTTGTATTGGATTAAGTGATCAGGAACCCGCAGCCCTAATCGATTTTTATCCCTTTACGAATTTAAATGCACTCAAGGTTAAGGAAATCATTCAGAAGATTAAAAACGGAAAATCACCTCAAGAAATCTGCGACCAACCGCTGGACAATATCCGGTTTACGCCTGCAAACAATCGAACGATTTTTTTTGCTCCCTACCAGCGAGGCCAGGCAATTAGTAAGCTAAATGAATTAGGACCCGATGGTGTGATTGAGCAATTACGAATTGCTGAACTATCCGGTCGTGGGGGTGCGTTTTTCCCCACCGGAAAAAAATGGGATGCATGTCGGACTTTTAAAGAATCTCCAAAATTTATTGTTTGCAATGCCGATGAAGGGGAACCCGGAACCTTTAAGGATCGCGTGCTCTTAAATAATCAACCCGGATCGGTTTTGGAAGGAATGATTATAGCGGGATATACCGTTGGTGCCTCCTATGGAATTATCTACTTGCGTGGCGAGTATCAATGGTTAGTTGAAAAATTAGAACAGGAAATTAATGACTTCCATGCACAAAGTTTATTAGGTAATAATGCTGGAGGCATCAAAGGCTTTAATTTTGAGATCCGAATTGAAATTGGAGCCGGTGCCTATGTGTGTGGTGAAGAAACTGCATTGCTTGAATCTATGGAAGGGAAACGAGGTGAACCCCGCACAAAATGGTTTTACCCGGTAGAGAAAGGGTATCTGCAATTGCCTACCGTGGTTAACAATGTAGAAACTTTTGCTTCCGTAGCTCGCCTGCTTTCTCTTGGAACATTCGAATATCTGAAACGAGGCATTCCCGGTTCACCAGGAACTAAGCTAATCAGCCTTTCTGGTGATTGTAAACTGTCAGGCATCTATGAAATTGAATGGGGAATGACGGTTGCTGAATTGCTTGATTTATGTGGCGCTGAAGACCCACACTTTATTCAGGTAAGCGGTCCATCCGGAGAATGTATTTCTGTTAAAGAAAAATACAGACGAATTTCTATGCTGGATTTACTGGCTCAAAAAGACATTCGGTGCGGAGGCTCGTTTATGATCTTTAACAGCAGCCGCGATATTGTCGATATTCTGATAAACTTCTCCGAATTTTTTAAACACGAATCCTGCGGAGCGTGTACGCCTTGCCGGGCCGGCAATTTTATTATTGAACGTAAGCTAGAGCGTTTGCAAAATGGATTGGCTGACAGCAATGATTTGAAAGAGCTTAAAAGCTGGAGTGCTATCATGAAAGCAACAAGCAGGTGTGGACTCGGCAAAACCGCCAGTAACTCTGTAATTCAATCACTAGAAAAATTTGAAGATTACTTTGCCACACGTTTTGCTGGCACCGACAATAGCATGTACCGAAAATTTGATCATCACGCAGCCATTACACAATACGAACACTATAAACCCTGATACCCATGGCAACCTGCACATTCTGGATTGATGGTAAAAAATATGAGGCCGAAGAAGGCAGCAACCTGGTAGACGCTGCCAAAGCCAATGGAATTTTTATTCCTTCTTTATGCTATTTCAAACACATTGATCCACCACTCGGAACATGCCGCAGTGTACTTGCAAAATAAACGGTCGATATAATCCCGCTTGCACAGAAAGCATTCACGAGGGTTTAAAGGTAGAGGTTAACACCCCGGAACTTGTGGATATGCGGCAAGCACTTATCGAGATGATGTTTGCTGAAGGCAATCACTTTTGCCCATCCTGTGAGAAAAGTGGTAACTGCGACCTACAACACATGGGGTACGAATTAGGAATTTCTACCACCCGCTTTCCACACTTATTTAAGGATCGGCTTATCGACTACCAACCCAAGCGTATGGTGATGGAACACAACCGCTGCATTAAATGCCGAAGGTGTGTGGAAGAAGTATTTACATCCGATGGCAAGCGTGTGTTTATGTATGTTAATCGGGGTAACGAAACTATGGTAGGCATTGATTATGAACAAGAAGAAAACTCTCGGAAAGTGAAGCAGAGAATGCGATGAAGTTATGCCCAACGGGGGCCATCATTGTACGAGGTAAAAGTTTATCAAAACCTTTTGGTGAAAGAGCGTTTGATTTAGAATCATCACAAAAACATTTTCATCATAACATCGCTGAAAAACCGAAAGTTGCCAATTTTGAAAAGAAAACCATCGCTACCGTTTCTTTGGCAGGATGTTTTGGTTGCCACATGTCGATGCTGGATATCGATACCGATTTACTGGACATCGTTGAATTGGTCGCCTTCAACAAATCTCCGCTTACCGATATTAAAACATTTACCCAACGTTGTCATTTGGGTTTGGTAGAAGGAGGTTGTTGCAATGATGAGAATATTGAAACGCTAAAAAATTCAGAGATGTGCGACATTCTGGTGGTGATGGGTGAATGTGCTGTCTGGGGTGGTTTGCCCGCTATGCGCAACACTATTCCTTTAGGGGAATGTTTGGAGGAAGCATACCTCAACAGCGTAACGAGCGAACAAGGCGAGAACACGGTGCCGTATCATGAGGACTTACCAAAAATTCTGGATCGCGTTTACGGATGTAGCGAAATTGTAAAAGTAGATTATACTATTCCGGGTTGCCCGCCTTCGCCCAATCACATCTGGAAAGTTGTGAAGAATTTACTGTGGGGCGAAGATTTTTCGTTGTTGTACTCTGAGTTTAAATACGATTAACATGAAATGACATGATTGAGAAACACCAACCGCGGATGAGTACAAACAGCGAATTCCATGTGACAATTAAAAATTAATTATATACACATGAAAAAGAAAATAATCATCGATCCGGTAACCCGCGTGGAAGGGCACGGACGAGTAACGATACACCTCGATGAATATGGAAAAGTGGAAGATTCATTTTTTCACATCGTAGAGTTCAGAGGTTTTGAACGTTTCATCCAGGGGCACCCGTATTGGGAAGCACCAGTACTTGTACAACGTCTTTGTGGAATTTGTCCGGTAAGCCACCATCTGGCTGCTGCCAAAGCAATCGATCAGTTGGTTGGTATTGATCCCGAGGATTTAGCACCGGCAGCATCGAAGTTGCGAAGGCTCATGCACTACGGGCAAATTTTTCAATCCCACGCGCTTCACTTCTTCTACCTCGCTTCACCCGATTTACTTTTTGGCATGGATGCACCAGTAGAAAAGAGAAATGTAATTGCCGTAGCAATAGAAAACAAAGAGCTTGCTAAGAAGGGAATCCTGATGCGAAAGTTCGGTCAGGAAATTATTCGAGCTATAGCCGGAAAAAATCCATGGCGTGGCGGCTGTACCGGGCGGGATGCACAAAAACATTTGACCCAAAAGAAAGAGAATACTTTCTATCCGGAAAGACATCCCCAACATAAAAACTATGATCGAGTGGTCATTGGAGATCATTGAATTTATAAAAGGTTACCACGAAAAAAAGAAAGCTGCTCGATACGTTTGCGGCTTTCCCTTCCGGACATTTGGGTATGGTGGATGATATCGGAAACATGGAATTATATCACGGTAAGCTACGCGCGATTGATAGCGAAGGAAAAATTACGTTGCCTGATGTTACTACGGATGATTATCAAAAATATTTTTTAGAAGGTGTAGAACGGTGGTCGTATATGAAGTTTCCGTATCTCAAAGAAGTTGGGCGCGAAAAGGGTTGGAACCGCGTAGGCCCGCTGGCCAGAATGAATGTGTGCAATGCCATTTCAACACCCCTTGCTGAAAAAGAGCGACAAGCGTATTTCGGCCTTTACAGGTAAGAAAGTAAATAACAGTACGCTCTATTCGCATTGGGCTCGCCTGATTGAAATTTTACATTGTGCCGAAATGATGAATGATCTTTTACATGATGATGAAATCATGAGCACTGACTTGGTGCGCGAAGGAAAACCGAGACTGGAAGGAATTGGCATTATTGAAGCTCCGCGCGGTACGCTTACACACCATTATCAGGTAGATGAAAAAGGGATGATTACCCGCTGCAATCTGATTGTATCAACCACGCACAACAACGAAGCGATGAACCGTGCGGTGCGGTGGGTAGCCAATAATGTGATCAGTCAGAAAGGAACCATTACCGATGGTATGCTTAACCAGGTAGAAGTAGCCATTCGGGCCTACGATCCTTGCCTAAGCTGTGCTACACAAGCGCTGGGACAAATGCCATTACGTGTAGAATTAATAAATCACAAAGGTGAATTAATTGATGAACGAATTAAAAATGGGTAGCAGAATTCTTATGATTGGCATTGGCAACAATGGCCGCAGTGACGATGCACTGGGGTGGAAATTTGTTGACGAGTTTTGTAACCGCGAAGATCTTTTTGACATTGAGCATCGATACCAATTACAAATTGAAGATGCGTTGTTGATCACAGAATACAAAAAAGTAATTTTTGTTGATGCTTCACACAAGAATTATGAAAACGGATTCTCCTTTTACAAATGTGAGCCGGCCCGCACCGAAGCTTTTACTACGCATAAGCTTGAACCAGAAACAGTATTGTGGCTTGCCAACGATCTGTTCAACCAATCTCCAGAAGTTTATGTGATGGCTATCTCAGGCACCCATTGGGAGTTGAACCAGGAAATAACCGACACTGCCCAAAAGAATTTTGAACGAGCTGTCTCATTTTTTAATAAGTGGATATCGAAAGAAGCTGCGGCTATATTGGCTTGATAAACTTCAATGATTCAAATTGTGTATGTGGTCGCTGACCAACCAAAGCTTAACCAGAAATACTAATACCTTTCACGCAGAGGGCGCAAAGAAAAAATTCAATGCAAAGCTCGCTAAGGCTTCTCTGCTTCGCGAATTCCTTCGCAGTCTTTGCGTGAAAAAAAGCTGATGACCAACATGCCAGCAAGATTAGGTCAGTAATAATATCTTTCACGCAGAGTCGCAAAGAAAAATTCACAAAAAAGTGCAGACCTTCCGGCCTGCACTTCCTACACTAACGCTTGCTCCGTTTATTTAGTCAACAACCGGGCATGTGCTGCTGCCAACCGGGCAACGGGCACACGCGGGCCAGAGCAAGAAACATAATTCAATCCAATTTCATGGCAGAACATGATTGACTCGGGGTGACCACCGTGCTCACCACAGATACCTACCTTCAGGTCTTTCTTGTTCTTGCGACCATCCTCCACGGCCATGCGCATCAACTTACCCATAGCTTTGCGATCCAACACTTCAAATGGATTGTCTTGCAACAAGGCTTTTGAAATATAGAACGGCAAGAATTTATTCTCAGCGTCTTCGCGTGAGAAGGAGAAGGTAGCCTGCGTTAAGTCGTTGGTTCCAAAAGAGAAGAACTCAGCAACGTTAGCTAATTCCTCGGCTTGTAAACAAGCACGAACAACTTCTATCATGGTACCAAACTTAAATTGAAGTTTAATCTTGTTCGCTGCTTCTAGCTTGGCTTTAATTTCATCAACAAAAACTTTTACTTGTTCTAATTCTTCGGCTGTACAAACCTGCGGCACCATAATTTCTGGTCGCACATCAATTTTAGCCAACTGACACTCGGCAGTCGCTTCCAGGATGGCCTGAATCTGCATCGTATAAATTTCTGGGAAGGTCAATCCTAAGCGAACACCTCTATGGCCGAGCATCGGATTCACTTCATGTAGTTCGCGAACCTTTTTAAGCATTTGTCCTTTCTTCTCAATTGCCTTTTCAATCAATTCCACACCGGCCAATGTAAACGGCTCCGCGGAACGTTCAGCCATTTTTAAATCTGCGTTGAGCAACCGCAAACTGCTGAACAAATCTGTAACACCACTTACGGTGCCTTTCAGTTTTTGTAAGTGCTCTACTTCGTCCCGCAACACATCCTCGGTAGGAAGGAATTCATGAATTGGAGGATCTAATAAACGAACGGTAACCGGCTTGCCTTTCATGGCGGTAAAGATTTCTTTAAAGTCTTTCCTCTGAATTTCTTTCAGACGATTCAATGCCGATTCTCTTTCCTCATCGGAAGCCGCCAGAATCATCTCGACTACAATAGGCAGTCGATCTACATCATTAAACATTCTTTCGGTTCGGCATAAGCCAATACCCATCGCACCGAATGTTAAGGCTTTGTCGGCAGCACCTGGAGTATCCGCATTCGCGTACACTTTCAATTTCGCTACTTCATCGGCCCAACTCAATAACTTTTTAAGTTCATCAGAAAACGTAGGCTCTACGGTTGGGATTACCCCTTTGTAAACAAAACCGGTTCCACCATCAATGGTAATGTAGTCGCCTTCATGCAAAATCTTGTCGCCTATTTCAGCCTGACGAAGTTTAACGTCCACTTTTATTCCTTCGGCTCCAGCTACACAAGGTTTACCCATACCTCGGGCAACCACAGCAGCATGCGAAGTTTTTCCTCCACGACTGGTAAGAATACCTTGCGCGGCAAAAAATCCGTGAATGTCTTCGGGCTTCGTTTCTTCGCGAACCAAAATCACTTTCTCTCCGGCCCGGCCTAATAGCTCTGCACGATCTGCATCAAACACTACATGACCCGATGCTGCACCTGGTGAAGCAGGAAGACCTTGTGCCAATGGTTCTGCTTTATGGCTTGCGTCTAATCTGGGGTGAAGCAATTGTTCAAGAATATCAGGTTTGATGCGCAACAAGGCTTGCTCTTTCGTAATTAATTTTTCGGCAACCATTTCCACTGAAGTGCGAACCATCGCAACGGTATTCATTTTTCCGTTACGGGTTTGCAAGCAGTACAGTATTCCTTTCTCAATGGTATATTCAAAATCCTGTACTTCTTTGTAATGAGTTTCCAGCTTGTTTCTTAGTTCCTCCAGTTGATTGTAAAGCTCAGGCATTTCATCCGCCAACTGTGCTACAGGCTTAGGTGTTCGTATGCCTGCAACAACATCTTCACCTTGTGCATTGGTCAGGTATTCTCCAAACATTACGTTTTCGCCTGTGCCAGGGTCGCGGGTAAAGCCAACACCGGTGGCACAATCATTGCCCATATTGCCAAACACCATGGTTACAACATTAACCGCTGTACCATTGGCCATGGCTGGAGTAATCTTAAACTCCCTGCGGTAGTCAATAGCCCGTTTGCCCATCCACGAATTGAATACTGCTTTAATAGCTATTTCAAGTTGTTCGTACACATCTTCAGGAAAGGGTTTTCCGGTATGTTCATTTACAACTTTTAAAAAGGGATCACTGATTTCAATAAGATCTTTAGTACCCAGACCCACATCTACCAATACACCAGCCTTCTTCTTTAACTTCTTCAAAATGTTTATCAAATTTTTCATCAGGCACACCCAAAGCAACTTTTCCAAACAACTGGATAAATCTGCGATAAGCATCATAGCCAAATCGTTCGTTGGCGGTTTGCTTGATCAGTCCCTTTAAGGTTTTTGAATTTAAGCCAAGATTAAGAATGGTGTCCATCATACCGGGCATGGACATAGCGGAGCCAGAACGCACCGAGACAAGCAATGGACTTTCTGCATTGCCAAATGTTTTGCCGGTAGCCTTTTCAAGCTCCTTCATATTTAGTTTTACCTGCTCCATTACGCCTGCTGGTAATTTTCTTTCAGGTTCAGCGAGGTATGTGAGGCATGTTTCGGTAGTAACTACAAATCCGGGCGGTACGTTAAGACCAATCTGCGTCATTTCACATAGGTTGGCCCCTTTGCCGCCCAGAAGATGTTTATTTTTTCCATCGCCATCGTGAAACGAATAGACATATTTCTGTGATTTCATATCCTGCTTTTTAGTTGGTTTTTCGAGTATTTCCGTGTTCATGGCTTCTTTGATTTAGTGTTCCCGAAATTGCCACCATTACTAAGGTTAAAGAATGACATCGATCAGGAAATAGGCAGATTGAAATCAGTCATATTTTTTAAACTTTTGAGGGATTTCATGAAGATTAAAATGTGCGATATTTTATTTCAAATTGGCGGGATTTCACAAATAGAATTGGGCTTAACTTAAAGAATACAGAATGATAGGGTCTCTATCTGATTCATGCCAAAAATGTTAACTTGCACCTGCAAAACAAACGATTGAATCATGGCGCTGGTAGAATTGATTATGCCTAAAATGGGTGAGAGCATTATGGAAGCAACAATACTTTCATGGCTAAAAAATCCGGGTGATAAAATTGAACAAGACGAATCTGTGTTGGAGGTTGCCACCGATAAGGTGGATACGGAAGTGCCCACAACCCATGGTGGGATTTTAAAAGAGATTCTGGCCCAAAAAGGCGAAGTTGTTAAGGTGGGAAAAGCCATTGCCATTATATCTACGGAAGGTGATGAAAATGCTACGGCAACCGAAAAGGAAGAAGTAAAACCCAATGTTGAAGCTAAGGCAAAGACACAAGCTGAACCAGCTCATACTTCTAATGGATCAGGAGCAAAACCTGCTGACTTTAAATCGGCAACACGGTTTTATTCGCCCTTAGTTAAAAACATTGCCAAAGAAGAGAGTATTGCCGTTGCCGAATTGGAAACTATTGGCGGAACGGGTGCCGAAGGTAGAGTAACCAAGAAGGATCTATTGTCCTATTTGCAAAATCGTAAAATGGGACAATCGGTTCAGCAGAGATCATCAGGTCCGTCTGCACCTTTAGTACCGGCATCCATTAGTGCTGGTGATGAAATCATTCAGATGGATCGCATGCGCAAAATGATTGCTGAACGTATGGTGGATTCTAAGCGCACAGCACCGCATGTTACTTCTTTTGTTGAGGCCGATGTAACGGATGTAGTATTCTGGCGCAATAAAATGAAAGGTGAATTTCAAAAGCGCGAAGGCGATTCACTCACCTTCACGCCTATTTTTATTGAAGCCCTCATTCTTGCTATCAAAGATTTCCCGATGATCAACATCCAGGTGGATGGCGATCGGATTATTAGAAAGAAAGATATTAATATAGGAATGGCTGTTGCCTTACCAAGTGGAAACCTGATCGTACCTGTAATAAAAAATGCCGATCAATATAATATTACCGGGCTAGCAAAAGCAGTAAATGATTTGGCGAAACGCGCTCGTGAAAACAAATTGAAGCCCGATGAACTTTCGGGTGGAACTTTTACAATTTCTAATGTTGGTTCGTTTGGAAATGTAATGGGGACCCCTATTATCGTGCAACCACAGGTGGGCATTATTGCAGTAGGTGCCATTCAGAAAAAACCGGCTGTAATAGAAACTCCTTACGGGGATGCAATCGCCATTCGCCATAAAATGTTCTTATCACATTCCTATGACCATCGTGTTGTGGATGGATCGCTTGGCGGAAGTATGGTTAGGCGTGTAGCCGATTACTTAGAGAAATTCGATGTAACTAGGTCTATTTGATCTGTATGTAGCCCGCTGTTATTTGAGAACCATCACCTAGGTTGATGGAGTAGAAATAAGTTCCTGCCGGGACTTTACTTCCGCCTGACTTTGCGTCACCATTAAATCGTTTATCGGCTATTAAATTACTGTAGCCTTCTACCTCGAAAACCTTATCACCCCAGCGATTTACAATTGCCACTTTATTATTGGGGTATAACTCAATGTTTTTAATTCTTAGAAAATCATTCTTTCCATCGTTGCTTACTGAAAGACCATTAAACACTTCAATTTTAGTTTCGCCACTAACTGCAGCAACCGTATAATATTTGCGTGTTAATGCCTCCTTGCTTGTAACCGACCCTGACGTGAGACTCCTGTTAAATCAGATTGACCAAGACTCGAGTACCCGCTGGTTGCAGCATCGCCCCCTACTACTAATAAACTTAAATCATTTGAAAGCCCTACTTCATCAGAAAGTGGCAACTTTAATTTCGATTTGGTTAATGTGCCTTGCGAAAGAGAGAGCTCCTAATACCGTTTAGCCGAGAGTTCAGTAAGCTCTTGATCGCCAGTCAAACTACCTGAATTAAGTTCATTGAGGGTTAAAGTTGCATGATCAGCTGCATCTGTACCTGGCGATATTTCAACCGGCAAATAGGTAGTCCCATTTCCAACAGGAAAATCCATTTTCCTAATCCCTGCATTTCAACAGGTCCAACCACGTGCGAGCCATCGGAACCTCCACTCAGAATAGAACCTTCCAACAAAATGATTTTGCATTATTAGCTGATTTAAGAATACTGCTTTGCAGATCGAGTTCGGATTCAATAGTAATGTTTGCTAAAAATTCTTTTCGCCTGTACCACTAATTACCAGCTTTAAACGATTGATTATTATGATTTATCGTTTGAGGCAAGTCGCTATCAAAATTAATTTTACCAGTTCCGGTAGCATCATAGGTTCCTTGATTAATCCAGGCTCCTGAAATTCTCAAGTCGCCATCGTTTTTAATTGTACCCGTGTTTACCAAACTATCAGGAACAGTAAGAATGGCTTGAGGTGACAAACTCAAAATAGAACCTTTATTATAGAAGCCTTGAGATAAAACCTGAAAGGCTATCAAGACACCAATGATCGAACTTAAAATTCTTTTGCTTCATGTTGATACTCACTTTTACTTTTTTGCATTAGCTTCCATTCCCAATATTTTCTTAATATTTTCAAGTTCTTCACTTAAAGCTGTGATTTGAGAGTTCTGAGTTTTCGAATTTTGAATCGTAATCTCCAAAGTTTCAACCTGTATTTCACACCTTGAAAGTTTTGTCTTCAATTCTTCAATTTCTTTTTGTTGCTCCTGAACAGCTTTTACTAACACTGCGGATACCTGCCCGTAGGATATTGACATTTGTCCTTCCTCACCATAAACAATTTCTGGTAAAACATCCTTTACCTCTTGAGCTATAAATCCAAAATCTGGTTGATCAGTTCCGTTCCACTTGTAACTCACCGCTCTTAATTTTAAAATTTCTGAAAGACCATAGTTGATATTTGTTATGTTATGTTTTTTGGTTCTATCAGAAGTACTTGTCCAGGCTCCTGCTACCGTTAATGTTGCACCATTACCGTTAAGGTTACTCGTACCAACACGAATTGCTGTTCCTGGCCCAGGTGCCACACCAAAAGCCCCAACCTAAAACTGCATTATTGCCAAAACCATATTGTTAGATGCGTTAACAATGGTCTGATATCCAATGGCAGTTGAATTTTGTAAGTTAGCAGAACTTACATCCGCAAAGTAGCCGAGTATCGTATGCTGGCCACCCGTTGTATTTGTAATACCAGCCCGATTACCAGCAAAAAGACTCTGTGTCCCTGTTGTGTTAGCTTGTCCTGATTTTTCACCAATAAAAGTATTCGGACCACCGGTTGCAGCTTGCTCCCTGCTTGTGCTCCAACAAAAGTATTACCATTGAAGGATCCCGAATTTGTTGCCGTAAGGCCAGCAAAACCAACCAATCAATGTATCTAGCTTACCATTTTGGGCTACCGGGACCTGCATCTGAACCAAACATAACATTGTAATTGCCACTTGTATTTGAACCTCCTGCAGATTTACCGTAAAACGCATTATCTGTACCTGTTGACGCTTGTACCAATTGATTACCAGCAACAAATTATTATTTCCAGGAGCTTGAATTAATGTTGTTCCTCCAGGCGCTGCCCATTGAACAATCCCTGCTGGGGTAGTTAAGACCTGACCATTCGTAACGGATGGAGCAATTTTGTAACTGCGATTGCTGCAGCTGCATTTATGTCTGCATTAAGAATAGTTCCATCAACAATCTTAGCGGAACTTATTGCATTATTTGCAACAGTCGGATTAGGATACGTTCCACTAAATCACCACCTGCAGCCCCCGTGGCTGTAACCGTAATTCGTTGGTAGCATCGGCATCAGATACAGTTGACCAGGTTGTCACGCCAGCAACTGTTGTAAGTACCTGTCCATTTGTGCCTGAAGGAGTTAATTTTGAAACCATAACACCCGGTGCAATTTTCACATCTGTTACCGAAGCAATGCCCAGATCTGCGGCAACAATTGTTCCGTCCAATATTTTTGCACTTGTTATTGCGTTTGTATTAACCACAGGATTAGGAACTATACTCGAAAGATCACCACCTGCAGCTCCTGTGGCTGTAACCGTAACTGTATTACCACCACTTATTGTTAATGCAGAAGTCGCTGGTGTAAAAGCAAGGGTTTGAGCATCCGTATTATCGAGATAGGGCACCAGACTTATTGGGGTAGCATCATTTGTTAAGCTTAAGATATTGGCTGCAATTGTTAAATCCTGATTATCCGTATTATCGAGGTAAGGAGCAGATTTACTGGCGTTGCATCTAAAGAAAGAGAAAGAGTATTACCTGCCAAACTTAAATCCTGAATCTCATTGGTAGCATCGGCATCAGATACAGCTGACCAGGTTGTAGCACCTGCAACTGTTGTAAGTACCTGCCCGTTTGTACCGGATGGGGTTAGTTTTGAAACTGTAACACCCGAAGCAATTTTCACATCTGTTACCGAAGCAATGCCCAGATCTGTGGCAACAATTGTTCCGTCTAATATTTTAGTACTTGTTATGGCACCTGTATTAATTAAAGGATTAGGAAATGTAACCTGATAAATCCCCGCCAGCAATTCCTCCCGGTACTATCCCCGAAATTATTACTGATGAAGGTACCCCCAACGTTGATAACGAAAGCAATCCCGTGGCTCCATTAAAAAGATAGAGCCCGGTCGTCTGTGCTTACTCCCCGTAAAGCTGAAAGATTTATTGGTGTGGCCGATGTGTTATTTGTAATGGACAACGTACTTCCTACCAATTGCAAATCCTGAGGAATGGTTGATACGGTATTACCAGCAATGGTGATTCCATCCCCCGCCGCTAACTCTGGCCTGTTTTAAACGGCAGCCATTGATTGGCCTGCCAGTAATAAAATTGGGTCATCGCTATCGAAAATCAAAAGACCGTTTTCACTGGCCGTCAAGGTGGATATAAAGAAGCTGCTGTTCGCTGGGCGGGTGGTTAGTTTAGGAACGAGTAATCCCTGATTGTTGCCTGGGGAAACCAATTCCAAGACAGCATTTTTATTTGATTAACGATACCAATTCCTACAGAATTCTGGACCGTAAGTCAAGAGATTAAAGAAAATTAGAATCCAGCCAGGAAATAGACTTTTTGAACTCATAGTACTAAGATTAGATTAAAGGAGGTTACAGATTGAGGTATCTTAAAACTACAAGAATTTAAGCTCCATTAAAAACGTTTTTAAAATAAATCAATAAGCACAACACCAACTTTTTGAAATTATCAGTTTGCAGAGAGTTTGATTAATATTCAAAAACTGATTCGTATGAATTTTGGAACCAAAGCCGTGCATGTGGAGTAACGCCCGATTCTAAGTACAGGAGCCATTATGACCCTATTTATCAAACCTCAACGTATGTGCAGGAATCTCCTGCCAAACACAAAGGGATATGCCTATGCGCGAGGAGGAAACCCACGCGCAATGCATTACAAAAAAGTATTGCCGCACTGGAAGATGGAAAGTTCGGTATTTGCTTTCATCCGGCATGGGTGCTACCGATGCCGTTATAAAATTACTGGCACCGGGCGATGAAGTAATAACCAGCAAGATTTGTATGGCGGGTCGTACCCGCATGTTTAGAAAGATTTATGAAAAATTCGGAATCAAATTCCACTTCATTGACTTAACGGA
>JADJRT010000015.1 GCA_016712035.1 Flammeovirgaceae bacterium | reverse complement strand
AGACTAATTAACGAGTCAGTAATTATTCCGCTACCCGCCAGCCCTTGATTACCCGGTATTCTTACCGGGCACATCCTGAATCAAAAATATACTATCTGTCCAGATTAAACTACCTTGATTGTCGGATCCGTTCGTAGGCAACGGTACAGAAGTACTCCTCTAATCTGCGGCCAAAAATTTGTGGGTTATCCAGGCATACTGGCGCAGATACTCAGCTACTTCACATTTCCGGTGATTTACTCAGCCTCGGGAACATCGACTAATTCCGTAACGGGTACACTTAACGTACTCGTCCAGAATTGTTCAAAGGAAGCTTGCATCGTGTGGGTTACCTGACCTATCAACAAAACATCTCTGTCGCGAAAATTGTATTCATGATCGTAGTCAAAATATTCATCGGCCATATTGCGACCACCGGTAATGGCTACTTGACCATCTACTATAAATGTTTTATTGTGCATTCGCTGGTTAAACTCTCCAAAGTCAGTTGTTAGTTTGTACAGCTTTGCCGGAAGCTTTTTTCCGATGTTGGCCGTGGGGTTATAAATCTTGATCTCCATATTAGGATGTCTGTCCAGCGCGATTAAATCATCGGCATCTGCTTCTACCATAATATCATCAACAAGAATGCGAACCTTCACCCCGCGATCAGCCGCGCGCAACAAATAATCAACAGCAATCAATCCGATATTATCGGCCGAAAAAATAAAATATTGAATATCAATTGTGGATTCGGCCGACTCCGTTAACCAGGCTCTGGCAATCATGGAAACATCGCCTTCCTCTAAAGCAACTACACCTGTTTGCTTCAAAAGCTGCTCATGAAATGGCTCCAACTGTTTGGATAATGGAGTGAATTGCGTAGGATGAATTTTAGCACAAAAGTCTTCGTCAATAGGTTGATACTTGGGATCGCTCGCACAAGCACTAAGAATCAGCATCAATATGAAAGCACAATTCCATTTAATAAATAGTAAGGCTTTCATGTTTATTGTTTGAAACTATTCAAAGATGTTACCGCACCCTTACATAAACCAACTTAATATTCTTCTTCTCTGTTTCACGCTCATCCACTTCATACTTACCAATACTCTTTATTAACTGTGCGAGCTTTCCAAAGCCATAATTTCTGGGATCGAAATCGGGCTGCTTTTTAAGAATGAGATTTCCCACTTCACCCAAGAAAGCCCAACCTGTATCATCGGCCAAATCGGTAATGGTAGTTGATAGTAAATTCAATGTTCTATTATCAATCTTTCGCAAGGTTTCATTCGCACCCGTCTTTTCTTTCTTTTTACCTTTTGCGGATTCTGCCTCATTACTTACGTCATCACCACCACCTAAAATTTCCAGATAGATAAATTTATCACAGGCTACAATAAAAGGATTGGGAGTTTTCCGTTCTCCCAGTCCTATTACATTCATCCCGGCTTCGCGTAAGCGGGTAGCCAATTTTGTGAAATCACTATCACTGGAGACCAGACAAAAACCATCTACCTTTTCACTATATAAAATATCCATGGCATCGATGATCATCGCTGAATCGGTTGCATTCTTTCCGGTGGTATACCCGTACTGTTGAATGGGCGTGATGGCATTTTCCAATAACACATTCTTCCAACCAATAAGGTTTGGCTTTGTCCAGTCGCCATATATTCTCTTAAAAGTAGGTGTGCCATATTTGGCAATCTCTTCCATCATCACTTTAATCTTACTGTACGGAATGTTATCAGCATCAATCAAAACGGCAATGCGGGTGTCTTTAGCAGTTTTCATCTCATTACTAATTTTACATTCAAATTATCCGATTACCTCGTTATATAACCGATACAGATTGGCACCCATAATTTTATCGATCTGGCTCTGGGTGTACTTGCGTTTAATAAGATTTTCACGAATCACATCCATCCTTCGCGGCCCATTAATTTTCAAGATACAAGGCCAATCGGCTGGTTTGAATTGCGCCCTTCTTCCGCCAGTAAAATTTTATTTCTTCCTCTGTGTCTGGGATCACACCGATTGATCGCGATCGCTGCCTATCGCCACGGTCAATGCCAGCAATCTTAACCGCATGATCGATGATCAAAAAAACTTCCAGATTATTTGTCTTTCCTTCGTCATAAATGTTCGCATCTGGCACATACCCATAACTCCGCCTCGATTGGCCAGCAATTTCAGGTTCTCATCCGTAGTATTGCGTGGGTGCTGATACAAAGCTCTGCAAGTAGAGTGAGAAATAATAATCGGTTTTTTGGAAGCCTCAATGGACTCCTTCATCGTCTTCATGCCCGCATGCGACAAATCGATTAACATGTTCTTTGAATTCAACCGATCTATTAGCTCTATTCCAAAATTTGAAATTCCGGCATCAGTGCGCTCGTAACAACCATCACCCACATAATTGCGCGTATTGTATGTTAGTTGAACGCTGCGAAGGCCCAGATTGTAAAGCGTATCTACTCTACTAAGATCCTTTTCGATTGGTTCAGAACTTTGTGATCAGGTAGAATACAGCCAGTTTCTTTCCTTGCCTTAACGGCCCGATCGATGTCACTTAATCGCGTTGCCTTTATAAAATGAGGCGGATGATCATAAAAATATTTATCATAGTCTGCCAAATCCTTTAACAATAGATCAAAGGATGGATGGCCGTCATGTTTGGGATCGGTAAGTGTAATGGCAATAGCCCGGGTTCCACTCGCTAAAATCTGATCGACCAGGTCCATCGTGTAGATCGTCCTGATTTCGCCCATGGCATCAAAGACTAAACCGGAAGGAGCATCTAGCGAAAATGAAAAACTGGGGATCGTTACTAATCCGGCTATAGCCACACCACTTTTTTTTATAAAGGTTCTTCGCTGCATCATAGAATCAATTTGTCTAATACAGTCATGAAATTAATAAAATGATTTGATTAACTGGTAGGCTCAAATAACTACAATAAAATATGCTTAACCTTCTCCATACCGATACTTGCTTTCTCTTCAATAAACTCCAGATTAGGAATATGAACCACAGCAGGTCGTTTGGGATCCACCACATACTTCTTTACAGGATCGGCCACATAGTCTATAAGACTGGCGGCCGGATATACTACCATTGATGTACCCACCACTAAAAATATTTCTGCCGTTGACGCAATCTCAGCCGCAACCTCCATCATCGGAACTGCTTCCCCAAACCACACGATATTAGGGTCTCAGTTGCGAGCCTCGTTCGCATTTATCTCCCATATTCAATTGCCAGCCTAAGATCGGATAAATCAACTTTGGATTAAGCGAACTTCGCGATTCAAACAAACTCCCATGCAAATGAATAACATGCGAAGAGCCCGCCCGTTCATGCAGGTTATCTACATTTTGTGTGATGATAGTAACCTCAAATTGTTGTTCAAGTTCTGCAAGAATTTCATGACCTCGATTGGGCAATACTTCAAGCGCTTTCTTTCTTCTTTGATTATAAAAGTCAAGCACCAATGCAGGATCTCTTTGCCAGGCCTCCGGAGTAGCTACATCTTCCACGCGGTAGCCTTCCCACAGTCCACCTGCATCCCGAAAGGTAGCGATGCCACTCTCGGCACTAACACCCGCTCCGGTAAGTACGACTAGTTTCTTCATACTGTTGGTTGATCGTTAGTCTAAGTTGATGGTTTTTCGAATAGGAACTAACAGCCAAGAACCATCAACGAACAACTATTTCAAAGTTCGATCAAAAAAGTCCTTTGCACTTTCAAAAACCCGCTTCCAACTTTCATAGCGTAAGAAACCATGCACCTCATCTGGCAAAACTAAAACTTCCACGGGCACATTTTTATCGCGCAGTTTTTCAACCAAGTCTGTACTTTGTTGAAACAATACATTTCGATCGTCATCGCCATGAACCACTAAAACCGGTGCCGTCCATTTACTTAAGTCGGAGATGGGAGAACTTTTGTAAGCAAGAGCCATATCTTGTGAGGTAATGCCCCAACTACCGCCAGGTGGCAATTCACGCCCATCAAACGCCCAATCATGCACACCATGCAAATCAACTCCGGCTTTAAAAATTTCAGGACTACGCGCTAATCCCATCGCTGTTAAATATCCGCCATACGATCCGCCCCACAAACCAATTTTTTCAGAATTAACTTGTGGCAACGCTTGCAAATGTTTTGCTGCCGCCACTACATCCTGATACTCGCTCGCACCACGTGGACCTTGATTTTTTGCTCGTCTGAAATCTTTACCATAACCTGTACCCGATCTAAAGTTCACTGACAACACCACATAGCCCTGACTGGCTAAGTATTGATTGAATGCATACGCATTGATGTAATAATCACTGTAATGAAAACCAAGCAACATTTGTCGGATAGGGCCTCCGTGCATAAATACTATGCCGGGTTGCTTGTTGGTATTTGATCGATTTATGAAAAGTTGTCCGTGAATAGTTGTTCCATCGGCTGCTTTAAAAATAACTTGTTCAGGCTTTACAAAACCTACTGCCGCGAATGCCGTTAGCTTTGTCCGTAAACCGGCACCATCGATTTAATTGTTTCATCAATGCGCACCAATGTTTTAGACGAATTGGTTGTTGATCGAAATGCATACAAAACATTTCCCGCTAAGGCCGGATACATTTCAATACCCTCGCCACTTGTAACGGCTACCGGATTTCCTCCTGTTACTTCCATTTTCCATATGTGTCTGCGATCAATGTCTTCTCGATTGCCATCAAAATATATAAACTTCCCTGTGGCGTCCACTATATAACTCTCTACCTCCCCATTCCCCGGAGTAAGATCTTTTAGATCTCCGCCCAAAGGCGCAATTGAAAAAAGATGGTTCCAACCTGTATGTTCCGAGAAAAATAAAATTCTTCCTGTGGATGTCCACGCTAGGGGCGTATTAGGATAGTATTGAGAAAATCCACCATCATCGGCAGGAGATTTCCAAATGGAAACAGCCTTGCCTGTTTCAGCATCAGCAATCCAAATAGAAAACTTTATGCCACCGGTTATGTCGCTAAGCTCATCTACTTTTGTACCGGGTTTACGGATAAATGCAACTTGCTTACCATCGGGAGACCAAACCGGAAATTCGTCTAGTGATACATCGGGGGCAATCCACCGAATTGCTCTTCTGTTTAGATTATAGATACCAATAAAACTATGGTCTCCCCGATCGCTTGTAAAAAGTACCTCATTAGCATCCGGAGAAAATTTAGGGCTACCATTACTGCCACGTGCCGAAAACAGAAGTTTAGGTACCGCATTAATATCCATCGGTGACTCGTAAATCTGGCCACCTTTGCTAAATAGAAACCGGATTCCATCTTTGAAGATTACGGGACTACTACCATTGGTAATTTTTGATGGTGGACTTTTTGATGATAATTCCTTATAATAGATCGACTGTTCAACACCCTCGGGCAAACTTGCCGGGTTAGCATGCTGGCCATTTCGGTTCGCTCCATTGCCACGAACAAACAGCAACTTAGTTCCGTTGGGCGAAAAAACCAGCTGCGAAATTTCCTGACCATCGTCTTGCTGATAATCGGTAAGCAAGCGTGGCAATTCGCTGCCAGTCTTTACCAAAATATTGCGTTTGCCGTGATCGTTAATGACCCAGGCGAGATTTTTTCCATCGGCCGAGGCCGCAAACCCCGATTCAATCGGGTGACTTAGAAATTGTTCGAGATTAGTTTGAGCAATTGTGTTTGTTGCAACGAGCAACAAGATCACGAAGCATGTCTGTTTCATGCCGAACAAGGTAAGAAAAAGTGTTGAATCGATTAAACTGGATTTTGGTCACTGGATACTAATCTCTGGTGATCCGGATTCTGTTATTTCTTTTTCACTTTTTTAGCAGCCACTTTCTTTGCCTTCGCTACGGGTTTCTTAGCAGCAACTTTCTTGGCTGCCACCTTTTAGGCGCGGCTTTCTTTGTGGCCACTTTCTTAGCCGCCTTAACTGGAACTTCGGCTTCCTTTTTCTTTCCTCTACCAAAGCGACCCCAACCTTTTTTCTCGGGCGCATTGGCTGCAAGTGTCACACATTCCTCCAACGTAAGTTCGGATGGCTCCTTCCCTTTCGGGATTTTTACGTTTTTCTTGCCTGCTTTAATGTAAGGTCCAAAGCGACCATTTAAAATTTCTATCTCTGTATTGCCTTCACTAGCAAACGATTTTATCAACCGATTTGCATCGAGTTCCGCTTGGCATGAATCAATTCTATTGCCCGATCATAGGTAATCGTGTAAGGGTCTTCGCCTTTCGGGATAGATATGAATTTTTTATCATGTAACACATAGGGCCAAAACGACCAATGTTAGCAACCACCGTTTTTTCTTCGAAGTCGCCTAAGGTGCGCGGTAGCTTCAACAACTCTATGGCGTCTGCGAGCGCAATGTTTTCAATAAACTGTCCAACGCGCAAAGGTGCAAACTTTGGTTTCTCACCACCATTGTCATCCGGGTTTTCACCCAGTTGCACATAGGCACCATACTTACCAAGTTTCACATATACATTTTTACCCGTCTTTGGGTCAACACCTAATTCTTTGCTTTTGTTAGCCACTGATGATCGCTCCACCAATTCAGTTTTTTCAACTGTCTTGTGAAAGGGCTTGTAAAAACCACTCAACATCTTTTTCCATTCCAATTTTCCGGATGCGATCTCATCAAACTCTTGCTCAATTTCTGCTGTAAACGAATAGTTCGTAATATCCGGAAAGTGTTCGACCAAAAAGTCATTCACAATCATGGCTGTGTTTGTCGGAAATAATTTATTGCTTTCCGCACCCGTATTTTCAGTCTTGTTGATTGACTCTATGATATTTGATTTTAACACATGTACTTTGTAGTGGCGCTCCGCACCTTCCCTACTTTCTTTCACTACATAACCACGCTTTTGCACAGTTGAAATAGTGGGTGCATACGTTGATGGACGACCAATACCTAACTCTTCTAATTTTTTTACCAGACTTGCTTCTGTATAGCGAGCCGGATGACGAGAAAAAGTTTGTGTAGCGGAAATTTGATCGAGATTCAATGCTTGCCCGACATGTAGCGGAGGCAAAACTTTTCCACTCTCTTCGTCCTCGGTATCATCATCGTCCTTCGATTCCATATATACTTTCAAGAAACCCTCGAACTTAATCACTTCACCAGTGGCACTTAACGTTCTTGGATTTGTCGAGATTGAAATGGTTGCCGTTGTTCGTTCCAACTCGGCATCGGCCATTTGTGAAGCAATGGCCCTTTTCCATATCAAATCATACAAACGCTCTGCGTTACGATCCATACCTGGACTCATTACCGAAAAATCGGTAGGTCGAATAGCTTCGTGAGCTTCTTGTGCACTGGCTGATTTTGTTTTGAACTTACGCGTAAAAACAAATTCTTTTCCGTAAGCAGATTGAATTTGATTAACCGCACCTTTCACGGCTTCTTCTGAAAGATTGAGAGAGTCCGTACGCATGTAGGAGATCTTACCGGCTTCATATAACTTCTGCGCAACCATCATCGTCTGCGAAACGGAGAAACTCAATTTTCGTCCAGCTTCTTGCTGTAGTGTTGAGGTTGTGAATGGAGCTGCGGGTGATTTCTTTGCTGGTTTTTTAATTAGATCTGAAATAGAAAAAGCTGCTCCTTTACAGGATTCCAAAAAAGCAAGCGCATCTTTCTCTTCATTGAATTTTTCAGAGAGGTCAGCAACCAATTGCTTGCCATTTTCCAAATCAAAAATTGCAGAGACCTTAAAGGAAGATTTAGCTTCAAACTTTTCAATTTCACGCTCGCGCTCAACGACTAAACGCACAGCTACTGACTGTACGCGACCTGCAGAAAGGCCAGTGCTAATTTTTTTCCAAAGTATGGGTGATAGTTCAAACCCAACTAAGCGATCCAGTAGTCTCCGCGCTTGCTGTGCATTTACTAAATCGATATCAATACCGCGTGGATTTTGAATCGCATTCAGAATTGCATTTTTGGTAATTTCAGTAAATACAATCCTGCGGGTTTTCTTATCATTAAGATCAAGTACCTCCTTCAAGTGCCACGAGATGGCTTCTCCCTCGCGGTCCTCATCACTCGCCAGGTAAACCATTTCGGCATCCTTCGCAAGTAGTTTTAAATTCCTTATTACTTCTTTTTTATCCGGTGAGACTTCGTAGGTTGGTTCAAAATTATTCTCGATATCAATCGCTCCATTTCCTTTAGCCAAGTCGCGAATATGACCCATGCTGGAAGTGACCTTATAATCTTTACCCAAATACCCTTCAATGGTCTTCGCTTTGGCAGGCGACTCTACTATTACTAAGTTCTTTGACATGCGCTTGTTTTACTTCAATCGCTTCAAATATCATTAAATTTTTAAAAACTCAAACCTCAAAAAGCTTTGGGTCACTTTAATTGCCGCCAATTCAACCCAATGTTAGAAGAAATAAAAAAGTGTCAATTGACTTGATTACCATTGGTTTGTGATGAAAAAACACATGCTCAAACCTCTTTCTTAATATAAATTCAAAAAAAAATTTCATCCTGAGTTAATTTTACGTGAAATGAGAAGAATTCTTTATCTGGTTCGACATGCCGAAGCTTTATCAGTCCTACCAGATGTAACTGATAAACAACGGGCATTAACGCATCAAGGCGAGCAAGATGCCCTAAAATTGGGCATATATATAATGGAGAAGAATTCTAATCTCGATCTAATACTTGCAAGCCCGGCAAACCGAGCCTTAAGCACAGCCCAAATCATTGCACAACAAGTATCGTATGATTTAAAAAATATTCGAGTAGAAGAAAGTATTTATTCGGCTAATAAATTCGAAATCATAAAACTGTTTTCAAAACTTACCGACTCTATCCAGCAAGTTATACTAGTTGGCCACTACCCTACCATTGTTGAACTTTACAATTATTTATCAGCAAATGACAAAAAACTAACTATGAATCCGGCAGAAATGTGCTCCCTCCTCTTTGATTTACCTTGGGCAGAGGTAACCAGTGGTTGTGGTATTTCAAATTATTCCTTTCATCCTCACTCCCATTAATATGTCTAAAGATTTTGATCCAAATGGTTTAGGGATGCGAGGCAATATATTTGGGTTACCATATTCTATTGAAGATGCTGAACTAGTCATCATGCCAGTTCCTTGGGAAGTTACCGTTTCCTATCACGAAGGAACAGCCCATGGGCCCGAGGCCATGCTCGAAGCTTCTTTCAAATTGATTTATACCATCATCAGATAAAGATGCCTGGCAAAAAAGATCACACTTTTGCCTGTTTCTGAAGAAATTATAAATGAAAGTGATAAACTTCGTGAACTCGTGCGTGGTTATCTCCAATTACTTGAATCGGATGCCGATCTGGAGGCAACCCAGGTGGTACTCGTAAAAGTCAATGAGGCCTGCGAGAATCTTAATATCTTTATCAAGAATAAATGCTCGAATATTTTAAAGCAAGGTAAGTTGATTGGTTTGGTTGGTGGTGACCACAGCACCCCGTTGGGTTTGCTGCGGGCGTTGGCCGAGAAGCATGAACGCTTCGGAATATTACAAATTGATGCCCATGCCGATTTGAGAAAAGCCTACGAAGAGTTCACTTACTCGCATGGTTCCATCATGTATAATGCCTTAAAGCTTCCGGCTGTTGCACAATTAGTACAGGTGGGCATTCGCGATTATTGCGAAGAAGAAGTGAGTATAATGAATCGGTCAATGGGTCGTGTAAAAACATTTTTTGATGTTGATATGAAGTCCGATCAGTTTGAAGGCAAACTGTGGAAGACTATCTGTTCAGAAATTATTAAGGAGTTGCCGCCTTTGGTGTATATCAGCTTTCGACATTGACGGGCTTGATCCAAAAACTATGCCCTCCACGGGTACACCCCGTTCCTGGTGGACTTGAATTTACACAAGCAACTTATTTGATAAGCGAGGTGGTTAAATCGGGTCGAAAAATAATTGGATTCGATTTGTGTGAGGTCGCTCCAGGCGCTGGCGAATGGGATGCGAACGTGGGTGCACGTATGTTGTGGGAGCTTAGTCAGTGGACGATCGAATCACAAAAACAAAATTCATAATTCTTGCTGGATGAATGTAAAACAAATTTATTGTCTACTTTAGCCACCTAAGACTTATTAACAATTTCTGATGGGTGAATTAATCAACAAAATTGCTACAGGAGTTTGGACTCCGGTTTTATTTCTTCTGATTCTCGGTGGATTATTCTTCTTCTTTTATTCACGTTTTATTCAGTATAAATATTTTACCCATGCACTCGCGATCTTACGAGGCAAGTTCAACAACCCAAATGACCCTGGGCAAATCAATGCATACGAAGCTTTATCAACTGCGCTTGCCTCCACGGTTGGCATGGGCAATATTGCAGGTGTAGCGGCAGCCATTTCTATTGGCGGACCTGGTGCATTGTTTTGGATGTGGGTAGCAGCCTTCGTAGGAATGTCCACCAATTTTTTTACCAGCACACTATCGGTCATGTATCGTGGTAAAGATTCAGAAGGAACCATCCAAGGTGGACCCATGTACGTTATTCGGGAAGCGCTCGGCAAACGTTGGCAGCCACTAGCCACCTTATTTTGTCTCTGCGCCATGGTCGGATGTCTACCAATTTTTCAAGCAAACCAATTAACACAAGTTATCATTGATATAGGTGTAACTTCAGAAAGTCTGAAGAAAGCTACATTTCAAATTTTTGATTTTGAAATTTCGACAATAAAATTTGTGATTGGCACAGTGCTAATGATCATTGCTGGAATTGTAATTCTGGGTGGCATTCAGCGCATAGGTAAGTGGGCCGGTAAAATGGTTCCGTTGATGATCATCATTTACTTTTGCTCCGTACTCGCTATTCTGTTCCTTCATATTGGGGATGTTCCCCATTATCTGTGGATGATAATTTCCGATGCCTTTGCAGCAAATCATTATCATGGCGAGCCTGCTTTGGGTGGTATCGTTGGTGGCTTAATTGTAGCCGGGGTACGCAGGGCATCCTTCTCAAATGAAGCGGGTATTGGAACCGCCCCTATGGCGTTAGGTGCTTCAAAAAGTTCGGAACCAATACGAGAAGGATTGGTTTCTATGATTAGTCCGGCTATTGATACCTTATTGGTTTGTACGCTCACAGCCCTGGCCATATTAGCCACAGGGGTTTGGCAAACGACCGATGCCAACGGAGTTACGTTAACGGCACAAGCTTTCGAATCTTCTTTAGGTTCCACGGGAAAAATTCTACTCTTGTATGCGCTTTTTTCTTTGCTGTCACATCCTTGTTTTCTTATAGTTATTATGGTAACAAAGCCATGTCTTTTTTGGCAGGCGTAAAGGCAGGTAAGTATTATGACTATTTCTATTTAAGTACAATTGTTTTAGGCGCTATTCTTTCCATGCAGGATGTTATGAATATTATTGATATTGCTTACGCGCTGATGGCATTACCCACTATGATTTCGGGTTTCCTGTTGGCTCCAAAAGTTTTGAAAGAATCCCGATCCTACTTTTCAAGAATGAAAGCAGAAGGAAAACTTTAAACCTTAATTTCAAGATTTTCAGTGGTAGACTTGGGCATTGGATAATCAAACAGGCCATTCTCCTTTATTGCTTCTTCAACTTTTGAAGGAACAAACTTTTCCCATCCCACTTCTCCTTTGCGAATCATAGCCAGCACATTGTCTGAAATAATATTCAGGTTGCTCACGTTGGCGTTTTTAATATTCTCCAGTTTATTATTATCCATCAGGTACCTAAACAAGGATTTCAGATTAACAGGCAATTCCTTTTCGAAATCAGTAAGTGTAAACAACTCATCGCTACCCATCCGAAGGGAAGGATAGATATATAATTTGACGTTGGTACCAAACAAGGAGGCAAAGCTTTCTAAAATTCCACCTCGAATTTTTTCATACGTTTTTTCTTCAAATATTTTTTGAAGTGCATAAATTCCTAATACCAAGCCAATCTTCTTCCCCCTTGTAATCTTTGACAAATATTCCACCAAACGATAGTACTCAAAGTAATTTGAAACCATTACCGTTTGCCCGAGCGAACAAATGATTTCGGCCCGGTGTAAAAAATCCTTTTCGTCAATTTGACCTTCCGAACTTAAATCATTCAAGGTTAACTCTGTCAAAACCACCATGCGCGATTTTTCAACATCCGGCTCTTTCTTAAAATGTCTCCTGGAGGCCAGTAACATGTCAACATTTACATGCGTTACGGGTCTAAAGCGCCCACGGAGCACCAGTACATTTTTTTTATAAAGGGCCTCAGAGGGTTGCATCACCGTACCATCGGGGCCAAACATAGCGGCCTTAGTCAGGCCATTCTTTACTAATTTAAGGGCCATTAAACGATTATCAACCAACTCGAAATCGGCACCGGTTAAGCGAAACATATCGACCTCCATCCTTCGGGAGGTTAATCCATCCAGTAAGGATCCAATAATTTGTTCGGGGTCTTTCATGAACATACAGCCATAGATCATGTTCACGCCAAGAATACCGAGCGAAACTTGTTGCTGTAGCGGATCATTGTCATGCATTTTTACATGCAGTACACAATCATTGTAAGGGCCTTCTGGCTTCAACTGAAATCGTAAACCAATCCAGCCGTGACCTTGATTAGTTCTTTCAAAATTCAACACTTCAACGGTATCTGAATACGCGAAGAAACGGGTATCCTTAATGCGATGTTCCAGACGTTCGGGCAAAAGTTTGTACTCGTGATCCAACATTTGAATCAACCGGTCCTCACACACATATCTTTCGCAAACACCATAAATGGCATCACTAAATTTCATGTCGTAAGCGGACATTGTTTTTGCTATGGTACCGGAAGCCCCCCCTACCTTAAAAAAGTTGGCCGCTACTTCTTGCCCGGCTCCAATCTCCGCAAACGATCCATAAATGGATTTACTAAGATTAATCCGAAGCGCTTTCTCTTGTGTCGTTAATCTCTTACTCTCTTCCATTACCTTTTTTCAAATCGCTGCCTATGCTAAATTAATTCACAAACACACAAAGCTAACGCCTTTTTGATTATTTTAGTTTAAGGTCTATTTTGCGTCCTTCAAATTTAATTCTTCATGGCAAACAGAGGTAACTTTTCAAGCAGGCTTGGTTTCATTATGGCAGCGGCAGGTTCGGCTGTTGGTCTGGGTAACATCTGGAAGTTTCCTTATGAGGCAGGACAAAACGGGGGTGCTGCCTTTCTGCTAATCTATATACTGCTCACGTTTTTACTATGCTATCCTATTATGGTAGGAGAAATTGCTATTGGGCGCAGTGCCGGATCAGACGCTTATGGATCGTATAAAAAGTTAGGCGGAAAAAATTGGGGCGTCCTCGGCTTGTATGGAATCCTGTGCGGTATCATGATTTTATGGTTCTATAATGTAGTAGCCGGATGGGCCTTTGGTTATTTTATTGAGATCTCGTTTGGGAACCTCCTTAATCATGCCGATTATGGGTCATTCTTCAAAACGTACGTACTTGATTTCTGGGATAACCTGATCTTTTCAGTTTGTTTCATGGCAATTACCGCGTTTATAGTATTAAAAGGTGTTCAAAAAGGAATTGAAGCAGCATCGAAAATTATGATGCCTACTTTATTTGCCATCCTTATCGCATTGATTATATATAGTATCACACTTCCTAATGCGGGTGCAGGTATTAGTTTCTATTTGCTGCCCGATTTCAGCAAAATCAATTTCCAAACTATCTACTCCGCGATGGGGCAGGCATTCTTTTCCCTTTCCTTAGGAATGGGTGCGTTGATCACCTACGGTTCGTATGTAAATAAAAATCAAAATATTCTGGGCTCGGCTGCAACCATAACGGCCATGGACATGTCCGTTGCTTTCCTTTCGGGATTGCTGATTTTTCCGCTCGTGTTCTCTCAGGGCCAATCGCCAGAAGAAGGGCCCGCATTAGTCTTTGTGGTACTTCCAGGGATTTTTAACTCGATGGGCCCCGTATTAGGTAGAGTAATTGGTGGCGGATTCTTTCTACTACTCTGTTTTGCAGCGCTCACGTCAACTATATCACTACTAGAAGTTCCGGTAGCTTATTTTGTTGATCAAAGGAAGTGGTCGCGCAAAGCAGCAACCTGGATCTTGGCTACGGTGGTGTTTGTCCTTGGTTTGCCCAGCATGTTATCACAGGGCGCTGTTGATGTGTTTTCTTCCCTTTCCTTTTATCAGGGAAAATCAGCACTTGATTTTGTAAGCGAAGTATTTTCAGATATCAGTTTGCCTTTAGGCGGCTGCTTGATGACTATCTTTATTGTAACCCGTTGGAGTACAAAAGCGATGAGTGAGGAATTATATCATGGCAATGAGGGCTACAGAAACTCTTTCCTTGAGAAGTATATCAATTTTACTATCCGATACGTGTGCCCGGTATTATTAGGAATTTTTTCAATCCTGATAATTATTGATAAGTTTATTGGTATTGATAAACTCTAAGCGAATACCTCGAACCTCAATCTACCCAGTCGGCAACAAAGAGATTCGTATCGCGCGTACCGTTATTGTTTCGGTTGCTGGAGAAAATAATCTTTTTGCCATCGGGCGAAAACATAGGGAAGGAATCAAATACACCATCATAAGTAATCTGCTCTAACCCGCTTCCATCTTCATTAATCATAAATAGATTAAACTGGAAACCCCGTGAGCCTTTATGGTTGGAGCTGAAAATAATTTTTTTTCCATTCGGAGAATAGAAAGGCGCCCAGTTGGCTTTGCCTAAACTTGTGATCTGTTTTAAATCAGAACCATCAACGTTGCAGGTATATAGCTCCATTTCGGTAGGTGCTACCAGCCCTTGCTTCAGATAATCGAGGTATTCCTTTTTTGTTTCTTCTGTCTTGGGCCTCGATGCTCTGAATACCAGTTTCTTCCCGTCTGGCGAAAAGAATGCGCCCCCATCATAGCCAATTTCGTTGGTGATTTGTTTCACATTTTTTCCATTGATATCCATGACGTACAAATCTAAATCTCCATTGCGCGTGGAAGTAAATACGATCTTATCCCCTTTTGGTGATACCGTTGCTTCCGCATCATACCCCGGTGTTTTGGTTAACTGACTTTTAACTTTACCCTTTAGGTCAGAAACAAAAATGTCGTAGGTATCATAAACGGGCCATAGATACTTACCGCCAGGCGTACGACCCGGATCGACCGGACAATCCTTTCCACCGAGGTGCGTTGAACCATAGAGAATAGTTTTATTCCCGGCAAGGAAAAAAGAACAAGTTGTTCTGCCTAACCCCGTACTGATTAAGGTTGGCTTTACCCTACCTTACTTAAATCTAATCCTTCAATAGGCATATAAAATATCTGATCGCAGGATAATCCCCAGGCTTTATTGTTTGATTGAAAGCTAACCATCTTAGTATCGAAGCTCCAATACGCTTCGGCATTGTCGCCACCAAAAGTTAACTGACGAACGTTTTTCAAATGAGTTTCTTCCGGATAGTGAACCAAGGATGATTGCGTTGGCTGCGCATGTAAAAAGTTTGCGAGAAATAGAAGTACAAAAATGGCTAACAGGTTGAATCTCATTGTAAATTAATTTTTGTGCGAAGTTAACAGTTCAGTGTATAACTTCTCGTAGTTGGTAAGGGTACGCTCGATGGAAAAAGTATCGCTTGCGGTAGTAATTCCACCCGAAATCAATTTCTCACGCAGTTTAGGGTCATTTATTATCGTTTGAATATTTGCCGACAACATGCCGATATCATTGTCCTCAAAAAGTAATCCGTTCTCGTTGTGTTTTATAAGATCAATATTACCTGCTGCTGCTGTTGCAATTACCGGTGTGCCTAAATACATAGACTCCAGCAATCCCTGAGAAAGTCCTTCGATTGTTGAACAGAGAACCGTACAAGTAAAAATCTGATAATAGTTCAACGCATACGCTCCTTCCTTTTCGCCTTCGTAAAATATTTGATGAGGTAACGTAAGGTTTGCCCGAATTTTTTCTAATTCCTCATCTTCCTGAATGCCCACCAGAATAACCTTTACGGGCTTGCCAATAAGATCGAGGCTTTGAAGCAACTGTTCTTGTTTTTTCCTGCGTGAGATGCAACCGATCACCACGTCTCCGACAGCAATCGAAAATTTAGCCTTCAATTCTGTAATAACGTCTGCATTAATGGCTGTGTATTTTTCGGTTGGGGTGCCGTTGTAAACTACGGCTATATGTTGAGCCGGAACCCTATTTTCAATGAGCGACCGCTTTACTCCTTCACTTACCGCTACAATTTTATCAGTGCCCTTTACATAAACAAGATTTTGAAAAAATCCACCAACGCTCATAGAGACCTGTCTTCGGGTGTGAATCAGCAAAACGGGAATCCGATAAAACCAACGAGCTAATACGGTAATGTATCTGTCTTTACTCGATTGTGCGTTGATAACCTGAATTTGATGTTGCCTAACTAATCGTACCAAAGTTCGGACGGAGGCCCAATGAAACCGCGTTGGTATGGTGAATGGAATGAAAGTAATCGGTTCTTTCTCCAGAATTTGATGAAGTACTGAACCAGGCCGGGCCGCTACAATTACCTTATGTCCACGCGCTGATAAACCCTTTGCAAGATAAGAAACCGAATATGTAGAACCCGCCAGAATATCTTCCTGCGTAATTAATAAGATGTTCATCCAGCAAAGATCAGAACTTGATTCGTTTTATCACAAAATTTACTTTGTCAGGCAACGCTAGATTTTTCGACTTCTTTCAAAGCCCTCCGTAAAATTTTACCCACATTCGTTTTGGGTAATTCCGTTCTAAATTCAATATATCTTGGTATCTTGTAGTTGGTCAGGTATTCGTGACAATAGGTTTTTAACTCTTCTTCTGTCAAACTTTGATCGCGTTTTACAACAAAGGCTTTAATGGCTTCGCCTGATCGAGCATCTGCTATACCAATAGCGGCAACTTCCAGCACCTTTGGATGTTTTGATAATACACCTTCAATTTCATTCGGGTATACATTAAATCCAGATACCTTAATCATATCCTTCTTACGATCCACTATTTTGAAATAGCCATCTTCGTCCATTAAACCAATGTCGCCTGTGCGAAACCACTCTCCGGGAAAGAAAACACCTGTGTTGTCCTGATTCCAATAACCTCGCATCACTTGTGGCCCTTGCGCACAAATCTCTCCTACTTCACCCTGTTTTAATTGATTACCGTCATCATCAAAAATGGCCAGGTTAGTGCTCGGCATGGGTATGCCAATGGTACCCCGTTTATGATTTCCATTGAGGGGATTACAACAAAGTACAGGCGATGTTTCACTTAATCCATAACCCTCTACCAAAGGTTGGCCCGTAACCTCCTCCCATTTATTAGCCACCACATCTTGTATGGCCATTGCACCCCCAATGGCACCTTTCAAGGCCGAGAAATCGCAGTCTTTAAAATCTGGATTATTAAGCATCCCGTTGAACAATGTGTTCACTCCGGTAATGATGGAGAATCGATGCTTCTTCAATTCCTTTACGAATCCGGGCATATCCCGAGGATTCGTAATCAGTACACTTTTAACACCTTGAGTATACATCAGCAAGCCATTAACCGTTAACGCGAATATGTGGTATAAAGGAAGAGCCGTAATGATGATATCTTGCTGACCTTCGGTGAGTAACGGACCAAACCAATGCGTGATCATGGCATTATGCGCAATAATATTTCTATGCGAAAGCTGCGCGCCTTTTGAAACTCCGGTCGTACCGCCTGTGTATTGCAAGACAGCCACATCTTCAATATGGATTTGTGGTTTTTGATAAGCGAGCGACTGGCCCTTTTGCAAAACAGTTTTTAAAGATAGTGCAGTCGGTAAACTATAACGTGGCACAAGTTTCTTTACATACTTTACGATAAAGTTCATGATGGCGCCTTTGAATCCGCCCAACATATCGCCCATATCGGTTACGATGATATGTTTTACTGAGATTTTATCCTGAATCAATTCAAGCTGATGGGCGTAATTAGAAACAATTACAATAGCCGAAATACCGGCATCATTAAATTGATGTAGCATTTCATGTGGTGTGTAGAGCGGATTTGTGTTCACCGCTATTAAGCCAGCCTTGATCGAACCCATAAAGGCTATTGGAAACTGGATAAGGTTGGGTATTTGAATTGCAATGCGGTCTCCCTTTTGCAGCTTAAGCTCGGTTTGAAGATAGGCTGCAAAAGCAGTGGACAATCGATCGACTTCCTCGAACGTGATCTGCTTTCCATAATTTTCAAAGGCTACCCGGTTAGGATACTTCCGAGCACCAACTTCGAACAGGTCAATCAATGACTCATATTCATAAGGTCCTATCTCTTGCGGTATTCCTTTTGGATACTTTGAAAACCAAGGTGAATTCATTCTTATAGGATTTAGATTTCTAAAGAACGAAAAAAAAGGTGGTACCAGCAATCGATGGATCTCTACTGGAGGTGTATAAAAAAAGCCCTGACGATAATCGCCAGGGCTTAGCTGTAGAGGGAGGCTTCGAACCTCCACGGAGAAGTTAGCTGCAAGGCATAAGAAAAACTTTTTAGTGGTCAACCCATTACCTTGCGTTTATCCTTTGATCCCCACCCCGAGACAGGAGGGCTTGTCTGCCAATTTCAACACCCTACAATTTTAAAGAACTTCTGTTTTAGAACCCGACCTGATCTAAAATTAGAAAGTATCGTTACGAATTCTTTAGCAAAGTAACGTCAATTATGATTTTGACGCAAATAATATAAATAAAATTTAGATAATATTTAACAAAATGCGTTATTTATTATCATATTTAAAAAATAACACACCCCTCATGAGCAAAAATTTTGAAATTGATAATACGGACCTCAAAATTCTAGAGATCCTCATGCAGGATGCCAAAAGGCCCTATACCGAAGTGGCAAAAAAGGTCAATGTCTCTCAAGGAACGGTTCATGTTCGAATGAATAAAATGGAAGATGCAGGGATACTTGACAAAACAACCTTGCGAATCAATTACGCAAAACTAGGATATGACATCACGGCTTTTATCGGTATCTATCTGGAAAAGAGTGCTTTATATGATATGGTTCTAGCGAAACTTCGTAATATTCCTGAGATCACCAACATTCACTACACGACAGGAAATTATTCGATGTTTATTAAGATCCACTGCCGCGACACCAACCATTTGAAGGAAGTACTCCACGACAAAATGCAGCAGGTAGAGGGTATTGAGAGAACAGAAACCATGATCTCTTTAGAAGAGAGTCTGGACAGGAATTTAAAGCTCACTTAATATTAAATTTTGCCGAAGTCTGAACCTTAAAGCTGCAGTTTTGTTGTATTTTTAAAGATTATTTGAATTTAGTCTAAATAGGCTGCGATGAGCAAAAGCAATCAGGTACTGGAGGAAATAACATCGAAAGAATACGAACATGGCTGGACCGTAAATCTGGAAGCCGATGAGGCGCCCATGGGTCTTAATGAAGGTACGGTTCGATTCATTTCGGCTAAGAAAGGTGAGCCCGAGTGGTTGTTGGAATGGAGGTTAAAAGCATTTCGGCTATGGCAAAAAATGATTGAGCCTACCTGGCCAAATGTTACCTATCCTTCTATCGATTATCAAAATATTATCTATTACTCTGCCCCAAAGAAGAAAGCGAATCTCAACAGTCTTAATGAAGTTGACCCTGAGTTGATCAAGACATTTGAGAAACTTGGTATCTCATTAACTGAACAAAAAAGACTTACCGGTGTAGCTGTTGATGCTGTAATTGATAGTGTTTCTGTGGCAACAACTTTTAAGGAGAAATTAAGTGAACTGGGAATTATCTTTTGTTCTTTTAGTGAAGCGGTAAGAGAGCATCCGGAACTTATCAAAAAGTATCTTGGCTCAGTGGTTCCTATTAACGATAATTATTTTGCAGCACTCAACTCAGCCGTGTTTTCTGATGGATCATTTTGTTACATCCCCAAAGGCATCCGTTGCCCCATGGAGTTGTCCACCTACTTTAGAATTAACGCAGCTAATACAGGGCAATTTGAAAGAACTTTAATTGTTGCAGACGAAGGCTCTTATGTAAGTTACCTCGAAGGTTGTACCGCGCCTATGCGCGATGAAAATCAACTGCATGCTGCAGTCGTAGAGCTCTATACCATGAAGGATGCCGAGATCAAGTATTCAACGGTACAAAATTGGTATCCGGGCGATAAGAATGGCAAAGGAGGTATTTATAATTTCGTTACCAAACGGGGTTTGTGTTTTGGCGATCGTTCAAAAATTTCCTGGACGCAAGTAGAAACCGGATCGGCCATCACCTGGAAATATCCATCCTGTATTTTAAAAGGTGATAATTCTGTTGGGGAATTTTACTCGGTTGCGGTAACCAATAATTATCAACAAGCGGATACGGGTACGAAGATGATTCACATTGGTAAGAATACCCGATCACGTATTGTGAGCAAGGGAATTTCTGCCGGTAAATCTCAGAATAGTTACCGCGGGCAGGTTCATGTAATGAAACGCGCCAGCAATGCAAGAAATCATTCGCAGTGCGATTCGTTATTGATGGGCGATCAATGTGGAGCGCATACATTTCCGTATATCGATGTAGAAAATAACAGTGCCCGTATTGAGCACGAAGCAACAACATCTAAAATTGGTGAAGATCAAATTTTCTATTGTCTACAACGCGGTATTGATGAAGAAGCAGCCGTGGCGCTAATCGTGAATGGCTATGCGAAGGAAGTACTGAATCAATTACCCATGGAGTTTGCCGTAGAGGCACAAAAACTTCTTGCACTTACCTTAGAAGGAAGTGTAGGCTAATCATAAGTTTTAATAAATAGTTAGAGAACAATGTTAACGATAAAAAATTTACAAGCGAAAGTTGCCGATAAGCAAATCTTAACGGAATTAACCTGACTGTAAAGCCAGGTGAAGTACACGCCATCATGGGGCCCAATGGTTCGGGAAAAAGTACATTGGCATCCGTTTTAGCTGGAAGAGAAGATTTCGAAGTAACTCAAGGTACGGTTGATTTTCTAGGAAAGAATCTATTGGATTTGTCACCTGAGGATCGTGCGCGCGAAGGCATATTTATGGCCTTCCAGTATCCCGTAGAAATTCCAGGTGTTAGCACAATCAATTTTATGAAAAGTGCTATCAATCAGATTCGCACCTACCGCGGGCAACAAGTGTTGGATGCTGTGTCCTTTCTTCAATTGATGAAAGAGAAAATGAAGTTGGTGGAGATTGACCAGTCCTTATTGAGTCGTTCGCTTAACGAGGGTTTTCGGGAGGTGAAAAGAAACGTAATGAAATTTTTCAGATGGCCATGCTCGAACCCAAGCTCGCTATCCTTGATGAGACAGACTCGGGATTAGATATTGATGCCCTTCGCATTGTTGCCAATGGTGTAAACACGCTTCGTAATAAGAATAATGCCATTATTGTAGTAACCCATTATCAGCGTTTATTAGATCACATTGTTCCTGATTTTGTGCATGTCCTCTACAAAGGAAAAATTGTCAAATCCGGTCCAAAGGAATTAGCCCTTGAATTGGAGGCCAAAGGATACGATTGGATTAAATCTGAAGTTGAAGTTGCCTGATTATGAATACGACTGAAGCCCGAGATTTGAAGCATGAAATTATCGAATCCTTTGATCTATCAAGGTTTGAGGTAGGAAATGACCAGCGTGCAAAGGCGATGGCCCATTTTAAAAAAGTTGGGTTACCCGATATCAAACATGAAGAGTATCGCTTCACTCCTATTACTAAAAACCTGGAGAAGAATTTTAAATGGGATATTCAAGTTTCCACGTCACAAATTGCCTCAATCGATTCATACCTGATTCCAAATCTGGATGCGAATGTATTGGTGTTTGTAAATGGTTCTTATGTTCCATCACTTTCAAAAGTGATAAGCCCGGCAAGTGAGGTTAAAATTCTTCCGCTCATTCAGGCAAATGCAGAGAAAGAGATTTCGAACCTGGATAAATATCTAACTCCGGAAAGTGATCCATTCGCTGCCATGAATGCAGCCTATTGGCAAGACGGTTTATTTATTCATGTTCCTGAAAATATCAATGTCTCTAAACCCATTTTCATTTTACATCTGAACGATGTAACGAAAAGTCAAGCCCTTGTTCATACCCGGATTTTAGGGATTGTTGAAAAGGGAAGTCAACTTAGCGTGATTGAAAAATTTGATTCTGTTGGATCAAATCCTGCCTTCCATAATTTCTCCGAAGAGTGGATCGTGAAAGAACAGTCCCAATTGGAATATTGTAAGATTCAAAACGATTCGGGTAAAAGTTACCAAGTAGCCAACACCGTAATCCATCAGTCAGATTCAAGTCAGATAAATACGTTTACGTTAACCTTAAACGGCCAACTGATACGCAATAACTTAAGCATTATCATTGATGGCGAAAATTGTGAATCGCATTTTTATGGATTGTATCTATTAAATGGAAATACGCTCGGAGATAACCATACTGTGGTTGATCATAAAAAGCCTAATTCATTCAGCAATGAAATGTATAAGGGTATTATGGATGGCAACTCGAAAGGAATCTTTAACGGGAAAATTTTTGTAAGACCGCATGCACAAAAGACCAATGCGTTTCAATCAAACAGAAACATCCTTGTATCTGATTCCGCCACGGTAAACACAAAACCTCAATTGGAAATTTGGGCCGATGATGTAAAATGTTCGCATGGTTGTACTACGGGTCAATTGGATGAAGAAGCTTTGTTTTATCTTCGCTCACGCGGAATTTCCGAACCTATTGCAAAAGCCATGTTACTTTATGCTTTTGCTGGAGAAGTGCTCACTCCTATCAAAAATGAAACTTTAAAATCGTATCTCGATAAACTGATCTCCGAACGACTTCATAAGAACTTCGAATGAATACCCCGGCTGCCATAGAATTGAATTTAGAAAAGATCCGGAAACAATTTCCGGTCTTACACCAGCAAGTGAATGGTAACCCCTTAGTGTATTTAGACAACGCGGCAACCAATCAAAAACCAAAGCGGGTTATTGATGCCTTGACTCGATATTACGAACACGATAATGCAAATATTCACAGGGGAATTCACACATTAGCCGAGCGCGCTACAAAAGCTTATGAAGAAACTCGCCATACAATGCAACGATTTATCAATGCCAAACATGTTGAGGAAATAATATTCACGCGTGGAGTTACAGAAAGCATTAATCTGGGTTCCTCTTCGTATGGCCGGGCATTTGTTAAAGCAGGCGATGAAATTATTATTTCAGGCATGGAGCATCACTCAAACATTGTTCCATGGCAACTTATCTGTGAAGAGAAAGGCGCAATCATAAAAGTAATTCCGCTTAGTGAAGTTGGTGAGTTAGACCTGGACGCTTATCAAAAATTACTTTCTGGGAAAACCAAAGTAGTTGCCGTTAATCATGCATCCAATAGTTTAGGTTCCATCAATCCGATAAAGGAAATCATTGATTTAGCACATCAGGTTGGCGCGGTGGTGTTAATTGATGGTGCCCAATCGTCTGCACATTTACCAATCGATGTACAAGCACTTGATTGTGATTTCTATTGCATCAGTTCGCATAAGATGTATGGCCCCACGGGTACAGGTATCCTTTATGGAAAGAAAGAACTTTTAGAAAAAATGCCTCCTTATATGGGTGGTGGTGAAATGATTAAGGATGTTACATTCGAAAAAACAACCTACAACGATCTCCCTTATAAATTTGAAGCCGGCACACCCAACATCGCTGATGTGGTGGCTTTGAATGAAGCCATTCTTTTTATCAATGAATTGGGAAAAGAAAATATAGCGAACCACGAAGCAGAGTTATTAAGCTATGCGGCTAAGAAATTATCTTCTATACCCTCCGTGCGGTTGATAGGAACGGCCCGAGAAAAAGTAAGTGTGCAGTTGTTTGTTATAGACGGTATTCACCACTTTGACATTGGGCAAATGCTGGATACGCGCGGAATTGCCGTGCGCACCGGACATCATTGTACGCAACCTCTAATGGAACGATATGGAATAGAGGGAACCGTGCGCGCCTCATTTTCCGTTTACAATACAAAAGAAGAAATAGATTTGTTGGCTGAAGGTGTTGAACGAATTGTTAAATTTCTGAAGTAAATGAGCATCCCCCAAACACAAGACGCGATCATTGACGAATTCTCCCTATTGGATGGAGATATGGAGATGACCGTATTCTATATTATGGAGTTGGGCCAAAAACTGCCAGATATAAAGGAGTCGGATAGAACGGAAGATAATATTGTAAAAGGATGCCAGTCGAAAGTGTGGATGATGGCTCGGTTAGAAAATGATAAAATCTATTTTGAGGCCGATAGCAATACGGCCATCACCAAAGGATTAGTAAGCCTACTCATTCGGATTTTTAATGGCCAAAGTCCGGATGTGATTTTAAATGCTGATCTTTATTTTATGAAGAAGATTGGGATGGAACGATTCATCGGCACACAGCGTTCAAACGGCTTTGCGGCCATGATCAAACAAATGAAGTTTTATGCGTTGGCCTTCAAAACTCAAAAAGAAATTGCCTCGTGAGTAATCCATCAGAAAATATTGAACAGAAAGTTCCGGAAACTCAAAACGAACTTCGCGACAAGGTGATTGCAGCTATTAAAACTGTCTACGATCCTGAAATCCCTGTTGATGTTTATGAGTTGGGCTTGATCTACGAGATTAGTGTTTTTCCAGTTAACAATGTATTTATACTAATTACCCTGACTTCCCCCTCCTGTCCTTCGGCAGAAGTTATTCCTGTCGAGGTTGAACAGAAAGTAAAAGAAATCCCGGGTATTAACAGTGTAGAAGTTGAACTTACGTTTGATCCACCCTACTCGCAGGATATGATGAGTGAAGCGGCTAAACTGGAACTTGGATTCATGTAACTTTGTTTAAAATCTTATAATTCGTACCTCGTAAATAGAAAATTCAAAATTTATAAAATAATATGTATCCAGAACCTTTAGTTGCCCCCATGCGCCAGGATTTGACCGTAGCGGGCTTCCGCGAGTTAAAAAGCTCAGCAGATGTAGATAAGGAATTGAAAGACCAGAAAGGAACTACCTTGTTGGTTATTAATTCTGTTTGTGGCTGTGCCGCTGGTGCTGCCCGGCCCGGAATCAAATGGGCACTTCAAAATAGCACAAAAAACCAGCTCAACTTACTACCGTATTTGCAGGAGTAGACAAAGAAGCTGTGGCTAAAGCTCGTGAGTACACCTTGCCTTATCCGCCCTCATCCCCTGCTATCGCACTATTTAAAGATGGCGAGCTAGTTCATTTTGTAGAGCGCCGCCATATTGAAGGTCGCAACGCCCAAATGATTGGGGAGCACCTGGTAGAAGTATTTGATGAATTCTGTTAGTCACTATTTAAAGTATTCAATTTTAGGAGCCTTCGGGCTCTTTTTTATTTCTGGTCTAACCCTAATCTTTTGTCAATTTTTTTCTAAAAGGCCTGATAATTAAGATCTTAACGAATTACGATAGACTAATTTATTTAGTATTTAATTACTAATTATATTAGTATTTTGTATATTTGATACATAATACTAACGTCATGAAAATCATTGAATCCCCATTAATGGGAAAGCGGGTTATCACAGCTCGCAATAAGCAGGTCCGATTGTTTCAGGTAAAGCAGGCATTGAATCAGCACCGGGATTTACTTATAAACCGGGTTCTTAGGGACATCCCATACTTTCTGGCCTTTAAGTATAATGCCCACGCCAATGAATCGGAACTGGCCCAAGTGAAATCAAAGTTGCTTGATTTGCAAAAGCGGGATGTTGATCTATCTAACTATGCTTCTATCGTAGAGCAGATCAAAAGAAAAGCGATGGTGAAACTGAACAACCAGGATTTCTTTAAAGAGATCGATCAACTTTTATTAGGATAAAAACTAACCACATGAAGACCATCAAATCTGCCCTGTTGGGTACCAAATCTCTGATTGATACAAACCCGGAAGTGTTATTGGTTCAATTGAAAGAAATTTTAAAAGCACATCGCGAACTGATCATTAATCGATTGATGGGTGATTTGCCTACCTACCTGGATTATAAGTTTAATGTGAAAGCGGATAAGAAAATGTTAGAACTGGTTAAGGATCGGTTAATTGATCTAAAGAAATCAAATGCCGATTTAGATACTTACAACTCCATCGTTCAACTAGTGCTTAACCGATCTGTAACACATTTGACCAATGAGCCTTTCTATACTGAGATCGATGAATACCTATCTTCCTATGTTAAAACGACCCAATTAAAATTTGGATAAACCCATCTTCGCAAAATTTGACTTGTCTGGAGCCACTAGCTCTCCTCCTTCTTGCTTCCAATTCTATAAAGGATTGTGCCCATCACCACAAAGCAAATCACCCCTAACAAATTATAGCCGTTTGTACCAATTAGATCACTGATAAAATGCTCAGCACTTACCTTTTTTAAGAAATCAAAAATATCACTGTCAACTGAAAGTAACGCCACAATAACTCCTGCCAATGCGCCTCCGGCAATCAAACCCGTGGCAAACAAACTGCCACGACCTAACTCATCATCTTGCTTGGCTTCACCCTTTTTCTCAGCCTGCCAATCGATAACCCCTTTAATGGCACCACCAATAAATATGGGAAGTGTAGTCGATAACGGAAGATAAAGTCCGATCGCAAATGCCAACGCTTTGATACCGCACAATTCAATCATTACGGCAATGAAAACTCCTACCATCACAAATTGCCAATCTAAATTGTAGGATAGAATACCCTTTGCCAACGTGGCCATTAATGTTGCCTGCGGTGCTGAATAGCGTTCACTTCCAATCGCATGCGTAATTCCCTGGGCAATCATATCCGGTGTTGGTGTGTCTAATACTTTTACAACAAGACCAATAGCTATCGATGAAACAATGGCTCCGATAAATAAAGCCAACTGCTGATAGCGCGGTGTTGCACCAACTATGTACCCGGTCTTTAAATCCTGCGAAGTAGCGCCTGCATTAGCCGCAGCAATACAAATCATACCTCCTACTACTAAAGCCAAAGGTTCATACAGCATACCACTCCAACCCACGGCTGTAAAAATCAAACACGTGCCCATTAATGTAGCAATCGTCATCCCCGAGATCGGACTATTACTGGAACCAACCAACCCAACAATGCGGCTGGCTACTGTCACAAAGAAAAATCCGAAGATGATGATCAAGATGCCAATCAAAAGTTTTTGAATAAAACCGTCTCCGGGAATTCCGGGTAGCACGGTCATTAAGGCAACTAAAATTATACTCCCAATAATCACCACCTTAAAAGATAAGTCGCGATCGGTTCTTGCGATGCCGGCTTCGCTCTTCTCCTTCAGTGATGCTAAACTATCTTTAAATGAACTGATGATAGTCGGCAACGTTTTCATTAAAGTAATAAAACCACCAGCCGCCACCGCGCCTGCTCCTATTTGTCGGATATACGCGAAATAAATTGCTGACGAAGGATTTGCAAAAGTTTTTAAAGCCGGGTCCCAACCACCTTTTCCTCCGGCAACATTTACATCCGCTAAATAGCCAAGCTTTACTAATTGCGTTGCAATCAATACCGGATCAACCAGTGTTGAAAGCAAAGGAATCATAGCCCACCAGGCAAGCACAGAGCCTGCCACTAACACCCCACCAATCTTAGGACCGATAATATAACCAACACCCATGTACTCAGGTGTGATCTCTCCATTAATGGTAGCCGAAGGCCAGAATTTATTTAGTTGACTGGTCATGAAGGCCGGGGCTTCAGAAATCACATGAAATACTTTTTGTAAAATGGCATACGCCATCGCGAAACCCATTCCAAAAAATGCAGTGCGGGCAAACACACCACCTTTTTCTCCGGCTTGAAGTACCGAAGCGCAAGCTGTTCCTTCCGGATACGGAAGACTTCCATGCTCTTTCACGATCAAAGATCTCCTTAACGGAATCATCATTAATGTTCCGAGCATCCCGCCAAAAGCCGCCAAAATTAATATGGTGAGATAATTAAAATAACCTTCGCCTACACTTTTTCCATCTTCACCTGTCGATAAAAATAAAAATCCCGGTAAGGTAAAAACCACCCCGGCTGCAATGGACTCACCCGCAGATCCTGTAGTTTGAATAATGTTGTTTTCAAGAATGGTAGTCTTTAGAAATTTTCTGCCAAGTGTAATAGCAATTACAGCGATGGGTATAGAGGCCGAAACAGTTAATCCCGCCTTGAGTGCGAGGTACACTGTTGAGCATCCAAAGATGATTCCAAACAATGCCCCGAAGACCACAGACTTAACGGTGAACTCCGCTATATTTTGTTCCGGAGCGATATATGGTTTGAAGTTAGAAGAGCTCATAAAGCAAGTTTAGGTTCGTGTGGGGTACATTCCAGGAAGTAACTTATAAAAATTTACTTACTTTTAGCGCACCTGTAATCACAATAATATGATTTATTCTATTGTAAGCATTGTCTACCTGTCCTTAATGATTGGTATAATCATCTATAAGAGCAGGTCAGTAAAGAATGAAGAAGATTTTACCGTGGCGGGTAGAGGCGTGCCGGTGTATCTATTGGTAGGCACATTAGTTTGTACCTGGATTGGTTCGGGGAGTTTATTTGGCACGGCTGGGCTAAGCTTTCGTTCCGGATTTGGTGAGCTCTGGTTCTCGGCAGGTGCCTGGGTTGGCATTATAGTAATTTACTTTGTTGCCGAGCGGGTTAGGAAAATCTCAAAGATTACACTCACCGATTTATTAGAGCAACGTTATAACCATGCAGCCAGAATACTCGGAACCATTACCATCATTGTAGCGTACCTGGTTATTGCCGGGTATCAGTTTAAAGGTGGCGGTCGTTTTATTTCTATTCTTTCAAATGGTGCTATCAGCTTAGAAACCGGAGCCTTGATTACGTGCGTGGTGGTGATTGCATTTACTGCTTTAGCAGGAATGGTTTCCATTGTGTCCATTGATATTTTTAATGGCATTGTTATGTTAATTGCAATGGCGCTCACACTACCGTTCGCCATTTCTGCGCATGGTGGCTACGATGCCGTCATCACCACAATTGAAAACACAAAACCTGAATATCTATCTCTGTTTGAAGGACACGATGCCTGGTGGATTCTAGGCGTTATACTGCCCACGTTTTTATTGTTGATGAGTGAGAGTAGTATCTATCAAAAATTTGCGTCCGCAAAAGATTCAGCCTCAGCCAAAAAAGCCGTAATCGGAATGTTGGCAGGGGTAGTGTTTATTGAATTTGTAATGTGTGCCATTGCCGTAGTAGGCTTTGCCATTTATTCAAGCGATCCAAGATTCTTTTTGGAAGATGGTTCGATCAACCGGGCTATGTCGGAGGAGATTATTCTCAGAATTGGCTTTGAACAAGTTCCAACGTTGGTAGGCTCTATGCTTTTTGCCGCGGGTGTTGCCATTATACTTTCAACGGGAAATACTTTTTTGATGGTTACTTCTACCAACTTAAGTAACGACATCCTCAAACCTTATTTTCTCAAATCCGCGGATTCTAAAAAAATAATTCGCGTTCAGCAAATAAGTATTGTAATACTGGGTTTCCTTGCCTACGCCTTGGTAACGCAATTTGAAACCGTATTGGAGATGGCCTTTATTTCTTATACGATGATTGGAGCTTCCCTTGCTCCGGTCTTGCTAGCTAGCTTTTTCTGGAAGCGCGTTACCGCTGCCGGGGGTGTGGCTTCTATCCTTGCGGGAATGACTGTTCCAGTACTCAATAAGGCTATGGAAGTTGCTAATGTTTCGATTGGCATTTTTCCGGTTGATACAGATTACATTGCAATACCCTCTTTGGTTGCCTCCCTCTATTGATCGTGGTGAGTTTATTAACAAAGCCCTCGCCCGAAGAAAAGTGGAAGCCATTCTTTGATTGAGTACACACGCGCTATTTGCACAGGCAAAATTAATTATTCCTTTGTCGGCCTTTCAGAATTGCTTACAAAAGCTATTTGTTTACTGTCGGGCGACCAGGAAGGAACATTGATTGTACCCTGACCTCCATAGAGATAGGCAATCACTTTAGGTGGTCCACCGGCCGCTGGCATCAATCTCAATATAACGCGCTTATAAGAAGGATGATCATTAGGCGCAACAGTCGTGGGAAACGAAATAAAAGCAATCCA
Organism: Flammeovirgaceae bacterium; assembly: GCA_016712035.1. Lineage (GTDB taxonomy): Bacteria > Bacteroidota > Bacteroidia > Cytophagales > Cyclobacteriaceae > ELB16-189. The sequence continues at coordinate 75,935 of JADJRT010000015.1, read as the reverse complement.
TTTTCCATCGGGTGAGATATGCGGGAACCAATCGTTGAGTTCATCAAATGTGATTTGCTCCTGGCTTGCTCCATCAGGCTTCATGCGCCAAAGTTGCATGGTACCGCTTTGACTTGAATTGTAATAAATATATTTTCCGTCTGGCGAATACTCACACCCATCTACATGATAACCGCTGTTAGAAGTAAGTTTAATTTCATCACCACCCTTAGCGCTGATTTTATAGATATCATAATGCTTGCCATCCCGCTGACCTACAAAAACTAAATCTTTGCCATCGGCTGACCAACCATGTAAATAAGAAGGAGTCTTCTCCGTTATTAACTTCAGTATACCTCCCGCCAAGGGTAACGTATATACCGTAGAACCACCGCCAGGCAAACCATCGCGATGGTGACTAATGGCGAGCATTTTACCATCAAAGGAAATCACATGATCGTTATTATTTCTATCAGCAATGCCCGTATTAAGTTTTTCAGTTTTACCGCCTTCTACAGGAATAGTAAACAACGAGCCATCCTGATTAAACAATAATTTCTTTCCATCAGGCATCCAATTGGGCGCTTCAAACCGGCCTGCAGCTTCATGAATAACTTTTCTCTTTCCATCAAATACATTCAAAACTTCTAGTCTGCATCCAACAAATCCTGACTGATTAGGATTGTAGCCATCAGGCACCGGTTTATCAATGCGCACATTCCAGACAATAGCTTCCTCCACTACTTCTTCGTTGTGTGCCGAAATAAATAATCCAATTAAAACATTATCCGGTAAAGCTTTAAGCGCATATCGACCAACTTCCTGCAGGGGTTCACCGACCTGTGCCACTCGCATGATATACTCAGGCCCGGTACGTTCCACTTGTATAACCTGAACACCCTTCTTTGTATCACGGATCTCATCTTCGGGGTCGCGCATATGAGCCCCTTTTAACTCACGCCATTGGAGAGTGGTAAGTCCATCGCCATGAACATTTGCAATAATGTGTGGAGCATCATCATCGGTTGAACCTCTTACCATCCAACCTATTTTTCTGTGCGGGTCGGCTTCCAACGCCAACAAACTCAAAGTTTGCTGTTGCTATAAAGTCACCATTTATTTTTTTATAGGTATAATGAAATTCATCGCGGCCAAACCAAATGTTGTAGCCACTTCCTTTAAGGCGATATTCCTGTTTTTCGGAATCATAACTTGTGCTGCCTTGCTTCTTGGGTTTCCCAACATCTATATGATTTTCGAAAATGCCAATTGGAGTTTGAGCGTTAACCTGAAGTGAAAAACCAACGATTAGTAGTGTTAAGAAAGTTTTCATCTTGATAAATTTTAAGATTTGCAGTCTCCTATTCAATATTAAATAATTACCGTGAACTTTCTTGGCAGGCAGGCAGTTAAATCGGAGATTGCTCGCTCATGATTCTCAAGAAAATCCTTATCCTTCCAATAAAAATCTATCAGGCCACTTTATCGCCTTTATTAGGTGCCCACTGTCGCCATGCGCCTAGTTGTTCGCAATACTCTATTGAAGCAATTGAGGAATGGGGTATTTTAAAGGGAACCTGGTTGGGGATTAAAAGAATTGCCCGATGCCATCCGTGGGGAACGAGCGGCTATGACCCCATTCCAAAAAAATCAGACAGACCAAAATAGGTTTTCGAAGCTTTAATTTACCAATTGCAAAAGTTGGCTTTGAATTTTGATTGCTTTAAAGCATCTTACTTTCTTAACTGAAAGTAGCATGCCCGATTTCCAAATAAAGAAGACCGCGAAGGATTATGATGTTTGCATAGTCGGCTCTGGCGCAGGCGGTGGCATGGCTGCCTATGTGTTGGCCAATGCTGGTATTAAGGTGGTTTTGCTTGAAGCAGGTCCTTTGTACGATCCTGCAAAAAATGTAACTCAATTAAAATGGCCGTGGGAATCGCCCCGCAGAGGTGCCAGTACACCGTTAAGACACTTTGGGGACTTTGATGCTGCCTATGGCGGTTGGGAGTTGGATGGTGAACCTTATACACATAAGGATGGAACGAAGTTTGATTGGTTTCGCTCCCGCATGCTTGGCGGCAGAACGAACCACTGGGGTAGAATCTCCCTTCGTTTTGGACCGAAAGATTTTAAACGCAGAAGTATTGATGGCTTAGGCGATGATTGGCCAATCAGCTATGAAGATGTGGCACCTTACTATGATAAAATAGATCAACTCATTGGGGTTTTTGGTTCGAAAGAAAATTTACCCAACGACCCTGATAGTATTTTCTTACCCCCACCAAAACCAAGGTTGCATGAATTGTTTATCAAGGAAGCAGGCGGCAAACTAAATATACCGGTTATTCCTTCCAGACTTTCTATTTTAACAAAACCAATTAATAAAGATCGCGGTGCTTGTTTCTATTGCTCGCAATGTAATCGCGGTTGTACTGTCTATGGTGACTTCTCTTCATCATCAGTATTAGTTAAACCTGCACTAAATACCGGCAATGTAGATGTGATACCCAACGCCATGGCACGTGAGGTAATTACAGACACACAAGGAAAAGCGACCGGAATCTCGTTTGTCAATAAAGACGACATGCAAGAATACACGGTGAATGCTAAAGTGGTTATGTTAGCTGCCAGCGCATGTGAGTCTGCCCGATTGTTACTCAATAGCAAGTCTAGTTTATTTCCCAATGGACTTGGCAATTCGAGCGGAGTAGTTGGGAAATATTTACATGACTCCACCGGTGCTTCTATGGGTGGAATTTTACCAAAACTTATTGGGCGGAAGCGCTATAATGAAGACGGAGTTGGTGGTATGCATGTTTATACTCCGTGGTGGCTCGACAATAAAAAACTTGACTTTGCCAGGGGATACCACATAGAATATTATGGGGGCATGGGTATGCCGGGTTATGGATTTGGTTTTGGAATGCAAGGAACCAATGGAAAATACCCTGGACGTGATGGCACACAAAAAGAAGCTGGCGGGTACGGTGCCTCATTAAAAGATGACTACCGCTATTTTTATGGAGCAACCTTCGGTATGTCGGGCCGAGGCGAAGCCATAGCACGAGAAGACAATTACTGCGAGATTGATCCAACTACCGTTGATAAGTTTGGTATTCCTGTGTTGCGCTTTCATTACAAATGGAGCGATCAGGAAGTAAAACAGGCTAAGCATATGAAAGAAACGTTTGCCGAAATTATTGATACCATGGGTGGTGTAGTAACGTGGGGAAAAAGCAGCGCTGAGAATGATTATGGTCTGGAGGCTCCTGGTAGAATTATCCACGAAGTGGGTACTACCCGAATGGGCAGTGATCCAAAGAAATCAGTCGTAAATAAATTCAATCAGGCTCACGATTGTAAAAATTTGTTTGTGGTGGATGGCGGTCCGTTTGTTTCTCAGGCCGATAAAAATCCAACCTGGACAATTCTTGCATTGTCGATGCGGGCAAGTGAATTTATTATTGATGAATTAAAGAAGCAGAATATATGAGTCAATAGTAATAGTCGATAGTCCATAGTAATGTGACTGCGACTCAAACTAAGGACTATAGACTCAATACTAAAGACTAAAGACTAAAGGTTATGGATAGACGAAAATATTTAAAGACCCTTGCAGTCGGTTCACTGGGAGCGAGTGCACTGATCGCGTGCGAACCAGGAACAAAGGAAACACCAAAAGCTCCGGCAAGTTTTACTATTGACCGGACGAAGGAAGAATTGATTCGTGAAGCAAAATTAGTAAGCGAAACTTTCTTTGATGAACATGAAATGAAAACCATTTCTATTCTGACGGATATCATAATCCCAAAAGATGGAACCTCGGGCTCGGCAACGGATGCTAAAGTTCCTGACTTTATTGAATTTATAGTGAAAGACATGCCCCGCCATCAAACTCCCATGCGAGGTGGATTGAAGTGGTTAGATATTCACTGTTTGAAACGTTTCAATGCAGATTTTGCAAGTTGTAGTTCATCACAACAAATTGAAATGGTCGATAATATCGCTTATCCGGAAAAAGCGAAACCAGAATTGCAACAGGGAGTGGCGTTCTTTAACTTAATGCGCGACCTGACCGCCTGTGGTTTTTTTCACCAGTGAAATTGGGATCAAAGACCTCGGATATGCAGGTAATAAACCCAACCAGTGGGATGGTGTACCTCAAGACGTATTAGATCAATATGGAATGAAATACGATGAACGCACGCTTGCCGAAAGTGTTAAGTTTGATTAACTGGATACTGGTGGAAGATTATGTAATTAAGTGTCAAGAATCGAGTAACCAGAAACTAGTAACGAACAAGAATCAATTTAAAAATTCTCTACCATGACTACCAGAAGAAGTTTTATTAAACGTGCCGGGTTAGCCGCGGCAGCAGTAACTATTGTTCCTCGTCACGTATTGGGTAAAGGCTACCTCGCCCCCAGCGATAAGATTATTGTTGCCGGAATTGGAGCTGGCTGCAAAGGGCAAAGTGATATTGCCATGTTCGCAAAAAGTGGCAAAGCCGACATCGGTTTTTTATGCGATGTTGATGATCGGAGAGCAGTTACCTCTGTTCAGAATTTTCCAAAAGCAAAATATTACAAAGATTATCGCAAAATGCTTGATGAAAATCACAAAAGCATTGATGCGGTATCCGTTTCTACACCTGACCATATGCACGCCATTCAGGCCATGGCAGCTATGGAATTAGGTAAGCACGTTTATGTTCAGAAACCATTGACTCATGATATCGCTGAAGCTCGTATGCTTACAGAAGCTGCTAAGAAATATAAGGTAGTAACTCAAATGGGGAATCAAGGTGCATCGGGTGATGGCGTAAGACAAATGCGTGAATGGTATGAAGCTGGAAAAATTGGCGATGTGCATACCGTTTATTGTTGGACAAACAGACCCGTATGGCCACAAGGAATTCCGTGGCCAACCGTGAGTCCTGAAATTCCGAAAGAATTGGATTGGAATCTTTGGCTGGGAACAGCCCCTCAAAAAAATTATGTAGATAAATTAGTACCGTTTAACTGGCGTGGCTGGTGGGATTATGGAACCGGTGCATTGGGCGATATGGCTTGTCATATTATTGAACCTCCTTTCCGGGTTTTAGGGCTAGGCTATCCGACTGAAGTAGAGTGCAGTGTGGGGAGTGTTTATGTGGATGAATTCAAGCGGGGATATTTTCCGGATAGCTGTCCCCCCTCTTCACATGTTATCATGACCTTCCCCGGTGCAACCGGAAAGCCTAATGTAAAATTCCATTGGATGGATGGCGGCATTCAACCTGAGCGCCCAGAAGAACTTGGCCCAAATGAAATGATGGGTGATGGTGGTAATGGTGTAATCATGGTTGGCTCGAAAGGCAAAATGATGTGCAGTACCTATGGTATTAATCCACAATTGTTACCAACTGCTTTAACCAAAGAAGCGAATGTTGCTCAAAAATATAAGCGAGTTACAGATGGTGCGGATGGTCACTATGCCCAATGGGTTGAGGGTTGTATTGCTGGTTATGGAAAAACCGAATTATCATCGCCTTTTGAATTAGCCGGACCTTTAACCGAGGGATTATTGATGGGTAATTTGGCGATTCGCAGTTATGATATTCGCAAGCAACGCCAAGGTGGAAGAGCAGATCAATTTGATTATCCAGGTCGTTTTATAAAACTTCTATGGGATGGACCTAACATGAAGATTACCAACTTTGACGATGCCAATCAGTTTGTGAAGCGTGAGTATAGAACGGGATGGTGATAGTTAAAAGTAAGCAGTATTCAGTAAAAGGTAATCGGTATTCAGTATGTAGTAACGAGCAACCAGTTTCAAGTAACCAATAGACCAATGCCAAATAAAAATTCAAGTATACCATCTGCCCAAGTATCCAGAAGAGATTTTATTAAAACTGCAGGATTAGCCGCAGCCGCTTTTACTATCGTTCCAAGATTTGTATTGGGTGGCAATAACTTTCTCGCCCCAAGCGATACCTTATACATTGCTGGCATTGGAGTGGGTGGCAAAGGAGCAAGTGATTTAACAGGTTTTGCTGGCAGCATCGATGGCAAAACAAAAGGAAATCCAAAAGCAAAAATTTCATTTCTCTGCGATATCGATGACCGACAAACCATCGAATCAAGAAGAAACTTTCCGGCTGCCAAATCATATAAAGATTTTCGGGTAATGTTGGACAAGGAAGCTAAGAATATAGATGCCGTTTCTGTTTCCACAGCCGATCATACTCACGCGGTGGCTGCCATGGCCGCCATGCAACGAGGTAAACACGTATATGTTCAAAAGCCATTGACCCACGATATTTATGAGGCCCGTATGCTTACCGAAGCTGCTAAAAAATATAAAGTGGTTACACAAATGGGTAATCAATATGCTTCTGCAGATTTCGTGCGCACCGCAAAAGAGTGGGTGGATGCCGGTTTAATTGGCGATGTGCATACCGTACAATGTTGGTCGAATAGACCGGTCTGGCCGCAAGGTATCCCTACGCCTACGGGTAAGCACGAAATACCAAAGGAACTAGATTGGGATTTATTTTTAGGACCTGTTAAAGAAGTAGAATACAATCCGGCTTATCATCCTTTCAACTGGCGTGGATGGTGGAATTTTGGTACCGGTGCATTGGGCGATATGGCTTGTCATATTATGGATGCTGCCTTCCGGATTCTTCCGATTGATTATCCCACGGAAGTAGAGTGTAGTACAACTACGGCCTGGTCAGACTTTTTTGAGATGGCTGATTATAAAGACAGTTGTCCCGCTTCTTCTATTATTCACCTTAAGTTTCCTCGCACCGATGGAAAAGGTGATATCAAATTTACCTGGATGGACGGTGGTCTGATTCCTAAACGCCCGGATGAATTATTGCCTGAAGAAATGATGGGTGATGGAGGCAACGGATACATCTTTGAGGGAACAAAGGGTAAGTTGATAGGCAACTATGAACGGCCTCCTATTTTACTTCCAAGCTCACGAATGAAAGACGTAACCTTACCAAAGCAGACAATTACGCGGGTACCCGGTGGTGAAGACGGACACTATACGCAATGGGTCGACTCATGTATCGCAGGGTACGGAAAGATACCGTTAAGCTCACCCTTTGAATATGCGGGTCCGTTTACGGAGGCAGTGTTGATGGGCAACCTGGCGATAAGAAGTTATGGTATGCGCACTGATAAAGGATTTCCTGGAAGAAAAAAATTACTGTGGGATGCCAAGAACATGAAAATCACAAACTTTGATGAAGCAAATCAATTTGTGAAACGTGAATACAGACCGGGTTGGAGTTTGTAATGAAAGAAGATAAGGCGTTTATTCAAGAACAACTCTTAGTAAACACTGCTACATTCATAAAATTTATTAATGAGCAAACAGAAAGTTCATTTACATATTCTCCTGATGGAAAGTGGTCGTTTGGTCAAATTATAGAACATCTGAATAAAAGTCTTGCTCCTGTAAACCTGGCACTAACCCTGCCAGGTTTTCTTTTTCAAATTCTATATGGAAAGCCCAATCGGAAAGCTAGAACGAACCAGGAATTGATAGACCCTTATCTGCAAAAATTAGCTGCCGGCGGCCGTGCGTCCGGCAGGTTTATACCACGCGCTGTTGCCTGGGCGGATAAGCAAAGAAATTAGATGCGTTTAAACGCGAAACGGATAAAATGATTAACCGCCTAAGCAGGTGGAGCGAAGATCAACTCGATCAACATCTACTACCCCATCCCCTCTTAGGGAAACTTACGTTGCGCGAAATGTTGTTCTTCTCTGCCTATCATATCAAGCATCACATCGAACTACTTCAGCAAAGAAAAGTGTAACCCATCTTTCTACTTCTTTACAATAGGCAGTTGAATTACGGAAGGATATTTCTTTGAATGATGAATACTGTTCGTGGCAACAACTCCGACTGACTCATCAAAAATATTTCCACCTGTGTTTAGATTACGTTCAAAGCGCGGAAAGTTACTACTCGACACTTCGATGCGAATGCGATGTCCTGCAGCAAAATAATTACTGGTGGATAAGGGCGTAAGTTTAACACCATACACTTTATCCTTTTCCATAAAGACTTCCTTCTCATACCCTTCGCGGTAACGCACCCGTTGGATAGTTTCATCAAGATTATAGGCCTTTCCATCCGGAGAAACATCAATCAACTTTAAAGTAACATCCGTGTCTTTAACATCTGACGATAAATACAGCGTAGCGTTGATGAATCCACTTACTTCAAGACCTTCCTTTAAAGGTTCAGAAGTATAAACCAAAATATCATCACGCAATTCCATTTGTGATTGATCGAATGATCCACCATTAACAGCAGTCCCCGTGCAACACACATTGCCCCCATATGAATTTACAGGCTTAGCAGGGTCATACTTAAAAGAATCAGGCTTATCGGAAGAAGGCACTTTTGCAACCAACGCACCGTCACCATTGCGAGTATTTGCTTTTCCGCCACTGGTCAGGTAATAATTTGTTGGTACTGCATTTTGTGGTGGCCAGGTTTCTGACGCTTGCCATTTATTACTACCCATAGTAAAGTATCTCACCCGCGGGGTGGTTTTCTTAAAATCGTTTTGCTCTCCTTTTAACAACATATCAAACCAACCCCATGTAAGTTCATCATAGTTTAAGCGGGCATCGCCCATACTGCGTTCACCAACGACAGTGTTCTCTGTAGCACGCTTAAATGCACAATGTAATGTTGGCGCAATCACAAGATATTGATTATCGGCAATAGCCGGATCGGGATTTTTACGAACATGATTGAACAAGGCTAGATTCGGACCACTGGAAACATCGTACCAGGACACAAACCAAAAACCCGGCACATTTAAGGGCATGTTGTCGTGATACAAGCCCCCTTTAAACCAGGCCGGATCATTCGGTTTGCGAACAATCATTTGATCATAAACACCTACCTGGCCATTTACATTTTTAATGATGTCCTGAACAGGCAAATGATTTAAGGCTTGAGCCCAATCAACTTTCGGCATCTCGGTAGCTAAGTCATAATAGCGTTGAACGCGAACTAAATCTTCCTGCTTAATATCTTTAGGAAAAGTTGGTCTGAACTTATCATTTTGAGTTCCATATAACCAGGCCGTAAACAACATCTGTTGTGCCCCACCCCGATACCAATTGCCCTGCTCATAAAAATCACCCACACGACCAACTCCCGCGCCAAAACCCTGCGCAACCATAGCCGCTAAAGCGGGATGGTTAAGCGAAGCCACTGCCATCTGCCACTCAGCTGTGGATGAACATCCTATTAATCCAATTTTTCCGTTTGACCACGCTTGCTTCGACATCCATTCAAAGGCATCATAGCCATCGGTTGTTGGCGTACCTAAAATATCCCACTCGCCTTCCGAGAAAAACCGACCCCTTTCATTTTGAACTACATAGGCATAGCCACGTTGCACAGCTTCATAGGCGGTTTCGAGTGTGCGCGTACGCAGTTCTCCATCTATCCACGAATTGAAATTGTACGGTGTTCGCGAGAATACAATTGGAGCTTTTGCATTTCCCTTGGGGCGATAAATATCCGTAGCTAGTCTTTCTCCATCGCGCATGGGCATCATTACTTTTTGATCAATAATGGCGATTGCCTCGAGTTTTTGTAAATCTCGTCAGGTGTTTGTGCTATTAATTGACTGATCAATAACCAGCCAAAGAGCATGAGCAAATATTTTTTCATACGGTCGGATTTAAAGACTTAATCTATTGCAAAATATAAGGTTTTATTTAATTGCTAGGGCCTATTTACACAGAAGGAAGTATTGACAAATAGTAACCATGGCGCTCCCAATAAATTGCTTTCAAAAAAAGTAGATACTTAAGGGATTGTTAATTTAAACTGCGGTTAAAATATCTACCTTTGCCGGATTAGCCATTAAGCAATGCTTAAGATTGACGCCCACACACATATCCTTCCTAAAAAGATGCCCAACTGGAGCGAGAAGTTTGGTTATGGCGACTTCATCTACTTACAACATCACAAACAGGGCTATGCCAAGATGATGCGGGGTAATCAGTTCTTCCGCGAGATAAAAGATAATTGTTGGGACGCAGATGTTCGGATTGAAGAATACAAACAATACCACACGCAGGTACAAGTGGTATGTACCATTCCGGTTATGTTCTCGTATTGGGCGCAACCACTCAATTGCCTCGACTTATCAAAATTTCTAAACGACAACCTTGCCAAGCTGGTAGATAAATATCCAAAGCAATACGTTGGATTGGGTACTATCCCAATGCAGGATACGGAACTAGCCGTAAAGGAATTAGCGCGAATCAAAAAAATCGGGTTGTTTGCTCATGCAGGCGGATCGTTCTTGCCCACCATAGGTCGCATTGAACATGGTTTTAATTGCCGGCCCGACCTGGTAGCAATTGACAACAATGAGAATCCGCGCAAGTATTTGGGCAAGTTTTGGGTAGATTGTGTAACGCACGATCCTTTGATGTTGGAATATGTATTGAAGCTTCAAGGAAGCAAACGGGTTGTATTGGGATCGGATTACCCCTTCCCGCTTGGCGATTTAGAAATTGGAAAGTTTATTGAGGATATGAATTTAGCTGAGTCTGTAAAAGAAGATATTTTTTGTAACGCTACACTTGAATGGCTTCAACTATCCAAAGAAGATTACATCACGAAATAACTGTGTGGTTGTGAATAAGCATTTTATATTTTTTTTACTTTTCTCTGGCCTTTCGTTCATGGCATTCACACAATCCAATGAACAAGAAAAAATCCGTCAGTTAGAAATTGAGCGTCAGGCCGATAAGCAACGCGAGATTGATTTGCAGATTGATTCCGTAGAACAACTTATCGATACAGAACAATACGAAGCGGCTGAGATAAAAATTATCTACTTGCTAAAAAGTGTTCGGAGTGTTCCGTCTGATCTTACTTTTTATCTGGGTAAAAATTCATTTTACCTCGGCAAGTACAAACAAAGCACCGACTGGCTGAATAAATACATTCAATTGAAAGGCACCTCAGGCAAATTTTCGGAAGAAGCGATTTCAATTAAGTCAAAAGCAGAAGCGGAATTATTAAAGCAACGACAGTTGGAATCGACACAGGCATCGCAAGTATTTTCTAAAGACTTTAATATGGATTGTGGCCCTACCGGTAAAGTAGTTTGCCCGGTATGCAATGGTTCCACCGTTATCATTAAGAAAAATTATTTTGGCAACACCTATAAAACTTGTGGGTATTGTAACTTAAAGGGCAGCCTTTCTTGCGAAGATTATAATAAACTATTGAAGGGGAACTTCAGCCCTCCACTAAGTAGCCTTCACTCTCAACTAACGAAACCAGGAAATTCATTAAATTTGCTTGTTCAAATTCATGCAGTATGGCCTTATATAATCGCATTAACGGAAAAGAGCTGAAAGAACGCCTCCACAATAGCGTCCAAGCCCGCACGACTATCTCTTTCTACAAGTATTATCCCATTGCAGATCCGGCCAGTTTTAGGAATGATCTATACAAACAGTTAGAAAGAATGCAGGTATGGGGCAGGATCTACATTGCCCGCGAAGGAATCAATGCACAAATAAGTATTCCGTCCGAAGAGTTGAATGACTTCAAAGCTGAATTATTTAGCATCTCATGGTTGGATGGAATCCGATTAAATATCGCAGTAGATGATAATGGAAAATCTTTTTTTAAACTAAAGATTCTTGTTCGCAGTAAAATTGTGGCTGACGGCTTGAACGACAATACCTTTGATGTTACCAACTGTGGGGTTCATGTTAATGCAACCGAGTTTAATACCCTTGCCGACAATCCCGATACAGTTATTGTCGATATGCGTAATCACTACGAAAGCGAAATTGGTCATTTTAAAAATGCCATCTGCCCCGATGTTGATACGTTTAGAGAAGAACTCATGGTAGTAAAGGATTTACTGGAAGATAAAAAGGATAAGAATTTACTGATGTATTGTACGGGTGGAATACGGTGTGAAAAAGCGAGTGCCTGGTTTAAACACGTAGGATTTAAGAATGTATTTCAGTTGAATGGAGGAATCATTGAATATGCCCGCCAAGTGAAAACGCAAGGATTAGAAAATAAATTTATTGGTAAAAATTTTGTGTTTGACGAACGTCTTGGTGAACGCATTTCAGACGAGATTATCAGTGAATGCCACCAGTGTGGAAAACCTTGCGACACCCACACTAACTGTAAGAATGACGGCTGCCACTTATTGTTCATTCAGTGCGAAGAATGCGCTGCTAAATACTCCGGTTGTTGTTCTCAAGCATGTACCGATATACTTGTTCTACCCTTCGAGGCTCAAAAGGAATTGCGAAAGGGAATAAATAAAGGACGGCAGGTTTTTAAAAAAGGAAGAGCGCAAAGACTTAAAAGCAAGAATTCATCAATCTTCCTCATAACTTGTAAACCATTCATGAGCGAAATAAGAATCGGGATAATCAATATTTCAGATCGTGCCAGCAAAGGCATCTATGAAGACATACCCGGTAAAGCCATCGTAAATACATTGAATGAATATCTCGTAAGTGATTGGGAAAAAGAGTATGCGGTTATCCCTGATGAGCAAGCATTAATTGAAAGCACACTCATTGAAATGGCTGATAAAAAAAAATGCTGTTTGATTATTACTTGTGGTGGAACAGGGCCAGCCAAACGGGATGTAACTCCAGAAGCAACCGAAGCCGTGTGTGATAAGATGATGCCCGGTTTTGGTGAATTGATGAGATTAGAGAGTTTAAAATATGTGCCCACCGCTATTCTATCCAGGCAGACCGCAGGAATCAGAAATCAAACATTAATTGTAAATTTGCCAGGGAAACCAAAAGCAATCCGCCAGTGTTTAGATGCTGTGTTTCCGGCCATTCCTTATTGTATAGACCTTCTGAATGGCCCTTTTATTGAATGTAAACCCGAAAGTATCCATGTTTTCAGACCCGCCTAAAAACCTTTTGACTTTAAAATTATGGCAAGAATAAAGTATTACTACGACACTGAGACTTGCAAATACGAGCGAATTAAAACCTCGACCGGAGACATCGTGCTAAACACGCTTGGTATCCTATCACTCACATTGGCCATGGCGGTGGCTTTATTGATTCTGTATAGTTCTTATTTTGAGTCGCCCAAGGAATTAATTCTCAAAAATGAAGTAAAAGAAATGGAATTCTATTACGGGAATCTGCAGGCTGAGGTTGAGAATCTTAAGCAGCAACTCGTTAATATGGAATACCGCGATGATAATATATATCGCGTTGTTTTGGGTGCCGAGCCAATCGATAAAGGGATTCGGGATGCCGGTGTTGGCGGATTAGATCGCTATGAGGATATCAAAAACAAAAACACAATTCATGAGGACATCATCGTATCGCTGAGTGAAAGCGTGGATAACCTTAGAAGAAAGATTTATATAGAATCAAAATCTCAAGACGATGTGGTTGAGTTAGCGGAGAGCAAAGAAAAATTATTTGCTGCTATCCCAGCTATTCAACCCGTTGCAAACAAACAACTCATTGCTCTGGCCTCGGGTTTTGGAATGCGCATACATCCTATCTACAAAGTAAAAAAAATGCATACGGGTATTGACTTTGCTGCTGCCATTGGAACGCCCATTTATGCAACAGCCGATGGGGTGATAGACAAACTTCATGTTAGTTTTAGCGGCTATGGTAAAATGCTGGAAATAGATCACGGATTTGGTTATCGAACCCGGTATGCACACATGCATGGTTTTGCAGTCAAACAAGGTCAAAAAATAAAACGCGGAGACCTCATTGGATACGTGGGTGACACCGGTCTGTCTACCGCACCGCATTTACACTACGAAGTGTTTGTTAATGGTAGTCATGCCAATCCGGTACACTACTTCTTTAACGATCTTAATCCTGCCGAATACGAAAAATCATTGAGTTAGCTTCTATTGAGAATCAGTCACTCGGTATGTAATCGGATTTGATCATTTAATAATGTTATTTTTCTTGATCGAGTTTGTATCTTTAGGGTATATGTTCGAATTCAAGAATGAGATATAAGCTAGCCGCCCTGTTCCTTTGTGTTGTACTAGTACGATGCTCTGACTTCGAACCCTTTGAAGGAATAAAAATAAGTCAGTACGCCAGTAAGGTTATTCGATATAGCTCTCAATACCAATCAACCTCGTGGTCAGCTAACAAAGCCCTTGGAAAACCAGATACCTATCCTATGTATGGGGACCTTACAACAGCTTGGGCTTCCTTAACTGCAGACGAGAAAAGAGAGTTTCTGGAGTTGGGTTTTGATACGCTGCAAACTGTAACGAAAATTGAAATCTATGAAACACTTAACCCAGGCGCAATTGACTCCATCTACTTGCGCGACTCTGGAAGTAAAAAATGGAAGGTAGTTTACTCCAAACCTAGTATTAAAAATCTTCCAGCCTCGTCAAGAATCTTCACTATTCAACTCATTGAAACAACTTATTTTGCTGATGCCATCCGACTGGCAATTAATAGCAAAGAGGTAGATGGCTGGAACGAAATAGATGCTGTATCAATAACAGGACAACGAAAGTAGTGTCATATGAAAGCGCTAAGAGGTTTTATAATACTAATTCCCACTCTATTCCTTACGGATTGTTTATTCGCACAAGGCTGCAGCGATGCAGGATTTTGTACGATGGGCGCAATGAAACCCGATCAACCTTTTAATAAAAAAGTACCTATCAAATTAAGATCGATGGAAATAAGTTTCTATCGTGCTACCACAACTCTTTCTCCAAAAATTTATGTAGCTACGGCTGATTTTAGTTTCAATATTATTGATAGCAAAACCTTCTTTCAGGTAAAGGTGCCGTACCTGGCAGCAAGTGGAAATTTTGGAAACACGGCCAGTCTGTCTGACCTGTCTCTTTGTTTAACAAGAAATCTGTACTCATCAGAAAAATTTGATATTAGTCTTTCCGTAGGCGGGAAAATTCCTTCTAATAACTCCAATTTAAAATCTGATGAGGGGCTCCCCTTCCCGATGTATTATCAAACCAGTTTAGGCACCTACGATTTTATAACTGGCATTTCACTTGTAAATAGAAAATGGCTGGTAGCTACTGGCATCCAGCATCCATTCAATCAAAATGGCAATCAATTTACATGGAGCGGCTGGATACCAGTTTACAACAATGGCGAAGGGGAGGATTATGTAAGAGAATATGCGCCTTGTTACGAACTTAAACGAGGCACCGATGTCATGTTTCGTGTGGAACGAAACTTCCGGTACGCCCGATTTAACTTCACACTTGGCTTACTCCCTATCTTCAGAATTAATAAAGATGAGATAACAAACCCAAATACGTTACAACGGATAGAACTTGATGGCACAACAGGAATGGCGCTATCAGGAATTGGCACGGTTGGTTATAATTTCAATGTAAAGTCTGGGGTGCGATTATTACTGGGCAAAAAGATAACCCAACGTGATGTAAATCCTGATGGATTAACTCGTGTACTCGTTTCAACAGTCAGTTACAATTATCGGTTCTAACCATGATAAGAAATATCCTCGTTTCACTCCTGCTTCTTATCTGTTTTGATGTTCATGCCCAAAAGCAAGATCCTATAATTCAAAAGGTGGATGAACTTTTATTTGACAGCCGTTTTGAAGATGTAATTACACAAGTTGATCAATTCAAGACAAGTGATCTTTCATTACAAATCATATTGGAAAATAAAAAGGCTGAGGCTTATATCAGGTCAGGAAAATTTGAAGATGCCGATGCCTTGTTAAAGGTGATTCTCGAAAAAAGCAGATCATCAAAAAGTCCGGAGACATTGGTTGCCATTACGGAAACCAATATCGGATTTCTTTTCCTCAACCAGGGACGTAATGATTTGGCCCTTGAAACATTAATTCATGCCGTTAGCTTACTCCAACAAGGCAACAACAATTTGGCCACCGCACAAGCACTTACTTATTTGGGACAAGTGTATCTTAACACGGGAAAGTATTCGCAAGCTGAACAACAGCAGTTGATGGCATTATCGCTACGCAAAGATGTTTTGCCGGAAACCCATGAATTAATTGCTGCCTCCTACAACGATCTGGGGTTGATCTATACAAGTCTTGACCTTGACAAAGCATTAGACAATTATGAAATGGCAACCTCCATGTATGAAAAATTACATGGTAAGGATCATCAAAAGTTTGCCATTGCCAATTCTAACCTGGGTGTAGTATATCTATATCTGGAGCTTTATGGAGACGCGATTAACTACTTTGAAACTTCCTTGAAGATTTGGGAAAAAATGTATCCGCAGCCGCATCCCGCCAAGGCTTTTGTTTTGCGTTACATTGGAGAAACTTATTCCAAAATGAATAATCAGGCAACTGCCTTGGAATATTATAACAAAGCCTTACAAATGTACCTGGCTTCGGATGGAAAAAAACATCCGGATGTTGCCTATATGTATACACTGATTGGCAATATTGAAAAATCACAAAATAAGTTTGATGACGCTTTAGTCAATTATCAAAGATCACTGATTGCAAACGTGAGTGATTTTAATGACGAAAATTATCTGGTGAATCCAAAAGGTGAAAATTTTTATAGCGGCACGCAACTCTTGTATTCATTAATGTATAAGGCAGAAATTCTAGAGGCACGTTTTTTAGGGAAAACATTGAAGGTAATGGACCTTACGCTAGGGCTCACTACTTTGCAGGTTTGCGATTCTTTAATTGATCTTCTGCGACAACAAACCACCAACGAAGCCGACAAAATTACGTTGGGATCAATTGCTAACGAGGTTTATGCAGACGGTGTGCGAATAGCGCACATGCTCAGTGAAGTTTCGTTTAAACACAGAACGGAATACCGCGAAGAATCCTTCTATTTTGCCGAGAAAAGTAAGTCAGCTGTGCTGCAAGAAGCCATTGCTGATGCCAACGCTAAATCGTTTGCCAATATCCCGACCGATCTGTTAGAAGAAGAGAAGAGTCTGAAGTCTGCTATGGCCCTGATTACTCAGAAGCTTTCACAAAAACCCTCCGATGATGAGGAGAAATATCTAAGAGAAACCGCCTTTCATTTGAACCAGGCGTACAGCGAATTTACCCTTCAACTTGAAAAGAATTATCCAGAGTACTTTAACCTTAAGTTCAATTCCTCAGCGCCCTCCATCGGGCAAATACAAGAATTACTAAATGAAAAGACTGCATTACTAAGTTATTTCATAGATGAAAAAATAATCGCCTTTATACCTATCTTATCACACGCAAACGCTTTTCAATCAAAGATCAATCGCTGCCCGCTGATTATGATAAATTCCTCAATGGATTTAGAAATAGCATGTATTTCTCTGACCAAAAAACATTTATTGTAAGTTCACGAAATCTTTATAAACTTTTAATTCCGAAAGGTCTTTCTTCCGGCATCGATAACTTGGTGATTTTACCTTCTGGTAGAATGAGTATTATTCCATTTGAAGCATTACTTACCAAGTCTGTAAAAGATAGCCAAACTCCATTCAGTCAACTCCCTTATCTCATAAAAAATTACTCCATTCGTTATGAGTTTTCAGCGGGTTTACTTTTACAAAAGAAGCTCACCACTTCAAATACATTAATAACTTCTGCCCGCCTGCTGGCTCCGGTTTCATTTCCCGAAAAGGATAACTTGAATGCATTACCCGGAACAGAAAAAGAAGTAAGTGAAATCTCGGAACTCTTTAAAGGCAAAAACATTTCTTGTGAAGTACTCACTCATGATCTGGCAAGTGAAACAGCGATCAAAGATGGTACGCTTCAAAACTATTCGCTAGTGCATTTTGCTACCCATGGAATTGTAGATGAAGAGAACCCCGAACTTTCCCGAATTTTTTTGCAGAATAATACGGAAGCCGAGGATGGCAATCTTTACTCGGGCGAAATTTATAATCTTCAATTAAATGCAAACTTAGTGTCTTTATCGGCTTGCCAAACTGGCTTGGGTAAAATTTCGAAAGGTGAAGGCGTTATTGGGTTGTCGAGAGCCCTGGTTTATGCAGGTGCAAAAAATATTATCGTTTCATTTTGGAGCGTAGCCGATGAATCGACAGCTGAATTAATGACCACTTTCTATCAAACTCTTTTACAGCAACAAAATGAGACCTTCAGCAGCGGATTGCGGGACGCAAAACTTAAAATGATTGACAAAGGGACCTATGCATCACCATACTATTGGGCACCTTTTATATTGATTGGATTCTGAAAAACAGGCAAAAAAATAACCTGACCTTTAGGCAGTTGGAAGCAAAACCAACGGGCTTTCAAGGTCAGGTTTAACACAGTTTAACGCTATGGCAAAATAGTATTTACTGTGCTTTAGAGAACCCCAAAGTAGGGGCTTGAGTTTCAATTTTCCTAAACTTTTTCTAAAACTTTGTTTACCCTGAAAAAATGGCGTTTTTAGCGCCAAAATGACGTTTACAGAAATGATTGAGGACAACTACAAGCAGCGTGGATTGCGAAACAAACTGGTTAAAAAACTGCAAGAAAAGGGCATTTCTGATAGTCGAGTTTTAGATGCAATTGGTAAAGTGCCCAGACATGCTTTTTTGACGATGTACTGATCAATCACGCCTACGAGGACAAGGCTTTTCCCATCGGTGAGGGGCAGACCATCTCCCAGCCCTTTACTGTTGCATTTCAGTCAGAAAAACTCAAAATAAAAGCTGGCGATAAAGTTTTAGAAATCGGCACAGGATCGGGTTATCAGGCTGCCGTATTACTTGAAATGGGTGCAAAAGTTTATACCATCGAGTATAACAAAAAACTCTACGAGCGCACCCGCGACTTCTTACCCTTGTTGGGATATAAACCTTATTTCTTTTTTGGCGATGGCTCAAAAGGGATTCCTGCCAAAGCCCCGTACGATAAAATAATTGTAACAGCCGGAGCACCAGTTGTACCAACCGCTTTAACAGATCAATTAGCAGAAGGAGGTATTTTGCTCATCCCGGTTGGAAATCGCGAAAGTCAAAAGATGTTGCGAATCACCAAGGTGAAAGGTGAATTGAAGAAAGAAGAATTCGACTCCTTTGCTTTTGTTCCGCTTTTAGGGGAGCAAGGTTGGAAGTAATTTTTTAAATGCCTCAAAATCCGAAGCAATGGAAATTGATTGCTTCTTCCCTTTCATAAATTCTTTGAGTTTATGAGGAAGTTTTATTTCATGACCAATTGCTTCGTCCACAACCTCTTTAAACTTGGCCGGATGAGCTGTCTCCAGAAATATTCCGGAATACCCGGGATTGTTCTTCATAAAATCTTTTAAACCCAGATAGCCGATAGCTCCATGTGGATCATTGTATATCCCGATTGTTTTGAGACTAGCCTCATGGCCCCTTGTGTTTCTTTATCCGAATAAGAATATCCAACTATGTCTGAAGATAGTTTTTCAAAATCGGATTGATATAAGTCAATCATCCGTGCAAAGTTGCTTGGGTTTCCCACATCCATTGCATTGCTAATGGTTTGTTTTGACTTACGCGGTTCAAAAAATTTTGTTCTCAGATATTCAGGAACTATATCATTTACATTCGTTGCCGCGACAAACTTATTTACACCTAAACCCATTTTTTTAGCCATTAGACCGGCTGTAAGATTTCCAAAATTTCCACTGGGCACAGAAATTACCACCGGCTTTTTTGAATCCATCTGTGCATAAGCATAGAAGTAATAAAACATTTGCGGAATGAGACGGGCAATATTAATTGAGTTGGCCGAAGTAAGAAATAATTTTTTCTTAAGCTGCTCATCTAAAAATGCCTGCTTTACTAAATGCTGACAATCATCAAACGAGCCGCTGACCTCTAGGGCAATAATATTATTTCCTAAGGTGGTGAATTGTTTTTCCTGAACTTCACTTACTTTACCAGATGGGTATAGTACTACTACCCGTGTGCCGGGTACGTGTAAAAATGCATTTGCCACAGCACTTCCCGTATCGCCCGAAGTAGCAACCAAAATAGTTATCTCCTTATTTTGTTGCTCAGCGAAGTATCCAAGTAAGCCGGACAAAAACCGCGCACCAAAATCTTTAAATGCCAGGGTAGGTCCATGAAATAATTCCAAGGCATGCACACCGGATTCTATTGGAACTAAAGGCGCATCAAACTGAATGGTGTGATCAACAATTTCAATTAATTCCGATTCGGGTAAATCATCGCCTACAATTGCTTTGGAAACATAATAAGCAATTTCAGCAAGCGATCGATCTTGTAGCGATTTGAAAAATGCTCGTGGCAATCCAGGAATCTCTTCAGGCATATAAAGCCCGTTGTCTGGTGCTAACCCTTGAATAACCGCCTCGCGCAGACTTACTTTTTGATTCTTATTGTTTGTACTGTAGTAATTCATGCTCGAATCTAATCAACGGTTAATACTTTGGCTCCTTCCTGATTAACTTTTGAAACATAGGGATCGGTATTTAGCTTATGTCTTAAAAATTCTACTTGAATTGCCTCTGCTATCTGTTGCGCTTTTGTCTCGCTTTGGCTTAACGCAAATACCGTTGGCCCCGATCCGGAAATTCCAAAGCCTAACGCACCGGCCTCCATGGCGATTTGTCGCAGATTGTTAAAGCCAGGAATAAATACCGACCGCATTGGTTCTGCAATTACATCTTTTAAGGATCTTGAAATCAAGTGATAGTCAGGTTTTAATAATCCAATCATCAAGCCTGCTATGTTCCCACTTTGAGTAATCGCGTCTTTCAAGGTTACTGAATGTCTTAACACTTTACGAGAATCTTCTGTTTTTAATTCGAGGTGTGGATGAACAAGCGTGCAATACAGATTTTCCACCGCCTCGATTTTAATAACATCCAAGGGATCATAATCCCGAACAAGGACAAAGCCACCTAATAAAGATGGGGCAACATTATCGGCATGAGCGGCCCCACAGGCAATTCGCTCTGCTTCCATCGCGTGTGGCACCAACTGATTACGCGTAAGTGGGTTACCCATTAAATGATTGATGGCAATTAAAGCGGCTACCCCACTGGCAGCACTGGAGCCCATACCACTTCCTAATGGTAAATTCTTTACTAACTCAATGTCGACTCCCTGTTTACTCTCTATCTTCTTTAAAAAAGAAATAATGGCCACGCTAGCCGTATTCTTTTCAACTTCGTAAGGAAGCTTACCTTCGTCACCAATTATCTCTTTGATTTTAATTTCAGAGTCGTTTCGTAGCGTAACTTTTACCTCATCACCTGGAGCGTCAACGGCAAATCCTAGAATATCGAATCCACAGCAAACATTCGCTACGGTGGCTGGGGCAAAGGCTTTTACTGACTTCATCCGATTAGTTATTTGCATAGTTACCAATACGGATTATATCTGCAAAGACACCCGCTGCTGTTACTTCTGCACCAGCACCCGGTCCACGAATAACCATCGGCCGTTCGTGATATCGCTCGGTAGTTAGCAAAATAATATTGTCGCTACCTGACAACGAATAAAATGGATGCTGATTATTTACAGATCCTAATTGAATTTGGGTTTTGCCATCTTTTAATACAGCCATATAGCGTAGTTTCTCATTCTTTGATTCAGCGGATGCAAGCAGTCCTTCAAAAGATTTATTATGCTTATTCAATTTCTCAAAGAAAGTATCTGTATTCATTTCTCCCAGGCAATCCACTGGAACAAGATTTTCAACCTGAACATCCTCTAACTCCATGGGTAATCCTGCTTCACGGGATAGGATCAATATTTTTCGCGCCACATCCATCCCGTTCAAATCATCACGCGGATCGGGCTCTGTGTAACCTTTCTCTTTAGCTTGCTTCACCACGTTACTAAACTGATCCCCTTTTTTATAAGTGCTAAAAATATAGTTCAGCGTTCCACTTAACACGGCTTCAATTCCAATCACCCGATCACCACTCATCAACAAATCATTTAGCGTATTAATTACCGGCAACCCAGCTCCTACGTTGGTCTCATAAAGAAACTTGACCCCGCGTTTGAATGCAGCCGCCTTTAAAGCTAAATACTTTTCATACGTTCCCGAGTTCGCCTTCTTATTAGGGGTAACAATAGAAATATTCGAGGATAGAATAGATTCATAAAACCCAGTTACCTCTTCACTACTGGTGCAATCCACAAAAATGCTATTCGATAAATTCATGGCGTTCATCGTTCCAAAGAAAGCATTCAGGTTCATTTCTTCTCCTGACTCCTTCATTTCAACTACCGCATTAGTTAACGAAAGTCCATCTTCATGGAATAACATCCGTTTGCTATTTGCAATACCTACCACGTGTATTTCCAGGTGATTCTGCTTGGCCAATTGATTGAATTGTTTTTCCATCATAGCCAACAATGATTTTCCAATCAAACCGGTACCCACCAAAAATACATTGAGAACTTTCCTGTCGGACAGGAAGAACGCCTCATGTAAAACATTCAAGGCTTTAGCAATATCCTGTTCATGAATTACGGCTGAAATATTAAGCTCCGAAGATCCCTGCGCTATTGCATTGATATTGATACCACTTTTCCCCAATGCGCTAAACATTCTTCCGCTGGTTCCAGGATTATGCTTCATGTTCTCGCCTACAATTGCAACAATGGAAAGATTCTCCTCAACTTTTACTTCATCCATTTCAAGGCTCCTGATCTCATATAGGAATTCCTTTTCAATAGCTTCTTTCGCTTGTTTAGTTTTACTGCCTTCAATGGCGAAACAAATGGAATGCTCCGAAGAGGCCTGACTGATCAGAATTACACTAATGTTCTCTTTAGCTAGCGTTCCAAAAAGTCGCATGGATACCCCCACCACACCAACCAGTCCGCTGCCTTGCACACTAAGCAGGCTGATCTTATCCATCGAAGAGATTCCTTTAATGATCAGATTCTTGCCATTCGATTTATCGCTAATCTTTGTTCCCGCAAAAGCAGGGTTAAATGTATTCTTGATCCAGATTGGAATATGATTAACCATAGCAGGCTGCATAGTGGCCGGAAAAATAACCTTGGCCCCAAAATGCGATAACTCCATGGCTTCTTCATAAGTCATTTCTTTCACTGTAAAGGCTTTCTTTACCTTTCGGGGATCGGCAGTCATCATGCCATCTACATCGGTCCATATTTCGAGCGAAGTAGCATTCAGCGCAGCCGCGAAAATAGCTGCTGTATAATCTGACCCGCTTCGCCCAATTGTTGTTGTTTCGCCTGAAGGAGAAGAGCCAATAAATCCTGTAATTATTTGCAATGAATCGTGGCTGGCAAAATGCTCTTGGATACGCTGGTTGGTTAGTGAAAAATTAATCCGGGCGTGACCAAAATGATTATCGGTGCAAACCACTTTGCGGGCATCCAAATAATTGGCATTTATCTTTTGATCCTTAATGGCTTCAGCAATGATGTAAGCAGAAAGCCTTTCCCCAAAACTCATAATGTAATCGAGTGTGCGTGGAGTTCGCTCCTTCACCAAAAAGACTCCATGAAGTACATCTTCCAGTTCATTAAAAGTGAATTTCACCTGAGCGATAACACTACTCTGTTTTTGTATCCCAATCAAATCCCTTACTGCATCCAGGTGGCGGTTCTCAAGCAAACGCAATTGATCTTTATACGTATCGTCACCAGCTAACGCAGCAACACTAAGTGTAATTAAGGTATCCGTTACTCCACCAAATGCAGAGAATACAACCGCACATTTATTTTCGTGCAGGTAAGGCTTAAGAATTTCGATCACCGATTTTATTCGGGCTGGAGTAGCCACAGACGATCCACCAAACTTTAGTATGTTCATAACAAAAAGTGAAAATTAACCCGTAAGAGAAATTTTAAATTGAGAATAGATAGGTATGTCAGAGAAAGGCAGAATAGGTTGGGAGCTACCCCGTAATAATCGTTGTTAAGGTAATGGTATCAATTGAAATTGAGCCATTGTTTACAGAAGATGTGTACAGAGTTGACACGCGTTTCGATTATTTCATGCAATAAGCAAATAGACATCGTGTATTGCAAAAAATTTTGATGATTTTTGTGAGACCTAAAAACGAACTAACAGTTAGTAGTCTACTTTACTCCTTTATCATGACACGCAAGAAAAAGCACCCAAAAGAATCGTTTGTTAATATGACCGAGTTGGTTTTACCAAACGACACCAACACGCTTAACAACCTGATGGGTGGACGGCTGATGCATTGGATGGACATCATATCTGCCATAGCTGGACAAAAGCATTGCAATAGTACGGTGGTAACTGCCTCAGTCGATAATATTTCCTTTCGATCACCCATTCGACTTGGTGATGTGGTTACGCTTCGCGCGCGGGTTACCCGAGCCTTTAACTCATCTATAGAAATTAAGATTGATGTTGATGCCGAAAATATCCCGGAAGGAAAAAAAATTGATAGTAACTCTGCCTATTTCACTTTTGTAGCTGTCGACAAAGAAGGGAAGCCTGTGGAAGTACCTGAATTAGTTCCAGAAACACCTGAAGAATTTGAGTTATATAATGGTGCCCTTCGAAGACGACAATTGAGATTAATTCTATCCGGACGGATGAAACCTGCCGAAGCCAATGAACTTAAATCCATTTTTGACATCAAAGAAGCATAATGCAATCGAATGAATTAAAAACACTCTATCAGGAAGAACTATATACCATTGCTACCCCGCTGGTTATAATATTTTCTAAACCCTGGCATGACCTATCAGAAGCAGAGCTAGTGACACTTAACCGCATGCTGCATGCGCTAAAATTGAATCTTGAACGCGTACAAATCCTCTATCGAAAGGAATTCACTATGGCTGAGTTATTGTTCCTTTCTCCTACGCGTGTTTTGATTTTTGGCGCGACACTCAACCCTACATGCACTTATTACGAAAACGTTGATATAAACGGAATTTCGGTTATTGTTTCCGAACCATTGGATCAATTAGATGATTTAAAAAAGAAAAGCCTCTGG
This sequence comes from Flammeovirgaceae bacterium, assembly GCA_016712035.1. Taxonomy (GTDB): domain Bacteria; phylum Bacteroidota; class Bacteroidia; order Cytophagales; family Cyclobacteriaceae; genus ELB16-189. The sequence continues at coordinate 51,000 of JADJRT010000015.1, read as the reverse complement.
ATTGCTCTTCAAGCCAGTTTTAACCTCTAAGGCCTCAAAACAAAGAATTTTGCACGTTATGGTAGTTGTCCTATATTTGCGGCACTAAAAAACCGTTCGGCTTAGTCGTACGGTTTTTTTCACATATTAATATCGAAAACCTAAATCAAAAATGGAAAACATTCTCTACGTATTACCCGCGTTTGGGGTTCTTGGATTACTCTTTGTCGCTTGGAAAAGCGCATGGGTAAGCAAGCAAGATGCCGGAACAGACAAAATGAAAAAAATTGCTGGACACATAGCGGAAGGTGCTATGGCCTTCCTAAAAGCTGAGTATAAAATTCTGGCCATATTTGTTGTTTGTGTAGCCCTTCTATTGGGTGTAACGGCAAACAGCGAAACATCATCACCACTCGTTGCCGTATCATTTGTTATCGGAGCATTTACTTCTGCGTTGGCCGGATTTATTGGAATGCGGGTTGCAACCAAAGCCAATGTAAGAACAACACAAGCTGCCCGCACAAGCTTAGGCAGAGCACTTGAGGTTGCCTTTACCGGGGGCTCAGTAATGGGTATGGGAGTTGTCGGTCTTGGAGTTTTAGGACTTAGTCTCTTGTTAATTGTTTATTCAAACGTTTTTGGATTTGAAACGCAGGCTCAGGTAAATCAGGTGTTAACTATCGTTACCGGATTCTCCTTTGGTGCCTCTTCTATTGCCCTTTTTGCTCGTGTTGGAGGTGGTATTTATACTAAGGCAGCCGATGTAGGTGCAGACCTTGTTGGAAAAGTTGAAGCCGGAATTCCGGAAGACCATCCTTTGAATCCAGCTACTATTGCTGATAACGTTGGAGACAATGTTGGAGATGTGGCAGGTATGGGTGCCGATTTATTTGAATCTTATGTCGGCTCAATTGTTGGCTCGATGGTATTGGGTGCCGCTTTTATGGTAGATGGCTTTGCCGATCAGTTCAATGGACTATCAGCCGTTCTTTTACCTCTTGTACTCGCAGCGGTTGGTATCGTTATGTCGTTCATCGGAACATTCTTTGTAAAAGTTAAAGAAGGTGGCGATCCACAAAAGGCGTTGAATACAGGTGAGTTTGTTTCATCGGCAATGATGATTGTAGCCTCTTATTTTATTATCACCTGGATGCTGCCCGCCGAGTGGACTTACAACGACTTACTTGTATAGAGACGCTAATGGCGAACCTATCGTTAGAACGATGACCGCACTAGGTATTTTCTGGGCAACCATCATTGGTTTGATTGGTGGCTTGTTGGTTGGTCTTATTACTGAATATTATACAGGTATGGGTAAAAAACCTGTGCTTTCCATCGTACGTCAATCTTCAACCGGAGCTGCTACAAATATTATTGCCGGCTTAGGTGTCGGTATGATGTCAACTGCATTACCAATCCTAATCATAGCCCTTTCTATCATGGGCGCGTTTTACTTTGGTGGCCTTTATGGTATCGCTATTGCAGCTGTGGGTATGCTATCTAATTTAGGAATTCAATTAGCTGTTGATGCCTATGGTCCTATTTCAGACAATGCCGGTGGCATCGCAGAAATGTCAGAATTACCGAAGGAAGTTCGTCAACGTACGGATAAATTGGATGCCGTAGGTAATACTACTGCTGCTATTGGTAAAGGCTTTGCTATTGCTTCTGCTGCTTTGACAGCCTTAGCATTATTTGGGGCCTTCATGACCACTGCAAAACTTGGTTCAATTGATGTTTCAAAAGCCAATGTTATGGCTGGTTTGTTCATTGGTGGCATGTTACCTTTTGTCTTCTCTGCCTTGGCTATGAATGCAGTGGGTCGTGCTGCGATGGCTATGATTGAAGAGGTTAGAAGACAGTTTGCTTCAATTCCGGCATTGAAGGCAGCCCTCGAAGCCATGAGAAGAAATGGCGATAAAGAAGTTGCTGAATGGTCAAGCGAGGATCAAAAAATATTTCACGATGCAGATGGTAAAGCCGAATATGCAAAGTGCGTGGATATCTCTACAAAGGCTGCCCTTAAAGAAATGGTCCTTCCTGGTTTAATGGCCGGAGTGGTTCCAGTAGTTATTGCATTCTTGCCAGGATTTGGTGCCGAGGCCTTGGGTGGGATGCTAGCCGGTGTTACGGTATCTGGTGTATTAATGGCTATTTTCCAATCGAATGCAGGCGGTGCCTGGGACAATGCCAAGAAAAGTTTTGAAGAAGGCGTTGAAATTAATGGTCAGAAATATTATAAGAAATCTGAGCCTCACAAAGCAGCTGTGGTTGGTGATACTGTAGGCGATCCCTTTAAGGATACTTCGGGACCTTCTTTGAATATCCTTTTAAAACTAATGTCGGTGGTTGCTTTGGTAATTGCTCCCCTATTAGTGAATAAGGATACATCCACAGCAAAAGTTGAACAGCCTAAAGAAAAAATTGAAATAGTAGTAACAAAATCTCAACCGGAGATTCAGAAAAACTAGGATATAATTAATTGTCAAATTAAAGAGCGGTGTGTTCACACCGCTCTTTTTTATTATTTTAGAAATTAAATTTGACATTCATGAAATTCGCATTGATTATACTCGTGTTGGTCCTGGCTGTGAGCAACTCTGTGGCTCAAAATTCCATTATCGGAAAGTGGAAAACGATTGACGATGAAACCAACAAGCCAAAATCAATAGTAGAAATCTTTGAGCGAAACGGTAGGTATTACGGCAAAGTGACCAACCTATTCAGAACCCCCGAAGAAGAACAAGACCCGGTTTGTGAGGAATGTAGTACCAGCGATGACCGTTACAAGAAAAAAATTATTGGAATGGAGATTCTAAAAGATATGATAAGGTCTGGAGGTGATTATACGGAAGGAAATATCCTCGATCCGCAGAATGGCAAAATATACAGTTGTAAAATCTGGATGGAAGGCAATAATTTAAAACTTAGAGGGTATTGGGGGCTGTTTTTCCGAACCCAAACCTGGCTTCCTGCTCATTAACTTATCAACTCATCGGAAAAATAACGAACTTAAACCCAAATTTAATCCACTCATCATTAACTAAAGGTTACCAACTGTGGCGCTAAGGGTATTCAAATCGAATTTGCAGATGGATGAAATAGAGATTTTCGAACGTATCCGTAATGGTGACGAGAAGGCTCTTGAGTTAATCTACAAAAAGTACTATCGGATGATGACAAAACTTGTTATTACCAATAGTGGTACAGAAGAAGAAGCCCGTGACGTGTATCAAGATGCTCTCGTAGTATTTTGGCAGAAGGCACGGTCTGGAAACCTGGTAATGACAGCTAAGATGAGTACCTACATCTATAGTATCTGCCAGAACTTATGGAGAAAAGAACTTGATAGGAAAAAGAGGCTATCACATGAGGAAAAAGATGGCTCGCAATCCATGGATATGGACGGCCCCGAGAGAGAAAAGATCATGGCAAAGTGCCTGGATCAGTTAGGTGACACGTGTAGAAAGGTTTTGATGTATTATTATTTTGATGAGATGTCGATGCAGGAAATAGCCGAAAAATTGGGATTTGCTAACACCGACACTGCCAAAACCAAAAAATATAAGTGCAAACAAAAGTTGGATGAGTTAGTTAAAGCCCAGTATAGCGAGCATGATTTTTTAGACTAATATTTAGCGACATGAGCAATTTTGAATTGATAGATGATTATTTAACCAACCGGCTCAGTGTGGCCGAAAGGGAAGCCTTTGAAAGTCAATTAAACTCGAACCCAGAGCTTAAAGCTGATTTAGATTTTCAAAGCAGTGTTATTGAGGGCGTTAAGAAAGCCCGGGCAGTGGAATTGAAGTCAATGCTAAATAATGTGCCTATAACAAATACTTTAATTGAAGTTTCTCCCTTAAAAATTGCAGCCGGACTTGCTGGAATTGTGCTCGTAGCTACTGCCATGTATTTATACTTGAAAGAATCCCCTGAGATTCCCAAAATTCCTGCACCAACTGAAGATTCAGTTAGTCAAGCCGAGTCCGTTATCGATGAAGTAATTGAGCCAGTAGAACCTGTTGTTGAAAAAAATACCATCTCTGAAGTGGGGAAATCAAAAACTTCCCAGGCAACTGAATTGAGTAAACCTTCCAACAAGATTTCAACTAACGAAGTGGCAAAGCCTGTACTTGAGGTGGTTGATCCGAGCGAGGATTTAAACGAAAGTACGGCTACACGCGCAACAAGAGGAACCAAACCTGCCTCAGCTTTTTCTGTAGTAGAAGTTGAGATTGACTCATCCAACAAAAAATATCCATTTCACTATCAATTTGTGAATAGCCGCGTTATTTTATTTGGCTCTTTCGACAAAAGTTTATATGAAATTTTAGAGATAAATGGAGGTAATCGCTCCGTATTTCTCTTTTATAAAGAGAATTACTATTCGCTTCAAGAATCAACCCAGGAAATAGCGCCCCTGGTCGTCATTAAAGACAAGACTCTGATCCAAAAGTTAAAGGAATACAGGAAGAATTGAGACTTTACATTTCATACTGAAACCCTCCTCATTGGAGGGTTTTCTTTTAGCCTCGATTTATACAAACTCGTAAGTAAAAAACTTATAAATCGTGCCTATCTTTGCTCCCGATGAGTTCTGGAGAAAAGAAATTTAAGATCAGGAAGAAGAAGTTGGGAGCCTACCCATATATAAGTGTGGTACTTAGCATCACATTGGCTCTTTTCGTTATCGGGGTGTTTGGGGCATTAGTTATTTACTCAAAAGAACTGGAGCGAATAGTTCGCCAAAATGTAAAAATTCAGATATACCTTAATAATCAGGTTACGGACGCGCAAAGAACTCAGATTGAAAAAAGCCTCCAGGCAAAACCATTTGTTGCCAAAGACAAAGAAGCGATCCAATATATTTCAAAGGACCAGGCAGCCAAAAATTTATTGAAGAAACGGGCGAAGACTTTAAAAATTTCTTGGAGAAAATCCTTTTGCACGATGCCTACCTGGTAAGAATAGATGAAGGCTATCATGAAATGGAAACTTTGAAAGGGATAAAGACCGAGGTAGAAAAAATCAGTGGAGTATTTCAAGTCCATTATGTTGAAAACGTGATCGACTCCATTAATAAAAACATAACTAAGATTGGATTGATTCTTATGGGATTGGTAACCTTACTGTTGCTTGTAGTCGTATTGCTAATCAACAATACCTTGAGGTTAGCCCTATTCTCTCAACGGTTCCTTATTCGCAGTATGCAGTTAGTTGGCGCGCGCAGTTGGTTCATTCAGCGGCCTTTTATGTATAGAGCCGGATTGCATGGCGTTATCGCGGGAATTATAGCATCAGGCTTACTGATTCTCCTTTTAAGTTTTGCTACCAAACGAATAGACGATCTGGTCTTAATCCAAAACAATAGCCGGTTGTTTTTATTGCTTTCATCACTATTGATTATGGGTCTCTTGGTAGCTGTATTAAGTACGTACCGGGCAGTAAGTAAATATTTAAAACTTTCGTTAGACGAACTTTATTAACCAATGAGCAAGCTTCCATTTAGAAAAAGAAATTATCAATTGATGGTGATTGGAGTACTGTTGTTGATTCTGGGTTTTACGATTATGTCCTTGGACAAAGACCCTTATGGTTTTGGTTTTATGGGTATCACATTAAGCCCAATTATTGTGCTGGTTGGCTTTGTGGTTGAAATCTTCGCCATTCTCCACACGCCTAAAGAAAAGCAGTAGCCTTAAAATGTCATTGATTCAAGCATTAATTCTGGCCATCGTAGAGGGGCTAACAGAGTTCTTACCCGTATCGTCCACCGGCCATATGATTATCGCATCGTCAGTGCTAGGCATTGCATCCAATCCGTTCACAAAAATGTTTACCATTGCCATTCAATTTGGCGCGATCCTTTCTGTGGTTGTGTTATACTGGAAACGATTTTTTCAAAGTACAACATTCTATTTTAAACTGTTAGTTGCCTTTTTACCGGCTATGGTATTGGGCCTATTACTAAATGATTTTATAGATCAATTATTAGAACGGATAGAAATAGTAGCCGCAATGTTAATTATTGGCGGATTGATCTTTTTATTTATAGATAAGTTATTTCATGAATCGGAAGAGAATGGAAACAGCGATGTCTCTTATAAAACCGCGTTTCGAATAGGTTTGTTTCAAACCATCGCGATGATCCCCGGTGTTTCACGATCAGCGGCTACCATTATTGGTGGCTTAACGCAAAAACTCAATAAAAAACGGCAGCCGAATTTTCATTTTTCTGGCTGTGCCTACTATGCTGGCAGCTACTATATATAAGCTGCTTAAATTCTATTTAGAGGGTTATACATTTGGCTCGCATGAAATCTCTATTCTAATCTTTGGCAATATAGCAGCCTTCGTAGTAGCTATTCTTGCCATCCGATCGTTCATCTCCTACTTAACCAGCCATGGATTTAAAATATTTGGATATTATAGAATTGCCGTAGGTATTTTAATCCTTACGCTTTACTGGTTAGGTATTGATTTTAAGATTGTGTAGTGGAAGCAACATCCGACCAATTGTTGTTAATAAATAAACCCGTTGGCTGGACTTCCTTTGATGTGGTTAACAAACTGCGGTACAAACTTAAAATAAAAAAAATTGGTCATGCCGGCACACTAGATCCGCTGGCAACCGGTCTCCTGATTTTGTGTACCGGCAAAATGACTAAACAAATAGATGAGTTTCAAGCACAGGAAAAAGAGTATACCGGCAAATTCATTATCGGCCAATCAACACCATCCCACGATCTGGAAACCGAGGTATCAGAAATCAAAGACATAAGTCAAATTTCAGACGAACAAATCATTCAGGCGGCTAAAAAGTTTCTGGGTACAATTCAGCAAGTTCCCCCACTCCACTCTGCCATTAAAGTAGATGGCAAGCGCGCCTATAAGTTGGCCCGACAAGGAAAAGACATAGAATTAAAACCACGTGAAGTAGTAATCTCTGCCTTTGATATTCTTGAAATCAATAAGCCTGCTGTAAGTTTTCGCATTGTTTGCTCTAAAGGAACCTACATTCGAAGCATTGCACGGGATTTTGGAAATATTTTAGGTGTGGGCGCCTATCTAACCGACCTTTGCAGAACCCGCATAGGAGAATTCATGCTGAAGGACGCGAAGACAATTGACGAGATTAATCCAATTTTGCAGCCATGAAAATATATCATACCCTGGAGGATTTTAGCCGACTGCGTTATGGTGTTGTTACCAGTGGCACCTTTGATGGTGTGCATCTCGGACACCAAAAGATATTACAACGATTAAGGGAAGTAGCAGAAAAAAATCAGGGCGAAACCGTAGTTATAACTTTTTGGCCGCATCCACGCCTGATTCTGAAACCCGAAGAACCCTTTATGAAATTGCTCAATACCTTTGAGGAAAAGGCCGAGCTGCTACGACAACAAGGTATCAATCATTTAATTCGAATACCATTCACAAAAGAATTTTCTCAGCTTTCTTCGCAACAATTTATAACTGAAATTCTAGTAGATATTATTGGCACCAAGAAGTTAGTTATTGGGTATGATCATCGGTTTGGTAAAAATAGGGAAGGGAGTTTTGAGCAATTAAAAATAAATGCGGCATCCTACGGTTTTGAAGTTGAGGAAATTCCAAAACAAGAAGTAGATCATGTGGGAATCAGTTCAACGCGAATTCGAAAAGCCCTGGCAGAGGGAGACATCGAAACAGCCAATCATTTTCTGGCTCGCCCTTATTCCCTTTCCGGCCGGGTAATTAAAGGCGATAAGCTGGGAAGAGTTCTCGGCTTTCCAACAGCTAACATTGATCTTGACTCGCATGATAAACTAGTACCTGCTGAAGGAATCTATGTAGTACAGGTTATCTATGAAAAGAAAGTCTTTGGCGGAATGCTTTACATCGGCAACCGACCAACGGTAGATGGAAGCCGAAAGATCCATTGAAGTTAATATTTTTGAATTTGATCGGGAGATTTACGGAGAAACCATTCAACTACTCTTTATAAAGTTATTACGTGCTGACTCAAAATTCAGCGATCTGGAATCCCTCAAGAATCAACTCCAAATAGATAAGGAATTATCGTTGCAGGTATTAGCCGGTATTAAGCGTTAAGACTTATTTGGAATTTGAGTCAGACTATCTGAGATTTGTCTCAAACCGTTAAGTGTATGATTAACAAAGTTGTTTCAGGAGCAGCCGAAGCCGTTAAAGATATTCCAGATAATGCAACCCTAATGTTGGGTGGATTCGGACTGTGTGGAATTCCCGAAAATTGTATCCTGGCATTACTAGCAACAGGCGTAAAAGGATTGACTTGCATTTCAAATAATGCGGGTGTTGATGATTTTGGAATCGGCTTGTTATTAAAAACCCGTCAGGTTAAAAAATGATTTCATCGTATGTGGGTGAGAACGCAGAGTTTGAAAGACAACTGCTTTCGGGGAATTGGAAGTTGAGTTAATCCCACAAGGCACTCTTGCCGAAAGAATCCGGGCAGGTGGCGCTGGTATTCCTGCATTTTACACACCGGCAGGAGTAGGTACCGAAGTAGCAACCGGAAAGGAGATTCGTGACTACGATGGAAAGCCACACTTGTTAGAGCATTGGCTTCGGGCAGACTTTTCAATTGTTAAGGCATGGAAGGGCGATACTTCAGGCAATCTTATCTTTAAAGGTACCGCGCGCAACTTCAACCCTATGATGGCAACGGCTGGAAAAATAACAATTGCTGAAGTAGAAGAGTTGGTGCCCGTTGGTGAGCTTGATCCAAATCACATTCATACTCCGGGAATTTTTGTTCAGCGAATCTTTGAAGGAAAAAATTACGAAAAGCGAATTGAACAGCGAACAATAACAAAATAATTATGCTTGATAAAGTTGGGATAGCAAAACGGATTGCCAAAGAAATAAACGATGGAATGTATATCAACCTGGGCATTGGTATCCCCACACTGGTTGCTAATTTTATTCCAACCAATTTGAATGTTGTACTTCAATCAGAAAATGGACTGTTAGGAATCGGACCCTTCCCTACCGAAGCGGAAGTAGCTGCTGATCTAATCAATGCAGGAAAACAAACCATCACCATGATGCCAGGTTCATCGCTGTTTAATTCTGCTGAAAGTTTTGCTATGATTCGCGGAGGTCATGTTGACCTTACCATTCTAGGTGCCATGGAAGTTTCTGAAAATGGCGACATAGCCAACTGGAAAGTACCCGGGAAAATGGTGAAGGGCATGGGAGGTGCCATGGATCTGGTAGCTTCGGCAAAAAATATTATTGTTGCCATGCAACATTGCAGTAAGGATGGAGCTTCCAAACTTCTTAAAAAATGTACGCTGCCTATTACCGGTATAAATTGTGTAAAGAAAATAGTAAGTGACATGGCCGTTCTGGACATTCTTCCAACGGGTGGTTTTAAACTTATTGAAAGAGCTCCGGGCATTTCGGTTGAGCAAATTAAAAATGCTACGGAAGGTAAACTTATTGTGGAGGGAACTATTCCCGAAATGGTTTTATAAGTTACCCATTACAATAAATCAAAAATAATCATCAATGAAAAAATCATCCATCAATTTTTCAATTGACCTTGACCAAAACAACGTACCCGAAAAAATTCTTTGGGACGCCACAGATAAACCAAGCGATACGCCATCCGAAACCAAGTCCATCTCTGTTTCGCTTTGGGATGACAGACAGAAAAATACGATGCGTATTGATCTGTGGACCAAGGATATGCCTGTAGATGAAATGAAACGATTCTATATTGAATGCGTGGGTGGCATTGCGCAAAGTGTGCTAAGCGCCACCGGTGATGAACAAATGGCTAACGAAATCAATGCACTTTGCGATCGACTGGTGGAATTGGTAAAACAAGAGAAAAATAGCTTCTGATTTAGGGATTAGAATTACCCTAAATGTCTCTAAAAAAGGTCTCACACAATCGTTTGTAATTAGGCTTTTTCTTGTAGATTTAAGAATTAAACCCATAATTCTTATGAACAAACTCTACAGAAATGCGTTGCTCCCCGCTCTTTTCTGGCTATGCGGGTCAACAGCGCTCATGGCGCAAACAACCACAATATCCGGAACAGTTAAGGATGGTACCTCAGGCGATGCTCTTGCCGGAGTAAACATTGTAGTAAAAGGAAGGGTGATTGGAACAATCTCCAACACCAGCGGTGAGTACAATCTAAAAGTAAGTATGAATCCACCCTTTACTTTGGTGTATTCATTCATCGGTTTCGCCACTCAGGAAGTTGAAGTCACCAATGCAGAAACCAAATTGGATATTAGCCTCGAGGAACAAACCCTGCTAGGGCAAGAAGTTGTAGTTTCCGCTTCACGGGTGGAAGAAAGTATTCTAAAATCTCCGGTAACCATTGAAAAGATGGATCTGCTTACTATCAAGCAAGCAGCAACGCCTGATTTTTATGATGCGCTCGCAAATGTAAAGGGTGTACAAACAAATTCTGGAAGTTTAAATCTTACATCCATAAACACACGGGGCTTCGCTACCATTGCCAACGTGCGCTTTGTGCAATTAGTGGATGGTATGGATACGCAGGCACCGCTCCTTAACTTCCCTACTGGCAATATTATTGGTATTGGCGAGCTGGATGTAGAAAGTGTAGAATTAACACCCGGTGCAGCCTCAGCGCTTTACGGTCCAAATGCATTTAATGGAATTCTAATCATGAAAAGTAAGAGCCCTTTTGAATACCAGGGACTAAGCGCCCAGGTTAAAGGCGGAGTTACTAATTCAGATGCCGCAGGTTCGGATCCATTTATGCAATATAGCTTGCGCTATGCTAAAGCATTTAACAACAAGTTCGCATTCAAAGTGAATTTCTCCTTGCTACAAGCAACTGATTGGCTGAGCAACGATTATAAAACATCCCTTGTAAATCCAGAATCGACTACTGATCTTAGTGGTAATCCAAACTTTGATGGTTTAAACCTGTATGGGGATGAAACTGTTATACCGGTTCCTATTGGAGGCACCTTTGGCACCTTAGACCTAAGAAGAACAGGTTTTAAAGAAGAAGACATTTTAGATAACCGAGATGCTGAAAGTATTAAAGCTGATGGCGCCTTACATTATCTAATCAACGACAAGATTGAAGCCATCTATAACTACCGCTATGGAGGTGGAAGTTCTGTATATCAAGGCACAGAAAAATATGCCTTACGCGATTTTACCCAGCAGTTTCATAAGTTAGAAGTTAAGGCTGATAACTTTTTTGTTCGGGCTTATCGCACCGAGACCCGCGATGGAGATTCGTGGAATATGTCTGCGCAAGGCGGTTTTGCCAACGAACGATACAGCCCAACAGTTGCACAATGGGCTCCTGAATATGCTCAACGTTACGTGTTGGCTTTACAAGGCTATATTCCTAATGTTCCTGCTGGTGACCAGGCAGCAGCCCATGCAGCAGCCCGTGCCTATGCTGATCGCAATAGACCCGCTGTTGGCACCCAGGCCTATACTGACCTGATGAATGATGTACGCACAGCACAATTCCAACGGACACCACCCGGTGCTGGATTCTATGATAATTCAAAATTGTATCATGCCGAATTCAATTACAATTTTATGAATCAAATTGATTGGGCCGAAGTACAAATTGGAGGAAATTTCAGAAGATATGATCTGTTCTCGGATGGCACTGTATTTAATGAGGCGCCTGACGATGGCGTTAACTTTAAGCGAATTGCTATTGACGAGTTTGGTGGCTATGCACAGATAGCAAAAACTTTTGCCGAGTCTTTAAAAATAACCGGTTCATTACGTTATGATAAGAACGAAAATTTTGAAGGTCAGGTAACCCCTCGCCTATCAGCCGTTTACTCTTTGCAAGAAAATCATTCCTTAAGAGCTTCGTATCAGACTGGATTCAGAAATCCAGATACACAGGCACAATTTATTTACTTCCCGTCTTCTAGCGGTACTTTGCTTGGAAGTACCGAAGCGAATGCCGCCCGTTATGGCGCCCATAACGGAGGTTCTTATACTGAGGCTTCCTATAAGGCATATCGGGCTTCTGGCGGTGCGCTGGCTGCAGACGGTACTCCTACGGGAGGAAACTCCACACTACTTGTAACTGCGGATATTCCTTATGTGCAACCCGAAAGATTAAGATCCTTTGAAGTCGGTTATAAAGGAATATTCTCTAAAAAACTCTTAGTTGATGTTAATGGATATTATACCACCTATCAGGACTTTATTGGCGGGCAAATTGTGGCCGTAAAGGCTCCTACCTCCCATCAAGGTAATGCAGTGCCTGCAGGAAGTTTATATAGTTTATATAATAATTCTGTGAATGATGTTACCTCATACGGTGCCGGATTAGGAATTACCTATTCCCTGCCTCGTAACTTCACCTTAAACGCAAATTACAGTTGGGCTACATTCGAAGAGGACGAAAATTCTGACTTCCGCGCTGGTTTTAACACGCCTGAGAATAAATTCAGTGTTGGTATCGGCAATAGAAAAGTGATCGAGAACCTTGGCTTCAATATTAATTTCAGATGGCAGGAAGGTTACTTATGGCAATCTTCTTATGGCATTTGGAATGTACCTGAATTTGGTGTGCTGGATGCTCAGATAAATTACAAGATTTCCGCATTACGCTCTATGGTAAAAGTAGGTGCTACAAACTTAGGTGGTGGCGATTACCGCACCAACCTGGGAGCTCCTTTTGTTGGCCAGATGTATTACCTCTCACTTACGTTTGATGAGTTTTTAAAATAATCGAATTTAAAAATGATCCCTATGAAAACAGTTAAGTTTCTATATATTCTTCCCCTCGCTTTGATGATCAGTATTTCTTGCGAGCAAGAAGTAATCACCTTAGAGGCACCCCCGTTGTTGAGGTCGTTCCTCCAACTGGCACACCAGGCAACGCCAATTTTGCAAAGTTTGTAGCCATTGGTAATTCTTTTGTTGCTGGCGTTCAAGCAGGAGCACTTTTTACGGAAGGTCAAAACAATTCCCTGCCTGCAATTATGGCCGAACAGTTTAAAATTAGCGGTGTAGGCGGTGGTCCTTTTGTTCAAGCTGATATTAAGGCCAGCTTGGGTTGGAACCTGTTTGTAACTCAACCTTTTCTTGCCGATAACACAAAGCCAATTTTAGGCAGATTGTTATTGCAAGGTGCCTCACCCAAACCTACACCACAGGCTTATGCTGTTGGTAATATTGAGGCATTGCCAAGTCCTTTGAATACTAATTTTATGTTTACGGGCAGTAAGGCAACTCTTAATAATTTTGGTGTGCCCGCAATAGTGTTAGGTCAATCACTCATTCCTCAAACTGGCGATTGGACATTGGCCGGGTTAGATCCAAGGTTTAGTCCATTTTATGGTCGACTTGCTCCCGTGCCTGGAGGAGCAACAACAATAATAGGCGATGCAGCAGCAGCGGGCGGATCATTCTTTTTATTCTATTTAGGTCTTGACGATTTCTTCTTGTACGCTGCTTTTGGTGGAGATCCAACAAAGGCTCCATTTACTTCGGGACCAGCTTTTCAGGCCCAATATGGAGCGGCAATTGGCGCTTTACTTGGTTCAAATGCGAATCTCAAAGGAGTGGTGGGTAACTTCCCTGATATCTTTGTAACTCCACATTTTACGTCCGTGACTTACAATCCTATTCCATTGGATGCGGCTACGGCCACAAGTCTGACAACTAACTTAGCCACGCCCTATAATGGGTTTTTAAATGCGATGGTTGGTGCGAATGTAATTACTGCCGCTGAGAGGGACAAAAGATTGTTGTCTTTTGCTGCCGGACAAAATAAAGTTCTGCTTACAGATGAAACATTAACCGATCTTACAGCTGCAATGAATGCAAATGGCGCTGGAGCTCTGGTTCCTATGCTATGGCTCGTCAAACTTCAAGTACTGATATTTTGCCGCTTTCTACTGGTAGTGTACTCGGCACCTTGGTTGGTGGTAATCCAAGTTTAATAAATGGCGTTACCGTTCCTGTTGGCGATCAATATGTACTGATCCCAACTGAAATCCAAGCTATAAATGATGCACGATTAGCTTTCAATATAGCAATTCAATCTGTCGCAACGGCAAATTCTACCAAACTTGCATTGGCTGATGTAAGTGGCGCGCTCGCTACACTAGTTACAAACAAAGCAGGCGTTTATAATAATGTCACCATAACCCCAAACATCAACCCACCTACTGGAATTTATTCTGAAGATGGTATTCACCCAAATAGTCGTGGGTATGCATTCTTATCAAATGTATTTATTGGAGCTATCAACGAAAAGTTTGGTGCAACTGTCCCTTTAACGGATCTCAGTAAATACAAAGCCACTGCTTTACCAATACCTTAAACCAACTTATTATATAAAATTAAAGGGGCCTCGGCCCCTTTTTTATTCTCTTAAAACAATTCCTTCGCTATTCGATAAATAGGATCTGATTTTCCCATCGAATAGAAATGAATAGTGGGTGCTCCAGACTTAATTAATTCTTTGCACTGCTTTATCGTCCACTCAATGCCCACTTGCTTTACTGATACATTATCCTTACACTTCTCTGCTTCTTCGCTTAGCTCTTCAGGCAAGTCTATGTGAAATATTTGCGGCAATACCGTGAGTTGACCTTTGGTTGTTAGCGGCTTTATTCCAGGAATGATCGGCACCGTAATTCCAGACTCTCTGCACTTTTCAACGAACTCAAAATATTTCTTGTTATCGAAAAACATCTGCGTAACAATATACTCCGCCCCTTTCTCCACTTTACTTTTAAGGTATTTCAGGTCCGTTTTAAGATTGGGAGCATTAAAGTGCTTTCCGGATAGCCTGCAACACCGATACAGAAGTTAGTGGGTGATGGATCATGTAACTCTTCATCCAGATATATACCGCGATTCATATTCACTACATGCTCAAGCAATTCTGAAGCATATCCAAATCCATCAGACTCTGCAATAAACTTCGATTCTGTCTTAATTGCATCTCCTTGTAGAACCAATACGTTATCAACCCCTAAAAAATTAAGATCAATCAATGCATTTTCTGTCTCCTCACGGGTAAAGCCACCACAAATGATGTGTGGAACTGTATCAATCTTATAATGGTTTTGAATAGCAGCACAAATTCCCACCGTTCCCGGGCGCTTACGGGTTGTAATCTTTTCCAACAATCCGCCTGCCTTTTTCTTAAACACATATTCTTCTCTATGATACGTTACATCAATAAACGGAGGCTTAAACTCCATTAACGGATCCATATTATTAAAAAGGCTTTTAATGTTCTCCCCTTTTAACGGTGGAAGGATTTCTAATGTAAATAGTGTATTGCCGTTTCCGTTCTTAAGGTGTTCTGTTACTTTCATTTGTTAAGTGTTGATGTGTTAGTTTAATGTATTTATATTTTCGGACTATCCTTTGATTTAAATGCCCCACTTTTCGCCTCCTTTTACTTCGAAATTCAGATCAAGTATGTAATCCAATTCTTCAGAACATTCAATACTCCTTACTTCCGGGGGTTTAAACTCTGCCTATTCGTCAAAAACCCTCTCGCAGTTAAACTAGATTAATTGACGAGCAGCTTGCCAACACTTCAAATCTTCAACCTTTCACTTTACTCAAACACCCCCCTCCACACTCATCCCCTTTCGTTTTGCATAATCTATAACCTGATCTTTCTCAATTTTTCCCAAGCCAAAATATTTCGACTGTGGGTTCGAGAAATAAAAACCACTCACGGAAGCTCCTGGATACATGGCATACGATTCCGTCAAGGTGATTCCTACTTTCTCCGCGTCCAGTAATTCAAACAAAAGTTTTTTCTCTGTGTGATCCGGACAAGCAGGATACCCTGGTGCTGGGCGGATTCCATTGTATTCCTCCTTAATTAACTGCTCTGCTGTCAGGCTTTCATTACTTTCATAACCCCAGAGTTCTTTACGAACTTTTTCATGTAAACATTCAGCAAAAGCTTCAGCCAATCGATCGGCCAAGGCTTTGGCCATAATCTCAGAATAGTCATCATGATTGGCTTTATGCCTGGCAACTAATTTCTCCAGGCCAATGCCAGCAGTTACAGCAAACATGCCGAAGTGATCTTTACCCTGTTTGGAAGAAACAAAATCTGCTAGGCAGAAATTGGGTAAGTTTTGTGCTTTCTTGTTTTGCTGACGCAGGAAATGAAAGGTCGCAAACGTTCCATTCTCATTAACCAGATCAACATCATCGCCTGTATTTACAGCATCATAAAAGGCCACAACGCCATTGGCTTGTAAACTTTCTTTGCTTACAATCTCATCAAGCATTTTGTTTGCCTCGTCAAAAAGTTTTTTTGCTTCTACACCAACAACCGAATCTTTAAAAATCCCCGGATAGCGCCCGGCCAACATCCAGGTCTGAAAGAAGGGAGTCCAGTCAATATACTTTCGGATTTCCCTTAAAGGATATTTTACAAATTCCTTTCTACCTGTAAAGGTTGGCTTCTTAAAGGTAATGGCTGACCAATCGATCCTTGTTCTGTTCTCGCGCGCTACACTTAATGGAATATAGTTCTTTAACTCCTGCCGGCTTTCATGATCCTTCCGCATAGCGCTATATTCAGCTTTGAACTTAGCATGAAAATTATCGCGCGTGTCCGGATTAAGTAATTCGCTAACCACTGGTACCGATCGGGAAGCATCTAATACATGCATCACCGGGCCAGAGTAAACCGTATCAATTTTAACAGCCGTATGAATACGGGATGTGGTAGCACCGCCAATCAAAAGTGGTAAGTCCATTTTTTCATGCTCCATCTCTTTCGCGAAATGAACCATCTCATCAAGTGAAGGAGTAATCAATCCACTCAATCCTATCACATCCACTTTCTCGCGTCTGGCAGCTTCCAGAATTTTTTCAGCCGGAACCATTACGCCTAAATCAACAACAGTATAGTTGTTACATGCTAACACTACCCCTACTATATTTTTGCCGATATCATGCACATCGCCCTTCACGGTTGCCAATAATATTTTGGCAGCCGCCTTTTCTTCCTTGCCACTTAATCGCTTCTCTTCTTCTAAAAATGGAGTCAGGTAGGCAACTGATTTTTTCATTACCCGCGCACTTTTCACCACCTGGGGTAAAAACATTTTTCCTGCTCCGAATAAATCACCCACCACATTCATCCCTGCCATTAAAGGACCTTCTATAACATGCAAGGGTCTTCCATATTTCAAACGTGCTTCTTCTGTATCGGCATCAATAAAATCAATAATACCTTTTACCAATGAATGTGTAATCCGTTCCTCTACTGTTCCCTTGCGCCATTCATCATCCACTTCCTTTTTCTTTGCCGATCCTTTTACAGTTTCAGCAAACTCAAGCAAGCGCTCTGTAGCATCCTCCCTCCTGTTAAGCAGCACGTCTTCTACTCGCTCCAATAAATCCTTTGGGATTTCGTCATACACTTCCAACATGGTTGGGTTAACGATTCCCATATCCATGCCTTCTTTGATAGCATGATATAAAAATGCTGAGTGCATGGCTTCCCGCACTTTCTGATTCCCCCTGAAGCTAAATGAAACATTGCTTACACCGCCACTTACATGGGCGTGTGGTAGATTTGTACGAATCCACTTTGTCGCCTTGAAAAAATCAAGCGCATAATTTCTATGTTCATCAATCCCGGTGGCTACGGGAAAAATGTTGGGATCGAAAATGATATCCTGTGGTGGAAAACCGACCTCGTTCACCAGTATATCATAGGCCCGTTTGCAAATATCTATTCTCCGCTGATAGGTGTCGGCCTGACCATCTTCATCAAACGCCATAACAACCGTTGCGGCTCCGTAACGTTTAACCAGTTTAGCCTGACGTTTGAATTCCTCAACACCACCTTTCATACTAATGGAATTGACAATACCCTTTCCCTGAATACACTTTAGCCCAGCTTCAATCACCTCCCATTTACTGGAGTCGATCATCACTGGAATTTTAGCAATCTCAGGCTCTACGGCCATCAGATTTAAGAATTTAACCATGGCTGCTTTCGAGTCAAGCATACCTTCGTCCATGTTTACATCAATCACCTGCGCGCCACCCCGAACCTGATCAAGAGCTACCGTCAAGGCTTCGTCAAACGTATCTTCTTTAATTAGTTTCAGAAACTTTGCCGATCCGGTAACATTGGTACGCTCACCGATGTTTACGAAATTGGAATCGGTCGAAAGGACTACTGATTCTAAACCACTTAGTTGTAAAGGACGATAGTCGATAGTCGATAGCAGATTGCTCATTTTATTTGATTGAATTACGAAGGGCTTGGATACTTTTTATGAGATCAGTCATATAAGAATAGAAGTAATCAAACTTTGATTGATCAATAAGTTTTCTTCTTCGAGCCTGATAAAGGCAACTAACTACTTCAATACCTGACCTTAAAGCAAAGCTTAAAAATCTGCGAAACTCAGGATTTGTTTGACCAGTAGAACCTTCAGCTATATTTAAAGCAATTGAATCGGAGGCGCGTTGAATTTGAGAAGTTAAAACATATAGTTCTTTTTTTGGAAAAGTATCAGTCAATTCAGAAATCTGACCTGATAGCTCAACCGCACTTTGCCAAACCTTTAGATTTTCAAACTTAAAAGCCATAAATCTTACTCTGTAATAGCCATGGACAATCGACCATCGACTGCACGCGGTTTAAACTTACTTGCCACTATCGCAATTTTCTTTATATGCTCCGGAGTTGTACCACAGCAGCCCCCCACAATATTTACTAAACCTTCTTTAAGGAATTCTTCTATTTGTGCGGCCATTTCATCGGGTGTTTGATCATAATGACCAAACTCATTCGGCAATCCCGCATTAGGATATGCACTAACAAAAAATGGCGCTTGCTCATTGAGTATTTGTAAATAAGGTCGGAGTTGCTTTGCACCTAAAGCACAGTTTAATCCTACACTAAGCAAGGGTACATGCGAAACTGAAATTAAAAATGCATCGGTTGTTTGACCTGACAAGGTTCTACCGCTGGCATCGGTAATGGTACCCGATACCATAATGGGTAATTCTTTTCCAATTTCTTCATACAATTCCTGAATGGCAAACAAACAGGCCTTCGCATTCAGCGTATCAAAAATTGTTTCCACCAAAAGTAAATCACTACCCCCTTCTATGAGACCCTTTGCCTGCTCTTTATAGGCTTCTTTTAGTTGGTCAAACGTAATAGCCCGGTAACCAGGGTTATTGACATCGGGCGATAAGGACAATGTTCGATTAGTTGGGCCCATGGCACCAGCAACAAACCTGGGTTTTGATGGATCTTTCCTTGTAAATTCAATAGCTACGTCTTTGGCTATTTTTGCTGACTGATAGTTCAACTCATAGGCAATGCTTTCCAAATGATAATCGGCCTGCGCAATGGTCGTGCTGCTAAATGTATTTGTTTCTAAGATATCGGCCCCAGCCGCTAAGTATTGCCGATGGATATCTTTAATGATATCAGGTCGTGTTATCGACAATAAATCATTATTTCCTTTAAGTAGGTATGGATGGTCCTTAAACCGATCGCCTTTGAAATCGGCTTCTGTTAAGGCATGCCGTTGAATCATAGTACCCATGGCACCATCAAGCACTAAGATCCGTTCCTTTAAAATGTCGTGTATCTGCACCTCTTTCTGTTTAGTTTTTATCCAGAAAGAGCCTGTTGAGTGGCCGCCTATCTTTTCCTAATCCGAATGAAATCGTTCAGGAGGGGAATTAGCACCAAGAACATGACTACGTGTTGAAAGCAGTTATGAGGAGGTTGCTAAGACTTCATCGGGCCCTGTCCCTCAGTCTTTCTGGATAAGCCCTGCAAAGAAAGGCATTTAGGTAATAATAATAAAATATGGTTGGTTAATTTTGTGCTTCAATCTTTAACCTAAGTGTATTGAAACTAGCTGCCATTGATATTGGATCAAATGCCATTCGCTTTCAGGTATCCTCAGTAATCGAAAGTGGAGATCAGATTCTGTTTAAGAAAATGGAATACGTTCGCTTTCCCTTACGACTTGGACATGATGTATTTACCACAAACCGTATCAGCGAAAAAAGTATTACAAAGTTTAAGAAGTTAATGCGTGCCTTTAAGTTACTCCTTGAACTTTATGAAGTGGATGACTATATGCTTTGCGCTACCTCGGCCATGCGTGAATCGGAAAATGGGGCTGACTTAGCCGAGGATGTGAAAAGAGAAATTGGACTCGATATAGAGATTATTGAAGGCCAGCGAGAAGCAGAGTTAATCAACACTGCCATACGATCTTACCTCGGTACTAAAACCTATTTACACATTGATGTGGGTGGTGGTAGTACAGAATTGAACGTTTACGAAGGAGGCGAGAAAATAAAAACTCAATCCTTTAAGATAGGTTCGGTGCGCATGTTAGAAAATCACGATTTGCCTGTGGTTTGGAGTGAGATGGAGCGCTGGGTAAAGGAAAATGTAAGACAGGAGATGGGAAAAGTAACGGCCGTGGGAACGGGAGGTAACATTAGCAAAATCTATGATCTCGCGAAGTTAAAACCTCATAAAATGATGTCGTTAAAAAAAATTGGGGAAGTCCAGGAAATGATTCAGGCGCATAATCTCGAGGAGCGTATTTACAAATTACAAATGAACCCCGATCGCGCTGATGTGATTCTACCAGCCAGTACCATTTATCAGCGGGTAATGGGATGGGCCAAGGCCAAGTACATTTTTGTGCCTGAGGTTGGATTGAAGGACGGAATGATGCTTCATTTGTTTGAACGCAACAGTCGGCAGGGGAAAATAAATTTTATTAATACGGAAGATCAATCGAAAGGCAGCAAAGGGACCTACATACCAAAAAAGAAGTCGTAGAGCTTCTATTGGCTCCTCTTTCCTAAAATAATTGAACATCCTTAATAATCTCGCGCGTTACTTCGTAAAACTCTTTGTGAACATTGAAAGGCGGTTCGCCATTTTGTTCCTTTATAACATAGCTGCCATCTTCGCGCATCGTATAAGCATTTACATTATCCTTTAGGTTATATCGCAGGATATTCATCGCCTGTTTGCGCAGCATTTCTTGTTCTAATAAAAATAACGACTCTACCCGTCTATCAAAACTGCGAACCATGGCATCAGCACTGCCAATGTAGACTTTGGGCATTCCTCCGTTATGAAAATAGTAAATGCGTGAGTGCTCAAGGAAGTCACCTACAATAGAAATCACTTCAATGTTTTCGCTTAATCTTTACGACCCGGACGTAAACTACACATCCCCCGAATTATCAATTTGATGGTTACTCCGGCCTGAGATGCTTCATACAACGCATCGCTAAATTCCTTGTCCTGAAGGGAATTTAACTTAATAACAATACCCGCTGGAAGTCCAGACTTTGCATTTTCGGCTTCGCGTTTTACCAGATTGCACAATTGAATGCGCATATCGCGTGGGGATGTAATGAGATTACGGTATGCCGCTGGTTGCGAGTGCCCGGTAATTACATTAAAGAATTCAGAGACATCATTCGCATACGCTTCATTGGTGCTTAGCAATCCTATGTCTGTATAGAATCTCGAAGTAATTTCATTGTAATTACCGCTGGAAAGATGAACGTACCGGTAAACCTTCTCACCCTCACTCCGCACAATCAACAACAACTTTGTGTGCGTCTTTAAATTATTGACCCCATAAATTACAAAGCATCCCGCTTGCTGAAGTCGCTGTCCTTCACGCAGGTTATTTTCTTCATCGAATCTGGCTTTAACTTCGAAAAGTACCGACACGTGCTTACCGTTCTCTGCAGCCCGTAACAAGGCATTGCTAACTCGAGACTCTTTCGCTAAACGATAAATGGTAATCTTTATAGAAAGAACCAATGGATCATCCGCTGCTTTTTCCAATAATTCCAGTACGGGTTCCATGGAATTATAGGGATGATGCAGGAGCACATCTTTTTGCTTCAGGATTTCAAACAAATCACTTTCCCCTTGTTCGGGAAAAGAAACTGGTTTGACGGGTGGCTTAGGATTTAAGCGTTTGCTTTTGAATTCGCGATGGCCAATAATTTGAAGAATCCCTGTAAAATCAATTAGCCCTTCCTTAGGTATTCGAAGAATGTTTAGATCATCTAGATCCCACTGAATTTTTAACAATCGAACCAACGAT
The DNA here is from genome assembly GCA_016712035.1 of Flammeovirgaceae bacterium. Lineage (GTDB taxonomy): Bacteria > Bacteroidota > Bacteroidia > Cytophagales > Cyclobacteriaceae > ELB16-189. The sequence goes on along the minus strand of JADJRT010000015.1, from coordinate 28,881 downwards.
GGATCGGGGTTTTCTTCAATATCTATCTTTACAACTCTACCCCTTTTTCTGGTTTGAAGTTTCTTTTTGAGTTCCTCCAAAAAGTTGGCTTCTATATCTTCACTTTCTTCCAGCGCAAAATCTCCATTTCGATTAATTCGGAAAAGGTTAATGGCCGCAATGCTCACATTCCTGAAAAGGTGCTGCATATTTCTCCGAATGATGTCTTCAATTGGCACAAATGAAATTGACTCATCCGGATTTTCTATTTCGTAGAACCTTGGAAGATTGCTTGGCACCTGGATAAAAGAAAAACGCTCCTGATTGTTAACGTCTTGAGGCACTCGAGTAACCACGCCAAACAACAATCGGTTATACTTCAAAACGGGAAACGTGTGATAATTATCAAACAACATGGGCGTGAGCATGGGATAGATAGTACGTTGAAAATACTGTTCTACCTGTACACCCTGCTCAATCGAAAGAGATTCGCAATCGACTATATTGAAACCATTCTTCTCAAACTGCGGTTTCAGCTTCTTGATGTAATACTCATTCTGATCTCTTACAAATGCCTGAATTTCAGTAAGTAACAATTGGCGAAAGGGAGTCTCACGCAATCCGCTATAATCGTAGCGCTCCTTTCCATAATCCAAATAATTGTAAAGGCTTCCTAACCGAATAGTGCAAAACTCGTCAAGATTTGAGGCCGTGATTGAAAGAAATTTAAGGCGGTCAAAAATACTGCGATCAATATGCTTGGCTTGATCCAATACGCGATAGTTAAACGCAAGCCAACTTAAATCCCTGCTGATGTAATTACTTTCCTGAATATGCTTTATTACCCATTCGTTAGGTTTGCCTCGCTCTCCCGCCATCATAATTTGATTGTTAGATGTCTATACGGGCATACTTAGCATTTTTCTCAATAAACTCTCTGCGCGGTGCAACTTCATCACCCATAAGCATCGAGAACAAATGATCGGCTTCCGCTGCCGATTCGATTGACACCTGTTTTAGGGTTCTACGTGATGGATCCATCGTAGTCGACCAAAGCTGTTCGGGATTCATCTCTCCTAATCCTTTATAACGCTGCACGCCAACGCTATCTTCATTTCCACCCTTACTCAATTCTTTAACAATAGCTTCACGCTCTTCTTCATTCCAGCAGTAACGCTCCTCGCGGCCCTTCTTCAAGAGATACAGGGGTGGAAGGGCGATGTAGACATAACCTTGTTCAATTAAATCGCGCATATAGCGAAAGAAGAAGGTTAAAATTAATGTACGGATGTGACTTCCGTCAACGTCCGCATCAGTCATAATAATAACTTTATGATATCTTAACTTGGTAAGGTTGAGGGCTTTGTTATCCTCGGCTGTTCCAAAGCTTACACCCAGCGCAGTAATCATATTCTTGATTTCCTCATTCTCATAAATCTTGTGTTCCTGGGCCTTTTCAACATTCAGAATTTTTCCCCGTAAGGGTAATATTGCTTGAAAGTGACGATCACGGCCTTGCTTGGCTGATCCACCAGCAGAATCTCCCTCAACCAGGTATAGTTCACAAATACTCGGATCTGAGCTAGCACAATCCGCTAATTTACCAGGCAAGCCTGTGCCGGAAAGCACATTTTTGCGTTGAACCATTTCGCGGGCCTTACGTGCAGCAATTCTTGCCTGTGCGGCTAAAATGACTTTACTAACGATGAGCTTTGCTTCTTTGGGGTGCTCTTCCAAATAATGCTGGAGCACCTCACCAACGGCTGTATCTACCGCCCCCATAACATCTGAGTTTCCAAGTTTGGTTTTTGTCTGACCTTCAAATTGGGGTTCAGCCACCTTCACTGGAAATAACTGCCGTAAGGCCTTCCCGAAAGTCATCACCACTGATTTCCACTTTAGCCTTTTCAAGCAACCCTGATTTATCTGCATAACTCTTGAGTGTGCGGGTTAGTGCACGCCTAAATCCTGCAACATGAGTTCCGCCTTCATGCGTATTAATATTGTTGACGTAAGAAACAAGATTCTCGCTGTAAGAGGTGTTGTAATTTAAGGCAACCTGAATGGGTATATCACTTTTGTCATTCTCAATATAGATGGGGCTTGGAATTAGTTTCTCTCTCGTAGAATCCAGATATTCAACGAATTCACTCAATCCACCTACAGATAAAAATGAAGATGATTTCGGTTCACCACTTTCGTCTTTATCTCTGAGATCTTTAAGATTGATCTTAATACCCGGATTTAAGAATGACAGTTCTCGCAACCTGGTAGCTATAGTTTCATAGTTATATTCGGTGGTAAGTATGAATATTTCGTGGTCTGGCTTGAAGTGAACTGTGGTTCCTTTTCTGTCAGACTCCCCTGCTATTCTTACTGGATATTGTGGTACCCCGCGATGATACTCCTGCTCAAATATTTTACCTTCCCGGTAAACGGTAGCGATAAGGACAGAAGACAAGGCATTAACACATGAAACACCAACACCATGCAGACCGCCTGAAACTTTATAGGTGTCTTTGTCGAATTTGCCACCCGCGTGGAGCACAGTCATTACTACTTCAAGTGCAGACCGTTTTTCCTTCTCGTGCATGTCGGTAGGAATACCCCGACCATTGTCCTCCACAGTAATAGAATTGTCCGGATTTATGGTCACATGGATTTCATCGCAATAACCTGCCAAGGCCTCATCGATAGAGTTATCTACGACCTCATAAACCAGGTGATGGAGCCCTTTAACCCCGATATCTCCGATATACATGGCAGGTCTTTTCCGGACTGCTTCTAAACCTTCTAAAACCTGAATATTACTGGCCGAATAGTTAGCTTGCTTGGTGGGTTTTGATTCGCTCATTTTAACTTTTTATAACCTTCAAAAATAAGGTTTTGGAATGCGTTTTCCGCATTTTAGGCTTATAAAACGGAAGTATTTTTTACGGCTAACTAACCGATTTCGAGAGGTGTTTCCAATAACTAACTAATTGTTTAGTTTTAGTATATACATCAACAATTGAGTATGAAAAAATCGCGGTTCTATGGCTCTTGGTTTCTACTACTTCGATCACCTTTTCTCAAGTTCCAAAACAGAATTTTGGATTTTGGAGGAACCCATATTCAAATCAACAAAAGATTCAGCCGACTATGCCCGTGCGCAAGTTCAATTCAAAAGCTTAATAACCGATCGAACTAAATTTGATGCAATTGATAGTTTGATGAAGGTGATACAAGGTATTCGCCAACGCGGAATCATTGGAACCCGAAAAGTATATAGTCCCTCTCCTGGCTTTACTCAATATCAGGGGATCAATTAAAAACTATGATGAGATTAAGCATCTCAGTATTTCAGAAAAAGGCTTGAGGCGAATCCCTAAAGATGTTTTGCTTTGCAAAAATCTTGAGGCATTAGAACTGGTCAACACGAGTATTCGAAAAATATCAAAAAAATTGAATGGCCTTTCCCTCCTTTCAAGTATTTACATCTTAAATAATAAACCATCCGGAAAACTTAAACTCGGAAAAAACGAATCGGTAAAGACGCTGGGAATAAGAGGTGTCAATCCGGAAACGATACCAACCTCCTTTAGGAAGTTCCGGAATTTAGAGAAACTAGATCTTGCTGCAACAGGCCTAACCTCCTTTCCTAAAGGTGCGTCAAAGAATAAAAAATTGAAAGAACTATTGTTGAGCAGCAATCAAATTGCTCTGGAAGCTGATCGAATATCTGTCCATCCAACGTTGGAAAAACTTGAACTTCAGAAGAACAAGATCAAAACTCTGCCCGCATCAATTAGAAACTTTCCTAACCTAAAACGATTAATCCTAAATCACAATGAAATAGAACATGTTGATCCTGCAATTGCCTCTTTAACAAAACTTGAGCACCTATCTTTTTATAAGAACAAATTAAAAGCGATTCCGGAAGGTATTTATGCACTTCAAAACCTCAAAGAGATAGATCTTTACTATAACCAAATCGAACGATTTGATGATCAAATCTCAAATCTTAAAAATTTAGAGATTCTCTATCTTTCTCACAATTTAATCTTAACTGTACCTGAAAGCTTGTGCTCACTTACTCAACTTGAAGAACTCTACCTCTCTAATAATCGGCTTACGGAACTACCTCAAGGGATGGGCTCTATGGATAGACTCAAGGTTTTAAGGATAAACAACAACCGGTTACTCCAAGCCCCAAGAGATTTACCTAAGTTAATAAAGCTTGAAAATCTCGATATTTCATCGAATCAATTGACCGAATTACCGGATGGCTTATTAACACTACAATCTTTAAAACTTTTGGTTTTAGTAAATAATCCTTGGGACGAAACAAGTCTAAATAAGTTGGATATGTTTACCCAGCACTTCCGCAATAAAGGTGTTGTAATACAAATAGAAGATAACCCGTAAAAGTTTAGAACTACTGCTTAGGTTTATCTTTACTACTTTTTTTATCCTTGCCATTATCCTTTTCGCTCATCAACTGCAGTTTTGCTTTTTGCAATTCCTCTTTCTGTGCTTGATTAATGGTTGGATAGCTTATATCCAGTTTACTAAACTGTCTTGTAATAATACCCGCGATAGCCAGCCTGGCAAACCACTTGTCGTCTGCCGGTATAACAAACCAGGGGGCATAATCTGTTGACGTTGCGCTCAACGCATCTTCATAGGCCTTCTGGTAATCGTCCCAATAAGCGCGTTCTTTCAAATCCGACAAGGAAAATTTCCAATTCTTACTGGGGTCGTCAATGCGTTCCAGAAATCTTTTCTTCTGTTCCTTTTTTGATACGTTTAAAAAGAACTTTAAGATAACAGTACCATTGTCAGCCAGGTTTTTCTCGAAGCGTCTTATTTGCTTATACCGTTGTTGCCAAAATTTGTCGTCAATCTTTTTTACTGTTTCGATGCCCGGAATGCGTTCGCTCAAAATCCATTCAGGATGTACTTTGGTTACCAAGACATTCTCATAGTGCGACCTGTTGTGGATTGCTATCTCGCCCCGGGCCGGAAGTGCAATTTCATGGCGCCAAAAATAATCGTGATCCAACTCGGCCGAATGAGGTGCCTTAAAACTATATACTTTTACCCCCAATGGATTGAATCCAGACATGATATGTTTTACTGCGCCATCTTTACCGGCTGCATCCATAGCCTGCAAAATGATTAATACACTGTATCGATTATGGGCATACAACTCATCCTGTACTTCAGCCAAATGTTTACGGCCATTTTCCAGCATGAGTTCTGAATCTGCCTTATTGAGAATCTTCCCCTTGTATTCCGTATCAAAGTCTTTTAGTTTGATTTGCTTGCCAGGCTTAACTGCAAATTTTTTTAACTGGATCAACTTTTCGTCATTGAGCATAAAAATTGGATTTAGTTCCCTAAGCTAAGCAATTGGTCTATTCCAGTACCATGATTTAAATCAGACTTTTAAAAAAGTACTAAATTCTTACCTAATTCCATGAATTTGGTTCAATTCTGTTTAAATTGATGTGTGTTGAACAATCTCAAAAAAATGAAGATCCTGGCGATTCTGACATCCACAGTCATTTGTTTTCTAGCGCCAGTAATTACCAGTGTTGCTCAAGAGGATAAAGAAGCGATTAAACAAATTATAGCCAAAGAAACTATTGCTTTTCTAAACGTAGACTATAAAAAGTGGTCTGATTGTTGGCTAAAGGTACCCTACGCGTATTGGTCGTATTCAGATTCAACCACCATTAGTCGAACGGAGAGTTGGGATTTAATGGATAAGACTTTTGCGGATTACTTTAAGAATGCAAGGCCTTCGAGCGGTAAGGTGAGTAATGAGTGGATTGAATTCAGAATTTATGATGGTGGAGCTTATGTAAGATTTACCCAAAAGGTGATGGATGAATATGAAACTACTGAGACCTCTCAAATCCGGATATTAGAAAAAAAAGAAGGACAATGGAAAGTAGTTTGTGTATGGGCTATAGCTCGATATCCTGATGGAAGCCAATGATTTCTTTTTTGTTCTTAAAAAAGTTTAGTAATTTAAAATCAAAACCAACTCCATATGAAAGCATTTAAACATTTATTTTTTGCAGGAATGTTTTGGCTGGCATTCTCATCGCTCGCTGCCCAAGACAGTAAAGATGTAGCAGCTATTAAGGCTGTTATTGAAAAGGAAACCACCTCTTTCTTTAATGTAAACAGAAAAGATTGGGAAGATACGTGGCTTCAGGTACCGTATGCGTATTGGTCCTATTCTGACTCTACAGGTACCAGTTTTATTGAGGGTTGGGAAGGTATTCAGAAGTCCTTTGATGACTATTTTAAAACCCAGAAATCCAGCCGCACAATAGATGTAGCCCATCAAAAATCAGAAGTAAAAATTGAACGAAACTGGTCAAGTATCCGCGTTTATGGCACTGGCGCCTATGTACGCTACACCCAAAAAGTTAATGACGAAATTGATCGCGATGAAACTTCTCAAATCCGAATTATGGAAAAAAAGGATGGCAAATGGAGGGTAGTATGCGTTGGTGCTATCGCCAGTTATCCAGAGTAATCTTGTTTTAATATTGTCCGGATCGTAAGAGAACCAGTGTGCAAGCCTGAAGAGCCTCCGCCCCTGATTCTTCAACCATTTTTTCAAATTCGCTATTTTCTGTTCCCGGATTAAAGATTATCCGCTTTGGTTTCAAGCTCAATAAATATTCATAATACATTGGTTGATGCCTGGTGCCAATGTATAAAGTGATTGTATTCACGTCTTTGATAATGGGATGTTGATCGATAGGTAAAATATCTATACCATACACCGTGCCCTTCTTTATTCCAACCGGCACAATCTCATGATCGTATTCTTTTAGCATGCCTGCGGCAATATAGGCATAGCGTGAGGGGTTGGTCGTTGCTCCAATGATTACTGTTTTCTTCATAACTTAATTTGCCTTTATATATTTACGAACAGCCGCCTCGGCACAACGCTCACCATCCATGGCGGCCGAAACAATTCCTCCGGCATAGCCTGCTCCTTCCCCACAAGGAAAAAGTCGCTTTGTCTGAACATGCTCGAGCGTTTCATTATTTCTCGGAATACGAACCGGAGATGATGTTCGACTTTCTACCCCAACAATCTGCGCATCATTTGTTAAATAACCCTTCATTTTACTACCGAAATTCTTAAAACCTTGCTTTAAGGCCTCGCTAACGAATTGCGGTAATACTGCTCGCATATCTAACGAAGCTAAGCCGGGTTGATACGAGGTTTCCAGAAGGGAATTAGAAACTTTTCCATTGACAAAATCAATAAGCCTCTGGGCAGGTGCTGTTTGAGTACTTCCGGCAAGTGCACATGCTTTTTGTTCTATCTCAGCTTGAAAAAACATCCCGGCTAAGGCACCTTTGTCAAGGTATTTCTTAAAGTCGGGCTCGGCTACAGCTACCACAATTCCTGAATTTGCAAATTTTGAATCCCTTCGTGACGGGCTCATACCATTCACAACAATTTCGCCAGGCGCGGTTGCGGCAGGTACAATAAATCCACCCGGGCACATACAAAATGAAAAAACACCCCGCTCTTGCCCATTCACCTTTGCCTGATGCACCAATGAATATGAAGAAGCGGGTAAGTAAGGGCCACGATTTATTGGACAGTGATATTGAATCTGATCAATCAGATTTTGTGAATGTTCAACCCGTACCCCTAAAGCGAAGGGCTTTGCCTCGATATGTATCTTTTTCTGGTGAAGAAGATGAAAAACATCACGGGCCGAATGCCCTGTTGCCAGGATCACCGCATCAGCTGTCATACGATCACCCTTTTGAGTAACAATTCCCTTTATTTCATCAATGTCCAGAAGAAAATCTGTAACACATGTGTTGAAATAAATTTCGCCACCCGCATCGAGAATGGTTTGACGTAGTTCGGCAACAAGCTTTGGTAATTTGTTTGTGCCTATATGCGGATGTGCATCAAAGAGAATATCGTCACTAGCGCCATGAGCAACTAAAATTTCCAAAATACGCCTCACATCTCCGCGCTTTTTCGATCGGGTATAAAGTTTACCATCCGAATAGGTACCGGCCCCTCCCTTCTCCAAAACAATAATTGGACTCTGGATTGACAACGTGTTCTTTGTTGATAGCAGCAATATCTCGTCTACGCGTTTGTACATCTTTGCCACGCTCTAAAACAATGGGTTTAACTCCTAATTCAATCAAGCGAATGCTGGCAAATAAACCAGCGGGGCCCGCGCCAACAACAATAACTAGATTCGAATTTTTGACCTTGTGATCACGCTTTCGATAGGTAATACCTTCGCTGACCTCATTAGAGGGCATCAGTTCAACCTGTATCTTAACCTGAACGTTTTTCCCGCGGGCATCAACGGAGCGCTTTTGCAGATTTAAAAAAACAGTACCATCATCTTGAATACCTAGCTTTTCAAATAAGGCCGGCTTAAGTAAGCTAGCGTCAAAGGCCTCCTCCGGGCTTAATGTAACTTCTACGGTTTTCTTCATATGGAAAGGTATTTATCCTTTCAGGTTGAAATTGAATGTAAAGTTAATGTTTAGCGAGGCGATCATCGCCTGCCATCAAAGGAAAAAGAATAGCCAAAATTAAGACCAAAGCGGAAAGTTTGAGAAAACTTATCCTGGTTTACTGAACTGAAGTCTTCCTGATAAGATGGATCTACATCAAAAATTCTGTAGCCAATGTCATACCCAACAAAAGCATCTATGGTAAAACCATCGCCATTGTTCCGTTGCATTAAGCGACTTCCCAGCAATATTCCATACTCGGCCCTTTGTTCGGAGGCACTAGCTGTAATTCTATTATCTGGTGATAGTGGGTAATTTATATTTACAAAATGGCTAAGGTTAGTAAACCTAATTTCATGGGCAAAATACCACATACCCATCTTCATGGGGTTGTAAAACTTTTGCTTAAGGCCAATCGCATAGCCACGATCAAAGACTTCTCCCTCTGGAACATCCGAATCGGCAATATAAAATGGATTCCGTATGGCTTCAAATTCAAACTCATGTCCTAATCTTTCCTGATTATAAAACTCGATACCAAAAGGCATAAAACCCACAAACGAAAAGGCTGGATTACCTCCTATAATCACTCCTTTATACTCTGGATATCGGGGGCTAAAATAAGTAAAGCCTTTGCGCGATTTTGTTGTGTTAACTTTTGCTGGTGATTTCGCCAAGGTATTAATCTCATTCGCCAAGATATTATTTTCATAAAATGGTTTATAGTAACCCGACAGCGTTCCATCTTCTTCAAACAACTCCCAGGTTCCAACCCGAAAGTCATCTTCAATATTGCCTTTAGTGTGTAATGACCCGGAAGGATAATAACCTTTATAGATACCTTTCCCATTCACAAAATCACATTCCCCTTCTAATCGGCCATCCTCAAAATAATAATTCCAAAGTCCATGGTTCTTACCCTCCCTAACCAGTCCCTTCATTTTTAAATTTCCATCCGGGTAATACTCGCGGTACTCACCACTACCTGATTGATAGATGATTTCACTCTTAAGTTTTCCACCGGGAGCTTGCGTACTCCAATAGCCATTTTTCTTACCGCCCACGTATTCGCCAGAAGAACTTAATGTGCCATCTTCAAAGTAATACTTCCATAATCCGGTGGGCTCATCATTTTCATAACTTCCTTCCGAAGAAATCTGACTAGAAGCATAATAACTCTTCCATGGACCATTCCGTTTTCCCGCTATAAAATCACCTTCATTTTCCAGCACACTTTCCTCTGAGAAATAACGCCAATGTCCTACACTTTTTACTCCTGCTTTAGGACCCTCGGCCAAAACCTTGCCGGAATGATAATATTCTGTATATCGTCCATGATCATCGGTATAATCAATCTGCCCACGAAGTACGCCATCCTCAAAAAAAGTTTTCCAAACACCACTACGTTTATTATCAACGTACTCACCAATCTCTTTCAGTTCTCCGCTTTCGTAATATACTTTCCAAGCACCCTCGCGAAGTTTGTTATTGATGGTGCCCTCCATACTTTTTTGACCACTTTCATAAAAATATTCCCACATCCCGTAATTTGAATTTTGACGAAGAATACCCCTCATCTTAATATTTCCGGTTTCGTAGTAAAACTCCCAAACGCCTGAGGTTTCGTTGTTAACAAACTGACCTTTTGATTCTATGTTGCCATTTAGGAAATAGGATATGTAACGGCCTTGTAAAATATTTTGAATAGTGTCTTTGACCTGATAAACCTCTTTTAGATTTAGTTTGGCGGCATCGTGGTAAGAATAACGGGTAATGCCCTGCGTTAATCCTTGGAGAGAAAAAAAAAGCAGCACACCAATAATTACTATTGCTTTCATAGCAAAAGAAAAGTAGCCGTGTAAAGTTAACGAATTCTTTTAGGAAGCATTTGTTGGATAAAGAGCCTTCATAATTGCAGCTTTTCCCCAGTCTGCCTTTTCCTGCTCCGTCCCTAGTTCAGGAAAAAAACATGATTCGCTGAAAACGCGGGGGTAAATACTTTTGCCAATTGGTGCCTCCTGTGGCTTTGATATCCTCCGGGTCGCGATGCAAGTATCGGGCGGCCGTGCGCATATGCACTAATCGCCAAAGAACATTAGATAACTGATCAAACTCGCGGAGTTTTTCAATGACAGGTTTCGATTGTGGAAAATGCTGCTGGTATATCTTCTGAAGATTCCGTTCACGGTATTTCAGGCTTGTCTCAGTAAATAATTTAATATACTTCTGCTCAAATTGTTGAAGGGTGAGCGTCTTTTTGCCAGAAGCCAATTCGGTAGCGCCACTCCGCCAATACAAACACTCTACCTGCTTTTCAATATCATCAGACTCTTGCAAACCTTCCCGAAAATCGATATGAATCAAGTTCGATAAATCAGTGCTGCAAATTTCAATTAGCCGATACTGGGCCGATTGAAATCCCGAAGAGGGTAACAGGGACATTCGGAATTTCAGAAATTGCTCTTTCTCAAGACCATCGACCATCACAGTAAATGAATTTTCAAGAAGATGAAAATACCGAATGATGCGATCCAATCGTTCAATAAAAAATTTTTCGGTCAGATTTTTATGATCTGCGATTTGTTCTATTTCCCAGAGGATAAGGTTAAAATATAATTCGGTGATCTGATGGTAAATGATAAACACTTTCTCATCCGGGAATTGAGTCTTTGGATTTTGTAGACTTAAAAGTGTATCGAGGTGAATGTAATCCCAATACGTAAGATAGTCGGAATACAAAGACCATCGAGGTACGAGGAAAGGTCCTGTCCCATGACGGCATACTTTTGTTGAAGCTTTTTTACTTGTTCACTGAGAGCCGGGTCGAGAGAAGATTTGTCCATAGAATTGTTAATACTTGCGTAAATTTGACCCATTCAAGAGAATAACCAAAATATTTATGTCGGCATCTACCACCTCTACATCAAAAATCAAGAAATCTTTAAAACAAGATCGTTATGAACAACCCGATTTTTATGGGATTGATGACCTGTTAACCGAAGAGCATAAACTTATCCGTAGCTCCATCCGGGATTTTGTTAAGCGGGAGATCTCGCCTTATATAGAAGACTGGGCTCAAAATGCTCACTTCCCTTACGAGATTGTTAAAAAGTTTGGGGACATCGGTGCGTTTGGACCCACCATTCCGCAACAGTATGGGGGCGGTGGTTTAGACTATATCGCCTACGGAATTCTAATGCAAGAAATAGAACGGGGCGATTCGGGAATGAGATCTACTGCTTCCGTTCAGGGATCACTGGTCATGTATCCTATTTATAAGTTTGGAAGCGAAGAGCAGCGCAAAAAATATTTACCAAAACTTGCCAGTGGCGAATGGTTGGGTTGTTTTGGATTGACCGAGCCCGACCATGGATCGAACCCCAGTGGCATGGTCACCAACTTCAAAGATGCTGGCGACCATTACGTTTTGAACGGAGCAAAGATGTGGATTTCAAATTCGCCTAAAGCGGATGTTGCGGTTGTTTGGGCCAAGAATGAAGCCGGCCGAATACATGGACTAATCGTTGAACGAGGTATGTCTGGATTTTCGACTCCGGAGACTCATGGCAAATGGTCTTTGCGGGCAAGTACAACAGGCGAATTAGTATTTGATAATGTGAAAGTTCCTAAAGAAAATTTGTTACCCGGTAAAAATGGTTTAGGTGCCCCGATGATGTGCCTGGATTCAGCACGATATGGAATTGCCTGGGGGGCTTTAGGCGCAGCCATGGATTGTTATGATTCTGCCCAGCGTTATGCCAAAGAAAGAATTCAGTTTGGAAAACCGATTGGTTCGTTTCAATTGATACAAAAGAAATTGGCAGAGATGCTAACAGAAATAACCAAAGCACAACTTCTTAACTGGAGATTGGGAGTGCTGATGAATGAAGGCAAAGCAACTACGGCACAAATATCATTGGCCAAAAGAAATAGCGTTCATATGGCTTTAGAAATTGCCCGGGAAGCCCGACAAATTCACGGTGGCATGGGGATAACCGGTGAGTATCCGATGATGCGTCACATGATGAATTTGGAATCGGTATTAACCTATGAAGGAACGCATGATATTCATTTGTTAATTCTGGGTAATCATATTACGGGTATCCCTGCGTTTTCTTAAATGAAAGTTGTTACCATTCTAGGTGCAAGGCCACAGTTTGTGAAGGCTGCCACCGTTTCGCGCGAACTCAAAAAAGTGGGCGTACACGAGGTCATTGTTCATACCGGGCAGCACTTCGATGCTAACATGAGTCAGGTTTTCTTTGATGAAATGGAAATTCCGCAACCTGATTACAATCTTGAAATAAGCGGACTAAATCATGGAGCCATGACGGGCCGCATGCTGGAGAAAATTGAAGCGGTTCTCATAAAAGAAAAACCAGATTACGTATTGGTGTATGGCGATACTAATTCAACATTAGCTGGTGCACTGGCAGCATCAAAATTGCATATCTCTGTGGCTCACGTAGAAGCTGGTCTGAGAAGTTTTGAAATGAAAATGCCTGAAGAAGTAAATCGGATACTCACTGATCGGATCAGTTCCATCCTCTTCTGCCCTACTACGACAGCCATTAAGAATTTAGAAGTTGAAGGTTATAATAACTTCAATTGCAAAGTGGTTCTATCAGGCGATGTGATGTTTGATGCCGTTCAGTATTATCAATCTAAAATTGAAACCCATTCAACCATCATTGAAAAAGAAAAGCTAATGCAACCCTTTGTGTTGGCAACTTTGCATCGGGCAGAAAACACCAATGACTCAAAACGATTGATCGAGATTTGCCAGGCATTCAATGAAATCAATCAGAAAGTAAAAGTTGTTTTACCACTGCACCCGCGCACTAAGGCATTCCTCACTTCTCAAAATATTAAGCTAAACGCTCATGTCATTGATCCTGTAGGCTACTTTGATATGTTGGCGCTGCTTAGAAATTGTAAAATGGTTTTGACTGATAGTGGTGGCCTGCAAAAGGAAGCATATTTTTTTGAGAAATTCTGTATTACGCTACGCGACCAAACGGAGTGGATAGAATTAATAGATGCTGGCGTTAACGCTCTAGCCGGAGCTGATAGAAAAAAGATCATCAGTCTTTTTGATGAAAATATAGGCAAGACTATAAAGCTAAAAGAAGGATTGTATGGGAATGGCAATGCCGCTTCCATAATTGCTAAGCACTTTTCTTAGTTATTCCTCGATATATCCGCTCAAAGTTATCCGTTGAACCGGATTACGTGGATCATTAGAGTAGATCGTGATCGCCTTATTCTGGGTCCCCTTTCTTCCCTCTGTATTCATTTTCCAACTAAGTTGAGTCACCTCTCCGGGCTTAATAGATTGTTTGTCCATGGCCGCTATCACACACGTACAATTACTTTGAATGCTTCGAATCTCAAGTGTAGACTTACCTCGATTCGTTAAGGTTAAAGAATTTTCAATTGGTTTACCCGATTTAACCCGATCAAATAAAATTTCATAGTGTGAGCTAACCAACATGGGTGCTTTCAAAAGCTCATCCGGAGTCTGTGTTGGGAAAAATTCTTCCGCTGTGGCGTACACGGAAAATACTTTAACAGGCACCACAGAATCATTTGTATGAATTTCAATGTTATCTGATAAAAAGCCATACTGATTACGCAGCTTTGCATCATACGATATTTTGATAATCCCCTTTGTATTTGAGTTGAGTGCGGTCGGTTTTTCTATTTTTATATAGGCCGGTGCCACTACATTTTTGAATTCAACTACTTCAGCCCCCGTATTCATAACCACATATTCTCTTACGGAGGCCGGTTTGTTAATAAATACTTTGCCCATGTTAAATGAATTAGAGGCAAAGCGCAGATTTCCTTTGGCGACCAATAACGGCTGATCAGCCACCTTTAATTGCTCCACAACAGTACCCTTTATTTGTAAAACCAATGGGCTACTGATTAAATCCGTTGTGACGGTTAACGTTTTATTAAAATACCCTGGGCGACCTTTGGGGTCAAAACTAACCTTAATAAAACCTTTTGTGCCAGCGGCCACCAGATCGGTAGACCAGCCAGGGGTTGTGCATCCGCATGACGCCTGGACCGAAATTATTTTTACTGGGCGTGCAGCATTGTTTGTAAAGATAAATTCAAAATCAACTGGGCCCGCGGTTTCAACAACTTCGCCAAAGTCATGAATCTTTTCGTTAAAGAATAAGGGTTCAGCAAGTTGGGCATGCACGATAATACCCATTGATAAAAGAACTATGATAAGCGTAAGTTTCATGTGTGGCAAAATTACTTCATAACAGGCACTTCTAAAATTAAATCGATCTACAAATAACTTTCTCTGCTTTCCATTGCTTCTATTCCCAATACTTCATTTTCTTTGCATTGTATGGCAAGAATTTTAACCGGAATACAAAGTAGTGGCAGGCCGCACCTCGGAAACCTCTTGGGTGCAATTATACCAGCGATAAAACTTTCGCAGCAACCTGGCAACGAATCATTTTTCTTTATTGCCGATCTGCATTCACTCATTAGCATCAAAGACGCAAAACAACGTGAAGCCAATGTTCATGCTGTAGCCGCGGCCTGGCTAGCTTTTGGGTTTGATTTAGGAAAAAATCTTTTGTATCGACAAAGCAGAATTCCTGAAGTTTGTGAACTCACCTGGTATCTCAACTGCCTGACTCCGTTTCCCATGCTTGCCAACGCCCACTCCTTTAAGGATAAAGCAGATCGTCTGGCGGATGTAAATGCGGGATTATTTACATATCCCGTTTTGATGACAGCAGACATCATTTTATACAATGCCAACTTTGTACCTGTGGGTAAAGATCAGCGGCAGCACTTAGAAATGGCGCGCGACATTGCCAGCGCATTCAATAATCAATATGGCGAAACATTCGTGCTTCCAGAAGCGAAAATTGAGGAAGAAGTCATGACAATCCCGGGGACGGATGGACAGAAGATGAGTAAGTCGTACGGAAACATTATTGACATTTTTCTGCCTGATAAGGAGTTGCGCAAGCAAATCATGAGCATCGTTACGGACAGCACTCCTGTTGAAGCGCCAAAAAATCCAGAAACCGATAATGTATTTGCAATCTTTAAATTAGTGGCTACACCTGAACAAACAAATGCCTTAAAGGAAAAGTATCTTGCCGGTAATTTTGGCTATGGCCACGCGAAGCAGGAACTTTTCGAATTACTGACCACCAAATACGCCAAAGAGCGTGAGGCTTTTAATTTCTACTTTAGCAACTTACCTGAACTGGAGAAGAAATTAGCCGAAAGCGAATTGAAGGCAAGCAAAGTTGCTAAGGAAGTGCTTGGCCGGGTACGAAAAAAACTTGGGTATTAATTTTACTTGGCAGTCCAAACAACTTGCTGTTGTCCCTTATCCACATTAAGAATTATCCGAACCGGATTAGGCACTATGACCAACTTCGTCTCCTTACCGGGAATAGAATCAACTTCAACATACACACCTTCGGTGGCCGCTACGGTAAATTCATTTTTACTACCAATCAAATATGACTTTGCCAAATAGGCTATTGGATACAGAACATCCGTATCGGGACAGTATTTATCATGTACATCTTTAAGTATATCTTCAAGATAATCGCCATATTTTACATGAAGCGAATCTTCCAGATCATGTAACTCCTCTTCCAAATCATCATATTTGGGATCATTGTAATCAATCTTTTTTAAAGCATTTCTGCGCAAAGCTATCTCCTGTATCGCTTTATCAAGTTCCAGTAAATCCATAGTTCAAATTTTAATCAAGATTATAGAAATACGAGCTAAATTAAAATACGGGGATTGATTAATTTTGACCACGATTAAAACACTTCCCATGGATATTGATTTTCTACCCCTTAAAGGCACTGATCACGTTGAATTCTATGTAGGTAATGCCAAGCAGGCAGCTTTGTATTATCAACATTGCCTGGGTTTCGACCTTGTTGCCTACTCTGGGCCTGAAACAGGCGTTAGAGACCGGGCTTCGTATGTTCTTCAGCAAAATAAAATCAGGTTTGTGGTAACCTCCAGTTTAATTCCTGACTCTTACATTTCCGAGCATGTTAAAAAACATGGCGATGGAGTAAAAGTTCTTGCCCTTTGGGTTGACGATGCCACAAAGTCGTTTAATGAAACTGTTTCGCGTGGCGCAGAACCCGCCAGTGCACCAAAAAAAATAAGTGATGAGTCTGGTGAGGTGATTGTTGCTTCGATCAAAACATATGGCGAAACCATTCACACGTTTGTTGAAAGATCTAAGTACTCAGGCGCATTTATGCCCGGGTACAAGCCCCTGAAGAGCACTGTACACGTTAGCCCGATTGGATTGAAATATGTGGATCATTGCGTAGGCAATGTAGAACTTGGACAAATGAACCGGTGGGTTGAATTCTATGAAAATGTCATGGGATTTAAATTGCTCATCACGTTCGATGACAAAGATATCTCAACAGAATATAGCGCGCTCATGTCCAAGGTAGTGTCGAACGGAAACGGATATATCAAGTTTCCGATTAACGAACCCGCACACGGTAAAAAGAAATCGCAGATTGAAGAGTACCTTGATTTTTATCATAGTGCCGGAGTACAACATATTGCCATCGCCACTGATGATATTATCTTTACTGTGGGTGAACTGAGAAAGCGCGGGGTTGAATTTCTTCGAGTACCTGATATCTATTATGAAGATGTGTTGGATCGCGTTGGTCATATCAACGAAGATCTTCAAGAGTTAAAAAAACTCAATATTCTTATCGATCGGGATGAAGAGGGATATTTGCTTCAGATCTTTACTAAACCCATACAAGATAGGCCCACTTTGTTCTTTGAAATCATTGAAAGGAACGGAGCTAAATCTTTTGGCAAAGGAAACTTTAAGGCACTGTTCGAAGCCATTGAGTTAGAACAAGGGTTGCGTGGAAATTTATAATCTTACCGGTCACATCTAAATTTTTAAAATGGACTTACTTTCCGAATCAAAGAAACGGGCAGAGGCCTGGCTAAATAGTTCTGTTATCGATGATTCTTCCAAGCAGTCTATTCGCAAGCTTTTGGAAGCTGCTGATTCAAAACCACTGATTGACAGTTTCTATAAAGATCTTGAGTTTGGGACCGGTGGCTTACGTGGAGTTATGGGCGTAGGTTCGAATTGTATAAATAAATATACAATCGGAGCGGCTACACAAGGCTTGTCCAACTATCTTAAAAAATCAATCTCGGGTGAGATTAAAGTGACGATTGCATATGATAGCCGCAATAATAGCCAAGCATTGGCGCAGGTAACAGCCGATGTTTTTTCTGCTAATGGTATTCCTGTGTTTCTATTTGCTGAACTTCGTCCTACTCCCCTCCTGTCATTCGCTATCCGGTATTTTAAATGCCATTCAGGAATTGTAATTACAGCCTCTCATAATCCAAAAGAATATAATGGGTATAAAGCGTATTGGAAGGATGGCGCACAATTAGTGCCGCCCCACGATAAAAATGTAATTCAGGAAGTTAATTCAATTGGTGGCTTTGAATATATTAAGTTTAAAGCAGATGAAAGTAAGATCAAGTTAATTAGCCATGAAGTTGAGAGTGCCTATTACGCGGAAGTTGAAAGACTCATTCCTAAAAAGGATGCGATTGCCCGACAAGCATTAATACCGATTGTGTATTCTAGTATTCACGGGGCTGGTATCACGATGGTTCCTGAATGCTTGAGAAGATTAGGATTTAAAAACCTGATTTTAATTGACGAGCAAGCTAAACCTGATGGAAATTTTCCAACGGTACATTCGCCCAACCCAGAAGAAAAATCTGCCATGGCATTAGCGCTGCAAAAAGGGAAGGATGTAAAAGCTCAGTTAATCATGGCAACCGATCCAGACACCGATCGGGTGGGAATTGGAATAAAAGATGCGCAAGGTGAATTTTTTCTTCTAAACGGAAACCAGGCTTTCAGCCTGATGATGTGGTTCATCATGAAAAACTTGAGTGAAGAAGAAAGAAAGAGTGGCTACATAGCAAAGACCATTGTAACGACAGAACTTGTTGACACCATTGCTGCAGATTTGGGTATCGAATGCCATAATACACTTACTGGCTTTAAATACATTGCTGAATTAATGGGCGCCATGGAAGGTAAGAAAAAGTTTGTGGCGGCTGGGGAAGAAAGTTATGGGTATATGGTGGGAGATTTTGTTCGGGACAAAGATGCGGTCTCTGCGTGTGCATTCTTTGCCGCATTGGCAGCCTCCGCAAAGGACGAAGGTCATACCTTGTTCGAATGGTTAGTTCAAATGTATGTGGAGCATGGCTTTTATAAAGAGGGCCTTATCAATTTGGTTCGTCAAGGGGCTGAGGGAGAGATGGAAATCAAGAGGATGATGGAGAGCTTTAGAGGCAATCCTCCCGAAAAAATAGCAGGAAGTAAAGTAGTTCGGGCGCTGGATTATAAATCGAGTACCACGACAGATATCCTCACGGGAAAGACAACAAAATTAACACTACCAGTATCCGATGTCATTCAGTATTATTCGGAAGATGGTAGTAAAATTTCTGTTCGTCCTTCCGGTACCGAGCCCAAGATCAAATTCTATATTAGTGTACACACTAAATTAAATACATCGCAAGAATTTGATTTAGTTAACGATCAACTTGAAAAGAAGATAAAATTAATTGAAGAATTCCTATTGTCCCTTTGATGCATTTTTGAGAGGCATGAAAACCAAGTAGCAAATAATCATTACCAGGCCGAAATCAGGAAGGCCGAGCAGAGTTGCCCCCCATCGTAACCAGATAAGAAATAGATTAAGCACAAGGTTATTCTGGCAAACAATAAAGCGATCGAAGAAATAGTTTCCTGTGTAACAACACCCCAAGGTTTCAAAAGTGGCCGGGCTGGAAGAAACAACGCTATCAGCAAGAACAAGTTAAGCACCAAATCTGATCCGTTCAAAATTGGAAACATGAATCGACTTAGAGACACGGAGAACCAAAAAATCAGTACGGCACTGATATAGTTGGCTTTAGTCAAAACTGAAATTATCAAGATACCCAAAAAGCAGATCAGGTAAGCCTTTATGTTTATTTGCAAAAGAAGCAAAGGTGCGTAGAGTATGTAGGTATGCCAGGAACTGAATTGATGTGGTAAGTAAGTCGCGATATCTACAAGTGTAGACCAACTCATTAACACCTTCAGGATAAGAAAGCCATAAAGTGACTTACAAAAAAATGAAATCCAAAATTCGTTGCGTCCAGGAAGTTGGAATGCAAACGCAAGATTCCTTAAAGTCGATATCAAAATCTAATTTTCGTTAACGTGTCAATGCGAATACCAAAATCCTTGCGTTCCTTTTTAATCACAATTAGTTGAATGGAGTCTGCCTGTTTAGAGGCGTATTTAATTTTGTAATACTCTTTCAGCGTTTTCAATCTTTCCTGTCTCATATTTTCATCCGATTCATGTTGCCAATGATAGGACAGCGTACGCTCCAGGCGGGTTTGATATATCTTAGTTGGGTTACCAGTTGAAAAAAAATCTCTGTAGGTATTTAGCGTTGCATCGACAGGGGTTGACCATTGATTTTTTACTTTCCAGGAGATCAGTGAAGCTTGCGTTATCGAAATCCGATCTTCTGAAAAGAAAGGACCCGGTAATAGATACCGCTTGTAGACTTTCGAAATAAGGGATGATGCCAGGAATGTTGGAGCCATTATAAAAACAAGCGAGACCATTACATGAAAAAACAGCGCAACAGCTATTATTCGATTGAATTTACTTAGACTCATTCCTGTCTTCATTTCTTTGAAATCCCTGTAACGCTTATCTTTGCACAAATTATGAAGAAAGTCGCATTTTATACATTAGGGTGCAAACTCAACTACTCTGAAACCTCTACGATTTCTCGAAAATTTGAAGAGAAAGGGTATCAGAAGGTCGAGTTTACCGATCAACCCGATATCTTCATCATTAACACCTGTTCCGTTACGGAAAATGCAGACAAAAAGTGTCGCAAAATTGTGCGTGAAGCACGGGGTATTTCACCGAATGCCTATGTTGCCATTATTGGATGCTACGCCCAATTAAAGCCGAAAGAGATTTCTGAAATTCCAGGTGTTGATGCCGTATTAGGTGCAGCCGAAAAATTCAGGTTAGCCGAATTACTGGATGGCTTTGTCCGCCCTGAACAGCCCGTGGTTTTTGCCACTGAGATTGATTCGGTTGATACCTTTAATTCTTCCTATTCGCTGCTGGATCGCACGCGTACGTTTTTAAAAGTTCAGGACGGGTGCGACTACTCCTGTTCGTTTTGCACGATTCCTTTAGCCCGGGGATCAAGTCGAAGTGATAGCATTGTGAATCTACTAAAGCATGCCCAAGATATTGCAGCCAAAGGTGTAAAAGAGATTGTATTAACCGGTGTTAACACGGGAGATTTTGGCTTACAACAAGGTGAGAGAAAAGAAAGGTTTATAAATTTAGTTGAGGCCTTAGATGCAGTAGAAGGAATTGAACGTTTTCGAATTTCTTCTATCGAACCTAATTTGTTAACCGATGAAATTATTGATTTTGTAGCACAATCAAATCGATTTGTCCCGCACTTTCATATACCGTTGCAATCGGGGTCGAATGAGATTTTAAAATTAATGCGAAGAAGGTATCAGCGTGAACTATATACAGACAGGGTTAAAAGATAAAGGAAAAAATGCCCAATGCCTGTATCGGTGTTGATGTCATTGTTGGCTTTCCTGGTGAAACAAGAGATCACTTTTTTAGAAACCTATCAATTTCTGAATGAACTTGAGATTTCCTACTTGCATGTATTCACTTACTCAGAGCGGGAAAACACGTTGGCCGCATCGCTGCCACAATCTATACCTAAGAAAGAGAGGAATGAACGCTCCCGCATGCTTCATATCCTTTCTGATAAAAAGCGGAGAGCATTTTATGAAGATAATTTAAACAAATCATTTACGGTGCTCTTTGAAAATGATGTCGAGGATGGCCTGATGCATGGATTTACTGAGAACTATATTCGGGTCGCTGCCAAGTACGATCCGCTATTGATCAATGAAACGAAAGCCGTGACGCTTACCTCCATCAATTCAAAAGGACATGTAGAGGTTGAAGAGCTAATTGATAATGATCAATGGATAATGGCCCATGTATAAGAGAATCTTCAGTCGCGTAGATTCATACCCTCGGTCTGTATCCTTATAGACCGAAATTATTTATGATCTGTGCGGACACAGACCGGAATCCGAATTATTATGATCTGTGCACAGACCATGGTTGAATGTCATTCTCATACCTCGGTCTGTATCCTTACAGACCGAAATTATTTATGGTGTGGACACAGACCATGGTTGAAAGTCAATTGAAAATAGTTAACGTATAAATTCTTTATTTCAGTTAACCATTCTACCATCTTTGATTTCCAGCTTACGATCGGTCATCGCAGCAAACTCCTGATTGTGTGTCACAATCACAAAGGTTTGACCAAAAGTCATCCCTAAGTTTAAAAATAGTTGATGCAACTCTTTCGCATTGTTTGAATCCAGATTTCCACTTGGCTCATCTGCAAAAATCAAGGCCGGTTCATTGATTAGTGCCCGTGCTACCGCTACCCGCTGTTGTTCGCCTCCGGAAAGTTCTGAGGGCTTATGTATGGCTCGGTCTTTTAATCCCAGAGACTCAAGTAATTTTAAAGATCGAGCTTTGACTTTCTTCTCCTCCATTTTTGCAATTAGTCCTGGAATCATAATATTTTCCATCGCAGAGAATTCGGGCAGCAGATTATGAAACTGAAAGACAAAGCCAAGGTTCTTGTTTCGGAAATCAGCCAACGCTTTTGAGCTTTGGGTAAAGACCTCCTTACCGGCCAGGTACAAATTTCCTTCATCGGGCTTATCTAACGTACCCAGAATATGTAAGAGCGTACTTTTACCAGCACCCGATGCGCCTACAATGGAAACGACTTCTCCCTTATTAATTTCGATATCAACCCCTTTCAGCACGTTGAGTCCACCGTAGGATTTCTTTAGCCCTTCCGCTTTAAGCATGGGTAGATTAATTTCTTGAATTAGATATTTAAAAAAAGTAGCTTGCCTCCAAAACTAATTTTTATGAACATCCACGAATATCAGGCCAAAGACATTCTACATAAATTTGGTGTTGCTGTTCAGCGAGGCATTGTGGCTGATACCCCAGACAAGGCCGTGGCTGCGGCAAAACAAATCCATGCCGAGACAGGATCTAGGTGGTTTGTTGTAAAATCTCAAATTCATGCAGGTGGACGTGGAAAGGGAACCGTAAAAGAGACGGGTTCTAAAGGCGTTGTGATCGCAAAAAGTACCGATGAGGTATTCGAAAAATCAAAAGCCATATTAGGTGGAACCTTGGTTACTATTCAAACCGGAGCAGCCGGAAAAAAAGTAAATAAAGTGCTGATCGCGGAGGATGTTTATTATCCTGGCGAAAATGAGCCGAAGGAATATTACATGAGCATTCTGCTTGACCGGGCTACCAGCAAGCCTGTTATCATGGCCTCTACCGAAGGGGGTATGAATATAGAAGAAGTGGCAGCAACCCATCCGGAAAAGATTATCAAAGAATGGATCGACCCGACTATCGGGTTACAACCGTTTCAGGCACGCAAGGTGGCCTTCGCCCTTGGGTTAGAAGGAAATGCGTTTAAAGAAATGGTAAAGTTTGTGAATGCGCTCTATGCGGCCTACATCGGACTAGACGCATCGATGTTTGAAATTAATCCCGTGCTAAAGACTTCTGACAATAAAATATTAGCCGTTGATGGTAAGGTTAACCTGGATGATAATGCCTTGTATCGCCATAAAGACCTGGAAGAATTAAGAGATATTTCTGAAGAAGATCCATTGGAAGTAGAGGCCGGTAAATCTGGCTTAAACTACGTAAAACTAGATGGCAACGTAGGGTGTATGGTTAATGGTGCTGGTTTAGCCATGGCTACCATGGACATAATTAAAATATCGGGTGGTGAACCTGCTAATTTCTTGGATGTGGGTGGTGGCGCCAATGCGGAAACCGTTGAGGCGGGATTCAGGATTATTTTAAAAGACCCTAACGTTAAGGCCATTTTAATCAATATTTTTGGCGGTATTGTTCGGTGCGACCGGGTTGCCAGTGGGGTTGTTGAAGCTTATAAAAAGGTGGGTAATATACCTGTTCCCATCATTGTTCGCTTGCAGGGCACCAATGCGGAAGAAGGAGCTAAGATTATCAAGGAATCTGGGTTAAAGGTATTTTCAGCCATATTATTGAAGGATGCTGCCGAGAAAATCACGGAAGTGTTAGCTTAGTAGGTTTCCTAATTGAAAGAAAATGCATAAATTGTATGCTTTAAGTGCTATTATGAGGAAATTGTTACTCTTTTATGTGCTTTGATATTTTTGGCTGAGGCGTCCTTTGGGCAAAGCTTCTATGCCGTACAAAAGCAGCGATCCGTGATACTTGTAGCAGGAACAGGTACTTCGACTTATTTCGGGGAACTTGCTAACCCCGGTGACTACATTGACGCCAAGCCAAATATAAACGCTGGACTACAGTATTATTTTACTCCAAGAATTAGTGCGCGGGCCGAATTGACTTGGTTTACTCTGGAGGGTGATGATGCAAAAGCCGATGATGCAAGTCGCGTCAGTAGAAATTTATCTTTCAAATCGAATAATGTAGAATTAGGCTTTACCGGTGCATTTAATCTTTTCCTAATGGGAATCGCTATTATCGAAGGCCCTATTTTAATGCCTATGGATTTGGTGGAATTGGATTGCTCTATTTCAACCCTACTACTGAGTATCAGGGCACTAAATATGCGCTCCAACCTCTCAAAACAGAAGGCGAAGATTATAGCCGAATTGGTGTAGTAGTTCCTTTTGGACTTGGAGTCCGGTTTAAAGCGGGGCCAAATTTCAACGTTGCCCTTGAGGGTGGTTATCGCAAGATATTTACTGATTATTTAGATGATGTAAGTACGATTCACCTTGGACCAGCTGCCTTCTCGGATCCGATTGCCGCTGCCTTATCTGACAGAAGGCCTGAGGTAGGCAAAACTGCCGCACCCGCTGGAACGCAAAGAGGAAATCCGGATGAAGATGATGGCTATATGCTTTTAAATGTGAAAATCGAATACTACTTGCCATGGGATTTGGGTGGACAAAACAGTGGCCGTACGTATAGCAAAAAACGCAGCGCCAGTTATCGATACAATAAAAAGGGTGGCGTTAAGAGATAAGATCTTGATCAAGCCTTATCCAGAATTTCATAGCGCGAATAATTACTCTTAAACTCCGGGATCAATTCTTTCATTAAAGCAACCATCTTCAGTTCATTTTTATCGTGAACAAGATCAAAGAACAATTCGATGTATCGGTTGATCTCCTCATAGGCATAAGGCTCAACCTTGCCAATTAAAATCTTATTATGATGGGTTGGGATCGTATCCTCGGATTGATTCAATAGCTCCTCATACAACTTCTCCCCTTCCCGTAAACCTGAAAAAACAATCTCTATATCCTTGCCCGGCTGCATACCCGAAAGTAAAATCATCTTTCGGGCCAAGTCAGTTATCTTAACCGGTTTACCCATGTCAAAAATGAAAATCTCGCCCCCTTTGCCCATGGTACCTGCCTCCAGCACCAATTGACAAGCTTCCGGAATAGTCATAAAAAAACGAGTGACTTCCGGGTGGGTTACGGTTACCGGACCACCAATTTCAATTTGTTTTTTAAAAAGGGGGATTACGGAACCATTGGAGCCCATCACATTTCCAAAACGGGTAGTCACAAATGCGGTAACAAAATTCCCTTGCTCTTTTAAGTTCTCATTCAAAGATTGAACATACACTTCGGCTATCCTTTTAGAGCAACCCATTACATTGGTAGGATTCACCGCTTTGTCTGTAGAAATCATGACAAACTTCTTAACCTTATGCTGAACTGCCAGGTCAGCGAGAATTTTAGTGCCCAAGATATTGCAATGAATTGCTTCACTTGGATTTCCTTCCATTAAGGGAACATGCTTATAGGCGGCCGCATGATAAATAATTTCCGGTCTGTTTTCTTCTAGTATGGAAGCTACCCTATTCTTGTTGGTTATATCGGCCAAATAGGGAATAACCCTCACATTAAAGAGTCCTTTTATCTCGCGTTCAATTTCATAGAGAGGTGATTCCGCCTGGTCAATCAAAACAATTCGTTCAGGACCGTACGAGGCTATCTGGCGCACCAATTCACTGCCTATGGAGCCTGCGGCACCCGTTATACAAATTCTTTTTCCTTTTATGTCCTGAACAATAGAAGGGTTGTTTAACCGGATCGCTTCTCGGCCCAGCAACTCCTCGATATTTATTTCTCTTATTTGGTTAAGACTCAACTCTCCGCCCACCCATTTTTCAACTGGAGGTACGGTACGGACTTTCACTTTATTGCGAAGGCAGGCGTCAACCAATTCATTCTTTCGTTCCAAGGAAATGTCCCGTACTGTAATAACCAATTCATCAATACTTAATTCATCAAAATAATGATCCAGGTTATCCTTTCGGGCATCAAAAATTTTGGTACCGTCCACTACTTTTCCAATTTTATTTGGATTGTCTTCTAGAAAACCAACGCTCTGCATGCGCGGGGTTGAATCAATAACATGCCGGGTGATTATACCTGTTTGGCCTGCCCCAAAAATCAATACTCTCGATTTTTTAATAATGGCATTTCGGTAATACGTAAAAATATATTTTACTAATAATCGGTAGTTGAATAAAAACAAAAAGGAAGACAACAAACTTATCAATACGACCGAGAAGGGAATGATAAACGTGCCATTTGAGTATAAGGTGATCAGGTTGATAGAGGTTACAAGCGCAACATTAAGCAGCAGCATAAAGAAAATGCGCACACCATCCTGCAAGCCCGTATATCGAATGATACCCCTGTAGCTACCCGTTGTGAGGATGGCCAGTAGCCCGCAAGAAGTATAGATTAAAATTCCTTCCTTAAAATGATTCGTTACTAAATCTGAAGTAGAAAAATTGAATCTAAGCAGAAAGCCTAAGAGCGTGGAGAATAAAATGAAAGAACAATCAATAAGAACAATAACCCAGCGTGGAAGAATTTTAAGACTCCTGAGAAGAATCGGGAAACTTTTCACTTTCCTGCCAACTTAGTTTGATTTTTTTCTGGAAACATACCACTTTCTCATACCTGCCAGACCGCCCGCGGCAAGAAGAATTTCAATTCCAGAAATAGGAACATCAGGATTACAAGGAGGTCCGCCTGGGCATGGATCTCCTGGAGGGCCGGGCTGTGAATAAACGGGCTGCACAGATCCTACAAGAATCACTAGTGAGATTACAAGTAGAAAATATCAATAAGTGCTTAACATGCTTTGCCATCATTTCCTAATTATTCTCTTGCTATAAACTTGTTGACCATCCTGAATCTGGATCAGATATACTCCTGCAGGGTGTGAACTCAAATCAAATTGTCCTGTTCTTTCTTCGCCTGCTGATTTTGTTAGTTCAAGAGTGCTTAAAATCTGAACCCCTAACGTATTATAAATACTGGCGTCAACCTTGTTTTGTGATCTGACACGCACTGTTATTAAATCACTTGTTGGGTTGGGGTATATAGAAAATACTATTTTCAATACCAAGATTATCTTCCTCAGACAAGAATGGCTTCTTTCCATCTCGAGTCAAGAAAATTTTGAATCTATTACCCGAGGAAGCCGGGTCTGAAGTTACAGTGAACTGATATAGCTTGTTGGCAGGAAGCACTTCAAATAATTCGCCAGTAAACCGATCAAGGAGATATACATTAGTGGGTGTACCGAAATTCTCAAATTCGATAAAATCAATACTGAATATTCAGGTTTTGTTCCTCCTATACCTAAATTAATTTCTGTCAGATTTTGAGATTGCGTTCCTAAAACATTTACCGCTAACCTTTTATTGTCAGTTGTTAATGAATGTAAACTCAATAAAGTATCTGAAAATTCATACGAATCAATCCTCGTATCAAAATCACTTGTAGCGTTTTTGACGTTAAGTTTTATCAGCAGCTCATCTGATTATGTTGCGCTTGCCATCAGCCTAATCCTTAAATTATCTATTGGATTAGAGGTACGAAAGAATGTGGCCTAGAGCTATGCTTGCCTGGTCCGCCTTAATCCCTTCTTGTGTTCTAAGATCAGGTGATCTGATTCCAATACCCAAAATGCTTGTCCTGTTGCAATATATCTTGATCCACCCACGGTACTTACGCCACCAAGCTATAGGTAGCATAGTTACTGATGGAATTATCCCAGATGTAAATGGTCGGATCAATTCCGCATTACAGGTCCAGACCCTGACTCCCAATCAATTGGAGAAGGATACGGATTACCCACAAAGATTGAAGCCATCGTTCGAATCCGGTAATTGTCAGTTCAGGTTTATTTCACCAGTGTTGATAGGTGCTCTTAGATTCCAGGTTGTTGCGAAACGTCATTGCGAACATACGGCATATCCACGCCCTGGGATCATCGTCTCGGAATTGTTGCCACCGACACTTGGGAAAGGTGCGTAACGATTGTTAAGAGGCAGCTGCAATGGACTCATCGTATTGAAACATAGATGTATTATCTAACACACAACCAGTGCAGGGAGCACAACTCGCACAGCCTGTTTGTGGAGGAAAACTGCTGCCGGTAAATGGACCAGTGATTGGGATTTCACCTTGCAGATCTTCCGCAGTCGGGTTATCCACAGGAGTTGATATGTATCTATAAATTTTGCCCTCCGCATCCATGTAGCGTTGTACGGTTACATTTCCAGTAATATCGGCTGAGCCTCCTAAGGAACCAATCCGGCCATCACTCATTGCTGTTGAGATCACCGTAAAGATTCGATTATTGATCGGTCCATCAGCATCAAAAACAGCATCAGCATCAAATGTCATCTCACCCACTAGGTTTACACCGGCAGCATTATCCAACTGAACATCAGTGGCATCCGGACCTTCAGCTATATGCAAATCAAAGAATGTTGTTGCTGCTGTTCCTTGAATGCTCTGGGTCGATGATCCTGAGAATGTAATTTGCTGGTTGCTATGATTGAACGTACCATCGTTGATAAAATCACCTCCAATAATATGATCAAAGGCACCGGATGTGAACGTGGTACCGGAACCGATATTTAAGTCACCAACAATGGTAATGTCCGTTACCCCTATGGTGGAAACCGTTCCTGTTAACGTTAGATCTACTGCGATTAAAGAAGTTCCAACCTGGAGTGACTTCAAACCGCTGCCTGCTAAGCCAAGGTTTTCATAGGCATTACTGTGAACCGTCTGCGCGGCTCCAATATAGTTTACTGTATTTCCTCCGGC
>JADJRT010000014.1 GCA_016712035.1 Flammeovirgaceae bacterium | reverse complement strand
GCTTTATAATCAACCACATCATATTTATGATACGTGGGTGAAGGCATAATCGGCATGAGCCAGATGCCGCCCACGCCTAAGTTTTTCAGGTAATCTAACTTATTGGTTAAACCGTTAAAGTCGCCAATGCCATCGCCATCGCTATCGGCATAGGAACGCACAAACACTTCATAGTTTACCCCATAAGGCCATTTTGTGATTTTCTCCGGCTGTTGACAGGAAATTATCAGCAGCAGCAAACAAATAGTAAGAAAGCGCATCATTTATTTTATCTTAAAAATATAGGATGTGTACGGTGTTAAATCAACTTCAAATGTCCACGATTTATCCAGCCCGATGTCGGTACCACTTCTTAATAAATCGCGGCCTAAATAATCCTGTTCAGCTTTAAGAGTAAAGGCTTGAACCACTTCATCGGACAACTTAATTTTTACTCGCAATGGTTTGTCGTTAAACCCTGAAAGGATAACCAATCGCTCCTCACCCATTACTCTTGCAAACACATGTGCCTGCTCCGGGATATTGCCTTGTTCGAGATTAAACAAAGTCAAGTCACAATAATCCCCATCCGTGGTAGCTTTGTTCGAGAAGCGAACTTCAGCACATCCGAGTAAAATAATCGTAAGGCTTTTTGATCATCACTTAAAGCACCGCCATCATACTTGCCGCCATTCACCCACTTTTGATGTTCAGGTACACCCCAATAATCAAAAATTGTGGTGCGGCCATCTTCACCATTAAATCCTTCCTTGCCGGCACCGGGTTCGCCAACCTCCTGGCCAAAATAAATCATGACCGGACCTTTATCGATCATAGCGCTAATAACCATAGCCGGAGCGGCTTTCCAATAATCTCCCGAAAATTGGGGTGAAGCAATTCGTTGCTCATCATGGTTTTCCAAAAAGTGTAGCATGTTATGGTTAATCCCATCCAGACTTTTTTGAATGCCCGGAAGATGCGCGGTGCTCGATTGGTTGTTAATCAATAACCGAAGTGTATCGTATAATTGAACTTTGTCGTATAAGAAATCGAAGCGACCTGTTTCAAGATAATTACGGTATTGACTGGGGTTATAAATTTCTGCGATAAAAATGATTTCTGGATTCACAGTCTTTACCTGCGGAATAGCCCAATGCCAAAATTCAACCGGCACCATCTCGGCCATATCGCATCGAAAACCATCCACATTTTTGTTTGCCCAATACACCAGGATGTCTTTCATCTTTACCCATGTGCTGGGAACCGGATCAAAATGAGTTTTACGATTATCTTGAATGTCTACCCCATAGTTTAGCTTGATTGTTTCAAACCATTCGTTGATGCCAGGCGTAGCGGTAAACTGATCGTTGCCTGTAACCTTGGCAGGATTTTCAGAATATTTTTTATCCTTAGTGGGAGCAGCATTGGGTCCTAACGCGGAGTAATTTGGCGGAGGCTGAAATTGTTGACCCGGTAAATAATAAAAGTTGTTTGAAGCCTTAAACGAAACGGAGGTATCATCATCCTCACCCAAATCTTTTACACCTGCGGGTTTAGCATCGCTTTTATAAGCTCGGGCCACATGGTTGGGGACGAAATCAATAATCACCTTCATTCCTTCCGAATGCGTACGCTCAACCAATTGGTCGAATTCTGCCAGTCGGTCTTTTACATCGGTTGCCAGATCGGGGTTAATGTCATAGTAATCCTTAATGGCGTATGGCGACCCGGCTCTTCCCTTAACCACATCGGCATCATCCAACGGAATGCCATCTGCAGTATAATCAGTCAGAGTCGCATGTTCAATCACGCCTGTACCAAACATGGGTTACACCCAGGTCGCGAATTCCTTTTAGCGCGGATTCATTAATGTCTGCAAATTTCCCAACCCCGTTTTCTTCGATGGTACCGTATGGTTTGTTTGTAGTGCTCTGATTACCAAACAGGCGGGTCATCATCTGGTAAACAATCATTTTTTGAGAGGTGGTTTGCATAGGATTAACGTCTGGGATCTTTTCCTTTGGAGTTGAACAGGCTGCTAGTAAAACAAACACTATGGTTACACAAAATGGGGATTTCATACGCTACTTTAAAAGCTACAAGATAAAAATTCCCTTCCCGATTCCACAGGTAAAACCAATAAGATTAGGCGAAAAACAGGGTATTTTTGGATATACTCCAAAAATCCAGAGCGACAAGCCACACCAATTCAGAATAAAATAATAGGATATTAATGCCGATTTATCCGTCAGGATTAACACCAACGAGCGAAGGATCCATAGGAAGTAACTTACTTCAACAGAGGAAATCTCCCGCTCTGGATTTAGTCTATGCCTTATAGTCGTTTTTGTTTATCTTACTCGCTTTCTGAGCGATTAAAAATTAATTCTACAAAGATGTTTAGAGGTATCCTATTGATAGTGGGTGTCTTAATCTCATGCTCCACCCCAAAAAATGATGAGTATTCCGTTGGGCAAATAAAAACCCCGAAAGGAGAAATTGTTTTTTGGCTATACGATGAAACACCTAATCATAAGCAGAGTTTTATCCAACTTGCTAATGACGGCTACTGGGATTCACTGACCTTTAACCGGGTAATTCCCAATTTCGTTGTGCAGGGGGGCTGCCCCGATACCCCTGCTGGATTTACAGATCCTGAATATTTACTTCCGCCTGAGTTTGATGATAACCTCCTTCATGATTATGGAGCGGTAGGCGCAGGACGTGATAACAATCCAGACAAACTTACAGCCCGATGTCAATTTTATATTGTTCAAAATAAAAAAGGTGAGCACAGACTGGATGGTGATTATACCGTGTTCGGTAAAGTACTGAAAGGGATGGACATAGTTGATGCTATCGTCAATGTGGAAAGGGACTCAACCAATAAACCTATTGTACCTGTTACACTGGATGTAAATATTATAAAACTTACATCCAAACAATTGAAGGAAATGGGATTTGACCCGGAAGCGAGTTCTTCTAAATCAGACAAAGCATTGAAGTAGCAACAATCTCATAGCTCCAAATCCAGAGCGATGAGTGTAATCAATATTAGGTTAATGATAATCATAAATACAGTTGCGCACGATTGACGAAAACCAACAAGCGAAGGATCCCATTAGAAGAACGACTGCTACCATGGAGATCCATCGCTAGAGCAACGTAAATGACCAGATTTGATTTGTAATTTCATTTCTACTATCGATCTTCTTCTCCGCTCTGGATTGGCCTATGCCTTGTGAATCGTCACGGTTTGACAAAAAAAACCGATCTCATAACCCCTAATCCAGAGCGATGAGTGTTACTAGACAAGGTTAATGATGATTATAAAAATATAGGCGCGCATGATTGAAGAAAACCAAACGAGCGAAGGATCCCCTAAGTAAAACGACTACAGTCAAGGAGATCCTTCGCTGGGGCAACATAAACGACAAGATTTGTTTTATAATTCATTTCCGCCAACGATCTTATTCTTCCGCTCTGGATTGACTTATGCTTTGCAGTTGTGGGTGCCCCGCCCCTGTTGGTGTCCTTCACCAACAGGCACACATTCGCGTTCAATTTTTCTAACCCTTACTCCAACGGCAAAAATCCAAATGGGATGATCGATGCTTGCTGCATAGAGGCACGGGTTCGGGGCGGGGCAAGGATTGGTTGCTCTTTTAGCGAAGCCTGATAGGCAGCTACCAGTTGATCGCGCACGGCATCATTAAACGTTATTACTACCTGCTGCTGACCCAATGCTTTTAGAATGCTCTCTATGTATTCCTTCCCTTCAGCTTCCGCCTGAATTAAAATCCGGTTTGACTCGGCAAGCTGACGCGCAGTATCCATTCGAGCGGAAATAGTTTTGCCCAGGTACTCGCCTACTTGTGGGTATAAGTCTTTGCCTACATGTACTTGCACGGATCGCGTTTCGCGAATCACCATGCGGTTGGTATGATATACCGGCTCGTTCAACTGAGCTCGCGGCAGAATTATAGATTGTAATGAATCTTGCTGCCAAACCAATTCAATGTCTTTTAGATTTAAATAAGCGGTAATGGTAACGGGCATCTGCACCATGGCGCGGATGGCCTTTGCCGGGTTGTTATTCTTGTGAAGAAAAAACAAATCGGTGTAGGTATGTTTTACCAAATGCAATTCGCGGATGGACAAAATTTGTTCGAGCGTAAGGTGTTGGGGTGACTGTGCGGGCATGAGGCGGCCATAGAAGAAGCCACCGATAGCGGCTGCTACAATCAGGCCGAGGGCAAGAATGGGGGCAATTGTTTTCATAATTCATTTGATTTAAAAGTTATTAAAAATAAAAAACCTCTGCGAGCCTGGCCCACAGAGGTTTTACGTTTTGTTGGGCATGCTTACCTCGTTAGTTTAAAAAATCGCAGTGCTTTTATTTGTGCATACTGCGCACTGTCGTGCCCATAGATGGCACGCACATACTTCTTAACAGCCAACGCAGTATTATACAATGAGACCGGCTTCGAATACAGCACCTCGTTGCGGGCAATGAGTGTATTGCGCCAAATCTTGCGGGCTTCATCCACCTGTTGATTAAGAAGCTCCAGTTCCGTTACCACCGTGGTTAACCCTTGCGGACTTAGATCCGGTTCGTTTACCACATACAAAGGCTCCGTGCTTACCGCCTTCACAAGTTTTGAAAACGAATCGGCTTTGCTCACGTAGGCGAGTTGCAAGTTTGCCTGCGTTTTCTTTTCAGGTTGTGCCGCATCGGATGGAATGGGTGCCCGATTTTTTGGTGCTTTGCCCATCATCTGATGTGCAAACTGTCGCGCATGATCCTTCTTTTCGGTAGCGGCTCCTGAAGCTTCGAGTGCGCGAAGAATACTCGAAGCCAACCGTGAAAGCTGATCATACTTTTGCTTTCGTTTGTTCACCTGATTGTTGAGGTTAGCTTGCGCATTCTTTACTACTTCGAATGACTGGCGAACTTCATCCAACTGTGTTGACATTGATTCAATCCGGAGGTTTGGGCGACCAGGATTGTACTTACCTCCGTACCCGGTGCAGAAGCCTACTAACTTTGAGAAGGCGTCTGCAATTTTTACATGTGTCATAAAAAAGTGTTCTTTCTTCTTGCAACGCAAACAAATGAAGGCATGGTTGTGATTTTTTAAACTATTTACAAAACTTTATTTCACATCGTTTATGAAACTTAAAGTGAGGTGGCACGTTTCAAAACAATTTTTAAGTTACCGGTAATTAGATTTTACTTAGAAAGAGTTGTGGGCCGAAAGTGATTAAGCAGAAAGGGGAAAGCTGTTCGTGCTCTTGTATAAAATGTTTGTATGCACTATATAATCTGTTCGGGTGCTCTATGTACTTTACATTGGTGGCATGTATAAACTGGTGTGATGCACTGTGTACTTTGTACCGATGGCATGTGTAAACTGGTGTGATGCTCTGTGTACTTTGTACCAATGGCATGTGTACACTGGTATGGTGCTCTGTATACTTTAGATTGGTGTCGTGTGTAAACTGGTGTGATGCTCTGTATACTTTGTACCGATGGCATGTGTAAACTGGTAGGGTGCTCTGTATACTTTAGATTGGTGTCGTGTATAAACTGGTGTGATGCTCTGTATACTTTACATTGATGACATGTATAAAGTGGTGTGATGAGCTGTGTACTTTGTAGTGGTTCTCTGTATAAAGTGGTATGGTGCTCTGTGTAATCTACGCGGGTGTCATGTATAAAGTGAATTTATGGGAATTGTTGGTCAGGCGACCAACAATAACTTAGGGATTTGACCCGGAGGCGAGTTCACCCCGTTAAGACTAAACTTTGAAGTAGTAACAATCTAAGCCCTCCAAATCCTGAGCGATAAGTGTAACTAAAATACGGTTACTGATAATCATAAATACAGCCGCCCATGACTTACGAAAACCAACGAGCGAAGGATCTCATTGGAAGAACGACTTAGGCTCAGGAGATCCTTCGCTGGAGTAAGGTAAATGTCAGATTTAGTTTTTTAATTTCATTCCGCCATCAATCTTCTTCTTCCGCTCTGGATTGGCTTATGCTTTGCAGTTGTGGGTCGACCAATTTTTCTATTGCAGGTATAATTTGTGGTAACAATAGCTCCTATCTAAATTTTGCAAAGCTTGTTGGATTAAATTTACTTCTCAGTACTCAACTTCTTCTTAATCGGAAACTCAAACCCGAATCGTATTGCAAAGCGATCACCATACGGACTGTAATTATCCGGGTCGTATAAGTTATAGAGTACTTCGGTGTTGCCTTTAATATTTTTATACACCGTAAAATCTTTTTTGATGCCCACAAATAAACTCGGCACCCACTCGCGGTAAGCCGGATCAATACCCTGCGTGCTGGCAAGCTGCGATGGAATAGTTGTATTCATAATTTCAGGAAGCATTCTAAAGCTAATTCCTTTGGTCCATTTAAATTCAACAGCGAACCGCGGACCATAGATAGCTTCTTCTTTGTGTACAGTAACATCCTCGAAGGCAAAGCGATAATTCCACCCGGCACCTGCCGAAAGGCGCGGTGTAATCAGATACATCAACATTGGGTTGACATCTAATAAAAAATAATCTGATGCTAAAATCTGAAAGGTGATTCCGGGAATCAATCGTTCAATGAAAGGTTTTCCTTTGAGCGGGTTAGGGAGTTTTTTGGGCAGCTCGGCCAAACTTTTTACTTCCGAATATTTTCCTTTCAGGGTACTCATTTTATCCATAGCCTGTTTCAACACTTCCGATTTATCAGCAAAATGATCTTGCGCTACGCTCATAATTTCCTGTTTGGCAAGCCCTTTCATTTTATCTTTCATAGCGGCAGAATCAGTCAATTGCCCCGATTGCCCTAGCATGGCATTGCCTTTCGCTAATTGATCAACGCCTTCCATGGAGGCCACCTTACTTTCCATGGTCTTATCGATACTCTTTATTTCCTCCAGATTTCCATTCACTAAATTCTGTGCGTCCTTTGTGTAGGTGCCGGCTTTACCAGCCAACTCCTCTACCTTACCTAAATCTCCAGTAAGGTCTTTAAGGTTTGGATCTATAGACAACTGGCTGGTTAAGTTAGGAAGTTTTACGCTTGGCAGCGAAGGCAATTCACCGGCAGGTAAGTGAATATCTGAGTTGGGTATGGGCAGCGAATACTCACGCACCGAAGTTTTCAGTCTTTCGAAAGGTTCCTGCATTTGCGGAGGTAATTGAATTTCGTTGAAACTATTGGTTGCCTTATTCTTTAAATCATGCACGGTTCCTGTTAGCTCTGAGATTTTTGTGTCTTTAAGCTGGGTTAGGCTGTCTAGCTTGCGCCTAAGTTTTTCTGTTGGAAGTTTTAAATTGTTGAGGCTATCAATTTTACGTTGAAGTGCGGCACGCTGCGCCTCAATTTTAGTAAACTGTTTTTGATACAGATTATTTAAGCTATCGGCTTTGGTTTGAAAAGCGTTGGTGATGGAATCTGCTTTGGTAATTGATTTTTGCAGCAGGGTATCGGTGGGCAATTCAGGTAATTCAAAACTCAAACTATCCTGCTGGGCCAAGGCGAGGTGACCGATTAATGTGAGGACAAAAATGAGTTTCGTTTTCATTATTTCTTATTAAATAATGTGGCACCTTGTTCTGCAATTGTTCTTTTTGTACTCACTTAGTTAATTCCACTCGTTTATTTTTTTCTATTACTACCTATACATTCCTGACTTCACCTTGCGCGGAGTCCCGAGGCGGAGACTCCGCTGGGAAGGGATTCAGGTAATTCAAAACTCAAACTATCCTGCTGGGCCAATGCGAGGTGTCCGATTAACGTGAGGATAAAAATGAGTTTAGTTTTCATTATTTCTTATTAAATAATGTAGGCAACCACTCATTACACGTAATGGTGATGAAGTAAATACCTTCCGATTCTGCTATAGTTCTTTTTGTACTCACTTAGTTAATTCTACTCGTATATTTTAATTCTCTTACTACCCATTCGTTCCTGACTTCACCTTGCGCGAAGTCCCGAGGCGGAGACTCCGCTGGGAAGAATTTTTGTCCTGTTTTAAGTTTACGTTTTGTGTAAACCTATTTCAGGACTAGACAACCTATTTCAGGACTAGACAATCATATCAACATCCTATGCCATCGTCTAAGTCATAGGTATAACTAATCTTTAATCGCTAGTTCATGTTTACCCCTGTCTGAAACTAAAAATGCTTGTTCAATATCGTTCACTGTACCATAAACTATAGACGTGTCTCTATAGTCAACCTTCAAATAATTAAACATGAATCTTGGCGTTGACGAAATGCCCTCGTAGAGTATTGAGCATTTTCCTTTTTCCAATTTATAGACACCTTGCAGAGAAACAGTATCAATAGTCAATTCAATTAATTCATTTGAATCAACAAACTCCTTTAAGAAGCGAACACTTTGATCTCCCGGCCAATTTTCTTTAACAAATTCCCTATCAATTCTAATAGTGATTTGCAAATCAGTACTAGAATCATTGCACAACCTTGCTTCCGAATATGGATCGCAAGAAGATAACACACTACAAAAAGCAAGTAACAATAGTCTTTTCATATTTATCTTGTATTCCATAAAATGTTGATGTATACGTCAAGTCGCTGATACCAATTCAAACTAGATGATTTTGTTTCTGTGGGATAATATTTATGGCCTTCAGGGCCAAACATCAGAATATTCGCGTCAGTTTCAGTTCTAAAGTTATCATGAGATAATCCTACTTTACTTGGATCTATTCCTAAAACAGATTTGACAAATGTTTGCTCAATCGCATTGTAAAGACTTGGGGCACCTATGTTTTTGTAGAACTTAAAATAGCTTCCATCATCCCTTAAGAATTGCAAATAGTGACCAACTTCATGCTTCGTTAGATTTCCGCTATTAGGCTCTACAAAAATCCCAATGCCTGGCAAGGTAATTCCACCTGACATTAGGGAAGTCTCAACAACACCTAACGGCAAACCTGGTGGATTACCCGTTGCACTTCCTCCCTGTGTTTGCTGACCAACCTTCGGTATAGGAATAAATTTTGCATTAATGACTAACTCTCCGTGTAAACTGTAATGACGTTGAACCCAATAACCTGTATCGCCATCTTTATTCTCACCAATTTCTCCACCATCCCTCCTTGCTGCTGCATGCGATCCAGCTAAACTAGCATTTACTACGTTATTCAATTCCCCATCATCTCCAGGCCCGTATCGGCTATAGCCACTACCATACATATCATCATCGCCTATAGGCCGGTATGTGTTCGCCTGGTTACGCTGGATGTCTGCAGCGCGGCTGTCATTTATATCTTGTACAGGGCTATCGCCTAAGGGTCGTTGTAGTACACGGGGTCGTTAAACGCAAAGTTGTAGGTACTTATACTTCCGTACTTGTCAGCCAATGGGTCTACCTGCGTCATGCGGCCAAGGGTAGGGTCATAATTTCTATAATGCAGGTCGTATAAATTAGAAGTGGCGTTTAGTTCCGTGCCACCATTGCCGAGAAAATTATTTCCGGTATTATTTTCCCTCGTCCAACTGTTTGCCGTTTGGAGACCGAAGGGATAGTATTCATTATACTGAATTACGTTGCCTTTGGTGTGGGTCATTACAATATCATCAAAATACACATCTACTAAGGTAGGGTTTTCGTTGCTTACATACATAAACACATAGCCTTCTTCTTTGGCGGTGTACTCGCGCATCAGGTAGTCGTGCGGCACTATGGGTGTGGCGCCTATCTGGTTGGCCGTTGGGTCTACTGCCTCCCACGTGGCATCTAAAAGTTTATAGTTTTTATCAAACACAATAATATTTACAAAAGCTTTGGGGCCTGTAGGGTTAATACCCCCGCTACTACCTGTAACCAGGCCGCCCCAAATTTTAAGGGCCGAGGATACCGTACCGGTTTCGCCCCCGGGTGGAACGGGCACCCCAAAGGCCGCATACAAAGCGCTGGCAAAACCCGCGAGGTTGCTGCCCGTGCTGCCGGGATTCTGATATTTTGCCCACGCTTCTATTTTTACTTTATCGCCCGCATACACTTTATAACTTTTGGCCAAGCCCACCTGGCTGTTGAGTCCACCCGTAAGTTTTTGCGCGTAGGTATAGGTGGTGCCTGCATCGGTATGATCGAACAAATTAAAACCCACACGGTTGGTGTAGTTGTTAAAGTTTGCGTTGGTGGCGGCTTCCATGTTGGCGGTTACAGCAACTGGTGCCGGGGTAACGGAAGTAAACAATACCCTTGTGTTGCCCTGATGGTCGGCAATGGCATATTGATATTCAAACGTGCTGCCATTTTTTACTACGCGTCCTTCGGGGCTGCCAAAGAAACTAAGCACCGGGGTGACACCTTCGTACACAAACCCACCTACATAATTAGTAGTAGTTACAACAGCACCCACCGTAGTAATCATTTTCAATTTTGTTCCACTGGCATCGTACGTATAGGCAACGGTTTTGGTAGGCGTTCCAGTATAGGTAATCATTATCGGTTTGCCCAGGTCGTTATAGGCTATCGTTTGGATGCCTTTGTTGTCGTCTTTAATAAGGCTGCCGTTGGCATTATAATTATAGTCGGTGGCGGCATTGATTGTTCCGTTAACAAAACCTGTGGCCAACCCCGTATCATTAATTGTAGTTACCTGATTGCCGGCCGTAGTACTATAGGCGTATGTAAGGTCATCTACCGCTTGTGGGGCACTGGTTATGGTAATGCCACTATTACCGCGCGCATTTTGGTTGCGCTTCAAGGTTTTAATATTGCCATTAGCATCGTAGGTAATTTCTTCATTTAAAGTATTTGCTTCTTTGGTCCACCCAACTCCGGTATGCGCCTGAAAGGCGGCCGTTTTCAGGCGATCGCTTTTATCGTAAGTATATTTATAGCTACGCTGATCAGTGGTGCCCGTTGTGCCTGGGCTTTTCCATTTAATGGCGCTTACATTTCCGTTGTAATATTGGGTATTGCTTAGCCCAGGTTCAACAAGATTGTAGCTTAACTCCATCCCAAAATAATCGTTTGTTTCATCGTTGTTAGCGGCATTCAATTCCAACTGTGCATTATTAATTGACTTGAGCCAGCCCCGCATATTATAGCGGTAATCGACAGACTGTAAAAAATTGATGCCCGTAGTATTATGCAATTTTTTATCAACCACCTGTCCCAATTCATTATATTCATATTGAGCAACGAGTTGATCGGTGGGCGCGCTGTTGTTGTTTTGAAAGACTTTGGTTAATCGGCCCGCTAAGTCGTACGTAAATTTATTAACTACCGTTACCTGGTTGGTGCCGCCCGCGTTGTGGTACATTTTTGACTGCAATAGCTGGCCTTCAAAATCATAGATGTTGGTGGTCAGGTTATCGATGGGTAGCGATAAATGATTGTTACTGCGATGTTGAATTACACGCCCAAACTTATCGTAAAAAGCATAACTGAAAAGCCAATTTGCAGTACCTAAAATTAATCGCTTTGATCCGGTAGGTAAACCAAAAGCGCTTACCTGAGCCCCCTCGCCTGTTATACCCTGGGCCGTGTAGCTGAAATCGTCTGTGCCGTTGTTGTCAAAATCATACGTGTCGTAATAATTTACTGAGAGCACGGTGAGCGCAGTAGCATTCTGATTGGCCGTTGGGAAACTAAGATTGGTATAGCCCTGTAATGTGGTACCCCGATCTTCATACCACACCCCGGTTGAATACAGACCATCGAGCATGGTTTGAATTGTTGCGAGTGTGTTTTGAACGTTATTAATGTAAATGCCCGTCATGATTTGTCTACCCTTTACATCGTATTTCATAAACAGCCATTTCTTGTCCGTACCACTTCGTAAATAACCATCCTGCATTAAAACAAGCCGATCGAATTTATCGTAACCATAGTAGATTATTCCGGCATCGGGTGTTTTCTTTTCTGTAAGCCGGTTGAATTTATCGTAGGTATAAATAAAACACCACTTATCGCGTAAGGCTGTATCCCATGCGCCCGCACCAAGTGCAGCTACTGCTTTGGGTGGTACCTGAAGTGCCAGGTTACCCCGGTCGTCATACACATAATAAGTTTCGAGATAAGGAGTTGCAATTCCTTCCTGGGCTTCACCTAACTGCACCTTTTTTCATCTTTTGTTTCTGACACGGCTAATAAACCGGCAGCATACGTTAAGGGTGCAACCGTAGCGGGTCCATTAATCGTCCAGATTTTTACTGCATCCGCTACCGTGTTAACTCTAAAAACTGATCGCACGGTGTGCAAAGAACCCGGTTGCCAATCGGTGCCCGGTGCGCCTTGTTCAGTTACCCGAAACAAAGGACTATTATCGTACAGGGTTCTGGCAAAGGGGGCCGTGTTACCATCTGCCGTTGTCGGAAGTTTGGTTGCATTAGCCCCATTGTAAGTACCCTGATAAAATTTATACTGTTCACTTAACGTGTAACTATTACCCGCACCTTTTAAAGCTGTTGTCCGCTGAGTGCCTTCGAGGCCGGGGGTTGTGTAAGGTAAAAATGTGGTGTCCATTAAACCATACTTGTTATAGGCAACGGGTTGCACAATGTCTCCGAACTTAGGGATTGACCCGCAATAACAGTTTGGGTAGTGCGCCCAAGGCCATCATGATATTCAATTGCCTGCGTTAGTTCGAGAACATTTAGTGAATATAAGTTTGTAGCTGAGGTAACACCCGGCTTACGAATGCGGTGATGCTGCGGTAATTTGAGCTTTGAAAACTAAGCGCAGAAATAGTGATCTCAGCCGTGGGATTGCTCAAGGGGTGAAGTTGCCGAACCTTTAACGGCCACTTTATATTTGCCCGGTTCTTCGATAGAAGGCATGGCGCCTGATATTGTTGGAGCTAAAATGCCATCCTTATACCACGTATAAGTTTGGTAAGTTGAGGGTGTAACCGCGAGTGCAGTAACTCCACCATAAGAAAGCACAGCCGGGCCGGTAAGTGTTAGCACGGGGTTGGGATAAATAGTAATCGAAGCGGGTGCAGAGTTTGCTTCGCTGCACACCCCGTTTTTTAATACCGCGCGGTATCGTGTGTTCGTAGTTATCCCTGAATATGTCAATGACGAAGTTGTATTGGAAATTGATTGCCACGGGCCATTGTTTATACTTTGCTCCCACCGGATTACACTACCATTATTACCGGAAAGAGAAAGCGTACCACTTGCCGAAGCGAAGGCTTCCACATTGCTTGTAACCGTGCCACCAATAGTTGCGGCATCTGCCAAAACTGTCACAGCAATAGCATCGCTCCAGCAATTTCCATTTTTAGCGCGCAGGTACCGAACTCCGGGTGTTGTTACTAAATACGTGCTGCCAGAATTGGCGGTGCTAAAACCATTGTTGGTATCTTGCCAATACCAGATGTGGCCCCCGGTTGGGGTGCCGTTTCTGGTAATCTGGTAGTTAACTCCGCAATTGTAGTTAATAGTAAAAGAGGATGATGGTATAAGTAAAACATTGACGGGTGATAAACTTGCCGTTACCTCTTGTGTATAACATTGCGTGTAAGGTGGGCCATATCCCCAATCACATTCCTGCCAACTTTCCCATCGGCAATTAACCCAATCCTGAAGTTCCCATTCCCAATCGCATACCCATTGCGTATAGTTATTACAATACCAAACCGGATCGGGATAAACGGTTTCACAAACTTCCTGAGTGGATACGGAGCCCACATAGCCGATGTTGTTTTTCCAACGAATAGTTATTGAAGTACTATTTTGTGAAATAATGTCACCCCCGGAAACGGACCAATATCTGTTATAGAGAGTCAGGCCATTCGCATTTAAGGTATAGGTATGCGAATTGGTATTATTTGTTTCAACACAAATGGAGGTGGCACCACTGATAGTTGGCTGACCAATACAAAGAGTTGAACTAAACAGGCTAACAAAAAGCAGGCTTATCAGAACTTTTATCATATTGGAAGATTAAGGGCAGTTGTGTGTTGAATTGGTGTCGTAGTTTATCAGAATAGAACTGGAACTTCCACTGACTGAATAGGTTGAACCGCCCGAGGTGCAAGAACTGGTGACTACACATTACTTCAAAGTATACCCCGATTCTCCCAGCCAATGCCAACATTTCCATAATTAAACGTATAGTTAACTCCAGTTTGATTGGCTGCTGCCAAAACGAAGCTTGCATCGTTGGCTGTTTTATAATACCAGCTATAGGTGGTCATATTTGCTGTTAAACAGCCTGTTACGTTTACTGTAAAAGTTCTAGCATTACCACCATTATCACAGTACTTGATCAGATAGGTATTTTCTGGAGCGACAGCAGGTATAACCCCCAGTGTAACATTTAACGGTGGCGGATAAACCTGGTATTTAAATTTACTGGTACTTGGTTCATAGCCTGTTTGTGAAACCAGTAATTCAACAAAGTATTCGCCCGCAGTGTAGAAGGTATGATCTAATGTTAAGGCATTTGAACCCACTATGCTTCCATTAACCTTCCAGGTGTAATTAACGGCCACACAATTAACGGGTGCCGTAAATATTCTGCTGTTGCCAGCTGTAATCGTTGTATTGGGGGATGAAATAGTAAAATTTGATTTGAGCGTAATTAATGGTGCGTTCTTGTATTTATAATCAATTACCTGAACTACATCTCTATCTGTATTCCGAATGTATTTCAATCGGCCCAATTCATCATAGTCTTTAAATTGAGTGTTCCCCCGCGTATCACTCACAGAAGATACTCCATAGAGTGGCTGATAACCAACTGTAGTTAACTCAGCCCTTTCCGGGTAAAACGCTATGTCATCTACTAAGATATTTGCTGAAGCACCCACCTCAAAACTAAAAGATGTTGGGATGCCAGTCATGCTAATTCTCTTATCTAGAAAAATCCATTTACCGCTAGCACTTGCGGGATACGTAACCAGCGTTTCAATCCAGGAAGTGCCATTAAAAACTTTGGCCTTCACAGAAATATTAGTACCTGTTGTAGCCTTTGCCCGGCACGTAAACCGATAATAGCCAGAACTGCCAACCGCATTGGTAATGGCATCTCGCCTTATGCTGGCAGATGAAGTAAGGCTAACACTTTGATGGCCCGACCAACTATCTGTTGAAATGGTATAAGGTGGGTTAAATTGATAGCGTGAATACGTATCAAAGTTCGAAAAAACTACTTCATTAGGTTTTGCATTCGCAATGGTTGCTACCGGCAGGCTATTGTTATAACCCATATGGGTGGACAGTGTATTGCGTTGCAAATCTGTAGACGACAGTAAATTCCCTACCCCATCGTAGGCGTTAAAGGTGGTGCCGTTTCTGTATTTGGTACTATAATTAAATTCCTGGTACGATCCGCTGGTTGCAACACTGGCCCGTGCAAAGCCAGCTTCGCCATTATATTGTAGTGTTCGGATCGGAAGTATCTTTGGCGATGACTGTGCGCCTGTTGAAAAGTCGCTGAACAGCGTGAGCCATGATGAAAGAAAACTTTCCGTTCCAGATTTGGTTAAGGTATTTGTCTCCTCGATAACTACGCCATGCATGTTGTAGTTGGCTGCATCATTCATTCTCTTTATTGATTGCGAATGTTTTACCTTGGTAGTATCCGCTCCCGCTGCGTTAACATTTGTAATCGCACTAAAATCTTTGGCGTAAAGAATTTTTGTTTTGTAGGTATCATTATTACTGTTCG
The DNA here is from genome assembly GCA_016712035.1 of Flammeovirgaceae bacterium. Lineage (GTDB taxonomy): Bacteria > Bacteroidota > Bacteroidia > Cytophagales > Cyclobacteriaceae > ELB16-189. The sequence continues at coordinate 84,849 of JADJRT010000014.1, read as the reverse complement.
TCTTGGTAATCTCACTCAGCAAATTCGCGGTATTATAGGTATAGGTAATATGATCTGAAACAGAGGTTGAGAGGTTAGCAGGATCATAAACTAAAGTTTGCTCAGTGTCCAGTACCCGCACCAGGTTAGCGAGAATCTTGTATTGCCCAAAGCTGAACGTGTTGGTAATATTATATTTATCAAACTTGGTTGCTGTAATGGTCGTTACCGGAGTAGGCAATCGTTTATAGGTTAAAATTTTTTCCTTGAGTGGTTGGGTACTGCCTTCAGCAAATTCACTTACCCTGCTTAACAGTCCTTGTTCGAATTCATAGTTAGTGGAAAAAGGAAATGGATACGCATAGTACTGGGCATCTTTTAAATTTCCCATTGCCGTACCATTACGGGCAACTTTTGTTAGGGGTAGCCGCAAAATCGGTATATGGTGCCGCCAAACTTGTGTTGGGATATACCCCTGGTAGAAAATATTGATAAACTGTGCTACCCTTGCCAGGCTGCTTTACAGTAACACGCTCATACTGCACTTCGCTGCTGGGCGATAAATTTTCGGGGACAAGGATAAAATTAGTTCCATCTGCAAAACAAAAAGCAGGGTTGTAAAGTAGGCGACCACTGCTCTGGCCGTTTGCCAACTTATATTCATAATCCGTTACTATATTATTGGAGGTATTGGTATCCCCATCATTAATCACCACCTGCTTTACTCTTACTCCTCCACCCAACGTATCAACGGCAAAGTCATTGTAAGCGGCAGCTTCATATTGAATGGCAGCAAAACCACCTGCAGGATACACAATCTTAGATAACGAGCCGTAATAAACTGTATTGGGATTGACAGTCCGGATATTTGGACTTTTGATAAGCGTGTACCCAGCCTTAAATGCAATTCTAAATCGCTCTCCGTTCGAAGCACCTTCATTTAAATAAACCCTGGGGATCAAGCCCCCGCTGGCAGCGGGTTGACCATTATAATAACCCCAGTAATCCTGCCCAGTTTTATCGCTAAAGGGAATCGTTGTAGTGTTGTCTACATAATTAACATTATAATATTCAAAACTATGAGCCGGAAACGAGGTACAGTTCCCTTCTTCATTGATCTGCTTAAGAAAATATTTAACAACGGATCCGAAATTATCCAACCAATATTTTACTCCTCTATAGACAAATGAAAATCGCTTAACCTGGTTTTGGGTGTTTTCTTTAACTTCAATGAAAGAGATCAGATTGTTTGACCAGCCAAAGATTACTGAAAATGTGCCATAGTTGATTCCACTCAAAGTACGGGTTTCCAGATAATCAGTCATGGAATACAAGTGAGTTAGTGGTCCCGTTGTATTAGCCGGTGGTGCGGGATTGCTTGAGGGAATGGAAACCTGAACTTTGCGGGTTGTGATAATTGTGTTATTGTTAATATATGAAAGAGAAATAACCTCGCCAGCAGGAGCAATTATTTGAGTGAGTTTCCAACTATGATTGTAGGTTGCCTTCTGACTATAATCATTATAATCTTTTATAAAATGCGTAATAGGTGTTGATCCATTTTGGATTGCCTGTCGCGAGGTCTGTTCGGTAAGATTGAATAGATACTTAATTCCGCTATTTGTAGTTACCGTAAAAGCATTGATTCGGTTATTGCCATCTTTGGTATAGGTTATTTTCAAATCCTGATATGGAATCATTCGTATAATATGGCTATTGTCGAAAACAAATTTACCACTTAGCCCCGGTGCAGAAATCGTAAATATATCTGGCTCCGTATCATACTTACTATTAAAAAAAGAATTCAGTGTAGTCCAATTTGCTAGTTCAGTTCCTGGTGTAAACGTATTTGTAAAACCCAACGATAACCATCCTTTGCGCAGGTCTCCCGCCCCCACATCATAGTCGTCTGGTAATCCTCTTAATTCCCGGGTAATCTGTCCTCCAGCCACCAGTGTCCAGCCGATCCCACCCGTACTTTCCACTTCTTCAACCTTAACTCCCCCACCATTGTAAACCATGCTAATAGGCACTTGAATGCTACTTAGTGATGCATTCCAGATTGGAATATTTACTTGCGCTTTTCCGGTAAGGGGGGTCAACCGGTACAGAGGGCTGGGCTAGTGAGAGTTGAAAGCAAAGAGAATTAACAGGCAGAGAGTACCGGAGAGTTTTTTCATAGGCAATGTAAGGTTCAGGGATGGGATCAGGTTAGTGTTAATTTTCCTGATCTTAATCAAATATAGATAGCTGTTCCTCAATAATTTCAGCTATCTCATTCAAAATCATACCTCTACATCTATCCCCATTTATGGGGTCCATGTTTATATTTAAGATGAATTCGAAATATCTGCGATAAAGATTTTTACTAAAATCTATAAAACACTACGTTACTATATGTGGCATGGAAATTTCTTTTATATTATCCGATTAGAAAGGCAAAACACATGTTAAAACCTCAGCCTCGCTTCGATCTTAAAAAATGAAATGTAAGCACCGCCAAACAAATGACCAATCCCAAAAACTCGCGGGTTTCTTCGATGTAAAGATTTTGCATTTTGGCAAGGTCATCGAACAATAATGTTTTATCGGGCGACTGAAACCATTCGTACGCCCCGGGTGCGAGAATCGCTGCATAGATAATGTATAGACCAGCCGTTACCATAATCCAAATTCGGAAATGAATTTTGAACATGGCCAGGATAGACAGCACCGCCATGTTGCCATAAATTAAAATCCAGAGCGCAGGATCGGGATCGTTTATTTGTACGAAGGCAAAAACAAGAAACAGGATTGCAAAAATGAAATTCAGAATCTTCATGATCAGAAAATTGCGCCTGCAATCGTAGCGGTCATAAGTGTTGCCAAGGAGGCCGCGATCATTGCTTTTAATCCTAACTTAGATAAATCGCCTTGTCGGTTAGGGGCCATCCCGCCTATCCCACCAATCTGAATGGCAATAGAACTCAGGTTAGCGAACCCACATAACGCATACGTAGAAATGCGAATTGATTTTTCACTCAGCACCCCTGAAGCTTTTAAGCTAGCCAGATCGAGATAGGCCACAAACTCGTTGATTACCATTTTTTGGCCCAAAAGGCTACCTACATAAAGCGATTCATTCCAGCTTACGCCAATACAAAACGCAAAGATCCTAAACACCTGACCTAAAATGTACTGTAATGAAAATCCTTTATAGACACCATTCGTGCTTTGAACAACAAAATCATTTAACCCGGTAAAGGCTCCGATAAAATCAACCAGAATCCAATTGACTGCATAGATAACCGCAATGAAAGCCAGCAGCATCGCACCAATATTCAGCGCAAGTTTTAAACCATCGGCTGCGCCTGTGGCCATAGCATCCACCAGGTTAACACCAATTTGATCTTTGTTGACTTTTAAACTGCGATCAATTTTATCCGGTTCTGTTTCCGGCATAAAAATTTTTGCCAGAACAATCGCAGCCGGAGCATTCATGATGGAAGCACTCAATAAATAACTGGCAAACTTTGCCTGCTCCTGTGGATCGCCTCCGCCCAGGAAAGAAACATAAGCACCTAAAACACTACCGGCAATGGTAGCCATGCCGCCCACCATTAAACAATTTAATTCCGAGGATGTCATGCCTTTAATAAAAGGACGAACTAATAAGGGCGCTTCGGTTTGGCCCATAAAAATATTGGCTGCGGCCGATAAACTTTCTGATCCGGATAGCCGCATGGTTCGCGCCATAATCCACGCAAAGCCGAAAACAATTTTTTGTAAAACTCCTAAATAATATAAGCCTGCTGTCACAGCTGAAAAAAAGATAACGGTTGGTAAGGCTTGAAAGGCAAACAAAAATCCAAGACTGTGTTTTACATCGGGATTTCCAGCACTGTTTTTAGCCAGGTCTCCGTATAAGAACTCCCCCAATGATAAGACCAAAAGCGAGTTGAATAACGATACCCACCAGCACCAATCGCCAGTCAACGGCTCTGCGATTACCTGAGAGCAGGTAGGCAACAGCGACAATAAAAATCAGGCCTAGCAAGCCGCGCAAATAATCCATCAGGTTTCAGTAGTTACAGTTCGATTCTTAATTACGCTTGCTTAGTTCGTCTCTTATTTTAGCCGCCCGCTCGTAATCTTCTTTATCAATCGCATCTTTCAATAAGTCATTCAGCTTCTCGATGGAGTAGTTTTTGTAATCATCGCTGCTCGTTGATTTACGAGGCGACTCTTTCTTTACTTTCGCTTTGGGTTCGGCTTTCACTTCCGTTTTCTCTTCTTCTTCCTGATCGGTTAAAACAATTCCAGCTTCGGCTAAAATTGTTTCGTAAGTAAATATGGGAGAATCGAAGCGGAGTCCTATCGCGATGGCATCGGAAGGCCGGGCATCAATTTCCGTTTTTTTCAAACCATCGGTACAAATAATCTTGGCAAAAAAAACGCCTTCTTTTAAATCGGAGATTATGATTTCATCAACATGAAAATGAAAGGAGTTTGAAAAAGACTTAAACAAGTCGTGTGTCATTGGCCGATTGGGAATTATTTTCTCAATCTCGATGGCAATGGCTTGTGATTCAAACATCCCAATAATAATCGGTAGCCTTCGGTTGCCTTCCATTTCACCTAGCACTAAAGCAAATGATCCTGTCTGAGATTGACTGGAAGACAATCCGAGTATTTCAAGTTTTATTTTCTTCAAAGCGGCCAAAAGAAATTCAAATTATAAAAAAATAATGAAACCCAACGCAGTTAAAAATGCTTTCTATCCATTGGCAGCCTTAATGGCCGCAGTCAATTTTGGTACAACTTCAAAGGCATCGCCCACGACACCGTAATCGGCTGCTTTAAAAAAAGGCGCGTCTGCATCTTTATTGATTACTACGATACATTTAGATGAGTTTACTCCAGCAAGATGTTGGATAGCACCTGAAATTCCAATCGCGATATATAACTGTGGAGCCACTTTAACTCCGGTTTGGCCAACGTGCTCGTGATGCGGTCGCCAGCCCATATCGGACACAGGTTTACTGCAACCCGTAGCGGCATGAAGGGTCTTCGCTAGTTCTTCCAGTATACCCCAATGTTCGGCACCCTTTAATCCGCGGCCACCCGATACTACAATTTCTGCCTCGGGTAATCGAATATCGCCCGTTGCCTTTTCTGATGAGGTGATGGTTGTATTGAAATCTGCATCCGAAAGATTAACGGTAAAGTTTACAACTTCGGCTGTGCCACCTGACTCTTTAACCTCAGCGGCATTCTTTTTTATAGCGATTACCTTCTTTGCATTTTTAAGTTCCACCAAGGAAAATGCTTTACCCGTGTAGATGCTTCTCTTAACTACAAACCCAGCCGTTGTATTCGGAAGTTCCACAACGTTTGACGCAAAACTGGCCCCTGATTTAACAGCCACTTTTGCGGCCACTGGCGTACCCAACGAGGTGCCAGCCAATACAAGAACTTCGGCATTTTCATCCTGCATCGCTTTGGTTATTACTGAAGCATAGGCCTGTATTATACCCTTACTTAATTTGCTGTCAGACGCATGCAACACTTTTTGTGCGCCATATTTTCCTAACGATTGAAGTTCTGAAGCATCCGAAGGTCCTAGCACCACAGCCGTTACCGAACCACCCATGGCTTTCGCGTAACAAACTGCTTCCAGCGAACTTTCTGATTTTCCTTCTGATGTTTCTACAAAAACTAATACTGACATAAGTCGATTGTTTATATTATCTCTTTGGGATTCTAATTATAATACTTTGGCTTCGTTTTTCAGTTTTGTTACCAACTCTGCCATGTTATCCGCAGCTATCATTTTAACCGCGCCTTTAGGCGGAGGTAATTCAAATTTTTGAGTTGCCGTAGCCGCTGATGCAGCCTTAGGCTCTACAACCTTTAAAGGTTTAGTGCGGGCCGACATAATACCACGCATGTTAGGGATCTTCCATTCGGCAATAGGCTCCTGACAACCAGCAACTAAAGGCAAATTAGCTTCCACCTGTTCTTTACCCCCTTCAATCTCCACCGACATCTTAGCTTTCGTTCCTTCGAGATCTAACTTCATTACAGGCGAGATAGACGGCAAGCCAAGTATTTCTCCAACCATGGCATGAACCACCCCGCTGTTGTAATCGATGGACTCACGGCCCATCAAAATGAGATCATAGCCTTTCGCTTGTTCGGCAATCTGAGACGCAACCAGAAATGAATCGGTTGGTTCCATGTTAATGCGAATTGCGTCATCAGCGCCAATGGCCAATGCTTTGCGAATGGTTGGTTCGGTGTCCGCCAATCCAACATTTATAACGGTAACTGTTGTGCCCGGTATTTGTTCCTTCAACTCAATGGCACGCGCCAACGCGTAGTCGTCATACGGACCAATAATAAACTGAACACCCGTTGTATCGAACTTAGTGCCGTTATCGATGAAGTTAATTTTGGAAGTAGTATCGGGTACGTGAGAGATGCAAACAAGTATTTTCATATAGGTTCAAGAAAGTGAGAATCAAAACTTTATGTAATTCCTTTTAAATTTGGCCTCAAGATAAAGGATAAATCTTAAAATGGGTATCTAAAATCATGAAAAACAATGAATCGGGAGCGCATTAAAGTATTGGAACAATTCCTGAAAGAAGACCCTAATGATCCCTTTAGTCTTTATGCGCTGGCGCTTGAATTCAAAAATCAAGATTCAAAAAAAGCGCGAGAACTATTTGATCAATTATTAGAAAAGCATCCCACCTATTTGCCTACTTATTACATTGCTGGTGATTTATATCTGGAGAAAGGTGATCTTGACCGAGCCACTGAAATCTTAAAGAAAGGCTTAGCCTTAGCGCATCAACAAAAAGATCTGAATAGCATTCGGGAAATCTCGGCCGCCATACAAAATCTGGAGGACTAAATCTGAAAGACTATCTTACCCACCTTATTGGTTTTGGTAATATCCGGGAACGATTCAGCGATTTTTGAAAACGGGCGTATCGAATCAATCAGGGGGCGTAATTGATGTTTGCTTACAAAGGTTAACATTTCGCTGAACTCATGGTCGCTGCCCATGGTGGTCCCTAACAAAGAAAGTTGATTCCAAAACATCCGGTACAAATCAACCTTGGAAGGAAGGCCATTGGTTGCTCCATAAAAAACTATCTTACCTCTAGGCTTTAGCACTTTGATAAAACCATTGATTTGATCGCCACCGGCACTATCAATCACCAAATCAAATCCGCCTTTGGTTTTCCATAAGTCAGGGTATGTAGCTTGCTTCTTATAATTGTAAGCACCTTTGGCTCCTAACTTCAAAGCCTTTTCAATTTTCTCATCACTACCAGAACTTACATATACATTGGCCCCGGCTGCCTGCGCAAACAAGAAAGCGAACTGTGCCACCCCGCCTCCAAATCCCGAGATCAACACGTTTTGCCCTGAACGCAACTCACCTCTGCGAAACAATGCCCGAAAGGCAGTCAATCCACCTAAGGGTAAGGTTGCTGCCTGTAAAAAGTCTAAGTGAAATGGCTTATGATGCAATCTGTCGATAGGCACCATCACATACTCGGCAAAAGTTCCATCGGTAGGCATGCCCAAAATGGTGTAGCGTGGAGATTGTACTTCTAGGTCCGGGCCCCAATCTATATTTGGATTTATAACAACTTCCTGACCTACCCAGGGCTGATCATTTTCATCACCCACTTCTTCCACAACTCCAGCCCCATCAGAACCCATAATACCACCGAATTTTATATTCGGATATTTTCCTTCCCGAATCCAATCATCACGTCTGTTAAGTCCGGCCGCTTTTACACGCACCAAAGCTTTGCCTTTGGTAACTGTTGGCTTAGGAACTTCACGAAGTTCAATTATACCCGTCTCCTTCAGTACTAGCGCTTTCATGATAGTGGTTGAATCATGAAGGTACAAATCAAATGGAAATAATGGAATAGACTTTTAAAATATTTAAAGGCAAAAGATAATGAGCCTAGAATAATTTACGATGCTTGTCCTTAAGCCCAAGTGTCTGCAAGTAGTTGAAGAGCTCTAAGGAATCTTGACCCCTTTTTCTGCATGATGCAATAACGTAAAGCCATGTGGTCCTAAACTATTTAAAAGGGTTGGGTAATCTTTAAGCATCAACTTCACCAGGTCAGTCTTACCAAGCATGGTTAAAACAAAAATGTCTGCTCTCGCACCTTTATCCAAGAGGTAGTTCGCAATTTCTTTTAAACCCATATGGCCAGCAGCTCCCATACCAGTTTCAAAATCGCCACCACCCCAATCCCAGGAAGCATTCAATAAAAGCGGATATTCAGTATGCATTTCCTGTACTTTATTAAAATCACTATGGGCAACCCGTACAAATTCCTCTACAATTTTTGAATCGATGGGCAAGGGCTTATCCTGTTGGGCGATTATATCAGGAGTTGCAGCTAAACCTGTAATCAGTAATCCATTAGTCAGAAATTTTCTTCTTGTTACTGTGTGATTCATAAATCAATGAGTTAAGGTGAGACTAATTCATTAAGATCAGAACTAATAAAAACGTCAGCTTATCCTGGTAAAACGAAAATTTTATCAAGGGAGACTAAGAATTAGGACTGAAATTTTAATTTATCTCAAAAAGGTGTGTCATCATCAGGCGGAGGCGATGCTGGGGGTGTATCGCGGAATGTATTAAGTCTGCTTTCGCGGGTGATGTTGCTGAGTGGAGTAAGCCCTTCCGGAGCATCGTAATCGGCAAACTTGGTGTACTTACCAATAAATTTCAGTTTCACATTCTCTAATGAACCATTTCTATGCTTGGCGATAATTACTTCGGCCATGCCTTGTGTAGGCATACCTTCCTCATCCACAGAAATCTTATAATACTCAGGACGGTAGAGAAACATGACGATATCCGCATCCTGCTCGATGGAACCCGATTCACGCAAGTCAGAAAGTTGTGGGCGTTTATCACCCCCGCGGGTTTCTACACCCCGACTCAATTGCGACAATGCAATTACCGGAACATTCAACTCCTTGGCAATCCCTTTCAAAGCGCGCGAGATCGAGGCAATCTCTTGTTCACGATTACCGCTGGCCTCCCCTTTCATTAATTGTAAATAGTCGATTACAATTAGCTGAATGTTGTGCTCAGCTTTAAGTCTACGACATTTGGCCCGCAACTCGAGGATGGAAAGTGCGGGGGTATCGTCAATAAAAATAGGCGCACTGGAAAGGCGCTTGGTTTTGTGAACCATTTGTTGCCATTCAAAGTCGGCCAGATTTCCTTTTTTTATTTTTTCTGAATCCAGTTCCGCTTCCGCAGAAATAAGACGATTGACTAATTGAAGAGAAGCCATCTCTAAGGAGAACAGAGCCACTGGAAAATTAAAATCTACTGCCGCATTGCGCAGGGCGGAAACCACAAAAGCAGTTTTACCCATACCCGGCCGGGCGGCAATAATTATCAATTCCGCCTTCTGCCAACCGGAGGTAACGCGATCGAGTCGGGAGAATCCACTCGGAATTCCCGTAAGGCCGTCTTTGTGATTTCTTTTTTCCTGAATCTCCTGGGTAGCCTGAAACATCAACGACTTCATGGAGTCGTAGTTCTTGCGCAAGTTCGAATCAGAGATTTTAAAAATATTCTGTTCGGCTTTATCCAGTAATTCAAAAACATCGGTCGTGTCTTCGTAGGATTCGTGATGAATCTGTGAAGCTATTTGAATCAGGTCGCGCTTAATGGCTAACTCTATAATTATACGCGAATGATATTCAATGTTGGCAGCCGAACTTACCTTGGAAGTTAACTCAGCGATGTAGTAGGCACCGCCCACCAATTCCAGTTTTGCACTTTTGCGTAGCTGCGCCACCACCGTGCGCATGTCTACCGGCTCAGAAGCCTTAAACAAATCGACAATGGCGGTGTAAATCTCCTTATGTTGCTCGGAATAAAAATGTTCGGGCCTCAAAAACTCCACCACGGCTGTGAGTGCATTCTTCTCCAGCATGAGTGCACCTAAAATGGCTTCTTCTAAATCAAGCGCCTGAGGCGGCAGTTTACCCAAACTCTCGGAGATGTCTCTCGCAAAAAGTTTCGATTTACTTCCGGCCCCGCTCATCGCAGAACTTAACCTCACAGGCGTTGATCGTTGCTCCATACTTTGTGGTTGTTGGGCGTAGTTTCTTTTAAAGGAACAAACCTACTGTTAAGAATTCTACCACGCTCAACAAGTTATCTACATTTAAACATGTGTAATTGTTAATAGATTCATCAAAAGTAAACACCTTAAATTGTTATTGCCGGCCTAAGTACTTAATCGATAAACTTTTTAATCTATATTTAAGCGAATATTTTAACTTTGATTACATTGAAAGCATCAGATATATACAACCAAAGTCTTGATAAACAGCGCATAATAGTTACAGGCGCACAAAGTGGTTTAGTAGCCTCCATGATTCGCCATGTGCTAAACTTCAACGAAAGAAAATTTGATTACGTATTTGATAATGAGTCGCCCGCTGTTTCTGCAGAAGCCCCTTTGATTATTATCCAGGCCAATTCACAACTTCTTGACTACAAACATCATATCGCTATTCTCACCAATCCGACTTCAAACAGTCAGGTTGAGGAATTAGAAAAACTGGCTGATGCTACACCCAAAGGGGGCACTCTATTATATACAGAGTTAAATCCAGTAATAAAGAAAATTGGATCGAAGGAACGCACTGATGTTCAGTTAATTGCCTATAAAGTATTTGAGCATAACAAGAAGGGTTCTGATGTCAAGCTAATAAGCAGTACAGGCGAACAATTCCCTGTTTCGTTGATCACTGATAGTCAACTGGAGAGTGCCAGTGCCGCTCGCGAACTTCTCAAAAAAATCGGCATAAGCAGCAGTCAGTTTTATAAGGCTTTGGGTACCTACTCGCCTGTTTAGAATCTCATTTCCCCACATTCATAGTTTTTCTGATGAAATTAAATTTAAAAATACCGCTTTGCTTTTTTGATCTTGAAACAACAGGCATCGCCATTAGTCAAGACCGGATTATTGAAATTGCTGTAATTAAAGTGATGCCGGGTGGCGAGATGATCCGTAAAAGCAACGTGGTAAATCCTACAATACCTATTTCGGCTGAGTCAACGGCCATTCACGGCATTTCAAATGAAGACGTAAAAGATAAACCCACCTTTAAGGAGCTGGCCAAAGAGTATGCACGTTTTTTTGAAGGTTGTGACTTGGCAGGCTTCAATATTTTGAAGTTCGATGTACCCATGCTTGTGGAAGAATTTTTACGAGCCGATGTCGAGTTTGACTATAGTCGCAAAAAGTTAATCGATGCTCAAAAGATTTTTCACCTGATGGAAAAGCGATCCTTATCGGCAGCATTTAAATTTTATTGCAACAAGGAAATGACAGACGCCCATTCCGCGGAAGCAGATACCCAGGCCACGTTGGAAGTTTTATATGCACAGGTAGCCCGCTATGAAAATCAGGAGGTAACAGATGGATTGGGCAAAAAGATTGGTGAGATTAAGAATGACATGGAGGTGTTGCATAAACTAACGGCTTCCGATTTGGTTGATCTGGCTGGTCGCATGACACGCAACGAAAAAGGAGAAGCTGTTTTCAATTTCGGAAAACATAAAAACAAATCGGTACTTCAGGTATTTAAGGAGGAACCCTCCTACTACGATTGGATGATGAACGGTGATTTTCCATTGGATACCAAACGCAAGCTGACTGAGATTAAACTCAGTATGTTAAGTTCGAAGCAACCTTCGATATCAGCCTAAAGAAATATTCTTAAGAGCTTCTTCCTGCATTTCACGTTAGCGCAATCTTGTTATACTTATTTCGATATTCAATGGGAGTAAGTCCGGTCACCTTTTAAAGGTGGTTCTAAAAGCTTTCGTATCCGTATAGCCCACATCAAACATAACCTGGCTGATGTTCTTTTTACTGGTTTCAAAACTTCGCTTGGCTGTCTCTACTTTTACCCGCTGAATATACTCTAACACTGAGTTATGGGTAGCCTGCTTAAATCTGCGTTCAAAACTTCTTCGACCAATCGGAAACAAGGTCCGCTAATTCATCAACTGTGATTTTTTCTGCCACATTATTTTCAATATGTGCCTGCGCTTTTCTAATGGCCTCGTCCTGATGAGTTTTTTGACCCGTAAACATGGCAAAGGCCGATTGATTCGTTCTGTCGATATCAACTGCAAAATACTTAGAGGCGAGAATCGCAGTCTCGCGATCCGTATATTTTTCTACCAAATGAAGAAGGAGACTCCAATACGAGTTGGCTCCGCCACTGGAATACAACCGATTCTCTTCTGTAATAATACTGCCATCCACAACCTCTACATTTGGGTACATCTGGCGAAACTCATTGATGAATCCCCAGTGCGTAGAACACTTTCGTCCATCAAGCAAACCGGTGGAAGCTAGTAAAAATGCACCCACACAAAGCGAAGCTACTTCAGCACCCCGCTGATATTGATTCACAATCCAGGGAACAAGAGGTTGGTTGGCCGCCACAGCTTTGGGAATATCTCCAAACAAGGCTGGAATAAAAATCAAATCCGCCTGAGTCTTATCGCCCAATTGTTTATCGGTATGCACACTAAACAATCCCTCATTTAGTAAGACTTCCTTCTTTTCACCCACTAATTGAACATTAAACAACATCTCTTTTCCCGAATGAGCAAGAAACTGATTGACAGCCGTAAATAAATAGCGCGGGTCGGCAATCGCCTGCATAACGCTTGATTCCGGAACCAAAATGAATACATTTTTCATAATACCAAGATAAAAAAAAGGTGTCGCAAAGCACCTTGGGTTTGTCGTTTCTGTCTGGGTGGCGATCTTAGTTTTCAAACACTTGCCGATTCTCCTTATGCTGAAGAAATGCCTGGGCCCTATAAGCAATGTATTGTTCACGCTACATTGATTAAGGATAACCTGATTTTAATGGCCTCCGATTTACCTTATGAACAAGGCTTAATAAAGGGCAATTCTATTTCTTTGATGTTGCATTGCAACAACGAGTCTGAGATTATAGAATTCTATGAAAAACTTTCGGAAGGTGGAATAAAGATTCAGTTTTTGTCCAAAACCTATTGGGGAGCGCTCGCTGGGAATCTAATTGATAAATTCGGGAATCACTGGATGCTTCACTTTCAGGAAAATAATTAAAAGAAGTTTAGATAGATTTGTTATCCTTAAAATAAAACAGAACGGTTATGAACAATATGAAGTTTCAACCCAAGGATATTGATGACTATATCAGTATCCACCCGAAAGAGATCCAGAAATTGTTGCAAACAATAAGAAAGACTATTTCCAAGGCCGCACCAAAGGCTGAGGAAACAATCAACTATCAAATTCCCACCTTTAAACTCAATGGCAATCTGGTACACTTTGCCGCTTTTAAAAATCATCTTGGCTTTTATCCGGGTGCGGATGGTGTTCTCTCATTCAAGAAAGAACTATCAAAATACGAAACCTCCAAGGGCACCATTCAATTCCCGTTTGATCAACCGCTTCCATTAAAATTAATAAGCGACATCGTCAAATACAGAGTGATGGTGAATGAGGATAAAGCGAAGACGAAGAGTAAACCAAAGTCCGTTACAAAAACGAAAAAACTCTCTGATGCCGAACAGGTTGAACAATATCTTAAAGTCAGCGATCCCAAATGGAAAGAGACGATCACGGTTATTCGAAAAATCATTAAGTCAGCCGATACCCGAATTGCGGAGCGGATAAAATGGAGCGCGCCCAGCTACCATTTTATGCAACAGGATATGGTAACGTTTGGTCCTGTAAAATCTGATAAAGTACTTCTGGTATTCCACCATCCCGGCATAGTAAAAATTAAATCCGATTTGTTGGAAGGCGACTACAAAGACAGAAGGCTAGTTTACTTCACTAGCCTGGGTGCTGTAAAAAAGAATAAGCCTGAGCTAACTCCGGATTGTAAAGGAATTAGTGAAAGGAATCGAAAGCAAACTCAAGTGAGAAAACGTGTTGTCATAGCGGCCCTGAACTCAACCCACGGTCTGTGTCTCAGAGACCGAAAAAAGGAGTAAGAGAATATGGCCTGTGAGGACACAGGCCATGGAAATAAAAGAATAAGCCTGAGCTAACTCGGATTGTAAAGGAATTAGTGAAAGGAATCGAAAGCAAGCTCAAGTGAGAAAACGTGTTGTCATAGCGACCCTGAACTCAACCCACGGTCTGTGTCTCACAGACCGAAAGAAGGTGTAAGAGCATATAGCCTGTGAGCACACAGGCCATGGAAAAAATTGAAAGTAAACTTAAATGAAAATCTTATTTAATGATCAACCCGTACTTCAACCCCTTGCGGATAAACTATTATCTTCAGTTGAGATATTCAAGACTACACTTTCTGATCTTTCTGAGTCGGACAAAATCAGAAAGCAACTATTAACACTCTACCCAACATGCCAGATCAACTTTGATCTGCAAGATTGCGATAGGATTTTGAGGATGGAAGGTCAATTCAATAATGAAATAGTTATCGCGATTTTACTATCGCAAGGATATCAATGCGAGATGCTGGATTAATCCCGCCCCAACCCCTGTCTGTATCCGACAAACCGAAAAAAGGAGTAAAAGAAAATGGCCTGTGAAGACACAGGCCATGGAAATAAAATGTTCTATACTTAAGCGAACTTAATTCTTCAAATTCAATTTTTGATTCATGGGTGGCAGTTCACCGTTCATAATTAGAGATTCTATTCCCTAACTTGATTGGAAAGTTCAGAGGATCTTGTCCGCTGCGATTTTTTGTTTGATATAAGTCTTCTTCAATCACAGTAAGTTTAGCCAGGATGTCTTTAGCCGAGGCAGCTAAAGCCGGATCGGTATTAGTCTTAAGGCCTTCCTCAAACTGTTTCCTGATTTTGCGGATTTCAATTACCACTTCGTTGGTAGCGCTCTCGCGGTCGCGGATTTTCATTGCGAGATCAAAAGTCTCTTTCAAATCTGCTTCGGTCACTCCTTTCAGGTTTGGATTAATTTTAACATTGAATGGCTTTGTTTCCGAATAATTACCGGCCGTCAATCGCACCTGATATTTTCCAATAGGTGCCTTCGGTCCATTTTTGCGGACGAGCACCCCACATAATCATACCATCAAAATCGTTGCCCCGGGTATCTTAAATTCCAACTGAATGAGTTCAATCCAGCAGCAGTCGTTGGCTTCGATTCACCTCTGCCCCACCAATCTCCGGTTGCTGGCTTTTCATCAGGTTTGTTCCCAGCAAATTTGCGCACCAACTTTCCATCCGCATCCAGAATTTCAAATACAACCGAGTCGGCTTTACTCTTTAAGTAATATTGAAACACCGCATCATAAACTCCCCGAATGGCATCGGTGGGTTGATATAATATGGCAGCCTGATTCATTTTATCAGAAGTCATCTGGCGCAAAGGTCCAATGTCATCTAAAATCCAAAAACCACGACCGTGTGTTCCTAAAACAACATCATCATTCTTTACGACTAAATCGCGAATAGGTGTGTCCGGCAAATTCAATTGTAATGGCTGCCAGCTATCTCCGGCATTAAACGATACATAGGCGCCATGTTCAGTTCCTAAAAATAAAAGTCCGGCCCGAACGTGATCTTCACGAACTGATCGGGCGAAGTGACCATCCTTAATTCCGGTGATTATTTTCGTCCATGTTTTTCCATAATCTTTTGTTCTGAAAACATAGGGTTGCCGATCATCTACCTGATAGCGGAAGGCTGCTACATAAGCCGTACCCGGATTGTGTTTCGATTCATCGATAATGGCTACCACCGAATGCTTGGGTAATTCTTTTGGTGTGATGTCACTCCACTTCTTACCACCATCACGGGTAATATGAATTTTACCATCGTCTGATCCTGCCCAAATAGTATTGAGATCATGATTGGAAGGAGCCAGTGCAAATACCGTTGCATATATTTCCGGACCATTCATATCGTTGGTGATCACACCGCCAGTTACGCCTAATGTTTCCGGATCAGCATAAGTCAAGTCAGGAGAAATTTTTTCCCAGCTCTGGCCATCGTTTGTTGTTTTCCAAACATGTTGTGAGCAGGTATATAAGGTGTTCGCATCTTTAGGAGCAAACACGATGGGGTATGTCCATTGCCAACGCTCAGGTAACGAACTCGCTGGCTCACCTGAAAAGAATCTCGGATAAACCTGGATGTCCCTTATTTGGCCATTAGTACGGTCGTATCGCGTTAGCAATGCGCCCTGACTACCGGCATAAAATATATCTGGATTATTTGGGTGTGACGTTATATATCCACTCTCTCCACCACCAACATCGTATCCCCATTCGCCCAATACATTCATATGATCCCATCCATCGCTCGGCACAGCAATCGTTGAGTTATCTTGTTGTGCGCCTGCCACATGATAGGGTACATGGTTGGTAGTTGTAACATGATAAAATTGAGTGGTACAAAAATCTTCATCCGTCCAACTTTTGCCTCCGTTAACGGAAACACATCCCCCACCATCATTGGAGGTAATCATACGCATGGGATTATTCGGATCAATCCATAAGTCGTGGTTGTCGCCATGTGGCACTGTAATCTCTGTATCAAATTTTACTCCACCATCCGTACTTTTAAAGAAATCGACATTTAAGCAATACACGGTTTCACGATCTTGTGGATCTGCATAAATGCGGGAATAATAAAAGGCACGTTGACGCAACTTACGTTCGTCATTCACTTTCTTCCAACTGGCACCGGCATCATCACTACGATATACACCGCCATCATTCGCTTCAACAATGGCCCACAATCTTTTCCCGTCAACGGGAGAAACGGTGATTCCAATTTTACCTAAAGGACCAGCGGGCATTCCGGGATTGGCACTTAAATCTGTCCACGTATCACCGCCATTTTCTGATTTCCATAATTTACATTCCGGGCCACCACCCCACATCTTCCATGTTTTACGATATACCTGCCACGTGGATGCGTATAAAATTTTCGGATTGCTACGATCAATAATTAAATCAGCTGCTCCCGTCTTTAGACTTACATATAAAACTTTCTTCCACGTGTTTCCACCATCTATCGATTTGAAAACGCCCCGCTCTTCATTGTCCCCGTAAGGATGACCCAACGCAGCCACATAAACAATTTCAGGATTGGTAGGATGAACGCGAATGCGCGAGATTGCTTGTGTTTCTTTGAGACCTAAATGCCGCCAGGTTTTTCCACCATCGGTTGTTTTGTATACCCCATCACCCTGGGTAATACTTCCCCGAAGCTGGGTTTCGCCACCGCCAATGTAAACGATGTCCGGATTGGTTTCGGCACAGCTACAGCACCAATAGATGAACTGGAGATTTTGCCATCTGTTACCGCGGCCCACTCCTGACCACCATCGGTTGTTTTCCATAACCCACCACCGGTTGCGCCAAAGTAATACTCGTTCGGTCTGC
The DNA here is from genome assembly GCA_016712035.1 of Flammeovirgaceae bacterium. GTDB lineage: Bacteria > Bacteroidota > Bacteroidia > Cytophagales > Cyclobacteriaceae > ELB16-189. Next base: position 67,407 of record JADJRT010000014.1, on the reverse strand, counting down.
CCGGACTACCCGAGGCACCCAATGACCGGCCGCCACGTTGCGGTCCAATGTTGCGCCATTTATAATTTGAATAAAAGGAAGGATCGAGCGATTGGGCTTCAGAAGCAAACACGCATACAATCAGTAGAAAAATCAGATATAGTCTTGACATAATAAGGAGGTTAAGAAACTCGTGTACAAAGTATAAAAATACAGGACAACGATGAACGGGAATTACAGGGAAGGTTATTGCTTACTTTGAAAAAAGATTTGCGGACACTTTTTATAAAAACACTATCTTACTTGCGTTATCGGTACTGAAATCAAAATAAGAAGTGTGAAAAAAGTTGGAAAAATAGCGGGTATACTGGCAGGGGTATACGCGATAGCCTACCTGACTTTTTTTCTGGTAGAAGATCGATTTATTTTTTTTTCAGAGAGCCTTCCACAGAATCACGTTTTTGAATTCAATCAATCCTTTAAAGAATACTTTATCAAAACAGACTCCGGGGATTCCCTTAATGCGCTTCTCTTTAAAACAGATGAACCTTCACGGGGATTGATTTTGTATTTCCACGGCAATGCGGATAACCTGCAACGGTGGGGCAACTATGCTGTTGACTTTACCCAATTAGGATACGATATACTTATGGTTGATTACCGCGGCTACGGAAAAAGCAGTGGTAAGCCGAGCGAAGCTATTCTATATAAAGACGCGCAGGTGGTAAGCGATTGGGCAAAAGAAAATATTGATTATACGAATTTAATAATCTACGGCAGGTCTCTGGGTACGGCTGTTGCCACTAACCTGGCATCAACCGTAAAACCAGAGCTACTGATTCTGGAAACACCGTTCGATAAAATCAATTCCGTACTCTACGGATTTACTTCAACCTATAAATTTTCCAATGTGAATCACATTAAAGAAGTTACATGCCCTATTGTAATCATTCAGGGCACTGAAGACTGGGTAGTTCCTATGCGTTCGGCTGAGCGACTAAAACCCTTTCTAAAAAAAGAAGATCGTTTGTTGTTATTGAAGGCGGTAGTCACAATAATCTCAGAGATTTTAAACTATACCACGAAACCTTTAAAATCTGTACTCCTGAAATATAACGCTAAAACCCACCGATTGCGCAAATTTCTTGAATAGAATTCTCGCTTACGCCTGAATTGTTACAAACCATCATCTTGTCTCTTCTCGCATTCTATATTTTTCTCTGTGTATTCATTTATTTTTTCCAGCATATTTTCTTTTTTCGGCCCGAACGCTTGGCGCACACGTTTCAATACAAATATCCTTTTCCCTTCGAAGAATTGGATTTCGACATGGAAGATGGTGGTCGCATTAATGCGATACATTTTAAAGTGCCCAATTCACGTGGAGTTGTTTATTATTTAAAGGGCAATTCCAAAAGCATTAAAGGCTGGGGAAAGTTTGCCAAAGATTTTGTCAGCAATGGCTACGATTTTTTTATGATGGATTACAGAGGCTTTGGAAAAAGTAGTGGCAAGCGAAGTCAGGAAAAAGTTTTTAATGATGCTCAATTTATTTACAAATGGTTAACCCAATATTATACCGAAGATAAAATTGTTTTATACGGCCGCTCCTGGGGCAGCGGTATTGCCGCCCGCATTGCCTCGTGGAATAAACCTGCCAGCTTACTGTTAGATTCACCCTATTTTAGTTTTCGGTACAACACCAACCGGTACTTATTTTTCCTCCCCTTGCGGTGGATTCTTCGCTATGACATTCGAACCGATCAATATCTAAAAAGTACCACGTGCCCTGTACATATCATTCATGGAACCAAAGATCGGCTCATTTCATTTTCGCAGAGCGAAAAACTAAAATCACTTTACCCCGACAAGATAACACTCCATGCCATTGAAGGTGCCCGTCATAACAACCTCCCCGACCATCCAGAATTTTTTGAAACACTTTATCAGGTGTTGTATGTAAAACCAAAAAGCGAAACCTGATGCAAGTCACCCGTAAACCTTCAGATAATTTTACGCGCCTGTTCGATGTGCTTGCTTACCAATTAGCTAAGTACCCAAACGAAAAAGCATTAAACGAATCTGTGAATGGTTTGTGGAAAGGGTATTCCATTCAGGAAATTATAGAACGGGTAAATCATTTATCCTGTTGGTTTATCCGAAACGGATTTAAGTGCGGCAAAAATTATTCTCGCACCGGTGGCAGGTAGCCCTGCGTGGATGATCATCGACTTCGCTTGTCAACAAGTTGGTTTAATTACAGTACCCATTCATTCAAACTCAACTTCAGCGGACTTTGATTTAATTATTACCGAAACTGAATCTTCACTATGTATTGCCGCTGACCGAAGCATCTATGATACTATTTTAGCTTCCGTAGAAAGAACCAAATCAACAGCCAGAACATATCATCTCGATTCCACGCACGAAGGATATTTTGAAGCGTTGAAGGAAAAAGAATCAAGTAATGAATTAGAAAAACTTGCTAGTCTAAAAGAATCGATAAGTCCTGATGATCTCGTAACCATTCTTTATACTTCGGGTAGCTCGGGCACCCCAAAAGGAGTTATGCTCAGTCACAACAACATTGCCTTTAACATTAAAGCTGTCTTGATGTTGCTTCCGCTGGAGCCGCACTACAGAGTGTTAAGTTTTCTTCCCTTCAGTCATATCTTAGAAAGAATGGCGTGTTATAGCTACCTGGCCTTTGGTGTTTCGCTTTACTTTAATAGCAGCAAGGAAAGTTTTGCCGAAGACTTTAAAACGGTAAGGCCACATTTTTGTACAAGTGTTCCACGCGTGCTGGAAAAGATGTACGATTTCATGTTGGAGCAAATGATGAACAGGAATTTCATTCAACGAAAAACAATCGGGTGGGCGTTGCACGTTGGCAAACAGTACGGAAGTGGCAAAATTAGGTTTGTTTATTTTGTAAAGCTCACGCTTGCGCGTTGGTTGGTACTTGGGCTGTGGCGAAAAAAATTAGGTGGAAAAATCCGGCACATGGTTGTTGGCGCAGCTTCCCTCCGTCCGGAAATCGGAAAATTATTTTCTGCTGCGGGCATTCAGATTATAGAAGGCTATGGAATGACTGAAACCGCACCACTCATTGCGGTAAATCGTTTCGAGCCGGGATTAAACATGTTTGGCACTGTGGGTTTGATTGTTCCCGGTGTTGATTTGAAAATTGATTCACCATCCGAAACCGGTGAAGGAGAAATTATGGTGAAGGGACCCAACCTCACACAAGGCTACTTTAAACGACAGGAATTAAATAGTGAAGTTTTTACTTCTGAGGGTTGGTTTAAAACGGGCGATGTGGGAATGTTTGTTAAAGGTCGCTTTCTTAAAATTACAGATCGTAAGAAAGATATTTTTAAAACCTCGGCCGGCAAATACATTGCCCCACAACCGCTGCAAAATCATTTTAATAAATCACCTTTTATACAACGATGCCTGATCATCGGTTTTCAAAAACCTTTTGTCACGGCCTTATTAGTTCCGCACTTTGAAATACTGCAAGCCTGGTGCCTGCAAGAAGGCATTCATTGGACCTCGCCTCAATTTATGGTTTATAATATTAAGGTAAGAGCGCGGATGCAACAAGAAATCGATACGCTTAATGAAGCGCTGCCAAACATTGAACGCATAAAAGATTTTGTTTTATGCCATCAGGACTGGACGTTGGAGAGTGGCGAACTTACTCCTACTTTAAAACCGATACGTTTGCGGATTATGGATCACTATAAAGCGGAGATTGAGAAAATGTATGGATAGATTTTCTGATCGTCAATCTGAAAATCTTGTGCCATTGAAGCATTCAAGCTAAATTTAAAAAACTAACGCCTCACGAGATGACTCACTTCAACATAAACCGAAGAGCTTTTATTAAGGGAGCCGCTGCCTCGCTGGCACTTACCACGCTTAGTGCACAGGGTATGGATTTCTTGCTGTCACAGAAAACCTGGCGCGTTGGATTAATTGGTACGGGTTGGTATGGCAAAAAGTGATTTATTTAAGTTGATTCAAGTTGCACCGGTTGAAGTTGTAGCCCTTTGTGATGTAGATAAAAATCAATTAACCGAAGCGGGTGCGTTGGTTAGCAAAAGACAAAAGTCTGGCAAGACTCCACGCCTCTATAACGATTATCAAAAAATGTTGGCAGATAATCCCATGGATATTGTATTGATTGGGACACCCGATCATTGGCATGCGCTACAAACTATCGATGCCATTAAAGCGGGGGCCAACGTGTATGTTCAAAAGCCCATAAGTGTTGATGTGATGGAAGGCGAAGCAATGGTAGCTGCAGCCCGAAAATATAAACGCACCGTTCAGGTTGGGCTGCAACGAAGATCAACACCGCATCTACTGGATGCTAAAAAAAATATTGTTGAAGCGGGCTTGTTAGGCAAAATCTCGCATGTAGAAATGTGTTGTTATTACCATATGCGCAATACTAGTAATCCATCTATTCAATCAGTACCCGATTTTTTAGATTATGATTTGTGGAGCGGCCCGGCTCCCCTGCTACCCTACGTGGGGCTTCCCCATCGGGGTGGATGGCGGGCTATGATGGAATATGGGAATGGTATTGTTGGAGACATGTGTGTACACATGCTCGATGCCGTTCGGTGGACGCTTAACCTTGGTTGGCCAACAAAGATTTCATCTTCCGGTGGAATCTATGTGCAGAAAGAAACCCGTCAAATATCAGTGATACACAAAGCGCCATTTTCGAATTTGATGATCTTACCGCAGTGTGGCAACACCGTTCGTGGGGCGCACCTACTGATCCGGAATATCCATGGGCTTATAAAATCTTTGGGGATAAGGGCACGTTGACTTGTAGTGTGATGAAATATGACTTTACGCCACTTGACGGTGGAAAGGTCATTCATAAAGATGCGATCTTCGAAAGAGAAAAGTATCCGGAAGATCTTAAAGAAAAAGATATTGAATTGCATACAGCCCCTGCTACCCGCGCACAAATGCTAAACTTTATTGCCTGTATTGAGAATGGAAATAAACCGGTGGCCGATATTGAAGAAGGCCATATCTCAACGGCCAGTTGTATTTTAGCCAACCTCGCCATGAAAACCGGAAGAACACTGCGATATAATTCAAAATCCGTCAAGTAGTTGGGGATGTAGAAGCCACAAATGTTTTCCAGCGTACGTATCGTCAAGCCTGGCAACATCCACATCCCGATAAGGTTTAGCCTTTACTCATAACCAATTGTGAGATTAGTTTACCTTTGTATTTAGCTTTTATGCTATGACTCAAAATTTAGAATTAGTAACAACCTCGTTGGCCGTCCTTACACCGCAGGAAGGATTGCGCTGGATTTCCAATCAGTTTCCAGACTCAGTGAGATTTTCTACAGCCTTAGGTTTGGAAGACCAGGTGATTACACACATGATTGGATCCGAGAAACTCGATATTAAAATTTTTACGCTCGATACGGGTCGACTTTTCAGGAGAGCTATGATCTTCTGGATCTTACACAACGTAACTATCAAACTACCATCCACACTTATTTCCCTAACGCAGCTTCGGTGGAAAAACTGGTAACTGAAAAAGGGCCTAATAGCTTTTATGAGTCGGTGGAAAACCGGAAAGAGTGTTGTCACATTAGAAAAATAGAACCGCTTAAGCGAGCCCTTCAAGGTGCAACTATTTGGGTAACCGGAGTAAGGGCCGAGCAATCTGCCAATCGCAACACCATGAAACTTGTAGACTGGGACGACCAACATCAGGTGATCAAATACAACCCCTTGTTGCTTTGGACAGAAAAAGAAATTCTTGAATTTGTTGATTCAAATAAAATTGCGGTAAACGTACTTCATAAAAAAGGGTATCCGAGTATTGGCTGTGCACCTTGTACCCGAGCGATTGTGGCCGGAGAAGATTTTCGTGCCGGACGCTGGTGGTGGGAAAGTTCAAACAAAGAGTGTGGCTTGCACGAGTAACAATCAAAAAACCAAAAATAGTTTTATCAATCCAGAGCCAATAGTAGAATAATGCACGGCATAAAATTCAAGTATCATTTCTCTATTATTTACACAAGACCAGCGAGGATCTCCTTATCCAGTTTTGGAGATCCTTCGCCGTTTGCCGCATCATCCAGCCGAGAGTATCCCGGATTTATCATTTAACTAACACCCCAATAACGCTCTGATTGCTTAGTTTTAATATTTATCAATCTTAAAATCAAAGCGGCTTTCGTCAATACAGTTCCTCAGAATCAATCCTGAGCGTTAGATCTCCTTCCAGGTGTGATCGGCCAATAATTTAACGGCTGCAATAAAATCCTTATAGGGCAATTTCCTTTACCCCACTCTTTCGGACTAATCATAGAAACCAGATGCGTGGTGTCTTCCTTTTCGTACAGGTAATAGGTTTGACCGATAACAGGCGCAAAACTTATCCCGGCATCGTAAATAATCATCGATAACTCCTTCCGCTTTTGAATCTCTTTTGCCTGAATCGCGAGAAGTTCAATTTGTTGTCTTATCTGCGTAAGCTGCATGTTGGTCTGCTCCTCCATGGCTGACAAGGCATGATGGCGGATTACACCGGCTTCATTTGGTTTAATAAGCGCGCCCGATACGGAAGCTGCATAGTGCAACCCACTTAATTGTTTGTGATAAATCTCTTCGTTGGTAAATTTTTCACCTGCTTCATTATAATGATGATGAATAACTTTTAGGTATCCCTTAGGCGTTATTTCATGTGAGACTTCTAACGCAGGCTTGTTCTTTTTGTAAAAGGCGGTTTGAAAAGACAAGGAATCAATGATCTCTGCTTTAATTACTTCACCAATTTCGTGATTATCAAAATCGTATTCGGTGCCATCTGGAATCACTGAGTACTGCGAAGAGAAAGCCTGGTCCTCCAAGGTTACCCAATTCATACTAATGCTCAAGTGCTTACCCGTGCCTCCTAATTCAATCTTAAAAATTCCTGATTTAGGTCTGTTACCAAATTCATACGTTCCCTTTTCAGGAAACAACTGCCAGGAAGCTAAAATTATACGCATCAACCATAAAGACCTTACTCAGGTTTTTACAGTAAACAACAAAACAATTGACAATGTTTCAGTTGACAGAAATTGCCTGTGCAAATGAAATTATTGTCAATGGCAGATTGTCAACTGTCAATTATTACTTCTTATAGTATTGATTCGCTTCAGGAATCCAACCTTCCAAATCTTTTATTCGGGTTTCGTGCGATGGGTGCGTTGAAAGAAATTCAGGAGGTGCCTGTCCTCCGCTTAAAGTTGCCATGCGTTCCCAAAACTTAGGTGCTGTTGCAGGATCGTATCCAGCCATAGCCATAAAAATTAAACCCATATGGTCAGCTTCCGACTCATGGCTTCTTGAAAATTTTAACATGCCAACATTGGTGCCCATGCCCACGGCTTGCATAAATATTTGTTGCGTAGCTGTTGGGTTTTGCCCCATAGCGGCACCAATGGTACTCAACCCAAACTCAGCCAGCATACCTTGGCTCATGCGCTCAGCACCATGGTTTGCAATTGCATGGGCAACTTCATGACCCATAACTACAGCAATGCCGTCTTCATCTTTGCAGATTGGAAGGATGGCCGTATAGAAAGCAACCTTGCCACCAGGCATACACCAGGCATTTACGGTTTTGTCGTCTTGAATAAGATTGAATTCCCACTTGAACCCAGTAAGTTGATCACTGGCTCCCTTATTGGCCATGTATTCTTCAACTGCTTTTTGAATCCGAACACCAACCCGCTTTACCATGGCTGTCTGTTCCTGATTGTTTGAGATGGGTCCTTGCTGAATTACTTCTTGATATTGCTGTGCAGCCATTTGGTTTATCTCTGCACTGGAGACAAGACTTAGTTGCTTACGGCCCGTAACCGGTACTGTGGCACAAGCCGACACGATGGTAAGCAGTATCGTAAAAGAAAATATTTTCCTGATCATAGTGTTTAATTGTTGAGTTGCAAATGTAAGTTCTTAGTGCGTAAAAGATAAAAAATAACACTCAATTTGAACGTTACACTTAAGAATGTTGACTAAATTTGCAAAAAGCTAAGTACGTCATGAGAATTTTTGCGATCGGTCGAAACTATGCAGAGCATATTCAGGAATTGAATAATGAGCGTCCTGATGAGCCTGTCATTTTCACTAAACCGGATACCGCCATTCTCCGCAATAATGCGCCATTCTATTATCCCGATTTCTCGAAGGACATCCATCATGAAGTAGAACTTGTTTTAAGAATCTGCAAAGAGGGTAAGAATATCGAAGAGAAATTTGCCGGGAAATATTACGATGCCATCGGTATAGGAATTGATTTTACAGCTCGAGACCTTCAGCAAAAACTAAAGGAGAAAGGATTACCTTGGGATATTGCCAAAGGATTCAACGGATCGGCACCAATCTCCGATACCTTTATTCCAGTGTCGGAATTCAAAGACATTAAAAACATTAACTTTAAACTGGAAGTAGATGGCGCCTTGAAACAACAAGGCAACACCAGTTTACTGCTTTTTCCTTTTGATTATGTTATCTCGTATTTATCTAAATTTTTTACGTTGCGAACAGGAGATTTAATTTTTACTGGCACTCCAAAGGGTGTTGGTCCTGTTGCTATTGGACATAAACTATCCGCCTACATTGAAGATGAGAAGTTGTTGGAATTTGAAGTTAAGTGAAATAGTATTTTTTAGTCTTTTTACTTTTTGCGGTAGTGCTTTTGCACAATTCAGTCCTGATAAGGCCTTGCTACCGCGCAGCTTAGAAAGAAGTAATTATCTATTTCCCATTAAACCGGGTAATACCGCTACCCTAACGGGCACCATGGGTGAATTGCGGAACACGCATTTTCATGCCGGCCTTGATATTGATACACCTGGCATCGGTGTTCCGGTTTTATCTGCCGATGATGGCTATATAGCCAGAGCTACTACTACCACCGGGGGGTATGGAAATGTACTTTATGTTATGCATAGAGATGGTAACACAACGGTTTACGCACACCTTGAGGAATTTAAAGGAGCGGTTGGTGAGTTTATCTTAAAGGAACGGTATGCACGCAAGCTTTCTGAAATCGATCTGATCTTTCAACCAAATCAATTTCCAATTAGCAAGGGCGAACTCTTGGCCTTGTCGGGTAATACAGGTGGCTCAGGAGGTCCACATCTTCACTTTGAAGTTAGAAATGAAAAGAATGAAGCCATTAACCCGCTCATCTATGATTTCGCTGAAGTAAAAGACAACCTGGCTCCTATGGTATTTAAGGTTGCTCTTAAAACGATGGATGCAACCTCACGCATTAATGATCAGTTCGGACGGTTTGAATTTTCTGTGGTAAAAAGTGGAAATACTTATTCTTTACCACACCCTATTCTTGCCTATGGTAATATTGGGGTTGAGGTTTTAGCTCATGATAAAATGGAAAACTCCCGGTTTCGGTATGGAATAAATTATATCGATATGGAAGTAAACAACCAATTGGTATTTAAGCAAACCATCGACAAAGTAGATCTGAGTGAGTCGCGTGGAATTCTGGCATTAATGGATTACAGAACGCTGGAGTTGAAAGGCGCGCGTTACAACAAATTATATATTGATGATGGCAATCGATTGGATTACTATTCAGATAAGGTTATAAAAAACAATGTGTTGGTAAAAGATCAGGATACTTCGGTTGGCATTACGCTAAAAGATTTCAATGGCAATGTCAGTACTGTAAACTTTACCCTTAAGGCGAGCCCGTTAGTTGAAGAAACACCCATTCTTTCAGCAAGTGGTAAACCTTACGATACGGAAATCTTTGAAAAACACACTCAAGGTTTCTGTAAAGTCGTGTGGCGAAACGAGTTTGCCGCTTCAGGTTTGGGAACGTGGAAAATCATCTAACCCAACCGTAACGTATAAGGGCTCTAACCAACGAGTATATCTGATTAATCTGCTTTCGGTGTTACCCGATTCAATACAAACTTGTCAGGGCACCATTACCTTTAGTTATCAAGATAGAGTTCCGTCCGAGACAGAATATAAATACTATAGTGACCTGGTTGACATTCAGTTTCCAAAGCAATCATTGTATGATACGGCTTATTTATCTATCAAATACGATACTGTAAACAATAGTGAATATTTTTCTATCGGCTCTCGTACCGTTGCGCTGCACAAAAGTGTTTCTGTAACCTTAAAACCTAAGCTGAATTACTTTCAATCCCGCGATCTGGGTCTCTATCGGAAAGAAGGAAAAAACTTTTCGTATGTGAATAGCGAATGGGCTAACAACCGAATACTATTTAAGACTCGTGAGTTTGGTGAGTTTACTCTCTTGCGTGATACGATACCCCAGCCATAACAAAAATCGGATTGTCAACAGCAGCAGCCCGGTTTAAGATCAGAGATAATTTGTCGGGCATCGCCTACTTCGAAGCAAACATAAACGGGCAATGGTTGTTAATGGTGTATGATTACAAAACCGGAATTTTAAAATCCCAGAAAATGGATACTTCAAAAATTCTTCAAGGCGACTTTGAGCTTAAGGTTGTCGATCAGGCCGGTAACGAAAGTATTCACAAACAAAAAATTTAGCTTCTATGGCACTCGTAGTTGGTTCCAAAGCACCTGCATTCAAAACCGTAGATCAAGACGGACTACAGGTAAGTCTTTCTGAATTTAAAGGAAAGAAAGTAGTACTCTATTTTTATCCCAGAGATTTAACGCCTGGCTGCACAGCAGAAGCCTGTAGTCTACGCGATAATTATAAAGCCTTGCAAAAAGCAGGGTATGAAGTACTGGGTATCAGTACGGATACCCCAAAATCGCACAAGAAATTTATTGAGAAAGAAAAATTGCCCTTTCGCCTGCTGGCCGATGAAGACAAAACGGTACACGAAAAGTTTGGAGCCTGGGTGGAAAAATCCATGTATGGCAGAAAGTATATGGGTACCGCCCGCATCACGTACCTAATTGATGAACAGGGTGTGATTGAAGATATTATTGAAAAGGTTGACACCAAGAACCACGCAAGTCAGATACTGGAAACGTCAAACAGTGGGTCGACCAAAGCGGACAGAAAACCCTCAAAGAAAAGTAGCTCCCAAAAAGCTAAGAAAACTTCCAAGAAGTAATTACAAATTTACTCTTTACATATAAGTAAGTTTATTCCATGGATTTATGCGTATAAGGGGTTATCTCTTATCTTCGCGCATAAATTAGTATCCTATCAATGTCACAACCCGATCTTGTACAGTTAAAGAAACTTTCTAGTCAAATTCGCAGAGATATTGTTAGAATGGTGCATGCCTGCCAGTCCGGACATCCGGGTGGCTCGTTAGGATGTGCAGACTTTTTTGTTGCTCTCTATTTTCATGTATTGAAGCATAATCCAAAGTTTAACATGGATGGCCAGAGTGAAGATCTCTTCTTTCTATCCAATGGACATATCTCACCCGTTTGGTATTCTACCCTGGCGCGGTCTGGTTACTTTGATGTAAAAGAATTATCGACTTTCCGTTTCTTAAATACACGCCTTCAGGGACATCCGGCTACCCACGAACACTTACCTGGTGTAAGAATAGCTTCCGGATCTTTAGGCCAGGGTTTATCTGTTGCCTTGGGTGCCGCTCAAACAAAAAACTAAATGGTGAGAATAATCTGATCTATGTATTAATGGGTGATGGCGAGCAACAAGAAGGGCAGGTGTGGGAAGCAGCTATGTATGCGGCACATAATAAAATGGACAACGTAATTGCTACCATTGATTATAACGGTCAGCAAATTGACGGACCTGTTGATAAAATTCTTTCCCTGTTGGATTTAAAAGCAAAGTGGGAAGCCTTTGGCTGGGTAGTACAGGAGTTTAATGGAAATGATCTGGCGTCTGTAATCAGCGGATTAGAAAAAGCAAAATCACTCTCAGGCAAAGGAAAGCCGGTTATGAATCTCATGAAAACCGAAATGGGTTTTGGTGTAGACTACATGATGGGCTCGCACAAATGGCACGGGGTTGCACCCAATGATGAGGAGTTGAAAAAAGCCTTAGGACAACTAGATGAGACTCTGGGAGATTATTGAAATCCTGATTTAATTCTTATCCAATCCCATAATCACAACGTTACCGGTTCCATCCGATCTGCAGGGGTATTGAAATTCTCGTATTCGTTTTTTAGGATCATTAATAGTCTCGTAAAAGTTATCCAGGAATCTGATTGTCGATTTAATATAGCCTGCATCAAGAAGATCATTGCTTTCATATAGCTTATAGATTTCGTCCTTCCTTTCGTTGAATTGAGCAATTGCTTCATTAAAGTATTTCATATCCTGAACACAATATCCTCTATACCTCCGCTCACGGGTCGTACTAAGTAACAATTGTTCTGCAGGCTTAGCATAGGGTGCACCAACAATACCCGCATGATCAAAATCGTACGGAACCGCAAAGGTCTGGAAAGGGTATCCTGTGCAATGAGTTTTATATTTTGCCGATATTGAACCGACCAGTCTGTGTTACCAATTAAATATTCAAATACTGCAGTCTTTAAAAACTCTTTTGTCTGAGTTTGCTCTGGCCGAACCATTGTTCTGTCAACCGCTATCATACTATTTCGCTGCGCCATCTTTTCTTCGTCTTCAATAAGAAGTCCATACATAGGCTCCGAATCTTTTCCCTTATTATTAAAATTTTCGAAAGTCATTTTAACAAGACGTACATTAAAACTCATAGGTGATATAAGATTATAAATTTTATATACCAGATATTCATAAACGACATACTTATCACCCTGGCATGGAGTAACCAATTTTAGTTTATCCTGATTATCAAATAATGTGTTTTCACTGGATTCCTTAGAAAAATTTAAAAGTAAAGGTGGATACTTACAGTTCTCCTTTAATTTTCTGAAGTGACCTCTTGCTTTGACCTTAACCGATAACCTTAACGGTTTTCCATCCGTGTCCTTATAGGTGAGCTCTAGAGCATGATACTGTGGATCATTCCCACGATCCATAAGAAGTTCATGCATTTCGCCTGATAAGGCAAGCTCCAAAACACTATTACCCTCAAAAAGTTTGTCGTGGGTTTGTGCAACAGTGTACTGCGCAACAAGAAAAAGCGAACTTATGAGTAGTAATCTAGCGTGAACTCGAAGCATACGTTGAGTTTACTATATTTTTAACACAAGTACAAATAGGCCAAGCTAACCCACGATAGGTAGGTTACTAACTAGGATAAATTTGTATATTACATAGTTCTTACACGAAGAATATCGACCCCGACCCCAAAAACCCTTGTCCTATGAAAAAGGCTTTAATGTGTGGAATCACAGAAAGCATCCGCTTTCTACTCAAATTCCCAATTCTTAAAAGCAGCATACCAGTTTTAGCTTTGGCTGTTGTTGTCACGTTGACACCCACCATTACCAAGGGTCAACAGGCTCAGCCACTTCAAATGTCAGATTTTGTGTTATTCGCAGGGGCCGGTGGACCTGGTACTTCGTCATGCAATAGCCCCGGAAATGCAGTTCAAATCGCCAGTTCAAGCACAGTAACCGGTGGTTCTGTGGGGAGTCTTAAGCTTATAAAGACAACAGGAACGGTTACCATTACAGGCAATGTACATAGCGAAAGGACTGTATCGCTTGCCAATAGTAACTGCGTTACCGGAGACATTACCGCTTCAAATTCCCCAAGTACCTCGGGAACGATCTTTTTAGCTGGTTCTAATTCAGCATTAGGTGGCAATATTGATGTAAATGGTAGAATAACAATTAATGGTGGTGTGGTTTCGGGAACCGTAACACAACCCGCAGGTGCTTCCTATTCGGGTCCAACCCCATCAGGTGGAAGGATAACAGGAACTCCAAATCTTCCAGTATTTCCTGCGCTTCCAGAAATCATAAACTTCCCTCCCTATCCGCAAATGCCGGACATTACCAAAACAAAGGTGATAACACCTGGTGGATATGATGACATCAAACTTTCGGGTAACCAAACCCTAACATTTAGAGGTACTGGTACCTACATTCTTGATAAGATTGAAAATAAGAATGGTACCAGTAATAGTTTTGTCTTTGACTTTCAAAACCACCCAACGGGTACTATTAAGATTTTTGTCCACAACAATGTATCCCTTGGAAAACTTAGTATAACAACAATAAATGGTGGCAGTGCCTCTCGCATTTTTACAGAAGTCCACGGAACGGGTTTAGGGAGTTCAAAATATGCTTTTGACATCGCTAATGGATCAACAAGTTCGAAATCAAAATGGCTGGGAACAGTTTGGGCGCCTTTCGCAACTATAAATGTTGGTTCAGGAAGCGGAAAGACCGATGTAACGGGTGCCTTGTGGAGCGGTGTACAAGTTAACGTGCAAAGTGGTGTCAAAATAATTTATGAGCCTTTCTTAACATGCACAACACCTGATGTAAGTGCCGGTGCAGATAAAACGATTACTTGTTCAGTCACTTCCTTACAACTTAATGGTTCTTCAGCAACTCCCGGAGTAAGTTACAATTGGGTAGCTTCTAATGGCGGTAGTATTACAGCCGGAGCCAATACAGCAACCCCAACAGTAAACGCAGCGGGTACTTATACGCTAACCGTTACTGCTGGCACCTGCACCGCTACAGACATTGCTTTAGTAACCCTCAATAATACACCCCCCGTTGTAAATGCTGGTGCAAATGTATTTGTTTGTTCAGTTGCCAATACGGTTACATTAACAGCCACCCATACAGGAGGAGTCGGTCCTTACAATTATTCATGGGATAATGGAATGACTGGAGCCTCTATAGCAGTAAGTCCAACTACTACTACAACCTATACAGTTACGGCAACGAGTTTAGGTGCTGATAATTGTTCGGCAAGTGATGCTGTTACCGTGCAGGTAAATGCACCATTAACTGTAAACGCTGGACCCGATATTTCTGTTTGTTCTAATGCAAATAATGCCACATTAACAGCCGTTGCAGCAGGGGGAACTTCACCCTACACCTATGAATGGTTTGTAAATGAAATCTCTATTGGCACTCAAGTATCTGTCAATATAACGCCATCCTCTACTACAGAATATACAGTTGTTGTTAAAGATAGTTTTGGGAATTTGGCAGGCGGCTGCGTGGCTGATGATGGAATTGTTGTTACTGTAAATCAGGCACAATCATTTGATGTGTGCGCTCCCACCGGAGGCAAAGTAGACGACACAAAAATTATCGGTGGTGAATTAACCGAGCTTTATAAAAACACCCAACAAGGTGCACCTGTTACTACCAACGAATTATTCTATATCAGTGGACAAACCGTGTTGGTTGAAATAATAATCTTCGGTGACACAGATTTGGGAGCGTTGCAGTCAATTCTTACTGGTTTAAATTTTGAAACAGATGAAGACATTAGTGATTTGGATGCTTCTTTAATCATAACAGGTTTTATACCCTTTGAATATTTAGATGACTTAAACACGTATCCGGAATTAATCAATTTTGTACGGCCTGCCATTCCTCCTATCGGAAACGCAATTACCTCTCAGGGTGATCAGGTAATGCGAGCTAACTGGTCGCGTGCAGGGTACGATATTAATGGTCAGGGAGTCAAAATTGCAGTTCTCTCGGATAGTTATGATACCAAAGAAGGCGCTGCCGCAGATAACATTACCAATGGTGAATTGCCCAATGTAAATGTTGTAAAGGAATTGCCTTCACGATATGGTCAAGGTACTGACGAAGGGCGAGCTATGCTTCAAATTGTACATGACGTTGCTCCGGGTGCCGAACTTTACTTTAGGACAGGATTTATTACCGCTGGCGATTTCGCAAAAGGTATTCGTGATTTAAAAACTAACCAGAATGCCGACATTATCGTTGATGATATTACCTATATCACAGAACCATTCTACACAGATGGTAGAATTGCACAGGCAGTTAATGATGTTAAAGATTTAGGAGTCTCTTACTTCACAGCGGCCGGCAATTTTGGAAACAAATCTTACGAATCCATTTTCAATCCGTATCCTGGTAAACAAACGCATGCGTTTAGCGGAACAGATACACTCCAAAACATAACAGTAGGCCCGGGAAACTATACGATAGTTCTTCAATGGGACGACCCTGTTTACTCTATTGGATCACGAGGTGAAATCTTATCCGGATCAGCAAATGATCTGGACATTTACCTTACTAATTTCCAGACTGCGCCCTCTTCGGATTCAACCGAAACAATTTGGGTGGCGACCCTATCGAAATCTTGAACTTTTCTGTTCCGGTCGGCACTACTATCATACCGACATCATGATTGTAAGAGCTGCCGGTGATGTGAATGTGAAATTCAAATACATCATTTTCCGTGGCGATAAAATAACTGTTAACGAATATTTCACAGGAGCTCCCACGATTGTTGGCCAAGCTAACGCAGAGGGTGCAATCACCGTGGGCGCAGTGTTGTATAACAATACAAGAAATTCTTCAGCCTTTGATTTTCCTCCCGTTCCTGAAGGTGTTGAACCTTTTACTCCGGCAACCTTTTCATCAAGAGGCGGGCTAACCAATGGTCTTGATAGAAATAAACCAGATTTTATTGCTCCCAACGGAGTCAACACAACGGTTGACCTGGCGGGTAAGGATGTGAATGGCAAATTTATCAATGATCTTGAAGATGATGATGTTCCAAACTTCTTCGGCACATCAGCAGCAGCCCCGCATGCCGCAGCAGTTGCTGCTTTAGTTATGGAAGCCCGGTCAAAATACTATCCTGCCGAGGGAAACCCTACACACAAGGATGGTTCTTCCTGGGCATCCGGTAATTCACCCGATGACATCAAGAAAGTACTTGCGCAAACTTCTGAAAGCTCGTATGGCCCTACTGCAGGTGCTGGTCTTATTCGTAGCGATGCGGCCTTATTAACTCTTGCAGCTCCTAAGCCCGAGATAATACAATTCAGAACAATTCCTGAGGATGCTAACCTGGGTCGGGATGCCTTTACATTAGTGATTGAAGGGAATGGATTCTATTACGATTCTAAAGTTTTACTCACCGATGAGATTAATCAGACTCCGCTTGAACTGAATTCACACTTTAATGAGTCGACAAATAATCTCGAAGTAGAAATCGAACCTTTTGATGGTAACCAGTTATCACCGTTGTAAATAATGCAATAGCAAATTCAGGCGATGGCGGATCCAGCGATCCCCTACCCGTGCTAACTACACCAAGGCAAACTATTGCTATTCGTGCAAAAGATATTTCAAAAAGGTTTGGACAGGCTATTGATTCATCAGAGTTTGAAGTCGCCATCTACGTTGGTTTAACACTTGATGCAGGTGATGAAACGTTGGTTCATTTAAGTATTGAAAAAACCACCTATGAGGTGCTTGGCGATCGCAGTCCGGTACGCGAGGGAAATTATGAAATCACCCCAACCCATGCGAAAACCGGAGATGCATTTCGCGAGCTATTTAATTATGTTGGTGAATTAGATGATAGTGGATCTGCCCGATATAATGGTGAAGACAATATTTTTGGTGATCGTTATCCCTACATACCCGGCTTTATAAAGATTGAACCATTACGGATTACCATACAGCCAGTTACGAGTATCCCTTCTTTAGTTTACGGACAATCGATCAGTGATAAAATCGATTTCACTGTTACCGTAATGCCTGAGGATGCAACTTCTGTATCCGATCTCAACGGTTTAACCGCTTCCATTAAAAGTGAATACCTGACTGACCTTGCCAAAGCAAAGCAGGATGGCGAAGACGCGCTACCGCTGGCAATCTTTGATGCCCGTGAGTTTAATGGCCGTACGCTTATTAACTCAGACGTTTCCAATTTAAGTTTCATGGTAAGCGGAAGAACACTGATCAATGGCCGGACTTTGATTAATGGAAGAACCTTAATCAACGGTCGGACTTTAATCAATGCAATTGACGCTCCAATCAGTTCGTTCTTTAATTATCTCAGTGCACCGGAAGGAGATCAACAACTGACTAACCCAGAATTGAATGGAAGAACGCTGATCAATGGCCGGACTTTGATCAATGGAAGAACGTTAATCAATGGAAGAACGCTGATTAACGGAAGAACATTGATTAATGGAAGAACGTTGATCAACGGAAGAACGCTCATCAACGGAAGAACGCTCATCAACGGAACAGAAGGTGCCGGTGATGATGCACCGGAGTTAGATAATTCACTAATCATTTTTGGTGAAAAGGATCTGGAACCTGCAGCAGAAGTAACTGCTAACAATAAAGATTACTATGATTTTGGTATTGACGAAACAGAAGAAGAATCTCTGGAGGACGCCAATTTAGATTTCTACTCCATTAACCTGATTAGCGGAACTGGAGTAACTCCTCCCGGGCAGCCACATGTAATTGTCCCCGGAACCTTCTTGTCTAATAACTATATCGTTACCTACGAGGCTGGATCATTAACGGTTACGCCAGCTTCGCTATCAGTAAGCACATCAGCAAATCCAGCTGAGATTATTTATGGAGATGCTGCCCCGGAATATTCTTCAGCGTTGGAAGGTTTTGAAATGAGTACCACTTTCTTTGAAGAAGGAAATTCCGAAGAAGTAACGCTCTCCGAGAATCTAGAATCTGTTGTGGAGACTATTGCCTACACTTTAACGAAAGGCGAAGTGGAAGGATTACCCAGTGATGGAGTGATTCCAGCCGGATCATACAGTATTATTCCTGCTATTACGTTGAATCTGCCTGCGAACTATGTAATTGATTACGTAAATGGAACGTATGGTTCACTTACTGTAAATAAGGCGGAACCAACTCTAAGTATAGTGGGTGGTACGTTTGTATATGATGGTCTGGAGAAGGTAGCATCTGGCTTTGCTTATGGTATTAATGGTGTAGAAGATGTTCTAGATCCATCGGTAACTTTTAGTTATCAAGGAAGCGATGAAACCATCTATGCACTTTCATCATCAGCTCCCGTTGCAGCTGGCACATACTTGTCTACTGCCCTTTTTGCAGGAAATGATAATTATAATGCAATAGAGAATACCGCAGCAATAGTTATCAGCAAGAAAGAAGCATCCGTAACGCCAATCGCATCAACTAAAACATATGGTGAGTTTGATCCTTCCTTCACTGGATTGGTCGATGGATTTTTGGAAGCGGATGGAGTAAGTGCTGTTTACAGCCGGACGTCCGGTGAAACGGTTATCGGATCTCCTTATTCGATAAGTGCCGCCTTAAGCCCTGTCGAAATCCTTTCCAACTACAACATTACTTATAACACGGCTGATTTCACGATCACCACAAAAGAAGCGTCTGTGACCCCTACCGCCTCGGGTAAGACTTATGGGGATGCTGATCCTTTATTTTCAGGATTGTTAGTTGGATTCCTGGAGACCGATGAAGTAAGTGCTGTGTACAGCAGAACGCAAGGTGAAACAGTGCTTGGCTCGCCATACTCCATAAGTGCAGAACTTAACCCTGCTGATGTTCTTAGTAATTATACTATAACCTACAATAACGCAAGCTTCATCATCAACACGAAGGAAGCATCGGTATCACCTACTACATCAAGTAAAACATATGGCGAGATAGATCTGGCATTAACAGGTTCACTCAATGGATTTCTTTCTACGGATGGGATAGTCGCTACATACAGTCGAACCGATGGTGAAACTGTATTGGGCTCACCTTATACAATTACGGCTGCCTTGAGTCCGCTCGAAGTGTTGACTAATTATTCGATAACATACAACACCGCTGATTTTTCAATCACCAAGAAGGAAGCATCAGTTACACCAAACGTAGCAAGCAAAATTTATGGAGGTAGTGATCCCATGTTAGCTGGAACATTGTCAGGATTCTTAGAGGCCGATGCAGTTACCGCAACCTATAGTCGCACAGAAGGTGAAACTGTCTTGAACTCGCCTTACTCAATCAGTGCTACATTAAGTCCAATAGATGTTCTTAGTAACTACGATGTAACGTATAATACAGCCTTATTCTCTATCAACAAAAAACCTGCCTCCGTTAGCCCTGTGGCAGCCACTAAGGTTTACGGAGATTTGGATCCAACATTATCAGGAGCCCTAACCGGGTTTCTTGTTGCTGATGGAATAACCGCAACCTATGGCAGAACGCTCGGAGAAACTGTAACAATTGTTCCTTACTCAATCAGCGCTGTGTTGCAACCCACAAATCTGTTAGATAACTACGATATCACGTATAACCTCGCAGACTTTACTATAACTCAAGCACAGTTACACGCATCGGCTGATAACCAGTCTCGCTTGTATGGCGAGAATAATCCAAACTTTACTATCAGCTATAGCGGATTTAAGAATGGTGACAATGAAATAGCATTGAATCCAAAACCGGTTGCTGGTACCGTTGCAAATCAAGCTAGTTCGGTGGGTACTTACGAAATCACACTGACGGGCGGAAGTTCAACTAACTATACTATTTCGACTTCCAACGGAGTATTAGAAATTACAAAGGCTAAACTTATTGTAACTGCCGATGACAAAGTGATAGAGTGTTGCTTTACATTCCCATCATTGTCTTCCACCATAACGGGATTCGTAAATGGAGATACTCAAGCATCTCTTGTAACAGGGGGGCCCTACTACAACATTTCAGGAAACTTTAATTGGGCTGGAATTTATTCGATAGTTCCAAAGATTCTTATTTTATCAAATTCATCTAACTATGAAATTGAGTATATAAACGGAACGCTTTACGTGATTCCAAATCGTTTAACTGCGAGGGCAATTGAGCCAACTCTAGTGTGTGTGGAGGAGTTATCTCATGATCCTTCAGGCTTCAGCTACAAAGCACATTTCGAGTACACTAATGAAAACTATACATCTGTATATATTCTAGCAGGATCTGATAATCGATTGACCAGTACCGGAAGTTTCTCAGGTCAGGTGCCGCAATTGTTTCCGAAAGGAACAAATCAGTTTGAAGTTCTCTTTGATGGTAGTCCGTTAACCTGGACGGTGAAGAGTTATTACTTTACCCAACTACGTACAAATTCTGCAACGGCCAGTTCAGATTCTCCACGATGTCAGAATAATTCCAGTGCCCGAACATTCCCAAGTATTAGTTCGAGCGAACCACGGATTTATAACCTTGCTGATGAACTTGGGGAACAAGTGGTTGCTTACCCTAATCCTACGGTTGATTATGTCAACATCTCCATCAGTGGAATTACCGAACTCCCAACAGCTGCTAACATTTCTATCGTAGATCAGGTCGGAAGAAACTATACAGTGAAATCCAATTGGCAAGCAGATAATTCTATCCTCCAATTGGATCTTACCAATCTGGATAAAGGGTTGTACCTAATCCGAATAAATCACAACAAGGGAATTCAAACACTGAAGATCTTTAAAGAATAAATAATACAAGCTTTGCCAGAGGGGAATGAATTGTTCATTCCCCTTTTTTTTTAAGCCATTCTCACATTTTTTTCTAAAATGATTTTGTACCTTGTAATCTAAACAGTGCTTAAAATCCGTGCGAAGGAAAATTATCTATATACTCTCTTGCTTATTTCTCCTTACCAGCATAACACAGGCCCAGAGCTACGAGATTGATAAACTGAAAGAAACAATTGCCAAGCAATCCGAGGACTCCACAAAAGTAAACAGTCTCATCGTCCTCAGTAGCAAGTATTTAGGCGAAAATCCGGCAGAGGCCTTACCATATGCTAAGGAAAGCCTTGAACTGGCGAAAAAGCTTAACATTCCTAAATGGGAAGCATATGCTTATAAGGCCATTGGATCGAGTTATTTTTATCAGGCGAATTTTTTCAGAAGCAGCCATTCAGTTTCAAAATGCGCTGGCACTTTTTGATTCACTTAGATATGAAACAGGGCAGGCCAATATACTCAACAGCCTGGGGTCCACTTACTTTAACGCAGGTGATAATACGAAAGCCATTGAATTTCATTTACGCTCACTCACAATATCTGAAAAGCTGAAGGACTCTCTTTATATGGGCACGGCTCTGAATGGAATCGGTGCGGCTTACAACAACAACCCAGCTATGGTAGACAAAGCGCTTGAATATTATCTGAGGGCGCTTCCGATTTTTCAGGGGATTGACTATGAAGCGGGAACAGGAATTATAGCCATGAATGTTGGTGAGATCTATAAGAAGAAAAAGCGATACGATTCCGCTATTATTTATTTTGACGAGTCTCTCGAAGTATATAGAAACACCATTGATGCAACCTTTCCGTTGAATATGTTGGGGGCAGTTTATGCAGAATTGGGTGACTATAAAGAAGCTTTGATGTATCAGAATAAGGCGCTTGAAATTGCCCGAGAGTTAAACGCAAAATTTGAGATTTCCCAAAGCCTGTTAAGCATTGGTCAGACCCTACGAAAGCAAGGTAGGACGAATGAGTCGGTACGATACTTTCGTGATGCTATCATTGTCTCCAAAGAGATTGATGCAAAGAACAATTGAAAGAATCCTATGGCGGGCTGGCCAAAGCCTACGCAACAATTGGTGACTTTAAAAATGCCTATACCTACGACACCCTTTTCAGAAGTATTAAAGATACACTCTACAATACAGACAACGATAAGAAATTGCAACAACTCCAGTTCAATTTTGAAATTGAGAAAAAAGAGACAGAGATCAATTTACTTACGGCCGACCAGGCGTTAAAGGCCGCTACCATACAACGACAACGAATCGTAAACTATGCAGCAGCCATTACGGGATTTTTGCTGATTCTTGTTATCCTTGGATTCTATAATCGATATAAATACGTTCGCAAGACCAATAAGATTATTAAAGATGAGCGAGATCGATCAAAGGAACTTCTGCTAAACATTTTGCCAGAAGAAACAGCCCGCGAGTTAGAAACTAACGGTCATGCCAAAACTCGCTTCTATGATAATGTAACGGTGTTGTTTACAGACTTTAAGGGCTTCTCAACTATTGCAGGCAAGTTAACCCCCATCCAACTAGTTGCTGAGTTAAATGAATATTTCATGGCCTTTGATGAAATTGTTGGGAAATATAACCTGGAAAAATAAAAACCATTGGTGATGCGTATATGTGTGCCGGAGGCATTCCCACAGAAAACAATACTCATCCATTAAATACAGTCAAAGCCGCTTTGGCCATGCAAGACTACATGGCTAAAAGGCAACAAGAAAAACAATTGAATAAGATCGCAGGTTGGGAACTTAGAATAGGAATACACACTGGGCCTGTTGTTGCCGGTGTGGTAGGAAAGAAAAAGTACGCGTATGATATTTGGGGCGATACCGTTAACATTGCCAGCCGCATGGAATCTAACGGTGAACCCGGAAAGGTAAACATCTCGGCTACAACCTATCATTTAATTAGCGATCACTATCAGTGTCTGCACCGTGGTAAAATTTCAGCTAAAAATATTGGTGAGGTGGATATGTATTTTGTTGAGAGTAAAGTAGAACAAGCTATAACTCAACCTGTATCCTAATTGTTACTTCTTAAACTTAGCCAGGATTTCCTGAATGTGTTCTCTTTTTTTCGCCTCCCGGTTTTCTTTGCTGTAATGAGTATGGTAGCGATGAGACTCAAGAAATGTTTTCTGCACAAGATTCCATTCCCGTTCCGTTTCCACCACGCCTTGCTCCTTCAGTTCCTCTAAAAGCCTTCCTCCTATTTCATAAAAATCATTTCGACCCAAATAATCGAGATCGGCATCGCATAAAACTTTCTCCAGTTTTGTAATTGGTGATTGAGGTATTCGGGTTGCCAGAATCATATTACAGATTACATCGATCTGATCACTCTTAAATCCATAACCCGGAAGTATTTCACGAGCCAATTCTGCACCGCGCTCTTCATGATTTTTGGGAGAATAAATAAATCCAGAATCATGAAACAAAGCCGCCACCCGCAATAGTTTAATCTCACCTTCATTTAATTTCTCATCAGCCGCAATTTTCAAAGCTGCATCTAAAACATCTTGTACATGATCAAGGTTGTGATAATGCCGCGTAGGCATTTCCTTCTTTAGAAGATCATAAATATGATTTTCGGCTGCTTCAAATTCCGGTGTAATGGATTCTTGTTCATTCAAATACTGCCGCAGATCTTTTAGGAGTGGATCAACGTTCCACCAAATAAGATCAACATCATTGGTTCCTTTTGCTCGTGTAAGCCACTGTGTTGCTGCTGCCCTATCGCCTAAAAAAATGTGGATATAAACGATATAGATATTAACGCCCTTCTCGTTTGACTTACTGCGGGTTATAAGTTCATTGAGCAACTCATTAGTCTTCTCCATGTTCTTTAATCCTGCGTAAGCCGATGCCAAGTACGCGATCATCGAAGGTGGCTTTATTTTCGATGTTGACAATCCTGAAAGGATAGCTTTTGCAGCATCTTCATACCGGCCCATGGTTAAATAAATTCTGCCCAAAAAATCATAAAGACGAACAACGGCCGGGTATAAATTTATTGCTTCCGATAGTGTTTTAAGGGCTGCTTCATTATCCCCATCAAATGCTGCGCAACCACTTGGAAGTTAAAGTAAGAAACAGATAATGGGTCCAGGACTTTCGCCTTACTAACCATGTTGAGCGCTTCATCAAATCTACCCATCATGGATAACAGATAGCTATACGTGTATATGACATTCGCATTGTTGGGACCTAACTCAAGTGCTTGCAATAACAATTTCTCTGATGATGGAAAATCCTTCTTAAGAAAAAGTTCCACAAATGCCTTGGTCAAATAATCATTATCAGAGGGTCCACGTTTCCACGCTTCCTGCAAATATTTTTCAATATGCTTCTGGGCTTCTTTTGGTGCTAGATCTCCATTCCACGACATGCGGGCAGAATACGAACTGGCCAGGTAAGAATAAGCAAGTTTAAACTCTGGATCTTTCGTTATTGCCTGTTGAAAATAATCGGTGGCGGTGCGATACCCTTCTACACTCCATTGATTGAACGCATGCCTCCCCTTCAAGAAGAGATCGTATGCCTCACGGCTCTTAGTGGGTACTTCCTTAACTTTCTCTACATTACCAATAGAAGCATTTAGTTCCTTCGAAACTACTTCAGCAACCTTGCCCTGTATTTCAAAAATATCATCCATGCTCTCCACAAATACTTTCGACCAAATATGCTGATCGCGTAAGGCATCAATGAGCTGTACATTAATTCTCACCTTGTTATTATGAGCCTGGGCACTTCCTTCCAAAATAAATTTAACCCCTAATTCTGTTGCAATTTCCGGAGCCGATTTAGTTGTTTTTTTATACCTCATAACCGAGGTTCTTGAAATCACCCGAAGCTTGGGTAGCGATGCCAACTCCATTAGAATATTTTCTGTAATACCGTCAGCAAAATATTCTTGCGAGGCATCGTGCGATAAACTTACAAATGGAAGCACGGCAACTGAATTTTGAAGCGGACTTTGACCTCCTTTAGTAGTCTCCTCCTTGTTAACTGGCTCTTCGTTATTTCCATTCATTGAGTCCAGTAAAATATCGCCACCCCGGCCGGGATTCTTGATCGCTGTGATGATTTCTTTAATTGCGTTGGCGACTTTGTTAATCTGATCGCGGTAAAATAGATTATTATTATTCTCTTGTCTTAAATCATCTGCACGCAAAGGTCGGTTAACTCCAGGTGCTTGAAAGTTGAAGTCAATAAATCGCAACTTGGATTTCAATTCACTTTCTATAAGATTCTGATCTTCTCGATCTAATTGATGAATGACAATTGGCAGAATACGACTAGCCACATTGCCGCTTTTTAATTTAATGTCTCTTCCCAACGATTCCTTTTGGGCCGACTGGTTGAAGGCACAGAACTCGTTTTGCCAGGCAAAGCAGCGTGGGTCACAATAGATTTGAGACAAAATGGGAATAAAAATCAGGGCCTTTAACTTACCCTCCAGACTTTTGTCTACATCATGGGTTTCCAGTAAGCCATCATGCAAACTCGAATCAAAATAAATTGAAATTGCTTCTTTAAAAGTACTCTCCAACTCCTTTTCCAGATCTGCTATAAAATCAGTAACCCACCCGGATGCCGCCTGATTTCCAAAACCAAGTTGGGATGTTCCTGAAACGCTGCGATTGTCCTTATGGCGATATGAGATGAAAATATCATATTCGTATCCGGAAACTATTGATGGCATAACTCCAAATATACTAACTTGTGCTCCGCAAGACAACGTAAGGGAGTCGATAAAAAATTCTAAATAAATCATGATTCGATCAGTAATCTCTACCCTTGTACTAGTTTGTTCAGGATTTTTTCCTTTAGTCAGAAAATTCTTGTTCAACCCTACCTGCAACCAGGTAATGCTTCCGCCTTAACAAAGGAGATGAAGGTACTTATCTGGCAAACGGATAGCATACCGGGCAAATTCAAAGTTGAAATATCCCTTAGCAGTCCCAATCAAAAAGTTAGTGAAGCTAAAATTAGCATAACGAAGCTCTGTCTAAATAATAAGACTTCACTCTTATACCGCGCTTCCCTTAATGGACTAAAATTTGATGCCACCTACCGTTACAAAGTCTTTCTTGACGAAAAAGTATTGACTGAAAGTACGTTTAATACCCGAAGCAAAAATCAAAACACCCGATTTGCCGTGTTAGGCGACTGTGGGGCAGGAACGCTACAACAAGCTCAAATTGCCAATCAGATTTATCAAAGCAAACCTGAATTTGTGCTTATTACCGGTGATAATGTATACCAGCGCGGCCTCGAGAATGAGTATAGAAAAAACTTTTTCCCTTATTATAACGCAGCTGAAGCCAATCCTGAAGTAGGTGCTCCGTTGATGAGGAGTATTCCTTTTTATTTATTGATAGGTAATCATGATGTTTTTGGTGCAGACCTCGATAAGACTCCGGATGGTCTCGCCTATTTTTATTATAGTGACTTACCGCTGAACGGACCCATCCCAGAAAGTGTCATTGAACCCACCGGAGCACCAGAATTAGTTAAAGCTTTCAAAGCTAATACCAAGCCGCGCTACCCAAAAATCTCCAACTATTCATTTGACCAAGGTAACGTTCATATTGCGTGTCTCGATGCTAACTCTTATACAAATCCATTAGATCCTAATCCGATTCAGTGGCTCGCAGAAGATTTAAGGAATAGCAAAGGCGATTGGAAAATAGTAACGTATCACCATCCGGGATTCAATTCCAGTAAAGCGCATTATGATTATCAGTACATGCGCCTTCTCTCTCCCATATTCGAGCAATTAGGGGTTGATCTTGTTTTAACCGGCCATGTTCACAATTATCAGCGGTCAGTGCCTCTCACTTTTGATCCAAAGAAAAATGAAGCCGGCACCCAGTATGTAATTACTGAAGAAGGACATGTTGATGGAAAATTTACGTTGGATGAAGTCTATGATGGAGTTACCAACACGAAACCCAAAGGAATTATTTATATTGTTAGTGGAGCGGGAGGAGCTCCTTTGTACGATAGCTCCATTAGTGGAAACCCCGAATTGTGGAAACATGAGCCCCCGGAAAACTGGGTACCTTTTACAAAAAAACTTGTTTCCGATATTAATTCATTTACTCTTATTGAAACAGAAGGGAAAAAACTTACCCTTAAACAACTCGATACACAGGGGGTTGCCTTTGATCAGATCATAATGACTAAATAGTATATATATAAAATTCTATTTTAAGTTTACCTGAAACAGCCCGGTGTTCTCGGTTGCCTTTGGTAATTGAATGAGCCCCACATAATCAAGGAGGAATCGCTTTGGATACAAAGCAAGTACTGCTGCAAAGGCGATACTGGTACAAATACTTCCGGAAGTTGCAAACTGAGTAATCGCTTTAACGGATTCCATATTATGATCATTAGCTGTATCATTAATGTATATGGGTGCCGCGTGTAATCCTACCCGAATTGGTTTAATCGGTTTAAAAGGGGGCGGTAGCATTCCATACACAACGAACCACATCCATTAATCCGATTTCAGTTTCTAATCCGATAATGATTGAATTTTCTGTCTCTTCATAAACTTTATAGGCGAGTTGCTCTTCGCCAGAAAGCGACTTAATAATTTTTTCAATTTTCTCCCTTTCCATAGGCAAAATGGCTGCCATATCAATGCAAGCCACAAACAATACCGGCCGATTGATTATAAGTGTTTGCTCAGGTCGTACAGTTGCCATCGCAGATTTAACCTCATTACCCGGTGTATATAACACATCTGGATTAATGTTTGTATGACGCTGCGGGTAAGGCCATAATTGAATGGTATCCCGCGTTCCGCCTTCTCTCCGCTTCATATCAAGTTCAGAAAGAACCGTTAACAACTGCGGTTCCTGATGAAAGGTCTGACTGCGCAACACCGCAGCTCCAAAAATTACTTTACCTAAAAGGGAAAACAAATCATCATTACCCCCATAATGGTCGTGTGTTATAAACGTGTTAGGATATTTTGTATGCAAAGCTTCGAACCGATTTACCCAATGCTCTCCAGCAAACGCTAAACTGGTATGGACAAAATCATTCTTATTAAAAGGCATAAGAATATGCACTTCTCCGCCTTCTTCTAACATAGCTTCCGCAAAAAGAATATCGGCACCACACGCCAGCGAGCAATATCCAATACTGGCTTGCAACGTTCTGATAGCTCCTTTGATAGAATCTTTTACATTACTTTCTATACTGGCCGGGAACCGGGGCGTTGATCGATTGGGTGCATCAACCATATGGCCGGCAAATGCCAATACAATAGGCGGTGCAAAAATGCGAAGTATTTCCTTGGCTACAGGTAAATAATGATTAAGAAGCCATAGCTGGTTATGTATGCTCAGTACTTTTCCCCAATCATTACCAACCAGTTTTCGAGCCTTAATATAATATTCCACCGCTCGATCTCTGTTTTTAGTAAGCACGTAAGCTTCGCCCAGCGTAGCCAGTTCCCAAACCGAATTTGCCTGGCTTTCGAGTTCAGAGATTACCAGAGCTGCTATCTCGCGACCTTGTACGGCTCGCCCGGCTATGGCCGACATGGTAGCGGCATTAATTCCAGTATAATAATTTCCAGTAGCCTCAAAATTCTTTGCGAGGTGTCGCGCGAAAGAATGGCATACTTGGAATCCTGATGCTTCTTGAAAAGATCTTTATAAATGCCGCCTAAAATACCCGCGGTCTCTGAGTCCCCGGGATTGGCAGTGTAAATGGCTGTTAGAGAATCGAGCGCTAGCTGATGATTGCCTGCTTTAGAAACTGCCAGTGCAAACAATTGCTTAAGTCTTAATGAATCATCCTGTTGGATCGCAGCCTCAGCCCTAGCCCGGGCTTCAAAATACCGGCCATGATTGATCAGATCTTCTATTGAATTTATTGAATTTGGCACGGGTAGAAGTTATTTACTATCCGTTATTTTAAGAAGAAAATTTTGATAATCCTACATGTTCCAATTCTAAATCACCAAACTCAATCTGATTCCTATATTTTGTTTTAAGTCAGTATAAAAAAATATCATACTTACCGATTGTGTAGTAAAATATAAATTAGCAAAGCACATTTTATAAATTACCCAGTTAAAGAAAACATCTATGAAATCATCAGCAATCGATTCATCCGCTATCCGAAATCTGTTTCCATCGCTTCAGCGAACTCACAATAATCTTCCACTAGTATTTTTAGATGGCCCGGCTGGAACACAGGTACCGCAATCAGTAATAGAATCCATTTCACATTATTACAAAAATTCAAATGCTAATTCTCATGGTGCGTTTATTACCACACAGGAAACTGACCACGTAATTCATCACATGAGAACATGCATGGCTGTCTTATTGGGTGCCGAAACTGAAAACTCTATTTCGATTGGTCAGACTATGACCACGTTAAACTTTGCATTAGCCCGCGCACTCTCGCGCGTGTTTAAACCGGGCGATGAAGTTTTGATTACTCAACTCGATCACGAAGCAAATCGTGGTCCGTGGTTAACCTTACGGGATTTTGGAATCAAAGTGCGCGAAGTAAAACTTCTTTCCAGTGGCATTTTAGACTATGAAGATTTTGAGAGCAAGATAAATGAGAACACCCGACTCGTTTGTATGGGCATGTCCGCCAATAGCATTGGTACCGTCAATAATTTTAAACTTGTTCGAGAACTTACCTATCGGTACAATGCCTGGCTTTTATTAGATGCTGTGCATTATGCCCCGCACTTCTCAATTGATGTGCAAGATATTGGCTGCGATTTTCTACTCTGTTCAGCATACAAATTTTATGGTCCACATGTGGGTATCCTTTATAGCAAACCCGGCTTGCTTGATCGCCTGCCCACCGATCGATTAAGAACTGCCGGACAAACCGCTCCGGATTCCATCGAAACCGGAACCTTAAACCATGCCGCTATCGCAGGCGTGTCCGCGGCCGTTGAGTTTATTGCAAACTTAGGAGTAGGAGAATCGATGCGAAGCAAATTAATTGACGCGTACAAAAAGATCAGTACTCATGAACATACGTTGGCGAGCCATCTTTATACTGGATTAAAGAAAATACCGGGTGTAACACTCATTGGTCAGGATTTTTCCAAACCCAATCGAACCCCTACGCTCTCATTTACGCTCGAAGGAAAAACACCCACGCAAGTTTGTGAAAAGCTTGCCGAGAAAAATATTTGTGGTTGGGATGGACACTTTTATGCTATTCGTGCTATCGAAGCCCTCGGACTGCTTGAGCGTGGTGGTGTAACACGTTTGGGCATTTCGGTTTATAATACGCTGGAGGAAGTTAATCTGACCTTACGTGAAATTGAAAAGGTTGCTAAATCGTAGTTCAAGTAACTAATTCAGTCTAATCAATTATACACATTCATAGAAATAACCTTTTGACCGTACATACATTAAATGTATGCTTCAAGGCATTTTTTTCATACTATTACCGATTCTCGTTAACCATACTTTTATACTATGATTATTTCAATTCTTAAGAAAAGCAGAATCCTACTAGGTCTTGCTTTTGTTCTATCAGGCTGGAGCGCTATCGCTCAGGAAACCTTTCCTCGTAATGATGTGAAAGACAGCCGGGCGGGTTTATTTGCCTTTACCAATGCAACACTTGTAGTAGATGCCCAAACAACTATTCAAAACGCCACCCTTTTAGTAAAAGGTAATCGCGTTGAGCAAACAGGTGCAAACCTTACTGTGCCGAAGGGTTACGCAACGATCGACCTGAAGGGAAAATATATATATCCTTCTCTGATCGATATGTACACCAGCTATGGCTTACCGGATGTTGAGAGAGTTCGGGGTGGTGGCTTTGGTGGTTCTGAGCAAATGGAATCGAAAACCAAAGGGGCTTACAATGCTAATCAGGCTATTCGCTCTCATTATAATGCCTCAGACGAATTCACCATTAATTCAAAAACTGCCGAAGAATTACGTCAACAGGGTTTCGGCTCCGTGTTAACGTCAAAGCCTGATGGGCTCGCACGCGGTTCTGCAGCATTTGTAACATTAAACGAGAAGAACGAGAACACAGCGATGCTGAAACAAAAAGTATCGGCCAATTATTCACTTGAGAAAGGAAGTTCAACACAGACCTTTCCTACTTCCATGATGGGCTACATTGCTTTGTTAAGGCAAACCTATTTAGATGCCGATTGGTTTGGTGGGCAAACCCCAAGACCCTTTTCCGATCAATCACTTGAAGCCTGGATTCAAAACCAGCGGATGCCACAAGTATTTGCCGCAACTAGTTGGATGAACATACTGCGGGCAGATAAGATTGGAGATGAATTTGGTGTTCAATATATCATCAAAGGTGGTGGCGATGAATACAAGCGTATTAATGATATCAAGGCAACCAAAGCTTCTCTTATTGTTCCCGTTAATTTTCCTGATGCCTACGATGTGGAAGATCCATTTGATGCGGAGAATGTATCATTAGCAGATATGAAACATTGGGAACTTGCACCTGCAAATCTTGCAACCTTAGAGAAGAGTGGAATTGCTTTTGCCATCACCTCTTATGGTCTTAAAAAAACATCAGACTTTATGCCTAATCTGAGAAAGGCAATAGAGAATGGTTTATCGGAGACTACTGCCCTAAAAGCGTTAACCTCCCTACCCGCTCAGCTACTTAAAGTAGATGATCAGGTAGGTAGTTTGAAAAAAGGAATGCTCGCAAACTTTATTATAACATCTGGTAAGTTGTTTGATGAAAAAACAATTATTCATCAAAACTGGGTACAAGGCGAGCCATACTCCATTAAATCTTTGGATACCAAAAACTTCAGTGGTAACTATAGCCTCACTATAAATTCACAAGCCTATAATCTGGAAGTGAGTGGCGAAGCGGGAAGTCACAAAGCAAAAATTAAAGTGAACGACACAACTTCAATTGATGTTGCTGGAACATTTGGAAACGACTTGATAACTTTAAGCTTTAAGCCGGATAAAAAAAATCCAGGCAGTATAAGACTTTCAGGCTGGAGTGAAAGCACCGGCTGGAAAGGTAAAGGTCAATTAGTAGACGGAACATGGATTGACTGGACGGGTAATCGCACAGGTGATTTACAAACCAAATCAGCAACTAAACCTGGTGAGGCTGCTAAAAAAGAAGAGTTAGGCAAAGTGATCTATCCTTTTACAGGACATGGATATCCTGCCCTACCAACAGCAGAAACTTTATTGATAAAAAATGCAACCGTATGGACCAATGAGTCTGATGGCATTTTACAAAACACTGATGTGCTACTTAAAGATGGGAAGATTTCTAAAGTAGGTAAAAACCTGAGCGATGGATCGGCTAAAGTGGTTGATGGTACCGGTAAACACGTAACAGCTGGTATAATTGATGAACACTCACATATTGGTGCAGGCAGCATCAACGATGTAGCTGCGAACTCAGGTATGGTACGCATTGGTGATAATATCGATGCGGAATCAATTAATGTTTATAGAGCGTTGGCGGGTGGCGTTGTAGCCGTTCAGGTATTACATGGCTCAGCTAATCCTATAGGTGGTCAATCCGCTTTGATCAAACTTCGTTGGGGCGAGTCGCCCGAGAATTATAAGATTCAAGGTGCCGATGGATTTATCAAATTCGCTTTGGGTGAAAATGTAAAACGTACCAGCAATCCAAGTTCAATTCGTTATCCTCAAACCCGCATGGGTGTGGAACAGGTTTATGTAGATGCCTTCACCAACGCACGCGATTACGAGAAAAAATGGAATACCTACAATAGCGCTAAGGACAAAACCGGACTAACCAAACCGCGCAAAGATTTGGTTGAGGAAACCATGCTGGAGATCTTAAACAAGAAACGATTTATTACATGCCACTCGTATGTTCAGTCAGAAATCAATATGCTGATGAACGTAGCTGATCGCTTTAACTTCCGCATCAATACCTTCACCCATATTTTGGAAGGCTATAAAGTGGCAGATAAAATGGCGAAAGCACGGAGTAGCTGCTTCCACTTTCTCAGATTGGTGGAATTACAAGTGGGAAGTTCGCTATGCTATTCCTTATAATGCAGCTATCATGCAACGTGCAGGTGTGCTTACCGCGATTAATTCTGATGATGCTGAAATGGGAAGAAGGCTAAATCAGGAAGCCGCCAAGTCGGTGATGTATGCCGGCATGTCCGAAGAAGATGCACTCAAGATGGTAACCCTTAACCCGGCAAAAATGCTACACCTCGATAATCAGATGGGAAGTATTAAGGTGGGAAAATCAGCTGACATTGTAGTGTGGACAGACCATCCCCTTTCAGTATATGCAAAACCTGAAAAAACAATTATCGATGGTAAAGTATATTTTGATCTTGAAAAAGATGCTCAGAACAATAAAGTACTTGCTGATGATCGTGCACGGTTGATCCAGAAAAATGAAGAATGCCAAGAAATCAGGGATGCCCACACAACGCGGTGAAGGTCGTAGTCAACTTGACTTTCATTGCGATGATGTATTAGGTTTTGAAAAACGGAAGATTAATTATTAACTTGGAGATTATTATGAAGAAGCTAATTATATTTTTTGTTGTTCTGGCTCAAGTTGTCCAGGCACAAACACCAGTTCCGGCCAAACCGCAATCAAAACCTATTGCATTAACCGGTGGCGTTGCCCATCTGGGTAACGGACAGGTTATTCAAAATTCGCTCATTGCTTTTGATAAAGGTAAGCTTACGATTGTTGCAGATGCCGCCACATCTAAAGTTGATTTGTCGGGCCACGAAGTAATTAATATTACTGGTAAGCATGTGTACCCAGGATTTATCCTTCCCAATTCGCAGGTTGGATTACAAGAAGTTCAGGCCGTTCGTGCCATGAATGATTATAACGAGCGCGGTGAAATGAATCCCAATGTCCGGTCATTGATTTCCTACAATACAGATTCTGAATTTGCACCATCATTTAGATTTAAGGGTGTATTACTGGCAGAGACTGCCCCAACAGGTGGCACTATTTCGGGTACATCTTCTGTAATGGAAATGGAAGGTTGGAATTGGGAAGATGCCGTCCATAGCGCAGATATTGGCGTGCATTTAACCTGGCCTCCCATCAACAGACGACAATTTGATTTCTCTACGTTTTCTTTCTCAGTATCGCCAAACAAAGACTACGACAAACAAGTAATGGAGTTGCAGCAATTTTTTGCTGAAGCAACCTCTTATGGAGCACAGTCAACCAAAGATGCAAATCTTAAATTCGATGCTATGCAAGGTTTATTCTCTGGCAAGCAAACACTTTTTGTTCATGCCAACAATCCTAAAGAAATTGTGGAGTCGGTTCGTTTTGCACAACGAAATGGAATAAAACGAATAACCCTTGTTGAGGGTCTTGGCTCTTTGTGGGTTGCTGACTTTCTGAAAGAAAACAAGATTCCCGTAATTCTGCCGGCCACTCAAAATCTTCCGGCTCGTACAGACGATGATGTGGATCTGCCTTATAAGTTACCCCACTTGCTTACACAGGCTGGTGTTATGGTTTCCCTTTCTAATGATGGGGCTTTACATGGAGCGCGCAACCTACCCTTTTACGCAGGTACTGCAGCGGCTTATGGTATGAGTAAAGAAGATGCGTTAAAAACCATCACGTCAAATACGGCTAAGGCCCTTGGCATTGACAATCGGGTGGGTACCTTGGAAGTTGGAAAAGATGCTACGCTCTTTGTTTCTGTAGGAGATGCACTGGATTACAGAACCAACGTCCTGTCGCATGCTTTTATCTCAGGGAAGTTAGTTACCCTACCCGGTAACCAGCAGGAACTATATGAGCGCTATTCCAAAAAATATGGACAGATGAAGTAAGAGATTTGAAACGAAAATAACGTAAGGCAGCTTTCATTGGAGGCTGCCTTTTTTTTCTAAGGTTAATCATCCTGTCTGATAACGAAAAATAACTACTTTAGGTGAATGGAAGAAAAGCCACGTAAAAAGAAAAAGCCAGGCCGGGGTCGCGAAACTCTTTTCAGGGCCACCTATCAAAACCAAAGCAACCTTATTCAAATGGCTGATAACAAAGCCAACATCATCATCAGCATTAACACGATGATTATTTCTTCCATCATAGCGATTACCGGGTATGGGGCGGTTGCGGGTAAAATAGATACGTACGAATTTCAGGTAATAATTCCGATCGTACTGATTATTCTATCATGCCTCGTGTCAGTTATATTCGCTATACAAGCTGCAAGACCTAAATTGATAAAAGCAAAAAGCGAAGACGGAGAAATGCAAAAGTCTAGTTTACTTTTTTTTGGGGTGATTGCCCAAAACTCTCAACAGGCCTATCTCGAGAAAGTGAAAAATCTTCTTGATTCCGAAAATGATCTCTACGAACACATGACCATCGATTTATACAATCAGGGTATAATACTTAAGCGAAAGTACAACCTACTGGTATATGCTTACCAGGTGTTTATGTTTGGTTTCATTTTCAGTGTACTGGTATTTCTTTTATTTCTCGGATTAGGGTAACATGAAACCAGATATCAAAATCATTCTGTCTATACTCTCACTGACAATAATTCTTACTGCCTGCGAATCAAACAAAGAGAAAGCGGGTCCATCCACAATAATCAACGAGGAAGCAGCTATTAAATCCACGATGATAGACATGTGGGATGCCATTGAAAAACAGGATTTGACACGATATGCAAACCATGTTCATCCCAATTTTACACAATTTGGCGAAACTGATTCTGTTCTGCTGGAAGGAAAATCTGCTGAGGTAAACGCTATCAAAAGTTGGATGGAACATTCAAGCGGTGTACATACAGAAATGATCGAACCTAAAATTACCATTCAAGACAACGTGGCTTGGGTGGTTTATTATTGGTCAGATGCGGGCCTTACTCACGGGAAACCATTTACCAGCAAAGGAAAATCAACCCGCATTTTTGTAAAAGAAAACGACCAATGGTTGTGTATACACGGTCATTATACATTGCTTCCCTAAAGCAATTTAAAAATAGAACTCAATCTCATTCCCTATTTGAATTTTAATTATATTTAATAGTATAATCTTTGGCCTTGACAATTTTCCCAAAGGTTTACCTTTTCTATTGACCATTAATTACTTAATGAGAAATCGTATCTGGTAACTAAGAGTTCATGCCATCCATCCTACCTAACTTTGAATACGACATTTTTATCAGTTATCGGCACAATGATAATAAGAGTGGCTGGGTAACTGAGTTTGTGAATAATTTGCGGGAGGAACTTGCCGCTACTATCAAAGAGCCGATTTCAATTTATTTTGATTCCAATCCTCATGATGGCCTGCTTGAAACTCACAATGTTGACAAAAGTCTAGAAGGGAAACTGAAAGCAGTCATTTTTTTACCTATCGTTTCGCATACCTATTGCGATCCGAAGAGCTTTGCCTGGACCAATGAGTTTCTTGTTTTCTCTAGGTTAGCCAAATCCGATCTGGTTGGTTTAGATGTGCGGCTGTCTAACAAAAATGTAGCAAGTAGGATTCTTCCTATTCAGATTCATGATCTGGATAACAAAGACAGAATACTTTTCGAAAAAGAAAGTGGCGGGCCTCTTCGCCCCATTGACTTCATCTTCAAATCTCAAGGGGTAAATCGCCCACTTACTGCCCAAGATAGCAGGTCAGATAATTTAAACAGAACCTTCTACCGTGATCAGTTAAATAAAACAGCCAACGCCATCGAGCAAATAATCGATAGCCTTGTTGTACGAAAAGAGACTACTCCTGAGACTAAAACATACGAGACCTCCTCCATTAATTCTTTGCATCAGCCGAAAAATCTTTGGCATGAAATACTGCGCAGAAATGTTTTACGGGCGGCTTTTACCTATGCTGTAGTTGGTCTGCTTCTCCATCAATTTTTAATCTTTCTTACTCCGATCCTGAAATTAGAGGAGCGATTTGTGGATCTGATAACCTTGATTGTATTAATTGGATTTCCTGTGGCCATTCTGTTTGCCTGGTTTTATGAAGTTAGTCCACATGGGATTATTCGTACCAACTCTCCCGAAGCTGCGAGTAATCCTTTTCCCTCGTACAAAAAGAAACCAATGACCAATGGACCTCTGGTATCCATCTTGCTATTGACGCTGATCTTACAATACTTCTATTTTATTTATATAAAACCACCGGGGATTCAACAAATTGACAAAAACGGAAATCAAGTAATTTCAATTGCGGTTTTACCTTTCGAAAACCGAAGTGGCGATGTTAATGATAAATATATTGGAGATGGAATTACGGATGACATAATCAACAGACTTACCATCATCAGTAAATTAAAAGTTACCAATTGGGGAAGCAGCCAGAAGTATCAAGGCAATATGCTACCGCTTAGCGATATCGCAAAAAGCCTGGAAGTGAAGATACTATTAACTGGGAGTGTGGAACTACATGGCAACCAGATTGCTGTTCGGGCGCAATTAATTGACGAAACAAACACCTACCTCTGGGGCGATACGTTTCAGCGGACAACTGAAAATATCATGGCAATTCAAACCGAGATTGCACAAAAAATTGCTGATCAATTAAAGATTCAACTTAATGATCTGGAGAAAGCAAGATTGCAGTTAAAGGCCACCAATAATCCAACTGCATACGATTACTATCTGCGTGGAAGAAGTCTATATTATCAGTACCGACCTACCGCAAATGATTCGGCCATCCAACAATTCAAAATGGCAATTGCATCGGATCCTGAATATGCCCGTGCATGGGCTGGTCTAGGTGATGCCTACAGTCAAATGAACATGCGTTTCAATAGAAACATTTCCTGGCTTGATTCAAGTCTTGAAGCCGGTAGACGAGCCATCAAGCTGGACTCTAATCTTTCTGATGCCTACAAAGCGCTTGCTAACGCCCATAGCTATAAGACACACTATGATAAGGCATTTCCATTGCTTCAAAAAGCTGTCGAATTAAATCCCAGCAACGAAAGGGCTGTTGGAAACCTAGGGACCAACTATCTATTACGAGGCGACCTTCCCTGGCATTGAAGTGGGAGAAAAAGCTGTAGGCATGAATCCGAAGCTATGGATTCCTTATCAAATTATTGGATGGATTTACCGGTTACTTGGTGATCTTCCAAGTGCTGAGTCCTGGTTTCTATCGTCATTGGAACTTAATTCAACAGCATACTCATACGATACTTATGAACTATTAGCCTATACATATGTGGCACAAGGACGCAAGCAAGAAGCAATTAATCTTATACCCCGGGTGTTAGCAATTGGCGAAGAACCCAGAACCCTTGAAGTGGCTGGACTAATTTCACATTATGTTGGTGATGTGTTAAATGCAAAAAAATACTTTCTGCGTTCTATAAATATAAACGAAGCCTATAAAGATGATCCTAATACAGTAAGTCCTATTGGCCTTGGGCAGATTCTTATTGAGGAGGGGAAAAAAGTGGATGCTGACGTTTACCTTTCACATGCGATGAATGTCAATCTAGACCAAATTGCAAAGGGCACACAAAGTTATGAACGCAGTTTTTACATTGCCGCTATCCATGCGATTCGCGGCAATAGAGATCAATCTCTTTTTTGGCTTCAAAAAGCGATCGACCTAAACTGGGTTGACTATGCTCACATAGTGTACGGTCCGTATTTTGTTAAGTACAAAACTGACCCCGACTTTCTTGAGAAGGTAGAATTCGTCCGTTCAAAATCAGATTCTATGCGCCAGAAAGCGGAAGAATATTAAGACCAGTTCTTTTTATCTTGTCTTTCCCTTATAGTACGAGGGAGTTCCGCAATCCGAAAGTTGTGTTTTAACTAACCCTCCGGTTGCATGTATGACCCCGGAAATTACTGCAGTCGACATCGAGGTGCCTGTCATTAAAATATATTGCGGTAATGTGGAATAAGGATTATTTATATAGGTCGTAAATACATCCGTGCCTACTGCAACGTAATCAATCGGGTCGTTAGACCCAAGTACCCCATAGTTGGAATAGAAAGTACATTTCCCTTCTTTATCAATGGAAGCAACTGTGCGAATAAACGCTGAAGGGGAAGAATTACCATTGAAACATCCTGGAAATGATTTACTTGCATCTCCCCCATCATTACCTGCTGCTATAACTACGTAAACACCTTGTGTTGCTAAATCATTAATTATTTTCCTAATCGGAGAACCGGGCCTACAATTAACTACACAATAGGCTCCAATACTAAGGTTTACTACATCTCCTGTTACCCTGCGAGTATAAATCCAGTCTAAAGCAGTTTTTAAATTACCCCATTCGCCCTTTCCATGGCTATCCAATACCTTTATGGGTATGAGAGGCGCCCCGGCCGATACACCCACTCTAACAGTCAATTGATTAGGCGGAACCTGGTCATCTTTAAAAGAGAATGGTCTTGCCCCAACGATACCGGCCACCCCGGTACCATGTCCGTTGTCATCATTGGTATTATAACTATTGTCAGTAAAATTTTTCGCTAATTTATTTCCAAATTCATCTGTCTTCTTAATATTTAAGTCCGGTTGACCATCCTGAATCCCGGTATCCACAATCCATACTCTGGTTGACTTTGTAGAACCATCCATGTACCCACCCGCCTCGTATAGTGAATAGGACTGTAAGTCTTGGCTTCCAATTGTATTTGGATACAGATTTTGCTGAATAGGTTGCCCTTGTTGGATAGGCTGGCCTTGCTGGATGGGCTGGCCTTGCGAGGCCGGATCAACATTTCTAATTTCAAAATCATCATCAACAAACTCAATATTTTGAGTATCCATTCTAAGTTCGGCAGCTTGCGCAGAATCCATGAAGGCGACAAAACCCACAGCTAATCCCACTATTACAGAAGACGGTTTTACTTTAAGATTTTTATCTTTTATATACTTTTCTACTTTATTTAATTTCTTCGCCCGAAGGGAATCGCCCAAAGCACCTTGCTTATCCTTTGCATCGACCGACACCATTGGTGTCTCCTTCATCGTTACTACATATTGACCAGGGATGATGCGAAGGCCGGAAGACGGAGACTCATCGTTGCTAGATTTTTCATCAGACTGACTTTTATCGGAACATGAAATGACGGCCATTGCGAGAACCGCAAACAGAATTCGTGTAATGGATTGCATAGCATTTAGGGATTTGGGTCAATGAATAAAATGATTTTTTATGTAAAAACCAAGTAATCAGGTAGTTCATTGATTCCAACAGCCTAAATATCGTTTGGTCCTAATTCAAAAAGGTCCATTTTTTTGGCCTTTTGTTCTCATTTTAGTCTGGAACCTAGTTCCAGACTATTCGATCATAACTTCTAAGATTTATAAAATTTACCTTCTACTTTTAAGTATATTTAAATAGGTATCTATCGTTCTCTCCAATTCAAATAATACAATGACTTTAAACCACGCAACACTTAACCACGACACTGAAGTCACTGAACGAGATGAACTAGTAAGGATCTTTGAGCTTCAAAAAGAAATCAGCAAAACATTGCCAACTCCACGCCAAAGGAACGGAGGCAAAAACTGGATCGAATTTTTAAGGCAACATTAAATTACCGAACGAAAATACAAGAAGCCTTATATAAAGATTACAGAAAACATCCGAGCGAAGTAGACATCACTGAGATCTATACAATCACTTCCGATGTTAAACATACGAAGTCTCATTTGTCAAAATGGATGCGACCACACAAGGTATCAACACCTATGTCGCAACTTGGCACAAGTTCATATATTCACTACGAACCAAAAGGCGTAGTACTTATTATCTCGCCATGGAATTTCCCATTTAATCTTACGTTTGGTCCACTGGTTTCTGCTATTGCTGCTGGCAACTGTGTTATGATTAAACCGTCTGAGCACACGCCTCATGCTTCTGCCTTAATGAAGAAAATGATCATTGAATTGTTTGATGAATCCGAAGTAGCGTTGATTGAAGGTGATGTTAACGTTTCTACTGAATTACTAAAACTTCCTTTCAATCATATTTTCTTTACGGGGTCTCCGGAAGTTGGTAAAGTAGTAATGAAAGCTGCGGCCGAAAACCTAGCTTCAGTAACTCTAGAATTGGGGGGTAAGTCACCTACCATCGTTGATCAAACAGCTAATCTGAAAATTGCAGCCCAACGGATCGCATTTGGAAAATGGCTCAACAACGGACAAATGTGTATCGCTCCCGATTATGTATTTGTACACGAAGCTGTTGCCAATGCGTTTATGGAGCTCATTAAAAAAACCATTAAGACTTTTTATAGTGAAGATGCTTTGTCCTCAAATTCATACAATCGGTTAGTAAATCACAGGCATTTCCAACGCCTTGAAGGTTATTTTAAGGATGCAATTTCCAAAGGGGCTACAGTAGCGTATGGCGGTAAAACAGATGGTACGCAGAATTACTTTGAACCCACCATCATGACCAATATTCCTGATAATGCAGAAATTTGGGATAAGGAAATATTCGGACCCATTTTACCATTCTACACGTATTCAGACCTAACAGAAGTAATCGATAAGATTAATTTAAAAGAGAAGCCGCTTGCACTATATATCTT
Organism: Flammeovirgaceae bacterium; assembly: GCA_016712035.1. Lineage (GTDB taxonomy): Bacteria > Bacteroidota > Bacteroidia > Cytophagales > Cyclobacteriaceae > ELB16-189. Next base: position 25,452 of record JADJRT010000014.1, on the reverse strand, counting down.
CAGCAACGATAACAAAAATGTAAATCAAATCATTAATAATACTCGTGCTGGCGCCACATGTGTAAATCATTCTGCCATCCATTTCAACAATAACAACCTTCCATTTGGTGGGGTAAACAATAGTGGCATAGGAAAGGGTCATGGTTTTTTTGGATTTGAAGCCTTCTCAAACCCCAGAGCCATTCTGAAACAATGGGCACCCATAAGTGGATTGGATGCTATGGCACCTCCTTATACAACATCAAAACAGAAATTAATTGATCTGACTATTAAATGGTTTTAGTGCTAAAGAAAAAAAAATACACCGCCTAAAGACGGTGTACTTATTAAAGACTTTGAATCTAAATTAAACCTTCAGTCCGTTTTTAATAGACTCAACCCTTGACTTACTTTGGTCTGCAAAAACATCAACCTTTCTATTATAAGCCATTTTAACATCATCCAGAGAATCGGTAACCTTATTTCTTAGGTCCTTCGATTTTCCAATAAGCTTTTCTCTTGTTTTCTTTCCACTGTCGGGTGCAAGTAGAATTCCTGTTAACAATCCCACTGCTGCGCCAGCTAAAACACCTACCATTACTTTTCCCGCGGTATTCATATAGGTAATTTTTAATTGACTATTCTGAAGTTTTCAGAACGTTCTGGTAATCCTAAGACTACAATTTTATAACGTGACTAATGACCAGATCGTTCAAGAATTTGAAAAGGAAATAGAAATAATTTTCTAATTACAACCAGCGTACTAAAATCATAAAATACGCTCAACAATAGTCAACTAATTTTGTGACTTAACTCATTTTAGATCAGCGTTGATGAAATCTTTCTCAAGCGGAAGTGAAGAACACTGTCAGATTAAAAATCCAATCAAACAAACCAGGGCAGTAGGGCTAAAGCTAAAAGTACGATGAACCAGAAAAGAAGTTTGCGATCGGTCTTTGACATAAACCAGGTTTTATGCATTTACGCAAATCAGTGTGGCAAGTTTAGGTATTAAAGGGATTAACAAATCCTTAACAGGCATCAGGAAGTTACCGCGAGAATGCCTAAACTTGTGGCTAAATTTTGATCATGACCAAGTACACCTTTACCGAAAAGAAAGACACACGTTCAGGCTTTGGCGCAGGCCTACATGAACTAGGAAAATCGAATGCTAATGTAGTCGCTCTTTGTGCCGATTTAACGGGCTCTCTAAAGATGGACGCATTCAAAAAGGAGTTCCCGGAAAGATTCTTTCAGGTAGGGATTGCGGAGGCTAATATGATGGGTCTGGCAGCGGGTATGACCATCGGTGGAAAGATTCCATTTACGGGAACCTTCGCCAACTTTTCAACAGGTCGTGTGTATGATCAAATACGCCAATCAATCGCTTACTCCGGTAAGAATGTTAAGATCTGCGCTTCTCACGCTGGGTTAACCCTTGGTGAGGATGGCGCTACTCATCAGATACTTGAGGATATTGGAATGATGAAAATGTTACCTGGAATGACTGTTGTTGTCCCTTGCGACCACAATCAAACCAAAGCGGCTACCATAGCTTTAGGAACTCATAGCGGCCCGGCTTATCTGCGCTTCGGAAGACCAAGTTGGCCCATCTTTACTGCAGACAGACCTTTTACTATAGGCAAAGCGGACAAGATGATTGAGGGCAATCAGGTCACAATCTTTGCAACCGGCCATATGGTTTGGCTGGCCATCGAAGCCGAGGCAATCTTAGCTGAAAAAGGAATCTCAGTGGAAGTAATAAATATTCATACTATTAAACCTTTGGATGTAGAAGCGATTCTGGCATCTGTACAAAAAACAGGTTGTGCAGTTACCTGCGAAGAACATCAAATCAATGGTGGACTTGGTGATAGCGTTGCTCAGGTTCTTTCAAGATTCAACCCAGCCCCTCTTGAAATGGTTGCTGTTAATGACTCTTTCGGTGAAAGTGGAACACCCACTCAGTTACTTAAGAAGTACGGACTCAGTACCGAAAATATTGTTGATGCGGTTGAAAAAGTACTAGCCAGGAAAAAGTAGCAAGACTATTTCTTTCTTTACAAGGTTGACATATCAATAACAAAGCGGTATCGGACATCACCCTTCAGCATACGCGAATAGGCTGTCTCAATATCTTTCATGGCAATCAATTCGATATCGGATACAATGTTGTGAGTAGCACAGTAGTCAAGCATCTCCTGGGTTTCGCGAATGCCGCCAATCATTGAGCCTGCGAGTGTTTTCCGTTTAGGTATTAAACTAAAAGCATGAACGGGTGTGGCCTCGGAAGGTATACCGACCAAAACCATTGTGCTATCGGTCTTAAGCAGGCTTAAATACATATTCAAATCATGCTCGGCTGCTACTGTATCCAGGATAAAATCAAATTGATTTTTAGCTTTAGATATGGCCTTTTTATCATTGGTATTCAAGAAGTTATGAGCTCCAAGACGTAAGGAATCATTCTCTTTTGAAGGCGATGAACTAAGCACGGTTACTTCTGCGCCAAACGAGGCCGCAAATTTTACAGCCATGTGTCCAAGTCCGCCCAAACCAACAATTCCAACCTTTTGTCCGGCACCAACCTGCCAGTGCCTTAAAGGTGAGTATGTGGTGATTCCCGCGCATAATAAGGGTGCGACAGCAGCCAGCGATAATTTGTCAGAGATCTTGAGACAATAATTCTCATCGACCACAACGCAATTTGAATACCCCCCATACGTGGGAGTCTTTCTATCTGTTTCATAACCATTGTAGGTACCAACTAACCAGGTATCGCAATACTGTTCATCACCTGCCTGGCAGCTTGGGCAGGTACGGCAGGAGTCAACAAAGCACCCCACACCTGCCAACTCTCCTACTATAAACTTCTTTACTCCTCTACCAACATCGCTAATCTTGCCCACTATTTCGTGGCCGGGCACCATTGGGTAAATGGATCCACCCCATTCGTCCCGCACTTGATGTAAATCCGAATGACAAACACCACAAAATTGTATCTCGATTTTTACATCATGAACTCCAACCTCTCTCCTATCAAAATTAAATGGGCTTAAAGGGGACTTGGCATTTTGAGCAGCGTAACCTTGGGTAGCAATCATATCGATATTCTTTTAATTACAATTTCTTGCCAAGTTCACCCAAATCTTATCCAGTTCAAATATTCGAATCATTAAAATGACATAAATTCAACATTGCTCAAAACCAAAAGAAAGGATACCTTGGAGAGTCAACTTAATTTTTTTATGAAATACTTCTCATTTTGTTTTGCGATGATTTTAGGCATGACAGGTTATGCACAACAAAAAAACTATGCATTAATAAATGCTAATGTATTTACGGGAACCGAAAATAAAATCTATCCCCGAAGTACAGTGCTTGTTAAGAATGGAAAAATTGAATCAGTGAGCACGGGAACACCTCCAGCAGGTTATGAAATAATTGATTGTCAGGGTTATTACTTAATACCGGGAATGATTGATGCCCACACCCACCTGGATAATCTGGCCTCTGCAAAACGTGCATTGGAGACCGGTGTTACAACGGTACGCACAGCAGGCGTGGCCGCCTATCAGGATGTTGCTCTAGCCAATCTGGTAAAGCTCGGAAGCATCGCGGGCCCTGATATTATCGCAGCAGGAGTCTATGTATCGCCTAATCTGGAAGAAACGGTACTTGCCGATGTTCGTCTGGCACCTTTAATCAATGGCGTGAAGACAGATGATGAACTTAAGCTATTAGTTAATGTAAATATCGACCGGGGTGCCAAAGTAATTAAAACCCGGGGTACTGAACGTGCAGGCAGGCCCGATACCGATCCGCGGGAGCAAGTTTATACCGAGCAACAAATTCGGGTAATCGTGCAAGAAGCAGGGAAGCGTAATGTTCCTGTTATGATTCATGCCCATGGTGATGAAGGATCGCGTGCGGCAGTTCTCGCAGGCGCGAAAAGTATTGAACATGGTACGTTTTTAAGTGACGAGACCCTCAAACTTATGAAAGAGCGTGGCACGTACCTGGTGCCTACTTTCATTACGTTAGAAGACTTAACACTACCGGGTGGCGATTATGACGGACCTGTACTCGCGCTCAGGGGCAAGTTTATGATGCCACAGGCTGAAAAAGTTTTTAAGAAGGCCCATGAGCTCGGAGTTAAAATTGTTACCGGTGCCGATAATAGTTACACGGCCAACACAACCAGCCGCATTTCATTGGAGTGCGCACACTTTGTGAGGATGGGGATGACAAACTTTGAAGCCCTACAATCAGCTACTGTTGTGGCATCCGTATTATTAGGCGTTGATAAAAGTACGGGTAGAATTGAAAAAGGGTATGACGCTGATGTAGTGTTAATTCCGGGCAATCCATTGGAAGAAATCAGGCATCTGCAAGATGCGCTACTGGTAATGAGCAATGGGCAACTTGCCCTCAAACGTATCCCCTTCGGAAAATAATTTTTATAAATCGGAAACTTTAATCGTAATATTACGATTAATACACCATGGGACTTTCCAAAACCGAAGAATATACCAAAGAACAAAACGAGATTGCGGCTATAGCCAAGGTGTTGGGTCACCCAGCCCGAATAGCGATTCTTCAATACCTCTCAGAAAAAAAGTCTTGTGTTTGCGGAGATATCGTGGACGAACTTCCGTTATCACAATCAACTGTTTCGCAACATCTGAAAGAACTTAAGAAAGTTGGCTTAATAAAAGGAGAAATTGAAGGTCCTACAGTTTGTTATTGCATTGATGCCAAAACCATTGTTAAGGCAAATAAATTATTAGGAAATCTTTTACAAGAAGTGAAGAACAGCTGTTGTTGAATTTTTTTGAACACTCCAATCGCAATATTACGATACCATATAAATTAAACATCATGAAAAATTCCGAAGATCTAAAGCAAATTGTAAAAGAGACGTACGGTAACATTGCCGACCAAAGTAAATCTCAGAACGAAACCAGCTGTTGTGGAAGTGGCTGTGGTTGTTCCACAATAGACGAAGCGATCATGGCCGAAGATTATAGCCAATTGCCAGGCTATACACAAGATGCAGATCTGGGGTTAGGCTGTGGCTTACCTACTGAGTATGCCAAAATAAAACCCAATGACACGGTGATTGATCTGGGTTCAGGTGCTGGCAATGATGCTTTTATCGCACGCGCCATAACCGGAGCCGAAGGCAAAGTAATTGGTGTCGACTTTACGGAAAGAATGATTGAAAAGGCCCGACTCAATGCCGAAAAACTCGGCTATCACAATGTTGAATTTAGATTAGGCGACATTGAAAACTTGCCTGTGAATGACAACGTTGCCAATGTAGTTGTAAGCAATTGTGTGATGAACCTCGTTCCTGACAAAGCAATAGCGTTTACCGAAACATATCGAATCTTAAAGCCAGGAGGTCACTTCAGTATCTCTGATATCGTGCTGACCGGCAAACTACCTGAAGGATTAATAAAAAGTGCTGAGATGTATGCAGGTTGCATCGCTGGGGCTATCCAAAAAGAGGAGTACCTGCAGGTAATTAAGGATGCTGGTTTTACTAATCTGGAAATTCAAAAGAATAAAAAAATTGCCTTACCGGATGAGATTTTAAAATCCTATTTGACGGATCAGGAAATAGAACAAGTAAAGCAAGAAGAGTTGGGTATCTTTAGTATCACAGTCTATGCGGAAAAGCCCGGTGTTCAGCCAAAAAATCTGGCCGCTAAAGAAGCCTGCTGTGGATCGGATTCTGATTGCTGCTAACAAAATTCTAATGGAATGCTGCATAACATTTCAAAAAAGGTTTTGAACTTTAGGGCATGAAAGAATTTGTTGTTTCACAGCAAGTGAAAACCGAAAAAGAGTTGGAAGCACTTAAAAAAGTTTTTATTTGTTAATCAACTGCAAATTTTTTACATCGCACTACCATCAAACACTGTGACTGTGGACTTTTAGTTTTACTTTTGGGATTCTCGTACCACCCATGAAGCCCAATAAATACTTCGTAATCGATTTCGATAGCACTTTTACTAAAGTAGAAGGTTTTGATGCACTCGCTGATATCTCTTTACGAGATCATCCTGAACTCGAAAAGATCAAAGCTGAGATCATTGCAATCACCAATCAAGGCATGGATGGTTCTATTTCCTTTCGAGAGTCTTTAGAAAGGAGAATAGTTCTGTTGTCTCCTAACAAACGGCATCTGGAGCAATTGGTAGTTGTATTGCGCGAGCTTGTGTCTGAATCATTTAAGCGTAATCGGGAGTTCTTTCAAACCTATGCTAATAATATCTATATCATTTCAAACGGTTTCCATGCCTTTATCGATCCTATCGTTACGGAGTTTGGAATAAAAAAGGAAAACATTCTTGCCAATACGTTTCACTTCGATGCTCAGGGAAATGTCGTTGGGTTTGATAAAGAAAATCCGTTATCCCAAAATAATGGTAAAGTTGAGCAGCTAAAACGGTTAAATCTGGATGGGGACGTTTATGTAATTGGCGATGGGTACACCGATTATGAGATCAAACATGCCGGCCTGGCCAATAAGTTTTTTGCCTTTACAGAAAATGTAGAAAGAGAAAAAGTATTAAGCAAAGCAGATCATGTGGCACCAAGTCTGGACGAGTTTTTATATTTGAATAAGTTGAATACAGCTATCTCCTATCCGAAAAACAGAATTAACGTTCTCTTACTAGAAAGCGTGCACCCGGCTGCTGTTGACGCATTTAAAGCCGAGGGCTTTAATGTTGAAGTATATCCAGCCGGTTTGGATGAAGACGAACTGTGTGAAAAAGTTGCCAACGTATCAGTATTAGGCATTCGATCTAAAACAATGGTAACTGCCAAAGTGTTGGAACATGCCAATCGGTTAATGACCATTGGGGCATTTTGTATTGGCACCAACCAGATTGATTTAAAGGAGGCGACACAACGTGGCATCGCTGTCTTTAATGCGCCCTATAGCAATACCCGATCTGTTGTGGAATTGGTAATTGGTCAAATCATTATGCTTATCCGCAACATTCCGGATAAGTCAACGCAGATGCACGTTGGTAAATGGGATAAATCCGCTAACGGAAGCTTTGAAATTCGTGGAAAGAAGTTGGGTATTGTTGGCTATGGAAATATTGGCTCACAACTTTCTGTGCTTGCCGAATCGTTGGGAATGAAAGTGTTTTATTACGATCGGGAAGAACGGTTGGCCTTAGGGAATGCAACAAAATGTAAATCCTTAAAAGAATTACTGGAGCAATCTGATTTTGTTTCGTTACACATAGACGGCCGAAAGGAAAATACAAATCTATTTGGCAAAAATGAATTTGACCTGATGAAGAAGGGCGTCATTTTCCTCAACCTTAGTCGGGGACATGTAGTGGATATTAATGCCTTAAAGCAAAACATTGAAAACGGAAAAGTAGCCGGATGCGCGGTAGATGTATTTCCACATGAACCAAAAAGTAACAACGAAGAATTTGTATCAGAACTCCGCGGATTGCCTAACACATTACTCACTCCGCACATTGGAGGAAGTACGCTAGAGGCTCAGGAGAATATTGCTCAATTTGTCACGGGTAAATTTCTGGATTATATCAACACAGGTGGAACCAGCAACAGCGTTAATTTTCCGAATCTCTCCTTGCCTATTCTCGAAAATGCACATCGGTTAATTCATATCCATAGCAACGTGCCTGGCATTCTTGCGCGCATCAATCAGATTTTGGCAACCCACGGTATTAATATTGTAGGCCAATATCTGAAAACCAACGAGCGTATTGGGTATGTAATTACGGATATCAACAAAGAGTATAACAAAGATGTAATCAAAGAACTTCGGGCTATTGAGCACACTATAAAGTTCAGAGTGCTTTATTAGAATGAAGACTTAGTTGTTATGGGTTTCTTCTACAGTTCGGTGCATAAATAACTCCCACGTACTTCCCTTTTTACGATAAGCCCTTATATAACGAATTGTATACGATCCGTTTAGCCGGGTTACTGTAATGGAACCTTCCGTTATACCGATGTTATCATGAAGTTCTGCTTCGGAAGCATCGACTTTTCTGGATATGAATTTACCTTTGTTATTCGCAACATCTTTAAGCCAACTTTCTTTGGTAGATCGCTGACCCGTACCATGCTTGAATTTAAAGTCTTCGGCATACGCAGATTCCAGAAATGAAATATCGGTATTAACCACAGCAGCCTCAATACTTTTTTCAAAATCCATTAGCGCCTGCTCTTCATTTTGAGCTAGCAAAGAGACAGATATGCATAATAAAACTGTGCTTAGAATATGTCTCATAAAAAAACAAAAATCCACCGCACTTGGAGAGGTGTTTCTGAACCTCAGGAAAGACAAGATTTGAGCTGTTCCCAGGTCGCAACCTTCCACTGTTAACCTGCTTTGTGGGCGAGGTCCGCCAGCTGGCGGATGAGGCCTGATTTTGTCCTGAAACTTAACTCGGTATTGTATAAATGTTAGGTTCAGCAAACGTGTCCCAAATCCAGGTGGATTTTATAAAGCAAAAGAGGCAAACGAATATCAAAATATAAACATTGATTATTCTCTAATTTTTTTGTAGACGCCAGTTATCATTTTGAGAGACCATCCCTTTAAGGTTATTTTGCACATCGATAAAGAAGATGAAAATAAATTTTACTCCCGGTCCTTCACAACTGTACTTCACAGTGGAAAGTCACATGCGCCAGGCTTTTCGAGATGGAGTGCCATCACTATCACACCGAAGTAAAGAATTTGAAACAATCTTTCAGGAAACAACCTCAGGTTTGAAAGCACTATTGGGCATTCCTGATGAATTTCACATTTTCTTTACCGGCTCTGCAACAGAAATCTGGGAGCGATCCCTTCAGAATCTGGTCGCTGATCAATCATTACATTTCGTCAATGGCGCTTTCTCAAAACGATATTACGAGATAGCAACTCAATTAGGGAAAAGCCCGTACAAGATAGAAGTTGCGGAAGGAAAAGGTTTTGACCAAAACGTTGAAATAAAATCAGATGTTGAGTTGATTGCACTCACACACAACGAAACCAGTACTGGGGTTTCATTACCATTAGCATTTATCAACCAATTCAAATCTAAATTTCCTGACTCGCTTATTGTGGTTGATGCCGTTTCATCTCTGCCCTATCCACAATTTGACTATACTAAAATAGATTCTGTTTTTTTCTCTGTACAAAAGGGTTTTGGTTTACCCGCAGGTTTAGGCGTTTGGGTTGTTAATGACAGGTGTATCACGAAAGCAGAGCACCTTTTGTCAAAAGGGATCTCGATTGGAACGTATCATAACTTACCAACCTTGCTTGCCAATGGCATAAAAAATCAAACTCCGGAAACACCTAACGCATTAGCGATTTATTTACTTGGAAAAGTCGTTCAGGATTTACTTCGAAGAGGTATTCAAATTATCCGCAAAGAAACTGAGTATAAAGCCGCTATACTTTATCAGGCACTTTCAAATCATCCGCTGATGAAACCGTTTGTTGAGGAACCTGCTTTGCGTTCTCAAACAGTAATCGTTGCGGAGACGGGTGACCAAACTGAACGCATTATCAAACATCTGCAAAAGCAACAGTTTTATCCGGGCGATGGCTATGGAAGCAAAAAGAAAAATCAGCTGCGGTTTGCCAACTTTCCAACACACTCAAAAGAAACCTTCGAGCGTCTGGTCGATCTGTTTGAAGAGTTTGCGTAGTTGATTAAACCATCCGTTATCTTTAGAGTCTAAAGAACATTAAAGGACCTACTTGGAAGATCAGGAGTTACTTTTTAAGATCAGAAATCCCGAAACCCTCAGTTATGGATTCAATCTGCTTGTGCGAGCCTACCAGCAACGCGTGTATTGGCACGTTCGAAAAATGGTAATCGACCATGACGATGCGGACGATTTAACCCAAGAGGTGTTTATAAAAGTCCATAAGCATATCGGAAGTTTTCGCGAAGACTCCCAGCTTTTTACCTGGATTTATCGAATAGCGACTAACGAATGTCTCACCTTCCTGAACAAGAAACGTAGACGGTTCTTTTTACCTCTGGAAGATGTCGGCAAAGAGCTATCAGCCAAGTTAGATACTTCATCGGACATAAGTGGTGAGGATATTCAAATAAAACTTCAAAAGGTCCTACTTAAGCTACCTGATAAACAAAGACTTGTATTCAACATGAAGTATTTTGACGAGCTCTCTTACGAGGATATGTCTGCGATCACCAAAACCAGTGTTGGGGCCCTGAAGGCCAGTTATCACCACGCAGTAAAAAAGTAGAAGATTATCTTACTCAATAATTAAACCCAAGGCTCAAAAAGCAGTCTTAACAACAAATGAAAAAACTGGAAGACATATCGAAGAAAAATATTTTTGAAGTACCCGATGGCTACTTCGAAAAGCTTCCTGGCATTATTCAAGCTCGGGTCGCGAAACCACAACCAACACCTTGGTTTGTACCAACCCTGAAATTTGCCCTACCCATATTTGCAATCCTTGTAGTTGGCATCTTCTGGTATTCCTCGCAATCTCAAAACACAATTGAAGAGCAATTAGCAGCCATTCAAACAGAGCAACTTGTAGCTTACCTGGATGATGCGACCTTGAATTTTGATGACCTGACAGAATCTGTTACCTGGAGCGAGGATGACTTGAATGAATTGGAAGAAAAGGTCTTTAGCTCATTTGAGGTGAGCGAAACTGACCTTGATCTCTTATTGGAAGAATTTAGCACAGAAAATTTTTAATGAATTACAATATGAAAAAATTAATCGTCCTGTGTTTATGTCTGATCAGCGCGCTGAGTGCATTCGCGCAAGATCCAACGGATGCAGATTTGGTGGTGCAAGATCCCAAGGCACAGGAAAAAATCAAGAACCTGCGCATTGCCTACATCTCAGATAAGTTGGGTCTAACTCCGGATCAGGCTGAAAAATTCTGGCCTGTATACCGTGAATTTTCAGATCAACGCAAAGGAATCAGGCAGGAAATGATTGATGCGCGTAAGCAAATCAAAACAGATAACCCCGATCAGGCGCAGCAAGAACAGCTAGTAAAACTAGGGCTTACCCTTAAACAACGAGAGCTAGATCTTGAAAAGACGTATTCGGAGCGATTAATGCGGGTGATCTCTGCACAACAAATTCTTAATCTTAGAAAAGCCGAAGGAGATTTTCAGCGCCTTATTCTTGAACAGGTGCAACAACGCAGGATGATGCAACAGCGAAATGAAACCTTACGCGAGCGAAATCAGCGGCTGAAACAACAACGGAACTAACGCGCACATGTGTCACTGAAAAATATTCTGTATGGAATGATCCTTTCATCAGTTTGTTTGACTTCCGCCCGGAGTCAGCAAACTGATTCTGCATTGTTATACTCCGACCCTTACATTGCCGAGTTAGACTCATTGATTGCAAATGATTCGCTGCAATTTTTTTCCTTTATGGACAGCCTGATCAATCTGTCTGTACCGACACTCCGATCGCAGATGTTTGTCCGGTTAGGGTATAACAGCAACGTGGTTTCTGCCAGCCGAACACTTGGCTTTAATCAATTCGGATTGGCTCCCGGCCTCTCTTACTATCATAAAACCGGATTATATGCCGACCTCACGGGTTATTGGAGTGATGAATATGATCCATCCTACTACCTTACTGTTGCCACACTGGGGTATATGAACAGTCCAACCCGATGGTGGTCTTTTATGACTGAGTATAGTCGGTACATTTACACCAATACCTCAGAAGACCAGTACATTGCCTATAACAACAATTTGGGTGTATCTAATTTCTTCGATGTAAAACTACTGACCTTTCGTTTAGACTATCAGTTTTATTTTGGCGATAAACAAGCCCATCGAATAAATCCATCACTCATAATCAATTTAGAGAAAACAAAATGGGGTAAAATTGATAGACTTTCATTCTACCCTACGTGCTCTGTATTGTTTGGGAGCGAGCAAATCACCGAAACCATTCCCTACGCACAAACCTACATAGGAATACTTTTTCGATTGCGCAGAGGCTTGCCTTTGTATTATGAACAAACAACTACAGAGTTTGGAGTCTTGAACTACTCCTTTGTCGCCCCCTTGCTGTTACTATTAAGGACTGGACTTTTTATCGCAAGCTATACCTTTAACATTCCCAAAGCGCTTCCGGGCGAAACCCTTTCTCTTACGGATAGCGGTTATCTTTCTGCTAGTATTTCCAGAAGAATAAAATTTTAATACTCGCATAAAAAGCATTTGATCCTTAAAGCGCTTTTAATACTTTTCAGAAATAATCATATCGAAATGAATCCAAAATTTACATTTTTCATTGCAATTCTTATTTCAATCAACTCACTGGGGCAGGATAATCGCTGGCAACAACGGGTGGAATACGCGATGAATATCAAGATGAACACGGAAACGCACCGGCTAAACGGTGATCAGAAATTGGTTTATTACAATAACTCGCCCGATACCCTGACCAAAGTTTACTACCACCTGTACTTCAATGCGTTTCAGCCGGGTAGCATGATGGATGTTCGCTCCAGAAATCTGCCCGATCCGGACCGTAGAGTGATGGATCGGATTTCAAAACTAAAAGATGATGAAATTGGGTTTCAACATATTCAATCGCTTAAGCAAGATAGTAAACCGCTTAGTTATAAAACAGAAGGAACCATTCTGGAAGTAACACTAGCCAAGCCGCTATTGCCTAACAGCAAAACCATCTTTGACATGATCTTTGAGGCTCAGGTTCCTGTTCAAATTCGCAGATCAGGTAGAAACAATAAAGAAGGAATTGCCTACTCTATGACGCAATGGTATCCCAAAATAGCGGAATACGATTACCAAGGCTGGCATGCTTATCAATATGTTGCCCGCGAATTTCACCAGGTGTGGGGCGATTTTGATGTCAAGATTACCATCGATCCAAAATTTGTTATTGCTGGTACAGGCAACCTTCAGAATCCACAAAGTATTGGACACGGCTATCAAAAACCTGGGTCCATAGTAAAAGCATCTTCAGAAAATTTAACCTGGCACTTTCAGGCTAAGAATGTACTTGACTTCGCATGGACAGCCGATCCGGATTATTCGCACGACATACAACAAGTCCCGAACGGCCCCACGCTCCATTTCTTTCATCAGAAGAATGAGAAAACAGCTGTAACCTGGAAAAACATGCAACCCGTTGCCATTAAAGTTTTTCAGCATCTTAATGAACATTTTGGTAAATATCCCTTCGATACCTATTCTGTAATTCAGGGTGGCGATGGCGGTATGGAATACCCTATGTGTACGCTCATTATGGGGGAAGGCAGTCAGGCCGGCCTCAACGGAGTGATGGCACACGAGGTAACGCATAGTTGGTATCAAATGACATTGGCATCGAACGAAGCTTTATACGCCTGGATGGATGAAGGATTTACAGACTTTGCCAGCGAAGAAGCCATGAATACGATATTCAATGAGCCCATGGATCATGCAGGAAGTTATAAAAGCTATTTTAGTTTAGTAGCAAGCGGACTTCAGGAACCCGCAAGTCAACACTCCGATCATTTCAATACGAACCGCGCCTACGGAACTGCCGCCTATAGTATGGGTTCTGTTTTTCTCCATCAGCTAAAATATATCATGGGCACAGATAATTTTTACACGGGCATGAAACGCTATTACAATACCTGGAAGATGAAACATCCGGAACCAAACGATTTCCTTCGGGTTATGGAAAAACTTCAAACATGCAATTACATTGGTATTATCGCTATTGGATTCAAACCACGAAACGTATTGATTACGGAATCAATCTTGTGGTCGAAAAAGACGGCAACACGGTGGTAGAGCTACAGCGGGTCGAAGAATTTCCAATGCCTATTGATCTGCTGGTAAAATACAAAGATGGCATTGAGGAATTGATTTACATTCCTTTAAACGAAATGATGGGCAGTAAACCTAAAGAGAATTCAACAACGCGGACAGAACTTACTCCCTGGCCTTGGGTAAATCCTACCTATACGTTTATCCTTCAAACCAAAGTTGATAAAATTGAGAGTATTGAAATTGATCCGAGTCTACGGATGGCTGATATCAACAGAAAGAATAATAAAGTTACTGTGGCCGAACTAAGTCCTTACAAAGATTCAACTAAATAGGCAACCTAGTGTAATCTTTTACCCAGCTTATCGATCACTACAATTTTGCTTTCGCCTGTCGTGCTACTCAACTTAACCGAGAGCTCGCCAGTAGCTGATGAATATAATAGTTCTGAGGGCTTGAACTCAAACTTAAAGTTTTTACTCCACGCCAAGCCACCGGTGCGATTCACTCTGGCTACTGTAACCGGAAAACTTTCTTGTACTTTACTCTCGAAAAAATCAAAGCAAAATATACCTGATCCGTCTCTTGAAGCGATAGCGCTTTTAAGATTGGCAAGCTTCTCAACTTAAAGTTCGGTGCGTCCACGGGGAAGTTTGCAGCAATATCGGCAACTCTGGATGGCGGGATGGTATAAAATTGGTGTAGTGATCGTTGGAAATTAAAGGTTTATAAGGTCTGGTTTCAGATTCTTCGGAATAAAGGGGAATAGAATCCTTCACAGCAAATACCCACTTAAGCGATTGCATGGTATGTTCCCACATCTTCTCTTTACTGGTTAGTTCGCGATGAGCAAAATCTTTGGTGGTCTTTACCATGGCTTTAAGTACCGCGACTGTTCCGTAAGCATTGGTTACAAAATGATTATAGTCTAAAGCCTCTGTATCAAAATCGCGTTTTATCAATAGGGAGGCAATGCTGTCGAGTTTCTTAGCCGATTTTATTTCCTGCTCAAGACAAGTCATTTGCAAAGCAACATCGGCTGAATCGCGAATGGGTTTGTTAACAATTAATTCAGAAAAATATTCTAACTCAGCCACCTTCATATTAAATACTGCGGCTGGAAGTGGATCAGGATCAAACTTTTTTAATTGGGTTACAAGTAGTTTATCGATCAGTTTGGTTAAGTCGCTCTTAACAGATACAGAATCTGTTTTTAGCATTTTACCCAGTTTATTAATTTCAATGTCATACGAAATCAGGTTTTGGCGTAACGGAATGATTTCTTTCTGAATAATATCAAATGATTTCTTTGACCAGCCGGAATAGTCCCAGAGTTTTAAATCATTAACTAAAAAATCGGGTACAGATAATCCATCCTTTTTAAAGTCTTTAATCTCCAAAAGCGTTAATTCCTGGTTGTAATTTGTTTTGCCTAATGTTTGAAGAATGGACTTATAACTCTTCAAGGCCACCAGACTTGAATCAAATACAGCCGTCAGGTTATTGAATTCAACCAGTAACTGATCATCGGAGCGCAGAAATAATTCCTTATCGTTGGTAAATCTTTCCTGAATTGCTTTAAAGAAATCCATCGACCGGAGATATAACCTTTCGGATTGTAGAAAATGATTCTTTAGTGGCTTTACTTTAGCCTGTTTTTCCTTCAGCGCTTTGGTTCGTGTTTCAAGATCTAACTGTACATCGGATTGCTTGATGCCGAACTCACCCGTACGCAAATCTCTGCGGGTATACATTTGATAGTTCTCATCATTTTTCTTGATCTCTTTCTCAGTGATCATAGGGTAAGCCTTCTCATAAAAATAGATGGCTGAATCCAAATTGAGAATCAGTGCTTCCGTTTGCTTGAGTAAGTCGTTTTGTAGTGATTTTTCCTGATAAATAATCCCCATAAACAGGTAGGCGCTGGCATTATCATCATTCTCCTTTAAGTATCGCTTCAGAAATGGTTCAGCCATTTCATACTGTTTGGCATTCAACAACTCAATCAAATCTTTGTATTTGACTTTTTGAGCCATAGATAATGTGACTTGCAGCAAAGAAAAGCAAGGATTAAAGAACCTTTTCTAGACATTTTCTTCAATAAAATTATTCGAAGTTATTAAAATTAGGGACATTTGACCAAGCACTTTTCAATAACCAAGCCAATTTACCCATTTTATGAAAATCTTTTTAAGCCTTATTAAAACAGGGTTGACAGCTATAATCATCATTGGAGTACTGAAGGTAACCGGCTTGTTTGGAGGCGTTTCACAATTAACACAAACGGTCGCCATTAAATCGGGTGTACTAAACGTAAATCCGCCAAGCGAAAAATCACCGGAGACTAACTTTGACTACGCCTTCCTTATTAAAAATTTGCAAGGAGATAAGATATCCTTTGAGCGATATAAAGGTAAAGTCGTATTTCTTAATCTTTGGGCAACCTGGTGCGGCCCGTGTAAGGCTGAAATGCCGGGTATTCAAAAACTATATGATAAAATGAAAGGAGAGCCCATTGAATTTGTCATGTTATCCATTGATAAAGACAACGCTTTGGCCAAGGTTGAGAGTTATGTGAAAAAGAATAACTACACCTTCCCCGTCTTTATGCCATCCGGTTTTTTGGCGGAACCTCTTCAGGTGCCATCTATTCCCACAACTTTTGTGATTGATAAGGATGGAAAAATTGCTATGAAGGTGGTGGGCACTCGGAATTACGACACTGCTAAAATGAGAGATTTTTTGCGAAAACTAATTGCCAAATAAATTTCTTAAACTATGAGCAATGCTTTTTAATCTTTTCAAAAAAGTAGCTGTTGTTACAGGGGCCGGTAGCGGCATTGGCAGAGCTATCGCTATTCAATTTGCAAAACAAGGAGCGCAAGTTTGTTTGCTCGATTTTAATAGCGAAGCCATCGATACCGTTGCCAAGGAAATTCTGAAGACTAATCATTCAGCGAAAGCGTATTCATGCAACGTTTCCATTCAGACAGAAGTGATCCAAACAATGAATCAGATTGAATCTGATTTCTCAAAGATTGACATCCTTGTTAACAGTGCGGGTATCTCACACATAGGAAAATTAGATACGACTTCCGAGATAGACTTTGATCGACTTTATCAGGTAAACATTAAAGGTGTTTACAATGCAATGTTGGCCGCTATTCCATACATGAAAAAGCAACACCATGGCGTGATTCTTAACCTCGCCTCTGTGGCTGCGGGGCTTGGCTTGAATGAACGTTTTGCTTACTCCATGACTAAAGGTGCGGTTTTATCAATGACTCTTTCGGTTGCCAAGGACTATGTGAATGAAGGTATCCGTTGCAACTGTATTTCTCCAGGGCGGGTGCATACACCCTTTGTAGACGGATTTATCAAAGCAAACTATCCCGGCAAGGAAGAAGAAATGTTTGAAAAGTTGGCAAAAACACAACCCATAGGTCGCATGGCAAAGCCTGAAGAAATAGCGAACCTTGCGTTGTACTTATGTTCAGACGAAGCATCTTTTGTAACCGGGACTGATTATCCCATTGATGGTGGATTTATACGATTAAACACATAATTCATGAAGCTATTTAGGTTTGGAGAACCTGGCTCAGAAAAGCCCGGTATTTTATTAGATGGAAAAATGTACAATGATTCTGCTTTTGGAGAAGATTATGGAGAAAGTTTTTTTGAGAAAGATGGTTTGGTCCGTTTGCAAAAATGGTTAGATCAAAACAAATCTTCTCTTACCGTAATTAAAGAAGGCTCCCGTTTAGGGCCCTGCTTTCAACGTCCATCCAAAATAATCTGTGTGGGATTGAATTATACCAAACATGCGCTGGAATCAAAAATGCCTTTGCCTCCCGAGCCCATAATTTTCTTTAAATCAACAAGTGCACTCTGTGGTCCAAATGATAACCTGATCATTCCTAAAAAAAGTATCAAGACCGACTGGGAGGTAGAACTTGCTGTGGTCATTGGAAAGAAGGCAAGTTATGTAGAAGAGAAAGATGCGTTGGATTATGTGGCCGGATATTGTCTCCATAACGATTACAGCGAGCGTGAATTTCAGTTGGAGCGAAACGGACAATGGGTGAAAGGCAAGAGCTGTGATACCTTTGCTCCGATGGGTCCGTACCTGGTTACCAAAGATGAGGTGGCCGATTACAACAACCTGCACATGTGGTTGAAGGTGAATGGCAAAACCATGCAAGACAACAACACCGATGATATGATTTTTGAAGTTCCGTTTCTCGTCAGCTACATCAGCACGTTTATGACGTTGCTACCGGGCGATGTGATTTCTACCGGTACACCGTCTGGCGTGGGTCTTGGATTCAATCCGCCTGTTTATCTTAAGAAAGGAGATGTTGTGGAATTAGGGATCGAAGGCCTTGGGGGAGCAACGGCAGGAAGCGATCTGATTCGCCTGCATGACTGAAACTGAAAACATAAAATCATTTTCTATCATAGATTCTCATCAGCACTTTTGGAATTACAATCCCGTGCGAGATGATTGGATCACGGATGAGATGAAAATCATTCAGCGCAACTTTCTTCCAAATGATCTGGCTCCTGTTTACAAACAAAATAATGTAGCGGGTTGTGTTGCCGTGCAAGCCGATCAATCAGAAACAGAAACTGAGTTTCTCTTGTCACTGGCTAACGATCATGATTTTATTCTGGGAGTTGTGGGGTGGGTTGACCTGAGATCTGATTCTTTAGAAGGGCGACTGCAATACTTTGGAAGTTTTAAAAAACTTAAAGGGTTCCGACATATTGCCCAATCAGAGCAAAATGGATTTTTAATTAGTCAAAAATTCGAGCGAGGGATCGAATTTTTAACAGCACACAATTTCACTTACGACATTTTAATTTATCCACATCAATTGCAAGATGCCATTGCGTTGGTTCGTAAGCATCCGCAACAAAAATTTGTGGTGGACCATCTCGCCAAACCCGTTATCCGGGAAAAGGAATTTGACTCTTGGGCAATGAATATTAAAAATCTGGCCGTGCAGCCCAATGTTTATTGCAAACTCTCCGGCATGACAACCGAAGCAAAAAAGGAATGGACCAACGAAGATTTTAGAGCCTATCTCGATTTTGCGATAAATCAGTTTGGCACCTCTCGTGTTATGTACGGATCGGACTGGCCCGTTTGTTTAGTAGCGGCAACTTACCGGCAGCAATTGAATATCATTGAAGAGTATTTTAAACCTTTTTCTGAATCAGAAAAACATTTGATAATGAATGAAAATGCAGTAAGATTTTACAATCTTTAGCAATGGATCTTCATCTTAAAGACAAAGTAATAATTGTAACGGGTGGTGCCCGTGGCATTGGCAAATCAATTGCTCAGGTGCTCATCGAAGAAGGTGCGCAGGTAGCCATTGTTGACAAGGTGCCGAAAACGCAAAAAACAATTCCGGATAGAAGTGAAAAAGGATCGTATTACAACGCTGACTTATCAACCTACTCGGCTTGTCGCGAAGTAATCAATGAAATTATTCAGCAGCATGGTAGAATTGATGGCCTGGTAAATAATGCGGGAAACAATGACGGTATTGGTTTGGAAAATGGTACCCCAGCCAAGTTTACCAAGTCACTCGTTAACAATGCCGGTCATTATTACTTTATGGCGCATTATGCTTTGCCTCATCTTAAAAAAAGAAAAGGAGTGATTGTTAACATTGGATCCAAGACCGCGGTAACCGGGCAAGGAAACAGCTCAGGTTATGTAGCTGCTAAAGGCGCTATACTTTCGCTTACGCGCGAATGGGCCGTTGAACTACTGCCCTACTCCATCCGGGTAAATGCAGTGATTCCAGCTGAGGTGGCAACGCCACTTTATGAATCGTGGCTTAACAGCTTTTCCGATCCACAGGAAAAACTGAAACAGATATCAAAAAAAATTCCCCTTGACCATCGATTGACCAAATCAGAAGAAATTGCCGATACCGTTGCCTTTCTTCTCTCCGATCGTTCGAGCCACACCACGGGCCAATGGTTTTTTGTCGATGGCGGTTATACCCATCTTGATCGCGCAATCAGTTAATGTGCTATGGCTATACCTACCTCCAATCCTGTAATAGATAACAACACGTCACAAAAAAATTATCTTGTTCCGTTATTACTGGTAACCAGTCTTTTCTTTTTATGGGGATTGGCTAATATTCTTAACTCAGCATTAATTGCACACTTTCAGCCCGTGTTTGAAATTAAACGCGCACAAGCCCTCTTAATTGAAACGGCATTTTACTTCGGCTACTTCACCATTGCTATTCCTGCCGGATTGTTTATGGAAAAGTACAATTACAAAAAAGGAATTTTGCTCGGGCTGTTACTTTATGCTATCGGGGCACTCTTATTTATCCCTGCGGCCAAAACTTTAACTTTCGGATTCTTTCTCATCGCACTGTATATCATCGCCAGTGGTTTAGCCTTTTTGGAAACAGCGGCTAATCCATATGTAACTATTTTAGGAAAAGTAGAGACGTCCGTACAACGACTTAATTTTTCTCAATCCTTTAACGGAGTTGCGTTAGTGGTAGGCCCCTGGCTGGCTGGTCAGTTTATTTTTGCCGGCAACGAGGGCTCCCTTGTTGAAGCTTCCGAAAAGCAGCAAGCAGCCGAGGCTGTAATCTTTCCGTATACGATGATTGCCATTGTTGTTCTGGTAGTTGCCTTTCTTTTCTTTTTGGTGAAAATGCCGGAACCTTCAAAGACAGCAAAACTTAAATTTGATAAATCAATATTTAAGCATAAACATTTAACGCAAGCGGTATTAGCTCAGTTCTTTTATGTAGGCGCGCAAGCAGGTATCTGGGGAATTACCCTGAACTACATCACCGAGTTATTGCCTGGTGTGTCTAATGAGATCGCTTCTAAAAATTACATGATTGTGGGTACCTTTCTCTTTGTAGCAGGTCGATTTATTGGTACCTGGCTGATGACTATGATTAAAGATACCAAACTACTTACGCTTTATGGAGCTTGCGCGTCAGCCCTTTGTCTGGCTGGAGTATTTGCAGGTGGCGAAATAGCCGTTTACTCCATTCTTGGCATTAACTTTTTTATGTCGATTATGTTTCCGACTATTTTCGCCCTTGGCGTGAAGGACTTGGGTGAGCATACAAAATTAGGTTCGTCATTTATTATTATGGCTATTGTGGGCGGTGCTATAATTCCTCCATTAATGGGATTGATTGCGGACAACTTTACCATTCAGCAGTCATTTCTACTACCCTTCTTTTGCTTTCTGTTTGTTATCTACTACGGTTGGAAGGGACACGAAATTATTCCGGCCACAACTAAAAGTTAAATGAAACGTTATTGTCTTGCATTGGATTTAAAAGATGATCCCACGCTGATCGCGGAATATGAAAGGCATCACGAAAAAATCTGGCCTGAAATTGAAAAGACTATTCGTGATTCCGGAATAGAAAAAATGGAAATCTATCGAACCGCTAATCGGTTATTTATGATTATGGAAACTGCCGACCAGTTTTCATTCACTCTGAAATTGCAAGCCGATGCAAACAATCCTAAAGTACAAGAGTGGGAACAAATGTTATGGAAGTATCAACAAGCGCTGCCACACGCCAAGCCCGAAGAAAAATGGATTCTAATGGATAAAATTTTTGAGTTATAATCATGCAACCCGATCAAACTACGCTATACCCATCCGAATAGCTCAAAGAATTTACTATCAATGTCTTTCTTCATTTCGGTGTTCCGAAAGCAGAGGCTGAACAAGCTGCCGATGTTCTAAGCTTATCCGACTTGCGGGGTATTGATTCGCATGGCGTGGCTCGCTTACATACTTACTTTGATATGTTCACGCTGGGGCGGATCAATCCCAAACCAAACATTACCATTATACGCGAAAGAAAAAGCGTTTGTACCGTTGATGGCGACAACGGACTGGGTTTGGTGGTGGGGCCAAAGGCAAATGAGATTGCCATGGACAAAGCCGAACAACACGGCTCTGGTTGGGTGAGTGTCTGCAATACGAATCACTATGGTATTGCCTCCTATTATTCATTTAAAGCGCTTGAGCGTGATATGATTGGGTGGTCAATGACTAACACTACAAAATTAGTGGCACCCTTGTGGGGCGCTGAACGCATGCTCGGTACTAACCCGATTTCGATTGCCTTCCCCGGACTTAAAAATAAACCGATTGTGATTGACCTCGCCACCAGTGCGGCTGCTTATGGTAAAATTGAAATCGCCAAACGAAAAGGTAATTCAATCCCGAAAGGTTGGATTATAAATAAGGATGGTGACATGACGGATCAGCCAACTGACATGATTGAAGGTGGCGCGTTGCTGCCTCTCGGTTCCGAGCGCGAATTAGGTGGCCATAAAGGGTATGCACTTTCCGCGATGGTGGATATACTCACCAGTGTTTTAAGTGGCGCCAATTGGGGTCCCTTTGCTCCCCCCTTTGCGCTGCGTCAGGAAATTCCCTCGCGTAGTGTTGGTAAAGGCATTGGTCATTTTTTTGGCGCCATGCAGATTGATGGCTTTATGGATGTTACTGAATTTAAAACTCGCATTGATGAATGGATTGAAGTTTTCAGAAATACAAAACCTATTAAAGGTCAAGCAGCCGTATTAATTCCCGGTGATCCGGAACATGAAGCGGAAGCTATTCGCAGAAAGGAAGGCATTCCACTAATTAAAGCTGTTGTTGATGACTTGAGAGACATTTCGAAACAAACAGGAATCAAATTCTAACACCAAACTATTTTCCATTAATATGAATTTGAATAGCTACATACATGCACTTATTCTCTTGCTTGCAATCAGCCTGGCAGGTTGTTCTAACCAACAGAAAGATCAGGAGTTTGTCGACCATGAGACTATTGAAAAAAATGCTGAGTTCCGATCCACAATTACGTCAGGCAACTTTGTTAAGTTAAGTGCTGGCAATACGTACTATGAAATTGCAAATCAAAATACCGATACAGTTCTTGTGTTGGTACATGGCTTTTCCGTTCCTTCCTATATTTGGGATTCCACTTATTATGCCGCTCAAAAAAGAGGGTATGGCGTATTGCGATACGATGTTTACGGAAGAGGCTACTCCGATAATCCTGATGTTGCTTATGATGGAGCATTGTATTCAGAGCAGTTGCATGAACTGTTGGATTTGTTGGCCTATCCTATGGTGGCCGCATCATTAGTGCCTTTGCGGCACAATACCCGAATAGGATTCAAAATCTTATCTATGTTGATCCAGCCGGTTTCGAAACTATCAACGCTGCAGAATACCCGGCAATGGTTACCGATGAGGAAATACAAGCCTTTAAACAAAGTGAAAGTTATAAAACGATGGCCAGCGGACAACTGGGGGATTTTTATGATGCAACTCCCTTTACGGGATGGGATAAAAAATATGAATCCATGATGAAGTACAAGGGTTTTGTTCGCGCACTATTATCAACACGGAAAAATAGTCCCTCTATGGAAAATGAGCAAATAAGAATTGCAAATGCAGGCTTACCCGTTTTCTGTATTTGGGGAGATCATGACAAGGTAGTTGAATTAAATTCCGTGGAAGCCAATATTTTTAAACGAATTCCAACAACAGAGCTTTACGTTATTTCTAAAGCCGGACATTTACCACACATGGAACAAACCAGTACCTTCAACGCCATTGTGTTTGATAAGATTATGAGAAAGAAATATCTTGAAGCATCAAGTGCTTATACTTTAAAAAAGCGTTAATAACTTTAAAATCAAAAATATGGTTCAAAAAATTAATTGGGATTCTGTTCCAGTAGAACAAGTGAATCCATCCATGCAACGCAAAATTGTAACGGGTAAAAAAATGATGATTGCCAAGATGAAATTTAAAGATGGATTTCTGGTACCGCTTCATAGTCATGAAAACGAGCAAATAACTAATGTGATTTCAGGCACCATACGTTTTTGGTTTGGAGCTAATAAAGATCAAGTAATGGACTTACACGCGGGTGATATTGTGGTGATACCCGGCAATTTGCCTCATGAAGCACTTATGATTGGAGAGGTGGAAGAAATTGATAGCTGGGCGCCCCCCAGAGAAGACTGGTTGAATGGAACGGATCATTATCTAAGAAAATAATGGACTTACACTTAACGGACAAGATTGCCTTTGTAGCAGCATCGAGTAATGGCTTAGGTAAAAGTGTTGCTATCGAACTAGCCAAAGAAGGCGCCCGGGTTATTATTTGTGGGAGAAATCCGGATACTCTCAATAAAGCTAAAGCCGAGATCGAAAAATTTGGGAACGTATTTGTTATAGCCGGTGATCTGACAAACAATATTGATCGCGATAGAATAATAAACACAGTATTAGAAAAATATAAACATGTTGATGTATTGATCACCAACACAGGTGGTCCTCCTACCGGTAAGTTTGAAGAGTTGACTCCCGAAGATTGGGACACAGCCTATCAACAATTATTGGTAAGCGCTGCCAGTTTAATACGAGGATTTTTGCCTGGAATGAAAACCCGTCAATGGGGTCGGATCATTACCATTACTTCGCAAGCCGTCAAACAACCCGTTGATAACTTAATTCTATCAAACTCAATTAGGGCATCGATCGTGGGACTTGTAAAATCATTATCCAATGAACTCGGTGGGTATAATATAACGGTAAACAATGTAATGCCTGGTTACACACAAACCGCACGACTCGATCGATTGATCCAAAATAATCCAACGGTTGCCAATGTCACCAAAGAAATTCCTTTAGGTCGATTTGGCCAGCCCGATGAATTTGCTGCGGCCGTTACATTTTTAGCCAGTGAAAGAGCCAGTTACATAACCGGTGTGTCACTGGCCGTAGATGGTGGTTGGATTAGAAGTATTATGTAAGAATCTTAAAATCAAAGAATAGATTTCGGCACCACCCCTCGCATCCACACCTTAAAACGCTTAGTCCATCCAGCTTCCGAATCCGGATTAAACGTTAATGTGGTTTGCCAGGCATTTTCGGAAAGCATGTCTATCTGCATCGCTTGTTGCAACCGGGTAGCTATGTCGCCATTATAAATAACAGCCATACACTCGGTGTTCAGATTGGCACTGCGCGGATCTAAATTAAAGGTTCCAATGATGGCGATCCGTTGGTCAATCACCATCGACTTAGCATGCAAGCCAAAAATCGGACTGTAATTAATCTCCGTTTGCAAAGCACCCGTCATCACCTCATACCTGACAGCAGCATCGGTCCTAAACTCAAATATTTTTATGCCTGTCTTTAGTAAGCTTTCACGATCTCGTTTATAGCCGCTAAATGCCTCCAGATTATCGGTAGAGGATAAACTGTTTGTAAGAATGTTAACCGAAACGCCACGGTCAATTGTTTTCTGAAACAGACTTTGCCCTAAGTCGGTCGTAATTAAATAAGGCGACTGAATGTATATGGATGATTTTGCATTCTGTATTAGACTAATTAACGAGTCAGTAATTATTCCGCCACCCGCCAGCCCTTGATTACCTGTATTTTTACCGGGCTCATCCGAAATAAAAAATATACTATCTGTCCAGATTAAATCGCCTGATTGTTGCATCCGTTCAAAGGCAACGGGTACAGAAGCAATCTTCTCTGATCTGCGGCCAAAATTTTGTGGATTACAGGCATACTGGCGCAGATACTCATACTTCACATCAA
>JADJRT010000013.1 GCA_016712035.1 Flammeovirgaceae bacterium | reverse complement strand
CAATTTTTTGTTAACACCCTGAATTATGCTACCCAAGATTGGTGGATAGCGTAGATAGCAATTTGATTGCGGATCGCCTTCATCAATACACGCCTACATAAGTATTGCCAGTAAGTCTCTTGACCCCTCCAAACAGAACGGGGTGGTGGGCGATGTGATTAAATTGCAGGATTTGGAAATAGCCTCCTCAACAACGGCTTCTGTACAATAATCCAGCGTAACGAGAATAAAATTTACATCATCAGCTGCCTGACCCGTTATCAATCCACTGTTATCATATCTTTCCCACTGCGGCGCGAGTTTTTCAAGACTTTCGATTACCTGTTTTATAGTTATTGTAGCCATCGATTTATGTACTTTGACCAAAATAACGAAAGATCGCGGCACTGCTTTATGCATCTGTTAAAGTACCTTCTGTTACCCTTTTGCCTGGCTTTATAATCTGATCGATGAGGCTAAGAAATTATCTCTATGATATCGATACAAAAGTCTTTTCAATTTGATACGATTGTTAATAAAGCGTAATTTAAATGTAGGTATCGGGTAAACGCCTATGGTCGAACATTTATCTGGATTATTATGCAGCCAATATGGGTAGAATACCCTAAGCCGAGGGTATGGTGAAAGACAAAAAGGGTTTCTTCGTATCGCAAAGGATGATGACACAGCCCTTACCTTGGGTGATGAGCCTTACTAGATTTTTAGAAAGTTTAAGGAAAGGATTGTAGTTGTGCTGGAGAAGACAGGGCATTGGCCATTCCAACTATTTTAAATGAGGTGTCCAGAAGTTCAAGTAATTTTAATGGACGATGCCTTTCAACATCGGGCCGTTGTTCCTCAATTCTCAATTTTGGTTACAGACTACAACAAGCCTTTTTATAAGGACTTCCTATGCCTTTCGGTCGACTGAGGGAGGCAAGGGATAGTGCTTAGCGGGCTGACGTGGTAGTGATGACTAAATGTGCTGATCTTAATTCAGATACAGAAAATTTAATCCGCCAGAAGCTTGAGAATCAGGCAGGTTCTAAGCCCGTTTTTTTAGCCGTTTGAAGTACAATTCTCCGCTTGGGATAGATCATGCTCAATCCATAAGTAATGATATTGTGTTGGTTTCTGCTTTAGCCAATAACAGTTCGTTTGCATGCAATAGCAAAGATTTTAAGGTACATCACCATGTGAGATTTCCAGATCATCATGATTCGATCTCGATATTATTGCGATACATCAAAAGGCTGAGGATTGTAAGGCCGGTTCGATTCTTACTACAGAAAAGGATATGGTTAAACTTATTGTCCAGCCTTGGTAAGTGAAGACAGCAAGAAAAATGGTTTTATGTTCCCATTGAGGCCAACTTATAAAGAATGAGAGCGGAATTTGACATAATGATTAAAGAACTCATTGAAGAAAACGGCTAAACCGGCATCGGCTATCGAAAAACCAGAGGCTCTTTCCCTAACTTAATCTATTTTTGCGCGTGTTTTTAAAAAAAGTGCCATCAATATTTTTTATTTTCCTGACAGGAAGTTTTAAACTTGCTGGCGCAGGAAGAAACTCTCCAACACTGTCGGGCAGAGGATCTCCAGATTCTTGATGATTCAACGGTAAACGATATATGGCCCCAATACCACCTAAATGGATTACTGAAAACAACATATTTCAGAATAAGGGCGACTATCAACCGCTTGATACGATGTTGAGCAACTATCATCGATGGACCTATATTCAGAGCTCTAATAATTTTTATCATAACCTTGGCAATGTTGGCACAGCCCTAAATCCTATCTTTTTACAAGCACCAACCAAAAATAGGAGCGACTCCAGGGTTCACCTCGTATGGGAAGTACTTTGATACCGAAGAGCCGCTAATTTTTGATACTAAATCACCCTACACAAGAATATTTTTAGTTTGGGGTGGCGAAGGTCGCGCTATGTCTCGGATTGAGTTTAGTAGAAATATTACCCCCGTTGAATTTTGGTTTCAACTACAGGCCAATTCTGGTCGACAAACAAATTCAACGGCAAGGTAAAGGCGACCGGCAAACCATCAGTCAATACTATGATTTTCATTCTTCTTATAAATCAGAAAACGAACGATATTTTATTACAGGAAATTACAGGCGAATCCGCCATCGGGTGAATGAGAATGGTGGAATCTTATTAACCTGAGACAACGATCAATGGTTATTTACGACCCTTACGCTCAACCTTATCTATTAGCAGCCAAAACGGAAGAACTACGAAATGTATTTCATATCTATCATCAATATCAACCCCTCACCTTTACAGGTTTATCACAAACTAAATTTGTCGCGACAGGAAAACATTTTTAATGATACTTGAAGCAGCGAAGTAAACTATGATAAATACTTTTTATATACGAATCCGGATCAAGACATAAATACTCAGGATGTTAATGATGCCCATTACGTTTTTAAATCAATTCCCAACGAGGTGGGGATGAAAGGGAATGCGGCATTTCTTTTCTATAGTTTTATTACAAGATGCGAACCTATAGTACATTTAACGAGTATGTAGATGAAACACAATTGTCCTTTAAGAATGATGGTATTGAAAATTATCTGGGTGGGCAGATTGACTTCCGGTTCGATTCTTTAGGCGAACTATCCTCGAGTGCTGAGTATTTACTGGGGGGATACTATAAATTAAATGCCCAGTTAAGCACTCCTTGGCTTGAGGCAACCGGAATCAGCTCCTTGTCGAAAGCTCCTTTTTTGCCATTCGCGTATCGCGGAAGTCACAATTCATGGGTAAACGATTTTTCAGATCCTTTCTTTAACCAGTTATCTGGCTTTATTAAAACCTGGGTTGGTGGACTTTCGGTTGCACCGGGCATTACGTATACATCGCAGAATAATTACATTTATTATAAGGAGAATAAGGTTGCAGGCGAACAGAGGTAATTCCGGTTCAATCTTCCGGTAGTCAACAAATACTGGCTCCGGAGTTAAGGATGTCAGTCCGCTTTTTTGCGGCATGTTTATCTAAGACCTCAGGTTTTGTATTCTAAACTTCTTAGTAACGATGATCAGGCCATTCGTATACCGGAATGGTTTGCCAATGTGCAACTGGCCTATGAAAATTTTCTATTCAAGGATAATCTTCAACTTCAGGCTGGGATCGATTTTCATTGGCGGTCCGATTATACCGCGCTGGGTTATGCACCGGCTATTCAACAATATTATGTGCAAGACGATTTTGTGAGTCCGGCTTTCCCGTTGGTGGATGTTTTTCTAAATGGAAAAATGAAACGTGGACGGTTCTTCTTCAAATACTCTAACCTGGTTCAGTTAATTACACAGTCTGGATACATACCAACGCCAGGCTATCCGGGTCAAAGAAATATTCTTGATTTTGGGTTTGATCTATTTTTATTCGATTGATGGAAAAGCATGTACTAGGATTACAGCTGCCAACAGACCCCCGGTGGGTAAACATTGCTGAGAAAAACATTGAAGAGATCTTAATCGATCATGCGTATTGTGAGCAGAAGGCGGCTTCATCGTGTATTTTCGTTGATCATTTTATACCCAGAAAGAAAAGACTAGTTGAAGAGCTAACGCCTATCGTAGCAGAGGAATGGGGTCACTTTGAACGGGTTCTGGAGCAATTGACTAAACGTGGGTTTCACTTAGGATTTCCGCGTAAAGATGAATATGTGGAGCACTTGCAAAGTATTATTAAGAGGGGTGGAAGTAGGGAGCAACAATTAGTGGAAAAATTATTAATCAATGCATTGATTGAAGCGCGCAGTTGCGAACGCTTTAGAATATTGTGGAAAGAAATTGGCGACAAGGAATTGAGTTTGTTTTATTACGAACTGATGGTATCGGAAGCTAGTCATTATAAAAACTTTTTGGCTCTTGCTAAGGAACATCTGAAGCCAGAGCTTGTTGAAGCTCGCTGGCGCGAAATTCTTGTATCGGAAGCTGTGATCATGAAAAGCCTGGAGGTTCGGGAGGATAGATTTCATTGATCAATCCGATACAATAACCTTAAAGACTTGTTTTGTTGTATTGGTTTTAAGCGTAAGTAAATAAGTACCGGATTTTGTTGGCAGGGTTAACGTTTGAGAATACTCACCGGGTTCTTTACTGCCCAACGATAAAGTGATAAATCTTTTGCCAACCCAATCATAAACTTCTACATCTACATTCGTTTTTTGAGTGACCGAATAGGATATCGTAACAGGCCCCGTGGTTGGATTGGGGAAGGCGCTGAGTTTTGTAACAGGTGTTATTTCATTAATCCCCGTTGGTTTCAACTGGATATAGAGATTATCAATTGACCACCCCACGAAGTTCCGGTTTGATCGGAGTAAAGGCGAAATCGAAACAACAAGGGTATCACCAAGATTAAAAAGCCTTGCTTAGGTCGATCGAATGATCAACCCATTGACTTGCATTGCCGGCTTGATTCGTTGTATAACTATCCAGCCAGCTTGGATTGAATGAGGCATTATATCCAGCGGAAATCGGAATCCACGTAACGGCATCTTTAGTTCCTTCTACGATTACATAATCTTTAAACTGAGGTTGACCAAATTGTGAACCGGTTGACCCTGGCTCCACAATAGCTACATCACTATACGCAAAGAAGGGATGAGCGGGAGTAAGAATTATGGGTTGCTTTAGAAGGGCCACTCCATTGTTGTTCGATAAATAATTATGGAAACTTTGTAAACTAGAATTAGAATTTCCAAAAGACTGAACAGTAAATGTGGTTAATGCAAAGTCATTGGCGTTCTGAAAATGATTAAAATATTGTTGCTGAAAGGATTTTAAAACGATGTGCTCACCAGTTACTGTTTTAGAATGAAATGGGGCTTTGTCTTTATAACTAATAAGTTTTGCTTCCACACTGCCCACCGGAGCACCAACAATTTGAAGTAGGTAACTGCCAGGTAGCACAGCCCTTAACTTACCAACCTTTATATTTTTGCAGCCAGATTTCGGTTGAATCATATTCATCAAGTAAAGAAATGGATACCGATAACTCTGATTGAGGAGACGTACCAATAGCATGTATCGTAGGATTAATCAAGACAGCCTGTATATTCTCTGTTTGCGCGGTCCAGATTCCGCGACCATGGGTGGCAATAACAACTTGGTCGTCCTGACCTTTCATATGCCACACAGCAACATTCGGGAAATCCTCCAGTAACGACCATGTTTGTCCGTTATCTAGTGACTCTACAATACCAATTTCTGTCCCCACCCAAATAATTTCAGGATTGTCGGGACGCACATAAAGACAATACACCGCTACATTCGGAAAGCCCGTACTACTCGTTGGTGCTAAACCGAAACCTGAGATATCCTGCCAGCTTTGTCCCAGGTTTTTTGTTCTTAGAATTTTTGGTTTGCCTGCGAAAGAGAACAGCGCAAATGCAGTACTATCTTCTACCGGATGCGATGCCAATTTAGTAATGCCACCAAGAACCCGTTCTGTATAATTATTGGTCGTAGTAAAGGTTTGTCCGCCATTGGTGGATACATGTAAGTTTCTACTATCTCCTGAATTAACCATCGCACTGCCGGCCCAAATAATATTTGCGTTTGCTTGTGAGACTTCAATATCCATAAATGACGTAGAGCCCCATTTTTCATCGATGGAGTTAGCGTCCAGTTCGTACCGAAATCATTCGATCGAAAAACGCCATCCGATGACAAAGTGAAAACAACATCTGGATTATCTTTGAGCTGGCCAACTTCGAAACAAAGGGATGTGTTCCCGACAGCCCGTTGGTTGCTGAAGTCCAGGTGTTGCCACCATCATTCGATTTTCTAAAATTGTTTCCTTGCGATCCGCCTAAAAGTTTACTGTCGTCAAGCGGATGCCAGATTACTTCAAATCCATCACCACCAATGCTAAAAACATAATTGGTTGTTTTCGAAGCGTTGGTTCCGGTTGGCGACCGCCAGGTTCCATTGTCCTGCATGCCACCAAAATATTCATCAAAACCAGGTCGTTTATCTGCACCATAAAACTGACTGGTATTATACGTGCGACCCACCATGGTCCAATCGCCTTGATTAACACCTGGTGTTGCCGATGAATTTGAAATAAAGATTCCACCATCGCTGGCATTTAAGATTTTATAGGTGGTGCCTGATGTTGGAATAGCAAGGAGGTTGTGATGATCGGGATGAACATCGGTACCAAACACAACAAATCTATTTTTGCTATCAAAATTTCCATAGGCATCAGCAACCGGAGTGGTTGTGGCGTTGATTTTGGGAATAGAAGTTAAACTGATTTTAATTTTTGACTCAACGATATCTGCGGGCCAGTTTTTTCCTGCAGCCAGAACCGGCCATATTGAATACATTTGTTTGAAGAGTTGTCCACCAGCAACAGCAATGTCTGCAGAGGGTGTAACGGAGTGATAGTCTTCCTGATGAAGAAAAAGATATTCCCGACTTTGACTGGTGGCTGGACCATCGGTGTTTTGAAGGAGCAAATTAAATTGTCCATTCCGATCCTGATCCCGAAAGGAAACCATCAACTGTTTGTTGTTGGTTATGTCCCAAACTTCAAAGGGTAGATTAACATAATCCGCGTAGCTATAGCTGATATCGGGTACGCCTGAGGTTGCTCCGACCGGTGTTAAAAACCGATGCGCCATTTGATTTTTTCCCGGACCAAATCTAATTTCAACCGATACCGTTGCGTCTGAAGTTACTGATAGTTTTCCATTTGCTTGCGTAGCTCCATAATTCAACAGCGAAATAAAACTTGTTCCCAATTCTTCCATAGAATATATGTTGATGGGTGCTGAAGAACCATTTTCCAATTGCGTCCGGAAAAGACTAACTCCACCATGGTACACCACGTTGGCATTGAATGGATCGCAAAGAATTGTATTATCGTACCAACCCTGGCCACCCAAAAAATCAAATAGGGTATTATTAAAGGTTACATCAGCAATGGACCAGTTGGTGCCCGCATCATCGGAAACGTATAAATCGGACAATGAACCTCCCAAGGTGCTTTGTGCCGAAGCAAAATTCTGTTCGTATTGTTGGGAGAAATAGCAACTTCTGTTCTGCCGTTCGACTCATGCCTGTATTGAAAGAGCCCAGGTAACTCCAGCATTCGTAGACTTCAGTACACCTACACTATTTTGAGTAGCATATTGAATGTTAAAATTCCCGGTGTGGATTTTAAATCTTCTACGGATTGCAGGTTGGATACCTTGTCCATGTATCTCCGCCATTGGTAGTTCGATAAATCTGATAGCCGTAGCTGCCACGGCAGTATTTGCATCAGTGGGATGAATGATGATCCGGTTAATATCAGAAAAGTTAATGGTGGAGGGAAGATGGTTCCAGGTTTGTCCTCGATCATTGGATTTAAAGATTCCGTTGCCACGGATACCTACGAGACCACCAAAACTTTCTCCCGTACCTAAATAGATCACATTGTGATTTGAGGTTGCCATGGCAAGTACAGTTGTTGCCAGATTTGTAAGGTCGGGTGTTATTAGATTCCACGCGTTACCGCCAGTAACCGTTTTCCAAACACCGCCACCGGCCGAGGCAGCAAACCAGGTATTTTGCGCGTTGGATCATCCGGATCAACGATTAACTGCGGGTGCGACCCGGCACGTTGGCCGGTCCACGTTCTTTCCATTCGAGTACACCGTTTGATTGTGTACGACTGTTTGAATTTTTCGGGCAGCGATGGCTTTTGCGTTCTTAATCTCACGCATAATAAAACCTTCCTCATACTCCGGACCGTTGGCGTCTGCTGGTGTGTGCGGATACCGCGATGGAGTAAAGCAAATTGCTCGGGCCCATTGAATTCTGCTGGAATAAATTCCTCCACCTGGTTATCGATAGGTCGGTTGATAACCCACAGCAACCCACCGCAGAACAATAACACAACTATTGAAATGTGCCGCAACTTCATAGATGCTATTTGATGGCCTTAAGGGTTATCACTTTTTGTAGACGGATGGATCTTCGTTGTCTTTTGGCATTCGTGGATAATCAAGAACCTCCAATGAGTTGTTATCCAACCACTTTACGTAACCGGGCATATAACTTCCTTCGTATAAAATGGTTTTTGACTCTGTTTCTATAACGACAAATTTTAAAATACCTGATGCGGGTACTTCGGGAGATTCCTGTACATATAATTTGTAATCAGCTGCTGGGCTGGGGTAGGTGTTACAATCAGCGCCTAATTTCTCGGTGGCGACTTGTTCGATGGTTTTTGAATTAGCCTCGTTGTTTAGCACTGACTTACAAGCAACATTAAAAAGTAAAGTGCTGACTACTAAACCTAACAGCGATTTTTTCAGCGCGCCAAACATCAAGTCTTTTGCTTTTTCTTTTTGCTGCCGGAAATAAATGTTGTTAAGAATCAGGCGAAAGCCCGGTGAGTTAGGATGCAAATTGAGATCAGTCGGTTCTTCTCCTACCGTGTGCTGATAATCTTCTGGGTCATGACCTCCGTAATAAGTCCAAAAACCTTTACCAAAAACGCCATGTAAATATTTGGCTTCTTTAATCTCTGAAGTTTCGCCCATGATCACTACATCAGGTTTAATCAATTTTTTTGAATCCGGTCGTTTGCCCATAAAATCCTTTTACAACCCGCGTGTGATTCTGCGTAAGCATGGTTGGGATGGGGATCCCACTTCGCGGAGAATTGAAATATAGAGAAGTAGTCGTTGTCCTGACGCAAGCCACGATCTGGAAAAAATTATTATCGATATCAGAAAATTCGTATTGATACGGATCGCGCGAAATCCGAAGTCCGTGAAGGCAAGTGTTTTTTCAAAGTCCAATTTTTCTTGCGCCTGTGGGTCGGCTGCATCGCCATCGTACATGCGTTCGCAGATATCCACTCCCAGCAGCAAGGGCGATGTCGTAGGTGTCGGTGGCCGAGCACATGGCAAACAGAAACCACCTCCGGCTACAAATTCTTTAATCCGTTTCACCACGGCCAACTTGGCTTGCGATACTTTATGAAAGCCAAACCTGCGCGCAGTTTCTTCCGCCTCTTTTGTTGTTCGAGATACCATGGATAGTTTGCATAGTTGCTGTAGAATTTTCCGTATTGACCGGTGAAGTCTTCATGGTGGAGGTGCAAACCAATCATACTTGGGGAGCAGGTCATTCAAGACTTCATCATCAAAAATTACATCATATGGAATTTCGGCATAGGAGAGTACCAGCGTAACGGCATCATCCCACGGTTGTTTTGATTTGGGTGAATACACTGCTATTCGTGGATATTTTTCCAGCTTCATAATATCGTAGTTCACTGCAGGGCTGGCAATTTCGTTACAATGGCATTTACCTTGCATCTGAAATAATTTCGTAGCTAACGCCTCGCACTACTAACTCATTTTGAATTTTGGATTATACGTGCACATGAAGCTTCCGCCCCGGTAGTTCAACAGCCAATCCACCTCAATGTCGTTTTTCAGAATCCAATAGGCAATTCCATAAGCCTTCAAGTGATTGTTTTGCTTATCATCCATGGGTATAAAAATGGAATTAGCCAAAACCTTTCCCGAAAGGGAGATAAAAAAGAACAAAATCAACCAGCGCATCGTTAAATCACTTATTTAGCTATTACTTGTAACAAAAAGAATCCGTAAAAAGTCTCCCATTAGAACGATTAAAGATATAATTTTGCCAATTAGTTTTCATCGTAAATAGAGTGATTGTCTATTAAAAACCGTTAGAAGCATGAATTTATTAGAAAATATCAGAGAAGGACTTCGATCGGTACAAGCCAATATGCTTCGATCGGTGCTTACCGCCCTTATTGTGGCGATTGGAATAACCTCGCTGGTTGGAATTCTTACGGCTATTGATGGTATTGAATATTCGGTGAATGAGAGTCTTTCTTCCTTAGGCGTAAATACGTTTGACGTCTATTCAAATGGAACCGAGGTACCAACCAGGATGGTGTGAAGGAGAAAGTGCGGGCCCGACTTACCTTATCTGAAATGCAGAAGTTTATCGATCAGTATAATGTACCTTCTATGGTAAGTTTATCAGCCCGGCTAACAAACCTGGCCGAAGTTAAACATGGCTCTCAAAAGACAAATCCTAACGTAGATATTCGGGGTGCTAACGAAGAATACATTCCGATTAAGGGACCTTAATATTCAAGAAGGAAGAAACTTTTCACGTTTTGAAGTTCAGCGAGGAAGTAACGTAGCTGTGATTGGATATAAATTGGCGCAAGCCTTATATGGAGACATTCCGATGCCTGTAGGTACGAGATTTCGTTTAAAGGCACACAATTTAAAGTTATAGGCATGTTAAAAGAGAAAGGCGATTTTTCGGATAACAATTATGATAATATGGTGATCGTTCCCATTCTGGTTGCCAATCAATTAGCAGCCGGGCAGCCACCAATTATCGATTGAATGTAGGTATTTCTGATATGAATCAATTAGATTATGCTATGGGTGAAGCTACAGGTTTAATGCGTAAGATCCGGCAAGACAGAGTAGAAGATGCCAATTCTTTTGAAATAGAAAAAGTGAATCGCTTGCTGAGGAAATGGAGAGAGCATTACCAATGGCTTGCGTTTTGGTGGATTTGGCGTTGGCTTTATTACTTTATTAGGGGCATCTATTGCCTTAATGAATATTATGTTGGTTTCGGTTACCGAACGCACACGCGAAGTGGGGAGTAAGAAAAGCATTAGGAGCAACCCCTTGCGCATCCGGCAGCAGTTTGTGATTGAGGCAATCGTTGTTTGCTTATTAGGAGGTATTGGCGGAGTTATTTTAGGTATCATTGTCGGGAATTTAATTTCAAAGGCGATTGGCATAGA
This sequence comes from Flammeovirgaceae bacterium, assembly GCA_016712035.1. Lineage (GTDB taxonomy): Bacteria > Bacteroidota > Bacteroidia > Cytophagales > Cyclobacteriaceae > ELB16-189. The sequence continues at coordinate 7,419 of JADJRT010000013.1, read as the reverse complement.
TGCATTTGTTGTGCCCTGGTTATGGATGATGGTAGGGATGTTGATCTGTATTTTTGTAGGATTACTATCTGGGTACTATCCGGCCCATAAAGCTTCCAAGCTCGATCCGATCGAATCGCTACGATTCGAATAACAATATTTTCAAGATTCTTTTCCAGACTCCTCTTAAATCAAAGAGGGAGTTTTATTTTTGTGCCGGAGAAATGCCAGAGTGGTTGAATGGGACGGTCTCGAAAACCGTTTGGCGCAAGTGTCACCAGGGTTCGAATCCCTGTTTCTCCGCTTTTTCTTTGATGTGAAAAATCAAGTTTCTAAAAGTAATAAATAAGAGGAATAGGGGACTCAGCGTTTTTTTAGTTCCCTGATGTAGACAGGAAAGCCTGCACTAGAGTTTAACTTTATTTTGCTGTGCGCAGCTTTGATTTGTTCTACAGTAAACACCCACCTCATGGTTTAAGAATTACCAAATTATTTAACGACAAGAAAATAATTGAAACTGATCTAATGTCAACCCTTTAAGGGGCAACAATCCTGGTTCTTATTGCATTTACTTTAGCACGCAATTCCTGAACAACAGCATCTTTCATTAATTCAAGGCCATCGTTATTGGCAATTTTTTCATTCACATCTAGCTTCTTATAAACGTTAATCATTTCTTCTAAAGCTGTTAAATAATAAGCATGGTTGGAGTTTTTATCAGGGTCCATCGGATCGCTGATAGTATTTAGAAATGAATGGATGCGCTCTACGTTTTTTTGTTGACCAAGCACCATTCTAAATACGGGGATAAGAATTTGTGTACGCGCGTCATCGGGAAGCATATCTTTTGGATACGCTTCAATAATTTCCAAAGCAAGGTGGAGGTTTTCAATTTGATAGGCAGCCATTGCGATGCCTACTAGTTTTTCGCGGTCAGTACCTTTCAAGTCTGTTGCAGACTTCTTGAACTGTTTATTTAAAACTGCTTGCACCGAATCATTTTGTGAAATAGTGTCCTCGTAACGAACTGATAAAAAAAACAGAACGGATTGTTCGATGTCAATGGATTTGCTTAATTCCTGTGCTGCTGTAAATAGCTCTTTTGCATGAGCACTTTGTTTATAGGCAAGGCTGTAATTCAAGTCTGCAAGGTAAATCCCCAGATTAGCCGCGGCTTTAGCATCGCTGGTATACTTATTGAATAGTGTGGGATCATTCATGAAAGTTGCATTGAATTCGGCCGCGGTTGCCTGAAGTTTCGCAGCCGTTTCAGTAAAGGTTAACATGCTAGTAAAAAAAGCGTCCCGCTCCTGATCGAATGATTCAGACACTTGTTCTTCTTCCTTATTTTCTTTAGACGAATGGCAAGACCACACGAGTGTAACCAGAAACAAAAGACTAAATAATTTTTTCATTGATATGAAAATTTTAATGTTGGAAATAATTTCAATGAATGTGATGTTAATTCAGCGAATGTAGCTAAACTTTTTAAAATGATTTAGCCTTATGCGAGTACTAGAAAATTCTTGTTAGTTTTTCCTGTGGATATTGACATTCTGGGCAACTAAAGTCTAATTGTGGTAATAACTTATGCCGCAGTTCGGCTAAGTATGTCCAAGCAACATATAACTACTTTTATTTGATTAACAGCAATTGGCTATCCCCGTTCGCATTCACCCAATGCTTTACCATAGGTTCTATATTTACATAGTCACCTGGCAACAGGGCTTCCTTTATTCCCTTTTCATTTTCAAATACAACCGAGCCTGTGATGCAGAGTAGGAGGGCGGGCACTTTGGTTGTATGCTCCTTTAACTGTTGGCCTTTTAAAATTTGCATGGCGGTAGTTATTCCGCTTTCCCCGTTAAAAAGTGAGAATGTTGGAAACGGGCTTTTCAGTATTGTGATTATCTCGGATGTTCATAGCGCTGATTTTTATCGATGGTCACTACCCAAATTCCTCTTAATTGATTTTTCGATCTTATTCAAAATAGTTGGTATATGTTTCCAAATATGATTTAATAGCCTCTAATTCTTCTTTAGAAGGTGCTTCCGATAATTTTTCAATATCAGCTTTCAGCGGAAGAAGATAGTGGTGCAGTTGCTCGTGCGACTCTCCCCTTCATCGTGCACTTTTTCAAGACATCCGTAAACTCTGAAAGTAAGTTTTCTTTTAGGGATGTTGGATTAGTATTTATCAGTTGGATCATTTTTTGTATTCCCTGCGTTGTCTCAATATTTGCTACCCATTTATTTCCGTTGTCTAACTGCGCAGCTAGAACTTCATCGGTAGTCTGATCCCCATCGTGTTCACTGTGTTCACCTTTATTCTTTTCAGTAGAACAGCCATATGTGAAGAGCAATAAAGCGGAAATGATTATAGTGCTAATTGTTTTCATAATTTTTATGATTTATTTTTTACTTTATTTTTTGAAATATATTGCCACGCTATTCCTGTCATTAAGGCCGTTAAGCCTATTCTGAACATCATGGCCTTTAATGTTTGTGTCTCATAGATTCCTCCGAGATAAGCATGGATCAGCAACCCTATAAAGGCTAGGATAAGCATACAGGTAATTGCGAGCAACAATTGAAATGCCCAAGGCTTTGTGGTAAACATCCCATATGCTGAAAGGAGGTATAATAACCCCGCTACAAAATTGGCGACCACAATGAATAAGACATAGTTCCCCTCTTTTTCCCTAATGCCAAACAAATCAAAAATCACCGAACCACTCATGAACAGGGTTAGCAGCGCAAAGAGAGTAAGTATTATCGCTGATGTTTTAAGGGTCATTTTCATAGAATAGATTTAATCGGTTGAATCAACGTGAGTAAGTTTGCCATTAACTTATTTCCCTTCGACTTTAAGTCAAAAGCAAAACCTGATAAGCGCCACTGTAACATGTGCAACCTAAAACTCCCCATAATAATGTGTACTAATTCATCAGCTGATAAGGTCTCCGTAAATTGTTTTTTCTTCTGACCTTGCTGAATGATTTGGAGTAAGTGCTTCCTTTTGGTATCCATAATCTGCATGATGGCTTCATTGATTGCCTTACTTTCTTCCAATAACCCATCTGAAAATATTGCTACCAGAAAGTGCGGATTCTTTTTAAAGAATTCGAATTGATTGCTGAAAACTGCTTTCAATTTTTCTTCAGAACGTTCAATACCAGCTACTGAATTCGTAAGTCGGTTATCCATATTGATGGACAAATACTTCAGCATGGTAAGCACAATCTCTTCCTTGCTCGCGTAGTGCCGATAGAGAGCTGATTCGCTAAAACCCATTTTGGCAGCCAAATTCTTTGTTGTGAGCGCATTAATCCCCGACTCCGTGAGGATTTCTCCGGCTGCCTCAATAATTTCTATTTGACGTTCTTTTATTTCCATTCCTTATTTATTTAGAAAAGCTGAGTACATCCACACCAATTTCCCGTCAGACACCTGCTTACTCTCCTTGATGGTCGACAAACTTTCGTAGTCGGTGTAGGTATGGTTGGGTACATGGCCAAGTGTTAATATTCTTTCGGCCACTTCATCGATCTTTAAAAGCAAATCGTTATAGAGCTCTTCGAATTTCAGATGAAGCTCAAAGAATTTTTCCCCCTTTGATATTCCAATGATAGCCACGCGTGTTCTGATAAAACAAGGAATAGTTAGCCAGTAATTCATTTAGTTTCTCTGCAAGGTTCTTTGCTTTACTTGCTTGTGTCAAGTCCAATCGCGTTGGTTGTGGTCATTTGTTTCATAATTTATTTTTTAAGGATTATACAATAGATGTTTCATTTTAAAGAAGGAGATCCCCAACCAAAGTACAGAGGCTGTCATGGCTATGGCGCCAATCAGCACGAATAAAGGAGGGGCTCCAAAATAGATTTCAGCCAGAATCCTGACAGGCATCAACAACCCGGTCAATGCCAACCAGGAAATAGTATTCGCATTTTTCAACTTGGGTTCAAAATGCAACAGCAAATACCCTGATGAGAATATTCAGAAATGCGAAAAGGTTGCCGTGCACGTGAGCCAGACGCGATTCAAAATGTTTCCCCGATGAATAGGACGCTATCCAATCTTCTTTTCCGGGGCGAAATCTCTCAAATAAATGAGCAGGAACCCGTAGGCCATAAAGAGGCCCATGGTGAGGAAGCCGATGGCAATGTTGTTTTTACCAGATTTCATGATACGTTAAAGTTAGTGAACATTCACTTACTATACACGCTTCGCTCAAGAAAAGTTTACTTTCGCACAAGATTTTTCGAATACGCTGTTTTTGGAAGGCTTGTTCGGCCAGGTATGCACAAAATTTGCGCGCAATGTGGAGGTCGACTTTTCTTAAGAATGTGAGGGATTCTTCTCCAGCAGGAGAACCTCAGATTTGCCGGAAGTCCACCAGTAAAGGTGAGAAGTCTTAAGTCAAGTTTTGTGGTCTTGACCTTGGTCTCAACTTGTTTTATTTTACAAGTGTTATATCTGGTTTTTTCCAAGTACCATCATATGCTGCAGGTTTTGGCCAATACAACCTCAATACAGTCCAAAATGGCCCTTTTGGTGCGGGCAACCAATTTGATTCTTTGTCTTTTCCGGGAGATTCATTTTGAATGTAAAGTGTGATTCCACCATCAGCTTCTTTCTTCAAATCAGGTAGCATAGGTGAGTTTATTAAGTAACGATTAATTGGATTTTCTACCATTAAACTTTGGGGTAAATTATACATGGTCAAAGACCAAAATGCATTTACAGGAGGTAGTTCATCCGCATTAAATTTTAAAGTGTATTTGTTGGTAGTTGCATCCAATGGATTTCCCTCTGAATCATTTCTATATAGAGGATAAATGGCCTCTTCTTTAGAATTGCCATAAAGTCCCAATACATCGCCTGCCATTCTATATAGGTAATTGCCATTTATGTAGTCTCTTGTTCCAAATACGTCTTCTGATGCAACCTCACCGCCTGCAACTTTTTTCATTAGGCCTGCATAGGTTACCTCCCAAGCTTCTTTAATTCCAGCTTCATAGGCATTTTTAATTTCAGGTGAAAGTGTTGCGAAATCAATTGTTTTTCCTGCTCCAATTCCGATTTTAGCAAAACGCTCCATCAATGGTTTTTCAGACGGAACTGTTGGACAAAAATTCAAAACGAAATTCATCACATTAAAAAATTCCAAAGATGCTTTTTGCTCATCGGTAGTCAAAGGTTTCATCCATTCAACAGCATCTGAAGTAGCTGCCGAGTTTTGCCTAAATAAGCAGATAAGGTTTGTACTTGTATTTAGCTTGTATGGCTTTCACATTGTCAATATCAGCCGGGTTGAAAAGTTGTGTTCTATACACGATTACGCCAATTTCAGTTTCAGATTTTAGAAACCTTATCTATTCCGTCAACAGGCTCATCTTCCAATTTGGCCCAACAAGCATATAAGTTTCCCGACTTTGTTACCCGTTGTTTCTCGATCCGAGATAAGCAAAATTATAGGTGTAGCTATCAATAAATTGAACACTATAATAGCGGCCTTCTTCAATTTCTGGCAAGCTGAACACGAGCGGTTCATTTCTTAAATCATAACCTAACCATGAGTAAGGCGTATCTGAGTTAGCTGTTTGCACAGCTTTATCTGCTGAAGTAAATACACGTGCTATATTGGCAATCTGATTCCATGGAGCTTTAAATTCTTTATTTGAATTGTCAACATAGTAGTCATATTCAACGCGATAATTATCTACCAATGGAAACCCATAAATGTAGGCATCATGTGCAATTGCTTTTATTGAATCGAGCGAAGTTGCTTCTATAGATTCATTTGCTGTTTCAGCTGACTTTTGTCCACAAGCAGCCATAGCAACCATTATTACCAAAAAGGAAAATGGCTTCACAAAATTTTCTAATCTCATTGCAATTTGTTTCATTATTCAATTTATTAAACGGTTTATTTTATCTCTATAATTTCACTTGGCCTCCAAGTTTTATTCAGCCACGGCTCAAGTGGACCGTACATTCTTAAAAGTGTAAACCAACTTTTGCCTGGAATTGCTTGTAGCCAGTTGTTTTCAAATCCTTCAGGGGCTTTTGGACTAAAGTAAACATCTATCGAACCATCGGCATTGGTTTTAAAACCTTTGGTTTGACTACCTACACTCGGTTTCGGTTGATCTGTTTGTAATTGAGATCTTGTTTGGGTATCATAAATTGTAAATGCCCAGAAGTTATTCACCGGTACATTTGGAGGTAAGGTTACTTTGTATGTTTTAGAACCATCCATTGCTTTTTTATTGGCATCTACATAAGCTATTGCGTAATCAGATCCTTTGCCAGGAATAGAAACCGCCATTGCCGGGGTAACAATTGTATAGCCGTAGTAGTAGAAAGCTCCTCGCATCAGTGTTCATGGTGTGTTTGTCTTCACCATTAAAAACACATTCTTATCTAAGAAAGCCATCAACCATGCACTCCTTGTATCGGGGTAAATTTCAATACCTTCCATCGTACTTCCGGTTCCGCTTACTCTTGGATACCAATGGTGGAGCGCACCGTAGCATTTCCAATAGCAACGGCATCCGTCAAAATATTTTTCATTCTATCATCCGGTGCAAATGGTTTTCCCTTTCTCAATTCCTATAGAAGCAAATAATCCCCTTGTTTCCGGGTTCAGCATTTCCAAGGGTTCTTCCTGAATGGTTTTATTAATTTCTTCAAAGAAGGAAAAATCATTGTGATGAACGGTGTTGAATGCTTTGTCCGTAGCGTTTACAAAATTCATTTTAGGAATATTATTTGCCATAGACAACGGATATACTTTCACCTTATCTTTTGCCAATTCTGTAGCTTTCTCTAAACCATCGGCAACCGAGAGACGCATAAAACTCCATACTGTGTAGGTAGGTGATTTTGTATACGGAAGTAACTGGAAGGTATTTTGCCTCGTAACCCGGAGGCAATATCAGAAACTTTGCCACCTTTACCTTTATCTGGGCCAAAAACACCGATGTCGCTGATGTACTCAAACCAACACTGTTAAATCCACCCAACAATCCCGGAGGTGCTTTCAACTACTATGGGGCCATTCGCTTTTAAATCTAATAACGGGAGCCAGATATAATGTAGAGGTAGTGTTTCCTGTAAGAAATATTCCTTTGGAGTTAATAATTCAATAATCATGATATCATTGAATTTACATTTGCACCAATCACTTTTGGCCCTTCTATTAATTCTCTGATGGAGGCACCTTGAATAACTTTTAAAAAGGCATCCCACACCACGAGAACGATCTAAATCATCATATACCAGTTAACCGTTTCGGGTTGGTGTGCCATCAAAAAGTTTAATGTTCCAATAGATGTTTCTACAACTATCAGGTGTCATTATTCCTTTTGGAATATCGGTTGTTTGTTTATAATGTTTTAGGGTTACTTCTGGAATTGTTTGAGTTGTCTGATTTCG
>JADJRT010000012.1 GCA_016712035.1 Flammeovirgaceae bacterium | reverse complement strand
ATCGCAATCAATTAAAAGAACTCTTCACCACATACGGACCCGTGTTTGAAATGTGGTTTGATGGCGCCAATGGTGGCGATGGATACTATGGTGGTAAGCGCGAGAAACGAAGCATTCAGGGCTCAACGTATTATCAATGGCCTACTACATTGCAAATGGTTCGTGACCTGGAGCCCGAAGTCCTAAAGCTCTTCCAGCGATGCCGGCCCCGGAGTGCGCTATGGCATTGAACGTGGCATAGCCGGAGAAACTAATTGGAATACCATTACACCCGATACACTTTTTGCTGGCAAAGCGGGGATAGAAAAACTCTTGAACACCGGATCTGAAAACGGAACGCATTGGATACCTGCCGAAGTGGATGTATCCATTCGCAAAGGATGGTTCTATCATTCAGGAAGAAGATAGCTTAGTAAAAACACCTGAACAACTTTTTGAGATCTATCTCACTTCCGTGGGGAGAGGTTCTACCCTATTATTAAATATTCCACCCGACAGACGGGGATTGATCCATGAAAAGGATGTGGCTTCTCTGAAAGGTTTTCGCGACTTGCTGGATGCTGAATTTAAAACTAATCTGGCACTGAATAAAAAAGCAGAGGCCAGCTCGTATCGGGAAAAAAATAAAACATATGCACCCCATAATCTTACAGATAATAATCCAGATACCTATTGGAGTACCGATGATGATATCGCTACGGCTAGTTTTGAAATAAATCTTGACCTAGTTAAGCCGATCCGGTATATACTACTTCAGGAAGATATTCGGTTGGGACAACGGGTAAAATCATTTACCCTTGAAGTAAATAAAGAAAATACATGGGAACAAGTAGCAGCCGCCAGTACGGTTGGGTATAAGCGAATCTTAAGATTGCATGGAATTAAAACAGACAAAGTCAGAATTAACATCACCGCTTCAAGGCCTGTCCGGTTATTTCGAATGTAAGAAGTGTACTAGCAATTAACAAAATAAGGCTCTATAAAATTATGAAAGTTAGCTCCCTGTCAAAAAAAGAAATTAAAGATGGTGAAGCCGTTATAGGGCTAGACATCCGGGAAGGTATTTTTAAGCTTATTGTAAGTTCCTTTCCTGAATTTACTACGGAGAGTTTCATTTCTTTGGATGAGTTAAATAAGTACAGACGGCTTTATCTCACTACACTTGTTGAACAGGAAAAAGGAGAATTGGCCGTTATAGATCAGGATGTCATGAAGGCTATTCAAGACAATTCCATACTCTCTGAAAATATTCAAGAGGAACTAGACACAAAGCTAACGCTGGGGCAGAAGGTCGCTGATCATATTGCTTCCTTCGGAGGCAGTTGGACTTTTATCATTTCATTTTTTTCATTTCTTGTTTTATGGATTTTGACAAATATTTGGATGTTGACCACAAAACCATTTGATCCATTTCCCTTTATTCTTTTGAATTTAATTCTTTCTTGTCTAGCAGCCATTCAGGCCCCTGTTATTATGATGAGCCAAAATCGACAAGAACAAAAAAACAGAAAACGCGCGGAACATGACTATAAAATAAATCTAAAGGCCGAACTTGAAATAAAATTATTAAGCGAAAAAAATTGATCACTTGCTGGTACATCAAAATAGAAAACTTTTGGAGATTCAGGAAGTTCAAATTGATTATTTAGAGGATTTAATGAAGCAACTTAAAAGCCGATGAGGGGCGAAAACTATCCGGATCATTTGAAGATGATAAACTATTATTTTAAAACTCATAAACACGTTGAAGTATGAAAAAGCCCATTTCCAGACAGGAGTTTATTAAGCTATCGACACTAGGCGTGATGGCTTTGCCCGTGCTCGGTACTACTAGCTGCACCAGCAAACAATCAGAAAACAGTCCAGCTGATGCAACGCAAGCGTATAGGTATTCGGACCGGATGGGAATACAAGTTTTCGGATTACGGGAATTACTGGTAGCCGATCCGCAGAAAGTTTTTAAAGCGTTAGCCGAGATTGGCATTAAGAACATTGAGTTGTTCGATCCGGCCACGCTAAACAACTATGTGCCCATGATAAAAGACTTGGGGATGACCGCTTTATCAACGCATTTTTTACCTGGCTATATAAGTGGTAAATGGGAAACTGTTAAGCAGATTGGAATGACTCCACCCGAAAATTATACATTTGAAAACATTGTTGACGATTGTGCGAAAAATGAAGTAACCAATTTAGGTATTGCTATCATGATGCCTGAAGAAAGGCAAACGTTGGATGATTACAAACGCTTTGCTGAATTGGTAAATCAGCATGCAGCGATTAGCAAAAAAGCAGGCGTTCAATTATACTACCACAACCACTCCTTTGAATTTAAGCCTACGGATGGCGTTCTCCCGTTCGATGAGATGCTTAAGATCTTTGATCGAACTCTTGTAAAAATTGAACTGGATGTGTTCTGGACTGTTATTGCACAAAACAATCCATTAGAATGGATTGCCAAACTTGGTGATCAGTTACTATTTATTCACCTGAAAGACCTTAAGGCAAACACACCGCTCGATTATACAGTCTTTGAAGTCGATCCGGCTGTATTTATGGAGATAGGATCTGGAAGTATAGATTATAAAAGTGTTTTGGAAGCATCGAAAACCGCAGACGTGCAAAACGTTTTTCTCGATCAGGATCACACTGCCATGGATAAAATTGAGAGCATCAAAAAGAGTTATGAGTATCTGAAGAATTTAGGAATTTAAAAGAGGACGCCAAGAAAGTGGCCTACTTACAACTCGGGCATTCCCAGTCCTTATCCAGATCGATAACCGTAACAATAGATAAGTGCCTTTGCTTGGGCGCAACGATAACACGAACGTGCTGCCGGTCAATTGAAGTATACCCCTCCAGTGCGTACGTTGCACCCTTGGGATCGTTCAAATCACTTTTTGTGTAGTTTACTTCGGCTTTGCGCACAATTTCTTTCACTTCCTTCTGGGTAATTTTCCCGGCAGTCCATCCGGCAGCGGGCATGCTTGGTAAAAAGTATTCGGCATCGGGATCCTGAAAATATCCAGATTACTTTTCCTCCCTTCACCAGGGCTCTTTTCCTGGGTAGCTGATGGGTTATTGAAGCTTACCTCTCCCTCGCGGCACCGCTTAACCCCTAACGCAATAAAAAAAAGGAAAAGGAGAATTAAATATGGAATTGCCTTCTTCATAAAATTGACTATCAGCCGCTACCCGTTAAATTAGCAGCAGGCAAATATCCATGAAAAGAATTGTGATGCCAAAGGCAGTTCATGGTTTCGTCCCAACAATAAATTTTAATATATGTCTATGAACCCGAAGGTTGATTTCTATTTTAGTAAAGCCAAAAAGTGGTCGGAAGAATTGGAAAATCTAAGAACGATTGTTCTTGCCTGTGGGCTTACCGAAGAATTGAAGTGGGGCTGCCCTTGCTATATGCATGAGGAGAGCAACATCGTTTTAATACATACATTCAAAGAATACTCTGCCTTGCTGTTTTTCAAAGGCGCGTTGCTAAAAGATGCCAAGGGGCTTCTTATTCAACAAACAGAGAATGTGCAGGCAGCACGACAGATGCGGTTCACAAATGTTGGGGAAGTAACAACGCGGGTAACTACAGTTAAAGCCTACATCCGCGAGGCTATCCAAATAGAAAAGGCTGGTTTGAAAGTACCGTTGAAAAAGACGAAGGAGTTTGCCATACCTGAAGAATTTCAAAACGAACTAGCCAAAAATGCTGTTTTGAAAAAAGCATTCGTGGCACTAACCCCCGGGCGTCAACGTGGCTACTTACTATATTTATCTATGGCCAAGCAGTCCAAAACCCGGGAGGCGCGCATTGAAAAATTTATACCTCAAATTCTAAAGAGGAAGGTACTAGAAGATTAAGATACCGAATACAAAGGAAATAAAATAATAAAATAAATACTATGTGGTTAACTGAATCGCTCTGGTTTGAAATAGGTATCGTTAGTATACTATTTGCATTAGGTAATATACTCATGGGTCATTTTGAGGAACAGACACCAAAAATCAGGCGCGTGGCAAAATATATCTTAATGCTTTTACTTATTTGTGGCATCTCTACATTCTTAGGCCGGGACGTATCTATGATCCTACTTGCAAGTTTCATTATTCCAGCGCTATACATTCATGCCTATTATTTACCAAAGAAGAAAGGAATTAACGGATGGACGGGAGAGCCCAAAAGTAAATATTATGATTTTCGTAAGTGGAACAAGGATATATTTTCAAAATGACCATAGTAATAAAGTCCAAACTACTGCCCCCATCCGATTTGATAAATTCAAAAATTATTTATTCCGAAATTGAACTAATTAATAAACTAATTTTTAATCCCTGTGGGCTTGAACTCTCAAACATAGAACGTGAATTAGCAAGTCAAGAATATTTTGCTCATACTTTTAATCTTGCTGGACAAAACGTAAAATTTCGAACAGCGAAGATTACACCAACAAAATTGGGACAATTTGTAACCATTTGGAAACGCAACAGACAAGGAATAACAGAGCCGTTTCACATTTCAGACGATTTTTATTTTTACATTATCGCAACCCGAAAAGACAAAGAATTTGGGATTTTCATTTTTCCAAAAATGGTATTGCCCGAAAAAAGAATTTTATCAGATGATACTAAAGCTGGAAAACGAGGAATCAGGGTTTATCCTACCTGGGATTTAGCAATCAACAAACAAGCACAGAAAACTCAGCGTTGGCAGAGCAAATATTTTTTGAATCTTTCAGACGACATGAAAATAGATTTGGGAGTAGCAAAGCTACTATTACACATGGACAAGAAAAATAACAGAATTGAACAACCATAAGGAAATACCAAGTATCAGCCTCATCGTCCAGCCGAAGAACGTTATACAATAAGATAAAAACACAAAATTAAATTGAAATTATGGAATCATACAAAATTCAAATCATTGAAACGGTTGTAGTTATAGCTGGATACATAATTACTCACTACATAACCAAAATAGTTGTCAACAACTCTTTAAAACAAACGCATTTACAGCGCGGTAGAAGAAAAATGATTGTGAAAGCAACACACCTTTTTTCCTTTATAACGGCAACAATTTTACTATCCGCTATATGGGGCCTTGAGCAGAATGAAATTGCTGTTTTCGTGGGAACTATTCTAACAGCCTTAGGTATAGCATTTTTTGCTCAATGGTCATTGCTCTCAAATGTTACATCAAGCTTATTGTTGTTTTTTAACCATCCCATAAAAATAGGTTCTACGATAAAAGTATTAGATAAAGATTACCCCTTCGAGGGAGAAGTCACTGACCTAACTTATTTTTTTGTTCATCTTAAAACAGATGAGGGGGAAATAATTACAATACCAAATTCTATTTTATTGCAAAAATCAATTTCGGTTATAGAAAAGAATAATACTTAAAAATAACTACGATAATTATGTCATTTAAATAAATCGTGAATCAGAAATTATGATACGACAATCGAACAACAGTTTAAATGTACAATAGGCAAAAGCGTCTGGTATATAGCAGGGTTTTGCCAAAAGCAGGCCACGCCAGGGGGCAGGCCCGGGCCGACCTTATTCAAAAAGCCGTTGGTAGTTGGATTCGCGAAGCTGGCAAAAAAGATAAATTAGTTCTACTTGATTTTTTAGACAGTCATGCGACAACAATGCCGCGAACCATGCTTCGTTATTCTATTGAAAATCTTAGCAAAAAAGAAAAAGATTACTATTTGAAAAGTAAAGGCAAATAAAGTGATAGCGAAATTATAAACAACGCCAGAAAGTGAAATTGTCTGTTCCCGGGTTGTCTATGCACCGGGTGAAGTAGCGCTTCTCGCATGGTCAGAACCCGATCATCGCAAATATTGATGGGACCAAATATATTTACCAATACGTTTAATGAGTATGACTTTCGGATAAAACCGTATATCGTGGACAAAAAAACGAACAGAACCTTGATAGGCTCAAAAACGAATTAAGAAAAACGAGTATCTAAAGCAAAGTGGTTTTAAAATCTCAAAATGGATCAAGCTACAAATGAGTGAGTTACAAGAATACTGACCAACCATTTTTATATATTACATTAAAAGATAACTATAGGTTGAAACATTTCTACAAAGTTTATCGTATCTGTTTCCGATGTAATTTTTTAATTAAATCGCCCACGCACGCAAAGCCCTAAAGCTCTAGCGTTTACAGTAATAACATTCTAATAATATGAAAATTAAATTGCTCTTAGTGCTTGTATGGGGCATCACCATTAATAGTCAGGCCCAGGATGCAACAAAGAAAAACATATTGTCCTTAAATCTTGGAACTGGCTATATCGCCCGTCAGGATTTGATCTTTTCTCCTTTTATCCACACCGATTTTACGATGCTAAACTTAGGGTTGGAATATACTCGGGAAGCTACATGGTTTCAGAAAGTCCGATTAAACTATGCGAATTTTGATCCGATGGTATCGAGCCCTTATGAATTTACAGAATATGGTGAACTTCAAATGGCCTATCCACATAACTTTAATCTAGTTGATCTCGATTATTTACTTGGGAAGAAAATAGATAAAACTGAAAAATCAACGCTCACCGTTGGCGGGATTTTTTCCACCAATATACAAGCTATGAATTATGTATATGGCCGGTTTAGCAATTTTGGATACTTTTCAACTTTAAGTCTAGGAGCCTTTGCCCAAGATAAGTTTACCATTAATGAAAAAAGCTATTTGACTACAACGCTTCAATTGCCATTCGTATCCTGGCTTTCGCGTTCTCCTTATTTGGTCAATGACGATACGTTTATTGAAAACATCAGTTCTCACTCTGGCCTCAAAACCTTTATGGCATATTTGGGCGATGGGCAGCTGGTAACCTGGAATAAACTGCAAACTTTTGATTTAGAAATTAAGTACACCTATAGTTTGAACAAAAAATTGGAATTGGGTGCCGGTTATACCTTTGAGTTTATCCATGTCAATCTACCCAGAAATATACTTTCCTTTCGCAACGCACTACAGCTCTCAGGAAACTTAAAATTTTAAAACATGCAACCTATAAAGAAAATAATAGCCCTCGCGATACTATTTGTTACTCTGATGGGGTGCGAAAAAATTTTTATTGAGCCTCCTGCCAATAATCCGGAAGCCATTTTTGAAAATTTATGGACCACGTATAATGAGGAATACGCACCCTTTGAAGAAAGAAATATTGATTGGCAAGCTGCCTACAATACCTATCGCCCCATGGTAAATACCACCACTACCGATGCTGAACTATTTAGCATACTTTCTCAAATGTTAGCAACATTTGATGATGGGCATGTGAGCTTAACCGCTCCTGGCAGAGATATTTTTTATTCAAACAAAATAAGAAGAGAACTTATTGATGACGAACTCTTCAGTATTCCGATTACAAAAAGCTATCTCGAAAATGGATTTAAGGAAGGTGAAGAGAATAGCTATATCTATGGAAAAATAAAAAATGAAAATGTGGCCTATATCTATTTTGATTATGTGGCCGATAATTTTTTCATGCTCAACGATTTTCTAAATGAATATCCGGATGTAATGGCTATGTTATTGACTTACGTCATAATCAAAGGTGGGGATTTTACCTACTGCTTTTCTGAAATAGGCCGGCTGACCGATCAAACGCGCTTTGTATTTAAGAGTAAAACCAAAAATGGCACAGGCCCAACGACTTTGACAATTGGTATGAATGGAATATTCAGCCCAAGGGTGAATATGTGAACAAACCTATAATGGTTCTTACTGATCGTTATACTATTAGTGCTGGCGAGCGCACAGTGATGGCCTTCGGAACCCTGCCGAATGTTACGATCATAGGGGATACAACTAACGGTGCACATGGAACAATGATAGGAAGAGAATTAGCCAACGGTTGGTTTTATTCACTCGTACCGCAAAAAGTTCAATTAGCTGATGGCAAATCGTATGAAGGAATTGGATTAGCCCCTGATATTTACAGTAAAAATTCAACTACTGGTATTGCTACAGGAATTGATGAGACTTTGCAAAAAGCCATTGACGCCTTGAAGTAATTCAAGACCTAATGCTTACGGTGACAAGATAAAAGACCGCATGCTTACTGATCCCATTTCTGTTTTTTCATTGAAGAAAGTAAGCGACTCATCTTTGTCTTGCTGAGCGATAGCATAGAGCAAAAGGCAGATAATGATCGTGGTGGGCACAGCCAGCTTTGCTGCCTCTAACTGATCATACTGAATAATCGCTTCATGATTTTGATCTTGCAAATAAGATTTAATCTTCTCATCAAATTCGGTTGCCCACTCGTACGGCTCGCCTGAAAAATTCATCATGCGTAAGTTGTGTACAATATTACCACTGCCAATAATCAACACTCCTTTCTTGCGAAGTTCCCGGAGTTCGCGCGCCAACTCGTAGTGATATCGCATCGGTTTATAATAATCCAGACTTAGTTGAAACACTGGAATATCGGCCTGTGGATACATGGGCAACAGAAAACTCCAGGTGCCATGGTCGAGGCCCCACTCCAAATCATATTGCACATTTGTTTTGGTGACCAGTTCTTGAGTTAAAGCCGCAAAATCAGGCGCACCGGGTGCCGGATATTGCTGATCAAACAAGGCTTGGGGAAAGCCTCCAAAATCGTGAATGGTTTGAGGTCGCTCCATAGCTGTTACCCGGGTATCGCGCGTAAGCCAATGTGCCGAGATGGTAAGAATAGCCTTGGGCCGCGGGAGTTTTTGTCCAAGTTCTGCCCATGACCGATTATATTCATTCTGCTCTATTGCATTCATGGGGCTACCGTGCCCAATAAACAAAGCCGGGGCTATTTCTGAGGATGACAACTCATCCATTACTTTCTTAAATGACTTTAATGTATTCATTATAAAATCTACGTATGATTAACTCAAACTACCAAGATCAACTTCCACTCAACAAATCAGGATCAAAATAAATTCAAAAAAAATACGGTTATCGTTTCCGAAATTAATCATTAAAAGAAACCTCGAATTCAGTTAACTTAGCGGCTACACAAGCGATGAACAACCCAAGTGCCGATTTATTTGACAGCCCCATAAGCGATACTTATTTTGCTGAAGTTGTATTGCCCGTACCCATTCCAAAACTTTTTACCTACCGGGTTCCCACCGCCTTCAATCAGTCTATAAAAAAAGGGCACCGGGTAATTGTACCTTTTGGCCAGAAGAAAATTCTTACGGGCATAGTCGCGGAATTGCATACCCAACCTCCAAAAGACTACGAAGCCAAGTACATTTTAGACGTACTGGATATAAGTGAAGTAATCTATGAGCCACAATTTAAGTTGTATCAATGGATGGCCGATTACTATCTCTGCACGTTGGGTGAAGTAATACAAGCCGCCTTGCCCTCAGGACTTAAACTTTCCAGTGAATCGATGATCCAACTGAGGCCCGGGTTTGATCTCGAAGATTCTACGTTTGATTTTTCTGAAAAAGAACGGCTACTGCTCGATCGCCTGAAAGGGAACACGCTTACGTATACCGAAGCTGCTAAGCTGCTAAACACCAAATCTATCTACCATCTTTTAAAATCATTGTCGGCCAAGGAAGCGATTATTATCTATGAAGAAGTAAAAGAAAAGTTCAAGCCTAAAACAGAAAAACACCTGCGCATTCATGCCGAGTATATAGCTAAGAAAAAGCTCGAAGCATTATTTGAAACTTTATCGGCCAAGCCAAAACAAGAAGCGGTGTTGCTAAAATACCTGCAGGAAATACCGGTGTTTTCACATCCGGAACTCAATCAAACCGGGCTGGCCAAATCTCAATTGCTGGATGCAGAAATCTCAGAATCTTCGGTGAACACGTTAATCAAACACAAAGTATTGGAGGAGTTTGACGTGATTGTGCCTCGGTTCGGCTTTCCCGATAATGCCCATGAACATCCTGTGTTGTTGAGTGAATTACAGGAGCAAGCGCGCAACGAAATTATGCACAGTTTTGAGACACAAAGCATTGCGCTTTTGCATGGGGTAACCGGAAGTGGTAAAACTGAAATTTATATAGATCTTATTCGCAAGGCGCTCGAAGGTGGCTCGCAGGTTTTGTATCTGCTTCCCGAAATCGCGCTTACCACACAAATTGTTCATCGGCTCAAGAAAATGTTTGGGAGTGAAATGGGCGTTTATCACTCTAAGTTTTCTGATAATGAACGGGTAGAGGTATGGAATGGAATTCTTACGGGTAAGTTTCGATTTATTATTGGAGTGCGATCGGCTGTGTTTCTTCCCTTCGATAATCTGAGTTTAATTATTGTAGATGAAGAGCACGATGCATCCTATAAACAACACGACCCTGCCCCCCGCTACCACGCCCGCGATGTGGCCATGGTGATGGCGCAAATTCATCATGCCAAAGTTTTGTTAGGTAGTGCTACCCCTTCGGCTGAATCATTCTACCAGGCTAAAGGCGGGCGTTATGGTTTGGTTTCATTAGCGCAACGATTCGGAGAAGCGCAACTGCCCGAAATAGTTTTTGCAGATCTATCCTAGGAAAAAAAAGAGAAAGACTAATAAAGGTGAATTTTCTTTCCGTTTATTAAAAGAAATTCAAGGAGCTCTTGACAATAAAGAACAAGTGATCTTATTTCAAAATCGAAGAGGCTACTCTCCGTTGGTACAATGCGAAGATTGCCACTGGGTACCCAAGTGTATCAATTGTGCCGTCAGTCTTACCTACCATCAATACCGGCATGCATTAATTTGTCATTATTGCGGTTATCGCGAAGAGTTGCCGAATCAATGCCCTACCTGTAGTTCAAAGAGAATACTTACCCTTGGCTACGGCACCGAAAAATTAGAGGAAGAGTTGAAGCTTCATTTTCCGGATGCTAAAATTCAGCGTATGGATTTAGATACTACGCGGTCGCGATCGGGATATGAAAATATTATGGAAGGATTTGAGAGTGGTGAGACGGATATTTTGGTGGGAACTCAAATGGTAACGAAGGGATTGGATTTTGATCGGGTAAGTTTGGTGGGTGTTTTTGACACCGATCGCATGATGCACTTTCCGGATTTTCGATCCTACGAAAGAGCCTTTCAATTAATCACGCAAGTAAGTGGCCGGGCTGGGCGGAGAGAAAAGCGGGGCAAAGTAATTTTACAAACCTCCAACCCAAAGCATCCCCTATTCAATTATGTGATTGAAAATAATGTGATTGGCTTTATTGAAGATCAACTATGCGACCGCGAAGAACATCTTTATCCTCCCTACAGTCGGTTAATTGAAATTACACTCAAGCATGCCGATAAAAAAGTTGTACAGGCCGCAGCCGATACTTACGTAGATCTATTAAAGACCTCTCTGAAAGGAATTAAAATTATGGGGCCCGGTGAGCCCATGATTTCAAAAATCAGAAATGAATATCTGATGTTGGCGTTGCTGAAGATTAGGCGCGATCAGGGAAAATTAAATAGCATCAAAACTACCCTGCAACAAATCGCCTCGGAGTTACAACAAGTAAAAGAATACCGGAGTGTAAAGATTGTCTTTGATGTAGATCCGGCTTAACTATTCAACGGTAACATATTTTACCGCACGAACTGGGCGCCCCGATTCGGTCACTCCTTCCACCACAATTCTATAGCGGGTCACCAGATCAGCCGCATAAAATTGAACTGAGGTTTTTCCAGTTTCATCCGTCAGCAAATTTGGTTTCCAAAAAATAGTTGTTCGAAGCACGGAATTTTATATGAGATATAATTCTTCTGCACTTCGCCTTGGGCACTATACCCCGTCTTCATAAAAATTGAAATCACTCCATTGGTTCCACGACTACCAAATTGCGGGGATGCACTGGTAACCACTTCAATTCTATCCACCATACTGGGATCAATGGAGAACAAACTATTGGCATCCGGAAAGGGAACGCCATCAACAAGAATCAACGGCTCTGTATCTCCCGTTAAACTCGAGGCCCCACGTATCTGTACTTTTACCGTACGCAACCCACCTGCATCCACTACCTCTGTTACCCGTAAGCCCGGCACTTTTCCTTGCAAAGCAACTAAAAGATTCATTCCAGCAACCGTGCCGCCCAACTTATCACCCGTTACCGTATAGTTTGGGGTTCCATAAATTCGGATATCCTTCTTCTCATCCAAGGTCTCGATTTTTTTTCCTGCGATCTCAACAGCATCTAATACCCGAACCTGCTCACCGGCCTGATAGGTATTTTGAATCCGTTGCATAGCGTTATCCTGTCTGTACTTAAGTGGGATTGCCGGGGTTTTAAAACTTAATGGCGGAATGACTCTTGGAATTAATTCAACTTTCGGCAGTAGTTTTCCTTTCTTATTTGTTGGTTGAAAAGCAAAGACCATGGAGTCAACATACTTTAAACCAGTAATTAAAAACTCACCCTTATCATCGGTTTCGAGATTAATAAGATTATCCATGTTCCCTTGAATAACCTGGATTCTGGCTGGTGTAGGAACATTTTTGGCATCTTTAACTACGCCACTAAAACTGAGGCCCCGTTCCATAAAATAAGTGACCTCTTCAAAATACTTATTTGACACTTCGAGCGATTCGATACTAAGAGATTTTGGTGAGGTGATGGATGCCGGATACATTGGGATTGAAGCAACGGCATCGGTAACCGAAACAGATAAGTTTGCTTTTTCAGGATTTCCTTTTTCATCCATTACAATGACCTGCAATGCAATAGGATCTCGAACTTTAAAACTATTTTTTTCTATTGACAGTAGTACCTCCGAGCTTTTTACTTCTACATTATTTTCTTCTTCATACTCAATATTTTGATTGAAATCTAATATCGGTATAGCGCGTACAAAAAGTGCACTGTCTCCATAGTTACGCATCCAGTTTGTATAGGCTCGCAGGTAGTATTGACCCGGCACAAGCTTTTCGCTCAGGGCTAATTCGCCCCACGATACGCCCGCTTTAATCGGATAAACTTTACTATCTATAATTTTTTTATCCGGTGAGATTAATTCAACATACAAAGTATGACTTAATGTGTCGCGAAGGGCTGTCATACTATAGCCCATATACGCCTTCAACCAAATGGTTTCGCGTGGATAATAATAATCTCTATCCAGATGTAAGTACGCTTTCTCTCGTAAAAGGGAAAAGTTTTTCCAATCAACTTTTTCGCTCTCCAACGAGGCCGTGGGAACATAGTTTTGAGGAACCATAGAAGCCAACCGTTCCTTGCTTAAATGTCCTTTCCATTTTAGCGAACGCGGATTAAACAAGATCCCATCCGGTGTAACATCAATGGCACCCAACGAAACGAGTGTAGAGGTTTGTTCCGGATTTTTTGTTTTCACCCCCGTCTCCATCGATTCCATCTGAAAGGTGATGGTCGTTTCTCCGACAAGGGAAATACTTCTGTATTCCGGCATTTTGCCAGTGGAAACAATTGACTCAGGATTAATAGACTTCTTATTCGCGTCAAATAAAACAAATCCTTCATCCGTTGTGGTGCCTTTCACTAGGGTATGAAAAAAATGCTGACCCGATCCCCAATAGGCAATCAATCGGTTCCGTTCCCAGTTTTTTTTTAGTTCCGGATCTTTAGTTGTGAGTGTGTCGAATTTTAATGCTCCCGCGAAAGTGATATTCTCTACTTCGGCCTTAAACTCTTGCAGGTAACAAGTGACCTTATAACCCAATGAATTATTTTCAACCACCAACGGTTCGGCAGAGCTTACTTCGAGTAAATCGCCCAGTGTGGATATAGAAAAGTTTTTTGGATAGGTAATACGGCATGAAATGGCATTATCATTCGCCTCAACAAGGCCCGTTCAAACCACTGAAGATTTGATTTGTACTCGGCATCTTGTTTGGGTTTTCCTGCCTTAGGACTACTATCATTGGCTAGCTTAAGATTTAATTTGAATGCTTTATCAACCTGAATGGGATGGAAGATTTAAATAGTTTATACCCATCGCGGTAGATCACCAGTTCAACAAAGCCAGGAGCTATCCCATCGAGAGCGAACTCCCCCTTGTCGTTCGTTAATACTGCAAGCGAAGTGTTGTTAATAAATATACTTGCTTTACTAATTGGCTTACCACTTTGTTCATCAACTAAAATACCGCTTACCTGCCCAAGTGCATCTGACGATACAATGAAAAAAAGGATTGAAAGAGTAACGCTACAAAGTCTTATAATTTTTTTAATCATATAAGGATAGGTTGGGGTATTGTGATGAGAACGAAAAATCAATTAAATTGTTTTCAAATTATTGCTAACTCATTGATTTTTAATAGTGATATAACTTTCCTCTCTGATAGGTTCGCCTTGTTCCGTAATGCCTTCAAGCACAATGCGGTAGGTAGTGGGTAGATCGGAAGTAAAAAATTCAAATTGTGCCTTACCATCACTTTTCGTACTTAGCCAGGGTGCCCAAAAAACGGTAGACCTGTAATCAGGTTGCGAATGATCTTCCTTTGGATCTTCATAGTCTGGTGAAAAGAACTTTGCTGGATTGGAATATCCCACCACCGGAAGGCTCTGAAACTTTGAAGGATCGACTGCTTGATTGTTCCCGAAGAATAAATCTGTCTGCTTAGTATAAACAGCTATAACACCGTTCGTTCCGCGCACCCCAAAGCGGGGATCGGCTCGTGTGATTACCTCCACACGAGCTACATTGGCTGGATTAATAGCTGCAATCTGATCTGCTACAAAACCGCCATCCATAATGGGTACTCCATCGATTAATAATAAAGGCTCGGTTGTTCCGCCAACGCCAAACGTTGACGATCCACCCCGAATTCTGATTTTATAACGTTGAATTCCGGTTTCATCCCAAAAGGGAACTACTTGCAATCCAGGTACCCTGCCTTGCAAGGCGGGAACAATATTTCCTCCGGAAGCATTCAGCAAATCTTCTCCTTTCACTGTGTAATCAGCTTCACCGTACACAATACCTTCTTTTACGCGGGTATCATCAATAACAGTCGCACTTACTGTAACTTCCTCAAGCAGCCTCGTATCGTCCGACAAATGATAATCTATTTTATAGCGTTGCGGATCGGTGGATGATCGTATCGCTAAATCAAGATCAGCTTCCGTGAAATCAACCTTAGGTGCAGTGCGTGGAAATAATTTTACCTTACCATAGGGTTTACCTTTTGGGTTCTTGGCCTGAAATGAAAATTGAACAGTATCTCTAAACTGAAATCCGTTCAACCAAAAATAACCCACCTCATCTGTACCGATGGTTACCATGTCTTCCATCTTGCCCTGAATAACCATTAGATCTGCTTTCTCTGGCTTGCCCTTATCATTAGAGAATACTCCTGCAAACCCAATCCCTAATTCCACACGAAGCGGCTTAGTGGGTGGGGTTAGGTTTAATTGCTCGCGTTTAAAATAATAGTTATCCAAAATATCTTTCTCTCCTGCCACTCGCTTTACCTGACTCAAATCTGTTACCGAAACTGAAAAATCACTCTTTAGAGGTTGGCCTGATAAACTCATCACCTGAATAGCCACAACCATTTTACTTCTTGTTGTATACGTATTTGCGTTTGTTCTTACCGTGATCCGATGCGTGCTATCATTCTTTAGTTTAACAGCTGTAGAATCCACGAATGTACTTAGTGGAAGAATAGAAATGGGTTTTACAAAAAATTCTTCAGCCGGATAATTCATCATCCATTGCGTATAAGCCCGCAGAAAATAATTACCGGTCTTTATTGTATCCGCTAGTAAAATATTACCTGCCACCCGACCGCTGTCTATGGGAAGAATATTAGTGGTAACAACTTTCTTTTCAGGATTAATTAATTCGACATATAATACGCGACTCAAACTATCAAAGAGCTCAGGTACGGTATAATGAAGATAGCCTTTGAACCAGATCATTTCGCCACCATAATAATATGGCTTGTCGGTATGCAGATAAACCCTCTCCTGCATACGCTTAAATTTTAAACCTTCTATCGTCCAGGGTTCATCCTCCTTCATCACACCAATAGATTGCGCAGGCTGATAATCAAATGGCAACATGTCAGCTACGCGTGCCGAACTCATATATCCAGAACTAACAATATCCAAACTATTGAGCGGTACACCCTGTGCATTCACATCTGCATAACCTGAAGAAATTTCCATCCAGGCTACTGCGTACGGAACATCGCGATATACTTTTTTTGGAGCAATTGCATTGAGGTAATGGATCTCAATACGACCTTGCATCTTAATACGAAATTCGCCCGCCCGTTTGCCTGGCGAAACCAGGTCGGTCATATCGTATCGTATAATCGATTTGCCCAACTCCTGACTAAACAGGTTGGTTCGGGTAGTTGTATTTGTATTACCTGGTTTGTCGGTATACAATTGAAACCCTTGTTCTTTTACTTTGCCATCCATAATGGCTTTAAATAAATGCCGGTCCGAACCATCATACACAACTCTGCGGTTGTTGGTCCAACGGTCAGCCATCGCCTTATCGTTGGTCTGCATCGCTTCGAAACGCATGTTACCCACAATGCTATAACTCTGTGCACCTGACTTAAAGTCTTTAAGGTAAAAGAAAATGCGATAACCGAGGGCCACATTATTTATTTCTAATGGCTGAGAAGCTTTTGCCGTAAATAACGGATTGAAAACATCCTCCTCCTCCTTAAACTCCAATACCCATGGGTTTGCAATTTTACATTGCGCTGAATTTTTTGTTGTTCCAAAAAATATCTTTTCAAATTTAGTCAGTTGATTATCCCAAACTTTATCGCGGGTACCGGTAACCTCTACAGTCTCTAGCTTTACCTCATCAACAACCAGCCGCACGGTTAATTTCTCTTCTTTACCTTCTACAAGTGTAACACGGGTTTGATAGGGAAGATATCCCACAAAGGAAAAATTATCTCATTAGTGCCTATCGGCACCTTTGGTAGTAAAAACTCCCCATTCATGTCGGAAGCAGTACCAATCGTTGTGTTGTTGATAAACACATTGGCAAAAGGGAGTGGTTCCAGCGTTTGAGAATCGAGGATGCGCCCCGATACCTGACCTGTTTGACCCCAAGTCAAAAAAGTAATTAGGATTAAAAATGAACTAAGAATGATTCTCATAACACTATTCAACGGAGTATTTCCCAGTCCTCATTTAAAATAGGAATTGCCTGGTGCGCAGTAAGATCAAACTGACAAGGAACAACGGACACATAATTATTGGCAATAGCCCATTCGTCATTGTCTTCTCCTTTATCAAAATTTACAAAGTTGCCTGTCATCCAAAAATAACTTCTTCCATTAGGATCATAGCGTTCCATAAATTCTTCTGCCCATTTTGCGTTGGCTTGTCTGCAAATACGAATTTCTTAACCGTTTCATTGCGCTTAGAGGAATATTTACATTAAGCGCAACTCCTTTAGGCAAACGTTTGTCCAATGCTTGTTGGGTTATCTTCTTTACTATTTCGCCTGTATGTGAAAAGTCCGCCTTATGGCTATAATCACACAAAGAAAATCCGATGGCCGGTGTACCTTCAATGGCCCCCTCAATAGCGGCCGACATAGTGCCCGAATACAATACGCTTATTGAGGTGTTGCTGCCGTGATTGATACCACTCACAACAATATCGGGTTGGCGACCCTCCTTGCAAACAAAGTGTCGTGCCATTTTTACGCAATCGGCCGGGGTACCTGAACACTCATAGGCTTTTATACCTTCAAAAATAAATGACTCCGTTAATCGCAGCGTATCTCCTACGGTAATGGCATGGCCCATACCTGATTGCGGGCTATCCGGTGCAACCACCAATACCTCGCCCAATTCTTTCATCACATTAACTAAATTGAGAATACCGCGGGCGGTTATCCCGTCATCGTTCGTAACTAAAATCAAAGGTTTATTCATAACAGAGAAGGAGGAATAGATTATTTATACAAGGAGTTATAATATTCGATTACGCGAGCTAAATCATATTTTTCATCCATATCCAGGCGATTTGTTTTTGCATACTTCTCCACTTCCTGCTTTTTGCTTTGCATAAAATCAAACCAATCATTTTTCTTACCCTTGTATTCATCAATATCTCCATTCTCCTTTAAGAAATAATATTTATTTATTAACACGATCCGGCTATATGTACCATAATAATAAAGGGTGACGAGGTAGTGGTATTCAAACGACTCGCGGCATAACACGGTGAGTTTTCCTCCACCAATAATTCAAAAACACCGGGGCTTTATATTGGCCAGCCGTTGAATAGGGTAATGAATAGAATATCCGATATTTTTTTATCGTTTCATCAAAAATCTCAAAGTATAACACCTTACGGGCGGTGTAACTTTCCATTTTTTTTTCCAATTGTACTTGTAGAATATCGCTTTTTAAATCATACTTTAAATTACCCCGCAACGTATCGCCCGAATCCAATACCGTTTTACCCGTATGCCATAGGTCGGCTGCAAATTGTTGTGCCGAAATAGTTGCGTAACTAATTATTATTAAAAGTATGAGCTGAACGTATCTCATTTTTGCTTTAAAATCTGATGACCCAGTTTATCGCGTTTGGTTTGGAGATATTTTTCATTGTGTGGATTGGGTGCAATCTCAATGGGAATGTTATCAACAATTTCCAGACCATAACCCATAAGCCCTACCCGTTTTTTCGGATTATTCGTTATTAATCTTATTTTAGAAACACCCAGATCGCTCAGGATTTGTGCTCCGATTCCATAATCGCGATTGTCCATATCAAAGCCGAGTTGCAGATTTGCTTCTACGGTATCCAATCCCTCCTCCTGAAGTTTATAGGCTTTCAGTTTGTTCATCAAGCCAATACCCTGGCCTTCTTGTTTCATATAAAGCACAACCCCTTTACCTTCTTTCTCTACCATCATCATAGCGTGGTGTAATTGCGTACCACAATCGCATCGGCAGGAGCCAAAAATATCGCCTGTCACGCAAGAAGAGTGTACCCGAACCATGACTGGTTCATTTTCATCCCACGTCCCTTTTACTAACGCCATATGAACTTCGGTAGTATTGATTTGTTCATAGGCTACTAATTTAAAATCGCCATAAGCAGTAGGCATATTTACAGCCACTTGTCTAAGAATCTGCGACTCTACCTTCATGCGATAAGCGATCAGATCTTTAATGGTAACCAACTTTAGGCCAAACCGATCGGCCACTTTACGTAAATCGAATAACCGGGCCATCGAACCGTCTTCGTTCATGATCTCCACCAACACGCCTGCGGGCCGAAACCCTGCAAGCCGGGCAAAGTCAATTGCTGCTTCCGTATGACCCGAGCGTCTGAGCACGCCTTCTTTTTTTGCTTTGAGTGGAAATATGTGGCCAGGTTTACCCAACTCCTCTGGTTTTGTTTCAGGATCTACCAACGCCTTAATTGTTTTAAAACGATCGTGAGCCGAAATACCCGTGGAGCAACCATGCCCGATTAAATCTACCGACACCGTGAATGGGGTTTCAAAAGCGGCTGTATTTTTTCCCACCATCAGCTCGAGACCCAGTTCTTCACATCGATCTTCCATAAGGGGTGCGCAAATGAGTCCGCGTCCGTGGGTAGCCATAAAGTTTACAATCTCCGGGGTAATCGATTCGGCCGCGCAAATAAAATCACCTTCATTTTCACGATCTTCATCATCCACCACAATAATCACCCGGCCATGCTTTATCTCATGGATGGCATCTTCAATCGAATCAATCTTAATTTTCTCGCTCATTACATTCTCAGTTCAAATCAATAACAAATACTAATTAGGTCTCGTTCCTACCTGGCAATTACAATGCCCAACATCTTAGCTAATCCTTGTTCCGCTTCTTTCAATCCGGCTTGAGCCAATAAGGCTTCATCCAAATCTTCCCAGGTACCGAAACTCTGCTTGCTTTTACTTTTTGGAGATTATCTTCCATGAGTTTTTGTACAAACCTGAATTTTAATCGCAACACATTCGTCAATGCCAGCTCACTCACCAGTTCGTCTTCCTTGGAAAAGTGTATTTTGAATTTATCGCCCCAATGCTTACTAGGCTCATAGCGCATGGTAATTAAATCGGTTACCGTACGCTTTACTTCTTCACTTCCGTGTTGAATGAAATAATGACTATTGGGAATTTCTCCCTTGCTTACCCCATTTTTAAAGTCTTCATAGATTTGGTGATAAACCGGATTCGTTAAGGTAACATCGTCCAATTCGCGAAGGAAGAAATCAGAGAGCGTATTTTCATCTACCTCTTTCTCCGCATAGTTTAAAAGCAACCGGATTGTTTCCCGTTCCTGTAACTCTACCATACCCTGTGCGTCAATTTTTACAGGCTCCGAAATTTCAGGAATAGTTTCTTCGGATATCGGTGGCGCATCGCGATCGCGCAATTTATCCGTTTGGGTTTTTCTTCGCTCCTGAATCAGAATCTTGTTGAGTTCTGAAAGCAAAACCTCTTCTGGTATTTTTAATAACGAACTGGTCTCCTGAATGTATACCGAACGCTTTACCGGATCAGGGATTTGCGCAATACTGGTAACTATTTCCTTTATCGATTCGGCTTTCTTAATCGGATCGCCAGCCGCCTGCGAGGCAAACAATCCGGCTTTAAACGAAACAAAATCCTGCGTATGATCTATCAAAAATTTCTGAAACTCCGTAGTGCCCACTTTACGCGAATAACTGTCGGGGTCTTCGCCATCCGGAAACAAAACAACCCGCACATTTAAACCACCTTTCAGAATCATATCGATTCCGCGCAGTGCTGCTTTTATCCCGGCCGTATCGCCATCAAACAATACGGTTATGTTTTCAGTAAACCTGCGAATGAGTTTGATCTGACTTTCTGTTAACGCAGTACCCGATGAGGAAACAACATTTTCTACATCGGCCTGATGCAAAGAGATTACATCGGTGTACCCTTCTACCAGGTAACAAACGTCCTGCTGACGAATTGCATTCTTCGCCTGGTACAAGCCGTAGAGTACATCACTCTTATGATATATTTCTGTTTCGGGTGAGTTAATGTATTTAGGCTGATTTTTTTCCTTGCCCAACATGCGGGCACCAAAAGCAATTACTTTTCCTGAGATATTATGTACGGGAAAATTACCCGTCCGCGAAAGCGATCATAGGAGTTCTTTTTCGGTTCCCTCCTCTTTCTTTACTATTAATCCGGTTTTTTCGAGCAGCTCTTTATTGTAACCTTTGGCAATGGCCTCTTCACTAAAATTCTCCCAACCGTTCAATGCGTACCCTAACTCAAATTTATTGATGGTGCGGTCATTAAACCCACGTTCGCGGAAATAGCTCAAGCCAATGCTCATGCCTTCCTCGTTCGTCAACAATTGCGTTTGATAATAATCTTTCGCAAAGTTCATCAGAATGTAAAGCCCTTCGCGCTCACTCAGCGCTGCTTTACTTTCATCCGACTGCTTGTCTTCCTTTATTTCAACTCCATACTTTTTTGCCAGGTAGCGAAGAGATTCCGAATAACTCATCTTCTCATGCTCCATCACAAAGAAGTGAAACTGTTACCCGGTAGTTTTGTTTTAAGGAGAAACGCACTCTAAATTGCGGATTCGTGTTCATTCTTTAACATAATCATTATCATGCCCTTTACGCAAACCGATATAATTAATGCACTAGCCACCGTGCAAGACCCAGACCTTAAAAAAGACCTGGTTTCTTTAAATATGATTAAAGATGTCTCGATAGGTGACAAAAAAGTCAGTTTTACCGTTGTTCTCACCACCCGGCTTGTCCATTAAAAGAGAAGATCCGACAGGATTGTGAAGAGGCTGTTGGTCAGGTGGTTGGCGATGAGTTTGAAATCAATATCAAGATGTCATCTTCAGTTACCAGCGTACGCGATCAAGCTCCTATTCTTCCGGGTGTAAAAAATATTATTGCCATTGCATCCGGAAAAGGGGGCGTGGGAAAATCAACGGTTACCAGTAATCTGGCAGTAGCGTTGGCAAAAACTGGCGCCAAAGTAGGATTGATTGATGCAGATATTTATGGTCCTTCTATTCCGGTGATGTTTAATTGCGAGCGCGAACAACCCGAGGTAAAAGTAATTGATGGAAAAAATTATATCCTTCCGCTTGAACAATACGGAGTTAAGTTAGTTTCCATCGGATTTCTAACACCGGCTGATAGCGCTGTGGTGTGGCGCGGACCCATGGCTTCCTCTGCGCTAAAACAATTTATTGGCGATGCTATTTGGGGTGAACTTGATTATCTGTTGATCGATTTGCCACCCGGTACCAGCGATATTCATCTTACACTCGTGCAAACAGTACCCGTTACAGGTGCCATAATAGTTACCACGCCACAAAAAGTTGCGCTGGCCGATGCTAATAAAGGATTAGCGATGTTTCGCCAGCCACAAATCAATGTACCCATACTCGGTGTTATTGAAAACATGGCCTACTTTACTCCGGATGAATTACCAGACCATAAATATTATATTTTTGGAAAGGATGGCGGCAAAAATCTGGCTGAGAAATATAAGGTTCCATTCCTAGGACAAATTCCATTGGTGCAAAGCATCCGCGAAAGCGGAGATAGCGGTTTGCCAGCTGCACTGAAGGATGGCCCAACTTCAGTTGCCTTTACCGAATTGGCCGCAGCGGTGGCACAACAAGTTGCCATAAGAAATGCTAAATTTGAATCGACTAAACGAGTGGAAATAAATACATGATCAACCCAGCCACCATGAATAAGGAAGAAATTACAGCTCGTGTTGAGACCGCATTGGATAGCATCCGTCCATATCTGGAAGCTGATGGTGGCAATGTGCGGGTGCTCGATCTGGCCGATAACAATATTCTTAAACTCGAATTCGTTGGAGCTTGTGGAAATTGTCCTATGTCTACCATGACGTTTAAGGCAGGTGTTGAGGAGGCCGTTAAACGAGCTGTTCCGGAAATCACCAAGATTGAGATGGTTAATTTAACCACGGCCTGAGGTTACAACCTATTTGCTTTTCAGATTTAATCGTACCGGCTGCATAAGTTGTATCGCTAGTTAATAAAACCATGAGATTTAAGATACTTTTTATTTCTTCACTTCTCATGATATTAGCGCAATCGCTGCTAGCTCAGGAACGATGTGGTACCGTACAATATGAAAAACTTTTGGAGCTAACGAATCCTGATAAAGAAAAGAATCTTCAATTCGAGAACTGGATTAATCAGAAGTTAACGCAATCCGCAACCAAGCAATTAAAACAACAACGTACCGGCAGTGCCACCTACGAAATTCCAGTTGTCATTCATGTAATCCATAATGGGAGGCCATTGGTACCGGTACAAACATTTCGGATAATCAGATTCTTTCTCAAATCAATGTTCTTAATAAAGATTTCAAAAGACAAAATACAGATTTAGGTAACACGCCAGCCGAATTTCTAAGTGCGGCCGGAAGTCTGGACATCGAATTTATTCTGGCAAAGCAAGACCCTTATGGCGCTCCCACCACCGGCATTGAGCGCGTACAAGGAACCAAGTCGGTATGGACGATAAACGATAATGCAGTATTTAAAGCATTGAGCTATTGGGCAGCTGAAGATTATTATAATATCTGGGTAATAAACATGCCTACGTTTTTAGGGTATGCACAACTTCCGGTTTCAAATCTTCCAGGCTTAGAAAATTCACCTGACGATCGACTCACCGATGGCACCATTGTTCATTATGCAGCTTTCGGTTCCAACTTTGAAGGGTTGGGCAGTTTTAGTCTCCTAACTGATTACGACCATGGAAGAACGGCTACGCATGAGACCGGGCATTTTTTTGGGTTGCGCCACATCTGGGGTGATGATGGAACCTCGTGTAGTGGAACAGATTACGTAAATGACACGCCTAATCAGGCAGGTGATTATTCTGGCCAGTGCCCTACCAACCCGCGCGCGTCCTGCAGTTCGAATGATATGTTCATGAACTACATGGACTACACCGATGATGCGTGCATGAACCTCTTTACACAGGGGCAATTTTCAAGAGCAATTGTTGTACTTGATAATAGCCCACGCAGATTTAGTTTACGCAATTCTATTGGTGACGAATCGCCTCCTCCTTTGGCTAACGACCTTGCACTTCGCAAAATCCTTTCACCCGGAGTTACTTGTGGCGGATCGGTTATCCCCAGTCTGGAAATTCAAAACTTAGGGACTTCCACTGCAACTTCAGCGCAACTTCAGCTTAAAGTAAATGCCGTTGTTGTTGAAACCAAGGACGTGGTATTGAATCTCACCAATCTGGCGATAACAACCGTAGCCTTTAATCCGGTATCGCAACCTTCGGGTTCAGCAAATTATGAGTTTGATGTGCTATCGGTTAATGGTGGAACGGACGAGCGCACAACAAATGATTACCTAACTATTAGTTCAACGATCCCGGCCAGTGGTACCTTACCCATCACCGAAGTATTTAATTCCATTCCCGCAAACTGGAGTCGGAACAATCCGGACAACAATATTCAATGGGCAATTAAAAATACCTCGAGTAATGGCAATGCGATGTATGTAAATTGCTACGACTATGAAAATCAGGGAGCCGTTGATCGGTTGATTACACCCGTTCTCGATTTAACTACTGAGTCTGTGGCCCTTCTCAAATTTGATCGGGCCCACGCCATGTATAGTACCAACAATCAAGAGCGCCTACGAGTGCTAGTCTCTGCCGTTTGTGATTTTGACAATACGTCCACAGAAGTTTTAAATCTATTGGGACCTGCATTAGCCACAGCACCTCAAACCACGAATCAATTTGTTCCCAACGCAACGCAGTGGACAACTGAAACCATTTCTCTTAATTCTTTCGTTGGCAGTAAGATTCAGATTGCCTTCGAAGTAACCAACGGTTGGGGCAATGACGTTTACCTGGATAATGTTGTAGTGCTTACTGACGAGTTTATTGATCTGGCAATACTTTCTATAGTAAGTCCGGGGCCGGTTACCTGTCTGGCTAATCCCAACCCGGTTATTCGGGTAAAGAATTTGGGCAGCACACTTATTACCTCGTTTAAAGCTGTAACTAGTGTTAATAACCAAACACAACCTCAGCAAACTATTTCCAATATTTCTATTGCTCCGGGAAGCGAACAAAGCTTTACGTTGAATCCGATACCGCTCACCAGTACAAGCAGTACACTCGTTGTAACCATAAGCGAACCGGGTGGATTTCCCGATGCGAATGTTAACAACAACAGCATCTTTATGAAGAGCATCTACAATGATTACCGGGATGTTATTCCGTTGCGGCAAAACTTTAATGAGTTTTATACGGATCAATGGCCGGTAATTAGTCAAGGCAATGATGCCACGTGGATACCCTTCGCTACAAACAAGTTATACTCACTTGCTTATCCGGCTTACAGTGGCGTTGCTGTCGGGGATGAATCCTGGATTGTAAGTCCGGTTCTTGATTTTAGTAATTCAAATGAAGCCAGTGTTTTCTTTGACATTAGTTATGCTACACAGCCGCAGGGCGATGAGCGTTTGAGAATTCTCTACTCGGATGATTGTGGTCAAACGTATCCCAATGTATTGTATGATAAGTCCGGATCCTTGTTATCGACTACCAATACAAGTCAATCGTGGATTCCAACCAAAGATGAAGATTGGGACAGGCGAAGTCTTAATTTAAATGCTTTGGCAGGAAAAGAAAACATTCGAATAGCCTTTGTGGCAACATCCGATAGTGGTAATAATCTTTTTATTGATGATGTTGAATTTTATATAGCTGACGATCTATCCCCAGTTTCTATTGAAAATCAATACGAAGTCTATGGGGTTGGCTCCGAGGTAAAGCTTACTTTCAATCTTACCCAAAAAGAAACCGTGTTCTTAAAGATTTATAATATGCTTGGTCAGCCCGTGTTGGAAGATCAATTGCATGATGTGCTTAATCAAACGTACACCTTTGATATTCATCAGCAAGGCACAGGTATTTATATTATCTGGGTTCAATTTGCAAATCAGGTTGGCTCATCAAAAGTGTTTCTTACCGGAAGTAACTGATCTGAGAAATCCTATCGGATTTTATGTGATTTTACATACTTTCATAGTGGAAATCCAGTTAAACGTGAACATCTTTGGGGTATTAATTTAACGGATGAGTAAAAAGAAAATTGCCATACTGTATGGAGGCCGATCGGTAGAACACGGAGTGTCTATTAACTCGGCCCGTAATATTTTTCAATATATCGATCGGAACCTTTTTGAGCCCATACCCATTGGCATTTCGCTTCAAGGAACCTGGTATAAAACTCAGGATATTACCAAAGAGATTGAAGCCGGAGAAAAATTATCGCTGCACTTAAATCCTGCTAATCCCACATTCATTACCGAATCAGGGAAATCTTTTTCTGTTGACCTCGTCTTTCCGGTTTTACATGGAACCGATGGTGAAGATGGTAGTATTCAAGGGTTACTCAAAGCGATGGATCTGCCCATGATTGGTACTGGTGTAGCCGGTTCGGCCATGTCCATGAGTAAACTGGTTGCCAAGCGTCTGCTCAAGGAAGCGGGACTGCCCGTAAACAAGTTCATTTACTCCTATTATTCAGATGAAAAACAATTCACTTTTGATGAGGTGGTAAATCACGTGGGCTTGCCATTCATGGTGAAAGCCGCTAGTCTGGGTTCATCCGTGGGCGTTTCAAAAGTAAAATCCAAGGAAGAGTTTACTGAAGCCTTAAAAGAATCGTACCGATACGATGATTGCGTTTTGTTTGAAGAGTTTATTTCAGGAAGAGAGATTGAATGCGCCATACTAGGCAATGCTCCGGCCCAGGCTTCCATGCCGGGTGAAATTATTATCAGCAGCAAGTATGAGTTTTATACTTTCGATGCCAAGTACGTAGATGGGGCAGCTGTTTCTATTGATGTGCCAGCCAAAATGGATTTGGAAAGTGCAGAAAAAATAAGGTCAATCTCTATACGCGCCTATCAGGCACTCGGATGTGAAGATTTCTCCCGAGTAGATTTATTTCTCACTGAAAAGGGAGATGTTTACGTGAACGAAATCAATACGATACCCGGCTTTACCAACTCCAGCATGTTTCCGATGATGTGGAAAGAGCGCGGCATTTCATTTACAGAATTAATTTCCCGATTAGCACAGTTAGCAACACACCGATATGAAAAGTCGAAACGCATTGTGCGGGATTATCAATCAGCTTTAAACTTTTAATAAATGAAGTTTAGTTTTTTTAAAAGTAGTTCGTTAGGTGGTTTACTGATTAGTCTAGGTATCACACTCAGTACAATTTTTATAATCGCCATCGTATATTTTTATATCTATCTACCGGCTGTTACAAATCATGGCGAGTCCATTACGGTGCCCGAACTCAAAGGCATGAATCTGGAAGAACTGGAAACATTTTTAACACAACATGATCTTCGATATACGGTTAATGATTCTGCTTATTCCTCCGAGTATCCGCCCTTAGCTGTATTACGGCAATTTCCACAGGCTGGGTCGCAGGTAAAAATCAACCGGGTTATTTATGTATCGCTCAATCGGATCACCCCGCCTACTTTACCCATCCCCGATTTGGTAGATCGATCTCTGGTGAATGCCGAAGTAGTTTTAAAAAGCATTGAGCTAAAACGAGGCCGCATTTATTATGAACCCAGCCCCTTTCGAAATCTGGTAAAGGAAATGCGGTACGAAGGAAAAAAAATTGAACCCGGTACCCGTATAACCAAAGGTGCCATCATCGATTTAGTCGTAGGCGATGGCAATGGACTAGCCGATTTTAAAATTGGAAACCTTTTGGGAGACGCACTCGAAACAGCCAAGTTTAAACTTATGGGTTGGAACTTGCACCTCGGTACTATTCAAATCCCGGTAGGCATAGATACTACGGGCATGGAGCCATTCGTTTATAAACAATATCCATTAGCCGGTGATTCCGTGCGCGTAGGTGATCCCGTTGACTTGTGGATAGGGCCTAAAGGTTTTGTTGAGCCTGAAGAAACAGAAGACGAAGAAACGGATGGCGAAGAACTGGAGGAAACTAACAACTAACATCAATCCTGTGAATCGGATAGTTTACACTATTCTGCTTTTAACATTCTCCATTGGTGGCGTTTGTCAGTTTGTGATGGTGCCTATTCAAAAGGAATTTTCAGCGTCTAAATATTACAACGCACGCACGCAGGATATAACTCCAATACTCTTCCTTTCTGGGATGATTTTTCAAGCATCCGTAATGGATATGCAGATCCCACGCTTTGGCAGTACGGGCCAATCTGTGTGGGTTAATGAGGGTATGGGAATCAATCCCCCTTCACTCAATGTTGCTACGTTCGATGGGCTCGATTCGTTAGGAAAGCCCTACAATGTAAATGATATTCTCGCTAAAGGTTATGCCGATAAATTGATTTCGACACCCATACGCATGGACCTGGTTGATCCGGCTCAACAAGCTAGCATTGCCATGACATTTTTTTATGAGTTTAAAGGAAATGGCGAAGCACCTGATCCGGGTGACAAACTTTCACTTTCATTTAAAAATTCTATGAACGTCTGGGATGAAATATGGTCGATAGAAAACGATGGTACTTTATCCAGCGAACAATTTGTTGCCGTCACTATTCCAATTACCGACAGTAAATATTTTTTTGATAACTTTCAATTCCGCGTTCAAAACTTTGCCCGATTATCAGGCCCATACGATACCTGGCAGGTAGATTACATTTATATCAACAATGGAAAATCACAAACCAGTCCGGTATTTCCATTGTTTCCCGATCGTGCTATTACCACGCCTCTCACAGGGCTTTTCACAGATTATCGATCTATGCCTGTAACCCATTTTTTTTCAAACACGATCGATAACTTAAGCCAACCATCTATATCCATTACTAATTTGAGGCAAGATCAAGTAGCTGGAAATGGACAACCGGTGAGTTATAGTTCGGAGGCAATTATCACGATGGTAAAAGGTACTGATACTCCGGTTGTACTTACAACCCCGCTCGATATCAATGTTAACATCGGGAGTGAACTAACCTTCAATCAAAATCGTGTTGTAACACTGCAAACTATTCCAGATCCTTTAACCTTTGATGCCACTGCTGATTCTATTCATATTAAGTTAACGGTTGGATTCGATACGGGAGACGATAAAATTAAAACCCCTACAGAAGGAGATTATGACTTTGATGTATTTAATCCCATTACCTTTAAAAATAATGATAGTTTAAGTGCCACCTATTTGCTCTCTAATTTTTATGCTTATGATGACGGCAAAGCAGAGTATGGTGCCGGACTGAATCAACCCGGGGCGCAACTTGCCTATGAGTTTACGATGAGAACGGATGCCTCAGATACGCTCGTAGCGGTCGATATTTATTTTCCTCGCTTTGGTGATGAATCAAGTCAGATCATTCAATTCAAAATTCTGAAAGATCTTACCAACAACGTTTCTGACATACTTGTTCAAGGTAATATTCCCATTCAACGAAACACGCAAAACAAATTCTGGCGCATTCCACTTGTTGAGCCCATTGGTGTAAAGGACAAGTTCTACATTGGATGGGAACAAACCTCTTCAGCCATTATCGCGGTGGGACTGGATAAGAACACCGATTCAGGTGACAGGATCTATTCAAACATCAATGGCTCATGGGTTCAGAACACTTTGTTAAATGGGAGTTTAATGATCCGGCCAATTTTTGGTAAAGGGAATGGCGGCACCATATCCAATGTGATGGAACAACCCGTTGTGTCTGTTTATCCAAATCCTGGTGAAGGCGTGTTTTATACTTCAATGGTTGCACATGACGTAAAACTATTTGATGTAACGGGAAGAATAGTTCCCATTGAAACCGAGCAGGTTAATGATGGCACCCGGATTTCGATCCGTAATCCTACACCCGGCTTATATCTTTTACGCACGTTACATAACAACTACTGGAAAAGCACCAAGGTTGTTATTCGTTAAAGTTGATGAAATTAACTAAAGCCTGTTAGCTATTCTGTACATCCGAACTCCCAATAATTTCAACAAGTTCAAGTGGATTGGGCGCAAAACAAATTATCAGTATGATAAGCGCGATCCAACCTAAAATTACCCGGGTCTGATTTAATGGCTCTTCGTTTTCGGATGGCGGATGTTGAATGCCAACAAACCGTCCAATAATAAAGGCAAAAAGCAACCAGCCTGAATACCTCGCGCGGCAGGAAAAACTGTTACAATGATATATTGCGTGGCAAATAGTGCTAATGCATACATCCAGGTGTCCCGATTGGATAATCCGAGGCCACGCATAGCCAGATATAGAAAGCCAATGAACAATGGAATTTTATACAGGAGAACATCCATGCCATCTTTGGGATGAACAAACCCCAGGCCTGCATAAAACAAGAAAGCAAGAAAAACAACAGCCGCAATTCTTTTATGCCACGCGTGCCCCACCAATCCATAAAGTACATGCCCCCCATCCAATTGGCCGATAGGAAACAAATTGATGCTGGTAAAAATCAAGGATAAAAATCCGGCAAACAAAAATGGATAATGAATGATCTCGTGAATATTGGGAACCCGTGCCGGATCGGCTACATACTTTTCAAAAAAAAGAAACAATAAATTTTTTCCCAAGGGATACATTCAATGATCCCTCCGGCAAGAATCCCGGCTCATAAACAAAGTTGGCATAGTCAAGGCCAAATTGTTCATACTCAGGATGAATAGAAAAAATGTATTCAGGCGGTGGCAAATGGGTAAAGCCATAAAATAAAAATCCAAGGGATACAACGAACCCAGCCAGTGGACCTGCAATCCCAATATCAAAATTTTCGCGTGTGGAGTTTACCCGCTGCTTGAGTCGGATGAGCGCACCCAATGTTCCTAACATCATAGGTATGGGTGGCAGCGGAATGTAATACGGTAACGAAGTACGAACGCGGTAATAAATGGCCGTAAAGTAGTGACCAAACTCGTGGGCGGTTAGAATACTTAAGAAACAAATTGAATACGGAAGGCCAGAATAAAATCCTGCCAGGTAAATCCACTAACCAACACCGATTTACCATGCGTCCATTCGGCACCCGCCAACGTGGTGGTGATGAAGGTTACAATAAATAAAGAAGAATGAATGAGTGCTGTCTTAAGTTTCGAATTCATGGAAAAAGTGAAAAAATCTGATCGGGATATTGAACATGAAACGTTTTAATGCCAGCCTTGTTTGCACCTATCAGGTTATCTTTGTTATCATCTAAAAAAATTGTTGATTCCGGCTCTAAACTATTTTGCAAAAGTACATGGTTATAAATGGCCACATCGGGCTTGCTTAATTTAAGCAGGTGCGAATAGTACGCCCTGTGAAAATAATTATCAATAGCCGATTGGCCCGTAAGGTTTTGTACGATACCATTAAAGCTTTGGAGATGAATGTTGTTGGTGTTGCTTAGCAGATAAATTGAAAATTTCTCTTTCAAACGTACCAGTAAATCAATACGTTCCATCGGTATGTCCAGTAACATCGCATTCCAGGCGGCATCTAATTGGGCATCGGATACTTGTAAATTTAACGATTGCCGCAAGTGCATTCTGAATTCTGCATCAGAGATAAGTCCTCTTTCATAATCATGAAAATAGGCACCCTGATGGACAATAGATTTAATCTCCTCTACAGACATTCCACTAAGCGCGGCAAAAGCCTGATGTGTTTTTTCCACCGAAAGGTTGATTATTACTCCCCCTAAATCGAAAATGATATTTTTAATTCCTGCAGGCGCCAAACGGATTGTGTATTAACGTTCAAATATGTAAAATTGCACTCCCAATTAATAACTGACTTCAAATATAGTTGGTTAGCCATTTCAAAGAGGGCCCATTCCGATAGCTATCGGGACAGTTGGTTAGAGCACTTGACTCATAATCAAGGGATCGCTATCCTGAAAAACGATTCAGGAAGTTTTTAAAATATTGAAGAGGGCTCATAGCTCTCGACTCTCCGATAACGATTGGAGTTTTATTATGAATAATGAGAGCCCTTGGCTCTCCCTTCCCGATAGCTATCTGGAAGGGAGGTTAGAGCACTCGACTCCTAAGAGGCGCCCATAGCTCAGCTGGTTAGAGCACTTGACTCATAATCAAGGGGTCGCTGGATCGTGCCCAGCTGGGCCCACTCATTTTAGTGATCGTGCCCTCCCGATAGCTATCGGGAGGGCCCATTTTTTCACTCTCCACCTTGGAATCATACTGCTACATCATCTTCAGTAAGAAACTTAATAAGTTTTACGTTGGCAGCACTGTTTCGTTTCCTGAAAGACTAAAAGAGCACAAGCCAATCGCATACGGCAAAACAAAATTTACATCACTTATCAATACCTTGAATAGTTCTGTTTTTCCGTTCTAAACCTTATTAAAACAGGCAGGATAATCAGATTGTAAGTCTTTATACAAGAA
Source organism: Flammeovirgaceae bacterium (assembly GCA_016712035.1). Lineage (GTDB taxonomy): Bacteria > Bacteroidota > Bacteroidia > Cytophagales > Cyclobacteriaceae > ELB16-189. The sequence continues at coordinate 102,187 of JADJRT010000012.1, read as the reverse complement.
TTTGATTTTTACTTATTTCCCTTCTTTGTTGTTATCAAAATAACTCCATTGGTTCCCTGCATGCCGTACTGGGCCGTTTCGCTACCCGACTTCAAAACACGAACGTAATCAATATCACTTACGGCAACTAAAGGCGCGGCATTTTCATATCCAAAACCAACGTTAACCCCATTTATGACAAAAAGAGGTTCGCGCTGATCATTCACGGTGTTATTTCCTCTAACCAAAACCTCAATATTTCCGCCACCACTCTCAACAATTTGAACGCCCGGAATTCTCTTTAGGTAGTCGGCTAGCGATAAGCTTGGATTTGTTGCCGATACTTGATTTGTTGATGGTCGGTTTATCGATCCCTCTTTTGTCGTTTGGTTCTGAGAGGTTGCGCAGCTCAAGGCTATAAAAACAAAAGAAATTAATACTATCTTCATCCTTAAAATTCAAAAAGTTTACATAAACTCTTTAGGCCGTTTCAGTAGTATTATAGTTCAATAATAAAGTTCACGCATCTTAATCAATCCGTATGAGATATATACCCGTTTTTTTATTTAGTCTACTCGCTCTTGTCGCTATTGCCCAGACCCCCAGCCGTCAATTCGAACCCATCAATTTTTCGAAGGTCACAATCAATGATGATTTCTGGAAGCCAACGTTGGACAAAGTGGCCACTACAACATTACAGGCTTGTGTCTATCAAACCGAAATCAAAACGCCACGCATCCGGAATTTTGAAAAGGTAGCCAGAGGAAAAAATGAAAAGCATGAAGGCATCTTTTATGATGACTCCGATGTATTCAAAGCCTTGGAAGCCATTGCCTATTCTTTAAAAAATCATCCGAATCCGGAACTGGAAAAGAAAGCGGATGAATGGATCGATAAAATTGCTGCGGCCCAACAGGAAGATGGTTACATACACACGTATTACACCCTGGGCAAAATGGATGAACGCTGGAGTGACATGAGTATGCACGAAGACTACAACGGTGGTCACCTGATTGAAGCGGCCGTTGCTTATTATCAAGTAACGGGTAAGCGAAAGCTTTTGGATGTTGCCATAAAATTTGCTGACCATTTTGATTCACTCTTTGGTTCTGAGCCTGGCAAAAGGCACTGGGTTACCGGACATCAGGAGCTTGAACTTGCACTCGTTAAACTTTACAACACAACACAAAATAAAAAGTACCTTACTCTCGCCTACTGGCTATTAGAAGAACGTGGTCATAAATACGCTAAAGGTTATACCTGGACAGAATGGAAAGACACAGCCTATGCCCAAGATGCGGTGCCCGTGCGCGAACAAAAAGAAATAACAGGCCATGCCGTACGTGCCATGTATTTATATACCGGTGCTGCCGATGTTGCTGCCCTTACCGGGGATGAAGGGTATATGAATGCCATGAAAACAGTTTGGGAAGATGTGGTTTACCGAAACATGTATGTAACCGGAGGCATAGGATCGTCAGGGAACAACGAAGGATTTAGCAAAGACTTTGACCTTCCCAACGAACAGGCATATTGCGAAACCTGCGCCTCAGTGGGGATGGTGTTTTGGAATCAACGCATGAATTTGATGACGGGTGACAGCAAGTTTATTGATGTACTCGAACGAAGCCTATACAACGGTGCCCGCGATGGACTTTCTTTATCCGGTGATCGATTCTTCTATGGTAACCCGCTTGCATCAAATGGTCAACATTTTCGAAGAGAATGGTTTGGTACGGCCTGTTGCCCAGCTAACATTGCACGCCTGGTTTCTTCCTTAGGAGATTATATCTATGGGTTTTCTAATCAGGGAATTTGGGTAAATCTTTTTGTTGGAAGTAACACAACAACTAAAATTGGTAAGACGGATGTTTCATTGACACAGCAAACTAATTATCCATGGGATGGAAAGATAAAGCTTACTATTGATCCTAGTCATAAGACAAAGTTTGCCATGCATGTTCGCATTCCTGGATGGGCACAAGGGGAAGCGGTACCCGGGGACTTGTTTGTGTTTGAAGATAAATCCAAAACTGAATTTACATTGTTACTTAATGGGAAAGTGGTGGTTTACAAAATGGAAAATGGATACGCGGTTATTGAGCGGGATTGGAAAAAAGGCGATGTTTTGGAATTGAACTTACCCATGGAGGTAAAAAGAATTGTATCACGACCCGAAGTTAAGCAAGACGAAGGTCGTGTGGCCTTACAACGAGGTCCGTTGGTTTACTGTGTTGAGGGTGCTGACAATAATGGCAATGCGTGGAATATAATCTTACCCAAGCAGGCCAATTTTCAAACCAGCTTTCAAAAAGATTTACTGGAAGGAATAACGACCATTCAGTTTGAAGCCCCAACCGTTCAGATTGAACCCGATGGGTTATCCGTGAAAACGGAAATTAAAAAAATTACGGCCATCCCTTACTATGCGTGGGCAAACCGGGGACAAAACGAAATGCAGGTATGGTTACCTACAAAAATTAAAGATGTTAAGGTAAACGATCAATAAATTCTATTTGCGAGTTGCCATCCGCTTGATAGCTACTTATATACGATGGATGAAATAGGTGCCCCTGGCTTTTTCTCATTCTTATATTCAATGCCCAGCAACGCCCCAAGCGTACTGGCTATTTGATTTTGATGTAGTTGCGAATCTCCTTTTATCTCACCAAGGGGTGGTGTATCCGGGCCAATAACCGCTAACCAGATTTGGTCGGCTATAGGCACTCCCTGTCCATGGTCCTTCCACGTTTCTGCATCATCTCCTCGCCCATGATCACTGGTAATAATTACCGTTGTTTTGTTTTTATACTTTGGGTCAGATTGAAGATAAGTCCACAACTCTGAAATAAATTTATCAGTATAGTTGGCAGAGTTCAAATAGGCTGCATACTCACCCTGATGTGCAAAATCATCCGTTTCATCGAATGCAAAATAAAGAACCCGAGGCTTGTTCTTTTTCAGATACTCAAGACCATAATAAAACGTAAAGGCATCCAATCGAATATCCCCTAATGGATTGGGAAGATTGAGAACCATCTTGTTCAGCATCTTCTCCGCTTCCGTCAACTTTGCACCCTTAACTTCTGCAACTCCAGTGCTTACATAAAGCCCACTCCGCTTGTCATTAATAATAAATGGAAAAACATCCCAAGAGGTGAAGGCAGCCACCTTCCCTTTAAAAGCGGGTTGATTATCTAAATATTCCAACACCGGGGTATTAGGATTATAGATCTTATCATGGGAATGAATGCGTTCATTATCGGCAAAACCAGTAAGAATCTCACTATAGCCTGGATAAGAAAATAATTGATTATTAGTTACGTTCACTTTACTTCCAAGCGTTCTATTGCCGTACAACTGACCTTGTGTTACCAGCGTATTCCAAAAAAAAGGAAGTAGCGCTTTTCTCCGTTCGTCCCTATCATCGCGCCAGTATTTTCTCTTTATATTCGGATCCTTAAGATATGCTTGTTGTCGCATAAAAGATGAATCGGCACCATTAAAAACTTCTTGCCAGCGAAATCCATCTAAGGTTATCAGAATTACGTTCTCCGTTTTATTTTTTTGCTGTGCAGCCAATAAATGAAATAGACTAAGAAACAAAGTGGCTAAGAGTAATTTTAGTTTCATGAATAATTATTTAATAGTAAAGGTATTGAAATTGGGAAAATTATGATTGTCCATAATTGTACTATTACGCCATAATAATGGATTACATAATAATATTGTGTACTTAATCTATTCAGTTCAAAAAGTTTATTAATCTTACACTCAGAGCAATGAGCTAGCTAACTTAATCCTACAACACGTTGAGTACTAAAAAATCCAATATCACCACATGGCTTGAGCAAACCAATGGCTTTTGGTTCTCCGTATACGTATCTCTTTCTGCGTTTTGTTTATACACCTGTATTTTTGCACTACGCAAAACGTTTGGCGTGGCCACGTATGAGAATATGAGTTTTTGGGGTGCTGATTTTAAAGTCTGGATGGTGATCTCTCAAGTGTTGGGCTATATGTTATCTAAGTTTATTGGAATAAAAGTTGTCTCTGAATTAGGTGCACATGCCCGGGCAAAAGGTATTCTCCTGATGGTTACTGTTGCCAGTATCTCATGGTTATTTTTTGCTATTGCCCCTACACCCTACAATCTCATTTTCCTGTTTTTTAATGGCTTGCCCTTAGGCATGGTATGGGGTATGGTATTCGGCTATTTGGAAGGACGAAAATTCACCGAGGTATTGGGTGCAAGTTTGTCCGTTAGTTTTATTTTTTCTGCCGGCTTTGCCAAAACGGTAGGCGGATTTCTTATGCGCGATTGGGGTGTTTCAGAATTCTGGATGCCATTTGTGGCTTCTTGCCTTTTCTTCGGACCCTTGCTCCTCTTTCTTTGGATGCTCGATAAAATTCCACCCCCCACCACAGTGGACGAAGCGTTGAGAACCAAGCGCAGTCCCATGACAGGGAAAGAACGGGTAAAATACACAATCACTTTTGCCCCCGGCTTGATCCTCCTCATTCTTACCTACATGCTGTTAACTGCCTTTCGGGATTTTAGAGATAATTTCTCCGCTGAAATCTGGCAATCGCTTGGCTATGGCGACAAGCCCGGTATCTTCACTTTTACCGAATCGATTGTTGCTATTACCGTTCTTATTGTGATTGGAAGTTTAATGGTAATCAAAAACAATTTCAGAGCCATGGTTATCAATCATATTATTGTGTTTATAGGGATGATAACGGTAGGAGTAAGTACGTTGGCATTTGAGAAAGAGATTATCGGAGCCCCGGCCTGGATGATTCTAGTTGGCATGGGCTTGTATTTTGGCTACATCCAGTTTAATAGCATCTTCTTTGATCGACTTATCGCAACATTTCGGTATGTGAGCACCGTTGGCTTTCTTATCTACTTAGCCGATTCGTTTGGGTATCTCGGTAGCGTTGGAGTACTACTGTTCAAAGAGTTTGGAAATGCAGAATTGAGTTGGCTCGATTTTTTTATTTCAAGTGGCTATGTGCTTTCAATTGCCGGATCGATTCTGATCACTCTTTCTTTATTCTACTTTATAGCTAAGTATAAAACCTGGACTTTTCCCGATGCACCTCCAAGTTCTGACTAACCTTACTTATCCGTTCCTATCAACTTAATAATGTCATCAATCCCTTGTACCGTAAGGGGCTTAGGTATAAAACTGATCACATTGTCAAAGGCCTGCGCACGCTCCCGATCAGCAATACTATTAGAGCTTGTCAGGATAACCACCCGCATACGCTTAAAGACATCGCTAGAAATATGCTTTGCTTTTTCCAAAAATTCAAACCCGTTAATTATTGGCATGTTAAGGTCAAGGAAAAGTATGCCAGGCGCCTCATTATCAGGTATAGTAGCCATCTTTTCAAGTGCCTGAGAAGGAGAAGTAAACGTAACAATTTCGTTGGCTAAATGACGCAACTCAATAAATTTCTTGTGCACAAACAGATCGACCTCGCTATCGTCAATTAAGTAGGCCTTTTCAACAGGATAGGGTCTTATCATTTGCTCTTAAACTGGAAATTGGTGAATAATGTTTGAACTTGTGGATACTTTTGCAATTTATGGCCAAAATAAAGGCCAAACGGTTTTACTGGTTTGGAAAAATGTGCTAAAATTGAAGGCTAAACAAAAAACCCATGAAATTTACTCGTCTCAATACCTATTTACTTGCCTTATTAGCCGTAGTTGGTCTTTGGTCCTGCGGGGGTTCAAAAGATGATGCTAACCAAAATGCCGATGAATTTGATCAGGCCGAAGAATCCATGACCGAACAGGTTCAGGATGTTATCAACAATCTGCCATCTCCATCTGAAATCCCTTATTTGCTTCAGGGCACAGGGGCTGAGTTCAATCAAAGTTTGCTAAATGATCGTAATAAAGTAGATAAATACAGTGCTCTATCTGATAAAGCCGCTCTTAATCTGGGGGGTTTATACCACCGATATCGGTTATCTAAGTTCGTACGAAAAAACACAGGAGGCCATTGATTACTTGAATTCTGCCAAGAAACTGGCCGACAATCTGGAGTTATAGGCACGTTTGATGTAAGTGTACTTCAGCGTTTTGAAGCTAATATTGCAAACAAAGATTCGCTTGCCAATATTTTGAATACAGCAACCCGATCTAGTGAAAAGTATTTGAAAGATAATAGCCGTACTAAGCTGGCTGCTCTTTTACTTACAGGAAGTTTTGTAGAAGGTTTATATATCTCAACTGGCTTAATCAAAACTTACCCTAAAGACCTTCTTCCTGCCGATTCAAGAAACCTGGTTCTTACTCCATTGATGCAGATCATTCTTAATCAGGAAAAATCCGTAGATGAACTTATTATCATGCTGTCAGGTATTGATTCTGAGGGACTCATTGGTACAATAAAGCAAAGATCTTGCTACGCTTCAGACAAAATACCGCGATCTGAACATTGACGAGCAGATCAAAATAACAACTCGGCCTTGGTTCTTACGGATAAAAACCTGGTGGAGATCACTAAGATTGTGGAGAAAATAAGAACCACTATCGTAGAATAGAGATACACTATTTTGTACTCAAAGGATTAACCCATGGTTAATCCTTTTTTTATTTAAGAAAGGCCATTGTTTGTTATCTTTAAGAAACCTGTTTACTTCTAAACCATGAGCGAACCCGTATTGACTGCCATTATGAGGCTATTTGCCCTGGTAGCTAAAGAAGATCAAATCACCAAGCAAGAGCGTGATCATATTCTCGTATTTCTTTCTGACCATCTTAGCCAAAAAGCAACCGAACATCAAATGCGGCATTTTGATGAGTTTGCTTCAGAGACCTCTGGTAAGCTTAGTGCAGCCCAAGAAAATAGTACCATTATAAAAATTTGTAGGTCCATTAATGAAGAAATAGCGCAGAAACAAAAGGTAGTAATTGTATTGGAGTTGATGAGTGTTATTCTTGCTGATGGTGCAATTTCAGAGCGCGAACAAACTTTGGCCCTTCAAATCTGTGAGGGACTCAATATTGCTACCACCGATCTTGAACTAATCAAGGAATATGTATTAAGTAAAAAGAGAAGTGATAATCATCACGAAGATATTCTTATTATAGATTCAACTGATGCACCAACAGGAACTTGCAGGCATATCCATCGCGAGCACCTGGACGGCTTCATTGGCATTCTTTATCTACGCAGTACCGACACGTTCTTCTTTAAATATGTTGGCCATACAGATGTATACCTAAATGGAGTTCCTCAGAAATCTGGGAATATCAATGTGTTGGCTACAGGTAGCACCATGCGCTGGGATGGTAGCGACCCCATCTACTATGGTGATGTGCTGGGGCTTTTCAAAAAACTTGCCAGCGGAACCCGAACTAGTTTTTGAAGCAAAAAAAATCTCCTATCAATTTAAAAATGGTCGGCTTGGCTTGCGCGAGGTAGATATCTCGGAAGAATCTGGAAATCTGGTTGCCCTGATGGGGGCCAGCGGGGCTGGGAAATCAACGTTACTCCATGTGCTAAATGGAAGCGAAAAGCCATCGAGTGGCCACGTGTTGATTAATGGGATTGACATCTATAAAGAACCAAAAAAAATTGAAGGCGTAATTGGATTTGTACCGCAAGATGATTTATTGATCGAAGACCTAACTGTATATCAGAACCTATATTTTTCAGCTAAGCTCTGCTTTAGTCATCTTAATGAAAAGGAAATTGATGAATTAGTATTAAAAACCCTTAGCGATTTGGGGTTAACCGAAACAAAGCATTTAACGGTAGGCTCTCCCCTTCGAAAAACAATTAGTGGTGGTCAACGCAAGCGACTTAATGTCGGACTAGAGCTTTTGCGAGAACCGGCCGTGCTATTCGTTGATGAACCTACCTCAGGGCTCTCCTCGCGAGATTCAGAAAATATAATCGACTTGCTTAAAGAACTTTCCTTAAAGGGAAAACTTGTATTTGCCGTTATTCACCAGCCCTCATCCGACATATTTAAAATGTTTGATAAACTGGTGATCCTCGATACGGGTGGCTTCCAAATCTATTACGGAAACCCGGTAGATGCGATTACCTATTTTAAAAAAAATATCAACCTGGTAAATAGCGATCAAGGTGAATGCACCATCTGCGGAAATGTAAACCCTGAACAAATCTTTAATATCATCGAGACAAAAGTTATTAATGAGTTTGGGAATTTTACGGATGAGAGAAAATTTTCGCCCGAGCAATGGAATAAACAATATAATGACAAAATCATTGTATCGTCTGTGGCCCCTTCGGAGGAAGTACCTCAATCTACTTTACGCGTACCCTCGTGGCTAAAGCAAATTCAACTTTACGGCTTACGCGATTTTTTAGCCAAATTGAGTAACACACAATATCTGGTTATCAATCTTCTTGAAGCACCTCTTCTCGCCTTTATCCTGGCCTTTATTGTGCGCTACTACAACACGGATGATATTTATAATACAGGGTATGTGTTTAGTAAAAATCTTAACATGCCTGCCTACCTCTTCATGAGTGTAATTGTTGCCTTATTTATGGGACTTACGGTTAGCGCAGAAGAGATAATTCGCGATAGAAAGATTTTGAAACGCGAAAAGTTTTTGCACTTAAACCGGAGCAGCTATCTCCTTTCCAAGATTGGAATTTTATTTATGATATCCGCGATTCAAACCGCGCTTTTCGTGTTGGTTGGAAATACGTTGTTGGAAATAAAAGGCATGTACCTGATTTATTGGGGCATACTGTTTTCTACTTCGTGCTTTGCCAATCTATTGGGATTAAATATTTCTTCCGCGTTTAATTCGGCAGTAACCATTTATATTCTTATTCCGATTTTACTTATTCCACAACTTATCTTAAGCGAGTGGTTGTTAAGTTCGATAAGCTTAATCCTGTGATTGGTAATACAGAAACAGTACCGATGGTGGGTGACATTATGGCTTCGCGATGGGCCTTTGAAGCTAGTATGGTAGCTCAATATAAGGACAACGAATTTGAAAAATATTTTACTATGATGATAAAGTAATGGCTGATGCCGACTACAAAAAATCTACCTCATTCCAGCTTTAGAAACCCGGCTAGCCTTCGTTAACCTTAATTTAAAAAGTCAAGACCCAAGCCTACAGCGTGAAGTCCTGAACGATCTGAATCTATTAAGACATGAATTTAGTGAAGAACTCGATTTTGTGGGTAAAACAGATTTTGTCCACCTCGATGACTTTACGGCCGAGCGTTACGACTCTGCCGTTTATGAAGAAGCTACTTTCTTTTTGAGCGCTCTGAAAAAGTTTTATATCAATCGCTATAATAAAGCGGATGAAGAAAAAGATAAGAAGATAAATGAATTGACGAACACTCCAGAGAAGGAAAAAAACTTTGAAGAATATCGCAATCAATATCAAAATGAAGCCATAGCGGAATTGGTTAAGAATACGGTTGAACAAAATCGGATTATTGAGAAAAATGGAAAATTGATTCAGAAGATTTTCCCTATCTATAAAAATCCTGATCCGGAACATCTGGTAGATTTTGACGCACAATTTTATATGCCCGCGAAACATTTTCTAAATCAAAATATTGATACCCTCTACTTCAACCTGGGGGTGATTTGGGGATGACTTTATTTCTGGCCTTAACCCTATACTTTGATATCTTAAGAAAAATTGTAGACGGTCTTGGTAATATTTCAAATCCGCTTCCGAAAAGAATGTAGCAACCATGTTCTTCATTCTCTCCAAGACGTTGAATTATCTCACCATGCCGTTGGTAATCATCTGCATTTTACTTCTGTTGTCATGGATTCTGAAAAATAAAAAGTACAAGGGGCTCTTATTTAAAATTGGATTAGGATTGCTGTTATTATTCTCCAATGATTTTATAACCAATGAAGTCAGTCGATTGTGGGAATTACCCGCTACACCCTTTAACGAAATCAAAAAAGAGTATGCCATGGGCATTCTCCTAACGGGAGTAACCAAAGGCAACATGACACCTGATGATCGGGTTTACTTTCAACGCGGGGCCGACCGGGTAACCCATACCTTGCAACTCTATCGGTTAGGCATTATTAAGAAAATTCTTATTTCGGGTGGCAGTGGAAGTTTAACAGAAAGACGAACGCAGGAGGCCGATGAAATTGCGGATGCATTAATACTAATGGGAGTTCCTGATCAGGATCTCATAATAGAAAACGAATCGCGAAACACAAATGAATCGGCAGTAGCCATAAAAGAAATGCTGAAAGATTCTGTTTCTTCACGTGATTGTCTACTGATCACCTCCGCCTTTCACATGCGCAGATCACGCGCTTGTTTTGCAAAAATTGATTGGCCTTGTGATACCTTCAGTACGGATTTTCTAATTCATGAAAGGAAGTTTACCCCAGACGTCCTATTCATTCCACGCGTAGATTCGCTACAAATCTGGCATACTATGATTCGCGAATGGGTGGGCATGCTAGCCTATAAACTAAGTGGTTTTATCTGAAATAAATAAGATCAGCCAGGTCTGAAAGACCTGATTACTATGGAAGATAATTGATGAGGCATATTTTATCGCCTATATAGCTGGCTAGAAGTCCTTCTAGTGCCCCCGCACACTCCTACATGATGAAACAAATCTAAAGGTTGGCGGTCATACCTCAGGACGGTCAAAATCAAAGAAAATATCTCAAATAAAATTTCCCAATACGGGAACTTTAGGCTACCTTTGACAAAAGATTAATCCTTGAGAGTAATTGCTAAGAAGGTACTCCGAGAGTTTTGGATAAAGCATTCGGACTGTGAACAACAACTTAAATCCTGGTATCGAGAAGCTGAACAGAGTGAGTGGAAAAATACCAACGAAATCAAGAAAGAGTACCTTTCGGCTAGTATTCTTGGGAGCAACAGAGTCGTATTCAATATAAAAGGAAATAACTACCGACTAATTGTTAAGATTAATTTCCAGTATCAAATGATCTGGATACGGTTCATTGGGACCCACAAAGAATACGACAGAATTGACGCAAACAAAATTTGACAACTATGAACTTAAAACTAATAAAGACCAAAAAGGACTATCAACAAGCGCTTGACAGACTTGAATTAATTTTTGACGCCAAAAAAGAGACCAAAGAAGGGGACGAACTTGAAATATTAGGAATATTAATTGAGCAATACGAAAATGAGCACTTCCCCATTGACTTGCCCGACCCAATAGAAGCGATCAAATTTAGAATGGAACAACTTGGGTATACACAGACGGACTTAGCAAAAGTCGTTGGACTAAAGAGTAGAGCGAGTGAAATTTTGAATAAGAAGAGAAAGCTATCGTTGGACATGATTCGACAACTTCACGAAAAGTTAAACATCCCGACTGATGTATTAATTCAGGCTTACTAAACGGCACGAACCGTCAACAAAAAGTTTGCGCAGTAGTGGATAAACTCAAACGTTGGTAGTGTTTGCCGCAAAACACTTCATTAGGCCTCACGCTATTGATCAATTCATTGATCTCTCACTCTTCACCCCTATTTGGTGTCCAGGGCGCTCCCGCATTTTCAAGTGCCTTTTCGTAACTAGCCAGAGCTTTAAAAAACACATCGAAACTTGTTTGGAAAGTTTTGAAACCAGCTTCGGCAATTTCAATGTTCTTTTTCTGCGTTTCCGTTGGTAGTTGCGTAGTATCCCAATGTCCATTTACAACATGACCCACCCGCGACATGATGGAGGGAGTTATGGGTTCATTCATCTTTTCAAGAATAGGATCTCCCGTCAATTGTACGCGTAGATCTGCCAAACTTTTATTTAAAGTATTCAATGTTTCAAACAGTTCGGGTGAAGCTTTGGCAGTTTGCTTTAATGCTGCTTTCATGTAGCGCAATTTTTCGCTTGCCTCACTCAGCTTCCTGTTAGCTCCAGAAATTTGTCTATAAAGCCCACTTGTTTTTTCCTGAAACGATGCAATCGCTTTCAAGTCTGCTGGTGGGATTTCATACAGAGGCTTCACCTTAAATTGTTGAGGTCTTCCCTGAGATTGTAATTTGCCATTGTTAAGTACAAAGAGTTCTACGCTGTATGTTCCGGGCGCTGCTAATGGTCCTTGAGGTGAGCCAGCCCACGGTGGCTGAAATGTTGGCTTGGATAAATTGATCGGGTCTGGGGGCGATAAACGTAAATCCCAGTTGACACGGTTTGTTCCTTTACTGGTTGCGCCTTCGATCCAACGTATGGGTGCTCCGCTTTCATTTCGCACCAACAGTAAAACACCAGCCTCTGCTTCCTTCACTTCGTTTCTTAAGATTTCCCATCCCGGAAACGGAACGCTTGCCTTCTGTTCGTTTAATGATTTCTCTTTCGTTTGACGATTTTCTTTTGAAGTTTTTGGTAACTCATGGATGTAGTAGGTAAACACAGCACCAAACGGAGGATTATCAGCAACATAAAATGTCGAGCCTAACGTAGGCATCCCTTTGGCCTGCATAGGAAGATTTGGATTATACCACCAGGCATCCCTAACCGTAAATAGTTTGTTTGCCTTTCCATTTACCGCCTGGCTAATTTCCCGTAGCGGGGCATAATCATCTAAAATGTATAATCCTCTACCGAAGGTCGCGCCCACCAGATCATCGTCACGCTGATGCAATTCCAAATCACGAAAGGAAATGGTAGGCACTCCCCCATTTAGTTTTGTCCAGTTTACTCCATTATTTACCGTGAAATAAATGCCGTACTCGGTTCCTAAAAACAATAGGTTTTTATCTTTATGATCTTGTTTGATTACCCACACGATGGTTCCTAATGGTAAATCTCCGGCAATGGATTTCCAGGATCTTCCTTATCGGAACTCATAAAAACATAAGGATTGAAATCCCCGAACTTGTGCGCATCGGCAATGGCAAACACAATATTCGCATCATGCTGTGAAGCTTCAATGTCGTTGATAAAAGATCTTGCCGGAACCTTTAATAAGGGTTGACTTTTTCTCCAGTTGGCACCTCCATCCTCACTCACATGAATCAATCCATCATCTGACCCGGTGTACAACAAACCTGCTGTAATCGGTGATTCAGAAATAGAAGTAAGCGTAGCGTAATGTGACATCGCTCCATTATCATAAAGTGCGTCTACACTTTGAACCCTGTCCATCATTTGAAGTTCGTAGCGATTGACATTGGTAGTCAAATCTCCACTGATGGGTGTCCATGCATTACCTTGATTTTCACTTCGCCACACACGCTGCGATCCAAAATACAGCCGATTACTATTGTGAGGACTTACCAATATGGGGCTATCCCAATTCCATCGTTCCGGTGCTTCTTCGGCTGAGGGTTGTGGTTGAATGTTCATCACCTCTTCCGTTTGTCGGTTGAGCCGATGTAACGATCCTCCCTGTATTTCCATATAGACCGTGTTCGGATCTTTGGATCGAAAGCGGCATCATAGCCATCTGCACCCAACGGGACATACCAATCTTGATTGCGTACACCTTCCACATTTCGAGTTCGTGAAGGTCCAATCAACGTACCCAAATCTTGTGCGCCTGCAACGATGTTATAAAAGGGTACGGCATTGTCTAAAGAAATTTTGTAAAACTGAGAAACCGGTAGGTTCGGGAAATGCCTCCAGGTGGTGCCTTCATCAAACGTCTCATACAAACCGGCATCTGTCCCTGCAAGGAGATGCTTGCCATTGTCTGGATCAATCCACAACGCATGATTGTCGCTGTGTTTTTCACGTCCCGTTCCTAAATTATCAAAACTCTTTCCACCATCTCGTGTCACCTGGAAAAACACATCCATTTGATAGATGAGATCTGGATGCTGTGGTGAGGCTTCAATTTCCTGATAATAATGGGGTCCGGTTCCACCGGAAATATAATTGCTGCGCTTCTCCCAGCTCTCCCCTTTGTTCGTAGAACGGTAAAAGCCTTTATTTTTATCATCTGATTCGATAGTAGCATAGACTAACTGCGGATTGGCTGGGGTAACGGCCAGTCCAATTTTTCCGAGATCTGCTTTGGGCAAGCCCGTTGTTAATTTCTTCCATGTTGCACCATTGTCCAATGACTTATAAATACCGGATTGTGGACCTCCAGCCAGAAGTGACCAGGTTTGTCTTCTGCGCTGATAAGCGGCTGCGTAAAGCACATCAGGGTTAGAAGGATCAAATTCAATATCTGTCACACCCGTGTTTTCATCAATTTGAAGTACGGCTTGCCACGTTTTTCCGCCATCGGTTGTCCTATATAATCCCCGCTCACCACCGGGCGCCCAAAGTGGTCCTTCGGCTGCCACAAAAACTACGTTGCTGTTCCTTGGATCAATAAGGATCTTCCCAATGTGTTCCGATTTGTTTAAGCCCATCCGCTGCCAGGTTGCTCCTGCATCGAGGCTTTTGTAAATCCCATCTCCCAACCCACATGTCGGCCACTTACATTTTCTCCCGTTCCCACCCAAACTACATCGGTGTTATTCGGATCGATTGATACAGTGCCTATTGAATACGAAGACTGATCATCGAATACGGGTGTCCAGGTAATACCACTGTTGTTTGTTTTCCACACGCCTCCAGAACCCACCGCGATGTACCAGTTACTTCTGTCTTTAGGATTTACAGCAATGTCAGCAATCCGGCCGCCCATCAAGGCAGGTCCAATGCTTCTCAATTTCAATCCTTTAGCTGCTTGTGCAAGCTCATTTCCCGATTGGGCTACACCATTAAATCCTGAGAACAAAAAGAGGATGATTAACAGACCAATGATTTTAGTTGGGTTAGACATACTTATGGTATTTAAATCGTGATTTGATGAGGTTTCAAGTAGGCCAATTTATGGAGTAGCCTGTTAGAAACATACAGAAAATATATTAGCGGTTCGAGGTTGGTATGCAAAAGAATTATTAGGGTAGTACACACCCTATATTTTAGCGTTGGGCGCAGTGCCCTTACGATCTAATTAGCTTTCAAATCCCAATTAACATGCCTATACTTGAGAGTCGAAAAATAACGCATGCAAAAAACCAGTTGACACAATCGCTTTGGTTAATGCTGGTGATCATTGTCGTCCTGCTTGCGACTTCGCTCCTCCCCTCTGGTAACAGAGAATTTTTTTCGTTTAAAAAAGTAAATCTGCTTTCTGATATCCAAAGAAAAGAAATCATTCACGATTCAACATTAGCGATCGTAGCACAAGATTCCTTGCCCGTGTCCGATACAGTTATAACAGAACCGACCCCAAAGCCAATTGTCGAGGCTCCTTCAAATGAGAGTCCTTGTCCTAATGGCAAAACCTGCCTGGAGGATTTCAGCAAGAACAAAGATGTAATGAAGGTGTTTTTTCAGGCACTTAAAAAAGTAAATAGAAACCCCGTTCGAATAGCCTTCTTTGGTGACTCCTTCATAGAAGGCGATGTTCTTTGCGGAAGCTTTCGCGATACCTTACAAAATCTTTATGGAGGACGCGGTGTAGGGTTTGTTCCAATTACCTCTGAGGTAACGCAGTTCCGAACAACTATCCAACATTCCTTTTCAAACTGGGTGACTTACTCAATGGTTGGAAAACAAAGTCCAAATGCACCATTAGGAATCTCGGGGCATTCGTTTGTACCACTCGAGCAAAACGAATTAGAATACAAACCCGGCCGTAAACAACTCACCAACAAATTCGAAATCATTCGACTATTTTATATAAACAGAAAAGCGTCTTCGCTTGCGCTGACGTTGAACGATACAATACTATCCAACACAGACTTGGTTCAATCTGAAACGCTTCAGCAGGAGGTAATAGAAGGAAAAAATTTTAAATCGATAAAACTACAATTTCAGAATCCCGATAGTTTGCTGGTATATGGCGTAAGTTTTGAAAATGGCCCTGGAGTTTATGTAGATAATTTTTCTATGCGTGGAAATTCAGGCATGGGACTATCTTCAATTTCAGAAGAACTTTTGCAACAGTTTAATCAGTACCAGGATTACAAATTAATCTTACTACAATATGGATTAAACCTGGTAACCGAAAACGATTCCATGAATTACCGTGCCTACCAGACCCGGATGATTAAAGTTGTTAATCGCCTGAAAGGAATCTTTCCCAAGGCCAGCATTGTATTGATTGGTATTAGTGACCGGGGTGGAAATGTTGACGGAGAAATCAAAACACTTCCCGCTATTCCGCGTATGCGCGATGCGCAACGGGAGATTGCACGAAAAACTAACATTGCCTTTTGGGATTTATATAGTGCTATGGGTGGCAAAAATAGTATCGTTAAGTTTACGTCAGCTATGCCCCCGCTGGCTGCTAAAGATTATACCCACTTGAATTTTCGCGGTGGCCGCAAGCTGGCAAAAAAATTAGCAGACGCATTGCTTTATGAAGAGAATCGGTATGACTAGATATCTGATCGTATGGCAATTGCTTTTTTTAAGCCCTGGGCTAATGGCTCAGGATACGGTTGCCTTTCAAATTATACCAACCTATGATTTTATTAAATCAGATTCTAATAGTATTAGTAACTCAGTAGCGTTGGCTCCCTTTTATGATAAGTTATACAGATTAAAAAAGGAACAACAAACCGTAGTCAGCATTTTACATATTGGCGACTCGCACATACAGGCCGACTATTTAACACAAGCCATAAGAGCACTCATGCAACACGAATTTGGAAATGCCGGCCGAGGCCTTGTGTTTCCGGGTCGGGTGGCAAGAACCAACGAACCACAAACTATTCGCTCTTCGTCATCGGCCGAATGGGAATCAAAACGAATAATCTATACCAATCAACCCTTACCCATTGGCATTGGTGCCATGACACTGCAAACGAAGGCCACAGAAGCCTCCATCCTCTTACAAACGAAATCATTGGATAGTTTAAATAACTCATTCAACAAAGTCACTTTCTTCTTTCAGAAAGATTTTAGCAGCTATAACCTGGTGGTGAAAGATTCGGTAGGCCAATATCTGGCTTACGTAGGACCTTATACCTTCGAAACGAAAAACACGTCACGGATTTTACTTCCACTTAGCGTGAATCAAATTGAATTTCAAGCGCTGCAATCATCCCCATCACAAAAGTTGCTGAACAAACTCATGAGCTCACGCCCGACCTTATAATTATTTCATTAGGAACTAACGAAGCCATTGATCATCCTTACATTGATCCGAAATTTCTAACGCAACTTGACACACTCGTAACCCAATTAAAAAGTAACAATCCGGACGCGCTATTCCTGCTTACTACGCCCATCGATTTCTATAAAAAGAAAACCCGCAGAAACCCCGGAGTTGAGATAATCAGAAGTAAAATCATTGAATATGCTGATGCGCATGGACTTGCTTACTGGGATCTTTATACGAGCGGGGGCGGCAAGCATTCGGCAGATAAATGGAAAAATAATGATCTGATGCAACCCGATGGGATTCATTTTAATAAAGCGGGTTATAAATTACAGGCTAGTCTATTGTATGAAGCATTGATAAAAGGCTATAATGAATATGTTCGATATCGACATCCATAAGCTAGCCGAGCAGTTTGCATACAATCCGGATGAACCGTTGCTTTTTAATAGCGGCTTTTTTCTCCTGCTCTTTCCAGCATTCTTAACAGGGTATATACTGTTGAGCAAAACACACAGACCTAAATTTCTTTTCGTCATTCTCTTTTCACTCTATTTTTATTATAAATCAAGTGGCATTTACTTTCTTTTGCTCTTAAGTACAACCGTTATTGACTTTAGTCTCGCCCAATTTATATACAAAACCCATACACCCTGGAAGAGAAGTTCTTTGTTAGCGTTAAGTCTGATTGCAAACCTGGGCCTGCTCGGATATTTTAAATACACAAATTTTTTACACGAGATATTCAGCACAGCCGCAGGTATTGAGTATGTGCCTTTTGATATTTTTCTTCCCGTAGGCATTTCTTTTTTCACCTTTCAGTCGCTCAGTTATACCATCGATGTCTATCGAAAGAGACTACAACCAGTTGATCACTTGCTCGACTATGCGTTCTTTGTTTCCTTCTTCCCGCAATTGGTGGCTGGGCCTATCGTGCGGGCTACTGAGTTTTTACCACAACTCTCTAAGCCAACCTTTGTATCGCGCGAAATGTTTGGTCGCGGTGTTTATCTGATCTGTACGGGGCTAATTAAGAAAGCGATCATCTCTAATTACATCAGCTTAAACTTTGTAGATCGGGTATTTGAAAACCCAACCTTATATACAGGCCTTGAAAATCTTTTTGGCGTTTATGGTTATGCGCTTCAAATCTATTGCGATTTCTCTGGCTACTCGGATATGGCGATTGGTATTGCCTTGCTTTTGGGATTTCAATTCAGCATTAATTTCGACTCACCCTATCAGGCGAAAAACATTACTGATTTTTGGAGGCGCTGGCATATTTCACTCTCCACTTGGTTGCGCGACTATGTCTATATCTCCTTAGGTGGTAATCGAAAAGGAAAAGTAAGAACGTATGTCAATCTAATGCTTACGATGCTATTGGGTGGGTTGTGGCATGGCGCTGCTTTCCGGTTTATACTATGGGGCGGGTTGCATGGAATAGCGCTAACTGTTCACAAACTTTATTCATCTTTGCAGATTTCCCCGCCTAAAAATCAAACAATCAAGTCCGCAAGCAACTTCTTTAGTATTCTTTTTACATTTCATTTCGTATGCTTGGGTTGGATTTTCTTTCGGGCTTTATCCATGGATGCTGCACAGCAAATGATCAATCAAATAGTAGGTCACTTTAACCCGCAGGTCTTTCTTGAGTTTGTATTTGGGTACCGAAGCGTTCTCTTTCTAATGGTCCTGGGATACATTCTTCACTTTATTCCGGCTGGCATCGAACGCAAAGCCGAAGTGTGGATGACAAATATTCCCTTGGCGGGAAAAGCAGCGGTGGTCTTATCAATTATTCTATTGATTATTCAAACCAAATCGGCCAGCGTTCAGCCTTTCATCTATTTTCAGTTTTAAATTGATAGCCACAGATTCACAGATTTTTTCCATTCATTTTTATCAGTGAATCGATGACTAAAAATTACTTAATCACATGCACCCACCCCTTGCAGGAAGTTTCGCCTTCTACGTCAATGGTATAGTAATAAACACCGGCATCCACATTACCGCCATCCCAATCATCCTGATAGTTGTTGTTCTCATAAACTTTTCCGCCCCAGCGCTTCTAGATTACCACCTTGGCTGTAAGTGCGGAGGATGATGATTTATTCCCACCATACAACACAACGAAGGTATTATTCTCCGGATTTTCATCAGGCGTAATCACATTCGGAACTTTTAATTCAAAAACTCGTATGGGCTTAGCTTCTTCATAAACACAAGACTCCCTTGTTCCTACTAATCGAACGTTATACACGCCATCCTCCGAATAGTCATGTTTAGTCTCATCCAGATCGGAAGTAATGCCATCGCCAAAATCAAAAAAAAACATTTTCGGTAGGATCGGTCAGGTTCTCAACGCTTAAAGTAGGCCGTGAGAAGCAATCATAAAATTTAGCATACTCAAATTTCAAATCGATGCCGGGTATTACTTCAACGTTAACCGTATCCTTTACTTTACACCCATTGGCATCGGTGATAGTAACCACATAACCATCGTCTTCAGTAGGATTAACCATGGGCGAAGCTTGTGTAGACGTAAATGTTTTATCCCCGTTCTCCCATAAATACGATACACCCCCTACAGCTATCAAACGTGCCCCCGCATCAAAGCACATTACTTGGTCGGGGCCTGCAAAGCCCATTGGTTTCGAAACGGTTACCGTGGTAAACGTTGAATCCTTACCTACGCAGGTGCCAATATCAACAGCCAGTAATTTTACCCGATACGTGCCTGGAGCCTGATAGGCATGCACAACATAGGCAGTGTCTTGTCTGAAAAATTGTCCGCCATCGCCAAAATCCCATTCGTAAAACTGACCGCCAGTACTTTTGTTTTGAAACACAATCGGATCGGGCATACAGATTTTTGTAAGTCCGGGCATGTCAAACTTCACAGAGTTTGTTTGGATGCGCGCTTTCAATGATGATAAATCAAATTTGAACGCGGCATTGTTACAATTGAGACTCAGGTTTTGTTGGCTCCAGGCATTGGATGTAGTTGGAAAATCATCAAACCCACCGCCACATCCTGCACATACCGCATGATAAACAATACCTCCTTTATCAAACCGGCTCGTACCTCCATCCACATGTGTAGGCGATTGCGTGCCTCCTAAAAAAGTAGCGTATAAAAGTTCGGAAGCATCATCGGTAAGAACAATAAAATAGAAATCCGAACCAGCCGTGGTTTTCTGAATCGCATCTGCCGTTACAGGCATCCCCTGCGTGCCACTGTTCCAAAAGCCGCGACTGCTATTGATCAAACCGCCCCATCCACTCATGTAGATATTATTGCAATCATTTACAAGAAAGGCCGTTGGCGAAATATCTGGAATACCTCTGCCTGCACCGAACACGGTTGAGAATAGTAATGACTCTAGATCTTTATCAAACTTCTGTAAAAATTGCCCGCTGTTCGCGTTGGAATAAACACCAGGAGTCACTAGAAAACTTCCCGTAGTCTGACCGTACACATAAACATTTTCATTCAAATCAAGATCGATAAAATAAACCTGATTGAATGCTGGTGTACCGGTGAAGGTAGAAATGAGTATTGCGGAACCATCACTTGAAATCTTCGTCATCCAACCATCTACAAAGCCAGCATGGGCAGGTTGATGAACACCGGCTGTAGTTGGGAAATCTACACTGGCCGTTCCTCCTGCCACCAGCAAATTGCCGGTAGCGTCTGTTTTAATTGTATGTGAAGCATCCGCAGCATTGCCACCCAAAAAAGATCCCCAAATAATATTCGATAAATCTGCGCTTATGTTAAGGATGAGCGCATCCGTAATGCCACCCCTATAGGTTAATCCAAAACTATTGCCCACTGGAAAGTCAGGCGAAGAGGTTACTGTACTGATATAAATATTATCCAGTTCATCTGTAATTAAATCACCACGAAGCTCGTCACCATAGTTAGCAACCAACGGACTTACTTGAGAATTTAATCCATCGTTGGCTGCACCTCCCAAGTAGGTACTCGCCACCAGCTGACCACCATTGGCACTGATCTTAGCAAGAAAAATATCTGATCCATTAAAATAAGGAATAACGTTTGCCTCCGGCACACCACCATTAAATGAATTGTCGATTGCACCGGCTGTAGTAGGGAAATTAACTGAACTTGTGGTACCTAATACTAATAATTCATTTTGTGCATTCATCACCAAACTATGGGGCGACTCATTGTCGCTTCCACCCAGATACGAGGCATACAACAACTGACTGCCTGTTGAATCGTATTTTAAAATTGCAATATCATACGCACCTCCATAGGTAACCTGAAAAGCTCCGGGCGTGGCTGGAAAATCTCCGTTAAGATGATGATTGGTCACTCCAGAAGAATATAATGTTCCGCGCTCTCCCGGAGTAGCAGTGCTTCCCCAGTTGTCGGCCGTTGAACCTGAGTATGTTGAGAATATCAACAACGGATCGATAACTAGCGGATAGCAGGAGTCATACGATTTTGGAAAGCTAAAATGAACCTGATCATTACTTAGTACATACTCACATTCAATAAATACTTTTTGACCATCCATAATCTGATAGGCAATTGGCTTTTTTTCTACAAATGAAAATTTGGAAGCGCTAATATTCAGGTCGCCTGAGTTTAAGTAGATCCGATCGGCACCGCTATATGCAAAATGAATTTGGAAAGGGTCGACACCAGCGGCCACATTAAAATCATACTTAACATGATTACCCTGCGAATAAACTTTCAGATCAATACCTGTATAAAAGTTTTCATAAACAACTCCTTCATACGCCCCTGCATTCGAACTCCAGCGAGAAGAATCTGTGCCTAGAAAATAATTATAATTTTCAGGCTGCTTACCGAAAGAAGTCGAAGTAGCATTTCTATTAGAACCGATAAAATTTACGTTTACCTGATGTCCATGAATTTTTAAATCGATATCACGTATTGAAACTTCAGCCTCTGTATGGCCTTGTTCATGAAGTTCTGTTAAGCGATTTTGATCAATGAATGTATAGGCAAATCCCCCCGGCTTCACTTGCATGGAACCACCCGGGATTTTGGCGGCAAAATGAATGGCTTCCGGCCATTGACATTTATTCTCTACGAATTTTATTTTAGGGGGTTCGGCCCAGGCGAGAATAGCTGCACCCTGAATAAGTATTATTAATAGACCCTACTTGCCATCCACGTTCGCATGCCCCAAGTTAACCCTCCTTACGCAATACCTGCAAGGGGGCGTGGAGATTACTTCGCGTGAATTCCACCAACCGATAACAATAGTAAGTATAACAACCCCTATAGAAATAATAGCCAGTTCCAATACATTAACAGAAAACTGAACTTCAAAGAAAAATTTAGTCAGTAACCAACCTCCGCCCAGCGAAAGAATCATTCCGGTAATGGCAGAAAAAATTCCTACATAGCCATATTCAATCAAGGTGATTAACATAATTTGTTTGGTACGAGCTCCAATCGTTCTTAATAATACGTTTTCCTTAATCCGGGCAAACCGACTATTCATAACCGCACCAGCCAATACAACCAGTCCGGTAATAATACTAAACAAAGCCAGAAAGCGAACCACTAAACCCACTTTGCTAAATAGCTCATTGACTGTACTTAAAATCAAGCGCAAGTCAATGAGCGAAACATTGGGGAATCCGAAAACGAGCTCTTGTTGAAATTGAATTACGTTTTGTGGGTCATCAACACGTGTAGAGACAACCCAGATCTGCGGTGCATTTTCCAAAACCCCGTTCGGGAAGACAAAAATAAAATTAGGAGGATCTTCCGGCCAATCTACTTTGCGGATACCACTAATAAAAGTTTTAATAGGTACACCCTGCACATCAAATACAAGTGAATCGCCAACACCAAGCTGCAAAGTTTCGTGCATGCCTTCTGAAATACTTACCCATACTGAATCGGTTTGATTTTTCTTTAAGGAATGAATCTCGCCCTTCAACAATTCTTCCGACACATGTAAACTGTCGCGATAGGTGACCCGGTACTCACGCGTCATGGCCCAGTTAGGTATCTTCACCGTATCATCTTTCTCCAACTCATCGATAGAGCGGCCCTTGATTTCGCTTAGGCGACAGGTAACAATAGGCACCACCTGATTGATCGGAAGATTATGTTTCGTGACCAGATTAACCACGGCATCGCGCTGCGAAGATTGAATATCAAACAAGATCGTATTGGATTGATTCGTGTTGCCTTTAAACTCTACCTGATTCAGTAAACTGCTTTGAATGATATTTAACGTTGCAATGATAAACGCACCTAAGCCGATGGTTACTAACAACACCTGCGTTTGATTATTGGGCCTGAACAAATTTGATAAGGCATGACGAAATATGAATGTTCCCTTTCGGGGAAAGAATCTTCGAACCAAAAAAAGTAATCCAATAGCCACCAACATTAAACTGGCCAGTGCAACCGCTAATCCCAAGGTGAAAGATCCGCCTATTAAAAAACTCCGGGTTTGATAAGCGGCCGCGATAATAGGAAACAAGCCGATAAGAATCATGGTGACCCATCGTACTTTAGAAAAGGTACGTACCGGAGTGAAGTCGGCACGCAACACCGAAAGAGGTGGAACAAACCGAACCGCCACCAAAGGCAAAATGGAAAATAAGACCGAAACTAAAATCCCAACAAAAACTCCCTCACCAAACGCACGCCATGAAATATCAAATTGTAATTCCAGGGGAAGATATTCTCCAAAAGCATACGGGATAATCTGTTGAATACCTACGCCCAATGCAGCGCCAATAAAACTACCCACTACGCCCAATACAAAAATCTGAATAAAGTAAATATTAAAAGCCTGCCAGCCCGATGACCCCACACAGCGAAGTACGGCTACTTCATCGCGCTTCTCGCGTGCATAAATATGAACTGAACTAGCTACCCCTATGCATCCTAGTATTAAAGCAACAAAAGCAAGCATGGAAAAGAAACGATAAACGGATCGGAATCCATCGCCTAAATCATCCTTCCGCTCTTCAATTGTATCGTAGGAATAGCCCAAATCTTTAATGAGCGTCTTCACGCTTTTAATCAACGTTTCCGTTTCTTTATCGGAAACCGTTTTAACAAACAAACTGTAATTAACCCGGCTACCAAATTGCACCAACCCCGTTGAATCTAAGGCCGACATGGAGATGTAGACGGCCGGGGCCAGTGTAGTGGTAAGAGCACCCCCACCCGGAAACTTTTCAACCACTCCGACAACAATAAAATTCAGGCTTCCGATTTTTATTGTGTCATCAGAGCTCACTTCATACTGGCGCGCCAGTGATTCATCCAGCATAGCATAGTTACCCGACTGCATTCGCTCGTGCGCATTGGCTGGTTGTGTTACCAAGTCTCCATAAAAAGGGAAGTCACCCTCTAGAGCAGTCAGCTTTATCAAACGACTTTGTTTCGTATTCAGAAACATGACCATGGATGCCATGTCTGCATCTTTGGCAAACTGGCGGTCAGCCGTATCAATTTTTTTATAAAACTTGTATCAAACGGTTTATTGCTATTTAAAACAAGGTCGGCCCCCAACAATTCTTTTGCATTTCTATCCAACTCATCCTGCATGGCATAGTTCAATGATCCGATGGCTACGATAGCTGCAATCCCAGAGATTAAAGAGGCCACGAAAAGAAACAGCCGCGAAAAATTATGTCGTCCATCTCGCCAGGCCATGGCCCACACCCACCGGTCGCGAAAAATAGACCGAACCTCACGCTTTATTTTAATGATGTATTCGATCATACCAAATTCAGAATCTGTTCATTCACCAACTTGCCACCTTTCATTTGTAAAATTCGTTGTGTTTTCTGGGCCAGTTCGAGATTATGGGTTACCAACACCAGTGTTGTTTTTTCTTCGCGGTTCATGCCAAAAAGTAAATCTGCTATTTGGTGCGCATTCTCTTCATCTAAATTGCCAGTAGGTTCATCGGCAAATAAAATCCGGGGTGAAGTGATAAACGCGCGTGCCATCGCTACCCGTTGTTGTTCGCCACCCGAAAGCTGTGACGGATAATGATTAAATCGTTCACTTAAGCCCACACGAGCCAATAAATCTTTAGCCAGGGGCTCCACATTTCGGTCGCCTCGTAATTCTAACGGAATCATAACATTTTCAAGAGCCGTGAGGGTGGGTAGCAATTGAAAATTCTGAAATACAAATCCAACAAATCTATTTCGGATGTAGGCGCGATCGTCCTCATCCATAACGTTCAACTTAAAGCCCATTAGCGAGATCGTTCCCGATGAGGGAACATCCAGACCAGCACACAAACCGAGCAACGTTGTTTTACCACTACCCGAAGGGCCAATGATGGAAAGGCTGGTGCCCTCCTTCGCCTCAAACGACACGTTATCGAGCACGGTTAAATCCCGCTCAGCAGATTTATAAATTTTTGTTAAGCCCTCGGCTTGCAATACGGTTTCTGGCATGATTATTTAAGTTAACAGATCAGAATATAAATCGTTTATTGAGTAAAATTGTTTCAGATTAGATATTAACCCCACGTATATGTTGGTAGTCGGTAAAAATGCAGTGATTATTGTCCTTCTTTTGGTTATTAACGCGTTTCAAACACCTAAAGTAATTCTTTTTTTTGGTGACAGCCTGACGGCCGGCTATGGACTTTCTACTGAAGAAGCTTTTCCGGCTTTGCTTGAAAAAGAATTAAACACCAATGGAAAAAAAGTGAAAGTAGTGAATGCCGGATTGAGTGGTGAAACTTCGGCAGGAGGCTTAGGCCGCATTGATTGGGTCTTACGACAACCAATCGATATTTTTGTTTTGGAACTGGGCGCCAACGATGGCTTACGCGGACTGCCTGTTGATCAAACCATTACCAATCTGCAACAGATTATTGATAAGGTGAAAGCGAAAAATCCCGCCTGCAAAATTGTGCTGGCCGGTATGATGGTGCCGCCCAACATGGGCAAACAATACACCGATGATTTCAAAAATATTTACCCTGCGCTTGCCACCAAAAATAAAGCGACTTTAATTCCTTTTATTCTGGATGGTGTAGGTGGCATTGAAAAACTTAATCAGGCCGATGGCATCCACCCTACTTCGGAAGGGCATAAAATTATTGCGGACAATCTGAAAAGGGTTTTTGAGAAATTGATCTAGTGTTCTGTTAATTATTAATGAGCATTTTTCAAACAACGTAATTGACAATTAACAATGATTCAATTGACAAAATTTTCCATATCAGATAATCGTATCACCAAGATTTAATATTGTCAATTGATTTTTTGTCAACTGTCAACTAAGAATTTATCGAAACTCCGTATCCTTAAGGATTTCGTGATTAAAAGTTTTAATTTTTTAATCCCGCACTGATTCTATCAACCCAAAGCGTGTACATTTTACCGGAAGGATGCAATCCATCTGTTGCAACGAGCGTTGGGTCGTCCAATCCTTTGCGGGAGATTTCGGTAATATCGAAATAGGAAATTTTATATTTTTCGGTTATCCGTTTATTAATCTCATTAAATTGATCAATCTGCGGTGTGATCGTTTCCTGCTTTGGCTTGCCGAAAGGTGTAAATCCGTAATCAGGAATAGAAACAACAAAAACGTTTTTACTATTTCCCTTAGCGAGTTCGATCGCACGCTTCAATAACTCTTCAAATTCAACTTCATACTGTGTGGTTGGTTTAGCCTGATATTGATTGTTAACACCAATCGAAAGCGAAACAAGATCATAGTCGTTGGACAAGTTCGCGGCATCCATCGCGCCTTTCAGATCATCGGTGCGCCACCCCGTGGTGGCAATAATGCGGGGCTTGGGTATCGATAGCTTTTCTGCGAGTTGATTGGGCCACCGATCTTTTTCAGTAACACTTTCGCCAATGGTATACGAATCGCCTAACGCGAGATATTTGAACGATTTCTTTTGCATGGGCAAAAAAAGATTAAAAATTATCGGGATAAAACAGAGTACTTTTGACAAAACGGAAACAGTTTACTTTTTTCTAAATCCAAACGACAAGGTAGCAATGAGAATCTTAGTATCCATGCTGATTTTATTTTTTACGGCTTTAGTTGCCCAATCACAACCCATACTTTTACCCTACGAAGTTCCTGTGCAAAGTTCCTTCCGGGGACTTTCCGTTATCAATGATAAGCTTGCGTGGGTAAGCGGCAGCCAGGGTTGGATTGGGAAAACTACAGATGGCGGTGTAACGTGGCAATTCGCGCAAGTACCCAGTTTTGAAAAATCAGACTTTCGTTCACTTTATGCCTTTAATGCCGATGTAGCGGTTATCGCCAATGCCGGCTCACCGGCAACTGTTCTTAAAACTAGTGATGGTGGAAAAACCTGGGCTACTGTTTACACCCTTGATCACCCCGATGCCTTTATGGATGGCATTGATTTTTGGAATGATACCGAAGGAATTATTTATGGAGATGCTATTGACAAACGGATGTTGCTGCTCGCCACACACGATGGCGGAAAAATCTGGAAGGAATTACCGGAAGCCCAGCGACCGATACTCAGCGAAGGCGAAGGTTCCTTTGCGGCCAGTGGCACGGGCATCCGGTATTATGATCAATCAAGATTACTGATTTCTACCGGTGGAAAAGTTTCGCGACTGCTTACTACTTCCAATCTCGGAAAATCATGGAAGATTTTTTCACCGCCCATTATACAAGGTGAAAGTGGCACGGGAATTTTTTCGCTTGCGTTTCGCGATAAAGACAATGGCATTGTGGTAGGTGGCAACTATGTACGCGATACCTTGGCCACACAACATATTTTACTAACCAAAGATGGTGGTGCAACATGGACTCAACCGGCAACCCCTACCCGCGGCTACAGAGAATGTGTAGAATATCTTTCCAACACCCGGATACTTGCGGCCGGACCAAAAGGCATTGATATTTCAAATAATGGCGGACTGGACTGGTCTCCGCTCTCGGATGAAACCGGATACCATGTGGTAAAAAAAAGCACGGCACGGCAGTTTGGTTATAGTGGCGGGTAATAAAAAGCTGGCGCGAATAAAATAATGAGATCTTCATAGAAATCTATGTTAGTTGCATATAGCCTGCCAATTTGGAAGGGTTTATGCACATTCGGGCTTCACGCCATATTAGAAATATCAACAATTGCATATATTCGGATGTTACCGGCAAGGCAATGACAGAAGTGCCAATTTGAAAATGACACAAGGCTAAAGCTTTATGAAATGGACAGCTTACCAATATGATAAATAAAATTGATCGACTTATCTCTATTGGAAAATTCCGAAACTACCAGGCAGCGGGACAGGTCAATTTCAAAAAATTAACTTTAATCTATGGCGACAATGGTGGCGGAAAAACAACTCTAACTTCTGTCCTGCGTTCTTTAACGACTAATAGTCCTGACATTGTCAGAAGTAGAATTTCCACAAATAACACAGCACCCCAAGCAGCTCAAATAACTCAAACTGGAACCCCAAATATATTTCACACTTTTGGCGCAGCAGGTTGGACGAATCCTTTTCCTGATATTGAGATTTTTGATATTCACTTTGTAAATGATAATATTTATTCAGGTTTTGACTTTAATGATGAACATAAAAAACAACTTCACCAATTTGTAATCGGTGCACAGGGAATTGCTATTCAAAATCAAATTGAACAAAACAAAGTTAGTAAAACCACATCAAGGCAAAACCAAGCAAGTATCGAACTCCAGTTAACTCAACAAGTCGGTAACAACCTCACTTCATATTTAATTAGTTCCTTTCTTACAATTCCTCCTTCGCAAGCCAATGGAATTGATCAACTAATTACAGCAGCAGAAGCGGCTTTAGCGAGTGCAAATGCGAATTCAATAATTCGAACATTGCAAGACTTATCTTCTCTTTCGCGGATAAATTCAGGAATAAACTTTACTTCACTAATCACAGATTTGCAAACAACCTCACAATCAATTCAAAATGAAGCTTTGCAAACTTTGTTTTCAAATCATTGCCATGACTTGC
Organism: Flammeovirgaceae bacterium; assembly: GCA_016712035.1. Taxonomy (GTDB): domain Bacteria; phylum Bacteroidota; class Bacteroidia; order Cytophagales; family Cyclobacteriaceae; genus ELB16-189. Next base: position 73,112 of record JADJRT010000012.1, on the reverse strand, counting down.
AAGGCAACTCCATTGAAGGACCTGAAAGTTGGTTGCAAAAAGGATTTAGGTATGTCAAGAGTAAGCAAACTGCTAATGAGGTTTCTATTTCTTGTCCCTTTTGCAAACAAACAATTGACGGTAGTGTTGAAATTCTAAATGCATACACAAGCCAGTTTAATGAAGAATTTAACTCTTTGGTTCAACGTCTTCAGACTCATTTGAGATCGCTTCAAAGTTTTAATTTGGAAGCCACAATTCAAGCAATTAATAATATCCACCAGATAAATACCGGACGAATTGCTTCATGGTCAATACATCTTCCTAATACTGTTCAGTTACCTGTTTTTAACATTATTGCGGATGAAACTATTTTAAGAGCAGAGTTTCAAAGTTTGATTCTACAGTTCAACAAAACTACAAAATCCTACTATAGCAGTTGCTACAGACACTGCCATTGCTTTTCAAGCTTCAGGACAGACAATAAATGCAAACATTAACATCTACAATCAAAGCGTTGTAACTTATAACGCTACAGTAACAACTTTTCGATCGGGAATTCAAACTGTCGCAAATGCCCAGATTGAAGTGGAAAGATTAAAAAGAACTAAAAAAAGATTTGAACCTCAAATTGCTAGTCTCTGCGCCCAACTTTCTGCGGAGAAGCAAACTCTTGCAAGTTTAGAAACCGCTTACACAACGTTATCTCAACAACAACAAACCGCAGCGACAGTTTTTTTAATAGCTACCAAACACGGATTAACCACTATTTAGGAAATATTTTCAAAACTCATTTTAGGATCGCCAATGTTGTCCATGTTGCTCCTCAAGGTAGAGCAATGCAAAGCAAAATTACTTACAATCTAACAATTGACGGACACGATATTTCATTCATTCCAAATCAACCATTTAATGCAAAGCAATGCTTGAGTGAAGGAGACAAAAGCACAATTGCACTAGCTTTCTTTTTATCTAAACTTGACATTGATCCGAATCGCCAAGGCAAGATTTTGATTTTTGATGATCCATTATCTAGTTTGGATACGAATCGTAGAACATATACCACAGGAATAATTAAAGGATTGGTTCAGCAAATGAGACAAGTTGTTGTTTTGAGCCATAACGAATATTTCCTTCATGAAATTGGTAAGGACTTTGGCTTGGTTGATAAAAACACTTTACGGATAACAGAGAATTTTGCGGCTAAGGCTTCGATAATCGAAGAGTGTGATTTTAAATGATTTAGTAAAAAATGACTACTTCAAACACATTGAAGCATTGGAAGCCTTCCGAACCAATCCCAACCATGCGCTAAAGGATACTGTATTAGGTTGGTTGAGAAACGTGTTAGAATCTCACTTGCGTTTCAAGTTCTATAAAGAAATCCGTTTAATGCAAGGCCAAAAGACTTTCGGTAGACTTGTTTCATTTCTTGACACATCAGGCGTAGTTTTCAGAGACAACGGCAGCAGAGCAACTATAATTAGTAATTTCAATCTGATAAATAGTGTTTCATGGATGCCTCATCATGGAATTCCCATGCCGAACTATACGGCATTAGGAATTAATCCAAACACCATAACAGCACCAGAGCTGGACAATTTAATACAGGACACCTAGCCCTAATTGAAGTGCAACTATGACCGTTGACTTTGTATTAAAAAAGTCAACGAACGACTGAAGCCCAGCCGGTAACAAAATGTATAAAACATGGCTGGGGTTCAGTGTAAATTTGTAGTTTAGTTTTCAAATTACGTTTGGTTTCGTGGGACAGTGACGCACTTCGAAAGCCCAGCCACGTTTCATACACAAACGTTGCAAGCAAGCCCTCCGGACAGATTGATAACAGACTTATGAGAATATTGATTACTATCACACTAATGACAATTTGCTTGACTGCAATAGGACAAACTTCTATTGACACCGAATCGAAGTACACCTCGTTCTGACGTAAAAGACGTAATAATTCAAAACAGCTTTCCAAAAGGTGGACTAAGATATACTGACCATAATGGTAAGGTATTCGTTTATGCTGTATTTTGGACTCGTATAATAAATGAAACAGATAATCCTTTCACGTTGACGATTGATTTTCCTGCAGATTCACTTGAGCTTGCATCTTCAGCCGGACGCTACTTTAAACTATTTCTTCCTTCGGATACAATGACAATTGAGAAAGAACATTTGTTTAATTATGGTCTGCCAGTTTTAGAATCTTTTTTAGATAAAGGTCTTCAGAAGGCATCTTCAGTAAAAAGAACTATTAATCCAAAAGAATCAAGTGCATTTTATGTCGTAACGCTCTTTAATAAAGGGGTTGATGGTACATTGCGAACAGGACTCAGCTTAAAAGGGCAAAATCTTTTTTACAGAATTAACGATAAAGAAATTCATTGCGGAAAGATTAATTTTAAACAGTAGGTCGTTATTTCTCGTGGAACACTTTTTCACTTTTTGCCCGTGCGCGAGTTCTCATTCAACAATCGCAGGACACAATAGAAGGCCAGCGCACAACAAAATGTTTCTGCAATGGTGGGGTGTTGTGTAAGCTACAAGGTTTTATCTTCGTTCCACGTTCGGTCACGTGGGACAGATACGTTTTCAAAACCGCCACTGGTTATAGCCGAGCGTTGGCAGTAATAGGGCCTCGACAATTTGGTCATCTAACGGGTGACACTTTACTAACAATGATTTCCAATGGTGACAAGTGAATGGCTTCGCAGACAACTTGGACTTGAAAAAATTAAAACGTGGGACAGACGACTTTAGTGCAATTAATGTAACTGTATTATCAACAAATAAATGAGGAAACTATTCATATTTATTATTGCAGGGTTGGTGGCATGTAGCCAAAAACAAAACGAAGAGAACCCACCACAAAGGCCCAACGTCCTATTGATCGTAGCGGACGATCTGGGATTTAGTGATATCGGTCCGTTTGGTGGTAATATTCATACGCCCGTGCTGGATCAATTCAGTAAGCAAGGAATGCTCTTTTCAAATTTTTTGCGTGTTGCCGACCTGTTCCCTACCCGCTCTGCCGTACTTCAAGGCAATGACAACAGTGTAGCTGGAGTCGGAATCATGAGTGAGGTTAAGTATCCTGCCGTTGCAAACCTTCCGGGATATTCCGGGCATTTGAATGATCAGGTGGTCACCCTTCCGGAAATATTAAGAGAGCATGGCTATCACACCTACATGGCAGGCAAATGGCACCTTGGCGATGAGAATGGGCAAATCCCTTCTGATCGGGGATTTGAAGAATCCTTTACGCTTCAGGGTGGAGAAGTCACTATGCCGATCAAAAGCCACTGTCGCCACCACAAGTGATGGATTATCGGGTTAACGGAAAATAGTGCCAGTACTTCCTGCTGATTTTTACTCGACCAAAAACTACACCGATACCCTTATTCATTACATCGACAAAAACAAAGGAGATCAAAGGCCCTTTTTTATCTACGCATCTTACACGGCACCTCACGATCCATTGCAAGCACCACAGGGAATACATTGATAAGTACAAAGGAAAATTCGATATGGGATGGGATTCACTGCGAACGCTCAGACTCTCTAATCTAAAGGCCTTGGGAATTATCTCAGCGGATGTAAACTCCTTTGCTCCCAGTGGTATCCCAAAGTGGTCGACACTAAGTACTGCAGAGAAGGTGGAGATTGCGAGAGACATGGAAGTATATGCCGCGATGATTGAATACCTCGATATGAGTATAGGTCGCTTGCTGGATTATTTAAAGCAGCAGGGCTTGTATGACAATACCTTGATTGTTTTTATGTCGGACAATGGCGCCAATGGTGTCATGGCTACTACCTATCCGGGCAATGGCGATGGAAAATACCTCGGTGCATTTAATAACGAATTGGATAATCGCGGTTTACCAAACTCCTTCATTGAAATGGGTCCGGGCTGGGCGCAGGCTTCCTCCTCACCATTCAGATTGTTCAAGAGCTTTGCTTCCAGAGGGAGGTATCAAAGCTCCTTTGATGATTAAGCCACCGAATGACACACTCAGTCATGGACAGTGGAACAGAAGCTTCGTTCATGTTACCGATCTCATGCCTACGATTTTACAACTTGCCGAGGCAACGTATCCTGCACAGTTCAAAGACAAAGCAGTAAGACAACCGATTGGCAAATCATTGCTGCCGGTGCTTACCGGAACAGCCCAGGAAATTCATTCTGCAAGTGAAGGCATGGGCTGGGAGCTATTTGAAAGGAGAGCCTTTATAAGAGGTAAGTGGAAGATTCTGAGATTACCGGCACCCTTCAGTACAGGCCAGTGGCAGCTTTTTGACCTGGAGAAAGATCCAGGAGAAATGACCGACATCTCTTCAGAGTTTCCCGCCATCAGAGATTCATTGATTAGTAACTGGCTGCAATACGCGAAAGCGAATGATGTGTTTGATCATCGTGGACATTATGATTCACTATTCAGCAACAGTTTAGTAAGGGATCATTAATCAAAAGGAATAAAATGGTGAAGCCAAGTACTATCTAACCATGAACAGACTTCTTATGTTTGTTTTATTATGAACAAAATCAAAATCGGAAGACCGCTAAGTTCTTCTGCGATTCTTGCAGACGCTGAATGCACTAGAGTTTGTATTTATATGTCCATAGTAATTCTTTTAAGTTCAGGAATTTATGAGCTGACAAACTTACAATATATATCGACAGTGTAGGGACGCTTGGGCTTTCTTACTTTGCATTTAAGGAAGGAAAGGAGTGCTTCCATAAATCAAAAAGCGGCAAGCTCTGTTGTGATGATGATTAAGTTTTCATCGGACGAAAGACCACGTTTACAAATGAAGTGAGGAGAAGGGCCCTTTTTGTGGATAAGATGGATAACCGAAAACGGTAATCCACTTCCCCACAAAAGTTACTACAACTATTGTAAATTATGATGAAACAAATCTAAAGGTTGGTGGCAATAGGGCCTGGGACAATGACAGCTTCGAACAACGCGCGACTCGGACAACGAGAGTAAACTTGAACATGGTGTTCACTATTATGAAGTCTATGGTTCAGTTATGAACAATTCAATTCGACATAACTATTTAATCAGCACAAAATGTAGAATCAGTGTCTTGGCATGGTCGTTGCCAATAAAGCATTACCAAAAAAAAACGCCATGACAATAAAGTTGATTACCTTTTTCTTATCACTAATTACTATTAGCAGTTTTGGACAAGCAGACATCAAAACTAAGAATTACAAGATGGATGATTTTAGTAAAATTATTACTCAAGGTGGCGGCAATTTGAATATAAGCTATTCTAATGAGCACACACTTGAGGGTTAAGACCTAAATGATTGTTTTGAATTAGTAGATATCTCAGTCTCCTCAAAAACCCTCTACATTGAAATAAAAAACTTACCAACTGGCAACTGCAATTGTACCATTAATATCGGAGTTCCAGTATTGTATGAACTTGTCCAAAACGGGGGTGGTAATATTGTACTCAAAAGAGGATTTAGTCCCACGAATTCATTTGGATGTAAAATAAAAGGAGGAGGTAGTATCGACCTATCAGAATTCCCTGTTGACTCTCTCTATGCTTCAATTGAGGGCGGGGGAAAAATTCTACTGAACGCAAGAAATAAATTGGAAGGAAAAATTTCCGGTGGTGGTTTAATTGAATATTTGGGTGACCCAATAGTCGAGTCAAACGTTTCTGGTGGAGGAACAATAAGAAAACAATAGCATGAGAATTTTAGTTATCCTAACCATTGCCTTAATAGGGTCAAAATTTCATGCACCAAAGAGTAGTCTGGATTTTGAGTATGGTCAGTTTATTGACACTCGAGATAATCATATTTATAAAACAACAAAAATAGGTAATCAAATTTGGCTTGCTGAAAACTTTGCTTACTTGCCCTTTGTATGTAAACCTGATTCTGCTAACTGCGGAGTTTGGATTTATGACTTCAATGGTTCTGACATTGTTGAGGCAAAAGAATCGACAGAATATAAAACTTACGGAGCGTTGTATAGTTGGGAAATGGCAATTAACCTTGCACCTAAGGGCTGGCATTTGCCCAGCGACAAAGAGTGGGAAACTCTTGAAAAATATATTGGTATTTCTGAGTCAGAAATAGATGAAGGAATTTGGAGAGGAGACAGTAATAAAGTGGGTAGACTAAAAACTGGTGGAGATATTGGGCTTAACGTAGTGTTTGGTGGTTGGATGACAGATTTTGGCAAGTCAAACTTTATTGGTCAACATGCAAACTTTTGGTGTTCAACTGAGTTTGATGAAGGCAGAGCTTATGAAAGACTTCTTGGATTAAACAATGGTAAAGTTGGAAGAGACAAGGGAAACAAAGGATGTGCGTTTAGTGTGAGGTATGTAAAGGACTAACTATGGACACCTCTGAGGAACATAGGACTGTAAATTAGTTTAGAGGAAGGCCACACAGCCACCAACATAAAGTTTATGCAATGTGGGGGTTCAGTGTAGCTATTAAAAGTAATTTCTTAATTTCGTTTAGTAACGTTGGATAGGTCGGAGCAGGTCGGGCTTAACATCTCGCTGCGCTACATTTTTAAGCCCTCCTACTCCCGCAACTAAATAAACACAAAACGTTATGGGCAAGGCTAACCGACCCCTCATACAACAACAAAATAGCCCGCCATTTTCATTCCAATTTTACATTGACACCTTCTCTCTGACAAAATAAATTTGTGTAGTCAAATAACTACACATACATTTGCAGTCAAATAACTACGCAATGAATTTAAGACGAGACGTATTTCAGGCCATTTCCGATCCGACAAGACGGGCAATACTTCTTTTGCTTACCTCTCAGACAATGACAGCGGGTGCAATTGCTTCAAACTTTGACACTGCAAGGCCAACAGTTTCAAAACATCTACAAATCTTGACAGAGTGTGAATTGCTTAAACAAGAACAAAACGGCAGAGAAATTCACTATCAAATAAATCCTAACAAAATGAAAGAAGTTGCAGACTTTTTAGAACCATTCAGACAAATGTGGGAGAACAAGTTCAATAAATTAGAAACAGTTATGAAAAACTATCAGTCAAAAAACAAGAAGTAATGGAACATAAGACAAAAATAAAAGCTGAAGAAGGCAAACAGGATATTTTAATAACAAGAGAATTTGAGTTGCCGGTTGAATTGCTTTTTAAAGCTTATACAGAAACCGAACTTGTTGAACAATGGATGGGAACAAAAGTACTGAAACTTGAAAGTAAAAATCACGGTAGTTACCAATTTGAAACTTCATCCAATGGCAATGTTGTTTTTAAAGCAAATGGAACAATTCACGAGGTTGTTCCCAATCAAAAAATCATACGAACATTTGAAATGGAAAATATGCCTGTTGGCATTCAACTTGAATTTTTAGAGTTTGAAAAACTTACAGAAGATACAAGTAAATTGACAATCCAAATCATTTACAAATCTGCTGGACACAGGGAACAACAATTGAAACTGCCATTTGAAATGGCTTGAATATGGCACATAATCAATTACAGGAAATTGCTAAAAAACTAAAATAATATATCAATGACAAAAAGAAATAAAATCATCTATTGGATTTCCACAGGCTTGCTTGTATTGGCTATGCTAAACAGTGGGACAATACAACTATTAAAAATCAAAGCGGCATTATATGATGTAACTGCTATGAAACATTTAGGTTATCCAATCTATTTTCTAACAATACTCGGAATATGGAAATTGTTGGGTGTTGTAGCGTTGCTTAGTCCAAAATTCCCCTTGCTAAAAGAGTGGGCATATGCAGGTTTCTTTTTCACCTTATCAGGAGCAGCAATTTCACATATAGCAATGGGGGATTCCCCAAGTGAATGGACAATTTCATTGTTCTTATTAATCATGACAATAACATCGTGGTATTTCAGACCAGCGGACAGAAGACTAATTCCACTAACAACAAAAAACTAATGTATGAATCTAAAAGTAAACTGGTTTTTTGACAAATCAACAAAATGGCAAGAAGCCCACCAAGAGTTGCAGGAAATTGCCTTATCCTTTGAATTGAAGGAAGAATTAAAATGGGGTTGTCCCTGTTATACCTTGGACAATAACAATGTTTTTTTAATTCACGGTTTTAAAGACTATTGTGCTTTACTTTTTATGAAAGGTGCAATTATGAAAGACCCGAAAAATATTTTGATTCAGCAAACTGAAAATGTGCAGTCAGCAAGACAAATTCGTTTTAGAAATCTTGACGAAGTAATCAAGCAAAATAAAGTCATCAAATCATACATAAAAACGCTATTGACATTGAAAAATCGGGGTTAAAAGTTGAAATGAAAAAGACATCTGAATTTAAAATGCCAGAAGAATTTCAAACAGCGTTGACCGAAATGACTGAATTAAAACTGCATTCTATAAATTAACACCTGGGCGACAGAGAGCATATTTATTACATTTTTCATCAGCCAAACAAGCCAAGACACGAAACGAAAGAATTGAAAAATATATTCCCAAAATACTTGACGGTAACGGATTGGACGACTGACATACGAAGAACGAAAAAGCCCAGCCCATAAGTTTATGCCAGCTGCGGGTTGACGTGTAGGTATGAAGTTTTATCTTCGTTCCACGTTTGGTTTCATGGGACAGAACGCGGCTTTGGAAGGCACCACTGCATAAACACTAACGTTAACTGCAACCATTGGCAACAGTGAGCAAAACAGAAACAACCGAAAAATATAAAACAGAAATAAAGCAACAAATGACAATGGCAAAATTCATAAATCCAATCTTCTCATTGCTGTTAGCATCTATATTTTTTACATCGTGTAACTGACAGCCAACAACCGACAAGTCAAAAGAAATTATTGTTGAACATCTATCATTTACAAGTAAAAATTCAAAACTAACCAAAACCCAGGGCACTACGGAACATCAAAACGTACATTGCAGCCTTCAAGACAAAGATGGCAATTTTTGGTTTGGAACATCAGGCGAAGGTGTTTATCGATATGATGGAAAAGAATTTTACCCAATTCACAGAAAAGGACGGATTAAGTAACAATTCTGTTTGGTCAATTTTAGAAGATAAATCAGGAAATATTTGGTTCGGAACAGATGATGGTTTAAGTAGATTCGATGGAAATACTATTTCTAAAATCTCATTTACTATAACTAACACAAGTAGTTTTGAAACAACGATGGTACAATCAGGCGGTATTTCAGTGTGGAGTATTTTTCAAGATAATGGCGGAATTATTTGGTTTGGAACGTCAGTGGATTTGTATTGTTATGACGGAAAATCGTTTAGCCGTTTTTTAGACAATATCAACATCACAAACAATCAAAATCTTCAACTTAAATGGATACAATGTTTTTTAGAAGATAGCAGTGGAACAATTTGGATGGGTTCTGGACCAATAGCACAAGAAGGTGTAATACGTTTCGATGGTAAATCCGTTACGGGTTCTAAACCCAATGGTGACGGATGGATTAGAAGTATGTTAAAGGATAAAAACGAAAATATTTGGTTCGGTGGTAGAAGCAATGGGAATTTCATTTACGATGGAAAAAACTTTACTAATTATACTGAAAAGCTTGGTATTGGTAATGCTATCTTGTTAGACAAATCAGGAAATATTTGGTTCAGCGGAGAAGAAAAAATCGCTACAACAGGGAGTGAATCTGGAATATGGCGTTACGATGGTAAAACATTTGAAAATTACACGACCAAAAACGGTATGGGTAACTATTCCGTTTGGAGTATGCGCGAAGACAGAAATGGAAACATTTGGATTGGAACACGAAACTGCGGACTATATCGCTACGATGGACAAACCTTTACTACTTTTTCGGAATAAATAAAGACGAATTGAAATTATGGCAGCAGCTAACTAGGTATTGGTTGTAGACAGACCTTGGACAATGACAAATTATTTATTAAATGGCGGGAGATATGCAATTCACAAAAGACCGGATATCGTTTTTATCGGAAGGGACAAAGTGTTCTGGATACTTATATCTTCCAACTAATAACAGCCGAAATGGACCTTGTATCTTGCTAGCTAATGGTTTTTCAGGAACCATGGATTATCGCCTTCCCCAATTTGCTGAACGCTTTGTGCTAGAAGGATTTTGTGTTCTCATCTTTGATTATCGTTTTTTGGTGAAAGTGAAGGAGAACCCAGACAGCTCATTGTGACTAATAAGCAAAGAGAAGATATCCGAAATGTAATCCGATTTCTTAAACAACAGGAAAACTTAAACCCGGAAAAAATTGTGCTGTGGGGGGCTTCGTTAGGCGGAGGACATGTTATAGATGTGGCTGCGTCTGATCCTTCAATAGCTGCCGTTATAGGACTTGTTCCCGGTATTGACATGGTTACAAGAAAGGCAAAGGCCACCATCAAAATTCCTACTGGAATGTTACTGAGAATATTGTTAGCGGCACTTTGGGACGGTATTAAGGGAAAGTTTGGTTTAAATCCCTATTATATCAAGGTGTTTGGCTTTGATGGTGAAACAGCAGTATTTACAAGTAAGGAGTTAAAACCTAGCTTTGAAACCTTGATCAAGTCCAGTAAAATGTGGCAAAACAAGTTTACACCTCGGTTTTACTTATCTGCGCCACGCTATAAAAAAGGAACTGCTGAAAAGATCAAAATGCCGCTGCTGATTTGCATTGCAGATAAAGAAGTTTATAGTAATCCTTCATTCCAGGAATGGGTGGGACAACAAGCTCCAAAAGGTGAGATAAAACATTATGACGCAGACCATTTCGATGTCTATAATGGTAAAACGTTTGAGCAGGTCGTTAAAGACCAGATTGATTTTGTTCGCAAACATGTACCATGACATAATGCTGAGATGAGTTTGTATAAACCGAGATTCAAAACAACGCCTGCTAACAACGTGTATGTGAACATTGCGGGGTGCAGTTTAAGTTTGTAGTTTAGTTTTCAAACAACGCTTTGTTACGTGGAGCAGTTTGGTATTTCAAAACCGCAACGTCATATGCACAAACGTTGTAAACCATTAAAAGAAAAAATATGAAACATAAGAATAATTCAATTTTATTTATTGCATTCGCACTATTATTAAATGGCTGTCAGGAGAAGCAAGAAACTTCGACATCAAAATCAGACAACTCAAACAATTCAGAAGTAACCCTAAAACATTATAAACAAACAACCGATATTCCAAAAGGAATATTGACACCTGATGTTGTAGAAACATCTATTGGAACATTAAACTTTTTGATGGCACACCCACACCCGAAACGGTTCAACTGGTATATGATGATTTAGATCGTTCTCGTGGTGTGGAAGCTTTTTTAAAAGGTATTCAAGGTGCCTCCATTAGAGAATTAATAGAAGGGCCAAAAGTGATTGGTGCAAATGTAAAATTCAATGATATCATGATTATTGAATTATTAAACTCCAAGGGAATATTTCTTACAGGAAACACCTCTACATTATATCTGGCTCCCGTATTAGATTTAAAAGCGAATGGCCCCATAGTAGTTGAAGCACCTCCGGGATTGTTGGGTGGATTTAACAGTGTTGGTTTGAGTACATCAGCGACATCGGTGTTTTTGGGCCAGATAAAGGTAAAGGTGGCAAGTTTCTGATATTGCCTCCGGGTTACGTAGGCAAAATACCTTCCGGTTACTTCGTAATAAAATCACCTACCTACACAGTATGGAGTTTTATGCGTCTCTCGGTTGCCGATGGTTTAGAGAAAGCTACAGAATTGGCAAAAGATAAGGTGAAAGTATATCCGTTGTCTATGGCAAATAATATTCCTAAAATGAATTTTGTAAACGCTACGGACAAAGCATTCAATACCGTTCATCACAATGATTTTTCCTTCTTTGAAGAAATTAATAAAACCATTCAGGAAGAGCCCTTGGAAATGCTGAACCCGGAAACAAGGGGATTATTTGCTTCTATAGGAATTGAGAAAGGAAAACCATTTGCACCGGATGATAGAATGAAAAATATTTTGACGGATGCCGTTGCTATTGGAAATGCTACGGTGCGCTCCACCATGTGGTATCCAAGAGTAAGCGGAACCGGAAGTACGATGGAAGGTATTGAAATTTACCCCGATACAAGGAGTGCATGGTTGATGGCTTTCTTAGATAAGAATGTGTTTTTTAATGGTGAAGACAAACACACCATGAACACTGATGCGAGAGCTTTCTACTACTACGGCTATACAATTGTTACCCCGGCAATGGCGGTTTCTATTCCTGGCAAAGGATCTGATTACGCAATAGCTTATGTAGATGCCAATAAAAAAGCAATGGATGGTTCTAAAACATACAAAGTAACCTTACCTCCAAATGTACCGGTGAATAACTTCTGGGCATTTACAATTTATGATACCCAAACAAGATCTCAATTACAAACAGATCAACCGAAACCGAGTGTAGGTAGTCAAACCAAAGGTTTTAAAACCAATGCCGATGGTTCGATAGATGTTTACTTTAGTCCAAAAGCCCCTGAAGGATTTGAAAACAACTGGCTACAAACAATTCCCGGCAAAAGTTGGTTTACACTTTTAAGAATGTACGGTCCACTTGAGCCATGGCTGAATAAAACTTGGAGGCCAAGTGAAATTATAGAGATAAAATAAACCGTTTAATAAATTGAATAATGAAACAAATTGCAATGAGATTAGAAATTTTGATGAAGCCATTTTCCTTTTTGGTAATAATGGTTGCTATGGCTGCTTGTGGACAAAAGTCAACTGAAACAGCAAATGAATCTATAGAAGCAACTTCGCTCGATTCAATAAAAGCAATTGCACATGATGCCTACATTTATGGGTTTCCATTGGTAGATAATTATCGTGTTGAATATGACTACTATGTTGACAATTCAAATAAAGAATTTAAAGCTCCATGGAATCAGATTGCCAATATAGCACGTGTATTTACTTCAGCAGATAAAGCTGTGCAAACAGCTAACTCAGATACGCCTTACTCATGGTTAGGTTATGATTTAAGAAATGAACCGCTCGTGTTCAGCTTGTCAGAAATTGAAGAAGGCCGCTATTATAGTGTTCAATTTATTGATAGCTACACCTATAATTTTGCTTATCTCGGATCGAGAACAACGGGTAACAAAGCCGGAACTTATATGCTTGTTGGGCCAAATTGGAAAGATGAGCCTGTTGACGGAATAGATAAGGTTATAAAATCTGAAACTGAAATTGGCGTAATCGTGTATAGAACACAACTTTTCAACCCGGCCGATATTGACAAGGTGAAGGCCATACAAGCTAATTACAAAGTACAGCCATTGTCTTCTTATTTGGGCAAACCTCCAGTAGCTTCTGCGGCTGCTGTTGAATGGATGAAACCTTTGACACCCGATGAGCAAAAAGCATCTTTGGAATTTTTTAATGTGATGAATTTCGTTTTGAATTTTGTCCAACAGTTCCGTCTGAAAAACCATTGATGGAGCGTTTTGCTAAAATCGGAATTGGAGCAGGAAAAACAATTGATTTCGCAACACTTTCACCTGAAATTAAAAATGCCTATGAAGCTGGAATTAAAGAAGCTTGGAGCGTAACCTATGCAGGCCTAATGAAAAAAGTTGCAGGCGGTGAAGTTGCATCAGAAGACGTATTTGGAACAAGAGACTATATAAATGGGAATTATCTATATAGAATGGCAGGCGATGTATTGGGACTTTATGGCAATTCTAAAGAAGAGGCCATTTATCCTCTATATAGAAATGATTCAGAGGGAAATCCATTGGATGCAACTACCAACAAATACATTTTAAAATTTAATGCGGATGAACTACCTCCTGTAAATGCATTTTGGTCTTTGACCATGTATAATTTACCCCAAAGTTTAATGGTAGAAAATCCAATTAATCGTTACTTAATAAACTCACCTATGCTACCTGATTTGAAGAAAGAAGCTGATGGTGGAATCACACTTTACCTTCAAAATGAATCTCCCGGAAAAGACAAAGAATCAAATTGGTTGCCCGCACCAAAAGGGCCATTTTGGACTGTATTGAGGTTGTATTGGCCAAAACCTGCAGCATATGATGGTACTTGGAAAAAACCAGATATAACACTTGTAAAATAAAACAAGTTGAGACCAAGGTCAGAACCACAAAACTTGACTTAAGACTTCTCACCTTTACTGGTGGACTTCCGGCAAATCTGAGGTTCTCCTGCTGGAGAAGAATCCCCTCACATTCTTAAGAAAAGTCGACCTCCACATTGCGCGCAAATTTTGTGCATACCTGGCCGAACAAGCCTTCAAAAACAGCGTATTCGAAAAATCTTGTGCGAAAAGTAAACTTTTCTTGAGCGAAGCGTGTATAGTAAGTGAATGTTCACTAACTTTAACGTATCAGGAAATCTGGTAAAAACAACATTGCCATCGGCTTCCTCACCATGGGCCTCTTTATGGCCTACGGGTTCCTGCTCATTTATTTGAGAGATTTCGCCCCGGAAAGAAGATTGGATAGCGTCCTATTCATCGGGGAAACATTTTGAATCGCGTCTGGCTCACGTGCACGGCAACCTTTTCGCATTTCTGAATATTCTCATCGGGTATTTGCTGTTGCATTTTGAACCCCAGTTGAAAAATGCGAATACTATTTCCTGGTTGGCATTGACCGGGTTGTTGATGCCTGTCGGGATTCTGGCTGAAATCTATTTTGGAGCCCCTCCTTTATTCGTGCTGATTGGCGCCATAGCCATGACAGCCTCTGTACTTTGGTTGGGGGATCTCCTTCTTTAAAATGAAAACATCTATTGTATAATCTTAAAAAATAAATTATGAAACAAATGACCACAACCAACGCGATTGGACTTGACACAAGTAAAGCAAAGAACCTTGCAGAGAAACTAAATGAATTACTGGCTAACTATTCCTTGTTTTATCAGAACACGCGTGGCTATCATTGGAATATCAAAGGGAAAAATTCTTTGAGCTTCATCTGAAATTCGAAGAGCTCTATAACGATTTGCTTTTAAAGATCGATGAAGTGGCCGAAAAAGAATATTAACACTTGGACATGTACCCAACCATACCTACACCGACTACGAAAGTTTGTCGACCATCAAGGAGAGTAAGCAGGTGTCTGACGGAATCAAGGCAGTTGATGATATCCTGAATTCATTCAAAATAATTATTTCGCTTCAGCGAGCATTACTTTCTGTTTCTGAAGAAGCCGGTGATGAAGGGACAAACGCTTGATGAGCGACTATATCCGTGCCCAGGAGAAATTGGTGTGGATGTACTCAGCTTTTCTAAATAAATAAGGAATGGAAATAAAAGAACGTCAAATAGAAATTATTGAGGCAGCCGGAGAAATCCTCACGGAGTCGGGGATTAATGCGCTCACAACAAGAAATTTGGCTGCCAAAATGGGTTTTAGCGAATCAGCTCTCTATCGGCACTACGCGAGCAAGGAAGAGATTGTGCTTACCATGCTGAAGTATTTGTCCATCAATATGGATAACCGACTTACGAATTCAGTAGATGGTATTGAACGTTCTGAAGAAAAATTGAAAGCAGTTTTCAGCAATCAATTCGAATTCTTTAAAAAGAATCCACACTTTCTGGTAGCAATATTTTCAGATGGGTTATTGGAGGAAAGTAAGGCAATTAACGAAGCCATCATGCAGATTATGGATACCAAAAGGAAGCACTTACTCCAAATCATTCAGCAAGGTCAGAAGAAAAACAATTTACAGAGACCTTATCAGCTGATGAATTAGTTCACATTATTATGGGGAGTTTTAGGTTGCACATGCTACAGTGGCGCTTATCAGGTTTTGCTTTTGACTTAAAGTCGAAGGAAATAAGTTAATGGCAAACTTACTCACGTTGATTCAACCCAATAAATCTATTCTATGAAAATGACCCTTAAAACATCAGCGATAATACTTACTCTCTTTGCGTTGCTAACCCTGTTCATGAGTGGTTCGGTGATTTTTGATTTGTTTTGGCATTAGGGAAAAAGAGGGGAACTATGTCTTATTCATTGTAGTCGCCAATTTTGTAGCGGGGTTATTATACCTCCTTTCAGCATATGGGATGTTTACCACAAAGCCTTGGGCATTTCAATTGTTGCTCGCAATTACCGGTATGCTTATCCTAGCCTTTATAGGGTTGCTGATCCATGCTTATCTCGGAGGAATCTATGAGACGCAAACTTTAAAGGCCATGATGTTCAGAATAGGCTTAACGGCCTTAATGACAGGAATAGCGTCAATATATTTCAAAAATAAGTAAAATAAATCATAAAAATTATGAAAACAATTAGCACTATAATCATTTCCGCTTTATTGCTCTTCACGTATAGCTGTTCTACTGAAAAGAATAAAGGTGAACACAGTGAACACGATGGGGATCAGACTACCGATGAAGTTCTAGCTGCGCAGTTAGACAACGGAAATAAATGGGTAGCAAATATTGAGACAACGCAGGGAATACAAAAAATGATCCAACTGATAAATACTAATCCAACATCCCTAAAAGAAAACTTACTTTCAGAGTTTACGGATGTCTTGAAAAAGTGCACGATGAAGGGAGAGTCGCACGAGCAACTGCACCACTATCTTCTTCCGCTGAAAGCTGATATTGAAAAATTATCGGAAGCACCTTCTAAAGAAGAATTAGAGGCTATTAAATCATATTTGGAAACATATACCAACTATTTTGAATAAGATCGAAAAATCAATTAAGAGGAATTTGGGTAGTGACCATCGATAAAAAATCAGCGCTATGAACATCCGGGATAATCACAATACTGAAAGCCCGTTTCAACATTCTCACTTTTAACGGGGAAAGCGGAATAACTACCGCCATGCAAATTTTAAAAGGCCAACAGTTAAAGGAGCATACAACGAAAGTGCCCGCGCTTCTACTCTGCATCACAGGCTCGGGTGTATTTGAAAATGAAAAGGGAATAAAGGAAGCCCTGTTGCCAGGTGACTATGTAAATATAGAACCTATGGTAAAGCATTGGGTGAATGCGAACGGATAGCCAATTGCTGTTAATCAAATAAAAAATTTATATGAATACGTTAGTGAATATTCACTTACCTAAAAGAAAATTTACAATTGTACTAATTATTCTTGGTGCCTTGCTTCATCCCAGATTAGAAGCACAAGTATGGACTTTACAGCAATGCCTCGACACTGCTCAGCATCAAAACAAGAATCTTCTGATGGCAAGGAATACTATTGAGATTGGTCAACAAAAAAACTGGAAGCAAAAGCCAATCTCATTCCAAAGCTAAGTATCAATGCCGACTACAGGTATTACGTTGAACTGCCTTACCAGTTCATGCCAGAAGCTGCATTCGGTGGTCCGGAAGGAATTTATAAAGAGATCAATTTGGTGTGCCGCATAACATCAAGTAAACCTTCAGCCTAATGCTGCCCTTTATAATCCAACAGGTTTATGGAGCAATAGAAACCTCCACTATTGCCGTGAGCTTTCTGAGTTGCAATACCAAAAGAGGGAAACAAATTCTTTATGATGTGACAACCTTATATTACAACGCCCAAATTCTACATTATCAAATACCGTTCATTGATGAAAACTTAAGCAATGCGCACAAACTTCTGAAGAATATTCAATTATTAAAGGAGCAGCTCTAGCCAGAGGAACAGATGTTTCAAAAGTACAACTGCAAGCTGGAGCAACTGGAAACTCAAAAAGAACAAATCACTAGTAAGTATGGGCAAGTGAATAATATGCTAAAGATAGCTATGGGCATTTCCATGGATCAAGATTTTGAAGTAGAAACGGAAATCGTTCATTCAACAATAAATGATTACGCACAGACTCAGACGTTAGATTCGCGCCTGATAACAAAACAAAACGAACTAATAAATAGTGAATTGAATTCACTGAAAAATTCCCGACTTCCTTCATTATCATTGTATGGAAGCTATGCGGTTACTGGTTTTGGGTATGATAAAACCCCCAATGAGTTTCTTAAATTCTATCCGGTAAGCTTTGCGGGTATTCAACTCTCCTATCCATTATTTAATGGAATGGTTTCAAATAAGAAGATCAACCAGAAAAAACTAGAACTTAATAATAATATGCTTCAGAATAGCTTGCTGGAAGAGAAACCATCCTTGCTATTGAAATAGCAAAGAACAAAATCAATAGCGCAACGATCTGTCCAAACAAGACTTGAACAAGTAAACCTTGCACAATCCATTTATGATCAAACATTGCTCCAACAGAAACAAGGACTTGCTTCACTTACAGATGTCCTTTTGTCGGATAACACACTACGAGAAATTCAACAAAATTATTTATCGGCTATAGTTGATTATTTAAAAGCCGATCTAGACCTCAAAAAAACAACTGGTAATATGTTAAATGAATAACGATGATGAAAAAGATTTTATATATCATAATCCCATTGGCATTTATAGTGCTTGTAGTAGTACGCTTAAAAAGCAATAAAGAAATTGCTCAAAGTCGAATCTACACCTACGACAAAGAGCAGGCTATAAAAGTAGGAGTCGACACAATTGAATATCAGCCTTCCATGGAGGAGAATTTCTTTACAGGAATCTTCGTGGCAGACAAAGAGACCAAAGTAAGTGCTGATATTCAGGGTAGCGTCATTCAGGTGTATGTAGATGAAGGAAGTTATGTTAAAGGGACAGACTTTAATTAAGCTAGACGATGCGTTGTTAAAATTACAACTTCAATCAACACTGATACAAATTGAAGGATTGGAAGCCGATGTAAAGCGATACTCCATTCTGGCAGAGTCAGATGCTATACAGGGTGTACAACTTGAGAAATCTCAACTGGGTTTAAAATCAGCCCATGTGCAACGCAACATATTACTCGAACAAATTAGTAAAACAGTGGTAGTTGCTCCCTTCAATTCTATCGTCACTTTAAAAATGACAGAGGTTGGCTCTTTTGCAGCACCCGGAGTTCCTTTATTCCAACTGACCGATATTTCTTCAATTCGTTTTACCATCCAAGTTCCAGAACATGATTTGAATTTATTTCAGATTAGCCAAGTAGCAAAAATTCAAGCTGATGCGAACCCAAATATTTTACTTTCAGGAAAGACATCATTGATTGGAAGTAAGAGTACTATGGCGAATACATATCCTGTACAATTCTTATTAAAAAACACGGCTGATCTAAAAATCAAAGCAGGAATGTTTGGAAAAGTAATGGTCAGTAAAAGCACTGATGCCAGACAACCATTGCTTCCTTCATCTGCAATCATTGGCTCGTTTGTTAAACCTCAGGTTTATGTGGTTGATAATGGAAAAGCAAGACTTCAAAATATCGAAATTTTGAGAAGAGTTGGAGGTTCAGCCATTATTCAATCAGGTTTAAAAGAGGGTGATGTCATTGTTACCAATGGTCTGATCAATCTATTTGATGGAGCAAACGTAGAAACAAACTAAAATAGTTAACGATGAACATTACTGAAATTTCGATTAATCGTCCCTCGCTGATCATTGTACTATTTAGCATTTTTATACTCGCTGGGTTTCTTGGGTATAAAAATCTAAGTTATGAATTGATGCCAGATTTTAACCAACCTGTGGTGGTTATCAAAACCGGGTATCCTGGAGCTGAGCCAGATGAAGTAGAAACTTCTGTTTCCCGTAAAGTTGAAGACGCACTTTCTAATTTAGAGGGTGTAGATTTTATCGTTACCAAATCTTTGCCCAACGCTTCTGTTTTAATTGTCAATCTTAAGTATGGAACAGATTTAGACCAGACCATGCAGGATGCACAGCGCTATATTGATAATATTCGCAAGGAATTGCCAGAGGATATACTCAGTCCAGTATTAAGCAAGGTATCTCCTAATGACTTACCAATCATGCAGGTAAGCGCCACAAGCAAACTGCCCTCAACAGAATTCTATCAAAAGATGAAAGATGAATTTTGCCGCAGATTCAGCAGTTGAAGGGTGTGGCCGAAATCACACTTTAGGAGGAGAGGAAAGAGAATTCAAGTTAAGATTGATAAGGAAAAACTTAAACTATATAAACTATCACTGTATCAGGTTACAGAAGCTATCAATCGCTCAGGCCTAGACGTACCCTCCGGAAAGGTTCAGTCATCGGTTGCAAATTCTGTACGCTTAACCGGGAAATTTAAAACCATTGAAGATATCGGGGACGTACAAATTGCTATGCCTGTTCCGGGCAGTCCGGTGTATGTAAAAGATATTGCGAGCATCACAGATGGGATTAAAGAAATCACATCGGTGAATCGTTATAACGGAGCAAATGGAATTGGCATTTTGCTAAAAAAACAAGGAGACGCAAATGCTGTTGATGTTTCAAAATTAGTCAGTGCTAAATTTCACGACATTGAAAATCAATATGCTGCTGCTAATGTAAATTTTGAAATTTCTGACGATTCTACCGATAACACGATTGCTGCAGTAAACTCAGTAGTTGTAGATTTAATCTTAGCCGTGATACTCGTTTCGCTTGTCATGCTTTTATTCTTAAGAAGTTTTAGGAATTCATTTATCGTATTGGTCGCCATCCCTACTTCACTTGTTACCGCATTTGCAGTAATGTGGCTGTTGGGGTATACCCTCAACCTAATGACATTGCTCGCGATGTCTTTAATCATCGGTATCCTCGTAGACGATGCTACCGTGGTGTTAGAGAATATTCAACGACATCTGGACATGAAAAAAAACAAGCGCACGGCAGCATTGGATGGAAGAATGGAAATTGGTTTCTCTGCCTTATCAATAACACTTGTCGATGTGGTGGTATTTCTTCCCATTCTCTTCTTACAAGTTTTTGTATCGGATATGCTCAAGCAATTTTCGGTAGTTGTTGTTACCTCCACACTAACCAGTTTACTAGTAGGGTTTTACGCTAACCCCATGGATGGCTTCACGAATCGGCAAGTCCGAAGATTTGCAACCGACCAATTTTTTTAATCGATTCTTACTTTGGTTTGAACATCAGCTAGATGTTTTTACGAATTGGTATGGCCGACAACTTGACTGGGTGTTGCGCCATAAACTTATTACCACCGCCATTATTCTTGCGCTGTTTGTAGTCACGTTGGGAATTATGAAACAAGGAATTATCGGAAAGGAACTGATTGCTACAGGTGATCAGGGAAAATTTCGAATGGGTTTGGAGTTTGACAAAACCACCACCCTCCAGCAAAACAATATTGTTTCACAGAAAATAGAAAGTTTCATATCGGCACAACCGGAGGTACTTACGGTGTTCAGTAATGTGGGAGGCCCAAGCACAGGGATAGGAAGTTTAGGTGTGGGATCTGTCAATAAAACGGAGCTAACGATCCAACTTAAACCTGCTGCGGAACGAGCAAATCAACCAACGGAAAAATTCATGATGGAAATTCGGGAGGCGTTGCGAGATGAATTTCCAGGAATCAACTATTCCATGGCTGCACTGGGTTTAGTGCCGCGTTCAGCACCAATAGAAATCACGTTGAGTGGAAGTGATGTGCTCGAGGTTATGCAAGCTGGAAATTACTTAAAATCTGTTGTCGAGAAAATACCGGGTGCTGATAACGCGCGCCTGTCTGTTGAAGAAGGTAGTCCTGAGTTTCAAGTGATACCGGATAAAGACAAGATGCAACGATTTGGACTTAACACGGCCTTTGTTGGAATAAATTTGAGAACGGCTTTACCGGAAATGAAGATGCCACATTAACGGAGAAGGGTACCGAGTATCCTGTAAGAATTTGGTTGGATGATTTCAATCGGAAGAATATGCAGGATGTTAAAGCAATGACTATTGTAAATCCTCAAGGCATGGCTTTCGAGGTTTCACAATTCGCGGAGGTCGTTCAAGATAACTCACCCTCTTTGTTGGAAAGAAAAGATCGGCAGCCAGCTATAACGTTGACAGCCGATGCGCTTGGCCGACCATCGGGAACTGTTGCCGATGATGTTGTTAACTACCTCAAAGAGAACCCTCTTCCAGAAGGCATACAGCTAACCTGGGGTAGCGATATAAAAAGGCAAAACGACAGTTTTGGAGCGTTGGGTTCGGTGCTAATCATTTCCTTCATTTTGATTTATCTTATTATGGTTGCGCTCTATGATAGTTTTATTTACCCATTTGTAGTATTGTTTTCTATACCTGTTGCTGCAATTGGGGCATTCTTAGCCTTGAATTTGTCATTGAACAATCTAAGTCTGTTTGCTCTTTTAGGTTTAATTATGTTGATGGGATTAGTCGCAAAAAATGCAATTCTAATTGTTGATTTTACTAATCAATTAAAAGCAACGGGAAAGCATTATAGAGAAGCTTTAATTTTAGCTGGCAAAGAACGCTTGCGTCCTATATTAATGACAACATTAGCGATGGTATTTGGAATGCTACCCATTGCATTGGCAAGCGGAACAGCTAGTGAATGGAAAAACGGGTTGGCTTGGGTTATTATTGGTGGACTTCTATCATCACTTATTCTGACTGTGTACTTAGTGCCGCTGGTTTACTATACGGTAGATAGAATAAAGGAGAGTCTGAGTAAGAAGAAAGCGCAAAAAGAGACGGCCTAAAGCATAACGATGAGTATAAGAGCTCCGAATATTCTGTTTATCCTGATGGGAATATTTTTGTTATTAATTATTATTAACAATGCGTCAGCACAATTGGCGAATAGTAGACATTCATTTCGTATTCTTTGGGATAACGATTTCATAAATGTTCGTGGAGATGGTACAGATAGGTACTATACCAACGGTATAAGGATTGATTTTTTTTATACAAAAAGTCAAAAAGCAAGATTCCCATCATCGCTTTTACTAAATATTTCGCGTGAACACAATAATATTTACGGATGGGGATAGCACAATTTATGTTTACTCCAAAGAATATTTCAGTAACAAAGATTCAATATGATGACCGTCCATATGCAGGCGCATTTTACAGTATACATTCTCTTCAGTCAATTAATAAGCTTGAAAAACAAAAGTTACAACTGAAATTCGTTTTGGAGTAATTGGACAGTTGAGTTTTGCGAAAGAAACCCAGACTATGGTTCACCGTATCATCAATGACACAAAACCCCTTGGTTGGAACAACCAAGTGCCTAACGATATAATATTGAACTATAACATCAGTATAGAAAAGCAAATACTTCAGGCATCGAAACAAATTCTACTGATTGGTATAATTGAAACATTTAGTGGCACAATTTATAATGCCGCAGGGGCCGGTTTTATGCTAAGAGTTGGGAAATTCAATGATTACTTTGGTAATATTTATAGACCACTTACAACCGAAAGAAACAAATTACAGTTATACGTATTTATGAAGCCTATTGTTCGGGTTGTCTTAAGTAACGCTCTTTTGCAGGGCGGCCTTTTAAATCAATTGCGATCTCAGGACACTGGCTATGTACTAAGCAAAGATCAAATAGAGAGAGTAGTAGTATTATATGACGTTGGAATTACGTTCGAAATGCCAAAGTACCGTGTAATTATCAGCCAAAAATCTATCGGAGCAGAATTTAAAGGACAATATGATCAGGAATACGGAAGCCTTGCTTTGCAAGTCAAATTGTAGATACTGATTAAACATTAAACATTGAGAATTCGATTTTATTTTGGTTTTTCTATTGCGTAGAATAATGATAGGCAATTGTAATACGCCTTCAAAATAAGGCGTTTGGAAACACAAAAATGCAGTAATTTTGATACTGACTTATGTAGGTTGGCACCTTGAAAATAATCTTAACTTTCTAGGTGTGCCAAATCATAACACAACATACCGAGGCTAACACAACGTATTCTGTACAATAACTTGCTATCAATGATTATCCATAGGTACTGTCGATAATGAAGTGCTAATTGTAACTTAAATAAATTTTATGAAGAATTTCATTTATCTGATTGCGTTTGCTATGCTCTTAAGTCACTGTCGCCCGCGCGCAGAAGAAAACTATATTACCATATTCCCCGGAAAACCAGGCGTCCCTTCGTCAATAAAAGTAGAACACGAATTCCTTCTTAGTCAAGTTAATGCAATAACCTTATTTCAAGACAGTACTGGTCTTGCAGCTACTGAAATTGAAGAATTGATGCAACATCATTTTAGAGAAGAAGAAGATTTTGAGCTACCCCCTTTAGGTTTGTTGCCGTTGTTAGCAAGCGATAGAATACCCGAACAAAGTAAAGACGTTATTCAGTTAGCTGAAAAATTGAAATCACAGTTGGCTCACATGACGTTGGAACACCAGATGATCAATGCTTTAATGGTGCAGCTAAAGGAAGTAGCGACACAGGAAAACCATCCTGAAGTTCTTGATTTTGAAAGAGCGCTTCGGAAACATGCTGAAATTGCGGAAGAAGTTTATTTCCCTGCAGCTATTCTGGTTGGCGAATATTTGAAGATGAAAAATAATCCTACTTAGAGCCCTAAAAGTTATTGTTGGTCGCTGACCAACACTACTATTAAAAAATAAAAAGCGGAGAAACAGGGATTCGCACCCTGGTGACACTTGCGCGCCAAACGGTTTTCGAGACCGTCCCATTCAACCACTCTGGCATTTCTCCATCACAAAAATAAAACTCCCTCTTTGATTTAAGAGGGAGTCTGAAAAAGAATCTTGAAAATAACTTTACTCGAACCGCAGCGATTCAATCGGATCGAGTTTGGACGCTTTATGTGCCGGATAGTACCCAGATAGTAATCCTACAAAAATACAGATCAACATCCCTACCATCATCCATAACCAGGGCACAACAAATGCATCTATGCCAATCGCCTTTGAAATTAAATTCCCGACAATGATACCTAAAATAACTCCGCCAATACCTCCTAATAAGCAAACAACGATTGCCTCAATCACAAACTGCTGCCGGATGCGCAAGGGGGTTGCTCCTAATGCTTTTCTTACTCCCACTTCGCGTGTACGTTCAGTAACCGAAACCAACATAATATTCATTAAGGCAATAGATGCCCCTAATAAAGTAATAAAGCCAACGCCAAATCCACCAAAACGCAAGCCATTGGTAATGCTCTCCATTTCCTCAGCAAGCGATTCACTTTTTCTATTTCAAAAGAATTGGCATCTTCTACTCTGTCTTGACGAATCTTACGCATTAAGCCTGTAGCTTCACCCATAGCATAATCTAATTGATTCATATCAGAAATACCTACATTCAATCGATAATTGAGTGGCTGCCCGGCTGCTAATTGATTGGCAACCAGAATGGGAACGATCACCATATTATCATAATTGTTATCCGAAAAATCGCCTTTCTCTTTTAACATGCCTATAACTTTAAATTGTGTGCCTTTAAACGAAATACTCGTACCTACAGGCATCGGAATGTCTCCATATAAGGCTTGCGCCAATTTATATCCAATCACAGCTACGTTGCTTCCTCGCTGAACTTCAAAACGTGAAAAGTTTCTTCCTTCTTGAATATTGAGTCCCTTAATCGGAATGTATTCTTCGTTGGCACCCCGAATATCTACGTTAGGATTTGTCTTTTGAGAGCCATGTTTAACTTCGGCCAGGTTTGTTAGCCGGGCTGATAAACTTACCATAGAAGGTACATTATACTGATCGATAAACTTCTGCATTTCAGATAAGGTAAGTCGGGCCCGCACTTTCTCCTTCACACCATCCTGGTTAGTACCTCGGTTCCATTTTGAATAGACGTCAAACGTATTTACGCCTAAGGAAGAAAGACTCTCATTCACCGAATATTCAATACCATCAATAGCCGTAAGAATTCCAACCAGCGAGGTTATTCCAATCGCCACAATAAGGGCGGTAAGCACCGATCGAAGCATATTGGCTTGTACCGATCGAAGTCCTTCTCTGATATTTTCTAATAAATTCATGCTTCTAACGGTTTTTAATAGACAATCACTCTATTTACGATGAAAACTAATTGGCAAAATTATATCTTTAATCGTTCTAATGGGGAGACTTTTTACGGATTCTTTTGTTACAAGTAATAGCTAAATAAGTGATTTAACGATGCGCTGGTTGATTTTGTTCTTTTTTATCTCCCTTTCGGGAAAGGTTTTGGCTAATTCCATTTTTATACCCATGGATGATAAGCAAAACAATCACTTGAAGGCTTATGGAATTGCCTATTGGATTCTGAAAAACGACATTGAGGTGGATTGGCTGTTGAACTACCGGGGCGGAAGCTTCATGTGCACGTATAATCCAAAAATTCAAAATGAGTTAGTAGTGCGAGGCGTTAGCTACGAAATTATTTCAGATGCAAAGGTAAATGCCATTGTAACAGAAATTGCCAGCCCTGCGGTGAACTACGATATTATGAAGCTGGAAAAATATCCACGAATAGCAGTGTATTCACCCAAATCAAAACAACCGTGGGATGATGCTGTTACGCTGGTACTCTCCTATGCCGAAATTCCATATGATGTAATTTTTGATGATGAAATCTTGAATGACCTGCTCCCCAAGTATGATTGGTTGCACCTCCACCATGAAGACTTCACCGGTCAATACGGAAAATTCTACAGCAACTATGCAAACTATCCATGGTATCTCGAACAACAAAAAGAGGCGGAAGAAACTGCGCGCAGGTTTGGCTTTCATAAAGTATCGCAAGCCAAGTTGGCCGTGGTGAAACGGATTAAAGAATTTGTAGCCGGAGGTGGTTTTCTGTTTGCCATGTGCTCGGCCACCGACACCTACGACATCGCCCTTGCTGCTGAGGGAGTGGATATCTGCGAACGCATGTACGATGGCGATGCAGCCGACCCACAGGCGCAAGAAAAATTGGACTTTGAAAAAACACTTGCCTTCACGGACTTCCGGATTTCGCGCGATCCGTATCAATACGAATTTTCTGATATCGATAATAATTTTCCAGATCGTGGCTTGCGTCAGGACAACGACTACTTCTCTATATTTCAATTCTCCGCGAAGTGGGATCCCATCCCAACCATGCTTACGCAGAATCACACGCGGGTTGTAAAAGGATTTTATGGGCAAACGACCGGATTCAAAAAAAAATTGATAAAACCTGATGTAGTGATCATGGGCGAAACTTCAGAGATTAAAGAAGCCAAATATTTACATGGCGTTTTTGGTAAAGGTTTTTGGACTTATTACGGAGGTCATGACCCAGAAGATTATCAGCACACGGTAGGAGAAGAACCGACTGATCTCAATTTGCATCCTAACTCACCGGGCTTTCGCCTGATTCTTAACAACATTTTATTTCCGGCAGCAAAAAAGAAAAAGCAAAAGACTTGATGTTTGGCGCGCTGAAAAAAAAATCGCTGTTAGGTTTAGTAGTCAGCACTTTACTTTTTAATGTTGCTTGTAAGTCAGTGCTAAACAACGAGGCTAATTCAAAAACCATCGAACAAGTCGCCACCGAGAAATTAGGCGCTGATTGTAACACCTACCCCAGCCCAGCAGCTGATTACAAATTATATGTACAGGAATCTCCCGAAGTACCCGCATCGGGTATTTTAAAATTTGTCGTTATAGAAACAGAGTCAAAAACCATTTTATACGAAGGAAGTTATATGCCCGGTTACGTAAAGTGGTTGGATAACAACTCATTGGAGGTTCTTGATTATCCACGAATGCCAAAAGACAACGAAGATCCATCCGTCTACAAAAAAGTGATAACCCTTAAGGCCATCAAATAGCATCTATGAAGTTGCGGCACATTTCAATAGTTGTGTTATTGTTCTGCGGTGGGTTGCTGTGGGTTATCAACCGACCTATCGATAACCGAGTGGAGGAATTTATTCCAGCAGAATTCAATGGGCCCGAGCAATTTGCTTTACTCCATCGCGGTATCCGCACACCAGCAAACGCCAACGGTCCGGAGTATGAGGAAGGTTTTATTAAGCGTGAGATTAAGAACGCAAAAGCCATCGCTGCCCGAAAAAATTCAAACAGTCGTACACAATCAAACGGTGTACTCGAATGGAAAGAACGTGGACCGGCCAACGTGCCGGGTCGCACCCGCGGATTAATCGTTGATCCGGATGATCCAACGCAAAATACCTGGTTTGCTGCCTCGGCCGGTGGCGGTGTTTGGAAAACGGTTACTGGCGGTAACGCGTGGAATCTAATAACACCCGACCTTACAAATCTGGCAACAACTGTACTTGCCATGGCAACCTCAAATCACAATGTGATCTATTTAGGTACGGGAGAAAGTTTTGGTGGTCTCGTAGGTATCCGTGGCAACGGAATCTTTAAATCCAATGATCGGGGACAAACCTGGAACCATCTTCCCTCCACCATTAACTTTTCTGATATTAACCGGATCATCATTCATCCCACTGATGCAAATACTGCCGTGGCAGCTACGGCTATCGGAATTTATCGAACTACCAATGGCGGAGATACATGGACAAAGGTATCTAACCTGCAATCCGTAGAAGATTTAAAATCCACACCGGGGAATTTTAACATTCAATATGCTACTCAAAATAGTGTAGGTGTACTGAAGTCTACGAATGCTGGAGTTACCTGGGCTCTTTCCAATACAGGCATGAGTCCGAACGGCAGAACAGAGATTGCTATTTCACCCAACAATACGAACAGAATTTTTGCTTCGGCACAAAGCACCTTGGGAGGTTCATTGTCCGATTTATACGTTTCCGATGATGCGGGCACCAACTGGTCCATTGCTGATGTAACCTTTAATAATACCCTATTTGATTTTTTGGGTGGCCAGGGTTGGTACGATAATACAATTCTTTGCGATCCATTCAATGCCAACGTGGTGTACCATGGTGGAGTTAGTCTTTCCGGACGCAATTGGAAAATGGTTCTTCAGCACCCATCAACATATATTCTATGGAAGAATTGGGAACAAGTTTTATTTCGCTGTTGAATTATGGAGCTACGCAAGCAAATGGAAAACTATCAGTAACTTCAGACGCAACGGTATCGGTTGAAATTAGATTTGGTCCGGGGAAAAATCAAATGGCGCATCGGTTTTTAACACCGGTCGGAGCAACCTCAGGCGTACCCGATATCAGCTATAGCTACGCGGATTATGTTAATCTACCCTTTGAAGTTTGGGACATAACCAACAACAAACAGTTGATGGTTTCCTTTCGGATCAGGATCGGAATGGACAATTTAATTTGCTCCTTCAAAAACACCGATGGTCCAGCCACCAGTCAAAGTCGGGAATATCTTTTTCTTCATCAGGAAGACTATCACTCCGTTACACCCTCTGCAGACATTGCTGTTGCTGGTGGACAACTCTTCAAACAAATGTATTCAATATGGCCGGTTCTGGCTGCAGGAAAAAACTGGCCCGCAGATATCGTTGAGTCAAAAATTAAAATCAGTTTAACTTCTATTCCCAAAATCAACGCCACAACCACTCCGGTTGCTGATGCCTATGGAAATTTTGATAGCAAAATAGATTTGTTGTGTTTGGTACCGATGTTCATCCCGATCATCACAACCTCCTTGCTATTCCAACATCAGGCACCACCTATAAAAATCTTAAATGCCAGCGATGGTGGAATCTTTATTTCAAATTCATCGGCAACACCAGGTGTTAATCAAGGCGATTGGACCATGGTGGGTCGCACGTATAATACCAGTCAGTTTTATGGTGCAGATAAACGACCTGGATTTGATGAATATTTTGGTGGCATGCAGGACAATGGAACCTGGCGGTCGCCAACCGGAACCAACGCTTCGAACACAACCAATTATGTATTTAGCATTGGTGGTGATGGGTTTGAAGTAATCTGGCATCCACTTGACGACAGTAAACTTTTAGGCGGATCGCAAGGAAACAATTTTAGAAAATCGAATGATGGTGGCAACACCTGGACTTCAGCAACCAACGGGCTGTCGGGAACCCATCCCTTTGTTTCGAAGTTGGCCAGCTCAAAAGATAATCCAGATGTTGTTTTCACTTTGTCATCGGATGGCGTTTTTCGATCGAATGATTTCGGTACGAACTGGACGCTAACTCCCATCGATGAAAAATGGGGCTCTACGTCATTTATGGATATTGAAGTCTCACAAGCAAACGCAAATATTATTTGGGCCGGCAGTGCGATGGTTAATTCAGGAGATAGTAGAAACTTACATGTATCCACCAATGGCGGACAAACCTTTACTACGACCAATAATTATACAGAACGGGTTCTTGGTGGCATTACTAAATTGGCATCGCATCCGGTAGAAGATAGTACTGCATTTGCGCTGTTCTCTTTCGCAGGCAAACCAAAAATTCTAAGAACAAAAAACCTGGGACAAAGCTGGCAGGATATCTCAGGTTTCGGTTTAGCACCAACGAGTAGTACGGGCTTTCCGAATGTAGCGGTGTATTGTCTTTATGTGCGTCCCGACAATCCTGAAATTATTTGGGTGGGGACAGAAATTGGTATTGTAGAGTCACTAGATAACGGACAAACATGGTCGTTACTGGAGGATTTCCGAATGTTGCTGTGTGGCATATGAAAGGTCAGGACGACCAAGTTGTTATTGCCACCCATGGTCGCGGAATCTGGACCGCGCAAACAGAGAATATACAGGCTGTCTTGATTAATCCTACGATACATGCTATTGGTACGTCTCCTCAATCAGAGTTATCGGTATCCATTTCTTTACTTGATGAATATGATTCAACCGAAATCTGGCTGCAAAATATAAAGGTTGGTAAGTTAAGGGCTGTGCTACCTGGCAGTTACCTACTTCAAATTGTTGGTGCTCCGGTGGGCAGTGTGGAAGCAAAACTTATTAGTTATAAAGACAAAGCCCCATTTCATTCTAAAACAGTAACTGGTGAGCACATCGTTTTAAAATCCTTTCAGCAACAATATTTTAATCATTTTCAGAACGCCAATGACTTTGCATTAACCACATTTACTGTTCAGTCTTTTGGAAATTCTAATTTAGTTTACAAAGTTTCCATAATTATTTATCGAACAACAATGGAGTGGCCCTTCTAAAGCAACCCATTATTTTTTACTCCCGCTCATCCCTTCTTTGCGTATAGTGATGTAGCTATTGTGGAGCCAGGGTCAACCGGTTCGCAATTTGGTCAACCTCAGTTTAAAGATTATGTAATCGTAGAAGGAACTAAAGATGGCGTTACGTGGATTCCGATTTCCGCTGGATATAATGCCTCATTCAATCCAAGCTGGCTGGATAGTTATACAACGAATCAAGCCGGCAATGCAAGTCAATGGGTTGATCATTCGATCGACCTAAGCAAGGCTTTTAATCTTGGTGATACCTTGTTGTTTCGATTTCGCCTTTACTCCGATCAAACCGGAACTTCGTGGGGTGGTCAATTGATAATCTCTATATCCAGTTGAAACCAACGGGGATTAATGAAATAACACCTGTTACAAAACTCAGCGCCTTCCCCAATCCAACTACGGGGCCTGTTACGATATCCTATTCGGTCACTCAAAAAACGAATGTAGATGTAGAAGTTTATGATTGGGTTGGCAAAAGATTTATCACTTTATCGTTGGGCAGTAAAGAACCCGGTGAGTATTCTCAAACGTTAACCCTGCCAACAAAATCCGGTACTTATTTACTTACGCTTAAAACCAATACAACAAAACAAGTCTTTAAGGTTATTGTATCGGATTGATCAATGAAATCTATCCTCCCGAACCTCCAGG
The DNA here is from genome assembly GCA_016712035.1 of Flammeovirgaceae bacterium. Lineage (GTDB taxonomy): Bacteria > Bacteroidota > Bacteroidia > Cytophagales > Cyclobacteriaceae > ELB16-189. The sequence goes on along the minus strand of JADJRT010000012.1, from coordinate 41,518 downwards.
CTTTTCATGATCACAGCTTCCGATACAAGAATTTCGCGCCAGCGAGCTTCAACAAGCTCTGGCTTCAGATATTCCTTAGCAAGAGCCAAAAAGTTTTTATAATGACTAGCTTCCGATACCATCAGTTCGTAATAAAACAAACTCAATTCCTTGTCGCCAATTTCTTTCCACAATATTCTAAAGCGTTCGCAACTGCGCGCTTCAATCAATGCATTGATTAATAATTTTTCCACTAATTGTTGCTCCCTACTTCCACCCCTCTTAATAATACTTTGCAAGTGCTCCACATATTCATCTTTACGCGGAAATCCTAAGTGAAACCCACGTTTAGTCAATTGCTCCAGAACCCGTTCAAAGTGACCCCATTCCTCTGCTACGATAGGCGTTAGCTCTTCAACTAGTCTTTTCTTTTCTGGGTATAAAATGATCAACGAAATACACGATGAAGCCGCCTTCTGCTCACAATACGCATGATCGATTAAGATCTCTTCAATGTTTTTCTCAGCAATGTTTACCCACCGGGGGTCTGTTGGCAGCTGTAATCCTAGTACATGCTTTTCCATCAATCGAATAAAATAGATCAAACCCAAAATCAAGAATATTTCTTTGACCCGATAGCCTGGCGTTGGTATGTATCCAGACTGTGTAATTAACTGAACCAGGTTAGAGTATTTGAAGAAGAACTCGTCCACGTTTCATTTTTCCATTTAGAAAACATCCACCAACGGGAAAGCCGGACTCACAAAATCGTCTTGCACATAATATTGTTGAATAGCCGGTGCATAACCCAGCGCGGTATAATCGGACCGCCAATGAAAATCGATCCCAGCCTGAAGTTGAAGATTATCCTTGAATAGAAAATTTTCATAGGCCAGTTGCACATTGGCAAACCATTCCGGTATACGAATGGCCTGATCATCGTTACTAAGAAGTTTAGAATACAAAACCTGAGGTCTTAGATAAACATGCCGCAAAAAAGCGGACTGACATCCTTAACTCCGGAGCCAGTATTTGTTGACTACCGGAAGATTGAACCGGAATTACCTCCTGTTCGCCTGCAACCTTATTCTCCTTATAATAAATGTAATTATTCTGCGATGTATACGTAATGCCCGGTGCAACCGAAAGTCCACCAACCCAGGTTTTAATAAAGCCAGATAACTGGTTAAAGAAAAGGATCTGAAAAATCGTTTACCCATGAATTGTGACTTCCGCGATACGCGAATGGCAAAAAGGAGCTTTCGACAAGGAGCTGATTCCGGTTGCCTCAAGCCAAGGAGTGCTTAACTGGGCATTTAATTTATAGTATCCCCCAGTAAATACTCAGCACTCGAGGATAGTTCGCCTAAAGAATCGAACCGGAAGTCAATCTGCCCACCCAGATAATTTTCAATACCATCATTCTTAAAGGACAATTGTGTTTCATCTACATACTCGTTAAAATGTACTATAGGTTCGCATCTTGTAATAAAAACTATAGAAAAGAAATGCCGCATTCCCTTTCATCCCCACCTCGTTGGTAATTGATTTAAAACGTACGGCATCATTAACATCCTGAGTATTTATGTCTTGATCCGGATTCGTATATAAAAGTATTTATCATAGTTTACTTCGCTGCTTCGGGTATCATTAAAAATGTTTTCCTGTCGCGACAAATTTAGTTTGTGATAAACCTGTAAAGGTGAGGCAAGTTGATATTGATGATAGATATGAAATACATTTCGTAGTTCTTCCGTTTTGGCTGCTAATAGATAAGGTTGAGCGTTAGGGTCGTAATAACCATTGATCGTTGTGTCTCGGGTTAATAAGATTCCACCATTCTCATTCACCCGATGGCGGATTCGCCTGTAATTTCCTGTAATAAAATATCGTTCGTTTTCTGATTTATAAGAAGAATGAAAATCATAGTATTGACTGATGGTTTGCCGGTCGCCTTTACCTTGCCGTTGAATTTGTTTGTCGACCAGAATTGGCCTGTAGTTGAAACCAAAATTCCAACGGGGGGTAATATTTCTACTAAACTCAATCCGAGACATAGCGCGACCTTCGCCACCCCAAACTAAAAAATATTCTTGTGTAGGGTGATTTAGTATCAAAAATTAGCGGCTCTTCGGTATCAAAGTACTTCCCATACGAGGTGAACCCTGGAGTCGCTCCTATTTTGGTTGGTGCTTGTAAAAGATAGGATTTAGGGCTGTGCCAACATTGCCAAGGTTATGATAAAAATTATTAGAGCTCTGAATATAGGTCCATCGATGATAGTTGCTCAACATCGTATCAAGCGGTTGATAATCGCCCTTATTCTGAAATATGTTGTTTTCAGTAATCCATTTGGTGGTATTGGGGCCATATACGTTTACCGTTGAATCATCAAGAATCTGAGATCCTCTGCCCGACCGTGTTGGAGTTTCTTCCTGCGCCAGCAAGTTTAAACTTCCTGTCAGGAAAATAAAAAATATTAGATGGCACTTTTTTAAAAACACGCGCAAAAATAGATTAGAATTAGGAAAGAGCCTCTGGTTTTTCGATGCTTGCCGCCAGTTTCGCCAGATTTTCTTTAACGAGCTCTTTAATCATTACGTCAAATTCCGCACCATTCTTTATAAAGGTGGCTTCAATGGGTACATAAAACCATTTTTTTTGCTGACTTCATTTACCAAGGCTGGAACAATAAGTTTAACCATATCCTTTTCTGTAGTAAGAATCGAATCAGCCTTACAATCCTCAGCCTTTTGATGTATCGAAATAATATCTGAGATCGAATACACATGATGATCTGGAAATCTCACATGGTGATGTACCTTAAAATCCTTTGCTATTGCATGCGCAAACGAACTGTTATTGGCTAAAGCAGAAACCAACACAATATCATTACTTATGGATTGAGCATGATCTATCCCAAGCGGAGAATTGTACTTCAAACGGCTAAAAAAAACGGGCTTAGAACCTGCCTGATTCTCAAGCTTCTGGCGGATTAAATTTTCTGTATCTGAATTAAGATCAGCACATTTAGTCATCACTACCACGTCAGCCCGCGCAGCACCATCCCTGCCTCCCTCAGTCGACCGAAAGGCATAAGGAAGTCCTTATAAAAAGGCTTGTTGTAGTCTGTAACCAAAATTGAGAATTGAGGAACAACGGCCCGATGTTGAAAAGCATCGTCCATTAAAATTACTTGAACTTCTGGACACTCATTTAAAATAGTGGGAATGGCCAATGCCCTGTCTTCCAACTGCAACTACAATCCTTTCCTTAAACTTTCTAAAAATCTGGTAAGGCTCATCACCCAAGGTAAGGGCTGTGTCATCATCCTTTGCGATACGAAACCCTTTTGTCTTTCTACCATACCCTCGGCTTAGGGTAGCTACCTTATATTGGCTGCATAATAATCGAATCAAGTATTCGACCATAGGCGTTTTACCCGATCCCCCTACATTTAAATTACCAACACTGATAACAATCGTATCAAATTGAAAAGACTTTTTATGTCCGATATCATAGAGATAATTTCTTAGCCTCGTGATCAGATTATAAAGCCAGGCAAAGGGTAACAGAAGGTACTTTAACAGATGCATAAAGCACTGCCGTGATCTTTCGTTATTTTTGGTCAAAAGTACATAAATCGATGGCTACAATAACTATAAAACAGGTAATCGAAAGTCTTGAAAACTCGCGCCACCGCAGTACCAGGAAGAATATGATAACAGTGGATTGATAACGGGTCAGGCAGCTGATGATGTAAAAAGTATTCTCGTTACGCTGGATTGTACAGAAGCCGTTGTTGAGGAGGCTATTTCCAAATCCTGCAATTTAATCATCGCCCACCACCCCATTCTGTTTAAAGGAGTCAAGAGACTTACTGGCAATACTTATGTAGAGCGTGTATTGATAAAGGCGATCCGCAATCAAATTGCTATCTACGCTATCCACACCAATCTTGATAACGTAATTCAGGGTGTTAACAAAAAAATTGCCGATCGACTCGGACTCAAAAATCTTCAGGTCTTGTCGCCCAGGCAAAATACATTATCAAAAATCGTCACGTTCATTCCGCTCGACTATACTGAAAAAGTGATAAGTGCCCTGCACGATGCTGGTGCCGGTCATGTCGGAAATTATTCGCATTGCAGTTTCTCTTCAGAAGGTATGGGCGCTTATCTACCTACTGAAAATTCTAAACCCTTTGCGGGATCAAAAGGGAAACTCGAGAAAACAAAAAGAGACGAGGGTGGAAATGATTTTCCTAAGCTTCTTTTAACAAAAATACTTACGGCTTTGAGGCAAAGTCATCCGTATGAGGAAGTTGCCTACTATGTATCAGATCTTGCTAATCAAAATCAAGAGGTAGGCTCAGGTATGCTTGGGGAATTACCTGTCCCGGAAGAGTCATTAGGCTTTCTAAATAGATTGAAAACAGTGATGGATACCAACTGTGTCCGGTACACAAACATCCATGCAAAGCATATAACCAAAGTGGCCCTTTGCGGGGAGCGGGCAGTTTTCTTGTTGCCACAGGCCATTGCGAAAGGTGCAGATGTATTTATATCGGCCGATTTCAAATACCACGAATTCTTTGATGCCGACAACAAAATCACAGTAGCCGATATTGGCCATTATGAGAGCGAACAATTCACGAAAGAGCTCATTGGTGAGTATTTGCAAGAAAAATTCCCTACTTTTGCAATCATTTTTTCAAATGTCGTAACCAATCCAATTAGCTACCTGTAAGTAATGGAAAATCAAACAGTTGCACAAAAATTAGAAGCCTTAGTAAAACTACAATCCATAGACTCAAAACTGGACGAACTCAAAAAACTGAGAGGTGACCTGCCCGATGAGGTTCAGGACCTGGAAGATGAAATGGAGGGATATCGCACCCGATTAGGGCGTTTTGAGACTGACCTGAAGGAATTAGAAGAAGGCATTAAGAAAAACAAAGAGGCTATTAAGGAAGCTGAAAAGCTTACCAAAAAATACAACGAGCAGCAGAAAAACGTTAAGAATAACCGCGAGTTTGATGCTATTACCAAGGAAATTGAACTTCAAGAGCTTGAGGTACAGATTTGTGAGAAAAAGATTAAAGAGTCGAAAGATAAAATTGAACTAAAGAAGAGCGATATAGGCACCATTGAGACGGTTATTAAGGAAAGAGAAGCCGATCTTCAGAACAAGAAAGATGAGCTTGAAGGAATTTTGAACGAAAGCCAGGAAGAGGAGAAAAAATTAATGGTAGAGCGGGAAAAGGCAACTAAGAAAATTGAAGATAAACTTCTTAAGCATTATACGCGTTTAAGAACTAATTTATCGAATGGATTAGCCGTTGTGCGGGTAGTACGAGGTGCTGCAGAAGGTTGCAACATCATTATTCCTCCCCAAAAAATTGCTGAGATTCGCGAAAAGAAAAAAATTGTTATAGACGAGCATTCTGGCAGAATTTTGGCTGATGTAGATTTAGGATCTATGGAAGAAGAGCCAAAACCAAAAAAGGCGGCACCAGTAAAAAAAACCAAAAAGGTTGTATAGCGACAAAATCATAGCAAATATTAAAAAGGCAGGCATATCCACTTGCCTTTTTTTATTTTTTATACCTCTACAGGCTAATGATATGATTTGGCAATTCGATACCGAATTGCAAAAAGCCTATAACATAGTTTTCTCTCTTCAGCCCGATAAGGCTACCGAATACTTAAAAAGAATAAAGACCAATGAGTTTCATAAACTTTATGTAGAAAGTTTAAATGAAACCGTTTATATATTAATTACTGAAGATCATAAGGCCTTTGAACAGATTGACTTACGATTTAAAGAGCGCCTAAAATATTTGGAGGGGTTACCCGTTGGCCCTGAAACCCTTTTCTTACAAGCAGAACTTAATTTGCAACGGGTTTTTGTTTTCTCAATCTCAGTCAGGATATAAATGCGGTTATGTCAATTCGTAAAGCCTATCAGCTGGCTAATGATTGTTTAAAGAAATCCCGAGTTTATTCCAATAAAAAAAACAAGTGGCGTTATCCAGGTAATGTTAGGTTCTGTGCCTGATAAATATAAGTGGTTTGTAAGCCTCTTAGGGATGAAAGGTTCGGTAAGCACGGGCCAAAAGCAGTTTACCGAACTTAGAAATTCCAAATCATCATTAAGTATGGAGGCTACCATCCTTTTCTATACGGTAAAGGGATTTCTAAATCAACAATTTCCAGAGGCGGCTGACGGAATTTCCATGTGTCTCAAAGATCAACCCGATAATCGGTTGCTTTTATTTTTGGGTGTCAACATGCTTATAAAAGATGGCCAAAGCGATGAAGCGCTTAGTCTTATTCAAAAGATTGATCAGCAAGCGCAGGGATTGCCCATCTACTACATCGACTACTTGCGTGGCGAAGTGCTTATGCAAAAAGGTGACTATGAGAAGTCAATTGCTTCATATCAGCGGTTTATTAAAAACTATCCCAGTGTTAGTTTCAAGAAGGATTCCTACTTTAAAATATCGCTTGACTACTGGTTAATGGGCGACACCAAATCTGCTAAAGCTAATTTTGATAAGGCAAAAACTACGGGTACCGATAAAGCTGAACCCGATCGATATGCCGCCAAACAATTGGAAGAAACCGAATTTCCAAACAGGAAACTGTTAAAGGTAAGATTTAGTACGGATGGCGGTTACTACAAAGAAGCGTCTGCTACCTTGCAAACTATTACACCGACAGATTTAAAAACGGATAAAGACCGAACAGAGTACTATTATCGGAAAGCACGGCTCGCCCATCGCATGGGTGAACTTTCTGTGGCAAAACTTTTTTACCAGCAAAGCATTGATATGACCAAAAATAATCCGTGGTATTTTGGTGCCAATTCAGCATTACAATTAGGCTATATTGCCAAAGACCAAAAAGATTTTGTCGCTGCAAAAAAATATTTTTCTCAAGCCCTTAACTATCCAAAACACGAGTATAAAAACAGCATCGATAGCAAAGCCCGAACTGAATTAGAATGGCTTACTACAGTTAAGGCGTAATAGCTTGAATCAATCGGCTATCGTCACTCTTGTGTATTTCCTTCAAATGAGTTGTGTCATTGTATTTTCTAATCGAAAAACTTGAACCAGTACCCTCCACCAAATAGAGACACAGATTCTCGTGTTCAAACATATCCATGCATCGCAGCGGATAATTCAAGAGTTTGCATAAAAGAATTCGCATAGCCCTGCCATGCATACAAACCAATACCGTAGACTCCATCCTGTTGTTCAAAATGTGCTTCAATGCTACCTCTTGACGCTTCGAAACATCATCAGGACTTTCACCACCTTCAATCCGTTCATTCGTTTGACCTAATTGCCATTGGTTCAGCATCCAATGGTAATAAGCATCTTCCTCAGGAGTTATTCGCTGTCCTTCTTTCGCCCCCCAACTTATCTCATTTAAACCTGTAAGGCTTTCCGATAGTATTCCTTTCACCAAAAAATCCTCAACCGATTCGCTGGTTCTTTTAAGAGCCGAAGTATAAATCTTATCGAAGGCCACATCCTTGTAGTGGTGGAAAAAATTGTGCGCTTGTTCGCGCCCCCGATCGTTTAAGGATGAGTCAACCCCACTCCCCTGCACGATACCCTTCAGATTGTAATCTGTCTGCCCGTGCCGGATGATATATATTTTTTTGCTCATCATTTCTACCTAATTTCAGGCCGCTTTGCGGGCGCAAAAATAGCGAAATTGTTTAAACTCGCATGCTTTACTCCAATGTCTGTATTTAAGCCTGGACTAACACTCGATTCGTTAAATAAACTTTCCACCAACACGATGGTTAGCCATTTGGGTATTGAATTTATTTCGATAAACGATGATTCGATATCGGCAAAAATGCCTGTCGATAACAGAACTCAACAACCCCTTGGGTTGTTACATGGGGGAGCATCTGTAACGTTGGCCGAAACACTGGGAAATATAACAACCAATTGTTGTATTGATCGAAATACGCAATACTGTGTGGGGCTTGAAATTAATGCAAACCACGTTAAGAGTGCCAAAGAGGGTTATGTATATGGAACAACCAAACCTTTACATATCGGTAAGAAAACCCATGTATGGGAGATTCGTATTTTAAATGAAATTCAGGAATTGGTGTGCATTAGTCGGATTACCATGGCAATTATTGATAAGCGTTAGGAATTGAAATGATCTCAACTGAAAAAAAGTCAATCAACCGAGAGGAGAAAAAAATAATTATTCATGCTATCCATGAAGCAATAAGTCAAGGTCATAGCTTCACTTTGTGGAAGGCACCTGGTATCGATAAAAAACATCTTATCATAAGTACTTCCGGGATTAAAAAATTAGCTGAAGTTAGTCTTGAAGACTCAGAACCTGGTTTTGTGTTCAGTCCTTTTTATCCAGATCGCAAAAAAATATTTTTCCCGGCCGATGATTTATTCATCTTCGAAACTGGTTTGTTAATCGATGGAACAGTTAACCCGGAATGGGATTCGGAAGAAAAAGAGATATCGTATTCTCATTATCTTCCACTGATGGACAACTCCACTGCGCCTGACTTTCAAAAATTAGTAGAACGCGGTGTGGCGTCAATAGATTCTGGAAATCTAGAAAAAATAGTGCCGGCTCGCTTTAAGGACATAACCCGAAGCAAAATTTCGATTTGCTTGATGTATTCAATCAACTATGCAAGCATCCCCTGGCCCTTGTTTCATTGGTTTCTTCTCCTGAAACCGGAACGTGGGTGGGTGCTACACAGAACTTCTAGCGAGTGTAGTACAAAATAAATTTAGAACTGTAGCACTAGCAGGTACATTTGCCCTACACACCTGATATTAATTTAAAATATGTAGCCTGGACTCAAAAGGAAATAGAGGAGCAGGCATTGGTTTGTCGATACATCATTAATTGCTTTAAAAAGATTCGCTTGCGCGAGTATGAAGAACATGGCCCTAAAACTATAGTTGCAGGAAATCTTCTGCATCTGAAAACAGAATACGAAGTTGATATGGCGGCTACCAACTTTCCTCAGCTGGGTTCGGTCATGTTAAAATTATTACATCCAACCTCTGCAGTTTGTGGAATGCCCCTTGAAAATTCCCTCGCTTTTCTAAAGGAACACGAGGGTTTCGATCGGCAATTTTATAGTGGTTACTTAGGACCTGTAAATCTGAAAGAAGAAAGTCACATCTATGTAAACTTACGGTGTATGCAAATTTTTGAAGATAAAGTAAGAATATATGCCGGGGCTGGCGTTACGGCAGATTCAGTCAGTGAAACTGAATGGATGGAAACAGAAATGAAGATGCTTACCCTTCAAAATATAATTACTCAATAAACCTTCCCTTTGCGCCTTCAACCTATTTTCGATATTGCTGAAATTTGTGCCTGGCATGGAATCCATCAGGCAATCGTTTGCCCAGGCTCGCGGTGTGCACCTCTCACCTTGGCGTTTTCCAGACATGAGGAAATTACTTGCCGCACGGTAAGTGATGAACGAAGTGCTGGTTTTGTTGCCTTAGGTATTGCCCAGCAAACACGAATGCCAGCAGTCTTAGTGTGCACTTCCGGTTCAGCAGCGTACAATTTTGCACCGGCTGTGGCCGAAGCTTATTTTCAAGAAACACCTTTAATTATTTTAACTGCCGATCGCCCGAAAGAATGGCTTGATCAACAGGATGGTCAAACTATTCGCCAGGATAATCTTTTTGGTAAGCATGTCAAGAAATATTATGAGCTCCCCCAGGATTACAATCATCAGGAAACACCCTGGCATATTCATAGAATAATTAATGAAGCCATTCTATTATCTCAAGAATACCCCAAGGGTCCAGTGCATATTAATGTGCCCCTACGAGAACCTCTTTATCCTGAAGTAAATGAAAAGATTGGCTTTAATAAAAAAGTAAAAAAAGTTGCTGTAGGTAAGTCCGAGCAATTAATCTCAAAAGAAGATCAAAAAATCTTACAGAAACTCTGGCATCCTTTAACAAGGTGTTAATCGTTGCTGGGCAACAAGACTATAATTCGGGATTAGCAAAAGGAATTGAGAAATTCTCCAAAGCAAATAAAGCTGCGCTGACCGGAGATATTATTTCTAATTTTCACTCCTTGAAGGGAAATATCAGGTATTCTGATGTATTTTTAGCTTCGTGTGGCGAATCCATTCAGCAATCGTTGCAACCTGATTTACTAATCACCTTTGGCAAATCCGTTATTTCGAAAAATCTCAAATTATTTCTAAGGAAGCATCAGCCGCGACAACATTGGCATATACAGCCCGCAGGGCCCGCGGCCGACACATTCCAAAGTATCTCACAGATCATTCACTGCAATCCTAAAACATTCTTTGAATCGTTGAGCGCACCGCCTGCCATTGGTAAATTTGAATTGCAAAAAAAAGCCAACTATGCACAACTATGGCTGGCCGAAGAACATCGCATGGCCCGAGCTTACCAAACACACTTCAATGCAGCTGATTTTAATGAAGTGAATGTTGTTAAGGAACTATTGGCCAGTCTTCCCGATCGATGCAATCTACACCTAGCGAATAGCATGTCGGTTCGGTATGCTAATCTGGTAGGGTTAACTGAAAAACAAAAGGCGTGCATGTATATGCTAACCGGGGCACAAGCGGCATTGATGGCTGTACAAGTACGGCCGTGGGTCATGCCCTTAGTAGCGAAGTGCCCAACATTTTAATAACCGGTGATCTTGCTTTTTTTTATGATCGCAATGCCTTCTGGCATAATTACAAGCTCTCTAACTTAAGAATCGTTGTGATCAATAACCAGGGTGGTGTAATCTTTAATCTGATCGATGGACCCGGAAATATTCCTGAACAAGGCGAATACTTCATCACGAATCAAAAACTTACGGCCAATCATCTCGCTAACGAATTTGGATTTGACTATATCAAGATCGATACAACCAAAGGTTTAAAAAATGGATTAAAAGATTTTTTTTAAATTCGATGGTAAAACAAAAATCATGGAAGTGTGTAGTGATCAAAAGTCTGCCAAGCAATCATTTGATACTTTTAAAAAACATATTAAACTAAGCTATGAGTCTTAAATACAATTGGAAACAAGTAAAAGAGTACAAAGAAATTCTCTTTCATAAATACGAAGGCATTGCCCGCATTAGTATAAACCGACCCAAAGTACACAACGCTTTTACGCCTCTTACCATTCAGGAAATCCTAGATGCGATGAATCTTTGTCGCGAGGACATGGAAGTAGGTGTTATCATCTTAACCGGAGAAGGCGGAAAAGCATTTTGCAGTGGTGGAGATCAAAGTGTACGCGAGCACGGAGGCTATGTAGGAACGGATACAGTTCCCAGGTTAAACGTGCTCGATTTACAAAAAGTAATTCGCACAATTTCAAAACCGGTGATTGCTGCGGTTGCGGGCTGGGCCATTGGTGGCGGGCATGTATTGCATGTAGTTTGTGATTTAACCATTGCTGCCGAGAATGCACGCTTTGGACAAACCGGACCCATGGTGGGAAGCTTTGATGGTGGGTTTGGGGCTTCCTATTTAGCTCGAATTGTTGGACAGAAAAAAGCGCGTGAGATCTGGTTTCTTTGTGATCAATATGACGCAAAAGAAGCATTGGAAATGGGGCTGGTAAATAAAGTTGTGCCTCTGGAAGAATTAGAAGAGACCTATGTTAGCTGGGCTAAAAAGATTCTAAAGAAAAGTCCATTAGCTATCCGGATGTTGAAGGCATCCTTTAATGCGGAGCTTGACGGACAAACAGGCATTCAGGAACTTGCCGGCAATGCAACATTGCTTTATTATTTAAGTGATGAAGCCAAAGAAGGAAAGAATGCCTTTATGGAAAAACGAGAACCCGACTTTTCAAAATTTCCAAAGTTCCCTTAATTGACTATAGTACGAATATGCATTCACCCTGGTTAAAATTGAATGGCATTTCGTATTCGCTTGAGGAGATTCGTTGCGGTAATTTTCTGCAGAATGATAACCCTACATTGGTTTTTTGTCAGGAATGGCTTAGTGGTAAAGATAAATTTGAGCTAACCACTTCGGGTTCTACCGGTAAACCAAAAAAATTCACTTCACCCGCGATCAACTCATAGCAAGTGCTAAGTTAACTACATCATTCTTAGGACTACAAGCTGGCCAAACCGCGCTGGTCTGTCTTGATACCCGTTATATCGCAGGCAGGATGATGCTGATTCGGGCTTTAGAAGTTCGAATGAATCTGTATGTAGTTGAGACATTGGCTAACCCACTCGCTCATGTACCTGACAACCTTTTGATTGACTTTACGGCTATGGTTCCTTACCAATTGGGGACAATTCTTCAATCCGATCAACGAGACAAACTAAATAATATTAAGATTTGTCTTATTGGTGGCGCACGGCTTGCAGAAAAAACAAAGATTTCTCTCTCAGATTTCCAGTGCACCTTCTATGCGACCTATGGAATGACCGAAACACTATCACACATCGCGCTGCAAAAACTTAACGGTATAAATGTGCAGGATTCTTTCAAAACCCTTCCGGGAATTTCGCTAAGCGCTGATCAACGGGGATGTCTTGTTATTCTGGCTGCCCATCTTAATGACAGTCAAATAATCACGAACGATGTAGTTGAGTTTAAAGGGCCAGACTCTTTCTTGTATCTGGGGCGAATGGATGGAGTAATCAATAGTGGCGGGGTCAAAATTTTTCCTGAAAGGATTGAATCAATTGTTGAAATTGTATTCTCTGAACTTAATCTAACTAATAGATTTTTTATTACCGGTATACCTGACCCACAGTTTGGAGAAAAAGTGATTCTTTGTATAGAAGGTGATAACCTACCGGGAGCAACCGAGAAAAACTAATTCAACGAATGAGGGACTCTCTGAAACGATTTGAGATTCCCAAGGAAATCCAATACATCGATACCTTTATTCAGACAGAGACGGGAAAATAAATAAGCCTAAAACAGTAGAGCGTATAACTTCCACCTAAATACCTTCCCGCCTCTTCCAATGGCTGGAAGAGATCGGGTCAAGGTCAAACCGCTAAGTTTATTTCTTTGATTTTAGTTGAAGGATTTCCTTCTGAAGATCGAGTACTACCCCGGCCAATTGCTCAACCGAAACATCTTGCTTATCAGCTACATCCGGAAACTGAACACTGATATAAGCTTTGGCTGCCCAAACTTCAATGACTTCAGAAGCGCTAAGTTGATAAGGTGCGTAATGCCTATTATCCGAAACAAGAAAAAGATTTCCATTTTCATCGAGGTAGTTAAAGACACGCTTGTATACAATACCTTCTCGTTGTGTTATCAGAACATACGTCTTTCCACTTTTAACACTTCGTAAATCCTCCACATATTCACCAATTACAATCGTACCTGGCATTAAGGGCAACATAGAGTCGCCACTGATTTCAAACGCCCGGTAGGTTCCCTGCTTAAGATTAGGCAGACTAAAATGCGGTAACTCTTTTACATATTCTGTATCGGCATATCCGTTGAGGTATCCGGCTGCAGCTTTATGCGGAACAAATTCTATATTTTGTTTATCATCAGCATCCACAGTTACAACTAAAACCTCTTTGCCACGGGCATAGTTTGTTTCTATCGTGAGTTCACCTGAACTCGAGGAGTAATCTTTTCCGATTAATAAGTCAACTGATATAGAAAACAATTCAGCCATCTTTTGAAGGAGCTCGAGGCGTGGCTCAGCCCTGCCCTCTTCATAGGCACCAACCAGCGAGCGCTTAATGCCAAGGCGTTGTGCAAATTGATCTTGTGTCAATGATAACCGCTTACGCAGGATTCGTATATTCTCATTTAACTTAACCATAGCTTATCGTTTAAAAATCAAAATTCGTCCGGAGTTCATTTTCCTATTACCTAATGAAAACAAGTTTCTATGGAAATATCTTTCGGAATTGGTTATGGCAACCAAATGACGATTTATCTTATGAACAATTTCAGTTACCGGAGTTTCTGGTTCTGCTAACAGATAGCCGTAGTAACCACCAGCAGTTACATCATTCGTAGAAAAATCAACTTGGAATCTTCCGGAATCTAACTTTTTGCTCTTCAGTTTTAATTTGTACCCCATAACTAATAATTTTAGCTAAATAAGGCATTATTCTATTTAAAAGCAAAATAAAGCTAATTATTTTAGCTAATCATCAATTTTACCCCAAAAGGCTGCTTTATTATAATGAAGTTGGCCGTTTTCGACAGTAAGTGGGGAATCAATATTATTGGAGTAGATCTGACCTGTGCCTAAGCCCTGCGATAAAACCACGTTATATTGACTGGTAAATTGTGCGATAGCATTTAATCCAATGTTACTTTCTAACGCGGAGGTTATCCACCAGGCAATTCCTAATTCTTCGCACACGCGTATCCATTCCTGACATGAAAATAAACCACCGTGCAAGGAAGGCTTCAGAATAATATACGGTGGTTTAATCCGCGATAATAATGTCCGCCTCTCGGCTAAACCAGTAACTCCAATAAGTTCTTCGTCCAAGGCAACAGGAATGGGCGATTGTCTGCACAGCTCCTCCATCTCAGTCATCCCTGGTTTAATGGGCTGTTCAATAGAATGGATACCAAAACGAGATAGCTCCTTTAGTTTATTTAACGCATTCTCTTTTTTGAAAGCTCCATTGGCATCTAAGCGGATTGTGATTTTATCTCTGAAATATTTTCTTCGAATATACTGTAGTACATCACACTCCTTTTCAAAGTCATGGCCCCCTACTTTTAGCTTAAGGCAGGTAAAACCATCGCGAATTTTTAATTCTATTTGCTGCAACATGAAATCCAGGCCACCCATCCAAATCAAACCGTTGATTGGAATGGGTTTACCTTTTAAAAAATCGCCAGAGAAAATTAATTTGGTGCCCCCGTTTGACCAATCGAGCAAAGCAGTTTCCAAACCAAATAGTAACGAGGAGTGATTAATTTCTTTCTTACCATGTAGTAACTTATTAATCAAGGTGTTTACCTCAGTCAGACCATTAAGGGTAGGTAGATCGAATGTTTCCTGATTGATTTCTTCTATCAATGGTTCCCAATCCGGAACTGAATCATATTCCGGACTCAACCCGGGCAATGGACCACACTCCCCCATACCCACAATCGCGGGATTGCTTTCATCCCAAACCTTAATGAACCACGATATTTTTTCTTTCATAGCACCGCGAGAGGTACGGGCATTAAATGAGAATTCAAATACACGCTTATGTAGACTTGCCCTTAATGGCATACTTAAAGTTTTATTCTATAATGAGTGTGAAGATCATTATTAAATATAAACTTTACCAAATAATTAACCTTGTCCCTTAAAGCCCTACGCAAATTTAATTTGTGGAACAATCTATAAAAACCAAAGACTACGAATATGATTTGCCTTCAGAGCAAATTGCTTTATATCCACTGGCCGAACGTGATCAGTCCAAATTACTTGTGTACAAACAGGGCACCATTGGGCATCATCAATTTAATCAGATTGCAAATTTTCTTCCAAAATCCAGTACCTTATTTTTTAATGACACTAAGGTTATTCCGGCCAGGCTCCATTTTCAAAAAACAACTGGGGCAACTATCGAGATATTCTTATTAAATCCTGCTGATTCTAAAGAACTGGTACAACAGGCCATGGCAACAACAGCCACTTCCCGATGGATTTGTACCATCGGTAATCTAAAAAGATGGACCGACTCGACAATACTTATTAAAGAGCACAACGAGATTAACCTTACCGCGAAAATTGTTGATCGCACAAAAAGTATTGTTGAGTTTTCGTGGCAACCACAATCCAAAAGTTTTGCCGAGATAATCACTATAATGGGATTGACGCCTTTGCCGCCCTACCTGAATCGTAAGGCTGAAGCCAGTGATCGCACAGCGTACCAAACAGTCTATTCGCACTATGACGGTGCCGTAGCAGCACCAACGGCCGGCCTTCATTTTACAGATCGAATCTTAAATGAATTAACCACCCAAGGTCATTTTACTCAGTTCTTAACGCTTCACGTAAGCGCAGGAACCTTTCAACCCATTAAAGTTGAGAATGCATTAAATCATGTTATGCACAACGAGCAGGTTGTAGTGACTAAAAAAAATGTGGCGGCTGTACTATCCGCCAAATCTATCGTTGCAATAGGAACTACGTCTATGCGAACATTGGAAAGTCTCTATTGGTATGGAGTTAAATTAATCGATAATCCGGCCGCGGATTTTAAGATTGAACAAGGTGATCCATACAAGTTACCTCAGCATGTCGATCTTAAGTCTGCCTTTAAGAAGGTTTTAGATCACTTTAACACAAAAGGAATTGAAGTCCTTACTGGACAAACATCAATTTATATGGTACCCGGTTATTCCTTTAAAGTTGTTGATGCCTTAATTACAAACTTCCATCAGCCGGGGTCTACCCTTATCTTATTAATAGCCGCTTTTGCAGGACCCGATTGGAAAACGATTTACGAAGAAGCATTGAAGAACAAATATCGTTTCCTCTCTTACGGAGATAGCTCACTTCTTTTCAGAAAAGTAGCTACGTAAGTAATCCGGTTATTCAAAAAAAGTTACCTAAGGCGCTTACCAAAATAGCTCATGTAAGATCAAGGATTATGATTGAAATCATCGACCAATAGCAGGCAGAGCTAGCCTCAAATTGCACAACTCGCTATTAATCAAACTATAATCATAGTAAAATGAACCCTTAATTGAATAGGAATTTTCGATGAATTGTTTGAAATTTAAGAGTTAAACTCTGAAGTATGCTTTCAAGGCTATGGAATTTGTTAGATGTAGAGCCGGAGGAAACCGGACCTGTGTCGCTTTTACTCTTGATAAGCTTCCTGATGGGGCTATTTCTGGCAACCGTTGCCGTAGCATCCCAATCCCTTTTCTTAGAACATTTTGATGAAAAGGTTGACTTGCCAATAGCGTTGGCTATCTCAGGAGGGTTAGGGGTATTGTTAACTATCCTCTATAATTTCTTGCAAGGCCGAATCTCATTTTCGGCCTTGGCGATTTTTAACCTTGTGGTTGTTATCATTCTAACTGCATTTATTGAATTTGGAGAACGGTATGTTCAAGATACCGACTACCTATTCTATTTTGGATTTACCCTCATTCTTCCCTTCACCTTTGTAACTCAGCTTGTCTTCTGGGGTGCGTTTAACCGATTGTTCAACGTACGCGTGGCAAAACGCATTATCGGTAGCGTGGATTTAGGTACTATGGTTGCACAAATCCTTGCCTTTTTTGCCATTCCGGTTATGCTTGGCGCGGGTATACCGCTTGAATCTTTGTACACAATTGGTCTGGTAAGTATCATAGGCTATTTGGTGTTCTTTATAGTGCTGGCAAGCCGCTACTTAACCAAAGGCCGGTCCGTTATTCAATCTGAATCAGAAATAAAAAAATTATCCGTTGGTGCGTTTCTAGGCAATCGTTATATCATGACGTTGTCGCTGTTCATCATTGTGTCAATGGTCGCTTTACGATTCGTTGACTACTCTTTTTATAACGCTACGTCCATTCAGTTTAATCAAAATGACCTACCCTACTTCCTTAGTTACTTTGAAGCAACTGTAGTGATTTTTAGTTTCCTCTTTTCCACGTTTGCCACAGATCGTATTAATCAAGATTATGGCCTGCGGGTATCTTTACTTATCAACCCATTGCTTCTTATTCTCTTCACCGGGGCTGCGCTAGCCTTGGGATCCGTTTTTGGCTATGACCTCAATACAGGGGAGGGCAGCACCATCATCTTCTTCTTCATTGCTGTAGCGATGAGTAAGTTGTTTATCAATTCATTACGCGATGCGTTGGATAGCCCAACCTTTAAGTTCTACTATGTACCCATCGAACGCTCAATAAATATTGATGCCCAAACAAAAATTGAAGGATTTGTTACCGCCTTAGCCAGTACTATTGCAGGGGGTATTATAGTTTTGATTAATCAGTTCCAGAATTTCACGGTTCTATCTATTACACTCTTTACGCTACCTGTACTTGCCATCTGGTACTGGATAACTTCGCGCATGTATCATGGCTATCGCGATACGCTTCAAAGTTCGTTGGTCAAAAATAAATCGGCCTCCAATAAAAACATGGTGAAAGAATACACCATGGACAGCGTACTTGAAAAAGAGGTTCGAAGTACTGCAGAAGATAAAATAATTTATGGACTGAAGTTAATGGAGAAGTTAGAGCCCGCACTCTATGAAACTTCTCTGCTTCAGCTCGTAGAAAGCAAGTCGAAGAAAGTCTCTTCTTTTGCTCAAAAAAAGGTTCAGCAACTCGGGATACAGTCTGCCGATAGTGAAATCCGTGAATTGGCTTCGCAAGCTGCCGGAATAGCCGAAGACAGCGACCTGCTTTCTATTTCAGTAGAAAAACTGATGAAGATTAGCAAATCAGTTAAGCAAACGGACCGATTGCTGGCAGCTAAACTCATGCGTAAACTAACCAACCAGAAAACCATTTTCATTCTGTTGGAATTAATGCGCGATGCGGATCCTAAAGTAAGAACCGAAGCCTTGCTTACAGCACGAAAAGTTAAACGCCCGGAAACCTGGAACGTATTAATCGAACTGCTCTCGTCACCGATGTACGCTCATCAGGCAGCCTCAGCATTAAAAGAAGCCAGAGAACCCGTACTTCCTATTCTTGAAACAGCATTTCATAAATCGGGTCAGGTTGATTTGATCATGCTCAAAATAATTCAGATTATAGGTCATATTCCTGGCAAGGAAAGTCTCAAGCTTTTATGGAAAAAGATCGATTATCCGGATAAGCGTGTTGTTAGTCAAATTTTATATTCATTACGCTACATTAATTATAAAGCAACGGGCCGCGAGGCGCTGGCGGTCAAAGATCTACTGGATACCGAAATGAGTAAGACTTTATGGAATCTGGCAGCACTTCATGAATTAACGGATGAACCGCACTACGCATATTTAAAGGATGCACTTAGAGAAGAAATTCGGGATAACTATGATCACCTGAGTCTGCTGCTTTCTTTGTTGTATGACCCCGAGTCTGTTCAGCTTGTAAAGGAAAATATAGAAGTAGGAACCCCGGACAGTGTGCAATATGCTTTAGAGCTTTTGGATCTATTTGTAGATCAGGATCTGAAACCAAAACTTATTCCGCTTTTAGATGATTCGACTACAAAGCAAAAGCTAGAAAAACTTCAAACTTTCTTTCCGCGCGAAGAATACAATCCCATTCAGGTAATTAATTATATTCTGAATCGCGACTTTAATTTTAATAATCGCTGGACCAAAGTATGCGCTGTTTACGCCACAGCCTATATCCCAAATTTCAGAGTGAGTCGTGGCCTTATCAGTCAAATGTTTAACAATGATAAGCTGCTGCAGGAAACTACGGCCTGGGTTATTTATAATAAAGACAAAGCTGCATATCAATCTATAGCCGATCGATTGCCTTACAAGGATAAAAGATTTCTGGACTCATCCATTGAGAACAATCAATTACTAGATGGATTGGACGATGGATTCTTTCTCTTTATAGAAATGATTCTCCACATCAAGAGTATCCCGGTTTTTAAACACATTCAGGGAAAAGTGCTGAGTGACTTAGCTGATAAGATTATGCCGGTTACGCTGAAGTCAGGTGAAAAGATGACTATTACCGAAACACAAGAAATGCCGATCTTAATTATGGCACATGGTGAATGTGTTTTGAAAAACAAGGATCAGGAGGTGATGCGAATGACACCCAGGACTGTATTTGGTGACTTGTTTCAGGAAGGCCCCACGCCCACCCTAACCGAAGCAATCGCCATTGAACGCTCCGTGATTTTTAAAATTTCTCTAATTGATTTCTATTTTGTCTTGGCCAACCATCACGAATTGGCACAAGGGCTTATTCATAACATTACCGAAAAAGAAACGAAACAACCTGCTTAACTAAACTCATTTAAAAGATGGCCTTTGATATTGATGTACTGATAACTTTTGCCGAGAAAGATAATGAAGCCGCTCAGAAAAGTGAGCAAGGCTGGGTTTCGCAATTCAAAAAATTTCTAGAGTTGATGCTGCTGCAAGTATTAGGAAGCAAACCCAACATTGTTCTAAAATCAGAATTTGATACGGCCACCGCACCATCACTCAATAACGCAGCTATTCTGGTTGCGGTGCTTACGAAAGAGTTTGTTCAATCCGGCCGATGCCTCGACAATGTGGAAACATTTAATAAGGCAGCATCCGACTCCAAAATAGATAGAGTGTTTAAAGTAATGAAGGCACCTCTCTCCTTACTTGAGCAACCCCCTCGTTTGCGGGATTTGCTCGGCTATGAAATGTATCAATTAGATACCGAGACAGGACTTCAGAAAGAATACGCTGACTTCTTTAGCCAGGAAGCAGAAAAACAATACTGGATGAAATTGGTGGACTTAGCGTATGACATCCATGATGCGTTAATGATTCTTAAGGAAGGCAATATAAAGTCTGAAGTAAAAAACATTTATAAACGTAAGTCCATCTATTTAGCTGAAACCGGTCATGATCTTTCCGTGCAACGAAATATAATTAAGCGAGAATTACAACGACATGGCTATATCGTATTGCCCAAGAATACGTTGCCAACCAAACTGAACGATGTAGAACAGGAAATCAAAAGAGACCTCGAAGAATGTAGCTTATCTATACATTTAATTGGTAGTGCTTACGGAGAAATCCCGGAAGGAAGCGAGCGATCTATCGTAGATATTCAAAACAAAATTTCGGCAGAAACTGCCGTAGCAAAAAAGCAAAGCAAGCAGGAGTTTTCTCGTCTTATCTGGATTTCTCAAAATCTAAAAAATGCGAGTGATAAACAGAAGTCGTTTATTGATGCCATTAAACGCGATACCGAAGTTCAGGAAGGTGCTGAAATTCTTCAAACCCCATTAGAGGATTTCAAGAATATAATGCGTGACGAACTTCTTGAATCGCAAGAAAGAAGAGTTGCGGATGAAAGTGGTGGCAAATCCATTTATCTGGTTCACGACAAGATAGACGACACCGAAGTAAAACCTTTCCGTGAGGCCATAGAAAAATCTGGATTCAAAGTATTGTCTCCAGCTTTTGAAGGCGAACTGCTTGAGGTACGCAAACAACATATCGATAACCTGAGAAATTTTGACGGAGCCATTATCTTCAAAGGCAAAGTGAATGATCAATGGGTTCGCATGAAAGTGCTTGACCTCTTGAAGGCGCCTGGCTTCGGAAGAAAAAAAACCTATTCAAGGTAAAGCCATAGTAGCAGCAGGCGCCACAAGTCTTGATAATTTTAAGAATCAAAATATGACCCTTATTTCCGGAGACACTAAAAAGTCGTTGGAAACTTTGAAAAATTTTTTACAAGAAATAACCTCATAACCTATGAGCCAAATGATTGACGAAACGGGCACCTTAGTCGGGACAGCCAATCCCTTTCCCGGACTACGCCCTTTCAAAATTGAAGAGAGCCACTTGTTTTTTGGTCGCGAAGGCCAAAGCGATGAAGTGCTTCTTAAACTTTCGAAGAGCCGCTTTGTTGGCGTAATCGGTCCTTCTGGAAGTGGTAAGTCTTCATTCATTTATTGTGGTGTGCTTCCCATTTTATATGGCGGCTTCCTAACCGATACCAGTCCGAATTGGGAAGTAATTGTTACCCGCCCCGGTGCTGGCCCCATTGATAATTTATCGGAGTCGCTTTTAAAAACGGTGCGGGACTATAATTCCGCTAATGCGGAAGATAAGAAGATTAAGCGCACCATCGTTTCAACCTTATTACGAAGCAGTTCGTTGGGTTTGGTGGAAGCCATTCAACAATCCAGAAGAAAAGAAGATATAAACTATTTAATTCTGGTCGACCAGTTTGAAGAACTCTTTCGCTTTAAAGACAGCACCGATCCTAATTCAGTAAACGAATCGCTTGCCTTCATTAACCTTTTGATGGAAGCTGTAAACTACGAAGATTCACCCATCTACGTAGCTATTACGATGCGATCAGACTTTATCGGGGATTGCGCGCAATTTCCGGATTTAACTCGCAAGATTAACGATAGTCACTACCTGATTCCGCAAATGACGCGCGATCAAAAGCGGAGGGCGGTAGAAGGCCCTGTTGCTGTAGGTCATGCAAAGATTACTCCGCGCCTCGTTCAGCAATTGTTAAATGACTTAGGGAATAATCCGGATCAACTACCCATTCTTCAGCATGCGCTCATGCGTACCTGGAGTTATTGGGCTAAGTACAAAGACTATGATGACGAACAGGTTGACTTAAAACACTACGAGGCTATTGGTACCATGTCGGAAGCTTTGTCGCAACACGCGAACGAAGCCTATGACGAATTGGATGAAGAACAGAAACGCATTTGCGAAATCATGTTCAAAGCCATTACAGAAAAGCGTGGCGAAAACTTTGGGATTCGCAGACCCACCCGACTCAATGAAATTGCCTCCATTGCCGATGTATCGGAAGCGGATGTAATAGAAGTGATTGAAAAGTTCCGTGAACCGGGTCGCTCGTTACTTACCCCTTCGCATGGTATAGATCTCGATTCTAAATCCATGATTGATATCTCGCACGAGAGTTTGATGCGGATTTGGGTGC
The DNA here is from genome assembly GCA_016712035.1 of Flammeovirgaceae bacterium. Lineage (GTDB taxonomy): Bacteria > Bacteroidota > Bacteroidia > Cytophagales > Cyclobacteriaceae > ELB16-189. The sequence continues at coordinate 18,916 of JADJRT010000012.1, read as the reverse complement.
GATTAAAAAACTGGGTAGATGACGAATCGGAAGCTGTACAAATGTATTTGCGCCTGGCCGAAGCCGCTTCTCAATATCAGGTTGGCAAAGCTGGTTTATGGCGGCCGCCCGATCTACAACTCGCGCTTAACTGGCAGGCAAAACACAAACCTACCCTGGTGTGGGGTCAACGGTATCATCCGGCTTTTGAGCGAACGCTCATATTCCTTGAATACTCGAAGAAAGAATTCGACACCGAGCAAAGGATAAAGGAACTGGAGCAGAAGCGAAAACTTCAACGGGCTCGAATCATTGCGGTTGTCTTTGGTACACTATCAGTAATAGCGCTGATAGCTTTTGTGTATGCATTCGTGCAGCAAGCCGAAGCACAGCGAAATGCAGAATTGGCAATAGCCAATGAAGCAAAAGCAAAGGAGAATGAAGCCGAGGCATTAATACAAAAAAAGAATGCTGAAGATCAAAGAGATATAGCTGACAGAGCCCGTTTGGAAGCTGAAGATGCAAGGAGAGCAGAAGAAGCCCAAAAAAAAGAAGCTGATCTCCGAAGAGTACAAGCTGAGGCAGCTGAGGCAGAGGCAAAAAAGCAGCGCGCTGAAGCCGAACGAAATGCCATCGCTGCTCGCAAAGCGGAAGGCGAAGCTAAAACCAATGAGGAACGTGCGATTGAGAATGCAAAAAGGGCAGAACGCGAACGCTACTTGGCCACAGCCTCACGCATGGCTATTAAGTCAAAAGAGTTGAGTAATGATCCTATACAGGAAGCGCTGGTCGCGCAGCAAGCTTATTTGTTTAATAAGAAGTTTGATGGCTATCCACACAATAGTGATATCTATAGCGGACTTTATTATGCCTTAAAAAATAATGACGACCCATTAACTAAAAGTTTAGAAGCTCACAAAAACGGTGCGGCCCGAACGCTGGAAACTCACGGTAAGGGAAACCACATTTATTCCGGTGGTAGCGATGGTCAGATTATCCGTTGGAGTTATTCAAATAATCAATGGAATGCGGAAGTGATTATGGATGAAGCCAAACGCAAGGAACCCTATCTCGTGTATTCTATGGATACAAGTCCGGATGGTAATATGTTGGCCGCAGGTGGATTATTTCCGATGAATCGTGATGCCAATTATCTTGAATTGTATGATTTAAATAATATCAATGCAGCACCTAAAAAAATCACGGGGTTTGTTTCGGACATTGAGAATGTTCACTTCACCCCAGATGGCAAAGGTTTGTATGCACGTGACAATTCAGGCTTTAGTATTCGCTACTCCGATCTTTCCACGGCTAAAGAGGTAATCAACTCGAAAGAAAAAATTACCTCGCTGGATCTAAATAGTAACGGAACCATGCTTGCCGGAGCCGGTGTCAGCGGTAATTTATACCTCTGGGATATCGCTAAAAACTATGCGGTAACTACCATTAAAGTCTCTCGCGGATTAACGGCTGTAAAGTTTGCACCTGATGGTCGTCAGTTAATTGTTGGCGATTTGGATGGTTTGCTTTACGTAGTTAATAATGGAATTCTTATTCGCACGCTGGCAGGTCACTCATCTCATATAGAAGACATCGACTTTAACCATGCCGGAACTTTTATGGCCTCGGCAAGTAAAGATCACACCGTGCGCCTTTGGAATTTCAGAGAACTTAATCAGCAGCCCATTTTATTAAGTGATCACGATTGGGCCTGGACGGTGGCATTTACGCCTGATGATTCCCAGTTAATGGTTGGAATAAATACCGTGCGCCAAACAGCAACCGGTACGGATCAAACCATTCACGCCTATCCTACCAACCTCGAAGTAATGAAAGATATTTTGTGTACGAAGGTTAACAGAAATATGACCGAAGAGGAATGGGTCAATTTTGTAGCCGAAGATCTGGACTATGAAAAAACGTGCGAGAATTTTCCGGGAGCACAACTGAAAAATCAAGGGACCAAAAAAGCGGGGAAATAACTTATGAAGAGATTTTTATTCCTGATTGGCTTTAGCGTAATAGGCATCCATGCCTTCTCTCAGGCAACTAACTGCGCACAGACCCTTCGGTTAGCGCAGTCCGTATATGATCAAGGTCGGTTATATGAATTGGAGGACATTATTTCAAAGGGTTTAATGGTTGGTGATTGCGATAAACAAACTAGTGTAAGTCTCTATAAGCTTTTGACACTGGCTTACATCTATTTGGAAGAGCCCCAAAAGGCTGATGACTCGATGCTCAAACTTCTGGAAACCGATCACTATTTTGAAATTAATGAATCCGTTGATCCCGCAGAGTTTGTAGCCTTGTATAACACGTTCCGTTCTCGTGAAATTTATCGGGTTGGCGCAAAACTGGGTGTTAGTGCCAGTCAACCAAACGTTATCAATTCTGTTTCGTCTGTTGAGGTTGGTGCCGATAGTGAATATAAATACGGGATAGCTATGCATTTTGGCGGTGCCGTAGATGTACCCTTAAATGACCGGATGACATTACACGGTGAATTACTATACTATACGAAAAAATTTGAGCTCGATCTTAAAGTTGATCGGGGCTTTGATATAAACGGAGCTCCAATCACGCAGGAGTTTCAGGGATTCGAAACGCAAAACTGGTTGTCGTTACCGCTTAGTTTTGAATATACGTTTGTAGAGAAAAAATATAATCCCTATGTGGCGGGGGGAGTTTCTATTGATTACTTACTAAACGCCAAATTAAGATCAGAGAGAACCCGGGGAACAAGTGATGCCCCTATTCCGGAAACGTCTTTTGATTTTAAACCGATACGGCAGAATATTAACCTGAGCGCGTTATTGGCAGCCGGTGTAAAACTTAAGATCAGTGGCGGCTATTTCATTGCCGAAGTGCGGTACCTCTACGGACTTACAAAATTGAATGGTGACGAAACCGCCTTTGAAAATCAACAAGCCGTTTGGGATCAAGGGTACGCGGACCCGGTATTTAAATTAACATCCCTGGCACTAAGTGGTTCTTATGTGCTTAATATTTTCAATCCTAAGAAAAATAAGATTAAGAGCAGCCGATGAGAAACTTCTTTCTTTTCCTTGTAGTGGTTTCTTGCCTGATGGTTACATGCAAGAACATTGAAACCGCTGACCCTTCGCCCCGGAGCACCTTTACTAAATTTTACGAAGGTCCCTACTCCATGCAGGCTACGGCACTGGATAAAATACCTGATGGGTTTGTGTTGCTTGCCAATACGATTGCCGAAACAAGCAATGGATCAATTGCTCAAACCGTTTTGATTGAAACGGATGAAAAGGGCAATCGAATAGGTGACTTCCACACGTACGATAATATTGTCAGTAAGTCATTTAAGGCCATTATTAGTAATGGAACTGTAAATGGTTACATCGTGGTGGGTGATAGAATTAATGTTGACCCAACCGCAGAGCAAGCTGCCAATGTTGTTGTTTCATCTATGAGTGTGTTGATACTAAATGGTTCGTTTCAAGAACTGCGAAGAATCTATATTGAAGACAAAAAGGCAATAGGTGCCGGGCATCCTGTAAAAGATGATTTTTTTGGGGAGTCGATCAATTTAACCGGCACAGGGGGTGCAGTAATTCTTGGTACCTTCAAAGAGGGTATTGTAAACCAACAAAATGCTCCGGCTGAGCAATTGCTGTTTGGATTGAATGACAACCTGGATAGCGCTTGGGTAAAGTTCTATCCACTGCTATCCAATACCTACTCCAATGCCAGGTCGATACACTATTCAAACGGTAACATAATCTGGGCAAGTGCCATTGCCGATGTTCAGGGTGATTTTACGTCTTCTTATGTTACCGTTCCATTTGTAAAAGAGGAATCGGTACCTGTTAACTTTAGTACGTTGGGTGAAACCTCCAGCCAAAAGTTTTTACCTAAGGACATTCAGCCGGCAGCCTCTCCGGCCTTTGGATTTGGCGTGGTAGGAACCTATAGTGAAAATACCGATGGGTCGGAAGGAAATATTTTCTTCTTACGAGTAGGAACCAACGGAAGTATTATTCCAGGCAGTGATCGATATTTTGATGGGACACTTTCTCTCACTACGCCTACCCTTGATAAAAATACCTCTGAACTTGTTGATGAGGGTGAAGCCGTTACAGGAACTAGTGATGGTGGTTTTGTTTTAGTAGGTACTGTAAAAAGTAATCCTGATAAAAATCTTTTGGTTATCAAAGTGAATGCCTTGGGTGACCTGATGTGGATGAAAACATTTGGTGGCGGTGGGGATGAAATTCCGGTATCCGTTACAGAAGCCTCCAATGGCGATATTCTAATCGGTGGAACGAATAACTTGAATGAATATGCATCTGTTTTTCTCATGCGTATGGATAAGAATGGTGACTTAAAAAATTAATTCTATGAACTGGCTTTTACCAACTCTTTATAAAAAATTATTTCTCCCAATCATCTTTCTGTTGACATCTACCTTGGTGGTATGGGCTCAGCCTACGTTTACTTCCGTGCCGGCAGCGGCAGCAACCAATGTAAATCAGAGTGCTAATATTGTACTTACCTTTAATGAGGGTATCCGCGAGTCCGCCATGGGGAATGGTGCGCTTGATGATTCTAATATAGATACTCGCATAACGCTTAAACTTACCAACTCGGGAGGCGCAGATATTGCTTTTGATGCAACCATTGATGGCACTAAAACAATAGTGACAATAAATCCTAACTCAAATTTACCCTCTCAAGCGGTTATCTACGTGAATATTGTCGGTGTTGAGGCAATCTCTGATGACGATGACCTTGTTCCTGCACCATTTACCTTCTCGGTTATTGATTATCTGGCACCTTCTCCCCTTTTCCTTCCCGCCAATGGCGCAACCAATGTTGCTGTTAATGCCAATTTAGTAATTTCTTTTTCTGAGAATATTTTTCAGACTGATGGCTCGCCTCTTGATGATGCTTCGATTGAGGCGGGGGTTGTTGAATTGAAAATACTAAATGATGATGGGGCAGCGATACCATTTACTTCAGCATTCAACGGTACTACACAAATAGTTATAAATCCAAACGCTGACTTGGCTAACAATACAACGTACTATTTGGAATTAAATCCGGTTGAAGACTTAACCGGGAATGAGAGTAGCCAGATTACTATTACATTTTCTACTCCGGATAACGCTCCACCAGTACCCTCTTTTAACCCGACCGATGGTGCTACTGGTATAGTTGAATCGATTAATATTGTTATCACATTTGATGAGGCTATCCGAAACATTGATGACTCCCCCATCACTTCCGGTGATTTATCATCTTTAGTCGAACTTAAACTTACCAACAATGGAGGAGCCATGGTTCCCTTTTCGGCCACAATTGATGGAACCAATCAAATCATTACGATTAATCCTACCTCAAATTTGGTAAGTAATACGCTTTACTACGTTGAGATTAACCCGATTGAAGATGCGAGTGAAAATGCGAGCGTATCTGCAAACAGTACCTTCACCACCGGAAATACTTTGCCTCCTGATTTAACATTTAATCCAACCCCCAATGCGGTTAATGTTCCAATAGGTTCTAATCTTTCGATAACTTTTAGTGAACCCGTTCGCAAACTGGATGATTCTCCGATTACAGCAGGCGATCTTTTAGCTTTAATTGAATTAAAACTTACTAACGATGGCGGTGCGGCTGTACCCTTCACAGCTTCAATTAATGTCACGAATACCATTATCACTATTGATCCAACCGCGAATTTTTCTAGTTCTACTTTATACTATTTGGAAATTAATCCAATCGAAGATTTTGGCAACAATGCGATTGTTGCCACCAACATGACATTTACTTCTGCCGACATTCTTCCCCCCACCCCAACCTTTAATCCACTTAACGGTACAATTGATGTACTCGAAACCGATAACATCATTATAACTTTCAATGAACCTGTCCGCAAAATAGATAACTCAGCCATAACTGCAGGCGATCTTTTGACTCTGGTTGAATTGAAGTTCACCGATAATGCCGGAGCTTCTGTACCCTTTACAGCATCCATCGATGGAACCAATTCTATTATAACTGTTGATCCAACCACACCCTTGGCCGGACATACACTTTATTATGTTGAAATAAATCCAGTGGAAGATGCCAGCAATAACCCGAGTGTTGCTGCCAGTATTACGTTCACTACGGACAACACCCTCCCCCCCTTCGTTTACTTTTTCGCCCACCAATGCCTCGATAAATTTCTCGGCAGTAGGAAATATTATTATCACCTTCAATGAAACTATCCGCAATCTGGACAACTCACCCATTACGCCAGCCGCAATTCAGGCTGGCCTTGTAGAACTAAAGGAAACCAATAACGGTGGCACAGCAGTCCCTTTTACAGCAACTTTCAATGGAACCAATACGATCACAATAAATCCTAATTCCACCTTACTTCACAATCAGGTATATTATGTTGAAATGAATCCGGTTGAAGACGCGGTTGACAATGCTACTGTGGCTGATGATATTACATTTACCACCGAGAATCGGCCCAACATTAGTGCCTTTATTCCGGCTGCAGCCGAGCGATGTATTGGCGACAATGTTACCATTAATGGTTCGCGCTTCACAGGCACGGGTAATCCCTTAAGTGGAAATAGCCAACCCACCGTGTATATAGATGGCGCGGCTGTAGCCCCAGGCAACATTATATCCTTTAATTCGACTCAGATTGTTTTTACTTTACCGATTGTTACAATAGGCGATAATCGACAGATTAAAGTAAAAAACAATGACAGTGATTTAGAAAGTATCGAAAGTGATTTTGATATTCGCGAAGCTATTGATGTTACGTTGCCCGCTATACCAGCTACTCTTAATCCGGCACAAAACACCAATGTAAATGTGGCCATGAACCCAAGTCAAAGCAGCAATTATAATTACGCTTTGATATTAACCACGGCACCCGGGGGTTATGGTACAGCTCCTGGTACAGTTCATTCAGCGAATGGCAATGGCAGTAATCTCACCTTAAATACGGCTAACGGACCGGCTGATAACTTTAACATCATTGGCGACTATACCTATCGCGTTGATGTTTCAAGAACAAATTGTGTAACTAAAACACTTTCGAATACCCCGTTTACACTAACCGTTGCAGCCTTGTCGGTGAACGTAAGCGCCACGGATGTATCTGTTTGCCAGGGATCGTCCACCACACTCATCGGGGCAGTGACTGGTGGTACAGGTTTCTATCAGTTTCGTTGGACCTCAACTCCTGCCGGGTATTCTAGTAGCAGCTCGAGCCCAACAGTAACGCCACCTTCAAATATTAGATACAATCTTGAAGTGGAGGATAATGCCGGAAATATTGTTACCGATTTTGTAGATGTAGTTGTAAACCCCGTTCCTTCTGCAACTTTCATCCCTAACCCAGGTATCCCACCTTTTATTCCTGCCGAAACATCCGTAAGAGTGAATTATGTTGTAGAGGATAGAGATTATCTTGTAAGTGGATCACCAGCAGGGGGCGAATTTACTGGACAGGGAACTATAAAGAAAAGTGATGGGAAGTATTATTTTAATCCTGCTAATGCTGGCCTTGGAAATTATCATCAAATCGTTTACATATACAAATAGTAACGGCTGCTCCAGGACTAGATCAAGAACTTTCAGTAGTACAAGCCCTGTCTGTAAATGAAGTTGATGATTATACTGTCAAAAGTCCTCTACAGTCAGGTATCAATATTACCCATTATCAACGCTATTGGGCAATGCCATATCAATTTACCAGACTTCGCTTCTACGCCTTTATAATGGGGTTTCTTATTGTAGCTCCGATTACTGCCTTACCGATTTGTTGAACTCCTATCCGTGGATATGCCGCCTGGGCATCATATCCTTTAACATTCAATTCACAAGCAGCTGCGCCAGTGCTGGATATTCAAACCGGACTCCTATCTTTGTACCACCAACGACATACACTTAATTTAGATGTTGTAAGAAACAATTATGGCTTTGGCTATAGAGGATTAACGTTTGATGTTTTTGGAAAAGATGCATTCGGTAACGAAAGTCTTACAACCTTGGCAACTTTTTTGAAGTTCTTAATAATGACCCAAGCACCAAACATTGTAGGAATAACGAAAATGCAAACATCTGCGCTGATGGAGCACCCATTACCCTTTCCTCCTCAGAACCTGGTTATACTACAACTAATTTTACTATAGCTCCCGTGGCATTTTCTGGCTCTTTGTCGGGTACAAATAACAGTGACTTTAATCCCGCTCACCCCTCTTTAGTTGGTCCTGATCAAAGACCACTTACAGTTACAATGGCTTATAATGATTTCAATGGTTGCCCTAGTACAGTAAATAGAAATTTCACTTGGGTAAAAAAACCCGATGCTCCAATTGCTCCGGACGTTGCCTATTGTCAGGCGCCCGGCACATTTACTATTAGTGGAAGTCCTAGTGGATCGGCAGATAAACCTATTTGGTATGAGGCCTTAGTTCCTACTGTTCCTATCGATTCAATTAATTGGACCTTTGTGGCACCAGGCGTAACCGGCCTTGTCCCTATCAACAAAACATTTCTTGTTCAACAGCAATTTAAAGGTTGCAGAGGCAATACTACCCCGGTGGATATAGAAATAAAACCTGCCCCCGTTGCAATTTTCACCAATACCAATATCTGCGAGGACCGCGATTTTACTTTAACCGGACCTTTAGATGGGGCTGTACCTTATGATCTCTATGTTTGGACTTATGGCGACACACAGATCGATTCTGTAACCACTTCTAATATTCAAACCTATAATTATGGACTCAATACCGCAAACGCACCCTATACGATCGGTTTAACTGTTGTAAACAGTGTTGATTGTAAGAATGAATTTTCTAAAACTGTTTTGGTAGGACAAAATCCCAAGCCAAACTTTGCTGCTAATTTGATATGTGATGGAGATAATTCTACATTCAATACCACCACGGATATCCCAGTAGCTGAATTCTCTTGGGATTTTGGAGACGGAGTAACGATTCCAAAGGCCAGCCGCTAGCCCAGCTCCAGAAGGCGGAACAATTAAAGATCCGGTTCATGCATTTCCAGGGCCCGGTGCCTATCCGGTAACGGTAACATCATTTACTGCGGCCGGTTGCAATAATCCTTTCACAAAAAATGTAACCATTTTAGAATATCTGACCCATACAACGGCTGCGCCTTACTCTATGGCCAGTGTTGATGGTGGTAAAGGATATTGGACAGTGGAGGATGTGAATGGAAACTCAAGCTGGCAGTTTGCGCAAGCAACCTCCACCCTAAAAAGTAAACTAACCAGCCCAGGTTGGGTTACAAACACTGCAGGAGATTATTCGGCCAACGAGAAATCATTCTTAAACAGCCCGTGTCTAAATATTGAAGGAATTGAACTACCAGTAATTTCCATGGATATGGTCATTAACACGCAAGAAAATTTTGATGGTGCTGTGTTGGAATATTCCGATGACAATGGACTAACCTGGAGACCTACCGGAAATGTTGATTCAGGTATCAACTGGTTTAACACGTCCGGATTCTTTGCCGGTAATATTGGTAGCAGTCCAGTAGGTTGGTCGGGCGATTCGCAAGATCTGGAAGACAATCCCGATCGCGACACACTCGTGCAAGCACGCAGAGCCTTGGATAACATTGGTGACCTTACCTTGGGTGAACGTGCCAAGGTTAGATTCCGGATGGCATTTCAAACTAATGGCGATCGTGAATTGGAAGGTATTGCATTCAATAATGTTAACATTTCAAGTCGCAATCGAATTTCGTTGGTTGAGAATTTCACCAATGAAAGTGATCCGGGCTATACCAGCAATAACGTAGCCTTTAAGGTTATTCCCGGTAATGAAACTGCCAAAATTCAATATCATATCGGTTTTCCAGGGGCCGATCCAAACTATCAGATCAATACCATTGATCCCTCGGCACGTGCGGGATATTATGGAATTCCTTACACCGATCAATATGTTCCTCGCGGTTATGTAGATGGCTTTAGCGATGGCCGTTTTGATCAACCCGCCTGGATTCAGGGTCGATTTAACAAGCAAGCCCTAAAAAATTCTCCGTATACACTTGCGGTAAGTACATTACCTACTACTGATCCGAACTATTTAAAAGTTTCTATCTCGGTTACTTCGTTAGTCAATATCCCAGCCGACAAGAAGCCACTACTTCAAATTGCCGTGGTGGAAAAAACAGTAGGCACGAACGAATTTGTGTTACGCAAATTAATCTCATCGGCAGCCGGACGATCACTCGCTTCTCCCATGGCGCAGAATACAACGGTTATCGTAACGGATAGTATGCGGATTGAGAATAATCAAATTGACGTTACGGACCTGGCCATTATTGCTTTTGTTCAAGATGAAGTAACGAAAGAAGTTTATCAGGCCGGGCTTGATTTGAATCCCGCTAATCTGCCTAATCCAAATGTAACAACTAGTATTATTGATTTTATGGAAGGCATTCAAATGTATCCAAACCCGGCCAATGAAAGTTTTGTGATTGAACTTCCTAATAAATCAGAAAGTCCATTATCGGTAAACCTTATTGATCAACTGGGCCGACCTATACAGGAATTGTTCTTTGAAAAAGGGGAACAGCGTAAATCAATTAACACGCAAAATCTATCTGAAGGCATTTACATAGTTCAAATAGGAACGGGTAAAGCGGGTGTGGTTAGGAAGAAGGTAATGGTTGTACATAAATAACTAAATAGAGGTAAGGTATTTAATGAAAAAGAGGCTTTTTAAATGAAAAAAGCCTCTTTTCTTTTGTTAACGGCAGTTTCAAATGTAAGTTCCTTTACCTAATTTGAACGTTTAATTTAATAACAAACTTTAGTAACTAGGAATGGAAATATTTCTGAAAGCCGACACTTGGCTAGCCCTCCTTACGCTTTGCTTTCTGGAAATAGTTTTGGGTATTGACAATATCATTTTCATTTCCATTGTCTCAAACAAGTTGCCTGAAGAACAACGACCCAAGGCCCGCAATGTGGGGTTGGCCTTAGCCATGTTTGTGCGGATTGCTTTGCTACTTGGTATTACCTGGATTATCGGATTTGTGGAACCCTTGTTTACGGTGCCCGCGAATTTCTTAATCTCTCACGACATGAGTTTTAGTGGTAAAGATTTAATCCTGGGATTTGGCGGGTTGTTCCTCATTGCTAAAAGTACTTTAGAAATAAATCATGAAATGGAAGGTGATGATGATGAGGAGGACGGGCCTAAAGCGGCAGTGGTCACCTTTGCCGGCACTATCGTGCAAATTATCTTACTAGATATTATTTTCTCCTTCGATTCTATTTTAACAGCTGTCGGTATTGTGCCACCCGAGCAAGTTATCATTATGATTATAGCCGTAATTGTATCCATTTTTGTAATGATGTTCTTCTCTGGCTCTATTAGTAATTTTATTAAAGACCATCCATCCATGGAAGTGCTTGCCTTAGGGTTCTTAATTCTAATTGGCTTTACTTTGTTATTAGAGGGTTTGCATCAGGAAATCCCGAAAGGGTACATTTACTTTGCCGTTGCGTTTTCACTGCTTATTGAGTTTACTAATATTCGCGTTAAGAAAAAACGAAAGAAGAAAACCAATCCGGTTAAGTTAAATAAAGGCTACGATGATGATCAACTAAAAGAAGCCGTTAAAGAACTTAATAAGTAAACCGTATCATCCGCTATTTTATTTTTTCGTTTTTGCATCCTACTTATCTACGTTAGATTTACCACTATGGAAGATGTTCGTTATCCAATAGGGAAATTTGCTGCTCAGGAATCTCATACGTCAGAAGAACTTAAAAATTTCATTCAGCGAATTCAATCGTTCCCTGATCGCATTCAAGGGGAGTGCAAAAATTTAACGAACGCGCAGTTAGATACTCCTTATCGGGATGGCGGTTGGACGGTACGGCAGGTAATTCATCATGTTGCCGATAGTCATATGAATGCATACATCCGCGTAAAGTGGATGCTTACTGAATCGACTCCTGTCATAAAAGCCTACGATGAAAAAGCATGGGCGCAAACCGGAGAAACTTTGGCTTCGCCTGAGATATCCATTTCGCTTTTGAAATCGCTCCACGCCAAGTGGGTTGTTTTGCTAAAATCAATTTTGCCTGATCAATTACAAAAACAATTCATACATCCCGATACCCAGAAGCATGTTGCCCTTCATAACCTGATCGGTATGTACGCGTGGCACGGTGATCATCATCTGGCTCACATAACAGAACTCAGGAAACGAATGGGTTGGTAGGCATGCATCCCTATACCCCCCCAACGCTACTTTTCACCAATCATTTCGAAACCATCTACCCCTCATTGTTTCGAAAAGTACTGGGTATAAATTATGTACGCGAACGAATCGCTACTCCAGATAATGATTTTCTGGATTTAGATTGGCTTAAGCAAGGTTCTAAAAAACTGGTTATTATATCGCATGGCTTGGAAGGCAATAGCGATCGATCCTATATGAGGGGGATGGCAAAGGTTTTCTATTCCCATGGCTATGATGCCCTTGCCTGGAACTACCGGGGTTGCAGCGGAGAAATGAATCGCCAAGTTAGATTTTACCATAGTGGCGCGACCGATGATCTTGATTGTGTTGTCCAACACGCGATAAGGTGCGGCTATGATGAAATTAATTTAATTGGATTTAGCTTAGGTGGAAATCTAACGTTAAAATATCTGGGAGAACAAGGTGCCAACCTTAATCCTATTGTAAAGAAAGGCGCTACATTTTCACTACCACTAAACCTAAGAAGCAGCTGCGAAAAAATTTCTGAATCCTCAAACTGGATTTACTCGCAACGATTTTTAAAGAGTTTAAAAGAAGGTCCTTGAAAAATCAGAGATCATGAGTGAAATTGATCACAAGCCACTAAATAAAATCAAGACTCTTTTAGAATTCGACAATGTCTATACCGCACCACTCCACGGGTTTCGCGATGCATTCGATTACTATGAACAGTGCAGCGCAAGCCGATTTCTTTCCAATATACAGCGACCAATGCTGGTGGTTAATGCAATGAACGATCCCTTTCTCAGTGAAGATTGTTATCCGGATAAGGAGTCGAATGTAACGTTCATTTCGTTTGAGTATCCAGCACGGGGTGGTCATGTCGGTTTCGCACAATTCAATAAAAATAATTTATATTGGTCCGAACTAAGAGCCTTACAGTTTATCCAATCTCTATGATCGAACGGTACTCCATCCATGCATCTGCAGCACAATTGATGGAGCGATTTCAAATATCAGAGCCTCTGGGATATAAACCACGGTATAATGCTGCCCCCACGCAGCTATTGCCGGTTATCACCCACGAAAGTACGGAGGGATTCTCTTTTTTCTATTGGGGTTCAGCGCCTCAATGGGCAAAAAATAGAACGCTGGCTGAACGGATAATAAACACGCGGGCCGAGTTGATTCAAGATAAACCTATATTCAAGAAAAGTTTAATGCGCTCCCGTTGTATCATACCAGCCGATGGTTTTTATGCGTGGAAAAAAGTAGGGAAAAAGACTTCGATCCCCTGGCGCTTTGTTTTAAAATCAAAAAAAATCGCATCCTTTGCGGGAATCTGGGAAGAGTATGAGGATTCGGAAGGACAGGCATATCACACGTTTACAATTATTACCGTTGTTGCCAATGAAACGGTTTCTCCGGTAACGGAAAGAATGCCGGTAATTTTTAGTCGTAAAGAAGAAGAGGTTTGGCTTAGTAAAGAATCAACATTTGAAACACTTTATGGATTATTAAAACCATCGGAGAAGAATGACCTGGAGGGATACACCGTATCGCACGGAATTAATTCACCCACTTCAGAAAGTCCTTTACTCATCGTACCGACCCCGGCCACTGATCAATTTGGTAATTTGACTTTATTTGATTGATGTTTCGTAAATCAAAATCTGATTTTCAGCACCGTTCAGTTTAAGAATGTTTTGTTCAAGCGATTTAAGATTAATCTCATTGCCATTAACAATCACTTTCGAAGCATTTTTAATATCTATTACTAAGTTCCACACAGGTAAAGTTTGATGGATTGTATATTCCTTGTATTCCGGAGTTTTACGAATAGCCAGGTTTAAATAGTTATCGCCAATTTTTACTCGCTCGATGGAAACATCATTCCATGAAGCGGGAAGATTGGGTGAAATGAAATTGTCTGTTCATAGGCCCGAGGCTGAATTCCAAAAAAATAATTGATAATAGGAACGGCCACACCGTAAATATTCCAGGCCTGGGTGATCATACCAAAATCGGGTGATACTTCATACATAGAGCCCGGCAAGGCATAGCTGAAAGATTGATAAAGTTTTTTTATGTATCCCAGTGATTGATCAGGGGTCCCATATCTAGCTGACGCAATGGCTTGCACCCCAGTAGGTAAGGTCATTACCGCTCCGATATATGAAAATGTTTTCTTTCTGGATTTAAGTACGGCACTATCTGGTTCTTCGGTTCGGTCAATCCCCGTAACATAAACGCCAAAGGGATTCTCATACTTGGTAGTGGTTACAAGCGCAGCTCTTCCTTTATCAAAATCCGCTACACCAGTTTCCATAGGCGTGTTAACTACCCAGTTATGATAAATAACATGCGGCTCGTGTCCGCTGAACGCTTCATAAGATTTCGTTTTGTTTCCTTCAATTCTTCTTCCCAAGGCTTATGTAGCGTATCCGCTCTGATAAGGGCAGCCTCTAAAATAGGCACTGCCTCTTCCCTACTTCCTCTGAAGTCGCCATACGATTTATCCTTTTCACTCCACCATTCAGAATTTATTTTAGATTTAAGTTCAGTCGCTTTCTTTTGGTACTCAGCGGCAGCGTTTGTATCACCCAGTATCCGGGCCAATTCCGCTGCACTGCCAAGTGCCTGTTGTGTGTAAACTACGACATCAATCATCTCGGTGTCCAATCCAGGAATTTCCATCATGCCATTTCCATTCGGATAGCCATTTTTATCAGGATCCATTTCACCAAGCAACCAACTGATTCCCTTCTTCACTTCCGGATAGAGTTGAGTGAGTAATTCTTTGTCGCCCGTCCAATCCATATATACTTTAAGCATGGTGATCGCCTGGGCTGCTTCATTAACGTTACCTGGATTAAATACCACGCCATTAGTTGAGACTTCATGAACGATTCGTCCATTATTATTCTCACCTTTTGAAAGTTTATATAGTAATTGAATAGAGTTTTTCGCAAGTTCATGATCCCCGGTAGCCAGAATACCCGGTAGCGAATACGTCATGTCGGCGCAAACCACCAAGGGTAATCAGGTAAACCTGCTGAGATACTTCTGCCCTGCTCCGGAACATCGCGAATCAACCAATCCGTATTATACTTCAACCAGCTATACATTTTTTCTATTTCCTTTTCGGGAATGATTAGCCTCGAGGCTGCATCTATTTGCTGATAGCGCGCAATCTTTTGATCAAGTTTAGAGCCACCCTCTTTTTTCAATAACGCTAAGGTTTTTAGAACCGAATCCTCTGAGGTATACGAGCCGGCTATGTATATGGGAATACTTTTGTCGTCACCCGGTTGGATTGAAATTACATAGGCAAGTGTTGCATTCTTACCCAGACCAGTTCGATTTTTCATTACACAATTTTCACTTTGGTCAGAGAACTTGCTGGCGGCTAGGGTTGATCCAAACGCTACATACCATGGATTCAAACTATCCTTTGCCAAAACAGTTGATACACTTTCATCGTATTCAATTAGGTCCTCGGCATCTATCATCTGCGTTCGCTCTCCCAACCATGTAGGCCGAAGATCAACCATACCGGTAAAAGTGAATTCTAGTTCCTTCGTCTCCGAACTATTATTTGTGATTCGATATTCAACGATCGCCCCTTCCATGCCATCGGGAATAAACTGAAACCTATCTATCGCTATTTGTTCTTGCTCCCATTCGAACCGATGAGAATTTGCCATTGGGTAGTTTGTAAACTTCTTTGCTTGATCCACACAAAATGTATTATTACGGGTTGTAATAGATGCAGTGAAGCCATCCATTAACTTGATTGGATGATCCCAGATTCCTCCCATCTCACCCGTAATGTGCCAGCCAAGATCAGGGAACGATCCATCTTGGTGTCCTACCAGGTAAACACGGTCGCCTGCTGTAACAAACGGAGAAGTTAAATATTGAGATTTTCCTTCTATCGATGGAAGTGCTGAAATCCGTTGATACAGATTGTCACCAATTTGTCTTTCTGTAGGAGAACAGGCATAAATGAGGACTAGACCAGTCACGCAAATTCGGTTAAAATTTTCATAGTTCTGAAATTCAATAGTAATTCTTCTGCTTTCATTGGTTATGTTCAACAGACAATTTACTACTTTGTCTTGGACATCCATTCGGTCCGCTATGCATAATCTAAAATTAATACCCATTGATATTGATGAAATTAATAACGCCAGGTTTCGAGATATCCCTGAATGTCTTCCAATTCTTGCCGTGTACCCAGCCTTCTATAAAAAGGTAGGTTATACCAAACCCTGGATTGGATATTTCTTTTCAAACAGCAATAATGAAATGATTGGTGCAGGAGGCTATAAAGGTAAACCTAAGGAAGGCACAATCGAAATAGCGTATACAACCTTTAAGGAATTTGAAGGAAACGGGTTTGGTACAGAAATCTGCCGACAATTAGTCATGCTATCAAAACAGACCGACTCCAGCCTGAGAATTACCGCCAGAACGCTTACAAATGATAACGCTTCTACGAGGATTTTGAATAAAAATGGATTCGTATTTATCGGCACCGTTCATGACGAAGAAGATGGTGATGTTTGGGAATGGGAATATAAAAAATCAAACCCATTGTAAATACATTTATTGACTCCGAAGCGAGCCTACCGGATTTTGAATAGCCGCTTTAATAGATTGATAGCTGACCGTAATCCATGCGATCAACAAGGCCGCTGCACCCGAAACAAAAATAATCCACAAGCTAATTGTAATCCGATACGCGAAATTCTGAAGCCACCAGGTCTCCATGACATACCAGGCTATAGGCACTGCCATAACGAAGGCAAGCAAAATCATTTTTTGTAAAGTCTTTCGAAAGTAAAATCACAACTCCCGTAACTGATGAACCTAAAACTTTACGAACACCAATTTCCTTCGTACGAAGACTTGTTATATAGGCTGAGAGCGCAAACAATCCGATGCACGATACGAAAATCGCCAAACCAGAAAAGACAGCGAAAAGCCTCCCTGATTTCTGCTCAGCTTCATATTGAGCATTTATATTATCATCTAAGAAAGAAAATTTAAAAGATTGCTCAGGGTTAATTTCTTTCCATAATTTCTCAATGGATTGAATCGCCTCAGGGATTTGCCCTCCTTTTACCCTCGCCATCACGTATGTAGAGCCATTACCGAAGCCTTCATTACTTAACAACACTAAGGGGGTTATTTCTTCTTTCAGCGAGATAAAATTGAAATCGTTTACAATTCCAGTAATGGTATAAACAGTTTCTATCCGATTGCCATTATTATCCTGTCGGATGTTAATCAACTTTCGCCCAATCGGGTTTTCAAGGCCCATCACCTTAACTGCATTTTCATTAAGCATAATAGACGTTGAATCTGCTGTCTCATCAGAAAAAAACCGACCTTCCTTCAGTGTAAAGCCTAAGGTTTCTTCCAACCCATCGGCCACAACCATACTCTTGGTTGTCAAGATTTCAGAAGAACCCTCTGGTTGAAATTGAATTCCAAAATAATCACTCTCTTTTCCAGGTATAGCTGAAGACCCAGCCACTTTTGCAATCTGTGGTATTTTTCTGACCTCTTCTAGAAAAGTTTTTTGCTTTTGGGCTTCCATGGTGAAGACTTTTCAACAACCATAAGTTGATCTTTATCAAAGCCCAACGATTTGTTCTGAATGAATGCCATCTGCTGCTGAATAACCAAGGTACCAATCATCAGCATAATAGAAATCCAAAACTGAAAAACCACCAACCCATTACGAATCCATTTCCCTTTTGACGATCCTGTAAAGTTTCCTTTCATAACAACCACAGGATTGAATCCCGAAAGGACAAAGGATGGATATATGCCCGCCAGTAATCCCACAATAGCTGCGAGACCCACTAAACAGGCAATGGAAATCAATGTGATAGGAAGAACTAACTGCTTACCGGTAAGATTGTTAAAATGAGGCGACAAATAGTAAACCATCAACACAGCAAGCAATACCCCCACGGCACTTAATACAAATGATTCGGTAAGAAACTGACCAATGAGTTGTTGCCTGAAAGATCCCATAGTTTTACGAACCCCCACTTCTTTGGCTCGTTCCGATGAACGTGCAGTAGCAAGATTCATAAAGTTTATACAGGCAATAACCAAAATAAGAATAGCTACAGCAATCATAATAAATACAGAAGTTCGATTGCCTGAAGGTTTCATTTGTGCTTCCAGGTTAGTGGCATCTAAATGAATGCTTTGCAACGGTTGTAAAAAGTAACGATAGCCGTTGCCTTCATTTCTATAATCAGCCCACGATTTACCTAAGTCGCGTTCAATCTGTGCCGCTGCATACGTATCTACCATTTTAGGAAATTTGGCTTCTAAGGCCGCTGCATTTGTATTCGGCTTCAGTTTAAAGAATGTAAAAGAAGAAAAGCCCGTAAAATTCTCCCGTTTGGCAAATGGAAAAGTTGCCGTAGCAAGTATCGCATTAAATTGAAAGTGCGAGTTGTCAGGAATATCCTGCAGTACACCGCTCACTTTATACTCCTGATCGCCCGCATGCATGATCTTTCCAATTGGATCTTTCGCTCCAAAGTACCGTTTCGCCATCTCTTTGGTTAGCACCAGTTCATTAGCCTGGCGCAAAACCAATTCCCGGTTTCCTTTAGAGATTAAAGCTGAACATTTTTAAAAACTACTATCGGCTATTAGCATG
>JADJRT010000011.1 GCA_016712035.1 Flammeovirgaceae bacterium | reverse complement strand
TTTCGAACATTTTGATGGTCTTGGCACCTTTCACCGGCTTGATGGAATAAATCAAGTGGTCAGCCAAACGCAACTTACCTTGCAGCAACTGTTCTTTGATGTGCTTGGGTAGTTCAACGAAGAACTTTTCAAACTCAGCACGCGATCCCTGTGAGGATATGACTTCTTCACAATCTTATTCATCGCCTTTGCCCGTTGCACGGGGTTCAGCGCATTGAGATACCTCATAGTTCGGTATCCATCTCTCCATTTAAACCCAACAGTTCCGTTGGATTTGTGTACTCACTCTCCATGAGTTGTCCTAATGCTCCCAGCATAATTTTATTTTGTTTACTTGTTTACTATTTAATTACTCGTTGACTTAAAACTCTCTCTCCATATCTTCCACCGCGTTCATTCCATTCATGTTAGCGATCTGTTCTTGTATTCGATCAATCGCACTCATGTCCAGTTCTTTCGCGTTGTATGGATTGACGAAATAGGTCACTTGTTCTTCTCCAGCAAGTCCAGCAGTTCCGGTCGGTTCTGCTTTGATGTATAGTTTCTCCGAAAAATTCTTGAAGAATGTTCCTACACGATCTTTGGCTTGCTCTGCTATCTGTTTCATATCAAAGCCCTCGACTCCTTGAACAGTCGTCTTGTTTTGATTTTGAAATCCATTACTCAGGGTGAGGCCAAGGCCTGCTGCAATGATGTATGGATTCTTCTTATGAAATCCGAGTAGCGTTACCGGAATACCTGCCAGTAGTGAGTGCTTACCAAGTGCTGCACCGGCACCTCCTGCGGCTATGGCAGCCAGTAATACAAGACCGCCTTTGGTTACTGTTTGGGTTATCGGATGCTGCATCACTGGTGCAGTTCCGAAGAGTCCATTTCCTTGTTGGTGTTTTTTGTTTTTATGTTTTCTTGTCCGTCCCATGCTATAACAGATTTTGAAATTTCACTTAGCTTTTCTTACCACTACTTTTCTGTTCTTGTATTTACGTTTCTTCGTTTTCCTTTTCGCGGAAGTCCGCTTAAGCCATTGGTTCCTGATCCGCCTCATGCTCCATGAGCAGAAGACCTCCGGTGATGATTCCACCAGCTACCAGCAGTGACTTTCCAGGATTTGCTTTCACCCATGTCGTAGTCTTTTGAACGATGCCAGTTTTCTGAACCATCCTGAGTTTGTATAGCATCGCCAGGTGTTGTACTCTCATCTGGTACAAACGCGATCCGCTGGCGGCAGGTTCATTTGATAATACAGGCTAAGAAGTCGCAGTAGGAGTGAATAAATTTTTGTCGTTTCATTGGTTTTTGATTGTTGTTGCAGGCGGTTCGGGTGCGTATGATCGCGTTGGTGTTTGTGTTGATATTGTTGGTGATGTTGCCGTGACGATTTGTTTAGGTGCGATGATCGGGTTTGTGACAATTGACTTTACAGCGGTAGTTAGTTTCGATACCAGTGTTGGCTGTTGTTGTGTTACCGGTGGTGCCACATAGCTATCATACTTGAAGGCGTCTTCATCTTCCGGTATCATCGATGGAGCAGATGCATTACCTGCATTATCAGTGTCACTCTGAAATGATTTTTCATTGCTTCCACCTTTGATGAATAATCCTTTCACTTGTTTCAAAGCTCCAGCGATGGCAGCTACAGCCGTAGTCGCTGCTGCGATCGCGCACCGCTGGCAAGATTCACCCTAGTCCTTCAATGTTATCGCTGTAGATGATGTTATACTCATCCTGGTCTGCGTACACATCGCTTAAACCATTTAGACCGCTCAAGGGTACATTTCTATCTTTATTACCATTGCCTTGTAGAATGGCTTTCTTAAGATTTTCTTTTTTACCTCCGGCTTGCCAGTAGACTGTCTCAGCTCTGTCTTTTATGGAGCGAAGCTTTTCCAGTTCGCTCGAGTTCATACCCTTGGCTTGCGCCTGGGAATCGGTGAGAGGTAGCCGTAACGCAATCTTCCGGCAACATTCATGAGGTTAATTTTCATAGCTAACAAAAAGCCATTCCTCAGAAGCAATGTGGCGGGATTGACGTAGCGGTTGATGACACGAATACCGTCTCCCACTTTATCGCATACCTTCTTAACCGTTTTCTTTACCGCACTTCCCACTTTCTTGAAGATGTTTCCCATCTCCTCATCATCATATACCGAGGCGAGATCAGAGAGGTCAACATTATCATGCTCGATGAGGTCAAAAGTTTCCTCTGGCATGTCGTTCTCAAATCCGTCTAAATAATCCAGTCTCATATCGTAGTCTTTACATTCTAAATAAGGTTGTTCATCATCAAACTTGTCCTTCACACAATCAATCACGATGTAGTAATCACGTTCATCTATGTAGTCTTCCAGATGACCAGGCTTTGGTACAATCGGATACACATGCTGCCATCGCGGTACTTCCGGATAACGCTTTGGATATTTCGTAATCCTGGCGATGCAATCAATATCAAGAGATCGGAGGATGGAGAGAATGAATACGCTATAACAGTCACAGTCAACTCCTGTCTTCCTATCGCTCCATGCCCTTCTGGGACTTCGTACTTGTTCAACTCCTTCCTCGTCTCTTCTTGTATTGTATGTGTTGTACACAAAGTGCCAGATGTTGGAACAGGTTTCTTCCAGCGTCTTACCCTTCAATACTTTGCAATCTTTTCCGTTTGCCATACCGTTTGTGGCAATGCCTTGCGAATGAGTTTCATCGTGTCTTCTACATTCGCACTCTTCTTTACCGTTGTATCAGTTTCACCTGGGGGTGGAAAGAGATGATCGAACTCCCTTCCATCTCGCAATCGCCTCTTTCTGTCCGCTACCATACGCCTCTGTCTTTCTTCATCATCTCTTCCTTGTTGCTGTCACGCAGCTTTTCCTCCGCCCAAAGTGATCATGTCTATTTTCTTTAGGGGAAACTATCGTTGATTGTCGTTACTGTGTGTACAATCAAATTGAGTTTGCCAGTCTCTCTACTCTCTTTCACTAATGCAGGAACCGTTGTCGCCAGGCTCAGAAATCCAAGCTTGATTTTTATCGGATCAAGATTGACTTCACTAAATTTTGGAACAGTCAGGTTTACATCTTTTACTTGTGATGATGCTATGGTCTTATCGGCATAAATCATCTTGACAAAAGGATGCTTCACTTGAATACTTCCACCGCTTGGTTCTTAAGTTTCACATTGATGGAGAGTTCAATTCCACTCAGACTTACTGCGTGAATAGAAACCTTTGTATCAGATTCTAATTCATTTGAAAGTCTATTGAGTTTGAGCAAGTAGCTGCCACCAAAGTAGATGGCTGCTACTGTACCGGCTCCGATCAATATGTGACTACTCTTGATCATTGCGCTTCTTTCTTCTGAGCTTAAGACCCTTTACCCTTTTTAGCTTTGCAAAATCTTTTACTCGGTCTTTATGCTTTTGCCATAGCGGACTGAAAACATCAGCAATGATTTTGAATGCAAGACAGATGATACCTCCCACAATGGCTTGCAGCGCATAGTCCAGCAGAAAGAAAAGATTTACATTGGCCAGCAGATTAAATGCTGCTCCGAAAAGAAAGGCAATCCCATTGCCCATCCCATGATTTTGATTTATCGCTGTGTTCATGGGTCAAAGATGTAGCGACCCCAAAGCGCAGGTTAACGATTGTTAACGGTAGTGAATGACTGTGTAACTTTATGTAGGATTGTGAAGGTTTGTAAAGGATTGTAAATGAATTTGAATGAATGTTCCGCGTGGAACAAACCGAAACGTCTACTCAAAAAGAGAATATCCCTTTTCCTTGAGCAATTTTGGAATGCGTTGCATTTTCTTTGAAAAAACATATTCGGTTATAAAAGATGAAAATGGAATAAGCGTGCGTTTAATATATTCATTAGCATGCTCCTGATCTCTGTATTTCTTCTTTTTATTTAATGTTATATGTTTATAATAGTCATCAATTACCACATCTAACTTCAAACTCTTTTCTCTAAACAAATCCTGATGAAAAACAAAAGTGTCGATATCAATTATCAATATCGACTGAACGCGATCCGTATTGAATCCCAAGTCTTCTAAAGCCTTAATCTCTCTTAAAAACCAATCATTAACAATTTTATTTAAACCAACAACATTATATTGTCGATCATGAACTACAATAATCGGATAAATATAAACTGATTCTACGTTATAGGAAGTGTCTATTGCAAATCCCTTTTCCAAAACGCGTCTTATATTGCGAACCAGTTGGAGTACCGCTTTGGGTGAAGGATCAGAAAAAAGCTTTTTACCAAATGCATCAATCATTAAATTATAGTCATAAGATGTTTTTATATCGGCTCTTATTAGAAAATCTTTTGATTCAAATAAGAAAATATAATTTCCGTTCCTTATATAGTAATCAGGTTCGGCATCTATACCTGCATCTTTAAAATGCTGGCCAGTGAACTTAATGTATCGATTTTGATAGATACTATTAAGCGTATTGTAAAGCAAAGTCTTTTCAGAGAATTCATCACTATATAGGCTATGCAAATCTCCAATCTTATGAGGAGCAGATAGTTCTTTATTAAGTTCAGATAGCTTAAAGTAAAGACCTTTAAATAATTTTTCAATCATAAAAGGTCCATAGATTATTCGATAGAGTCCAGGCTCAACTTTATAAATAGGTTTATCTCTCAGTTTTTAAAATCATAATCTTCAATACCTTCTGTATCTTCCACGATAAGCTTATCAATAAAGTCACAATTTTCATTAAACCGCTCATCATTTCTGACAGTTAAATCAAGATGGGCCTCTCTTTCTTTGTCAATTATGGCAATAAGTATTGGAAGTAACCTTTTAAGGTAACTTTCCCATGATTGACATTGATAGTACGAGATAAATCTCTCCAGTAGTGTTTGAGTCCGTTGATTTGATTCTAAATACTCAAAAAGTGAGACAGCCTTGATAAATTGGCTCGTGAAAAGTTCAACTTCATTATAATTGATAATATCCGAGTAAGGGTATGATTGAGCAAAAAACAGAGCAGCCACTTTCAAATGGGGAGGAGCACTAGTTGCAGAAGTATAGGCTACTTTCTCTATTGCAGTGTTTAGTTGATTAAGGGCTAGGTAAGCCAAAAATATATTCCGCTCTATTTCATCATTTGTTTGAGTTTCATTTTCTGTTAGATTTTCAAATGCAAACTGGAATAATTTTAGACTCGACTGGGGATTAATTATGATAATTGTATTCTCACTAGACTCCAATTGTTTGATTCTGTCGAGAAGTCTTTCCGCAAAATCCTTATTGCCTGGAGAAAAAAATCTTTTAACAAGGATACGATAATCGTGATACTCTGATTTACTTCCTTTGAAACCCAAAAAGTAAGCTCCGACCTGAAGCATGCTTTTTCGACTGATTCCGTTTAGGTAATAATTTAGCTCTTTAGGATTCTCACCCAAAACCGCATTATACTCAGCAATCAACCCCATTTTTATTGATGCGCCTGCCATTATATAGACTTATATCGTTTGAAATAGACTTACAGTACCTATTTAAGAAGAATTATCTACATCATTAAAATAACTATTTCTTACCCTCAATAATCTTCACCTCATCAGGTGTAAGGTTGTATAGTTTGTAAACCGCTTTATCAATTTCAGTTTCTACCGCACTTGTGTCTGCTGTTGAGTTCTTTCTTCCTTTTTGCCGGGGAAGAAAGCAACTATCAAGTTGCGTATGTATTTAAGAATATCCATTAATTAATGATTATCTCGGCAACAAAGAATAAACCTGCTCGCCACACTTTTTATTTAAGGCCCCCGAAGTATCCAAAACCTCGACAAATGCCAACGTACAGCCGTGTTCCTTATCCAATCCCTTATGATAATCACCGCTTACTGATTTTGAACTAATAGCCGTGGTGGGGTATAAAAGTATGCTATTATAACTTTTCCAATAAAGATTGTAAGCAAAGATTTGTTTCAGATCATCATCATCGGGTTTGGTCGAGTCAATGACTTTCCATTTGGTATCGATGATGTAGGTTTCGTCTCCTTTGGTGATTACCAGATCGGGGCGGATGGTTTTCCTGTAGGTTTTGGTTTGCCAGAAGGTTTGCGAATTTTGAAAGCTTACGGTTGTGCCTTCTTCTTTGTTGCGAACCAGCATCCGGTAAATATACTCTTCCCAAAGCTTGTTCATGTCAAAGAGTAAGGCCAACATATTTTCGTGACCGGATTTAATATCGGGCGAATAATTGAGGATAATCATTTTCGAGATCTTGACGGCCTCGGCATAATGGACTGATTTTCTATTCTCTGTCAGTTGATTGAAATGATGCTCCTGAATTTTATGTGCTTGATTTGAGGAAAATCAATTGCACACGTGCCAGTCGATCTTTGATAAAGAGACTGGTTGTAATCTGATCCAGTATAACTAAAGCACGAAATACGATCTGATTAATAAGGTGATCCTGATCATAGACTTGATGATTGGTGTAGAATCGTTCCTGGTGAATAAGGTTTTGCTGAATATTTTTATTGAAGTTTAACGCGCCTTTCAATACGCTAAGGTTGCCCTCAGACTTCCTATATTTTTTGATAAGCCCGCGATGCAATAAATTCTCAACCTCATCCAGAAAAAGCTCAAAGTATAAATCTAAAATAGAATGATGGCGTTTCTCCAGGCTGGCTTCTGAGACCGCATCTACCCGAATGTGTCTACAGATTGCTAACATTCGCAGAAGAGCATTGTGCCAATTTTTCGCTTCCTTTTTGTGTCCTTCTTTTGATATCACTACAGACTTATCGGCTTTAGGCAAAATTTCTAAGGTGAGGCCACCGATCTGAATAACGCCAACATAGTTTTTAAACTTCACGCCATCGCGTATGCCTGTGAAATAGATATTGTCATTCTTGTCATTAAAAGCATATAGCTTTTCCAGTTCAGGTACAGTAAGTTTTTCCCCCCATTGATTTGGATGGAGTGTCAATTTCTCATGCTCGAAGACCTGTATAAGCCTACTCATAAATGGACGAAAAATTCCACTTTTTTGTATTTGCAATTCTGTATACAGGACGTTCTTTCAAATCTGTACTTACGGATGAATCGTACCCCTCGAACTTAGCAAATTCAAATCCGTCATTCACTTTTTCCACAAAGCTGTTGCCCAAGACTAAACCGATCTTACCAAAATCTCCAAAGAAATATTCTTCGAGTAGGGGAATTACCTTGTCCTTGAAAGCAAGTTTCAAATCGTCATCGGTTTTTATGTCCATGAAATAGGAATGACCGATCTTGTGATCTTTATCAATGAGCTTGCCAATGCGTTCGTTTATTTTCTCTAACATCTGCACCACATCTACATTGCCAATTTTGCCTGTAGGCTTTAGTTGCCATCGGTCATAATCAACTTGGCATTTGATGGCATTTCGCGGAAGGAGAATCTTCTTCTTAGGTGCGGTATCCAATGCTTCAATGCTTCTATCCGCTGTGTTCATTGTGCCGATGATGTACACGTTATCAGGTACTTTAAAAGGCTCCTTTGAATAGGGCAACGTTACTTCCAGTTCTTCATCTCCTCCGGCACGCTTGTCTCTTTCAATTAATGTGATCAGTTCACCAAAGATAGAGGACACATTGCCGCGGTTGATCTCATCAACTACTAGCACAAAGTTCTTGTCCTGCACGGCATCTTGCACATTAGCCACCTGCCCACCTTGCACAAAGAAATCGCGCTTGATGCCGCTTTCACTGATCTTATAAATGGTTTGTTGTGTCAGATTGCGATCATACACATCGGCAACTGGTATGTCTTCATCTTTAACAATCCACTCTACTGCCCGTGTATTATGGTACCCCTCTGGTGCGTTGGCATCAAACTTATAAGGGCCAGTAATCTTCGCTATAGCTCTTACATAGCGGTTGCCTTTGCTTATGATTACGTAGTTGCCAACTTTCATGTAGTTGCTGAATAGATTAAGGCGTCGGATGCCAAAATCCGTTATCTGTAGCTCTTTGCCTTTTGCTGCGAGCTGTTGTTCATCCAACCCCGTGAAATCGTAACCACCGCCAAACCCCATGGTGATACAATTATTGCGGATGCTGTAGTCGTACACCTCATTATCTTCTTCATTGGTGATATCACCAAGAGAAAGTTTATAAAGGACGCTCTTTTAAAGTCTTCTATTGTCCAGTTCAAAATCCGGTCTTTCTTGATTTCCTTTGACTTGCGCGAATCTCGTGCGAGGCGACAGATAAATTTGAAGATACCTTCCGTTATCTGGTAGTAAACACGCTTATCTTCTGTGACCAATGGCTTAATGCCTTCAACAAAATCTTCATAACTGAAAGATTGGTGAAACGTGCAAAAGACGATCTGGCCAGTGGGATTTTCCCGGTCTTTGATCAGTAACTCACGAAAGCGTACCTTGAGTTTATTTCTATCCTGAGAATTTGCCTTATAAAATTCCGGATCAGCAATTTTTACAGCTTCGTTTACCGTGTGGTAGGTTTTACCGGTGCCGGGAGGGCCAAAGAAAATCTGATTGAGTGACATAGGTGATGGGGTAACAATGGTTTCTTCTTCAACTGGTTCATCTGGTGCTGCCTGGTCATTTAAATAGGTAGTGACCGCATAGACAAAATCCTGCGTAAGCAGGTGATTATGATCATTGAATACAATTTCAGCAGGAAGTCGATTTTCGTGTAGTGTGATCAGTTCATGATCGGCCTCCAGTGTAGGACGTAACGCTTCACACATTTCCGTGTAGGATTTTACCTTCGCAAGCGTGTCACCTTTCTTTACCTTTGGAAATTGCCAAAAGCCAGTGAGTTCACAAAATGTTTTGAACATCTTGGATTTGTAGAGGTAATACTTTTCCGGATAGCGAAGTGCTAAATAAAGGATCAGTACACGGTCGCTTTGATAATGTACTTTATCTCCTTCAGGAAAACGTAGTTTCAGTAATTCGTCTGACTTGCTATAGAAATATTCAAATCGCTCGGCCAAAGGTATGCTTTCATCATACAGATTCTTAAACATGGAGGATACCGTGGCTCCATCTCGTTCGGCAAAGCCCAGCAGCATGACCAGCGGGAAGAAGTTTTGCCCGCTCCATAAATTATTATTCTACTTGTTGAAAGACTTCTTAAGTACTTCTAAAATATTTCCTGCATGATGATCATCACGCCAGTTGTTTTGGAAGTGCTGAAAGGTTTCCCACTTATAGATTTCGTTGTAACCTAATTGAGGAAGTTGATTACTGATCAGTTTTTTATATAAGTCAATAAAATGATCTATCCCATTGTGTTTTTTATTTGGGGCCTCAACGGCTTCATCAACGTTTATTGTTAGCGTAATAGGAATGGCTTGATTGGCGGCCAGATGTGAAATTTTAATGAGGAGTGTTTTGGTAGCCAGGTGTTCTTTAAAATAATCCGTGTCCTTAAATACATCAAAAAAGTAACGCACATAGGTTCTGGGTGCTTTGGCTTTCTCCTCATCACTGCCGACTGCGTAAAATTTCTGGTTGGCTATTTTGAAAGTAACCCCATACTTGCGATCACTTGCCTTCTCTGCGATATCCGTTATGTCTATCGGTGCATTAGCTTGTAGGCCGGCAATTACCGCAGGCATCTTTGCGGTCCAATATTCGAGGTATAAATCTGCTTTGCTCATAGAAACCTGATTGCGCGAAAAATAGGCATCCTGTAAAATGATTTAATGTCAATTAAGAACTTGCTTTGTTTATATCACTCAACCACGACCATTCCTTTGATATCGTTACAAAGACCATTTTCTTTGACGAATTTATTTGTTCTAAAATATCTTGCTGAGACTCATCCACAGAACAAATTGTATCTAAAGAAAGGGCCCTACCTTGAATGTTATTAACATCGTCAAATAAAATGGGCTTAGTTGGCGAACTCACTAATTCATCTCTCAATTTCACGAATCGACTAACATCGCGATCACTTCCTCTATGAAACTTGTCGGTTTGCATTAAGAGATCACAGACTTGCGAAAATGAACCAACCACATCAATAAATAAGCATCTTTTATTTTTAAAATCAAGTACAGACTGCTTCTTCTCAGCAATTGTTGCAGGAACAAACATTTCTTTATAATACCACATACCCATAATGCGAGCACTCTCATCTGACTGACGTTTCGCGGAATATATCAACATACCTAAAGGAAGTTCCATTTGGATCGTGTTATGGTGTTTGATTTATCTCCATTAAATAAAGAAGTTATATCGCTACTGCCAAAATTGTGTGTTTTATTATCAGTATGTTTGGATCCGCTTTGTATGCCATGATTACTTCCAATGCTCCTGTATATAATTCAATGACTCAAACAGTGTTAGTGCCTTTGCGCTTGCAAAGCGTCTGACATAAAATTCCTCACCCTTTTCTTTATTATGTAGGGCAACGGGTTTGGCGGCACGTTCTTTTATTTCGATCGCACAAATGGTCTTACCTTCTACTTCTACGAAATCAACATTAAACTTGCGGGTAAAATCATTGCCGAAGTAT
This sequence comes from Flammeovirgaceae bacterium, assembly GCA_016712035.1. Lineage (GTDB taxonomy): Bacteria > Bacteroidota > Bacteroidia > Cytophagales > Cyclobacteriaceae > ELB16-189. Next base: position 69,494 of record JADJRT010000011.1, on the reverse strand, counting down.
TCTTGCACCAGGTTATCAAAATGTTTGAGGAACTCATCTCTTTTATTTTTGCCACTAAAGGTAGTGAAGTCAGTTTCGTCCAGGCCAACTATCACACCTTCATCATTTACACCCAGCAGTAACGTTCCACCTTCTGAGTTAAGGAAGGCAGCAATGTTTTTGAAGGTGGAGTGCTCAATCACCTTGGCGGGTGTACCTTTTTTATCCACGTCATATTTAAGGCTGCTTTTAAACTCCAGTGTTTTGCTTTCTCCCTGGGCAATAAGTTCTTTGATGCGTCCGGCAGCCGAAACCTTTTTCTTCTCTTCTTTTACAAGTTCTTCCTTAGGCTTTATGTAAGCATACTTAGCCAGTTTAGGGTACCTACGAGCAAACCAGATTTCAACTTCGTTGATCTGTTCGCTTGTTAAATTAAAAAGTTGATAAACTAAGGCGTCAAGATCTTTTTGCTCATTTCCTAAAAAATCATATTCATTATCTTTTTGTTGATTGCTAACAATACTTGTAACCAGTGATTCAACTTTCCTTCTTTGATTCTCATCAGAAAAAGGAACTACTAAGGTTGGTAAGGTTCCAACACTGCTTTCCACAGTGTGCATTATGAAGTTTTTTATTAGAAATCTTGCTAGTTTAGAATTGATAATTCCCAGAATGTAGAATTCAGTATACACCTTAGGGAATATCCCACAGCTCTTCGATTCAAGTATTCCTCCAGCGGAAATACGAAAAGTTGGTGCATACTGACCCGTCCTTGAATAAGTAATTCCATTTTTAAAGCGATACTCCGGATTTGCCATGTCTGAATGAGCCTCTTTGTACATCCCTTTCACTGAGGCAATTCGCCAATCTAGATAGTATTCTGTAGGCACAAAATAGTTTGGTAAAAAACCGTGATCAGTATCTGAGTCGCCACCCTTATCTAGAGGAACTAAGTAACTTCCGCTATATTTCTTTTCATCAATACCATCCTCGATTTCTTTATCAGTCAATTTCGCTATTTGTTTTATGGTTAAAACTGAAGAAGGTTTAAATATGCGGTAATTACCTCTTCCCGCTCATCTTTGTATACGTACTTTGAATTATCCCCAGTCTTTATTCCTGATATTATTTCACAGGCACCAATTCCTAGCCAAATCTTCTTTCCCTTTTCCTTGGTATAATCGTCTCCAAATCAATTAATTTTAGATTCTTATCATTAAAATTAGTTTCTCTGATTTCAATACTCTTACCATCAATAACCTCTCTATTTTTTAGGCAATTAATTTCGTCTAAAAGAAGGAAGAGCTTAGGGCTTCCAACTATAACAGGTTGGTTAGTACTAATCTCCAATAAGTCCTGCACATATTCATATACAGCAAACTCAGGAGTGCTAGTGCCTACATATTCTTCCAAGTGAAAAAGTTTATCGCGAAACTCGGCTATGTTTTTTCGGGTCGAAAGATTCGTAAGGTCGGCAGCCAACACTTTTATCTCTGCTGAGTTATGTTTTTTACTGGCCGCTGTAGTTTGTACCGTAACAATGCACGAGTTTACGGTAGCCTTAAAGCAATCGCCATGAAGGCGTATCACTTTTTGCAAATGATGACAGTCGAGTATCTGCTGGCGCAATTGAAAGTGTGAAGAGATCGTAAGCCAGGTATCGGAAACAATGTAACATAAATGACCTTCGGGTTTTAGCAACTTCTTCAACGCCATGCTCATAAACACACCATAGCTGTCGCGCTTGCCCAGGCCGTAATGTTCTTGTATGCTTTTATCAACATCCACACCATACGGTGGGTTGGCTATCACAATGTCAAACCCAATTTCGCTGTCTTTCTTTTTTCCAAAAATATCGCGAAAGAAAAGGTGCCATAAAAAATAAGGCTTCTCTTCTTTTTTACTGATGGCCTCTAGCCGTGCAAGTTTTTGCTTAAGTTTTATTTTAGCTTCCTCCAGTGCTTTAATCTTATTATGAGCAAGTTCCAAAGCGCTTTCCTTCTTCTTTTTTTGAGCAGCACTATCATTTTTATCTAAACGAATGGTCATCAGCACATCCTCAGCAGTGCTTATACGGTTATCTAATTCAATTTCCTCCCTTTCAAAAATGGAGAGTATGTTTTCATGAATGATACGTTCAATTTTATCATGAATCCCTTTTTCTCCTTGTAGTCGATCGGCTCAAAATAATCATCAACCAGTTTGTCCAGTTCTGCTTTTTGCTCGCCAGTGTATACAATCTGCGTTTGCGAATCTTTCACGCTGCTATCAAACAAATTGGCCTGCGGATTTACAACACGCACTGTGTACGAGTTATTTCGTTCAACTATGTAATCTAACTCAATGCCTTCAAAACTTTCCACGAGGGAATTGCCCTGCATAATTCGGTAATCCAGGTTAGGCAAGGGAGAAGGAATTTCTTCATCCACAATTAAGCTCAACCAAAAACGTAGGCGGGCAATGTCAACCGCGCCTTTATCGAGATCAACTCCATAGATGGAATGCTTAATGATGGCCAACTTTTCTTCACGGTAATCAAACTTGTTTTTCTTCAGGTATCCAAAAATTTCTTTTTTCACCCGAAGTATTTCATACACCATGCCCATGGGGAAGGCACCAGAACCAATAGCAGGATCACAGATTTTTACAGTGCGTAGTGCATGATCGATGTCAGCCGCAAATTTCTTTACCTCTGGTGGTGTGCCGAGATCATTAAATTTTACAAAGGCCTCGATTTGCTGAAGCTCTTTTTCTGTTGCCTTAGCTTTCAAAGCAGTTTTTAAATACGACCCCAAACTTTCTTTGCACATGTAGTGCACTACTTCTTTGGGTGTATAGAAAGTACCTTTCTCGCGGTTGTCTTCCAGTAAGTTTTCAAAGATCAAACCGAGCATTTCCGGATCAATACCAATGTCCTGATCTTCGGGGCTGTTTTCGTCAATCGTAAAGTTGTATTGATCGAAGAAGTCAAACAGTTCCTGAAAGAGTGCTTGAGGAAACTTAAAGTCTATGGGTTCGATGTCGTCTCTATCGAACAATCCACCATTCAGAAATGGAACTTTCGTTTTGGTAATAGAAAAGAGTTCGTCCTTTCGTTCAGTATTGAGTGTTTCAAAAAAAAAGAACAGCCAGCACCTTTTCATAAAACTTAGGATCTTTGCCGAACTTCTCAAATATATCGCGCATGAAGTTGCGCTCTTCACCCCAGGCTTTGTCGTTATTTACACCCAACCATCCTTTCTTTTGCAGAAAGTAGAGGAACACGATTCGGCCAAATAGCTTTTTTAATGAAGTTACGAATAAGGCGTTCTGTTTCTTCCTTCTTCTCTTTCTCAGTTCCTTCTTTGTAAACTTCTTGAAATAGTTGAAATAAGTAGTTTGATCGACCAGGTATTCTTCAAACTTTTCGAAAAGATGGTGATAGCCTTTAAAGAATTCAGCAGAAATACGTTCCACTGAAAATGCTTTGATGATGTCAAGAAGCCACGCGCTGCCCTTGCGCTGATCTAACAACCATTCAAAACGTTTTGTGGCAGTAGTAACCGTTTCAGTCTCACCGAGTACATAGGTATATCGCTTGGATTGAGTTTCCCATTCAACTTTATTATTCTCATGATCCCATGAAATGGATTTTGAGATAAGGGTAAGGCGCCAATCGCGCGAACCTTCACTGTAATAGGAGGCTAACACAGCATCTACATCCCCGGGCACTACCTCATGTTGGAGAATGTTGCGAAGGCCAACCCGATTACGTGTAACCGATTTGCCTTTGTTAAGCTTAACTTCATAGATAGCCACTTTAGCCTTTCGCGTTCCGTCAAACGGAACATCAAATACACCTAATTCTAAAATTGAATTAGCGTCTTCATGCTTTTTAAGATCTGTTTGTCTTTTCTCGATTGGCTTTAAATTGAAAGCCTGATCGGGAAAAATTTGATGCAAAAGACTCTTCCATGAATCCGTTGAATATTTTGACTGAAACAAGTTGCGTATTTCTGCTGTATTCATTTTATGCGCCAAATGATTCGGAGATTATGATTTCAGGAAGCTGAGTCTCTTTTGGTTTGCGTTGATTACCATTGTCGGGTTCATCCATATCATCAATTGCAATTGGATAGGCCTTAACAATTTTCATTAGCAGGTGGAATTGATCGACTCGGTTTGTTTTCTCTTGCTTAATCTTCTTTATCAACTTGTTGACATCACGCGGTAATTTCTGAAATCTTCCTCTGCGTATGGCTAACTTCACCAGTTCCAACAACTTCTTCTCATCATCGGTGACGAAATCATATTGCATAGTTGAACCTATGAATGCAATGGCGTTTTTTTCATTCGGTCCAAGCTTAACCGATGCACGATCTCCAAGCGACTTAATGAACATTTCGGTTTTAAAAACCTCTAACGCCAGATTAATGTGATCATAATGTTTCGCATGAATAGGAAGACCCTTTTCGGTCACTTTTGCTTCAAAGATTCTAGCGGCCTCTACAAATGTTAGCTCATTGAACGAATCATCTGCATTGCAGAAGTAAAAACTATCGCGTCTGTTATTTTTAAGATAGCACAGCGTAGATTGATCGCGTGTTTTCTCCTTCCTCCCCACGCGTGCCCGCTGAGGCATGTTTTGTATTTTCCTGAACTGTTCGGGATTTTGATCTCTGAACTTTCGCAGCTCGCTCAAGAAGACAAGGCGTTCATCGCGCTCTTCCTCTGGAATTCTATCAAACAAACCAAAGGAACTGTACTCCTCATCTTCGGTGTAAATCTGACTATCTTCTCCAAGTGCGGAGTGAAAAGCTTGCAGTTTAACGTAGGCTTTTTTATTTAGCGCAATATCATTGTCAGCCTGTGCGGTTGGAAAGAAATTGTAGATAAAAATACTAGGAGACTTTGTGCCTACTCTATTTACGCGCCCAATGCGTTGCATGAGCCTGGTTGCATTCCACGGGATATCGTAATTGATAATAATATTTGATCGATGTAAATTGACACCCTCTGCTAATACCTCTGTTGTGATGATCATACTGTAATCATCTTTTTGAAGCATGGCGTTGTGGTTGGCGTCAAAGTTTTCTGCAATGACTGATACAAGATCTCTTACATTTTCACTATCCACTGCCAGTAGTTTGGTGAATCCTCTTTTCTTTAATTCATCATACAAGTATAGCGTGGTTTCTTTCGATTCTGAGAAAAGTACAAGCTTGCTTTGATTGTTGATCTCCTTTGAGTAAAATTCACTCTTTAGTCTCCTCACCAATTCATCCAGCTTGGGGTCTTGTGTTACATTTTCCCATTTGGCAACAAGCTCATCTAATATTTTTTGGTCATGCAGGAGGCCTTCATAAAATCCTGGTCTGAAATCGTCTTTTGTTAATTGACGAATGTGATTCGGATCAATACTTTCCTCCAAAATTTTAATTAACTCAGCTTCATTGTCACTGTTAATAAATTCATTGACACCAATTTTGGGAGCGATGTAGATTCTATCGTTCTCAAACATCTTCACCATAGCTTTATTGGCATCATGGTATCTGCGCAAACTCATTTTAAAAGCATGGAAGCTACTATCGATCCGTTTAACCAAAAGCGTTTTCATAATCATGGCAAGCTGCTCGGAAATCATATCGGCTTGCTTGTAATTCGCTTTTACTTCAGGCTTCAAATACTTAATTGCCTGATATCGAAAATATTTTATTCCTCCAGGGTATCTCTAATTAAAGAGAAGGAGGTTTCGTAGAGCTGTTCGAGTTCAGCGTCCAACTTATAAAGCACTTGGCGCGGAGGCTTAATATCAGGAAAAACTACACCTTGCTGCTTTAGGTCTAATTTATACTCTTCGGTTTCGCGCAAATCAGTTCTTGTTCTGCGAACAATTAGGGGCTGAAGAACTTTAGTTCTGATTTCTGAGTAAATGCGTTTTACCTCCAATGCAATCTTCTTCTTGTCTGTTTCCTTCTTGATTTTCTTATAGTCTTCAATTAATGGGCGAAAGAAATGCTGAAGATTACCTATCTCCAATGATGATTGTTTGGAGTCTTGAAAAAGATAAATTTGATTTCGGATATCTTCTGGTCTGTTGTTTAAAGGAGTTGCTGTAATGAGTACGACTTTCTTATCCGTTGAGCCATCTAAGGCAGGTCTTCTACGCGCAGTCTTACAAAGCTTTTGTAGAAGATCGAACATGTCGGACTCATCACTTCTGAATTTATGAGCCTCGTCTACAATAATTAAATCATAGTCATCTGGGTGCTTTACCTTATGAATACTTCCATTGGTAATAAAATCAACTCCCGGAACATCAAAATCATATATTACCTTACGCCAACTCGCTTCCATGGGTGGTGTATGTACTACCAGGGTTTTCGTTCTTGGGCCTGTTCTCCAATAAAATTTCTTCGCTATAATGGCAGCCACAATGGTTTTACCAAGACCTACCACATCGGAAAGAAAGAATCCGTTGTGCTTCATCAATTTCTGATAGCCTTCATTTACAGCATCAACCTGGTAGCGAAGTTTGGTATAACCCTTAGGCAAGTCTTCAATCGATTCAGGATCATACGCAATACTTTTCCCGAAATATTCAATTAGGAATTTTATATAAACTTCAAAGGGAGTGAAGCCTTCGTTTAGGTAAGTGGCATCTTTGTTACTTCAACTTCTTCAGGTTTAACATCAACAGCTTCTTCCCATAGTTCATTGAAAGTCTTTGTTGCATATGCTACATCATCATAATCTCTCAACTCAACGTTAAACTCGAAATTTGTTTCTAAGCCGGGAATAGTTAGGTTACTTGACCCAGTGATTACTGAACCACTATTGTGAACGTTAAAAGGCTCAGGCCTAAAATGTAAATCTTAGCGTGAATATTTTTATCTGGGTGAGCTTTGATCTGTATTTTTCCTGAGCTTACGTCATGAATAAATTCTAAAATACCTTCTTCCACTTCTTTACTATACTCCGCATTTTGAATATCTTCTTTCAATCGGTAAAGGAATTCTTCTCGAGTTTCATTCGCATTGAATTTGAACTCCAATCCTTTTCTGGCCGCTTCGCTAATCAAGTTGTCAACATTGATTCCAACCAATATTCTGATCTGCTCAACATTTTGAGATAATCGCGAATCAAGAAATAACCTGATGACCTAAAATAGCCAACGAGCGCATCAAACGCGGCAACCTTAGAGTAGGTGAATACACCTTGAATTTTTCGAGAAGTGTGTTCTCGTTGGAGTTGGTGAAGAATTTGGTAGACATCAAAAAGGATTAAACTAAAGCTACAATTATCTGAATAAGCCCTACAATGAGATTATCCCAAAAAGAGCTAAAATCTACAAAAAAAATGAGCTTTAACCTGATTTTGGCCTGGTAAAATATATCTGATATACAGTAACTTAGGTTAAATCAAGTCTTCAAAAGGTAATTACTTCATAATATTCCATGTAATACAATTCAAGACCCCACCGTCTTTGGAAATTTCTCGCGAATCAATCGTTTTAATCTTATTGTTAGGATATAGTTGTTCGAATAGCCTGATAGCCTTTTCATCTTCAGCAAATTCAAATATTGGTAAAAGAATAAAATCTTTCAATTGGAGAAAATTGATATAAAGACCATCTGCGGATTGGCTATTCGAATGAGCAGATGGGTATGGAATTTCGATAGCATGTAGGCGTTCTTTTTGAGTACTCGTTTCAGTTTGATTTTAAAATTTTCGGAAACTGTCCGGTTGTACTGATTGATAAGAACAGTGTCGGAATTGTAGTTGGTAATCTCGTCTACTTGCTATTCAATGTATCTACCAAAATCCGCTCTGCCACCTGATGGGTCAACATCACTTCTTTTTTTGATTTTAGTTGCAGGGTTATCGAGCCATCAAACAACTCTTTTTTCAGAATGGAAATGCGATCGCCAATCTGCAAGCTCTTAGCGTTCAGGTGGTCGAGGAATGTCTTTTCGTCATTGGCTACTGCGGTGATAGTAGCGGCTTCTCCTTCATCAAGATCACTGAGTGAAGTTCGCTTCTGCAATTGCATTTTTCCGTTGCTGTCGGGGATTGGTTCCCCGTGTGGATCGAATCCTGGATAGTTCAATAACTCATCAATGCGTGCGTAAAAGCGAGTTGAGTTTACGTGTTCCAATTGCTCGGCTATATCATGCACCTCTTCCCATCCCAGGCCCATCACTTTTACCAGAAATAATTCAGCCAGCCTGTGTTTACGGATAATACCCAAGGCCTCCCTCTTTCCTTTTTCTGTCAGTTTTATACCCTGATAGGGGGCATAGGCCACTATCTTCTTGCTCGCCAATTTTTTTATCATGCTGTTTACGGTGGGTAACTTCACTTCAAGCTTTCTGGCCAGTTCGGATACAAACACCTCGCCCGTAGCCTGCGAAAGGGCGTAAATCGACTTGATATAATTTTCTTCGGTTAGCGAACCCATTTCATCATTTTATTGAAAATTAAAGCTTTTGTTAATACTGTAAAATTAATTTATTAGATTAGTCTAACATTATATTTATACTAGTCGTATTTTTGAGATATGAACTATAAAACTTTACTATTTAGCTTGCTGATATTAAGCGCTTGCGAGGCATTTGAACCCGAAGCCCCTGCCGATTTTGACATTTTAGATGGTCCTGTGGCAGGGCTTAATGAAGCTGAAAATCTTCAGTTCCTGAAAGGCGATGTCGCCTTTAATACAGAAATATTCACCTTGCAAAATGGCCTTGGGCCTTTGTTTGTTGCCACTTCCTGCGGTAGTTGTCATCCTGGAGATGGAAAAGGTCATCCTTTTACTACCCTTACGCGATTCGGGCAAACCGATGAAAATGGTAATCAGTATTTAAATGTCGGTGGCCCACAACTTCAACATCAGGCAGTTCCTGGTTTTACACCGGAAGCAATTCCCCAAAATGCAACGTTCTCCCGTTTTACGCCTCCAGCCAATACCGGTCTTGGTTTTATTGATGCAGTGAGCGATGCTGATATTTTAGCCTGGGCTGACCCGGATGATGTAGACGGAGACGGCATTAGCGGGATGCCCAACTGGATCAACCTCAAAGAGTATGTAACCGAACGACCGAACAGTGTGACCCAAAACAGTAAGTATTTAGGCAGATTCGGGAAGAAGGGAGCCACATACAATTTACTGCAACAAACAGCTTCTGCATACAATCAAGATATAGGAATAACCTCCAGCTTTGAACCCATAGACACGCATTCGGGATTGGTGTTTGATCCGGAAATTTCCAATCAAACCATTAACGATGTGGTCTTCTATTTAAAAACACTTAAGGCACCGGCACCGCGACCTGAAAGCAATTCCATTCTGGATGGAAAGCAATTGTTTACCACCATTGGTTGCTCAAAATGTCATCGCCCTGAAATGAAAACGGGGAATTCACCTATTGCCGCCATCGCCAATAAAGCTTTTTATCCATACAGTGACTTATTGTTACACGATATGGGAACAACGCTTGATGATGGATATACCGAAGGCTCTGCTAAAACGTATGAATGGCGAACACCGCCACTATGGGGATTGGGGCTTTCAAAGAATTCACAAGGAGGCCAGTATTTTTTGATGCACGATGGAAGAGCCAAAAGTATTGACGAAGCTATTTTGCTTCATGGCGGAGAGGCTAATCAAATAAGAAATAATTATCAGTCGCTAACCGCTGACGAAAAAACAAAACTCATTCAATTTCTTGAAAGTTTATAGCCATGAACAGACGTACCTTTATCAAGCAAACTTGTATCACTTGCGTAAGTGGCGGATTGATTCCGTTTCTAACCACCAGTTGCCAGGCAACACATTATGTAAGCGGTGTAATGGATGCAACAGGCATCATCGTACCGAAGTCGGAATTCACATACCTGAAGAAAGAACAGACTCTTACCCGTCAGTACATCATCATTCAAAACGACAAATTGGAATTTCCAATTTACGTGTACCGATTTTCTGATACTGAATATAGTGCTCTATGGATGAAATGTACTCACCAGGGCGCAGAGCTACAAGCAGCGGGTGACGCGCTCCATTGCCCAAGTCATGGAAGTGAATTCACCAATAAAGGTGCAGTAAGTAACGGACCAGCGGAAAAAAATCTGCGTTCCTTTTCCATCATCGTACAAACCGAGACCATCACGATAGACTTGCGACAATCATGAAAAAAGTTTACTAATAGTAGTTGCTTTAGTGATGTGCTTAACCTTGACTGCACAAGTAGATTCTACGTTGTTTAAAAGAACTCAGCAGGACACTTCCAAACTACTTCTCAATATGGATGCGGGTTATAACCGACCCTTTCTGTCGGTTAGTAAACTACCTGTTGCCGTTGGTGGCTATGTAGAAGCTAACTGGCAACACCTGGGCACCGATGGGGTAAGTGAAGGGCATCAATTTCAAATGAGACGCCTCACGTTATTTATCGCGTCAAGCATTTCCAGGCGAATAAAATTCCTTTCGGAAATAGAGTTTGAAGACGGTACAAAGGAAATCAATATTGAATTTGCCTCTGTTGATTTTGAATTTCATCCGCTACTGAATTTCCGAGGAGGAATTGTGATGAACCCTATTGGTGCGTTCAATCAAAACCACGATGGGCCTAAATGGGAATTTATTGATCGCCCGATTTCCGCCACTCAACTACTACCAGCTACGTGGAGTAATGTAGGCTTTGGTTTGTATGGCAAACTATATAAAGACAATTGGGTGTATGCATATGAGACCTATCTTACCAATGGGTTCGATGATCAGATCATCAGTAACAGCGAGAACAAAACATTTCTTCCGGCATCGAAACTAAATAAGGATCGGTTTGAAGAGAGCTTTAATGGTGTGCCATTATTAACGGCTAAAGTTGCCATACGAAATAAAAAAATCGGTGAACTAGGCTTGTCATACATGGGTGGTGTCTATAACAAGTTTCAGGAAGACGGCTTGGTACTGGATGAAAAGCGGAGACATCATTCGTGGGCGATTGATTTCAACACGGTTGTATCAGCGACAAAGACTTACTTTAATACAGAGTGGGTAGTCAACAAAGTAGATGTGCCGTCAACCTATGGACAGCAATATGGAGATAAACAGATGGGTGGTTTTCTTGATATAGTTCAACCCATTATACGGCAGAATATCTTTGGCTTTGACCGATCTGTCATAAATGCGGTTTGCCGATTAGAATATGTCGATTGGAATTTGGGTGAATTTGATGAGACCTGTGAGGACATTGCCGAATACATTGTTGCGGTGGTGCCAGGAATTATCTGGCGTCCAAATTCACAGACTGTCATTCGTTTAAATTACAGGTATAATTGGCAAACCGATCTGTTGGGTAATCCAGCCTCTAAAACAGCCGGTTTCCAGTTTGGATTTTCAAGCTATTTTTTAACGAAATGGGAATCCTGTAACTCCCTCCATTGGTTTTTTGTTTATTTTTGTGACATGAGAGTAACGCGTTTTCTTTTCGCCATGTACCTTATTGCGCTGTCGGTTTATCCGTGCAGCGATAAGGAAACGTGTGCGGATGAGCGTAAGACGGGTGTAGCATTTGTTAGTGTTACTGATCATGATCATACCAGTAGTGAAGTTGATCAATGCACACCTTTTTGCATTTGCGCATGCTGTGCTGCTCACATTCAACTTAATCGTCTATCGTCTATTGCATTTTCAAACCTGATTCACAATACTTGCGGTAAGCAACCTTTTACTTCGAAAAGCCTTTGCTCGACAATGCAAAGTCCATCTGGCAAACCTCTAAACTTGCCTAGTACTTCTTTAATGGAATGACATTCCTGTCGTTCTGATATTCTGACTTTTACATTTTAAAGTTCGCGCTATGCGCAAAAAAATATCGTTCATCATTCCGAACGACAATAGACATTTTCGATATGTCACGGCCCCTATAGGGCTTGGATTAATTGGTTTTAATCCAGCATATCATACTACAGCAGTACCTGACATCACCAACAATCAGGTACAAATAATTACAGCCGCCCCTTCACAATCTGCACTCGACATTGAACGACTTGTTACGTTTCCGATCGAACAAACTATGGCTACGATTCCCGACACCGAGGAGAGATCAGAAGTTTTCACGTTTCGGTCTTTCCGTTGTTACGATTGTTTCCAAGACAATGTAGATGTTTACTGGGCACGACAGCAGGTGAACGAGCGGCTAACGGTAGCGGCCAATCAAATCCCGCCAGAGTAGGAACTCCTGAGATGGCACCTGTAACAACAGGTCTCGGTGAAATTTATCAATATATTGTTCGTCCGAGAAAGGCTATGAAGCCAAATTCGATGCAATGGAATTGCGTAGTATCCAGGATTGGATTGTTCGAAGACAATTGCTGGGTACTAAGGGCGTGGCTGATGTTGCAAGCTTTGGAGGATTTTTAAAGCAATATGAAATAGCCCTTGATCCGGATAAGCTTCGGAGTTACAATATTGGTATTGCTGATGTATTCAAGGCACTTGAAAAGAATAATCAGAATACAGGCGGAGCGTACATTGATAAAAAACCAAATGCATGGTTTATCCGGAGTGAGGGCTTGATCAATTCTATTGATGACATTGGGAAGATCGTAATTTATAATACAGATGGCGGAATCCCGATTCTTATTCGCAACGTAGCCGATGTACGCTTAGGACATGCCAATCGCTATGGAGCGATGACCTATAATGACGAAGGTGAAGTGGTAGGAGCAATCACATTAATGCTGAAGGGTGAAAACTCCAGTGCTGTGGTGAATCGGGTCAAAGAAAGATGGAGCAAATCAAAAAGACACTGCCTGAAGGAGTGAACGATTGAAGCCTTTCTTGACCGCAGTGCATTGGTAGAACGCGCAGTAGGAACCGTTGAAAAAACTTAATCGAAGGTGCTTTAATTGTCATTTTTATTTTGGTGTTGTTCCTGGGCAATTTCAGAGCGGGCTTTCTGGTAGCTTCTGTAATTCCTCTCTCCATGCTTTTTGCCGTTTCATTGATGCGTGTCTTTGGAGTTTCCGGCAATCTCATGAGTTTGGGCGCGATTGATTTGGGCTGATCATAGATGGCGCAGTTATCATTGTTGAATCAACCATGCATTATTTGGGTGCGAGTAAAGCACCCAGCTTAATCAGCAACAAATGGATGAGAAAGTTCAGTACTCTGCATCACGGATGATGAATAGCGCAGCATTTGGGCAGAATTATAATTCTCATTGTATATCTTCCTATACTCGCTTTGGTAGGGATTGAGGGCAAGATGTTTGAAGCCAATGGCGCAAACGGTAAGCTTTGCTATTCTGGGTGCGTTCCTTCTTTCCTTACGTATGTACCAATGATGTCCGCACTTTTTCTAAGCAAGAACACAGAACATAAGCGCAACTTCTCTGACAAGATGATGGATTTCTTCCATCGAATATAAGAACCAGTAATTAATGGAGCATTAAAACACAAGTTTATCGTTGTGGCATCTTCTGCTGTTTTGTTCGTGATTAGTCTTGTATTCTTTTTGAGAATGGGTGGTGAGTTTTGCCAACATTGGAAGAAGGTGACTTTGCCGTTGAAACACAAGTACTGACTGGAGCAGTTTGTCATATACTATTGAAGCATCTACTAAAGCTTCCGAAATTTTACTGCGCGAGTTCCCGGATGAGGTCAAGGAAGTGGTTGGAAAAATTGGTTCATCTGAAATTCCACAGACCCGATGCCTATTGAAGCATGTGATCTGATGGTGATCTTGAAAGATAAAGATGATTGGAAGAAAGCTAATAGCCGAGAAGAGCTTGCGGAAAAAATGGGTGAAGCCCTGGAAGCAATACCTGGCGTAACCTTTGGTTTTCAGCAGCCGATTCAAATGCGCTTTAATGAATTGATGACAGGTGTTAGACAGGATGTAGCTGTTAAAATCTTTGGTGAGGATTTGACTGTACTTACCGATTTGTCACAGCAAGTGGGAAAAATTGTAGGTACAGTGGACGGAGCGCGAGATTTGTATGTGGAAGAAGTTACGGGTCTTCCTCAAATCGTAATTAATATCAATCGCGATGAAGTCGCTAAATATGGACTGAACATAGAAGATATAAACCAGGCGATTAATGCGGCCTTTGCGGGACAATCAGCAGGACTTGTATTTGAAGGTGAAAGAGATATGACCTTGCCGTTCGCTTCAGTTCACAAAGTCGCCAGAACATAGAAGATGTTCGCAACCTGTTTGTCTCATCTCCAAAGGAGAGCAAATTCCCCTTTGAACCAACTTGCGGACGTAGAATTCAAAATCGGACCCAATCAAATTCAACGTGAGGATGCAAAGCGAAGGATCATAGTTGGCTTTTAATGTGAGAGGTCGTGATGTTGCCAGCATTGTAAAGGAACTTCAAGGAAAGATTGAAAAACAAATTGATTTCCCTCCAGGATATTATCCTACCTACGGAGGTCAGTTTGAAAACCTCAAGGAAGCACAGGCGCGATTGTCAATAGCCGTTCCAGTTGCACTCTTACTTATTCTAATGCTTCTGTTTTTCACTTTCAGTTCGATAAAACAGTCTATACTTATTTTCATGGCTATTCCTATGGCATCCATTGGTGGAGTGTTTGCTTTGTTGCTACGAGGAATGCCATTCAGTATTTCCGCTGGTGTCGGGTTCATTGCATTATTCGGAGTAGCCGTACTTAATGGAATAGTGCTCGTTGCGGAATTCAACCGACTGAAGAAAGACGGGTTAACAGATCTGTTTCAAATTGTTCTCACAGGAACGAGGGAAAGATTGCGACCTGTGCTCATGACCGCAGCCGTTGCCTCGCTCGGCTTCCTGCCTATGGCGTTGGCAACCAGTGCGGGTGCAGAGGTGCAGAAGCCATTGGCCACTGTTGTGATTGGTGGTTTGTTAAGCTCAACACTCCTTACACTGTTTGTGCTGCCTTGCCTGTATATCTACTTTGAAAAAATTGGTTCCAAACGATTAAATGCTTCTTCGATATGAGAACAATAGCTATTATTTTATTTAATCTTTCATCCCTTATTGTATTTGCGCAGTCAGACAAACTCACTCTTGATCAGACTTTAGGAGTTGCGCTGAGAAATAATAAAGGCATTCAGGCAGCTTCCTATGAAGTGGAATATCAAAAACAATTAAAGAAGACATCCTTCGACTTACCAAAGACTGATATTACTCTGATGAGAGGACAGTACAATAGTTATGCGAAAAAATGATAACAACATAACTGTTTTACAAACTATTCCTTTTGCATCGCTGGGGAGTCAAGGAAGTCTCAATCGTTCGCTTATGGCTTCAGCCGAATTAAAGAAAGCAGCCACAGAGAATGAATTGGTATATCAGGTTAAGCAAGTTTATTATCAGCTCGCTTTCACTCAATCGCGCCACGATCTGCTATTGCAGCAGGACAGCATTTACGAAGGTTTTTTTAAGGCAGCCTCTTTGCGCTACAAAACCGGAGAAACAAATCTGCTAGAAAAAACTACC
Source organism: Flammeovirgaceae bacterium (assembly GCA_016712035.1). Taxonomy (GTDB): domain Bacteria; phylum Bacteroidota; class Bacteroidia; order Cytophagales; family Cyclobacteriaceae; genus ELB16-189. Next base: position 54,045 of record JADJRT010000011.1, on the reverse strand, counting down.
GCTGAAACGCAGAGTAATGAAGTTAAAAACCAGCTTCGGCAAAATGAGGCGACTGCCTTGGTATTGCGTACTCAGTTAAAAACCTTGATGAACAGCGATGTGTTGCCTGATATTGCAGAGAATGCGTTTTCGGAAATTGAAATAAGTGAATCACCCGACAGCGCAGCCCTTGCATTGAATCCTTCTCTTGCTTTCATGCGGCAGCAAGTTGAAGTAGCGAAAAGCCAGAAAAAGGTAGAGTCTGCAAAATTTGCCCTGATCTTTTAGTAGGATTCTTTTCGCAGACACTCATTGGTGCCGCCAATTCAGAGAACGGAGCAATTGCTACCAGCAGCGACCGCTTCACGGGCTTCCAGGTGGGTGTTTCAATTCCGTTGTGGTTTGTTCCCCATCAAGGCAGAGTTAAGGCGGCAGCATATAACCAACAAGCAGCTCAAAGCTACTATGAGTATCATCAGGTCACCTTGAATGGACAGATGGATCAGGCATTGCAACAATACGCAAAGAATAAAAGTAGTCTGGAATACTATCGCACATCGGCCTTGCCAAATGCCGATCTGATACTGCGCCAATCACAAACAGCTTTTCGCAGCGGAGAGATTGGCTATGCTGAATATCTGATCGGTGTGCGGAATGGTATCAGCATTAAAGAAGGGTTTCTGCAAACCCTGAATGATTACAATCAAAGCATCATTTACATCGAATTTTTAGCAGGTAATAAATAATATCAACATGAAGCACATACTAAAATTAAGCTCTATAGTCATTGTTCTTTTCATCTCAACATGTATAGTATCCTGTGGGAGTAAAGCCTCAGAAGGAGATACACCCGAAGCGCATCACGAAGAGGAAGATAACACGGTTGAACTAACCGCAGTGCAGATAAAAACAGCTGGAATAACTTTTGGGAAGATCGAGCGTAAACAAATTAGTGCCACTATAAAGGTGAATGGTGTTTTGGATGTTCCTCCGCAGCAAATGGTAAGTGTCTCCGTTCCGTTTGGTGGTTTTCTGAAAAGTACTGTGTTGCTTCAAGGCTCTAGGGTGAAGAAAGGGCAATTGATTGCCGTAATTGAAAATCCAGAGTACATTCAATTGCAACAGGATTATCTCGAAGCTAAAAGCCAGTTTGAATTTTCGGAAGCGGATTATGAACGACAAAAGGAGCTAGCAAAAGAGAATGTGAATGCTCAGAAAGCATTGCAACAGTCAAAGTCAAACTACCAGATCTGGCTTGCCAAAAAGAATGGACTATTGGCAAAAGTAAAGATGATCAATATTAACCTGGCTGCTCTCGAAGAAGGCAACATCACCAGCACGGGTAATGTATATTCTCCTATTAGTGGCTACGTAACAGAGGTTAATGTGAACATTGGAAAGTTCGTCAACCCAGTTGACATACTTTTCGAAATTGTAGACACCGAGCACCTTCATGCGGAGTTGATTATTTTTGAAAAGGATGTACGCAAAATCAAGATAGGGCAAAAGGTACGATTTACACTTGCCAATGAAACCAAGGATCGTATGGCTACGGTGTACCTGATTGGTCGCGAGATCAGCGTTGACAGAACAATTCGATTCATTGTCATATTGATAACGAGGATACAGAGTTATTACCGGGTATGTATTTGAAGGCTAACGTTGAGGCAGGAGGTGCAATAGTAGCAGCTTTGCCGGATGAATCCATTATTGATTTTCAGGGTAAGAAATACATATTTGTACTGGCTGACGAGAAGGGGCTCAATGAAGGAAACCAAAAAGCTGAGTCAGATGATGAAGGACAACATTTTACAATGATGGAAATTCAAACAGGGAATAGTGAGCTGGGATACACGGAGATTAGCATTCCAGAAGGTTTTGACGAAAATACAATGATTGTAATAAAAGGAGCTTACTCCATTTTATCTAAGATAAAGAATAGCGAAGAAGAAGAGGGACACTAATATGAAAATGCAGTTAAACTATAGTTTAGATATGCCACTTGACGAAGTTTGGAACCGATTAAAAAAGGTGTCAACACTTCACTATGTTGCTGATCCAATTTTGAAATTTGAGGCAGTACATCCAAATGTGTTTCCAGAGGAATGGCATGATGGAGACTACGAGACGTCTTTGTCTCTATTTGGATACATTCCTTTCGGACGTCAGCACATCGTAATTGAAATTCCCAACACAATCTCAAATGATACAAAAGTACTGATTGATCACGGTATGGATCAATGGTTCGAACATGGAAGCACACCATTACCCTTGTGAGAAACACAGATTTGAAAACCAACTATCGGGATGAGGTTATCATTCAAGCTGGTGTACTAACACCATTTGTTTGGATTTTTGCTTGGCTGTTTTATCGTTGGAGAAGACGAAATTGGTATAGATTAATAAAATCAATTCAATGAGAATTTATTGGAGTATGCCTGACGGTTTGAAGATTCACTACCGTGAGGAACTGGAACTTTACAAAGCCGAACTGAACAGCCTTTCGTTGGCATGGCGACACTTGGAGCGCGCGCATACTCGGCCAACCTTGGCCAAGAGAGCATACGCATGTACACTGGATCATGCTCAAGTTTGGCTTTCGGATAAAAGACACGAGAGAAATTGTCGGGCAAATACCGCGCTTGTTAGTTGGTGGCGTTAAATCATTTGTGGGTACTATTCCCGTGGGCAACACTGGTGGAGCCAATGTACCACCCTTGCGGCCAATGGAAATACCAGAAGACCTTCAGGCTATTCTGAAACCTTATCGCTATAACTAATGATTACACTAATTGCCGGAAGTCTTGTATTGAGTGTACTACACGCCTTGATCCCAAATCATTGGCTTCCGGTATTAGCTATTGCAAGAAAAGAAGGTTGGACATTGAGCCGCACTACATCTATTACGTTTATCGCTGGCCTTTCACATGCATTGAGTACGGTGCTGGTAGGTATTGCTGTAGGATTGATCGGCTTAACACTGGCCGATAAGATTAACTATTTCACTCACTTCATTGCTCCTTCAGTTCTTATCGCATTGGGATTGTTTTACATCTATCAGCATCACAAACACAAACACTTTCATCTGCACAAACATGACGAAATCGTTTCAGACAAAAAGATTATTGCCAGCCTGGCACTGGCGATGTTCTTTTCTCCTTGCCTGGAAATCGAAGCCTATTTTCTTATGGCAGGTAGCCAGGGTTGGTGGATGATTGCCATGCTTGCAACGCTTTATACTGTAGTTACCGTTGGTGGCATGGTGATGTGGGTACGCTTTACATACACAGGTTTACTAAAACTTAATTGGCATACGCTGGAGCATAATGCTGGAATCATTACGGGCATTACACTTGTGCTTACAGGAATTGCTTCATTTTTTATTCATTAAAGGAAAAAACCATGACTAATCAACAAAATCGAAATATTCATGAGGAGAAAAAATCCTCTGAAACGGATTTGCAAAATAAGGCATCGTTACCGGTTAATCATACCGATAATGATGGGCATGACCATAGCAATGAGGTTATGGGTGAAGAGCAGGAGTCGGGGTGGAAAAGTCATTGGCAATTGCTCCTTTCGCTTACAATCCTGTTGATCATGCTGGTGCTTGAATTTGGATTAAAGTATAAACCTCCATTTCCTGCTGATCTGATCACTTATTCAATAGCCTATCTTTTAGGAGGTTACAATGTTCTATACATGGCCTTCCGTAAGGTAAAACGTTTTGATTTCTTTAATGAATTTTTTCTAATGAGTGTGGCAACCCTCGGTGCCTTTGCCATAGGTTCTTACAGCGAAGGAGTCGCAGTCATGATATTCTATTCCATTGGAGAATGGTTTCAGGACTCAGCAGTTAATAAGGCAAAGCGGAGTATAAAAGCCTTGCTCGATATTCGCCCCGATGAAGTAACCGTAATCCGCAATGGAAGTACACAAGTGGTGAACCCCAAGGAGATTGTATTGGAGGAAATCATTCAGGTCAAACCAGGTGAGAAAGTAGCTCTTGATGGCGAATTGATTTCTGAAACAGCATCCTTCAATACAGCAGCTTTGACAGGAGAAAGTAAACCGGATACAAAAAGAAAAGGAGAAAAAGTGTTTGCCGGGATGATTAACCTAAACACGGTTACGGATGTGCAGGTGAAAGCTCTCTTTAAAGATAGTAAGCTGAGCAAAATACTGGAAATGGTGCAGGATGCTACAGCACGTAAATCACAGACTCAGTTATTTATAAGCAGGTTTGCAAAAGTTTATACACCGATTGTTTTTGCTCTTGCGATTGGCGTTTGCTTTTTGCCTTACTTCTTTGTTGCGGATTATGATTTCAATGATTGGTTTTATAGGGCATTGGTATTTCTTGTAATCAGTTGTCCGTGCGCCCTGGTGGTTTCCATTCCGCTGGGATATTTTGGTGGCATCGGGTTAGCTTCCCGTAATGGAATATTGTTCAAAGGTTCCAATTACCTGGACGTGATAACAAAAGTAAATACAGTTGTCATGGACAAAACCGGAACTCTTACCAAAGGAGTATTCAAAGTTCAGCAAGTAGTTACCAGCGGTGTTGATCCAAATGAGTTGGTGAGACTCACATCGGCCTTAGAAAAAACTCTACGCATCCTATCGCTAAAGGCCGTGGTAGAGTATGCGGGGGACAATGTCAAAGGCAAAGCCGAGAACATCGAAGAGATTTCTGGGCACGGATTAAAAGGAGTTATTGATGGTAAGAATGTCCTGGCGGGGAATGTAAAACTATTGAAGAAGTTTAATGTTCAGTATCCTGCTGAAATAGAAACTTTGGTGGATACTATCGTGGTCGTTGCCATTAACGAGAAATACGCGGGCTTTATTACTATTGCGGATGAAATCAAAGAAGATGCTAAACAGGCAATTGATGCCATGCATAAGTTAAAGATCAAAACCGTCATGTTATCCGGTGATAAACAAAGTGTGGTGGATAAGGTAGCTAAAATACTTGGCCTTGATAATGCCTTTGGTGATTTATTACCGGAAGGAAAAGTAGAAAAGGTACAGGCCTTGAAAAATGAAAAAAGAATAATTGCGTTTGTCGGGGATGGAGTAAATGACGCCCCCGTTGTGGCATTAGCCGATGCAGGTATAGCAATGGGTGGATTGGGCAGTGATGCCACCATCGAAACTGCCGATATTGTTATACAGAATGACCAGCCGTCTAAAATTGTATCAGCTATAAAAATAGGTAAGATCACGCGAAGTATCGTATGGCAAAATATTACGATGGCGATGGTGGTGAAGGTTATCGTGTTAATGCTTGGTGCCGGTGGCATTGCGACTCTTTGGGAAGCTGTTATTGCTGATGTGGGTGTAGCTCTGCTGGCAATTCTTAATGCCGTAAGGATTCAAAGGATAAAATTTTAAGTCAAGCCCCCATGAAACTAATTATTGGTATAAAGTCAAATATTCGTTTAGCAATCTTCTTATTGGTATTGATTTTTGGCATTGTGCCAGCCGAGTCATTTGCAGGACTTAAGTGGATTGATGTGGGTATCAACGGGCTAACATGTTCGTTATGCACGCGAAGTGTAGACAGGAGCATAAGCCGATTGGAATTTGTTGACAGCGTGACTATGAGTCTGGAAAATACCGAGGGAAGAATTTATGTGAAAGGCGTTGAATTAATTGATATGCGAAGGATAGCAAAAGCAATTACCGATGCTGGTTTTTCCGTTCGCTTCGTAAGGCTTCAATTTGATTTTAGAGATGTGCCTGTAGACAAAGACGGTCTATTTAACTTTAAGGGACAGCGGTATCAATGGCTTCGATTTAAGAGTACCCCATCACCAAAAGACGTTGCGTTGACATTGATTGATGAAGGGTTTCTTCCGAAGAAAGAAAGCAATCAATGGAAAAAGAAATTGGGATTCTCACCCGATCAAAACATTTTGCATTTGATACATGAAATGTAAGGCTGTTTTAATTTATGTTTTTTTGTTAACAGTCGCAAGGCCCTGCGTTTCACAGGAGTTATTTCCATTAAATGAACCGGCCAGTTCCGTTCCGGAAATGTACTTGGCATACGAGTGCTCAATCAAAATTATAAGGAGGTCAATCTTACGCGATCTATGTATGCCATCCGGGCGATGTACGGAGTTACTTCAAAACTATCATTACTGATTACCGGCTCAATATCTAATCACCATGACAGGAAACTGCCGCCTGATCTGATCAATCATACACATACCGGAAATCAAACCAACTACTACACACAAAGTCCCAAGCGAGGTGTTAATTATCCTTATTTGTTCAGTGGCGTTCACCTATATGCCAAGTATCGATTCGTGTCGATAGATAAAAAGAACAGTCACTTCAGAATCGCAGGTTATGGCGAGTGGTCGAAACTAGCAGTAGCCCATGATGAAGCAGAACCCAACTTAATGGATGATACCGGAGGATATGGGTATGGAGTAATCGCTACGTTGCTTAAAAATCGTTTTGCAGTATCGCTCACCAGCGGATTGATTAAGCCCGATTCATACTCCGAAACACAAGCTGATGTTACAGGTGGCCCTGATTTACCAACCACTATCCATTTCGGTGATGCAGTGCGCTACGACCTTTCTTTTGGATACCGCCTTGCGCCTGAGCGTTATACTGACTATGACCAGCCTAATTGGAATGTGTATTTGGAATTTCGTGGCAAGAAATACGATGCGGCACGCGTAATTCAGAACGGGGTAGAGTTAACATCAAACTCCATCCCGCTGGCAGCAAGTTCCTACATCGAAGTCCATCCTGGTATACAACGAATAGCAAAATCGAATTTGAGAATTGATTTTTCAGTAGGATTTAGTTTGGTCGGCAATTCGTATGTTCGCTTTACGCCAGTTTGGGAATTGGGTGTTCAACGATATTTTTATCGAAAGTAAGTTCGAGCATTTAATCCTTAATCAAACGAATCGAACATCCGGATGTCTTATCAAAGGCCATTTTATTAATGCTGGTTTGGTCGTAATACAGTTGACAGTACCAGGCTGTCTGCTCATTGATTTGTGAGCTAGACCACCATGCACACGAAACACCATTGCCATAATACATTCCACTATCTATTTGCCGGCAACCACCAGGAAGAGCAGTAAATCCACTACGATTGGTGCCCCCAATATTCGGACCGCTACAATGCGTTGTGCCCTTTTCTTTCATAGCACCTCCCGCTAGAGTTTGTCCACCTAAATATGAAATTAACGTCTCCCATTCCGCACTGGATGGTACATGCCAGCCTGGAGGGCAAATATTCCGTTCGTTAGTAACAGCATACCAATTGTAAAGTCGTCCATAGGTGTTTGAATAACTTACCGTATTGTTGTAATCACAATAGGCGCCCATGTTCATAGCTCCGTAATTTGTCCAATCGTTGTTATCGGTAACATTTGGAATACTGGAACCATCACGAAATTTTGTTGTCTTAAGGTTTTCAACCATCCAGGTTTGTGTACCAATTGTTACGGTGTGATAGATATTACCATCGATATCCCAAACAGCAGGTAAATTAATGCAAATAGTGCTTTGCTTATTAAAGTTATTTGTGATTTCATGGCACTTGACTTATTAATCCGTAAAGTTTACTAAACCTTTTTCTGAGATTCAATGACATTCATCATGATTGAAAAATTAAACTCAATCAGAAATGGCCTTAAACCAACTCTCTTTAATTTTTATTTACATATTTTCAACTCCATTTCAACTTTATTTGAACTCAAATCTGATATTTCCCTCAAATGCAGTTAGTATTGAATTTCCTATATAATCATTCATAATAGTTCACAATCATTCATAACCATTAAAGACTAAATTTTCACTATGCTAATATTGCCTTCTACAAAGACGAATATGAGATGAAGGATAGCAATGGAAGAAAAGAAGAGATCTTTGTTTTGAGACCTCTTAATCACAAGCAGTTGGCACAAATGTATGGAGTGAGTTGGTTAACGTTTCAAAATTGGATTAAGAAAGTGGAAAAGGAAGTAGGTAAAAAGACGGGGCACTTTTATCACGTGCCTCAAGTGAGAAAAATATTTCAACTCTTTGGAATACCCAAACAGATTAACGTTTCCGTTAACGATGTTGAAGAATTATTTAAGACACAGAATTAATTATCCTTGCGGTGCCTTCCTGAATTGCTCTTTTAGCAATACCATATCACCCTCAAGCGCATTAATTCTCTCATATAATCCTGAAGGTTCCGGTGCCTGACGTGTCAGTTTGATCTTGAATTTCCACACTTCTTTAATGCTTTCAACAGGTAATGGGAACGTTGGATACTGAGGATCTTTATTGTCGGATTTACAAATGATCAAACCACCTTTATCCAGGTAGTTGAGACAACGTTTCAAAACGATGTTATCGACTTCTTGAGCATTGTTTACCAGGATATAGACAAAGCCGTCTTTAATCTCTTCCAGTCTCTCGACATATTCACCCACCACAATATCTCCAGGGTAAAATCCGGCTCGGTCGGCCAACATGCTATAGCCGCTTACTTCAAAAGCCCGATAGGTTCCGTTATTTAATCCTGGAAGCCAAAAGGTTGGGAGACGTTCAATGTATTCCGGTTGTTGAGCTCCAAGTAAATAACCTGCCTGTGCCTTGATGGGAACCAACACGATATTATCCCTACCAGATTTATCTACCGTAGTGACCAGGGTCCTCCCAGGAGATGGTAACATTTCAACAGGTTTTTGTCTTTTTGGATTACCAACCAGGCTGTCCCAACTTGTTGAGTAATACTTAACTATCTTCCCAATAGACTCCAGGGAAGGATACATTTGACCGCTTTCGATCTGCGAAACGGCAGATCGGCTAAGATTGACAGGAGTGCCAAATTCCTCTTGAGAAAGACCTTTTTCGAGCCTCAGAGCCTTTATTTGATTACCTACAACCTCTTTTGTTACCATAAATTTATTTGTTTAGTAAAACTTGACAATATTAGTAAGCATTACTTAACATTGCAAACTGGCTGAGAAAATTATAAAGAGAATGTATATGAAGCGTGAAATCACAAAAACCGAGGAAACCGGACACAAACCAGAAATTTTCGTCTTGAGACCATACAATCACAAGCAACTGGCCGACTTCTATGGTGTATGTTGGTTAACGTTTCAGAGGTGGGTAAAAAGACACGAAGAAGAAATCGGAAAGAAGAATGGACACTTCTATAGTATTAACCAAGTCCTTATTATCTTCAAGGTGTTTGGTATGCCTAAACGGTTTAAGGTTTCGATGTCGGAAGTGGAGGAGATGTTTAAAGCTGCGTGATACCTATTAGATAAAATATGAACAATACATATAATCGAATATTGGCAGTAAGCCTGGACAGTTTGATCAACTAACACTCCTAACGACTTGGAAAGAATAAAAGGACGACATTGACATGACCGAGAGAATTGCAGTTGAGACTTTAACTTTGAGAGAGAGTTCAGACCTCTTTAGACAATCATTGGAAATGGCTTTTCCTAAATCAAAAGGCTCGATTGAAAATACAATCAAAAAGATTTTAAAAGCGAAAAAGAGCAGTACAAATGGATAAAGACTTGAGGTATTCAAGGGAGCAAAACTCAGTTTTTACTGCCAAAAGTACCTAACGTGGACAGCCCTATTGTTAGCATCGGTATGAATCATAGAACCGCTAAAGGGTTGATTTTAATTACTGTCGATACATCTAATGGAGGAATTTCATCAAACGGTATTATTAAAAGCGCAGGTTGGGACAAATGGGTAAAGATTTATACAGCTCATTTTTGCGAGAGATATGCGGAGAGAATCATGAAAGTTGATGGTCCTACATTTCAAATTGGCTCTGAAGGTCTTATGTTTTCAGACATGTTAGGTCCAGTTCGCATAACGGACACAATCTCTGAGGAATAGATAGAATTGAATTTCAATTTAAAGAGGGTCAGTGTTATGGTTATCGTGACAGTAAGAGTAAGATTTGTTATTTTAAAACGGTATTCAAACGATATGTTGAAACGTGACCGATTGGATTTCAAAATAGAATGGGAAGAACCACTTAACCAACTATATGATTTGTTCAAACGGAGTTCGTAAGATGTTACTTGCCCTTGACAAGGGTTGTACACATGGCAGAATAGATTAGGCTTCGAAGAAAGTGTGGACAAGAGCCCTACTATTGCCAGCAATGGCTTAATCAATGGCGAGGTTCAAAGTAAATTTGTAGTTTTAGTCTTCAAATAACGTTCGGTGTCGTGGGACAGTGACGTATAGGTCGGGCTTGACATTCGCTTCGCTCCATTTTCAAGCCCTCCCCTAAACCGGTAACTGCTTAGACACTCACGTTGGCAACAAGTCCCGAAATTGACAGAGCAACACAAAATTTACTATAATCATTGGCTTTGGTAATTGATAATACGCATACAGCTCCAGGACAAATGGCAGGTTACCTATTTCAACCTGACAGAGCATTAGTATTACTTTGTTCGTGTAAAAGCAAAGAATCTGTTTCGATTGAATTGGTAGATGACGTTGCAGCTGTCGATGATAACAACAATGTGATTTATAGAGAACAAGATAAAAGCAGTATTCAAGCAGAAGGACAACCTTTCAAAGATAGAAGCAAAGATCTATGGAATACATTAATGATTTGGATAACTGAAATAAAGGCTGGAACTCTAAAAATTGAGACTACAAGACTTGTTTGTGTAACTAATAAAAAACTTGACAAGAATTCTCTTATAAATAAAATCGCAGCAGCTAAAAAGGACGAGGAAATTGCCTCTGTGCTTTTGCTGCTGAAGTCCGCAGCTACTCTACCTCCGCTAGGCATAAAAGAGATAATCGAATCGGTTATAGCAGAGGGGGAGATATTAAGGCAGTTAATTCCACAGATTAAGGGTAATTGAAGAAAATACTTATGAAACGAGAACAACAGAGATTGCAGAAGCACTTTCTTTAACTGATAACATAAAAGACAATGTAATTGAATCTTTAAGAGGTTGGCTAAATCAGTCAATATTGAAACAACTTGAAAAAGGACAAGCACCAATAATTAAAAGTCAGATTTCAATAACCGATTTGAAAAAGCAGTAAAAAAGGAAACAGATGATAGGCTTATTTTTAAGATAAAAAGCTTTGTGCAAAGTTCTATAAATAAAGTTGAGAGAGATACAGCAGCTAATAGAACATTTGTAAAACAATTGGAGCTTATCGAGCATCCAGATAAAAACGAAATACTATTAGATGCGATAGATGATTTTCTATGTTCTGAATCTGAAAGAACACGATTGACATTAAGAGGTGATCTTGACAGAGAGGATTTGAGTGAAATGGATGAAGCATGCAAAGAAAGATGGAAAGAAGCATTTAGACGCAAACGGGCATCGTTAAGAATGGAGATTAGTGAAGTTGAAATGGCAGAATTAGCCTTTGAAATATATGATTCAACAATCAGCGGATACATTTCAACTTTAAGGGGATTTGCTACAAACTCTTATTTGACAAAAGGAACATTCCATTGATTAGCAGATATACCCGAAATCGGTTGGCATCCGATTGGGAAAAATACCTTCCAAAAGAATGAATAAATTAATTGAGCACGATATAATTCAAAAACATTGGAATCGGTGCATTAGCATTGCACGAGTTCTGTGACAGGTATTTCAAGGAACAAAATAATTTGAAAGGCCCAAGTTTGGCATCGGTAATGCCAGTTTTACCATTGGTATTTCATGAACAGACTTTAGAGGAAATAGTGAAACGAAAATTCAAGGGTGGTTTCTTTTAAGTTAACAACAGAATACAGAGGATTGCCAGCTGGGTTACAGAAAAGAATGGAAAGCATGGCAGAACAAACTTTCAGGTCTTTAAATCTTGCTTACCAATCCAAAATTCTGACATACAATAAAGAATTGAATGAAATTTTACCTATAGACACCAAAGTGGGTAAGCAACAATACAATCATGAAATTCAAACAATTATTCGTGGAGCTGATAGATTGGGATTTTGGTTCGCTTCTCTTCCTTTTGAACAAATCTGTATCAATTTGAAAATCAAATTCTAGGATGAAACTTAAAATCAAAAATATTGTCCTATACCCTAAAGATAAAAGTAAGGATAAAAGAATCATTTCTTTTGAGCTGGAGAAAGTCAATGTAATTACTGGAGAAAGTCATAAGGGGAAATCAGCTCTGGTCCATGTAATTGACTACTGTCTTGGTAGTGAAAAATGCTCTATTCCTGTTGGATACATCAGAGATCTCACTGATTGGTTTGGGGTTCATGTCATAGCGGAAAAAACTGAGTTGTTAATTTTAAGAAAAGAGCCAGGAGATAAAATTTCAACCGACAAAATGATAATGGTTGAATCTTCAGAACCAATTGACATTGACAAAATAACAAACGCAGAGAATCATCAAGCAAACCGTGAACAAGTAATAAACAGATTAAATCAACTTTCGGGACTATCAACTGAAAGAATTGATTTGGATAATCCAAGAAATGGTTTTGGAGGTTCAGCAAGTTTTAGAGACACCAGTGCATTTCAATTTCAACCACAGCATATTGTGGCAAATCCTTATGTCCTTTTTTACAAAGCTGATACTTATGAACATCAGCAAAAATTGAAATCAATATTTCCTTTGTTTATTGGTGCTATAACTAATGAAGCCTTGAATATTGAAAGGGAAATAAAGGAACTTGAGGTTTCTTTTAAGAAATTGCAATCTGAGTTAGCAACAAAGAAGCAAGCTGTTGAGAGTTGGAAAAATGATTTGAAAGCTCACTTCAACAGAGCGATTCAATTAGGTTTATTGAAAAGTATCCCCGATGCCAGCCAGAATTTTGATGCGAAGCAATATTTGTTTTATCTGAATTTAGTAATTAGCGACTTTAATGCAAGCCCTATTCCAGTTTATCAAACTGGAACAAGTGAAAAAGACGTTCAGCTACAATTAGATCTAAACTCTCTTGAAAGAACTCTGCAAAGTGAAATAGCGAGCCGTAAAATAAGATTGACAAAACTTCAAAGTCTAAATGCATCTACAACCCAATACAAAGAGACTGTTGTAACACACCAAAAAAGATTAGAACCAGTTAGTTGGTTTAAAGAAAAAATCAATCACGAGTATTGCCTTTTTGCGAGTCAAAGAATGAAGCAGCCCAAAAGCAAATTGAATCTCTTGATGTTTATAATAGGGCGTTAGAATCTATTTCTCAAACCATCAATACAAAAGATATAAACCTAGATAGAGAAATTGCTGACATTAGAAGTGAAATTAGGGATTTGGAAACAAAACTTAATGAGAACAGAGACATTTTAAGGGAAATTTACAATAAGTCAGCGGAGGAAAACAATGAGCGTCAAACTATCGAAGAACTCTACAAGTTTATAGGGCGTCTTGAGCAAGCATTGGAGAATGTTAGCTTAACGAAAATGGACAGCACTCTCGACTTACGGATAAAGGAACTGCAAGAACAAATAGACGAGAAAAATGAAAAACTTCAGGAAATTAAGTCTAGGCATAGCTTAAAAAATATTTTATCCAGAATATCTGTTCTAATTTCACATTATGTCTCATTGCTTGACATAGATAGAAAGAACGATGGAGTAGAACTTGACATAGTTAACCTAACTCTTAAAATTGCATCTCCAACTTCAAGTCGCTCAGATTACTTATGGGAAGTTGGTAGTGGTGCAAATTGGATGGGTTACCATTTATCAGTGATGTTCGCATTGCATGAGCATTTTCTATCTCTAAAACATAATTTTGTACCATCTTTTCTTCTAATTGACCAACCTAGTCAAGTCTATTTTCCCAAGGATGTTCCTCAAGCAGAGGAAATAAGAACGTTTAGTGAACTTGCTTCTACAAATGATGACTTCAATCAAACGAGAAAAATTTTCGAAGTAAGCTCTGATTGTATAGCTAGAACGAAGGGAAAATTTCAAATCATAATTGTAGAACATGCGCCAGAAATTACATGGCAAGGTGTTTCAAATATTCACTTAGTGGATGAATGGAGAAATGACAAAGCATTGATTCCTAAAGATTGGATAGTAAGTTAAACACAGCAGCACCCTTAGCTTCAAAATCGCCATAGATTCTGGCTACCATTTACTTTCTTATTCCTGATCTTTGATTCTAAATCCTGAATAATCTTTTAAAGTCTTTCACAGTCGTTTGCAATCATTAACTATCCTTAACCATCACTTTTGCCTTACTCTACATTTGGCGAAGTGAAGGACGAAACAATCATAAAAGCACAATTTCTCCAGCACGTTCGCAACGAACTGGATGTAAAGAAGCGGCACAATAAAAAATCTATTGAGCGCATTGCATCATCCTACGGTATTACTGATAAATCGGAAGTAAAGGAATACACGGAACTGGCCATCGTTCTAAAGGCAAGAAGTATCTCACTTTCATCTTTAACTGTCGAGGAAAAATATTGGAGCATTGTTGAGCTTTACCGAAGCCAGGTTAACATTTCTCATCGCACAAGTCAGAGTATGTTATTGCAACAATACAGTACTCCGACCCCAATTTCTTTCTGGCTGGAATCTTCCACCAATGCAGACCAGAACATTTCAGTTTTTGAGCCTTCTGCCGGAAATGGACTTCTTACCGTAGCAGCACACCCTTCCAGGGTTATTGTCAATGAAATTGACGATTTAAGAAGATCAAATCTTCTTGATCAAGGCTATCGTCAAGTGTTAAAGCAAGATGCCACACAAGCATTCAAAGGATTTGAAAAGAAGTTTGACGCCATCTTAGCAAATCCTCCTTTCGGGCTTTTAGAGCGAGAGGTAAAATACGAGATGTTCAATATTGAAGTCCTCGATCATCTCATGGCACTACGCGCACTGGATTGCATGAAGGATAATGGCAAAGCCGCAATCATTATAGGAGGACATACACGGTATGATAAGAAAGGAAGAGTTCAAAAAGGTAAGAACCGCTTCTTCTTTAATTATCTCTTTAGCCGATACCATGTAGTTGACATCATTCCCATTGATGGTAAAAAACTCTATTCCCGACAAGGCACCTCTTTCGATACACGATTGATGCTTATTGATGGCCGCAAGTCACAACCTTCTGGCGCAGCTCCATTAAAAGACGAAGAGCGAGATAAGGTTGTGGATTCCTTTGAAGAACTGTATGAACGCATTATGAGTGTAACATCGCCAAGACAAGAATTTAAAATGACAAAACTAGAATTAGAAGCCCAGGCTCTTGCCCTGGAACTTGAACTGATGAGCTTTGATGAACTTGGCATGCCCTACGTACCCGCATCAAGTAGTTGCTTTGTCCTCAATACAGTTGTACCTGATTCAATGGGATTTGAAACCCACAGTGCTTTACAACGAATAAAGGAAGCCGTAGGAGGAGATATTGACGAGTATGTTCGAATCAAACTCAACTACCGAACCAATGTTGAGTTGTGCAAAGCTTTATCAGCCGAACAGATTGATGCGGTCGCCATGTCAGTTTACAACATCGAGGAAAGAGGTGTTGGAATGATCATTGGAGACCAAACCGGAATTGGTAAAGGACGCATTGCTGCCTCTATCATCCGCTATGCAGTGGAACAAGGAGTTCAGCCAATCTTCATTACCGAAAAGGCAAACCTGTTCTCTGACATCTATCGCGATTTGTCAGCCATTGGCTCTTCACACCTTATCCCTTTTATTGTCAATGGTCGTGAGAGTAAAACCGACATCAAGGATGAGGATGGAAACATCATTTACCAGGCACTTCCAGCCGCAGACCAAAACAGGATTTTTGAAGGACAACGTGTACCGCGAAACTTTCATTTTGTGGTAGCTACTTATTCGCAATTCAACTCTCCGGAAAAGAAGCCAACGAAACCTGCTTTCCTCAATGCAATAGCAGACGATAACATCGTCATCATGGATGAAGCTCACAATTCATCCGGTTCTGGCAATACAGGAAACTTTATGCAATCTGCTTTGTCCAAGACAAGAGGTGTAGTATTCCTTTCAGCCACCTTCGCCAAGCGTCCTGATAACATGCCCATCTATGCGATGAAGACATCCATTCGTGATGCGAGCATGACCAGAGATGCTTTGATTGAAGCGATCACCAAAGGTGGAGTGGCTTTGCAAGAAATCCTGGCAAGTCAACTTGTAGCCGAAGGCCAGATGGTTCGAAGGGAGCGCTCTTTCGAAGGCGTTGAAGTGAACTACATCACACTCGAACAAAAAGAGCAGGAGCATAGAGCCATTGCTGATAACGTTACCTCGATTATTCGTGACATCATCAAATTTCAGACAACCTATGTGGATGAGATTGTCGATGAGTTGGATGACATCGCAGTAGCTGAAGGAAAACAAGTGGAAATTCGGGAAGGCACTTCACAAGCTGGAGTCGATAACCTCCCATATTTCTCCAAGGTCTTCAACGTGATTAACCAAATGCTTTTCAGCATTAAGGCAGAAGCCGTTGCTGAACGAGCCATTGCACGATTGAAGGAAGGTAGGAAACCGGTAATCGCTTTCGCGAGTACTATGGGAAGCTTTATTGAACAAATGGAGAATGAGGCCGGCCTAGCTGTTACCGATGGTGACACGATCAATGCAGACTTTTCATTGGTACTTCAAAAAGGACTTGATGGAGTTCTGCGCTATACGGAAACAGATACCGATGGTGAGAAGATTTTCAAAAAATTTGAAATCTCCGATTTTCCCCTGGAGGCACAAGCTGAGTATTTAAGAATAGGTGATCGAATCAGAGAAGCTTCAACCGGAATTACTATTTCTCCCATTGATGTGATTGTCCGAAAGATTACGGAAGCAGGATACAAAGTGGCCGAAGTTACTGGTCGCAAGTACGAGCTTCAAATCAATCCGAAGACCAACAAGGCTCTCATCATGACTCGTAAGCGAGTTAATACCAATGATGCATTTCGTCAGTTTAATAATAACGAAGTAGATGTTTTGCTTATCAATCAGTCAGGAAGTACCGGGGCATCGGCACACGCCATCATCACTCCAAAGGTTGTCAAGGAAAAAGTGAAGCAACGAGTCATGATTGTATTGCAAGCGGAGCTTGACATTAACACCGAGGTTCAGAAACGAGGCCGGATAAACCGCACCGGACAGATTTACAAACCGATCTACGATTATGTAAACTCTGCGATTCCCGCTGAGAAGCGATTGATGATGATGCTTCAGAAGAAACTGAAATCTCTGGATGCGAATACCACGTCCAATCAGAAATCATCGACAAAGATTCTGGACGTTCCTGATTTTCTTAACAAGTATGGAGACCGCATTGTCGCGGAGTATTTAAAAGAGAATTTGGAGGTTAACACTTTATTGGATGATCCCTTGGGTCTGGCAACACGAGAAGTAGATGGAGCAGAACTGGAGGATGCAGCCCATCGAGTTTCAGGAAGAGTAGCTGTGCTTTCCACAGCCATGCAGCAAGATTTTTACAACGAAATATCCAACCGATACAACGAGTATGTAGAGTATCTCAAGCAGATCGGTGAGTATGACCTTGAAGTAGAGGCAATGGATCTCCAAACGGAAACTCAATCTTCCAGGGCTGTTATCGTGGGCAAAGGTGGAACAAGTGAGTTTGGCGATGACAGCATTTTGGAAACAGTAATGGCGAACGTTTTGAAGAAACCATTCTCACGCCAGGAGCTAAACAATCTCCTGGTCGAATCACTTCAAGGTAAAGATGGAAGAGAATTGCAAAAGGAAGTGAAGTTGGAGTATGAGGGTTACATGAAAGAACAACTTAATCGTGAAGTCGCAGAGAACGTTTCCTACTATGAAGATCTGATCCACAAGATTCCACAAGAGAAGAAGATTCAAAAGTTAGTTGAAAAAGGAGCTTCTGAAGAAGCACAGGAAGTCATCAAAGCCAGGACGAATGAGTTACATAAAGCAATGGCTGATTCCGAAGAAAAGATTAAACGGTCTTTCAATAATCGAAGGCAGTACCTCGAATCAATTTTTGAATCTTTCTATGTGGGACGAAATCTTAGCTATCCGGTCAATAGCTATGATGGCGGCCAGGAGTTAGCGCCTGCCGTTTTCCTGGGATTCATCATCGACAGGAAAAAGAAGAATCCCTATGCACCAAGCTCTATGAGATTACGATTTGCCCTGGCAAGTAGCAATAAGTACATAGCTATTCCTGCGAGCTATGCACAAGATGTTCGGGCCATTATCGGAGCCAGTGTTGGATTACCACACCTGGACAAGGAATCGCTATTAGCCAAGTGGGAAGCTTCTATTAAAGAGAGTACCGTAGACAGAAAGATTCGCCACATCATTACTGGAAATGTGCTCCAGGCATTCAGTGCCTTTAAAGGAAAGCTGGTGAGCTACACGACCATTGATGGTGGAATCAAGAAAGGCATTCTGATGCCGGAATATTGGGAGCCTAAAAATGATGTTCAGCAAAAGACCGTGGTTCCCATTTCCAGGGCAATGAAAATCATTCGGTCTTTGACCATTGGGTCAAGCATCACCACTAAAAATGGAGTTTCCATTTTCAGGCAACCAGGGAAATTCAAATTAGTGGTCTCCGCAGCTAGGTCAAAAGGTGGTGACACCTACCTTGATCCTGATCTTTTGAACATTGTTGACCGTAACAACTTTGAAAAGATTTCGGATCGTATGACTGCTTCAGTGGATGAAAACAGAATAGACGAGTTTGTCCAGGTATTGCAGGAAAAATTTAATGACAGCGTTTCGCTAAGTCCTCCACAGTACGAATTGATCAAAGGGGAAATTCCTAAAAGGGAACCCAGGGCAAAACCGATCATGGTAATGTTACCAAAGCAATCACAATCTCAAATGGAGCAATTGGAGCTTGAAGCCCTTGCTCTGGAACTCGAATTAGAACTATTAAACTTTGCAGCGTAATGATAACGGCTAGTAATTATTTTATTGAAGTGGAGCGAATCGGTGTAAACACATTGCCGGAAACGCTACAGAAAGGTCATGACCTGGTGGTGAAGAGCACGTCCAATGGAGCGAATTGGGCTACCTATCAAAGTAGTGAAGGCATCAAAAAGGTCATTGACCTGTACTTTCAAAAGCTGAACGACTTCGCCTCAACCTTGAAACCAAAGGAAGCTCAGCCAACTAAAGCGAAGGCTACCTCGGAACCAAAGAAGAAACCGGCAACCGAAAAAAGCAAAGAACGTAAGGCATCCCCTAAAAAAGTAAAGGAGAAGAAAGAGCCCAAGCACGTAAAGCATGTTGAGCATATCCGAGAGGAGGTGAAATACATCAAAAGGTATGTTGGGTTGCACAACAAGGTGAAATCTCCTAATGCGATCCTTTCATTCATTAAGGCCTTGCAGCGGTCCATCATTCAAAAGCTAATCCGTAAAACCTCGCCATTGGCGGAGGAAATAGAAATGATTCAGAACAAGCTTGTTCAGGCGTACAACAAGATGAAGGGAGAAGAATCATTCGCCATTAATGACAAGGACCTGAATCACTTAGTCGCCATTGCTGGAGGTGAAAAGGTCTATCCTTCCATTATGGTCATCAAGCGGTTTATCGGATTGCAGGGGCAAGACGATGAGAAAAAGATTAACAGCTTTCTTAAACAACTGGAGAACCTGGTGGCAAAAAAGGAAATCTTAAAAGATGACCCTTACGCGGATAAGGTCAATGCCATCTACAAGAGCCTTAAACAAAGGACGAGTAGCAAGATTTCAATTTCCAAAGCGGAGTTGAACGGCCTGGAAGGAATTGTAAAAGCATGTGGATGCAAAGATGGCGTTGGTAGGATTTATGATACCGGAGGAAAGAAACTTAGGCCATGCAAAAGGAAGACGTATTCGGATGCAAGTCGTGGAGCTTGCTCTCACAACAAGGGATTGAGTGGAGTTCTTACTGCCGAGGAAATGGCAAACCGTAAACTTGACCTGCTTAGCTTCTTTTCGTTCTGGCATTCCCTATTCGGAAATCCGGCTAAGAACTTCACAATGATGTTTCATGGAGAGCCACATAATGGAAAGACTATTTTCCTTTGAAGCTCGCTCAATACCTGGCTGAGAATTTTGGAGATGTTCTTTATGTGTCATCCGAAGAGTTTGCATCACCCACGATGACCAAAAAGGTAAATGAGTTTTTGAATCCGTTACCTGCACGACTGCATTTTGCTGAGAACCTTCAAGACCCTAATCTTTCGGATTATCAGTTCATCATCCTTGATTCAGTGAATGATTTGGGGTTGAAGATCAATGAGTACAAGGACATGCGAAAGGAACATCCGGATACTGCTTTCATCTTCATACTTCAACACACAAAAGCGGGAGACTTCAAAGGTGGAAAAGATTGGGAGCACATTGCCGAGATAGCTGGAGAAGTTTATAAAGGGGTGGTGACGGTAACTAAAAACCGATATGCGCCTAAAAGCACACTGGATTTCTTCAGACAATTTGGAATCCAATGGCAGGAACCACAAAGCAAGAGCTAAAACAGATCAAATGAATTATTAACAATTTAAACAGACAGACATGGAGGCAAGTGAAGTTGGTACCAAGGCAGGCATAGGAGGATTTTTGTCTAAAGTTCTCGGAGCTGGTGTAAAAGAGACAGTCGATTCCATAGGAAACGCAATCGACAAAATAGACAAGTCAGATGAGAAGCTCGAACTTCAATTGAAGTACAAAGAACTTCTGCTGAATATGGAAGGAGCTTGTATTGATTATGAAACCAAACTCCTGGAGAACAAGACAAAAATCATTGAATCAGAAACAAAGGGGGGAAAGTTGGCTTCAGAGAAACTGGCGACCTGTACTTATGTGCATCTGCATGTTTATTGTCTTCAACAATTATGTGCTGGTGCCGTACTTCAACTTACCAGTAACAACATTGGATGATCACATCTGGACGATGATGGATTTGGGCGTTGGAGGTTATGTGGCAGGCCGATCCCTTGAGAAGATTAGTGAGAACTTAGGGCCAGTGCTTTATAATGTCAGAAAAAAGAAAAAATAGTTTTAGAAGAGTTTGTAAGTATATATTTAAGGAGCGTAGGGATGGTTAGATTGGTCAGTTATTTTGGCACATATTATGATAAGTAGAAACCGACCAATCAGCCAAACTATGTTCCCATTAACCTTATTGAAGAATGGTGTCGTTGGAGAGGTGCAGGGAACTAGCCAAAAAGCATGGCTATAATTATACGGATGATGAGTTACTAAAGATTAGAGATTTTCTTTACCAACTAGCAGAGATTGAGTGCAACATTTATCAAAGAGAAAAGGATGAAAGAGAGAAGAGCGATAATCTATACGAGGGTGTCATCAGACGAGCAAGCTGAGAAGGGTTATAGTTTACAATATCAAGAGGAACAATTGCGCAAATATTGTGCGAACCGGGATATCAGTATCGTTGCACATTACAAAGAAGATTATTCTGCTAAGACTTTTGATCGGCCTGAGTTTAACAAGTTGATGAACTTCTGTAAGAAAAATCCAGGGGAAGTTGATTTACTTTTATTTATAAACTGGAGTCGTTTCGGTCGCAATGCTGGTGATTCCTATGGTATCATAAAGCAACTCAATAAACTGGAAATAGAACCACAGGCCATTGAGCAGCCTTTGGATTTAAAGGTGCCAGAGAACAAAATGATGCTGGCGTTTTACTTGGCTTCGCCAGAGGTTGAAAATGATAGAAGGTCAATTAATGTTAAGTCAGGAATTTATCGGGCTAAAAAAGAAGGTCGATGGACAACTCTTGCTCCAATTGGATACAAGAATATTCGAACTGAAGATGGTAGGGCAATGATTATACCAAGCAAGCAAGCTGATATTGTACGAGACGCATTTAAGAAGTTTGCAAGCGGTGCCTTTGGAATGGAAGAGCTTAGACATAAGCTTTTCGAAAAGGGCTTAAACATTGAACGCTCCCGATTTCCTAAAATGCTTCGGAATAGAGCATACATCGGAAAGATTTTTGTCGCGGCTTACAAGGATGAACCATCATATTATGCCAAGGCACTACATGAACCATTAATTAGCGATGAGCTATTCTTTCAAGTTCAAGATATATTGGACGGAAGAACTCCTAGTAGGCCAACCAAGAACACGATGAAAGAACAGCTTCCTTTGCGAGGCTTCCTCGAATGTCGTTTGTGCGGAAAAAATATTTCTGGCAGTGCCTCTCGTGGTAATGGTGGTAAGTATTTTTACTATCACTGTACATGTGGTTGCAACGAAAGATTTCGGGCTGAGGAAGCTAATAAGAGTTTTTTGGAATACCTTAAAA
Organism: Flammeovirgaceae bacterium; assembly: GCA_016712035.1. Lineage (GTDB taxonomy): Bacteria > Bacteroidota > Bacteroidia > Cytophagales > Cyclobacteriaceae > ELB16-189. The sequence continues at coordinate 31,807 of JADJRT010000011.1, read as the reverse complement.
TGATTAAGCCCAATGCAATGACGCTTGATATGAACTACGATGTTCTTTTGGATAATTTCAACACCAAGTCGAAGAATGACCGAAATGAACTTATGAAGATTGACGAGGAAATTGGACGGAATAATCAAAGGCTACAGAATGCTCAACATTTGATGTTGGATGCAGAGATTACCGCAAATGATTACAAGGAGATAAAGGCGAAAATTATAGAAGCTAACGATGACCTAATGCGAAAGAAGGCTAATCTTTCATCCGGCCATGAAGATTACAGAGAGTATTTAAAGTTAAGCGCGGTTTTCATTAAGGATATGGACTTGATATATCAAAAGGCTTCATTAAATGAAAAGCAGTTAATTATTGGTTCGGTGTTTCCTGAAAAATTGATTTTTGAAAAAAATCATTTTCGAACCAAAAGGCTTAATGAAGCGGTGGTTTTAATGAGCCTGAATCACAATGATTTAAGTCAAAAAAAAAGCGGTAACAGTAAAAAAAATTTACTTGCTACCGCTCAGGTCGAGATGAGAGGATTCGAACCTCCGGCCTCCACGTCCCTAACGTGATGCGCTAACCGGGCTGCGCTACATCTCGATTCTTTTTCAACTTTTATCTGATGCGCTAATCCCGCCATTTGCGGGACGCTACATCTCGATTCTTTTTTCAACTTTTATCTGATGCGCTAATCCCGCCATTTGCGGGACGCTACATCTCGATTCTTTTTTCAACTTTTATCTGATGCGCTAATCCCGCCATTTGCGGGACGCTACATCTCGATTCTTTTTTCAACTTTTATCTGATGCGCTAATCCCGCCATTTGCGGGACGCTACATCTCGATTCTTTTTCAACTTTTATCTGATGCGCTAATCCCGCCATTTGCGGGACGCTACATCTCGATTCTTTTTTCAACTTTTATCTGATGCGCTAATCCCGCCATTAGCGGGACGCTACATCTCGATTTTTGAGACGGCAAGTATAACAAATATTTGAAGGGATAAAAAGCAACTTTAGTTGTTACTAATTTTTCTTGTTCTGCTTTAAGTCGCGAACAAAACGTGCCCAGTTAAAAGGATTTAAAAAGGATTAGTTCGCGGCTGAAATTTATCTACGGCTGACGTTGACCATTGATCCATGTAATATTTATAGTTGGCTGCCCCATCCATAGGCGTAGTTTTGATCATCAAGGCTATGAGTTCCGCATTCAAATTCCGTTGATCAATGCCGTTATCCATGGGCATATTGAGTGCCAATATCGCTTCCTTAAAAACTTCCTCCGTTGGGAAGGGCATAATCTCAACTTCCCTCAAATACGTGATATCAGAAACCATTTCTACAATGATAGTTAGATTATCGTTAGCCCCTGGTGGCACAATATAATGCTGACGATTGTAGCCAACAGCGCTTATTACAATGCTGTCCCCTTCCAACACAGGCATTGAAAAAAAACCGGCTGGGCTTGTACTCGTACCTCGGCCTGCTTTCGGAACGTAAACGTGAACCCCTGGTAAAACATTTACACTGTCGCTTACAAACCCAGAAAGTTGAATGATGCGCCTTTTTTGTGCCCAGGTTGTTGTTACCGAACCCACCACAAAAATCACCGAACAAAGAAAAAAGCCAATCAATTTCTTCACGTCACACCCATTAATTTTCAAAGATAAAGATTCAGATCATTTATGCCTAATCATTCAAGTTTTCCCCTCATCCACGGTTTTGCTATCTTCGCAACTTAATAAATCGGTACCATTCAAATACCTGATGCGATTAAAACATTTCAATATTGATTTAGGTGCCCAGATTTTTTTGGCTTGTTCCGATACCTCACGCCTGCGCATTTTAAACCTCATTTTGACAAACGGTGAAATGTGCATTACTGATCTGGAACATATTCTTGAATTCACTCAAACCAAGACTTCGCGTCACCTACTCTATTTAAAAAATTCTGGGATTCTTACTTCTCGAAAAATAAATCAATGGGTTTTTTATCAACTAAAAGACGAAGTGTTTGACATCACGCGCCAGATCTTTCTGTTTTTGAGTCGGGATGCTATTCTTCTAAAAGATCAGCAGGTATTTCAAACCCTTTATAGTAATCGAGAGTTATCCCTAAACAAACTTCACATCAGGCCAATTAGTCAGTCTTCATGAAATCTTATCGCTGTATTCTTTTCGATCTCGACCACACGCTTTGGGACTACGAAACAAACTCCACGGAAACGCTCGAAGAGCTTTTTCATCATCATAAACTTAGCGAAACGGGTATGCCCTCACTCCCCGATTTTCTAAAAACTTTTGAAACTGTTAATACCCACTTGTGGACACTCTATGATACCGGACAGATACATCGCGATGTAATTCGGTATGACCGGTTTCATAAAATTATGCTCGAAATGGGGGTTGATAACTATGAGCTTTCCCTAACGCTATCCAATGACTATGTAGATCGTTCGCCAAAAAAAGGCGCGTTGATGCCTAATGCTATTGAGGTGCTTGATTATCTACAATCCAAATACCCCATGACCATTGTAACCAATGGTTTTGATGAAATTCAATCAGTAAAAATGGCCTCGTCAGGAATTACTTCCTACTTTAAAAGTGTCGTTACTTCTGCCCGCGCAGGCCATAAAAAACCTTCTAAAGAAATTTTTGAATTCGCTTTGGCGGAAAGTGGTTTTACTGCTGCTGAAACAATAATGATTGGTGATAACTTACTTACCGATATTGGTGGCGCACGAAATGCTTCGCTTGATACTGTTTACTTTAATCCCAATAAAATACCGCACCAGGAAAAAACCGAATTTGAAATAAGTGACTTGAAAGAGTTACTGAACATTCTTTAAAAACCTGCATTATCTGTATCTTTGTGACCTTCACTCAGATTTTCTATTTCATCAATTAATTTCAACACTATGTCAACCGGATTCTTCAAAATTCCAACACCAATAAACGAACCCATTCTATCCTACGCCCCCGGAAGCAAAGAGCGGTCGGCCATAAAAAAAGCATTAGCAGAAGCGAGAGCTACTGTTTTGGATATTCCCATGTACATTGGCGCTGAAGAAGTACGTACAGAAAATAAAAAGACATTATCGCCACCCCACGACCACAAACATATTTTAGCGCACTATCACCAGGGCGATAAGAGTCATGTTGAACAAGCAATCAACGCGGCTCTTGCTGCTAAAGAACTTTGGACAAACCTGAGTTGGGAAAACAGAGCTAGTATTTTTCTAAAAGCCGCAGATCTTTTAGCAGGCCCATACCGCAGCAAAATAAATGCGGCTACTATGTTGGGTCAATCGAAAAATGCTTTTCAGGCCGAGATTGATTCAGCCTGCGAACTCATCGATTTTATCCGTTTCAATGTTCATTTCATGGGTGAGATTTATAGTGAACAACCAGTTTCCTCTCCAGGCGTTTGGAACCGAATGGAATACAGGCCCTTGGAAGGATTTGTATTCGCGCTCACGCCTTTCAACTTTACAGCTATAGCCGGCAATCTTCCAACCAGCGCAGCTATGATGGGCAACACGGTTGTCTGGAAACCAGCCAACACGCAAGTCTATGCAGCGAATGTAATTATGCAAGTGTTAAAAGAAGCAGGTTTGCCGGATGGTGTTATCAATCTGGTCTACGTAAGTGGCCCGGATGCAGGTGATGTGATTTTCAATCATCGAGATTTTGCTGGCATTCACTTTACTGGAAGTACCGGTGTGTTTCAAAATATCTGGAAGACGATTGGAAACAACATCCATAAGTTTAGAACCTATCCGCGCATTGTAGGCGAAACGGGTGGTAAGGATTTTATTATGGTGCATAAGAGCGCCAATGCAAAAGAAGTTTCAACTGCCATTGCCCGGGGTGCCTTTGAATATCAGGGACAAAAATGTTCGGCTGCTTCGCGTTGCTATATTCCTTCCAATCTTTGGGAGGATGTGAAAAAATATCTGGTTGAAGATTTGAAAAGTTTCAAGATGGGCCCAACTGAAGATTTTGGAAACTTTATCAATGCCGTAATAGATGAAAAAGCATTTGACTCTATCAGCGGATACATTGATAAAGCCAAGGCAAACCCCATGAATGAAATTATTGCAGGCGGAAAATACGATAAGTCGAAAGGGTATTTTATCGAACCAACTGTTATTCTTACCAAAGATGCTTCATCGCTCACTATGTGCGAAGAAATTTTTGGCCCGGTACTTACAGTGTACGTTTATCATTCCGAGAATTTTGAACAAACTCTTGAGTTGGTAGATAGCACTTCTCCTTACGCGCTTACAGGTTCCATCATTTCTAAAGACAGATATGCGGTTGAACTGGCTACGAAAAAATTAGTGAATGCCGCGGGTAATTTCTACATCAACGATAAGCCAACTGGAGCAGTTGTGGGGCAACAGCCGTTCGGTGGTGCACGCGGATCAGGTACCAATGATAAAGCGGGAGCAAAAGTTAACTTGATGCGTTGGGTTTCTATGCGAACAATTAAAGAAACGTTTGTTACGCCAACTGATTACAGATATCCGTTTTTGGATAAGGAGTAACTGAAGAAGTTATTTGTTATTGAATTGAAATTTTATTCTCACCTGATTTCAGTTCAATTACTTTTCCATTCCACTCTAACCGACCTGTGATAGTCTCGGGTAATGTAACCGTTCCCGTTAATTGATTCCCCTCTTTTCTAAAATCAACAGCAAGGTCGCCTGCCCAATGTGGAATATTTCCCGTTACCGATTCAAGCTTTTGTAATTGAGGTCGGATTAAAACTTTTTTAAAACCCGGAGTCTGCGGTTGTATTCCGGCAAAAGCAGCCAGCATTTCAATAACCGGACTTGCACTCCAGGCATGGCATTCACTTCGATCAACACCTTCTGGAAATGTGGTAAGGCCAAGAGACAATAAATCTTTCCATTTGTCGAGCAACGTCATATAGAGATCACCGGCTTGCGCCTGATTCATTGCACGCCCTAAATAGAAATCAAAGTAGAGTGTGGTGGGTGTAAGGTTTTTCGTGTCAACAATTCGCTTTACAAATTCAACTTGTTCTTCTTTCGGAACTATTCCACAAAGCACCGCCATAATGTTGATGTGCATACTAAAATGTTTTTTATCAGGTGTGTCGGCATACAGTTGCCGATTGGCATCCCAACATTGCTTCTTTACGCCTGCTTTCAATTGCTGACTACGGAGAGAATATTTTTGCGCTAATTCTGGTTGCTTATAGTATCCATACATTTCTGCGGCAAGACTTAAGGTATACGCATAGAAAAGTGAATTGGTAGTGAGTCGCTTAAAGAAACTTTCCTCCACAATTTTATGCGTTGGGAATGAGTGATCGAAAAAATCCCAATACGGTTGTTCTCCCATCATGTTATCAGGGGTCATATATCTTTCAAAATGATCTAACACCCGCTGCATTCCCGGAAGGAAAGTTTTTACAAACTCAGGATCGTTTCGATACATAAAATAGTCGTGTACCATGGTGACCCAAACCAATGAGTAATTTGGAATAAACTGCGGCAACTCCGATGGATAGCGACTGTAAGTAAGTCCGTCATAAGTAATCGATTGATGAAATTGTTCAATCGCATTTTTTGCGAGGCGATCATCACCCGAAACGTAATAAGAAACCAACGCTTGAATACGCGTGTCACCCACATATTGCAACCGCTCCCAATACGGACAGTCCATATAGGTTTCATAAGCACACAGTCTTGCCGTATGCCACCCGATGTCAAAAACTTTTTCTAAACTTTTATCACTTGATGTGAAGGTGGCCTTCTTCTCAAAGGGATAGGCTGTAAACCAACTCTCAAACTTTTCAATGGTTAGTGGTTCTGCACCTGTTGTAATATCAAACTGTACGTAGCGAAAGTTTCGATAGGTGAGTGAAGTGAAAAGTCTTCTTTTGTTTCCATCTGGTATAAAAATATCATACACACCGTGAATTGATTTGCCCTGAATAGAATCTCGATTGCCTTTCTTTTTAATGTCTTCATAAAGCGCTTCGGCATATATCACTTTGACTTGACCACCTTTTCCACCCGAGACAATTAATTCCGGGAATGCTGACGTTAAACTTTGTTGATCAATTAATATGGAACATGTAGTATTGGCTGGAATGGAAATTGGAAAACCAATTGGCTGTTTTACCAATCCTGAACTTCGCCTGATAACCCCACTTTTTTGAAGGGTGTGTTCCATTAAGGGAATTGATCGGGGTATTAACTCCCGCAAGGCATCGCCATAACCCACTACCCCAAAGGGTGCACCCGTTGAAAATGCACTTGATGATTGCCAGGCTGAATCATCATAGTTTTGGGTTTGCCATCCCCAAGGGTAATTAACTCCATCTACCTTCTCTAGTGGTCCTGCCGCATAGTATTGATAGAACAGATTTGGATCACCCGGCTTGAAAACCAATGGCGTGATTGCTTTGTTCGCTATATATTTCCATTCCTCGTCCGTAGTAACAACAGACGAAATGGAATCATTGCCTTGTACGATCAGGCCGGTTTGTTTTCCCATTAGATACACGGGTGCTTCTTCTGCAAAATTGACAACCTGAACAGCCAGTACATTTTTTCCATCATTAAGAAAAGAGGCAATATCGACCGATTCAAATTTCCAATGCCGCGCATCGCTTATCTGTGGACCATCGGTTATGTAATTTCCATTTACATAAAGTCGGTATCGATTGTCTGCCGAAATATTAATTACAAACTGATAGGGCTTCTTTTTTAATTCGAATGATTTTCTAAAATGATAAACACCGTATTGGTTTACATTTTCTTTAGGACCGATCCATTGCGCTTGCCAACGGTCATTCACAATATGATCGGATGGAGCTACTAAACGTTGAGCTACACATAGAAAGGGCAGACATAAGAGAAATATTACTTTCATCACTTAAGAAAGATAATAAAAAAGAGGCTTTTGACCTCACCCCCCTCCCCTCTTCCAGAGGAGAGGGTGAGGGCAAATTCAATTACCGATCGTTATACCACTTGATATTGCGCGAGAAATACATTAAAAATCCAATGATCAGGAATAAGCCCACGCTTCCGATCAGTAAAGAATAATCCTCAGCCTGAATGATCACATATATGAAAACATAAAAGCCACTCATCAATGCAGTAAATAATAAGATAATCGGTTTCCGTTTCAAAAAACTGGTTGCATATAAACTAACAAGCAATACGGTAGCGATGGAAGATATAGCATAGGCTGCATTATATCCAACCTGCTCTGATACCGACAGTAAAAGTGTATAATAAATAATCAAGGCGACACCTATCAAAATATATTGGAATGGATGAATTCGCAGTTTGGTCGTAATCTCTACGAGAAACAAAGCGGTGAACGCTAAAATAATAATGAGCACACCATACTTAGCCATACAAATACTCTTTTGATATTGATCTGCTGGAATTAAAAGCCGCAACCCAAATTCAGAACCACTCAGCGATTGTTCGGTATCTATCCACTTTTGAGAAAATGGTCGATTGAAAGAAAGTACTTTCCACGAGGCCGAAAACCCCTCATCAGTCACAGTTCTATCTTCTGGCAAAAGCTTACCTTCAAAACTTGGCGAAGGCCAGGCGCCTTCAGCTTTTACTTCCGTAGATTTTCCTGTAGGTACAAAATAAAGACTTTGACTTCCCTTCAAACTTAAATGAATTGAAAAATCAGAAGCAAAACTAGCCCGCTCTGTCCAACCTAACGGTGTTACGATTCCACTAACGAGCCTACTGCGGTTTGGTGATGCTGCATCATTGAATTCTTCGTGAGATAGCGGGGCATCAATTACTAATCCAATGTCACTTGCGGGCTCCGACAAAAGTTTCTTACCTCCATTTTGGATTATTGGATTTTCACTGATCCCTCTCAAATCTGTTATACCATTAATCAATACAGCTTCCTTCCAATGTACTTGTTCATCCGGAATATTCCAGGCTGAAAAATCAGGCGTAACAAAACTTGCGTACATGGCGATTGTTGATTCGTAAACAGCTACATCAAAAATACCGCGATGCAGCACTTCTGGTTTCACCTTGCTGGATGCCGTATACGTTTCCGGTAGAAAAAAAGCCTTGTGCGTTGTCTCTCTAAGCTCTTCTGTTTGCTTACTGTCATTCCACCGTTTTAAAGTTTCAATCTTAGTAAATGGAATCATCAGCACAGGCCCTGATAGAGTCTGGTCGCCCGACCATTTTTCAGATACCTCGCGAATAACTTCATCTGCCCGGCCTTGTCGCTCATGAATCAGGCTTTCAATCCAGGAAGCAGGAATTAGTAAAATCAAAATCAAGAAACCGATAGAGAAAAGCTTTACCATTATGGATTCGGTAATCCATTGGTTGAATCGTTCAAAGAGATTGGGGGTTGTTTCCATGATTGTTTTTTTTAATTAAAAGTACTTTGTATTTAAAAGTTAATGGTGAAATTTTTTACTTTCGCTGTTGCTTGATTAATTCTTCAAGAGCATCTATGTGTTTTTTAAAGGCAGTCCGCCCCCGTTCGGTGACTTTGTATCGGGTGTTGGGCTTGCGGTCTACAAAAGATTTACTGATAGAAATGTATTTTTCTCTTTCCAGAGCTTTTAAATGTGTGGCGAGATTGCCATCTGTTATGTCAAGTAATTCTTTCAAAGCGTTGAAGTCGTAAGAGTCGTTAGCCACCAACACAGAAATAATCTGCAGCCGCACCCGATGCTCCATCACCTTGTCTAAGTTTTCGAAAGGGTTCTTCATCGATCGTATTTCTTAAACATCAGCGCTCCATAAATGATATGTAGCACACCAAACCCGATCGACCAAAAAATTAATCCAAAACCCGGCAACGCAGCACAAATAATTCCAAGAATAATTTCTAGATATCCCAAATACCGAATTTCATCATACAAATTAGGGCTTGCCTGAATTAAGGCAAGTCCGTAGAAAATCAGAAATGCAGGCGCAACAAGAGCAAAGTATCCGTAGAGGGCCAGAAAGATCAAGAAGATTCCTCCTGCTAACAAGGGCACCAGTAAATTAATCACAAGTCTCTTGCTGGTCGTATTCCAAACTTTTACACCCATCTTATTCGCCTTACGGGAAGCCAGCACATAGCCTGTAATTATTGATGCTACCAGTACAGCCAAAGCAATTGCTAACAATCTGATTATAATCGTGACCTCCTTAACAGATTGGTTTGCATAGTCAAAGGGTGTTTGGGGGAGATATACTATGTAATAGGCAAACCCTGCTCCGATCAGCGCATACACGCCAGCCAAAATTCCAGAAAGTCCGCTGAGGGACAAAAACTTGACAGACTTCTCCATCATATGACGGATCGATTCGATGTCCTTCTGATAATCTGAATTCTGCTCCATATTAAAAGTACTTTGTAATTCAAAGTTAATGAACGGATTCATATCGACAAGAGTTTTTGCGTATTCAAGATATTTTTGGGTTGATTCTGGATATTTCCGGCTCAATGCCTTAATATTGCACTCCCAATTCAGTTAGGAAAGCAGAATTCTTCCTTAGCTCAGCTGGTTAGAGCATCTGACTGTTAATCAGAGGGTCCTTGGTTCAAGTCCAAGAGGGAGAGCAAAAAGGCCGCCTTAGCGGCTTTTTTTATTATTATTCAATTTATAAAGGGCGTTAATCCAATAAAAAAGTTACTCATCCGTCTGCATAAGGCAGTCCTATCTTAAGTACGAACCTCATAGAAATGTCTAAATCGAAAATCACCCTACGCGAAGTTTTTAAGACTATTATCTGGCCCCGCAGAAAACTTATTGCCATCGGCCTAATCCTTATTGTTATTAGTCGTGTGGCCTCGCTGGTAATTCCCTGGGCCACTAAATACATCATTGATGATGTTATGGGCAATAAGGATCTCTATATGCTAAAAGTAATCCTTGCCGCCATTTCCGCATCGATCGTTATACAGGCTGTAACTTCCTACATGCTCACAAAGATTTTGAGTGTAGAAGCCCAACATCTTATTTCTGTTTTACGGGTTAAAGTGCAAAAGCAAATTCTCCGTTTGCCAATCCGGTTTTTTGATAATACAAAATCAGGCGCACTGGTTTCGCGAATTATGACGGATGTGGAAGGTGTGAGAAATTTAGTTGGAACCGGGCTCCTTCAATTAGTGGGCGGAACACTCAGTGCTGTAATCTGTCTTTTTATGTTGATTAAAATAAGCCCCATGATGACGCTGCTCGTGCTGGTACCGATGGCTGTTTTTGGCGTGATCTCTTTCAAGGCTTTCAGTTTTATTCGCCCTGTATTTCGCGAGCGAGGTCAGTTAAATGCAGACGTTACAGGTCGGCTTACAGAAACCCTAAATGGGGTTCGTGTGATAAAAGGTTTTAATGCCGAAGAGCAGGAAATCAAAACCTTTGAATTGGGTGTTGAAAAACTTTATTTAAACGTAAAGAAGAGCTTAACCTCCACCAGTCTACTAACTAGCTCCGCTACATTTTTAATAGGCCTTGCTACAGTTGGTATCATGGGTTTAGGTGGCTACTATGTAATTAATGACAGCATGACCATGGGCGATTTAATTTCGTTCGTGTTGTTCCTGGGCTTTGTCACATTTCCAATTGTGCAGATGAGTAACATCGGATCGCAATTAACAGAAGCCTTTGCCGGTCTTGACCGAACAGAAGAAATTATGAACACGCCCATTGAAGACGATGGCTCGGTCCGGACAATTAAATTAGATGAGATAAAAGGTGATATTGTTTTCAACGATGTGTCGTTTGCGTATGAAGAAGGTAAACCCGTTTTAAAAAACATAAGTTTCACGGCACCGGTAGGTTCTGTAATCGCTTTGGTGGGCACTTCCGGTTCGGGCAAAACTACGATTGCCGGGTTGGCTGCTACTTTCTTAAATCCTGATAGCGGAATGATAACTGTGGATGGCGTAGATCTCACTAAAGTTTCACTCAATAGCTATCGCAGTCAGTTGGGTGTTGTACTACAAGATGATTTCCTTTTTGAAGGAACCATCCGCGAAAACATTTTATTTCCGAGACCCAAGGCAACCGAAGACGAATTGACAAAAGCCGTAAAAGGCGCTTTCGTACATGAGTTCACCGATCGGTTTGAAAAAGGTCTCGACACGGTAATTGGTGAGCGTGGCGTTAAACTTTCTGGTGGTCAGCGGCAGCGTATTGCTATTGCTCGCGCTATTCTGGCCAATCCGCGTATTCTTATTTTAGATGAAGCTACCTCAAACCTGGATACCGAAAGTGAAAGCTACATTCAGGAAAGCTTGAAAAGTCTAATGCATGGCCGAACAACTTTTGTAATTGCCCACAGGCTCAGCACCATCCGCCAGGCCAATCAAATATTGGTAATTGAAAATGGTGAAATTGTAGAGCGTGGCAAGCACGATGAGTTGATTGAAAAGAAAGGACGGTACTTCCAACTTTATACCTATCAGGCAAGAATTTAAGAATTATTATGACTTAGTGTCATTATACTTAACTGAATAGGCTCTAATCAAGCCATAATGTCTTCTTTTTAAAGGGAAAAATCCATCGGCATACTTTTTCCTAAGGATTACATGGATTTAAAAAATACATGTTTAACCTTAAAAAAAATAACATTATGAGTATCGTTCGTTATAACCCAAATGACTTCGTACCAACTCCGTTTAGCGCATTGGTCGATCGCTTTTTCAATGATTCCGTTACCCGCTCTGGCGGAAGCAGTTTTGTTCCTAAAGTAGATATTGTAGAAAGTCCGGAAGCTTTTGAAGTTCACCTGGCTGCACCCGGTTTAAGTAAAGATGATTTCAAAATTGAGATCAATGATAATTATCTGACCGTAAGTGGCGAGCGCAAGTTTTCCAACGAGAAGAAGGATAAAAATTATCACTCCATTGAAACACACTACGGATCATTTAGCAGGTCATTTACCTTGCCTGAAAACACCGATGCTTCGAAGATCAACGCCAAATACAACAATGGCATTTTGGAACTTACTATTCCAAAAGATGAGAAGAAAGTGTTGAAGCAAACGATTAAAGTTAACTAAATCGGTAAACACTGATCTAGTTAAGAAAAAGTGCGCCCTCCGGCTACCCGAAGGGCGCATTTGTTTTTGATCGGGTAAAACTTAAAAAAAGCGTTTTCCATTGTATCCTTTTCAGGATAAGCAGTAAATTACCTGAAACTGTTGGTTATGAAGCGTTCGTTATTGATTCTATTAGTGATCTGTGCATCTTTTATTGGAGCTATTGTGGGTTCCATCGTTACCCTTCGATATTACGATGCCGGTCCTACCTATAATTCTATTGAAGAAAGACAGAACTTACGACTGACCAATTTTTCTAACGATTCGGCAAGCCGCATACAGGCACCCATAAATTTCGAAGCCGCTGCAAGCAAGGTAACACCTGCCGTAGTTCACATCAGCACGGTTTATGGTAGCGGAAAATTTAGTCTTAATGCCTTAGACAGCTACTTGAATCCTCATGCACAATCCTCGGGTTCCGGTGTAATTATTTCTGATGATGGATACATTGTTACCAATCATCATGTAATTGAAGATGCGAACTCCATCGAAGTTGTGTTAAACAATAATCAACGGTTTTTTGCTAAGCTAATTGGTCAGGACCCGAGTACCGATTTGGCTTTGTTAAAAATAAAAGCAAAAAATCTTCCTTTTGTAAAGTATGGCGATTCGGATAGTATTATACCGGGAGAATGGGTAATGGCTATTGGAAATCCTTTCGATCTTAACTCCACCGTAACTGCTGGCATCGTAAGCGCTAAAGCACGCAATATTCGGATCCTCTCTGATAAAAATAATTTGCAAGTCGAATCTTTTATTCAGACAGATGCAGCCGTTAATCCGGGAAACAGCGGGGGTGCTTTGGTGAATCTGAAAGGAGAATTAATTGGAATTAACTCAGCGATTGCAACGGCCACGGGTGGCTACAGTGGTTATTCGTTCGCTATACCAGTAAGTTTGGTTAAAAAAATAATGGACGATTTGCTTGAATACGGTCAGGTACAACGTGGCTTATTGGGTGTACAGATTACCGATGTTACAGCCGATTTGGCTGACGATAAGAATCTACCCGTCATGCAAGGAGTTTTTATAAGTCATGTAAATAAAGGCAGTGCTGCTGAGCGGTCTGGTTTGGAAACAGGCGATGTAATTACAGCCATAGATAATCATCCCGTTAACGGAACTTCTGAATTGCAAGAATGGGTTGCACGTAAAAGACCAGGGCAAACTATAAGAGTCCGATTTTTAAGGAATGGAGAATCCGGTGAAGTGGAATCTACCTTACGCAACTTTCAAGGTTCTGATGAAGTAAAAAAGAAAGATATCTCCTACGAAATAGAGGGTGCGCAATTAGATGAGGTTCCCTATTCAAAACTAAATGAACTTAATCTGGATGGCGGTGTGTTAATAAAAAAAGTTTCGTTTGGAAAATGGAAGCGAGCGGGCATAAAAGAAGACTTTATTATTACCCATGTTGATAAAGTGGCCATAGACAATGTTAGTGATCTTAACCGTGCCATGGAGATGAAAAAAGGCGGGGTGTTAATTGAAGGGGTAACTCTTAACGGAGAGAAACAAACTATCGGATTGGAGTGGTGAAATGAATGGGCAGTAGTAACAAACTGTCAGAATCAACTCTAAAACATTCACACGCGGCAAATAACAAGTACAAGAGTAAATTGGCCTTACCAAAACATTCGGTAGTTTTGCGGACTACAGAATTAATAGAGTATGAAAAATTTCGGCATCGCAGAATCGCTTTCCAAGCTCGGAATAAAAAAATCAAATTCAGGAACCTCCACTGGCCAGCGTTGGCTAAAAACCAAAGCCGGATCTATCCCATCAGTTTCTCCGGTTGATGGAAAAGTAATTGGAAAGGTTCAACTTACGGATGATGTTGCTTTTGATAAAGTTGTAAAGCAAGCACAACATGCTTTTCTTGAATGGCGACTTGTGCCCGCACCCAAACGGGGTGAGGTAGTACGGCAAGTTGGTTTGGCGTTGCGCAAATACAAAGAACCGTTGGGTAAATTGGTTTCCTACGAGATGGGCAAATCCTATCAGGAAGGATTGGGTGAAGTACAGGAGATGATTGACATTTGTGATTTTGCTGTGGGTCTTTCGCGACAACTGCACGGACTCACTATGCACTCCGAGCGTCCTTACCACAGAATGTATGAGCAGTATCATCCCTTAGGAGTTGTTGGCGTAATCTCCGCTTTTAATTTTCCGGTTGCTGTTTGGGCCTGGAACTCTATGCTGGCCTGGGTTTGTGGTGATGTGTGTATCTGGAAGCCATCTGAGAAAACTCCACTGTGTAGTATTGCTTGTCAGAATATAGTTAATGAAGTGTTTAAGAAAAATCGGGTACCCGAAGGCGTATCCTGCATCGTTAATGGCGATTATAAAATCGGTCAACGATTAGCCGCCAATGAAAACATTTCACTGGTGTCGGCAACGGGTAGTGTACGCATGGGCAAAGCGGTAGGAAAAACTGTTGCCGAACGTTTGGGCCGAGCCTTGCTTGAATTGGGAGGTAATAATGCGATCATCATTTCTGAACACGCCAATCTTGAAATGTCAATTCGCGGAGCCCTGTTTGGAGCGGTCGGTACTGCCGGCCAGCGTTGTACATCTACGCGAAGATTAATTATCCACGAAAGTGTGTACAACGAAGTAAAAGAAAAACTTAAAAAAGCGTATAGTCAGTTAAGCATCGGCAATCCATTAGATGAAGCAAATCATGTGGGTCCGTTAATCGATACGCTGGCTGTAAAGTCTTATCGAAGCGCTTTGCAACAAGTAAAGGCGGAAGGTGGATCAATGGTTGTTGCCGGTGGCGTTCTAAAAGGCAAAGGCTACGAATCGGGCTGCTATGTAAAGCCAGCAATAGCCGAAGTAAAAAACCATTTTGAAATTGTTCAACACGAGACCTTCGCACCCATTTTATATTTGATTAAGTACAAAACCCTAGAGGAGGCCATCGCTTATCAAAATGGAGTGAAACAAGGTTTGTCCTCTGCGCTGATGACCACTAGGATGAATGAGATGGAGAAATTTCTTTCGCATAACGGATCTGACTGCGGCATTGCCAACGTAAACATTGGCACCTCGGGGGCCGAAATTGGGGGCGCCTTTGGGGGCGAGAAAGAAACTGGTGGCGGCCGCGAGTCGGGATCGGATGCCTGGAAAGTCTACATGCGTAGGCAAACCAACACCATTAACTTTGGTGACAGTTTACCACTTGCACAAGGAATAAAATTTGAACTATAAACCTTCTTGCAAAAGCGGTGCGTTAAGCCTACATTTAATTTTCCAGTTTTTAACTAATTATGCCCGAACCCAAATACCGCACGGTCATGCTCATTGATGACAATGAGATAGACAATCTGATTAATCAAAAAATGATTGAGGCGGCCGCGCTAACCAAGCATATTTATACATGCACAGGTGCAAAAAGCGCCATTGAGTTTTTAAGGAATGTAGAAAAAATTGAAGTGGCCGATCAGGTGTTGCCTGATCTAATCTTTCTGGATATCGATATGCCCTTGATGGATGGATTTCAGTTTTTAGATGAGTTCGAAAAATTCGGAAACCTGGTTAAAAAGAAGTGTAAGATTATTATGCTCACATCTTCTATTAATCCTCAGGATTTTAATAAAGCCAAAAAGTATCTGAACGTGAAACTTTATTTGAATAAGCCCCTTTCTCACGAAAGCATTATGAATCTTTCGGTTTAGTTTACACCTGGCGCATCAATTGCAGTAAGGTTTTCAATAAACTGTTCATCCATACGCACAAAACAAGTGGGCGCAAAATAGGCAACCTGGATAGCCTTGAACTTAGGTATTACCGCTGCAATCTTCTTCCCCTTTTCTTTCTTCGCTTCGCTAGTGGCTATCTTCAGTATTTTCAAAAAGAGCATAACGTTTTCGCATTCATCCTTACCAAACAATCTGATCTGACGTTGGATACTACTGGTTAGCTGATTAAATAACTCAAAATCTTTGAGCATACAGTATTGTAAAGCCAAAATCGCTTTTACTTCCATTTGCACAAATGGATATTTTTTTAGACTTACTTCATTTAATAAATGATTGATGAGTTTGGCTGCCTCTTCAAACTTACCTTGATAGTAACAGCCGAGAGCGCGATAAATAATAATAATCGTGTGCCTGGGCACATCCTGAATATCTGCTTCTATGTCTTCGAAAAGACTTTCATTTTCAGCATAAATTTCCTTTTCTGTACCCAACCGTAAGTGACGATCCAGTTTGGTTATTAAAAATCGCGAAGAGAAAGTGTAAAAAGAATAGTTGACAAGCAGATTGGAAGCGGCATCATTTACTTCCTCAAAATGTTTTTCTACCTGCCGGAATACTTTGTAGTGATTGTAGTATTCCAATTTTAAGTATTCAAAAATCAGATTTAGATGGTAATACAACGGATCGAGGTTGTAGGTATCAAAAATCTTTTGAACATGTGCAAAAATATCCTCAATCGACTCCCCATCTGAGTGAAGATTATCATCTGGCTCTACAAACAACCGATGAAATACCAACATGCAACTTTGATAGACATAAAGGCGATGCGACTCATAGATCCGGGCAACATTCTGCATCTCCTTCATCAGCAAAGAAAGACCCAGCTTTTCAGTATCATCATTAGAGAGATAAAAATTGCCATACTTTTTAAAGTACTCAGTCATTAAATCCTCTGCTTTATCTACCGCCAGCATATAGGCGATGTGACGGTTATATAATTGTGAATATTGAAAATGATCGGGCGAATTAATATGAATTTTCTTCAACGACTTATAAACAATGGTCAGTTCGTTGGCCAAATCATAGTCCAGCAGTTCTTTTTCCAGTTTCTTTAGTGTAGCAATGGTGATTGTGCGCTTCTTGGTAAACAAAACTTCGTTTAGGTTAGCCACTTTACGCAAAATATCGGTGCGCGGACTTTCCATTTGTTGCAATAAGTGCTCTTCAATCTTTTGATTTAGACGCGACCGAAGTGTATAGTAAGCATTTGCATTAACTTCCAACTCTACCATGATCTTACTATCAGAAAGTTGGCGTTCGCGAAGTGCCTTTAGCAAATGGGCCGATTTTTCAGCATTACTTTCGCTTAACGAATCGTAAATGGATTTATAGTCAGCCTCAGAAAGTTGTTTAACAATATTTTTAAGTTTGGCCATTCAAGCGGGTAATTAGACCGGAAAAGATACAAATTTAACAACTCGATACAATAGAATATCCGTTTGCAAACTCCATTTTTCCTCTTGATTTCCTTGCTTTTTATAAGCAACTATGTACGTCAAATCCATTAGTTGCTTCCTCAATGTTAACAATTTTAAAACCTATGAAAAAGTTAGTTCTACTCATCATTCTTGTCTTTCCGATTGTGGCAAGCGGCCAGGCGGTAATGTGGGCAAAAGATGGACATTCGTACTATAAAATCGAAGACGGTGAGGTTACCCGCTATGAACTTCCGGCCAACACCAAGACAACCTTAATTTCCCGTACTGATTTAACTCCGGCAGGTATGAATCAAGGTTTGGCTATTCGAAACTTCACGTTTTCTCAAGATCTGTCGAAAGTTCTACTCTTCACCAATACCCGTAAAGTATGGCGATTAGATACCCGGGGCGATTATTGGGTACTCGATTTACAAACCAAAGTACTCGAGCAAATCGGGAAGGATAAGCCAGAAGCCTCATTACTGTTTGCGAAATTTTCTCCGGATGCCACCAAAGTCGCTTTCGTAAGCGAGTGGAATCTATATGTAGAAGATCTGAGCACTCATGTAGTAAAAGCAGTAACAACGAATGGAACCCGAAAGTTGATTAATGGCACGTTCGATTGGGCTTATGAAGAAGAGTTTGCATGCCGCGATGGATTTCAATGGAGCCCCGACAGTAGACATCTTTCGTACTGGCAAATTGACGCCAACCAAATCCGGGATTTCTATATGATCAATAACACAGACTCGGTCTATTCAAAAATTATTCCTGTGGAATATCCCACAGCAGGTCAAACACCTTCACCAGCTAAAATCGGAGTTGTAGACGTTACAACCGGCAAAACAACATGGTTAAATATACCCGGAGATCCGCAGCAAAATTATTTACCAAGAATAGAGTGGAATAATGCTAATGAAATTTTTGTACAACAATTAATTCGCAAACAAAACGAGACAAAGATTTACCGCTGTGAGCCCGTGACCGGAAATTCAAAATTGATTTATTCTGAAACAGAAAAAACCTGGATAGATCTCTTTAGTCCGTGGGAAAATGTTTATTCCCTTGATTTTCGTCATTATTTTAAATGGCTGAATGGCGGTAAAGAGTTTTTATGGATTAGCGAGAAAGATGGTTGGAGGCATGTCTATAGAATCTCTAAAGATGGAACCAAAGAAACATTAATCACCAACGGAAATTATGACGTATTGGATATCCGCCTTATTGATGAAAAGAATAATCTGCTTTTCTTTTTAGCCTCACCAGACAATGCAACTCAAAAGTATCTTTATAAAACGAGGTTAGACGGTAAAAGGAACCGCTACTCAGGTTACCCCAGCAACATTGGCCGGTACTCACGACTACTCCCTTTCACCTACGGGTCAGTTTGCTACCCATAGCTTTAATAATTCGTTTACAAAACCGGTTAACGAAATAATCGCTTTGCCCCAACACAAGGCAATCAACGAAAGTGAAAGTATACAGTCCAAAATCACTAGCGCGCAACAACCTAAAACGGTTGAGTTCTTTAAAATAAAGACCGAAGAGGGAATTGAAATGGACGGCTGGATGGTAAAACCAGCGTCTTTTGATCCAATGAAAAAATACCCCGTTTTGTTTTTAGTGTATACTGAACCCTGGGGTGCCAATGTGCACGATACGTATGGTGTAGCCAGACTTCCTTATTATAAAGGCACCCTGGCCGAAGATGGATACATATATATGAGCATCGACAATCGGGGAACACCAGCACCCAAAGGCAGCGCCTGGAGAAAAGTGTTTATAGAAAAATTGGTGTAATCAACATTCGCGATCAGGCGTTGGCTACCAAAGAAATTTTAAAGTGGCCCTTTGTAGATTCAGAACGAATAGCGGTATGGGGCTGGAGCGGTGGCGGTTCGGCAACCCTTAATCTCATGTTTCAATATCCCGAGATCTATAAAACCGGTATTGCGGTGGCTGCGGTAGCGAACCAATTGACCTATGATAACATTTATCAAGAACGGTATATGGGTTTGCCGCAGGAAAATCCCGAAGACTTTGTAAAGGGTTCACCCATCACGTACGCTAAAAATCTACAGGGTAATTTACTTTACATCCACGGAACGGGTGACGATAACGTGCATTATGCCAATGCCGAAATGCTGATTAATGAATTAATAAAGCATGGTAAGCAATTTCAGTTTATGGCTTATCCTAACCGATCGCACAGTATTTCGGAAGGCGAAGGAACCTTTAATCATCTGGCATCCTTGTTCACTAATTACCTAAACGAACATTGCCCGCCCGGTGGCAAGTAAGAGAGAGCCCAAAATTTGCTCTAAACCGAAAATGAAATATATTTGCGCTCTCTTAAAAGTAAGGGGGTTTAGCTCTCCCGATAATTATCGGAAGGCTAGAGCGAATCGGTGAAAATCGAGAAGCTCAGATTAGAAATTACTAGGGGGATTAGCTCAGCTGGCTAGAGCGCTTCCATGGCATGGAAGAGGTCATCGGTTCGACTCCGATATTCTCCACAAATTAAAAATAGCCAAAAGGGGCTATCTAGTTTAGAATGAAACAGGAGGTCATCCGCCAGCTGGCGGACTCCGATATTCTCCACAAAAAAATCTCATAGTAACTATGAGATTTTTTTATTTCTGCTGTTCTCGATTAAGAAGCCCTTTATTGAATATGTTTCTTGTCAATAAATTCCTTGAATGCTTTCCGGTATGTATCTCCTACCGGTATGGTAATCGTGCCTATCAGTACTTCGTTCTTCTGGATAACGTCTATTGCTGCGAGCGCTACGATAAATGAGTTGTGAATCCGTATAAATTGATCTGCTGGCAGTTGCTCTTCTAAAGCTTTCATCCTTTGCAGGGTTGTAATTTTCTGATCCTTCGTATGAATGGTGACATAATCCTTTAACCCCTCCACATACCGAATTTCATCTAACCAAACCTTCACCAGTTTGGTGCCATCTTTAACAAAGACAAAAGGCGAGGTTGGCTCTTGCTTATTCGGGTGCACGGGGGCAATTACGGGGGCTTCACTTTCCAGACGTTGTGTAATTTTATCCACCGACTTCAGGAACCGTTCAAACGTAATAGGCTTCAGAAGATAATCAGCTACGTCCAGTTCATACCCTTCCAACGCATATTCAGAATACGCGGTGGTAAGCACAACTAGCGGACGTTTCTTCAAAACTTTCAATAGAGTTATTCCGGTTATCTCTGGCATCTGCACATCCAGAAAGAGAATATCCACCGACAATACCCGAAGTGCTTCGAGTGCTTCCAGCGGATTTGAAAATGCCTTAAGTAAATTTAATGTAGGAACTTTCTTGACGTAATCCGTAAGAAGATTACGCGCCAGAGGTTCGTCTTCAATTATAACACAGTTTAGTTTCAACTTAGTGCAAGTGTCAATTGAATTAAATATACATTCTTTTTATTTTCGGTAATAAGTTTGTATTGATTGGGATAGCTCAAATCCAATCTTCGTTTAACGTTCTGTAAGCCAATACCCGATTTTTCGGAAGACTCGGGCTTTTCGACCAAACTGTTCTCAACAGTATAAACACACTGTTTATCTTGAAGTTGTATAGTAACATTTACCCAGGCTTTTGGATTGCTGTTGCTTACACCATGCTTAAAAGCGTTTTCCAAAAAAGTAATAAAAATAAGGGGCGTAATCCTCAAATTCTCCGCATTACCAATTACCTCGAATTTAATAGGGATCTGATCGTTCAATCGCAGCCTTTCCAGACTAATATAATTTTGCATGTACTCAATCTCTTTGCTAAGCAACACGTTCGGATGATTCGAGTCGTAAATCATATAGCGCATCATCTGCGAAAGCTTGGCGACAACCTCGGCCGTATTTTCTGATTTGCTGTAAGCCAGGTAGTAAAGATTGTTTAAGGTGTTGAATAAAAAATGAGGGTTGATTTGGGCTTTCAAAAAATTCAATTCGGCTGCCAATTTTTCGTGTTCAATCTCTTTTCTTCGGGCTTCGAGTTCAAACCAATCTTCGGCAAAGCGTAGCATGCCAACAAAAATTACAATGAACAAATTGCTGGTAACAACCTGAACAATAAATCGGGTACTGTACAAATAGCCTTCACGGTTTTCACTTACGTTAAGAATATCCCGCTCAAAATATATACGGAGGGAGATGATAACCGCAAACGTTACAAGAAATTGAATGACATACTTCCACTTATTCTCTTTCCCAATAAGTCCCGGTAAAAAGAAGAAATAATTGATGTATGATAACAACGCTACAAAAATCACCTGCGTTGAAACGATGCTAAGAATCTTATCCCAGTCCATATCGCGACCACGCTGAAACGAACTTACCTGATAAAGAAAAACGGATAAGTAAACACACCAAAAGGAGATATGGAGTAGTGTTACTTTAGTGCGTTGTGATGTTGAACTCATGATGAAGGGCAAATCTATAGGATGTCTGGTTATTGCAAATGATTTTTTTAGTTTTTACGACCGACCGGGTATTCTGACCGATTGATGGCCTTAGTCAAACGATCTGCGGAATGGTCGAGTACTTTACCGAATTGTCGATTATAAGGGGCTATGTATATAATAAAACAAATTTTACAGAACAAATGGACGTGTTTTGTAGTTGAACCGAGTGTTGGTCAATAACATTCAAAAACCTAACAATGAAAAGAATTTACATCGCCCTTATTTTTATCTCAACCGCATTAACGACCCTGGGTCAAGGAATCGGAAAAATTACCGGTACAATCAAAGATGCCGAAAGTAGTAATCCTGTTGAGTTCGCCACGGTTGCGCTCGTTGACCCCACTACCAGCAAACCTGTGGATGGCACCATTGCCGATGCAAAAGGAAAGTTTGCTATAAAGGAAATTGCGAATGGAAATTACCTGGTAAACATTTCTTTTATAGGTACAAAACAATAAAGCGAGAGGTTAAGATAAGCGATACTAATAGTGATGTTGATTTGGGAACTATAATGTTGAGTTTCACCACAGAGATTTTGGAAGCTGTAACGGTGGAAGGGCAGAAAGCCATTATTGAAGAGCGCGTAGACCGATTAGTTTATAACGCAGCAAATGATAATACAGCAAAAGGAGGCGATGCTGCGGATGTATTAAAAAGAGTACCGCTACTTACGGTTGATCTGGATGGAAACGTATCCATAAGAGGAAGTCAGAATATCCGTGTGCTCATTAATAATCGCCCCTCTACAATAACAGCAGGTAGCGTTGCCGATGCGTTAAAACAAATACCGGCCGATGAAATTAAATCGGTGGAAGTTATTACATCACCTTCTTCTAAGTATGATGCAGAGGGAACTACGGGTATTATAAACATCATCACTAAAAAGACAGTATTAGAGGGCGCTACGTTGAATGTAAATGGCAGTGTGGGTAATCGGGGTTCTAATTTGGGTTTGCGCGGAGGTTATAAAAAAGGTAAGCTCGGCCTTTCCTTAGGTGGCTGGGGTCGGTTTGGATATAATACCTTGGGTAGTTTTGAAAACACACAGATTACCAGTGGAAACACCAACGCTCAATATGCTGATACCCGAAATAATTCACATAGAGCCAACTACTCATTAGGTATGGATTATGATTTTAATCCAAAAAATTATTTAACTTCTTCAATTCGATTTGGGTTCCGGGGCTCAAAAGACTATCAGGATGGGTTGACCACCAACACGCTGATTAATAATATTCTAACTAACCAGATAATTCAAAACGTAACATCCGATAACACCGGAAATTCGATCGATGTAAATGTTAACTACACCCATTTATACGAAAAGAAGGATCAGGAATTAAGTTTTCTTGCTATGTATAGCATCGATGATGGTGTTAACGACTTTGAAAGCTTCACGATAGATTCTCTGGATTTCTCTATTGAAAGCAGACTTAAAAATGCCAATGATAGTTATAACGAAGAGTTTGCCATGCAAATAGATTATCAAACTCCTATTTCAGATAACCAGTTAGTGGAAGTAGGTGGGAAACAAACCAGACGCAAGGCGCTAAGTGACTATCAATATTTCTCAGCCCAGGGTGAAGATCCCTATGCGTTGGTAACAGATGCCCGATTCTCGAACGTATTTAACTACATCCAAAATGTAAGTGCCGGTTACGTCTCCTATACACTTAACCTGGATAAGTATGCATTGAAAGCAGGTGGACGTTATGAATACACAACGATAGATGCCTTCTTCCAGGATGACCAAGATATCAATATTCCTTCGTACGGAATTTTTGTTCCTTCGATAAATCTTTCCAGAAAACTAAAAAACAATAACACGATTAAAGCAGCGTTTAATCGCAGAATTCAGCGACCTTCTATCCGTTATCTGAATCCGAACGTACAAGGATCGAATCAATTAAATGTTACGGTGGGTAATCCTGCGCTCGATCCGGAATTCACAAATAACTACGAGTTAAGCTATAGCACCTATATAAAAGGGTTGAGTTTAAATTTCACTGGCTTTGCCCGAAACAGCAACAATGCCATTCAAAAAGTAACTGATGTGGTGGGTGATACGGTTAGGAACTCCTATCAAAACATTGGTATTGAAAATTCTTATGGAACAAACATCAATGCCAATATTATCATAGGCGATAAATTAACTATAAATGCAGGTCCTGAAATCTATTATGCTACGTTAACCAATAACGTACCCGATGATAATTTTAGGGCAAGTAATGCGGGTTGGGTAGTAAGTGGCCGCATGTTTGGTAACTACAATCTCACGAAGGATTGGAGTCTTCAATTCTTTAGTTTCTTCCGCGGCAAGAATGTGCAGCTACAAGGGTACCAAGGTGGATTTGGAGTTTATTCACTCGGCTTAAATAAAAACTTGCCTAACAAACGAGGAAGTATTGGATTTGGTGCTGAAAACTTCTTTGGCCAAACAATTACAATTAAAGGCGAAACCATTACGCCCGTTGTCAATCAGCAAAGCGTTTCTGTCCGGCAGAATCTGAACTTCAAGGTTAATGTTAATCTTCGCTTTGGTAAAATTGATGGCGGCAAAAATTCAGCCAGTAGCCGAAGATCCCGCAAATCAATTTCGAGTGATGATTTGAAAGGTGGCGGTGGAGATAGTGGTGGCGGTCTTCAGGATGGTGGCGGTCAGGATCAATCACAAGGAGGTAGCTTCCAGGCTGGTGGTCAACGACCTGCTGGTGCTGGTGCAGTAATACCTGCAATAAAATCTGACCCAACAGCTGTAGTTGATGCAACAGGTACTTGGGCATACACTATTGAATCTCCGCAAGGAGCCAATGGTGGAACGTTGAAAATTAATAAGGAAGGCGAAACCTATAGTGGTACCATCATCAACAGCAGAATGCAAAGTGAAACTGTTTTAAAGAATGTTCAAGTGACTGGCAATGAACTAAGTTTTAGTTATGAAGGCAGGTTTGGACCTAATACAAACGAAGTAACCGTGAAGGGAGTAATAACAGGCAATGAATTTGCAGGAAGCATGGCCGTTGGACAATTTGGCGCATTTCCTATGAAGGCCAAGAAAGAGTAATAGGGGTTAGTTAGGTGGGTAAATGCCGGTTCGAAAGGATCGGCATTTTTTTATTCTTAGAGAATCTTGTTTTATTTATTGAGCACGATCTCAAAATACTTTGCTCCTTGCGTTGGGTTAAATCGGTAAGGCTCTATCTCATAAAATCCCGCCTGCTGATATAAATGTATCGCTGCATGCATGGAGGATAGTGTATCTAGTCTCATCTTTTTATATCCCAGCAAGGTTGCCTCTTCAATGGACCTTAGAAGCAGCTTCTTACCAATTCCAAACCCACGAGCTTGCTCGCGTATGTACATTCGTTTAAGCTCCCCTACTGAGTCCTCTAACTTTCTGATCCCAAAACACCCTATGGGCTTTTCATTTTCCAAAGCAATTATCAGTACACCCTGAGGCTTTGCATACATACCGGAAAGGTTGGCAAGCTCCTGATCAAAATTTTGAAATGATATGTCGATGCCAAGTCGTTCTACATATTCGGTAAACAATTCCGATGCGATTAAATAATCTTTCTCAGTACTGGCTTCTTCAAGTGTTAACATGTGGATGTCGAACTTCGACTTTGTCAGTAGCAAAAATACCTACCCGATAAAAAGAGGCGATTTTTTGAACAAACGTAGCATCCTGAAAGAAAAATCATTGTTTGAAATTCGTAAGTATCCCTTTGAAATTTGTTCAAATAAACAGTGCAAAGAAACTTGTTTTGTATCATGAATCAAACAACACATTTTTGCGCTGTCAAAATTTACTCACTATTGGTTTGCTGTACCCTATTAACGAGCCAACCGGCTTTTGCACAGAGTACCGATAGCACTAAAAATCAAAGCAGGCACATAGGCGGTGGCGTTACGGTCACCAATAATGGAATTTCTTTATTGCCTACTTTTTCATTAGGTAAGCCTGCTGCCATCTTCGACTTGAATGTAGGAGGTAAAAAATTAAGTTTTGAGCCGCAATTCCGGTTTTCATTGGAAGGAAAACCATGGTCGTACATTTTCTGGTGGCGTTATAAACTTGTGAATTCGAGCAAATTTAAATTTAGTGCTGGGGCGCACCCAGCTGTAATTTTCAAGGAAACAATAGCACCATCCAACGGAAGTTCCAGCGACATGCTTGAAGCTCAACGTTACATAGCTGCTGAGTTTGTTCCCAAATTATTTTATTACCGAAAGCATAAGCGTAGGCCTTTACTACTTGACATCTCATGGTTTAGATGCGTCTACGATAAATCAAACACACTTTCTAACAATAAGCGGCAACTTCTCTAACATCAAACTCAATGAAAAATATTATATGAAATTTAATCCGCAACTATATTATTTGAAAATGGATGAAAAAGACGGCTACTATGCAACAGCAACAATCACACTCGCCAAACACGATTTTCCTCTTTCCATACAGTCGATCATGAACCAGGCTATTGAAACCAATATCCCGGCAAAAAGTGATTTTGTGTGGAACGTCAGTTTGATTTATTCATTCAGCAATGAATATGCAAAGAAATGATAGGGGAACATTCTTTTCATTAACTTAACTGAATGGAAATGGTTGAGACGTTAGAAGAGTTTTATAAGCGAAAACTGGATTGGATGCCGGATACCATCAAGAATGAAATAGGGCATTTCAACATGTTTCGACTAGAGCCTTATGTTGAAGGGAATCCAACCAATATACCGTATCGGAGAAGGGATTTCTATAAAATTATGCTGGTAAAAGGACAAAGTCAGGTTCATTTTGCCGATAAAGTAGTGACAATAAAAAAGCAGGCCTTGTCATTTTCAAATCCTCTCATTCCCTATAAATGGGAGCATTTAGATAAAATTCGAGAGGGCATGTATTGCATCTTCAACCAACAGTTCTTTCATCAGTTTGGCCTGTTAAATCAATATGAAGTTTTCCAACCCAATGGCGCGCACATTTTTGAATTATCCGATGGAGAAACTGAACAGGTAAGTGTACTTTTTTGAGCGGATTGAGGAAGAGTTTAACTCGGATTACAAATATAAATACGATGCAATTCGAAATAAGATTTTTGAATTGATTCATCTGGGATTAAAGATGCAGCCTTCAGGCGATCTTGAAAAACATCCTATCAACGCAGCGCAAAGAATTTCCACCTTGTTTTTAGAACTAGTGGAGCGTCAGTTTCCGATTGACGATATGCACCCCTCGGTACAGTTGCGCAAGGCTTCCGATTTTGCCAATCAACTGAACGTGCATGTAAATCATTTAAACCGTGCAATAAAAGAAACCACGCAAAAGACCACCACGCAAATTATCTCCGATCGTCTTTTGCAGGAATCAAAAATTCTATTGCGTCACAGCACTTGGAATGTATCGGAGATTGCTTACTCTCTCGGCTTTAGCGAAGTAACACACTTTAACAATTTTTTTAAGAAAAAACTTAAAATTAGTCCGCTCAAATTCAGAAATGTTTGAAATTCGTAACCGAGCCTTAAGTCGATATCGTTATATTTAACCAACAAAATTTTCCCTTAAATAAACTAATACTATGGCAGCAATCAATCTTAACGTAAACGGAAAAAACCAATCCGTAGATGTGGATCCTAAAACACCAATGCTATGGGTTTTGCGAGAGCATCTAAATCTCGTAGGTACTAAATATGGCTGTGGTATTGCGCAATGTGGCGCTTGCACCATTCATGTAGATGGCGTGGCCGTGCGCTCTTGCCAATTGCCGGTTTCCGTAATGGAAAATAAATCGATCACAACGATTGAAGGCTTAACTGAAAATGGAGATCATCCCGTTCAAAAAGCGTGGTTGGAGCACGATGTGCCTCAGTGCGGCTATTGCCAGACAGGCCAAATCATGACGGCTGCTGCCCTGCTAAGTACAACCCCTAATCCAACAGATGAGGAAATTGAAACTGCCATGAATGGAAATATTTGCCGTTGTGGCACTTATTTGCGAATCAAGGCAGCCGTAAAAACAGCGGCTACAGCGAATTCATAATCAAATCAAAATTATCCAGCCATGACACTAGTAAAAACCACGATAGATAGAAGATCATTTTTAAAAGTTTCGGCACTGGCAGGCGGGGGCATGATGCTTAGCTTTAGCTGGCTGGCCGGTTGCAAGCCCACTCCCGAAGAAGCCTTAGCAATGCCAAAAGAATGGTTTGAACTAAACAGTTACATTAAAATTGGCGAAAATGGACTCGTAACACTTATGTCGCCAAATCCGGAATTTGGATCGAATGTTAAAACTTCCATGCCTATGATTCTGGCTGAAGAGTTGGATGTAGATTGGAAAAATGTTGTTGTAGAACAAGCTGATTTCTATCCCGAACGATTCGATCGTCAATTTACCGGAGGTAGTCAGGGCATTCGCCAGGGATGGAAGCCGTTGCGTACGGTTGGTGCAACAGCCCGGCAAATGCTTATTGGTGCAGCTGCGCAAACATGGAATGTTCCAGCTTCGGAAATAACTACCGAAGCAAGCATGCTTCACCACAAAGCGAGCGGTAAAAAAGCAGGGTATGGTGAAATGGCCTCGCTGGCCGCAGGGCAAGCCGTGCCGAAAGAAGTTTCTCTAAAAGAGATTGCCGACTTCAAAGTAATAGGCAATTCAAAAAAGAATGTTGACGGAAAAAATATAGCCACCGGCAAACCCATGTTTGGCATGGACTATACTCAGGAGGGTATGCTGATCGCTATGATTGCACATCCACCTTTTGGAATGCGCGTAAAATCTGTTGATGATACAGAAGCGAGATCGATGCCCGGGATTAAAGATGTCTTCATCATCAAAACCTTGCAGGATGACTATGAACGAGCTGGTTTCGATACCACCACCTTTACCGAACTTGCCGTTGTAGTTGGCAATACAACGTGGGAAGTAATGAATGCCAAGAAGGCTCTTAAAATAGAGTTCGAAAAAATCTCAGATTCAACCTTTGTAATGAATGGCTGGGGCGGTAAACAAACCGTTAAAGTTCCCGGAGGTCTTGAGAGCACCGAAGGACATAAAAGCAGGATGGCTGAGATGGCAAAAAAATCGGGCAATGTTCTTCGCAAAGATGGTGACCCGGCTGCTGCCTTTAAAAAAGCCGCAAAGGTTTTGGAACGCACGTACAATGCACCTTTCCTGGCTCATAATACGATGGAGCCCGTTAACTGCTTCGCCTATGTTACAGCAGACAAAGCTGAACTTTATGGCCCCACACAGGCTCCGGATTTTGTGCGTAATACGGTTGCTGCCCGACTGGGTCTACCAAAAGAAAGCGTTCACATTAAGCTGCCGCGTATGGGAGGTGGCTTTGGTTTACGTGCTTACGGTCATCATATGGTTGAGGCTGCCGTTATCTCACAAAAATTAAATGCACCTATTAAAATGGTTTATACCCGCGAGGACGATATGACGTACGGAATTTATCGCCCTACCTACACGGCTACGTACCGAGCGGCATTAGATGAAAATAATAACTTAATTGCCTTTCATGTTCGTGGTGGTGGTGTACCCGAACATCCGATTCACGCCAATCGTTTTCCTGCCGGTGCAGTTGATAATTATTTAGCCGAAGGGTGGGCTTTGGAATCCAACATTACCATTGGAGCATTTCGTGCGCCCCGTTCAAATTTCAATGCCGCAGCCGAGCAATCTTTCCTCGATGAACTGGCTGAACTTGCAGGAAAAGATCCTATTGATTTTCGTCTTGAATTACTGGAACGCGCCAAGAACAATCCGGTTGGTGAAAGAAATGACTACGATGCCGATAGGTATGCAGGAGTGCTGAAATTGGTTCGCGAGAAATCAAATTGGAATGAAACACAACCCAATGTACATCGTGGTGTGTCTGCTTATTTCTGTCATAATACCTATGTAGCCGAGGTGCTCGATTTATCGATGCAAAACAATAAGCCGGTATTTGAGAAAGTGTATGCTGCAGTGGATTGTGGTATTGTTATTAATCCTGATGCCGCAAAAAATATGGGCGAAGGTGGAATTGTAGATGGAATTGGAAATGCCATGTTTGGCGAATTAACTTTTGTTGATGGTGTGCCAGAAAAAATAATTTCGATAAGTACCGCATGATCCGGCAGAAAGAATCACCGAAAGCTATCGAAGTACATTTTGTTAAAAATAATGAGGATCCAACGGGTTTGGGTGAACCCTTATTTCCGCCTGTTTTTGCAGCCGTTGCCAACGCATTGTATAAGGCCACAGGAAAACGTTTTTACAATCAGCCTTTCGGGAAGGAATTGGAGAAAGATATTCAAGCGATGTAGTTAAGATTTCACACAAATAATAGGAAGAGCCTCTCTTAATCAAATTAGGAGAGGCTCTTTTAACATAATTTTCGCATTGTTTACTTATCCCAAGATTTTCATTTTTATGCAACTCAGGATTTTCTATGAGCGAAGCGACAAAAGCTGCAATACTTTTTCTGGAAATGGCAGAACCTGTTTCGGGCTCACCTTTTATAGTGATCGCATAATCAATCTCGTTTTCATTGGTAAACCAATCTGGGCGAAGAATGGTATAATCCAATCCTGAAGTCTCTATTACATCGGCTAACTTTCGATAAGGTATTAAGGCTGGTTTCAAAGGGGTTACATAAATGCCAATGGAACTGATGGCGATGATTCTCTTCACCCCGGTTTCATGCATAGCCATTATAATATTCTTTGCCATTGCTTCCAAATTGCCTGCAAGGCCTAGGTAAACAATATATTGTCCTGCCATAACAGTCTTCAGTTTGGGATAATCCATTACATCTACCTCCTCTACTCTGTTGCCGGTGGTATCGTTTGTAATTCTGTTTTTGTTTCATGCCAACAAAGTAAGATGAACATCTTGCATATTCTGCAGCGTATCAATCACATATCTCGCTAGGCTACCGCTTGCTCCTATCACTAAAAACTTTTTCAAAGTACTATTTTTTAATTTCTTATTCCTTAAGTTTAAGTACATCCGACTAAATTATCCGGTTTGATATGCAAGGAATAACTTACATCTTCTTCACTATCAAATTAGTTTACTTTTTCGTTTGCTCCACAGAAATGCCCGTATAACGATCGCCCACAATCTTAATTTTATTCAAATCAGTCGTAAGCTTTTGCAATTCATCAATAGTAAACTCATAGTTGGCAGCCCACATATTTTCCTGTAAATGGGCTTGCTTGGTAGTGCCTGGAATGGGGACGATGAAAGGCTTTTGTGCCAACAACCAGGCTAGTGCCACTTGTGCTACGGTTAACCCTCTATCATCTCCAAACTCTTTTAGGATGGATATAATAGGCCAGTTTGCAATTAATGCATCTTTCTGATAACGCGGCAACGAACCTCGGTTATCATTTGCTGCATTATATTGTGTACGCTCATTAAGGTAGCCCGAAAGCAAACCTCGACTGATTGGACTATATGGTACGAAACCAATTCCAAGTTCTTCACAAACTTTGATCACATCATTTTTCGGGTTGCCGTGTCATTAAGGAGTATTCACTTTGTAAAGCTGTTAACGGCTGCACCCTATGAGCTCTGCGAATGGTTTCTCCATTAGCTTCACTCAATCCAAAATATTTTACTTTGCCTTCATTTATTAACTCTTTTACTGTTCCGGCCACTTCTTCAATAGGCACATTGGGATCAACACGGTGTTGATATAAAGATCGATGTAGTCTGTTCGTAAACTTTTTAAGGAGTGTTCTACTACTTTTCTTATCCTTTCCGGCCGACTGTCTAATCCTAAACTTGGTTTTCCTTCCTTAAACCCAAACTTCGTGACCACGATCACTTCCTTGCGAAACGGAGCCAATGCTTCACCTACTAGCTCCTCATTGCTAAAAGGGCCATATGCTTCTGCAGTATCAAAGAAGTTAACACCGAGTTCAGGGGCTTTTCGAATTAATGCAATCATTGCTTTCCTATCGGGAACAAAACTTCGGTGATAGCTCCTTCCCATACATCCTAGTCCCAAGGCAGAGACTTCAATACGCTGCTTCCCAGAACCTAATTTTCTTTGTTTGAATTGTCTGAAATTATATGATTTTCATCTTTTT
>JADJRT010000010.1 GCA_016712035.1 Flammeovirgaceae bacterium | reverse complement strand
TGTTGGGCGTCAAATGGGCATCGCCCGGAAAATATATTCCACCACGCACATCTACTCTTACATCCGGCTCCATCTTCTGAATTTCGTTGGCTGAAAGAATTTGAGCTTCGACTCCCTGTTGGTTTGCAAACTTTGCCATCTCGGTTTCTTCATGCTCAGCTTCTTTGCTTTTGTAAAGCATTAGCAAGCCACGTTCATGATAGCCAAAATTAAAAGGCAAATCCTTGGCTAGCTGCTGATACATTTCTTTACTAAAAAAGCTAAGATTTTTTAATGCCGGAGCAGACTTAGCCACGTGTTCTTTCGTTGAACTTCTGTAGAAATGGTAACCCCACTTTATCAAGTCGCCATTTAATCGCGGCTTCACATAAAATGGGCTTTGTGAATTAAACATCCACCGAATACCTTTCGAAATCATACCCGGTGCTGCCAGAGGAATGATATGACTGGGAACAATCATACCTGCATTCCCAAAAGAGCAGCCATCTTTCAAATCACTTTGGTCCATAATTGTTACCTGATGACCTGTCTTGTTTAAGTAGTAGGCTGAACTCAGTCCAACTATTCCGCCACCGATTACACCGATCTTGCTCATGTTCATTGATATTGATCGTAATGGAGCACGAAATTATTTTGATTGTTGGCAATTGATTGAGCGTATTCCGATCTAGATTCTCACTTGAGTTACTTGACCATTTATCTTGCTCAACTATTTTGATGAAATTCATTTACTTCTTCTCAAACGTGTCAATCTTACATAGCTGTTATTAAAACAATTTCTGATCGGTTAATGATTTTGTTTCATAAAGCATTTCAAGGTGATCAATTGTTTCATCATTTGAAGCTTGAGCTATTATAAGAAATCGAATGAAATCCTGTTTATACTTTGCCTCCTTCCAAATCTTCATTACTATATTAGTGTTCTTGTTAGACTTACAAGATCGTCTTATCTGCTGAGCTTCTTCAAACTGCTCAAACTTAGGTAACGTCAAAGACACTATGAATTAAAACAGCCTGAATCTTTTTATTAGTTCCTCAGACAACTCATTTGCGATAATTCATAAATTAATAATTCTATTCTAAATTTAAGATTCAATAGCAGTATTCAATATCCATTTAAATAACCTGAAACCCATACGCATACGGATCATCATCAGGATCTATCGTAATTGTATTGTGTCCATAAATTTTAGCCCATCCTTCTACACTTGGAATAATGGCAGGCTTGCCAGCAAGTTCTGTTACCTCTTCTATCCTACCTATAAACTTTGAGCCAATAATACTTTCATGAATAAATTCTTCACCCGGTTTAATTTGCCTTTAGTAAACCATTGCGCTAACCGTGCCGAAGTACCTGTACCGCAGGGTGAGCGATCAATGGCTTTATCTCCATAAAAAACAGCATTGCGTGCGGTTGACGTTGGATCAATTGTTTTGCCAGTCCACAAGATGTGACTGCAGCTATTGATGGTCGGATTTTCAGGATGCACGAATTTATATTTCTTGTTAATATCTTTTCTCAACTCCCTGCTCCACGACACAAGTTGATCAGCCGTGTAATGATCGATGCCTTTAAAGTTTTTTTGCACATCTACAATGGCGTAAAAATTTCCACCATAAGAAACGTCCAAGGTTAACTCGCCCAGATCAGGACATTCGGCACTTATATTTTCAGCTGCCAGATAGGCTTTAACATTTCTGATCTTAACAGACTTTACTTTTTTACCTTCTTGTTTATACTCAATCCGTACTAAACCCGCGGGAACTTCGAGGTTTAAAACTCCAGGTATTTTAGGAATGACTAATCCCTCTTCAATAGCAATAGTTACAGTACCGATGGTTCCATGCCCACACATGGGCAAGCAGCCGCTGGTTTCTATAAAGAGAACACCCACATCGTTGGCCGGATCGGAAGGCGGATACAAAATGCTTCCACTCATCATGTCATGTCCACGTGGCTCAAACATTAACCCTTTACGTATCCAATCATACTCGCGCAAAAAGTGTTGACGTTTTTCGCTCATGTTCTTTCCTTCCAACAAAGGGCCACCCTCAGCAACCAATCGCACCGGGTTACCACAGGTATGCGCATCGATGCACGTGAATTTGCTTAATGATTCTTTCACAGTTCTTTAAGATTAGTATAGGCATTAATTTCAGATACTCGATGCTGGATACTGGACGCATATAGCAAGTAACGAGCTACCAGTATCCAGCGGCCAGTATCATTTTCGCCACTCTCCATTGTAAAGTCGCCAGATAGTTAATGGATTCGATTCCTTTAATTCATCCGGTAGCAGTGTATCAGGAAAATTTTGAAAAGAGACTGGTCGAACAAATCTTTTGATAGAATCTGTACCAACGGCCGTAAATCGCGAATCGGTAGTAGCAGGAAATGGACCGCCATGATTTTGAGCGGCAACAACCTCTACTCCAGTAGGCACACCATTAATAACTAACCGACCTGCTTTTTCAACAAGCGAGTTTATCAGACTTTTATAATTTAATATTTCACTTTCATCAGCAATGATACTTGCCGTAAGCTGACCGTGTGCATAATTGACAACAGTGTTTAACTCTTTCATATCCTTACATCGTACAATCAGTGAAAAAGGTCCGAATACTTCTTCCGCTAATGCGGGATTCTTTGCGAAGTCAGAAGCAGAAACAGATGCAACTGTAGGTCGTCCCTGAGCGGAAGTACCTTCTGCGGAAGCTGATGCTTCAACCTTAACACCTTTTTGCGCTAACGCATTCTTAAGTTTTTTTGAATAATTATCTGCAATGCCTTGATGTAGCATGGTAGACGGTATAGCCTTTTCTATTTCAGTACCCAGAGATTTAATAAACTGATCTAACCCTGCTCCTTCTATAGCGAGTATTAATCCTGGATTAGTACAAAACTGTCCAACGCCAAGTGTAATAGAACCTGCCAGTGTTGCAGCAGTTTTATCAGCATCACGGTTCAAGGTTTCTGGCAAAAGAATTATCGGGTTAATGCTACTCATTTCTGCAAACACGGGTATGGGTTCCGGACGTTGGTTCGCTAAATCAAACAACGCCTTGCCACCTGCTAATGATCCCGTGAATCCAACCGCTTTTGTCAGTGGATTTTTTACTAATGCTTGTCCTACTTCAAAACCTGCTCCATACAAATGTTGGAATACACCTTTAGGCATTCCTGTTTTTTCAATTGCCGTAAAGATTGCTTTGGCAACAAGTTCAGATGTGCCTGCATGTGCTGGATGTGCTTTTACAATTACCGGACAACCGCCCGCTAATGCAGAAGCCGTATCGCCACCAGCTGTGGAATATGCTAATGGGAAATTAGCTGCGCCAAAAACAACAACAGGACCCAGTGGCACGAGCATTTTTCTAAGATCAGGTTTTGGTGCTGGCACCCGATTGGGTAACGCAGTATCAACTCTTGCTTCCAACCACGAGCCTTCCTCAACCAAATCAGCAAACATGCGACAATGATGTGTGGTTCGACCGCGCTCACCAACAATACGAGCCTCCGGGAGATTTGTTTCTTTCATTGCAATGGAAACTAGCGCTGCACCCAAAGCTTCTATTTCATCCGCAATAGCCCGAAGAAATGTTGCTTTCTTTTTACCAGAAAAATTTTTGTATGAAAGGAAGGCTAGTTGGGCCTCTTTTAAGGCTTGATCAACTTCTTCTAGGGTTGCGTCTTTATGTGCCATAGTATTGAGTCGTTAGTATTTAGTAAACGGTGATCAGTATTCGGTAAGCGGTTACAAGCATCAAATTATTAAAATCCAATCAAGAATTTTAAATATCAAGCTTCGGTCTTGCTTTAATTCCATCGCGTATTATTTTCAATACACGCTCACGCTCTTCGCCAATGAGTGTTAATCGTGGGGCTCGCACCGTTTCAGAACCAATACCTGCTTCTTGCTCGGCCAGTTTGATGTATTGAACCAATTTAGGTTGAAGGTCTAACTCCAACAAGGGAAGAAACCAGCGATAAATTTTTAGCGCTTCCTGAATTTTACCCGCCTTGGTTAATTTATAAACTGACACCGTCTCATTTGGAAATGCGCACACAAGCCCTGCTACCCAACCATCGGCACCCAACATCAATTCTTCCATGGCAATCGTATCAACACCACATAAAATCTTAAAACGATCTCCAAATTTATTGATCATTCGTGTAACATTTGAAACATCGCGCGTAGATTCTTTAACGGCTTGTATACTTTTGTTTTCAGTCAGTTCCGCAAACATGTCGAGCGTAACTTCAATTTTATAATCAACAGGATTATTATAAATCATAATTGGCAAACTGCTTGTCTCCGCTACTGCTTTAAAATAAGCAACGGTCTCCCGGTGGTCAGATTTGTATCGCATAGGAGGCAACATCATCAATCCTTTAGCGCCACACTTTTCCGCTTCGGCTGCAAGCTTAACCGCTTCGCGCGTGCTGCCTTCAGCAATATTCATTACAACCGGAACTTTGCCTGCTACTTTTTCAACGGTATGCTTCACCAAATCAAACTTCTCTTCATTACTGAGCACACTTGCTTCCCCAAGCGTACCACCCAGAATTACTCCTTCCACGCCAGCGTCTAGCTGCGCTTTTAAATTTTTATCGAAAAGTGGAAAATCAAGTTTATCATCAGCTGTAAACTTTGTTGTGAGTGCAGGGAAAACGCCTTTCCATTGAATTGACATAACAGGTTGGTTTTAAATTTATTAGTACGTCAAAAGTACAAAGTCGAGCAGGTATTGGTTACGCTGAAATAGTGGGATATGGTAGTATTTTGACTATTTTTGAAAGACCTTTATAATTTTTTATATCAAAATAAGTGTAGTATGAAAGTAATACCCTTTCAAGTCCCCAAGATTAATAAAGAGGCATTTCGGATTCAAACGGATAGCGCACCCAAGTTCTACGATAAACTGCATCAACATCCGGAGAACCAAATTATGCTTATAAAAAAGGAGCTGGAACCTTGATTGCGGGTGACTACGTGGGTAGGTTTTCTTCAGGAGATCTTTTTTTAATTGGAAGTAATCAACCCCATGTGTTCAGAAGTGATGAATCAACTAGTAAAAGTAAATCGCGGGTAAGCGGTATTTCTCTCTACTTCGATGAAAAATATGCGGGTGAAAACTTTTGGCAACTTAACGAGTTAGTTACCATTCGAATTTCATCACCCATGCTGGTGTTGGCTATCGCATAGAGAACGATACTAATCTTAAACTCACAAAACTAATTGAAGATTTAATCAAGCTAACTGGTATTGAAAGACTACTTTCATTCATTCAACTACTCAAAACTTTAAGTGAATCACAAGATCTAAAGTCATTATCAGCTGCAGGTTCTAAAATCAGATTTAGTGGATCTGAGGGTAAACGTATGAATGATATACTTCAGTTTTCATTGACCCAAAGTTTTCGAAAAGTAAAAATTAAGGAAGTTGCTGATGTAGCTAACTTATCTACAGAAGCTTTTTGCAGATACTTTAAACTACGTACAGGAAAAACGTATACAAACTTTCTTAATGAGGTTCGCGTGAGTAATGCTTGTAAAATGTTAATCGAAAAAGAAAAAAGTATTCAGGAGATTTGCTTCGAAACAGGGTTTGCC
Organism: Flammeovirgaceae bacterium; assembly: GCA_016712035.1. Taxonomy (GTDB): domain Bacteria; phylum Bacteroidota; class Bacteroidia; order Cytophagales; family Cyclobacteriaceae; genus ELB16-189. Next base: position 158,965 of record JADJRT010000010.1, on the reverse strand, counting down.
AACTTATCACACTTCAATCGCACGTTTAAAAAAATAACCAGAAAAACACCTACAAGATATGTTACCTAACCAGAGTTCTTCAAAATACCCGTTGTCTGCTTTGCAAAGCAACAATATTCCAAATACTTTAATTTGACTCCTTGAAGAAACTATAAAAATTAATTGAATTATTTATCTTTCGTACTGCGATTTCTAATTAATCCTATAAATGAAAATACGATTTTTACTGCCGATCTTACTCACCTGTGTGTTCGCCAATACCTACTCACAGCGTAAAGCTGTTATTATAATTCTCGATGGCATTCCTGCCGATGTAGTTGAGAAAGTAAACACGCCCGTGCTGGATGAAATTGCATTGCATGGTGGATATACCCGCTCCTATCAAGGCGGGGAAAAGGGTGGCTACAGCCAGTCTCCTACTATCTCAGCTGTTGGCTATGCAAATGTGATTACCGGCACCTGGACAAATAAGCATAACGTATGGGACAATAACATCAAGCAACCCAATTACAATTATTGGAATGTATTCAGAATTGCGAAATCGGTTAACTCAAAAATTGAAACAGCGATATACTCTTCCTGGACAGACAATCGTACTATATTAGTAGGTGAAGGATTGTCTTCTGCCGGAAATTTTAAACTCGATTATACTTACGATGGATTGGAATTAGATACTTTAAAAATTCCACACAGTTTGGCGATAGTCCTCAGTTTACCGATGCGATAGAAAAAGCAGATGTACAAGTAGGACGAATCTGGAATGCCATTAAAGAGCGTGAAGAAAAATTTGGAGAAGAATGGATGATCGTGATCACCACCGATCATGGCCGGGATGCGGCCACAGGTAAAGACCATGGTGGCCAAAGTGAGCGGGAACGAACTACATGGATCGTTACTAATGCAAAACCATTGAACACACATTTCAAAAACGCTACCACAGTTGACATCGCGCCTTCTGTGCTTAGCTTCATGAAGCTAGATGTACCTCAATCAATACGTGAAGAATTTGATGGAACTTCATTTTTGGAAAATGTGTCCATCAGCAATTTAACGGCAACCAAAGAAGGAAAGAAAACAACGCTTACCTGGAATGCTTTGAAAGATAAGGGAATGGTGGAAATTAAAGTAAGCACTACCAACAACTTCAAAGAAGGAAAAACGGATAGCTATAAATCAGTAGGCAAGGCCGAGGTAAGCTCAGGAAAATACACATTCACGTTACCTGAATCTTCTACTGGATTTTACAAAATCATAGTTGCATCTCCTGACAATGCTTTGAATCGGTGGATTGTTAAGAAGTAAAATTATTGTTCATTAGTTCGCAAAGACGCGAACCATTGCTTGGTGAATCCTTATAAAACTATGCCCGCTTCAATTCAATAATGGTAAGTTCGGGTGGCATGCCTATCCTACCCGGATAACCGAGATAACCAAAGCCACGATTAACATATAAATGTCGATTGCCTTCTGTATATAGTCCAGCCCACTGTTTATAAGCGTATTGCGATGGGCTCCATTTAAAATCACCAATCTCAACACCAAATTGAAAGCCATGCGTGTGACCGGAAAGCATTAAGTCTATATCTTGATGCGTTGATCGAACCTGGGCATCCCAGTGACTTGGATCGTGGGATAATAATATTTTCACCGGAGCCTCCTCAGAACCTGAATAAGCCAAGTCCAACTTACCATATTTGGCAAACCGACCTGCGCCCCAGTTTTCAATACCCAATAAGGCTATTTTTTCTCCATCCACTTCGATGAATCGATTTTTGTTCATCAATAAATCAAAGCCTAGTAAGCGATGAGCCTCTACTAAATCTTTAAAGTTTTGTTCCTTCTCTTTTTTTGATCTCCAATTTTTATAATCGCCATAGTCGTGATTACCAGTAACAGAATAAACACCTAACGGAGCTTTGAATTTATTGAACACATCTATATAGTCTTTTACTTCAGCAGCTTCATTATTTACAAGATCACCCGTAAAAAATATTAAATCTGGTTTCTCTTTCATCACCATATCCACGCCTCCCCGCACAGCGGTCTTGTTAAAAAAACTTCCACTATGTATGTCGGACAGGTGAGCGATACGAATACCATCAAAGGAAGCTGGCAGATTCTGCAGTTTCACAGTAACTCTCTTTATCCGATAATCGTGGGCGCCTGAGATTATCCCATAGGCCATGGCGCCAAAGGGAATAGCACTTGCCACTAACGCAGTTTGCGATAAAAATTGCGATCTGGAAATTATCTCCCCTGCCATAGGACTTGATTCCCTTTTAGAAAATAGTTGAGCGATCCACCTAACAAGTCGCTGAAAATCATCGATCAACAAGAAGAACACACCGAACAACTTAGAAAAATAGGTAGCAAAAAGTGCTGTTAGTATCCAGTTGCGCAACCCTGCTCCTACTTTATAAGGATCAGCCGCCATCCACCAAAGTAATGCGGCTATACAAAAGATGGTAGGAATCCAGAATGCATACCGGGCAATGTTCTTCCAAAGTGGAACCCATGATTTACTAACAACCAAAACTGCCTGAAACACATAGATGTCTATCAGCAGAAACGCAATAATAAAGATGAAAGCGGTCATAAGTCTATATCGCATACTATGAAAAAAGAATCATCCTGTTAGACGCAGGATGATTCAATATATTGTAACCGGTTTTTAATGAGCAGCCAGGTTATTTACAACCGCCTCCTGATTTTTCTTTTTAAAGATTCGAGCTTTCAATCGGGCTGTCATTAAATACATAACAGGCACTAAGAACAGTGTTAAGAACGTTCCAAAGATTAATCCGAAAATCATAGTCCATGAAAGAGGACCCCAGAAAGCCACGTTATCACCACCAAAGAAAATATGAGGATTGAACTCTGTGAATAGAGTGATAAAATCAATATTGAAACCAACTGCGAGCGGTATTAAGCCCAAGGTTGCGGCCATCGCGGTTAATAATACTGGAGTCATGCGGGTTTTTGCCGCTTCAATAATCGCCTCTTTCAATTCTACTCCTTGCGAAATCAATAGATCGGTGAATTCAACAAGCAAGATTCCGTTACGAACTACAATACCTGCCAACGCCATAAGACCAACGCCTGACATAACAATTGAAATCTCCATCTTAAAAATTGAGAATCCCAACAACACACCAATTACACTAAATACAATCACTGACAAAATGATTATCGGCTTGCTGGTAGAGTTAAATTGCGTAACGAGAATCATAAAAATTAATCCAACTGCAACCATAGCGGCTACACCAAGAAACGCGCCTGTTTCGGCCTGATCTTCCTGCTCACCAGTCATTTTAATTGTTACACCATCGGGCACACTAAAATCTCTAACCTTATCTTGAATTGCCGCTACTACTTCGTTTGGATTGGCATCGCCTAAAACGTTGGATGAAATCGTGATAACTCGCTTCTCATTAATCCGGTTAATTCCAGCAAAGCTATTTGCATATTCAATTTTAGCTATGGCCGACATAGGCACTTGCCTAACCAGACCACCACTCGCCATATCGCGATACGTTAATGGCAAGTTCATCAGTGTATTGATATCGTTTCGCTGCGATTCATTTATTTGAAGCGTAATGTCATAATCATCATTGGCATCTCTAAACTTCGAGATTTCACGACCATTGATGGCGGTGTTCAATGCCATTCCAATCTGTGCCGTAGAAATTCCTTCGCGGTTTGCTTTTTCACGATCAATCTTTACTACAATTTCAGGCTTATCATTCTGAAAGTCTGACTTCAACTCCTCCACACCAGGAACCTGAAGTGAATCCAAATAGCGTTTTACACGACTTGCTGTTGCGACCAGATCGTCAAAGTTTTCGGCTGCTACTTCAATATTTACGGGCTTCCCTGTTGGAGGGCCGTTAGCTTCTTGATTTACGGAAACCTCGGCTCCTTTAAGGCCTTTTACAGCTTCCCGAATCTTAGCTAAATATTCTTTAGTCGATTGCCCATCACGCTCTGCAAAAGTTACAAAAGCAACACTAACTTTTCCTAAGTGTGGTTGTGCATTAGTAGCTGCAAATTGATCTTCAGAAGCACCAACCGCCACGTTGGATATAATTGATTTAACAATCTTATTATCCTTGCCCACTACTTCGGTAACGCGTTTCTCAACAACACGGGTTACCGAATCAGTCACGCGTTGATCAGTTCCAATTGGCATACGAATGAATGCGAAAATAAAATTTGGATCGCCTTTCGGGAAAAATACAACGGGTGGTTTGCGCACACTAGTAAACCAGATTGAGAAGAAGAAAAGCGCCACTACACTAACCAATACCATAACCGGACGCTTCCCCTCAAGGCACCAGCTAACCATTTTCTTATATCCCTCCTGAACCCGAGGCCAACCAACGGTTTGAAATGATGAGATTACTCTTGATAGATAAAAGTGATACAATGCATATACAGCAAAAAGAAAAACAGTAAAATTCCCTAATCCATTAATGCCTGTTAAATAAGCCATCAGCGCAAGCGAAGCAAATACAACAGCCGTTACTTTAAATCCTTTCGAGAATTTAGATTTATCATGATCGTGGTCATGCGCAGTCATAAAATCCGCTGCGAATACCGGATTCATTATATAGGCTACAATTAGCGATGCGAGTAAGGTTACAATTAACGTAACCGGAAGAAAGAACATAAACTTTCCAATAACCCCAGGCCAAAATGCCAGCGGAACAAATGGAGCAAGTACCACCAGCGTACCCGAAAGAACAGGCATAAATACTTCGCCCGCAGCAATCTTTGCAGCTTTACGAATCGGAACTTTTCCATTATCAAACACTCTGTGTGTATTTTCAATTACCACAATGGCATCGTCCACAACAATACCGAGTGCCAGCAAGAAAGAAAACAACGTCATTAAATTAAGTGTAAATCCAATTGAGGGAAATACCAGGAAGGCTATAAAGCTTGAAATCGGAACAGACAGACCAACAAAAATTGCATTGGTAACACCCATGAAGAACATGAGGATTACCGTTACCAAAATAAAACCGATAATGATGGTGTTGATCAAATCATGTAGGGTAATTCTAGTATTTTCTGATTGATCGGCAGTGATTGTCACGTTTACACCGGGCGGTAAAACATCGGCTTGATACTGGGCTACAATCTTATTGATTTCATCAGATGCAATAATCAAGTTCTCGCCACTACGTTTAATTACGTTCAGTGTGATTACGTTTTTTTCATCTAACCGGGCAAAGCTTTCTTGCTCTTTGTGTGAATCAACTACTTGAGCTATGTCTTTCAAATAGATTTTACCACCCATCGTTGAGCCTATTACAATGTTAGCGATTTGCGAGGCTGACGTAAACTCACCATTCACAGTTAGCGATCGCTTCATACCATCTACGGAGATCTGCCCGCCCGGAATGATCACGTTTTCACTGCTCACAGCCATAGAAATATCATCTAAGCTTACCCCTGCAGCAGCAAGCTTAAACATATCTATGTTGATCTGTATTTCACGGGTAAGGGCTCCAACAATATCAACACGCCTTATTTCACGAATGCTCTCAATGGCATCTTGCATTTGCTCGGCATATTTCTTTAATGTTTGAAGATCATAGTCTCCCGAAAGGTTGACGTTCATAATTGGAACTTCTGAAATATCAATCTCTTGAACAATTGGGTCGTCCGGCAAGTCGCTGGGAAGATTAGGCTTTGCACGATCAACCGCATCACTTACTTCTTGCTTAGCCTTATCAACATCAATATCTGTTTCAAACTCTACAATTACATTAGAAAAGCTTTGAACTGAATTACTCTTGACTTTCTTTACACCCGAGATAGACTTTACCTCCTTTTCGATTTCCTTGGTAATCAGGTTTTCAATATCGGCCGGTGATGCTCCAGGGTAAACGGTGGCAATAAAAATTTGTGGAAAGACAACTTCAGGAAAATTTTCCTTAGGTAGCCCAATATAGGTAAGGATACCTGCCAAGCAGATAATTATGGTACCTACATAAATACTTACTTTATTATCAATGGACCAACTGGTCGGTTTGAATTCTTTTTCAATGTCTTGCATAACAATAGTTAGTGATTAATTCGTTAGAGCTGATAATTACAAATCCTTTTTGGCTCCAACCTTATATCTTAACAAACTCTCCGTCATTTAATCCCTGATAACCAACAGTGATTACTTTGTCACCCGTTTTAAGGCCGCTTTTTACTTCAGCCAAATTATCATACACACCCCCCACTTCAATTTCCTTTCTTCGCGCTACCAATTGTTGACCATCCATTTCGGCTACGTAAACTATCTTCTTACCATTTATTTCTTGCACAACATTAATGGGCACACATAACGCTTTCTGCTCAGTATTAAAAATTACACGAAGCACTGCCGTCATACTTGGACGGAGTTCAGTAAGCGAGGGCAAATTTATTTCAACAGGAAATGATCTTGAAAGTGGATTAATGTTGCGGCCAACAAAGGTAACATGTGCTTCAATTTCCTTATTCAAATCAGGAAAACTCACTTTCACCTTATCACCGTTTTTAATATTGGTAACATAGGCTTCAGAAACACTTGCAACAATTTTCAAATCAGTTGTATTAATCACCCTAAATGCAGGAGCGCCCGGTGCAGCATTCTGACCTATCTTAACATTTACCTGTTCAATCGTTCCATTGATAGGCGATTTAATTCGCGTCATCGCTAGCTGTTCATTCAGGGTAGCTAATCTTTTCTCAAGACTCTCCTTGTTATTCTTAGCCTGAAGAAATTGCACCTCGGTTCCTATCTTCTGATCCCACAAATTCTTCTGCTTCTCATAAATAGTTGTAGCCAAATGCAATCCTGATTTAACTTCATCTATAGAACGCAACGTAATCTTATTGTCGATCTGCGCAAGCACTTCTCCTTTTCGTACACTTTGACCTTCTTTAACAAAGACAGCAGTGATTACACCCATCGACTCAGCGCTAACTAAAATGTTATCTTCAGACTGAACCATGCCTTGAGTTTGAACAAAGTAGTCAAATTTTCTTGGCGCCAACGTTGTGGTAATAATATCCTTCTTGCGAACGGTTACCGCTTCAGGATTAGCCTGCGCAATTTCCTTCTCAAGGACAGAAATTTCCTTTGCTAATTCAGCTTGTTTTGTTTTGAGTTTATCGAGTTTGGCTGTGTCCGAAGACTCGCCACCACAACTGGCTAACGTGATGACTGCAAAAGCAAATGCTATTAATTGAATTGTATATCTTGATTTCATAGTATAATGAGGTTGTTTGTTATTATTTGGTTGGGAGTAATTTTCCATATGCTTTTTCCAGTTCCACGGAAGCGATCAAAGCATCATAAAGGGCTGCATAATAATTTGTTTGGGCTTCTTTGTAGTCAGCATCTGCATTAATAACCTCCAGGTTTGATCCCACGCCCTCCTGGTATTTAATAACGGTAACCTTATACACCTCTTCAGATAGTTTCATATTGTCGCCTTGCGTACGGAAGGTATTCATGTAACTCTTAAATGTTTTGCTTGCTTGATCCTGTTGAAGATCGATTTGGTTTTTCACCAGTTCAATGGAATTTCCAATCTGATTCAGCTTTGATTTTTTTTGCTGAATTATCCGGCTCTTCTGCATACCATCGAATATGGGCATGCTCGCACTTAAACCCACCGTACCCAGCGTACGCCAGTTTTCACCAAATTGAAACATGCTGTTAAAGGCCGAAGTACCATAGCTTGCTCCATAGCTTCCGAACAAATTAAGATTGGGCAGGTATTGGGACTTAGTATTTTTTATGTCCAACTCAACCATTGATTTATTAACCTGTAATTGGTTGTACTCAATACGGTTGCTGTATTGAAAATCTTTTCCAAATTCATCATCCAAGGCTTGAAACTTCATGGTTTCAAGTTGATCTGTAAGCTCAATCATTTCAGAAATCGGCAACCCCATTTGAAATTTGAGGAGATCATAACTCACTTCGAGACCGATGGATGCATTATTTTTAAGGTTTGTGATATTATTGTATTGAACCTGTACTCGATTTAAATCAATCTTCTCGGCAAAACCATTTTCATACAGAGCTTTGGTTTGCTTAAGCAGGGTATCCAGGCGCTGAAAGTTTTTTTCAACCAGCTCGGTGCGCTCCTTATTAACTAATACAGAGTAGTAAGCCTTCTTTATAGCCTCTACAACATCCGTTTGGGTTTTTATCAAATCTTTGCGCGACAAATCAATGAATGTTTTGCTGGCCTTTAAGCCAACAATGTAAGAGCCATTGAATATCATTTGTTGCAAATTAATTGCTGCGTTACCGGTGTATTGCGTTCCAAATTTCACTCCAATCAATTCACCTGGCTGCGCATTAGGATCAAATATCAATGCCGGGATGAATGATGTTGGAATTATATAATTGTCAATAATTGAGCCTGTTGCATTTAATTGTGGAAGGCCCATTCCCATAACTTCTTTTGCACGCGCTTCAGAAGCTTCAACAGACTCTTTGGAGTTCTTCAGGCTTATATTATTATCTAAAGCAAAATCAATCGCTTCCTGCAAAGTAAAGGCGCGGGAAGTCGATTGCTGTGCATATCCATTCGCGGTAAATAATATCCATAGGAAAAGAATGGGTGCTATGTTCCTAATAGGGTTTGTCATTTTTAAGTTTATCATAATGAGGGTTGATAATTGGCTTCTTTATACTTCTGATATATTTTCTTTCCCTTGTCGGAGCAAAGGCCATAGACAAACAATTCGAAAAGCTGAGTTTGAACTTCTACAAAATTGAACCTATCTTTTGGAAAGGTGGCGGGGTTAAACGCAGCTTCAATCAAGACCAATCGGGCCATTGCCATTACATCGGGGTTGATTTCGGGACGGAAGTAACCATCGGCAATACCTTGCTGAATATTTCTTACTACAGCCTCTCCTATTTTTTCTTTATGACCATTCCATAAGTTCCAAGCCTGGGGATGATACTTCTGAAGATCAAAAAGTAACGAAGAATTTAAGTTTTCCATTTCAACCTTCATGCAAACTGAAATTTTGCTGAGTTCTTCTAAGGAATTTTTAGAATCCTTCTCTATCTGATCATATTGTTTAAAACTTTGCTCGAGATACATTTCCGACATCCTAAAGACCAATTCATCTTTATCGGCAAAATGCTGGTATAGCGTTTTTTTAGATACCGACAGGTGACGCGCAATATCATCCATGCTCACGCTTCTAATCCCATATCTCATGAAAAGCTCTTCCGTGCCCTCCAAAATCTTCTTTCTTAATTCTGTTTCTTCCATAACGGGCGCAAAACTATGGAAACTATTTACTTTACCAAAGTTTCCATAGTTTCCTTAAACGCCTGTTTCAGGTATTTGTTTAGGGTTTTAAGAAAATAAATTGATTAATTTTTGATTATCCCGTTCTCAACCGTTTGCAGAACCCGATCCCTCAGAGGATTTGTCAGCGCCTGTGTAGCACCACTTTTCTTTCATCTTCTGCTTAAAGCGTTCACGATCTTCAGGGGACATGGTACTCAATTTTTCCTTCCAATAGGGTCTCCATGGACCTCCCGAATGACCACTGTGTCTGTTACATCTTCCACCAAAATTCCAAAAGAAGATTTTACTTAAAGCGAGTAATCCCAGGGTTTGCCAAAAGTTGATAATAGGACCATTAAAAACTTCGGGTATTACCCAATTCCACAAATACATGGTGCCTATCACTACACCAAAAGCAATAAGTAAAGCTACCATTGCGAACATTAAAATCTTTCCAACCCATACACTGCGTTCCATACTATTTAATTTTTTGTTATAATTCTTTATCGTAAAGCGATCAGGTCGCTATCAAATCATCATAAAAACTCTGTAGCCGTTTTCTAAGAGCCATAATAGCATAGCGCTTGCGTGAGAGTAACGTATTAATAGAAACCCCTGTCTTTTCGGCTATGTCTCTAAAGCTCTGCTCTTCAATTTCATTTAGAATAAAAATCTCTCGCTGTTCGGCAGGCAATTCAGCCAACGCATCGGTTATCTCATCCCAAATGGCCTCGCGCAACAGCGTTGCCTCTGGAGTATTATCCAGATCCGGTAAAATCTCCTGCAAGGTTAGCGGAGCATCGTCATCAATACCTGCGAGCAATTCAAAATCAGTGCGTTGTGGCCTGCTGGCATCTCTCCGATACCGATCAATTATTTTATTGCGTGCTACACTATACAACCAGGATGTAACGCGATCCAACGATTCGATCGTTTGAAACCCAGCGATGAATTGATAAAACACATCCTGAAGGATATCTTCTGCCTCCTCAACAGTAGACACCCGACTACGGATAAATCCAAGCAATTTGTCTTTTTCCTTTAGGAATGTGTTTTGTTTTAGCTCTTGCATTACCAGATCCATTCCATCATACGGTTATTATACACCTATAGTCGGGTGTCGTGATGGAATTATTTTATCAAAGGTGAAAAAAAGAATGGAGATTGAGCCAGTGCGACTCGGGCTACAGGATTAAAGCCATTTTTTTCGCTTGAATTAAACGATCATGCCTTGGTATATCTGCCTACAAATTTCCCTTGCTTAATTCTGTAACCGCATAATCCGTAGCCCGGGCAGTAAGTGCCATATACGTTATGGATGGGTTTTGACAAGCCGATGAAGTCATACACGCCCCATCTGTGATAAACACATTTTTAACTTCATGCATTTGGTTCCATTTATTTAGCACAGAAGTCTTTGGGTCTTTGCCCATACGTGCGGTTCCCATTTCATGAATGCAAAGACCCGGATAGGATTTCGTATCATCGAACGTATTGATATTTTTCAGGCCCGCGCTATCCAGCATTTCAGCTGCGCTATTCATCATATCTTTGCGCATGGCCCATTCATTATCCTTAAACTCACAATCAATGTCCACCAAAGGCATTCCCCACTTATCTTTCTTCTCTTTATTCAGGGTTACTTTATTATCATAATTAGGAAGTTGCTCACCCCAACTGCCTAACCACATACCCCAATCGCCCAAGCTGGCCGCCTCTTGTTTTAATTCAATACCAATTTTCTCAGAGCCTTCAAACCGACCGCGCGAAGCACTACCCTGATACCCAAAGCCACGTACGTAGTCTTTCTGCTTAGACTTATCATCAAGATTTCTAAATCGCGGAATATAAATTCCGTTGGCTCTGCGCCCCGAGGTATATTGATCTTTAAATCCATCATAATTACCGGTGGCTCCCACGCGATAATGATGATCCATCAGGTTGTGTCCAACCTGACCACTACTATTACCAAGTCCGTCAGGAAAAGCATCCGAAACTGAGTTAAGTAAAATAGAAGTTGTTCCAATTGTAGAAGCATTCAGAAAAATAATTTTTGCATAATACTCTTCCGACTGCATGGTAGTGGCATCAATAATGCGAACTCCTATTGCTCGTTTTTTCTCCTTATCGTAAATAACTTCAGCCACCACCGAATCAGGCCTTATTGTTAAGTTACCTGTGGCACGCGCTGCTGGTAGCGTAGCGCTGTTGCTACTGAAGTATCCTGAAAAGGGACAACCCCGATCGCAGGCGTTTCTAAATTGACACGGACCGCGTTGATTTAACCCGCGGGTTAGGTTTGCTACGCGACCAATAATCATTGTACGCTCTGCAAACGTAGATTTAATACTGCCTGCAATATGTTGTTCCAGGCAATTCATTTCCATGGGTGGGAGAAAATCGCCATCCGGAAGTTGTGACAGTCCTTCCAGCGATCCACTAACGCCTACAAATTTCTCGACATAACTATACCAAGGCTCAATATCCTTATAGCGTATTGGCCAATCCACTCCAAAGCCATCTTTAGCATTCGCTTCAAAATCAAGATCGCTCCAGCGATAGCATTGCCGCCCCCACGTAAGACTACGGCCACCCACGTGATAGCCACGTATCCAATCAAAGGGCTTTACCTGGTTGTATGGATTTTCTAAATCGTTTACAAAAAAATGACTGTTATGTTCATTACAAAAACCACGTACCTGGATATGTTGCTCAGCACGCATTTTTTCTGTAAGCCTGTTCCGGTGAGAAAATTCCCCAAGGGGCCAAGGTGGCGGTCGGATAATCTTTCACATGCTCAACCATTGGGCCACGTTCAAGCACCAATGTTTTCAATCCTTTTTCACAAAGCTCTTTGGCTGCCCAGCCTCCGCTAATTCCCGATCCTACAACAATGGCATCGAACGTATTGGCTTCTGTTGCTTTAATATTGAGATAGCTCATAAGAGGCTGATTTTATTTGAACTTCAAATTACAATTAATTGGAGGCCGTTCAACCATGTGGGAGTGGCAAATTTCAAAATTGACTAAATAAGTAAAAGGTAAGCATGCCCCAAAAGTTACCCGTTACCATACTTAAGATAGCCAGTAAAATCGCGTGTGGCATCCATGCTTTATTATAGGCTGACGTAACTGCGGGTGCGGTTGAAATACCACCTAGGTTAGCCATGCTGGCAATGGGCACCCAAGCCATGTGTACATTCAATCCTTTAGCCATAATAATCATAACCATATAATGACACAGTAACCACACGATGCAAATCATGACAAAAGAAACAGGCAACGACAAACCACTGAAGTCGAGTCGAAGACCTAGTATCGCCATGATAATAATAATCAACATGCCTCCTATCCTCAAAATAAATCGATGATTCCAGCGAGGAATAAAATTCCCAAATACTAAACCGATAAGGGAAAGGCTAATTACCCGAAGTAAAAAGTTATCGGTAAGTAAATTAATGAGTCCGACCGCTGCACTTATATAAAGTAACGAAACAAGCACGGAGGCTCGCTGACGACTCCCCAAATTTAATTCTTCATCTTGTAACACAGGCATCTGAGCATTTATTGAAAAGTACTTATTCAACTGATCGCTCCTTTTAATAACCTGAAACATAAAGATCGTCCAAAGATTCACTAAAATATTATCGAGTACGATAACGGATAAAAATAATGACTCAGGGCAGTTTACGAGTTCCTTTAATACCAACTGACTAGTGCTGCCACCAATCCAACTTCCAGTAATAGGCACTAACCCTCGCCAGTACTGCTGATCTATAAAAAGAGAATAGGTATCTGGTGAAATAAATTTCGATAACCACACTAGTATAGTTGGCAAAACAGCTATAGCGAATGAGCCGGATACAAAGAGCATAATGGGTCTTATCCCAACTTTCTTTAATTGAGGAAAAGAAAGTGCGCTCATCACCATCATAATGGCAAACGGAACAATCCAATTCCGCGAAAGCGAATGCAAATACACGGATGATAAATCCAGCCCACCGGTTTGGGTGATAAGTGCTGGTATAACATAAGCAAATAGAATAGCGGGAAACCAATTAAGAAGTTGTTGTATCCACCTTATCTTCTGGTTATTCAACCATCCAATAGCACTAGCGGTAATTATTATATTTATGGTGGCAATACCTGCGTTGGCCTCCAATTCATCTTTTGGGGTAACTCGCTCAGGCAGATTTGTATCCCTTCCAGAAAACTTCCAATAGCCAGGTTTTCGTTAGCCGCATGGATGTTATTATCCGGATTTGGAAACCGCAATGAAACCGCGGGAATATTTAAGGTAGTGATGAATGATTCAATGGGTTGAGAGCCACCGGTTGTGCGCTGCTTTACATACTGACCTTGACCAAAAGTTCGATCCATCGCTTTACCAAGCCACACACCAGCCCACGAGTTTAAATCAGTTCGAAATGGCTTTGACCCAATCCTATACTCAAAAGAAATCAGTTTGTTAAACTTGTCTCGTTCTTCTTCGGTAGGTGAGTCTTTAACAAAATAAAATCCCTGATCTGCAATGTAATTTTTAATAAGACTAACCATTCGCTCCCCGTCAGTTTCCGGCACAAGCCTTAGGCCTAATTCGACAATAGCTTGCGATGGGATAATGGTGCGCACTTCATCCTCTACTGAGCCGGCACTAATGCCTCGAATATTGAGTGAAGGATATTGAAGAGATTCTTCATACGTATGACCAACCTGATCGGGCCTGGCTATCCCCAATTTTTTATTTAGTTTGTTGTCATCGCCCGGCATCTCATTAATCATGGCCAACTCCTGTTCCGATAAATCTACGCCATCATAGTAATGCGGGATGAGTACCCGACCAGAATCATCCTTCATACCCGCCAGCAGCTGAGCCAACGTAAATACCGGATTAGGTGCATAGTTGCCATACTGGCCGCTGTGAAGATCATTTCGCGGACCAAATACTTTCAATTGAATCGTTGCAATACCCCTGGCACCGAAGTTTAACGTGGGAAGGTTTGATACATGCCGTGTGTCATCCATGATTAAAACCATTTTAGCCTGTAACAAATCTTTATTAGCGGTTACAAGTTGTGGTAGTAAGGGAGACCTAAGTTCCTCCTGAAAATCCATAATTATTTTGATGTTGAAGGCGGGCGTGACTTTCAATTCTTTCAGGATATCGAGTGATGACAAAAGCGCCATTGCGGGTCCTTTCGAATCGGAAGCAGAACGGGCAAAAATTCTCCATGCCGGATCGTAGCCGTTGGGTTGTGTCCACGAAATACTTTGCCATTGGCCGTTAACGTTCCGTTTCAGTGTAGCTTCATAGGGATTCTTCTGATTCCAGTTTGCACTATCGGCTAGTTGTCCATCAATTTGTAAATAGAAAAGCACCCATGGCAGTTTAGCGTTGTATTGTCGTTGGGCGTACACATGAGGCACATCTTTCGAATACAGAATCCTTGTTTCAAAACCTCGCTTCTTCATGGCCTCCACACACCAGGTTAGATTTTGCCTTATCTGAGCAGGGTAATTACTGTTGTTGGCCAACAAAAGAAATTCATTTAATTCCGAAATTGCTTTTGATAAATATTTATTTGTTGTGCTTTCAATATCCTGTTGCGATAAAGACTGCGCGGCTAAAGAGAGGGAGGCACACAAACAGATCATCGAAATTCCGACATGCAACTTGGCTCTGGAATAAATCAACCGCGCTACATAATTCTTCAGGCTTTCCATTTCTTGAAATTAACAATTACCTATAATATTAATGTATCCTGTGCTCGTAATTGACTCTTATCTGGTAAACCCTCCTAGATAAAATTCTCATTAGTTCGATACATTGTTAGCATAAAAAAAGAGAAAATCTATTATCTTTAAAACCTTCAGATAATAGCGCATGAGTTATATAATTAGCGGAATTCAGCAAGTAGGAATTGGCGTAAATGATGCCGAAGAAGCCTGGGCCACATACCGAAAACATTTTGGTATGGATGTGCCTATTTTTAAAGATGCCGCTGAAGCCTCCTTGATGACGCGTTATACGGCCGGAAATGCTGAAAAGCGTTTTGCCATTCTTGCTATGAATATGCAAGGCGGTGGTGGCTTTGAAATTTGGCAATACACTTCCCGCAAACCGAATGCAGCATCGTTTCAACCACACCTGGGCGACACTGGTGTATTTGCTGTAAAGATGAAGTCGCGAAATGTGCAAGAGTCTTACAATGAACTAAAAGCCAAGGGTGCTACCTTAGTAAGCAAACCGGAAAAGATGCCCGATGGCCGGTTGCATTTTTTCATGAATGATCCCTACGGTAATCTTTTTGAAATCGTTGAAGGATTAAATTGGTTTAAACGTGAGAATAAAACGATGGGTGGGATTGGCGGTTGTATGATTGGCGTATCCGACATAGACAAATCGCTTCCTCTATATCAAGACATTCTAGGCTATACAGAAGTAGTATATGACGTCACTTCTTCCTTTGCGGATTTAAGTGGATTACCGGGCGGGGGAAATGAAGTGCGAAGAGTACTGCTACGACACGCCAAACCTCGTGTGGGGGCATTTTCAAAATTGTTAGGCGCCACAGAATTAGAATTGGTGGAAGCAAAAGGCATAACCCCTAAAAAGATTTTCAAAGACCGCTTGTGGGGTGACCTCGGCTTTATTCATTTATGCTTCGATGTAAACGGCATGGCCGCTTTACGCGAAAACTGTAAAGCAAAAGGATATGCCTTCACGGTGGATAGCAGTCAATCATTTGATATGGGCAAGGCCGCAGGGCACTTTACTTATATAGAAGATCCGGACGGAACGCTTATTGAATTTGTAGAAACTCATAAGATTCCGATCATAGAGAAATTGGGGTGGTATTTGAGTCTTAAGAATCGCGATCGCGAAAAGCCGTTAGCTAATTGGATGTTGAATATGCTGGGGTTAAATAAGGTGAAGGATTAATCTTTATTATTTATAAGGGACTTAGCCTGGTATAACTCCTCTCGCCCAATAAATATAGAATGGTGCCTGGCCGGTATGCTTTAAAAATGCTTCAAACCTTAATCCACAACAATTCGGTTCTATCTTATCAAAAAAAAGGACGAGGTAAAAATGTTCTGCTACTCTTTCATGGCTTTGGCCAAACGAAAGAGGTCTTTGATCCCCTGATGAACGAACTTGAAACTAACAATACATTATACTCGTTCGACTTATTTTTTCATGGAGGAAGTTCCTGGAATCAGGACGAGCAAGCCTTAGAAAAAGAAATCTGGGGTAGTATTCTGCACCAATTCCTCAGAGAAAACAAAATCGAAAAATTTAATCTATTAGGATTTAGCCTTGGAGGAAAATTTGTGTTAGCTACGCTCGAATTATTTCCAGAAAAAATTGAACGTATTTTCCTTTTAGCGCCCGATGGCATCAAAACCAACATCTGGTATAGTTTAGCAACCTATCCGCTTTACTTCGCCAGTTTTTTAAAAGTATGATCTTAAAACCAAACCGGTTAAATCAAATAGCAAAGTATCTTCAATACTTGCATCTGGCCGATAAAGGATTGATTCGCTTTGCCCAATCACAAATGGATACCCAGACCAAACGCGAACGGGTTTATTACTCGTGGGTTGTGTTTCGTCATTTGAATTTTGACTCCCAGCGCATAGCTCAGGTAATAAATAACCATTCCATTAAACTAACCCTTTTGGCTGGCCGCTACGATAAAATCATTACCCCTGAAAACATGAATCGTCTTTTACATTTTGTTAAGGATTACCAACTGGAAATTCTCGAAACCGGGCATAATGGCGTAATCCCTGAAAGCATTCCGATCATTACAAAGAGCCTGAAGTTTTAAAAAATTTTATTACTTTTATCTAAACAAAACTTTATAGCTATGTCAAAAGGAATGGACGTTAAGAAATCAGACAAGAAAAAGCCCCTGAAAACTTTGAAAGAAAAGCGGGCTGAAAAAAAAGCCAAGAAAGCGAATAGCTGATTTGTATTTTGGCATCGTAAAAAAAAGCGTCTGACCGTAAACTCGATCAGGCGCTTTTTTCATTACTAAAATTCAATAGGCAAATAACTCATCCCGGCTGATAAACATCGCTCCCCATTTCTCATGGAATACACGAAAGCTTCCCTATTTTTGTGCTTACATTCACTCCTATGATTGTCTTCTTTCGGACTTCCGGCTCCACCCTTTACGCGGTTGGAAGCAGCCAACCTTTTGATACTCAAGATTATGAAAAACTAATCTGGCTTTTTGCAGGAGCTCGCCCGCTGAAAGACCATGCCCTTACTGGTAATTTTATAGGCCCTAGAAAGGAAATGATAACTCCCTGGAGCACGAATGCCGTTGAGATTACGCAAACCATGGGTATTAAAGGAATAGAACGCATCGAAGAGTTCTTTGAAGTTAAGGATGAATCGGCTCCGCATGACCGAATGTTACAACGGCTTTATAAGGGATTAGATCAGGAGCTATTCACCATACATCATACCCCCGAGCCTATAATTGAAATTGATGACATTAAAGCCTATAACGAAAAGGAAGGCCTGGCACTTAGCCAGGTAGAAATAGATTACCTGAATGATGTTAGCTGGAAACTTGGGCGGAAACTTACCGATAGCGAAGTGTTTGGATTCTCGCAGGTAAACAGTGAGCATTGCCGTCATAAAATCTTTAACGGTACTTTCATTATTGATGGTAAGGAGAAGGAATCAACACTCTTTCAACTCATCAAAAAAACTTCGAAGGAAAATCCCAATTACATCGTTTCGGCATACAAAGACAATGTTGCCTTTATTAAAGGACCACGGATTGAGCAGTTTGCTCCGGCCAGGCAGGACGTACCCGATTATTTTAAAATCGATGACTTTGATTCCGTTATTTCCCTAAAAGCCGAAACACACAACTTCCCCACTACGGTAGAACCCTTTAACGGTGCCGCTACCGGGGGTGGTGGAGAAATTCGGGACCGATTGGCTGGTGGAAAAGGATCATTGCCTTTAGCGGGAACAGCGGTGTACATTACTTCTTATCCTCGTTTAGATAACGGTCGAGATTGGGAGAAAAAATTTGAGGAGCGCGAGTGGTTGTATCAAACTCCTGCTGAAATTCTGATTAAAGCATCGGATGGGGCCAGTGATTTTGGAAACAAATTTGGCCAGCCTTTGATTGGTGGAAGCGTGCTCACCTTTGAGCACTTTGAAAACAACAAAAAATTTGGATTCGATAAGGTAATCATGTTAGCGGGTGGGGTTGGTTACGGTAAAGAGAAAGACAGTCAAAAGGAAGCACTCACTACAGGCGACAAAATTATTTTATTAGGAGGCGATAACTATCGTATTGGTATGGGTGGGGCGGCCGTATCCTCGGTTATTACAGGCGAGTTTGCGAATGCGCTCGAACTTAATGCGGTGCAACGATCAAACCCCGAAATGCAAAAGCGTGTGATGAATGCGATCCGGGCTATGGTTGAATCAAACAACAACCCTATTGTTTCCATTCACGATCATGGTGCAGGTGGTCATTTAAATTGCTTTTCAGAATTATTAGAAGCAACGGGTGGCACCATAGAACTTGATAAGTTGCCTGTGGGCGATTCTACCCTTTCCGATAAGGAAATTATCAGTAACGAATCGCAGGAGCGGATGGGTGTGGCCATGCATGCAAAAGATGTAGAAACGCTGAAGCGGGCTGCGGAGCGTGAACGTGCTCCCATGTATGTAGTGGGTACTGCCACGGGCGATCAGAAGTTTACCTTTATTGACAACAACAAACACACCAAGCCGGTTGAGTTAGCGTTAAGTCATCTATTTGGTTCTTCGCCTAAAACGATTCTTGAAGACAAAACTTCTCACGAAAAGTTTATTGAAATTACGTACGATGAATCAAAGTTTATCCATTACCTCGAGCAGGTCTTACAACTGGAAGCAGTTGCCTGTAAAGATTGGTTAACGAATAAAGTAGATCGCTCTGTTACAGGTCGCGTGGCTACCCAGCAAACCTGCGGCCCCATTCAACTTCCGTTGAATAATGTCTCGGTAATGGCCTTGGATTTTAATAGCAATAAGGGAATTGCCACCGGTATTGGTCATGCACCAGGCGCTGCACTGGTAGACGCTGCAGCCGGAAGTAAATTAGCCATAGCTGAGTCTTTGTTAAATCTAATCTGGGCTCCGCTTACCCATGGATTGAAAGGTGTTTCGCTCAGTGCAAACTGGATGTGGCCGGCAAAAAACAAAGGCGAGAACGCGCGGCTCTATGCCGCGGTTGAAGCGGTGAGTGATTTTGCTTGCAAGCTTGGTATTAATATCCCAACTGGAAAGGATTCTTTGTCTATGACGCAGAAGTACCCAAACGGTGAGGTTGTGTTATCTCCGGGTACTGTAATCATTTCAGCTGTAGCCGAAGTGGATGATATTCGAAAAACGATTTCGCCTGCCCTGCAACCCATAATAGGTTCACAACTTATTTATATCGATTTCTCAGAAGACACTTTCAAGTTAGGTGGAAGTAGTTTTGCCCAGGTTGTAAATCAATTAGGTACTGAAGCTCCAACTATTACAGACGAAGCTTATTTTGTCAAAAGTTTTGAAGCCGTTCAAAAACTTATTAAACAAAATCAAATTTTATCAGGTCATGATATTTCATCCGGTGGGTTAATTACCACCTTACTCGAAATGTGTTTTCCTGTTCCTGCTGTTGGCCTGTCAATAAGTACAAAAGATTTAGGTGATGATTTGATTAAAACATTTTTTAGTGAAAATCCAGGAATTGTTATCCAGGTCTCCGATACAGAAAGTGTTAAGATATCGCTGGATAATCAAAGAATTAACTACAAGATAATTGGAGAAGTAAATGCTAGCCGTCAATTATCAATTATCAGTTATCAATTACCAATTGATAATTTAAGAGACAAGTGGTTTAGAACTTCTTACCTATTAGATCAGCTTCAACGACCAAAAGGTCATGCCGCTACCCGCAAGGAAAATATTTTCAAGCAACCTTTAGAATACAAATTCCAAACAACCTTTAACGGTGAGCTTTCCACCTATGGCATAGACCCCAAGCGAAGAGCCCCAACCGGAATCAAAGCAGCAATCATCCGCGAAAAAGGTGTTAATGGCGATCGGGAGATGGCTTACGCACTTTACTTGGCTGGCTTCGATGTTAAGGATGTGCACATGACCGATTTGATGACGGGTCGCGAAGATTTAACGGAAGTTAATCTTATTGTTTTTGTTGGCGGGTTTTCAAACTCTGATGTGCTGGGTTCCGCCAAGGGCTGGGCGGGTGCTTTTCTTTATAATCCGAAAGCTAAGGCTGCACTGGATAACTTCTATAAACGTGAGGATACGCTAAGTCTGGGTGTATGCAACGGCTGTCAGTTAATGATGGAGTTGGGATTGGTCTATCAGGATATGGACATGAGTTCGCATCCTAAAATGCATCACAATGGCTCCGGTAAATTTGAATCAACATTTATTACAATCAGCATCCCAAAAAATAACTCAGTAATGCTTACTAGCTATGAGGGGTCTCAATTGGGCGTGTGGGTAGCTCATGGCGAAGGAAGATTTGATTTGAAGACTCATAAGAATTACCAAATTGCAGCCACGTATACTTATCCGGAATATCCAGGCAATCCTAATGACTCAGATTTTTCTACCGCTGCGCTGTGCTCAAAAGATGGAAGACATTTGGCCATTATGCCGCATATTGAACGCTCACTCTTTCCGTGGAACTGGGGCCATTATCCGCAGCAGCGAAAGGCAGATGAAGTTGGCCCTTGGATAGAAGCGTTTGTTAATGCAAGAGAATGGATAAATAGTCAAAAAAAGTAACGAGATAGAATTGTTGCCAATTGTCCGAAATTAGTTCTACCTCTTTCATTTCCTAATGTGTGCCTCTTAGGCTGAATTGCGGGCCGCATTAATAATTCCGAACATACATCGGATAATCAATTTACGATAACGCGACTCATACATTTTATTTTTATCATCCAGATTGCGCAAATTCATGAGCGCAAATTGTTGTATGGCTATCAGTGGTAAAACTATTCTCTCCCGAAGCTTAACCGAATCGCGAATAGCCGGATTGCTCTCCATCAGTCCCTTCTGACCAGAAACTTTTAATACTTGTTCGAGCGAAAGCTCAAACTCCTCATACATCTTTTTCCAAAACTCACCAAACTCTTCGTCCTTACCCAAATAGGTTGTCGCCTGATAATTTGATTTGGTCAAAGACATCATGCTATTACCCAACAGGGTGCGAAAGAAGAGTGAATCTTCATAGAAGGATTTCATCTTTTGAACTCCTATTTTATCACTTACTGATTTTAAAGCAGAACCCACACCATAAAACCCGGGGATATTTTGTTTCATCATTGCCCAAGAACCAACAAAAAGGAATGGCACGTAAATTTTCAAACTTTAAACCTTCGGAAGCATTTCTTTTCGCTGGGCGCGAGCCAATGTTGGTATCCCCGAAATATGATAGAGGTGTTACATTCTCGAGGTAAGGCACAAACTTTGGATGATGCTTTAAACTCAGGTACGACTTATATCCTATATCCGCAAGGTCATCTAAAACTTGCTTTTGTTCATCCGAAAGCTGGCCTTCATCTCTTTGAGATACAGCCTCCTCCAATCCTGCCGAAAGTAATTGTTCCAGATTAAATTTGCAGGAGGCGACCTTTCCAAAATTCGAACTGATCGTTTGACCCTGCACCGTTATCTGCACTTCTTCATTCTCAATGGTATCTCCAAGCGATGCATAGAAATCGTGCGTATTACCACCACCACGTGCTGGTGGACCACCCCGACCATCAAAAAATATTGCCTTGAAGCCGTGCTTCCTTGAAATGTTAGTGAGGTTTTCTTTTGCTCTGAAGATGGACCAATTGGCCCGCAGGTAACCGCCATCCTTTGTGCCATCAGAAAATCCAAGCATGATGGTTTGATATGCCTTTCTCTTTTCTAAATGATGGTGATATTCTTCGATGGAGTACAGTTCATGCATGATGGCGGGAGCATGACCCAAGTCATCTATTGTTTCAAATAACGGAACAACATCGAGTTCCAATTCTGCTTGATTTCCGATAAGCAAGTGTGCTAGCGCAAACACTTCAATTACATGTAAAGCACTTTGGCAATTACTAATAACATAGCGATGGCATCCTGTAACCCCGTTGCTCTTTTGAATTGTATCAATGGCTCGGATGCTATTTAAGGTCTCTTCAACAAATGGATCTTCAAACTGAATTTCATTAAGTGAAAGATTTAGCGACAACAAGTAGTTAATCTGCTCCTTTGAAGAAAGTTTAAAGAATTCGGCAGCAGAAACTGTCAAACCTTTCTTAGAACAAGTATCAAGAATTTGCGACCAAACATAATCATGCTTACGACTGTCCTGACGAACATCCAGACTGGCGAAATAAAATCCAAAAACTTTTACCTTTAAGATAAACGAGTCGAGCAAATTAAGGAACAAACCATCGTGTTCGTCCAACAACTTTTGCCGAGCCAGCATTAGTTCAGCCACCATATCCTCAACCTTATCGTATCCCCGCTCCGCCTCATAAGCCCAGAGGTAAATCCTTCGCTCTATCGCAATAACAATCTTATCGACCCCACTAAAAGTTAGGCGTCTGCGTAAAGTTCTTAAATCGCGGTAGTAACATTTCAGAATACTGTCCTGAAGTTTGGCAGCCACTTGAAGTGTTGTGCTACTCTTTACAAAGGGATTTCCATCCCGATCGCCACCGGGCCAAAAACCTATTACAATTAATCGATCATTCTTCCATTCTGTTAATGGAATTTGCAAGTCTGAACTAAGAGATTGAATGATTTCAGGAATCGCGTGATAAAAAACGTTTTCGAGATACCAACACAAACTAAGGGCTTCATCGTAAGGAGTGGGTTTGTCTTTATTGATGAAGCCCGTTTTACCCAACTGCTGCATCAGTAAATTGATTTGCTGAAGATCGCTTTCGCGGATGGATTTTTCAAGGTCTGTTAAAATACCCAACACATGGCCAGGATAAAATTGAGTTGGGTGAGCCGTGAGAACCGTCCGCAAACTGAAGGTTTCCAATCGTTTGATCAATTCTTTTTGTTTACGGTCGAATTTTGTACGTAGTAGCAAGGATGTAATAGTTCCCTTGCCAGACGTTTCATTGATCTGCTCAAACGCAGAATCTTCAATAGAATCAAAGAGTGCAACTTGCCGCTCTACATATTGAATGAATTTGAAAAGCAGATTAAATTGTTCTTCTCTAGTCGCCTGTGGAAAAAGATCACTGAAAAATTGATTCAGAATTTCTATAGCTGATTCACCCTTTTCAAATCCTTCTTCACAATAGTGGTGCAATAGCGGCAACAGTGTACCTGTACGCGAGATTTCCTGAAAGGGAAGATTGAGGAATAAGCTATTATAGATGTGATAGCGGGCACCAACTATTTGTTCGTATTTGGATGTCATTAGCCTAAGTAGTCATTAATTTTTCATGAATTTAGGGCTAAACAGGTAGATAGTTTAAACATTCTCTCAAAAACGTTTAAATTTTTATTTAGAAATCGATTGAGTAAATCGTGTTCTTGTTTCCCATTCTAACTTCTATTATCTTATCTTTACTTAAACCACTTTCTATGAAGAGTTTTTACCTGCCGCTCTTTTTGTTGATTCTTTTAAGTTCATGCCTGGGATATAAAGAGCTTCCTGTTGAGTACGATTATAGTTATCGGGGTAACTTTAAAAAGTATAGAACCTTTGAAATCATGCGACCAATTGGAGTAAGCGATACTACTATGGTTAATGCGATTGTTGAAAAATCAATCGTTTCCAGAATGAAATTTTTAGGGTACAAGCAAACAGAAACCCGGCCACACCTTATTATCGGTTTTAAAATGTACTCAGACAGCTTACGCTTCAATGGTTACGACCAACCAGATATAGAAGATTGGGTAAAGAATCAAACTGAAGAGTTGTCCTATGATCAACATAAACTGGACCTCAAAACCGGAACCTTATTAATTCAATTTTTCGACCGCAGACAAAACAGATCCGTCTGGCAAGGATACGCCACAACATTACATGGCAGCATAAATTTTAACAACGAACGGCATCTGCGAAACGCAGTTATTTCCATTTTAGATAAGTACAGGTTTATGGCTGAAGGCTTTAGTGAGGGCAATACAGCCAGCATTCAGGAAAACGAACTGGAATAAACCTGATAAAAAGTGGATAATTCTTGTGAAAACTAAGAAAATCCCGTTTTCACTTTTCAAAATTAATTCTACCTTTGCAGTCCCAAATTTGGGCTTAACACTGTCCTATGGTGTAATGGTAACACTGCAGATTTTGATTCTGCCTTTCTAGGTTCGAATCCTAGTAGGACAACATTAAAAATCCTGGGCTAAAACCAGGATTTAATTTTTGAATTAACACCCATGGCTGTAAAAATATTTTCAGGCCGAGCAACCGCCTACCTAGCGGAAAAAATCGCCAACGCGTATGGTGAAACTTTGGGTACAGTTAATTATCAGCAGTTTAGCGATGGTGAAATGTCTCCCTTTATTGGTGAGTCGGTTCGCGGGCACGATGTGTTCATCGTGCAATCCACCTTTGCCCCTGCCGATAATTTCATGGAGCTCTTATTAATGATTGATGCGGCAAAGCGCGCCAGTGCATTAAATGTAAACGTAATCATTCCATATTTTGGATATGCCCGCCAGGATAGAAAAGACAAACCCAGGGTGGCTATTGCCGCAAAGTTAATTGCCAATTTATTGTCGGCAGCCGGAGCTAACCGGATTATGACTTGCGATTTGCATGCAGATCAGATTCAGGGCTTTTTTGATATCCCGGTCGATCACCTTGACGGCAATTACATCTTCGTTCCTTATCTCAAATCACTTAAACTGGAGAATATCATTTTTGCTTCCCCCGATGTAGGTGGAATTAAACGTGCACGGAGTTTCGCTAAGTTTTTTGGGGCCGATCTTGCCGTTTGCGACAAGTATAGAAAAGAGGCCAACAAGATTGAATCGATGCGCCTGATTGGCGAGGTAGAAGGAAAAGACGTGGTGTTGGTGGATGATCTGGTTGATACAGCAGGAACCATTTGCAAAGCGGCTTCTTTATTAAAAGAAAAAGGAGCCAATACCGTTCGGGCAATCTGTACCCATGCCGTGCTTTCAGGCAACGCGTATGAAAACATTCAGAACTCTGTATTGGAAGAGTTGGTAGTATCGGATACGATTCCACTTAAACAGGAGATTTCTAAAATTAAAGTACTATCGGTATCGGATTTGTTTGCTAAAGCAATTCGTAAGATACACGACCATGAGTCTATCAGTTCTTTATTTATTCGTTTGTAATTTCTTAAGTACAATTTAAACCATAAACAATTATGAAAACCATCGAGATTATAGGGTATCGAAGAGCAAATCTCGGCAAGAATGACTCTCAGAAAATCCGTGAAGAGGGCCAGGTGCCTTGTGTCCTTTACGGAGGTGATGAGCAAGTTCATTTCTATTCGCCCGTTATTTTGTTCCGCGATTTGATTTACACCAATGAAGCCCACTTTGTACACCTGAACATTGAAGGTGAAGAGTGTCAGGCTATCATGCAAGAGGTTCAATTTCATCCGGTAAGTGAATTGATTCTGCATGTTGATTTCCTGAAAATCAGTGAAGACAGAAAAATAAAGATGGATATTCCGACCCGGTTGGTTGGACAAGCTCCCGGTGTAGCAAAAGGTGGCGCTTTGGTTCGTAAGCGTGCTTCCTTAAAGGTTTTTGCTTTCCCAAAGGATATGCCTGACCATATTGATGTTGATTGTTCTGAATTGGACTTTCATCATTCCGTTAAAGTAGGCGATCTTAAAGTCGATAAGCTGGAGTTTGTAGATCCTAAGAAGCTTCCATTGCCGTTGTTGAAGTGCCACGTTCTGCGAAATTAGCAGAAGATGCTACTGCCGAAACTCCTGCGGCTGGTGCAGCGGCTCCTGTGGCTGGTGCAGCGGCTCCCGCATCAGACGCTAAGAAGGCTGAAGCTCCGAAAAAGGAAGAAAAGAAAAAGTAATTCATTTTTCCCAATACAAAAATCCCATTCGGCAACTCGCAGGATGGGATTTTTTGTTTATTTAGGATTGAAGTAACGCAGTATGAAATATCTAATCGCAGGCCTTGGAAATATTGGCCCTGAATATGAATTAACCCGACATAATATCGGCTTCCTTGTATTGGATCGTATTGCAGATAATCACAAGATCAATTTTACCACAAGTCGGTTAGCCGAGAAAGCAGAATTCAAATTTAAAGGGAGGCAACTTCACGTTATCAAGCCCAATACCTATATGAACCTAAGCGGTAAGGCAATAGCCTATTGGTTACAAGAACTTAAAATCCCCAAGGAGAATTTATTGGTAATCGTTGATGATTTGGCACTCCCCTTTGGCACACTACGAACGCGAACCAAAGGTGGTGCAGCGGGGCACAATGGATTAAAAAATATTGAATTGGTATTGAATGGACCAGACTATTCCCGTTTGCGTTTTGGCATTGGAGACTCCTTTTCGAAAGGCCAACAAGTTGATTTTGTGCTTAGTAATTTTAAGCAAAACGAATTTGACCAACTTCCCGCTGTAATGGATAAAGCGGAAGAAATGGTAAAATCATTTTGCACACTGGGACCCGAAAAAACCATGAGTTTATATAACCAATAAAAGAGGAGAGCCGTTGAGGTTACTCAACGGCTCTACCAACCCTCACCAACCAAAATCAGATAAAAATTATCTGAGTGCCTTCACCTTCGGCAAGCGCATACATATCGCCTACGGTAATAATCTCCTTCACTTCATCCACAAAATCTTCTTTCTTTAAATGAAACATGTCAGCAGCTAATTTACACGCATAAATTTCGCCACCTCCTGCTTCTATCATTTGCAAAAACTCTGTTACATGAGGAATGTCTAGCTTATCCATTTCTTTTTTCATCATGTAGGAAGCAAAAGCTTCAAAGCCTGGTAAGCCTGCCACTACGGTTGGCATGCCTGGCATAAACGCAGGATTACCAACCGTTGCTGTATGTAGATGATCCGCATTTTTCTTGGTGATTGCTTCCAGACCAAAAAATGTAAAAAACATCTTTGCTTGCATGCCTTCCATCAGCGCTCCATTGGCCATTACCAGTGCAGCGTATACATCTTCTAATTTTCCCTTAGAGCAAATGATTAATACCTTCTTTACTTTGCCCTTATTTTTATCAACCGGAACCTCAGCTACTTTAGTTGTCGGTCTTTCTAATATCTCTTGCATAACTTTTGTTTTAAGGTTAGTGAACTAAATACAACTGGCTGGCTTAGGTATACCTGCAATTTTACTTGAGATTTTTAGTGGGCCTCCGGGAAACAGTGCATAAAACTGTTTGATATCTACTAAACCAGAATTTCCAATCTTACGAATACTTAAGGCAGTTCCCTCTGCTTGTTTGGTACGAAGCCAATTCAAAACATCAAAATGCTTCTCCGTTAAATCAATACCCTCCTGACTAGCCATTGTACGAGCAAGCTCGGGTGTCCATTGATTCATGTCTTTCAAATACCCTTCGGTATTTACTTCTATTTGTGTTCCGTTGTAGGTTAGCGTTTCCATATAATTAGTTGGTTAGTTGGTTTAAATATTAATTTGTTTCAACAAGTTTTCCGGCCATGGACATATTCGTGCTGACTGGAAGTTTTTTTCCTGTTAAAAGCATATGCCAATACACCCACTTAAAAGCAAGTTTGCCGTAGTGATTTGCTCTTGTAACTTTTAACAAATCCATAGGCCCTACTTTGGCGAATGGAAATTTTCCGGGTAGAGGCTCCGTTTCGTAGTTAAAGTCAATGAGAGTAGCCTTTCCATAGCCGGTTTCAATAAAACAGTTTGAGTGACCATCAAAACTGGCAGCC
Source organism: Flammeovirgaceae bacterium (assembly GCA_016712035.1). Classification (GTDB taxonomy): domain Bacteria; phylum Bacteroidota; class Bacteroidia; order Cytophagales; family Cyclobacteriaceae; genus ELB16-189. Next base: position 130,715 of record JADJRT010000010.1, on the reverse strand, counting down.
ATGGGCTCATTTATGATGTAGCTTAAGATATTTTCCGTTAAAATCTCCGCTTCAAAGTGAGCCACAGAACCTGCCTTGGAAGCCGGTACGTTAGTAGCATCACCGATCACAAACATGTTCTCGTGTTTTTTTGATTGTAGTGTATGCTTATCGGTAGGTATGAAATTCAATCCATCTTCATCACCAAGGTTACTGGCTTCAACCATGTCATCACCCTTATTTACAGGTACGGATACCAATAAATCGAAAGGAACTTCTTTATTGTCGTAGGATATTAAGACTTTTCGATCGTTATCAACTTGCTGTAAATAAAAATCAGGTACTACATTAATCTTCTTTTCATCCAATAGTTTACTAAGCATAGCCGTGGCCTTAGGCTTCGTAAATGCTCCGGATAACGGTGTTACGTAGAATATCTCCACTTTATCACGAATCCCTTTTTCAGTAAAATAGGCATCGGCCAAAAAGGCAAATTCCAAAGGAGCTACCGGACACTTGATGAGCGTTTCGGCCAGGTTGATTACCAGTTTTCCGCCTTCCCATTTGTTTAATTTCTTAGCCAAACGAGTTGACCCCTCATAGGTGTAGAAATCAAAAATATCTTTGTACCAAAGTTTTCCTTTGAGTCCCTCTGTTTCTTCAGGAACAGGCACTGTACCTGTTGCAACAACCAGAATATCATAGCCAACAATTTTTCCGTTGGTAAGCAGGACCCGATTATTTTCAGGTTCAATTTTCTCAATATTCTGAACGATAAAATTCACACCCTTTGGCAGAAATTCACGTTTTGGACGAACTACTTCTTCCGGTTGATAAATACCGAAGGGTATAAACAAAAAACCAGGCTGGTAAAAATGATTTTCGTCCTTATCAATAATTGTAATTTCCCATAGACTTTTATTCAAGTTTCTGGAAAGCTTATTGGCCATCATGGTACCCGCTGTACCGGCTCCCAAAATCAGTAACTTTTTCATAACTCTTATTGGTTGATTGGTGAGATAAAAGTAGGCCCTGGCCGGTTACTACGTAATGATGATGCTCACCGACTATGATGACCTTTATCACATACTCCTTCCCTATATGTAACGCTGGTTACATATAGGGGCTAGAATTGACACTAAAGCGTGTTTTGCTTGATTTAGGGTATGAATTTATCAGCTTACGGCTGACCCTGGAGATACTTCTTTGTCTGGTGCCAGAAGTTTAAGATCACCATTCTTGTCTTCAGCCATTAAGATCATGCCTTGAGATTCGACACCCATAATTTTGCGGGGCGCGAGGTTTACCAAAATGGTAACTTGTTTACCTACCATTTCTTCAGGAGAAAAATGCTCGGCAATGCCGCTCATCACGGTGCGCGTGTCAATACCGGTATCTACTTGAAGTTTTAAAAGTTTTTTTGATTTCTCAACACGTTCAGCTGTTAAAACTTTTCCGATGCGGATATCCATTTTAGAAAAATCATCGAATGAGATTTCCGCTTTTGCGGGCGTAGCAGGTTGACTTTCTAATTCCATAGCACGTTTTGAGTCTAAGAGTTTCTTGATTTGCTTTTCAATAACTACATCTTCAATTTTTTCAAACAATAAAGGTGCCTCCTTGATAGGAGCACCGGCCTTCAGCGCATTGGCATCGCCCGCTTGTTGCCAGGTAAGTGAATCTACACGTAGCAAACTTTTAAGTTTTTCTGAAGTGAAAGGTAAAAATGGTTCACCAACAATAGAAAGGGTAGCCGGTATTTGCAATGAGATATTTAAAATAGTGCCGACCCGATCTAAATCAGTCTTCGCTAACTTCCAGGGCTCAGTTTCAGCCAAATATTTATTTCCTATTCGAGCTAAGTCAATAAAGTTAGCTGTGGCCTCTCTAAAGCGAAACAATTCTATAGAAGCCGCAATCTTGCCCGGCATCTCCTTCAGGTCAGTCAATGCTTTTTTATCAAGCTCAGTAAGCTCTTTTTGAGGAGGAACTTTGCCTTCAAAATACTTTTGAGTGAGAACAACAGCCCGGTTAACAAAATTTCCAAAGATCGCTACCAGTTCATTGTTGTTCTTAGTCTGGAAATCTTTCCAGGTAAACTCACTGTCTTTAGCTTCGGGTAAATTCGTTAACAACGCATACCGAAGTACATCGGGTTTGTCCGGAAAATCTTCCAGATACTCATGCATTTCAATTGACCAGCCACGACTTGTGGACATCTTATCCCCCTCAAGATTCATGAACTCATTGGCCGGAACGTTATCAGGCACAATGTACTCACCGGTAGCATGAAGCATTACCGGAAAAATAATGCAATGAAAAACGATATTGTCTTTTCCAATAAAATGGATTAGCCGGGTATCTTCCGCTTGCCAATATTTTTCCAATCATCTTTATTCGATTTACTTAAATCCTTACGGGGTGTTGCATATTTTAGTTTGCCAGAATGTACTTCATCAAACAAGGCCCGCGTAGCTGAGATATAACCGATGGGTGCATCAAACCATACATAAAGAACTTTCCCTTCGGCTTCGGGCAACGGAACTTTTATTCCCCATTCTAAATCGCGGGTCATTGCCCGGGGTTGTAACCCCGCTTCAATCCAGGATTTGCACTGACCATATACATTGGGCTTCCAATCCGCTTTATGATTTTTAAGAATCCAATCGCGTAGCCAGGGCTCATGCTTCTCAAGGGGCAAATACCAATGCTTAGTAAGTTTAAGCACAGGAGGCTTTCCACTTAGTGTTGATTTTGGATTAATTAACTCGCGCGGGCTTAAGGTAGAGCCGCACTTTTCGCATTGATCGCCATAGGCATTTGGATGAGTGCACTTTGGGCAAGTTCCTACTATGTAACGATCAGCCAAAAAAGCCTTAGCCTCCGCATCATAATATTGTTCCGAGGTTTCTTCTGTCAGCAACCCTTTGTTAAAAAGAGTAAGAAATATTTCCTGGGAGGTCTGATGGTGTATCAGCTCGCTGGTTCGATGATAAATATCAAAGGACATACCGAGCTTCTTAAAGCAATCGCGGATCAACGCGTCATATTTATCAACGATAGCTTGTGAGGTAGTCTTTTCTTTTAGGGCTTGATTGGGAATGGCTGTGCCGTGTTCATCACTTCCACAAACAAAAATTACATCCTTTTCACTTAGCCGCAAATATCGAACATATACATCGGAGGGAATATATGCCCCGGCCAGGTGGCCAATATGTTTTGGTCCATTGGCGTAGGGTAAAGCAGCGGTAACGGTATAACGATTAAATTTCTTTTCCGGCATTTGCAATTCAGATAATAAACTAACTACAAAGATGCTAAATGAGCCGGAAATCAGGAGGCATTAAGCTCTTTTGTTTTCAGAATTGCTCTTTGCTTCACTTGGCTCTTCCGCCTTTTGCCGCGCCAGCTGTGCTTCGCGTTCGCGTAGTGCTTTATCTTTCTTTCTAAGTTCCTCCAACTCACGTCTCTTTTCAAGAATCGGTGTCAGATCTGAAGGAAGAAAGACGAGGAAGGTTGAACCCCTTTCAGATGAATCGCGCAACACAATTTCTCCACCCAACCGCTGTGTCGACAATTTTGATAAATACAGTCCAATACCGCCTGTTTCAGATCGCTCAGAAGCTCGAACAAATAAATGAAAGATCTGATCTCTGTCAACCGAACTTACTCCAATACCATTGTCTTCAACTTGAATAGATATTTGTTTCTGGACCTGATTTTCGAATCCTAATTTTTACAAAGGGAGAAATCCGATCAGAGGTGTTATAAGATTTTATGGCATTTTCAATAAGATTTTCTAATATAACCTCAACCAGTTCACGGTCAGAAATCAGTTTCACAGAGGGACTAACATCATATTCAATCGAAAAATTAGAGGGCAGGGGTTGGCTGCGCTCTTTATTTATTACTCCTTCTATGATTGTTTTGAAATTTATTTCTACAGCGACAAGTTCAGCATGATTGATCTGGTTTACGAATAACAATCGCGTGAGAATAGAATTAAGCTTTCCCGCTGTAACATCTAGTCTGCGCATATAGTCAAGCGCTAAGTCATCTTTTACGTCAAGCATGGCTACGTTACAAACGCCCTTTAAGGTAACTAATGGCCCACGGATGTCATGCGAGGTTCGATAAATGAAATTGTCTAACTCTTCATTAACCTCTGTAAGTGACTCATTGGTAAGAAATAAATCGCGGGTTTTCTCCTGAACGCGATGATCTAACTCTTCGTTCGTTTTGGTCAGCTCCTTATTCTGTTCTTCGATAACCCGATTGGCCTCACTAAGGGCAGCATTGTGGCGATGTTGTTTTCGGTTAGCCCAAATAAGCACCGTTGCTAATAAAACAATCAGAATAGTAACTAAGACGATAAACAAATATTGCAGGCGCTGCCGCTGCAGTTGCTCATCCTTTAATTTAATATTTTCATTGATAAGGTTTATTGTTTTTAAATTTTCACGTTGTTCAAAATTAGTTTGAATGCTGGCTAAATTCTTTATCAGGTCACCGCTATAAATACTATCCTTTAGTTTGATATAGCGATTCTGAAATAAAGCCGCGTTTTCAAAATCATGGATCAAATTATAGGTCGTTGATAGCTCCTTAAAAATATCTATCTGCAATTCGATATACCTGAACCTTTGCGCAAGGTCATTTGCTTCTAATGAATACTCTACACTTTTTTTCAAATTATTTTAAACTTCTCTCATTGCTCCCAAGATTATTTAAGTTTTCAATAACATACCGGGTATCATTTTGCTTTTCTGCATGCTCTAATGAGATTTTGAAAAAGGAACTCGCCCTTTCAAAATCCCCAGTACTATTATAAGCTCTTCCTAAACCAAAATTAGCTTGAATTATTACAGCGGGGGAACAATTCGGTTTGCATTTGCCAGGGCTTCGTTAAAAGACTCAATGGCTTTAAAGAATTACGTAGTGAAACATAACACAAACCAACGTTGTTTAATACTAGATCAATATCGCTTTGATCATTCAGCTCTCTTTTTATTGAGAGCGAATTCAAATAATATTCCAGGGCTTTTTCGTGATTCTTTAGTTTAAAATAAACCAGGCCGATATTATTTTGGGCTGTACCAATACTTCGCTGATCCCCCTCTGCTTCCCGTATCTCTAATGATTTGAAATGATAACTTAAGGAGGAATCGTATTTACCAATATACATATAAGCAATACCTGCGTTGTTGTAAAGATACCTAAGTACAACCTTTAGCTCGGGATGCCTTTCCTGATTGCGTTGAGCTATTCGAATAACTTTATTTAAAATTAATAAAGCTTCTTCGTTTCGCCCCAGGTCGTCTAACGAATATGCAATCATTCTCCCCGCTTTTACCATTAGGACTGAGTCACTCGAGGATTCCGCATAACTATAAGCTGCATTCGCATAGCCCAATGCTTCTTCAAAATTGGTCTGGTTGGTGGCTTGAAAGAGTGCTGTCAGTAAAGTAAACCTACTTGTATCCCGCGAGGTTTTTAAAAGCAATCGCAACGAATCAATCTTGGCCTGATCTTGTGATAGAAGAGGATTAGTGATAAATCCCAACAGAACACAGAGTGCAAAAGTTATGTACTTATTAAACTTAAGGTACGTAGGCAAGGAGTTTAAATTATTAGGTATAATTAGTATTCAAAGGAAGTACAAATTTGAACTACAATTTAACAGCAAACAAAACAATTAAAAATTAAAACCAGTTAAACTTTATGAAAAAATTAATCTACTCATTGATTCTCGTTGCTATCTCTTTCTCGGCCTTTACTTCATGTACCGAAGAAGAAGTAAAACCTCAAACTGACCAAGGTGGTAGCACAGGCGGAAACCCAATCAAAGAATAAACCTTCAAATCCTAAAATAAAAACTCCATGAAAAAATTCATCTATTCCCTAATTCTCGTTGCTATCTCTTTTTCTGCTTTTACTTCATGTACAGAAGAAGAAGTAAAACCTCAAACTGACCAAGGTGGTAGCACAGGCGGAAACCCAATCAAAGAATAAACAATCCTAAAATAAAAACTCCATGAAAAATTCATCTATTCCCTAATTCTCGTTGCTATCTCTTTTTCTGCTTTTACTTCATGTACCGAAGAAGAAGTAAAACCTCAAACTGACCAAGGTGGTAGCACAGGCGGAAACCCAATCAAAGAATAAACAAAGTTGTTATTACACATCAATAAGATCATTATGAAAACAACAACCATCATCTTTTTATCCGTCCCTGTAGAAATTTTATCTACCGCATTTGCATTCACTAGTTCACCTTCTACCACTTTAGCTAAGGAAGACACAACCTCGTCGTCTTCCAGTAACAGTGGCGGTTTCGCGTTGAAGGAAAAGCCATAAGTGGTAATATCAAGCGGTTTTAAGTCTTCACCCTAAAGGTAACCTGGCTTTAACCGCTATTCGTTTACGAAATAAGCCTATATGGAAAGTGGGTATTCTTTATCCATATTCTTCTTAAATCAGGTTTACATCGTAATAATTTCGTTGAATTAACATTTAGCCCGTGGAATCTTTGGAGGCCACACGTTTGCTAGAGTATTATTTTGTCTAAAAACGTCAAAATAATTCACATCCAAAGAAAATCTTACACCTTAATAGATCATACTTACACTCATTAGTGTATTAAGAGGTCATACGGTAGCCGAGCCTGACTTCCTTGATATTCTTTCAGCTTTTTAAGCTGTTCGTAAGTCTTAAAATGTTCACCTAATTCATTTTTGAGCTGTCTTGATGCGGTGTTTTCCTCCATCTCCATAAGCCATTCTTGAATAAACGACTTTTGAACGGGGTAGTATTTCAACTTATAATCACTCGAAACACCAGCCTTGGCCGTAGCTATGTCAATCGCATCATTAAAGTTTCCTAAAACATCTACTAAGCCTCTTTCTTTTGCCTGCACTCCTGTCCAAACTCTACCTGAAGCAACTCGTCTTAATTCATCCGCGGTCATACCACGGCCATCCGCAGCCTTGGTTGTAAAGGATTCGTAGATATCTTCGGTCCTCTTTTGCCAGATTGATTTTTCAACAGCTGTTAAAGGTCTGGTAACTGACAGCCCACCAACATCACCCGTTTTAACCTCATCAAAAGTGATTCCCAATTTATTATCAAGGAAACTACTCAGATCAAAAATAACGCTGAACACACCAATTGAACCCGTAATGGTTGTTGGTTGTGCAACAATGGTGTCGCAAGCCATTGCTAAATAATAGCCTCCAGAAGCTGCATAATCCGACATCGATGCAATAACCGGTTTAACCTCCGTGGCAAGTTTAATCTCACGCCACATAACATCAGAGGCCAGCGCACTGCCGCCAGGTGAATTGATTCTAATGACAATTGCCTTTACTCTTTCATTAAGGCGTGCCTTTCTAATCTCTTCTGCAAACGTATCTGACCCAATCATTCCTTGCTGGGCCTTGCCGGGCATAATATCCCCATCCGCTACGATCACAGCAATCTCATTTTTGAACTTGAGTAATTGAATAACTTTTCTTGTATTTGTTGTATTTAACAAAACTGATAGTTGATTTCTCATTCAGGCCTAACCGGTTGCGCAAATCGTTTTGTACCTGATCAAAATATACTAATGAATCCACCAGCCCTTGCGCCACTGCTGTCGTTGAATTCGTAATCAGCATTTTGTCGGAGATTTCCTTTACCTTATTCACCTCCATATTTCGGCTTTGCGCGATATCCCGAATCATAGAAATATTTATATCTGAAATTAATTCATTGAGCTGAAGTTTATTCGCTGCACTCATGTGGTCGAGCATGAATGGCTCAACAGCACTTTTAAAATCCCCTACCCGAAAGATTTGCGGTTTGATCTCAAGCTTATCGAATAATTTTTTGAAGAATGAAACCTCTACTGATAATCCATTAAACTCAAGATCACCTTCTGGATTTAAATAAACTTTATCAGCCGCGGAAACAACATAGTACGCAGACTCTGTATAAAACTCGCTATACGCAACAATCCATTTACCGGAACTTTTAAAATCCAGCAAGGCTTGTCGGATTTCACGCGCTACCCCAAAGCCACTCATGAATACACTAAGATCCAAATAGATTCCCTTAATGTTCGGATCTTGTTTAGCCTGCTCAATTGATTTTTTTAAGGGCAATAATCCAATCGAGGAGACAGCGCCCGGTATCGGCAGCCCTTCAAAAGGGTCTTCGATATCGTTCTCCGTTATTGGACCATCCAACTTGAGATGTAGAACTGAGTTTTCTTTTATTACCGTTTGAGTATCTCCATTGGAGAGGCCCGAAACAAGGGCCATAACAAAGAAAACTGCCAATACGATCAACACGATAAATGCGAGTAATGAACCCAGGCAGGACGCCAGAAATGCTTTGAAGAAATTCATGAAAATAAAATTAGATGCAAAGTACTGAAAGGACATCCGGAAAGGAAATGACTTACTATCTTTCGCCTGTATGGAATTGAATCAGACCTTTCTGCTACTGGGCAGTAATTTGGGAGACCGAGCAAGTAACTTACAAAAAGCAATTGCGTTTATAGATCTACACATTGGAGTTGTTCTTAAAAAGTCATCAGTTTATGAAACTAAACCCTGGGGCAAATCTGATCAGCCTGATTTTTTAAACTTAGCCTTAATTATTAAATCACTCTTAAGCTCTGAACAAATTTTGAATCACGCTTTATTAATCGAACAGAAAATGGGGCGCAATCGAATAGAAAAGTGGGGTGCCCGACTCATTGATATTGATCTATTGTATGTTGGGAATGAAATTGTGAATACAGCAAATTTAACACTGCCCCATCCGGGTATTACGGGCAGACGTTTTGTTCTTGAGCCACTTGTCGAAATCGCTCCAGACTTTATTCACCCTACACTTAAGAAAACCCACACCAACTTATTAGGCATGTGTACTGACACACTGAAAGTGCGTAAACTTTAAAGGCTGGCTACTTCTACCTGGGGAGCAATTTTTTTTACCAAGCCTTGCAATACTTTACCCGGACCACACTCAATAAAGGTAGTTCCTCCGTCTTTCACCATGTTTTGGACAAGTTGTGTCCACCGCACTGGGGCAGTTAATTGATCAATTAAATTCTTCTTAATCACTTCAACATCCGTGGAGGGCAGCGCATTTACATTTTGATAAACCGGACAAATGGGACTATTGAATTGCGTGGCCGCAATAGCCGCAGCCAACTCCTCGCGGGCGGGCTCCATCAAAGGTGAGTGAAAGGCACCACCGACTTGCAAGGGTAAAGCACGTTTAGCACCGGCTGCCTTCATCTTTTCACAGGCTATTTCTATGCCCTTCATAGATCCAGAAATTACCAGTTGGCCTGGACAATTATAATTAGCCGCAACAACAATTTCATCTTCAATAGAAGCACAGATTTCCTCCACTTTTTGATCATCCAATCCCAGAATTGCTGCCATGGTTGAAGGATTTATTTCGCATGCTCGTTGCATAGCCAACGCTCGCTTGAAAACTAATTGAAGTGCATCTTCAAAAGATAATGCCTTATTGGAGACCAGAGCCGAAAACTCGCCCAACGAATGTCCAGCTACCATTTTAGGATTAATTTCATTTTGGGTGATCGCTATAGCTACGGAATGAATGAATATGGCTGGCTGCGTAACCTTCGTTTGCTTCAATTCATCTGCGGTACCTGTAAACATAGTTTGACTGATCTTGAACCCCAGAATTTCATCAGCCTTATCAAATAAGACCCTGGCTTTTTGATTCGTCTCGTAAAGTTCTTTGCCCATTCCTGTAAACTGGGCTCCCTGACCTGGAAAAATAAAAGCCTTCATACGAATATTATATTAAAATAAATAATTCTCGATTTTACGCCCTGTGATGATAAGATCAAAATAATAAATAATAATCATCCAACAAATCGTGCTTTTAGTTCGGGTGTTGGAATCATGCATGCTTCTCTTTTACCAAACCATCGGTAACGATTCCGAGCTATATAATCATAAATGAGGTCGCGTAAAAACTTGGGAACAAGTATGAATACATAGACTGCTGGCCATAAACCATTCAAGTTTCGGGCAATCTTGAGTGCAGCACTACTTTTCTGGAAGAGTCTCCCCTCTTCAATCAATAAAACACTTTCGGGGATAGTAAATGAAATACCAAATTTATCCAATTGCGTTTTTCCAAAATCAGATTGTAAGGCAGCAAAATAAAAACGCGACTTGAATCTCTCTTATTTATAAAGAGAACCGAGCTGTTACATAGATTACAGACACCATCAAAAAGAATTATCGGGCCACTATTACTTAACGGATCAGATGAACCCATCCTTTAATATTTTGCTTCTGTTTGGAAGGATCAACCGCTTCAAAAGTAACTTCAGCATTATAATAATAGATGGCACTCGAAAGTTCTTTGCTATTATTATCTCTACCATCCCAATCAATATAAATTGATCGTTCTCCTCCGGATTGATAACTGTACACTTCCTTTCCCCATCGATTGTAAACTTTAAAATCAACCGCTAATACAAATCGAGCGCACCGTTTTCTTAGATCATTTAAATCTTGCCCACAGGGTGTTTGACCATCTTCACCAACCTGATTGGAGACACGATCGCTAAAAGCGCTGAATAAGTCATTGCATTTATCATCGTTCGGAGTAAATACATTGGGAAGTTCATAATAGGGACAGTTGTCAAAACAATAACTCTCACTAAGATCACTTTCATTACCTGCGCGGTCAACCGCAGAAATTTTATAGCACGCTGCAAACGAAGGCAAATTAGAATCAACAAAAAACGTATCGGCTACCATAGCGATTTCTGAAAATTCACTTTCAGTCGTAGTTGCTTTATAGATGCGATATTTCTGAATATCATCCCGACATTTTTGATCAGCAGGTCTATTCCAGGTAAGCACATTGCTATATACATTCACTCCGCACGAAGCTGTTTGAATATACTCTTCGCAATCCCTGGCTTCGATCGTAAAAGTTGGCATACACGGTGCTTCATCATCGTTGGGCTGCGCACAAATTATTTGTGAAAAATTAATCAAAGGTTCTACAATCCTAGGATTTCCATAAGCGCCCCTTGTCATCACCCGATAACAGTAAAGATCCGTATCAACGAGTGGTTTATTTTGGTATTGACCTGAATCGATATAGTTAAATTGAAATTGATTTACATCCACACTATCTATCAGCACAAGATCTCCTTCCGTAGAATTAGCTGGGCCCCGAAAGATTAAATGCCGCGGATAATCTTGCGTAATGTTTGACCACGAAACATCGGCATTCCACGATAATGCAATCTGTAAAAACTGAGGACTTGTTTCTAAACGCACGGTGGAGGCGGTTGGAGAAACCCCAACCTTGGTGCCATCGCTGGCATAGGCGGTTACCCGATAATTAAATACCGTCTCCAAAGTGTTAATCCCTGTATCAACCCATACTGTATCGGGTCTTTTACCGGGAAACGCAGCGGTAAGTTTTAAATCACCAGAAAAACCTTCGGCTCGCTGAACTTCATACGTATATGGTGGTGGAAATTGTCCCGGATCTGCGTCAAAGGGTGGCCTCCAACGAACCGTTACCTGACCATCCGTGCGATCTGTAATGTCTATAGTTACATTCGTTACAACGGGGGCGTCAGCCAAAATTGGCGGCAGGCAAACTTCTTGAGACACATAGCTTTCTCCGCCACCAGGCTGAGGGAATATGGCCACAAGTCTATAACAATATTGAGCACCAACAGATAAGCCCCGTCCTCCATTATTATCTGTAAACGCTGTTGTACCTATGGGCACAACATTTATCAATGAGTACCCAAGAAAATCAGGCATTCCGGTAACACACTCGGGCGGAGTAAAAACATATTGATCAACTCTGCGCCAGATCTGCATCTGTGATGCGTTATTCTTGCAGGCATAATCATCCCAGGCAAGAATTGCTGAACGAGTACCCAGATCAACTTGTGGAGATTGCCATACCGGGGCCGGACCTACAACCTTAACATTCCAGGTTTTAAACTGCACGAGCGATGGGCCGTTACCTGACTTGTCGGTAATTTTGAAACCTACCTGATAGGGTTGATCCTGAATATGACTACAGGTAGTTTGCCATGAAAAGGTAAGTTTCGCATCTACTCTAGGGCCTGTCTTTTGAAATACCGGTGGCCTTGGACTAAAGTTAGCGGGTGATGGATTGATACTAAAAATTTCAGAAAATGCTTCCAGTTTTACACTATCATAATCAGGATCAGTTCCAAACACATCAATGTTTATCAATTCACCAGCCTCCACGCATATGTCGGGCGGAACCGCTAGTTCCGGTCGTTGATTTAAACAATCTTCAATGATTATTTGCATATCGCGAACAACGTACCCGAGTTGAATCCAAATGCCGTTAACCTTACGCCATTCTTTAATTAGAAATGCAATATTATATTCTCCGGGGGCACCGGGGGCATCCCAAAGTAATGTCCCTGTTTTGTCAATCGAAAATGACGGTGATCCACTACCCGCCTCGTTGGACGTGCCGTAATTAAGACCTATAGCATCGTAGAACTTTTTAGCGTTCGGATCGAGGTATCCAAATACGTTTGCATCCTTTTCTCTTTTAGGAATGGTAAGTTCAAAAGATAGGCTATCTCCGTCAGGATAGAACGCTCCTGGATTATGATAGAAAGCAGCTCCGGTACAACCTTTGTCAATCGGTGGCACGAGAAGTCGTGGTGTGTTACTGCATCCCAAAAAAGGATCAATAATGATTTGGGTTTCAACATAGAACCTGGTATCCACTGAATTGGTCATATTAAGGATACCTGCATTTCGATTTGCCTCTAAGTAGCTTATCGTGTATTTACCAGGCCCACCAAATGTGTGCTCAACCGTGTAGGAAACTGTTCCAACCTCCGGGCCTAAATCAGGCCGTAGTGTATTGTCTATAGAAGGGGTAACTATCGGATCGCTTCCATCGCCAAAATTAAGTTCGCCATCACCAAACTTTATGGGCGACCCGGTATCTGTATAAACAGTAATCGTAATTCTGAAAGTTAGGCTTGTGCAACTAACACGCTGCATGGTAATTTCCCCCGCCCTTAAATGAGTTGCGTTCACATTTACAAAAGCAGTAAGAATTAGTAGCAACGCACCAACCCATCTCCAACCTCCTGTATTCAATCTTTTGTTCATACTTCTTTACTACGGAATCTCAACAATTATAAATAGGATTATGTTACAAGTAACGACAAATAGTCTGCCTGTAAAAGCCTTTTTTGAGAGATAAACGCTCCGCGCTGCGAAATATTTGCTTTGAAAATAACTATTCATATAGCCGGAGCCATTGACAATGTAAATTATTCTAAATTTAACCGTTAAGCAATCATGAGAGTAATCAAAGAAATCCCTTTACGCTAACTTCAAAATCACTATTTTTCAATGGAATGGGAAGTACCTGATAAAAAATTGAGTCAGGATTATTGGAGCAAACTTTTAAAATAAATGAATTGGATACTACTTCCGAGGGTGATGTTATTGATTTGCTTGACGAGCCCTTTTGGAGGAAGCATTGAATCGCTTTCTTGAAATGTCAAAAGTTTGAACAAATCCTTTGAAAGACACTTGTAATGATTTTTTGCGTTTAACCTCGCACCGCTTAACTTTGATCCCCCGCTTTGGCTTAGATCTGGAAGATGGAAATACTGGAAGAAAAGAAAAATAAGAACAGACCGTACAAACCCATTCTCGATGGTATACCGGACTGGCCTGTCTATCGACTAAGCAAAAACCGAAAGGAATTTGTTGAAGAAGTGGCGCAGAAGACTATTGAACGGATTAAGCAACTTAGGCCGACCCGTAAGCAACTAATTGATGAGTTGGAAGCAACTGCCTACCGTGAGCAAAATCGTATTAAGAGAAACAGATGGCGGGTAGACCCAAAAGATGATTCAAGATTTTGGTCTCAGGTTAAAAATGAATTGGTAGAACTAAGCGCAAAGACGCCTGAAGAGTCTAAGCCTATTGAAGAAGAAATCCTTCATAAAATTGTATTACGCTATGTAAATGAAATTGCCGGTAGTTTCAAACCAAACTCTTATCGGGTAACCCGCGAAGTCGTAAAATTTTGGTTTCAGCGACTTCTCAATGGCGCCCGAGTAAAAAAATTCGGGGCCTTCTTCCGAAGCCAATACACCTTACGGGATAAAATTCAAATTGTTGGTAAAGTGAAAATGCTCCGTAAACTGGCAACGCAGGGAACGGTGGTGATGGTGCCTACCCACTTTAGTAATTTGGATTCTATTTTGATTGGATGGGTGATTCATTCGTGCGGTTTACCGGCCTTCATTTATGGGGCTGGTTTAAATCTCTTCAACATAAAAATATTTGCCTACTTTATGAACAGCCTGGGGGCTTATAAGGTTGATCGCAGAAAAAAGAACCTTCCCTACCTGGAAGCGCTAAAAATGTATTCTAATCAGGCCATCCAAAAGGGAGCCCATAGCTTGTTTTTTCCAGGCGGAACACGGTCGCGATCAGGCTTGCTTGAAAAACAACTGAAGTTAGGCTTATTGAGTACAGCTATTGAGGCCCAGCGAAATCTGTATCAGGAAAACCCTGGCGAAAAGGTGCGTAAAATTTTTATTGTCCCGGTTACCCTTAATTATAATTTCGTGCTTGAAGCACCCGATCTTGTTGAAGATTATCTTCATGTAAAAGGGAAGGATAAATACTTCCCGGAACAAGATAAATATGGTAGCGTTCAATTGCTCCGCTTCCTATTTAAGTTTTTCACCAAAGGCTCTAATATTTCCGTCTCTATTGGCCCAGGGCTTGATGTTATTGGAAACTATGTAGACGAAGAAGGCAACAGCCTCGACTCTCATGGTAGGATTATTGACACCCGAGATTACTTCGTTTCTAACAGTAGCATAACGGATGACAAGCAGCGCGAAGATGAATACACACGCATGCTCAGTCAGCGGATTGTGTCTGAATATCATCGCATTAACCGGGTATTTAGCAGTCACCTGGCCGCTTTTGTTGCCTTTGAAATGTGGCAAAAGAAGTTTCCGAAGTTGGATCTATTTAGCCTGTTGCGGTTGCCGGAAGAGGATCTTGAAATTGAGTATGCTGAATTCAGAGAAACCTTTAAACGGGTTCGTAAAAAAATTTACGAACTCAAAGACGATGGCAAAGTGTATCATGCTACGCACCTGAAAGGCAAAGTCGATGGCGTAATAAAACTAGGTATCGAAAATGTAGGAATCTTTCATCTCAACCGGCCCTTGTTACTAAACAAGAAAGGGAATATCATTACGAAAGACCTTACCGTACTATTCTACTACCATAATCGACTGGTTGGCTATGACCTCGAACAGTACATCTGAAAAACCTGTTGGGGTAATAGGCGCAGGTAATTTCGGAACAGTCATTGCCAATATTCTGGCCTTACAACGAAAGGTACTTCTCTATGCACGCAATGAACAGGCCGTTACCCACATGCGAGAGGCAAAAGAAAACAGAGGGTATCCGCTTCATCAAAATATTGAGCCCACACACGACCTTGCTTACTTAGCCTCGCAGTGCGATGTAATATTTCCCATGGTGCCATCAGCACATTTTCGCGCCATGATGAAACAACTTTCCCCCTATTTGCATCCTTACCACATACTTATACACGGAACCAAAGGATTTGACATAACGCTTCCTGCAGGCGAGACCATCGAGAGCATTCCCAAATTAACACGCACACAGGTAAAAACGATGAGCGAAGTGATTCAGGAAGAAAGCGTGGTTGTAAGGGTGGGCTGTCTGGCTGGACCAAACCTTGCCAAAGAATTAGCACAACGTCAGCCGGGTGCAACGGTAGTTGCCAGTCATTTCAATGAAGTGATACAGCTTGGTAAACGCTTGCTGCGTAATGATCGCTTTCAGGTTTATGAAAATAATGACATTGTTGGTGTTGAAATAGCGGGTGTATTAAAGAATATAATCGCCATTGCTTCCGGGGCTCTTAGTGGACTTGGCTATGGAGAAAACGCAAAAGGATTACTTATAAGTCGTGGTGCCGTAGAAATGGTCTATCTGGGGCGGGCGCTCGGTGGAGACCTAAAAGCGTTCCTGGGTGTTGCGGGTATTGGTGATCTCGTAACAACCTGCAATAGCCCCATGAGTAGAAATTTTACAGTAGGTTACCGATTGGCTAAAGGAGAAAAACTTGCTGCCATTTTAAGTGATATGGCTGAAGTAGCAGAAGGGATTAATACCGTTCGCATTGCTAAGAAGTGCGCAGATCATTATAAAGTGCGCGCCTTAATTACCGATCGCTTATATAAAGTATTATTTGAAGGGATGACGGTGGAGGTCGCATTAGATTTTTTAATGCGCTATCCACTTAATGTGGATATCGATTTTATTTGATATTCAAATTATCCGAGAGCAATTCGAATCTTTTCCGCTATTGATTTCATTACCTCGGCAGAAAGCGAAAGTTTTGGTTTAGTAAAATTAATATCGCCCATGGTATTCATTGGCACCAAATGGATATGGGTATGGGGTACCTCAAGTCCTATTACGGCAACACCAATACGCTTGCACGGCACTACTTGCTTTATCGCAATCGCAACTCTTTTAGCAAACACCGTCATATCAGCCAGCGTGGTATCATCAAAGTCAAAGATGTAATCAATTTCCTTTTTAGGTACAATCAACGTGTGTCCTTCTACAAGTGGCATAACATCCAAAAATGCAATAAACCTATCATCCTCCGCCACAATGTGTCCTGGAATTTCTCGATTAATAATTTTAGTAAAGATGGATGGCATACGGGTTGTGGTTCGTATTAAACTCCAATATCAAGAATTTCAAACTCAATTTCTCCAGCCGGAGTTTTTATTACGGCCAGATCTCCTTTTTTCTTTCCCAACAATCCCTTACCTATTGGTGATTGTGTAGAAATTTTTCCTGCTTTTAGATCAGCCTCTTCTTCAGAAACTAACATGTAGGTCATAGTGGCCTTATTCTTTTTATTCTTAATAGTCACTTTAGAAAGTATAGAAACAGAGGAAGTGTCAATCTTAGTTTCATCTAATAAACGTGCTCCGCTTAACAGATTTTCCAATTGAGCTATCTTAGCTTCGAGGTGTCCTTGAGCATCTTTGGCTGCATCATATTCTGCATTTTCACTCAAGTCGCCTTTATCACGTGCCTCGGCTATTTGCTTGGCAATATTACTACGCCCCTTACTTTTTAGGGTTGATAATTCACTTGTAATTTTCTCTAACCCTTCCTTAGTATAATATGAAATCTTCTGGCTCATAATCCAATATTAAAAGTATTTTTTTTGTCCTATCACACACCACGTTCACGCTTAAACAAAAAGAAACAACGGCTTCGGGGCACGAAGCCGTTGTTAAAACATAACTCAAAATTAATTTTTTAATTTACGATTTCAAAATCAGGCACCCACCAACTCGGGTAAGTTAGTTTTTATTTGATCTAAAATTTCGTCATCAAATTTAGCCAGGTATAATGTTTTTGCTTTTGTTAGTTGTTCTAAGGTAAGACCCTTGGCACCTCGCAAATCTGCTTTATACAGACTTGCATTTTCAAAATCGGCACCCATTAAGTAACTACCCGTCAAATTAGCCTCCATCAAAAAAGCATTCTTAAAGTTAGTCTTTATCAAAAAAGCATTCTCAAACTGAGATTTAATTAAAAAAGCATCTTTGAAATTTGCACCACTGGCATAGGCCCCTTTTAATATAGCTTGATTCAAATTTGAATTTTCGAAATTAGTTTGATTAAGTCGAGTATTCTCCAGGTTGGTTTCAATCAGCGAAGAGTTTGAAAAATTGGCTGAATTGAGGTTTGATGCTTTCAGATTGACATAATTCAAATTAGTACGTGCCAGATAACAATTAACAAGGTTAATCTCATGAATTTTGTGTCGATTTAAGCGTTTAATATTACCCACCGTTCGAAAGGCAGCTTCATCAGACTCCCACAATCGAAAATCGTCAATCTCATCCTTATAATATCGAATGCGTTGTCTGGTTTCTCCATTTTGGTTTAGCCAAAAAAGTAAAATACCGATTATGGCTATATCAAAGATCATTCCGTGAGCCTCTATCAAAATTTGAGACCAGAAACTTTCAAAATCTCGGATGTAATATTTTAGGCTTAAACTTATTACAAGCACCGAAACTCCGGCTAAAACCAGCGAAGCGGTTAGCAATGGTTTTTCAATGATGATATTGAATTGTTCTTGAAATTTTGCCTTAATTCTATTCACAGCAGACATACATGCAGGCAAAGCGCCTCAAAACAAATAATATATAACAATAGATGTATCTGATACAATTTCAAATAAAACGAAAAAAGCAGAATTGAACACGATAAAATAACTTCAGATTAACCAAGTTCATTACTTCTGTACATTAGCCACCTATTTAATTGAAACTTACAAAAGCAGATGTATGGTTAAAAAATAAATCGCCAAACCAAGCAAGTCGTTGGTCGTTGTAATAAACGGACCTGATGCCAGGGCTGGATTAAAACCCATCTTATTAAGAATAAGCGGTGTAACGGTTCCTATAAATGAAGCAAAAACGACAACAAAGAAAAGCGCAAGTGACACAACTATATTTAATGCCTCGTGCCCAAAAACAACCCAGGTAATTCCAAAGACAACTAGCGAAAGAAATAATCCATTAAGCAGTGCTACGCTGAATACCTTTAATAGTCGTTTCCAAAGACCCTCGTCAACAAAGCCTGGGCTTGCCAAACTTTGAACCACTAAGGAGGAAGATTGAATACCTACATTACCTCCGGTTGCTTGAATAAGAGGGATAAAAAATGCTATAGCTGTAATCTTGGCAATTTCTAACTCAAAAAAACCCATAAAGCGAGCACTTACCATCCCACCTAAAATACCAATAAACAACCAAGGCAAACGTGCCCTTGTATTTCTCCAGATACTATCATCCTCCTCAACATCCTCCGTTATACCCGACATAAGTTGTCGTTCTTCTTCCGCCTGCTCAGTAATCACATCTACTACATCATCAATAGTAATGCGACCAACCAATTGACCTTGTACGTTAACCACAGGCACCGATTCCAAATCGTATTTACTCATGATCTCCGCTACTTCTCTATCCTCCATATAGGTTTCTACTACCTCTACATCGTCATCTAATATGTCCTTAACCAGCGTGCGTGGGTCTGATAGAATAAGTTGCTGTAAAGACACACGGCCTAATAGCTTATCAGTGCTATCCACAACATACACAGCATAAAACTTAGTTACATGCTCTGCTTGTTTGCGGATCTCCTCAACACATTGCACAACCGTCCAGTGATCAAGGGCTTTGATCAACTCTTTGGCCATCAATCCACCGGCCACATTTTCATCATACCGCAACAAATCAATAACTTGCGATTTGAGTTCAGCATCCAGGCGCGCTATAATTTCTTCGCTGGACTTTATAGGCAACTCATTTAAAATATCAGCGGCATCATCCGAATCAAGTTGGTTAACAAGTTCGGTTATCTCTTCCGTTGTATAGTGACTTAAAAATGTTTTTCGGGTATCGGAATCAAGGTCATTAATAATCCTTGATCGGATTTCAACCGTCAGCAAATCCAATACGAACTTCGATTCTTCACCACTGAATTCGTACAGTAGGGCCGTAATGTCAGCTGGATTCACTTCCTCCAGACTTTGACGAATGAAGGCATCATCGCGTTCATTCAGGGCATCCTGAAAGCGATCTCTGAATTCCTTATTTAATTCAAATTCAATTGGCTTCACGAAAAGCTTCTAATTGTTTTGTTAGAAAGACAAACTGTTCAACCTCTAATTGTTCGGCACGTTTATCCAAAAGTGGATGGCTTATTAGAGAGGCAGGCAAATTTAAAACTTTCAATGCGTTGCGCAAGGTCTTACGTCTATTTTGAAATGCTTGCTTAACCACTACTTTGAAAAGCACTTCGTCACAATCCAACCTCTCTCTATTGTTACGGGTTAGTCTGATTACCGCAGACATTACCTTCGGTGGTGGAAAGAAAACTCCGGGTGGAACCTTAAATAAATATTCGATATCGTAATACGCTTGCAATAAGACGCTAAGAATGCCATACGTCTTACTACCCGGTTTCTCAGCGATCCGATCAGCGACCTCCTTTTGCAGCATGCACACCACCTGTTTTACTTGAGACCGGTGTTCCAATACTTTAAAAAAAATCTGAGAGGAGATATTATAGGGAAAATTACCAATGATATGCAGATCGGCAGTAAATAGCACTTTGAGATCAAGCTTTAAAAAATCGCCCTCAATAATATTATTCGCTAGACCCGCGTAGTGCTCTTTAAGATAAGCGATAGATTCGCGATCAATCTCTACTAAAGTCAACTCCACCAAATCCTTCTTTTGTAAAAATTGAGTGAGCACGCCTGTACCTGGGCCAATCTCTATTACTGTATTTCTTTCTGAAGAAAGTTGAAGCGCCTCTACAATCCGTAGCGCAATGGTCTGATCCTTCAAAAAATGTTGTCCGAGATGTTTTTTAGGACGCACCATAGTAAAGAAGTATTTGGATCAACCGAGTTAGCACAAAATTTCACCAAACTACAAAGTATAAAATCAAAACAAGAAAATTACACTAAATTGCGTGTGACCTTAACTCAAATTATAATTCATGATGCAAACTCATCCTTCAGATAAACCACGTATTGGGATAACCTTAGGCGACCTAAATGGCATTGGTCCGGAAGTAGTTATTAAAGCATTAGCCGATCATCGACTTCATAATCTCATGACACCCGTTATTTACGGTTCTACCAAAGCGCTTTCTTTTTACAGAAAACTAATGAACCTCGAAGAATTCAATTATAACGTGGTTAAAACAAAAGGTCAATTTTTCCCGAAAGCAATCAATGTAGTTAATTGCTGGGAGGATATGATTGAAATTAACCCAGGTCAACCTTCACGTCAAACCGCTAAAGCGGCCTTACTCTCATTAAAGAAAGCAGTAGAAGAAGTTAAAGAAGGTTTAATTGACGGATTTGTTACCGGACCCATTGATAAAAATACGATTCATGGCGAAGAGTTTCCATTCCAGGGACACACCGAATATCTGACGCAAGAGTTTAACGCAGGTGAAAGTCTTATGCTTATGGTGGGCCAGGATCTTAAGGTGGGATTGGTCACTGAACACATCCCGGTTAAAGAAATCTCATCCTTTATTACCCGAGAGCGTGTGGAACTTAAAATACGATTGTTGGAACTGACTTTGAAAAAAGATTTCTTGATCAGTAAACCAAAAATTGCAGTGCTGGGCTTAAATCCGCATGCCGGAGATGAAGGACTCTTAGGCAATGAAGAAAATGAAGTGATAAAGCCTGTTATTCAAGATCTTAAGACAAAAGGAAAATTAATATTTGGCCCTTTTCCAGCCGATGGTTTTTTTGCTTCTGGCCAACATTCAAAATATGATGGCATTATTGCTATGTATCACGATCAAGGCCTTGTTGCATTTAAAACGCTGTCATTCGAATCTGGCATCAATTACACGGCAGGATTGCCCCATGTACGCACCTCGCCTGATCATGGAACAGCTTATAATCTTGCCGGAAAAAATCTTGCCAGCGAAAGTTCGATGCGCCAGGCTATGTATGTTGCCTGTGAAATAATCAAGAATAGGAGATCACAATTAGTAGAAAATTAAGGAACCTTACATGGTATTTTAACCTTTTAGCATCTTTAACCGGTTAAAAAAGCAATTAATGTTAGATTTGAATCCCACAGCGGAATGAAATGGATATTGTTACCAAAAAAAAGCTAAACATTCTTATACAATTAGCCGAAGCGGATAAACATTTCGCAAAAGCTGAACGAGAGATGATTCTTAAGATCGCGCAAGACCGAAAGTTTCCTGAAGAAGAAGTGAACCAGTTAATTCGCAATCCTGAGCCTATTGATTCACTAGGTGCCCTTTCAAACGACCAGAAATTCGATTATTTAATGGATTGTATTGAACTGATTTTTGTCGATCAAAAGGTTTTTGAAAGTGAGGTCATTTTTACCAAGAGCATTGCTATAAAATTGGGTTTCAAAAAGAATGTAGTTGATTTTTTAATTGAAAATTTGACCAAAAAGTCTGGTTCAGAATTAAAAACTGTTGCGTTTACCGAGTATTGGTAAATAAATGCCCTTTTTTAAGGATAAATTCACATCTATCTTAAAATTCCCCAAGACAAAAGGCATAAATCCAATAAATACTGATAAATTTGCCCGCTCATTTTAAAACCCTTTGGGTTGAAAGAATTTAGCATCAATATCATCGGGCTCAGCAAAAAGGCCCATATTTTCGATTTTAAGCTAGCAGATAGCTTTTTTGAAAAGTATGGGAAAGAGGTGATTTCGGGTGGTGATTTTGATGTGCGGATTGTTTTAGACAAAAGGGAAACGTTCATTGAGATTGATTTCAAGATTTCTGGCAAAGCTCACTTGGTGTGCGATCGCTCGTTAGAGCCTTTCAATTTTCCGATTGAAGAAACCAGAAAAATTGTATTCAAATATGGTGATGAAGCCAAAGTTAGTGACGAAATCGTAATCATTACCCATGATCAGGATAGTATTGATATCGGGCAGTTTGTATACGAATTCGTTGCCTTGGCAATTCCAATAAAAAAAATTCATCCGAAATTTCAGGATGAACCAGACAATGAAGATGAGCAGGGGGTGCAAATTATTTATAGCACCTCAGATGATAACGAAGTAAAAGAGAACATAGACCCACGGTGGGAAAAATTGAAAAAGTTAAAATAAATTAAGAATAGGTTATGCCGAATCCGAAACGAAAAACCTCGAAAACCCGCAGAGATAAAAGAAGAACCCATTATAAGGCGACTGCCAAACAAATGGCGGTGTGTCCTACAACGGGAGAAAACCACTTGCCCCATCGTGCCTTCTGGCATGAAGGAAAGTTATTTTACAAAGGCAATGTGGTGATGGAGAAGGAGGTACTGGCTTAATACGCCATGATCGTATCCTTAAAGTTTAAGAGTAATTTTTGCTTTGGCTGTCAGCACGACAAACAAAGTAGCTAACGTACTTACAATTGAAGCCCGATTGAAATTTCAATCGGGCATTGTTTTTTTAGCACAAGGCGAGACAAACTGCCATTATTTAGTATGAATAAAATAAAAGCCGCGATTACAGGTGTAGGAGGCTACGTTCCCGACTACATTCTTACAAACAAGGAACTTGAATCAATGGTAGAAACCAACGATGAGTGGATTACCTCGAGAACCGGTATTAAAGAAAGGAGAATTTTAAAAGGTGAAAACCAGGGGGTTAGTACCATGGGCATTGCAGCAGTTAAAGACATGCTTGCCAAAACTAAAATTGATCCGAAAGAAATAGACCTGGTAATTTTTGCTACGGTTACTCCGGATATGACTTTTCCGGCTACTGCTAATATTGTTGCCACTTCGATTGGTGCTACCAATGCCTTTAGTTTTGATATGGGCGCAGCTTGCTCCGGCTTTATTTACGCCTTGGCCACAGGTGCAAGTTTCATTCAATCGGGTGTGTATAAAAAAGTTGTTGTCATTGGTGGCGATAAAATGTCGGCCATTGTTGATTATACAGATCGTACCACCTGCATCATATTTGGAGATGGCGCTGGTTGTGTTTTATTGGAACCTACTACAGAAGATGTGGGGATTATGGATTGGATTTTGAAAAGCGATGGCGGTGGCGAATCCTATCTACATATGAAAGCAGGCGGAAGCCGTATGCCAGCTAGTACACAAACCTTGGATGCACGACAACATTTTGTTTATCAGGAAGGGGCCGCTGTCTATAAATTTGCAGTCACCAATATGGCCGAAGTAGCCGCACAAGTTGCCGAAAGAAATAACCTCACACCAAAAACAATTGATTGGCTTTTACCACATCAGGCCAATAAGCGTATTATTGATGCCACGGCAAGTCGTGTAGGAATTAGTGAAGAAAAAGTACTTATGAACATTGAGCGGTATGGAAATACCACCGCAGGTACTATTCCGCTTCTGTTGTGGGATTTTGAAAAGAAATTAAAAAAAGGAGATAACCTGTTAATGGCTGCCTTTGGTGGCGGATTTACCTGGGGTTCCGTTTATGTAAAGTGGGCCTACAATAGCTAACGCCAACTTACCGCTCGTATTTAGAAAATTGTAATTAATCAATTCATTTGTAAATTAAAGTCTGATTTTTTTATGGCAACAGTTTCTGACCTCAGTAAAGGCAACTATATCCGGTACAATGGTGAAGTCGTTCAAATCGAAGAACTTCAACATCGCACACCCGGCAACTTACGTGCTTTCTACCAGGTAAAAATGAGAAGTGTAAGAACAGGTAAAATCGTAGAGAATCGTTTTCGCCCTGGTGATTCGGTGGATCAACTTCGGGTAGAAACGAAAGAGTATCAATATCTTTATCAGGATGGCGAAAGTTTGGTGTGTATGGACAACATAACTTTTGAGCAAGTCTATCTAGATAAGGTATTGCTGGGCGACTCGGTAAAGTATATTAAAGAAGGAGTAACTATTCTAATCGCATTTGAAAATGGCACCTCCCCTATTACTGCGGAACCACCTTCTCATGTTGTTGTAAATGTCACTTACACAGAACCCGGTATGCAAGGCGATACGGCAACTCGTACACTTAAGGCGGCTACTATTGACACGGGTGCCGAAATTCGGGTACCTTTATTTGTTAACACGGGTGACAATATTAAAATTAAAACCGATACGGGCGAGTACGTAGAACGAGTTAAATAAAGATCATGGCAACAAAAAAAAGTATCCCTTCAAAATCACCCAGCACGAATGGGTCATCTGAAACAAAAAAACAAAGTGAAATGAAAACTTCTGAAATTAGAGACCTCATCGACTTTATTGCTCAATCGGGCCTTAACGAAGTAGATATTGAAACCAAAGAACTTAAGATCCATGTTAAGCGTGAACCGGATCAGAAGGTAATGAAATCTTCTTCTCCAACACATATAATGGCTGCCCCGGTTGCAGCAACCCAAGCGATTCAAGCACCGGCAGCTGCCACAAAGTTGATAAGCCAGCAGCAACTAAAACAACCGTGGAGATTAAATCGCCCATGATTGGTACATTTTATCGATCGCCTAATCCTGATTCACCGCCCCTTATTTCGGTAGGTGATAAAGTGACTAAAGGCCAAACCGTATGTATTATTGAAGCTATGAAGCTCTTCAATGAAATCGAATCTGAAGTATCGGGAACGATTGTAAAGGCGATGGTTGAAAACTCATCACCGGTAGAGTACGATCAGGTTCTTTTTGTTGTTGAGCCTGATTAACCTTTCGAAATTCAAGAATCAAAACTCAAATCTTCAAAAGAGAGTTTTTATATCTTGAATTTTAAATTTTAACCTTGAATTAATTTCTATGTTTAAGAAAATACTGATTGCTAACCGTGGTGAAATCGCGTTGCGTGTTATCCGGACCTGCAAAGAAATGGATATAAAAACGGTAGCGGTTTATTCTACTGCCGATCGTGAAAGTCTTCACGTGCGCTTTGCTGATGAAGCCGTTTGTATTGGTGCTCCGCCAAGCAAAGAATCATATCTCAATATCCCTCGTATCATTTCTGCTGCTGAAATCACGAATGCCGATGCCATTCATCCCGGTTATGGATTTTTATCAGAGAACGTAGAGTTTTCATCAGTATGTCATGAATATGGAATAAAATTTATTGGCCCAACTCCAGACATGATCCGATCGATGGGTGATAAGGCAACAGCCAAAGCAACCATGATTAAAGCAGGCGTCCCCTGTATTCCAGGTTCTGATGGACTATTAGAGTCTGTTGAACAAGGAATGAAGATCGCCAAAAAAATTAAATATCCGGTAATTGTGAAAGCAACTGCCGGTGGTGGCGGTAAAGGCATGCGGATTATCAACGATGAGTCTGAGTTTCAAAAAGCCTGGGATGATGCCAAGCGCGAAGCGGGTGCTTCCTTTGGTAACGATGGTCTTTATCTTGAAAAATTTGTTGAGGAGCCTCGTCATATTGAAATACAAGTGGTTGGTGACCAATATGGCAAAGTGTGCCACTTGTCGGAACGTGATTGCTCTATACAACGGAGACATCAGAAATTGGTTGAAGAAACTCCCTCGCCTGTGGTAAGTCAGGAGTTACGCGACCGCATGGGCGAAGCCGCCATTAAAGGTGCTAAAGCAATTAACTATGAAGGTGCCGGCACGATTGAATTCTTGGTTGATAAACATGGGGATTTTTACTTCATGGAAATGAATACCCGTATTCAGGTGGAGCATCCTATTACGGAAGAAGTAACCAATTACGATCTAATCAAAGAACAAATAAAAGTGGCGGCTGGTGTGCCTATTTCAGGCACTAACTATTATCCTAATTTATTTGCGATGGAATGCCGCATCAATGCAGAAGATCCTGCTAATGGTTTCCGTCCTTCCCCAGGCAAAATTATAAATCTGCACAAGCCAGGTGGCCATGGAGTTCGTATTGACAGTCATGTTTATGCTGGCTATACCATTCCCTCCAACTACGACTCGATGATTGGTAAATTAATTGTAACGGGTCAGTCGCGCGAAGAGGTGATTACACGAATGAAGCGCGCGTTGAGTGAATTTATTATTGAAGGTGTTAAGACTACCATCCCGTTCCATTTGAAGTTGATGGACAATCCTATTTTCCGTTCAGGAAAGTTTACGACTAAGTTTTTAGAGACCTCGTTTAATTTTGATGAGTTGAAATAGTTGCTACTTGACTTGCCTGAAAACAACAAAGCCCTCGTTTGAGGGCTTTGTTGTTTAATGACTTTAGTAAAGATTCTGTACGTATTGATTCAGCATTACAGGCATTACCAACATTAATATATCCTCACCTTTTTCTTTTTCCGAAGGGAAGATAACGCCCGCTTTATTAGAAGCTGACATATTGAGTTTAATCTGATCGGTATCCAAATTGGTTAACATTTCAATCAAGAACTTTGCGTTAAACCCTATCTCAATATCCTCGCCTTCATGTTCGCAGGAAAGACGCTCGTTCGCTTCATTGGAGAAATCCAAATCCTCCGCAGAAACCTGAAGTTCGCTACCCGTAATTTTAAGTCTAACCTGATGGGTAGTTTTATTAGCATAAATGGAAATCCGCTTGAGCGAACCTAACAAATCCGTACGACTGATAGTCATCTTGATAGGATTCGTTGACGGAATTACATTTTCGTAATCCGGGAAACGCTCGTCAATCAGGCGACAAATCATTCTAATATTGCCAAACTTGAAAAATGCATTAGACATGTTGAAGTCAATGCTCACATCGGTATTTTCAGTGGGTAAGGTTGCCTTTAATAAATTCAACGCTTTGCGCGGAATGATAATTGAGTTACCGTTGTCCGACTTAATATCAGTTCTGCGGTAACGCACTAAACGATGACCGTCAGTCGCCACGAACGTTGTGTTCTTCTCACCCAAATTAACATACACACCAGTCATAGCGGGCCGTAACTCATCGCTGCTGGTAGCAAAAATGGTATTGTTGACCGCACGGGCTAGTACTTCTGATGAAATAGTAGCCGAGAAATCGTTGGATACTGCCGGAACCTTAGGAAAATCGGTTGCGTTCTCTCCAGCTAGTTTGTAGCGACCGTTGTCAGAACTGATTTCAATGCTATAAGTCGATTCATCAATCGAAAATGTAACCGGCTGATCGGGTAAGTTCTTCAATGTATCAAGAAGGATTCTAGCAGGCACCGCGATATTCCCTTTCTCTTTAGATTCAACTGTTATCTCAGTAATCATCGAGGTTTGAAGATCAGAAGCCGTAACGGTCAGGCCGCTTTTATCGATCTCAAAGAGAAAATTTTCAAGTATAGGCACAACTGGGTTAGTTGTAATTACCCCGTTGATGTTAGAAAGCTGCTTAAGTAGGTAGCTTGAGTTAACAATAAACTTCATTGTAAATCAGTGGTTTGTGGTTTTACTGGGCGGTAAAGTTATAAAGAAAAACCAATCTGAAAAATGCAAGAAAGAGAGGTGCTATCTCTTAAAATAGCTTCTTTTTCGGGCAATTAAGGCGATTTCCTTGCGATCGAATACAACCCCTGTTTCGTTTTTCATTCGGGCCACTATTTCGCCTGTTGATTTGATTGCTGGGTATACCTCTATTTCATACGTTCGGTTAGCAATGTCTGTCACCACAACAGAAAATTCAGGTATGGTTTGTAGCAGGCTATCATACACACGGGATTCGCCCGTAGAAAGAAATCGGCTACCCCTGATTAAAGATACAGCATCTAAGTAGTCATTAAGTTTTGTTGTGTCCGATTCGGCTAAGCCCTCAATTCCAAAATATTTATTTTGAAAAGAAATCGTAAAACTATCCTTAGGTTCTCCTGGAAAAGTAGCAGTCAATGACTTAAAGCTTTCCCATCTAAAATTGAAAATGCGTTTATCCCGCCATTCATTGGTAGGCAACTCAAAAAGGGACGCAATATAAAGTCGGTGCCCCGGAATAGTTACCAGATAAGGAATCTCATCGCCCTGAAGCAGAAAATAGGTCTCCGTTTTTCTATCGTTGCCGCTCACCCAAAAATCTTTAACCAAATTTTCTCCTTCATATAGTTTTACATTGATTCCATTTTTTAGCATATACGCGGTCAATGAATCCTGTACTGCTACACCCACGGGTCGTTTAGGTTCAGTTTGCATGAGTGTTGCAAAGAATATTGTTACCAATTGGCGGTCAGCCTCGAACGACTTATTCACCATCCATTTTGAACCTTCATAAGATATCTCAAGGGGCCTATTCGAAATGGTTAAAAGTACCCTATCAATTTCGGTCTGGTCGGATACTTTGAAAAGATTTTTATCAACGTCAAACTCTTTGCTCCCACCATCAAAAAACATCAGTGATGCACAAATGCTGGTTAGTACAATGAGCGATACGAGTAAGGTTAAATTTCTCTTCTCTTGCATCTAGAAACGGGTATATTTTAATTTTCTAATGTATGCACGCACTATTCCAAATACGATTAGCGCGATCATGGGCAACACCAAATTAATGACTTGCCAGAAAGATCGGGTATCCCTGATTTTCTCTTTGTCGAGCGGCCTAACTTTTACTTCCTTGTTTCTGGCTTTGATCAAGCCGTTCTCTTCCACGAGATAAGCAGCCATGTTCATTAATAAATCCTGGTTGGCAAACGTATAATGTGTAAACGGATCGAGGCCGAGCGATTGCGGATTATTGTCGCGCGGATTAACATCATTTTTTGCAATATCACCATCGGCAACTAAAATAATTTTTGTTTTAACGCTGCGATCTCTAAAGCTGGCCGTATCAACTCCCTCTGGGGCAAACCGATTCTTGAATAATGATGTAAAGTTTCCCTCAAGTAAATACGCAATAGGGATTCTACCCGACTCAAAAACATCGGCCTGCATTTGCCTGCGTAAGTCATTTACACCCACCTTCACTGGCGCAGTAACTTTTCTTGAATATTGTGATGAGAAGAGTAGAGGCGTCTTCGTTACGTCAACAGCTTTTACCGTATCAATGCTGCTTACAAACTTTAATAAAGTGGCATCTAGATTTCGTGTAATAGGATGCGTAGCATATTGATTTACCAATGGAAAGAAAGGCCAATCCAGTTGCATAATCTGTGGTTGATTCTGATCGCCACCAATTACAATGTGATATTTTCCCGATACCCGGTCCTGAATTAAATCCGGGTTTATCCGCACGCCATACTTAAATAACTGATCATCCAGATTAAGATCATAAGGAAAAGCAAAGTAATCTTCCTCCGAGGCGTGGCTCATATCAGCATCCAACCTGTCAATCAAAAAAAGAATTTTGCCGCCCTGCATCAAGTACTGATCTAACTTATACTTATCCATTTCCGTAAAAGCACGAGTCGGTTTGGCAATAATCAATAAGTCGTAATTTCTAATTTGATTCTTGGATGATAGAGATACTTTAAATACATCGTATTGATCCAATAAAGCATTATTCAATCCCGCAAACTGGAGGCTATCCAATTCGCGATGACCGGTTATTACCCCCACGCGTTTTCGATCCGTATTACTCAATTTATAGATGGCATTGGCCAGTTCATATTCAATACCCTCTATAGACGCGTTAATGCTTTGTGCCCGATTTCCCTTTAACAGCATCACTCCTGTCTCAAAACCTTCGTACGTAATTAGGGCTCCCGGAAAAACAAATTTTTCTACGCGTTGCCCATCCCGGGTTTCAATTACGTTACGTGGACTAACTCCTTTTGAATTTAGCTCTGCAACAAATTCATTTCGAGCTTTCTCATTGGCCGCCTGCAATGGATCTGTAAATACATATTGAATCCGGTTGTTGGAATGAATGCGGAACTCTTCCAAAGTTTCGCGAACAGATTTTTGAAATCTCTTGAACTCCGGGTTCAAATCCTCTCCCTCCAAAAATACCTCAACAAATACGTCATCTTCTAATTTACCAAGTATCGTTTTGGTTTGAGGTTGAATGGTATAACGTTTCTCTTCGGTAAGATCAATTCGGAAAAAGTAAAAAGAGGCCAGGATGTTAAGCAACACAAGGAGCGCCAAACCGTTTGCCAGCAGTAATAAGTCACCTGTCCTCTTACTATTAAATCGCATTACCATTGCCTGCTACCTATAATTATGCGTGTGGACAATAAAACAAAACCGGTAACGGTAATAAAATAGATAACATCCCGGCTATCAATTAATCCTTTACTAAGGGATTCGTAATGATATAAAATACCTAACTGCTTAATGGCCAATCCTGAACTTCCTACTAGTAAAGAGATCGACTCTATGCCGGAGTAGATAATAAAACAAATAAAAGCTGCTAGAATAAATGAAATGATTTGATTGGATGTGAGCGCTGAAGCAAAAAGACCAATAGCGCAGAATATCATGGCAAGTAAAGCTAACCCAATATAAGAACCCATTACTCCGGCTGAATCGATATTGCCAACTGGATTACCCAATTTATAAATGGAGTAATAGTAAACAACCGTTGGAATTAAGGCCAACAGCACAAGTGCAAACGCAGCGAGAAATTTTCCTAACACAACTTGCCAATCGCTTAAGGGTTTTGTTAATAACAACTCAAGCGTTCCCATCTTTTTTTCTTCCGCAAAACTTTTCATCGTTATGGCCGGAATAAGGAAAATGAAAACATACGGACTCATGGAAAACAATGTATCTAAATCGGCAAAACCATAATCCAGCACCGAGGTATCAGGAAATACCCAGATGAATAATCCGATGCCCGTTAAAAAGGCACCAATCACTATGTAAGCGATCAGGGAGTTCAGAAAACTGTTAAATTCTTTTTTAAAAACCTGTATCATGCTTCGTTATTCGTTGCCGTTAAGTCTCTAAAAATTTCTTCAAGAGAATTCTCCTCCTGGCGCAAGCCTATTAACGACAAATTTTTATCAGCAGCCAGACGAAAAACTTCTGGCCTAAGATCGACTCCTTGTGTAGTCACCAACCGATAAAGTCCACGTTTAAGAAAAATTACATTTTCAACTCCGGTGAGGGCTCTTAATTCTTGTTCATCCACGTCCGATTCAAACTCCACAATAAGGTGGTTATTCTTTTGATGCTTTAGCAAATTTTCAACCCGATCATCGGCCACAATCACGCCTTGATTAATTACAATTACGCGGTCGCATAAAGCTTGAACCTCCTGCATAATATGGGTGGAGAATATCACCGTCTTATTCTGGCTGATCTGCTTAATCAATTTACGGATCTCTAAAATTTGATTGGGGTCAAGGCCCGTGGTAGGTTCATCCAAAATCAAAACTTCGGGATTGTGAATGAGTGCCTGCGCCAGACCAACTCGCTGCCGGTATCCTTTGGAGAGCGCTTCTATTTTTTTATTCTGTTCACGGTCCAATCCGCAAAGCGAAATAATTTCAGGCACCCTTCCTTTTAGTTGGGAAGTTGATAACTGAAATACTTTACCAACAAAATGAAGATACTCGTGAACAAACATATCCAGGTATAACGGATTATGCTCTGGCAAATAGCCCAAAATCTTTCTCACCTGAACGGAATGAGTAGCTACATTAAATTGATTTACTGTAATCGTACCGGCCGTTGGGGCCAGATAGCCCGTGGCAATTTTCATTGTGGTGGATTTACCTGCTCCATTGGGCCCTAGGAAACCAACAATCTCACCTTTCTCCACAGAGAATGAAATGTCGTTTATAGCCTTTTGTTGGCCATAAACTTTGGTAAGATTTGAAACATGTAACGACATTTTTTTTCGGTGCAAAAGTAATTTTAAAACCTGAGAGTGCATAACCACTCTTTTTTGGAGTTTTTAACAAATCAAAAACTTACCTTCGGTACACTTGGCTTATTAATTGTACTTGCAAAGCCATCCTAATTTTAGAAATTTGTTATTTAATAGTAAACGAAATATGAGGCTGCTGATTGTTATTCTTCTTTTTATCTCCACACATTCATTCGCACAAACCGGCTATAAAATTGAATTTAAAATCAAGGGCTGGCAGGATACGACCGTCTATCTGGGGCATTATTATGGAGAGCAGACTTATTTGAAAGATACCGCGCGCTCAAATGCATCGGGTGCCTTCCTTTTTGATAATAAACAAACCTTACCCCAAGGGGTATATTTTCTGGTACTTGGCAAATCCAAAATTTTCGATTTTGTGGTTAGTAGTAATCAAAGGTTTCTTATCGAAGGTAATTCAGAAAATTTCATTCAAAGTGCCGCTGTAACTGGCGATGAGGATAATCGGTTGTTTTTTGAGAACATGCGCTTTAACATGGAGCGTAGCAAAGAAGCAGAGCCATTCGTAAAAGTTATGAATGATAGCACTCACTCTGAAGTTGATCGTAAGCAAGCCAAAGAATCATTAAATAAAATAACAGAGCAAGTGGTGGGCTATCAAAAAAATCTGATAGACAAACACTCAAGCACCCTTACGGCACGATTGCTTAACGCTACACAAGCTATTGAAGCCCCTGCTCCACCGAAGAAAGCAGATGGCACAGTTGATTCAACCTTTCAACTTCGCTACTATCGCACGCATTTCTTCGATAAGTTTAATCTGGCCGATGACGCCATGATTCGTCTTCCCAAGCCTATCTATCAAGAAAAGATAAAGGAATACCTGAACAAATTATACGCACCCATACCCGATACCATTATGATGGCTATTGACAAAATGGTTGCCTTTGCTAAGAAAAATCCTGAAACGTATAAGTATCTGGTGTGGAATTGCATCTTCCTTTACCAGAACCCTGACATCATGGGGTTGGATGCTGTGTATGTAAGTCTTTATGACAAGTATTTTGCATCAGGCGAAATGAATTTTTGGGTCAGTGATCAGATCAAACAAAATCTGAAAGATTACGCTGATAAACTGCGCGGTAGTTTAGTGGGTAAGACGGGAGCAAATCTGATTATGCAAGATCAGAACCTTCAATCCAAATCAATGTATGATCTCAAAAATAAATATGTCATTTTGTGGATATTCGATCCGGACTGTGGCCATTGTCGGGAAGAAACCCCAAAACTAGTAACCTTTACAATACCAGTCACACAAAATTTGATTTCGAAGTATATGCCGTATCCTCGGATACTTCCATGCAAAAATGAAGACCTTCATCAAAGAGATGAAAACACCTTGGATAACTGTGAATGGGCCGCGGTCATATCTGCCTCAGCACTATTCACAACTTTATCACTCCGACACAACCCCTTCCATCTACATACTTGACAATAAGAAAAAAATAATTGCTAAGAAGCTTCCTGTTAGTCAATTAGATGATTTCTTTACGAAGCACGAAAAATTCGTTAACAGCAAAAAAAGCTCTTCAGGGAAAGGAACATCCCCTAGTTCAGAAATAATAACCCCGTTCACACCACTTTTTTGACAGTTTGTTTAAAATAATCATCTAATGATGCAACTATTTACCCAAATCGAAGTATCTACATTGTAAACAATTAAGATATGGCACTGTTTGATACCCTATTTGGCAAGAAAAAGAAACAATTCAAGGCAAGTTGCCAAATAACGAAAGAGCCCATAGAGCAAGGAGATGGCTATTTGCTTACAACAGCCCAGGTTGTTTCATCAAAAAAATATTGGGATATGATTATGACTGAGCCTGAAACGTTATCGTACAGTCAGTCTCACTTTAAAAATCAGTCGAGTGGTACGCAGATGCGTTCTATGATCTTCGAAAAATTTGCCACCGTAGAAAAGCCCTGGATCGTTTCAGATACCATCATTAACTACTTTGAAGTGGACAAATTGGAAGCCCGTGAACTTGCTAAAAAATGGTGGGAAACCGAAGGTAGTTTTGAGCCCACAGACATAGGCCCTGCCGTACAAGTTTTGCAGGAATCTGATTATTCAAAACTTAAGGAGTATGCAATTTTAGAAGCCGGCCGCGAGCGGATAAAATTTGCCTAACTTTTTCTTTCGATTGTAAATTGGACCAGATCCGCCAGTGAAGTTTTATATACGGAATCAGGCAGGTCGTTAAGAATCTCCATAGACTGCTTGTAATACTCTGCCATTTTTTGATTGGCATAGTCTATACCCCCGGAATTTTTAACAAAATCAATCACCTTTTTTATCTTGGCGGCATCTTCACTATTATTTTTTACTATGCCTATAATCTTCCGCTTCTCGAGCCATGTAGCTTTGGATAAAGAATAAATTAAGGGCAGGGTTAGTTTCTTTTCTTTGATGTCAATTCCTACAGGTTTCCCAATTTCGTCATCACCGTAATCAAACAAATCATCTTTAATCTGGAAGGCCATTCCAACACACTCGCCAAACTTTTTCATTTTTTTTATAGTCTCTTCGGGAGCACCTGATGAACTTGCCCCAATGGAACAACAGGAAGCAATTAACGAGGCCGTTTTTTGTCTAATGATCTCATAATAAATTTCTTCACTGATGTCGAGTTGACGAGCCTTTTCCATCTGAAGCAATTCCCCTTCGCTCATCTCCTTAACCGCCTCTGTACAAATTTCCAGGAGGTGGTAATCCTTATGTTCTAAAGCAAGAAATAACCCTCGGGTTAACAGAAAGTCGCCAACCAAAACCGCAATCTTATTTTTCCATAATGCGTTGACCGAAAAAAAACCTCGCCTGTAACTCGAGTTATCCACCACATCGTCATGCACCAGGCTGGCGGTATGCACCAATTCGATAAGCGATGCGCCCCGGTAGGTAGATTCGTTAATCGCTCCGGTTGCACCCGCACTCAGAAAAACAAACAAGGGTCGCATCTGCTTGCCTTTCCGTTTCACGATGTAGGACATGATTTTATCAAGCAAAAGCACCCGGGTTTTCATGGAGGCTCTGAACTTCTGCTCGAACTCCTCCATTTCAATCGCCACAGGGGCTTTAATGCTTTCCAGGTTTTTGGTCATGAATTGCAATAATAAGCAATCGAAAGAATAGTAAATATGAAATAATTGAGTAGAGGCCAGATTTCAAAAATCTCTCCGATTTAGATACCAACTCTTAAACAATTGCTATTTTCGAAACCATGAATACCATCGATCAAAAATGGGAGCAGATATCGGGTGGCGGGCAAATTGGGCTTTAACAAGGTAAACCTCTTGACTATGCAGAACGAAAAATCCAAAAGAAAGGCCGTCATTAAAAAACTCAATGAGCAGCTAACCGATCGCGTTCATGCCCATACTGGCCCGGCAGGAGAAAAGGTTATTCTGGAATTGATAGCGTACGATGACGATGCGTATTCGGCCTATGATAACCTCCCGGTTGACGAAATGCTGGAACTTTGCAGTACCAAGAATACAAATTGGATTAATGTAGACGGGTTATCAGACGAAGTACTAATAAAAAAAATCAGTGAAAAATTTGACCTTCACTACCTACTGGTTGAGGATGTGCTGAATGTCGACCATCAGCCCAAGGCAGATGAATACGAAAAGCATTTGTTCTTTACATTAAAAATGCTCTACCGAATAGAAGGACAAAGTATTGACTATGAACACATCAGCTTTGTATTAGGAAAAAACTATCTATTATCTTTTCAGGAGAAAGAAGGCGATATTTTTGATGGCTTACGAAACCGGCTTAAACAAGACACCAATATTATTCGAAAGCGAGGTGCCGATTATCTTCTTTATCGACTCATCGACACGATTGTTGATGGTTATTACTCAGTACTCGAAAACATCGGCCATCAGGTAGAGGAAATTGAAGAGAGTATCTCCAATAATCCGAGTGTAGAAGATTTTCAAAGGATTCAAAAGTTGCGGAAGGAATTTATCTACTTGAGGAAAGTTGTTTATCCGCTTCGGGAGGCGGTGAACAAGGTAATTAAAAATGAAAATGATTTTATTGAGGATCGGAACGTAAAGTATTTTTCGGATGTGTACGATCATATCATTCACCTCCTCGATTCACTGGACACCTATAAAGATTTAACCTCTACGTTAATGGATCTCTATATGAATACTATTAACTATAAGATGAACGAAGTAATGAAACTACTTACGATTATAACCGTAATTTTCATCCCCCTAACGTTTATTGCTGGCGTTTATGGAATGAATTTTCGATATATGCCAGAATTGGAATGGCAGAATGGTTATTTCGGAGTGCTTTCAATCATGGGGTTTATTTTCATCCTCATGATAGGCTACTTCCGCTATAAAAAGTGGTTTTAGCCTATACGTCTTTAACGATCGGTTTTACCTCCACCTGTTCCGGTAAGGTTTGATTTATTTTCAGAATTTTAACATGATAGTTGAATAGATCAAACTCATCGCCTTCCTTAAGCATAGGTTTTTCGTACGTTAGTAATCCCGCCAAGGTTTCATATTCTTCCGCTTCAGGAAATGGAATATTCAATAGTTTATTGATATCGTGTAGCGAGGATTGGGCGGCAACAAGATATGTTTGCTTTTCAGTCCAGTTCTTCTAAAATATCCTCCAGGGTAACTAACCCGATGATTCCACCAAACTCACTCACCACGAAAGCCATTTGGGCTTTGGTTCTTTGAAAATCTCTCAAAAGTACATCAATGGGTTTCGTTTCGGGGATAAAGTGTACCGATCGCATGATATCTTTCAATGATTTACCATTCTTTGAAATGTAAACGGATACAATATCTTTAGAGTGAACCACACCAACAACTTCATCCTTAGATTGTTCGTAGATTGGATATCGGGAATATCCTTCTTTCAGCACAATATCTAGTGCTTCGGCTATGGGGGTGTCTGCTTTAATCATGCTCATCTTCATCCTGGGTACCATAACCTGGCGCGCCACACGATTGTCAAAGTCAAATACATTTTGAATTAATTCCCGTTCAGAGGTTTCTATAGCCCCACCTTCTTCGCTTTCTGCAATGATAAGCTTCAATTCTTCTTCAGAATGGATGTCGATTTCGCTCATTGGCTTGATTCCGAAAACTTTCAAAATCAGATTGGCAAACCCATTCAAAAACCAGATAAAGGGCCTGAAGACAAAATAGAATGCACGGAGGGGTATTGATATACGTAGTGTTGTAGAGGCGGGATAGCGAATTGCGATCGATTTGGGCGCTAATTCACCAAATACAATATGCATAACGGTTAAAGTAAAAAAGGCGATTGGTAAGGCAATACTATGTGCCGTAGCTTCACTCATTTCTAAACCCATGGAATTCATGGTGTTAAGTACCAGTTTGGAGACTACATCCTCGCCTACCCAACCTAACCCGAGACTCGCCAGCGTGATCCCTAATTGGGTTGCTGCCAAAAAACCATCTAGATTGTTAACAATAACCTTTGCAGCCTCTTTTGAGAGGGTTCCTTTCTCCAATGCAATCTGGGAGGATCTTACTTTTACTATGGCAAATTCATCTGCAACAAAGAATCCGTTCAAAAGACGAGAAACAGGGTAATTACTATATCTAAGGTCATGATCGCTTTAAACAGCAAATTTAAAAAGAAACCTCGTTTAAGCAGCCAATATTTTTACATGTACCTTTTTAGGCCAAAAGAAAATTTTTACATTTAACGAACCCTAATACCTAATTATCTTCTGTCTATGTTTTTGGCTATCATTCTGTTACTCGTTGGATTCACTATCCTTATAAAAGGTGCTGATTTTTTGGTTAGTGGCTCTTCATCAATCGCAAAGAAATTCAATATCTCAAATATAGCCATCGGTCTTACTGTAGTGGCACTCGGAACATCTACGCCAGAGCTTTTAGTTAGTGTAACCTCTTCAATCAAAGGCTACAACTCGGCAGCCTTTGGCAACATCATTGGAAGTAACAACTTCAATTTACTTCTCATTCTTGGTGTGGCCGGTTTAATCTTTCCTTTGGTTGTTCTGCGTAATACCGTTCGCTATGAAGTTCCTCTTTCTCTACTGGCTGCGGCTATACTTTATCTATTGGTAAATGATACGGTAGTATGGGGAGACGACTTTAATAGACTTAGCCGCGGTGATTCGGCAGTACTTCTTGGTTTGTTTGGTCTCTTCATGGTTTATATCATTCGAACAATGAATAACGCTGCAGATTTTGATCAGGATCAACAAATAAAAGTTTTCAAAACCCAAAAGTCAGTCGGGTTTATTATTCTTGGGTTAGCCATGTTGGTTGGAGGAGGAACTCTTGTGGTTGACAATGCGATACTTATCGCTAAAACGTATGGATTGAGTGATAAGCTAATCGGCTTAACTATTTTAGCAGCGGGTACATCGTTGCCCGAACTTGCAACTTCTGCCGTGGCTGCTTATAAACGAAACACAGATATTGCTATTGGTAATGTCGTTGGTTCTAACATCTTTAACTTGTTGTTTATTTTACCAATTACTGGAATGATTAATCCCATGGAATTCAATCTGGCCATGAATTTTGATATTTCAGTTTTGGTAGTAGCCACCGTTGTGCTCATGATATTTATGTTCACACTAAATACACGCAAACTCGATCGATGGGAAGCAGCTCTGTTGCTTTGCGGATACTTTGCCTATACCATTTATTTGATCAGCCTCGGATAATAATCCCGTTCAGCTGTTTTTGCTTCTATCTTTGAGTTTTTAACATGGATAGAAAACTTTTTTTTGCAAGGTTAAGCCTGGTTGCCGTTTCCGTTGGAATACTTGCGGGTTCGTCCGTACCAGGCCATAAAATACCAGCGGCATTTTCGCTTACGCCCGATAAGCTGATTCATTGCGTTGAATATTTTGTGTTGGGTATCGTTCTTTTAAGATGGTTGAAAGGAGAGTTTGAAATAAAAACCACTCCCCTTATTATACTCACACTTGTCATTGGCTCAGCCTGGGGAATTCTGGACGAGAATTATCAGCGATTAATTCCCGGGCGAAACCCGGATTTTTGGGATTGGGTCTTGGATACAATTGGAATTCTGATAGCCGCAATAGTTGGATACTTCATTTGGTTCAGAGAAAAATAATCAAACAAAAAAGGCTGTCTCCTCATGGAAACAGCCTATAAGATATTTGTAATAAGGTATTATTTCACCTTTGCCTCTAACTCAGTAATTTTAGCTTGAGCTTCCTGCTTTCCTAAAGAAAGAGATTTTTTGTAAAGCTCGATGGCCTCTCTTAATGTTTCCTTCTTTTTCTTGGGAGCTAGCTTTGTGCGGTTAGCTGCCTCCTCAACGGCTTGCGCTCTTGCAAAATAACCATCCGCTTCACTTACTTTACTGGAAATCATCAACTCCTGAATTTTTGCTTCAATCAGGGCCAACTCTTGCTGCTTAGCAACGATCTGAGCTTCTTTATCGGTTAGCTCCGCTTCCTGCAGTCCTACGGTTGTAATCAGGTTTGCATTTTCGTTGCGTAATTGATCAACATGCTCATTTAAAGTAGCAATTTCTTTATTGCGTTCTTCTAAATCAGCCTTCAATTTTTTAATTGTGGCCGACAAAGCATTGGTATTACCCTTCGACTTCTTAAGTGATTTTTCCAGATCTTCGATTTTGTTCTGGGTGTCCTTCACGTAGTTATTGATGTCCTTCATACGTGCCGTGTAGTTATCGTAGGTAGTACCCTCCACCATGTTAACCCGAAGTACGTTCCGGTTCGCATCGATAGAGTCCATCAATACCGTTACTTCCTGAAGTGTTTGTGCAAATTGCTGACTTGTTTGAAGTTCATTTTTCAATGAATCAACTTGCGATTTTAATTTCTCGGCTTCGCCACCACAACTCATCATAGTGACTCCGATAGCGCATACGAACAATAATTTCTTTAGCATAACAGTTGTTAGTTTTTAGAGTTTAGTAAGTCAAAATTACAGGGATTAATTCGCTTCCGGGTTGGAAGAACAAAAAATAAATTCAAATCGAATGAAATCCTTCGACAACCTGTAAATTGCAGCCCTTTTAAGGCCAGAATTTTCTTTAAATGCCCAAATTAATTAACACGCGCACGCGTATCGCAGACCTGGGCAAGCCCCGGGTGATAGTAATTGGAGGTGGGTTTGGAGGCCTTGAGGTAATTAAGGGACTCAGGCAGTATAAAGCCCAAGTGGTCCTTTTTGACAAGCATAACCATCACACTTTTCAGCCTCTATTATACCAGGTAGCCACTTCTGGGCTTGAGACTAATTCAATCGTAGCACCATTCAGGAAAATGTTTGGATCTTATAATGATTTCTATTTTCGATTGGGTGAGGTTAAACGAATCAATGCCGAAGAAAATTATATCGAAACATCCATCGGTACTGTCAAGTACGATTATCTGGTAATTGCCACCGGTGCTGTCACCAATTTCTATGGATTAAGCGAAGTGGAGAAGCATGCCTCATCCATGAAAAATATTGTAGATGCTACCAAGCTGCGCAATAAAATTATCCGACAATTGGAGTATGCCTTGCTCAACGAAGATACGGAAGTAATGAACAGCCTGATGGATTTTGTCATTGTGGGCGGATGGCCAACCGGAGTTGCACTTTCCGGAGCGCTTACGGAATTAAAGAAAAATGTCTTTCCAAAAGATTATAAAGAACTCGACATGCGAGAGATGGATATCCATCTAATCGAAGCTTCGCCTCGGTTGCTAAATGGAATGTCGAAACAAGCCGGAGAAAAAGCACTACAGTTTTTAACAGAAATGGGCGTTAAGGTTCATTTAAATGCTGCTGTAAAATCATATGATGGTTATGAGATTGTTCTAAGTACTGGAGAAACGCTAATTTCTAAATCTCTGATCTGGGCTGCTGGTGTAAAAGGAAATCCTGTTGAAGGTATAGATCCAAGTATCCTTGCAAGGGGAAATCGACTAAAGGTTGATGAATTTAATCGGGTAAAAGGATACCATAATATTTTTGCTATTGGAGATGTCGCCCTGATGGAAGGTGACATTAAATCCCCCACCGGCCATCCCATGATGGCTCCACCTGCACAGCAGCAAGGAAAATTAGTTGCCAAAAACTTACAAAATTTAATTAACAACAAACCCCTTAAACCTTTTAGGTATTTCGATAAAGGGTCAATGGCTACAGTGGGGCGACATAAAGCAGTCGTGGATATGAAAGAGATTCGCTTCCAGGGATTTTTTGCGTGGTACGTTTGGATGTTTGTCCATTTGATGTCCATTGTTGGATTTAGAAATAAAGTGTTTACCTTTTTCAGTTGGATGTGGAATTACTTCTCTTACGATCGTAGCAACCGGTTAATTATAGGTCGCAATGAAGAGAAGATAAATCAGGAAGAATTGAATAAGCAACCTATCTAATGGATTCGAAAGATTCAAGATATCAAAAAGTATCTGCTGCTGGAATATTAATTGCCATGGGAATTATCTATGGAGATATTGGTACTTCCCCACTCTATACGCTACGGTTTATTGTAGGCGATCATGTTATAACCGAGGATCTGATTTTTGGAGGATTGTCTTGCGTGTTCTGGACACTCGCCTTAATTACCACCATCAAATATGTCTACCTCGCATTAAATGCCGATAACAAAGGCGAGGGCGGAATTTTTGCTCTCTACGCCTTAGTGCGCAGATACAAAGCCCAATGGGTAATATTTCCGGCAATCATTGGCTGCTGCACGTTGATAGCCGATGGGTTTATCACCCCGGCCATCAGTGTTACATCGGCAATTGAAGGGTTGCGATCACTTAATCCGGACATTACTGAGCAAACCATCATCACGATCGTAATTGCTATTCTACTTGCCTTATTTCTTTTTCAACAATTTGGAAGTAACGTAGTCGGTAAAACTTTTGGTCCGGTCATGTTGGTTTGGTTTTTATTTATCGGATCGATTGGGCTTTTTCATTTAGTTGGTAATGTCTCTGTATTAAAAGCATTAAACCCTGTATATGCATACCATTTATTAGTAGAATATCCGGGTGGATTTTGGATTTTGGGAGCCGTGTTTTTATGTACCACGGGGGCCGAAGCCATGTATTCCGACCTAGGCCATTGCGGCAAGTCTAACATCCGCG
This sequence comes from Flammeovirgaceae bacterium, assembly GCA_016712035.1. GTDB lineage: Bacteria > Bacteroidota > Bacteroidia > Cytophagales > Cyclobacteriaceae > ELB16-189. Next base: position 88,209 of record JADJRT010000010.1, on the reverse strand, counting down.
TGGGCTGGATTTTTGTAAAGATATGTTTGCTCTTAAGTTATTTCGGACAAGGAGCATGGTTGCTCGAGCATCAGGGAACTAAACTGGAGGGCGCCATTCCATTTTTTGAAATAATGCCGCAGGCACTTTTATTCTTTGGTGTAATTATCGCCACCATGGCAACCATTATTGCCAGTCAGGCATTAATTTCCGGAACCTTCACACTTGTTAACGAAGCCATGAAGTTAAAGCTGTGGCCCGCTACCTTAGTGCGTTACCCCAGTCAACTAAAAGGGCAAATTTATATCCCTTCGATAAATTGGATTTTGATGTTCGGTTGCATCCTGGTGGTTCTGTATTTCAAAGAATCAGACGCTATGCAATCAGCCTATGGATTGGCTATCACCTTTGATATGTTAATGACAACATCTTTGCTGGTGTATTACTTTTCTACCTCTAAAAAATCAACAGTAAGAACTTCCTTAATCGCACTAGCCTTCTTTTCTATCGAAGGATCATTCCTCATTTCAAACTTAAGTAAGTTCAGTCATGGGGGTTGGTTTTCGTTTACCATTGCATTCATCTTTTTTCTTATGATGTATATTCTGTTGCGTGCCCGCATACTTCGCGACAGGCATACAGAATTCGTAGACTTAAAACATTATGTTCCGTTAATACAAGATTTGCAGGTCGATACTTCTGTCCCTAAGGAAGCAACAAACCTGGTTTACATGGCGGTTGCCAACAGCAAGCGATACATTGATTCAAATATTATTTATTCAATATTCAAGAAACGGCCTAAACGTGCCGATGTATATTGGTTTGTTCATGTAGATACCGTAGACAGCCCTTACACCTCCAAATATTCGGTAGACACAATCATACCTAAAAAATGTTTTTTTATTCGGATCAAATTAGGATTCAAATCTGATCATCGGGTGAATTTACTTTTCAATAAAATTTTACACGACATGGCCAACTCTGCTGAAATCGATATGACCAGTCATTACGATTCATTGCAGAAGCACAGTATGCCCGCAGATTTTAAGTTCATCATATTACATTCACTAGCTTCCGTGGATAGCGAGATCTCTACATTCGACAACTTAATCATTCAGGGCTATCGATTCATAAAAAAGCACAGCCTGTCTACTGAAGAAATGTATGGTCTGGAACTTGCGAATGTGGAAGTAGAACGCGTGCCTATCATGGTTGGGCCACCCGCCAAGGTGCGCATCAAGCGGGAAAAAGAAGACGCTGAAAGGGAAAAAGAGATGCGGTATCACGGTCATTCCGATTGATCGATAGCGGACGATTTCGTTCGGATTTGGTGTATTCCACCCCAATAACCTCTCTTTTTTACCCAATTTAGGCTATTTAGGTCTTGGCACTGATTTGGAATACTCAGGAAGAGAAAATCAAATTATGGCTTCCTGATGCTATACAATTACTTCAAAATCGCGTTACGAAACATTGCTCACAGCAAAGTTTACTCAGCTATTAACATCCTTGGACTCGCTTTGGGAATTGCTTGTTGCCTGCTGCTTACACTTTACATTCAAGATGAAGCGAGCTACGACCAACATCATGCAAGAATTGATGATATCTATCGGATCGTAACCGTTAAAACCGATGATACTGGTGAAGTTAAATGGGGCGCTGTTTCACCACCTATCGCCATGACGGTTAAAGATGAAGTGCCTGAAGTAGAAGCAGCTGTGCGTGTACTTAATCCTCCGGGTGTTGCTCAAAGCTTAATACGGTATCAGGAAAATCTATTTTATGAATCTGATGGTTGGTTGGCCGACTCAACATTATTTGATGTATTAACCTACGATTTGATTGAAGGGAATTCTAAGAAAGCATTGGTTGAAGCTAATTCAGTTGTGATTTCTAAAAAATTGTCTGAAAAGATTTTTGGCGATGAACCCGCTCTTAATAAAGTCATCTCTATTAGTCAGGGGGGTGAGTTATCCGATTACAAAGTTACTGGAGTTTTTGTTGAAAATTATAAAAGCCATATACAGGCTAACTTTTTTACTTCCATGACTAGCAAAGGTTGGGGTGAATATGTAACAAAAAATAATGAGACAGCCAATGAGTGGGCCGGACAAAACTTTATTCCTTCTTATTTAAAACTTGTGCCGGGGCATAATAAGGCTTTGGTAGAAAAGAAGATCAATGAGGTTTTGCAACGACATGGCGCTGAAGCCATGAAAGCATTGGGCTTGCATAAAACTCTTTCTCTTGAGCCCGTGAAAAGTATCTACCTTGAATCTGAAACAGATAAAAGTCCGAGAATAACATACCTGTATGTAGTTGGTTCTTTGGCTATTTTCATTCTACTTATTGCTTGCATCAACTTTATGAATTTGTCCACGGCAAAAGCTACTAAGCGAGCTGCCGAAATTGGAATTCGTAAAACAATGGGGGCGTTTCGTTCTTCATTAATTGGTCAGCTTATGGGCGAAGCAATGATTATTGTTATTTTCTCTATTCTAATAAGCATTGTTATAGTTCAATTGGCCCTTCCATTCTTCAATCAACTTACCGACAAAACAATCTCATTTAACTCAACCAACACGCCTTACTTTATTGCAATGCTTGTAGTTATTGCACTCTTCACAGGTCTTGTTGCCGGTAGTTATCCCGCTTTCTATCTCTCTTCTTTTCAGCCCGCTCAGGTTTTGAAAGGAAAAATAAAATTAGGGAACTCTGCAGGTCGGCTGCGGCAGGCATTAGTTGTTTTTCAATTTATGATTGCCATTGTTTTGGTGTGTGGAATTTTTCTAATCTCCAGGCAATTGAATTATGTAATTGAAAAAGATCTTGGCTTTGACTCGCACTCTAAAATTGTTGTACCTATAAGAACTGAGGAGGCACACAACCAATATGCCGCGCTAAGAAGACAACTTGAGAGCAACAGTAACATTGACGCAGTTTCGGGATGCGACTATATCCCCGGCTCCAGGATTTTTAGTGATATGATGTTTTACTCTGATGGCGGAAGCATGGACAATGCGGTAGATATTTTGCGAAATAGAGTTGATGCAGGGTATGTGGAGTTACTAAATATTAAACTACTCGCGGGTCGCACTTTTACAGACAATCGAACGATGGATAGTCAATCCAAATTAATCCTTAATAGAACCTCCGCGGAAAAGTTCGGATTTACTCCTGAAAAAATTGTAGGGCAAAACTTACACTTCGATTGGCAAGGGCAAAAATATGATTTCGAGGTAATTGGTGTCATAGAAGACTATTATCAATCTTCGTTGCATGAAGCCATACAGCCAACACTATTTGAAATGGCCGATAGCACCAATCGTTACGATTATATAATTGTCTCTGTGGCAACTGAAAATTTTGAACAAACAACACAATTCGTAGAACAAACCTGGAAGTCATTAATTCATGATACTCCCTTTGAATACTCTTTCCTTGATGATAATATTCAAAAACAATATTCTTCCGATAGAAAGATTTCCAGGATCGTTACGAGTTTTGGATTGATTGCCATGGCGATTTGTGGATTAGGCCTTTATGGTCTTTCCTCCTATATGGCAGAAAGACGCTTCAAAGAAATTGGAATTCGAAAAGTGATGGGTGCCAGTGTGTCGCAAATCGTAGGTATGATGTCTACTGAATTTGTTAAGCTGGTTCTTATTGCATTTGTTATTGCCGTGCCGGTTGCCTGGTATTGCATGACTAAGTGGCTTGAAGGGTTTTCATACAAAACACCCATTGAGTGGTCCATCTTTGTGCTGGCTGGTTTAATTGCTCTTACTATTGCAATGGTTACAATAAGTTTTGAATCAATTAAATCCGCTATAAGCAACCCAGTGGATAGTTTAAGGAGTGAATAGAATAACCTAAATAAAACATTATGCTTCGCAATTATCTAAAAATCGCCTTCCGAAGTTTAGCCCGTAATTCGGTATATTCTTTCATTAACATTGTTGGTCTCTCTATAGGAATTACCTGTAGCATTCTCATTCTACTATGGGTGGCGGATGAACTTACCTTCGATACATATTTTTCAAAGCATAATACAATCTATCAGGTAAAGCAAAACAGTAAAGTAGATAGTGGAATAAGTACTCGCCCCTTCATTCCCTTGCCACTATTTGAAATACTTCAACAACAAGACAGTCGCATCAAAAATGCAGCAATTACAATTAATCAAACAGCTTTGCTTACGGTGGGCGATCGTAAAATCACTAAGAATGGATTGGATGTAAGCGAATCTTTTCTTGAGATTTTTGATTTTCAAATGATCTATGGAAATTTGGAAACGGCTCTTACCAGTCCACGCTCTATTGTTTTAACTCAATCCACCGCCAAAGCCTTATTTGGAACCGATGATGCACTTGGCAAAATGGTGCAGGTAAAAATTGAAAATGATGAAGAGCTCAAAGTAACCGGAATTATAGCTGATCCACCAAACAACATCTCTTTTAGAGTAGATTTCCTGCTTCCCTTTACTTACTTCGAAGCCACTTCAGTTTGGGTTCAATACGCAAAAAACAATTGGAACAACAATGCATTTTTCACATACGTGGAATTACAACCAGGAGTTGATAAAGCAGACGTTGACAATACTATTCGTGATCTTATTAAGAAACATCATCCGGAAGGAAGTGAACGGGAAATTTTCCTTCATGGCATGAATCGTTGGCGCTTACACAATAATTTTGAAAATGGTAAAGAATCTGGTGGCCTGATTACCTATGTGCAATTGTTTTCGGGTATTGCCATTTTTATATTGATAATTGCATGCATCAATTTCATGAATCTTGCCACCGCCCGATCAGAACACCGTACACGTGAGGTTGGAATTCGAAAAAGTGTTGGCTCAAATCGCAAACAACTCATCCTTCAGTTTTTAGGAGAATCTATTATGATCTCCACTATTGCTTTTATTCTCTCCATAGTATTAGTAGAATTAACACTACCCCTTTACAATATTTTCATCAACAAACAGCTTACTATTAACTATGCATCACCCCTGCTTTGGAGCCTTGGTATTGGATTAGTTTTAGTCACCGGGTTGTTAGCGGGAAGTTATCCAGCATTTTATCTCTCTTCTTTTAAGCCGATTAAAGTATTGAAAGGGAAATTAGTAGCTGGTAAAAATGCAAGTGTACCACGTCAGGTAATGGTTACTCTTCAATTTGGCTTTTCAATTTTGCTAATTATTGGAACGATCGTTATCTATAAACAAATCCAATATTTAAAAGGTCGAGAATTGGGGTATGATCGTGAAAACCTAATGATGGTATGGAGTACGAGTGATATTGAGAAAAACTTTGCACCGCTAAAACAAGAACTGGTTAATACAGGTGCCGCTGTTTCTGTATGTAAGTCAAACAGTCCTATCACCAATATTTTTGCCTCAAGCCCTGTGGACTCTTGGCCTGGTATGTTGCCTGGTCAGCGGGTAGAGGTTACCAACATAGCTACCGAATATGACTATACAAAAACGATGGGCATCCGGATGCTTCAAGGTCGCGACTTCTCCGAAAATTTTAAAAGTGATACCGCTGCTATTATCTTAAATAAAACTGCTGTTGAAACGCTTAACCTTACGGAACCTATTGGACAAACAATCCAAATGTGGGGTTCGCAATGGAATATCATTGGGGTAATGGATGATGTGTTGATGGGTTCTGGTTCCACACAAATTGGTCCGTTAGTAGTGACGATGGACCCAACCTGGTCTTCCACGATTACCGTGCGATTACCGAATCAACTTCAAGGAGAAAGCAGTAACCTTGCCGCCTCATTAAAGAAAGTCGAAGATGTTTTCAAAAAATACAATCCCGACTATCCTTTTGAATATCGCTTTGCCGATGAAGAGTTTGAAAAGAAATTCACAAGCATGAATATGATTAGCGATTTGGCCTCCTCATTTACCGTGTTAGCTATTTTCATTACGTGTCTTGGCTTATTTGGAATGGCAGCATTTTCTGCAGAACAAAGAACCAAGGAAATTGGAATCAGAAAGGTAATGGGTGCATCCGTGGCTAGTCTAATGATTTTGTTGACCAAGGATTTTTCACGATTAGTAATAATCGCATTTGTCATTACATCCCCCATTGCATGGTATGCTACAACAGATTTCTTAAAACAATATTCCTTACGAATAGAAGTTCCTTTGTGGGTGTTTCAGCTAGCTGGTCTTGTGGCCTTAGTTCTAACAATTTTAATAGTAAGCACGCAGGCGTTACGAGCCGCTAAGGCAAATCCATCACAAAGTTTACGGAGCGAATAGAAACTTGTTGCTGGTCGCTGGTTACCTGAACTAGTAACTGGCAACCAATTCATTAATAATTATATAGACAAAAGACCCATGCTGCGCAACTACCTCAAAATCGCAATCCGTAACCTGACAAAAAATTCAGTTTACTCATTCATCAATATTTCGGGGCTTTCCATCGGCATTGCAAGTTCAGTGCTAATTCTGCTATGGGTAGCTGATGAATACTCATATGACACTTTTCATAAGAATTACAATTCAATCTATAAGTTATACCAAAACCAGGAATGGCAACAAGGCATTGGCACAGGCAACGCCATGCCTTATCCATTAAAAGAAGTTATAAAGGATAGAACCAATGCAATAAAGCATGTCGTTATGACTAACTGGGGCGAAGGCAATATGCTTGAGGTGGGTGAAAGGCGACTAAACAAAATGGGGCTAAGTGCCAGTGAAGATTTTTTCAAAGTCTTTTCATTCAATATGGTGAGGGGTGATCCGAACACTGCTTTGAACGATCCTACATCAATCGTAATAACAGAATCGACTGCTCAAGCTTTTTTTGAAAATCAAGATCCAATCAATCAACTAATAAAAATTGACAATGGGCAGGAATTAAAAGTAACTGGGGTAATTAAAGATTTACCTAAGCAGTCTGCCTTTCGATTTGATTACGTGCTCCCTTTTGGTTACTTAGAATCCACACAAGGTTGGGTGCACAACTCCAAAGACAACTGGAACAACAACTCGTTTCCAATGTATGTGCAACTACAGGAAAATACTACTGAAGCAGAAGTCAACACAGCCATTCAGGATATAATTAAAGAAAATAACTCCAAAGCTCCTACGGCTAAACTATTCCTCCATCCTATTAGCAAATGGAGGTTGTACTCCAATTTTGAAAATGGAAAAAATTCTGGCGGACTTATTGACTACGTTCAATTATTTACAGCCATCGCCATTTTTGTTTTGGTTATTGCCTGCATCAACTTTATGAATTTAGCAACCGCACGCAGCGAAAGACGAGCTCGTGAAGTAGGTATTCGCAAAAGCGTGGGCTCAAGAAGAAAGCAATTGATCTTTCAGTTTTTAGGAGAATCAAGAATGATCACACTTATCTCATTTTTAGTAGCAATCGTGCTGGTCGAGATTCTCTTACCCTCCTATAATCTTTTAGTGAATAAAAACATTTCCATCGATTATGGTAACCCCTTAATTTGGTTAACAGCGCTTGGATTAATTCTGGTTATAGGAATTTTCTCCGGAAGCTATCCTGCATTCTATCTCTCCTCCTTTCAACCGGTTAAAGTATTGAAAGGAAAAATAAATCTAGGCAAAGGAGTAAGCACGCCCCGTCAGGTATTAGTTACACTTCAGTTTGGGTTTTCTATATTCCTAATCATTGGTACGATCATTATCTATCAACAAATCATGCATGTAAAGAGTCGGGATATGGGCTATGATCGGGAAAACCTGATTCAAATCTGGACAAACAATGAACTCGAAGCTAATTTTCAAACCATTCGCGAAGAGCTTTTGCGCACTGGAGTTGTTGAAGCTGTTTGCAAGAGTAACAGTCCTATAACCTCTATATTTTCAAACAATGAAATTGAGTGGGAAGGTAAAATTTCTGAGCAGCGTGTTGCATTCTCAACTATTGCCACCGAATATGATTATACAGAAACGATGGGCATCAAAATGTTGGTAGGCCGCGACTTCTCCCGCGACTTTAATGACTCATCATCTACCGTAATTAATCAAGCAGCTGTGGACTTAATGGCCATGGACAATCCCATTGGTCAGAAAATAAAAATGAATGGCAGAGATCTGGAGATTATTGGCGTAATGCCTAACGTAGTTATGGGTTCACCTTACCAACCTGTAGAACCAATGACTTTAATTTTTGATCCTGAATGGAGCAGTACAATAACCGTGCGTTTAAATAAGACTCCCGATTTGAATGCTTCGGTTGAAACAATACAAAGTGTATTCAAAAAACATAATCCAACGTATCCGTTATGGTATCGCTTTGCGGATTCTGATTTTGAAAAGAAGTTTTCCGACATCAATTTAATTAGTCGGTTAGCAGGCATATTTGCGTCATTAGCGATAGTTATTACCTGCCTTGGTTTGTTGGGGTTAGCGGCCTTTATGGCTGAGCAACGTACCAAAGAAATTGGCATACGCAAGGTAATGGGTGCTTCGGTGGCAAGTTTAGTATTGCTGCTTTCAAAGGATTTTTCAAAGTTGGTAATTTTTGCCTTTGCTGTTTCGGCACCCATTGGTTGGTGGTTCATCAATGATTTCTTAAAGCGCTATCCGTATCGGGTTGATGTTGCCTGGTGGGTACTGGCTGGCTCGGGTGTTGTTGCATTAGGTCTCGCTCTATTGATTGTAAGCACGCAGGCCTTGCGCGCGGCAAGGGCAAATCCTTCACAAAGTTTAAGAAGTGAATAGACGTTAAAGATTCAAACTAATTGATACGCTAGTCCATCATCAATAGACCTAAAATATTCAAGTCATGTTAAAAAGTTTCTTCACGATAGGTTTTCGTAACCTCTTAAAACAAAAGGATACTCAGGCATTAAGATTGCCGGTTTAGCGCTGGGGCTTGCGGCCAGCATGATTATTTTTCTTTTATACAAGAAGATTTCTCTTACGATACCATGCATCATAATTACAGCCACATTGGTCGGTTGTTAACAATTGATAAGGGCGAAGGCGTAAGCAGCAAACTTGTCGGTGTAACTCCCCCAGCATTGGGGAACGCAGCTGCTGCTGAATTTCCAGAGGTATTAAAAAGTGTTCGACTTTCAGGCGGAAGCAAACAGGATATTAGTTACGAAGACAAATCTTTAAAGTGCGATGCCTTCTACCGGAGCGAATCTTCTCTTTTTGAAATTTTTGATTTCCCGATCGTTGCGGGGGCAAAAACGGGAATGCTGGATGAACCAAACTCAGTAGTAATTACTCAAACTCTTGCTACACGAATCTTTGGTACAGAAAATCCCATTGGAAAGACAATAAAATTAAATCAAAATACTGATCTCAATGTAACTGCCGTGGCGGCTGATCTTCCATCCAACTCACATATTCAGTTTGATATGTTGCGATCCATGACACCTGCACAAGGTGAAGACAATTACCGTCAGTTTTTAGAATCGTGGCAAGGAATAAACATGTTTACATACTTATTGCTCGATCGTGAAGTTGATCCGGATGATTTGAATCCAAAACTTCAAGCACTCAGCACAAAGAACAATGCCGTAGAATTCTTCATTCCGGTTATTCAGCCCTTAAATCAAGTTCATCTTTATTCGAAAGAAATTTTATTTGAACGCAATACAAACAAATCAGACATACTGAATGTATATGTACTTTCCACTATAGCCATTCTCATTCTCATTTTAGCAGCTGTTAACTTTATGAATTTGGTTACAGCCAAATCAACTGGCCGTGCTAAAGAAGTGGGCATGCGCAAAGTGATAGGTGCTGTAAGGCATCAACTCGTTTTTCAACATCTGGTAGAATCTATTTTAGTAACCCTTGTCTCAGTCATTATTGCCATTGCTATTGTCTTTTTATTAATGCCTTTGCTAAATAGTAATTACAATCGCTTTGCAGATGCGAACACACTTTTTTCTGCTCAAAATTTGATTTGGATAGCTTCCTCATTTTTGGTGTGGGTATTCTTGCTGGCTTGTATCCAGCCTTTGTGCTTTCATCGTTCAAGCCAATTGTTGTTTTGAAAGGTGCATTTAAAAACTCAGCTAGTGGCATTCAATTACGCAAAGCCCTTGTGGTACTACAGTTTACTATTTCTATTGCACTCATGGTGGGCACCGGAATTGTGTATCAGCAAATGAAATTTATTTACTCAGCGGACATGGGTTATAACCGCGACCAGATAATCACCATTCAACAAAACGGACAAAATGTAACTCGCGCCTCAACATTAAAAACTGAGTTATTAAGAAATAAAGCGTACAATCTGTCGGAACTTCTACCGTTCGTATTGGTCAACAATTAGGGCGCACTCAGATTTATCCAGAGGGAGTAAGCAACGAAACCAATATCATCACCAGCATCATGGTAGTGGATGAAACATTTATTCCTACCATGGGGATGACTATGGCTGCGGGTCGAAATTTTTCTTTGCAGTTTAAAGACTCTCTTAGTATGGTCATTAATGAAGAAATGATGCGAATGCTAAAATGGGATGATGCCGTTGGCAGAAGAATCAGTTTACAAAGTGGCCCCAACCCTACCGACCTAACCAATTATGAAGTAGTAGGTGTTGTAAAAGATTTTCACTTCGCCACTATCCGTCATAAACTGGAGCCCATGTTTATGCTCTACAATGCTGATAATCAATCGATGTCAATTAAAATCAGTGGAGACAATGCTTCGGCAACTATTCAGGCTATCGAAGAAACCTGGAAGAAAGTAAATCCAGGCTCACCTTTCGAATATGATTTCTTAGATGAACAGTTTGCTAATCTCTATCGCAACGAACAAGCTTTCAGCTCTATGTTTTCGCATTTTACAATTCTCGCCATGCTAATTGCCGGGCTTGGCTTATTTGCTCTCTCGGCATTTACTACAGAGCAACGCAAAAAAGAGATTGGCATTCGAAAGGTAATGGGTGCCAGCAATGGAACCATTCTATTTAAACTATCTTCTGAATTTATTCAATTGGTTCTGGTTTCGTTTTTTATTGCCAGTGGCATAGCGTACTACGTAATGGAAAATGGTTGAGCGATTTTCAGTATAGTATTAAAATAGGTGTTGGGGTTTTTCTGACTGCAGGCATTGCATCACTGGTCATTGCCATGATCACTATAAGTTTTCAAGCTTTAAAAGCAGCGTTTAGTAATCCTGTTGATAGTTTAAGAAGTGAATAAACAATTTTATTGATAGCCAAGCATGATACAAAACATCAAAATTATTTTTCGGCACTTAAGTCGTCAAAAGTTAAATACTTCACTGCATATCATAGGTCTTACGTTGGGGCTAAGTGTCTGCTTGATTATAGCTTTGTTTATTCGCTACGAGATTAGTTTTGATGCCTATCATGAAAATGCAAGCAGAACATATCGGGTAATTTCCAAATGGACGGAGGGTAATGGTGATAGCTGACTATCCTGAAATTTTGAATATTGAAACCCTGAAAGGTGATTTGCATAAAACACTCCAAGCTCCTTATCAAGCTGCGATTACAGAATCAACGGCTAAGAAGTTTTTTGGTAGTGAAGACCCTATTGGAAAAACTCTCAGTTTAAAAATGGATGGGAACTTTGAATTTACAATTGGTGCACTCATTAAAGATTTTCCCGGTAATACTCATTTGCCTGCTTCAATACTCGTATCCCATTCCTACAATGAAAATTTCCTTAAGTCCAATCTTAATGGATGGACCTATGTTTCAGGTACTGAAACATTACTCGTTGTTAGTGAAAATGCAGACCTCTCAGTGTTAACGGCCCAATTAAAATCCATTGCTGACAAACACATTAATGCGAATAGAAATGGTATAGAAGGAAGAAGTGATTTTGAATTACAGCCCATGAGTGACATTCATTTCAACACTACGATTGCAGGTGGTGGTGAATGGGTGCAAGCCATTTCGATGAGTTGGCTTTGGTTTTTCGCCATCATTGGAGGGGCCGTATTAATTCTTGCTTGCATTAACTTTATAAACTTATCCACCGCACAGTCAATAACAAGAGCCAAAGAAGTAGGTGTGCGTAAATCCGTAGGTGCCGGTCGATTTAATCTAATAATCCAATTTCTATCAGAAGCTTGGTTCCTTACGCTTATTTCAGGAATTCTTGCAATAGCCATAGCCCAATTAGTTCTTCCTTCCATTAACACATTGTTGGATAAGAAAATCCTATTTGAATTGACGAGTTCACCGCTTTTGCTTTTGTCACTTCTTATAGTGACCACATCAATTGGTCTGCTTGTTGGTCTGTATCCAGCCTGGTTCATTTCAAAATACAATCCATCTCTGACGTTAAAAGCAGGATCAACCACGTCTGGAGATCACGGCTCGGTTTGGTTGCGAAAGGGTTTGGTGGTAGTTCAGTTTAGTATTTCAATTGGGTTGCTCATTGCCCTTTTGGTAATTTCAGAACAAGTGAATTACCTACGGAGTAAAAATCTAGGATTTAGTAAGGACAATATAATTAATGTTGAGATTGAACCTCGTTCAAACAAGCAAACCCTCTTTCAAAATGAATTGAGAAAAATTGCTCAGGTAAAAGATGTCGCCTTTGCTACTGCAACTCCAAGCAGCCAATCGCATTGGGGTACCCGAATGAACCGCGCAGGACGCGAAGATCCATCCCGTAAGGAAGTGACCCTTATTTTTGGTGACGGTCAGTTTTGTAAAATGTATGACCTACAACTTTTAGCAGGTAGATTTCTGGAAACTTCGACTCAAATTATGTATCACAGTCGATAGTTATGGAAGATCAGATCATGAAGGCAGTGGTGAATGAACAACTGGTGCGCGAACTTGACTTCAAATCAAACGAAGCGGCCATTGGTGAACATTTTTGGGTGGGATGGAATAGTGGCCATGTTGAAATTGTAGGCGTGGTGCGAGACTTTAACACAGGATCATTGCATCAAGTTATTAAACCAGCATTGATAACACCCAGTCCAAGAGATTATGAGCAAGCAGGAATAAAAATAGAGGGGAATAGTAATGTACCCGAAACGCTTGCTGCTATTGAAGGAGCCTGGAAAACTGCTTACCCGCAAGGTATTTTCTCTTATAAATTTTTAGACGATCAGATCGATGCCTTTTACAAAGCGGAAGAAAGACTATTTACTCTATTCAAAATATTTTCAGGACTAGCCATGCTTATATCGTGCTTGGGTCTTTGGGTCTCGCTACGTTTGCTGCACAATCGCGCACGAAAGAAATTGGCATTCGAAAAGTATTAGGAGCTTCTGTTAATAGAATCGTAATTCTACTCTCGAAAGATTTTCTTTTACTGGTATTAGCCGCTATGATTATTGCTACTCCCCTTGCCTGGTATGGCATGAATCAATGGCTTCAGAACTATGCTTTCAGAATTAATATTAGCTGGTGGATTATAGGGTTAACTGGAATGGTGGCCGTGCTAATCGCCATCATAACCGTAAGTTCACAAGCAATTAAAGCGGCTTTTAGTAATCCAGTGGATAGTTTAAGAAGTGAATAAGGGAGAAACAGCTAAAAAGATGTTTCTTGCAACTAGTGAGCGGATTCTAATGTTGTCATAGTCCTATAAACCAAATAATATGAAATACTTAGCCCCTGGTATTACGTTTCTAGCTCTGCTACTTGGAATTATAGTCTCTGCTCAGGAATTTGAAAAGAAGCTTACTTCTTTTGATAAAATCACGGTTTCCCCAAAAATCAACCTGATACTTACACAGGGAGACACCGAATCTATCCGAATGGTTTATGCCAACATTAATGCCGATAAAATAAATATTGCTGTTAATGGAGATGGATTACACTTGTATCTGGACGATGCTCGGATTACCGATAAAAACGAGCGGATAAACCACAATGAGTATGAATCCAAAGTAAGTGTATACCGAAATGCAGAAGTAACAGCCTATGTTACCTATACTCAACTAAAATCACTACAAGTTCGGGGCGAACAGGAAGTTACCGTGCAGGGACCACTTGCCAGTGAAAAATTTAAACTGAAAGCCTACGGGGAAGCCGAAATTACTCTTGAGTCTGTAACCACAGAAAAATTCAAGGTTGTGGCTTACGGGGAAAATAAAATAAAGATTTCCGGAAAGGCCGATCATCAACGATACCGTTTATATGGTGAGAATAAAATCGATAGCCGAAGATTTGAAGGAATTACAGTATCGACAACGCTTTATGGAGAAGGAAGATTATCGGTTAACTCCACTGAAGAAGTTCACATCAACGCCATAGGCGAACCCGTTGTTTATGTGGACGGAACATCAATCATCAATAAAGGAATTGTAATCGGAAAAGTCGACATTCGAAATCACAATTAAAAAAGCTTCAACAATTAATAACCTATAATTCAATTTTGATTTATTTTTAGAAAACAAGGTTATCTATACAGCCAAAAAAGCATATAGAACTATCCTGTTTACCTAAATAATAATTCATGAAGAAGTTATCTGGAATTCTTTTTCTTCCTTGGTTGCGCAACGTTCACATCAAATGTGCAGGCGCAGGACGATTTTAATGATTTGCTAAAGGAAGCTTGGCGGATGCTAATTATTTATTGGAGGGGTATGTAACTCCCGTTATGAGGGGCCTGGGTTCGGGTTTAAACCAGGGATGGTATAATTCGGCCAAGACCCATAAACCTTTTGGGGTAGACTTTACCATAACTACGAGTTTAATCTATGTGCCTGACGCTGATCAATTTTACAAAGTTGATAACAATGTGCTGCAGGAAGTTAAATTAGTTTCGTACGATGGCCAACCAATAAGCCCTACCAGTTCAGGAAATGTGCCAACCATCTTTGGGCCTGATAAAACACCTACGTATGAAATTACAGACACCGGAAATACTTTTGATGGCCCGCCTGGATTAGATTTGGAGAGCACAATTAAGCTCGCTAACGCTTTGCCAGTGCCTATGTATCATTTAGGTATCGGTTTACCCAAAGGCTTTGATTTAAAAGTTAGATTCTCCCCCACGCTGGAATTTGATCAGGCCAAATTTAGTTTGTTGGGGTTTGGCGTTATGCATGATATCAAACAATATATCCCGGGCATTAAATCTTTACCTTTTGATCTTTCTGCCTTTATCGGTTATACCAACATGAAGGCCGAAGTAGGGATAGATGCGACTACCGGGCAAAATCAGAAGGTGGTTGCTGCATTTAATTCAAACCAATATTCAGGCACTTATTTCGAAAAAGATTTCTGTGCTAACACTGTATGGCGCGGTGGGTTATAATTTTGCCAAATCAAGTCTCGATATGAAAGGGAACGTATGACCTGGATGACGATGGCACCATTGATGCAACCGATCCAGTCAATCTTGATTTCTCCACCTCAGGACCAAGGCTTACAGGTGGCTTACGCCTTAAGTTTGCTGTATTTACGCTGCATGGCGATTATACCCTCGCCAAGTATAATTCACTTTCAGCAGGCTTTGGAATCTATGTGCGATAAATTACTCTATCAAACGATTAAATATCTTTAAAAAGTTCTTTTATCGTTTGATCGATTAGCTTGGGAATATTCTTTTGTTTATTCGGCAATACACTTTCCGCGGATCCTTGCCATACTAAATTGTTAGAAGCCCTATCTATAAGATGAATTATAACAGAACCTTCTCGGTAGGTACCAACCTCAACCTCTCCAGTTTGCCATTCATAGCCCCTTTGACCAATGTATGAAACCTGACGATCGGCCGCATCGGTAATATTAGTGGGTCGCGTTTGAATTTCTTTAGAAACAATAGCGCCAATGTTTATTATCAAGTCGCCATTGCTCTCGGTTCTACTGACTCCATGCGGTTTCAATTCATTTTCGATGGCATTTTTTATCAATTCCATGTTTTCTTTATGATCCTGAAGTAGGGCATCACCTCCGGCATCCGCTTTAAGGAAGCTAAAAGACTTGTAGCTAGCGATATTAAAATCACTGCTTTTACTCAAACCTGTAATATTAACACTGCTACAGCTAACCGCTACAGCAGTAATCAAGACGATAATAATTTTCTTCATACGTATTTTTGATTAAAGCTAGGAAGGTGCGCCTAACGTTATTGTCATTCTTATTGACGATATGGGTTTTGGTGTTAGCGAAAGCTTTGGCGGCCCTATTGCCATGCCTGCTTTTGACCGATTGGCAAAAGATGGATTACGTTATAACAGATTTCATACAACAGCACTCTGTGCACCTACCCGAATGGCATTGCTCACCGGCTATAATCATCACTCCAATAACATGGGTGTAATTACAGAGGCGGCTTCAACCTTTCCCGGTTATACGGGTGTACGGCCACAAACCATTACGCCAATGGCTGAAGTGCTAAGGCAGAATGGATATAACACCGCACAATTTGGAAAGTCGCATGAAGTACCACCCTGGGAGATTTCAAATAACGGTCCGATGGATCGTTGGCCTGCCAATTCGGGTTTTGAAAAATTCTATGGGTTTCTGGGCGGAGAAACCAATCAATGGTCGCCCCTGATTTATGATGGGGTTACACTTATTGAAACCCCTAAAAATCCGGGATATCATTTTACCACAGACATGACCACGCAGGCCATCTCCTGGGTTCAAACACAGCAAGCCTTACAACCCGATAAACCATTCTTCATTTATTACGCACCGGGCGCAACCCATGCCCCGCATCATGCACCCAAAGAATGGATTGAAAAATACAAAGGAAAATTCGACCAGGGATGGGACAAGGTGAGAGAAGAAACTATTGCACGGCAGAAAAAACTAGGCATCATTCCAGAGAATACTCAGTTGGGCTCTAAACCAACGGATATTAAAGATTGGGAAACTTTATCTGCCGATGAGAAAAATTATTTACCAGACAGATGGAAGTGTATGCCGGATTTGCTGCGCATACGGATAATGAGATTGGCAGATTAATTACGGCTGTGGAGGAAATAGGCGAAATAGATAATACAATAATTGTCTATATCGCAGGCGATAACGGAGCTAGTGCCGAAGGGCAAATGAATGGTATGTACCAGGAAATGACTTATTTCAACGCATTTCCTGAAACTGTACCCGAGATGTTAAAGCACTATGATGAGTGGGGTTCACCAAGTACGTATCCACACTTCTCGGCTGGTTGGGCGGTTGCTATGGATGCACCTTTCACATGGACTAAACAAGTGGGTTCCGATTTTGGTGGTACACGCAACGGCATGGTTATCCATTGGCCAAATGGAATCAAAGCAAAAGGTGAAATCAGAAATCAGTTTGGGCATGTAATTGATATCGCACCTACTATTTATGAAATCTCGGGAATTCCTTCTCCTAAAGTAGTGAATGGAATTCAGCAGGATCCGATTGAAGGAACAAGCTTGGCGTATTCATTTAATGAAGGCAGTGCAGCAGAAACTCACCAGGTTCAATACTTCGAAATGTTTGGTAATCGTGGCGTTTACCAGAATGGTTGGTTGGCCAGAACAATACACCGTGCTCCATGGCTACCAAAGCCAACACAAACTTTACAGGAAGACAAATGGGAGCTTTATAATTCAAATGAAGATTTCAGTTTGTCCCATGATTTGGCTTCAGAAGAACCGGAAACGCTAAAAGAGATGCAAGCCCTTTTCATGGCAGAAGCTGAAAAATATCATGTTCTACCCTATAGACGACCGCTTGTTAGAACGCATGGACGCTGCAGCCATGGGACGTCCTACTTTACTTGGAAATCGGACATCAGTTACTTATGTGGAAGGAATGAGAGGCATGGGTGTTGATATTTTTATTGATCTGAGAAATAAAGGATATTCCATGACAGCCGATGTCGAGGTAGGTGCGAATGGCAATGGAGTTATTGTATGTCAAGGCGGACGCTTTGGCGGATTGTCCTTCTATATGAAAAATGGAAAGCCAGCTTTCGGTTATAATTTTCTTGGATTGGAATCAACTGAAATTGTCTCAAGTCAATCCCTATCTGCGGGTAAATATTTGATCGGCTACGATTTTGCATACGATGGTGGCGGTCCTGGTAAAGGTGGAGTTGGGACAATCACTATAAATGGTAAAAAAGTGGCCGAAGGACGCCTCGAGCGCACGCAGCCTGGTGTATTCTCCGTTGATGATCTGGCGGATGTTGGTATGGACGAAGGTACCTGGGTAATGAACTATGGTAAGTCCGATAAATTTTCCGGAAAAATTAATAAGGTTACCATTGAACAAAAGAAATAACGCTACTTCTGAAGTCACGTAGATTTCACAAAACGAAGAGAGGATACTAAAATTAGTATCCTCTCTTTTTTTTTGCATCCTCGATTCTTTTTTTAGCGCGATAAATAAATATGTCAGACAGCAAGTGTTATCTTTCATTAATAGTTTATGAACTTAGGTTCTTTTTGGGTGTTATGTGATGATAAGAAACTATCTGATTTGTCTCATACTTATCCTTTCATCCTTAATAGGACAAGCACAAGTCGTTGATTCCATGCAAGTAGATGTAGTGGATTTGGTTGTAGGGCGAAAAAAAATTGAAGAAACAAACGATGTCAGGAACAAACGAAAAGTACACTTTTCAATCTTACCTGCTCCTGTTAGTGCACCAGGTGGTGGTCGGGTAATCATAACATCCATCAACGGTGCCTTTACAATCGGTGACCCTGATAAGACTAATCTCTCGAATGTTTATTTACTTCCGTTTACCGACTTCTCGAGTAGATACGGATTATTTTTACGCCATAACATCTGGCTACCTAACAATTCCTGGAATCTTATTGGCGATTATAGATTGTCTCATTATCCGCAATATGTTTGGGGTTTGGGCGGCAACTCACAAGAATTTGAGCGCTCGCTTGTGGACACTGATTACTCTAGAATTTATCAAACTGTATTGCGTGGAATCTCAAAGAAATGGTTTGTCGGGCCTGGGTATGCGCTAGACTACAGTTATAATATTGAAGAAACTGAAATAGGCTTTATCTCAAATCTTGAGAATTATCCGGTGGAAACAACAGACCCATCCGTAGCATCCGGGCTAACCGCCAACATTGTGTACGATGGCCGATACAATGCGCTTAATCCACCGAAAGGTGCCTACTTCATAGCCTCGTATCGTATAAACGCAAAAGCGTTTGGCAGCGATACGGACTATCAATCGTTATTTATCGATGCCCGAAAATATTTTCCAATCCAGCGAAGCAAAGGAAATATTCTGGCTGTTCGCAGTTACTACTGGACTATTCTTTCTGGCGAAGTCCCCTACTTATACTTACCTGCAACCAACTGGGCACCAGCAACGGGTATCGCAAGCCGAGGGTTTCAGGCAGGTCGATACCGATCTAATGCCATGATATATGGAGAAGCCGAGCAGCGGGTACAACTTACTAACAATGGACTATTCGGAATGGTTATCTTTGCAAACATTGCTTCAGCCTCTGAGTTCGAAACTCAAAATTTTAAGTCTTGGAAAACCGGGGTAGGATTTGGACTACGGGCCAAATTGAATAAATATGCAAATACAAATCTGGCCCTTGATTTTGGATTTAGCGAAGACTTCTGGAGTGTCTGGGTAAATATTGGAGAAATGTTTTAACCCTTGCTTATGTGAACTTTTAATGCCAATGATTTGGGTGCCACCGTACAATAAGCAGTCGTCAGTGCATCCATACAAAGACTCTTCTTAATCTTTTTCAATTCAATAAATGTCCACCCTTTTTTGCCCCATTTATTGGGAACTGCATACATACCGGATTTGTCGCCCAGGCAAAATACAGATTGATCAATTTCGGATAACTTAATGCAGACGCGAGCGTTGGGTACATCCAAGGTGGCAAAAATTTTATTGCGCACCCGAAAGGAAGTTTTTTCGAAGTGCGGAGCTTCGGTTACTTCAGGCAATGCCATGGTTAGCTTTTTAAAGGCTTCAATTGTAATCATCCCGCCAAACTTTTATATGACTTTCATCGCAAATATATTTAAGCCACCACTAATACCTGAGCCGACTACGATTGCATCGTTAGTCATTTTCGTTTACGCATCCACCAGTATATACATATCTAAAAAAAGTTGTGTGTAAATATAAAATACTCTTTTACAGAATTCTGAACTATAACTCTTTTAGTATGCTAAGTATAATCGCACCATAACCATAGGTACTTCCAAAAAAAGAGATCGTATTATACTCGTTAGAATATTTATACATTTGTTGCAATCCCATCCACATGAAACATCTATCCATCCTGTCCATCCTGTCCATTCTGATACTTCTGGGCTGCCGAGATTCCGTTCAAAATTCAGAAAGACCGACTCAATCTGTGCAAGCTTATTCCATTCCGCACTTTGCCGATTCAACTTCTTTCGAAAACGTAAAAAAAGGATTACCGGTGGTTGATAAAATATTTCAAGACTATGCGGAGCGAAATCACTTTCCTGCTATTAGTTATGGTATTGTTGCGGGTGGGCAATTAATACACACGAATAGTTTTGGCACGGCAAACCTGCAACAAAAGGCAACCGCTAATTCGAAAACACTATTCCGCATTGCATCCATGAGCAAAAGCTTTACAGCGATGGCAATATTAAAACTTCGCGATGAAGGGAAACTTGCCTTGACGGATGCTGTTTCGAAGTACATACCTGAAATGAATGGAGCCGGTGCCCTCACTACCGATGCTTCCGCTATTACGATACAAAATCTTCTTACCATGGCTGCCGGCTTTCCGGAAGATAACCCGTGGGGAGATCGGCAACTGGATGCAACCGATGAAGAGTTGTTAAAGCAAATACGTAAAGGTATTTCATTCTCGAATGTACCCGGGGTTTCCTTCGAATACAGTAATCTTGGTTTTGCCTTGCTCGGTAGAATTGTCTCACAGGTTTCAGGCACACCCTATCAAAAGTACATTACAGAAAAAATCATGAAACCCATTGGCATGAATGATTCCAAATGGGAGTATAGCGAAATCCCTGCCGAACGACTTGCTTTGGGTTACTTATGGCAAGATGATCATTGGGTAGATGTGCCGCTGTTGCATGATGGTGCGTATGGCGCAATGGGTGGATTAATTTGCTCCATCGAAGATTTTAGTAAATATGTGGCCTTGCACTTAGACGCATGGCCGCCACGCAATACACCCGAAAGCGGACCCGTGAAAAGAAGTTCTATTCGCGAGATGCATCAACCGTGGCGTTTCAATAATATTTTTGCCGATGCAAAAACACGCAGTGGTGAACTGTGTCCGGTTGCTATTGGATACGGCTATGGTTTAGGCTGGCGAAAAGATTGTAACGGACTTATTCGCATTTCACATAGCGGTGGCTTGCCTGGATTTGGAAGCGAATGGCGCATTTATCCAGATTATGGCATTGGCATAGTTTCATTTAGCAATCACACGTACGGTGCCCCCGGGCTTCCCAATGCCATTGCCTTGGATACGTTGATTTCCATAGCGAGCTTAAAACCAAGGGTTTTATCACCTTCAGAAATTTTAAAACAACGCCAACAAGAAATTGTAAAATTATTACCAGCCTGGAGCGAGGAATCATTAAACATATTTGCTGAAAATTTCTTTATGGATGAATCCCTGAAGCGTAGAAAAATTGCAACACAAAAGATTTATGAGGAAGTGGGTTCCGTTCTTTCTGTACAAGAAGTACATCCTGAGAATCAACTTCGCGGCAGCTTTATGATTATCTGTGAAAAAAAGAATCTTAACATATACTTTACGCTTACCCCCGAAACCGAGGCTCTCATTCAACAACTAGACCTAGAAGTTGTCAGTAAATAACAGTTACCAGGTATTTGGCATTAAAAATTATAATGAATTATGAAGTTCTTTAATATCGAAACGTTCACAAAAAAAATAATTGGCATTCTTCTAATTCAAGTTTTTTTTGCAGCGTTTAATCCGGCTAAGGGCCAGGTGATCATTTCATTACTATTTGGCGAAAAATTAAACTCACCTAAAATTGAATTTGGGCTGACTGGTGGGTTGAATCGATCGTACTTTAATGGCATGAGTAATTCCGAGGGACTCAATAATTTCAATCTTGGATTTTATTTTCATATCCTGCTAAAGAACCAATCTTATCTCAGTACAGGGGTTTTGGTAAAGTCAAACGTAGGAGCCACAGGAATGCCCACTTATTCCTTTGGCAATCCGGACTTTGACAACCTCTATCAAGATGGCGTGCTTACTACTAATGTAGATTATTTTTATGTGCCGATTATGTTTCATCAACGGTTCAACAACCGGTGGTACGTGGAGGCAGGGCTGCAACCAAGTTACGAAATAAAGCAAAGGACATTTTTGAAACCGATCTTCAAGGGGGTGATCTTTCTTACTCGATCGACACCCGGGATGACTACAAACGATTAGATGCAGGATTGGTTGGCGGGCTGGGATATAAATTCAGAAAAGAAATTAAAAGTATGAGTGTTGGAGTCCAGTATTACCAGGGGCTTGTTGATATTACAAAAGCGGAGACTTCCAATATTAAAAATGCATCGCTCTACGTGTTTATGAGAGTGCCGATTGGCGCTAGCAAAGAGGCTAAGAAAGGTAAGTCGGAGTAGTCAGGATATTTCATTTGATTACTTCCTGAATAATAATTTTACAATAAATCAATATCCACATGATCAATCGGTACGCTGGAGAAATTCACATCAACCCTATTAGAATTTTAAGAAATGATGATTTTAATAATGACGGGCACATTAAAGATATTGATGCAACGCTTAAACAGGTTATTGACCTTAATCAAAAAATCGGTGACCGCATGAAGTATCTGAATACATGGTTACAAAACTCAAGGGAAATGGAGCTATCCAGTTTCATTTTGCAGACGCTGGCTACATTAGCATAAAAGGCTTATCGGACGATCAACTAAAACAGCTTGCCGCGAAAGGTTTAATAGAATTATTCGACAATGCAAAAGATAAGGATTGGGTAAAAAAGTATGGGCCTCAGTTTGGTTTAATCTGGGAAAATGGACGGGCGGTAGAACTTTGAGTAAGAATATAACTGCTAATTCAATTTATCCTGTAAAACTGATCATCACATAAGCGACCAGTCCGATAACAAGTAACGAAAAAGCAATATCCCAAAAATTATAACTGCTTCGGTTAGCAAGCTTTTGCTCTTCGCTTAAGGTTCCAAATGTTAAACCCTGAATCTGAGCTTCCGAAGGAGCTGGTGTTAACCAACTTACTACCAAACAAAGTATAACGCAAAACAAAAAGAACCACGCGGCAAAAGATAAAAAGTTGGCGCTTCCTATGGAATATAAAATACTACCGGGCTCCAGATTATTAATAGACAACTCAAGGCCAATGCGAATAAAAGCTACAATCATTCCAGCAATTAAAGTTATCAAAGCTCCTTTGCTATTAATTCGCTTATAAAAAATACCTAAAAGAAAAACGGCAGTAATAGGAGGGGCAATATAACTCTGCACCGACTGTAGGTATTCATACAATACGCCCGAGATGTTTTGCATAATAGGTATCCAGGCTATACCCAACACCACAACAATAGCCGTGGCTATTCTACCGATGCGAAGCAATTCCTTTTCGGGTGTTTGGGGTTTTAACTTTTATAGACATCGACAGTGAACAAGGTTGAGCATGAATTGAATACCGATGCTAACGAACTCATGAGCGCGGCCATCAACCCTGCGGCTACCAGACCGCGTAAACCAGCGGGCATTTTATTCATCAATAATGCGGCAAAAGGCCTGGTCGGGTGAATCCCATGATAGCTCGCCTTTATTTTTTAAGGCCAGCGCAATTACTCCTGGAATCAGAAAAAGAAAAACAGGTAACAATTTCAACAGTCCTCCGAAGATTGTTCCTCGTCTCCCCTCTTTAATATTTTTTAGCCGCCAACACCCGTTGCACGATATATTGATCCGTACACCAATACCAGATTCCTACTACGGTACTGGTAATTACTAAACTTGGCCACGGAAAATCCGGATCGGTTGCTGGGCGCCACATATTTAAGTAACCGGGTTCCAGGGATCCTTTCATACCCTCCCATCCGCCAACGGAATTAAGACCTATGAAAGTAAGCGTGCCTGCGCCAATCACTAACACCATGGTTTGCAAGGCTTCGGTATAAACGACAGCCCGCATCCCGCCAAGGATGGTATATACACCTGTTAGTATTACCGTCATTAAAGCGCCAAACCAAAAATCAATATGTAGTATGGAAGAGATTACAATGCCTCCGGCATAAACGGTAACCGAAATTTTTGTTAACACTTACGCGATCAGCGAGAACACACTTAAGAACCAACGTGTACGGGAATCAAAACGTCTTTCTAAAAACTCAGGCATGGTGAACACACCACTGCGAATATAAAGGCAGGAAATATCCAACCCAAAGGTGATCACGAGCCACGCGTGGAGTTCATAAATCAACATCGGAATTTTACCACCCGCACCCGCACCCGCCAAACCCACCACATGTTCAGAACCAATGTTAGAGGCAAAAATTGAAGCACCCACTACAAACCAACCGATATTGCGCCCTGCCAAAAAATAGTCTTCGGTGTTTTGTTGCTTGCGCGACATCACCCAAGCAGCCAGAGCCGCGATAAGTGCAAAATAAATTCCAATTACGACCCAGTCGAGTGCGGCAAAACCTTGCATTGTTTATTGAGCTATGAAACGTTATTAAGGTAGAATTTTTATCTCACCTCTTCCTATAGTCAAATCTCGTCCGCGCAAGAGGTGATTATAAACAATACCTTTTTCAAAATCCAACACCTGACTCACACCAATTCCGTTGGCTTCGCCCCAAGTGATGAGCATCTTGCTGTCATCCACCGATTCAATGATGTAGGTCTCGTCCTCCAGCGCACCTTTCTCATCACCTGCCATCGCCTCCCAGTGCATTTTAGAATCGGTATCTAGGGTTACGTGATAAATACTTTCGCCATATCGGTATTCAATTGTTTTGCCGATCAAATCTTTTGGTGAGATTTTAAAATCACTTTTAGAATCCGAAGCAGTAAAGGTGCAAGCTTGTAAAATTAGCAAGCATGTCCAAAAAAAGTAAACAAGAAATTTCATACGTATTTTAATTTGAGTTTTGTAAGTATGCGAGTAAATCAGCCATGTCTTGCGTAGTCATATTTCCTTCTAGTCCTTCCATCATTAATGAAGTACCCAAAGAAGTAAAATTCTTTATATCATTTTTATAAACAGTCACCTTATCGCCACCCATCTTTTTAATGGTTACATATTGATCGGTTTCATTCTCCACAATTCCCATGTGAATATCACCGGTCTTCGTTTCAAGCCTATGGTTTATGTATTGGGTATTAACCGCAGCATTCGGATCGATGATGTCGTGCATTAAAGATTCTTTGCTCTTCCGGTTTATCTCTGTTAACACGGGGCCTACCTCCTGCCCTTCGGAACCGTATTTATGACAGGTGCTGCACATCGATTTAAATACCAAAGCTCCCTTAACCGAAGTGCCCGATAATGTAAGTGCTTCTTTCATTTTGTCCATAGCTTCCTTGCGGGTAGAAACGCCCGAATCAGAAAACAAGGCCTCCGCTCTTCGCTTGGTATTCTCATTATCAGTCCACCAAAGTAATTGCCGCCTGCGCTCCAGATCAAAATTCATTTCGCCAATGTTGATTGTACCATTTTCCAAACCCGTTAGCAAGGCGTCATTATAAATTTCGCGATACAAAAGTAAATCACCGGCCCACTTTCTGATTTGAGGACCCAGGGATGCGCAGCGACTAACCAGTCGGGCACCAATTTCGGGTTCGGGATATTCCGCGAATTGCCTAAGTGCAGCCTCGTGAAGCGTTACGGGTTCGGTATTATCTAAACATTGAAACAAAACTTCCGACTTAGCCTTGTAAGGTAACAACGCCAATAAAGACATTTGTTTAAACCGAATACTATCGGGCAATGATTTGTCAACAACTTTTTTTAATGCCTCGCGACTGTAGGTCAAAAATTCTTGAGAAGCCGGAAGCTGTAGTTTTTTTCGTAAAGAAGCCAAAGAAGAGATGATGGCAAGGTCGCCTGACTTTTCCAGTTTCTGAATTGACCCAATCGCACCAGCTGTCGTACCACTATAATGAATTCCCTGTGTAAGTTGATCAAGGATAGTTCGTTTTGAATCTGCAGACACGGGTGATTCGACCAACGTATTTAAAATCAATACTGTGTTTTGAGACGAACTGCCTGCGATAGCTGCCAGCGAGCCCAGAAGTTCGGGGCTTACCATTTTTGACGATGCGCTATGCTTTTTAAAGAACTCTGCTGGTGAGTATTTGGCCGCCAAAGTAATTCCAGACACGTTCCAGGTGTCCATAGGTTTTGTTGTTACTAACTGTTCTGAAACGATCAATGCATTTTCACGAACAGCTGGCGAGGCATCCGCTAAAGCAGTAATTATTTGTGCCGATGATAGCTGAGTCTTTCCATCCAAAATCCATAATGCATGTAATCGGGCCATGGGTAATTCGGAAGTTAAAAGATTAGAAAGATTAAGAAGTTGATCCTGACTGAGATCGGTTTCCATCAACAAACGATGAGCCGTTCTACGAACCCATTGGTTCGTGTGGCTTAAACTCATAATCATTCCCTCCACCGTTTTTAATTGATCAATAGTAAAAGATGCCCCTGAACTATTTGCTTTGCTAATTCTATAAATCCTACCTTTATCCTTTCCGGCATGTAGATCCAAGTCTTTTTCAAGATCATCCGGTATCCACTCGGGATGTTCAATGACCTGACGGTACATATCAATTAAATACATATTACCATCGGGCCCAACCGTCATGTTAACAGGCCGGAAAGAACGATCGGTACTTGCTAAAAAGTCTCGCTTCTCCGCTATACGTGATGCAACTAAGGATGCTCCTTTTGGTTCTATTTTATCAACGTGCACCAGGTTAAGCACTACATCGGCCACCCAAACCGTGTTATCATACTCTGCACCAAAAGCACCCCCTCCATAGTAAGTAATACCACATGATCCTGAAAAATAGCCCGACTGTTCCGGGTGATTGACGCGCGACTCTTGTTCACCAATTGGATATATACGAGACAATCCATCTTCTTCGTGATCGGAGATAATCGATAAACTATGTTCAATCGGCAACCGTACATCGCGCTGATACCTTTCGGGGAAAACCAAATGTGCGATATGAATTAAGTTATGCGTTTCATAGAGATGGCCGGCATCGTCCATGCCAAGACTAAACCCACCGGATGATTCACCGATTCGTTCCATCGTTCTCTTTTCGAGATTGAATCTAAAATCCTGACCTCGTAGGTCTATCATGGTGGTGGTGTCGCCCCACCAATAGGGTTTACCCGAATTTCCACCATTGACAGCGTAAATCCAATTATCTAAACCATAGGTAAGTCCGTTATAATTATGTTGCAAGTTACCTGTAGAAAATCCACCCATTAAGGTGTCGACAACATCAGCCTTGTAATCATTATCCGTATCTTTTACAAATAACAAGTAAGGCGGGGCCGCAACCAACACACCTTTCTTATATGGCATAATAGAGGAAGCCAGTTGTAAATTCTCAGCAAAAACAATGTGATCATCATAAACACCATCCTGGTCTTTATCTTTAAGGAGAATTATTTTGCTTTGTTGATCTTCAAAAGGATAACCCGGCATTTCCAGAACCAAGGCGTCTCCGTTTTCACTAAACTCAAGGTCGACCGGGTCTTTAATATTTGGTTCACTGGCAACAAGGGCCAGTTCAAAGCCTTCTTCAATCTGAAAGCCTGCAGGCGTTGACTCTCTTTGTTTACAGGATATTGATAATATTAAACAAACACAAAGGGTTGAGGTAAAGAAACAATATTTCATCATTGGCTCTGCCAGATTTTAGAGGCAAGTAAAATTATCAAAATAAGGATCAAATCAAAGAGCCATATTTATAAATTCTACGGCACTATTTCAGGTCCTCAAAAAATAATCGCGGCTTAAACCGCGATTATTGATTATATCATTAACAGTATAAATTCTTAGCGTTCCGAGTAGATGCTAATGTATCCTGGGCGTTTGTTCCGTAGATAATAATCAAAGTCATCCTCCCAATAATCAACTCCTTGCATTCGTGCATTGGAAAAATTAACCCGGTACATGAAGTCGGGTACATGCGAAGTTACCACCCAGTTTCCTCCAGTCCACACGACAAAAACATTTCGATGACAATCGTAGTAAAGATTATAGTCGCGATAATAAATATAGCGGGTGTTGTATCGGTATCCATACACCGGAGCCCAAACAGGTCGGTTGTACCGGTGATGATTATACGTTACCCTTCTGGTTCGATGATCATTCCAATACTGATACTTGTAGCGCACAGGTTGATGGTGATAGGTTTCGCGTTGATTGTTATCCCTTCTGTTTTCATGATTCATATCATTTCCACGTCCTCTATCCTGTGATTGATAATTTGATCCTCTGTCCGAATTACGGTTATCATTTTGAGTATTCCGTTCAGGATGATTATTTCGATCATTACTTCGCTGATCAACTCTTTGTTTGGGTTCCATGCGGGGAATTGCTACCTGCTCGCGTTTATTTCGTTCATCCTGATTGTAGCGATCTCGGCTTTGAGCCAGCAAACTTTCGGAAGCTAAACCTAAAAACAAAATCGCTGCCCCCATACCTACCATTTTTGCTCTTGTTTTCATAACCCAATTGTTTAGTGAAACATGAAAAGCTTTTTGCTTTCAATACTGTTTACGCAAGGGCTGTGCCAAAAGACTGAAATGGCGGCTTGGTAGTTATGCCAGCTTGGTTATTTGCCAAATTTTAAAACTTCCACACTATTCCATTGTTTAGAGAATAGACAAACCCGCGAATGGGAATAATAGGTTTGTTCTCATATTGAAACGTAAATGAAGTAACAAACGAAATTTTATCCGTAACCTTCACAACAAACAACCCATACCATTCTAAAAAAAGCAATTTCCGATTTCACAATAGGATGAGTAGCTTCATTCCATGCAATCATCCGATCCTTACTTAATAACTGTTGAATCCATTCGTCAGCCACCCACTTCATGGAAAGGCAGATTTAATTTTTTAGGTCCAGGTTTTATACTCTCAGCATCCATTGTTGGTTCGGGCGAATTAATTGCAACCACGGTGCTTGGCGCAAAAGCAGGGTATGCTGCCTTGTGGATTATCCTCGTCAGTTGTCTTGCAAAAGTTGCCTTGCAATTAGAATTTGGACGACATGCGATACTTACCGGAGAAACATCCGTACAGACTTTAAATAAACTTCCCGGATATAAAATAGGAAAAGCCTCGTGGGCAGTTTGGTTCTTGTTTATTTTACAATCCCTTAAAGTAGTGCAGATTGGTGGCATTGTAGGTGGCGCAGCCGTTGTGTTAAGCATGATGTTTCCAGGTGTGCCTGTTTATTTCTGGGCTTTTGCCATTGCTGGAGTTGCAGGCGTCCTAATTTTTAATGGCCAATATAGTCTGGTAGAAAAGGCATCGCTGTTTATGATTGCCCTGTTTACAGCGTTAACTATTGCTTCCCTTATCTCCTTACAATACACCCCTTTTGCATTTTCACTTTCAGATGTGATTGGCGGTTTTCGGTTAAATCTTTCGCGCGAAGAAATTGCCATTGCTATTGGCGCGTTTGGTATTACCGGTGTAGCCAGCGATGAAATTCTCGCCTATAATTATTGGTGCCTTGAAAAGGGTACGCCAGTTATACGGGGCCACCGGATGGATCAACAGCCTGGAAGCAACGAGCCCAGGGTTGGATCAACGTCATGTATCTGGATGCGGTGATCGCCATGGTACTTTATACGGCCGTTACTACCATCTTTTATTTATTAGGTGCAGCTATCCTTCACGGCAACGAAGTAGTACCCAATGGCAATGGCGTTATTGAAACCCTCGCGTTGATTTATACGCAAGCTTTAGGCACAGGTGCCAGAACTATGTATCTGATCGGAGCATTTTTTGTTCTGTTCTCCAGCGTTTACGCCACACTCGCTTATTGGACTCGGGTGTATTCTGATTTATTCGGATACCTCGGATGGATCAACTTCTGGGATTTGAAAACGCGAAAGAAAACCACCTCTGTTTTAGCATTTACCATTCCCTTTATCTGGGCGTGCTTATATCTATACATCGAACTCCCCGTACTCATGGTTCTTTCAGGTGGCATTATTGGGTCGGTCATGTTATTATTGGTTGTCTATGCCGGATGGCATCTAAAATACAGACGAACTCAATCCATCAAAACAGGCGTATTTTATACCATCATATTTTGGATTAGCGTAATCTCTATTGTGTTGGTTGCCATTTATGGTCTGGCCCAGGTTATTAAATGAGCTGAAATAATTCTCAATGAAATTGTGGGTCAGTTTTTATTGACCGCATATCACTTTTTCAAATGGTGTTATCACGCTATTTAGTATTTTAGATTCCGCTAAAAATCTATTTATGAAAAAGATCAACCTTATCCTGATTTGCATATCGTTTGTAACTCTGGCTTTTTCTCAGGAAAAGTCGAAAGAAGCAGACAAACCTATTCCGCAACCCAAAGTATCAACCACCCAACAAAGTGTAAAAATTAATGGCGCAACCATTCCATTAACCGCTAAAGCAGGAACCATGCTTATGCGTGATGAAAATAATGAACCCATCGCGCTTTTTGGATTTACCAGCTATACCAAAGATGGCGCCTCCAATCGTCCTATCATTTTCTCTTACAACGGTGGGCCGGGATCATCCTCGTTCTGGTTGCACATGGGTGTAATGGGTCCAAAGCGAATCGTTGTCAATGACCCTCAGTACATGCCTGCTGCACCCTACAAATTAGTTAACAATGATTATTCGCTGCTCGACATCGCGGATCTTGTTATGATGGATCCGGTAGGTACAGGTCTTAGTGTGCCGGTGGGCAAAGCGAAGTTCGAAGACTTCTGGGGCGTTGATCAGGACATCCGTAGCATCAGTTTCTTTATCCGTCAGTACCTTATTGAAAATGGCCGAATGAACTCACCTAAATTTTTACTAGGAGAAAGCTATGGCACCTTCCGCAACGCAGGAGTAATGAATAATTTGCTGGATCAGGGAATTGCGTTGAATGGGGTAATAATGGTTTCTGCCGTATTTGATTTACGCACGTTAATTTTTCCTCCTGGAGATGACCTTTCTTACATCGTGCACTTTCCTACTTACGCGGCAACCGCGTGGTATCATAATAAAATTTCAAATAAGCCAACCAGCGTTGATGCCTTCTTAAATGACGTACGCACGTTTACTGAAAAAGAATATATGCCAGCCTTGTATAAAGGTGATAAACTAACTGCTGATGAAAGGAGTGCTATTGCAGGAAAACTCGCCAACTATACGGGGCTCACAAAAGAGTATTGGATCAGGGCCGATCTGCGCGTGCAGGCAGGCGAATTTTTTCAGGAGTTGTTACGTAACGAAGGAAATACCGTAGGTCGCCTCGACTCGCGCTTCAAAGGAATTAATCAGGATTTGCTTAGTCAGTTTGCTGATTATGATCCTCAAAGTAGTGCGATATCACCCGCTTACATTTCCGGATTTCTCCATTACTTTCATAACGACTTAAAGGTTAACAAGAATCTTACTTATACAACCAGTGCAGGCGGTCGCCCAGGATTTAAGTGGGACTGGAAACATACGGGTAATGTACGATGGGGTACCCAAGCCGCCATCACTACGGCTATCGATATGGCGGAGGCCATGACGAAAGACCCACACGTTAAAGTGCTTATCTTAAATGGAATTTATGATATCGCTACTGTTTTCTATGGTGTGGAGTACACCATCGACCACATGGGTTTACCCAAAGAGATAAAAGATAATATCATCATGAAATATTACGAGGCCGGCCACATGATGTACACACACCAGCCTTCCATGGAAAAATTCAGAAAGATGTAAGTGAGTTTATTCAAACTTCATTAAAGTAGGCGATAAGTTCTTATTTCATTGCGGAGCCTCCCGAAAGGAGCTCCGCTTTCTTGCAAACTCATGCCAAGCTATATACTTCCTTTGTTGTAATGTTGAAAATCAACATTCCTTCACTTTTTGTTTTCATTGACCTCAGGTCTTGCGACCTGACGGTTTAAAAAAAAGGCAAGCAATAATCTAGAAAGCTAAAAAATAATATGGGCCTTGTTATGGAATCAGTTTGTTACCGGCATCTCAGCAATAAAAAACATTATGAAAAAGTTATTGCTCCTGGTGCCGGGGCTCGTCCTGGTGGGCGGCCTCGCCTCGTTCTCTGTTAACACAGAACCTAAAAAGAAATACTTTTCTACCTATCGTAGCATCCCGAAAGGGTGTGTGTTCCGCACGTTGATGGGTGAAGAAGTCAGCGACTCCAGCTTTATTTATAAAACTCCGGAGCGTGTTTCCACCGCCATTGATAAAGGTCTTGGCTGGATCGTTCGCGCACAAAACTCTGTGGGTGGTTGGGGTGCCGGCAGCCATAGTCGGCAAGATGTAATGGACCCGCATGCGGTGCAAGCCGACCCAGCGACTACAGCTATGGTAGCCATGGCCTTGTTACGCAGTGGTTCTACGCTGCAACAAGGTGCCTACTCCAAGCAACTCCATGCAGCCCTCACCTATTTACTGCGGGCAGTGGAAACGGCACCCGCCAGCAGTTACAATATTACCGAAATGCAAGGCACACAAATTCAAATTAAGTTAGGTGCTAACATTGATGTGATACTCACCGCACAATTTTTAAGTAACCTGTTAAGCGAATTGGAAAACGACTCAGAGCTAAAAGCCCGGGTGCAAAAAGATCTAAATATCTGCGTGTCAAAAATTCAACGCGCGCAAGATCGCAACGGAAGCACCATGGGTTCTGGTTGGGCGGGTGTTTTGCAATCGTCCTTTGCCAGCAATGCGCTGGAGGCTGCACAGGCACAAGGTGCAAACGTAGATAGCGAAGCGTTAAAGAAGTCGCGCGACTTTCAAAAAAATAATTACGATGCCAAGACGGGCACTGTAAATACTGACCTTGGTGCCGGAGTGATGTTGTATTCGGTAACAGGCTCTGCTCGCGCCAGCGCAAAAGAAGCCCGCAAGGTTGAAGAAGAAATTGAGAAAGCTAAAAAGGATGGCCGCCTGGCACAAAGTGCTCCGGCCACAGCCGAGAACTTAGGCAAGATAGGCTTTGATAAAGATGAGGCTATGAAATATGCCACAGCTTATGAAGTATATCAATCGGCCAAAGTGCAGGCGCAACGCGAAGATGTGATGCAGGGATTTGGCAACAATGGTGGCGAAGAATTTCTGAGCTACTTACAAACCGGTGAAGGTTTGATTATTGGCAAAGACAGTTCGTGGAAAAACTGGTACGATAATATTTCGGGACGCATACTGAAAATTCAAAATGATGACGGAAGCTGGAATGGTCACCACTGTATTACGAGCCCGGTATTTTGTACCGCTACTTGTCTTTTGATTCTTTCTATCAATGAGGATACAGAAAAACTGATGGACCTTGGAAAAAATTAAATTCCCTCACCCCTGCCTATCCGGGCAGGGGTGCCTGTATTTCTATTCAATCGAGTTATGACATAAATCATGTCCTAATCCGTCCATATCTTATGGAATAAACTGAGGTATCCGTAAATTTAGCAAAACAGAAAATCAGCTATGTCTAAGAAGAAAGCCAGAATAAGCGAAGCGCGCGCGCTCAAGCACAAATCAAGAAAAGCAAGTGAAGGAGATGTGATAACTGGAGATACACTTGATGATGCAAGAGCACATACCGTGAACAGAAGACTGCGGGCCAAGCTTAACAGCGAAGCAGCTACATTAAAAAGTAAGTTTGAACAACCGCGCAATTAGCGGGAAATAGTAAAAAATTACCTCAGCAACTTTCCTCAAGAGGAAAAAAAACTTTTACTTAAAATTCTTAAAGACGAGTTATCCATTAAACCCTCGCGGCTAACGCGCGACACGGAATTGATTGATGATTGGCAAAATGGTACGTATCCCTATAAATACTTAATGTCGAGGAAGAATTATGAATTTCAAAAATATAATTTACAAGTTGAATTACTGAAACTGCAGGCGTGGGTAAAGGAAACCGGAAATCGGGTAGTTATTCTTTTTGAGGGAAGAGATGCAGCCGGAAAAGGAGGAACCATCAAACGAATGATGGAACATTTGAATCCACGAGGTGCGCGTGTGGTTGCTTTGGAAAAACCTACTAATGAAGAACGTGGCCAATGGTATTTTCAACGTTATATAAAACATCTCCCATCGCATGGTGAAATTGTGTTATTCGACCGCTCGTGGTATAACCGCGCTGGAGTAGAAAAAGTAATGAGCTTTTGCACAAAGGAAGAATATAATGAGTTTATGCGACAGGCGCCTGAGTTTGAACGCAATCTGGTGCGAAGTGGGATCATTTTATTCAAATTCTGGTTTTCCGTGAGCAAAGAAGAGCAAAGACGAAGATTTAAAGACAGAAAAACTCACCCGTTAAAGCAGTGGAAACTCTCCCCTATTGATAAGGCCTCCTTGGATAAATGGGATCAGTATACTGACGGCAAGGAAAAAATGTTTTTCCATACCGATACGTCAGATGCCCCCTGGACCGTGGTAAAATCAAACTGTAAAAAAAGGGCCCGGTTAAATGCCTTACGTTATATCTTATATAAAATTCCATATAGCAATAAAGATATTGGCCATATTGGCAAAGTAGATCCTTTGATTGTTGGGCGCTCAAATGTTATTTATGAGAAAGGGGAAAGTGATTTGATGGAAACCAAATCCCTAAACAAAATCAAAAAGTAATGATCAACTGATTATCTTATAAACTAATAGATACTTGGCCAATGATAATCACTAGATTTTGAGTAAATCGCAGGGTACTTACTAATCAATACCCAATGATCAATCAATCAATTTTGAACAATTCAACATTCAAAAGTTCTGTACTATGTTTAGCCTTGGTGTTGGGTTCGTGTGCAGGTTTGCAAGTCGACTCATCGCAAACTAAAGGTGTAACGCTCGAAAAATACAAGACCTATGCCTGGGGCAAGCCCGGTGACCCTGATAATGATCCTAACTTTAGACCTGGCAAGGAGTCAAAAAAAATGTATGGTGGACTGATCAAAAGATTAGTCGATGAAGAACTTCTGAAAAAAGGATTTGTACTCGACACGTTGCATCCCGATGCTATAATTGTTTTCAATTCGCGGGTAGAAGAAAATCTTTCCGTCAGTCATAGCAATATTACGGAAGCGGACTATTATGGCGGTGGTTTTGGGTACTATAGTGGCGGCTATTATTCACCGGCCAGGGTGGCCGGGGCAAACCAAAAAATCTATGAAGAAGGAATGTTGTATGTAAGTATGATGGACACGAAAACAAGAGAACCACTTTGGGGCGGTTGGGCTAAAAAGAAACTCACCCCTAAAACTGATGTAGAAGCTGTTATCCGATCGGCCGTGAAAAATATTTTTAGCCGAATGAAAGTGGAGCACCGATAAATAATCTCTTTTTTATATGCCACACATCGCTATTATTTCCTCTAGTGTTCGCACGGATCGGGTAAGTCACCGGGTAGCACTCTTTTTAAAAAATTATTTAGA
This sequence comes from Flammeovirgaceae bacterium, assembly GCA_016712035.1. Taxonomy (GTDB): domain Bacteria; phylum Bacteroidota; class Bacteroidia; order Cytophagales; family Cyclobacteriaceae; genus ELB16-189. Next base: position 52,668 of record JADJRT010000010.1, on the reverse strand, counting down.
TGAATATAAGTTAGGTACTAATGAAATCCTTGATCTGAATGAATATAAGTTTCCGGTCTTTGAAGAACGATTAAGTCATCAAACCTATCCCCTTTCCGAAGTACTTGATTTTGCTGAGAAAATAACTAAGGCTGATGGCGTTATCATGGTTACCCCTGAGTACAATGGGGGTTATCCGGCCAGTTTGAAAAACATCGTGGACTTACTCTATGAGGAATGGCGCAGAAAGCCCATTGCAATTACAACCGTATCCAATGGAGTTTTGGAGGTTCGCAGGTAATCACTTCGTTGGCATTTACTTTATTTAAAATTCGCGCCTGGGTAGTACCGGCCATGTGCCCCATGCCAAAAGCACAAGATCTCTTTGATGAAATGGGTATTCCTGTAGATAAGGTTGCAATTGAAAAGCGAGCGAAACCATTTATAGAAGAACTACTTTGGTGTATAGAAGCCCGTCAAAAGATGGAAAAGAAATAATAGCTGACCGGATAAGGACCATAGTTCAACCCGGGGTCCAATCTTAAAATTACAAGTGCTTACAAGTTTCCCTTCTTCGCTTCCTCTACCGCATAATTTGCTGCACGAGCCGTTAACGCCATAAACGTAAGCGATGGATTTTGATTGCCCGTGCTCGTCATGCACGCACCATCGGTTACAAATACATTTTTACACGCGTGAAACTGATTCCACTTGTTAAGCAGGGATGTCTTCGGATCGCGCCCCATACGCACCCCACCCATCTCGTGGATGTCGAGCCCCGGAGCTTGTTTACTATCGTGCGGAACAATGTTTTTACATCCGGCTTTATCAAGCATTTCCTGCGCTTGTTCCAGAAAATCATTTTTTACTTTCTCGTCATTATCCGTATGCTCAATGGAGGTAATCAGTTGCGGAATTCCCCACGCATCCTTCTGATCGGTACTCAGCCGCAAATGATTACTTTCAATGGGAATGGTCTCTCCCTGCATCATCATATTTACGTGCCAGATACCCGGTTTAGCAACGGACTCTTTTAACTCAGCTCCTATACTCTCGCTCATTCCATTCGCGCGACTAGCCGAATAGAAAGACATATATCCGCGCATAAAATCTTCTTCTTGTTTGCGTACGTTACGGAACGATGGTAACATAATAGCTGTTGGTCTCCGACCATAATAATAAGAGTCTTCGTATCCTTCAAATGTTGAGGTGACAGTGCCACGATAGTTATGGAAGGCAACAAACTTTCCCAGTAAACCATTATCATTACCTAAACCATTGGGAAAACGGCTAGAAGTTGAATTAAGCAGCACAAGGTTGCTGTTAAGACAAGCCGCATTTACAAAAATGATTCGGGCATAATAATCAAATACTTCTTTTGTGTTGGTATCTATCACACGCACACCACTTGCTTTTCCTTTTTGTTCATCATATATAATAGAGTGAACTACCGAGAATGGCCGCAATGTCATGTTGCCCGTCTTCATCGCCCAAGGCAATGTAGATGAGTTGGAACTGAAGTAGCCTCCAAACGGACAGCCACGTTCACATAATGTTCGCGCCTGGCATTGGCCCCGGCCTTGTTGTTTGTGTATTTCCTGCGGTTCGGTGAGGTGAGCACACCGACCAATTACAAAATTCCGGTCTTTATATGCCTCTTTTATTTTTTCCTGAACGTGTTTCTCAACACAATTCATTTCCCATGCCTTCATTACTTCACTGTCGGGTAAATTTTCCAATCCATCGCGATTGCCACTAATGCCTACAAACTTTTCTACATACGAATACCAGGGGGCGAGATCATTATAGCGAATCGGCCAATCTACCGCAAAGCCATCGCGACCCGGAGCTTCAAATTCAAAACGGCTCCATCGTTGTACCTGCCTGGCCCACAGCAAAGACTTGCCTCCCGTTTGGTAGCCACGAATCCAGTCGAAAGGTTTTTCCTGCACATAGGGGTGCTCCGTATCTTTGACAAAAAAATGCTTAGTGGCATCCCCAAAAGCGTAACAACGATCTACCACCGGGTTTGGAGCGGTGATATCCAAAGGCAATCTTCCCCGTAGGGGAAAGTCCCATGGATTCTTAGTAGCAGTAGGATAATCATCAAGATGCTTCACCTCGCGTCCACGCTCCAGCACTAGTGTTTTTAACCCGTTGTCGCAAAGCTCTTTAGCAGCCCAGCCACCACTCATACCCGATCCAATCACAATTGCATCGTATGTCATTTCCTTTGCTGCATCCCCTTGTATATTCATAGTTGTTGATTAGAAATCTAATTTAGTAATCCTATAGATTACAGTAAAGCACGGATCAATATATTATATTAAAGGTAGTTTTCTAAATAACATTTAACGCCATGAAAAATATTCTGCTACTCACCCTTGTGATTTCATGTTTTGAAACTTTCGCCCAACCGATCACTCAGGAAGATCGCGCCAAAGCGAATGCCTATTTTGTTGCTGCCGATTGGCAAAACGTTGTTTCAGCCTATCAGGCCATTGCTAAGCAAGAACCGCAAAACGCCAATGCACGAATGCGGGCAGGGATTGCGTTGTTAAACCAATCAAAAACTCAACCTGCCATCAAACAATTGGAAGAAGCAACGGTACTTGGCCCCAATCCCATGGCTTTCTTTTATCTAGCAACTGCCTACGCGCAAGCCAATCAAAAAAAAAATGTGTGGCTTCACTTAATCAAGCATTGATCAATGGATTTTCTGCCCTCTCGCTATTTGAAACAGATGTTAACCTTGCCAAACTGAAATCAATGCCAGAGCTGGAACAAATTCATCAAGGTTTATTGAAAGGGGTTTATCCATGCAAATATTCTGAACACGCACGGCAATTTGATTTTTGGATTGGCGAGTGGGGTGTTAAATCCGCAACCGGACAACAAGCCGGCAGCAGCAGTATTCAACGTATATTGGGTGAGTGTGTGATTTATGAAAACTGGACCTCTGCGCCTCCGCAAAATTATGCAGGAAAAAGTTTCAATCTCGTTAATGCCACAACAGGTAAATGGATGCAAACCTGGGTAGATGACAAGGGCGCTGTGATTGAATTTATTGATGGCGAATACAAAGACAACAAATTAGTATTTATTACAAAGCCTGATGCCAATAACCAAATCACACGACTTACCTTCTTTAATATGGAGCCAAACCTGGTTCGTCAGTTATTTGAGGTTACAACCGATAATGGCAAAACATGGGCAACAACAACAGATCTTTATTATAATAGGATTTCGAAGTAGCTTATTCCAAACTGACCGGTACTTTGTTCGATAACGAACAACTACCCTCTACAAAATTATTCTAACTCTCACGACAATACTTCGTATACCAAGCAACATCTTATAAATTGCATTGTCCTTGTAACGTGTCTCAAAATTGGGAGTCTAAGACATTATAACCCTCATGCCATGATCCGAAATTACCTTACCGTTGCCTTTCGCTCTATTTTTAGAAATAAATTAACTGCCTTCATCAATATTGCCGGGTTGGCCTTGGCCATGATGTGTTGCATTCTCATCTACTTATTTGTTTCTGACGAATTGAGTTATGATCGTTACAATGCTAAGGCAGATCGCATCTATCGCGTAACGCGCAATTTTTTAAGCCGCGATGGAGTTCCTAATCTTCATTTAGCAAACGTGGCCCCTCCAATCGGCCCTCTTATTAAAAATGATTTTGGTGAAATAGAAGTGATGGCCCGTACCATCAACTTTGGCTTGGTGATTGGGCGTGAAGAAAACGGAGAGCTTGTTAAAAACTTTACCGAAGACTATCTCTTTGTGGCTGAGCCCGATATTTTTAAGATCTTCGACATTGAGGTAACAGGTGGTGATAAAACCACCGCCCTCAATCGTCCATTCACGGTCATGCTTTCCGAGAAATCGGCAAGCAAGTTTTTTGATGCTGAAAATCCAATTGGTAAACGCCTGCGGGCAAATAATCAATTTGATCTGGAAGTAACTGGTGTGTATAAAGATTTTCCATCACAGTCGCATTGGCATCCTGAATACTTAGTATCCTTCAGCACGCTTGAGAATGATAACATTTACGGCCGAAAAGGATTAGAAACAAACTGGGGTAACAACGCCTTTGGTACTTACATTTTACTGGAAGAAGGTGCTGATCCTAAAAAGGTGGAAGCTGGTCTTCCGGATTTTATGGAACGACATTATGGTAATTTTGCTATCCAGAATTTTGGAGTTCCAGCCGATTTCAAAGCTTCGCAAGCAACAACCTTGTTTTTACAAAAGCTTTCGGATATCCACTTATTATCACACCTCGATGATGAGCTAGAGGTGAACGGGAACATTAATAATGTTCGTATGATGGCCGTGATCGGATTGTTTATCATATTGATCGCTTGCTTTAACTTTATAAACCTATCCACAGCACGTGCTACCAAACGCGCTAAAGAAGTTGGACTAAGAAAAGTAGTTGGCGCTTTCAAAAATCAATTAATCGCTCAATACTTAAGCGAGTCTGTTTTAATTTCCTTTCTAGCTTTAGTGCTTGGTTGTGGTCTAGCTATTGTGGCGCTCTCCTGGCTAAATCAGTTTACCGGAAAATTTCTCAGTATTAATCCGATAGACAATTGGATGTTATTTGCAGGACTGATTGGCTTTGCTGTGTTAGTGGGCCTTCTTGCCGGACTTTACCCTGCGTTTGTTATCTCTAGTTTTAAACCGGCTCTGGTTTTAAAAGGGCAGCAAGGAAGTGTGAAAGGAAAAGGACTCGTTCGGAAAACACTGGTTATCTCTCAGTTTTCAATTTCTATCGTGCTGTTGATTGCAACCGCTATCACCTTTCAGCAATTAGGCTATTTAAATTCACGCGACCTTGGTTATACAAAAGATCAGGTTGTTGTACTCAGTCTATACAATGAAGTGGGCGACACCTACGATGCTTTCTATAACGAACTCACCAAATCGTCAGCTATAGAAAATGTAGGGCGCTACTCCCGCATTCCTACCGGTAGATTGTTGGATAGCCAGGGACCACCACTTGTCACCATTGGTGATAGTCTTGTTAACTCAACCATTACAACAAAAATGGTAATAGCAGACACTGAATTTTTTAAAACTTATGGCATTGAGATGGCCGCTGGTCGCGATTTTTCAAAATCAATTCCTACCGATGATTCATTGGCTTTTATCATTAACGAAACCGCGGCTAACATGTATGGCTGGAAAAATATTGGCGATGGGCTCGATAAAGATTTTAGCTATGGCGGCACCAAAGGTAAATTGATTGGTATTGTGAAAGATTTTCATTTTGAATCGCTGCACCAGCCAATCATTCCGTTAGTGTTCTATCAAAATACACAGAACTATAACGATCTATCTATTAAAATTACGGGCAATCAGGTAACGCAAGGCATTGAACACATTGAAAAAGTGTGGAAAGAATTTTTACCTAAGCGTCCGTTCAGTTATCAGTTTGTAAGTGAAGACTATCGCAGGCTCTATGAAGAAGATCAAAAGCAAAGTCAGTTATTCACGATGTTTTCTGGTCTTGCAATTTTTATTGCGTGCCTCGGATTATTCGGACTTGCTACCTTCAACACGCTACAGCGCGTGAAAGAAATTGGAGTCCGTAAAGTGCTGGGTGCTTCTGTACCCAGTATTCTAGGGTTGCTCTCTAAAGAAATTGTAATCCTGATTTTAGTGGCTAACCTAATAGCCTGGCCCCTCGCCTGGTACTTTATGGATCAGTGGCTTGATTCCTTTGCTTACCATGTTGATATGAATCTGGGCATTTATATTCTATCGGCAATTGCTGCGATTGTACTGGCGTTGATTACGGTTAGTTCACAAACAATTAAAGCTGCCTTGACAAATCCATCGAGCACGTTGCGGTATGAGTGATTGCTGAGAATTCCACAATCCTGTTGCCTACGTTAACTTGATATAATAGTTTTCCTTGCTGCAATTCCGAAGGCTTGTAATTATACAATGTCACAAAAAATGTATCAGCCATTTTCAGGCAATTAGATCAGATTTATGCGTTTCTACCCGCCAGTGACATATAGGAAATAACAACTATTGCATATATTGGGAAGTTGGTAGCAATAGGGCCCGGACAAATTTGTGTTTCAAAATAAAACGGTCGACTATTGAACTAACAAAGATTTCCCACGGGGACAAGTGAACGGCTTCGCAGACAACTTAGACTTTGAAAAAAACAAAAACGTTGGACAGACTAGAAATTAATACAGCCTGCCCTTCGCATTTCTAAAAGATTGTGCTTCGACTTGCCAAGCGCATTTGGCACATGCCATAGCCGCGCAAACCACCGCAACACCAAAGCTATAGCAAGAGCCAAACCCATCTCACTAAACAAATAGATCACTGCCATTTCCATACGTTATAAATCAACTTTCTTAAGCGCTATCAAAAAGCGATTAATCAGTTCTTCTGATTGCAGAAAGGAACCGAGTATTGGCTTTAATGAGTTCGACAGATCAGGGATAATTTGAACCAGTTCTTGAGTACATATTTTGGCAGCATTAAAATTTTTCATTTCAGCATACGAAGCAGCTTTCAATATCAATTCCCAGGGTATACTTTGTCTTTGCATTTTCTCTGCCCAATAGACGGCATCATCATACTCATTCTTTTGAAAATGGTAAATACTTAAACCTGCATTAAACCACCATTGGTAGTATGGATTAACCTGGATGGATTCACTCAACAGCCTGTAGCCCTGCTCATATTCTCCTGTACAGATGAAACAAAACCCTAATCCTCCGGCAATTCCCGCAGCATTCGATTTTAATTTTATCCATTGATCAATTATTTGCAGGCAATACTTTCGTCTATGTTGAAACAGATAGGCCAGACCCAGTGTTTGATAAGAGTGTTGGCAGCGAGGATCAATACTAAGTGCTTTTTGTCCGCACTTTACACCTTCTGCCAACGGGTCCAAGACCGAGCAATCGTATCCATAAAAAATCCTGCCACATAGGTCTCTCCAAGAATTGCCCAGCCTAAGGCATATTGAGGATCAAGCTGAACGGTACTTTGCATGACCGCCAGCCCTCTTCTGAATGTGTCTTCATTTAAATCGTTTAACAGGTAGTAGTACCAAAAAACAGCATCATATACCTTTACATCCAGCGCATGCTTAATGGGTGATGCTTTGGCTGCTTCCCTGAAAATAATTCCATGACTGCCACCAATCTGATTTATGACACGCTTCACTATATCATCCTGAACGGTAAAGTTACCCATTTCCGATTTTTCAATCTCGTATGAACTCGCCCACACTTGATGTTGTGTAGCACTTTGAATAAGTTGCACACGAATTCGAATCACATTTTTATTGGATTGAATACTACCCGTTAGCAGATAGGATGCATCCAGTAGTAATCCAGCTTCTTTTGAATCAACCCCTTGTGAGATAACTTTTCTTGAAGCATAATATGACACCACAGTTAGTTCGTTAAAATTTGTGAAATCCATACAGATCTGATCACAAAGTCCATCTGCCAAAACTTGCAGATCCTTCTCTTCTAAACAGTAAAAAGGAATTACAGCTAGTGTTGGTTTGTAAATAACTGTATCAGTTAGTACATCGTGCTGTACCGTTACGGGAGTGACTACCTCAAAACTGGGTACATAGGCACCTTTTGGAACGGAAATGAGTATAAGATCACTGCGGCCTGGTCCGCTGTAAAATTCATACAGTGCTCTCCGAAGTCTTCCGGCATGAATTCTCACGGAGGCATCGGCCTGCGGGTCGTAACCGACCTTCTTTGCTAAAACATTCGTTCCGATTGTATATTCTTTCAGCGTATTCGCCCGGCCTTCCAGTGTTTCCCCCACAATGAATCTGAGAAAGCCTGATAATATCATGGAATTGCTAAACACCGGAAACAACAAAATTCGATTCAATTGGTCAATAATTTCCTGCTGACGCATAGGTGAGTTCGATTCCATTTTACTGTTAATTAACTGCAGTGATTTCCACATGAAACTACAAAATTATAGTTTCGAACAGTAAATCAATATGGAGATGCTGGTTGCACAGGAACTACAGCCAATTATTATAAAATTCCCAGACTTCATGACTAAAATTATTCAGATGTATAATAATGACTCTAATTTCAAATCACTATGTGATGATTACAGCCTGAGTTCAATACTACTGCAAAAGTACGGAAGGGACGTTGAGGCTGATTTAGTATTAGAAAAGGAGTATGCTTCAATGTGCGAAATACTTGAAAAAGAAATAACTGATTATCTACTAAGAAAATAATAAAAACCTATATGACTATGAAATTTACTATAACCATTTTAGTGTTATCTATCCTCTTTGTTTTTTGCTCTCGGCTTGAAGCCCAGATCGACAAGGAAAAGTTGTCGTTAAATATTTCGAAGGCAGAAGAAGCGAATCAGGTCAAATTAAGAGAATATGTCTGGAAGCGAAGATCCGATGTGTTTATTGAAAGTCAGTTAAAATTGACAACGATTACTGAATTTCGCTATACCCCGATGGCAAATTGGAAACTCAAATTGTAGACGCAGAAACAACCGTCAAGAAAAAGCCGGGCTTGAGAGGCGCGGCTCAAGCCAATGCTGCACAGGATAAAATCGAGTACATTGAAAAAGCACTTGCGCTGGCTATTGACTATACTTTTATGACAAAGGGGCAGTTACTTGATTTTTTAGCAAAGCAACGGTAACTGAAAAGAATGGACTGATTGAGGCAGTAGCTTATGACGTACATGTGAAAGGCGACCGTTTGTTGGTACATGTTGACCCAACTACATACCTGTTTACATACAAAGAGTTTATAAGTTTATTGGGTCAGGATAAGATAGAGGGGAAATTAAATTATGAGCAATTCAGTAGTGGGACAAATCACTTATCTACAACTACACTAAACCTGCCTGCCCAAAAAATGAATATTGACGCAAAGAATCAGGATTACACGATTCGAATCAAATAAAATCGAAATTCATGGACTTTAGTACATTTAATGTCACTGTATTATCAACAAATAAATGAAGAATCTATTCATATTTATTATTGTAGGATTGGCGGCATGTAGCCAAAAACAAAACGAAGAGAACCCACCACAAAGGCCCAACGTCCTTTTGATCGTAGCGGACGATCTGGGATTTAGTGACATCGGTCCGTTTGGCGGTAATATTCATACCCCTGTGCTGGATCAATTCAGTAAGCAGGGAATGCTCTTTTCAAATTTTTATGTGTTGCCGACCTGTTCCCCTACCCGCTCTGCCCTACTTACAGGCAATGACAACCATGTAGCTGGAGTCGGAATCATGAGTGAAGTTAAGTATCCTGCCGTTGCAAACCTTCCGGGATATTCCGGGCATTTGAATGATCAGGTGGTCACCCTTCCGGAAATATTAAGAGAGCATGGCTATCACACCTACATGGCAGGCAAATGGCACCTGGGCGATGACGAAGGGCAAATCCCTTCAGATCGGGGATTTGAAGAATCCTTTACGCTGCTTCAGGGTGGAGGAAGTCATTATGCCGATCAAAAGCCACTGTCGCCACCACAAGTAATGGACTATCGGGTTAACGGAAAAAAAGTTCCATTACTTCCTGCTGATTTTTACTCGACCAAAAACTATACCGATACGCTTATCCACTACATCGACAAAAACAAAGGAGACGAAAGGCCCTTTTTTGTCTATGCTTCTTACACAGCACCTCACGATCCACTGCAAGCGCCACAAGAATATATTGAGAAGTACAAAGGAAAATTCGATATGGGATGGGATTCGCTGCGAACGCTCAGACTCACTAACCTAAAGACTTTGGGAATTATCTCAGCGGAAGTAAACTCCTTTGCTCCAAGTGGTATCCCTCAATGGTCGACACTAAGTGCTGAAGAGAAGGTGGAGTTTGCGAGAGACATGGAAGTATATGCTGCGATGATTGAATACCTCGACATGAGTATAGGTCGCTTACTCGATTACTTAAAGCAACAAGGCTTGTATGACAATACCTTGATTGTCTTCATGTCTGACAATGGCGCCAATGGTGTCATGGCTACTACCTATCCGGGTAATGGCGATGGAAAATACCTAGGTGCATTTAATAACGAATTGGATAATCGCGGTTTACCCAACTCATTCATTGAAATGGGTCCGGGCTGGGCGCAGGCTTCCTCATCACCATTCAGATTGTTCAAGAGCTTTGCTTCAGAAGGAGGTATCAAAGCACCTTTAATGATTAAGCCACCGAATGACACCCTCAGTCATGGACAGTGGAACAGAAGCTTCCTTCATGTTACCGATCTCATGCCTACGATTTTGCAACTTGCCGAGGCAACCTATCCAACAAAGTTCAAAGATAAAACAGTAAGACAACCGATTGGAAAATCATTGCTGCCGGTGCTTACCGGAACAGCCCAGGAAATTCATTCTGCCAATGAAGGCATGGGCTGGGAGCTATTTGAAAGGAAAGCCTTTATAAGAGGCAAGTGGAAGATTCTGAGATTACCGGCACCTTTCAGTACAGGGCAGTGGCAGCTTTTTGACCTGGAAAAAGACCCCGGAGAAATGACCGACATCTCTTCAGCGTTTCCCGCCATCAGAGATTCATTGATTAACGACTGGCTGCAATATGCTAAAGCGAATGATGTATTTGATCATCGTGGCCATTATGATTCACTATTCATCAACAGCTTGGTGAAGGATCATTAGTCAAGAATGTAGAATGGTGAAATTAGGACTATCAAACCATGAACAGACTCCTTAAAATTACGGTGTTGATTATCTCAGCGACCATGTTTGCAAATTTCTTATTCACTGCTGGTGTCGGGATATATAAAACAATTCATGCGTATTCCATGATGTATTTCGAGGGCACTGCAGGAAAGCCTGGATTGGAAATTGTTGAGTCTCTGGATTTGTTTTTGGTTGCCTTACTTTTTCTCATGCTCTCTTTGGGTTTTATGAAATTGTTTTATCCCGACTTTAAGGGACTGGAAAAGATTATTTTACCTTGGCTTAAAGTAGATGATTTTTTTCAGTTGAAGTATTTAACGTGGAATGCTGTTCTGCTTACGTTATTGATCACCTTTGGCACGCATGTATTAAGAGCAAATGGTCCGCTGGCCTGGACGATGTTAATCATCCCTGCTTCCGTACTTCTGTTTTCGATAAGTTTAAAAATGTTAAAGCATTAAAAACATAATAAACCAGATTGTATCAAACCGGAATCTTCTCAAAAAATAACTAACCCTAAAATTTATGAACAGAATACTGGTTTTAATTACGCTTTCGGATAGTGGAATAGAAACAATTAAATCGAATCCTGAATTGCCTAAAAAGGAAACAGAATTTGTAAATCGTTGGAAAGAGGAAGGCCTTCTGGAGAGTTTCTACATTTCAGTTTCAAAAAAAGATGCAGTTTTGATTTTTAAAGACGTAGACGAATCCGCAACAAAGAAACTAATAGAAGCATTGCCATACTTTCCCCACATGGCGAAAATTGAATATCACAATTTGAATAAGCAGTTTTAAAAGCTTGATAGGGAGCAAAGTTTAATGAAGCTTTCCATAAGCATCAGTCAAGTCATAAGCTTTATCCTTTGTTTGTCAGGTACCCAGGTAATGGGTCAGACAGAAGAAGGTACAGGTGAAAATACAACATTCAATAAGCACCGGCTGACGATACTTATGGAAAACGCTTTTATTCCTGCAGCAGATAATATTGCAGATCAGAATAGATTCTTTATCGTACCTGTATGGGGTTTCAACTATGATTACTGGATCAATCCCAAAATTGGTTTTGGTCTTCACAACTCCATTATTCTTCAGCAATATAAAATTGAAAAGAGTAATGAAGATATAATTATTGAACGATCCTTCCCGCTTATCATTACAGGAGAATTTTTAGTAAAACCGGTGAAACATTTTACTGTGTCGGTAGGAGCGGGACGTGAACTTGAGAAACATGAAAGCTTTACGGTAGTCAATATAGGCATTGAATATGGAGTTGAACTTCCACAGGGATGGGAACTAAGTATTAATTTATTGTACGATAACAAAATTGATGCGTATGACAGTTGGATGCTTGGCGTAGGTTTCAGTAAGATGTTTTCATGCAACACCAGAAAAGAGTAAGAATCATGTTGGTGCTGTACAAGTATATTCCTTTCATCTCATTTTTTCTGATCGCAGGAACCATCCAAGGACAGGAATCCAGTAATCAAATCTGGAATGAATATATGTTTAATATTCCTTTTGCCAACGTGTATAATGTGGAACTGGCGGCAAACTATAGTACTGCTTTAGAATCGCCCAAGTGGAGATCGTTGGAATTTCAAGTCACGCCCGAGTGGTCAATTTCACAGTATGTGGATGTAATGGGTGGGATCCTGTTGGGAAGTACAATTCAAAGTGAGTCAACGACTACATTTGAACTACGTGAAATGCTTGGGGCAAGAATTCATTTCACGCCAAACAAAAGAATTTTAACCCGAATGTTGGTTCGTTTTGAACAACGAAATCAGTTAAATCAGGAAAGCGGGCTGTGGGAAAACAGTCATCGATCAAGGATCAGGGCAGAGGCAATTATTCCAATTAACAAGCAATCTATGTTTGCTGGCGATAAACTTTGGTATGGAATTTTAGATGTGGAGTCCTTTCTGGTATTGGATAAAAATTTGGACGAGCGTTTTGCAAATCGATTTCGGCTCAGGGCTGGAATTGGCTACCGAATTAGTTACGGTACTAGGTTGGAATTTGTTTACACAATACAACAATCGAAAAATACTATAGATGATAATTTCAATACTACAGATAATATTTTCCGCTTTCGAATAAAGCAATTTGTAAATAAGGCAAAGCCTTCAAGTCTTCAGGGAAATGGTAATTAGTGAGTTGGCAGAGATTGAACTACCTTTTGAACTTGACTAAGTTTAGCAAGACCTTTGAAAAAAAATCCCCAAATCGCACACACATTGCCTGGCCACGCATTCCACACACAACCAAAGCCAGTCAATAAGTGTGCTAAGTGTAGCGTAATTGGACAATGACATCAATGAAAAATGCCCCACCGCACGAATGACTAAGAAAGATAGGGGTTAATTAACGGGTGACGAAAGACAAGGCTACGAATGAAATTTGGAGAAGGGCCCTACAGCTACCAACAAAAAGTTTATGCAATGCGGGGGTTCAGTGTAGCTATTAAAAGTAGTTTCTTAATTTCGTTCAGTAACGTGGGACAGAGCGGAGCAGGTCGGGCTAAACATTTCGCTGCGCTACATTTTTTAGCCCTCTATTCCCCGCACTGCATAAACTCAAACGTTGTGCGTAATTTTTTACTGGACAGAGTAGAGTAAAATGAAAAGAGACATAGGAGAAGAATATCGCTACTTTAAACTTAGAAGTCCTGATAAAATCTATGTCAGCAAGGCATTTCCATTTTTTCACTACAAAGGTGTAATCACCACTCAAAAGAGATTCATCAAAAAGTCTTTGAAAAAGAGGACGGGTCTGAATTTGTAGAGGTCAATGGTGAAATTGTTCTTAAGGACGTAAAGTTTCTAGGATATCAAGTAAGCGCAATTGTATATTCCCATAAGGACACGAATCTTATGGAGTTTACTTTGCAAAGATTTGTAAAGACTGATGGTAACAGCATTCAACCAATAAAAGAGACTAGCTTCTCCTTTACTCAAGATGAGTTCACCGCACTTTTAAAATTGCTTAGTGACTTAAAGTTCCTTGATTTCAGTAATAAGGACAGATTTGTAGTTGAGGGAAATAGTATTCCAAACAATAAGATATTACTAAACTTAACAAAGCCAGACCCAAATAAAGTTCTAGTTGACAAAAGCCTTGGTGACATCATCAATCAACTTTCAAAGTTAAAGACGCTGAAAGAGAAGCTATCTTAGAAACCTTACGGAACAATGTTCTTACAAAAGCTGACCTTGACATTCTCAGGTAGAAAAGATGGACTGGAAGAATTTAAAGGAAATCTTAAAGATTTAAGCAAAACTAGACGAACCTCAATGGCAGAGTTTTCAAAAGAAACTCTTGGATTTTCGGGTACGGACTTGACTATCGATTCCTAAGCATACTTCAAAAGGAGGCTTCTGTTTCTTCGGTTGACTTAGACGGAAAGAATGAAGTAATCTCTGACTTTTTGTTGGGTGACAATAACTTTACTGTAATAGTCGAATTAAAGCGGCCAGACACAGCGTTATTCGAAACAGACAAAAATAGATCTGAGTCATGGCGACTATCGAGGGACTTGACTTATGCAGTTTCTCAGATATTGACACAAAAGGCTGAGTGGGAGATTAAGTCTGAAACAAAACAATTCACAGAGAGCGGTCAACCAATAAGTCAATCGACAGTTGACCCAAAGACAATTCTTATTATTGGCCACCGACCAATTTAAGGGGACAACAAAGGAGGCTCTAATAAAAAGAAGACTTTGTGTTTGAAGAAATTCAAGGGCAATTGAAATTGTGACTTATGACGAATTACTTGAGCGAAGCCAAATTTATTGTAAGCGACTCAAGGAAGGACGAAAACGTACAAGAAGAGGAATTTCCGTTTTAGTAAAAAACTACGCACAACAAAATGTTTGCGCAATGGTGGGGTTCAGTGTAAGCTATAAGTTTATATCATCGTTCAACGTTTGGTCACGTGGGACAGTGACGCGCTTCGAAAACCCAAGCCGTCACAAACATAAACGTTATGCACTATGACGCGCGGGACAGAGTAGTGACCTCCCTGCATTGGCACCTTTGCTTGCCGCACATTCTCGCGTGACACCAAAGCAAGCAAAAGAGCCAATTTGAACTCAAAGACTCAAAGCAATCGGATCAAGTATGTAACCTTTTCGAGTTTTGAGAGTAAGCGAAATGACAACTTGTAATACAGATTAAATGAAAATATCAACTCATCAATACTTAGGTCATCTAACCTTAAAACTAGTACTTCTAAAAATACTTGTTCTGCTTTTTTGCAATACAACGATATATAGTCAGACTGCCGAGAATAATCAAAAAGAGTTAACTGTGTTGATTGCGAAAGCATTCATTGACGTTCAAACCGGAAAAACAATCATGAACCCCGTGGTTTATATACGGGAAGGGAAAATCGAAAAGATAGGTAGTGGTTTAGAAATTCCGACCAGTGCAAAGATTATTGACCTTTCAGGCAAATACATTCTTCCGGGTTTAATTGACGCACACACCCACTTGTGTCACGAATATCATGGTGAACTTGAAAGGGTTTCTGGAGCCAACACTATTGCAGAAACTGTTAAGCTAACTGAAGGTGACAGAGCTTTGTTAGGGGCTAAGTATGCCAGAGAGATGCTACTGTCGGGTTATACATCGGTACGAGATTTAGGGAACTCGGGGACAAATAGTTCTGTCGCTTTACGAGACGCAATTAACAAAGGGTGGGTCATGGGACCTCGCTTATTTGTTTCTACTCGGGCGATTTCTCCTATTGGAGGTCAATTTTCTAAAATGGCTCCAGAAATGCAGAACCTGATAGTCTCAAAAGAGTACGTTGAAATAAACAATTCCGATGAAGCTCGAAGAGCTGTCCGCCAAGCGATTTATGATGGGGCTGACTGTATTAAAATTATTGTTAACAATGATAAGCTTGTATTAAGTGAAGAGGAATTGACAACAATAGTCGAAGAAGCAAAAAGAGCGGGAGTCAAAGTCGCTGCACATGCTACGAATGGTGACGGCCCATCGCTACTCGCAGTAAAAGCAGGTGTTAACTCTATTGAACATGCATACACCATTTCAGCAGATGTGTTAAAACTAATGTCTGAGAAAAATATCTATCTGGTGCCAACTGATGCATCAGGTGTTGAACGCTATCAAAAGAGGATACAAAGAGCATTGGCTGCAAACGTCAAGATTGCTTTTGGATCAGACCTCTATTATTATAACCCTCAAACAACACGTGGACAAATAGCAGTAGGGTCTTATCGATCATATAAAGAATCAGGGATGACAAACCTACAGATTTTACAATCTGCTACCATGCATCCCGGAATTCTTTTGGCTGGAGAAGGAAAAATAGGGCTTCTCCAAAATGGATACTTTGCTGACATTATCGCCTCAGACGAAAATCCATTGGACAATATTCGTACACTTGAAAATGTAGTTTTTATTATGAAGGGGGGAGACGTAATTAAAAATATTGGCAATTGAGAAAGTGTGGACTGAGCATCATGTCTGAGAAATCTACGAGAAATAACTAAATCTACACTTGGACAAAGATTGGTGTTTCAAACCGTAGCACCAATGCCAAAGCCGCGCGTCTTCAGCCCACAATCCAAAGCTTTGGCATCCGTGCTGCTTAGTAACATGTTTATGCCAGCTTGGGGTTCAGTGTAAATTTGTAGTTTGGTTTTCAAATCACGTTTGGCTATGTGGGACAGTGACGCGCTTCGAAAACCTAGCCACGTTTCATACACTCACGGTTGGCAGTAATAGTGACCCGGACAATTTGGTCAGCTAACGGGTGACACTCTACTAACAAAGATGTTTCCACGGGACAAGAACGGCTTCAAGACAACGTGAACTTTGAAAAAATAAAACATGGGACAGATTAACAATTTAACACAGCAGCAACTTCACATTTTTAAGAAGGTTCTCATCCGAATTGCCCCGCGCATTTGGCACATGCCATAGCCGCGCAAACCCACTGCGATACCAAAGCTATGGCAAGAGACAAATCCTATCTATGCAGATATCAATCTAATTCTGGTTAGGAAACACAATAAAATATGACAATCCTCATATTTTATTGTTCCATTTAATACTTCTTTTGATCATTGATCAAAAGAAGTTCCATGCGCCATTAAAAACAAACACCAATGGATTTAAGAGAAGCCTCAAAAATAATTGCATTTACACTTATGGGTGTATTGACAATGTTGACTTCTTATAGTCAGCAAAAGGCACACCTGGGTATGACAACAACGTTTCCCGAAGGAATTGCAATTCCCGATGAAGTTGAAACTAGGTTGGGTACATTGCATTTCCGGGATGGATTTCCGGATAAAGCTACTGTTGAGAAGTTGTATGACAATTTAGATTTCCAAAGAGCAGTACAAGCTTATTTATTAGCTCTTCCAGCAGTAAACATGATGGGAGTAAGGGAAGGATTAACCAAACTTGGACAAGCCAATTTGACTATTCCAAGATTTGAAACCATTATGGATTCACGTTCACTGTTTTTAACAGCTAACGCTAACACTGCTTACACTTGGATATGGATTAATTTGCACGATGGCCCTTTCATTGCAGAAGTTCCCCCAATGACTTTGGGTATGATAGATGACTTCTGGTTCCGTTACGTTACTGATATTGGCATAGTCGGACCGGATAAAGGCAAAGGAGGGAAATATCTACTGTTGCCTCCAGGTTATAAAGGCGAAGTGCCAAAGGGATATATGGTCGTAAATGTTCCTACTTATGAGTCAATACTTGTTTGGAGGAATTTCCCAGTAAATGGTGATATCGCACCTGCTATTGAAAATCTGAAAAAACTGACAAAAATTTATCCGTTAACCCAAGCAAAAAATCCATCAGCAAACACTTTTGTAAATGTTTCAGGAAAGGATTTCAGTACCATTGCCCCAGCTGATTATACCTTTTGGGAATACCTGAGTGTTGTAGTTCAAAATGAACCTATTGAGTCATTGGACCCAGTAACGCTCGGATTTTTTGCATCAATTGGTATTGAAAAAGGGAAACCTTTTGCACCCGGTGAACGCATGAAAAAGATACTCACTGAAGCGGCCTTTGTTGGTGATGCAACTGCTCGTACACTTACCTACCAAAGTCGCATTCCGGAGGCATTCTATTATCCAAACAGTACTTGGCGTCAATGGCTTGGTGGTTATAAGTTTGAATCACAACCTGGAGTGCGATATTTAGATGCATCTGCTTTTTTCTACTTCTATGCCACTGGTGTAACTCCTGCGATGGAAGCAAAAATGGTTGGTCAAGGTTCTCAGTATGCAGTTGGTATAGTGGACTCCAAAGGCAATCCTTTGGACGGTGGTAAAAACTACCGTTTACATGTGCAACCAAACGTTCCAGTTAAAGATTTCTGGTCAGTTATCTTATATGATAATCAAACACGCTCTATGCTTCAGACTGACCAAAAATTTCCGATGGTTACGAGTCAAAACAAGGATTTAATAATAAACCGAGATGGTTCTGTAGATATTTACTTCGGCCCTAAAGCGCCTATAGGAAAGGAAAACAACTGGATACAAACTGTTCCGGGCAAAGGGTGGAATACTTTATTCCGTCTTTATGGTCCGTTGGAGCCTTGGTTTGATAAGACATGGAAATTATCAGAAATTGAGGGAATTAACTAAGTTGATTCAATTTGGTTATTTGACATAAATTAAGACCAGTTGGTAATCGACACAACTAAATCGCACACACTTTGGCAGGCCACACGGCTGACTAATAAAGAGTTTCGTAACATTAACGAGGGACAAAAGACACTGCTTCGAATAAAATGAGGAGAAGGCCCTACTACTACCAACAAAAAGTTTGCATGCGGGGGTTCAGTGTAGCTATTAAAGCTAATTTCCTAATTTTGTTTCGGCACGTGGGAAAGGTCGGAGCAGGTCGGGCATAACATTTCTCCGCCAGCTGGCGGAGAAATGTTATGCCCTCCTATTCCCCGCACTGCAGAAACACAAACGATAGCGCCAATACGCTGAGAGAGAAAGAGTACGATTTGCAACGAAGAATGACAACTGGGATAAAGACATACTTTGAAATTCAACTCGACAAACTTGTCAAAGAACATTATCTTCCTGAATACTACTATGTTCAAGTAAGACAATCAAAGTCATTCATGGAGAAATGTCTTTCAGAGAAAATCGAGTTAGAAAGAATAGCTTCAACGGCCTTTATGTCTCGATTTCATTATACTCGCATTTTTAAAAGGGTATATGGACTTTCACCGAGACAGTACTTAAGAGATTTACGAATTAACAAGGGAAAGGAACTTTTAAAACAAGGTCTAAACATATCTCAGGTTTGCTTTGAGGTTGGCTATTACAGTTTACCAACCTTCTGCAATGCTTTCAAAAAGGCTACTGGCTATTCGCCAAGAGAATATCAGTGTCTAAACAAAAGCAACCTAGAATAAGAACTTTTCAAAATGAATCTGAATTTTTGTGATATTAAAATAAAAACATATGATAAAAATTCATGTAACAAGTGTTCCGGTTGACAATCAGGACAAAGCTCTTAAGTTCTACACCGACAAATTAGGTTTCATCAAAAAGACTGAAGTACCAATGGGAGAACATAAATGGCTTACAGTCGTTTCTCCAAATGAGCAAAATGGAGTAGAGCTACTACTTGAACCAATGGGATTCGAGCCAGCTAGAGTATATCAAAAAGCCTTAAGGGACGCTGGAATCCCTTACACTTCCTTCATGGTTGCAGATTTAACTAAGGAATACGGACGGCTAATCGGTTTAGGCGTAAAGTTCTCAATGGAACCAAAAGAAATGGGACCTGTGAAGATTGCCATTCTCGATGACACCTGTGGCAATAACATTCAATTGATACAAATGCTTTGAAAAAATCTGACTCCATTTCCTTGTAAATGGAGTCAGGCAATGTCTCATAGTTTAAAATGGACAAGACCAAGCCAAAGGTAACGGTGGACATGCATAAAGGCGCTAACAAAAATGCCAGCTTGGAGTTCCGTGTAAATTTGAAGTTTAGTTTTCTTAATTTCGTTTCGCAACGTGGGACAGTGACGTGCTTCGAAAACCCAAGCCTTCATAAACGTTATGCGTCATCTTAAAAAGACACTATCGTAATGAAAAGCAAATTTGTAGAATATTTTTCGAGAATATCACCTCTTTCCGAGGAAGAGGCAAAAGGTATTGAAGATGGTATGTGCATTAAATCATTCAAGAAAGGAACTGTTTTGCTGGAGGAAGGGCAACAATCAGTAGATACTTACTTTATTCTAGAAGGATGCATCAGGGAGTATGTTGTAGTGGATGGAGAAGATAAAACAACTAATTTTTTCACAGAGGGGCAATGGGTAATTTCACTAAACAACTTTGGTCCTCAAAGCCCAGCATCAAATAATCTGATATGTGTTGAGGACACAACAGTCAGTGTTGGAAATGAAAAATCAGCTCAGGAAATGTTCAAACGGTTTCCGAGATTTGAAACCATATCACGGGCGGTAATGGAATCATTTTTTACAGAGCAAAAGAAGTTGATGACTTCCTTCCTGACTGACTCTCCCGAACAACGCTACCTGCTTCTATTGAATTCAAGACCCGACATATTTCAAAGAATTCCTCAATATCAAATTGCAAGTTATATTGGTGTAAAGGCTGAATCATTGAGCAGAATCAGAAAAAGAGTTCTTGATAAACTTAAGTAACTCTTTTCTGTTCATTTAATAAATAAAATCGAAATAGTTTATGCAGTTTTAGCTTCGATGAATATAGTGTTAATACCGCCCTCTTTTTTACGCCACGTCCATGCAAACCCAACAATGAATGCAGTAGTCAAAACTTCAATTGCAGTGAAAAATACATAATACGAAGTTGGCACAGCTACAAATAATGTCATAATTAGAGTAGTTGTCATTATTGAGCCTGCTATGATACTAGCCAGTCGGTTTGCTTTGTAATTCAATAGCCTTGACAAAAGAACCATAGAAAGTGGAATCATCATGTATATGGAACCTCCTAAAAGAAACCCTTCGGTTAACTCAAAATCACCGTGTTTGACAGGATCCATTAATGTTACTACATCACCATAGGTGTAGGTAAGCATTGCAAACAACCATAATGCTGCAAGTTTTGATTTTGTGTTTGACATTTCTGTTGAATTTTCGTTTGTTTTCATTTTTTATAATTTTATTAATTAATTTATAGGACAAAGGTAGACTTGACAATTTTTAATCTCGTTGACTTTAGTTAAGAAATATAAATATTGACTTTCGAGGAATAATGAATGGTAAGAAAGCCGGACGCATAACAGCTACCCAAAAGGCGGGGTTTCGTGTTCCAAAGACAGTTTTGTGGTTAATGGAAGTTTAGTTTCTCAAATCAATTTTGGTGGTAAAATTCCCGCCCTTCGGGTAGCTGCAAAACGTTGCTAGCAAGCCATCTTCGGATTGTCACAATAGAAGTACAATAAAACCCTAAACCGTCAATGACTAAAAAATCCACTTTACTTTTCTTATTCCTCCTGTCCTTGTTAACCAGTTCAGTTATCGCACAGGATAAGTCCTTGAATTTGCAGTATGTACTTTCCCTACCCAAACCAGAATCAAATTATTGCCACGTTGACGTTCAGGTTGAGGCATGGAGTGGGGACACTGTCTATTTTAAAATGCCTAAATGGATGCCGGGCTATTATCAACTCATGCACTATGCCAAAGCAGTAGAGAATTTTTCTGCTAAAGATGAGCAGGGGAAAAGTATCGCCTACAAACGAGTAAATGAAAATACCTGGGCTATAGCGGGCGCAAAACGTCAATCGTTTTCCTTAAGTTATGATATAAAGGCCGACAAAAAATTTGTAGCTAACAGCATTGTGGATGCAACCCATGCTTACCTCGTAACCACAGGTGTCTTTATGTACCCGGACGGTTTCCTCAACACACCTGTTTCTGTAAAGGTGATGAAGGGCTCGTGGACAAAAATTGCAACGGGATTGCAGCCGATAAACGGAAAGCCCGATGAATTCACCGCGCCTGACTTTGATATACTTTACGATTGCCCTATCCTCATCGGGAATTTAGAAGAGCTTCCCCCTTTCAAGTCAACGGCATAGAGCATCGATTCGTTGGTTATGATCTCGGAAATTTCGATAAGAAACTTTTCATGGAGAATTTGAAAAAAGTAGTGACGGCCTCGGTCAGCGTCATTGGCGACATCCCCTATAAGCAATATACCTTTATTGCTATCGGCCCGGGCCGAGGCGGTATCGAACATCTTAATAATACTACGTTTGGTTTTAGTGGCGAAGGGCTGGATACATCGGAAGGCATGAATAGAATGATGAATTTTTTAGCGCACGAGTATTTTCATCATTTCAATGTAAAAAGGATAAGACCTTTTGAACTTGGACCTTTTGATTATGACAAAGACAACAACACCAACCTGCTTTGGGTAAGTGAAGGATTATCGGTTTACTATGAATACATCGTTGTAAAAAAGGCAGGGCTAACCGATGAACGCACACGTTTATCTAATGTCTATAGCAACGTTAATGCTATAGAAAATAATCCGGGCCGATTGTATCAATCTTAGCGCAAGCCAGTTGTGCCACATGGAACGAAGGCCCCTTTGGCACCCAAGGTACCGAGCCGGGAAAATCCATTTCGTATTATGACAAAGGTCCGATCATGGGTTTGTTTCTCGATTTTAAAATTCGCCACGCTACTCAAAATAAAAAATCATTGGATGATGTGATGCGGTCTTTGTATTGGCAATATTATAAAAAGTTACAACGCGGTTTTACCGATGCCGAGTTTCAACAAGCCTGTGAAGCTGTTGCTGGTATCTCCTTATCCGATACGTTCGAATACGTTTACACAACCAAAGAGCTTGACTATTTCACATACCTGGGCTATGCGGGTTTACAACTAAAAAAAGAATCGACTGTAACTAATGGCGGAGAAAAGAAAGTAAAATTTACCATTGAGCGAATGGATACTTTAAATCCTCTTCAACAATCGATGCTAACATCCTGGCTGAAGGAGAATCCATAAAGCAAGAATTGCCACGCACATACTTAAATCAATCTATAAAATAACAATTGCTGTTTAAAAAGCTATTGCCTATCTTGATTTTTCAATAACAATCTCCATTATGAAGACTTATCTCATCCTCTTTGGATTTCTACTAAGTACAAATCTCTTTGCTCAGGTAAAATCCGATTCCGTTTACATGCACACAAATTACGATTTAACAACTTATCGCATTGCTATGCGGGATGGCGTGCATTTGTTTACCATCGTGTATACACCAAAAGATAAAAGTAAAACCCATCCCATCATCATCAACCGCACGTGCTACAATGCTTCCGGTTACACCGATTATAAAACGGGAGGCTATCCATCACCCTATTTAATAAACGACAAATACATTTTTGTTTTTCAGGATGTGCGCGGACGTTATTTATCAGAAGGTACGTTTGATAATATGCGTCCGAATATTCCCGGCAACAATCCAAAAGATAAAAAGGCCATTGATGAAAGTTCCGATACCTGGGACACAATTGATTGGCTTACGAAAAATATTAAAGGCAACAATGGCCGTGTGGGAATGCTGGGGATTTCCTATCCCGGATTTTATACCGCTGCCGCCATTCCGGATGCACACCCGGCCTTGAAAGCTTCTTCCCCGCAAGCACCGATCTCTGATTTTTTCTTTGACGATTTCCATCATCAAAGTGCATACCTCGAAAGTTATACCGCAGCCTTTGCTGTGTTTGGCTACCAACATGATAAACCTTCGTTGGAAGACTCATGGGGGGATAAGCTTAGCCGCATTCCACAGGCTAGTGATGGCTACAACTTTTATTTGGAAAAAGGTCCTTTGAAGAATCTTACCAAAGATTTTCATCACGATAATTTTTTCTGGGATCAGATTATCAACCATCCCAACTACGATGAGTTCTGGCAGAAACGGAGTTTGCTTCCACACCTGAAAAATGTAAACCATGCCGTGATGACTGTAGGCGGTTGGTTTGATGCTGAAGATTTATATGGCCCGCTGAATATTTACAAGAGCATTGAAGCGAGCAGCCCGAAGGCTAAGAATACTATTGTGATGGGCCCCTGGGGTCATGGCGACTGGGCCGGTGAGCGCGGGAAGAGTACACACAATCACATTTACTTTGGCGATAGTCTCTCCTCGAAATATCAACGCGATGTGGAACGCAAATTTTTTAATTATTACTTAAAGGATGAAGGTAAAATGACCTTGCCGGAAGCCTATATGTTTGACACCGGTAAAAAAGAGTGGAAAGAGTTTGCAGTTTGGCCACCACAAACCGGCACCAGCAAATTATACTTTGGACAGAACGGCCAGCTTTCGGTAGATAAACCGCTGGACGAAAAAGCCATGTTTAGTTATGTGAGCGATCCGGCCAAGCCGGTGCCGTACACTTCGCAAACAGAAGGGCTTACGTTTACGCCACGTAACTTTATGAGTGACGATCAACGCGAAGCTTCACGCAGACCGGATGTGATCACCTTCCAAACAGAGCCGCTGGAAAATGACTGGACATTGGCCGGAGAAATTATGGCGAAACTAAAAGTTTCGATGAGTGGCACCGATGCCGACTTTATTGTAAAACTGATTGATGTGTATCCTGATAATCATCCCAACTATGATCACAATCCTAAAAATGTGAAGATGGGCGGCTATCAACAATTGGTGCGCAGTGAAGTATTCCGCGGAAGGTTTAGAAATAGTTTTGAAAAACCCGAGCCCTTTAAAGCAAACGAAATCAGTGATGTGAGCTATCGCTTGCAAGACATCTTACACACGTTTAAGAAAGGCCATCGCGTGATGATTCAAATCCACAGCACCTGGTTCCCGTACATCGACCGCAATCCGCAGAAGTATGTAGACAACATCTACAAAGCCAACGAAGAAGATTTTATTAAGTCTACGATTATCGTCTATGGTTCTTCCGTAGTAGAGATTGGAGACCTTGAATCGATGAAAGCAAAAGTGGATGTGAAGAAGTAATATACAGTAATGACATATCGTGTATATCGGCAATCGCACACACCCGGATGTTGTGGCTCATGCAATTATAGACATGGATATGCGGATAATTAACCTCTTAGTTCTATCTCTACTTATTAGCTGTTCATTGCAAGACAATAGTAGATTTAAAATCGCATCAGAATTTGATGAGCAAGAATTTATTTGGTTTAGTTGGCAAGAATCAAGTTGGTTGAATGGCCAGCCACTATATATTCCAATTTTAGAAGCCATAAAGCAGATTCACCCGTACTCCAAAATTAAGATTGTTTATAGCCCACATCTCAATTACAACAAAGAACAATTGCAATCCAGAATTTATGATGTTCTCCTAAACTCGTCTGTTGATACTTCCAGAGTTGAATTATTTTACAATGAAAGTCCAATAGGCGCTATTCAAGATCCTGGTCCTGTTTTCGTGCGAAATGGTAAAGGAGAGATGGCCGTTGTAGACTTTCAATACCAACAAGGACATCCTCTTACTGCAAATCTTGATAAAAATGTTGGACAACAAATGAATCTCCCCATTATCCCATCAACGTTGTTTTCGGGAAGGTGGTGCTTGGCAAACTAATGGGGAAGGAACGATGCTACTTGTTGAATCCATTGAACTTGATAGAAACAGTACGTTAACTAAAGAGCAAATAGAAAATGAATATAAAAGGGTTTTAGGTGTTGAAAAAATTATTTGGCTAAAAAGTGGATGCAAAGAAGAGGAATGGCAAAAATTGGAAAATGGAATATATGGGATTGGAACGGGTGGACATATTGATGAGTTTTGTCGATTTGTAAACCCGTCAACAGTTTTATTGGCTAAAGTCAACGAAGCGGACACCATTGCCAATGAAATAGCCAAGGAGTCATATCGGAGAATGGAAGAGAATTATGAAATTTTAAAGCAAAGTACTACACGCAATGGAAGGCCCATTGAAATAATAAGATTACCGGTTGGGCCTTTAATTACGGATACAGTTCACTTTAACAGTTTAAGTATGGACGAGCAATCTTGGTTCGAAAATGTTATGACCGATACAATAGAATAATATTTGGCCTCTGGCTATATGAATTTTGTGATTGCTAATAAAATAGTTGTTCGGCAAAGTTTTGGAAAGAAGGTTTACCAGATGAACTAAAAAGAAAAGATTTAGAAGCGAAGTTAATCTTGGAAAAAGCATTTCCTGGCAGGGAAATTATCCAAATTGATTGTTTGCCTTTGCATCATGAAGGAGCCGGATTACACTGTTATTCAAAAAACCAGCCAAGAAGACTTGAGTAACAAAAATGGCACGAGCCAAAAATAAAGTGTATATCCTCTTATGTTATTGTTGGTCACCGGAACTAGAGTCTACGCTAAAAAAATTCGCCAAAGTATCAATTAAATGATGGTTATTATAAGTTCAGGCAAACCAATTCAAAAGTACAAAAGGTATATATTGATACCGAAGATGATTCGGTGAAAATCTATCCGATTGATGGTGAACCTCCACTAACAATTGTGCCTTCAACAGCCGAATATTTCAGAACTGACAAATTTGATGTTGACGTGATGACAATTCTCTTTAAGTTTCGTCCAACAAGTACAACGATTCCTCGCCAATTAAACACAAACTTTAATGGCAATGTCTATTTGGGTTACCGGGTTGACAGGTTTCAAGTGGGTTTTGAAAAAACGCCAGCCGGTCAAAAAAATCATATCGTCATAGTGGTTTGACATTTGGTCTCTTCGGGGAATCGGATCAACAGCTGTTAATCCGTGGACAACAGCAAACCAAATTACAGATGAATATGACGGATTTGTGCTTTCAAGAGGGTTTGCAGCTATGGCTGGGCTAAACTCACTTACTGTCGGGATTGGAGTGGGTTGGGATTATTTGACTGATAGAGATAAAAAAGTATGGGTGTATCAAAATAAACCTTGGTTCGGACTAACATTAGGCCTCAACCTCAATTAATCTTACCAAGGAATGTATTACCGAGGTATCTCTTACTGCTACGGCCAACAACGTCTCTAAAATAAAAATATCACTCCACCTCCATTTTTTTTATCGCCACCTTGCGTATGATGTAGCCCATCACCAATCCAAACGTAGCAAAACCGAGCACGATAAAAATAAAATAATCTTCAAAAGCTTTTGCTTGTAAGTTGAGGAGGCGACCCACCCAATACCCGGCCGTGCTCACCATCGTAGCCCACATCAATCCCGTAAGGGTACTATAAAACAAATATGCGATAGGGCGGATACCGCTCATACCCACTACCAGCGGTATGATTACCCGAAACCCATAGAGAAACCGATAACTGAAAAGTATCTGGAGTTTATGGGTGTGAAAGAAATCGGTAACCGGCTTTACCTTAGCCTCCAACTTGGGTCGTTTAGCTAAAAAGTATTTTCCATTGAGCCGACCAATGAGATAGTAAATCCAGTCGCTGATGAAGGAGCCGAGGAACGCAGCCAGAATAGTTAGAGGAAAATCGAACAGCCCACGATAGATGAGAGAAGAGGCCATGAGGATGGCAGTCTCCCCTTCGAAGAACGTTCCAACCAGCAAAGCCAGGTACCCATATTGATCCAAAAAATTCTCCATCCTACTTTCTTCAATGTTTGGTTAAAAAAACTTACATAAAAATGAACCAACTATTGAAATAATCGTTTTTTATTCCATTAATTTTGTAGAAACATTTTTATAATGCCTTTTAAGTGACGATTTAAACACCACTAAAGAAATTGAAAACAACCATCACCCCTTTTGAGCCTGCTGACTTCACTGTCAGCGTTGCTACACCAGCAACCTTGCTCATCTGCACCGATCGTTTCCCCCACCCGGGGTTCAGAAGCTTTCGAAGGCAAATCAGAATCTGATACCTCTTTACTAACAATCGTATGGCGGGTCTGCAAGGCAGATTACGCCCACTATGCTTTATAGCATTTTGTTTTTCTTATATCAATTAACGACTCAACACATTGCAAGACAATATTATTGTCAGACCAGCTACGGCTGATGACACCCATTATGCAGAGACCATCACTACGGAGATGGGAGAATCTGCAAAGGCGAGAGGCACGGGCATAGCCCAGCGCACGCCTGAATATGTAAAAATGAAAATGGAGGAAGGTAAAGCGGTTATTGCCCTTACCTCCGAAGGAACCTGGGTTGGCTTCTGTTACATCGAAGCCTGGCAACACGAAAAGTATGTAGCCAACTCGGGACTCATTGTATCACCGCCCTTCCGAAAAAGCGGGGTGGCCACAGAAATTAAACGCAAGGTTTTTGAACTATCGCGAAAGAAATTTCCTGAGGCCAAAATTTTTGGCTTAACCACCGGCCTGGCCGTGATGAAGATCAACTCAGACCTGGGCTATGAGCCAGTAACCTATTCCGAACTCACCACAGACGAAGAGTTCTGGAAGGGTTGCCGCAGTTGTGTAAACTTTGAAATCTTAACCAGTAAGGAGCGTAAAACTGTATGTGCACCGCCATGCTTTTCGATCCGGCAGACGATGCTAAGAAAAAGACAGAACTTACTAAAACGGTTGTTACCCCAGAGGGTGAATTGGAGCATCAAAAGAAGCGGGAGTTTAAAGGTAACTTTAAACTTTTTGAACGGTGGGTTCGCTTCAAGCAGTTTGTCTTATTAAAAGGACGCAAGAAAAAAGAAGGTGACGATGGTAAAAAGTCTTCATTCATGAGTTTTCTCTTCTTCTGGTAAGTATTTAAAAGTAAAATATAATAGGTTCTTAAAAGTGCTGTTGTCAGCCTGAGCTGTCGAAAGCGGTTTCAATAAACCTGCCTACCGGATGTCTGGCTCAACCTGACAGACGTGATACTTTTGAGGCAACCCTTTGAGTTATGAAAAAAGTTGTTTTAGCATTTAGTGGTGGATTAGATACTTCATATTGCGCTATCCATTTATCGAAAGAGTTGGGTTACGAAGTCCATACGCTAACGGTAAATACCGGTGGATTTAATCCCGAAGAAGTTAAAGAGATTGAAAAGCGTGCGTTGAGTTTAGGCGTAACGTCTCACAAAACTATTGACGAGACAAAAAATTATTATGAGAAGGTAATCAAGTTTCTTGTTTTCGGCAATGTGTTGAAGAATGGAACCTATCCGCTAAGCGTTAGTGCCGAGCGCATGTCGCAGGCTTTGGCTTCCGCCAGATATGCAAAAGAAATAAATGCCGATGCAGTTGCCC
The DNA here is from genome assembly GCA_016712035.1 of Flammeovirgaceae bacterium. GTDB lineage: Bacteria > Bacteroidota > Bacteroidia > Cytophagales > Cyclobacteriaceae > ELB16-189. The sequence continues at coordinate 23,711 of JADJRT010000010.1, read as the reverse complement.
ATGGAAGTACAGGTGCCGGTAATGATCAGGTTCGTTTCGACATGATCATTCAGATTCTGGCTCCGGGTACTGAAATCATCACGCCTATTCGCGATAAGAAATTAAGTCGTGAAGCTGAGATAGAGTTTCTTAAAGCAGAGGGAGTTGCTTTCAATTTTGAAAAAGCCAAGTACTCTATTAATAAAGGTATCTGGGGTACCTCAGTAGGCGGGAAAGAAACCTTGAATTCAATGGGACAATTACCCGAAGAAGCCTGGCCCACCCAAGTTACTAAACAGGGAAATGAAGAAGTGAAACTTGGCTTTGAGAAAGGTGAACTCGTTTCCGTTAACGGCAAAAAATTTGACCATCCAGTGGATGCGATCCATCATTTGCAAACTATTGCTGGTCCTTACGGGATTGGCAGAGATATTCATGTTGGCGATACCATTATTGGGATTAAGGGACGTGTTGGGTTTGAAGCTGCTGCGCCAGTGTTAATTATAAAAGCACATCATGCGTTGGAAAAGCACGTGCTTACCAAATGGCAATTAAGTTGGAAAGATCAATTGGCTCAGTTCTATGGCAACTGGCTGCACGAAGGCCAGTACCTTGATCCTATTATGCGTGATATGGAAGCTTTCTTAACCAGCTCCCAACAGCATGTAACCGGTGAAGTTTCACTAACACTTTATCCCTATCGCTATCAAATCAATGGCATTTCATCTGACTATGATTTGATGTCGGCCAAGTTTGGAAAGTATGGCGAAATGAATTTGGGCTGGACAGCCGATGATGTGAAAGGGTTTACAAAAATATTTGGTAACCAGGTGGGGATATATCATCAAGTGAAACAAGAGGTGGAAAAATAAGTACAAAGCAAAAAAGTTGAAAGTGTAAAACACATCGCTTTAAACTTTCCACTTTAAACTTTTAACTTTTTAAAATGACAAAAAAAATAAACGTTGGAATAATAGGTGGAGCCGGATATACAGGCGGTGAAACACTACGTCTATTATTCAACCATCCGCATGTTGAAATTGCGTTTGTTCAAAGTAGAAGTCAGGCGGGCAAACCTGTAACTAGCACACATGCAGATCTTGTTGGAGAAACTGATTTAACCTACTCAACAGATTTCAATAAACCCGTTGATGTTCTCTTCCTATGCTTAAGCCATGGTGAAAGTAAAAAACTTGTCGCTGAGAATAAATTTTCTGACAACACCCGAATCATAGACCTAGGGAATGATTTTCGTTTAGGAGATTCTGTGGCGGGTCGTGAGTTTATTTACGGTCTTCCGGAATTTCAACGAAATAAAATTAAAACGGCTAAGAACATTGCTAACCCGGGTTGCTTTGCCACTACCATTCAACTTGGGTTGTTGCCTTTAGCTGAAGCCGGATTGTTAAAAGAAGTTCACACTACAGGAATTACAGGCTCAACTGGTGCTGGTCAAAAACTTCAGGAGACAACACATTTTAGCTGGCGTGCAAATAATATCTCAGCCTACAAAACATTAACGCATCAACATCTGGGTGAGATTAATCAAACGTTGAAAAGTCTGCAACCCGGTTTTAGTGAGGATGTAAATTTTATTCCATGGCGAGGAGATTTCACAAGAGGAATTTTTGTGACTTCAGTTTTGGAGTCAAAGCTAAGTCTGGAAGAAGCCAACAAACTATTTAAAGAATTCTATGCTTCACATCCATTCACTCATGTGAGTAATGAGATGATCGATTTGAAACAAGTGGTTAACACCAACAAGTGTTTACTTCATTTAGAGAAGGTTGGAAAGAAATTGGTTATTCATTCCATCACCGACAATCTATTAAAAGGAGCCAGTGGTCAGGCTATTCAAAATATGGATTTGATGTGTGGATTTGAGGAGACTGAGGGATTGAAGTTGAAGGGGAGTGGGTGTTAGATAAAAAATTATAAAGCGGAAAGTCAAAAGTTTAAAGCTAGATTGAGCTACTAGTCAAATTTTAAGTACAATGCAGAACTTCAAAGATCTTATTGTTTGGCAGAAGGCTCATGAAAATGCGTTATTGGTTTACGATGCGACTAAAGGATTTCCAAAAGATGAATCATTTGGAATTACCAGTCAAATTAGACGAGCTGCAGTTTCAATACCTACGAATATAGCTGAGGGATGCGGAAAATTCACCAAGAAAGATTTTGCAAATTACCTTCAGACGTCATTCGGATCAGTTCAAGAAGTTGAATATCTATCCCTCCTATCATTTGAATTAGGGTATCTCAACAAAAGTCAACACGAGAAAATAGATGCATTAACAAATGAAGTGAAAGCCATGTTAATTTCATTAATTAAAAAGGTGAGAGCATAGTACTTTTGACTTTCACCTTATAAACTTTAAACTCAGTGAAACTATTCGATGTATACCCCCTCTTCCCTATTGAACCCGTTAAGGCTTCAGGCTCCTGGCTTTGGGATAAAGACGGAAAAAAATATTTAGACCTGTATGGTGGTCATGCCGTGATTTCTATAGGTCATAACCATCCACATTTTGTAGAGGCATTAAAAAACCAATTGGATAAAATTAGTTTTTATTCCAATAGTGTAATAAATTCCTTACAAGAGAAACTAGCCGATAAACTTGGCCAACTTTCCGGTTATCCGAATCATCAGCTGTTTCTTTGTAATTCGGGGGCAGAAGCCAACGAGAATGCACTCAAGCTCGCCTCATTTGTAAACGGGCGAAAAAAAGTAATCGCCTTTAAAAAAAGCATTTCATGGCCGTACATCTGGTGCGGTTGCCGCAACCGACAATCCAAAAATTGTGGCTCCTTTCAATGCAGGTCACGAAATTATTTTTCTTCCTTTAAATGATGAACAAGCTTTTCTGGAAACTATAAATACTGAAATCTCTTCAGTTATTATTGAAGGTATCCAAGGGGTTGGCGGTATTGTGCTTCCAAACGATTCGTTTTTGCAACTGCTTTCCAGAAAATGTAAAGAGGTTGGTGCACTGTTTATCTTAGATGAAGTGCAATCCGGCTATGGCCGCACCGGAAAATTTTTCGCCCATCAGTTTTCAGGTATTGAAGCTGACCTGATTACAATCGCGAAAGGTATGGGCAACGGCTTTCCGATTGGCGGTTTACTTATTCATCCTGACATAAAACCTTGGAGCGGGATGTTAGGCACAACCTTTGGCGGAAATTATTTAGCCTGCGCTGCAGGCTTATCTGTACTTGAAGTGATCGAGCAAGAAAATTTAATGACCAATGCCGCTAAACTTGGTGATTTATTAATGCAACAGCTTCAGTCATTCTCTGAAATAAAAGCCATTCGTGGTAAAGGATTAATGATTGGGTTTGATTTACCGGATGAACTTGCAACCCTGCGCAAAGATTTACTTTTCAAGCAAGCTATATTTACAGGCGAAGCTAAACCCAATACTGTGCGTCTTCTTCCTTCCTAGCCTTATCAAAAGCCGAAGCGGATATGTTCCTGGAGGCCTTAGCTGTTCAACTTAAACAGACCGTTGCATCATGAAGCACTTCTTATCTGTAAACGAAGTAACTAATCTCGACCAACTTGTAAGCAATGCACTTGCTTATAAAGCAAATCCGTTTAAAGGACTCTACCCTTGGGCACAACAAGCGATTGGGAATGCTCTTCTTAAACCCCAGCATGCGCACCCGTATCAGCACGCAGATTGCAGCAAAAAATCTGGGTATGGACGCGATTGTATTTAATGTGGGTCAGGATGGATGGTCGCTCGAGTTTGAAGATGAAGCGATCATGAGCGGCTCCACGGTGGAACATGTAAAAGATGCCGCACCGGTTCTTGGAAAGTATTTTGATATTCTTGGCATCAGAACATTTCCATCGCTACAAAATAAAGCAGACGATTACAGTGAGTTGTATATTCAGCAATTCATTAAGTACTCAGCTGTACCTATTCTTAGTTTAGAAAGTGCCACGGTGCATCCGTTACAAAGTTTAACTGATATTATTACCATTCAGGAAACTTTCAAAGAAAAACGAAAACCAAAAATTGTACTTACCTGGGCTCCGCACGTTAAAGCATTACCACAATGTGTGGCCAATAGTTTTTCGCAATGGGTTAATGCATGGGGCGAGGCCGATTTTGTAATCACTCATCCTGAGGATTATGAACTCGATCCGAAATTTACCAAAGGTGCCACCATCACCCAAAATCAAGATGAAGCCCTGAAAGATGCAGACTTCGTTTATATAAAGAACTGGAGCACCTACGAGGATTATGGGAAAATATATTGCAATGATCCTAAATGGATGTTAACAAATAAAAAGTTATCTGTTACCAATCAAGCGAAGGTTATGCATTGCCTTCCTGTGCGCAGAAATGTAGAACTAAGTGACGAGATTTTAGATGGCCCTAATAGCGTAGTAACACAACAAGCCGGCAATCGGGTGTGGGCCGCACAAGCCGTGTTGGCGGAATTATTGAGTCAATAGTACTGAGTCATTAGTATGTAGACTCACGACTAAGTACTCAGGACTAAAAACTAAGAATATGAACAAATTATATATCATAAAAATCGGAGGCAATGTGTTAGATGACGAAAAGTCGTTGAAAGTATTTCTCAAAGACTTTGCCTCCATTCAATCACCCAAGGTATTGATTCATGGCGGTGGAAAAATTGCAACCAAATTGGGCGATCAATTGGGCATTGAATCCCATTACACGAAGGGCAGAAGAATTACGGATGCTAAAACACTTGATCTGGTAACGATGGTGTATGGCGGCTTAGTCAATAAGCAAATTGTAGCACAACTTCAGACGCATCATTGCAATGCGATGGGCGTTACCGGAGCGGATGGAAATTTAATTAAAGCTGTTAAAAGACCCGTTGGCGAAACTGACTTTGGATTTGTTGGAGACATTACACCGGATAGCGTTAACAGTACCTTACTCTACTTTCTCCTTAAACAGAATGTGATTCCCGTTTTTGCTCCGCTCACGCACGAAAACGGAACGATGCTGAATACCAATGCGGATACGATTGCTTCTGTGTTGGCTGTATCGCTGAGCAAACATTTTGATGTGCGTCTGATTTTCTGTTTTGAGAAGCAAGGCGTGCTTACGGATGTCAGTAAAGACGATTCAGTCATTCGTAATCTTAACTATACTCTATATAAAGAGCTACTTAAGAAAGGCTTGTTTCACGATGGCATTTTGCCCAAACTGGAAAATTCATTTAATGCTATTCAATCGGGGGTTAAGGAAGTTTTGATTGGTGAGCACACGCACCTGTTGGCAAACATTGGTTACGACACTAAAGGCACCCTGATAACACAGGCATGAAAGAACATCTGCCCGATATCGCGCTCGGCCTGTTGCAGCAACTTATCAGTATACCTTCCTTCAGTAAAGAGGAAGACAAGACAGCGAATCTACTAATGAGTTTCTTCAAGCATCACGGCATAGAGGCACAACGAAAAGGCAACAATGTTTGGGCCAAGAATAAATTCTTTAACGATGCTAAGCCAACCATTTTACTCAACTCACATCACGATACCGTAAAACCAAATCCGGCTTATACCCGCAATCCATTTTCGGCAGATGTGGAAGATGGAAAACTTTATGGTTTGGGTAGTAATGATGCCGGTGGGGCGCTGGTTTCCCTGCTGACAACATTCTACTACTTCTACGATAAGGATGGACTAAAATATAATTTAGTAATCGCGGCTACAGCCGAAGAAGAAATCTCCGGACCGAATGGGATTGAATTAATCTGGAATGATCTTCCCAAAATAGATTTTGCCATCGTGGGCGAGCCTACGCTAACCGATATTGCCATTGCCGAAAAGGGATTGTTGGTATTGGACTGTGTTAGTAAGGGAAAGGCGGGTCATGCGGCCCGCGAAGAAGGAGTAAATGCTATCTATCAATCATTACAAGATATCGAATGGTTTCGAAGCTATAGGTTTCCAAAAAATTCTGACACCCTGGGCGAGGTAAAAATGTCAGTAACTGTTATAAATGCGGGCCAGGCACATAATCAAGTACCAACAGAATGTAAGTTTACTGTTGACATCCGTGTGACAGATTCTTACTCATTAGAAGAAGTATTGAAAACGGTGAAAGAAAATGTCAAATGCGAAGTGACCCCGCGATCTCTTCGCATGCGCTCCTCGGGAATTTCTTTAACTCATCCCCTGGTTGTTGCTGGCAAATCACTAGGAAAAAAATTATATGGCTCGCCAACAACTTCCGATCAAGCCTTGATGCCGGTAGCTTCCATTAAAATGGGACCCGGAGATTCTGCCCGATCGCATAGTGCTGACGAATTTATTTACGTTGCCGAAATTGAAGCCGGAATCAATTCATATTTAGCACTCCTTGAGAAAATACTATGAACGACCGCGTACAGATTCTTTCTACAGAAATTCTATCCGATAATTGGTACACATTAAGAAAAGTAACTTACAACTATAAGCGAAACAATGGAAGTTGGATCGAGCAAAATCGGGAGGCGTATGACCGAGGGAATGGTGCTACGATTCTACTCTTCAATAAGGAGAAAAAAACGGTTATCCTGACTAAGCAATTCCGGCTTCCTACCTACGTCAATGGCAACCCAGACGGTATGTTGATTGAAACCTGTGCGGGGCTATTGGATCAGGACAACGCGGAAGACTGCATTCGAAGAGAGACGGAAGAAGAAACGGGCTTCACCATACGGGATGTAAAAAAAGTTTTTGAAGCCTATATGTCGCCCGGATCAGTAACAGAAATCGTGTATTTTTTTATCGCTGAATATTCGAAAGAGATGCAGACTTCTGAAGGCGGTGGATTGGATGGGCATGAAGATATTGAAGTACTTGAACTCTCCTTCGATCACGCCTGGAGGATGTTAGAAACCGGAGAAATTAAAGATGGCAAAACCATTATGCTGCTTCAATATCTTAAACTTCATAATTTTCTCTAATTATACGGTATCTTGCGTCTGTAAAACATTCTATGAAACTCTGGAGTAAAGACAAAGACTCATTAAAAGAAGTTACTGACTTCACCACCGGCCAAGATCCTGTTCTTGATTTACAGCTGGCTCCCTTCGATGTTTTGGGTTCGATCGCCCATATCACTATGCTGGAGTCTATTGGGTTATTAACGAAGGACGAACTCAGCCTTTTAAAGAAAGAACTTAAAAATATTTATGCTGATGTCGTATCCGGCAATTTTGTTATTGAGCCAGGCGTGGAAGACATCCATTCACAAGTAGAACTGTTGCTGACAAAAAAACTAGGTGATGTAGGAAAAAAAATTCACAGTGGTCGTTCGCGTAACGATCAGGTATTGGTGGATCTTAAACTCTACCTGCGAAGTGAAATTGAGCAAATCACGGAAGAGGTTAGCAAACTTTTTGAGCTCTTGATTTCAAAAAGCGAGGCGCATAAAAACAACTTGTTGCCAGGCTATACCCATTTGCAATTGGCCATGCCATCCTCCTTTGGGTTGTGGTTTGGTGCCTATGCCGAAAGTCTGATGGATGATTTGATAACCATGCAAGGGGCTTATCAGATTGTCAATAAAAATCCGCTGGGCTCAGCGGCTGGTTATGGCTCCTCGTTTCCACTCAATCGCACGTTAACTACACAGTTGCTTGGCTTTGAAGACCTGAACTACAATGTGGTATATGCACAGATGGGACGTGGTAAGACCGAGCGGATACTCGCTCAGGCCATGAGCAATGTGGCCGCTACGCTTGGTAAGTTAGCCATGGATGCAACGCTATTTCCTCAATCAAAATTTCGCGTTTATCTCCTTTCCGGATGAATTGACTACGGGTTCAAGCATCATGCCGCACAAAAAAAATCCAGATGTATTTGAATTGATTCGGGCTAAGTGCAACTCGCTGCAGGCATTGCCCAATGAGTTGGCTATGCTTACCACCAATCTTCCTTCTGGTTATCATCGGGATTTACAACTAATTAAAGAAAAGTTATTCCCGGCAATAACTACTTTAAAAAATTGTTTGGCAATGACCCAACTCATGATCTCTGCTATTAACGTGAAGAAAAATATTCTCGAGGATGAGAAATACAAATTTCTGTTCAGTGTAGAGGAAGTGAATAAATTAGTGTTAGCTGGCGTGCCTTTTCGTGATGCTTATAAAAATATCGGACTTGCTATTGAACAAGGAAAGTTCTCCTATTCCACAAAAATCAACCACACCCACGAGGGCAGCATGGGCAACCTCATGAATGCCAACATCCGCTCAAACTTTAATCAAATCGTAAATCGCTTCGGTTTTGATAAAACAAAACAAGCGATTGAAAAGCTACTGAATTAATCTTGCATGAAGCCCGAATCCATTCTATTTCTTATTTTAGGCATATCCGCTGTTAGTTATTTCTTCGATCAATTGCTGGATTATATAAATCTGAAGGCCCAGCGTAAAGATATCCCCGCTGAGATTGAATCATTTTATGATAAAGAAAAATATCAAAAATCACTGGCGTATCAGAAAGTACAAACGAAATTTTCATTCCTGACTTCAGCTTTTAGTTTCGCTTTGTCGTTTGGCATGTTACTATTTGGTGGATTCGGTTGGTTGGACTCACAATTGCGACCCATCATTCCTAATGAAATAATACTTGCCTTCGTTTTCTTTGGTGTGCTCATGATCGTATCGGATCTACTAACTATCCCGTTTCAGTGTTACAGCACTTTTGTGATTGAAGAAAAGTTTGGATTTAATAAAACAACCACCAAGACGTTCATCCTGGATAAACTCAAAGGATACGCGCTTAGTGCCGTTATTGGAGGTGCCTTACTTTCTGTTTTGATTTATCTCATCAACTCTTTGGGTCCCGATTTTTGGATCTGGTTCGGGCTGCTGGCTGCCTCTTTTATTTTGTTCGTTAATATGTTCTACACATCTTTAATCTTACCCCTCTTTAATAAACTTACTCCTTTGGGTGATGGGGAATTAAAATCAGGCAATCGAAACGTTCTCGAAGAAAGTAAACTTTCCGTTAGAAAATATTTATGTGATGGATGGATCAAAAGATCCGCCAAAGCGAAACGCATTTTTTCGGGGATCGGCAAAAAGAAAAAAATTGTCTTGTACGATACGCTGATCAAGAATCACACGAAAGAAGAATTAGTTGCCGTGCTGGCGCATGAAGTAGGTCACTTTAAAAAGAAGCACATCGTTTGGAGCTATTTAATTTCTATCGTTCAGGTTTTCTTCATTCTGTTCATTCTCTCTAAAATGATTTTTAATGTCGACCTGTCTCTTGCCTTGGGTGGCCATGTGCAGGCCATTCATCTTAATCTTATCGCCTTTGGAATCCTCTTCTCCCCCATCTCAGGCATAACAGGATTATTAATGAGTATGCTAAGTCGCAAAAATGAATTTGAGGCCGATGCCTACGCCAAAGAAACCTTTGATGGCCATGCTTTGTCGAATGCATTAAAAAGGCTTTCTGTAGATTCCCTCAGCAACCTGTATCCGCATCCTATCTATGTGTTTTTTCATTATTCGCATCCGCCACTGTTACAACGATTGGCTGCATTGAAATAAGCGCATGTCAGACTGAGCCTGTCCAAGTCGGCTATCTGGACAACGTGACAAGATTTTAGGATGTCCGTACCTGAATCAGGTAATAAAAAAAGAAGTCTAAATCTTTTTATCTTTCCACATGGAATCTAAAGCAAGTCGCCTTCTCTCTCTTGACTTTCTTCGGGGCTTATTATGGTGCTGCTTGTATTGGAGAGTACCCGGTTTTACGATAACTTGTTTGAGATAAGCCAAGGCACCGTCATTCAAAATCTGGTACTTCAATTTTTTCATCATCCCTGGCATGGACTTCGGTTTTGGGATTTGATACAACCCGGATTTATGTTTATAGCGGGCACCGCAATGGCCTATTCGTTACATAAGCAAACGGAGGCTGGCGTACCGTGGAATCATCAGCTAACAAAAGCATTGAAACGAAGTGGTTGGCTATTTTTTTGGGGCGTGTTGGATTATGCCGTTAGACCCGGTGGGCTTTCTTTTGAACTTTGGGACGTGCTCACGCAACTTTCATTCACTATGTTAGTTGCCTTTCTCATCTTTCGATGGTCATTCAAAAACCAAATTTTGGTGAGTCTCGGATTGTTAATAATTACAGAAGTGCTATACCGGTTTACAAACATTCCCGGGTTTGACCAGCCCTTTGTTGATCAACACAACTTTGGAAACTTTATGGATCTTGTTTTAATGAATAAGATAAATACCGGTGGATGGGTTGCGATCAACTGCATACCTACCGCTGCGCATACCATCTGGGGTGCCTTGGCGGGCAAAATATTATTGAGTTCTATTCACGATAAAAAAAGATAAACTATTTACTCCTTGCCTGCATAGTTGCTCTTGTCTTCGGCTTTGTTTTAAACGTAACAACCACCCCTATAATCAAACGAATCGCCACCAGTTCGTTTACACTGGCCTCCGGGGGTTGGTGTTTACTGGCGCTTGCCGCAAGCTATTATTGGATTGATATGAAAGCCCATCGAAAATATCTGGTATTTTTTACCATTGTGGGAATGAATTCAATCTTTATCTATTTGTTTATAGAAATTGTTGGTAACCGGTGGTTTACAGAATACGCGAGTGCAATCGCCAGTGGCTTAATGGAAATAATCCAAACTCCGGTTGCCATTACTTCAGTCGTTGCACCTCTTTGTGTTTTTGGTTTGGAATGGGGCTTGTGTTATTTCCTTTACAGGAAGAAGATCTTTTTTAAACTGTGATGATCATTAGCTCTTTCCATATCCATGAAATTATTTAGCCTGCTAACGAGCACGCGGGTCTTGATTTACTTATTCGGGATTACGATGTTATGCTATCTAAGTATACTTTGTTCTCCCGTCTTGTTTTGGCCAGCTTCTTTTTTAAGTCAATTGATTCCTCTGTTCCTCGTCATTCAATGTGGAGTTTTAATCCTATTAGTCTTACAAAGAAAAAAAATAGCCGCCTTGCCATTACTTGCACTTCTAATCGGTTGGCCCTTTCTGCAAAGCACTTTTCTATTCAATTCTAAACGCAATAATAACTACTCTATTCAGGTACTCAGTTTTAATGCAAAATTTTTCAGGCAGCCAAGAACGTACAGCAAGTTCTCTACGGAAATGATTCAATGGGTAGCCAATGATACAGCGGCTATTAAATGTCTTCAAGAATATAGCACCAATCCAAAATGGGCTCCACTGGATGCAACTGGACAAATAGAAAAAAAAGGATATCAAGGTTATATCTTCCAAGCCGATGTTGTGGATAGGGATCACAATCCGGGCATGGCCATCTTCAGTAAGTTTCCGATGCTTGATTCCGGAATTGTGTTCGAGGCCCAAGGAACTCCCAATGCTGCCATCTTTGCTGATCTTAACGTGAATGGAAAAACAATCCGGGTCTATAATGTTCACCTTGCGTCTATGAATCTTGAATTGCGGGAAAATACCGGCTTAGCTAAAATCTGGTATGTGATTAAGCGTCTTAAGTTTGGGGCCATCAAAAGGAATCAACAAATAAAAGAATTGCTTGCACATACTAAGGCATCACCTTATCCATTCATAATTTGTGGTGATTTTAATGAAACTCCCTATTCGTATAACTATCGAGAATTAAAAAAAGAGTATCCGAATACATTTGAAGAAGTTGGGCGAGGTTTTGGATTTACGTTTAATGAACTACCCTACCTACTTCGAATTGATCATCAATTCTACTCCAATAACATCAAGGCCGTTGGCTATTGTGTTGACCGAACCATGAACATCTCTGATCACTTTGCTACGTACGGTTATTATTTAATTGAATAACTATGAGTACTAGTCATGCATTTTCTTTATTGTCAGGCATTTCTACCTGACAGATTAATCTGAACTACTTTTAATCTAAACCGTCAGGTTGAAAAACCTGACGGCATTAGAGAAACGAAGGTAGTTCATAATCACAAAATGGATTTGAATTAGTTCTTATTCAGAAACGTCAGGTTGAAAAACTGACGGCATTACCAACCGTCAGGTTGAAAAACCTGACGGCATTAAAGGTTGAAAAACCTGACGGCATTAGAGAAAAATGAAAATCTCTGATCACTTTCCTACCCATGGTGAATATTTAATTGATTAACTATGTCTATGGAAATAATTCTACGCTATGTACACTTCATCAGCATTTTTGCCATTGTTGGTTCATTAGTCTCCGAACATTTGCTGTTGAAAAAAGAAATGACTCGGCACGAACTCGGGCGCCTGGCGCGGATCGATGCGGTGTACGGAATTGCCGCTTTAAGTTTGTTGGCCGCAGGTTTAACGTTGTGGTTAGCTAGCCTGGGCAAGCCTGCTGTATTTTATACCAAGAACTGGATTTTTCACACCAAGCTTACTTGCTTTATTTTGGTAGGCTTGTTATCTATTTATCCTACGGTATTCTTCATTAAGAATAGAAAAGGCAACCCTGATGAATTGGTAAAAACCCCACCCCTTATTTTCTGGATGCTCCGCTTTGAGCTGTCGTTGCTCTTTATTGTTCCGCTGCTTGCGGGATTGATGGCGAAGGGAATAGGACATTCGGAATAGACTATACAGTCCGTTCATCCTTCAATCACTCAGTATTTATTATCTCTCTGATCTACGTAGCCTTTATTCCTTGAAGAGCGATCAGAGAAATAGATTCCGATTAATTAATAAAAAAAACCGTTTCAAAAATCAGACTGACCTTTGAAACGGCTTGAATTGAGATTGAAGGAGTGCTACTTCTTGCGGATAATAATATCACCATGATAGTTCCGCATCGAAACTTCCGGTCCACCACCATTTACTTCACCCTTCACCCACTCATCTATCACCACTTTATACGTACCCGATTTCGTGTCCTTCTTTTGTACGGGGCCATTCTTAATCATATTCATATCGAACCCACTCAGGATTTCACCCTGCTCCGTTTTCATCTTAAAGGTAGCTTTTAGGTTGGCCGGATAGGTGATGTCAATATCGCCATTGTAGGTAGTATATGACATTGGCACGCCTTCTTTTACCTGTTCAAACGTTACCCGGATTTCGCCATTATAGGTAGTGGCTATGGCTGAGCCTGAAATTTTCTCGGCAGTAATTTCTCCATTATAACTTGTAATCTCCACCTCGCCCTGAATATTACTAACAAGAATATCGCCATCATTGTAGGAGCTAACCTTTAAATCAAAACCAGAGGGCACTTCAATTTCAAGATTCATTTTATTGTTCCACGACCCCGACTCTACCTTTATATAGTTTGAATTTTCTGATACCTCTAAATCCATCGTGCCACCACCAATCCGTTTCAACCCATCTTTGGTAGCACCTGTGTCGCCTTTCCCTTCATTCTCAGTAGCCGCATACTTAACGAGTACATCCTTCCGGGCCGTACCCCGGATAGTTATCGATCCATAATTCAAATGAGCCTTTAATTTCCCTCGTTTGGTCGGATCACTCAGGGGTACTGCAAAATCTCCTGAACTCTGTCCATACGTCATTGTTGCTAATGCCAGTAATACGGCTATCCACAATTGTTTTTTCATTTTTTCTTTCGTTAAATTTTTTCTTTTAAATAAACATTTCCATTGAATGTTTCGAAGTCGAGCATAACCCCACCCGCACCAATCTTAAATCGGTTACCATTCACTTTATACTTAATTCCATTCTTGGTTTCACTTTTCTCAACTACCACGGGCAGCGACTCCAGGTGTGCCACGTTAGTAAAAAGCTCACCATTAAAACTTTCAAAACTCAGATTGGCTGTCAATCCTTTTTGAAACCACGCGTTGATATCACCATTCAACGTATAAAAACGACAAGCCTTTTTTGGGTTGACTATATAGGTAACATCCACATCGCCATTTACAGTATTAGCGGATGCTTCCCGCGAAATTTCTGCTAGTGTTATACTGCCATTTACATTATTAGCTACGATACCACCGTCCAGGCTTTCCACTTTTATGTTACCCTGATTTACGGTGCTGACAACCAGATTGATTGATCGGGGCACTTTGATTACATAGTCAAGTGTGTAATCATAAAGCGTTTTACATTCATCGTCATCATTGTTACTTTCCCAATTGTAACCCCAACCATTCTGGCTTCGCCCCCAATTATTATTATTGTCTTTTCCGAACCTGCTGCATAGACCTTCTGTATAAAAGATCAATGTGTCTGCCCGATCCATTATTCCGAATTTTATCTCCGCTTTACCACGCTCCAGACGTTCATTTGTTTTAGCGGTTATTGTTTTCGTTACTTCTACTATTACACGATCTCCCTCATAACCGATTATGCTTATGCCGCCATTGATATTCGCAACCAGGAGCGTATTATCTGGAGTCTTTTTCTCAAAAACTAACTCCTTGTTGATCTTCTCACTGAATGACTGTGCAAATCCGGCAAGCTGAATAAAACACAGCATAACTAGTAGTATTGTTTTCATATACGATTTCATTTATATCTCCGATCAGATCAAGACTTTGATACTTTCGGATATTTTGTATTTTACTTCTTTGGGCACACGTTCATCTTTCAATAACTGCCTGAGTTGATCTACGGACCGCTTTTCTTGCATAGTAACCATCAATTCGGCCAGTGCCACCTGTACCAAAGGCGAAGCCTGTTCTTCAATTGACTCAATCAGTTTCAAGCGCACAGTACTTTTGCTTACATAAGGTTTCAATGCTTCCAGTGCTGCGAGCCGCACGTTTACATTCTCGTCCTTATTGAGTGCAACAAACAAGGCATTCGTTACTTTATCACTTGCCTGATCCATTTCCGAAGTAAGACTCACCGCCTTTAACCGTTGCGTAGCCGACTCTTTTTCCATCAGACTAAGCATCACCATTTCTTTCAGATCACCCACTTCTTTGGTTAACTCACTCACTTCGGTTTTTTGTTGTGGTGATTGCAAAAATAACCAACAGCAAATCCCGAAAGGATTAAGACAGCCGCCATCGCCAACCGTGGGAATAAAGAATTCAAAGAAGGGAATGAAAAAGAATTCGTTTTTCGCGAGGCTCGCTTTTCATCCGCCAGCGCTGTATAGAATTTATCATCCAAGCTTAATGATGGCGAGGCTCCTTCCATTTTATGAATTTGCTCGTCAAGCAGAGCCAACTCATGCAACGAGGCAAGATCAACTTCACCGGCAACAATCAATTCTTCAATTAATTTGATTTCGGCAGGGTCGGCCAATCCTTCATTATACTTGGCTACCAACTCATCAATCTGTTTCCTTTCCATATTCTACGTATTTAGAATTCCCTTTCTTTAATCCACTAGGTCCGAAGACACTAAGGTTTTTAAACTTTATCTGTGTTCGATCAAGAATCCAGCATCCGGTTTTAGTGACTCTTTCCAATTGTTTATAAATCACCTTTCAACTCCTGCAACGCCCGAAACACTTTTACTTTTACTGCGCCTTCCGTGCAACCCAACACCACGCCTATCTCGCTATACTTCTTTTCTTCAAACTTGCTAAGCAATAAAACCTCGCGCTTATCTTCTGGCAGTCTGTCCATGGCCATGGAAAGCATGCGGTGCTCTTCGTTGTGTTGCATTTCGCTGGATTGGTTTTCATGATGACCAATCCGCTCTTGCCAGTGTTCCAAATCTTCCGTTGCTTTTACCCGCTTCTTGCGATGATGGTCATTATTCACATTGCGTGCGATGTGAAACATCCAGGCTCGAAAGTCGCCCCCGCCTGTCGGGCCGGCAGGCTCTCCGCGAAAGAGGTGGCGGTACTTTAAAATTCGGAGGAAGGTGTTTTGAACAAGGTCTTCACTTAGTTCCTGTTCCCGATTGAGGCCGTAGAAAAAACCATACAACGGTTTTTTATAGCGCTCAAAAAGCGGACTCATGTTGTCCAGGTCACCTTCTTTGACCCTCATCATCAATGTATTATCGGGAAGCGCTTCCAAATTCTATATTTATTATACAGGGAAACTTAAGATACTGAAATTGGTTACAGGATTTATCCCAAATCCCCCCCCCCCGACCAAACAAAAAAAAAAAAAAAAAAAAAACCCCCCCCCCCCCTCCTCCCCCCCCCCCCAACACAAAATGTTTTTTAAATTTATCAAAAAGAAGCTATGCGGTATTTACTCTTAATCGTAGTTGTGCTCATGATGTTTGCAGGTTGTAAGCAAACCCCAACAAGATCACTCGTTTGGTCTGATGAATTTGAATACAGTGGCACACCCGACAGCGCCAAATGGAATTATGATTTAGGAGATGGTTGCCCGAATAATTGTGGTTATGGAAACAACGAAGCCCAATATTATACCAACGACTTAAAAAACGTACGCGTTGAAAATGGGATGCTGATTATTGAGGCCCACAAAGATTCACTGGGCGGCAAAGCCTATACATCAACCCGTATGGTAAGCAAAGGCAAAGGTGACTGGCTCTATGGTCGCATAGAGGTAAAAGCTAAACTGCCACGTGGTATAGGCACCTGGCCTGCTATCTGGATGCTATCGACCGATTGGAAGTATGGCGGCTGGCCAGAGAGCGGTGAGATTGATATTATGGAACATGTGGGCTATGATCCGGGTGTGGTTCATGGAACCATCCACACCAAAGCGTACAATCATATTATAGGCACACAGAAAGAAGGAAAACTTACCGTTGCGGATTGCATGGATGCCTTTCATGTGTATGCCATTGACTGGAGTGAAAATAAAATGGACTTCTACATTGATGATACGATGTACCATTCTATAACGCGCGATCCAAAAGACGATTTCACCGGCTGGCCTTTTGATCAACGTTTTCATTTAATTTTAAATCAGGCCGTAGGTGGAAACTGGGGTGGCAAAGAAGGAATTGACGATTCGATCTGGCCGCAACGAATGGAAGTTGACTATGTGCGTGTTTATCAATAATCAGATATGAAAAAGATTTTACTCGTTGTTTTTGTTTTCGCTTCTATTATCTCTTTCTGTCAATCGAAAGAAGCGGACGTTGTCAATCAACTTCACAAGAAAAAGTTTGGTTGGATGATCCACAAAAAGTATGATTCACTCCATCTAGTGCTTGATCCACAAATTAGGTTCATTCATTCAAACGGCTGGATTCAATCCAAAACAGAAATGATTGATGATTTGAAATCTGGCAAATTGAACTATACAACTATTAATATCTCAGAGTCAAACGCGAAACTTTATAATAATACTGTTGTTGTAATCGGTAAGGGAACTTTCAAAGGCCTGATGCCTGATAAATCTGAATTCAATATCAACTTATTGTATACAGAAGTATATGTGAAAATTAAAAAGCAATGGCGATTGGTTTCACGTCAAGCAACAAAAATCTGATTACATTTTTTGACCACGCATATCTACGAGTCTGTTGCGCTCATTTTGCAACTCGCGCGAAAGCTTGGATTGCTTCTCCAACGCTTTCTTTTTATACTCATCGAACTCTTGCGTCAGCGTGTGCGCAATCAATTCCTTCTCCTTCATTGCGCCATGCGCTATTTTCATGCGACCCATGATAATGACTAACATAACCACCAGGCCACCTACAATAATAGCTGTAAGAATTAAAAAGGCTCCTTTGCCAAAGGGAATCCCGATCACGGAGATATGTTTACTATCATAAACAATTCCTTCTACGGAAGCCTGTTGTTCTTTGATATTATTTTGTGATGCCAACAGCTCCCCTTCCAAAGTAGAAATTCTACTATTTAAAACATTAATGGAAGCCTGTTGCTTGTTAACAGAGTCCATGGTGATTTTCCAAAATCCCTCCAGAATGTGCTCTTTGATTACCTTGTAGTCTTCGTAAGTTTGAGAGCCCGTCTTCATTACCTGATAGCGGTCTTTCAGATTAAGCGATTTATCTTCGATGGCCTTTGCAGCCGGCTGAGCACCAAGCACCAGGGTTTGTGCCAACAGAATCAGGGTAACTAACAACTTCATATCTATAAAATAAGCATTGAATATACATACATCAAGTAAGATATCTTATCGTAAACGGATCAATTGACAATTTATTCGATAAGGAAGATTATTGACGGTTGAAGGTGTTTTTACTATTCCAAAGTTGTCATCAAGCTTTTACGCCACGCACTAACGAATTGAAAATTATTTACTTTTTAATTGTATTTTCTCTAACGGAGATACTGGCCCCTCTCCCCAGGGAGAGGAAATTGGGTTTTGATTTGAAAATCATTTACGGAAAATATTTTAAGAACGATTTAATTACATCATCAATAAAAGATAATAAAAATAAAGTTTGTGCTTAGCTGACAGGCCCGCTGCGCAAAACTTCGACGGGCGGCGTGGTAACTCGGCGGGCGGCCCACTCGTAGATGTTGTTCGTGCGGGGGCCCATGCGTAAATAAAGCCCGCTGCGTAGAACTCGTCGGGCTGCTAGACTTCACGGACAAGCCCGCCTGCGCAGAGCTCCGGGCGGGCGGGCCTGTTCATGGGCTTTATCTGTGCTTTATCTGTGCTTTATCTGTGCTCTATCTGTGCTCTATCTGTGCTTATGATTGGGTGTATCCGTGGGTTTCCATTTCGGAATGAAAGTCCAATTCCGGAATATTTTTAAGAATCCGGAAGTACAATACACTCTGTTTGAATAAACGGAAACATTTGAACTTCTGGTCTCTTTTGTTCTTTTCGGACGTAACTCTATCATCGGGTTAGCCTCCTACCGTTTTGTCCCTTGCGGCAAGCCTTTTCAGAATCATTGAAACCAGAATTCCATCTATTGATTTTTGAAATCCAAAATTTGAATTGATACAATCGAAAAGTAAGGAATTTGTTAATAGAGCTTTAATCACTTATACATCCTAAGTCATTGTAACAAAACGAACTATTCAGTAACTTGCTAGCCCTGTTTGAATAAAGTCATTTAAATGTTTTACGATAACGGGTCTATAGTAAGTTGCAGTTCCTGAAAACCTGTGATTATTAATGGATTAGGTAACTGGAAATACTTTATGGGCTTTAACTCGAAATAACTTGAAAAGAATCCTTATTATAGAGGACGATGAGCCGCTTTGCTGGCTTTTAGAGAAGATATTGAGTGGAAAGTATGTACCCATTATTATGAATAACGGATTAGAGGCATTATCCTGGTTATCGGAGGGAAACTTACCGAATCTCATCATTTCGGATATTAATATACCCACCTTGAATGGCATTGAATTATTGGAAAACGTGCGTACCAGTGGGATTTTAAGGGATATTCCGGTTATTATGCTATCCGCTTCGGATGAGCCGGAGAAAAGAAAGCAATGCCTGGCTTTGGGAGCAAGCAATTATCTGGTAAAACCTTTCGAGCCACAGTTACTATTAGAAGAGATTGAGAATACATTTAAAAGGTTAGAAAACCCCCTTTCTATTGACCGATGAGAACGGACACTGAAATACTTCATGTGCAGGATTTTCCATTAACTATACCCCAAGGTACATATGCGCAAATTGCCTTTGTCGTGGAACAGGTTGAAAAGAAGCAATCCGATTATAATCAGGAAAACTGGCATTTCACATTTCTCCCTGTAGATCAGATTTCGATAGGAATTTTGGAAAACACATTAGAACCAGACGCCATTTTTATTGAGCCCGCTACGATGGACCTTGTTAAAGCTGAAAAGCTTTCCGAATTGTTGGGTAAGCATGAAATTCCATTTATTTTATATACAGAAAAGTTTGATTTAACAGCAAAACAAAAAGCTATTGAGTTGAAATTGGACGATTATCTTTTTGGCGCATTTACACCGGCATTACTGAAGCGGCTTCAATTCATAAAAAAGATTAAGGCCTATAAACTAAATAGGAATCCAAAGACTTATCAGCCTGTCAAAATTCAACCAACCGAATCCATAAAAATCTGGAAATTAAAACGATTTTCGGATATCTTTTTGGCTAGCCTGGCCATAGTACTCTTATCACCCCTGTTAATTGTTATTGCTTTAATTATAAAGTTAGAATCCAAAGGCCCTATTTTCTATATTTCAAAACGGGCCGGCTCGGGCTATAAAATTTTCGACTTTTATAAATTTCGATCAATGCGCCTTGGGGCCGATCAGGAATTAAAGGATCTATCTCATTTGAACCAATATAACACATCGAATGACCATGTGTTCTTTAAAATAAAAGACGACCCTCGGGTAACTCCTTTCGGTTTATTTTTAAGAAATTCTAGCCTGGATGAATTGCCTCAATTATTCAATGTACTGAAAGGTGATATGTCGCTGGTGGGCAACCGGCCTTTACCGCTTTACGAAGCCGAACGTTTGACGAAAGATCAAATTGCCTGGCGCTTTGTAGCTCCGGCAGGAATCACTGGCCTATGGCAGGTGACAAAGCGTGGACAAAAAGATATGTCTTTAGATGAGCGCATCCATTTAGATATGGAGTACGCTATGAAAAATTCATTTCTAATGGATATGAAAATTATTTTCTCCACCTTCCCCGCCTTGTTTCAAAAAGAGAAAGTATAGAAGCATTGCCTCTTGAAAATCCATTTTTAATGCTTTTAATTGAATTTCTCCTACTAACCTATTTTGTTTATGTGGTGGCTTACACAACAGTCTTTTCGATGGGTGGCCTTTTATTCTATCAAATACCTATTAGATCAAAAGAAATTGTATTCAGAAAATTCTGTGTACCAATTCCTTGCTACAAAGAAGATCAGGTAATTATTGATGTTGCAAAAAAAGCTTTAGAACAATCTTATCCAGCAGCCTCCTACACCGTTGTGGTAATGGCTGACTCCCTTCAACCCAAAACTCTAACAATGCTTCGGCAACTCCCCATCCGTGTAATTGAGGTGAATTTTGAAAGTAGTACCAAGGTTAAATCATTGAATGTTGCGCTTCAGGCATTACCTGATGACTACGATTATGCAGTTATCCTTGACGCTGATAATGTTATGGCATTCTCCTTTCTAGAGAGAATGAATGAAAGTTTATCATCCAGGGTAAGAGCCATACAAGGACAGCGCAAACCAAAATCAAAATAATTCTCTGGCCATCCTGGATGGTGTTAGTGAAGCTATTAACAATCACATTTACAGGCAGGGAACAGTCGCCCTCGGATTATCTTCCTCCATCAGCGGTTCGGGTGTAGCCTTTGATTTTCATCTTTTAAAAGAAAAATTAAGTAGCATGAATTCGGTGGGCGGGTTTGATCGCGAACTGGAAGTACTTTTGCTTACAGAAGGAATCAAGGTAGCATATCATAAAGAAGCGATTGTTTATGATGAGAAAGTTTCAAAAGATAAAACATTTCAAAATCAACGCAAGCGTTGGATTTCAAGCCAATATGTTTATTTAGGCAAATACTTCTCATCTGGTATAAGGGCTTTGGCTGAGGGAAACTTTACTTATTTCAATAGTACAGTCTTACGCAACATTCAATTACCCCGCTTAATTAACATTGGACTTCTAACCTTCCTCACGCTTACCCTCTATTTTGTTAGGGGCTATTTGTATTTTGGCTATACGATTTGGTTAACTCTATTCGCTTTAAATACCTTTTCCATACTACTTGCCATACCCAGGGAGTTCTACACTAGAAAATTAGCTATGTCTATTCTCAAACTACCAGTGCTTTTTTTAAATATGGTACTTCTTTTATTTAAACTAAAGGGAGCGAATAAGAAGTTTATACATACTCCACATGGAGTTTCATCAGCAACAAACGAATCAATAAAATAAAAATCGAATGACATCAAGTTACCCACTTGTTTCACTCATTACCATTAATTATATCTCTCTAAAGGATACTATAGAGTTTCTTGAATCTGCACTCAACCTTACTTATCCTAATCTCGAAATCATTGTTGTTGATAATAACTCGCCAACAGGAAAGCCATCGGATGAAACAAAAAGCAAATTCCAATCTGTCATTTTTATTGAGAGTGACAAGAACCTCGGCTTCGCAGGAGGTAATAATCTTGGATTAAAAATCGCTAAAGGTGAGTACTTCTTCTTGTTGAATAACGATACGTTGTTATTTCCTGACTTTCTGGAACCTATCGTTGAATTCATGCAGGCCCATCCTGACGTGGGGATGGCTTCACCAAAAGTTCTTTATCCAGATGGAAAGACTGTCCAGTTTGCAGGAGCCATCGGGATAAGTCCTTATACAGGCCGGGAAAATGTTTAGGCATCTATGAGCCCGACTAGGGCAATACGATCGCAATTATGAAACGGACTTGGGACATGGCGCTGCGTTAATAATTCCTCGAAAGGTTGTCGATCTCGTTGGGCTTATGCCGGAAGTATATTTCCTTTATTACGAAGAACACGATTGGTGCGAGATTGTAAAAAGAGCTGATTATAAAGTTTACTTTTTGGGTGTGTCAAAAATTATACATAAAGAGTCCGTCACAACCGGAAGCGAAAGTCCATTAAAGACTTACTATATGACCCGAAATCGGGTTATCTTCATGCGCAGAAATTTTTCTGGCATGCCTTATTTGTTTGGAATTATTTTCTTCATTTTTTTCTCTGTTCCTAAAAACACGATCAGTTACCTAATCAAGGGTAAGCGAAAGTTATTAGTTTCATTCTACAAAGGAATATTTTGGAACCTCACCAATTTTAAAGTTACTTGACACCATGCTATCTATTCCATTAATTAAAACCCGAATAAAAGAATTCAAAGAGAAAAATACCGATGTATCAACCCTTGGTTTTATTTTTACTTTAATACAAGGAGTGTGGAGAATTTTACTTGCACGAATTTATCTTAGATCGTGCAATCATATAGGAAAACTTGTATCCGTAAATGGCAAACCAATTATTGGAAATCTTGGTGAAATGACCTTTGACGATGAGGTTCGTATCTGGTCTAATATTGAACGCTCTAAATTATATACCGGTAAATCAGGCAAACTAATCGTTGGCAGAAACTCTCGCCTAAACGGTGTACATATAGATGCCCGCGAATTGATTCATATCGGAGACACCGTGCAAATTGGACCCTACACCATAATTATGGATAGCGATTTTCATGATTTAAAAGATCACTCAAAAGATGGTCCATCAAGCCCCATCTACATATGAAGATGATGTGTGGATTGCCACCCGGTAACCATTTTGAAAGGTGTACGAATCGGTAAAGGGCTCGGCATTGCTGCAGGTGCGATCGTTACTAAGGATGTTCCTCCCTATTCAGTTGCAGCTGGAACTCCAGCGAGAGTTGTTAAAAAAATTGAGTAAGCCAATTGTAAAATTCCTTAGTTACTAAAATAATTATATCTTCAATCGTTTAAAGATAAATTCAGGAATTGATTTTATAATCAACATGAATCCAATTCCACAACCAAGGGTGTAAACGACATCCTGTCTTTTTCAATTGCTTTTACAATCGCAAATGCAACTTGCTTAGGAGTTGCTGTTAATAGTTTAGTAGTCTCAATGTTTTCAGTCATTTTAGACTTAATAAATCCTGGAATGATAGTTATTACTCTAACATTAAAATGGAAAAGTTGATTACGAAGCCCCGAAAGATATGCCGTAAATCCTGCCTTAGCACTTCCATAGAAACAATTACTTTGTCTTCCCCGCTCTCCCGCAACCGAGCTCACACCAACAATTACGCCATTCTCCTTTGCTTAAAACTCTGAGCTATAACATTTAGTATAGAAACAGCCCCAACATAATTCACTGTTAAAATTTTTTGAGCTTTCTGCCAATCTTTTTCAGCCTCATCCTGTTCACCCAGCAACCAAATAGACAAACAA
>JADJRT010000009.1 GCA_016712035.1 Flammeovirgaceae bacterium | reverse complement strand
ATCCTGCATAGCGTCTTGCTCTTTTTTTGTGGTACACCCTGCTGTCAGCAGAATAACTATGCCCACACAAAGTATTTTCATTGCAGTAAGATAATAAAAGAGAGAATTTTTAAAGGAAACAATCAGTGCACGTAGTTCAGCGTTCGAAATCAAAACAAGTAGCTGCATAGCAATCCGCTCTCAGCATATAATTTTTAGCTATACTTGCTCCTAAATATTTAGACAAATGGAAAATTTTAATAAAAACTGGCTTATAATTCTTCTTGTTGCGGTGATTTTTAGCACACTAGGTTTCCTCGTGGGAAGAACTACCGGACATCATAAACCTCAAAGAATGATGTGGGTAAATAGCAATGAGCCGTCTGATACTTTGATATAACCGTAGATGTTGATGCACGAAATGATGAGGAAACTATTGTTAAGACCGATACAATAATTAAAGATGGCAAGCAGATCATCATTAAAGAAGTTAAAAGACTAAGAAGAAATAGTCAACCAATGCCGCTCGGATAAACGGGACAATAAAAAAAATCACACCAATCCAGAGCGATCAGATTCGCAAAAGTTATTTTAATAATCAAAGCTTAAAACAACTACGTATTTCGAAAAGAGAATGGCGAGCGAAGGATCTCCTAAAAAATAAACCGAGCTTCGAATAAAGGGATCCTTCGCTGGTCTATAGTAAATATTGAAGCATTTCAACCGAATATTATTCCATGCTATTATTCTACGATAACGCTCAGGATTGATTCGGGGTGAATTGTACTATCGAAAGCAACTGTTGGATTGATACAAAACAAAAAGGCTAAATCCAATATTGGATTTAGCCTTTAGGGAGGTTCCGAGCGGATTCGAACCGCTGTAGGAGCTTTTGCAGAGCTCAGCCTAGCCACTCGGCCACGGAACCAAAAACATTGGGCTTTGCCAAAGGTATTACCCTTTAAACAAAAGCCCAATGCCTGTTATTAAATTATTCTGCTTTCGCTTCGTCAGATGGTTTCGCTTTCGCGGCACTCATCTTCTCCTTCAACGCACTCAACGCTTCGATATCACCCAAAGTAGATTTCTCTGACTCGTTATTGATCTTATCGATGCTCTTTCCTTTTGCAGGAGCCTTCTTTCTTGGAGCCGATGTTTGCTGTGGTGCAGCTACTTTTTCTTCTTCGGTAGACCAGGTCGCTTTCAAGCTTAATGAAATGCGTCTGTCATCTTTAGAAAACTCAAGTACTTTGAAATCGTATGCTTCGCCAACTTCTGGCTTGCTCTCGTCTTCTTTTACCAGATTCTTGGTTGCACAGAAGCCTTCAATACCATAAGGTAATTCAAGTACAGCCCCTTTATCATTTTTGCTGATGATGGTACTCTTATGCAAAGAACCTGTTGTAAAGATTGTTTCGAAAGTGTCCCACGGATTTTCTTCCAAATGCTTATGGCTTAACGCCAGTCTGCGGTTGGTAGCATCCAACTCTAATACTTGAACATCTAACGACTCTCCTACTTTAGTGAACTCCGAAGGGTGTTTGATCTTCTTCGTCCAGCTTAAATCGGATACGTGAACCAATCCGTCAATACCTTCTTCCAATTCAATAAACAAACCGAAGTTGGTTAGGTTGCGCACAATTCCTTTATGCGGAGTACCCACGGCATACTTAGCCAATACATCTTGTCTTGTCCAAGGATCTTCGGTCAATTGCTTAATGCCCAACGACATTTTGCGCTCATCGCGATCGATAGTTAATACAACCGCTTGCAACTCATCGCCTACCTTAATGAAATCCTGTGGATTGCGTAAGTGTTGTGACCAGCTCATTTCACTTACGTGGATCAAGCCTTCAACGCCAGGTTGCAATTCAAGGAATGCACCGTAATCGGCCACGTTAACAATCTTGCCTTTAACTTTTGATCCGATAGCAATATCCGTTGCGAGTGACTCCCAAGGATGAGGCGTTAATTGCTTCATACCTAATGAAATTCTTTTCTTGTCTTCATCGAAGTCAAGCACAACAACCTTCACTACTTGATCGAGTTTCAATAACTCTTCCGGATGGCTGATCCGACCCCAGGAAATATCCGTAATGTGAAGTAAACCATCCACACCACCTAAGTCGATGAATACACCGAAGTTGGTCATGTTCTTGATTACGCCCTCCAATACTTGTCCTTTCTCAAGGTTAGTCAAGATTACTGCCTTCTGTTGCTCAAGGTCTTTCTCGATCAACACTTTATGTGATACCACTACGTTATCGTTGGTGTAGTTGATTTTAACTACCTTCACCTCAATATTCTTATTTACATAGATATCGAAATCGCGGATTGGCTTCACATCAATTTGTGAACCGGGTAAGAAAGCTTCGATGCCAAATACATCTACAATCAAACCACCTTTTGTTCTGCGCTTCACAAATCCTTCAATCACTTCATCTTTATCAAGAGCCTTTTGTACATTCTCCCAGCCTTTAAGCAACTTTGCCTTTCTGCGTGAAAGAACTAATTGCCCCATGGCATTTTCCCGTTCCTCAATGAAGAGGTCCACAGAATCACCAATCTTTAATGAAGGCTGATCTTTGAATTCTGCCAGCGGCACAAGACCATCTGACTTAAATCCGATATTAAGAATTACATCGCGGTTGTTTATTCCCACGACAACACCAACCACCAGTTCACTTTCGTTTACGGAAGTAACAGTGCCTTCGTATTTCTTCAACAGCGCATCGCGATCTTGAGAAGAATATCCTTCACCAAATCCTTTGCGATCATACGCATCCCAATCAAAATTTTCGGTTGATACAGAAGATTCATTAGCCGCTTTGCGAGCCGTTACATCTTTGATCATACGACTGATTCCTTCTTCTTCTTCCGCTTTTTTAGCTTGTTTGAACTCGGTTAGTTCATCCTTTTCGAAAAGTTCTTCAGCAGCTGCGCCTTTTACGGCTTTTTTTACCGGAGCATCGTCAAGTACAGGCTTTGAACTCTTTACTTTTAGCTCATCGGATTTTTCTTTTTGGACTTTCGCCATAATGTGATTTGCCCTTTTTTACATGCCACAGCCGGGCTTGCTGCAACAATTTTTTTGGTTAATAGCCTGTTTTAATCAAAAAACAAGCCCTGCTTACTTAGCAGGGCTGCAAATGTAGGTATTTTTTATAAAAAGTCTACCTCAGCTATCAGGGCTTAATCAACTCCGGTTGTAATGTTCCCAAGGCGTATTCCAACAATATCTTTTGGAAAAGGAGCGTTACTTCTGCCTGAGCTTTAGCCGCAGCACCGAGTACATGTGTTTGATTTGCTTGTGCCAATTCTACCTGGGTGCTGATTCCCAACTCATAGCTTTCCTGTTGGGTGTCCAAGGCAAGTTCACTCGCCTGAAATTGGGCAATACTTGCATCATAATTCTCGAGCGCATTAATAAAATTATTTTGCGCTCGTTGCACATCCAGTTTTACCGTCTTTTCCAGATTCTGATAATTTAAAATACTGTTGTCGTACTGAACCTTAGAAGTAGTACGTAGAGTCTTCGTTTGAAAACGTGCGAAGATGGGTATGGTGAGATTCGCCCCATAGGAAAGAGACGGATTGGATGTCCCAAACTGACCATTGAAATCCTGTGCTATTAAGGAATAATAAAACGAGCCATAATTGGCAAAAAGCGAAACCGAGGGTAAGGCTGGTGCCAAAGCAGATTTATAGGCAAACTTATTTGCTTTTGCCTGGTGGTCGAGTTGCTTTAAATCAGAACGATTAGCCACGGCAACACCTATAAGACTATCTAAGGACATGTTCTTAAATCTATTCAAATCTTCACCCATCACTGGATAGATTACTTCAAAAGGCTGAGAAGGATCGAGTTGTAATGTTTGTGCCAGAATTGATTTATCATTCAGTAATGTGTTCCTAGCCCTGATCAATAACACCTGCGCGGTTTTCGCCAACGCATCCTGATTATAAACGTCTGTAATAGCCCTTGAACCCACTTCGTAAAAACCCCGCATCTGCTCAAGCATAGTGTTCTGGGTTTTTAAATTTTCTTCCGCGATGTGAACCAACTCCTGATCTAATAGCACCTGCAGGTATTGATTCGCTACATTTGACACCACGTCTTGTGTACTTCGCTTAATCAGGTATCCTTGTGCCATCAACTGGTTGTTGGATTGGGTTAACGTGTTATAGTTTCTGAAACCATTAAATACAGTTAAGCCTGTATTGAGCTGGGCCCCCACATAATCAGTTGTTAGGTCTTCCAGGTTACCATTGGTGGTATTTGCTTGTTGTCCTTCTTGACGTTGAAAGGAGCCTGTTACGTTCAAATTAGGCATATAATTTCCAACGGCATTTAACTTTTGTGCCTGGGTAACCTCCAATTGATTTTTCTGCTGGTTGAGGATTACGTTTCTCTGCAATCCAATAACTACCGCTTCTTCAAAGGTTAATTTTGTTGAAGATTCCTGAGCCCATACCAACCCTAGTGGGGAAAGAATAATCAATACTACTAATACTCGCTTCATAATTTATTAAGATACTTTTTCGTCCGACTCAATGGCGCCATCGGCAATTTTTACTACGCGCTTACTGCGCTTCGCATTCTCTTCCGAATGGGTAACCTGAATAATGGTAATGCCTTCTTCATTTAGCTTCTGAAAAATATCCATGATCTGTTTACCCTGCTCGGAGTGTAGATTTCCGGTTGGTTCATCAGCCAACAATAATTTAGGTTGCCCCACAATAGCGCGTGCTATGCCTACTAATTGTTGTTGCCCTCCAGAGAGCTGTTCCGGAAATAAATCTTTTTTAGCCACCATATTAAATCGATCCAGCATTTCGGCAACCATACTTTTTCGCTGCCCACCACTCACTCCTTTATATAAAAGGGGAGTTTCAATATTTTCATAAACTGTGAGCTCATCGATCAAATGATAGGCTTGAAAAATGAAACCGATATAATTCTTGTGCATCTCCGACTTCTGCTTTTCTCGCATCTTATGCACGGGCTCATCAAAAAAGTAATACTCCCCGGCCGAAGGTTCATCGAGCATGCCGATAATATTCATCACGGTGGATTTACCCGATCCACTGGGTCCCATAATGGTAAGAAACTCGCCCTGATTTACTTCAAGGTCTATTCCTTTTAAAATGAATGTTCGTTGAAACCGGGAATCAATGTACTTGTCAATGTTTTTTAAACTGATCATGAAAATGGCTTTAAAAATGAGCGGTCTTGCCAATTGGCCATTCCTTTGGCTAATTACATGCCAAGACTCAATACGTGATTAGACGTTCAAAAAAGGGATTAGTTGCATAAGAACTCGTCCGTAAGTGAAAAAAGGTGTCCGGAAACGGATAGTTTGGATGTACGTCCCGATTGCTATCGGGATAAGAATGACGAGTTACGATTGACGAAGTACGAATTAGTCTGTATTCATAAATTCGTACTTCAACATTCGTAATTCTAAAATACTATCGGGTGCAAGATCACATCCACTCTTCTATTCATTCTCATGCCTCTTCGACTATCATTTTGATAAACCGGATTTTCAAGCCCCCAATCCTTAACACTAATAAAATGTTCAGGAATATCTTTCATACGCAAAATTTCCATTACCGAAAGACTTCTCATTTCTGAAAGCCATTGATTGAATTCTTTGCCACCAATGGGATCGGTATGACTAATCAACTGGATCTGATACTTATCAAGTAAATTAGGGATTGAATCCAGCCAATCGGAAAGCATAATTGTCTGGTCCTCGCCTATAAAATAACTACCCCCATTAAAATAAATACTTCTACGCAGTTCTTGTTGATCGCCTTGGGAAAAGGCAACCCCGGATAAAAATATACAACCAATGATCGCAATCTCTCTCATACTTTTCTTGCGATTGAAATCTAAGATACAATAATTCTGCGCTACGAACCGATTTAGTAATTTAACCAAACTACATTGGTGTTTTTTCCTTTTTCAACAACGGAAACAACCAGAATGTTACCGTAATCATTATCCTCAAACTGATGATAAGAATCCTTGCCAATCAGATAGTTTGCAATAGCAGGCACCGTGTTTGAATGGCCACATACAACCACTGTTCCGCCCTTATATTTTTTTAAGATGGCATCCATCTCTTCTATCTTATTATACTCCTGCACCTCAAATCCTTTTGCGGTTGCCATGGGTGCAACTGTATTTCGTGTACGCTTATAGGGAGTAGAGTAGACTGCATCCACTTTCGTTGCTGCCAATAATTTAGCTAACGACTGTGCACGCATAAGACCCGCTTCACTCAAGTTTGGATCCTTGGGATCATCTGTTGCTTTCTCCGCATGGCGAACTATAATAAACGTAGTGATGGATTGGCTATACGCTGCTGAACTTATCAGGAGGAAAATTAAGGTGAGTCTTTTCATGAAAATGGGGTTATTTAAATTGATCGCTTATCACAGAAGGAACTTTACAATCTGTGGTATGTCGGGTATCGGCCAGATGAAAAATTTTCCAACCGGCTTCTTCTTTTACAAGATGAAAGGCATCAACCCCACAATGACTAAACTTTTTACCACTATAGAATGCGTATTGTGTCCATACCTGAGCGAAAGTTCCGTCAACTTCAATCTTTGTATCCCAGATAGGCTCACTCCAGGGTTCGGTATGGGGCGTGCCCACGGCTTTTAAAAATCCGGCAAGGGAAGATTCGCGCCTTAAAATTTGCTTGCCTGATTTATCTTGCATAATCGTGGCCATCGTAATGCTCTGGGCAAAAGCACTATGCACCATCGCGCTATCACCCAAATTCATCCCCGTAAAAAGTTTTGCAATCGGCTGCATAACAGCTTGGGCTTCTTCTCCCTGGCTCTTTGCAACTGCTGAAAGACCAATCATCGCCATTAGAATCAGTATTTTCATATTTGGTTTGTTAACTATTTACCCGATAAAATTTATGTCAAGATCTGCATTCCATTAGATTCTCGAAAATTCTCTGATGACAGATAATATCTTAAATTTAGCAGTTAAAATTAACCTATGAAGCCCGCATACCTTGTTTTTGCGTTATTATTGACTTCCTCGCATGCATTTACGCAACCAAAGATAGATAGTCTGGAAAAAGTGCTGGCGACTGCCAAAGGTGATTTGAAGGTGAAGACCCTGAATGAATTTTTCCGGGCCTACATAAATTCTGATCCGATAAAGGCTATTGAATACACGCGCGAAGCACTTTCGCTGGCTACAGAAATTGACGATAAAAAAGGGATGGCCGCCTCTTACAACAATTTGGGCGTAGCCTATAAAAATCAGGGTGCTTTGGACAAGGCTCTTGAATATTATCTTATTGCACTTCAGATCTACGAAGGGCTTGACAATAAAGATGGCATTGCCACCACAAAAAATAATATCGGCAACATTTATTCCTTCAAGAAAGATTATGGCCAGGCCATGAAGTATTTTGAGGAGTCGCACAGTCAATTTATTGAAATGGGCGACAAACAAAAAATTATTGGTTCGATGAACAACATGGGGAATTTGCACAACGATCTCCAATTATATGAGCAGGCACTAAAGTATTATTCTGAATCCTATCAACTAAGTCAACAAAGTGGCAAAGTATATGCCGACCCACTTAACAATATTGGCAATCTCTATTTTAAACAAGGAAATTACCAACGGGCTGTCGAATACTATCTACGAGCACTTGCGCTTGCCCGAGAGCAAAATGATCAACTGGTTGTACTGAACGTATTAAGCAGTATGGGTGAAGTATATGCCCGTGCCGGACAGTTCAAAAATGCGCAAGCCTATTTGGATAGCGCCTTGTACATGAGCGGGCAAATGCAAGCTTATATTTTTGAGCCATCCATCCTTAAAAGTATGGCCTTGAATTATTCCAAGCAGGGCAAAATGAAGGAAGCCTATGAAACCCTGATGCGTTATGATGTTACGAAGGAAAAAATTTACGGAGAAGAAAGTAGCCGTAAGATAGCCCAGATGGAAATAGCGTTGGACCTGCAGGAAAAAGAGAAAGAGATGGAGGCTTTGAAAATTAAATCTGAAATTCAGCGACTAGAACTTCAAAAGACACGCATGATTATCACTATCACCATACTGGGCATTGGCTTGGTGTTGGGTGCGTTCAACTTATTTTATTCAAAACGAAAGCCCATTAAGAGAAAATGATTTCACGAAAAGAGGCGCGCGAGATATTATCCGGCTTAACACAGAACCCAAGTTTACTTCGCCACATGCGCACTATAGAATTAGTGATGGAGGCCTACGCGGCAAAGTATGGTGAAAATAAAGAGGAGTGGGCAATTGCCGGATTATTGCATGATGCCGACTACGAAACTTACCCGGAAAAACACCCTCAGATTATTGTAGATCAATTGCAAAGATTGGGTGAAGTGAAAATAGCCCATGCCATTTCTGCCCATTACACGAAATGGAACGTTGCCTACGAAACTCAGCTTGACAAGGCATTGCTGGCTTGCGATGAACTTACCGGTTTTATTGTAGCCTGCTGCCAGGTGCGCCCCGATGGCATTACTTCCCTGGAGACTAAATCGGTACTTAAGAAATTAAAAGACAAGGGGTTTGCCGCTAAAGTAGATCGGGAAGAAGTCTATAAGGGTGTTGAATTACTGGAAGTTGACCTGGCCGAACATATTACTTTTATTATAGATGTTCTTAAAAGAAACCGTGAAGAGTTAGGAATTTAGACCAATTTCAAGGGTAGTTTTTATGGCGATTACCCAGAATCTATTACCTTTGATTCACTAAAATCAATAAGCGTTATGTTTGAACAAAATGTAGGTGACGGTGCAAACTTGTTTGTAATTATTGTAGCATGTATTGTCGGTTTTGTTGCCGCTTTGGGCTTCCTCGATAAAAGAAAGACCGCCAAAGACGAGAAGAAAGATTAGAAGATTGTAATCCTAAATTATAAGAGCCTCCCGCTACTGCAGGAGGCTCTCTTTATTTTAGCCTACTTCCCTCCGGGGCTACCTGTAGATGGCTGATTGCCATAGGGAGATTTATATTGTTTCTGATAATCCTGAAAAGCAACCGTTTTATAGAAATCGCCCCCAACAAAACTTACAAACACGTGAAACTCTTCGGGTTTGCGATAGCCAGGCAACGAGGTGTATCCTTCTATTATCGGAACAATTCTAAACTCTTCATCGAGGAACACAAAGTTTGGATAGCTCATCTGGTTATTCAATAGTGCCATCGCCAATTGATGCGACCCTTTATTCCCGTAAGGAACGAACTTAAAGGTTGTGCCACGAAAATTCACATCCCCTGTTTGCTCAGCATCAAATTTTACTGCATAGAATTTCTCGTTGATAAGCTTTACAATCTGTGGATCGACAAAAGTATTTTTATCCATCACCTTACACCACCCACACCAATCCGTATAGACATCAATAAAGATTTTCTTCTTCCCTTTCTCCGCTTCCGATCGTTTTACGGCCTCTTCAAACGACATCCATTGGATGGCTGCGGCTTCCGTCTTTGTTCCCTGCGCGCGAACCAACCCAAACGATGCCAATAGAACTACGAGAAGATATTTTTTCATTTTTTATAATTCAAGAATTTAAACTGTAACAAATTTAGAAAGAAAAGAAGTTCAATCCGACCGTTAATATGCAAACAACGAACCACTGTAACCTTTCGTGTTCGAATTTCCGGCACAACATTGTACGAAACTGAACAAACCTGTAATCCAAACCTCCAAAATCGACTTAATTTGTGCTAAAAGCGTACTGGCATTGGTTTTGGTAAACAGCATAGCGTGCGCTTAAAACTTACCCATAGAGACCTGATTCTGATAGCCGGTATTGCTGTAGCTATAATTATAGCGCTCACCACGCTGGTGCTGGACTTTATGCCGGGTATGGGTGAAGCCAATCAGGAACCCAAATCCCAAATCTCCCAACCCTCACCTACTGTCTTTATTGATAGAGTAGGGCAAAACTTTTTCCACAGCGTTGCCAACCGAATTAACAAGCACTGAGTTTAGAATTCAAAGTTGTACGTGATGGAGGGAAATACCGTTCCAAAAATTGAAAGTTTGTAGGTGTTTACCGATTTAGAATATTGAAATACATTCTGATTATTTGGCTTAAAGAAAACCGAGTAGGCATTTTTTCGAGCATACAGGTTATAAATTGAAAAAGACCAATTACTCTTCCATTTTCTTTCCTTTTTAGTTTTAGGATCATACGTCATGGAAACATCTAATCGGTGGTAGTCTGGAATAGTTCCGTTATTTCTATTTACAAAATCGGGCACATATACATCGCCAACAAAATATTTTCCTTCCGGATAGGTAATGGGCCTGCCCGTACTGTAGGTGAAATTTGCTGAATAGCTGAACCGTTTACTTTGCTTATAATTTACAATAAGATTAACCGCGTGTGGCTTGTTGTAATACGTTGGATACCAATTACCCTGGTTGATTTGTTCCTCCTCAAATTCGCTTTCCATTTTTATGTGCGACTGTGAATACGTGTAGTTAACCCAACCTGTTAGTTTTCCTTTATTCTTTTTTGCCTGCACTTCAACTCCATAAGCACGACCTGTACCCTGAAGGATCGCTGATTCTGTTGCCGGGTGAAGCAAAAGGTTTGCTCCGTCTTTATAATCGGTAGCATTTGCCGTATGCTTAAAAAAGTTTCCAGAGAGGTTTCGAACATGTTCTCTTTAAAATTTCTATAGTACCCTAAGGATACCTGATCGGCAATTTGTGGCTTTATGTAGGCATTGCTGGTTTGCCAACGATCCGTGGGGAGTGCCGAGGTTGTATTGGTAATGCGTTGAATATATTGACGCATCCGGTTATACCCCAATTTTATTGAACTAACCGAATTGAGGTTAACTCTTAAGGACATTCTAGGTTCTATGCCACCATAATATTGTTCACCCCCTTCATTAAAGAGGGTATCATAAATTGAATCAAGATTTTTTGGTTCACCATCAAGGTATAGATATTTCGTGGCGGGTGCTTCTGCAAAAAACATTGAATACCGGGTTCCTATTAACTAATGCTCCCGGATTTATCGTGTAAGATATTCCCGAACCCCCAAAATCCATGGTATGCTTATCACCGAGTTTCCAAACAAAATCTGCTTTTACACCTTTGTATAAAATGGAAGATTGCAGATCAAAAGCAATCAACTCATCCTCGCTAGTAATTGCCGAGGAATAATTACTCCAAACACCAACGATTCTTGAATAAAGTCGATCGGAATAATCATGGCGCCAACCCAAGGTACCGTTTAGTGTCTCCCAATCATATTCGCTGGAAGATGCATTTATTTCCAATACGGCTAATGAATCGCTGGCTACTTTAAATCGATCAAATGAATTATAGCCAGTAAAAAATATTTTGTTCTTTGAGTTAGGGGTGTATTCTATTTTCCCAGTAAGGTCATAAAAATTGGCCGTGGTGTTTTCGAGAGCCGGGTTACCCGACAATTGAAATAAATAATCGGGAAAAGACACGCGCCCACCAACCATAACCGAAAGTTTTCCCGGAATAATTGGGCCATCAACAGATAACCGACTGGCAATTAAACCAAGGCCTCCGCGAACGTGCCAATTTTCTGAATTTGGGTTTCTTAATGAAATATTCAAAACGGAAGATACCCGCTCACCAAATTTTGGCGGGATGCCCCCGCGATAAAACTCTAGGTTTTCCACCATGTCCGGATTGAAAATGGAAAATAAACCCATTAAATGAGACGAATTAAATATTGGAGCATCATCCATCAGGATAAGATTTTGATCGGCACTGCCGCCACGTACATTAATATCTGAGGTTCCCTCCCCTACCGTGGTAACCCCAGGTAGTGTAAGCAGCGATTTGATGATATCTACTTCCCCCATAAATGAGGGAAGCTTACTTAGTGTTTTCATGTTGAGTTTGCTTACACCAATTTCAACACTTTGCACATTGTAATCGGAAGCTTCTGATGAAACTACAAGTTCTTCGAGTATCTTACTATCTTCTTCGAGTTCTATATCGAGATATTCAGGCTTTTGTACGACAAATGTGATTGTTTTGGTTAGATATCCCGTAAAGGATACTGCTATGCTATAAATACCCGGTTCCAATAAAAACGTAAAGTTGCCCTGTTCATTCGCTGATACTCCCAGCGTTGTTCCTTCCAGGATTATCGAGGCCCCAATAAGGTTAATGTCTTTTTGATGTACGCGGCCTCGAACCATTATATGCTGTGCAATTGCCTGGTGTAATGAACCGGAAAGAATCAACACCAAGAAGATTCGGAAGATAACCCGTTGCGATCGTTTGGTTAGTCTATCCATCCCAGCGGTCTTTTGGATGTATTAAAAAATGATTCGAGACAAGGTTTACAGAATCTTTGAGGGACTTGGACCGCCTTTGGTTGGCCAAAGGGTATTTTTCCGATAGACCTTCTATCGACATAATGAGACTTATATTGAATTGAGGAGGCGCCAAAATACCCGAGCACCGGCTCATTCGGGTCATTGTGGTTCTTAAGATTTCCTTTTATAGCGATTGGTGGGGTGTCAAAAGCTCCGCCTGAGTTACTTACCTGACTTCTTATCTTCCCCCAATACTCATATGCACTCTTCGTTAAAGATTGTTGCTCAATTAATAAATAATAAGGATCCAGACTATTGTAGGGAACATCAACTAAGTGCTGACCTGCCAATTTGCGGCCGTTAATAAACTTGTCGGAGCCAATATTAATACAGCCCACACATTTAGACTTTGTCCAGCATGGTTCGCAACAACCCCACGGGATTTTGATTAAAAAGGGGGATTGGAATTCATATGTATATCCACAAATTTCCTCGGTGATATAATGAGTCCACGACCACCGATAATAATTGGCTGATTCAGCAGGATCGTATGTATCAAGAAACACCTTGAATTTGCCTCTTAAAAAACCGGCATTTAATTCCTGATACTCAGTATACACAGTATCTATTTCGGGTGCTGCTTGTAGCAGCTCAGGAATTGACTCGTAGGTGGTACCATTGGGCAAAACTATCGTGAGCCAATATTGCCGGCCAACTATACCTTGAATGCCGGTTGCTTGTGTAGTAAAGAATCCGTTAGAAGTATACTTAAGTAGTTCATCTTCGCCACTATCGCTTTTTATATAAACCTTAGCCTGTGCCGGGGAGCCCGCAAATGCTTCCGTGTTGTTGTAAGGTGCTGAATATGTTATCCGTACCTGATAAGGGCCGGGTTGGTCGGTAATTAATCCATCAACCACCAGTTTAGTATTTACCGCATTAAGTTCGGGATCGAACTCAGTAATGCATTGAGAAAGTAAAACAAAGAGAAATACTATTGGTACTCTATATATACGATCGAAGCCCAACATTAACTATTATCCAATATATATTTCTTAACACTTTCAATTTCTTGATCTGCAATTGAAGTTGCAAAAGACAGTCCCCATTTTTTACGTGTACTAATAATGGCTTTCCAAAACCCGTTTCAAATTGATGAATCAAATTCTTACCATCCTCTAAAATAGGATATTTACGCTTAATCGCTTCAATTTTACTCCTAATTATATCGTTAAAATTTGCTCCAGTCAAAATAATTGTGACTTTTGAGCTATTAAAATTCCTTTCTAGAAGCAAATTCAAATTAATCTGTAAACACTCGTCACAACCCTCAAGAGGTAATACATAGAATATTCTATCACCTTGGGTTGAGATATCTAAATCATAAACTTGTGATAAGTATAGTTTAAAACCCTCATAATACCTGCAATTCGACTTGCTATTATCGCAACCCATTATACTAATCAAAAGAAACAAACTTGACTTAATTAATCTTGGGTACAAATTCATATTTAAGCGAGGGGATTGCGTGATTGTTATTAAAGCCCTTATTGGAGTAAAGAAGTAGGCCATCTGATAAAGGCACAGCTCCATTAATTTGATAAATGCCATCATTAAAAAAAGTCTCTCCTATAATTTGCAGAGTTGAGTCCAGAATTATTACTGATGTCCTTCGCCTTTTACCAGTATTCAATTTACCACTCATTTCCTTAAGTTCTTGAGGGTGATGAACTGCCCTAGTGAATAATTTAACTTTAGAGTGATAATTCAAAGGCTCATAGAATGGCGTTTGAACTCTGAAATTCCACATCGCTTGTGTATCCTTTATCATTTCAGAGGGAAGAGGAAATGGGAAATTTTTGATTTCGCTACTACATACTGCCTTTTTTTCAACAAGAATTCCAGTCTCATTGTTGTAGATATATACGAAATGATCCAATGGATAAGATATATATGTTGCTTCATTGATAGTAAGACTATAAGGAAAAGATAAATCCCCCGGAAAAACCAAATCACCTTTCATCTTCATTACGCCTTCTGGTGGACCATATTTTAGTTTAATAATATTACTGGCCAAATTAAAAACAACTTGCTGAGGGACATCTTCAAAATTTGATGATGTTGGAAAATATCCTGGTATTAGGGATGCATAAACTAAATTGGTTTTGCTATTAAAATATATACTATGTTGCGGTAGAAAATATGGGAATATATAAGTATTGGGAGGTGTAATACCAAGGTCAAAGCTCGACCATGATTTAATCAAGCCACCATTTCCATTAAGTAGGTAAATAGAAGTATTATTAGACGTAAGCATAAAAATACTATCGAGATTATGAATATAGAAGGTAGAGTACTTGTCTCGGTTTTGGATTAGTGGACTAATTTCAAAATCTCTTACATGAGATTTTGTTTTCAGATTAAAGATTGAAATTATATTTTCTTTTTCTTTAACATAAGCCAGTAAAATAGTGTCACTAAAAATTGTTGGCCTTAAGTAAGTAAAGTTACTATCCGCCTTTATTTTTACTTCTATATTTAAAATGATATCGAGTGAATCTCTAAAATCAGCATTTGGTGCAGTTAATAGGCTGGCTAATTCAGTGATATTTTTTTCCTTATTACAAGAAATTATTAAGCCATAAACAAATATCAATAAATAGTATCTATACATAATTCAATATTATTACAATAGAGGCTACATTAAACATGCAGCCTCTATTTTTAAAAAACTAACTACCAATAGTAGTACTCTCCTATGCATTTACAAATGTTACCTCCCAAAACACACTGTACCCCAACCTGTTCTCCATACTCATAGAAAGGAATATAAGTCCCAACGTATGGTAATGATGGCCCACAATCCGCACTAAGTTTGTGCGTACTCAAAACAGTGAAAAGTGTCACCAGTACACTTGCCACAAGAAAAATTTTTGTTTTTTTCATAACTTTTTTGTTTTTACTAAGATATAATCAAATTTTCCATGATAGAGAACTAAACTGCTTAACGTCTCAATAGGTCTTTTAATAGCCTCATGTTTAGTTAAACGTATTTAATTAAAGTCATTTGGCTAATCACTATCTTATACTTCTCGATATGCAAAGTACTGAAGAACTGTTTCAATTGCCTTTTTAATTGCCTCATTGATTGGATAGAAATTCTGTGTCAACTCAAAATCGATGGCATGGAGTTGCATGTAAAACTGATTCATTACAGGAACCTCAAATCCCCCATCAATCTTATCTATTGATTGTCCATAAGCCACCATTTGCTCTGACTTAATAATCTGACAGGTAACTAATTCCTTTTTACCATATTTATTGGTACGGGCCGAATACCCAAAGAGCCGGCAGATCAAACCGCGGTACGGATATTCTGTGCATAATCCGGCTCCGGCTTGTGTGGGGTTAAGAATTAAACAAATAGATGAATCGGTTTGCGCAAGCTTTTCAAGCCACGGTTCCGCTAACTTATTTCTATAAAGATGAACCGCAAATGGAAGAAACTCAAGAATGGTAGCTTCAATATCGGGTTTAAAGCAACACTTGCCGCACCCCGGCTTACAATGAAGCGATGTGGCTGACTGAAAGTTGGCTATCTGTTGATCCAACCCTTCAAAGACCTGCGTTACCGCGGCCACCTTTTCTTCTAATTGCATAAGCCGCTAAAGTACAACGCATTTGGCGCATCCCAATTGGGTAGTTATGCCAACCAAAAACTATCAGTTAAAATTTGTAATTTCAGTACGGCAATAATCTTAAGTTCGGATCAATAAACTATTTGTCTATGAAAAAAACACTACTCACTATCCTTTTTTTTGCGCTTGTGCAAGTAGGTTACGGTCAATGGAAACGTGAATGGTCTGTTGGGTATGCGCAGGCTGCCCCCATGGGTAGAATGGAGCAAACGGTAAATAATGCCCATGGAATTGCCCTTGATTTTTATTTGTTGGCGCCCAGTAAGCGATATGCGGTTGGGGTCGATCTGAGCTACTCAATTTATGGCTTCTCTGAATCGCGGCAGCAATATAGTTTTTCGGATGGCACTACGGCAGATATGGATATTAACGTTAGTAACTCAATCCTGAATGGAATGCTTTCCGCGCGCTATAATCTGGTAAAAGACAAAGCGCTTACTCCGTATGTTGGAATAAAAGGCGGCTATTCAGGCTTCCAAACCAATCTTAATATATATGACCCGGATGACACAGATAATTGCGAGCCGGTTGAAACAGATCTCCTTTTAGCCGATGGAACCTGGACCTATTCTATCGGTGGCGGTTTGTCATACGATCTCTCCTCTGTATTTAAGAAAATGCGCTCTGAATTTTTATTCATTAATCTTAGCACGTATTACACCCAAGGTGGAGATATTGATTATATGAATTCCAATCAATCGCATACAAATCATTCGAACATGCCCTCGCGATCGCAAGATCTGGAAGCTACATTTATAAACACCCAAACACAGGTTACACATAAACATCATGTGGGTAATGTGTACACCAATGCCCTTCAAATGATAGACTTTCGTTTATCAGTCGCTTTCAGGAGTCGTTGAAACATCTAGCGATAGAATGTCATTGAGATATAAAATGAACAGAGCCCCGTTTAAAGCGGGGCTCTGTTTTAATTCATAAAAGTTACGCACTGTTTACCAGAAAATGGCGTAGAGTATAGCACAAATAATCAAAATAACCGTTGCGCCAATATTAAATGCGGGGCTGGTTTTAAATAATTCAGAAGTGAGATTTATTCCCTTCTCGTTTACTTTTCCTTTGCCTTCGAGATAGCTGATCAAAAGAATGATAGAAATGGAAAGCAGCGCAGTAATAAACATTTGATCCATAAACGGAATATTCACAAAAAAGGCTGAGTCCGACCAACCATTAGGTGCTACTTTAAAATACATGGCGATGGGTATGGAAAGAATTACGCCCCAGATGGCGGCATTATTCGTAGCCCGTTTCCAGAACAAACCTGTAAGAAACACAGCCAGAATTCCGGGACTCACTACACCTGTGTATTCCTGAATAAAAATAAAGGCTTGCCCTAAGTTGCCAAGTGCGGGAGCAATAATCATCGCGATAACCAAAGCAACTGCACCACTGATACGACCCACATTAACAGTCAATTTATCAGACGCATTTTTGTTGATGTATGGCCTGAAAATATCCATCGTAAATATAGTGGATGTTGAGTTTAACATCGAAGCAAGAGAAGACACAATCGCGGCTGCCAATGCTGCCAATACCAAACCTTTTAATCCGGTTGGGATGAAGCTGCGCACCAACCAGGGGAAAGCGTTATCATTAATAATCCCACCGTCTTTATTGACAAAACTAGGATCTAATGTTTGTGTGGTTAACTGGCCCGAAGCATCGGCATTCATTACAAAAGCAATGATACCTGGTACAACTACAATTAACGGAATGATCATTTTTAAGGCAGCGGCAAACACAATTCCTTTTTGCGCTTCTGCTAAATTTTTAGCAGCCAGCGTTCTTTGAATAATGTATTGATTAAAGCCCCAATAATAAACATTGGCAATCCACATACCGCCCACCAATACCGATAATCCCGGCAAGGACCACCAGGCATCTTCGCCACCTGGCGTAATGATCTCTCCTTTCTCTAAGATCATCGAAAATTTACCCGGCACCGTATTGAAGACATGAACAAATCCATCAATAATTCCACCGGTAGGGGAAACCTTTTCTAGTGTAATGAAGGTTGTGACCAATCCACCAATCACAAGCAAAACAACCTGCACAACATCCGTCCACGCAACGGCTGAAAGTCCGCCCCAAAGCGAATACGCAGCGGCAAAAAGTCCCAGCGCCAAAATGCTATACATCATCAGGCTGCCATCACCCGAACCAATAACAGTATCCATCGCACGCGCGCCTAAATACAATACCGTAGTAAGATTAACGAATACGAAAAGCGC
Organism: Flammeovirgaceae bacterium; assembly: GCA_016712035.1. GTDB lineage: Bacteria > Bacteroidota > Bacteroidia > Cytophagales > Cyclobacteriaceae > ELB16-189. Next base: position 176,519 of record JADJRT010000009.1, on the reverse strand, counting down.
AATCCAGAACACGGCCAAAATGGTTTTGAGGTTAGTGCTAAATCGTTTTTCGACAAACTCAGGAATGGTATAAATTCCTTTATTGATAAATATGGGAAGGAAGAACTTGCCTACGACCAGCAGGGTAACAGCAGCCATCCATTCGTAACTGGCAATGGCCAGCCCGATAGCGAACCCCGAACCCGACATTCCAATAAACTGTTCGGCCGAGATGTTGGCGGCAATTAATGAAGCGCCTATTGCCCACCAGGGTAAGGACTTACTGGCCAGAAAATAGTCTTCGGCATTTTTTTGATGACCTTCCTTATCGCGCGAAACCCATAGGCCAATGCCCAGAATTAAGGCGCAATAGCCGACAAATACAACGATATCAAATCCGGATAAACCCATTTAGTATTTAGTTTAGGTAACGTACAACTAACTTCTTTCTCGGTCGCAACAGAGTTAATTCAAATGAACACCCTCTTTTAGAGCAACTGAATAAAAGTCAGGTTCTTTTTTGAAAGTAACAACATATTTCTCCCTGACTTTGAGAGAATATTTTTCAACCGCTTCATTTCGGATAAGGTGAATGATGCACCCACCGAAGCCCCCGCCCATCTGCCGGGCACCCAAAACGTCCTTAGGAAACTCTTCTGCCAACGTAACAAGCAAATCTGACTCCGGACAACTCACTTCATAGAAGTGACTTAGGCCCCAATGTGTTTCAAACATCAGTCTGCCAAACTCCTTCACATCGTTCAATTTCAAAAAGGTTGCTGCACGTTGGGTTCGGTCTATCTCTTCAACAACAAACTTACATTTCGTGAAGACATCGGTAGACACTAGTTTTTGGAGTGTCGACAGATTATCAGTATCCACATCCCGTAAAGAATGAATACCCGAATTTATTTTTTGAAAAGCTTTAACTCCTTCTTCACAGGCTGCTCTTCGATCGTTGTAAGCAGACGAAGCCAACGTATGTTTTACTTTGGTATCAACCAACAGTATTTGTACTCCCGGAAAATTTACCGGAACATATTCATGGGTAAGACTGCGGCAGTCCAATAAAAGTGCAGAATCTTTTTGCCCAAACAAACTCGCATACTGATCCATGATTCCACAGCGCACTCCGGCAAATTCATGTTCGGCCTGTTGACCAATTCGGGCCAGGTCTAATCGTGATAAATTACTTTTAAAGATTGCATTTATTGCAAACCCAAATCCTGAACACAGAGCCGCTGAGGAAGACATACCCGAACCGGTGGGTATATTTCCGCCAATCACACAATCAACACCACTCAATGGTAAACCACGTTGTTGAAATCCGCTGACAACACCCATCAGGTAGTTGTACCATTGACCACCGGATTTCAATTCATTAGCACGAAATGAAAATACTTCTTCAAAATCAATTGAGTAACAATTAAATTGATCGGTGTTACTAGGAGCTACCGCAAAAACGATTTCCCGATCTACAGCAGCTGGCAATACAAAGCCCTCGTTATAATCGGTATGTTCACCAATCAGATTAATGCGACCGGGTGCAATCACCAACACGGGAGCCTTTTTATATATCTCTCTATAAATTGTGCCCGAACAGTATCAACTAAGCTCATAATCAATAATCTAAAACCGACCGCTATCGGACATCTGTGCATGCAATCGAACAGACGCCAAATACTAATAGCCCGAATAGAGTCTAAAAATAGGGTAAATTTTTTGGTATCTGCTTTGGCTATTAAAAATTAAACTGAGCTGATATGTTAAAAAACTACGTTGTACTCTTCGTAAGAAATCTTAAACGCCAAAGACTTTTTTCCATCATCAATTTGCTGGGACTTACGGTAAGCATTGCCAGCACGGTGTTAATTTATCTCTATGTTAGCAATGAGTTCAGCTACGATCGCTTCCATGCAAATGCCGATCGGATTTATCGTGTTAATCAAACATTTATCTGGGGTGAACGAGATGATCATCAATTTGCATCCACAGGGCCTGGGGTAGCCACTGCTTTGCGCGAAGAGTTGCCAGAAGTAGAAATGCTCACGAGCATTCATACACCTGGTAATTATATAATCTCCTACACTAACATGGCTGGGCAAGTAGTTGCCTTCGAAGAAGAAAAAATTCTAGCAGCAGATACCAATTTCTTTAAGATGTTCAACTTTCCCGTGCTCCAGGGAAATGCCACCGATCCGCTCAAGCAAGCCAATACCGCGGTGATGACTGAATCGACTGCGAAAAAATACTTTGCTAACGAAAATCCCATTGGGAAATTAGTTCGCCTTGGCGAAGGAGAAAGTCAGCAGACGTTCGAAGTAACTGCCATAGTTGCTGATACACCCGAAAACTCATACATTGAATTTAACGCGTTGCTTTCACTAACTAGTTTTCCAGCGGCTGCAAGGTTGCATTGGAGTTGGGTGTGGACGCAACTCGAAACTTATATTCTATTTCGGGAAGGTACCGACATCGAAAATACCCGCGTTAAACTGGCAACCATTCCGAGTAAGTATGCAGAAGAGACATTGCAACGCATAATGAATGTTTCCTACGAAGAGTATATCAAGTCCGGTAAAAAGTGGGAGCTGTTTCTGCAACCACTTACAGAAATCCACTTGCCTTCACAAATTGTTTACAATCGTTTGAATGATTCAGGAAATCTTAAAATCATTTATTCACTCATTGGCGCTTCTGTCTTTATCATTTTGTTATCGTGCGTCAACTTCATGAATTTATCCACCGCGCAATTTACACGCAGAATAAAAGAGGCCAGCGTGCGCAAAATACTTGGGCTCGGTAAAAAAGAATTGGGGTTCAGTTACTTCGCAGAAGCGTTAACGTTTTGTACGATCGCACTCGTTATTGCCTTGGCTCTAACCCAAATGCTACTACCGGGGTTTAATCTCGTGGCTGGTAAATCACTACAACTAAATCGATTTAGTAACCCCTCGTTACTGATTGCCCTGTCCATCCTAATTGGATTTATGGCTTTGCTTTCGAGCATCTACCCTGCATTCTTTTTAAGTGCGTTTCATCCGGTAGAAGGGATAAAGGGAAAATTAAAAGCGGGTCGGGAAGGTAAAGCTTTCCGAAACACGTTGGTGATCTTTCAATTCGCGGTATCCATTATCCTGATCATCTGCACGGCTACTGTTTTTCAACAGCTTACCTATATGTCCGATAAGGACGTGGGTTTCAATAAAGAGAATTTGCTGATCATCAAAAATGTTGAACATCTGAAAAACGGAGAGGCACTCACAGAAGCTACCTTGAATCTGCCCGGTATTACAAACAGCTCGCGCAGTTCTTCCTTACCTCCGCGCGTATATGGAGGCGACAAGTTCAGTGCTGAAGAAATGAACAATGAAACTTTTTCATTAAACTATACCTCCAGTGATGAGCGATTTCTTTCAACTCTAGACATTCAATTAAAATTTGGAAGAAACTTTTCGAAAGACATGCCCGGTGATCATGAGCGGGTGATCTTAAACGAAGCGGCTCTGAAACGGATTGGTTGGGAAGCTAATGAATCGGTGATCGGTAAAAAGATTTTTTCTCCCGGTGGAGAATTTACGTTTGAAGTAATTGGTGTAGTTAATGATTTTAATTATTGGTCATTAGCTAATCCCATAGAGCCGATGGCCATCTTCCACATCAACAGTAAAAATCTCTTTGGTGAAGGCGACAAAGAATTTATTACACTTCGGGTAGCACCGCAAGGCACAGAAGCTTGGGAAAATACAATTACCTCCATCAACACGATGTGGAAAACCTATGACGGTGATTCACCCTTTCAATATGAGTTTGTTGACCAGGCGTTTGCCGAAACGTTTAAAACCCAAACGCAGTTTGGTCAGGCCCTAAGCGTGATGGCCGGGCTGGCGGTTTTAATTGCGAGCCTGGGATTATTGGGTATGATCATTTACACGCTGGAGCAGCGAACCAAAGAAATTGGCATCCGAAAAGTATCTGGCGCTTCGGTGACTGATATCCTTTTATTGATTTCGAAAGGGTATACACACCTGATTTTAATTGCCTTTATACTGGGTGCGCCACTCTCCTATTGGATGATGTCGCAATGGCTACAGGATTTCTCTTATCGGATAACACCCTCTGCATGGATATTTGTGTTTACCGGATTAGGAACCTTCGTGATGGCGATTTTAATCACCAGCTATCATTCTGCGAAAGCGGCTCTTACAAACCCGGTTGATGTTTTGAAAGATGAATGATCAATCTTTCGCGGCCTTTTCGCGGACCAGATGATTTACCACCATTCTGATTTCGCCATACGAATAGTCATCACCTAATCGTTGTTTAACAGGCGTTGTAGAACTTTCGGTTGTGTCTTCTATGGCTTTTTTGATGATTTCTATTTTCTCTATAGAAAGAAGTTCTTCAATTTTTATATTTCCTGACTTCACCAATTGTGCCAAGTGTCCTTCTATAGTACTTTCGGCTAGGTTTCGGGTTTCGGCAATAGCCTTCTGATCCTGGCCATCGCGAAAGGCTGCCAGAGTATCTTTAAGGCTACTTCCCTTCTCTCTTTTTCTTTCTTTTTTACAGCAGGCTTTTTAAAAGTTTCAAGAACTTCGGCTTCTTTTTCTGTCGGTTGATAGAACGTAGTCTCACCAAAACGGGCTTGTTGAATCGCTTTGAGTTTGTTTGCTATCAATTGTCGCAACGCACCTACTTCAAAGATATTTTTTAACCTTGGTCGCTTTACCCAACGAGTCTTCATGTTGCTTGATGGGCGTCAGCATTTCATTCAAGATAGCCTGAGTAAAATAAGCGATTGCTTTTTGCATTCGAGCGACAAGAGCTTCAGTGCCATCTTGCGGCACTGCATTAAGAATGCGATCTAATTCTGGTTGAAATTTCCGGAAGACCTCGTGCTTTTCCTTCGCCACCAAAATCAAGGGATCAATCCAAGCCAAAGCTGATTTTGTTTTGGGCGACTTCTTTTCCAGTTGATCTTGTTTGAAACTTTCCAATGCTTCAACGAGTTGGGTAAAATCAAACGTGCGCTTTAACTTTTCAGCCAAAAATTGTTTCTGCTCATGCGTTAATAAATCTTCCAACTCCCCGGCTTCCTGCTCATGTTGGGCAAATTCAATTACCCGCGCATCGGTTGAAACACTATCGAACGTGATGCGCGATTGTAATATAAGCCCTTCAAACGTAGAGCATCGGCTTAACGCCACATACACCTGCCCAGCCGCAAATGAATTGCCCGCATCTAAAACTGCTTTGTGGAAAGTAAGCCCCTGACTTTTGTGGATAGTAATAGCCCAGGCCAATCGTATTGGGTATTGTGTAAAAGAACCGATCTCTTCTTCGTCTACTTTTCCGGTCTCCCGATTAAGTGTATACCGAATATTTCGCCAGGTCTCCTGATTGATAACTAAAGTTGATTGGGTATCGGGAAAAGTAACTTCTATGGCATCTGCATTTACCTTACTCACCACAGCAAGTTTTCCATTGTAGTACCTGCGCTCCACTTCGGTATCGTTTTTAATAAAGATCACCTGAGCACCTTCTTTTAATCGCAGTTCCATTTCGGTGGGCAAAGCTTTATCCGAAAATTCTTTCTCAATGATTCCTCGAAAGCGATGAAGTTTGCCTGGGAGCTTTTCGAGCTCCGATGCGTTAACAGCATCTGCTTTATAATTATGTGTGCAAAGGGTTATGTAATTCTCCGATGCTGGCGGTGTAAAGCGACCTTCATAGCGACTATTCAGCAATTGCAAATCTTCCTGCGTTATATTATTATTTCGAACCCGGTTCAATAACTCAATAAACTGCGGATCGCTTTGCCGGTAGATCTTTTTCAACTCAATATAGAGAGGCTGTGCTTCAAGTGCTGCGTGCGCATGAAAGAAAAACGGACTTTGATAATGCTCTTTCAAAATTTCCCATTCCTCCGTTTTAGCAACGGGCGGCAGCTGATATAAATCACCGATGTATAAAACCTGTACGCCACCGAATGGCTCATTGAATCTTTTTCTGAATTGTCGGAGAATAACATCCATGGCATCGAGCATATCGCAACGAACCATGCTTACTTCATCAATAATCAGCAATTCCAATTCACGAAGCAATTCGCGCTTATCGCGACTGAAGCGAATGTTTTTAAAAAGGCTGTGCTTATCAGATATTTCTACACCATTGAATTTACTTTGCGAACCAGGCAGATACGGTCCAAAGGGTAATTGAAAAAAGGAGTGCATAGTTACGCCACCAGCGTTAATGGCGGCAACCCCTGTAGGTGCAACGACTACACATTTTTTGGTAGTCGTTTTAACAATGTGTTTTAGAAACGTTGTTTTACCCGAGCCCGCTTTGCCGGTAAGAAAGATTGATCGCGAAGTGCGGTTAACGAAATCATCCGCTAATTCAAATATGGGATTCCTGTCATCGGGCTCAACCATTTGGCTATTCCGGATTTCTAATGCTCCATCCTACACTACCAACGACTACGAGCAATAAAAGCCAACCCGAAGCCATCGTGACTTTATTACCTATTACATAAGGCCTGGGTTCAAACTTAAATTCAATCACGTGTTTGCCAGCCGGGACTTCTAACGCCCGAAGAATATAATTTGCGCGCAGTATCGGAACTTCATTGCCATCAATAAATGCATGCCACCCTTTTGGATAATAGATTTCTGAGAATACAATTATTCCTTTACTTGAAGATTCCGACTCATATTTTAGGTACGGAGGTTTGTGATCAGCAAGTGAAATAGTGGCTGAACTGTCAACTGCTAACTGTTGACTGTCGACTGTTGACTGTTGACTGCTCATTACAGCAACTTCTTTTGTTTTGATCTCCCCAACTTTCATTAGCTCTTCAGCCGGAGATTTTACAGGCATCACTTCCTTCACAAACCATGCATTACCATAAGCATTCGGATTAAGGATTACGTTTTCTTTGTCGGGACCATAAACAAAGTATTTGGCGTTCAACAAATTCAGCGCATTATATGTCTCAAAACGTGGCACACCTTTTTGAAAGTCCTCAAACAATTGTTGTGTGTTTTTTGAGATTACTGAATCATACAAATCCTGATAGCGTCTCAGTTTTGCGCCATGATAACCGCCCAACGAGTTATGGAAAAACGAAGTGCGCGCTTCAGCCATAGGGTTCTGTATATTATAAACGCGGTAATAGCCTTTGTCTTTTAAGATTTCCTGATCGGCAGCGGTTGGTTGTGAAAATGAATTTTCGCGCTTTCGTTTATAATTGTCTTTAGTGAAATAGCGGGTGTTTACAAAGCCCAGATCAAACCAGATCAGTACAACCAATAACGGATAGACAATTACCGGTTTCAGATAATTTTTCAGTAAAGAAAAAATAGCAGCCGAAAACAGAACGATCAATATCAAACTTCGCCACGCATCAGATCGCAATAAAGCTATCCGGTCTTTCTGTACTGCATTTCTAAACCACACCGGTAGCTGTGCCTCCTCGGGTTTAAGGAAACTTCCAAACCCACCAACCGCAATAAAAATCAGACAAGCGCCAAGCGCAATAGATACAGGCCAGAGCAATTTCTTCTGCGTTTCCTTGCTCCATCCTTTAGCCAGCAAACTTTCCAACCCTAACATCCCTAACAAGGGCATGGCGAAAAGAATAATAACCAACGCAAAGTTTACGGAGCGAAACTTATTATAACCCGGAAAATAATCGAACATAAAATAATTGAAACTCGAGAAGCTGTCACCCCAACTCAGCATCAAACTCAATACACTCAACGGTACTAACCACCATACATATTTTTTCTCTGCGAATACAATTCCGACAAGAAATAGAAAACAAATAATAGCTCCGGCATAGTAAGCACCCACTGTAAAATCCTGCGGGCCCCAATAACCTCGTGCATAGTTTGCCATTTGATTGGCGGTTTCATTATCACCAGCCTGACTAAGCGACTTATAGGTATTGCTCGATTGATCGGCTGCCAACAAATTCATGCTACTGCCACCATAAAAATTAGGAATGAACAGAGTCATCGGTTCCCAAATGCCATAGCGATATTGAAAGGCATATGACTTTGATAATCCTTTAGTATCGGCTTCGCTTTTTGTTGTCGCTATTTCGGAAGGACCACGAATGGAATAACGGGTGTATTCCGTAATAGCCCAAAACTGTCCGAAGAACGTTCCCGCTGCCAGCATCACGGCTGGCACTAAAATTAAAATAGTTTTAAAAAATTCACCAATCTTCTTTGCTTGAATCGCGAGTATCAAATGCACCAGACCATACACGAGCACAATCAACATCAGATAGTACGTAATCTGTAAGTGATTCTCCCTTAAATGAAGCGCCATGCCTAAAGCAGTAATCCCAAAACCTAAAATTCGTTTTCCTGTAAAGGCAAGATGGATACCGGCAAAAGCTAACGTCATAAAAGCGATGGCACCAATACGCGCATTGTGCCCGGCCGACAAGCCAATAATCATGTATGAAGAAAGTCCAAACGCCAAGGCACCGGCAATAGCAAACCACGGCCGGATGCGAAACGATAAAAGAAGGATGTAGTAGCAAACAAAAGCCAGAAAAATATTAGAGACCGGATGTGGAAGAAAGACTGATAAAACTTTTTTCATGGTGATAACAGCCCCATCGCTCCATTTTAAATTCACCAAATAAGCGGGCATACCCGAAAACATAGTACCCGCCCACAGGCCTTCATCACCGGTTTGTTCGCGATAATCACGCAGTTCTTTAGATGAACCACTCCATTGTTCAATATCGCCTTGTTGCAGGGCTTTGTTATCAAAGAACACCGGATTAAAAAACAGGATGGTTACAATCAAAAAAACAATAACCGCGGTCAGGTGCGGAAGTGTATGATCTGAAAAGCGAATTTTTTTCATTTTAAGAATCCCTTAAGTCGGCAAAATAGGAAGGATTAGCCAAATAACGACCAATCCAATTTACTGATTTTGTATATTAAAGCCTTATTCAATTGATATGAACAAAAAACTCTATGTAGTGAGCATTTTTCTTCTGATCACAGTCAGTGGTTGGAGTTTACAGGCGAATAAAATCTATGGTGTTGTCTATCACGACAAAAATAAAAACGGGGAACGCGATACAAACGAACCCGGTATTGCAGGCGTGGCGGTGTCCGATCAGATACAGGTTGTAAAAACAGATGTGCAGGGGAAATATGAAATCAATAACTCAAAAGGATTTGGTTTTGTTATGATCAGTCAGCCGGCCGGATTTTATACCACGGACTGGTGGCAAAAAATAAAACCGGAAAATACTTCGCTCGACTTTGCACTTGTCAGCACAGCAAATCCTACTTCGTTTTCATTTATCCATGCGTCTGACACACACATCAGTGAAAAGAGTTTAGATAGAATACAGAAGTTACGGGATATTGTTAACGCTTCCCAACCTGACTTTATGCTGGTTACAGGTGATTTAGTAAAAGATGCTTTACGGGTTTCAGAAAAGGAAGCCTCCGGATATTATGAGCTTTATAAAAAGGAGATAGGCAAATTCACGGTGCCTGTATGGAGTGTACCCGGCAATCACGAAATCTTTGGCATTGAGCGACACCTTTCATTGGTAAGTAAAACAAATCCCCTTTACGGGAAAAAGATGTATCACCACCACATTGGGCCTAACTATTATTCTTTTAATTATGGTGGAATTCACTTTGTTGGTCTTGATGATGTGGACTTTGAAGACCTATGGTATTATGGGCATGTAGATTCCGTACAGCTTACTTGGTTAAAGGAAGATCTGGCCGCAGTGCCGAATACCATGCCAGTCATTACTTTTAATCACATTCCTTTTTTCTCTGGAAGTTTGAGTATGGAACCTTATACAGAAACCGGACCGGGCCGTACGCTGGAGCGTGAACAAGGTGTAATTCAATACAGGCATGTAGTATCCAATGCACAAGAAATTATTAATTTAATTTTGAAGCAGCACCCATACCCCATGGCATTATCCGACACAATCACACCCGACAGGTGTTTTGGTACGAAACGAATGCCCACAAAATACGCTTTGAACAAACTGCTGCTGTTGTAGAGTCGATCCGAACAAGAGATGAAGTGCGCCCTTCTGGTGTAACGCTTTATACTATTAAGGATGGAAAAATAGAAGAAGGAAAATTTATTGATCTTGATAAAAAATAACTTCATATCAGACACCCTCTTAACAATTGATCTTGCAAGCAATCAAGATTGACCACGCACAAACACTTTACACAAGCTTGATTTAATTTATAATTTTAGGATAGGATTATCTACTCGGTAGTTAGCCTTGTATTCCGCATTTTAAAACTTCACTCTCAATTAATACAACTTTTAGTAAATTTTCTCAGCTTAAATCCCGATTTTTAGTGATTAAACACTGACGAAATTTTAAGACATGAGGCCTCTTGTCATTCTTGCGGAATTGTTACAATCAACCAAACGGATAAGTATTCTATTTCTTTTGTGTGTAGTCCCATTCCTTATTAATGCGCAGGCCTTCATCACTGCATGGAAAACGGATAACCCTGGCTCATCAGGTACAACGCAGATAACCATACCAACGAATGGAGGAAGTACTTATAACTATAATGTAGATTGGGGAGATCTGACCTCAGATAATAATGTAAGTGGCAACATTACTCATGATTATGGAGTAGCAGGCACCTATACAGTCACTATAACTGGTGTTTTTCCGCGTATATACTTTAACGGAGGTGGTGATAGGAGAAAAATTTTAACAGTTGAGCAGTGGGGAGGCCAAGTATGGGATTCGATGGCTGATGCATTTCGAGGGTGTTCAAATCTCAGTATACCTGCCCCAGATGCGCCAAACCTCTCGATCGTCACCAACATGTCTTCCATGTTCCAGGGTGCCACAGTGATGAATGATAATATTGACGGTTGGGATGTCAGCAATGTGATGGATATGAATTCGATGTTTCGCGATGCAGATTCATTTAATCAACCAGTCAACAATTGGAACGTGGGAAACGTCACCAACATGAATTCAATGTTTTTTAGTGCGGATGTTTTCAATCAGGACCTAAACAATTGGAACGTGAGCAATGTGACCACTATGATTTCGATGTTTCGAAATGCCTTTGCCTTTAATGGAAACCTATCCACGTGGAATACTCAGAATGTAACCGATATGACTGAAATGTTTGTGTTTTGCAATGCATTCAATCAGCCGATTGGGGGATGGAATGTGGGAAACGTCAACACTATGTTCAGGATGTTCCAGGTAGCAGGAGCCTTCAATCAACCTATTGGAGGTTGGAACGTGAGTAAGGTCACAAACATGGCAGAAATGTTTAGCTCTGCACGCGATTTTAATCAACCCCTTGATGGATGGAATGTGAGTAGCGTCACCAACATGAATTCCATGTTTGCCGAAGCTGATGATTTCAACCAAAATCTAGATAGCTGGAATGTAAGTAACGTCACTACTATGATCTCCATGTTCAATGGAGCAGATTCGTTTAATGGACCTGTTGGTAATTGGAATGTAAGCAGTGTCACGAACATGAACTCCATGTTTCGAAATGCAAGCTCATTTGATCAACCCATTGGCGGATGGGACGTGAGTAGCGTCACTAACATGAATTCGCTATTTGCTTTCACTCCCTTTAATCAAGATATAAGTATGTGGGACTTAACAAGCGTCACGACTATCAGTGGTATGTTCACGTTTTCACAGTTCAATCAGAACATCAATACTTGGGATGTTAGTAACATTTCTAATATGAGTACCACCTTTTCCGGTGCAGTCTTCAATCAACCAATAGACATGTGGGATGTGAGTGGTGTTACCGACATGTCGGCTATGTTTACAAGCGCTCAAGTGTTCAATCAGGATATTGGGATGTGGGATGTGAGTAATGTTGGCTTTATGGGAAACATGTTTTCAAATGCCAACGCTTTTAATCAGGACCTTAGCGCCTGGGATGTTACTAGCGTGATCAACATGAGTGGTATGTTTAACCTTACGCTTGCATTCGATCAAAGTCTCGGGGCATGGGATGTATCGAATGTGCAAGCAATGACAGCCATGTTTAGTAATTCAGGAATATCTGTCGACAAATATGACCAAACAATTATTGGCTGGGCCGCACTTCCTGGTCCGCTGCAGACAGGTGTAACCTTTGGAGGTTTCAACGTATTCTATTGCACAAGCGGGCCCGCTCGAGCAGCACTCACTGCCACATACGGATGGACATTTTCTGATGGAGGACTTCAATGCCCTGCAGGGGAAATAGCAGCCTTCGAAGGACCAAACAATACCGGTACTGAACTTTCGGATGGTCAGGTAGCTGCTTCAGATTTTGGAATTGGTGTATTAGGCAGCGACATCATCAAACAATTCACGATTGAAAATCAGGGGGCAGCCAACATTGTAGTTTCAAACATTACGATAAGCGGTAGCGCATTTACCTTACTTTCTCCAGCCTCCTATACTATCCTGCCTGGCAATTCAGAAACGATTGACGTGCAATTGAGCGGTGGCGCAATTGGGATCTTTACTGAGATACTTACGATCGTCAGTGACGATGCCGATGAATCCTCATTTGATTTTTCAATAACTGGTGATATCAGACTTATAGCAGAGCCTGAAATTGCGGTCTACGGAGGACCAGACACGAGTGGATCACCAATATTCGATGGACAAATAACTGCTTATAACCTTGGCACCGGTACCATTGGCGTAGGCCTTACTCAGCAAATTACAATTGAGAATATTGGCCCGGCCACTTTAAATATATCTAACATCACCGTAACGGGCACTTCCTTTAGCATCTTGTCCGCAACTGCAGCAATCGTAAATACAGGCAACACTGTTACGATCGACATCCTGCTAACTGGTGCGATCATTAATACGTTTACGGAGACGATAACCATTACAAGTGACGATGTAGATGAACCCAATTTCAGTTTCCCCATTACGGGTGATATTTCTGCAGCTCCCGAGCCAGAAATAGAAGTATTTCAAGGTCTCGCTGAAATACTCGATGGGCAATTGGCTGCAGTTGATTTTGGTTCCACAAACCAAGGGACAGATATCACACTTCAGTTCTCAATCGGAAATGGTGGATCAGCAGCTCTAAATATATCCAATATCTCTATTACGGGTACTGCGTTTACTATCACCTCAACAATTCCAACAGTATCAAAGTTTGATGAACCGAGCCCCATGTTCGATGTAAGTTTAAGTGGTGCTATGGGAGGCACCTTTACTGAAACTATGACAATTGAAAGTGATGACTCGGATGAGTCTACATTTGTTTTTACAATAACAGGAACAATAATTGGTATCAATCAACCACCTGTCTTTAACCCAACTACCCTAACATCTGTGATTAATGGGTTTGTCACACTTACACTAACCGACATCGTGTCTGATCCTGATGGCAATCTAGATCCAACCAGTTTTTCAATTATTCAACAGCCTCAAAGCGGGGCGGCAGCTACTTTAGCTAACGCTATATTGCAAATAGATTACTCCAACACAACATTTACTGGGACTGATATGTTAACGATCGAGGTTTGTGATTTACTAGGTGCATGTTCACAAATCGATTTACAGATAGAAATAGCCGGTGAGATTATAGTGTACAATGGCATGTCACCAAATGGCGATGGAAATAATGATTTTTTCTTCATTGAAAACATTCAATTTCTTGAACCCGAAAACAAAGTGAGTATCTATAACCGGTGGGGCGATAAAGTGTTTGAAATGGAAGATTACAACTCTGCTCTACCTGAGAAAAGATTTGAAGGAAAACAAAACAATGGCAATGAACTACCGAGTGGAGTTTATTTCTATAATGTGGAATTGCTAAGTAGTGGAGAGAATTTATCAGGCTACCTGACGATAAAAAAATAATTTTGATCCCGCCCATTTGTATGCTTATCTGGCATATCAAAAACTCAGAACTTCAACAACGCATGTCCTTTTAGCTGATACGTGGTAAGTGTTGTTAGCGCAGAGGTGGCAATCTTCACCTCGGGCACCATTTTAAGCCGATCAATTTTTCTGGCGATCAACGACTGACCACAAACAAACATTTTTACACCCGCTTGTTGCAACTCCTGATACAAATTTAGATTTGGGTTATCCACTCCGTATTTAGCTTTGTAGGCTTCATTGTTCATTACTGTGAATGCCGCGCCTCCATGGATTACCACTACAACCTGAATTTTTTCCTTGGGCACCCCCCCCGTTACATGCAGGTTTAACAGACGTGCTACATTAAACAGCGGCCAGTTGATAGAATCATACTTATCGGTATTGGATACAACTTCAATAACAATTTTGTAATCAAGGGTTGGATCGGGTTTTTCATCGGCATAAGGAATTTCAAAAATGCCCCCATAGTTTTTAACAACCGGACTTACTTTGTTTTGGGCAAAACCAATAAGCGGGAAACACAGAACGAAGATCGTAATAATTTTTTTCATAAATGATCTTTTAAAATATTAATGGAAGCAAGCAAAATAAGTATGGAAGTTATTCTGCGAATATAAACTGGTTTAAACTTTTGAGCACCAAAACGCGAACCAATTTGACCACCGGCAAAAAGCCACCATCACGGAAGCTATGAATGTCCAATCGAGGGTGGAAGCCCGCGAGAAAGCTGGCCCATAAGACCGCCAATGGAATTGACCAAAATAAAAACACTGGCCAATGCCGAAATTTTCTTTGCCTCAGCCCACCGAGCCAGATGCAGTATGGGCGAAAGAAAAATACCACCCCGATACTCACCAACCCCGAAAGAAAGCCGATGCCACCCCTACAACCAATTGACTCGCAGTGCTATCAAACCGTACCGATACTGTTTTTTCGTCTTGCTGAATCCAAAGCAAAATAGAAACAACCAACAATGTAAATCCAAGGATGATAAAGAACGTATCATCCTGCAGTTTCCAAAAGCCACCCACAAACGCCATCGGTACACTCATGACAATAAAAGGCCAAATATCTTTCCACAACAATTTACCTTGTCTATAGAAAATAATAGTGCCGCCTGTAACCACTACTACATTACAAAGCAAAGCTGTGGGTCGGATTGTATCTGGCATTAGAGAGAAAAAGGGCTGTGCCATTAACGCGAGGTAGCTGGAGCCACCACCAAAACCTACTGAGGAATAAATTAATGCAATGAAGAAAAAAGCGCCAATCAGAATATATAACTCCATCATTAATTGGCGCGCTTTACTTCAATGGAAGTCAAACTTTTCAAATACCTTCTTCCCGTTTTATAATCGCGGGGCGAAAGCATCAGTATCGACTCTTCCATATCAATGGCTTTGATGTCCTCCTTAGAGGTAATCAAGTAAATGGATTCTCCTGCAGGATTATTGAAAACTTCATTCCACGAATAGATAATGGTATATCCATCAGTCGCTTTGCAAACCAGGTAACACGCGCTGAGATCACGCGGTTTTTCACTTTTAATCTCAACGTTGGCGAGAATATCTCGTAATAAAACACCGGTTAGTTTTTTGATTCGACTCTTAACCTCGCCCAGGTGATTGGTAATTACCACATCTTTAACTAAAGCACCTCGATATTTATCAAAGTCATTCACCGATATTTTTACTTCCTGCTTAACCTCTCCAGTAACCATAAATGACTGCGTGGCCGATGGTTTCTCCTGGCTATGGCCAGAGAGGTAACTCATTACAAAAACAATTGAAAAAAGTATTCTCATAATCTTTTAAAATTTTATCCGCCAATGGTTGACATCGATTCTATAGCCGGTGAACTACTCCCTCTTCTTGCTTCCGCTTCAAATCCATCTAATGCCCGGCTTTTAAATGCCCGAAGTAAACTCACTTTTATCTCCGCATCGCTTTTTTCTTCGCGCATTAAATCTCTGACGTTCAATACGCCATCATCATACAAACATGTTTTAAAAACCCCTTGTGCGGTTACCCGGATTCGATTACAGGTACCACAGAAGGTTCGGCTAAAGGCAGCAATCATGCCCACGTCTCCCACATAGCCAGGTATTTTATAATTATACGAAGTTGAATGTGGGGGATCAGCCAATCGCTCAAGATTGGGATAGTGCTCACGTATATAATCCACAATTTTAGTGTACGTCCAGGTAAGCATGGAATAATGTTTGCCTTCGCCATTAAAAGGCATCTCTTCAATAAAACGAACCGAAATAGTGTTATTACGCGTAAGTTCAATAAGTGGAAGAATGTCTTCGATATTTCTGCCCTCCATCACTACAGCATTAATCTTTACAGGAATGTTGCTTTCAATTAATTGTTGTAGAGTAGCCCACGTTTTCTCAAACTCATCTCTTCGGGTAATCATTTAAATCGCTCGCGATCAAGCGTATCGAGACTTAAGTTAACAGATGCAATTCCCAACGATTTCAATTCCGGAATATGAGGTGCAGTTAAAATACCGTTGGTGGTAAGATGTAAATCGTGAACACCATCGATCGCAACAATCCTGCGAACAAGCTTCATCAGATCCGTACGTACAAAAGGCTCACCCCCGGTAAGCCTGACTTTCGAAATCCCCATCGAAGCCAAAATTCTAATCAGTCGCTCGATTTCTTCAAAAGTCAAGAGTTGTTTTTTAGGCAAGTATTTGATTCCCTCTTCAGGCATGCAATAAAAGCAACGCAGGTTGCACCGATCCGTTACCGCCAAACGCAGGTAGGTAATAGGCCGGCCGTGATTATCATATAGGCGTGATCCTGACATTCAATACGAAAGATAGAGATGATCGATCGAATACGTATGAAATCAGTACGTATATTTGTTAAATGGTAGTAAAAATTAAAGCGTTTGGAATCTCGCGCGATATTATAGGTAATCGCGAGGTTGCCTTTGAACTTACTGGTACTTCTGTAGGTGATCTTAGAAATACCTTAGCCACCCAATATCCTGATTTGAAAAAACTGAAATCACTTTTTATTGCGGTAAATCAGGAGTATGCATCGGACGAGGCGCCTTTACACGAAACTGACGAGATCGCATTGATACCACCGGTTAGTGGCGGTTGAATATCCAAGCATGATTGAAATTATTGACAAACCTATTGATGTTCAAAAGATCATAAGCGCTGCTTCTTCGCGTAGTGGAGGTGCTGTTAATGTATTTATTGGAACTGTGCGAAATCAAACCTCCTCCAAAAAGGTTACCAGACTTGAGTATGAAGCCTACGAACCCATGGCTGTTGCCGAGATGAATAAAATAATTCAACAAGCTGACAAACAATGGAACCTAACCGGTTGGGCAGTAAGTCATAGGGTGGGTACCTTACACCCGGGAGATGTTGCAGTAGTGATTGCGCTTTCAACCGCACATCGAAAGGAATCTTTTGAAGCTTGTCAGTATGTAATTGATACGCTTAAACAAACGGTTCCCATTTGGAAGAAGGAATTTTTTGAAGATGGCGACACATGTTTCCGCGCATCCATAAAAAAGCGTCAAACTTCTTTGACGCTTTTAATTCGGTGAATTAGGCTATTGCTAAATCTGACTAACAATCATTACTAGCAAACTGATAATGGCAATAGCGATAAACATGCCTGCCGAAATTACAATCAACAAATCCCGATTGATCGGATTAAGCTGAAACCCTGCAAGGATATTTTTTCCAATTAATTTCATAACCAACATTTTATTTAGACTCTCAAATTTAACATTTAATGAGCTAAAAAGTTCGAGAAATATTTATTGATTTTTTAATTGTTCAATTTCATTCGATTGCGCAAAAATTTACTTCTACAATCAGTTAATGTCAAGTCTTGTAATCAGTTAATAAATTGCTACTTACTGGAAAAAATTAAAATTTCCCGTTTTGGAACGATGTGGACTCAAAGTATTTCTCCGGCTACTGTTTACGCAGAAAATCTTTCTTCCCACCTGTCTTCTTCATCAGTTTTATATCCGTTATAACGATGTGATGCGACAGTGCTTTACACATATCGTATACAGTCAGTGCGGCCACCGAAGCAGCTGTTAACGCTTCCATTTCTACACCTGTTTTAGAGGTCACAGTCACTTCAGTATCAATGATTGCTGTATTATCTCTAATAGATGTCTTAATCTTACAGTCCTCCAGGTTTAAGGGATGACAAAACGGAATCAGTTCATGTGTCTTCTTTGCAGCCATCACTCCAGCTATTATAGCTGTCTGAAAAACTGGTCCTTTTTTCGTGATTAACTCGTTTCCCTGCATCATCGATACAATTTCACTCCCTAAAACGACAATAGCCTGCGCGCGCGCCACGCGTTTGGTCACTTTTTTGTGTGATACATCCACCATTTTGGGGTTGCCCGTGGCGTCAATATGTGTAAATTGTTTCTTCATTAGTTAAAATTTTGAATCCGCAGTATTCAATCAAAGTTAATTAAATCATGATAAGCGTTTCAGAGGCTACAGCAATTATTCTTTCGCATTCCATGGAAACTGGAAAAGAGGATCTTGCTATTCAACAGGCCTGTGGAAGAATTTTACGGGAAGAAGTTCGGGCGGATCGAAATTTTCCACCATTCGATCGCGTAGCTATGGATGGCGTTGCAATTTGTTTTGATTCTTTCAAGAACGGAAACCGAAACTTTCCTATTGAAGGCATTCAAGCCGCTGGTGAACAACCAAAAAAGTTAAACAATAATGATTCATGTATTGAAGTAATGACCGGAGCGATGCTACCTACCGGCACCGATACCGTTGTTCGCTATGAAGATCTGGACATTAAAGATCAGTCCGCTTCCCTTCTTCTTCAAAAATTAAATCCCCGCGATCATATTCACCATCAAGGTCAGGATGCCAAGCAAAATGAAACTCTGCTTTCGCCCGGCACAATAATTTCTCCTGCCGAAGTTGCCTTGCTTGCCTCGGTGGGTAAAAAGACTGTCTCGGTTTCGATGTTTCCTAAAACGGCCATTATTTCGAGTGGAGATGAATTAGTGCCTGTGGATCTAACACCACTCCCCTATCAAATCCGAAGATCAAATAGTTATGCCTTGCAAGCTGCCTTATTGGAATTGGGTTGTCCAGCCGATCAGTTTCATATTCCCGACCAACCCGAGATTCTTGAAGCCGAGGTAAAAAAAAATTCTTTCGCACTACGAAGTTCTAATCTTCTCAGGAGGTGTTTCGAAAGGCAAGTTTGATTACGTACCTCAAACACTGGAGCGAAATGGAATTCAAAAACGCTTTCATCAGGTAAGCCAAAAGCCAGGCAAGCCGTTGTGGTTCGGCACTTCATCCAATCATATCGTGTTTGCCCTTCCGGGGAATCCGGTTTCAACTTATATGTGCTTTTATCGCTATATAAAACCCTGGCTTATAAAAAGTCTTCGGGGCAACATAAAATCAAGCCACACCATTCTGGCAAAAGATTTTTCTTTCAAGCCCGCGTTAACTTACTTTCTTCAGGTAAAAGTAGAAAATGAAAAAGGCCAACTAATGGCTTACCCGCAAGTTGGCGGTGGTTCAGGCGATTTTGCCAATCTGAAAGAGGTGGATGGTTTTATTGAATTGCCTGCTGACACCACTGAATTTAAAGCAGGGCAAGCTTATCCTTTCATTCAATTCCGTATCTAAAAATGAATTACCTTTGTTTAAACAATTTTAAATGGAAACTGTAATCAAATCAAAGCCATCAAAAAAAGAGTTGGAGAAAATATTTGCTTCTGTTAAAGCTAAAAAATCTGGCGTTGACATCAGTAAGTATGTGGGGAAAGTAAAAGCTAAAGGAAACCCAGTCAAGCTTCAAAGAAAATTGCGAGATGAGTGGAAATAATATTCTACTTGACACAAACGCCATTATAGCAGTTTTAGATGGTCACCCTGTCGCAAAGGAAATCATCAATCATAATATCCTGCATATCTCATTTATTACCGAACTCGAATCACTTTCTTATCAAAACTCACTAGTGAGGATCGATACTTAATTCGAAATTTTCTCGATGAATGTATCTTACTAGAATTGAACACAGAAATTAAAAAAGCAACTATTGATCTCCGCATCAAGTATAAATTAAAACTGCCTGATGCCATTATCGCTGCCACTGCAAATTACTATCAACTGCCATTAGTCTCCGCAGATAAGGTTTTCAGTAAGGTGAGAGAAATAGAAACTATCCGATTCATATAATAATGGCGGGCATCCAAATCGCCATCTCACTTTCTATTGCCCTTGGTGCTCTCATTGCCACTTCACGATACCTAAAACTAAATCCCTTCTTTTCTCTACTCATTGCAGCCCTGATTTTTGGAACCCTGGTTGGCAAATCTGTTTTAGAAACAGTAACTACCATGCAAGCGGGCTTTGGGTTGTTGTTGCAACAAATAGGATTTCTTGTGGCCATTGGTTCATGCCTGGGCATTGTGATGGAAAGAACCGGAGCATGACCAGTATTGGAGCAAAAATTATCCATGCGTTTGGTAAAAGTAAAACGTTGGTCGCCATGTCCATGATTGGCGTGGTGGTTGGTATTCCTGTGTTCTGCGATTCAGGTTTTATCATCTTGTCCCGGTTAATACCCGCCCTTACCTCCACCGAAATAAATCAAGCACAACTATCTCTTGCTTTGTCCAGCGGATTATATACTTCTCACGTACTGGTGCCCCCTACTCCGGGTCCTTTAGCTGCGGCCGCCAATTTGGGAGTAACCGCAAATCTGGGGCTGGTAATTTTAATCGGATTGATTGGGGCTATACCGGCTGCGCTTGTTGCGTTTTGGTTATCAAAAAAAATGGGTGCCAAAATCCATGCGGTACAAATAACGCATGCCCCGCTTGAAAAAAGTAATCACCACACTGTTCTGGCATTTCTTCCGCTGCTGCTTCCTATCCTACTCATCTCCTGTGCTACATTGCCAACTATAATTCCGGCCTTTAAAGCGCTGACAAACATCTTCCAAATTATCGGAAACCCTGCCATTGCTTTATCTGCAGGACTCCTTTGTGCATTTCTATTGATCTCGAAAAAACAAAGACAGGAATCGCCTGCCTGGATTTCTGAAGCATTGAAAGATGCCGGGGTAATACTTCTTATTACCGGTGCAGGCGGCTCGTTCGGAGCAGTCATAAAATCAAGCGGCATCGATTTGATTTTGAAAGAGCAGATTGCAGGCTCGCAATCGGGCGGCATACTATTTATACTAATTGCCTTTGCTTTAGGAGCTGTTTTAAAATCCGCACAAGGATCTTCCACATCAGCTATCATTATAACCAGTTCTTTACTAGCACCGTTAACTATCCTTGCTGGATTTACAACCGCCACTTCTTTAGCCACATTAATTTTAGCCATTGGTGGTGGAGCCATGACGGTTTCGCATGCCAATGATTCATATTTTTGGGTTGTGTCGCAATTCAGTGGTATCCGCGAAAGCGATGCGTATAAAAGTTATACACTGATAACGCTGGCACAGGGCATAACGGTACTTATTACCTCCATTTTACTATTTATTTTATTGTGAACATTTTAGTTGCACCGGATAAGTTTAAAGGTTCACTAACAGCCAAAGAAGTTTGTGCAGCTGTTGAGAGTGGATTGCTAAAAATTGATTCCGCACTTTCTATTAAACTTATTCCGATGGCCGATGGCGGTGAAGGGACCTGCGAATTACTAACAGACCATTCGAAGGGTTCTATGATTTCTGCAGAAGTATCAGATCCTTTATTCAGAAAAATAACTGCTTCGTACGGAATCTCGGGCGATGGCTCCATGCATTCATTGAAATGGCGAGCGCATCGGGACTGGCATTATTATCTAAAGAAGAACGTAACCCACTAAAAACTTCCACGTATGGAACGGGCGAACTTATTGCCGATGCGATTACCCGTGGCGTAAACAAAATCATTCTTACCATTGGGGGTAGTGCCACCAACGATGCTGGGTTAGGCATGGCCGCAGCCTTAGGGGTAAAATTTCTAAATCAGGAAAATAAAACGCTGGCGCCCATCGGAGAAAATCTGGTTCATCTTTATAAAATTCAGTTCGACAAGTTCATCCTAAATAATAAGAAAATCTCCTTCGTTGTTTTGTGCGATGTGGATAACGAACTCTACGGAAAAAATGGCGCAGCCTATGTGTATGCACCCCAAAAAGGTGCCGATGAAGAAGCTGTTCAACTACTTGATTGGGGTCTCCGGAATTTTGAACAAGTAGCAAAGAGTCAAAGTAACCAGGAGGTAAACTTTAAAGGTGCTGGGGCCGCAGGAGGCTTGGGTGCGGGCGCCCTGCTTTTTTTAAATGCAGAATTTAATAGTGGTATTGATTTCATTCTGCAGATGCTGCACCTTGAGGAACAAATAAAATGGGCGGACCTGATAATAACAGGCGAGGGCAAAATGGACACTCAAACACTATCCGGTAAAGTGGTAATGGGTGTGGCTCAGCTTGCAACACGTTATGGTAAGCCAATTATTGCCATTGTAGGAAAAAATGAGTTAACGCATCAAGAAATTGGAACGCTCGGATTGAAAGAAGTCTTTGCCTTAGTAAATGAGAAAACAACCCAATCAGAGGCGATGACACATACCACGGAATTAATAGCCGAAAGAATATCCAGATTATCTATTTGAGTGGCTGCCTGGCCACTTAGAATCAAACATCCCCACCCCACCAGTTGCATTTTTCGCAAAATTCCTGGTAGACATTTAATAAATGAGGGTTTTCTACCAAAAACTTCCATTGGTTGCGCAATTCAGAATCTAGCATTAATTCAAATACCAGACATTTGATCATAAGTAGCGCATTTAAATTTCAATTATAAACCTGCCTATTATGAAAAGAGAACTAAATGTCTATTGTAAATATAGAAACCTATTCATCATTTTATTATTAATAGCAAATACTGTTGCGGCACAGGACGTAGTGCCAGATTCAAAGAAATCCAAAATGTTTAACAATGCTATTACGGGAATGTGGGCGTAGGAAATGCTTTTACTGCCACTGCCTACTATGAACGAATGTTCCAGAGAAATGAACAGAAATCAATAACAGCAACTTTTGTTAAAGCTGGATATGGAGGTGAGCATGGTTGGGGATATTCAATTCCATATATTTTAGGAAATTTTGGTTTTTTAACCGGAGCTACAAAACACCACCTTGAAGTAAGTGGTGGATTTGTTAAATCACTTAATGAGTACTATGATTTATTTCCGTTGTCTGTTTCAATAGGATACAGAAAACAGAAACCTAATGGACATTTTATATTTAGAACTGGTTTGGGATGGCCTGAAGGATTATATTTTGGTTTGGGGTAAGCTTTTAAGCTAACCTGATTCGAATCATCCTTTCATGGCTCTGAGATTCATCGATTCAAAATCAAACATCCATACCTGTTGCATTTTTCGCAATCCTGATCAAGTTAATTTTCCTTTTCAAACAAATACTCAATCGATTTGCCATTGCCGGAGATTATAGCTTTCAATTTATTTCCCTCCACTTGATAAGAAATCTTTTTAGGAAAGTCATGGGCGGGGTCTTCACAAACAAAGCCGGTTGTAGTAAGTTCTGTAAACTTAAAATAAGTTAGGTCCTTATTCTCAGGAACATCAGCTACATAGTAGAACGCATTGTCTTTATAAATAATCTTGAGCTTTTCAACAAAGGTCGTATCGCTACCGGTCATAGTCATAGATACACCCCAACCCATCAATTCACCCTTGCCAGTTCTTACCCATCGCTCATGAGCCGACTTTCCTGCTTTGATGTTGGTGCGATTCCAGGTTCCCTCCAACCACGAAAGTTGATTTAAACCTTTATCAGAATCCTGAGCGTAAGCGAACTTTGATAAAAGCATAAAAACCAAAACTATCCGCATAGAATTATTTTAAGTAAGTTGCATCCCTTGCCTTTCTAATCCAAGTAGAAAATGCCGATTAATCAACAAGAAAAATCTGTCCTTGCTAAGTTGATCCAAAGAGGAGGCACTGGCAATGTGATAGAGTTTCTACAGGACGGTGAGGATTTTGATATTGGATTTCATTTTGCAAACGAAATGCAAAACAAAGATCTCGTAAAACTGCTCTACTCCAATTTCAACAAAAATCTGATTGTTGTTGAATTAACTTTATTGGGTATTAAAGAGGGAAAGGAATAAAATAGGCCCTATTCTTCGTTTTTTCATTTAACTCCCCTCACCCCGCTTCCCTAATACGATTTAGCTATTAACTTTGTGGCCTTAAAAAAAACCGCTCATGTTCGATAGTTTAGGTATTAAGTTGGAAAAAGCCTTTCAAAACCTGAAAGGCCAGGGGAAAATTACAGAGATTAATATTGCCACCACGGTTAAAGAAATCCGCAAAGCGTTAATCGATGCCGATGTTAACTATAAAGTTGCCAAAGAAGTAACAGACGAAATAAAAGAAAAAGCGCTGGGCCAAAACGTACTCACAGCCATCTCACCCGGTCAACTATTAACCAAAATCACCAACGATGAACTCACCCTGCTCATGGGGGGCGAGAGTGAAGACATCTCCATAGAAGGCAACCCAGCGGTTATTTTAATTGCCGGCCTACAGGGTTCTGGTAAAACAACTTTTTCTGGTAAGCTAGCCAGTTACCTGAAGCGACAAGGCCGGCAGGTACTGTTAACAGCCTGCGACATTTATCGACCTGCTGCTATCGATCAATTAAAAGTTTTGGGCGAGCAGATTGGTGTGGAAGTATATGCCGAGCCTGAAAATAAAGATGCAGTTAAAATAGCCAAGGCGGCCATCGAGCATGCAAAGAAAAATAATTTCAGGGTTGTTATTGTAGATACCGCGGGCCGTTTAGCTGTAGATGAAGCGATGATGAATGAGATCGCTCTTTTGAAAGAAGCTCTCAAGCCATCAGAGACTTTGTTTGTAGTGGATGCGATGACGGGGCAGGACGCGGTGAACACCGCCAAAACATTTAACGAACGCTTAAATTTCAATGGGGTTGTACTTACCAAATTAGATGGCGATACCCGGGGCGGTGCTGCACTTTCCATCCGCAAGGTTGTTAATAAGCCTATTAAATTTATAAGCTCAGGTGAAAAGATGGAAGCGATTGATCGCTTTTACCCCGATCGGATGGCAAGCCGGATTTTGGGTATGGGCGATGTGGTGGGTCTCGTTGAAAAGGCGCAACAAACATTTGATGAAGATGAAACACGCAGGCTTAATGCCAAAATGCGAAAGAACCAGTTCGACTTCAATGATTTTCTATCTCAACTGGAGCAAATAAAAAAGATGGGAAACATGAAAGATCTGCTGGGCATGATTCCGGGTATGGGCAAAGCCATGAAAGGCGTTGATATTGATGACAATTCTTTCAAACCCATTGAGGCGATTATTCGATCCATGACAATTGAAGAAAGAGAAAACCCAGATAAAATAAATCCGAGTCGTAAGAACCGAATTGCCAAAGGCAGTGGAACCCAAGTGCAGCAGGTGAATCAATTACTCAAACAATTCGAAGATATGCGCAAGCTCATGAAGACTATGAACAAAATGGGTGGCGGCAAACGTGCCTTAAGTGCTTTAAATCCATTCGGCAAATAAGCAGAACACAATTGTCTAAAATAAAATACGTCACACATTCATGAAACTTACAGCACGCAATACACATCGCGATCTTGCCTATTTCTTTTTTTAGGATTAATCATAGCCTTTTCCTTTTCAGGGATTTTTCTAAATCACCGCCAGGTATGGCATCCAAGACGCTACAACTATAATTCGCAAGAAATAACCCTCAAACAATTGATAATAAAGGATTCGGTAAATGATAAATTCATTGACGCTTTTACGAAAGAGTTTGCGATTGATGATAACCTGCGAAGATTTTCAGTGGATGGTGATAATCTTCGAATCTCTTACATTAACAATGATGTGCAGGTTGATCTTACTACAGGCATAGGAAAAATTGAATCGTATCGTACCACCCCGGTTCTCGGCCAAATGACTAAACTACATGTAGACACCAGTAAATGGTGGATTTATTATTCCGACATCTTTGGTGTAGCTATGTTGGTTATTGCCTGCACAGGTATGTTTATACAAAAAGGCGAAAATAGTTTCTGGAGCCGCGGCTGGAAATTAGCTCTAGTAGGAATTATTTTCCCTTTGATCTTCTTATTCTTACTCTCTTAAAATACAATGTCTGCCACCGATTCGCTTTTTCAAACCTTATTAAAGGAAGAAGTTACAACCTACGGTCAATTGAAAAAATTCCCGGCAGGTTCTGTCATCCAACAAGAAGATAGTTACATAAAGGCAATCCCCCTTGTATTAAACGGCAGCTTAAAAGTGATGCGAACCGAT
This sequence comes from Flammeovirgaceae bacterium, assembly GCA_016712035.1. Taxonomy (GTDB): domain Bacteria; phylum Bacteroidota; class Bacteroidia; order Cytophagales; family Cyclobacteriaceae; genus ELB16-189. The sequence continues at coordinate 150,250 of JADJRT010000009.1, read as the reverse complement.
ATAAACGGTCATGAAATTTTACTTTACTATATAACCCCTGGAGAAAGTTGCATTATGTCGTTTTTGGGCGGCATTCATAATGAAACCAGTAAGGTGAAAGCAATCGTTGAGGAAGACGCAGAAATTCTTTTTATTCCGGTAGAAAAAGCCAGTGAATGGGTTAAGAAATTTCCGGAGTGGGCCGATTTCATTTTTAGGCTTTACCACAAACGATTTGAAGAGCTTCTTACTGCGGTTAACGCTATTGCCTTTCAAAAATTAGATACCCGACTGCTTCAACTCTTAAAACAGAAGGCAGAGCTCTATCGCTCCAAAGAAATAAAAATAACCCACCAGCAATTAGCGGATGAACTCGGCACGGCCCGCGAGGCTGTTTCACGCGTTATGAAGCAGATGGAAAACGAAGGGTTAGTCAATCTTTCACGAAATAAAATAACACTTCTGTGATTTAGATCACATTCTCTTAGATTCCGTGTTGTTAGTTTTGCATCATCAACAAAAACTAATCAAATGAAAAAGAATATGGGCTCTGCTGATCGGGTTATCCGGGTGATTCTCGCAGCGATTATAGTAACGCTCTATTATACAGGAATAATTTCAGGCACAACTGCCTTAATCTCACTAGGGCTAGCGGCTATTTTTGTTTTGACCGGTCTCGTGAGTTTCTGCCCACTGTACTTACCCTTTGGGCTCAGCACGCTAAGAAAGAATCTTAATGACAATTCTTAAACAATACTGGCCAACTCTAGTGGGTGTAATTATTGGGTTAGGTGCCGGATATTTATACTGGCAACAAATTGGCTGTGTAACAGGCTCTTGTCCTATTACTTCCCGTCCGCTTAATTCTTCTTTATATGGTGGGCTGATGGGCGGCCTGCTTTTTAGTATGTTTCAAAAAGAAAAAAATAAAATCTGAATTTAATATGAACGTAGAAAAAATTATTCAAAATCAAGAAGGCACTATTGTAGATGTGCGCACACCCGGTGAGTTTCAAGGCGGCCATGTAGCCGGATCAATCAATATTCCTGTAAACGAACTAACCCAACGAATTTCAGAAGTAAAAGCTTTAAAATTACCCCCTTATTTTATGCTGTGCCTCGGGTGGTTGTAGTGCCATGGCCTCGCAGCTGTTAAAGCAACAAGGAATTAGCTGCTATGATGGCGGTTCGTGGTTATCCGTGAATCATTTACAAACACAAGCTGTTTCTATATTATGATGGAAGCCTTAAAAAGTCTTTTGGTTTAGGACCAAAAGTAGACTACGCAGAACTAGTAAAAAAAGGAGCCATTGTATTAGATGTTCGCACAAAGGGCGAATACGCAGGTGGGCATATACGAGGTTCATTAAATATACCCGTAGATCAGTTGAGCAATAATACAAATCGCTTTACAGATAAAAATAAAGCCATTATAACCTGTTGTACTTCGGGTATGCGCAGTGGCGCAGCTAAAAGTATGTTGAAATCAAAAGGATACACACAGGTTTTTAATGGAGGAAGTTGGATGAGTCTTCAAAATAAAATTTAAAAGTTATGGATGCGCATTTTTACAACGTACAAATTGCCTGGAATAAAGATCGCCAGGGAATCATGTGTTCACCTGAATTAAATGTGCCCACTAACGGCTCGGGATGCATTGCCGTGGCTACTCCGCCCGAATTTCCGAAAGGAATTCCCGGTATCTGGTCACCCGAGCATTTGTTCACTGCATCGGTAAGCAGTTGTTTAATGACTACCTTTTTGGCTATTGCCGAAAATTCAAAATTAGAGTTTATCGCATTCCAATGCGATTCTAAAGGTAAGCTTGAGCAAGTGGAGGGAAAGTATTTAATGACGGAAGTAATTCTGGAACCGACTGTAACAATTTCTCAAGAAAAAGATCGTGAGCGTGCTGAAAGAGTACTATCAAAAGCTGAAGCAGCTTGCCTGATTTCTAACTCAATCAAATCGAATGTAATCATGATCCCTAAAATTGTGGTAACTTCAGTAGAAGCAATTTCAAATTAAAATGGCTAAAGGCGATTTTTTCGAACTGATTAAAAGTGATACCCCTACGCTGGTTGACTTTTCGGCCGAATGGTGCGGCCCCTGCAAAATGATGAAACCCATTTTGGAGGACCTAAAAAAGAAAGTAGGTGATAAAGCAAAGATTGTAAAAATTGATGTTGATAAAAATCCGTCAATAGCCCAGTCATTTCAAGTACAAGGAGTGCCTACGTTAATCTTGTTTAAAAATGGAGAGCCCAAATGGCGCCAATCGGGTGTTGCTCAGTCGGAATTTTTAAAGCGACAAATCGAACAACTCCTTTAAGAGCAGCCGCTCGTCAAAATAATTCAACTAAATCGGATAGCTTTCGAACATTTAGAGGCAACTTGCGTTTCTAACTGGCACGATATGTGACAATCAAAACCGATTTTAAACCAAACAAAAACAGTATGAAAAAACCAGCAAGCATATTTCTCACGCTAATAGCGTTAGTCTTTTCGCTAAGTGTAATGGCACAGGACAAAAAAATGCCAAGCCCGCCAGCAAAAGCTGAAGGAACCATTGATGGAGTGAAAGTAACTATTGATTATCACCAGCCTTCCGCTAAAGGCAGGAAGATGTTGGGAGGAATCAATCCGTACGGAGAAGTATGGCGCACAGGTGCAAATGCAACAACTTCTATTGAGTTTAGTGAAAATGTAAAGATTGAAGGAAAATCCTTAGCCAAAGGAAAATACGGTCTTTACACAATCCCTGGAGAAAACGAATGGGTAATTATTGTTAACAAAACCATCGATTGGGGTGCTTACAAATATAATAAAGCAGATGATGTTATAAGAGTAACTGTGAAGGCCGGCAGTCCAGCCAGCTTTGTTGAAACCTTTAACATCGCTGTTGAAAAAAATAATGTAGTACTGAAATGGGAGAACACCCTTGTTTCTTTTAAAGTATCAAAAGATTAATAGTTAATTAATCTGAAAATTGAGGCTCTTCCGGTAATTATCGGAAGGGCTTTTTTATTTTTAAGAAATTGAGGTAGCTTGAAACATACTCCTAACCATGCATACTCTTGGAAGATCGGATCGTGTTGACTTACCCGGCCTCGGGCTTACGGATATTCATGCTAAGATAGACACCGGAGCCTACAACTGCAGTTTACATTGCAGCCGGGCGGAGATCGTTGATGGTAAACTTGAGTTCGTACTTTTGGATGAAGAACATCCCGAGTTTACAGGAATGAAATTTTCTTTTAAAAAATTTGATCGCAGAGAAATAAAAAATTCGTTTGGGGAGGCCGAACTTCGGTATGTAATCAAAACATCCATTAAAATTTACGATCACCTGATAAAGGCCGAATTTTCTTTGAGCAACCGGGGTAACCTGAGATTTCCGGTATTGCTGGGTCGCAAAATTCTGCGTAAGCGCTTTTTAATTGACGTGACTAAAAAAGATTTATCTTTCGAACACAAACAACAGAGCTCATGAATATTGGCATCCTTTCAAGAAATCCAAAGCTGTATTCCACCAAAAGGTTGAAAGAAGCCGGTGAAAAACGTGGCCATAAGGTGGAGATTATCGATCACATGAAATGCGTGCTCTTGATTGAAAAGAAAACCCGATGGTTTGGTATAACGGTCGCAGGCTTGATTATTTCGATGCCATTATTCCACGCATTGGGGCTTCGGTAACATTTTATGGTGCAGCGGTGGTTCGTCAATTTGAAATGATGAAAGTTTTTAGTGCCGTTGAATCGCAAGCGTTAATCCGATCACGCGATAAATTACGCAGTCTTCAAATTCTTTCGCGTGCTGGTCTGGATTTACCCAAGACGATATTTATGGATTACTCGAGAGATACAGAGGGCGTAATTGAGGCAGTAGGCGGTGCACCCGTTGTTATCAAATTACTTGAGGGTACGCAGGGTTTGGGGGTTGTATTGGCTGAAAATAAAAAAGCTGCTCAATCTGTGATTGAAGCCTTTCATGGTGTAAAAACCCGAATCATTGTACAAGAATTCGTTAAAGAAGCAAAAGGTGCCGACATCCGCGCGTTTATTGTTAATGGAGAAGTAGTAGGTGCCATCAAAAGACAAGCAACCCGCGAAGGTGAATTTAGATCTAACTTGCATCGGGGTGGCGTAGCTTCCGTTGTTAAACTCGATCGTCACGAAAAACATGCTGCCATTGAAGCCGCTAAAAAAATGGGATTAGGCGTAGCCGGTGTCGATATGCTGCCTTCCAAACGCGGACCCTTAATCGTTGAAGTTAATTCATCGCCTGGCCTTGAAGGTATTGAGGGTGCAACCAAACTGGATATTGCATCCAAGTTTTATGAATATATCGAGCAGCATGCCGGCAAGAAAAAAATCCAGAAGGACAAGGTTAATGCTTAAAAGTCCATAGTATTTAGTCAATAGTCGGATCTCTACCTTGGTAAGTTACTCTTACAACTAATTAACCATGGACCATTGACTATCGACTAATACTATTTACTATATACTCAAGAATATAGACTAATCTATGAAAGACCTAACCATCGCATCACAAATAATTCGTCCGGGCGAATCCACTGAAATCAATATTAACATTGCAAGACTTCCGTCACGCACACTTATTGATACTCCCATTTATGTTTATCGCGGATTAGAAGAAGGGCCGGTATTGTCTCTTACTGCAGGCATGCATGGTGATGAGATTAACGGAATGGAAATAGTGAGGCGCATCCTCGACAATGGATACAATAAGGTTAAGCGTGGCACAGTACTATGTATGCCCATCATTAATATGTATGGCTTTTTAAATTATTCACGCGAAGTACCTGATGGAAAAGATATCAATCGATCCTTTCCGGGAAGCAAGGGTGGTTCGCTCGCATCGCGGGTAGCCTGGCATATGACGCACGAAATTATTCCGGCTATTGATTATGGTATTGACTTTCATACCGGGGGCTCCATGCGAACAAACTATCCGCAAGTGCGATGTGTAATGGAAGATCAAAGAAATGCAGAACTTGCCATGGCCTTTCATGCACCGTTTACCATCGATTCACCGTTTCGTCCGCAGTCACTTCGTCAAACTGCTGCGAAACACGAAAAGAATATTATCGTATATGAAGGGGGGCGAATCCATTCGATACGATCAACAGGCAATAGAAGAGGGTTTAAACGGCACACTTCGTTTAATGAAACATTTAAATATGATCGATGAGGCACCGGCACCACTAACAAAAAACAAGATCATCTGGAGTTCATCGTGGATACGGGCCAAGTATGCCGGTCTCTTTCAACCTATCATTCAATCGGGCGAGTTTGTAAAAAAGAACCAACTGATTGGTGCTATTACCGATCCGTTCGGTGCATTTAAAGAAAATGTTAAATCTCCAGCCGCAGGATATGTTGTAGGCCTAAACAATAATCCCGTTGCCAATGCAGGCGATGCGTTGGTACATTTAGGCTATGACGATGTTTGTAAGATTGATGGACATGGTGAGGAATAACTGGATACTGGTCTCTTGATACTAGAGAAATAGAGAATGGTAAAAGGTGATCGGTAATCAGTGGTCGAACACAAACGTCATCTTTTCTAACCTGCCAATCCAAGATAAGAATTCAGTAATCAATAAGATGTGTCGCCATTTCCAGCGGCCAGTATCTAGCATCCAGTAGCAACTTTAAAAATCCGGGCACGGAATCATTAGCTTATCTTTTGCCGGCTTACGCGGATTGCGCGTTGACCACGAATAAACTAAGCTGAATTCATGGGCCCCTCCACTGCTGGCACCGAGTTGCGAAATAGTATAGTCGTAGCTATAGCCAATGTTAAGAATATCTTTTTGTCCTCTTTTAGTTAAGCCGATTAATAACACAGCCGACTCGTTGTTTGTAAATCCGTTAACCGTTTTAAAAGGAACACCCCGGTACCAGGTACCAATGATAATTGGATCAAAAGTAAAATAGAAACCTACGTCCATCTGATCAAACTCGCCCTGATGACGGTATTGTATTGCGGGCGCTATACTTCGTTCGCGCGGTCGGGTATAAAACCCATCACCCATCTCGCCTGGCTTAAAATAAAATTTAAATCCCGCATGCCCCGAAAGTTTCATAGGCAACCGGCTCTCTTCACCAATAAGCGATTGATTGGGTTGTGTTAAATGATGAGCCGCAAATCCAAACCACGCACTTTTGCTATAAAATAATCCACCCGCAGAAATATCCGGAAAGAATTTTGACTCGCCTGTGTTTAACGCTTCCGCAGATTGTGCATTTATAATATCCCCTGTTAATGGATCGAACTGATCACCAAAGGTAAGTTTATCAAAATTGATCGAACGATTGTAAATGGCTGCCTGAAACCCTGGTCTAAAAGAAAGACCCTCCGTCAATCGAAGGTCATAAGAATATTGAAACGCGAGGCTGATCGATTGCAGTCCCAAAATACCCTCCCGATCGCGCGTCAGCAATACCCCCACGCCACTGTTCTTGTCTTCAATGTACGTATCATAAAATGCCGAAATGGTATTAAAGTTTGCATCGATGGCCGGCCATTGATTTCGATAATTGATACCTATGCGATTTTGACCAGTAGCACCGGCAAAGGCCGGGTTTAAATAAAGCGGAGCAGCATAAAATTGCGAATACTGTGGGTCTTGTGCAGTTACCGAACCCACCCGAAACCAGATACATACACTAACAAAAAGGAGAATTCGCTGCATTAAATATTGTTTAGAGCACGCTCAATCAAAGCAAATTAAATTCATTCAGAACATTAAAAAAAACATTTGTCGACAAATAGGGGGCTTTCGTCTGGTTAACGATATTTTCGATCAAATTGTATTACTTTAGTGTTATTTGACGTTTTAATTTCATGATTATAACAAGATCAACTAAGTCAAACGTATGAGAGGGGCTGGAGGAAAGCAGTTTAGAGAAATAAAGATCGGGGCACTTGGTATTATATTCATTGCCCTGTCTACAACAATTTTCGCACAAGATCTTTCGCAACACAACTGGTATTTTGGAAGTACAACCAGCGGAATTCGTTTTAACCGGGGAACCAATGTTGCTCAATCGGTAAATAATCAAGCCATACCTTTTGGCCGTGGCGGTTCTGCGGTAGCCACCGATCCGGCAACAGCCAACTTACTTTTTTATACCGATGGCGTACAAGTATATGACGCTTGTCATTTCGCCATGCCTAATGGAAACGGACTTACGGGGCAACCCGATGCGAATCAACCTGCAGCGATTGCTCCTATGCCTGGGCAAACCAATCGCTGGTATATTTTTACTAACTCAGCAAATTTTACAACCGGAGGATTGATTAGTCAAAGTGAAGTTGACTTGAATCAATTTGGTAATGCTGTTTTTCCAGCACCGGCCTTGGGTGTGGTTGGCGCAAAAAATATTGCAGTGCCTGGTCTAGTAAATAGATCGGAAGGAATGATTGTGGTACCGCATGCAAACCAAACTGATTTCTGGCTTATCTCGCATCAAAATGGTACACAAAGCTATGCGGCCACATTAATTAACGCGGCCGCGGCATTTCCAAGTATTGTTTCGTCTGGCCTTGGCTTCCCTACTTCGGTTGCAAACTTCTCTTATTATGCACCTACCGGTAAAATTGCAGTGTCACCACAAGATCCAAACACAGATGCATTGATCTTAAATTTTGACAACGCCAGTGGTTTGATCACCTTCGATCGTTTCATTTTTAATTCGGCCACAGCCGCAACAAACAGTCAGTCCATATATGACATTGAGTGGGACACGAAAGGACAATATTTATACCTTTCGCGTCATGGCGATGCAGGTATTGCTGCTAATGTATTTCAATACGATTATCAAAATCCGACCACGACACTAGCCCCTGTAGCCACAGCACCTGTATTTAGAAGTTATGGATTACAACTTGCCCCGGATAGCGCCATCTATCATTTATATCAAGCCGTTTCAGGAGGTCCTTTTTTACTCGGCAAGTTTACCAATACTGACACTACCTCGAATCTGGTTGTAAATACTCAAGCACTTTTTACAGCAACAGATTTTGACGGTTTGCAGTTTCCGGCATTCAAGCCACAAGACAGCGTTGTAATGACAGTGGCTTTTACAACAAGCGGAATCTGTCAGAATTCGCCAACCAGCTTTTTCCCAAGTGTAACGCCTAATGCAGATAGTTTGCGATGGAGTTTTGGCGATGGCGTTGGATCATCAGGAAGTTGGAGCCCAATATATACCTACACCAGCGCAGGTAGTTTCAACGTTACCCTCAATGCATTTTATCGCGGTCAAACTCATACAACCACATTGCCGGTTACCATCAATCCTTTTGCCTTGCAACTTCAGTTAGTGCAAGACACTACTGCTTGTAAAGACGAGTTTCCGCCACCGCGAGGCACTTCAAGCCCAACGCAATTTTCTGTTAAAGTAGCCATTCAGGGTGGCACACCGGCATCGATTACCTGGTCAAACGGTGATTTGGGTGATACGCTCACACCCGACTCTGCTGGCTATTACTATGTGGTGGTTACCGATGCTTCGGGATGTTCTGCCTATGCCGGAGTTAATGTAAAAGAATATGGGTTGCAGGATCAGCGATTTAATATCTGGCATTTTGGAAACTCGGCCGGCATTGATTTTAACGAACAACCTCCTGTACCATTGGATAACAGCGCGATGGATGCGCCTGAAGGTTGTGCGATAGTTTGCGATCGGAATGGCGATGTGATCTTTTATACCGATGGAGATAAAGTTTATGACAAAACGGATACGGAGATTGATTCAGGTATTGGGGGTGATCCAACAGCCTCACAGTCTTCTATTATTGTTCCTGTGCCGGGTGATGAAACGCTCTACTACATCTTTACAACTCCAGCTGTCAGTGGCACTTCGTTGTTCGAATTGAGATATTCTTTATTTGATCTCAAATTAAATTCGGGCGTAGGCGCACTGGTCGAAAAAAATGTGTTGCTCTTTTCAAAAAGTACGGAGCGCGTAACCTCCAACGGGCGTTGGCTGATTGTTCACGAATATGGTAACAATGTATTTCGCTCCTATCCTATTACGCAACAAGGCATTGGTCAACCGGTGTATTCAGAAGCTGGCTCTGATCACACCTTTAAAGCCCAACAAAATGGTGAGGGGTATATGAAGATCGGGCCGAGAAATAATGTGGCCGTTGCCTTATCAACACCCGGCACAAGCAATCTTATAGAACTATTTACTTTAAACGACAGCACAGGCCGACTGGATAATTATCGTAAGATCGATTTGAAGGAACCCAATGGGCAGGTATATGGAATTGAATTTTCACCCGGGGGTAATAAAGTCTTTGCTACAGTAAAAGGATCACCTTCCCCATCACAAATATTTGAATACTTTCTTGATTCTTTAGAGCGACCATTCTTCAAACAACGGATTCAGCAAACCGTTGAATTAGGCGCATTACAATTGGGCCCCGATGGTCAGATTTATACGGCCATCAATGGAAGTGGAACCCTGGGTACTATTCAAGCTGTTGATGACACCACACAACTTTCTGTTTACAATCCAGCTGGTTTTGCTTTGTTGTCTGCTACGAACAGCCGACTCGGCTTACCGAACTTTGTTCAGATTCAAAGCAACGCTTTTGGTGGTCCGGGTTTTGAATTCACGGGTATTTGCTTTGGTGACTCAACAAGATTTGCAGGCACGGCTACTGACGCTATCGATAATTTTCAATGGTTTTTGGTGACGGTGGCAGTAGTACGGAAGCATCTCCGGTTCATTTATATGCCGCTCCGGGTTTGTACACCGTTTCCATGAGGCTTACTAACCGATGTAGTCTGGATACTACGATTATAAAACAAGTTCAGGTATTTAGTCCTCCGCCTCCGCCCACCATACCGGGTGCAGCTGTACTATGTACGGGTTCTGTAACGCTCGATGCAAACACCGGCAACCTTCCGGGACTTACTTATTTATGGTCGGGTGGTGAAACAACACAAATGATCACTATTAATGATCAGGCCTTTATATCCGTGACCAATACCGACACAAATGGATGTTTCTCTTTCGCGCAGAGTATTGTATCTGACAACCGACCGCAAGTTGACCTAGGGCCAGATCTGACTATCTGTGAAGATAACGCAACCCCAACACTAAATGCACAAAACCCCGGCATGACAATTCTGTGGCAAATAGATGGGGTCAATGCAAGCACCATCCAAACACAAGCGGTAGATACGTCATTGCCCGGTGTGTTTACTTACGATGTAACCGTTACCGATCCGGTGACAACCTGTACCATAACCGATGATAAAGTCTTTACGATTAATGTATCTCCAAACTTTACATTGAGCGGAACCAATCCTGTTGGATGCGGAACGGCTACAGGTACCATCAGTTTACAATTAAATGCATCCGTACCACCGGCTGGTCCGTATTCGTATTTCCTGACAGGACCATTTGGTTTTAATCAACAAGGTATTGATGAAGTTGCTCCTTCAACCATTGGACCTATTGTTGGACAACGGGCAGGTACTTTTTCTGCTGTTGTGAGTGATCAGATTTCGGGATGTACAATCTCAAGTTCATTTGGATTATCTGATGCAACGTTTACCGCTTCGGCACTGGCTCAACCGCCTAATTGCGATCCGGTAACAGTACGAGTAACAACCGTGGGCGGATTTGCACTTCCGTTGCAATACACCGTTACAAACAATGGAACAGGACAAGTTATTGGACCGGTGGCTGGCCAACCTGCCGTGTTTGATATCGTACCTGGCTTAGCAGCCGGAACTTATACTATTGAAGTGCGCGACAACACGGGTTGCATTTTCAACATTAACAATTTTGCTGTTACACCAGCCGCACCTGTCAGCGTTTCCATTACTCCAGATTTATGTCTTGCTATACCAACCCTTACCGCATCAGGTGGAACAACCTACAGTTGGTCTACGAATGTTCCCGGTAGTATTGTAGGCCCAACCAACGGACCAACCATACAATTACAAGCCGTAGCAGGTTTTGTTTTCTATACAGTAAATGTTACCGGTGCCGGATGTCCTGCAACGCAAAGCATTCTTGTAGATGTACCCGAAGTCATTTCACCTACTTTCACACAATCAAATGCCTGTGCGGATCAGGTTATTTTATCAGCACAGCCAACAGGAAGTTTTACTTACCGTTGGTTTAGGAATGGGGTCTTGACAGGATTGGGACAACAAATCGCCATTACAACAGTAGACAATGGTGCCTCTTTTGAAGCGGAAGTTGTAAGCACAACAAACGGATGCATTGTTCGGTCGGCACCTCAAACTGTGGAAGTTAACGGATTAATTACCGCACCGGTTACCGGTACTCCCGCCTGCGATGATGACCAACCTTTTACATTAACGGCCACTACCAATGCCACAGGAGTTACGTTCGCATGGTTTCGGGATAATGTGGTAATCAGTGGAGCAACCACCGCTGTAATCAATCAAACACTTGCCGGAATTTACCGGGTTGATGTTATCAAAGGAAGTTGTACAACACCCGCGCAGATTCAGGTTATCAAAGCGCCACTTCCCAGTGGTGAATTGCCAAACCGTGTAATCATTTGCAACGACCCTGATAATAACGATCCGAATACAGCCAGTATCGATTTGGATCCTGGAAATTTTACTTCGTACAACTGGTTCAAGAACAATCTGACTTTAAATTATACACAACGTGTTCTTACAGCCGATAGTGAAGGCCTTTATGAAGTGGATATTACAAATTCTTTCGGTTGCGTTTCGCGCGATCAAACGGAAGTGGATAATAATTGCGTACCTAAAATTGTTGCACCTACCGCTTTCAGGCCCACCAGTTCGGTAACTACCAACACCGACTTCTTTGTGTACACGTACTTCATTACCGATAACTTTCAGATTTTCATTTACAACCGCTGGGGCGAATTGGTTTTTGAATCGAAGGATAGATATTTTAAGTGGAACGGTGGCTACAACAACAATTTAGGTAGGCCGTTGCCCGGAGGAACATACGCGTACGTTGTTAAATATGTCAGTTCGTTCAGGCCGGATAAAGGAATTCAGGAACAACGCGGGGGTGTGGCATTGCTTCGATAAAAAACGGATCAGCCAGAAAGTTTATTTTCTTGCCTCATTTGTGTAACTATGTACTGTTAATACTATTACGAACCCTTTATCTATTAAATCATGAAAACGTTTATACTTTTCGCAGCCGTTGCCCTCCTCACTTTCTCTTATACGAGCACCTCAGCTCAGATTTTGAATACATCGCTTACCATTTCCGTGCGCGATGAAGTAGGAAATATTGTAAGCGGTGCCGAAGTGAAGCTTTTTGAAAATGAACAAGACTACCTGAAAGAAGTAAATGTGGTTTGCCGAAGGAATCTCCGATGACAAGGGACAGGTTAAACTTAAGAAAATGAAAGCTGTTTCATTTTATGTGATTGCTCGAAAGGATGATAAGGACAACTCGGGGGGTGGCGAAATTATTGGTAAACTCGAAGACGGGCGATTCAATAAGGTTACTATTGTTATTCAATAAATACGAATGAATAGTGAGTCGTTGGTCCGTTTCTTTTCGGACTATCAAACGAGTTATACCGATGAAGCCCTGTTTATTCCGCGCTTTCTTGAATTACAAAAGCAGACGAATTGTTTTGATCGTACTCATTTGCCGGGCCATATCACCGGCTCTGCCTGGATTGTCGATCCTTCTAATACACAAGCATTATTAGTACACCACGCTAAATTAAACAAGTGGGTTCAACCCGGTGGCCATGCCGATGGGGATGAAAATATTTTACAAGTAGCCTTGCGCGAAGCGGAAGAAGAAACCGGTTTAAAAAAATTACGAGTGGTTAATGATACGCCCTTCGATGTTGACATTCATCTCATTCCTAAGCGCGCAGACTTTCCCGAGCATTTTCATTTTGATATCCGGTATCTTTTAGAAGCGTCCATGAGTGATCAAATCATTGTGAGTAACGAATCGCACGATGTGAAATGGATCACCTTAGACACGCTGGAAGATTACAATCCCGAGCGCTCGGTAATCCGGATGAAAATAAAATCACTTCGAGCCAACCAACAGTAAGCCGAAAGCGATTACCAGAATCCAAAATTTGTAGACCACCAGCACGGGAATAATTACAAATTTTAACTCCATCAAAACGGCCAGCAATACCAGAATTACGGCTATAGCTTTTAAAATCGATCGGGTTTTATTGCTCATATCTCTTTTGAATTATATGCAACATACAGTCTTTATTTTTTCAGCACAAATTAAAATTCAGTCACCCGATTAGTATTAGGTCAATTTATATCTTTTAATAATTGGAGCTATAAAAACAAAAAGTGTGTTGTCTGGTTGAGCCTGTCGAAACCGGCTTTTGAACTCGAATCGCCTTCGACAAGCTCAGGCTGACATTGGTCAAGTTTACTTAACTCCAGCCAATAACATTTTGAGATTAGTTTTAGCTTTGCGGCTATGGCAGAAATCGGAAGGGATCTCAAGAAAGCAAGAGAATTACTCGATCAGGGCAATCTGGTTGCTATTCCGACCGAAACTGTCTATGGTCTTGCCGGTAATGCACTCGACTCGAAAGCCATCATACAAATTTTTCAAGTAAAAAACAGACCTCAGTTTGATCCGCTTATCGTGCATGTGGCCAACATGGCGCAGGCTAAGGAACTTGTTGAGCCCTTTCCCGCCAAGGCCGAAAAACTGGCTTTAAAATTTTGGCCGGGTCCACTTACACTACTTTTAAAAAAGAAAACCATTATTCCCGATCTCGTTACCTCAGGCATGGATACAGTTGGTGTTCGATGTCCTGATCATCCATTAACGCAGTCACTGCTACAATCCCTATCCTTTCCGCTGGCTGCACCCAGCGCCAATCCTTTTGGGTATGTTAGTCCAACACGACCCGATCATGTGAATGATCAACTAGGTGATCAAATAAAATATATTCTGGATGGTGGTGAGTGTCGGGTGGGTCTTGAATCCACTATCATAGGTTTTGAGAATGACCGCGCAATAATTTATAGATTGGGTGGCTTGCGTGTAGAAGACATTGAAAAAGAGATCGGAAAAGTAGAAATCCAATTGAATAGCTCGTCCAATCCCAAGGCCCCAGGTCAATTAAAAAGTCACTACGCACCTCAAAAAAAAGTCAAGATTGGAAATTTGCTCGAATTGTTACCTCAATATTCTCATCTGAGAGTTGGGGTCTTAGCCTTTCAAAAAGGTATTGAACAGGTGGACCCCAAAAATCAAATTATTCTCTCGAGATCTGGAAATATAGAAGAAGCTGCCCAGCACTTGTTTGCCGCCCTTCGTGAACTGGATAAAAAAGAAATTGATGTAATATTGGCGGAATTTTTACCATCCGAGGGCCTCGGCAAAGCCATTAATGACCGCTTGCGAAGAGCCGCAGCAGATTAAAAAATATTTCCTTCGAAATCGTTTCCATTTAATATCTTACTTAGATATTGATAAATTAATTCAAGGCAATTGCCTGAAATCATTAGAGACTTATTAGAGAAATGACGAAAAGAATTCTTGTATTGACAGGGGGTGGCGACTCACCCGGCCTGAATGCAGTTATCCGCGGAATCTGCAAGCGCGCACGCAAGCAAAGTAAGTTCTCAAAAAATGAAGACTGGGAAGTATATGGTAGTATTGAAGCCTTTAATGGAGTTTTAAATGAACCCCAGGAGATAATCAAACTCACCAGTAAGGCTACCGCAGGAATTCACGTAAAGGGTGGAACCATTTTAAAAACTACTAATAAAGGGAATCCCATAAAATTTCCCTACCCGCAGCCTAACGGTGCAATTCGATTTGTGGATCGAACGGACGAACTTGTGAAGAAACTTCATTTATTAAACTTCGATGCTATCGTAAATATTGGCGGAGACGGTTCTCAAAAAATTTCCAAGGCACTTTTTGATAAAGGAATTCCCATGATTGGTGTTCCTAAAACTATCGATAATGATCTATCGGCTACCGACCTAACCTTTGGATTTCAAACTGCTGTACAAATCGCCACCGACAGTTTCGATAAATTGGTAACAACAGCAGAAAGTCACCATAGGGTAATGATTATGGAGGTAATGGGTCGCGATGCTGGATGGATTGCCTTACATACTGCGATTGCCGGAGGTGCTGAAATTTGCTTGATTCCTGAAATACCTTACGACATCAATAAGTTGGTGAAGCGGATCAATAGCCGTTATAAAAACGGACGTGGCTTCGCCAACATTGTTATAGCCGAAGGTGCCAAACCAAAAGCCGGCACGATTACATCTTCTGCGGGTGACAAAGGATCGGAACATGTTCGCCTGGGCGGTGTTGCTTACCAACTTTCCAAACAACTTAAAGATGCAGGCTGCACAGCCGAAATCCGTGAAACTGTTTTAGGTCATGTGCAACGCGGTGGAACACCTATTGCTTTTGATCGGGTGCTGGCATCGCTCTTTGGCGTTAAAGCATTTGAACTTGCCCTTGAGAAAAATTTTGGCTGCATGGTCGCGTTTAAGAATAATACAATTACTTCTGTTTCACTGGAAGAAGCCACCAAAGAATACAATACGTTGAAGCAGGATTCTTTTTTGGTTAATGCTGCGAAAGGACTTGGGATCAGTTTTGGAGATAATGGAGACTAAATGAATAAGATCGAACTAACCACCTTAATTAAAGCGCCTATCGAGATTTGCTTTGACTTATCGCGCAGTATCGATCTACATAAAATCTCCGTTCAACATACAAAAGAAGAAGCGGTAGGTGGTATCACTTCAGGCCTTATAGGGCCCAATCAAAAGGTATTGTGGCAAGCCACGCACCTGGGCATTCGTCAAACCTTAGAAACTAAAATCAGCAAATACACACGGCCGTTCTTCTTTACCGATGAAATGGTAAGCGGATTTTTCAAAAATATGATTCACGATCACTTTTTCTACGCGATGGGGGAAGACACGGTTATGGTAGATCATTTCTATTATGAATCGCCTTTAGGAATTCTGGGGGACGCTGCTGATGTTTTATTCCTGAAAGGATACCTAACCCGATTACTCGAACAAAGAAACGAAACGTTGAGGCACTATGCTGAATCCGATAAGTGGATGGAGATTCTCCCTCATCGTTTGAACGAACCTTCAATCGTTTGCTGAAAAATAGCCAGTAACATTTTACTCCGCTACCAGATCATTCACTACCTTAGGCACCTCAAAAAAAGTGACCTATGAAGACTATTAACGATTTCAATTTCAGCGGCAAGCGTGCCCTCATTCGTGTTGATTTTAATGTTCCTCTAAATAAGAATTTTGAAGTAACGGACGACAATCGCATCCGGGCAACTATTCCCACATTAAAGAAAATTTTGGGCGATGGTGGCAGTTGCGTGTTAATGTCACACTTAGGAAGACCTAAAGAGGGACCTGAAGATAAGTATTCACTAAAACATGCCATCAAAACAACGGAGGCACTATTAGGTGTGCCTGTTAAATTTGCCGCAGACTGCATTGGCGATGAGAGTTATAAACTTTCGGGCTCGCTAAAACCTGGTCAAGTTTTGCTACTTGAAAATTTACGTTTCTATAAGCAGGAAGAAAAAGGAGATGTGGCTTTTGCGGAAAAACTTTCCAAGCATGGCGATCTGTATGTGAATGATGCATTCGGCACAGCACACCGGGCCCACGCATCCACCACTATTGTTGCTCAGTTTTTTAAAGACAAATGTGCCGGCCTTGTAATGGCAGCCGAATTAGAAAACGCTAAAAAAGTGCTGGAGAATTCTGTTAAGCCTTTTACTGCCATTATGGGTGGTGCTAAAATATCCGATAAGATTTTGCTGATCGAAAAGTTGCTGGACAAAGTAAACCACCTGATTATTGGTGGTGGTATGTCTTATACTTTCTTTAAAGCTTTAGGCGGAAATATTGGAAACTCATTGGTTGAATTAGATAAACTTGATTTAGCCAAAGAGCTTATTCAAAAAGCAAAAGCAAAAGGTGTTGAACTTCACTTGCCTATCGACTCCGTGGACGGTGATAAAGTAGATGCGCAAGCCAATACACAAATTGTAAATAACAACGCCATTCCCGATGGCTGGATGGGTTTGGATATCGGACCGCAGGCTACACAGGTTTTTTCAAAAGTAATTGAAGACTCTAAAACCATTTTATGGAATGGCCCGATGGGCGTATTTGAAATGACCAAGTTCGAAAGCGGAACGAAATCCGTAGCTGAAGCAGTAGTACGCGCTACCGACAAAGGCGCCTTCTCTTTGATTGGTGGTGGCGATTCGGCTGCGGCTGTTGCCAAATTTGGCTTCGAAGAAAAAGTGAGTTATGTGTCCACCGGGGGCGGTGCGTTGCTCGAATACTTTGAAGGCAAAGTGCTACCGGGTGTAAAAGCTCTTGAATAATAATTCTGCACCTCAACTCGTTAAGGTCAGGCTACAAAGCCTGACTTTTTTATTTACCTTGTATAAATAATTAATAAATATGAAGTCCTACCTCATCCTCGTACTCGCTGTTACGTTTTTATCATGCAACGATGGAAGGAATTCCATGAGAGTTGAATCTGATCAACAACCCAATTATAAGGAAGTAGCCATGATGGCTCCTGCTCAAGAATCAGAATCTGGAAATACAATGACCATCGATCGTAAGCTAATCCGTAACGGGCACCTTGAATTCAAAACTGATGATGTTAAGAAAGTAAAAGTTGAGATTGAAAAAATAAGCAAGGAGTTAAACGGCTACATCTCTGATGAAACCGAAGACAACTACGATGCGCGGGTGCAATACAATCAAACGATTCGGGTACCGACCGATCAATTCGATGCGCTGATTGCCAGTATTGAAAAGCTGGCCGACAAGGTTGAAAACAAAGGCATCAACACACAAGATGTAACCGAAGAGTTTATTGATGTTGAAGCACGGCTGAAAACAAAAAAAGAACTGGAAGCTCGTTATAGTGAAATTCTGAAGCAGGCAAAAACAGTTTCTGATATTATTAGTATTGAAAGTCAGATTGCCAACGTTAGAGCTGAGATTGAATCGATGACGGGTCGATTGAATTATTTAAAGAATCAGGTTTCGTTTAGCACATTAAATGTTTCTTATTATCAGGTGTTGGGAACTGATTTTGGATTTGCTTCCAAGTTTGTTCAATCGCTGAAAGATGGCTGGGATAACCTGCTCTCGTTTTTGATTGGGATGGTAAGCTTTTGGCCATTTGTATTAGGTGGTGCCATTATTATTTTCTGGTGGATTAAAAGAAGGCGTGCAAAACAAAAATCTTAAAGTTGATGCGTGCGCTTCTTATTCTTCTGATCTCGTTTTCTCATGTCGCCTATTCGCATCCAACCTTTCGGGTTATTGCTTTTTTTACGGCAAAAAAAGATCAGGCGCACATTAGCTTTGTCGGTGAGGCAAATTCGTGGTTTACAGCTATGGACAAGAAGCATAATTTTGTCTATGACACAACGAGCAACTGGGCAAATCTCAATACGGAATTTTTATCCCGCTACCAGGTAGTTCTATTTTTAGATACAAGACCAGAAATTGAGGCACAGCGATTGGCTTTTGAAAACTACATGAAGCAAGGCGGTGCCTGGATGGGATTTCATTTTGCAGGCTTTGCCCTCACCTCTTCCGATTTTCCGCAAGACTGGAATTGGTATCATGAGGAATTTTTAGGAGCGGGTTCGTATGCGAGTAACACCTGGAGACCTACCTCAGCGATTCTTCGTGTGGAAACCAAAACGCATCCGGCAACAAAACATTTACCGACAACATTTACTTCCGCACCTAACGAATGGTATCGGTGGAGTAACGACTTACGTAAAGACAAAAACATTCAAATTCTTTTGTCTATAGACTCTACCAGCTTTCCGTTAGGTACAGGACCGAAGCCACACGAAATCTGGCACCAGGGTTATTATCCAGTTGTTTGGACAAATAAAAACTATCGCATGATCTACTTCAATATGGGCCATAACGATATTGATTACGAAGGCAAAACCAACAAAACGTTGTCTTCTACTTTTGCAAGCAAACCTCAAAAAAAATACGTTGATCCTTGAAGCCTTGCTATGGCTTGGGGGTAAGACGCAGTGACATTTGTATTGTGCAATATTTATCAAATGTCACAAAAAATATAACTCGTTATTGTTGGTCAAAATATTCATTGTATCGGGTCACCTGACCCGCTACCAGAGAAAAAGGCAAAAATAAATAGTAAGAATGGGACAGACCAAACAAAAGAACAATTTTACACTTATGAATATTCAAGAACAGTGGATCGACCAGATTGATAAAATAACGAGCGACTTCAAACAATCATTTGGGACGTTAACAATTACCGAATTGAATTGGAAGCCCAATCAGAATACTTGGAGTATTGGACAAAACCTCGATCATTTAATTGTTATTAACGCGACATACCATCCTGTAATTAAAGCAGTTAAAGAAGGGACATACATACTTCCATTTCTAGCAAAATTTGACTTCATGGTTTCATTTTTTGGGCGGACAGTCTTAAAAGCTGTTCAGCCTGACAGAAAAAAAAGAATGAAAACTTTTCCAATTTGGGAACCAATAAAAAGTGACATTAAGGAAGATATCTGGGAGAGGTTTGAAAAAAATCAAAACGAATTAAAAATATTAATTCAATCAAGCTCAGACTTACTAGATAAAGGGACCATAATTTCATCACCCGCTAATAGAAACATTGTGTATAAGTTGGAAACAGCATTTACCATAATTGTTAGCCACGAAAAGCGACATTTTGAGCAATCATTGGAAGTTGAGAGAATTAGAAAGGGAAAGTAGGCTTAGGCTAACTGTAAGCACCCCTAAAATTGGGCCATTCAAAAGTTTTTTCAGTCGAGATGTAATCAAAACTCAACAATTACTTCAGAACCCTTAACACCCAAAACTCATCATACCCAATCTGATTGGCATCAACCATTTCGCGAACTACATCAATAAATAGTTCTTTCTCTGCGGGGTCTACGGAAGTTTCTAATTCCTCCACCGTCATGGGTTTTTTATTTAGGAGGTACATCACCTGTTGCTCATAATCCTTCAGCACCGTCAGGTTTTCTTTTCTTCTTTTCTCAATACACACATCGCACAAACCACAAGTTTGATAAGTCTCCTCATCAAAATATTCCTGAATAATTTGCATGCGGCACCGATGCGTTTGCTCGGCATAATTTTTTATCGCTTCCATCTTGGTGAGATGAAGCTCTCGTCTACGTTTAAATTCTTGTTTGTCGATAGGCAACCGATCTGCATCCTGGCGGGCTAACACAAGCGTAATTTTAGGGCTTTCATTTACAGGTTCATAGACGACTACTTGTAAATTATGAAGTTGATCCAGTTCTAACTTGACTGTACCAATAGTCTGTTTCACCATCAAAGCAATCTGCGATTCTGAAATCGGAGTAAAATCAGAAAACAACTCACCGCCATACAATCGCAACAACGCTTTAATCAACAAATCAAATCGGGCGTGGGCCACCTGAAACTCGTAAAGTTTCTTTTTATCGAATGAGAAATGAAGCAACGAGGGTCTGTAGAAACTTTCATTGAATTCTAAAAGTCCAAACTCTTCGAGCTTTTTAAGAGCCGGATAAACCTCAATGGATCTAAAGTTGAATCGTTTGCAGAAATCATCTAATACAAAATTGAAAGTCTCGCCCTGGCTGCTCCCTTCTGCAATTTGAAAATAATTGGCTATAGCCTGATAGATCTTTTTAAAGTACTCCAGTTCGGGTTGTGCTTGTAATACTTTCTTCTCGAGCGCCAGCACATCCACTTCATGAAAAATTATTGCTGCATACGATCTTCTTCCATCGCGGCCCGCACGCCCTGCTTCCTGATAATAGGATTCCAGATTTTCGGGGATGTCCAAATGTAAAACCACCCGCACATCCGGTTTATCAATGCCCATTCCAAAAGCATTGGTGGCCACCATCACCCGGCTTTGGTTTGTAACCCATTCTTCCTGTCGGGCTATACGCTCCTGATGCGTTAACCCTGCGTGGTAAAATGTTGCCGAGATTCCCTGCTTACCAAGAAAGGTTGCAAGGGTAGCAGTCGATTTTCGTGAACGAACATAAACTATAGCCGGGCCGGGCACCTTGCGCAACACTTCTAGTAATTTTTTTTCTTTGGTCTCCGTTTTACGAACAACAAACGAAAGGTTATCGCGGGCAAAACTCTTTTGAAATACTTCAGGCTTTGTAAGTTCCAGTTTGCTTATGATATCCTCCTTAACTAAACGAGTAGCCGTTGCCGTGAGCGCAATAAATGGAACATCGGGTTTAACTTCCCTTAGTTCCGCGATCTTTAAATACGGTGGCCGAAAATCATACCCCCATTGCGAAATGCAATGCGCTTCGTCAATAGCTACCATACTAACTTTCATTCGCTTCACTCTTTCTCTAAACAGATCTGTTTGTAACCGTTCGGGCGAGAGATAAAGAAATTTTAGACTACCGTAAACACAATTATCAAGAGTAATATCAATTTCGCGTGGATGCATACCGGCATGAACAGAAACCGCAGCAATGCCGCGGGCCTTTAATTGCTTTACCTGATCTTGCATGAGCGCGATAAGGGGAGTAATGACAAGACAGATTCCATCGAGCATTAGAGCAGGGACTTGAAAACAAATTGACTTTCCCCCGCCTGTAGGCATAATCGCAACCACATCTTTCTTATCCAATACAGCCTGAATGATTTCTTGCTGTGAAGAACGGAATTGCGAATAACCCCAATATTGCTTGAGTATTTCGTGTGATGTCACCAGGATAGTTTTTCCTTACTTAAAACGCTGGCTATTACCAGCCTTTTTCAAAAGCCTTCCTTTTGCAGCGCGGCTTTAGCATTGAGTGCGGCCGCCATATCTAAGGCGTCAGTTAATGACTTGCCTTGAACATCGGCAATCAGTTGTTTGGTAAGTTGCATCGATTGGGTCGAGTTTGATTGAATGAGGTTTTGCGCAAAATCAAAAACGGATGAATCCAATTCTGCAGCCGATACAAGCTTTGTTACCAAACCTCGCTCGAAGGCCTCCTGTGCTTTGATAATTTCACCTGTAAGCAAAAGTTGTCGAGCCTTTTGTTCTCCAATTTTGCGAACCAGAAAAACAGCTACCAGTGCCGGGATAAATCCAATCCGAACTTCGGTATAACCGAACTTTGCCTCGGGCACGGCAAAAGCAAAATCGCAGACGGTAGCCAAGCCGCAGCCGCCCGCTAAAGCATGACCCTGCACTTGTGCGATAACTACTTTCTTTAGTGTGTATATTTTAAGAAACAAATCTTTCAGATGATGAGAGTCGGCCAAATTCTCTTCGTAAGAAAAATTTTGAAGTTGTTGCAGATAGCCGAGATCGGCTCCGGCACAAAAATGAGTCGCCATGCGCTTTTAGCACAATCACTTTTACTTGTTCTGATCCTGTTCTGCTCTTTCGAAATTTATTTTTAATTCGCTTACCAGCTCATGACTTAAAGCATTTCTCTTCTCGGGCCTGTTTAAGATGACGTACCCTACCCGCTCCTTAACTGAATATTCAACTAAACTCATTCTTTATTCATTTAACACAAACGCACCCTTATCAATCACAGCATGTACCAGTATCGAATCGGAAGATTGTTGCCAACGATTTAAGTAACTCCGCGAATTACTGCCATCTAATATCAATTTCTTTACACCAAGTCGATCAAGTTCTGTATTCACCGGAATTGAATTTTTGCCACAACAAGGTAATCTATTTTAGCATTCTGTGGTAACTGCGCGTTCTTGTTCGAGACAAATAGAATCTTGTTGTTTTGCCAAAGGTAAAACTTCCATGTTTTGAGCTATCTCCTTCTCAAACGGAATAGATGTATTAACTAACCTTACTCCACGCTTTAATCGGTTGGGCCGGATATGAAATCGAATTCGTTCCTTATCCTGCGGAAGCAAAGAGTCAGACTTAAAATAACTTACACCCTTATCCATCCACTCCATGGCCGAGTGACCCGAAACGCTATAGATCACAAACTGCTTTTGATTGACATCTTTTGTGAAATGATTGAATTGTGTGAAGATCAAAATAATCATAAGCGCCATTCCGCCATACAATCCGTTGATGGATCGATATTGAATCATCGCTACTAGAAATAATAACAGGCCTATAATCAACCAGCATTGAAATGTGGTTAGATAAATTTCACTGATCAGACTAAAAGGCAAAGCTTCCGTTTTAAATACAAGCCAGTTTAAGAGTTGAATCAAGCCCTGTAAGCCAATGCCTAATAAGGTAGCTAAGCTGGAAATTGAACTAACCAATAACAATAGAACACCCCCAACGAGAACTAAGGTTGCTAAGGGAATTACAAACAAGTTGGAAATTAAAAAGTAAACCGGAAACTGATGGAAGTACAACATGCCCAAAGCGAACGTGGCTATTTGCGCTGCTATGGATACACAGGTAATCTGCAGATCCAATCCCCTACGCGATTTTCAATTTCTATTAAATTATAAATAGGTCGCTGCAGGTAAACAATACCCAACACCGCGAGGTACGACAACTGAAACCCTACCGACATAATCAAGTATGGATTATAGAGCAACAAAACAAAGGCCGAAGCTGCCAGCGTATTGTAGATATTGGTTCGCCACCCCAAAGGTCGTGCGAAGGCAATAAAAGAAAACATGGTTACGGCTCGTAATACGGAAGGCGATAAACCCGTTACAAAAGCAAAAATCCAAAGAAGTAAAATACTGATAACAGCAATAACCCACCGGCTCCACGCAAATCTTTTGAGAGGCTTAAATAGCACCAAAATTATTGCATAGATAATACCCACATGCAAACCCGAAACGGCCAATACATGCATGGCACCACTGGCCGCATACGCACTTTGAAGATCGGTATCAATTCCCTCTGTAACGCCTAACACCAAGGCCATAGCGATTGCTTGTTGTTGCTCACCGGGTATGTAGGTTCTTAAAATATTAGTTGCCCACGCCCGCACTTGATGTGAGTAATAGAGAAAACCATTGCGTTTGGCATGATCGATCAACTGAATCTGATCGGCCATGATAAACTGTTGATGGTAGATATTGCGAAAACTGAGGAAGCGCTTAAAATTAAATTCTTCCGGATTGGCCGGAGGCGTTAATTCGTTGGGCGATCCTTTAATTAACAAGCGATCTCCATACAACCAGGGTACTTTATCAATTGATTTTTTGGAAACATAAACCATCACCTGCCCGCTCACAGGCTTCCATTGATCTGTTTTTATTTGAACTACTTCAACCTGAATTTTCCACGATCGGGCTTTTGACTCGGGCGCTGTGCGAACAATTGCCTCGTAAGCAACAATGCGATCCTTTTCATTAAGAAGATGATCTTGATTTCTCTTTTGAGTATTCAGGTGAAGATGCAAGTATCCAAACAAAAATACGAAGACTAACCCTAAAACTCCGCTTACGGGTTTTATGATGCGCTTTGATCGGAAAGCAAAAAAGATACGAAAAATAATATGCAAAGAATGGCCAGTACCAGTAGCAAGATATTTTCATCGATGGATTCAGGATTATAGATGGCCAGTAAAATTCCTGCAGACAGAAATAATACGATACGCACCATGGCAAACGGCACCCAACTTAGCATGAGTGAATTTACTTATCGGGTTCGTGCAAAACAATACGCGATCTCAGCGTTATTTCGGCTGGCGAATCCACTTTTCAATCTCAACAGCATGAAACACAACCACAGCCGCGGCAAAACAAATCAGTAATTCAACAAGAGAAAGGCTGGCCGTATGAAAAATACCTTGCATGAAAGGAACATAGACAATTACTAATTGCAGCACAATTGTAGCTAATACCGTTAGTAATAAAATCTGATTTTTGAAAAATCCGTGCTTATAAATAAAGGTATCGGAACTTCGAATAGCAATAACATGCGCCAACTGACAAAGTGATAGCGCAGTAAACACCATAGTTTGCCAATGTGTAATCCCTTGATTAATCGCGTACGCCTGAATCCCTAAACACAAAGCACCAATCAATAGTCCAACCCACAAAATATGCATAGCTACCCCTCCGGAAAAAACATTTGTTTCTTTACCACGCGGTGGTCGCTTCATAATATTTAACTCGGCTGGTTCATTGGCCAGCGCAAGACTTGGGAGTCCATCCGTTACCAGATTAATCCATAAAATATGAATGGGTAACAAAGGAATAGGAAGGCCAGCTAAGGGAGCTAAAAGGATAGTCCAGATCTCACCTGCATTCCCGGACATAATGTATCGGATGAACTTCTGAATGTTGTCAAAAATTCTACGACCTTCCCGGATTGCCTTAACAATTGTGGCAAAGTTATCGTCAAGCAGAATCATATCTGCTGCTTGTTTAGATACATCAGTACCTGTAACTCCCATCGCCACGCCAATGTTGGCCATTTTTAAAGATGGTGCATCATTTACCCCATCGCCCGTCATGGCCACATAGTGCCCTCGTGATTGCAAAGTTCTGACTATGGTCAATTTTTGTTCAGCACTCACACGGGCATACACTCGAACGCTTTCAACTTTGGCGCTAAGTTGCTCAAAAGTCATACTTGCCATTTCTGTTCCCGTAAGGATATTGTCTTTTGGCTCCATGATGCCAACCTCTCGGGCAATGGTAGTTGCCGTTTTTGAATGATCGCCCGTAATCATCACAGGTATTATACCCGCCTCCCGGCATTCCTTTACTGCTTGAAGTACTTCTGGGCGGGGTGGGTCTATCATACCGATTAGTCCAATAAATTGAAGATCGGATTCAATCTCATAATCCTTAATTGGATTTAACGGTAGTTGGGTTATTAGTTTACAAGCATAGGCAAGCGTACGCATTCCATCTTCAGCCATCACATCTGCCTTGGCAAGTATTTCCGTTCTATTTGATTCTGTACATCTCGAAATAATTGATTCAACGGCCCCTTTTGTTATCACCAAGTATTGATCCTGGTATTGATGAATGGTTGTCATCATTCTCCGTTCACTTTCGAAAGGGATTTCATTTAGTCTTGGAAACAAAACAAGGGACTTTATGAGATCCTTATTCTGATCACAAGCATATTGCACTGCTGCTATTTCGGTAGCGTCCCCAACAATTTCTTTGCCGCTTTGTAGAGTGTCTTGATTAAGACTCATTGCCAAATGCAATGAGTCTACCCCAGGCATTTCAATCATCGGATCGCGTTCAGGTGTCCATATCTCACGAACCGTCATCTTATTTTGGGTGAGTGTTCCGGTTTTATCCGTACAGATATAATTTATGGAGCCCAGCGTTTCAACCGCGGGTAATTTTCTGATCAAGGCTTTCTTGGTTACCATCCTTCTAGCCCCCAAAGCAAGCGCGACAGTAATTACCGCAGGTAGCGCTTCTGGAATGGCGGCTACAGCTACAGAGATGGCGGTCATTAACATTCGAATATGGTCTTCACCCCGAAGTATCCCTGCACCATAAATGATTACACAAATCAATGCGATCACAATCGAAAGTTTTTTACTGAAATCCAGCAGTTTAATCTGGAGTGGAGTTTTAACCTCTTCCTGTTGTAGCATAGAGGCAATCTTTCCAATTTCAGTTTGCATGCCCGTGGCAACTACCACAGCTATGGCTCTGCCACTACTCACCCACGTGGATTTGAATACCATATTTAATTGGTCTCCTGGTGAAACATTATTATTGAGTATTGCTTCCAATTTTTTTTCAACCGGAAATGACTCTCCGGTTAAAGAAGCTTCCTCTATTTTCAGTCCATGTGCTTCCACAAGTCGTGCATCTGCGGCACGCCATCCCCAGCATCCAAACGGATAATATCGCCAGGCACTAATTCAGAAGCAGGAATGGTAAACACACGACCCTCGCGAACCACCTCAGCCTTCGAAGAAGATAGCTTCTTCAGATGCTCGATCGCTTTCTCGGCATTATATTCCTGTACAAATCCTACCAAGGCATTAAGCGCAACTATTACCAATATGATAATAGCATCTTGCGCGTCACCAATAAGGAATGAAATTGCCGCGGCAGCCAATAGTATCAGGATCATCACCTCGGTGAACTGAGCAAGAAAAATTTGCCAAGCCGCTTTTTTATCCTGAGCCTTTAACTCGTTTTTTCCGTACTCGCTTTGTTTTTGCTGTACGGAGATTTGGCTCAAACCATCTAGAGAAGCGTTTAATGCCTGAAAGGTTTCGCTTATTGTTCGTTGATACCAATTCATTAACCTGAGGAATACTCACGAAGTTAACGCAGAAATGGTGTATTCAGAAATAAGGTCCGATCAATATATCAACCTTCAAATCCCTCCACCATAATCATTTTGGTGTGCGCGGTTCGCTGACGCAACGCTTTGGCAGGCGCGTATTCTTCCGAAGCCCACCAGCTTTTGGCTAGCGCCATGGTTGGAAATTCCAAAACAACAATACGCTGTGGATTCCATTCGCCTTCCAGTGATTCGGTTTTACCTCCCCGCACAATAAACTTGCCCTGAAAGTTCTTTAACGAACCGGGAGTAAGCTTTTTGTAATCTTCATATTCGGCAGGATTGTGAACCGTTACTTCAACAATAATGTAGGCAGGCATAAAAATATAATTAGGTTTGACCAGAGGGATTTACTTTTCCATACGCTTCAATAATATCGCGCACCAATTTGTGGCGCACAACATCGCGTTCATTAAGTTCAACAAATCCAATTCCTTTAACTTCATTCAAAATACGGACAGCTTCTTTAAGTCCGGAACGCTGATTGGAAGGCAAGTCGATCTGCGAAGTATCGCCTGTCACAACCATTTTTGAATCCGGACCCATGCGCGTAAGAAACATTTTCATTTGCATGGGTGTTGTGTTCTGTGCTTCATCCAACAGGATAAATGCATTGTGCAAAGTCCGTCCCCGCATATAAGCCAACGGGGCAATTTCAATTATCTCGCGCTCCATATAATACTTCAGTTTTTCATGAGGCACCATGTCGTTGAGGGCATCATAAATAGGGCGCAGGTATGGATCAATCTTTTCTTTCAAATCACCCGGAAGAAATCCGAGGTTCTCGCCTGCTTCCACGGCCGGACGCGTAATAATAATCTTCTTAACCTGCTTATTCTTTAGCGCTTTTATGGCCATGGCCACCGACACAAAGGTTTTACCGGTTCCTGCCGGGCCCAACGCAAACACCAAATCAAAATCCTTTATTGCTTTTACCAGTTTCTGTTGGTTGACCGTTTTGGGTTTAATAGCTGACCCTCTGGTTCCATAAAGTATAATGCCGTCCGGTGCATCTTCAGGAATGAACTCCTGGCGTTCCTGTGTGATGTAGCCTCGCACGTTTTCCTCATTCACTCGACCAAACTGGTGAAAGTGATCCATGAGTGAATTAAGAATATCGGTGATCTGGATAATATCTGGGCCTTCGCCCTTAATCAGAATTTCGTTGCCACGGGAAATAATTTTACTTTTCGGGAAAGCCGCAGCCAGTTCGGTGATGTTTTTATTTTCCACACCCAGGAAATCGGTGAGTGGAATATTCTCGAGCGTAATCGTTTTTTCTATCAATGAAGTAATGTGGTTGAAATAAATTATTTTTGAATCATAAAAGTAATCAAATCCGGCCCAAGCCAAAAACATGGGCCCGGTATAAAGTTCACGAATGGCCATCATAACCCTTCTTACAGACAGCGGAGAAAGCGACCACTATGTGGGGGCTATGAAAGCCAAAATTTTAGGTATCAATCCCGAGCTTAATCTGATCGACATCAGTCATGCTATAGCCGCTTGCGATATCGCACATGGAGCTTATGTCCTCAAATCGGTCTTTCGTGATTTCCCAAAAAGTACGGTGCACCTGGTAGGCGTAGATGCTGCCGGCAACCGCGATGATATCTTTCTTGCCTTACAACTGGAGGATCATTTTTTTGTAGGTGTTGATAATGGTTTGTTTGGACTAATCAGTGATCAGAATCATCAACAAGCGGTACAGCTTAACACTGTGAATCCACTGGAAACCACCTTTCCTGAAAAGGACATATTAGCGCCCGCGGCTGCACGACTCGCCAGTGGTGTAGCCATTACCACATTAGGTACTGCATTACCTGCCTACCGCAAAATGATGAATCGGCAGGTGAAGGCAACCAAACGCATTATTGCCGGCCATGTATTGCGGGTCGATAATTATGGAAACCTGATCACCAACATCGCTAAAAACGATTTTGACATTCTTACCAAAGATCGGCCGTATACCATTCAGTTTGGTGGCGAAAAGTTTAGACGCATACACACCAATTATTTTCAAACCGAACAAGGCGATTGCTTTTTGATTTTTAATAGTCAGAACTTATTGGAAATAGGGATTTATAAAGGCAATGCCAGCGAACTGCTGGGCTTACAATACGATAGCCCGGTAAATGTTACGTTTGATGAAGGCTAGAGGATGTGGATAATGAGTCACGTCCTGAGTAGTTAGTAATAATTTGAAAAGGAACCCAAGACTAAACATAAAAAACTACGCTATGATAATACGGATTGTAAGGATGCATTTTACGGAAGCGGGTGTTGAGGAGTTTCTTGAAATTTTCAATCAAAATAAGAGCTATTCGCAATTTTCCGGGGTGCGAACATTTGCAATTGCTAAAGGATGCTAGAAGACATGCTGTTATACAACACTTAGCCATTGGAATGAGGCCCAAAGTCTGAAAACTACCGGAAGTCGGAATTATTTGGCAAGGTATGGGGTCGCGTAAAAACCTTATTCTCAGAAAGAACACAAGCCTTTTCTTTAAAGAAATTTATAGAACTCTGAATTGTTAAAAATTCAAAGTTTGCCCATATTTGCATCCCTAATCATTAATTACCAGCGCTTAAAGCGGAATGATGGGGGCTTCTTGATTGTTTCGTTTACCCAACAATCTTACTATGAATGCCTTAGTGGCGGAATTGGTAGACGCGCACGACTCAAAATCGTGTACCGTAAGGTGTGCCGGTTCGATTCCGGCCTGAGGTACTGAAGAGCTTTCAGATTTTTCTGAAAGCTCTTTTATTTTTCAACAACGAATTTTGCAGCTTACCCGTGACAATTTCAAAATACATATGTATTACCATCTCTATAGAAAAAAATTCGATATTTGTGGCGTTTTCTGAATTGAATAAGGCAACAAACAACTTTGATTCAGAATCAAATTAACTTTTTCTAACTCAGAAATACCCAATATTGCAATGGGTATTTCTGCAAACAAAAACTAGTATGCAAATCACTAAAAACAAAGTAGCCGCATTCATTACACACTCACCGATAACCAAGGCAATGTGCTCGATTCGAGTGACGGCCGCGATCCGTTACATTACATTCACGGCATAGGTAATCTTATCCCCGGCATGGAAGAAGGCCTGGAGGGCAAAGCCCAAGGCGATAAGTTTAGTCTGAAGATAAGTCCTGAAAAAGGATACGGTGTAAAAAGCGATGACATGGTGCAACAAGTGCCACGCTCAGCATTTGGCGATCAGGAAGTAAAAGTGGGTACACAGTTTCAAACCAACCAAGGCCAGGTGGTTACTGTAACAAAAGTAGGGCTTGACTCCGTTACCGTAGATGCCAATCATCCCTTGGCAGGTGTTGAATTAAATTTTGCTGTTGAAGTGCTTGAAATACGTACTGCTACTGCAGAAGAAATTTCGCACGGCCATGTACATGGTCCAGGTGGCCATCATCATTAATTTTTAAAATAAAATTACCTCATCACCACCAGTTTTCCCTGCGTGGATTCTTCGATCGTACCTGCCTTTATCCGAAGGCGATACACATAAATTCCGCGTGGAAGATAAGCGCCCGTGGCTTCGTGTCCATCCCATGCGAGCGTATTGGTTCCAATGTTGAAGTGCTGAACATCATCAATTTTCTGAAATCCGAACTAGCTGTTGCTGGAAACCATTTTAGGTCATTACTACTTAAGGGGATTCGTGTAAACGAACACGTACTGGTGCTACACGGATACTTGAGCAATAAGGTAATACCCGCGGTATCTGTTTTTAAACGAAATTTATTTTCATCGACCATGGTCAATAAAATTTTTGGAGTTGAAGAAACATAGTCTCTGTTCTTCAGCGTGCGTCCATCAAATTTTACATCGAGTACAGGCGGGGTTTTATCGGCCTCCACAATCAGATAGCTCTGCAGGCTGATAAAATTATTATCATAATACGGTTCGGGTGCTACTCGCTTGTTGACAAAAACGTTTACATCGTTGGTTTTCACTTTACCCAGTGTTGGCGATGTTACTGAAAACAGTGTGGTGTCACCCACAGCCGGAGCTTTGATTAAAAATTCCTGCTTCTCCCGGTTCTGACTTTCCTTTGTGAAAATCTCAAGATCCACTTTCACAGAATCAACCGTAAAGTTTTTTGAACTGATGTTGACGAACCCAAAGTTCGAACTCCAGCCCTCACCTTCCTGAACAACAATCGGTCCTTCGGGTCCTTTCCAAATAAGAATCCCTTCCGCCATCGGCTCATAGAGAATCGCCCAACGCTTCCATGGTACGGGTGTCAGATTAACTTCATCGCGCGCCTCAAAAACTATTTTCAGGTATGGGTACTCAGAAGGTGAAATCGATGAAAGATCAAAATCGTTCGTTACAGCACTCGATAACAAAGTCTCTGTTCCCGTAAGTGAAATTCCAAAAAGGGAAAAGAAAATTCATCATCAGGTTCTGGGCTCTCGACATTCGATTTAAAGAGCTTCCACTCCGAGGCGGGTCCAATCGTTACTGATTTCATTAGGCCTTCCGTCTTCCTTCCGGTGATGGTGCCATTCACAGAAATGAGTTGCTCGCTGGCAGGGACAAGCAACGATCTATAAACCTTAGCTGTGCCTGCGGCAGCACCTTTCCTTCCAAAAATGACTATGGGTTCGCCAGCTTGCAAATCGTTGAGAACAGAAATATCTACACCTAATTCACCCAACTTGTTTTTAATATTAGCCGACCACGATGTATAGCCTGGGTTTCCAATCGAGAATAAAACCACCGAATCGCTAACACCTACAGCATTGACAAAAGCGTTCAAGTCACCGGCTTCTAATTCAGTTGATGTAAAACTGTTTATTATTTGTGGCTCACGCCCACATGTTCTTGGGTCTTGAAAAATAAAGGGTATGGCGGCATACGGAATTGCCGTTTGCTTATTGAAGGCAATTAAGTTAAGCGTATTGTTTCTGCAAGGCTGCCCTTGTGTCGACAAGTTATACTCTGCACCATTGATTTTAATTGACGCATCGGTCGGTGGCGATGGGTTATTCATTCCAAAAGTTTTAACGGAAACAGAAGTGACTGTCTCCTCCAACGTAAAAGGCGTGCCCGAACCGGGTGGAATTAATTGGCTAAAGAAATTTTCTTTTACTTGATCGTTCTCTATTTGTGCCCACCCTTCCGGACTGCCTATGATGTATGCGAAGGAAGAAGAAGTCCACTCCCCACTTTCACCAGCCACAGGCGATTTAAAGCGCGTTCGCCAATAGTAAACAGTAGAATCGTTATTGAGCAAAGTGATTTGTGTGTTTGCCAATACCTTACCAGGTACTGTACGGCTAATTAAGAATTGACTGTTGAACAAATGACTGGTGTCAACTTCAATAATAAAATCCCGGGAAGTCGCAATTAAATCAGTCGTTTGCCAAACTAATTTTATCTCCGGCTGATTGACAATCGCATAGGGATGAGGAAAAAGATTCAAGGTTGCATTTGCAGGAATAAATGCGTTAATGGAAGCTTCGTTGTTAGCTTCGTTCAGTTCGTCCAAATCATTTTCAGGATCGATCGCTAAAGTAAACTGATTATTTCCTCCATCGCTACCTGATTCTTTATATAAGGTAAATGCAAGTGTATCTGTGTTTAATCCTGGCGCAAAGAGTGAGTCGTAGGTGCGTATGGTGCCATCACTTAACATGCGATCTAATTTTATTTTCATCGGTTTATCAACGGCCAAACCTAAATTCTTTACAATAACTTTTACAGCAAAGGAGTCGCTTGCTGCTGTAACGGGTTTATCATCAAAGGATGCTAAGGATAAAGAAGAACTGGTAACTTCATAATCGGGCTTGCCTTGGTTAAATAACTTAACGGCTGGGTCGCCCAGTAAAACCATTTGTTGCACCTGCGTGATGTTTGCCATGGTTGCCGGTGCCGAGGCCATATATTGCCGGGCCACTTCTTTCTGCACATCGCCAACTCCCTTCTTAACATAAACAGAATCGGCAAATCCAATCTTATAGAATAAATCCGAATAATATTGCAACGAGTAGACGAAACCGAAAGAACTATGTGCAATAAAATTTCTCGCCCCTTTGTTTGCCGTCAGCATCCAATCTTCACCAAAAGAAATACTTCCGGCAAAAAAATTACCTGCATTACAACCATTGATCAAAAAGGTCGGATACTTGCCGGGGTTATTGTATCCCATCGTAGGATCGCTCACATACCCAATGTCAATATCAATCGTGCTGGGCGATGAATGGCCAAAAAAAGTAATCAGGTTTATACCCGCGTTTACTTCATCCGAAATATTTATTAACTCTACCGGATTAGGATCTCGTTTCGCAATCGTGTTTACCGCACCACCCCAATAAACATCCTCTGCTATTTCTTTAAACGCATCTAAGTATTCACGAAAAGCAATAAGTTCATTGGGTTGAATGCCACCACTTAAATGCAAACCTTTCTTTTGCCAAGCGGGAATAGCGGCAGCGTTTTCTATCTCTTTAATTTTATTTAAGTATCCGGCCACCTGAAGGGAAGTACTTGCTGAAAGTCGGCCGGTAGGTACGGCCGGCTCGTAGGTTGTGCCATCAAGTCCAGCAGTATAATTCATGTCGGCACCGGGCGAACCAGCCGGGGGCACAAGATCTTTAACACAGAAGGCGCAGGATTTATTAATCTATGAAATCCGGAACTCACATCGCGTCCCTTACCAATCAGGAAAAGATATTTTGGCGAGCCTTCCCCAACGAGATATTTCATAAATTCATAAATAGCGCGGGGTGAAGTTTCGCCATAGTTAAACTGATTATATAATTGATCCGTAGTTACCACGAGTGTATCATAACTGCCTCCGGCAGCGGAAGCACGAAATCCTGCGTATGCTTTCACCGGATTAGCATATCCGGAAGCGGCCTGCATCAAACTTTTATGTGAGATGATGACAAACTCCGCCTGCGTGGGATTATAAAATCGAAAGGACAAGGCGTTGATTGCAGGTGTAAGAAAAGAATCAAAAACAAAAAGTGACCGCGCTGTTTGAGTATTGGGTACTATTGCTTTTAGTGTTGATCCGGTTCGCGTTGATCCAATGGCTACTATACCGGTTGGGTCGGTTACATCCCAAATACGCATGTTTGCCGCTGAATTTTCTAATTCGAGATACGATTTGTTGGTTGGATTTGCAATCAGATTAATTGTTTTTGCCGAAACACCAATGGCATCAAAATTTTGTGGAAATACTACTTTGATATAAGACGCACTGAATTGAAACCGATTGTTGGTAGCGGATGGTGAAGCTAATCGAAGGGTAAGTTTGCCATCCAACCCGATGTCATTCCAATCAAGCGTGTAAGAAAGTTTTTCGGTGGTGAATCCATTAAAGTTATAGGTGTCTAAAACTCTAAGAGAACCTGCATTGGCACCTACCGAAATAATTGCTGTATGCGGAATGGCATCTCGGCCAACCAATAAAATTTCAAGCTGAGGAATTCCTGAGAGTGGTTACGGCCTGCGAAATTAAATCTACTGTATAGTCAATGCTTTGATTCTGCCGGATGGCTGTTCCGGTCCAACCTTCGCCTTCATCAAAATAGGTAGATTGAATAACATCACTTTCCTTGTTGCCACCCGAGTATTCATTTTTTAAAACAAGTAATCGCTCTTCCTGATGAAAATCTTCCTTGGGAATGTTGGTGACATTGATTTCTGAAAAGTTAGCGATGCGCTTTCCCTGCACCGCTGAAAGTTGCCAGGTTAAAAAGTAGGCTGCCGTGTCGGTGTATAGATTATAATAATTGTGTGGCTGTAAGATTGCTGGTTTATATAAATCTTTATCCAACGTTCCATCATTGCCAATACCATAAAACTCAATGTAATCTCCTGGATCGAGGACTGCATCGGCCTGTCCTTGAACAAAGATGGCTTGCTCTACTCCACGATGTAAAATTTGAATTCGTCTGGGATCTACCGACCCGATTGGCACCCCCACAGTCTGAAGATCTGCAAAGGTTAATCGATAAACACCCTTTTTCGCTACCGGAATCCGATAATACGATTGGCCGGGTTTGATCCATTCATGGGAATACTGAGAAAATCCCCAAAAGGGCAGAAAACACAGAACTAATAACCTGAAACCAAACCCCACAGTTTTTCTAAAATAAAGGATAGATTAGGATGTATACATCAGCAAAATTACTGGTAACTGCGACATATACCCTGCGAATTCAGCCAATTTTGGAGGATTTTAAAAATAGTTTAACTTTTTATGCTTAGTACTTGGCCATACATAGTACCTTTTGCGTATAACACGTGAGATCAGATCAACTTAATATGGATGTATGAACCTTGAAAACACACAAGTACAAATGAGAAAAGGCATATTGGAATACTGCATCCTACATATTATTTCGCGCGGTGAGGTTTACGCCTCCGACATGCTGGACGAACTGACAGCCGCCAAAATGATAGTTGTGGAAGGAACCCTCTATCCCCTGCTCACCCGATTAAAAAATGCGGGGTTGCTCGAATACAAATGGGTAGAGTCCAAATCGGGGCCACCCCGTAAGTATTATACATTGACAGAAGAAGGAAGTAAATTTCTTTCCGGATTATCAGAAACCTGGGAAGAATTGGTTCACTCTGCTCAAATGATTCAAACAAAACCCATTAGCTAACTCCAACCCCAGTTGATAAAGTTTCGACTATGAAAAAGAACATCAGCATAAACATTAGCGGCATTATCTTTCACATCGAAGAAGATGGATACGAAAATCTTCGCAAGTACCTGGATTCCATCAAACGGTATTTCGCTTCCTTCGAAGACAGCAGTGAAATTCTGTCGGACATTGAAAGTCGCATTGCCGAAATATTTTTAGCCAAACTCAACGAAGGAAAACAAGTTATTACTGCCGAAGATGTAAGCAGTCTGATGGCCACCATGGGTAGCGTAAGCGACTTTAAGGCTGCCGAAGAGCAGGAGTTTGCCAGTGAATCTTCTAAAAACCAAAGTGATACATCACAAAATAAAAACCAAGCTGGAACTACTACAGCGCGAAAATTACAACGCGATCAAAAAAGAAAAATTTTGGGTGGCGTATGCGCAGGTTTAGCACATTACTTCAACATCGATCCCGTATGGCCACGACTACTTTTTGCCTTGTTGGTATTGGGTAGCTATGGAAGTTTGTTGTTACTCTATATCATCCTTTGGATTGTTTTACCCGCAGCAGAAGATTTGGAAGAAGAACCATCCGTAAAGAAGATGTTTCGCGATACAGAACAAAAAGTAATTGGGGGTGTGGCCAGTGGTGTCGCTGCATTTTTTGGTGCCGACATCGCTTTGACTCGCGTCTTATTTGTGGTAACGGCATTCTTTGGAGGACTTGGCTTAATCGTTTACATCATTCTATGGATTGCGCTGCCACAGGCTAAAACTATTACCGAGCGAATGCAAATGCAGGGCGAACCCGTTACACTTTCCAATATCGAATCAACTGTTAAAAAAGGCTTAAACGAAAAAGAGCAAGGGGAAGAAAGTACGCTGGCTAAAATTGTATTATTTCCTTTCCGTGTAATTGCCATGGTTATCGAAGCGATTACAAAAGTGTTAGGGCCTTTATTCCGGGTATTTGTTGATGTACTTCGTGTGGCCATTGGTATAGCCATAAGCTTAACAGGCTTAGCCATGATTCTGTCTTTGGTTTTGGCTGCCGGTGTAATCTTCGGATTCATTCATTTCTCTGATTATCCAGCGTGGTGGAACATGCACATCACAGAATTTGGTTTGCCTTTGGAAGCCTTCAGAAACAGCTTCCCCTCGTGGACTGCCTTCTTTGTCTTTACGCTCCTGCTGGTACCGGCACTTTTTATTAACCTGATTGGTAACTCAATAATTGCTAAACGAATTGTATTCAACGCTATGGTAGGTTGGTCACTCTTCGTGCTATTCTTTGTCAGTGTGGCCGCGGTTGGAATAAGTATTCCGCAAATCGTTTATGCCTTTAAAGAAGAAGGTGAACATAAAGTTGAAAAAACATTTAATGTTAATGGAAAAACTGCGGTGTTGCGGGTTAATGAAATTGGCTTGGATGACTACGATATGACAAGCCTTACCATTAAAGGCTACGAAGGCACCGAAATTAAATTGGTTGAACGTTTTGAAGCGCAGGGCAACACCCGTAAATCTGCAAGTGAGAATGCCCAGATGGTTGTGTACAACGTAGTTCAACAGGATAGCATTCTGGTGTTTGACTCAAACATCACTTTTAAAGACGATGCCAAATTCAGAGCCCAGCGTTTGGATATGGATCTTTACATTCCTTATAACACGGTTTTTGTGATTGAAGAAGATATGTGGCGATTGATTGACAATAATTATCGTGAGTATGATGGATACAGAGATTCCAACTTTGATAAAACCTGGCGGATGACTGAGCGGGGCTTTGAATGCGTGAATTGCAGCGAGCCTAGTGAATCTCGTTTGTTACGCCTTAAGGATCAATATGGCTTGCGCGACTTTAATCAAATAGATATCGCGGGCTTTTTCGATATCGAAATTCAACAAGGTGAAGACTATGCGGTTGAACTCGATGGCGTTACAAAAGAAAAGAACCGGTATAACGTTTATGTGAGTGGCGAAACGCTTGTTATTGATTTTGACGATGAGAGTAATTTCTTTTGGAAAAAAGACTTTTTCAAAGAGAACAAAATGAAAATAAAAATTGTACTTCCGCATTTGGAAGAGTTGAAGGTGACCGGTGCGGGGCAACTTTCTTTTCTTGGGTTTGAAGAATCGGATGTGGAAGTAAAATTATTGGGAGCCATTGAAGCGGAGGGTGACCTGACAGCCAATAATCTAACGGTTGACCTTACCGGTGCAACCAGTCTTGAATTAAAAGGAAGCGGAAGGTTTATGGAAGCCAATGCAACAGGCGCCTCTGCCCTTCGTGCTTATAATTATGAAGTAGACGAAGCGATCGTAGAGGCTCACGGAGCGTCTTCGGCTCGTGTTTACGTAACCCGTAAATTAGAAATCACAAAAGGGATTGCCAGTTCTGTTTCGCACCGGGGCGATCCGGAAATTATCAGAAGAAATTAATATTATTTTTTATCGAGCTAAGAGGCTGTCTCAAAAGTCTAATATATTGAAATGGAGCTGACCCAAAAGTCCTTCTGTTCATCGCGGCCTTGAGCCGCGATCTGCATTTGCAAAGTGTACAGCCAAATGCCGGATCAAGTCCGGCATGACACTTAGCCTTTAGCTGACTTTTTTAGTCAGCCTCTTTCTTTTTTAGTACATTTCACCATCATAGATTAATTCTTTGCAATGAAGGTGAGATTAAAATTTCTGGGTGCTGCCCGCAGCGTAACGGGTTCAAAATATTTGCTCGAAATCGATAGCCGAAAAATCCTGATTGATTGCGGGCTATTTCAAGGGAAAAAAGAATTACGTGAAAGAAATTGGCAGTCGCTTCCCATCGATCCTGCCACCATACACACCGTAATTATCACCCATGCCCACATCGATCATATTGGTTATCTCCCTCGACTGGTGAAGGATGGTTTTCGGGGTCGCATTGTCTGTACGCATGCCACCGAAGATCTGATGAAAATTATGTTGTTAGATGCTGGCAAACTACAAGAAGAAGAAGCCAAGTTTGCCTCTAAAAAAGGCTTTTCGAAACACAGCAAGCCCGAACCGCTATTTACTGTAGAAGATGCGGAGGTGGTGTTAACGATGATTGTTAGTGTGCGATTAGAAAAAGAGATTAAAATTTTCGATCATGTTTCATTAACCTACTACAATGCGGGTCACATTCTGGGATCGGCCATTGCTGAAATAAAACTCCAAACAAATCAACATGCAAAAAAAGTAATTTTTTCTGGCGATTTGGGTCGCTATGTTGATCCAATCATGTATGAGCCAAAAAACATTGATGAAGCTGATATAATTTTGGTTGAGTCTACCTATGGCGATCGACTTAATCCCATGGAGGAAGTTGAAACAGATTTGGCGCAAATAGTCAATAACGCGGTTGCTAATGAAGGGGTAATTCTCGTTCCCGCCTTCGCGGTAGGCAGAACGCAATCTTTAATATATTATTTCCATTTGTTAATGGAAAAGAATTTAATTCCCAGGCTTCCCATATACATCGATAGCCCCATGGCCATCAGTGTAACCGATATATACGAACGACATGGTGATTCGCATAAAATAAAAGTAGAACGCAAAGATGGAAGGTTGCTCAGCATTTTTGATTCGCCCAACATCCACTTTTGTAACTCAGCAGAATCTTCAAAAGCACTTAATGATCTTGAAAAACCTGCTATCATAATCTCCGCCAGTGGAATGGCTACAGGTGGGCGAATTCTCCATCATTTATTTCATCGGTTACGAAACGAAAAGGATACGGTTTTGTTGGCAGGCTATCAGGCGGAAGGCTCGCGAGGCAGAAGATTACAAGACGGTGAATCCATGGTAAAAATATTCGGTGAGGAAGTACCAGTAAGGTGTCATGTAAAAACCATTCACGGACTCTCGGCTCATGCCGACCAAGAGGAACTGCTTCAGTGGCTGAGTAATTTTAAGGAGAGCCCCAAGCGTGTTTTTATTACGCATGGTGAAATAGATAGTGCAACCGCGTTGGCAAAAAAAATAGAAGCCATGGGCTGGGAGGCCATCATTCCTGAATATCTGGAATCTTTTGAGCTTTTTAATGGCATTTAATCCAGCAGAAACACTTTCTATAGGATCTTAGGCAGGGATTCAAATATTATTTGTTAATCGTGCAACCTCAAGCATCTAACTTGCATCTTGTTGGTGTATTGAAAATTTAAATGGAGTTTACGATCTACCGCGCTAAAGACGTAGAATTAATAGAAGGCTGCAAACGACAAAATCGGGATGCACAAAAGCGCTTGTACGAGCGGTACGCCTCAAAGTGGTACGCACTCTTTTGCCGGTATATCAAAGACAAAATAGAGGCTGAAGATGTGCTGATTGTGGCCTTCACCAAAATTCTAAATAAGATAGATCAATACACAGGCGAAGGCAACTTTGAAGGTTGGATGCGCAAAGTAATAGTAAACGAAGCCTTAAGTTATCTGAGAAAAAATAAAAACATGTACCTAGAAACAGACATTGAAGCGGCCGATTACGAACCTGATTATGAAAACCTGGAAAAAAATCTGGAGGCTGAAGATCTGTTAAAGATGATTGATCAACTTCCTACTGGGTATCGGATAGTATTTAATCTCTACGCCATTGAGGGCTACTCGCATCAGGAAATAGCCAATCAGATAGGGATTAGTGAAAATACCTCAAAATCTCAACTGAGTAGAGCCCGGGCATCATTACAAAAAAGTCTGCAGGAAGCAGAACAGAAATTGGTTCAAAAAATTAAAGAATATGAACAACCCAATCGATCAACTATGTAATAAGAAGCGTGGTGAGCGTCAGGCCACTCCTTCCGCGGAAGCGTGGACAAAAGTCGAAGCCGGGCTGTCAAAAAAAATAACAAAGTAATTCTGTGGCGCATGGCAGCTGTACTCGTCCTGTTTGGATTGTTAACAGCAACCTGGCTCTACACCACCGAAACAGATCAGGAGACACAAGCTATAAGTCTAACAGAAGCCAATACAGAATCCACTTCGACTGGGAATGAGTTATCTATTCCGGTTCAAGCAGAAACAGAAAAGAAAAACCTTCAACAAAATGAACACAAATCTTTTAATAAGCTAAAAACCAGATCCACGAAAGTGGCCGTAAATACTATAACTGAACAGGCGAAAGAAAAAGAAGAAGTGCCATTAGTAATTGATCAAAATATAATGGTTACCGAAACAATTTCTGTTACGAAAGCAGAAAAACCAATCGTAATCGAATTTACACTCGAAGCCATTACAACCGACACGCAACAAGTGGCGCAAGCCAGTGAAGAAAAGAACAACGGACTTAAAAAGATTTTTGACAAGGCCCTTGAATTAAAAAATGGTGAAAGTGATTTCGGAAGCTTGCGCGATGCCAAGAATGAACTCTTCGCCCTTGATTTTAGAAAAGATAAAACGAAAAGAAACTAAGTATGAAAACTAAAAATATTTTGACAGGAGTAGTATTGCTTGCCGGGCTTGCTTGTCAGGCGCAATCAAAACCGGCCGACACGGTGGTTATCAAAGTAGGCGAAGCCAGCAGAATCACGGTTACGGTTCAGGATAAAAATGATCTGGAGACCATGAAAAAATATGACTTCCAGAAGTTGATGACTAATCTAATTGCAAAACTGGAACAAAAGGATACGGTGCAACTACAAGAGTCTTCCACAGACTATTTGCTCACTGAACCCTCTAATCAGGAAAGTTCTATCGAAGAGGAGTCTGTGTTTGATGACGAGGATGATGACGAAGACTGGGATATCGATGATCATAAAAACTGGCATGGCCGGAGAACGTATCATTCGATAAATTTTGATGTCGGTATGAATAACTATTTGTCCGATGGAACATTTCCGGACGCAGACAATAGTTTATATACGGTAAAGCCGTGGGGATCGTGGTATGTGGGTATAAATTCGAATCTAAGAACCCGGGTCTCAAACAAATTCTTCCTCGAATGGGGGCTAGGTGTAAGCTGGTATAATTTCAAATATCAGAACGAGCAAACACAAATGAGTAAAGACGATAACTCCGTTATTTTTACGCTGGATACGCGTGATGTTGATTACATTAAAAGTAAACTAACAGCTACCTACATCAATGCTTCACTAATACCTATTTACGATTTTGGCGGCAACCGGAGAAAGCCCAGCTTCTTTGATAGTCATGGTTCCGATTCCTTTCGATTTGGTGCTGGTCCCTATGTGGGCTATCGAATCGACAGTTATAGTAAGCAAGCCTTTAACGAAAGTGGCGATAAGAAAAAAGTACACGATCATGACAATTTCTACCTGAATAACGTACGCTATGGCGTACGGCTGCAAGTCGGTTATCAGGATGTTGACTTTTTCTTTAACTACGATCTGAATGAATTATATATTGAAGACAAAGGTCCGAAGCTAAATGCTTTCAGTTTTGGGATAATTTTCTAAATGATTAAAACTTAGTGGAGAGGCCTGCTACCCGATGTGGTGGCAGGCCTTCTATTTGAATGCATCTCCGCGACTAATCACCATTTCCTTCTCGTCACCCCGTAAGTGCAGGAGGTTAGAGACTTTTTCAGGCGTAGGCCATTGAATAAAATACCAGGCCAGCGTCAGTCCGAAAAAAATACTAAAGATCTGATTGCCCGTAGCTACCAGCCCCAAAGGCATCAGGGTAACAACAACAAATTGCCAAACCATCTTCCTCAAAAGTAATGAACCTACTTTCTCTAACTTTATTCCAAGCCCAACAAGAGTCGCTACACTTTTGGCTTTTCTCTCAGTATGTATATAAACAGTTGTTAGGATCACCAATGCAATTACGCCAATGCCGAATATCAGGTACGTAACTATGACTTCGCTCTCAATCCAGAGCTGCCCATTATAGAAATAGGACTGTGCGTAGAAATAAATGAAAAGGATCAGGGGTACCATCATCAGTTGATAGCCTGTATTATTGAGTCTGTAAAAAAATTCTTTAACGGAATTAAATTTCATTTTTGGCGAATCCGAATTTTAATCAAATTTAATTAATTAACTTAGCCTTCAATTAAGTCAGTTAATGGAAGCCTTTGGAAATTTATCCCGAAAAGCACAGGTTATTAGAAGTGCGGCAGAGTTGTTTCGCGAGAAGGGATATGCCGCCTCCTCCATGCGTGACCTGGCTCAGAAATTGGGTATTGAAGCAGCCAGTCTCTATTCCCATATAAAATCAAAAGAAGAAATTCTCCAAAGTCTTTGTTTTGATATGGCCGCTGAATTCCGTAAGTCTTTGGCCGAGGTCGAGAGCAAAAATCATACGGCCACGGAAAAACTACGGTTAGGTATTATTGGTCATATTCAGGTTATGGCAAAAGACCTTACTGCTTCGGCTGTTTTTATGAATGAACACCGGCATCTAAGCCAACCTTTTCTCCGCGATTTTCTTTTACTAAGAATCAATTATATAAACCGCTTTAAGTCGATCATTGAAGAAGGTGCAAGTAAAGGTGAGTTCAAAGATACCATCGACAAAAATTGGCAGTAATGACCCTGTTTTCATCCCTAAACTGGATGCCCATGTGGTACGATCCTTCCAGTAAAATAGATCCAGCTGAATTAGGTCAACAGTTGGCCGATATGCTAGTGAACGGCCTTAAGAAGGGCTAAAATTTCCTTACATCTTGTTTTTTGTGTGCTTTCATAACTTTGTTACGTCTCGCACTGTTATATTTGCAAACGATTGTTAGGATATTAAAATCACCATTATGTACGGAGGCGGAAATACTTTTGAAGGGATAAAAACGGATAGTATAGCGACTGAAGATCCAACCAAGTTAGCCGAATTTGAAGCGCGTATCGAACGGGGTGAAAAAATAGAACCTGCAGATTGGATGCCTCAACTTTATCGCAAGCAATTGATTCGAATGATCGAGCAACATGCGCACAGCGAAATTATTGGCGCACTTCCGGAAGGAACCTGGATAACCCGAGCCCCCGGCTTTAAAAGAAAAATGTCGTTGATGGCGAAGGTGCAGGATGAAGTAGGTCATGGACAGCTTTTGTACAGTGCAGCCGAAACATTGGGCAAACCACGCGAGCAAATGATTGAAGATCTTATCAACGGAAAATCAAAATATTCTAACATAGTCAATTATCCCACTTTTACCTGGGCCGACTGTTGTTTTATCTCCTGGTTGGTGGATGCCGGGGCTATCGTAAATCAATTAGCGAATGCTAAGGGAAGTTATGGTCCGTATTGCCGGGCACTTGATCGCATTTGTGCAGAAGAATCTTTCCATTTAAAATACGGTCATCATTGCGTTATCTATCTCGCCTCAGGCACGCCTAAGCAACGGCAAATGTTTCAGGAAGCATTGAATCGTTGGTGGCCGCCCATGATGCATTTTTTCGGACCCTCTGATAAAATTTCCGCGCATACAGAAGTTTTGATGCGATGGAAAGTGAAAATGGGGACCAACGATGAGATGCGCAATCAATTTCTGGATATGTATGTTCCTAAAATTTGGGAGCTTGGATTCACCATTCCTGATCCGAAATTGAAAAGAGTGAAGAGACAGGTAAGTGGGAATACACTGAACCTGATTGGGAAGAATTTAAGCGCGTAATTAATGGCGATGGCCCGTGCAATAAAGAACGACTGGAAGTAAGAAGAATAGCCGAAGAACGTGGAAAGTGGGTGCGCGAAGCGCTAAAATCGCCTAAGGCTAAATACGTAATGCCTTTGGCCTGAGTTGAGTAAATTGACAATTCACAAAATGCAATTGACAATTAAAGGTTCCAAAATTACATATTGATGTCTTTTTGTTGATTGATTTGTCAACTGTCAATTTTTTTTAATAATTAATAATGTTGAATTCCCTTGATCCCCGTGTAAATCGCTTGCC
This sequence comes from Flammeovirgaceae bacterium, assembly GCA_016712035.1. Classification (GTDB taxonomy): domain Bacteria; phylum Bacteroidota; class Bacteroidia; order Cytophagales; family Cyclobacteriaceae; genus ELB16-189. The sequence goes on along the minus strand of JADJRT010000009.1, from coordinate 105,446 downwards.
ACAGATAAATCAATCGATTAGTCCGAAAGCTCCACTCGATCAATTTGGAACGTTCGAAGTTTTTGTGCAACCCAAAGAGGGGAAATCCTTTCAACATGAAGGCATCGTACATGCGCCTAATTTAGAACTGGCTTATGTTTTAGCAAAGGAAGCCTTCACCCGAAGGTTCACGTGTGTTTCGCTTTATGTAGTAGACACCCGCGAAGTTTTTGTTTCGCCTATGACCGAAGGGAATAACAATGCGTATGACCTGATTCCTGAATCAACTACATCAACACCGGGCAACCAATCGTTCGAAATTTATCATTTGGCAAAGAGAGGAAAGCAACACGTGCACGTAGGAACTGTCGCAGCAAATAATCCTGAAGAAGCCATGGTCCATGCTCGCGAAAAATTAAATACTGGCAAAATAGTTTTCAATGTGTGGGCAATCGCTACGGAGGCAATCCGATTTACTTCAGAAGAAGACAAAGAGTTATGGCTCACCTTACCGGAAAAGAAATTTCGCGATGCTTCGGATTATAAAGGCGGAGATAAATTGAAAAATTTTCTGGAACGAACTAAAATAAATCATTGAGTTATGGATCATACGCCTCTTAAAGAATTGCTATATAAAATGGCCGATGATCAACTGATCTTAGGTCATCGAAATTCTGAGTGGACTGGCATGGGTCCGTTATTAGAGGAAGATATCGCTTTCTCTTCTATGGCGCAGGACAAAGTGGGCCAGAGTTTGGCGTTGTACACTTTGCTACATGAATTAGGAGAAAGTGATCCCGATACCGTTGCCTTTACCCGCAATGCCAATCAGTTTCATAATTGTCAATTAGTTGAGTTACCCAATCAGGAATACGATTTCAGTTTGATCCGTCATTTTTTGTTTGATACGGCTGAAGCCTTACGTTTTGAAATGCTAACAAGGTCATCGCATCAACCACTCGCACAATTGGCCACTAAGATCAGAGGTGAACTCCGGTATCACACCTTACATGCCAACACCTGGATTAAACAACTTGGCTCCGCCACACCCGAAAGTATTTCTCGTTTACAAAAATCGCTGGAGTACGCTTTGCCCTTTGCGCTGGGAATTTTTGAAACTTCCCTGTACGAAAAAGAATTAATTGCTGCTGGTATTTTTGAAGGGGAACAAGCGCTTCAACAAAAGTGGTTAGCCAAAATAGAATCTATACTTTCTCAAACAAGCCTTCAGCTTCCTGATCTTAAACTAATACAACCCATAGTTGGCGGAAGGCAAGGTAAGCACACCGAACACCTGCAACCCTTGCTTGACGAAATGAGTGAAGTATTTAAGATCGATCCAACTGCGGAATGGTAATTTCAAGAGTATTGAGTAAATAGTCTTGGGTTTATATGTAATACAGTCCAGGTTTTCCAGCATCAAGTATCAAGAGTCCAATATCTAGTTCAATGGTTTCAAAAGAACAAATATTAATCTGGTTAGAAGATGTCAAGGATCCGGAGATTCCGGTGCTTTCTCTTATTGATCTGGGTGTAATCACCGAAGTTGTTGTGGATGCTGATCAGGTAACTGTAGAAATGACTCCCACCTTTGTTGGCTGTCCTGCGATGGATTACATGAAACTTGAAGTTGAAACCTTGCTAAAAACAAAGGGAATTACTCCGCATGTAAATATCAGTTTCAAAAAACCGTGGAGTTCGGATTTGATTTCTGAAAAAGGGAAAGCCGCCCTTAAAAAATATGGACTCGCTCCGCCCCCATCCAACAAAGTTTTTACTGATCTCGAAATTCTTGAGACAGCCATTTGTCCCAGCTGTGATGGCGACAACACAGAAATGAAAAGTCCTTTTGGACCAACGCTTTGCCGGGCATTATACTATTGCCACGATTGCAAAGAAGCGTTTGAGCAATTTAAGCCCTTGTAATTCTGAAAAGACAATCAAGTAAAGAGCATTAAGGTTTCCTTAATGCTCTTACTGGTTAAGATTGAGTGCTTAAATTCAATATCGCTTCGATCTTCCTCTATCTCCCCCTCTCGACTCTCCCCGTGAGCCTCCTCTATCAGAAGATGATTTAGACTTAGAGCCATAGAACCGCTCCTTTTTCTTATCAGAATATTTTTCCTTATGTGGTTCTGTCATCTCCAAGCGTACCTTGCGGCCACGTAACTCAACACCTTCAAAACCTTTCATTACCTGTTCGGTCAATCCTTTTTCAATTTCAAAGAATGAATAAGCACCTTTCAAATCAATTTTACCGATGGAAGCACCCTTAACTTCACCAAAATCACAAATCAATTCCAACAAATTTCCTTTTTCAAGGCCATCCATTTTTCCGACATTAATAAAAATCCTGTCACCGGTTGTGTTTCGATCTCTATCGCCATCTATTTCGTAGGTTTTCGTGCGGTCAGATTTATTCAGGTCGCGCGCATCGCGATAGTATTCAAGGAAACGGTTAAACTCAATAGAAGCAAACCGCTTGATAATATCTTCCTTACTTAAATCTTTTAACTCGTGGTAAACTTCCGGTAAGAAAGAGTCAATCTCTTCTTCATTCACTTCCACTTGCTTTACTTTATGTACAAGAGCCAGCAGTTTAGCCTGACAAACCTCATCCCCGGTAGGAACCTGAATTCGGGTGAACTTGCGTTTCAAACCTCGTTCAACTTGTTGAATTTTTCCTACTTCTTTTTCGCAACGATAGCAAGTGAAATTCCCTTTTACCTGCACGCGCGGTACGACCACTGCGATGGGTATAGTATTCCATCTCATCAGGCATATTCATATGTATTACGTGCGTAATACCACTTACATCAATGCCACGAGCCGCTACATCGGTAGCCACCAATAATTGCAATGATTTATTCTTGAAGTTGCGCATTACCCGGTCGCGTTGTTGTTGCGTGAGGTCGCCATGCAGCGAGTCTGCACTGTAGCCATCTTTAATCAGGTGTTCAGCAATTTTTTGAGTATCAATTTTTGTACGGCAAAAGATTACTCCAAAAATATCGGGCGCATAATCTACAAACCGTTTTAAGGCCATGTACTTATCACGCTCATCAACCATTATAAATTGGTGATCGATGTTCTCGTTTCCCTGATTGCGCTCGCCCATCGTAATTTCTTCAGGATTACGCATATAGGTCTTGGCAATTTCGCGAACCTCGCGTGGCATGGTTGCCGAAAACAACCATACGTTTTTCTCCTTGGGGGTGGTTGAAAGAATTTCGTCAATGTCTTCTTTAAAACCCATGTTCAACATCTCATCCGCTTCATCCAGCACCACATACTTGATCGATGAAAGATCCACCACCTTACGGGAGAGCATGTCAATAAGGCGACCCGGTGTGGCGACAATAATATGCGCACCCCGTCTCACTTTTCTTATTTGCTCACTGATACTCGCACCGCCATAAATCGTAACGATGTTCAACTTCATAAACGAAGATGAAAAGCGCTCCAAATCGCTGGTGATTTGCACACTCAATTCGCGGGTTGGCGCTACGATAAGGGCCTGAGTAGTTCGGTTGGTATCGTCCACTAGCTGCAGCAAGGGCAAGCCAAAAGCTGCTGTTTTTCCGGTACCGGTCTGGGCAAGGCCTACTAAATCGACATTTCCCTTTAGAAGAATAGGGATTGCTTTTTCTTGAATCGGGGTGGGTGATTCAAACCCCATTTGGCGGATTGCTTCCACCAGTTGCCCGGAGAGTCCCAGGCCGTCAAATGATTCCATTAATTTTATTGATAAATAAGCGGCAAAGGTAGGCTAATTAATTGAAAGTGATATTATTGCGATAATTCATAAACAAACCTCTTAACCAAGCGGTATAACTGATTGCGACCGTATTTTTATTTGGCGCACAAACCCAATCACCTGTTGTTTTGTAAATTCGAGCTATGAAATGGCCATTTAAATCCTTGCACGAAACAGTATGATAATTTAGGCCATTCCATGTGTCCATCAAAAAATTAATATTAACACATGAAATTTATAAAGAAGCTAGGATTCTTCACCGCCTTTATTCTTCCGGCCTTGGCCGTGGTAGGCTTTTACCAGGGTGGATGGTGGAATTACCTTACTATCGCATTCGTATTTATTGTTATTACAACCGTGGACTACCTGACCGGATTAGATACTAAAAATATTTCTGACGAGAATTTAGATCTGGTAAGTGAAGAAATCTATTACCGTTTAGTAACCTATCTGTGGACATTCATTCAACTGGGCTTTGTGCTGTGGGCATTTTATGTAATCAGTAACAAACCCCTTGCCTTCTACGAGTGGATCGGGTTTGTTGTTAGCACAGGTTTGGTAACCGGGGGCATCGGTATTACGGTAGCCCACGAGTTAGGACATAAAAAATCAACGCTTGAAAGATTTTATAGCAGACTATTATTGATGACCGTTTGCTACATGCACTTTTATATTGAACACAACCGGGGGCACCACGTTTATGTGGCTACACCTCTCGATCCGGCCACAGCCAGAAAGAATGAAAATTTCTATGCCTTTTGGGTACGCTCCGTTTTCAATAGTTATGTACATGCCTGGACTTTAGAATCAGAAAGACTTTCTCGCTTAGGCAAGCCTACCCTTTCGCTCGCTAACGCCATGATCAGCTATACGGCATTGCCATTTATTTTTGTGGTATTCTTACATTTCTATTTAGCCTGAATTTCGGAGTATTTATCTGGCAAATACCCGTTTTCTTTTTCGCTCAAAGTATTGTTGCTTTTACACTTCTTGAACTGGTTAACTATGTGGAACATTATGGCATTGTAAGAAAGAAGACTTCTACAGGTAATTATGAGCGCGTAAATCCTTTACACTCGTGGAATGCCAGTCATTTAATTAGTAATTTTTTTTTATTTCAACTGCAGCGCCATTCCGACCATCATGCCAACGCGATTAAGCGCTACCCGATGTTGAAACATTATGACGAAAGTCCACAGTTGCCCTTTGGTTATCCCACTATGATTATCATCGCCTTACTCCCTCCGCTTTGGTTTGATATGATGAACCATCGCTTACACCAATGGCATGATGCCGTCTATAAACCTACGGAAGTATAAAAAAGGCTATGCGGGTTGCCAACAGATTTGACTTCAAACAATTTACAGTATATCACGATCGGTGTACAATGAAAGTTGGAACCGATAGTGTGCTTTTAGGTGCTTGGGTAGAGTTAAAGAATGCACAACGCCTATTAGATGTGGGTACGGGTTCGGGAGTAATGGCACTTATATTGGCACAGCGAACTTCCACGCATTCCATAATTGATGCCATTGATATTGCAAAAGAAGATTGTGAACAAGCTCGTGAAAATATTGGTCGCTCGCCTTGGCCATCAAAAGTAAACGTTCATAATCAACCCCTTCAGAAATTCAATGCAGCGCCATACGATTTAATAGTAAGTAATCCGCCCTATTTTAATAATAGTTATAAACCACCGAAAGCAACTCGCATCGTGGCCCGGCATACGCAAACCCTCACCCATCATGACTTGCTTACTCACAGCAAGCGTCTTTTAAAGCCTTCCGGCAGATTGAATTTAATTTTACCGGCTACTGAAGGGTCTCTAATAAAATTAATGGCAGAAAGCGAGGGTTGGTTCAACACCCGCGTGTGCTCTTTTCGGTCTCGAAGTAATAAGCCGGTAGAGAGGCTGCTGTTAGAATTTCAATTGGAAAAACAAAATGTAAGAAAAGAAGAGTTGGTTCTCTACAAAGAGGTGCAGGAATGGTCTTCCGAATATTACATGCTTACCAAAGAATTTTATCTTTAAGGAGTACGGCTGTGTTAGAATTTGGCAAAGTTTGTTAACAACAATTTAACAGACTAATTCAATCTGCCATTTATCAAATTTCACTACTGAAAGCTTACCGCTTCTCTATCTTTGCACATTAAATTTAAAATTCATTCCTTGTTACGATCCGTCTTACTTCTATTCTTCATTTTTCTGTTTGGGTTTATTCAAGGGCAACCAAATATTACCATCCGCAAAGCAACTGGCTCGATCACGTTAGATGGGGATTTGAGTGATGCCGGTTGGCAAAACACAGATGTAGCGACAAACTTTCAACAATTTTTTCCCTACGATACTTCGTTGGCCAACTCGCAGACTGAAGTGCGAATAGCCTACGATGATCATTTCATTTACATAGGGGCCAAGATGTATAATCTGGGGTCCAGAAAATATGTTACCCCTTCTTTACGCAGAGACTACCGGGGGGAAGCGAATGATGGAATCTCTGTTGTTCTGGATACATTTAAAGATCGAACCAATGCCTTTATTTTCGGAGTCAATCCATTTGGTGTTCAGAGAGAGGGTTTAGTCAGTGATGGCGGATCGGCAAGTGGTAGTAGTTTTACTCTCAATTGGGATAATAAATGGTACTCGGAAGTAAAACGTATGAGGGGTACTGGATTGCTGAAATGGCAATCCCATTTAAAACCTTGCGTTTCAAAGAAGATTTTTCCAGTTGGAACGTCAATTTTTATCGCATTGATAGCCAATTTGCCGAGCGATCTACCTGGTCTCCTATCCCAAGAAACTTCGATATTGTCAATCTTGCCTTTAGTAAAGAACTGGTTTGGGATATTCCGCTTGCTAAGCCCGGCCCCAATGTTTCTGTTATCCCATACATAGCTGGTAATTCGTCTAAGAATTATGAGGAAGGCACTCCAACAGAAAATAAAATTCAAGTAGGAGGCGATGCAAAAATTGGTATTGGTCCGGCTCTCAATCTTGATCTAACGGTTAACCCGGATTTTTCGCAGGTAGAAGTAGACGAACAGGTTACTAATCTGGATCGTTTTGAAATCTTCTTTCCGGAACGAAGACAATTCTTTCTTGAAAATGCAGATCTGTTTGCCAATTTTGGCCTCGATCAAACACGGCCCTTCTTTTCTCGAAGGATTGGAATCGCGCGGGATTCATCCACCGGACAAAATATTCAAAATACGATTTATGGAGGTGCCAGACTAAGCGGCAAAATAAATAACAATACCCGCATTGGGGTTATAACTATGCAGGCTGCCGAAGATCCCACAATAAATCTTGCATCAACTAATTACACGGTAGCAACTATTCAACAAAAAGTTTTTAAGCGATCAAACATTGGAATGATATTAATCAACAAGCAGGCCTTTCAGGATTCTATCGGTGGAGAATTTACCAATCAACCACCCTCATTTTCCCGCGTAGCAGGGTTGGACTTTAACCTGGCTACCAGCGATAACCGCTGGACAGGCAAAGCATTTTATCATCACTCCTTTGATCAGGAAAAATTAGACTCTGCTTTTGCCTTTGGAGGCTTTATTAATTACAGCACATTTAAATGGAATGTGGAAGTATTGACCCGTCATGTAGGAGCCAACTATAGTCCGGAAGTTGGATTTGTACGGAGAACGGATATTCAACAACTCGCCTCCACCACCTGGCATAATTTTTATCCAGCGTCAGGGATCATGCAAAGTCATGGGCCGGGTTTTGATTTTGATATGGTGTGCAATCAAAATTATGGGTTTCTTGATTGGGATTATAACTTTATGTATCGCATTCGCTTTCGAAACACCGCTCTCTTCAATATGCGGTTAAGAGAGGAATACACTTATCTGTTTGATCCGTTTGATCCAAGCGGCTCGGAAGGTTTAGAATTGCCGGCCAATACTGACTACCAGAATTTTTTAGTGATTGCAAATTATAGCTCTGACGCGCGTAAACGGCTTTCGTTTGACTTAAGTACCCGTTCAGGTGGGTATTTCAATGGAAATCGAGTAAGCTTTACAGGTAATCTCACCTACCGGTATCAGCCTTGGGGTTTTGCATCGCTTAACTTTAGCTATAATAGAATTCGCCTACCGGAACCTTATAATAGTTCTAATCTCTATTTGATTGGTCCACGAATCGATTTTACTTTTTCACGCAAAGTTTTCTGGACAACCTTTGTTCAGTATAATAGTCAGATTAACAATCTGAACATAAACAGCAGGTTTCAATGGCGGTTCAAACCCGTGTCTGATCTCTTTATTGTATACACCGAAAACTACTTTGCCGAATCTTTCGAAAATGGCAGCGCTTTTGAAGTTGGACAACCTAAAACAAGGGCTCTTGTTTTAAAGCTCACCTACTGGCTAAATCTTTAGTCTATTAAACCCACCATATTTATAGATTAAAATTTACTGATTGATAATCAATTATTTACAAGAAAATTATTACATGTTTAAACATATAATTTAAAACTGGTGTTATACTTGCCTAACGAACCAAAACAAACTAAAAATTAAACCATGAAAAAAATTAATGTACTAGCTGCTTTTCTATTTATAACAGGCATAGCAACTGCTCAAACAACCTGGAATCTCGATAAAGCTCACACTAACATACAATTTAATGTAACCCACATGGTGGTTTCTGAAGTAAAACGGAGCCTTTACTGATTTCGATGGTGCGATCGTTAGTAAATCTGATGATTTTAACGTAGCCGAAGTAACATTCACTGCCAAAACAGCCTCTGTAAACACCGGTAATGAAAACAGAGACAAGCATTTAAAATCAGATGATTTTTTTAATGCTGAACAATTTCCTGAGATTAAGTTCACAGGTACTATCGTAAAAACTGGTGGTAAATATCAATTGAAAGGCGACTTCACCATGCGTGATGTAACTAAGCCTGTTGTATTTGACATTACTTATGGAGGTCAAATTGATACCGGCCGTGGTGTTAAGGCTGGGTTCAAATTTACTGGAAAGGTTAATCGCCTGGAGTATGGCCTGAAGTGGAGCAACAAATTGGCAAGCGGTGAATTAGCAGTAGCTGACGAGGTTGAAGTTGTTGTAAAAGTCGAATTGAATAAGGCTAAATAATTATAACCTTTGAAGATGGTGATTGCAGCGTCATGTTGCAATCGCCTTTTTTATGAACATCGAAGAAGAAATAAAGCAAACTAAATTTAGAAACGTGCAACAAAAAGCGATTCTAAACATTCTCTTCACTTCCAACTGGATTCAAAGCAAGCAAAAAGATTTTTTTGAACCTCATGGTATTACAGGTCAGCAATACAATATTCTGCGCATTCTTCGGGGCCAACATCCAAACCGGATCTCTGCTACAGAAATAAAGAACCGAATGCTCGACAAAAATTCTGATGTTTCGCGTTTGATTGATCGATTGATTGTAAAAGACTTAGTAGTAAAGAATAGGTGCCCAAAAGATAAGCGTGCTTCAGACATTGTTATTAGCGAAGCTGGTCTTGATCTGCTGAAAAAGTTAGACGCTACGATTAATGGACTTGACCTTCAACTCATAGGTCTTTCAAATGAAGATGCTATCGCGTTGAGTGGTCTGCTTGATAAAAGTCGGTCTTAGATTTTCGCATACTCCTCTTTTACAAAATCCGTTAACTCTTTTATATAAACCCTGCTGAAATCAAATTTGATATCTGCTGCTTTATAAATTTCAGGGATGGTAGTTAAATTTCCTAAGTTTAAGAGCACGCATATAACTCTGCAATCCTTTTGCTTATTCTGTTTATAATTACGCCACAACGCTATGGGCCCCTAGTTGGGCCATTCCATACTCTATATAATAGAATGGTACTTCATACAAATGAAGTTGTTTCTGCCATAATGTATCCCTATTGGCTTCCAATCCGCTCCAGTCTGTAACTGAATCAGAAAAACGGGCTAATACTTTATTCCAAAGTTGTGTGCGTTCTTCCGAGGTATGATCCGGTTTCTCGTAAAGTCCGTGTTGAAATTGATCGATAGTAGCCACCCACGGGAGCGTCTCGATTATATCTTCTAACTGCTCTCGTTTCGCACGCTTTAAATCCTCAGCATCGGGAAAGAAAATATCCCACGTATCCATCGAAATTAATTCCATCGACATCGATGCTAACTCCGCTACTTCCATGGGCGGAGATTTGAAATCAGCCAGAGACAGGTCCTTCGTTAGAAAATTGTGAATAGCATGGCCACCTTCGTGCATAATGGTAGTCATATCGCGCATGGTAGAAGTCGCATTCATAAAAATGAAAGGCACACCAATCTCACTTAACGGATAATTATATCCGCCCGGTGCTTTCCCCTTGCGGGATTCCAAATCAAGATGTCCCATTTCCTTCATGATAGAAAGACATTGTCCAAGGAAAGGATCCAATCTCTTGAAACTTTCAATTGATTTTTCTGTGAGATCATTTCCGTTTTCAAAAGCCTTCAGGGGCTCACGTCCTAACGGATCAACCGCTTTATCCCAGGGGCGAAGATCAGACACTTTTAATTGTTGCTTTCGCTCAAGGCTTAAATCATTTAAAATAGGCACAACTTCGCTCGCAATAGATTCGTGAAAATTGAAACAATCCTGAGGTGTATAGTCAAACCTACCGTATGACTTAAACATGTAATCGCGAAAATTTTTCATATCCGCGTTAAGCGCTACCTGATGGCGGAGTGAAATTAGTTTTGAAAATAATTCATCAAGAACTACACTGTCCTTTGCTTCTGCGCTCCGCCATTTTTTTTATAGACATCCTCACGCTTGGCACGATCGGTAGATTGCAAAACAACGCTTGCTTGCTGCAAGGTCAATTCTTTACCGTCAATGGTCACCGTCATAGCGCCTGACAACCTGGCCGTACTTTTGGGTTTCAGTATTTATTTTTGTGTATAGCGGGATGTTGGCTTCGCGAAATAATTCGATGTCCTTCTTTACGCTTCTAATTAAGATAGAGAAGCCCGGTTCTGACTCCAGTTCTTGCAAAAAAGGTGATGTAGCAAATTTCTTATTGAGTTGATCCGAAAAAGGCGCCATGTGGGGCTGAATGTTTTCCACAAAATCCTGATAGCGTTTACTGTATAATTCATTGTCGGTATAGCAAGTCATTTTAATATAGCGCCAGCCTAAATCTTCACTGATAACAGATTCTAGTTCGCTTCGGTCTTCAAGCCATTGTTGTAACGCCTCGCTATCCTTAATCGATCGGGAACTTAGATTCTCAAAATAGGGTCTTAAAATCTCCCACGTACTTATTTCAAATTGCTCGGGCAAGAACTTACGTTGCGGTCTTTGAGGTATCTCTATTGCTTCAGCCATGGCCAGTATATTTGTTGGCAAAATAGTAATAACAAAGATATTTGACCACCAAAACCGAATAACCAAATATTTCTACTAGGTGGAATGCTTTCTGGCAACCCTTGTAACCCAAACTCCACTGAAACTAATAATGGACCCATAGTCCGATCTTTTTCTTAACTTCCACGGCAAAATTGAAACCGATGAGATACTTACTTTTACTAGTTGTGATAGCTACTGCTTGTGCTACGAAAGAAACGAAAACCATAGGCAGCATCGAACGAATGGATGCCGGGCTTGACAACCTGATTTCTGCTAGTGCACCCCTTGAAATTATTGGCGAAGGCTTTGAGTGGAGCGAGGGCCCTGTTTGGGTGGAAAAAGAAAATATGCTCCTATTTTCAGACGTCCCTAAAAATAGTATTCATAAATGGACAGAAGCAAAAGGTGTAGAGCCTTATTTAACCCCCTCCGGCTTTACAGGAACTGAAACAACTTCAGGTGAACCCGGATCAAAGGGATTGGTTATTTACAATAATTCTTTGATCTTATGCCAGCATGGCGATCGTAGAATTGCTAAAATGAATTCACCTCTCGATAATCCTGCTCCGAATTTTTCTACGGTAGCTTCAACGTACGAAGGAAAGCGATTTAGCAGTCCGAATGATGCAGTCTACCGAAGCAATGGAGATTTATATTTTACTGATCCCCCTTATGGGCTTGGGCAACAAAATGATGATCCTGAAAAAGAGCAACCTCATAATGGTGTTTATCGTGTTTCGTCTGATGGAATTGTTTCATTATTGGTTGATTCATTAACAAGACCCAATGGAATCATTTTTTTACCGGGTGAAAAGAAATTTATTGTCGCCAACTCTGATCCCGAAAAGGCAATCTGGTATGAGTTTACATTGAATGACAAGGACTCTGTGCAACAAGGTCGCATCTTTTACAACGCTACTCCAAATGTTGGAGCAGAAAAGGGTTTACCCGATGGACTTAAAGCCGATAGTAAAGGAAACATTTTTGCCAGCGGACCAGGAGGGATCTGGATATTCAATCAAACGGGTACTATTTTAGGCAAAATAAAAATACCGGAAGCAACTGCAAACTGCGCCTTATCCCCTGATGAAAAGACTCTGTACATCACATCGGATATGTATTTGTTACGTTTGAAGATGCGAGATTAATATGGAGTTACTCATTACATCGCTCGGGTGGATTGGCTCTATTGAGGTGATTGCCGCTTATGCACTTAATAGTTATCAAAAAGTAAAATCAGATTCCATTACTTTTCAAGTATTAAATTTGACAGGCGCTATTTTTTTAATAATTAATAGTATTTATAAAGAAGCATACCCATTTACCTTCATCAATGCAGTGTGGTCTGTAATTGCTATTGTGGCTCTGGTGGGTATTATTAGAAAAAGAACCGGAGCTATAAACTAATTTATGAAGCAACCGCTATTCCTCCTTTTCCTTTTGTCAATTTTGGGATGTACACAAAAACCAACTTTTGAAAAACAACTGGATAAGCTTTTTTCATCATCATTCAGCCCAGATGCACCCGGGAGCGCCATTCTGATTATGAAAGGTGATAAGATCGTATTCTCCAAAGGATATGGTCTGGCCGATTTAACAACGAAAGAAAAAATTACGCCACAAACGCTTTTTAATACTGGCTCTATCTCCAAAACTTTTGTTTCCAATGTTATTCTCGATTTAGTCCGAGAAGGTAAACTTTCATTAAACGATTCATTAGCTAAATACTTCCTGGATTTCAAAAATCCTGAAATCTCTAAAAAAGTTCGAATTCACCATTTGCTTACGCACACTTCAGGGTTACCCGATAACCGAAGAGTATATTTGGATAGTCTTTTTCTTTTAACTGCTAAGGATGAAGAAAACTTCGCGCCCATCAAGTTAAATGACTCATTACTGTTTGAGCCGGGCTCGCACTATGAATACTCTAACCCGGCATTTAATGGACTTGCGCTTATTATCGAAAAGGTAACGGGTACAAAATGGCAAGAAGAAGTAAAGACCAGAATCTTTGAACCTTCCGGTATGAATGCCAGTGTGATTACCGATGGACCCTTTCCCTCATCCGGAGTTTCCCATGCATATCTAAAAACAGCTGATGGATTTATTGAAAAGGACTATGGTGAGGAGCCCACGTTTGCAGCTGCTGGAAATGGGGCGTTTGGAGTTCCGTAGAGGAATTGGCTCAATACGAATTGGCTATTCGTAAATCAGCTTTTTTAACAAAAGAATTTATTGATGAGTCAAGAGAAATAAAAAAATATTCAAACTGGAAAAGTTCTGATGCTCCGTTTATCGGCTACAGTTGGTTTATTGAACAAACTCCCGAAGGTTATTACATGATTTACCATACTGGCACACAAGGTGGTTTTTATGGCGATTTTGTAAGCATCCCCGAAAAAGGAATTACGTATATTATGCTTTGCAACATTCCAACACCGCAGGAAGAAAAGAGAGCACTCGTACTTGACTTACTGCGCAAATACAATTGGTTAGACAAATAAATATCAAATCATTCTATGAAAAGCTTTTCCTACTTCCATTATTATTTCTATTTGTATCAACGCTTCATTCACAAAATCTTGCTCAACAAGTAAAAGAATTTGATGCCTATGTAGAGGCTTCGCGCAAGCTTTATGAGGTTCCGGGCCTGGCAGTTACGGTTGTGAAAGATGGTAAGGTTATCCTGAGCAAAGGATATGGCGTTCGTCAACTAGGAACGAATCTGGTAGTTGATTCGAAGACGCTGTTTGCTTGCGCCTCTACTACCAAGGCCATGACCGCCACATGTATGGGTATGCTGGTAGATGAAGGGAAAGTAAAATGGGAAGATCGAGTAATTGATTATTTGCCAGAGTTTCAGTTGTATGATCCTAACGTGACGCGCGAACTAAAGATCAGAGACTTGTTCACGCACAACTCTGGAGTCGGCAATGCAGATTTTCTGTGGACCATTATGAAAATCCCATCCGATGAAGTGCTGGCTAAAATGAAAATGGTAGAACCAAGCTATTCGTTACGCTCCAGCTTTATCTATCAGAATATTTTTTACCTCGCAGCCGGAAAAGTAATTGAAAAAGTAAGTGGTATGCCGTGGGAAGTTTTTATTCAGAAACGGATTTTTGATCCCTTGACTATGACTCGTACTTTCCCTTTACTGAGTCAGGTAAAGGACGCCAACCAATCTTATCCCCATCATTTAGTTGATACTAAAATTACAGTAATTGAACGCACCAATGCCGATGAAATTGGACCTGCAGGAAGTGTGTGGTCCTGTTCGGATGACATGAGCAAGTGGGCAATTTGCATGTTAGATAGTAGTAAATATGCGGGTGGCCGTTTGGTAAAAGCGACAACCTGGAATGAACTTTTTAAACCTCAGGTAATGGTAACAGCCAGCCAATTCTATCCTACCGCTCAACTTACTAAGCCTAATTGGAAGACCTATAGCCTCGGGTGGTTCCAACAGGATTACAAGGGAAGCAAAATAAACTATCATACCGGAAGTCTTGCAGGTGAAACCGCCATCCATGGGCAATTGCCATCTGAAAAATTAGCGATCTATGTTTTCGGAAATCTTGATCATGCCGAAGTAAGACATGCCTTGATGTTTAAAGCCTTTGATCATTTTGCTTTGGGTGGAACCACAGATTGGAGTGCAGATTTTAATTCATTATACAAAAAAATATCAGCCACGGGTGACGCAGCTGAGAAAAAAATAGAAGCGGCACGAGTGAAAGATACAACACCCTCGCATGCACTAACGCACTATGAAGGCATTTATACACATGCGCTTTATGGTGAACTGAATGTCAGTTTAAAGGACAACACTTTATTCTTTAATCTAAACAATACCGCGAAGGCAACCTTAGCTCATTGGAATTACGATACGTTTCGAGGATATTATGAAAAGCGCTGGTGGGGCCAAACTTCAGCAACCTTTGCAGCGAGTGCTGCTGGAAAAATTCAATCCGTAATGATTGAAGGAATGGAGTTTACTAAGAAATGATACTGGTTCCTGGATACGAGCGTCTAGTAACTAGTATCCAGGGACTGGATTAACCTATCTCAATCACCACATCGTCTGTCATAGGATGACCTACGCAGGTAAGTACGTACCCTTCGGCTCGTTCCGACTGTGACAGGCCTTCTTCTTCGTCAAGTTTTACCTGACCGGATAATGCCTTGCCGCGACAAGCAGTACACAAACCACTTTGGCATGAATACGGTAAATCAATTCCCTGATTGAGAGCTGTTTCTAAAATCGTGTGATCTGGGGCGACCATAAATTTATATTCCTGGCCATCATAACGAATCGTCACTTCACGCTCCTTCTTCTCGCCTGTAGTCACCGTCACTTCTTTCCTAACTCCTTTATCGATTGTGCCTTGTACAAAACTCTCTTTAAAGATTTTTTCTTTAGGAATATTTAATGCAGCCAAAAGGGTTTCAACATTCTTCATCATTCCTTCAGGGCCACACATTAAGTAGGTTGTTTTCTCCAAACCCCAATCCGGAATGCGCTCGAAAAGTTTAGTGAGCATCTCATGACTCAGCAAACCAGAATAACCCTGCCAGTTCATAGGGGCATTGTCGAGCACATGAATTACATGTAGTCTACCGGCATGCGTGGTTTGAAGTTTTTCGAGCTGATCTTTAAAGATGATACTATCAATATCGCGGTTACAATAAATGAGCGAACAAATACTTTCCGGTTCTTGTGTAAGTGTACTCTTTATTAAAGACATCATGGGTGTGATGCCAGAGCCACCCGCAAACATTATTACGTGGCGTTTGTTTTCACTCTTATACTCCGTGGTAAAATGTCCCATCGGTTCCATCACCTTAACGGTATCTCCCGCTTTAAGATTATCAGGAAGCCAGTTGGACATCAAACCTAAATCAACACGTTTAATAGTTACCGACAAATCCTGATCGGTGAAAGGAGATGAATTCAACGAATAGGCTCTCCGAACTTCTTTACCGGCAACCGGTGCAATAAGCGTTAAAAACTGTCCTGACTTGTAGCTTATCTTATTCGCAGGCTGCTCAAATACAATACTGATCGCGTCCTTAGTCTCCTGAATAATGTTTTTTACTTTCAGATCGTAATAATGTGGACCTGCATTTACCGGAGTCTCACTTTTCTTCTCACTCTTTTTAAAAAATCCAAATGCCATTTTTATCTATGATTGTGTTGTTGCAAAGGTAAGGATTTAGTCCTGAGTAGATAGTATTGAGTAAATAGTAGTCAATATATAAAAACAGATACTGGTCTCTGGATTCTAGCCACCAGTATCAAGAATCCTGTTTCTAGTTAAAGATTCAGCCAATAGGTAAATTTAAGGACTAAAGCTCTGTTTTTGCTTGCGAATGCTTCAGCAAAGTAGTTTTCCGTGTAAACGATAAAGAAGTCTGAGGCCGGTTTGTAGCGCCATTGAAATCTTGCGTTTAAATTAACGTTGTCGTACCGGTCGTTGTATTGAACAAACGTGGTAAGAAACAATTTATCTGTAAAAGTAAGATCCAATCGGGGGCTCAATAATAAAAAAGTAGCACTCCCATATTCAGGTGGAAGAACTATATGATTGTAATCACCTGCCAATGATATACTACCATACGGTTGAACCCGATACGATAACAGGCCGCCCACACTAATTCGCGTGCCATTGTAGAATTCCCCACCACTGGTTGAAATAGCATAGGTAAATAAACTTCTTGTGTTGGAAGTAAACTCTGACTTAAATTCATTCCACGTGTATTCTTCTCCTTTCAAAAACGTAGAGTCTCCCTTTGGATCCAACACATCAAAATCTTCCGGGAGTTTTTGAAAAATGTTTTTAACCGATGCCGTTAGCATTGCTGTACTTCTGAACCTTAAAGCATACCGCGCGGTGATACTTTGGTCGGTTAACGTTCCATCTGGTAAATACCCAACATCGTAGGTTACCCCGGGTGTCATCACAACCAGCGGTCCAGACTTTTGATAAATTTTGTAATCAGCTTCAACAATCCCACCAAAAGAACCTGGATACACCGCCAGGTTGGGAACAAAGCCAACCTCAGCATTATAATTTTTACCAAGCCCAATACCTCCTCCCATCAAACTAATTTTTCGGGTATTATATGTTGCGAAACCACCGAAAGAGTAGGAGTCGCCATTGGAAAAATTATCGGATGAATGATGATAGTATGCTTTTCCGCCCCATTTGTTGTTCACGGTAATAAAGTTAAAATCGGTGCCCACCACCCGATTATAGGTATTGAGCTGTGGTACAGAATCAGAACCATTCCAAACTTCCTTCACAAGGCTTTCATGATAAAATTTCGTAGGATCATACTGTGATAAACCCAACGATTGCTTGTTTACAACAAATACATCAATGTTCGACCGTGCTAATATTTGCTTTTGAATAACTCCTACTGAATAATTCTGCGCAGGTAGCCCCAAGGATTCTGTTTCTTTTGTCTGAAGATTCATTAAGCCCATACGCCATTTGGTTCCCATTTTTCCGCTAATTCGGGCTCCATATAATATAGGTACTTTGGTCAGATTATCGGAGGTATCATTGGCCAGTCCGATTCTTCGTGAAAAAAAAGGTTGTGTTAAGGAGGAAAATCCAGGTGCTGAAAACAGATCGCTGTTCTCTAAAAAGAATTGCCTTCTTTCAGGAAACTGAAATTCAAACCGCGAAAGATTGATGATTTGACGATCGACTTCAACCGTAGAAAAATCGGGGTTAACAGTCAGGTCAAGATTCAAGGAAGGAGTTATTCCAACTTTTGCATCAAAGCCCGCATTCACTAATTTTTCGCTCGTTCCATCTTCTTTATCTTCAGAGGCTGACGCAGTAGCATAAGGAATGATTGAGATGTTTGTACCGGCATGAGGCGCAGGACTTTGCCAGTTTATTTTACCCGACCAAGCAAATGCCGAGGGAAGAAATTGAATAGGGGTAGCAATCCAACTCGATACTTCATTTCGTTTTAAATCCTGGCGAAGGAAGTTAACATTCCACATCAACTCCTTTTGATTGTAGCGAAATGATTTAAACGGAATGGCGATCTCAGCAATCCATCTGTCTTCTAATCGCTTTACAGCGGAGTACCACTTATTATCCCAATTAATATTATAACTCTCCCCATCTGTGCCACCGCCCGACATCAAGCCCTCACGTTGCACGCCATAGGGATTAATTCCAAAAAAGAATCCGTTAGTAAAATCATTATAGGGATCGAGGTATATGCCTACGTTATCATTCACCGACCACTCAAAGTCTCTTCGAAGCGACTGTATGACCGAAGGTCGGCTATCATCATAACAGACAAACGAAACGTAGAAATGATCATCATCAAAGGTAACTCGGGCTTCGGTTTGAAAAGCAGGGGCCAACGTATCCACCGGATAGTTAAGAAAAAAATGAGAAGCCACGCCAGCCTTGATCCAGTCGGATTCATCCAAAACTCCATCAATAACTATAGCGCCACTCGCCCGGCTAATTGCAAGCCCGGTACCAGGCTTATTTTGAGCCCAGGTAGCGGCCACACAAAAAATAAGCCCAGTGAGAAAAAGGTATTTTAGAAAGGAAAACAACATAGCGCGCAAAACTATGAAAATTGAGTTCGATAAATGAATGCAAACGCAAACATAAAGCCGGTAGTTTCTATTTTTGACAAGTGGTTTTTCTTCATTTTGATTAGGCTAATCGCTGGGACAAAGAATGCAGTCCAAGGAGGTTTAAAGAATGAGAAATCGACAAGGTATTCGCCATTCATTTCGTAATTTTAAGGCTTAATTAACAATTCGTGGAACTAAATTCTCTTACGGCTATCTCTCCGTTGGATGGAAGATATTTTCCTTCTGTCAAAAGTCTGGCGCCATACTTTTCTGAATTTGGATTGATTCACTATCGGGTGCGCATTGAAGTTGAGTACTTTCTGGCGCTTACCAATACGCTGCCAGAACTTTCAACCTTTCCAAAAATTAAAGAGGGCGACCTCAAGAAACTTTTTGAAAAATTTAGTGAGGCGGACGCTACCGCGATAAAAGAAATTGAGAAAACTACGAACCACGATGTTAAAGCCGTTGAGTATTTCCTGAAGAAAAAATTTGATGAACTTAATCTTTCTGCCTACAAAGAATTTATCCATTTCGGGCTTACCTCACAGGATATTAATAACACCGCAATACCACTTTCCCTAAAGGAATTTATAGATGTTGAATTTCTTCCTGCTATGGAAGCTTTAGTAAACCATCTTTCCAACCTGTCGGAACAATGGAAAGATATTGCCTTGCTGGCGCGCACCCACGGCCAACCAGCATCCCCTACCCGATTAGGGAAGGAGATTTTTGTTTTTGCAGAACGAATTAAGCGACAGCTCGACTTATTAAAAACAATTCCTTACTCGGCAAAATTTGGTGGTGCAACTGGAAATTTTAATGCGCATCACATCGCGTATCCGGAAATTAATTGGCATCACTTTGCTGATTTGTTTGTTACCCTGCAACTCGGTTTATCGCGCAGTCAACCCACCACGCAAATTGAACATTACGATAATTTAGCAGCACTCTTTGATAACCTGAAACGGATCAATACCATTCTTATTGATTTCAGTCGGGACGTATGGCAATACGTGGCTATGAATTATTTTAAACAAAAAATAAAAGAAGGTGAGATTGGCAGCAGTGCCATGCCGCACAAAGTAAACCCAATCGATTTTGAAAATGCAGAGGGTAATTTAGGAATAGCGAATGCATTGTTTGAACATCTCTCTGCTAAACTTCCTATCTCGCGATTGCAACGAGATCTCACCGACTCAACCGTATTGCGCAACATCGGTGTGCCACTTGCGCATACTTTTCTGGCTTTAAAATCTTTAGAAAGGGGAATTTCAAAATTAGAACTTAATCAAGCTGCTATTGATAAAGATCTGGAGGATAACTGGGTAGTAGTGGCCGAAGCCATTCAAACCGTGCTGCGAAGAGAAGGTTATCCAAATCCTTATGAAGCATTGAAAGCTCTTACGCGAAAGAATGAAAAGATTACGCAAGCCACCATGCACACCTTTATTGATGGGCTTGATATAAAAGCCGATTTAAAAACCCAATTGAAAAAGATTAGTCCGCTTAATTATACGGGGATTTAGGCTTTGGGCCTCAATTATATTCAACTTTCAAAAAGCTGAAACTTCAGGGTGTTTACACAGTCACGACTTAATTTATTGAATACATTCTCTTTTTAAACCAAAAGGCAAGCTTCACCAGTAATATCAATGCAGGTACTTCAATAAGAGGACCGATAACTCCCACAAATGCCTGACCTGAATTGATACCAAAAACTCCAACGGCAACAGCAATTGCCAATTCAAAATTATTTCCTGTGGCTGTAAAAGAAACGGAAGTATTCTCTTCATAATTAGCTCCTAATTTCTTGGATAAAACAAAGCTTAGAACAAAAATTAAAACAAAGTAAATAACCAATGGGATTGCGATTCGCAGTACATCAAATGGGATTTCAACAATCATTTTACCTTTGAAGCTGAACATGATAACGATTGTAAAAAGCAGAGCGATTAAAGTAAGAGGACTGATTTTAGGAATCACATTGTTCACATACCATTCTTCTCCTTTTGCTTTCTTAAAGAAATACCGAGTTAGAAAGCCAGCAATAAATGGAACACCCAAATACAGAAACACGCTCTTGGCTACAGCGCGAATACTAACATCAACCACTGAACCCTTAATGCCAAAGTAAGGCGGAAGTACAGTAATAAACAGCCACGCAAATAGGCTATAAAAAAGTACCTGAAAAATACTGTTAAGTGCCACCAATCCCGCTGCATATTCTTTGTCGCCTTTGGCGAGGTCATTCCATACTAAAACCATAGCTATGCAACGGGCAATACCAATCAGTATCAAACCAATCATATAGTCAGGCTTGTCGCGAAGGAAAATGATTGCCAGGAAGAACATTAGGATCGGACCAATAATCCAATTCAATAAAAGCGAAAGCGAAATGACTTTTACATTTTTAAAAACTTTGCCCAGATGTTCATATTTAACTTTTGCCAATGGCGGATACATCATAACGATAAGTCCAATGGCAATTAAAAGGTTAGTAGTCCCAACCTGAAAATTACTCATGAATTGTTCAATGGGAAAGAAGTTACCAAGAGCAATTCCTAAAAGCATAGCAAGGAAAATCCAAAGAGTAAGGTAGCGGTCTAAAAAGCCGAGTTTTGATTGGTTCATAAGTCTATAATTTCTTTGCCTAAATATTTAATAGGGTCGCATACACTTTTTCAACACCAGCTGTATTGAGGATTCGTTTGATAACGGAAGTCCAGTCGGTGACTCATGATTTCAACATTAAATAGTAGGAATCAGCAAGCTAAATTTCAACCGCTCAACCCATTTGATGTACTCTGATATCAAACAATTCCATAGATTATCCACTTATTTGAATAACGCTTAAATCTAACGTAATGATAAAATTTATTCTTCAAAAAATGCAATGGCCCGGACTGCTCATGTTATTGGCATTGGGTACCCATGCACAAACAAGTGATCCTACTGTGTTTAGTAAAATGGAATACCGCTTCATTGGCCCTGAGGGTAATCGTGCCATTGCTATTGTAGGTGAACCCGGCAATCCCATGGTGAATTATATCGGAGCCGCTTCCGGAGGTTTGTTTAAAACAGAAGATGCCGGTGTTTCCTGGAAACCTATTTTTGATAATCAGGATGTTTCTTCCATTGGTTCAATTGCATTGGCGCCAACAAAACCCACTCACGTTTGGGTGGGCACAGGTGAAACATTTGTTATCCGACCTGCGCATTCTATAGGCAATGGAATTTATTTTTCAAAGGATGCAGGCAAAACATGGAACAATATGGGGCTTGAAAAAACAGGACGCATTGGCCGTGTTGTTGTCCATCCAAAAGATGAAAATATTGTTTACGCTGCTGCCTTAGGCCATACATACGGTCCGCAGCAAGATCGCGGAGTGTATCGCACCAAGGATGGGGGCAAAACCTGGCAGCGTGTTTTGTTTGTTGACGAAAATACGGGAGCGGCTGACCTTACCATTGATCCGCAGAATCCTAATATTTTATATGCAGCCATGTGGTCTATTAATATTAATACATGGGGATTGAATAGCGGTGGTGCTGGTGGCGGTATTTACCGGTCTTTGGATGGCGGAGATTCGTGGGAACCCTTGAATACAAAAGGTTTGCCGGGTGGTAAAAAACAACCGGTAGGAAAAACTGCCGTAGCACTCGCACCAAGTAATCCAAAAAGAGTGTATGCTTTATTTGAAGAGAAAAGCCCATTGTTATATAAATCAGATAACGGAGGCGAATCATGGCAGCTCATGAGCAACAATCATGATTTGGCGGAGCGCGCTCCTTACTATACCCGCATGACAGTTTCCTCTGATAATCCGGATGAGATTTATTTTATGAGCGTTCGTTTTGGACAGTCGCTTGATGGTGGGAAGACGTTGGAAAAACGCCCCCCTCGCGGTGGCGGTGATAACCACGACATGTGGATTGATCCGACCAATGCAGATCGGATGATGGTGGCCCATGATGCATGTGCCAGTATCTCCCTCAACAGAGGAAAAACTTTCACGCGTGTTGTACTTCCCATTGCGCAGATGTATCACGTAGAAGTGGATAACAAGATACCCTATTTTGTATATGGCAATCGCCAGGATGGTTGGTCGTATCGTGGCCCAAGCAACAGCATGCAGGGATACATTCCCTTAGGATTGTGGAAAGGTGTTGGCGGTTGTGAAAGTGGTTTTGCGCGTCCCGATCCTTTTGATGAAAATATTATCTGGTCTGGTTGCTATGACGGTGGTTTGCAACGCCATGATTTAAAAACCGGGCACTCGCGTGAAGTACGCGTGTGGCCTGAGGCTGGCTATGGATGGGCTCCTGCCGACTTGAAATATAGATGGCACTGGAATTTTCCGCTGTCACATTCACCGCATACTAAGCACAGGGTATACGTGGGTAGTCAATATGTTCACAAAACGGATGATGAAGGTCAAAGCTGGCAAATCATCAGTCCGGATCTAACGGCTAATGACAAATCGCATCAACAAAATTCAGGCGGAGTTGCCATAGATAACCTGATGACTTTTGATGGCGCTACACTTTTTGCCATTGAAGAATCAAAAATTAAAAAAGATTTAATCTGGACAGGCTCTAATGATGGACAAGTAAATCTGACTCAGGACGGAGGGAAGACATGGACCAATGTTTCTAAAAATATTAACATGCCCCCGTGGGGAACCATAGCCAACATTGAACCTTCTCGCTATGATGCCAACACAGCATACCTTTCTGTGGATATGCACCAGATGGGAGATTTCGATCCATATATTTTTAAAACATCGGACTTAGGAAAAACCTGGACTAAGATTAGCGATGGAATTCCAAAATCAATTTTAAGCTTTGTCCACGTGGTGCGTGAAGATCCCAAGCAAAAGGGATTGTTGTATGCGGGAACAGACAATGGCTTGTACGTGTCTTTCAATGATGGAAAGAACTGGATGTTGTTTAAAAACAATATGCCCCCCGCTCCAATTTATTGGCTCACCATTCAGGAAAATTTTGATGACCTGGTAGTGGCTACCTATGGTCGTGGCTTCTATATCATGGACGACATTTCTTTTTTGAGAGAATATGCAGCAGCAGCGCAACAACCCAGTTATGTTTTTAACATACGTAAGGCTTACCGTTTTCAAGAAGTAGAAGCAATTAAAACAGATGCCCCTAGCCTTAACTCCGGAAGTAATCCGCCTTACGGAACTCCGGTGAATTATTACCTAAAAGATTCAGTGAGTGGAGTTCAAATAGAAATTTACAACGAAAAGAACGAGTTGGTACGTTCATTAAAAGGAAAAAACAAAGCGGGCATCAACAGAGTTTGGTGGGATTTACGGTACGAGCCCACCTTCAAGCCAAAACTGAGAACGAGACCTGTTGGCAGGCCGTGGGTCGAAATGAATGGTGAAGGTTGGAGACCACTGGTAACGTGGGATCTTGATTTGTGGAAAGGTCAGTTAGGGCCTCGTGCAGCACCAGGAAAATACATGGCCAAAATTAAAATAGACGGTAAAGAATTTTCAGAATCTTTTGAAGTGTTGAAAGACCCGAATACCACCGGAACGGAGCAAGAGATTCAAGAACAAGTAATGTTCTCGTTACAATTGAGAGATGCCATAAATACGGTTGTTGAAATGATTGACCGAATGGAATGGATTCGTAAAGAGCTGGCTGAATTAATTCCCACAACCAAAAACGCGAAACTGCAGAAAGAACTGATCGCTATGCAAACACAGGCTGAAGGCATCTCGGCAAAACTGTATGACATACACCTGACCGGTGCACGCGAAGATGCTTTCCGCTCGCCCATGCAATTGTATGGAAGACTAAGCGCTTTGGCCAGTGACATTACGGCCAACGGGGTCGATTTTAAGCCAACCAACCAACAAGGAGAAGTGTATGGGGTATTGAAAGACAGAATGGTAAAGGTGCAGCAGGAGTACTCAACGCTTTAAGAGAAGCAACTGCCCCAAATCAACAATAAACTTCCTGACCAGAAAATTAATATGGAAAAGAAGAACTGAAGTAGTTTTAAATAATTATTACAAAGGCATCAGAATTAGTTCTGATGCCTTTGTATTTTAGAATGGGTTTTAATTTTAACGTTTGTGCTTAAGTAGTTGCGGAATTGGCATAGTTAAAAATGTATATTATTTCTTTCAATGATTTTATCAATTTGGATACACTATTCAAAGTATCTTTGTCTGTTATTTTGCAGTCGTCATTTACTTTTGTTTTTACGAATGAAATCAATAATTGTGTGCCTATTGTCATTTTCGCTTCGATGATTAAAAGCGTTCCCAGAAGTGATTGATGTGCTTTTTCCCCGATAATGAAGCAGTAATAAGTGCCACAGGTTTTTTTTGAAAATCCCATTTTCGAAACTGTCCAATCTATAGCATTTTTAAAGTTCCAGGTACTCCAATTGCATATTCCAGTGTGCAAATCAATACACCGTCAGTTTCTCTTAATTGTCTGCGAAAGTCTTTTACTAATTCGAAGACGTTTTCATTGTCCAAGTCGGGTTGAAATGTGGCAAGTTGAATAATCCTTCAAATATTTTTTCATCAAATGTTTCCGAAGTCAGGTGGGCAATGGCTTTTATCAAATTAACGTTCGAAGACGATTTTCGGTGTACTTCCAGAAATTGCTAATATTTCTATTTTGTGGGTTATAAGTTTTTGTTGGTACGGTGGTTCGAATGCTTGCCGCTAACTGATAACAGCTACACGGAGTTGGCGATTTCGAAGCGCTAAACTGTCCGCCACTACTAAACTCGATACATTGCACAAAGTCTTTTCTTGTAGTTGATGTTAGCGGTTTGGGCTTCTTCAGTTAATAATTTTCAAGTTTTCTATTCACTCTTTGCCTGTTCCGACAAGGACTTATCCGATTTTCTAACATGTCTATTTATTTTTATTTAAAAACAGCTCCTATCAACAGGCTCACAAAACCAGTTATATTGGCAAGTTGGCGATATTGAAAAATAGACAACCATTTAGTCCTGTAATCTTCCCAGTTGTTGGATAATTATCAGGAGACCAAGTGCTAATTATAGTATTTATGGGAATATTTCCTTTCACTGCAGTCATTGCATCTATAATTAAAGCGACAAAAGCTATTGCAGATGTAATAAACAATAGACTTCCGACATTTTTGAAATTTGAAACAATAAGCAATAGATTAGCAAGTAAGGCAGTATGCATCATATATCTAAATTTATTACTCATACTGATATCGATTAATTTTCGCAATTCAATATAAGAATTGGCATCGAGATTGAGTTGCACATTTTTTAGTGCAAAAAAGTACATGAATGACTGGCTTGCTATCATACCATAAACAAGAATTGTGATGAGTAAAATGAATTTGTTTGTCATTTAGGCTATATTTTTTTAAAAGGTAAATTTCAAAAATTTTGAAATAGTCTTAGGAGGTGGCTTTATCCAACAATTTTGCACCCATGTTGTGCATCATTTAATTGATTTTCAATTGCCTGCCCATCTATTAATGCCCAATGCTCTATGATTTTTCCATTTTTTAGTTTGTAATATCTATAACCAGTAGTATGTAGATTAATTCCTGTTGGTTCAATATCACGCCAAGTACCTATATGTTTCATCTCCATCCTGATTTTTACAATAATTTTGTCACCTTCGGATACTTGATCCTCAATTAATGTTTTGTGTTCAAAAGAAACACCAGTACCTAATACCCATTTTTTCATTCCTTCTTTGTCTGCAGTTAAAGCAGGTGGAAGCGAATGATCTTTAAAATCTGTATGTATAAATTGGTCCAGATTTTTAAAGTTTTTGGCATTCCAGATTTGCTCAATAAATTCTTTTACGATTTTTAAATTGTCCATTTTGATGTCTCTTATTGTGTGTGCCACAAAGATCTTTCAAAAATTACACTTTGACCTGTGTCAAAACTCACAAAATTTCTATTTCTTTCGAAATCTGCTCAAAGTTTCTCTGCTCATTCCTAAATATGAAGCAGTTTGTGTTAATGAAACTCTTTGCAAAAAATCAGGATTAGTTAATACTAGATTATCATAGCGTTGTTTTGGTGTAAATAACTTAAAACTGTTAGAATGTTCTTCATGCTTTGAAACAATAATTTCTAAAAGCTTGCGCCCAAAAGTTTCGATTTCACGCGATTGCTTGTAAGCAGTTAACAACTGTACTTTGTCAAATTTTATAACAGTTAAATTCTCATACGCTACAATTTTATATTCAGATTTTGTACCATTTGTTAAACTTTTAGTATTTGTTGCAAAGTCGTATTCAAAATAGAATGCTATATTAATTTCTTTACCGTCCTGGTTGTAAAATGCTTTGCATATTCCACTACTTACAAAAAATAATGAGTTGCAAATTTCTCCCGAGTTCAAAAGTATATCGCCTTTTTTGAATTTCTGTTCTGTTAAACAGTCGCAAAGAATTTCCCAACTTTCTTCGGGAAAGTCAGTCAGTTTTTGAATGTATGTTTTAAGATTTTTCAGTAGTTATGGAATTAATGTATAATGCATAGTCTTTTTGGGGCTATATATAATATGGAGATTACAGTCTATCTGTCATCCCCATATTTCGTTTGTCTCTGTCAGTATGATTGGTTTTCCATCAGTGATAACAATGGTATGTTCGTGTTGTGCCATAAAGCCTCCTTTATTTCCAACCATTGTCCAACCGTCATTTAAGGTTTCCGCATACGTTGAAATTGTTGATATAAATGTTTCAACGGCAACAACAGAGTTTTTCTTAAATCTTGTCGTATTAAAACGGTCTCTGTAATTTGCTATTTCGCTCGGTTCTTCATGAAGGCTTTTTCCAATTCCGTGTCCTGTAAGGTTTTTGATAACTTTATATCCATTCTTTTTGGCTTCTGTTTCTATCAGATGCCCTATGTCCGAAATACGAACTCCACCTTTTATATTGTAAATTGCCTTATGTAAAATCAACTTTGAAGCGTCAATAAGGTTTTGGTGTCCGTTAATATCTTCGCCAAGTACAAATGAGCCTCCGTTATCAGACCAAAAATCATTAAGCTCGGCTGAAACATCAATATTAACCAAATCACCTTCTTCCAATATTCTGCCGTCAGACGGAATACCATGGCAAAATTCATTGTTCACACTTATGCAAGTCCAACCTGGAAAGCCATAGGTTAAAAGTGGAGCTGACTTTGCCCCTAAGTCTCTAAGGATTTGTCCACCATAGTTGTCTAGTTGCTTTGTTGTCATACCGGGGTGTGCATAATTTCTCATTTCCTTTAGAGTAAATGCAACAGCTTCGCTTGCCTTTTGCATTCCAATCCATTCAGCGTGTTTTGTTATTGACATGTTTCTCTTTTATCTGATTAAGTAATTGTTGTGGTCGTCTTTTATCCTGACCGCTAACCTTTAGATTCGTTTCATCATAATTCACAATAGTTGTAGTAACTTTTGTTGGGTAAGTGGTGTTCCCCTTTTCCCTAACTGATGTCGGTAAGCTTAATAATTTTGTCGTCAGCAAATTTAAAAATTGATTTGCCTTGTAATTTCAATTCGTCTCCTTTTTAAGTCCATTAGGAAAGTCAAGTGTTAAAATTGCATAATATTCAATTGTAATTTCAGTCTGCTCATTTTCGTGTTTGAATGACTTTATCGTCTGTGTCCTCGCAGAGAAATAGTTTTTGGCTTGTTGAGCTTGCTCTTTAAATGAAGTTAAACCTGACAAAGACATGTTAATTTCTCCATTTAATAAGTTTTCAAATACGATGTTCTCGTCAAAGTCAGCGATCATTTTGTCGATGTCGAAATTATTGTAGGCGTCAATGTAGTCGCTAATTATTTTTTCTTTCTCCGTCATACTAATTGTCAATATATGTATTGTCATTAGACCGTCCTTAGCCGAGTCCTTGTCAACACTAGCCGCTAACATCCGAATATATGCAATTGTTGTTATCTCCTATATATAATTTAGGAGGTAGATACCTCCTAATCTGATCAAATTACTTGAAAATAGCTGATAAATTTTTTGTGCACCTCGGCTCGTTTATCTGAACAGAAAGTTTCTTACAAATCTGAAATTGGACTGTACTTCGGTACTAACATTTTCATAACACCCCAAGCCACTAAATAGGCTACCGCACAAATGGCAAACATAATGGTATAGCCCGTTTCAATATGGCCCAGGGCTTTGTAATAATCGAACAACCCACCACCTAATTTAGTAATGGAAACAGCCCCCACGCCACCGGCCAAGCCGCCAATACCAATTACGGCCCCAATTGTTTTTTTAGGAAACATATCGGAAACCGTAGTAAACAAATTAGCGCTCCACGCCTGGTGGGCAGCCGTACCCACACCAATCAGTAAAACCGGAATCCAAAAAGTAATACTCCCCAAAGGTTGCGCGATTAAAATAATTAATGGAAACAAGGCAATCATAAACATAGCTCGCATGCGGCCATCAAAAACGCCATACCCCATCTTAATAAAAATAGCGGGAAGCCAGCCTCCGGCAATACTGCCTACCATCGACATTGTGTATAACACCGCCAGGGGCAGCATGACGGCTTCATCAATAATTCCATACTGCGCTTTTAAATAAGCAGGCAACCAAAATAGAAAAAACCACCAAACGCCATCGGTCATAAATTTACCAAAGGCAAAGGCCCACGTTTGACGATACTCCAACAATGTAATCCACGAGGTCGAACCTTCATTACTATCTTTTTGAACGCCTGCCTTTTCATCATCTTCGTCCTTATTAATGTAGGCTCGCTCAGCATCCGAAAGTCGCGTTTGTTTTTCAGGATGTTTGTACATGACCAGCCAAACTGCTAACCACAAAAAACCTAACGCGCCCATCGCAATAAATGTGGTTTGCCAACCCCAATGAAGATACATCCACGGTACGGAAAGCGGTGCTAAGATGGCACCGATACTGGTACCTGAATTGAAAATGCCTGTGGCAAAAGAGCGCTCGTGCTTCGGGAAATATTCTGCCGTAGCTTTTATAGCTGCCGGAAAGTTTCCAGACTCACCCAGTGCTAACACGGCACGCGAAAACATAAACCCTAATACGGAAACTGAAAATGTAGTAACGCCAATCAACCCTAACAGGGCAGAGAGTCCTTCGCCAATAGGAATGGCAAAAGCATGAACCAATGCTCCTATTGACCACACAATTATGGCTACTCCATACCCCCAACGGGTACCCAGTCTATCCACCAGCCGGCCAACAAACAACATGGTAACGGCATAGGTGATTTGAAAGATGGCCGTTATGTTAGCATAGTCTGTGTTTGTCCAATCAAAAATTTCTTCTAGTCGCGGTTGAAGCAAGCTAAGTACCTGTCGGTCTAAGTAATTAATTGTGGTGGCAAAAAAGACTAACGCACAAATTGTCCACCGGTAATTTCCAATTTTGCTTTGCACGCGTTATAATTTAGAGTAACATCATTTTCTTATCTCGCTGATAAGCGTTAAAATCGATTCTACTTTCTTTTGAAGACCTGTCCAATCATTATTGGCAATAATATCTTTTGTAGTTAAGTGCGAACCCATGCCCACACACATCGCACCGGCTTTAAACCAGCCCTTCAAATTTTCATGCGTAGGTTCAACGCCACCCGTGATCATCAATTTTAAATCAGGTACCACGGGCATAATAGAAGAAACAAATTGTGGCCCCAATACCGAACCTGGAAATACTTTGATCACCTCGGCACCATGCTCTTTGGCGGTAACTATTTCTGTAAGCGTGGCACAACCGGGAATCCAATGCACATTATGATCGTGACAAATCTGAGCCATTTCAATTTTTAGTATGGGCGAAATAATGAAGTCTGCACCGGCTTCAATAAACTTAAGCGTTGTCTTTGCATCCATGATAGTACCAATGCCTAACATCATTCCCGGAAGATCATTCGCTGCTTCGCGCAAGTGTTTAAAAACTTCAAAGGAGTTTGCTTTTCGATTAGTGATTTCAAAAACACGAACACCACCTCTATAAGACGCTTCTAATACAGCCTGTGATTTTGTTGCATCGTCATGCGAGAACAAAGGCACAAGACCTGTCGCTTCCATGCCTGCAACAATCTGTTGTTTAGTAAATTTCATCGCAATAGTTTTCCAATGTTTTCACCTTTCACTAAAGTTTCAACTTCTGCTACTGAGGCCAAATTCACATCGCCTTCCATGCCATGCTTTAACGCGCTTGCCGCGATGGAAAATTCAATAGTTTGTTGGTCTGTCTTTCCAGTTAGCCAGCCATAGATAATTCCGGCCATATAGGCATCACCTGCCCCTACCCGATCAACAATATGAGTTAGATCGTACTCTTTCGAGGTTAATAATTCCTTTCCGTTCCAAAGCTTGGCGGAAATTTTATTATGTGACGAACTGATGGATTCGCGGTGCGTAGTACTGATTTTTTTGACTGCTGGATTTTTTTTCATCACTTGCTCGCAGGCCTTTTCAAAACTGGAGGATTTTATGTCCAAGCAATTTTCCATATCGGTTACCCCACCAATTATAATATCTGTATGTTCAATCAAGGCAGGCATAATCTGTTCAACTGATTTTCCGTACTGCCATAAATTTCTGCGGTAATTAATGTCACCGGAAATGGTAAATGCCATTTTTTCTGGCTACCGAAATCGCTTCCAGGCAAACATCAGCCGCCCCTTGCGAGATGGCCGGAGTAATGCCCGTCCAATGAAACCAATCAGCACCTTTTAAAACAGACTCCCAATCAATCATTCCTTTTTTGATATGAGCGAACGCGGAATCAAATCGGTCATAAATAATTTTAGACGAGCGCTGCATGGCACCGTTTTCTAAAAAATAAACGCCTAATCGTTCATCGCCATACACAATAGCCGATGTATTCACCCCATATCTACGAAGGGTTTGTGTTGCGGCCCTACCTAAATCATTATCTGGGAAACGAGTAACGTGTGTTGCGGCTAAGCCCCAAATTGCCAATGACGCACTTACGTTGGCTTCCGATCCGGCATAGCGCACATCAAAGGTTTCCGCCTGCGTAAATCTGGAAAAGCCAGGGGTAGAAAGCCGCATCATAACTTCGCCCAGTGTAACGATCTTTTTCATAATAGTCTATAAGTTTAAAAGTACAGTTTTTACGCTATAATACTTATTGAATTTCTATCTTGTGATTAGAATATATTCCCGATGCCGGCAAACAAGATACTTAAGATAAACCCAATCGATAACGTGTGGGTTGCCCTTGCCGACCTAAAGGCAGGTGAGCAAGTTGAAATAAATAAGCGTACTGTTACGCTTACTCACAACATACCCGCTAAACATAAGTTTGTTGAAGGCGCTCTGAAAACGGGTGATGAAATTATTATGTATGGGGTGGTGGTAGGCAAGGCACTATCCCCTATCGCTCAGGGCGAATCCATCACAACTCAAAATGTAACTCACCAGGCTTCCGCCTATACAGGTAGAAGTAAAATCCAACCGTGGCAAACGCCTGATACCTCGCCATGGAAAACTAAAACCTTCGATGGCTTTCACCGGCACGATGGTCAGGTGGGTACGGCCAATTACTGGATTGTAATCCCGCTTGTTTTTTGTGAAAACAGAAATGTAAACGTTATCCGACAAGCATTTGAAGAAGAACTTGGCTTTGGCAAGAGCAATTCATACCAAAACTTTGTGCGGGAGTTGGTAACGCTTTACAAAAATGGAAATACAAAAGCCATGGATGCGCTATCCGTTTTGGAAGGAAGTAGTAAATCAAAATCAAAAATTTTTGAAAACCTTGACGGGATAAAATTTCTTACGCACGAAGGCGGCTGTGGTGGTACGCGGCAAGACTCCGATGCTTTGTGTGCTTTGTTTGCCGGCTATCTCAATAATCCAAATGTAGCCGGAGGAACCATCTTGAGTCTCGGTTGTCAACATGCGCAAGCCGATATTCTGAGAAGCAGTCTTGCGCGCTTAAATAAAAATTTCAACAAACCCTTACTAATACTAGAGCAACAAAAGGAAGGTACAGAGAGTGAATTGCTGGCCAAGGCAATCAAGGAAACCTTTCTGGCATTGATTGAAGTAAATAAGGAACAACGCAAGCCTGCCCCACTCAGTAAATTAACTATTGGGTTAGAGTGCGGTGGCTCAGATGGTTTCTCCGGCATTTCGGCAAACCCGGCCATTGGTCATACGTCTGATTTGATTGCGGCTTTAGGAGGTACAACTATTTTATCCGAGTTTCCGGATCTGTGTGGCGTAGAGCAAGAACTTATCAACCGTGCAACGACTGATCAAATTGCCAACCGATTTAGTCACCTCATGCGTACTTACTCAAAAGCTGCCGAATTGGTTGGTTCTGGTTTTGATATGAACCCTTCACCCGGAAATATTAAAGATGGCTTGATTACGGATGCCATGAAATCAGCTGGTGCAGCAAAAAAGGTGGCACGTCTCCCATTACCGATGTGCTGGATTATGGCGAATATGTAAAGACATCCGGATTAAATTTATTGTGCACGCCTGGCAATGATGTAGAAAGTACAACCGCCATGGCTGGGGCTGGGGCCAACATCATTCTATTTACTACGGGATTAGGAACGCCCACGGAAATCCCATAACACCGGTTATCAAACTTTCAACCAATACAAAACTGGCCAATAAAATGCCAGATATAATTGATATTGATTGCGGTGCCATTATAACAGGTGAAAAAACAATTGAGCAAAAAGGAGAAGAAATTCTCGACTTTATAATTGAGGTAGCCAGCGGAAAAATTAAACCGAAGGCAGTTGCGTTAAATCAGGATGATTTTATTCCGTGGAAACGCGGAGTATCTCTTTAATTATTTTTCTTCTGGAGTGTACAGTAATTGATTGTTGGCAAAATCATAAAGCGTTAACATTCTTAAATCATAATAGGCTGTCCAAAAAGATTTGAGGGCATCGAGATAGCTGCGCTTGGCACTATCTTTTTCCGTAAGAGCAATGTTAAGGTTTGTAATATCGATCTTCCCAATCAGGTAGCGGTTCTGCGCTACATTATAGCGCTGTTGCGCAACCTCATCCGATTTTTTTGTTATCTCAATCTGTAGCCTCATCATTTCAAACTGTCTTACCTTGGTGATAATCTCTTGTTCAAAGATTATTTTATCTTGTTCGATCACATAATCCGTTAATCTCTTATTGGCCAGCGCAGTTTGCATCATCGCCTTATTTCGGCCCCAGTCAACAAGTGGTACGTTAAAGGAAATATTCGCGATTTGTTGTTTGGAAGGGTCGTTGTATAAATCCGAAACGGTGCCGCCAACATTGTTTAATCCATACGAAGCACTGAGTGTTGTTTGATAGCGTTGTCCTTTCGCCTGGGCTACCTGGCTTTCCGCTTCCATTCTTCTACGCTCAAAAGCTATGTAATCGGCCTGATTCAAAATGGCATATTGCAGAGCCTGTTCGATACTCACATCAAACAAAGGAATATTCTCCGGTAAGATCAATTCGAAACTATCGCCATCTTTTAATCCGATGTATGATCTGAGTTGAAGCGCGCATTTTCTAATTCGAGTTGTGCCTGTGCAACTTCCTGGCGTGAACGCAACAACTGAAGTTCAACTTGCAAGAGTTTATCCTGCGAAGTAGTACCCATATTATACCGACCTTGTTCAATTTTATAAATGGTGTCGTTATTGGCTAAATTAAATCGTGCAACCTGTTCATTAACTTGTTGTCGCAATACATCAAAAAATAAACTCACGGCATTGCGTGAGATGCCTTCCTGTCGTTCAACAAAAATTCGCTTCGATTCTTCAAAGATTACCGGGCGGATACGCTTGTCCCACTTCCAGGGATTATACGCAAAAATGGGCTGGCGCAATTCAATGTTCATGACTGTACCACTCCACTGGTTTACATCAGCAGCAATGTCGTTAAAGAAGTTGTAGCTGGTATTGGCAGAAATCGTTCCTCCGGTGGAACCAATCGGTTGTTGAAGACCTAGATTAAGGTTCGGGTTAAATTGATTTACAGGTAAATACAATTTCGTTCCATCCGGTTGAATAACCGGAGTTACATAGTTGGTATAAGTCGGTAAGTTTCCATTCAAGCGCAACTGCGGATTGTAATTGGTTTTAAAGGATCGGTACTGCCAATAACTGGTTTCCTTTTGGGTTTCGGCTTGCTTCGAAAATATAGACTGCTGTTTAGCCCGAGCAATAATTTCTTCAATAGAAAAAATGTTTTGCCCCTGTGAAAAAAATGTCCATCCCAAAAGAAAGACAACAAGTAAAGTTTTTTTATTCATAGCGTAACGAAGTAATTGGATCCTGACTAGCTGCCTTACGGGCCGGGGCAATGCCGAAGATTAACCCAACGGTGGCCGCTACACCAAAAGAAAGGACAATGGATGAAAAGCTAATGATAGTAGGAATACCTGCAAAAGCTGAAACAACATAGGCCAGCGTGACTCCTAAGATTATACCAATCAAGCCTCCGCTTACGCTAATCATAACGGCCTCAAACAAAAACTGCTGAACCACATCACTCTTTTGCGCACCAATTGACAGCCTTAAGCCAATTTCCTTTATTCGTTCAAGCACCGAAGCCAACATAATGTTCATAATACCAATGCCCCCAACCAACAACGAGATACCGGCAATGGCCCCTAACACGTAATTAAAAATATCGTTGGTGCGCTGTTGTTGTTTTAAGAGCAACTCTGGAATTTCGATTTCAAAATCAACAACGTCATAGTGTTTACGCGAAAGCATCCGCGATAAAATCTCAGCCGTAGATTGAAGCTTGGCTGTTTCTTCTACTTGTATAACCAACCGATCAAGTTGATGATAATTCTTTTTGTCTAATTCACTCTCCGCATCACCTTCAGCCGAATTATTGAATACCATCCCCCGGCTGCGCATGGCAGCTTTTCGAAGTGCTTCACCGGTAATCAAGTCCCGATTTTCATACCGAATCAATACACTTTGCAAAGGTGCATACACATCCATATTAAAATCACGAATCCCCAACTTACTGATGCTGCTTTCTGAAACCAATCGCTCGCGCATCACACCAATTATTTTTAACCAGTGTGGTCCCACTTTAATGCTCTTGCCAATAGCATCCTCGGTAGGAAAAAAGCGGCTTTTCAATGCCGATCCGATAATACAAACAGGCGAACCCGCTTTCAATTGTTCATCATTGAACATTCGTCCATCCGCTAACTGAAAATCATAAATCTGAAAGTACGAAGGTAGCACACCTACTAACTTGGCTGATCTGCGAATGCCATTCCGAATTACATTGGTATTCAGAATAATCTCCGGACTTACGCGCTCCAAACCTGGAATGGTGCTCGTGATGCTGTGTACATCGCGGATGGTTAAGCCCGGTGAAAATTTCTTTTTCTCTTTCTTACCGCTCGCCTCCGCGTTCAACTTCTCTTCCTTTTGTTCTATGATAGGTCGAATAACAATGTTATTAACCCCAACTAATTTTATCTGATCCAGAATCTCCTGCTGGGCTCCATTTCCAATAGCAAGCATGGCAATAACAGCTGCTACTCCAAAAATTATTCCCAACGCGGTTAATAAAGACCGCATCTTATTCGCAATCACAGCATCAATAGCTATGTAGAGATTGGCTAATAACCGGGGCGTAAAATATTTTAATATCAAAACGTAACAGTTTTAGTTGGCCGGTGCTTTAGCTACGCTTGCAGGGGTTGTCTCCTCGGCATCTTTTTTATTACGCTTACCATTCAACTGCGGCAACAAGTCAATTTTCTGTTCTTCCAGGCCAGGTGGTATGGAAAGATAAATCCGATCAGAAGCATCAATACCCGCAACAATTACTGCACTGTTTGCATTGGTAGCACCAACAATAACTTCCTGCTTTATTGTTTTAATTCCGCTCTTCTTAAAAATATAGGTGATGGAGTCAAACTGGCTATGAAGACTCTCTAAGGGAACAAATAAAACACTGTCTTGTACATTGGTAACGATCTTGTTACTGGTAGTCATAGAAGGTCTGAGGGTTGGATCGGTACCATCAATTTGTACCATCACCTCAAAAACCTTGGCATCCGAGTTGGGCCGTTGCTCGCCTACGTTGGCCACGCTGGTAACAAGCCCTTTCAATTTTTTATCCGGATAGGCATCCAGTCCTACTTCAACGTGTTGTCCGGCCGTTACCTTTCTTACATCCACTTCATTTACGTACGTTTTTGAAACCATCGTGGTAAGATCAGGTAGCGTGGCAACCGTTGGCTCCCACATCTGAATTTGCGAACCAGACTTTATGGGTTTCCCATCCCAGCCCTTTTCGTAAATCACCATCCCGTCCTCGGGGGCCAACACATTAAATGATTCAAGTACTTTGGTCATACCATCAAACTCAGATTGAATTTTACGCAGTTCAGCATTTACTTCGCGCATCTTTTCAATGTTTTGCTTTTTCTTGATCTTATAATTTTCAACGGCTTGATCATAGGCGCGTTTTGACTTATCAAGATTTATTTCAGCTTGTTTTATCGTAGCGGGTGGTTCAAACTTAGATTGCTCCAACACAATTTCAGTTTCTTCCACTGCATATTTTAAATTGATTAATTCATCGCGCGATTGGCGCATTTGAAGGGTAGTGTCTAACTGAGTCTGATTAAACTTTGAAGAGGCTTTATCTAGCTCGATCTGCTTGGCCGAGAATTTATTTTGAAATTCCGAGCGATCGAGTGTTGCCACCCAATCTCCTTTTTTTACAACGGTTCCTTCACTAACAATGTTCTGAATTGTTACTTGCCAAATTTGAAAATTTCTTAGGGATTGAGGGCCCAGGATTTTCACCGAGTTTTTTGCCTCTAACTCCCCGGTGGTTTCAATTTCTACCCGAAACTCCCCTTGCTTAACGGCCGCCATGATAGAAGCCGCATCACTACTGTTATCACCTTTAAAAACAAAATACCCAATCACCAATACCAACACCACGCCCGCTCCTATAAGTAAATTTCTTCTTTGCATAGCCTCTGGTTTAAATAAATATAACTGTAAAAGGTGAGTAATTAGTATTGTGTAGTACTGTTAATAGCGAAGAATGGTTACAATACAGTTGATAAAAAGAGGAAA
Source organism: Flammeovirgaceae bacterium (assembly GCA_016712035.1). Classification (GTDB taxonomy): domain Bacteria; phylum Bacteroidota; class Bacteroidia; order Cytophagales; family Cyclobacteriaceae; genus ELB16-189. Next base: position 67,628 of record JADJRT010000009.1, on the reverse strand, counting down.
ACGGTAAAAAAAGTGGTGAAAGGCTTACTTAGCTACTTTCACCTTTGATGGTTTACTGATTATCGCCCTTCTTTATAGAAAACTTAGCCAAGGCAGCTTCTTTACTCAATTTACCCGAAGCATAATCTTGAAGCACACTTGCTTTTATTGTTAATTCCAATGAAGAGGGTATGTCGCAAGCAGGGCACTTTGTTAACATAATGTTAAACACCAATACTTCTTCAGGCTTCAAACTTTTAACGGTGCGACCATATTCCAATATGTCGGCTTTGATATCGCGCTCAAACTTTGGATAAAGTTCTTTTACTTTTCCATCCCGTTGTTCTTGCGTTAAATCCTGTAGTCCAATCGTTGGCATTATCCACAACCGGTTATATTCACTCTGATTGCTGGAGAACACCTGCATGTAATAGATTACACCATAATCCTTCAGTTTTTCGTAGTAAACATTCTCCTCGGTGAAATACGATTTGGATAAATCTCTGCGATACAGCCTATTGAAAATACTTGTTAGCAACTCGAGATCAGGCTGTAACTCATCGTCCATAACTGTATTAATGACCTTTATGTTTTTCATAAACTGATCGCGACTTACCTTACCCTGCTTGAGTTGATTAATCTCTGCTGAAGTCGATTCTATGGAAATATAACTGGGGCGGGTTGCGTTCATAACAAAAGCGCCATACCACATTCGCTCTCCATCGCCCCGATTGGTAATCATAATTTTTTCAGTTGGCCCCACTTGCGTAATCAAGTCTCCATAATCAGCAATAAACTCTTTACATGCCTGAATAATTTTATCCGTACTAAGTTCGCGCAAACTGTCAACCGCGGCATTGCTGATGCCGTTGCTTCTACGACCTGTACCCCGAATAACTTCATTTTTAACTTTCATATCCTCATCAAGTATTCGGGTTAACTCAGCCTGATCTCCGGAAGGAAATTCAAATGAGTAACTATAAGAACGGCCGTCCAGTATTGTTGCGCCTGCGCCTGGTGAAAGGTGCCACACCATTGGGCCATTAAAATCATAGGGCAGTCGGTAGGTTACACTATGCCCTTCGCGGTACTCACCCTGAATTTCTATTGGAAAGAAAGCCCTTCTTTCAAATTGTTGTTTAATCAAAGTACCAAGTATATTTTCGGTTACCTCAATGTCGCGTTGCATCCGCTCTAAATCAACTGTCTTTTGAGCGCTTACCTGGGTGGTCACTAAAAATACCATCCCCATCATCACAGCTATCCTCACAAGTTTGTTCATAATCAATTCTATTTAATAATTATTTACCTTTTTTAAAGTACTCTCTGGGTTGGAGATAATGCTGGCCAATATCAATTCAGTTTCTTGTTTAAATTGATCGCTATTCTTTTCGATGCTGCTCATGCGAGTTTGAAATAACATCAAGTCTTGCTTGCGTTGCTCTTGCAGATATTTTGAAAAATCAACCAACAAACTCTCGACATACACTTTTTGATCTTTAGCCGATAGTTGCAAATAATCCTTCATCAACCGAAGATTGTCTTCCTGCAAACCGGCTACAAAGGTTCGCACCTGATCTTGTGAAGCCTGCGAAGCTACCTTCATTAACTCATCAATTTTAGCGGAATTAGATGCAAGATTGTTTTTTAATGAAGCCTGAATTTTCTCATTGTTACTATTCCATGCGGCTGAGAGCAAGTCATTGTTATTACTTAGCGAAACATCTATCATCCCCTGAACTTCAGTAGGTGTAAGCACGGATGGAACCTCCACCACTTCTTTAGTAGTGGGTGTTTCTCCATTGAAACTTATTCGCAACTCACCTTTAGAATAATTGATCTCGGGCCCAATCAACCGTGCTGCAACCAACAACAGTAGAAAGGTTGCCGCAATGCTCATCACGGTTTTAAAATAACCGGATTGCCAAAAACGCGAAAGGTGATTAGGCCCATCCGTAAAAATGGGTGGAGCGATCACTTCTTTGTCCTCGACATGCGTTAAGGTGTTTCGCACAGTGCTCCATTGTTCAAGTTGTTGCATCAGTTCGGGATTACGCACCAGATAGTCCGATACCTTCTGCATTTCCTTTGCATCCAACTCGCCATACAGGTACGAGATGAGGGTGCTTTCGTCTGGCTTATTCATAACCAATTGTTTCTTTTGTAATATTCTTACGCTCCAAAATCTTCTTCAATCCATCTAATCCATAATACATGCGTGACTTTACCGTGTTCTCCGAGATCTGAAGTGCCTCGGCTATTTCGCGAAACTTTAGTCCTTCATACTCTTTCATAATCACCACTTCACGTTGCTCGTCACTCAATTCCATCATACATTGTTGTAACAAATCCGATAGCTCAGCTTGTCTAAATTGCCTTTCGGGATTTTCTCTTCGTCCACTGCTGGCCTCCCACAAATAACTTTCTTCGCGTTCACCTGGATTTAAATCATGTAGCGAAACCGATCGACCCGCCTTCTTCTTCCTTATTTCTTCGCGACAATAATTTACCGCGATCGTATAAAGCCAGGAACGAAACCGGCTTACCTCTTGCAGACTTTCAATATTCCGATACATACTGATGAAAGTCTTCTGCGCAGCTTCCATAGCCAGATCATGATCGAAAAAGAACTTGTACGCGAAATTGTAAATACGCTTATACCAAAGTTGCACCAGTTTGCCTTGGGCATTCTTATCGCCCTCGCGGGCCCGGGTAATCAGGGCATCCGAGTGCATCATAGCTATCTCAAGTAAGGTTCCGGCCACTAAAAAACAGGTTTGAGCTCAATTTGTGGTTTTCAGTATAAAGATGGGGGATTGCCCGAAATAGTTTTAACTAACTCAAAAATAAGTGAATCATCCAATCGACAGTCGACTGAGGTAGTGTCGACTAAATGCTGTGGTCTAACTATTATCTTTGTGGTCCATGAAGCGATTTATCTCCTTTCTCATCCGGTTTATTCCCCGAAAATATCTTCAGCTTTTTAGTGGTATTGGCCTTAAGGTATTAGGTTTTTTTTATAAAGGCGATACGGTACAATGCCCTATTTGTGAAAAGAATTATCGGCAGTTTTGCCTTACGGCAGAATTAATCCCAGACCCAATGCTTTGTGTCCTAATTGTTTGAGTCTGGAGCGGCATCGGTTAATCTGGCTTTATCTGAAAGAACAGACCAACTTTTTCTCTACGAAACTGGATGTCCTTCACATTGCACCCGAACCTTGCTTTATGAAACGCTTTGAGAAGCAACATGGTGAAAAATACATAACAGCTGACATCGAATCGCCACTTGCAAAAGTTAAGATGGATATTCACCAGATTCCTTTCCTGAAAACCACTTTGATGTTGTGCTGTGCAATCATGTGCTGGAGCATGTTGCCGATGATATAAAAGCAATGCATGAAATCCATAGAGTATTGAAGCCAGGGGGATGGGCTATTATGCAGGTACCCTTCTTTTCACCAGTTCCTGAAACAACGTACGAAGATGCATCCATTACAAATCCGCGTGAGCGTGAGAAAGTGTTCGGGCAAGATGATCACGTGCGGATGTTTGGAAGGGATTATGCTAAACGAATTGCCCGTGCTGGCTTAAAGCCGGAAGAAAATGAATTTGCGAAAACGCAGTCAGAAAGGTTAGGTATTTCGAAAAACGAGATCATCTATATAGGAAAGAAACAATAATTGCTACCATGTGTTTCTTGCAAAAAAAGACCGCTAAAGCGGCCCTTCTTATTTAGCTAACGTAATCTTACTTTCCTAACTTATCCAAAACATCCATCACCTCTTTCACATGTACCCGGCTGGTTTCCAGTAAGGCCTTTTCTTTATCGTTCAGGTCAAGTTCAATCACTTTTTCAACACCATTTTTGCCCAGCACCACTGGCACGCCTAAGTAACAATTTTTTATACCATACTCACCATCTAATTGCATGCAGACCGGTAAAATTCTCTTTTGATCTTTTACTATCGCCTCCACCATTTGAGCCGCTGCTGAACCGGGAGCATACCAGGCGGAAGTACCCATTAGTTTAACTAATTCGCCTCCTCCAACTTTGGTGCGCTCAATAATCGCTTCTAGCTTATCCTTGGCAATAAGTTCCGTTACCGGAATACCGGATACTGTGGTATAGCGAGGCAGTGGCACCATCGTATCTCCATGACCACCGAGTAATAATGCCTGAATATCTTTGGGAGACACGTTTAATGCCTCAGCCAGGAAAGCGCGGTAGCGTGCTGTATCAAGAATACCAGCCATACCCATAACACGCGTACGGGGAAGCTTAGAAGTAATATGCGCCTGATACGTCATTACATCTAAAGGATTAGAAACAACAATGATTATAGCATTGGGCGAATGTTTGACAACATTTTCGGTTACTGATTTTACTATACCTGCATTGGTGGTAATTAAATCATCGCGAGTCATACCCGGTTTGCGAGGCAATCCGGAAGTAATTACTACTACTTCTGATCCGGCCGTTTTCGTGTAATCGTTGGTAGAGCCGATAGTACGACTGTCATACAAATTGATCGGAGCTTTTTGCCAGATATCTAATGCTTTGCCTTCGGCAAAACCCTCGCGGATATCAACTAAAACAATTTCGTTGGCAATTTCTTTATATGCCAAAACATCAGCACAGGTGGCACCCACATTTCCGGCACCTACTACGGTTATTTTCATAATATTAAAGGATTAGGTCTGTAAAAATCGGTTTGCAAGTTATTAACACCAGAGCCAAAGTAAAAAGCAATTGCCACTTTTATGAAGTTAATGTTAAAGAAAGTACCTGCCGGGTTTCAGGCGTCAGTTTATAACGATTATCAATTCGATGCCCTACTACCCAGATTATCTCGCCAGCCGACTCAAGAACAGTAGTGGAATCCTTCTCGGTAATCGAAATTTTTTCCATTCCCAGAGGAAAAAATAGTCGCCCGGTTTCCATTTTCTCCAAAGAATAGGAAATGAAACGCGGTCGGCATCCAATAAGGCCACCTGGTTACTGGTATCCGGCTTTGCTTGTTCAACCCACTTTATGTCCATTATGCTGGTACCCAAAATTGCCCGATTCTGTGTGCTGTCAATAAAGACTTCCCCTAATGGCTCCACCATTTTAGAGAGTACTATAAAATCACGATCCACAACTAGTTTATGGGAAGCTGACAAAAAATATTTACCGGATTGACCCGCAAGAGCACGTTGCACTTCATCACATTGAGTAAAACTAAACCCAAACGATTTTAAGCCATACCATAAACAGGCCAGCGTTTGCTTGGTAACACCAGCCTTGTTTATGTAGATCTTCATGCCATCTTCTCGCCAATACTTCTCTCTCCATTGTGCTACTCCATGCTCAACCAGATGCAATTCTGCTTGTATTTTAGCCACCATTTCCTTAAACGTTTCTTCCAGCGATGGGTTTATCTCCCTAAGAGCAGGCACGATCTTGTGTCGGATAAAGTTGCGTTGGTAGTCATCTGTTTGATTGCTGCTGTCTTCCCGCCAGCAAATCAGATTTTCAGCCGCATAAGTATCTATCTCTTGCTTTGTAGCAAAGAACAAAGGCCTAATCCGATTACCCTTTTTGCTCGGAATACCTGCTAGTCCTTCAAGACCTGTCCCCCGCGCTAGATTAATGAACACCGTTTCGAGCGAATCATTTAGATGATGAGCTGTTGCTACATATCGAAATCCTTCACTTTGAATCAATTCATCAAACCAAGTATAGCGAAGCTCGCGGGCTGCCATTTGAATTGAAATCTTTTCCTTGATGGCATAATTGTTGGTTTCAAATCGTGTAGAAAAAAATGGAATTTGATGGCGGCTACACCAGGTCTTAACAAACTGTTCATCCTCATCAGATTCTTTGTTTCGCAACTGAAAATTTACATGAGCAACCCCAAATGAAAGCTTGCTATCAAAGAAAAGATGCAACATAACCATAGAATCCTGCCCACCACTCGCTGCCAAAAGGACCCGATCGGTTTTAGGATTTACATCCAAAGCTGTAAGGTGCTGCACAAATTTTTCTTTCACAGTTTCAAAGATACTACTTCGGCAAGTATCGAACGTTTTCTAAGGCTAATTCAAGCGCGAATAAGCGCAAGTAATGATTATAGTTTCCGGCCCGGCAACTACTCTGTAAGTTTTATCTATTTTTGACACTGAAATGATTCGCTCTAAATTAATTCTTCTACTCATACTGGTTGCGTTCGCAGCCTCAGGCCAACAACGAGTTAAATTAAAAAAAGCAGATAACCTGATTGGCGGTATTAAAGATGGTAAGCGCTTTGATCGGGTGATTGGCGATGTGGTATTTGTACAAAATAAAACAACCATCTATTGCGATTCGGCTCATTTTTTTAAATCCGAAAACCGAGTAGAAGCCTTTGGTAAAATCCATATCACAGAGGGCGATTCGGTGGATGTAACGTCTACCGGTTTATCGTATGATGGGGATAAAAAAATTGCCTATCTGAGAAAGAATGTTGTATTCACCAAACTGGGTATAGCAACCCTTTATACCGATTTTCTGGATTACGATAGACCAAAAAATGAAGCGCGTTATTTTAATGGCGGCAAGCTAGTTGATACAACCAATGTACTGACCAGCAAAAAGGGTTATTACGACATTCGAACCAACATGGCATCTTTCAAAACTGATGTTGTGGGGAAAAATCCAGACTACACCTTGCAATCCGACACGCTGCAGTATAACTCAAAAAATAAAATCATTTACTTCCGCGACCTGACTACCGTAACTGATAAAGATGGAGGTGTTGCCATCTATAAGAATGGATTTTATAATACCAATCAACAGTATTCGGCACTTACCGAAGGGCAAATCGAAACTCCGGAATATAAAATCAAAGGGAATGAATATGACATCGATGATGCCCGCAAAATCTACCGGGCAAAAGGAAGCGTGGTTATGACTTCCAAGGCGGAGAATATGCTCATTTTTGGAGATCATAGGTTTTACGACAAAAAAACTGGTATCTCAAAAGTATATGGCAACTCGTATGTGGCTAAGATTGGTGATGACCTTGATACCTTGTTCATTGCAGCCGATACCCTGGTCTCCATTGAAAATAAAGACCCCAGAAAAAAAAGGCTACTCGCTTACAACCATGTAAAAATTTATAAAACAGACTTGCAAGGGGTTGCTGATTCATTAGTCTATGCAGCAGCAGACTCAACTATTCATTTTTTTACTAACCCTGTGCTTTGGAGCGATGAGAACCAAATTACAGCGGATTCAATTCGAATGTTATTGAAAAATAAAAAAATTGACAAACTCTACATGATCGCCAATGCGTTTGTTGCATCGCAAGATTCCTTAAAAAACTTTAATCAAATTAAAGGGCGAAAAATGACAGCTATTTTTGATGGTAGTACCATTAGTCATGTTGAAGTGCGTGGCAACGGGGAGAGCATCTATTACGCGCTGCAGGAGGAAGAAGTTGAAAGTGAAGGCAAAAGATATAAAGTCACCTTTACAACCGGCATGAACAAAATGATCTGCAGCAATATGCGCATCAACTTTGTGGAAGGGAAAGTAAACAACGTCAGTGCCTATGTTAAGCCTGATGCCTCGTTTATTCCGCCTCACGAAATTAAAGAGGCTGATAGAAAACTGAAAGGATTTGATTGGAGAGAAAAATCCCGACCCACCAAGGCCGATGTTGTAAAAAGTGGAGGCACAACGAAACCTACCGTTAAAAAATTTGTGAATTCTTACAATTTTTTTCCTTTCTAATTAGGTAAAAACATCGTTTTATAATACCTTTTGACTTGAAATAGTGTGTCCGGTTATGAAATATTGGATTGTTGCCATCTGTATGCTAACAATCAGCCTTTCGGGACTGACACAAAGCTTTGACCTACTCGATAGGCAAGACGCAATTCAGGCGGACATTGGGGAAACCTTGCGTATTCCCTTAAAAATTAGAAATAATAGCGAAAAGGCACAATTCTATATTATTCGGAAACTTCCCAGTGATCTCCCAACTAGCCCAAAAGGCTATTTTTGCTTTGATAATAAATGTCTGGAATCTGGAATAAGTGAATTCTCTAAGCGAGTTGAACCCGGAGAAACACTTCAAAAGTTAGTTTATGTTGTTGAAGGCAGTCTACTTACCAGCCAGAGTGCGGTTAGGTTTCAGGTCTTTCCCCGATTAAATCCTCAGGATATACAAGATTATTCAGTAGCCATTACAGTAAATGAAAAATTGGGAAACCAGTGCTATTTCAATCAAAAGACATTACGATTCATGATGTTTACCCCAATCCTGTTCAGGATCACGCCTTTATTGATTATCAGCTTCATAATGAAAACGTAAAGGCGAAATTAGTAATCCATAATATTTTAGGAAGACCGCTGGACGAGTATGAATTGAACAGCTCAGAAACCCGTGCGAAGATCCAGACTGAAGAATATACTTCAGGTATTTACTTCTATACACTTTACCTTGATAACAACGGCATTTTAACCCGTAAACTAATCATCCGAAAATAGGCCTGTTTAGGCTTATCATGCCCAAAAGTGCAAATTGTTATTTTAACCCTGTATCGTATATTTGCAGGCTTAAAGAAACACAGAACCTTTGATTTTGGGATATTGCGAGCACTTAATATGCGGAAGTATGAGTAATCTTTGGAGGGTGCTGTTAAGCGTTTTGATTCTAAGCACATCGATATCCTGTAGTAATTTCAGGAAAATTGAAAAAAGCGATGACTGGCGTGTGAAATATGAAGCTGGTTTGAACTATTATGCGAAGAAGGATTATTATCGATCTTCCGTGTTGTTCGAACAGATTCTTCCGATTGTTCGGGGATTGCCGGAAGGCGAGAAAGTAGAATTTAACCTGGCATATTGTCAGTACAATGAAAAACTATTCTTGCTTGCATCCGATCAGTTTAGAACATTCTTTGAAACCTATGGAAGAAGTGCGATGGCTGAAGAAGCCTATTTTATGTATGCCTATTCGTTGTATGCATCATCTCCGGATTACAAAAGAGATCAAAGCAGCAGTATCGAGGCTATGAATGCGATGCAAACTTTTTTAAATAGGTATCCAGGAAGCCAGTTCATGAATCAGGCTATTGAAGTGATCACAGTAAGTCAGGAGAAACTTGAAAAAAAGGGATTTGAAAATGCTCGTCAGTATATAAAGCTAAGAATGTATAAAGCGGCTGTTGAGTCTTTCGATAACTTCAAACAAAACTATCCGGATTCAAAATATCTGGAAGAAGCAGCCTACCTGAAAGTAGAAGCTGAGTTTGAATTAGCAAACATTAGCATTCCTAGCCGACAGTTAGAGCGCTACTCAGCAACCTTAGAGTTTTATCAGGAGTTGGTAGATAATTTTCCGAATAGTGTTTTTCTAAAACAAGCAGAGCGCTTTTATACAGAGAGTCTTTCTAAAGTAAGTAAAATAAAAAACAATAAAGTTTAAGATTATGGCCATTCAACCATCTATGGTAACCCGCGATGTGGACAAGATTGCATCACCAACAGGAAATCTTTATGAATCTGTTGTGGTAATTTCAAAACGCGCTCGCCAGATTGCTGTCAATCTGAAAGAAGAATTGAATAATAAGTTGGCTGAATTTGCCACCACGGTTGATAACCTGGAAGAGGTATTTGAAAACCGCGAACAAATTGAAATCTCCCGGTATTATGAGCGCATGCCCAAACCTACTTCAACAGCCATCGAAGAATTTTTGGAGGGTAAGCTTAATTACCGCTTGCGCTCAGAAATTGAGCCTGAAGCAAAAGCTGAGTAATCATGCTTGCGGGAAAGAAAATTCTGCTGGGCGTAAGCGGCAGTATTGCTGCGTATAAAGCAGCTTTTCTAACCCGTCTATTAGTAAAGCGCGGAGCCGAAGTAAAGGTTATTATGACCCCTTCGGCTAGTGATTTTATAACCCCCCTTACGCTAGCAACGCTTTCTAAAAATCCGGTACTAACTCACTTCACTAAAGATGATGCCGGGGAATGGAATAATCATGTTGAGTTAGGCTTGTGGGCCGATGCTCTGGTGATTGCCCCTGCAACTGCCAACACCTTGGCAAAGATGGTAGCGGGCATATGTGATAACCTGTTAACAGCTGTCTATCTTTCGGCCCGATGTCCAGTATTTATAGCCCCGGCTATGGATCTGGATATGTTACAACATCCTTCCACCCGTAGAAATATTGAAACCCTTGAACGCTGGGGCCATCATCAACTCAACCCTACTTATGGCGAATTAGCTAGTGGACTGATTGGCACGGGTCGCATGGCCGAACCGCAAGAGATTGTTACTTACTTAGAAAACCTTTTTTCTGCATCCCCCCTTAAGGGAAAAAAGGCTTTGGTTACAGCAGGCCCCACCTATGAAGCTCTTGACCCGGTTCGCTTTATTGGAAACCACTCAACCGGCAAAATGGGATTTGCCATTGCTGAAGAATTATCCCGCCAAGGCGCCCAGGTTACGCTTGTAACGGGACCGAGTAATCAAAAGACATCACTAAGCGGGATCGAGATAGTATCTGTAACTTCGGCCGAAGAAATGTATCAGGCCTGTGTTGCTCGTTTTGAAAGTACTGATGTTACCATCCTATCTGCCGCTGTCGCGGATTATAAACCCGCAACGATGGCTGATCAAAAAATTAAAAAAACTTCACAGGCATTAACAATTGAATTGGTAAGCACGCGCGACATCGCGGCTGAGCTAGGTAAGCTGAAAAAGAATGGACAGTTTGTTGTAGGCTTTGCCCTGGAAACTGAAAACGAGCGTACCAATGCTGAAAAGAAAATAAAATCCAAAAATTTCGATCTTATCGTTTTGAATTCCTTACAGGATGCAGGAGCTGGATTTGGTCATGATACAAACAAAATAACGCTGATTGACGCTAAAAACAAGGCAACAGAATTTAATTTGAAATCTAAGAAAGAAGTTGCCCGCGATATCGTTAAAGCGATAATAGACTTAGGCCATGGGTAGAATCTGTTTTGCTTCTTTTCTTTTTTTTGTGGCCGGTGCAAGCATTGCTCAAGAGTTAAACTTTAAGGTAACCATTAACTCGGATCAAATTCAAACTACAGATAAGGCCGTATTCAAAGACATGGAGCGCTCATTCGCCAATTTTTTGAATACCCGTAAGTGGTCCAATGATTCGTATAAAAATTATGAAAAGATAAACGGTACACTTTTCATCAATATCAGTGAGATGCCCTCGATTGGTAACTTTGAAGCCAGTGCTCAGATTACTGCAGCACGACCTGTCTTTGGTAGCAATTACGAAACGGTACTCTTTAATTTTGCCGATCGCGAATGGAGTTTTGAATATATCGAATCCTTACCCCTCGAGTATAACGACAATACGTACATCAGCAACCTCACTTCTATGCTGGCCTTTTACGCGTATGTAGTACTTGCTCTCGATTATGATTCCTTTAGTGAAATGGGCGGTAATAACTATGTGCAAAAAGCTTTGATTGTTGTAAACAATGCGCAACCCGCCAACCGGGCCGGTTGGGCTGCTTTGGGAAACAATCGAAATCGATATGCTCTTCTAGAAAATCTCAATAACCCACAGATGGTGGAATTACGAAAAAACACCTACCGCTACCATAGATTGGCATTAGATACATTTGATAAAACGCCCGATCAAAGCCGCGAAATATTACTCGAAGTATTAAAGAATTTAAAAAAGGTCTGGACAATTTATCCAAGTTCTATTTTTGTGATCACCTTTTTAGATGCGAAAGCAACCGAATTGGTGAGTATATTTTCTGAGGGAAGTCTAACAATCCGAAGAGAAGCGTATGACATTCTCTCCACCATCGACCCACGTAGAAATATTTATCAAAAAATCGTTTCTAACTAGTTACTTTCTAAGAGGCCAGTAATTAATTTACAGGTTCATTTCCAGAAACGGATGCTCACTCATCTTACCATAAAAAATTACGCATTAATTAAACACCTCGAGTTTGCCCCTTCGGCTAATCTAAATGTGATTACGGGGGAAACCGGTGCCGGAAAGTCCATCATGTTGGGGGCCATAGGATTATTGTTGGGTAATAGGGCTGATAGTAAGACTCTTTGGGACGAAAATGAGAAGTGTGTTACTGAAGGTGTTTTTGAGATTTCTCAGTATCGACTTAACGATCTCTTTGAATCAGAAAATCTCGACTTCCAGAATCAAACCATTATCCGTAGAGAAGTAAATCCCTCAGGAAAAAGCCGCGCATTCATTAATGATACCCCTGTTACATTGGAGGTGATGCGAAGGATCGGATCCAGACTGATGGATATTCACTCGCAACACGAAACCCTTGAATTAGGAAATAAACTTTTTCAGCTTAACCTGATCGATTCGTTTGCCGGCAATCTAGAACTTAAGAAAAGTTATGACGTGTGTTGGAAAAAGTATTGTGATGCACGGCAGGCTTACGATCAATTAAATGCAGAATCTGTTGCCCTAAAAAGTGAAGCTGACTTTATTTCATTTCAGCTAGAAGAACTTGTTAAAGCCGATTTAAACGAAGGTGAACTTGAAAAACTCGAATCAGAATTAAAGATTCAGGAACATGCTGAAGAAATTAAAACTCAGTTTAACGCGATTATCGAACAATTGGGAAGATCTGACTATTCGGTTACTTCAGCCCTATCCTCTATTCGCACTCAATTTCAAACCATCAGCACGTACTCCTCCACCTATCAAAATTTATTTCAGCGAATAGAGAGTGCGCGACTAGAAATGACGGATATTCTTCAGGAAATTGAACAGGTAGAAGAAAATATAGAATTTGAGCCTTTGCGGGCTGAGCAAGTCCGAGAGCGTGTTAGTTTACTTTATCAACTGCAACATAAACACCGGCTACAAGGTGTTTTGCAATTAATTACTTTGCGTGATGCACTGCAAATTAAAGCAGATAAGACTACCAACCTGGATGAATTATTGAGCCAATTCAAACAAGAAGTTATTCGAGCTGAAAACGAACTCAATACGGTCGCCAAAAATCTGAGTCAATCCCGACAAAAAACATTTACGCCTCTTACCAAACAACTCACACTTTTATTGAAGGAGTTGGGTATCCCTAATGCCGTGTTGTCTATAGATCATACCCTTGTGACCGCGGGGGTACGAGGAATCGATACGATTGAAATACTTTTTAGTGCCAATAAAGGCGTACCGCCACAACCCCTTGCGCAGGTTGCTTCCGGAGGTGAGTTTTCAAGGGTGATGTTTAGTATTAAATATATAATGGCAGAGAAAGCCAATCTTCCGACACTTATTCTTGATGAAATTGATAGTGGCGTATCGGGTGAAATAGCCATTCAATTAGGCAATCGCATGAAAGAGATTGCTAAACGTCATCAGATTATTTCTATCAGTCACCTTCCGCAAATTGCTGCCAAGGCAGATGCGCACTTTTTTGTTTACAAGGATAATCGGGAAGCCCGCTCCATGACTGCCATGAAAAAACTAACCGAAAATGACCGCATTACAGAAATTGCTCAAATGATAGGTGGTGCAAATCCATCCGCTTTAGCGCTCGAAAATGCCCGCGAAATGATCCGATAAGGCTACCTCCACTTATTGGCGTTGAAAGTATTGAGATAAATTTCTATTTTGTAGATGAATTGGTTAAAAACTATCCTTTTAAGTCATTCGCAATCAAATTTCACATTAAATTTTTATCGCATTATGAACATTTTCGTAGCCCGATTGAATTTTAAGACTCGCTCAGAGGAACTTCAGGCCGCCTTTGCGAAGTTTGGCGAAGTGGCCTCTGCAAAAATTGTTAAAGATCGCGACACCGGAAGATCCAAAGGATTTGGCTTTGTAGAAATGCCCAATGAAGATGAGGGAAAACAAGCCATTGCCGGATTGAATGAAACCGAATTGGATGGCCGCACCATTGTTGTGAAACCCGCCAACCCCAAGGCGCCAACCGAAAGCGGTCAATAATATCAGTTTTAGTACACGTACCCTAGCGAGACCATCCATCTCGCTATTTTTATATTCGGTAAAACAATATTTGTAATAGCTTCTTTGAATCTCTACTTTGATGAGGTATTTGATCTTTAACTATTGATGGAAGAAAGTAAAAAGTCGGGTTCGAATACCGTTAGACAATTTGGCTTTATAGCAGGCCCTGTAGTATTCCTGAGTATCTTGTTTTTGGTTAACCCCAATTTAATTTCTCCAGGAGCCAATAAAGTTCTAGCTGTGGCTGCATGGATGATTGTCTGGTGGATTAGTGAGGCCGCTCCCGTGCCTGTCACTGCGCTTCTTCCACTTATCCTCTTCCCTTTTCTCGAGGTAATGAAAATGAGTGAAGCAGCGGCACCCTATGCGAGCCCTATCATATTTCTCTTTATGGGCGGATTTATGCTTGCCTTAGGACTTGAAAAACACCGGTTACACGAACGCATTGCACTCAACCTGATTAAACTAACCGGGACATCCGGAAACGGAATTATTCTGGGCTTTTTAATTGCTACCGGGTTTATCAGCATGTGGATAAGCAATACCGCCACCGCCATGAGGATGCTGCCAATAGCAGTATCGGTGATAAAACTTCTTAGTACAGAAAAGGTAATACACCCGAAACCACATCTATAGGCGAACGGAATTTTGGCATTGGCGTGATGCTTGTAATTGCCTATGCCGCCAATATTGGAGGTATTGCGACAATCATTGGTACTCCACCTAATGTTGTTTTTGTTGGACTATTAGATCAATTCTATCACCAAAAAATACATTTTGGTAAATGGATGCTGATTGGCGTACCGCTTAGCGTACTGCTACTTACATTATGTTACTTTGTTATCACCCGAATTATTTTTCCAAATCATCTTAAAAAGATTCATGGAGCCGATACACTTATAAAAAAGAAGTTAGGCGAATTAGGAACCATGCGCAAAGAAGAAAAGTTGGTACTGATGATTTTTGGTCTCACCTCTTCATTGTGGATCTTTCAGCAAGCCCTCAATCTTCTCATAGGCAAAGATATTTTCAATGACACGAACATTGCCATGGCGGGTGGTGCACTCATGTTCATTATTCCCAGTAGTCTAAAAGAATTCAAGTTTCTTCTTCATTGGAGAGATACTGAAAAATTAGCATGGGGAATTTTAATTCTGTTTGGCGGAGGACTCTGCCTGGCGCAAGGCTTATCGAGTGCTGGAATTATTCAAGCCTTTGGGGCGGCCATTGCCGAACAAAGCACTTCTGCAAACTTGCTTCTATTAGGATTGATTACAACTTCCGTATTCCTTACCGAGTTAATGAGTAATGTGGCGCTTATCCAGATTTTCATTCCTGTAGTTTTTGGGATTGCCGTTAACCTGGGATTAGACCCGATATTGATTGGGATGCCTATTACTTTTGGAGCTAGCATGGCTTTTATGTTTCCGGTGGCTACACCACCAAATGCCATTGTATTCTCCAGCGGGCACATGAAGGTGAAAGACATGATGCGTGCCGGTATTGTCATGAACCTGATTTCTGTAGTCATTATCTATTGGTTTGCTAAAACTTTCATTAGCTGGATCTACTGAATGAAAGAAGTTGTTTCAAGTCACCTCAAAACAACTTCTTGCTAATAATCCGATGGATTAATTTCCTGCCCCTTTAGATTTCTTTTCCTCAATAAGATAGGCAAGCCCGAGGCCTAAACCGCCAAAGATGAAAATCATAGAAAAGTAAGCCACTTCTTCCATATCAAAGGCTCTGTCTAACCAATAACCTATAAGCAGACCCAAGCCACCGCCCATAAATAAAAGTGCGGCACTCAAGATACCCGAAGTGGAGCGCTCCTTCTTAAAGAGATCGGGGTTTATCCCTTTTTCTATTATAGCCATCCGCTCGATATTATCGTACTTACGGATATAAACAACCATGACAAAGGCTCCTAATGTTATGATAATAGGCAGCATGATGCCCAACGCAGGAATTATAATCTGATTTTCGTCCATAATCTTATATATTAATTTGCCCCTATGACGCTGCTCACCTTGCTCCGGTTACAGAAAAACTTAAAATTTTAAACACCAGGATTCGACCGATCCATATCCATAGATTGATATTGTGTAACTTCCCTAGAAAATCAGCGTCAAAGAGGCGTGATCACATTGGAAGAAGAAAACGTACTTATTGATAAAATACTGGCGGAGAAACATCCTTATACGCTACCCTAGTGGACAAGTATAAGAGCTATGCATTTACTATTGCTATGAAAATCCTGGTGAATAGACCCGAGGCGGAAGAAGCCGCGCAAGATGGTTTCATAAAAGCGTATCAATACCTAAAATCATTTAACCGGCAGGCTAAGTTTAGCACCTGGCTTTACAGAATTGTATTTAACACGGCCATAAGCTATAAACGAAAAACCAAACCTGCTTTTCAAAGCATCGAAAACAGTATTATCGAATATTCAGAGCATGCCGATCACCAATCAGAACAAGAGGATAAAGAGATTTTTATTTCGCAGGCCATGACTAAGCTAAATGAGGCCGACCGACTGGCTATACAACTCTACTATATGAAAGAGTTCTCGATGGAAGAAGTAGCCGCTATGATGGACCAAAATGTAAATACCATAAAGGTCAGAATCCACAGGGCTCGTTTACGCTTGGGCGATGAATTAAAAGGTATTTTAAAAAAAGAAGCATTAACTTTATAGGGTATGAATAAGCTATCACCTGAAAAAGGAGAAGAAATACTCAAGTACCTGGAGGGTACTTTAGAGCTTTCTAAGAAGGAAAAGCTGGAGATTGAACTTCAGGAAAATCAATTATTAAAAAATGAAATGGAGGTACAAGAGACCATCCAACGCTTTTTGAAAAGGAGGGCCGTAATTGAAATCCCTTCAAAAACCTTTACCCAAAAAGTGATGGCAGGGCTAACCGTGCGCCCTTCGGTCACGTTCTCACCACGCAAGGGACTATTGTTATTGATTGGTGTTATTATCGCATCCGGGCTGGCGTTAGTCTTGCTATCGAATGGCGCCTTTGATCAAACCCAAACTACCTTGTTGGTTGATGCAACGCCCTTGAAAAATAAATGGATGACGCTTCCCTCCTTTTCCGTTCCATTTAATGGAAAGATTTTAGTTAACAGCATTATCTTTTTAAATCTTGGCCTAGCTTTGGTTTTGTTGGACCGTACAATTTTACGACCACTGTTCCAGAAACGAGCTACTGTTGGATATTAAAATCTATTCAAATTAAAAAGTTCTCTACAAAAGGAAAGGCATCCGTACAGATGCCTTTCCTTTTTATTTCAACTATTAACAGGTTAGGTCGCCCAGGTCTTTCCATTACCCGCTTCGGCTAAAGGAATACATCCTTTATACGATCCGGGAACAGCAACATATTGCAATACTTGTGTAGCGCCCGGCTCTGATGTAAAGAATCCGAGTAACGTAAGTTCTTTGGCCATTAATATAAATGGTCGCTTGGCCTCTCTATTTGCCTTGGCTTCTGTTAAGGCAGACGCATGCACCTTGGTTACGAATTCCAGTTGTTGCTCTGGCTTACAATAAATAAAGCTGTCTCCATAAGCGGTCTTTGCTTCTTCATCGAACGATGCCAGGCCTGCAAGAAAATTATCCTGATCTTCTTTTGCATAGCAATCCTTTAGCATGGTGTCGATAAATCCGGGTACACCGGCATCTTTCGCACCGGGCGTATCGGTTCTCGGAATAATAATATCCGCTACTTCGCTTACCAACGTTGCCTGATCAGCATTGAAAAACACTGGCGTGTATGTAAGCTCCGGAGTGGCTTTGCATCCTTGCAGAATACCTGTGAGTGCCGATGCCGACACTGCCGCGCCCATCAGCAAAGCTGTTTTGCGAAGGGCCTCTCTTCTATCGATGAGTTGATTCATTTTCATTCAATATTTAGCTGTTACAAGTTACCTTTTTTTTAATTCATTTACCGCATAGTCTGCGGCCCGTGCCGTAAATGCCATATAGGTTAGCGATGGATTTACGCACGCAGCAGAAGTCATAAACGAGCCATCGGTAACAAAAACATTTTTACAGGCATGTACCTGATTGTATTTATTTAGTACCGATGTTTTAGGGTCCTTACCCATGCGCGCGGTACCCATTTCGTGAATACCCAAACCAATACCATGTTGTGATTTCCGATCGTAAGACTGCACATTCTTTGCTCCTGCTGCCTCCAACATTTCGGCTGCATCGTTTGCCATGTCTATGCGCATCTTATAATCATTGTCTTTAAACTCTGTATCAAACAACAGCGTTGGCAAACCATACTTGTCCTTCAAGTCGCGATTGATGGTAACCTGGTTTGAGTGATCCGGTAAAATTTCACCAAATCCACCGAGACCGATACTCCAGGCTCCTGGTGTGGTGGCTGCACTTTTTAAATCAGCACCAATGCTCATCTCGGCTACTAAACTCGACCAGCTTTGGCGACTGCCTCCTCCCTGATACCCAAAACCACGCAGGTAATCACGTTTGTCTTTTCCAATGTTGCGGAAGCGGGGAATATAAACTCCATTAGCCCTACGTCCATAAAAATATTGATCTTCAAAACCTTCCATCTGTCCACCGGCACCAACGCCTAAATGGTGATCCATAATGTTGTGGCCTAATTCACCACTATCATTACCAAAGCCATTCGGGAATCGATTTGAAACGGAGTTTAACATGATAAAGGCTGAACCCATCGTTGAGGCGCAAAGGAAAATTACTTTGGCATAATATTCCACGGTTTCTCCAGTCTCAGAATCCAAAACTTTAACACCGGTTGCTTTTCCCTTTTGCTCATCGTAAATTAATTCGTATACAATTGAGTTTGCTCGCAACGTCATATTGCCTGAGCGTTCACCCGATGGAAGGGTGCATGCATTACTGCTAAAGTATCCACCGTAAGGGCATCCTCGGCTACAAAGGTTTCTGTACTGGCAGGAGCCCCGTTGTGGACTCTGATTATGTCCAAGAGGGCCGGTTACGTGCGCTACGCGACCAATGGTTAACATCCGGCCAAACTTATCCATCATGGATTTTTTCAATTCTTTCTCCACGCAGTTTAAATCCATGGGTGGAAGAAATTTGCTATCCGGCAACTGAGGGAGATTTTCTGCCTGACCACTAATGCCAGCAAAAGTTTCTACATACTCGTACCACGGAGCAATTTCTTTATAGCGAACCGGCCAATCAATAGCAATACCATCTTTGGCATTAGCCTCAAAATCCATATCACCCAAGCGATAGCTTTGGCGGCCCCACATAATAGAGCGACCCCCACATGATACCCACGCATCCAGTCGAAACGCTTTCCTTCTTTCTCGCTGTATGGATTTTCAACATCATTAACGAACCAGTGCGCTGTCGATGGACGAACGGTGTAACCCGTACGATTCTGTACGCTTTGGTTCTTTAATATCTCCTGCGTGGGCCTGTCACCATTCGGTATCTGCCAAGGATCTTTAGTTGCGGTAGGATAATCGGGATGTTTAACATCACGACCTCTTTCCAGTACTAATGTTTTAAGACCTTTTCAGACAGTTCTTTGGCGGCCCATCCGCCACTAATTCCGGTACCTACTACAATGGCATCGTAGGTATTTTCTGTTTGAGCATCGATATTCAAATTCATAGTTTACATTAAGTTGAAACGAAGGTTTAAGGTAAAACTATTTTACCAAGAGTTAAATAACCGCTCGTCATATTTTAATAAAAACTAATAGCGCTCCATAATCCCTAATCCAAAAAGCGCAAAATCGTACTTTACAGGATCAACCGGATCAAGCTTTCGCAGATTTGAGGTTAACTCAAGTGCAGTTTGCCAATTCATTCCCTTGCGGGAGATTAGGTTCAACTTTCTTGCAACACGTTCTACATGCACATCGCAAGGACAAACAAGTTGCGAAGGCGAGATCCGCTTCCAGATTCCAAAATCAACGCCCTTATCATCTTGTCTAACCATCCACCGTAAAAACATACTTAACCTTTTACAAGCCGATTTACGAATTGGCGTAGAAACATGCTTACATGTACGTGTAGGAAAATCTGGAAGACTAAAAAAAATCTTGTGAAAGTTAATCAGTCCAACTTCTATAGTAGTGTCTGTTGTTGGTACAACAAACGCATCCTCTAAGGAGTCATGTTTTTTGTAATAGGATGATAGCGATTCAATAAAATACAAAGTATCAGTTGTATTAAATGTTCGGTGTTTAAAATGTTCAATTGACTTAAGATCGCTGAGGGTATGATGAAGTAAAAAATCGTGGGGCGTATTGCCCATCATCTGCAATAACTCCTTGCATTTATTAATTATGGTTACCCGTTGACCCCACGCCAGGGTTGCAGCCAGAAACCCAGCGATTTCTATATCCTGTCTTTTCGAAAACTGATGCGGGATGGAAATAGGATCAAGTGCAATAAAATCCAACGAGTTGTACTGTTCAACCTTAGCATCCAGAAACGCTGTGAGTTTATCGCCATGAACTTTTCTGTTAGGCATCAGTTTGAAAATCGTAATTCAACTCTGCGATTTGTCGAGCGCGAGGTTTCATCCGTGCCCTTAACCAACGGAGTTTGCTTACCAAATCCCTGGGTCTTTATCCTTTCGGGATTGATACCTTGATCGATCAGATAATCAGCAACGCTGCCAGCCCGATGCAACGACAACTCCAAATTATAGGCTTCCGATCCCACATCATCGGTGTGACCGCTTACAATTACTTTCCATGTTTTGTAGTAGCGCATAATCTCAACCAACCGTTTCAATTCAGGATACGAAGATTCAAGTAAGGTGAAATCATTAAACCTAAACTGAATATTTTTCAGAATGTAGTTTTCTTCGGTTTTTATTTCAGTATAACCTGTTAGCACTGGTGCCTGCGGAATACCGCCCACTTTAATTACCTTAACATCATCAATATAAAAGTATGCAGCCTTAGCTAACATCGGTTCTTTACTCTGAGCACTTTCAATAAACTGCGATCGGGTTTTACCATCAGTCGAAAAATTTCCTATTGTCAGAAATCGCTCGCCTCCTTTTGCTTCATAGGTGTACCCAAACCGAGTCCACAAACCGGTTGATCGATTATAAATGGTTCGGTTCAATCGCTCATAAGAGGGTGAAATAGGAAGAACACCATCTTTGGTATTTCGATATGACGAATCGGATAGCAAGATTCCTATCCGATCAATACTGTACTTTGAATTGGATGAAAGTTTAAAATAAAATTCAACCAGATATTTACCACCGGGTTCAAGCGGTTCGAGCAACTCAGCCTGAATGTATTCGCGATAAGGACTTTGCCTACCAAACACATAGGCATAAATTCCTGCATAGCCTGCACCGGTATATGCTTTTGTATAGCCAGCCCAGTTGGTGGGCACTCCGGCATCGCCAACACTACATTCGTTGAAGAGATCGGGGGTACCGAATGTTGGAGAAAACCAACCGGGTGCAAGCTTTCCATCCTGTAAATAGTTGTAAGATCCCGGACAATCAAAATAAGTTTCAAAACCTGAATTAACTACCAGGTTTTGAGCGGATAATTGTATGAACGAAATGAGACACGCAACTGCGTATAACAATACTGCCTTTCTGTGTTGCTTACCTTTAAGGTAAGTCCTTATATGTCGTTGATGTAATAAGATTTTCAAAACGACAAGGTTAATGAAAACGCCTATTTGTAGTAGGTAACTTCAACTCTAAATCGCGGATCGATTGCCCCGAGCCTATCGTAGGCTGATTTGGAAATTTTAATAATCACATTCGTGTTTGCACCAATGTTAGGCAACTCGCCTGCTACCCGAACAAACACCTCACGATTATTTAACTCATTCCTGACTTTAAGAATGGTGCCTACTTTAGCGGTTCTATGTAAAGCTAGATATTTTCTATTGCCATCGGTACCTTCAATCAGTTCGGCCAACCCACCTTCTTTAATTTCATCAGAGCCTGTTACCTTTTCAGAGATTCGAATAGTGGTTTCTGTTTGGGGTTTGGTCTCAACTCGTGGGGTAGTTACAGTAACAACCTCCGGGGTTTTGATCTCCGGTTTGGTTTCCACTGTTTTGGTTATGCCAGGTTCTGCTACAAGTAGAGTCTGCCCGATTTTCACTTCATCGATTGTAAGGTTATTCCAATCACGAATTTGTTGCACCGTTATATCGTACTGCCGTGCTACAGAGTATAAGGTTTCTTTTGACGCAACAGTATGAACGCCATCCACTGGCTTCGAAACTGTCGTAGTTACCGTTTCTGTTACCGGAGATTTCTTTTTTATAACTAATTCCTGGCCGGTAGACAGGGAATTACCTGGCAAACTGTTCCAGGATTTTATATCATCAACCGAAACATCGTAAAGCCGCGAAATAGAGAAGAGTGTTTCGCCCGCAGTTACTTTGTGTGTACGACTGCCGTTTTGTTGCACTTTAGATTTCAGAACATAGGGCACTTTTAAAAGTTGTCCCACAGCAAGGCCACCATCTGCCGTTGGGTTTTGTTCAAGAATAGCCGTAATCGGTACGCCATATCGCCTTGAGATCCCATAGAGGGTTTCCTTTTCATCAATACGATGAATAATAAATTGCTTTCCATTAATGGTTTCCATGCGCAGCGAATCGATTGGAGCTGCGGGATTGGACCAGGAAACGAGAGTTAAAAAAATTACTTTAATCATAGCTTAAACAATGCGAAAAGTTACCAATTCTGTTTTGTTCTTCACAAAAAATAAATAGTCATGAGCAATAAAAAACGTATTTATGCCAATCCCTTTCAAATTCGTGCCAATTTCATCTTGCCAAAGCAATTCTCCGGCTTTATTAAAGCACCCTAATAGGTTGGTAAACACCTCCGGGCTGCCGAAATAGCAAGAAACAAATATAAAATTGTGTGACTCCAAATACTCTGCTCCCAGTAATGGAATGATGTTTAACCGGGTTTTCAAAAAAATCTCTACAGTTTTAAATTCCGGCTCACCCGCTATATATTGAAACGGTTGTTGAACCTGATTCGTATACTCCCCTTCACTTTCTGCTTGTCGATCAATTATTTTACCATCCTCCAACGAAAGTGACAGAAAGCTGGTTCTATCCGGGTTGGCTGTATTCTCAAATATTTTTAGTGAAACAGAGTTAGGCGAAACCGACATCAGATTAATCCACCAGGGTTCTGGCAGAGAAGCGTTTTGCCATACGATTTTCTTGTTTTCATAGTCAACGGCCAAAATGGTCACATCACGCTTTACTTCATCTCGTTGCTCTATAATAAGCCACTTCTTTCCAGGAGCCACTTTGATATTCCACACCCCGGAATTGAGTTGCATGGAAAAATGGTGGCGGGGTTTTTCGATCAAGACTTAGTACTTTTATAACAAAAATACGATAACCATGCGAAAGCTGTTCCTCCTTTGCCTGATGGGATTGATTCCGGCTCTGACTAATGCTCAAAACGAAAAGAAGAAAGTAATGGTGATGGAGATCAAAGCGGAGATTGATCCACGAATGGCCCGCTATGTTAAGCTTGCACTAGAGCATGCCGAAACCACCAAAGCCGACATTATTGTTATTGACATGGATACGTTTGGTGGTGCGCTCAATGATGCCAAAGAAATTGTAGATCGGTTGATGGATGTAAAAGTACCCTTGTGGGTCTTTATAAATTCTGATGCGGCTTCTGCCGGAGCCCTTATTTCTATTGCTTGCGATAGTATATATATGTCTCCGGGCGCAACAATAGGTGCGGCAACGGTTGTTGACGGATCGGGTGGTGCGGCTCCTGACAAATATCAATCGTACATGCGATCCATCATGCGATCAACAGCCGAAGAGAATGGCCGTGATCCACGGATTGCGGAAGGCATGGTAGATGAAAACGTGGTGATTGATAGCCTTAAGCAAGCGGGCAAGGTAATTACCTTCACAACTTCGGAGGCTATTGAAAATGAGTACTGTGAAGCAAAAGTAGAATCGATTGAAGAAATTTTAAAAAGAAATAACATTGAATCTTACGAACTCGACACGTTCCGTTTGGGCTCTGTTGAAAAAATTATCGCTTTCTTTTTAAACCCATTTATCAGTGGCATTCTTATCTTGGTCATCATAGGCGGTATTTATTTTGAGCTTCAAACTCCAGGCATTGGTTTTCCTTTGATCGCGGCCGTTACCGCATTGGTCTTTTATCTTGTCCCATACTATCTCAACGGCTTAGCCGATTATTGGGAAATAATCGCACTCTTTGCTGGCGTCTTGTTAATTATAGCCGAAGTGTTTGTTATACCTGGTTTTGGTATCGCAGGCGTTGCCGGCATTTCACTTACCGTGATTTCGCTGATACTTATCATGCTCAACAATGATTTCTTCAACTTTGAATTTGTTCCGCTTGGCGATATTATCGTTGCTTCCTTTGCTATGATTGGAGGGTTGGCAGGCGGTATCTTACTGCTCTTCTTTGGCGGTGCCCGGCTTACTAAAACCAAAGCGTTTCAGCGAATTGCTCTAAGCGATACTCAACAGGTAAGCAGCGGCTACACCGTAAATTCATTTCATGCAGATTTATTAGGTAAAGTAGGTAAAGCACATACTATTCTTCGCCCCAGCGGCAAGGTTCTTATTGAAGATGAAATTTATGATGCCTTTACACGCGGGGATTTTGTTGAGCAGGGCGATAGCATAGAAGTAATCGGTACCGAAGGGGGTAACCCTGAAAGTTAAAAAAGTAGGATGAAAGTTCTCGGGATAATACCTGCGCGCTATGCCTCCACCCGTTTTCCGGCAAAACCACTCGCTGACTTAGGCGGTCAATCGATGATCAGTCGCGTGTTTACGCAAGCTGCTAAAAGTAAATCGCTAAGTAAGATTATTGTTGCCACCGATCATCCGGAAATTGTTGAACATGTATTGGCCTTTGGTGGGAACGTATGCATGACTTCAGAAAATCATGCCAGTGGAACGGATCGCTGTTATGAAGTGCTATTGAAAGAGCAAGAGGTTTTTGATTACGTAATCAATATTCAGGGTGATGAACCTTTTATCGCTCCAGATCAAATTGATTTGTTAGCCTCTTTGTTAGATGGTGCAACAGAACTCGCGACCTTACTTAAGAAGCTAGAAACTCAGGAGCAGCTTCTCAATCCGAATGTTGTTAAAGTCGTTGTTAATGAAAGTAAAGAGGCGATTTATTTCAGTCGGTCACCTATCCCCTACTGGCGTGGTAAGGAAACGGATTGGATCAATCAACATACCTACTACAAACACATTGGCATGTATGCATACCGAAGTGATGTTCTCAAAAAGATTACTTCATTAAAAGTGTCTTCATTAGAAAAGGCGGAATCCCTGGAGCAATTACGCTGGCTTGAAAATGGGCTTAAAATAAAAACAGCCGAAACAACAATCGAAACCGTAGGCATCGACACACCTGCAGACCTGGAACACGCGCGTCACTATTTGAAGAGTCATCATGAGTGATATTCCTTCGGTCGATCATTCACGCGAGAGTGCCTTACTCTTTTTTAAAAACTTTACGCAGCAAAATAAAAGCTGGCTACAAAATAAAACTGTTGTCGATTTATCTGCCGGGCGCGGCTACATTGCTCAATTCTTTAAGGAGATAGGCGCTGCGGTGAGAGCCTATGATCTATTTCCGAATCAGAATCAATTTTATAAATCGGTTGTTGATCTCATCGATCTTCAAAAACCGTTTCCCATAGAAAGCCACTCCGCAGACATTATTATTTGCTGCGAAACCGTTGAACATCTTCCCAATCAATTCCATTTATTTCAGGAAATAGCAAGAGTTCTTAAACCGGGTGGCGTATTCATACTTACCACACCAAACAGTTCCTCCTTGCGCAGCCGGCTTTCTCAATTTATGCTGGAGAGTGAGCACTATGGTGCACCGGCACCAAACGAACTCAATGCATTTACTAAATGGGAGAATAGTCAGGATGGATATTTTAGCAAACTGTTTATTAGCGGTGTCCTTCGACTGAGAACATTGGCCGCGCTCAATAATTTAATCTTAAAAGCAAATTCATCCTACCAAAAGAAGTTCCACTTCGTATTTGCTATTGATTCTTTGGTTTCCGGCACTCTACTATTTTAATCGCAAGGCGATGACAAAACAGATTAAGAATGATCCAGCTAATGAAAAGACCTATAGAGCGATATTTAAGTTAAACACATCGTTGAATGTGTTGTTGGGAAAACATTTGATTATGGAGTTTCAAAAGAACTAACTTGTCATTCCGGGTGAGTGGTCTATCTTAATTTACGCTGTCATTGCTGGGGAGTACCCAGTTTTAGTACTTAATTCATACTTCACCGAGACCCGCAATCCAGGCATACTATTTCGAGATCGCGGTTCTCGTTAAACATTCTTACCTACCGATTAAATTTTGCGCAATCGACCGCGAAGACCGCGAACCAGTTTGGTAAGACTCACCATTTTAATATATTACCGTTTTTTCTGAAAGCCGACTTCATCAAGAATAATAACTCCCGAAACCGTGCGATCGAATCGGAATTCAATTTTCTTTAGAGTAGATAATTTTAAATCAGGAAACTTTTGAACGAAGTAAGCTAGTGGTACTTGATAGTTGGCTAATGTTGGTTCCCATAAATCACCATACTGCTCAGCGTTTTGATTCTTTAGTTTTAAATAGTGAATCTCCCATCGGGGTAATAGCTGAATAACTTCGTTGGCACGCAACGATGCCACGGTTCCCAGTGAATCTTCAAGAATTATAGTAAAGTCCGTTTTACTATTCAGCGTTTCTAACTCCTTATCCTCTTCTTTTACTTTATCAGCTTCCTTTGTCTTCTCGTCTTCCAGTTCCTTTGGATTGCCTTCACTCAGCGCAAAAACCAATAAATCATTTTCATTCAATGATTTATCCAATGCCATGTTTACAGGCAGATTAATTGAGTATGCGGGTATTTCTTTTTCTGGATCAGATTTTTTCCAACCTAAAACAACAGCATTATTCGCTTGCTTATCTTTACCATCGCGATAAAGTAATTCAACTTCATGCCATACCTTTAATTGATTAGAAGAAATCGTTGTATGAACCGATGTGGTTGTTAAATCAATGTCGTCTTCATACCCGGCTACTTCTATAAACTGGTTGTCTTCAAAGCGGTTGAGATATTGAACTTCTGGCAACCAATTTTTCCCATAATTCCAATTCTCAAATAGAGGAATGTATTCTTTTTTATCACGAATGGTTGCTTCCAGAAAAGCAGAGATATAAACCTTGGCTGCTTGTTGTTGCGTTGCCTCCGTAATCAGGGGTTTCACATTCAACATCCAACTGGATGGTGGCCTGCCATCTTGTTTCCAAACGGAATTAAATTGACCATGATTTGCACCTGGCATATAAAGTCCTGATTTGAAATAATACTTATCGTTATCAAAAGTAATACGTTCTACTTGCCGCATACCAAAAAAACTTGGCTCATCACTATCGTAACCTCCTTGCAACATGAGATAATTGACATTACTTAACGTAAGCCTGCGCGTGTATCGTTTATCGGTCGGTGCCAATGAAATCAAGGAGCGAATATTAAAATGAAAATCAAACTTCAACAAAGCATTATCGGGATAGAAATCGAGATCATTGAAAGCGGCAGCAATGGCAATCGCTTCGCCACCACGCGAGTGACCAATCAATGCGATTTGATCGATATCTACTTTTCCGAAGAACTGATGATCTTTGGTTTGATTCCATTGACGCCACACGTTCAAGTGCTGCAACAAAAGCCATCCGCGCGTTTGCATTTCCTTTCCGACAAAATCACCCGACCACGTTCCATTCACAAAATTTTCGTCTACGGATACAACAATGAACCCACGACTGGCAAGCAACTCACCTAAGTAGGCATAGCCAGGATCGGAATATTCTTCCATTACATGATTGCCATGCACCACTAACACTAATGGATATGTTCCTTCACCTTCTGGATACCAAACACTTCCATTCAATGGAAATTCGTTTACACCAAAACCCCAATACCACTCTCGCATTTTTTTCTTGAACCCTTTCCATTCAGGCAACAACAATGAGGCATCTACACTTGGCGTAATCAGATTTGCGTTTTTACCATACTCTTCCCGCCTCTTATTATTTCCACTTCCATAAAAAATATGCTTTACCTGATAGTTTCCGATTGCAGCAGGGTTTTCTAAGTCTAAGGGTTTAGGCAACAGGGCGTTCGCTATTTCTCGCTCTTTCAAATCATAGTTGCCATCGTTGATCAACCACATAATACTTCCACCCATGGCAATGCACCACGTCACTATTGTCAAGGAAAAAAATACTTTCTGTGTCTTTGAAAACGAAGCTACGCCAGCCGGGATAAGCAACCCTATAAAACCACATACTAAAGCGGTAAGCAGTATTAATAAAATACTTGCACCATAAAAAATAATATCGGGCAAGCCAAAAAATGAGTGTACGCAAACAAGCGTAATTAGTGTAGATAGAAATGTTATGACAATAGAAATCGGGAGTTTTACAAAGAGTTTTCGCAGCCACCACAAAATGAATCCTGCTAGTAGTAAGACAAGCCCACCTAAAATCAGACCCATAAAAGAATTAACAAGGATGGGTAGGCCAGAATTAAAAAAGTATCCCGTAAGGGTAGCTAAAAAAAGAACAAATAGGATTGTGCCCATGGCAACTCCCTTCCACCATGCAGAGGGAAAGAGTGAGTAGATTTTTTTTATCACACGTCAGGTAAATTACATTTTGTAAAAGTAAGCAAATTAACAACTACATAGTTCCAAAATGTGATCAATGGTTGCTAATGGGCGTGGAGAATTTAGGTCTAACCTAAACGGATAGAGCTCAAGAATTTTAAGAATTTATTTTAATTGGCTTTACAAATGTCTATATCCTGTTGGATAGCCTATTCCAATTTCAATAATCCAATTCTAATTGGATTAAATCTTTAAGGAGATGTTGAGTCACCGGCCCGGGCCTTCCGTTTCCAATAACGGCTTCATTCACTTTCACAATGGGCACAATCCGTTTGGTGGTGCTGGTAAGAAAAACTTCTTTCGCTGTCAGCAACTCCTGCATGCTAACAGTTCCTTCCTGAATTGTATACGGCTTGCCAGACAAACTCAAAATATTTTTTCGTGTGATTCCATGGAGTACCCGATCAGCAGGAGTTACTAGCACCCCATCATCTCTTACAATAAAAATATTGCATCGCGGAAATTCAGAAACCTGTCCGTTCAAATAGTACAACGCATCGGCTGCCTTTTCTTCTTTCACCAGATTTTGCAACCAAACTCCCATAATGTA
Source organism: Flammeovirgaceae bacterium (assembly GCA_016712035.1). Classification (GTDB taxonomy): domain Bacteria; phylum Bacteroidota; class Bacteroidia; order Cytophagales; family Cyclobacteriaceae; genus ELB16-189. Next base: position 38,344 of record JADJRT010000009.1, on the reverse strand, counting down.
GTTGATGGACTTAACGTGGGGAAGATCGCGTACATATTCGTGGGTAATGATTTTAATTCCCTTCTCCAGGTATTCCGCACTGGGCATGGTGAGCGCGTGCAGCGTGATAATCAAGTTGGGCGTGGTTAGTTCATAGCCATCGGGCGAATAGCCACCCGTAAGAATTAATTTAATTCCTGAATCAGTTAATCCATTCTTACCGATCAATTCATGAATTATTTTTTTTAATTCCTCCCGCGACTGCGATACTTCAAGTCGCATGAACGCAGCCGAACGATAAAACCGATCCAGATAATCATCTATAAACAGAGGCTTACCATTTACTGCCTTTAAGAAATCAAAAATTCCATAGCCGCGTTGAGTGGCCAGGTCGCTCACATGAATAAACGTTTTATCGGTCGGCAGAAATTGATTGTTGAAAAATGAATACATAAATTATTTAATAGCATTATACTTTTTTAAGATAGTGATCACTTCCTGCTTTGGTAAAGCTTTGATCGTATGTCCTTCAAATCCTTGTATTGATTCGGCAGCAAACAAGGAGTTAATAATAGCTTCTTCTGTGGCTTCAATGACAGCCATGAACAGCGGAGACATTTCATCATTTCGAAGTATCGTGTTTGTTTGAGTCCGTTCTTTGGAATCATGTTTCACCCGCAGCGAAGCATCCGTTGAAAAAGCAATTACATAATCACCACTGCCATTGGATGCGATTCCCCCGGTTCGGGCTAAACCCATCATGGCACGCTTTGCCATTCGTTCTAAATTGCGGGCATCAAGCGGAGCATCAGTCGCGATCACCATCATACAAGAACCATCTGCTTTATCCATCAATTGATCGCTCAAATAAAATTGTTTTATCTCTTCTCCTACAGGCACGCCATCAATTTGTAACACCCCACCAAAATTAGTCTGCACCAAAACACCTATTGTATAACCTCCTGATTTTGCTGGCAATACTCTTGAGGATGTACCGATGCCACCTTTAAATCCAAAACAAACCGTACCCGTTCCTGCACCCACATTTCCTTCTTTCACCACACCTGCCTTCGCGTTTGTTATTGCATCCAACATGTGTTGTTTCTTTACATGGCGTCCACGAATATCATTTAGGTAGCCATCGTTGGTTTCACCCACTACAGCATTAACTGATTGTACGTTTTCATTGCCTTTTTGATTAAGGGAATATTCAACAACGGCATCAATTGCGGTGGCAACATTTAAGGTATTTGTGAGTATAATGGGTGTTTCAAGATTGCCTAGTTCCATAGCCTGTGTGCTGCCGGCCAGCTTACCAAAACCATTACCCACATAAATAGCAGCTGGTACTTTCTCTTGAAAAATATTTCCTTCATGGGGAAGGATCGCGGTTACGCCCGTGCGGATTGAGTCACCTTCTATCAGCGTGAAGTGCCCTACCTTTACTCCAACCACATCGGTAATTGAATTTAAATTTCCAGGAGTCAGTACGCCAATTTTTACACCTGCATCCCGAACTCTTTTCTGCGCAAACATTGGTGAAATACTTATCGCAACTAGTAATATAGCTGTTAATAATCTCATAGATCAATTTTTTTAATCCGTTCAACAATTTCTAACACAGCCGGGCACACTAACGTATTCTTATAAGTGAGATCCATTATCTGTACCATCTTCTTTCTGTTCGTGTGTGGATACTCGCGACACGCCTTCGGGCGACTATCATAAACCCTACAATAATTATCCGAACCCAGAAATGGGCATGGCGATGATTTCAATACGTAATCTTTGTCTTCATCAATGCGTAGGTATTGATCAATAAACTCACTGGGTTTCTGTCTTAAACTCTTCGCTACGCGCTCAATATCCGTTTGATAAAAAATAGGACTTGTCGTTTTACAGCAATTCGCGCAAGTGAGGCAATCAATTTCTTCAAACACTTCGTCATGAAGCTTATGAAACTCATCGTCCAGCTTTCGTGGATCTTTCTTGCGGAGTGCACCGAGAAATTTTCTATTTTCGGGAGCTTTATTTTTTGATTTCACGCGAAAACGATCCAGATCCATGAACGTAAAGGTAAAATCTTTTGTAGTCAGTTATGCAGAAAGATAACTGATTTAAAACCGATCCTTATCTTTGACTTCTATGATTAATACGTCCGTCCTGTTAGCCAGTATCAATCGCCATATCACGCTAGAACCAGCTGATATTGTTCTCTTCACCACCATGCTCCAACCCGCCCAGATAAAACAAGGAGAGTTTATTGAAACCTCGGGCACCGTAACACCGCACTTTATACATGTGCTTTCCGGATGCTTAATGACCTATTACTCGGACAAAAACGGGCATGATCATGTTATTCAATTTGCCATGGCTGGTTGGTGGACGGGTGATCTGCACAGTTTCACAGAACAAGTTCCCTCCATTTATTCAACGCGAGCGCTTGCCGATAGTGAAGTGCTTTACTTACCTAAAGCAGATATGGATCGTTTACTTGCCGAAGTACCAAAGTTTGAGCGCTTCTTCCGCATCCTTTTCCAAAATTCATTGGTCACGCATCAGCAGCGCATTATTCAAAACTTTTCGGCCAATGCCGAAGAGCGCTACGAAAACTTCCGTAAGAAATATCCCTCGCTTGAGCAATACGTACCCCTTAAATACATTGCCTCATACTTAGGATTTACACCTGAATTTCTTAGTAAAATCCGCAGGAAGCAGCTGGACCGTTAGTTTTCTTAATCTAGTTCAAGAAAGAAAATTTGTTTCTTAATCTGGTTCAAGGTGAGGCGGCATGCAAGCCCTTTACCTTTGTAGTACAAATAGAAAATATATTTATTCATTTTAAACAACATTAATTATGTCAACACAAGTAGCAGTAGCAACAAAATGGGGTATTGACCCGACACACACGGAAGTTCAATTCAAAGTAAGACACCTGGTGATCTCCACCGTAACCGGATTTTTCAAAAAATTCAGCGGCAGTGTAGAAAGCGATAGCGATGATTTTGATGGCGCTCAGGTTTCTTTCAGTTTAGATGTAAATAGCATTGACACCAATCAAGCTGATCGTGATGGTCACTTAAAATCACCCGACTTTTTTGCAGCAGCAGAATATCCAACCATAGACTTCGAGGGTACACTAAAGAAAAATAAACTAGTAGGTGATCTTACAATCCGCGGAACAAAAAAGAATCTTACGCTTGATGTAGATTTTGGTGGCATCATGGTAGACCCTTATGGAAATACCAAAGCAGGGTTTGAAATCAATGGCAAGATAAACCGCAAAGAATTTGGATTAAACTGGGGAGCCGTGACTGAAGCAGGTGGAGTAGTTGTGGGCGATGAAGTGAAACTTCATATTAACGCGCAGCTCGTAAAAGGATAATTCCTATTAATAATTCTAAACAAAAGATCCTACCCTTCCGGTGGGATCTTTGTTTTCAATCCAACAGTTCTTACATCTAGAGCGGAGAAGACAATTATAAACAAACCTACTTCAACGTCTCTCGAATCCCCTCTTTATAACTGGTAGCATTTTCATTTAAAAAGGCTTGGACTTTACTGCTATCAAAGATGTAGTCGTTTTCAAATTGGTACATCATTTCAACTAACTCACTAAGTACCGGAACAAACACACCCAATAGACGGACCCCCCACTTCGGCAACGACTGTATTTTTTTACCTGCATTGTTTAAAATTTCATTTGCCGTCCGCACATAATCCTCACCGGTAATTTTATCAGCATTCGTTAACGCATGCCACGTCTGGTTAAAGGCCGCTTCCGAGTTTCCTAAGATGGCTGTTGTTTTACCCGCATCGGGTGTGTAGGTGAAGGTGTGTATCTTCTTTGGGTCGCCCAACCATTGTGCAGCTTTACCTGCTTTCAACCGCTCGTTTACGGAAGCGTGTGTCATACTAAGCAAGGCACCCGGTCCGTAAAAGTCGGCCGCGCGCACAATGAGGCTGGTAATATTGCCGGTTTTAGTTTCGTCCAGCAACATGGTGGCAATTTTTGCACGCACTTCGCCTTTCTTGCTGTTAGGGTTAAAGGGCGTGTTCTCGGTCATCACCCCATCAACATGTCCGTAACTATATACATTATCAAAGAACACCAATTTGCTGCTATGCTTTTTACAGGCTTCAATGGTATTGCGCATCACAATAGGCCAATCGCGCTGCCACACTTTTGTCTCGTATTTCAACCCCGCTACTAAATACACGATCTCGCTTCCCTTCACAGCCGCTTCGGTTTGTTGATAGTTTAGCAAATCGGCTTTTACCAACTCATCGCTGGCGTTTACTTTTTGTGGATTGCGACCGACTTGTCGAATTTGGCTAGTAAAGCGTGGCAAGTGCTTAGAAACTTCTTTGCCTATGACTCCGTTTGCTCCAAGGATGGTTTGCATATGCGTTTAGTAATTAGTCGTTTAGTAGTTCAAATTATTTTGGGAAGGTAGCAAAATGTTTTTTGTGTACTCTTTGGCGGTTATTGCAGGCGAGATAAGAAATTTCAATCATTAAATCAGAAATAATTCGAGACCGGCAATGTCAGCACTGGGATTCTGGGTCTTGTTATAGATTGGGTTATAATTACACAAACCTTCAATTCGCCCGGAATGAACATGCTGGAGCGGAAAGATTGTCTACTTTAGAGCGTACTCTATCGATAACATATACCTTGATACGGGCAGAAGCGACACTTCTCAGTAAACGGAGTTTGATCAAATACCTGGGCGGGATCATACAATTCCTCCAGCAATTCTTTTAAGTGAATTTCAAACTCGGGCAGCAAGGCATTTACATCTCCTACCCATTGTCTGTTCATGGTTAACCCAAATTGAAACGAGTCATTAAATAAATTAAGCCGGTTGATTAGGCCCGGAACAATTTTAGCATCGGCTGCTGATACAGCGCGATTGTTTTTATAGAGCAAGGCATACATCAGGGTTTGAAAAGCCGCCTTTCGGGTTTTCTCATCGCGCAAAAACAAAGATGGGATGTCTTCAAAATCAAGTTTATCCTGCCCGGTTTTATAATCAATGATGCGTACTTCATCGCCCTTTCTATCTACCCGATCAATCGTGCCACCCAGTACCACAAAGCCAGGTGCATGCTTAATCTTTGCATTATATAATAACCCCGAAAGTTCAACGGCTTCCATCACAAAAGGCGCGCGTTGTTTATCCAACTCCATAATACGCCTGATGAATTTCCAGATCACCTCGCGTACAATCAGCCCCTGCCCTTCGTAGGTAACTTTTCTGCCAGGCTCTAAATGATAGGCTTCTGAAAAAACCTGATCAATGAGTTTACTAAACACAACTTCGTGATTGTCGAAATCGCCAAGTTCTACCAATTTATTTTTCTTCTTTTCAGCGAGCTGTTTATAAAAACGCTCCATCACTTTATGGAAAAATCTCCCAACACGCGGGCATCCAGATCTTCTTCCACTTCGCGGGCTTCTTTAATGCGTGCGATGTAATTGAAATAAAATTTCAACCGACATTCCAAATACGTATTTAATGCTGAAGGCGAAATGCCCCGGAAGTATCGATTGCCAACATTCAGGTTGGCCAGCAAGCTTAAAATCTTTTCATCTTTTTGAATGGTGATGGGATTGATAGCTGCCGGTTGAATTGAATTATGTAACGCAAACCTCTCGAGTTTCAACCCACTTTCATAGATTAGTTGCTGCAGGTAGCGACTCATTTCGCCTTGCCCTAACACATCCGTTTCGGAATTATAAAAAAGAAAAACGTTTTCAGCACGTTGCAACACACGATAAAATAAGTAGGCGTACATGGCATCCTGATGTTCAATAGTTGGCATGCCATACGCCTTGCGAATGTTATAAGGAATGTAAGAACCTTTATTGCCAAAAGCCGGAAAGGCTCCTTCATTCAATGAAAGAATAACTACGTTTTTAAAATCCAGATTTCGGGTTTCCAACACCCCCATTACCTGCAAGCCCTTTAAAGGTTCGCCTGTGAATGGAATTTTTTCTGCTCGAACCAATTGCTTTAATAGTCGCAAAAAAGATTTCAGCGATTTGTTGCTCTCTTTCGTAGTAACTTCTTCATCACTCTCCACACTGCCCACTACTGTTCTCATACGATTCAGTAGTTTCATAAACTGAATAGCATACTCACGATCAAAATCAGTAAGACTTTCCAACGAGCCGATCTCGGTAATGATCTCGGAAAGATAAGCCAACGGAATGTGTGACGATTTTTTAAAAATCAATCGATGAACAGGTACGGCCGTTGCCAAAAAACTTTCCGGAATGCGTACCCAATTATGCATCAGAATTTCTTTACGCTTCGCATTGGCTTCAGGCGCACCCGCGGCTACAATGTAAGGATGGCCCAGCAACGCCAACACTTGTCGATGATTAAAATAATCCTCCCGTCTAGCAATCTGAAGCTCCACCAACAACTCAATCAAATTAAACAGGGGCGTGTTACTCAGAGAAAAACCCATGGTTACATTCAACTTCTGCACACTACCCGCAATGCCATGCAACACCGGCATCAATAACTTTTCATCGGGCAGCACAATAAGTGTATCCTCCGGCACCATTCCTTTCTTAAGTTCGGCATCAATAATTTGTGCCATCAACTTCGTTTGCCCCACAGGCTGTGGTGAACTGAACAACTTAACTGACTTTTGCTTCCTGAAATTAGAAGGAAAGCCTTCAGTTAACGTATCTTTTAAAATAGGATGCTGTTGATATTCCCTAATAAACCGGCCTGCCTCTTGCCGATCGTTATTCACATAATAATCATCGCCATCCCAATACACTTTGCTACCGAGGCCAACAAAGTGCTCTATGATTTTTTCTTCAGCTTTGGTTAGCGCATTGAAGCCTACAAATTTTAATTCAATGGGATTTCGCTTGATCGTCTCCGTCTTTATTCCTTCTGCTACACTTCTGTGCAACATGCCTTCATAGGCAAGGCCTTCAGCTTCTAACTGTGCCCGAAATGTTTTATAGAGTTCGAAGAGTTTTATCCAAACCTCGATAAACTTCATTTTGTTTTGATTCAGGGTTTCATCAAAGCTGCTCCAAAACTCTCGCAGAAATTTTCGTTGTTCATCGGTGAGGTAATCAAAACTGGAATCGAGCTCCTTTTGATTCCTAAGGTCTTTAAAGAGTTGTTCGGCATTCACCAAGTATTTATCTACTTCATCAAAATCGCGAAGCAACATATCGCCCCAAAAATAAAACTGATCGAACGGTTCACTATGCGCACCCGCTGCATTGATTATTTGCTGATAACTGGCATGTAGGCGATGTACCAACTCTAATTTATCAGGCACGCGAACTGTTGCCATTTGCGAAATAAAATCCTCAATGGTGATCAGGTTTGGCGCAAACAACGGTTGCGTAATTATTTCGCTCAAATGTTTTCTAAAATACAACGCGGCCCTTCGGTTTGGAAACACGAGGGTGACTCCATCCCAAGAAGGATTTTCTTTATTCAGTTTTACTGCTAACTCTTTTAGAAATGATTCCATGCTAAAATCCTAACCCTAATTGTTTGTCGTCCTTCTTTTTACTTCGGCTTGTCTTACCCGGTGGCACTGAAACCACATCGCCCGTTTTGGTATAAAGCAAATACCCTTCTACTTCCGTGAACTGCATTTGATGTAAGATGTTGATGTATTCCAATACCTGATGTTGATCAGCCTTGGCTGGTTCACCGGTTTTGAAATCGATAATCACCGCTTTCTTTCCCTGAGTCAATAACCGATCGATCCGATTGTCGCCACCACCTGGTAAAATTAAGGGCACCTCCGTACGTACATTCCAGGGTTCTGAAAACCATGAGGAGATCAAAGGATTTGCTAACAACTCTTCAAGCAACTCAAATACGCGGGGCTTTTCTTCCCGTGAGATTAGGCCTTCGTCCACCAGTCTTTCCAATATCTGCTGCCACTCCTCTTTATACTTCAGTTTAGAAAGAATGGAATGGATGTAAATTCCATATCGAACTTTCTGAAATGTTTCACTTTCTGTTCTCTGAAAATATCCTTTTGATGTTTGGCGGATCACCAACTGATCACGCCAGCTTGTGGAAGCATACCTGGTTAAATCAATGGGAGTAGATGTAAGCCGGGGTTTCTTTTCAATAGCTGCGATCCACTTCCCTGACTGCCAGGTTTGTGTTAGTTTGTCCCACCCAGATTGTAATTCGATCGACTGCTGCAAGCCATCAATCAGCAAACGACCTATATTTTTTTTGCCACCACCGGGCACCATCACAATCAAACCGTGCTCGGCACGGGTAAGTGCAACATATAACAAATTCAGATTATCCAGGTAACTGCGACTGCGCTCTTCGCGATAATAATCCGCGAACAAAGTTTCATCTAAAGTGCTTGAATACTTTACTGGCAAGTAACCCGCTTTATCAAATGGAATTTCATCAGCACTCACCCAAAGGTTTGGATTACGCCCGGAACCATGATCCAATTCCCAAGCACAAAAAGGAATGATTACATATTTAAACTGTAGGCCTTTCGATTTGTGTACTGTTAAAATCTGCACAGCATCGACTTCGCCTGATACCTGAATTGACTTTTTCCCTTTTATTTCGTCCCACCATTCCAAAAACACACCAATATCGTTGCGTTCACGATTTGTAAACTCCAACACCAGATCCTGAAAAGATTGCAAGTAGCCGAGTTCTCCCGTTACTTTTCCCAATGAAAATAACTCGATCAACGATTCTGTTAACTCATAAAGCGGCATTTTTTTAGGGTAGTCTTTCGCTTTGAAAAACCCTCCGGCAAATTATTTTCAAAGTCAACCTGATTGGCGACTGTAAATACTTCTGTAAGCGGTCGATCCTTTTCATGTATTCTGGCGTGTTCATAGCCAAGTTGCGCTCTCGCTATAGCATCTTCTGGATTTAATAAATAACGTAATGCGCTAACGAGCAGATTCACGGAGCTGGCACCATCCAACCGAAGCGATTCATTGGAAACAACTTCGTAACGGCAATCCGGTTTTGCCTGATCCGAATTTTTATAGTCAAGCAGATGCTTTACAATCTGTTGCCCTTCAAAATTGTAGCGAACAAGAATAGCAATATCCTTCAACGATATCCCTAAACGCTGCAGCCTTTCTAAATAAACCGGCACTTGTTCCATGGCGGCAACCTGCCATTTAATATCTTCCTCATCTTTCAAAACAGTAACAGATACAAATCCGGTTTCCTTCTTATGCAATTTCTGTTCTACATCCTGATAAGCATCTACTGAAATTACTTTTCCGGTTTCGGCCGCAACAATTGTGGCCAGGGATTTAAACAATTGATTATTAAAAGATACTACTGCCTATGCGCTTCTATATTTGTGATTAAGTTCTTTGGTGTTTATCCGATGTGCGCCAACTTCTTCTTCTACCTGCTGCTGCAACAAATTTAGATCGCCCCCACGCCAGCGATATACCGCTTGTTTTACATCGCCCACTACCATGCTTTGAAAGCCCTGATCCAACCCATTGGTGAGTAAGGGAAGAAAATTTTCCATTGCAATCCAGAAGTATCTTGAAATTCATCGATCAGATAATTGCGATAAAATGAACCAACCTTCTCGTAAATAAAAGGCGTATCGCTATCCCGAATCACACCATTTAAAAAGCGGGGTGCATCCGCCAGCAGCATGATGCCATTCTCATCTTTATACTCTTTAAGCTTTCGCGAAATATCGATGATTAATCCGAACGAATAAAAGTTATTCAAGGCGACATCAGCAGAAATCGCGGCTTTGTAGTTTTCTCCCTGTACTCCAGCAAGTCAAGCAGAATCGGAATCAGTTTTTCTTCCGCCAATCTCATCATCAAGCCTGCGTGCTTTGTATCCTTGCCCGGAAAATTTTTGCTGATCTGGTAATCCCCCAAGGGTCGCTTGCCTAAAGCCGTTACATCAAAATCGCTAACCGATTGGATTCTTGAAATTTTCTGGAACCATCCATACACGCCACCAGTCGCGTATTTAAAATCATCACTTGTCAATCCATTTTGTTGAATAATCGCAATTGCTTCTTTCGCTTTAGTCGCTACCGCTTTTACAAACTCAAACTTTCGCTTTCTAAGTTTAGTCAATAAGTCCGGAAAGAAATTAGTGACTGATGTTATCTTCTCTACCTCTTCTTCAATCTCCCGATATTCTTCTTTAAAAATTTCTTCTGAAAATTTGATCAGGCTACTGCGAACATCCCATGCTCGTTCATTTACAAGATTTTCGTTGGCAAACTCAACAACCCATTTGGTTAGCTGCTCATTGCTGCCTAATTCATCGATCAAATTATCGATTACCTCCTCCATCACTGGCTGTTGCTCCACCTCCAACCGATAGTCACCCACCAAACCAGCTTCACGCGTAAATGAGCGGATCACTTTTTGGAAAAAGGCATCAATGGTGCTAATGGAAAACTGGGAGTATTTATGAAGGATATCGGCCTGCACCTCCTGCGCATACATTTGAAATGTGGATGCATCCAACCTAAGTTCGGTGCGCAATTCGTCCGAGAGATCATTCTCACGACCATTGGCGAAGTCATCCAGATAAGCCAGAATGCGATCCTTCATTTCCTGTGTTGACTTGTTGGTGAAGGTTACGGCCAGAATGTGCTTGAAATAATCGGCCCGCGACTTAAGCGCCAATTTCAAATATTCCTTAGCCAGTGTTCGCGTTTTACCCGAGCCAGCCGAAGAGCGATAAATGGAGAATGTCTTATCCAAATCAGAAAAGGAAATACTAAGCTACGAGTTACGAATTTTGAATCACAACCCATAGTTTTTAGAGATGATCTAAATTTCATATCTTGAAGGATTAACGGCATGAGAAAACTCTACTTCTTTCTACCTAAAGTATTCTACTCATTCCCGATTCAGTTATTACTCAATAACTTGAGACGCAACCATGTACTGATTCTTTGCTGGATTATCCTGTTTGCCATGATAACCGGTAACTTCGGGAAATACCTGGGCATCCCTTATCTTTTCCTCGATCCGTAATACCTGAATAAAGTGAGCTTCATAAGCTTCGGCATTATGGGGCTATTGACAGCTGGTTTTACCATTGCCTTTCACATCACTTGCTACATTTCGGATGGGCATCGATTTTCTTTCATTGGTTCTGTGGCTCGCCCTTTTAAAAAGTTCTCGATCAACAACAGTATAATTCCAGCGGCTTTTATTCTCACCTACATCTATCAGATAATAGGTTTTCAAATCAATAACGAATACTCCTCCAATTTTGAACTGGCTCGTAACCTGACCGGTTTTTTCGCGGGTTACATCTCTATGACTTTGTTATTTGATGTCTATTTCCGCTTTACCAATAAAGACATTTTTAAATACGTGGTTTGCCGGATAGATGAAAAAATAAAACAAAATGTAAAAGTGACGCGTGCCAGCGCCATGAAAAAACTTGACATTGTTCGAAAAAAACAGGTACGTGTTGATTACTTTCTTGATGGATTCTTTCGCATCAGGCCTGTGGAGTCAAATTCATTTTACGATAAAGAAACTGTACTTCAGGTATTTGATCAGAATCACTTTAACCTTGTAGTAATTGAGCTATTTATTTTTGCGATGGTTTTAGTGCTTGGCATTTTTAAGGATTATCCAACCTTTCAAATACCCGCAGCCAGCAGCTTCATGCTCTTTCTAACAATTTTTGTTATGCTCTCTGGGGCCTTTTCGTATTGGTTTGGTGGCTGGTCGGCTACAGCCGGATTAATCATTTTCATGTTCGTTAATCATTTGGTTGGAGAAGATTTCTTTTCAAAAAAATACGAAGCCTTTGGTATGGATTATGGGGTTCACCCTGCTGAGTATTCGATCGCATCGCTACAAAAACAATTGGACAGCAGTGCGATGGAAACCGACCGGCAGGAAGTTTTAGTTCAGCTAAAGAATTGGAAAAGTAAGTTCGACCCCACATCAAAACCCAAAATGATTTTTCTATGTGTCAGTGGCGGTGGCAAACGCGCCTCGCTATGGACACTTACCGCCCTACAAACTGCCGACAGTCTTACCCAAGGTAAATTGATGGAAAGTAGTGTATTGATTACCGGAGCTTCGGGCGGATTGATAGGAGCCAGTTATTTTCGGGAATTAAAACTTCGCGAAAAACTGGGTGAACCTATTAAACCCGTAGCGGATATCCATCGACAAAAAATTTCAAGCGACAATTTAAACCCGCTCATTTTCAGTTTGCTGGCCAATGATTTATTTATGGGCTTTACCAAATTTGAATATGCCGGAAAAGCTTACGAACGCGATCGCGCTTATACGTTTGAGGCACAATTAAATCAGATTACGGAAGGATTAATGGATAAACCCATTCGTGCGTATGCCGAAGTGGAAAATCAAGGGCTTGTTCCCATGGTTATTCTCACGCCTACGGTTGTGAATGATGGCCGTAAAGTATATATCGCTTCGCGGCCGGTTTCCTTTATGAATCGGGAAGTGTTGAATCTTAAAGATTACAGTCAGGTTAAAGTAAGCGGCATCGACTTTCAACGATTCTTTGAAGAACAAGATTCTAAGGACTTACGGTTTCTTTCCGCGTTGAGAATGAGTGCAACCTTTCCCTACATTACTCCTAATACAACCTTGCCCACCGAACCTCCCATTCAAATTATGGATGCGGGTATCTCTGATAATTTCGGTGTATCGGACGCTGTTCGTTTTCTTTATGCGTTTAATGAATGGGTTTCGGAAAATACTTCGGGGGTAATCTTTATTTCCATTCGCGATTCACCGAAACTAGCAACTATCTCAGCTAAAAAAGGCCAAACCATTATTGACGATATGACTCAACCCATCAGCAGCGTGTACAATAATTTCGAAAACTTTCAAGACATCACCAGCGATATGCTTATCGGGCAGGCGCACTCGTGGTTAAATGTCCCCATCGACCGTATTGATTTACAATACCAATCTGATAATTATTTACCGTTGCTTAAAAAGATGGACAGCATCCGGCAAAACAGCGCACGAGCGTCATTGAGTTGGCGACTTACCACCCGCGAAAAATATGCGGTGAGCAGTAGCATTAACTCGCAACGCAATACTGAAGAACTTCAGAAACTCGTCAAGTTGTTAAAGTAGACTATTGCCTGCGCAACACGTGTCCACTTCGAACCCCCGTGTGCTTACCCTGATCGACAACCACCTCTCCATTTACTAACACGTAAGAAAATCCTTTAGAGTAGGCATGCGGTTTAGAAAACGTAGCCGCGTCTCCTACCTGCTTTTCATCAAAAACGACAAGGTCGGCAGCCATGCCTTCGCGTATCAGGCCCCGATCACGTAAGTTAAATTTTTGGGCAGGCAAGGAAGTCATTCTCCTAATTGCTTCCTCTAATCGAATAACTTTTTGCTCTCTTACATAGCGACCCAACACCCTAGCATTCGTTCCGTAGGCTCTTGGGTGTGGCATGCCCGCTCCAAACTTTGCTATACCTGCATCGGAGGCAAACATATTGAATGGGTATTGAAGAATTCGAATTAAATCCTTCTCATCCATACTAAAATAAACCATTTGTGTGCGATTGGTAGCATCCACCATTTCTAAAATTGTTTCTGCTTCCTGCATGGGTTTGGCGCTGCGTCCTTTCAATTTATTGATTTCAGAAATATTCTTTCCATTGTACGTAGTATCGGGAGGGTAGCGTGCCACCAATGCATAACTATAACTTTTCAACTGTTTGTTCTTCAAGTTTTCAACCATCTCATTCTTTATTTTTATTCGCGTTGCCGGATTATCAATTCTCATTCTCATGGAATCGCGACCGCCACCAAATACCCAGGTAGGAAGTGTGGTGTCTAACGTAGTACTACTGGCTACATAGGGATACTGGTCGATAGTAACATCAAGTCCTTCAAGTCGGGCATTCTCCACAAGTCTGATTGTTTCTGTTGAGCGGCCCCAGTTTGGTTTATACGTGACCTTAAAATGAGAAATCTCTACCGGAATTTTTGCTTCCCTACCGATGTTGATGGCTTCATTCACGGCTTCGGTTACTTGATCGCCTTCATCACGAATGTGTGAAGCATAAACACCTTGATGTTGTGCCGCCACTTGTGCCAGACCAACCACCTCCGGGGTTTTTGAATAGGTTCCAGGCACATAAATCAATCCGGTTGACATGCCCACTGCACCTTCTTGCATGGCCTTTTCAATCAGCTGTTGCATGCGCTCCTGTTCTTCTGCGGTTGGATCGCGCTGCAAATCACCCATCACTGCCCTGCGCACGGTATTGTGCCCAATCAATGTGGCAACATTGATTGATGTTTTTAAAGAATCAAGCCTTAAAAGTATTTGGCGATATCAACATGAGAACCACCACAATTACCGGTAACCACCGAAGTTACACCATCGTAAATAAAATTATCTGCAGTAGGTGTTGTCGATTCCCCGCCTTCGATATGGGCATGCACATCGATAAAACCGGGAGCTAATAAGACCTTGTGCATCGATTACTTTTGCAGCGGCACTTTTGTTAAGACTACCTACTTTAACAATTTTTCCTTGCGAAATACCTACATCTCCATAAAACCAGGAGTTACCAGTTCCATCAACAATTTTTCCATTCCTGATCAGGACATCATAGGATTGTGAAAAGGCAATTTGGCTAAGATGTAAAATGGAGAGTAAAAAAAATATGCGCATGGTTTTTTATTTGGAAGATAGACAATCCGAAATTAAAACCCAAAGTGATTTTATCTCAACGAAATTGTGATGTTAATTTGATCCTGATAAAAAAATGTGGTTGCTTTACTTCTGTGGCGTTACGTAAAATTGACCTCTCGCATATTTGCCTTGATTCCGTCAGGTAAAACTCTCTAACGAAAAATGCTAAAAAAGACGAAACAAAAGATCCTTCTTTTTATCGGCTGTTGAGACGCGCGCTCACTGATCAGATAATAAGCCACGGCAAGTTTACTCTATTCAATGTGTTACGCATTACTTATCGGGTTAGTAATACACTGATACCCTTTGCTACGTTGGCTGCTGTAAGCTTAGTGATTTATGATTTTGGGTTCAATCCTTTTTATAGTCATGATACAAGACTGTATTCCATTCTTTTATTGGTTTTGCTGAGCTTTAAGGTTCTGTTTGTTATTCGCTTTATTTCCGAGTGGGTAGAAGTAAAAAAAATAAAAGCACACGTCTATAATTTTTCTTTAGTTATTCTCGTCTATTTTCTCCACTACCAAGTAAGAAAAATAATTGCTACCGATACAGGAGCCACAGCAGACTTATTGATACGAAAACTTATTTTTTACTCGGGAATTCTATTTCTGTTTCTGACAGAAGCTAGTGGGTTATTAAAGTACCTTTATCGCAGAAGACAAAACACCGCGTTTATCTTTATTGTAAGCTTTGCAGTTATTATAGTTGTTGGTGCACTTCTTCTTATGTTGCCAAAAGCAACAATTGGAGGCATAAGTACAATTGATGCCTTTTTTACTTCGGCCAGTGCCGTATGTGTTACCGGTCTCACGGTTGTCAATACTGCTACACACTTCACAGGTGTTGGAAAAATAATTATCCTCTTTCTGATGCAAGTGGGAGGATTGGGTATAATGACATTTACTGGTTTGTTAGCCTACCTGGCAGCTGGCTCGGTTTCATTTCATAATCAAATGGCACTGAAGAGCATGGTAAGCAGCAAGCGCATGAGCAATGTAATGGACATTCTAGGGCGAATCATTTTAGCTACCCTTTTCTTCGAAGCCATCGGTGCTTTTTTGATTTATATCAGTATCGATGAAAATCTATTTCCTCAAAAAGAGCAACGAGTTTTCTTTTCTATCTTTCACGCTGTTTCGGGATTTTGTAATGCGGGATTTTCAACGCTTCCCGATGGTCTACACGAATCGATCATTCGATTCAACTATCCCGTTCATTTGATTATCGCTGTTCTTATTATTTTGGGGGGAATGGGTTTTTCCATTACGTTCAATGTATACTCTTTTATTAGAACCAAGGCAACCAATATCCTCAATAAGCTTCTTAAAAACCCTACGCAGGAATACTACACACGTCTTATTCAGGTTAACTCGAAAATCGCACTCGCTACCACGTTTATCCTATTGATCTTTGGATTCATCACTTACCTTATCTTCGAACAAAATGCTTCCCTTGCCGAACACCCTACCTTATTCGGCAAACTTGTAACTTCATTCTTTGGTTCCGTTACACCGCGCACTGCCGGCTTCAACACCGTTGACCTTACCCAACTAACCCTTCCAACCGTTATGATTTATCTGTTTCTTATGTGGATTGGGGCATCCCCATCATCCACAGGTGGCGGAATAAAAACAACAACGGCTGCAGTTGCCTTCTTGAACCTTCGTTCCATCATTTATGGAAAGAATAAAACGGATGTATATCGGACACAAATTTCCGAACAATCTATTAATAAAGCTTTCGCAGTTATACTGATCTCCTTGTTGATTATTGGCTTGGCTGTACTTCTTATTGCTGTGAAAGACGGGGAACACGGTCTCCTAAAAATTGCTTTTGAGGCTTTCTCTGCTTTTAGCACCGTAGGCCTTACGCTTGGCATCACCTCCGAACTTTCTGATACCAGTAAAATTGTTTTACTCTTCACCATGTTTATAGGTCGTGTTGGGGCGCTTACGCTTTTAATGGCTTTTGTTACAGAAGTACAACGACAGCCATATCAATATCCTGTAGAAGAAATAATGTACTAACTTTATTGTTATGAAATTCATTGTGTTTGGAATTGGTAATTATGGAGCTTCATTAGCCAGTAAGTTGGTGGAGTTAGGTCACGAAGTCTTTGGGATTGATAGCGACCCTATTCGTACTGAAAAACTGAAGAACCGAATAACTTACACAGTAACTATGGACGTCACGAATCGCGATGCCATTCAGGATCTTCCTTTAAAAGAAGTCGATGCTGTGATTATCGGTATTGGTGAAAATGAGGGCACAATTATTTTGCTTGCGGCTTTGCTTAAACAAATTGGCGTCAAGCGGATCATCACTAGAGTGACATCAACGTTACAAAAAACTGTACTGGAAACTATGGGGCTATCCGAATTTGTATACCCGGAACAGAATTCAGCTGACCGGATGGCACATCAATTAAGTTTTGACGAGGTAATCGATTCGCATCGGGTGTGCGATCAATATCAGATTGTAGAAGCCAATGTTCCTGGTCGTTTGGTAGGTACTAAAGCTACCGATGTTGATTTTTTAAATGAGTACGAAATTCAATTGGTATCGATCAAGCGAAACTTTGAAGAGAAAAATATTTTAGGCGCTGCTCGAATGAAAAAACAAACGTTGGGAATTCTGACACCCAGCACTGAATTCCGAACCGGAGACACCTTAATTCTTTTGGCGAATCCAAAAAACTAAAGGTCTTTCTTGAACATTAAAAATGGATTCAAATCTCTTTTCACAAAAAGTAATTTCGTTTCTCAATTCTCTTAGAATTCCTTCCCTTGCAAAAGGAGTAGAAGTACTCAATCCTTATAACAATCCTGAAATCTTTGAATTGTGTAAACAATTTTATAATCAGTACTATGGGGATTCAAATTCCAGAACGATTATCTTAGGAATAAACCCAGGCCGATTAGGAGCTGGATTAACGGGCATACCCTTTACAGATCCTATTAAACTGAAAGATGTTTGTGGGATTGATACTATGTTGCCAAGGAAAGCAGAACTTTCTGCTGATTTTATCTATCTGATGATAAAGCCTACGGTGGCCCAGCAAGCTTCTATAAGAATTTTTTATTTCAGCTCGGTATCACCTCTGGGCTTTACAAAAGAAGGCAAGAATTTAAACTACTACGATGATAAAAGTTGACTAAACAACTAAATCCATTTATTCTTTCAAGTATCAACAAGCAATTACTATTTGGAATAGATAGAAAGACAGCGTATTGTCTTGGAGCGAGTGAAAACTATAAGTTCTTATCTACACTAAATGCGGAGCATCGCTTTTTTGAAAATATTATTCCGCTCGCCCATCCTCGCTTTATCATGCAATACAAAAGGAAAAATCTAAATAAATATCTTGATCAATACATTGAAGCCTTTCATCATTCCTGAAAAGATCGTTTCTTAATCATCCCGCCTTTAATATCGTTCACACTATTCTCCACGACAAAGGCTTCTTCATCAATTTTGGCTATCTCCGTTTTCAACCTTTGTAGTTCAAGACGAGTAACTACCGAATAGATTACATCTACATCATTGGCACGGTGTCCCTTCTTGCCATAACCACTTTCCCCTTTTAATAAAGTAACGCCTCGCCCCATTTTATTTACAATAGCATCTTTAATCTCATCGCTTTTATTTGAAACAATCATCACGCTAGTATATTCTTCAATACCATGAACAACAAAATCAACGGTCTTGGATGCCACCAAATAGGTAAGAATCGCATACAGTGCTGTCTCCATATTAATAATGTATGCAGCGGTAGAAAAAATAAACAGGTTAAGCACTAAAATTACATCACCCACAGTAAGCGTTGTTTTGCGACTGGAATAAATCGCTAAAACCTCCGTGCCATCAATGACACTTCCCCCCCGAATAGAAAGTCCGATACCGGCACCTAAAAAAAATCCACCAAACACCGCGATCAAAAGTTTATCGGAAGTAATAATGGGAAATTCGACTACGGCTAACATAATGGCCAAAAGACTAATTGCAATGAGCGTTTTAAAGGCAAACTTTTTGGAAATCTGCGTATAGGCAATGACGACAAAAGGAAGATTGATAAGTACCACCAATACTGATAGGTTGATGCCCGATACAATATTTACCAGCAGCGAAATACCCATGACGCCACCATCTAAAAAACGGTTGGGCAATAAAAAACCTTTAACCCAAAAGCAGCAGCAGCCACACCTAACGTGATTAAGAATGTATCCTTAATCATGCGCACCACATTAATTCTTCGAATTCGAAGTAGTTGTAGCTTCTGAAGTCTTTGCAGGGTACTCATGCCTTCAAGATAAACATTAAACATTGTGTTCCACAGATTTTTATCTAAGTATTTACACGTGCATCTTTAGGCACGAATATGATGACCTCAAGAGAACAACTTCATAAAACGCTGGAACTGATCAAGCTGGAACGTCAGGCGGATCTTGAACAGTACCGTCAAAAAGTTTTACTCCGTTCCCTGACGCAGCGAGTAAGAGATGGCGTTACCTGGTATCCGGTACGCCTTATGCGCGATTACATCGGCACTGGTGAGCGTATCATTCTGGAACTTCAACGGATGCACCAGCTTGATCAGCCACATAGTTTCTCGAGCGGAAAATTGGTTAGTATTTTTTGCAACGCTTCGGGCAGACCCGATAAAGAGCACCTGAGCGGAGTAATCAACTACGTTCAGGAAAATACGCTGGTCGTTACCATCAATACCGATGATTTGCCCGACTGGATTGATCATGGACAACTGGGAGTGGACGTGATGTTTGATGAGATGACCTACAAAGAAATGGAGTACACCATGAAAGCGGTAATAAAAGCCGAAGACAATCGGGTGGCGGAGTTAAGAGAAATATTTTTAGGCGAGACAGTCAGTAAGAATAAAGCGGCAGGCACTGATACTTCTGAAGCTACTATTCAATTCAAAGAATCAGTTTCGCAACTTAATGAAAGTCAGGTAAAGGCGATTGATCAGATTATGGCTACTGAAGATGTGGCCTTTATTCATGGCCCACCTGGCACAGGAAAAACTACCACCTTGGTGCAAGCTATCGTCATTACTGTAAAAGCAGAAGGCCAGGTTTTGGTTTGTACGCCTAGTAATGCCGCCATCGATCTACTAGTTGAAAAACTTACCGAACAAAGATTAAATGTGGTTCGCATTGGTCACCCGGCAAGGGTAACCGAGCAGACGCTTAGCAAGACGCTCGATGCCCGCATTGCCACCCATCCAAACTTTACTGAGTTACGGAGTCTTCGTAAAAAATTAGAACAGGTTCGCAACCAGGCTTCAAAATACAAGCGCAACTTTGGGTATCAGGAAAAAGAACAACGCAGGCTATTAAAAGAAGAAGCCCGCTCGCTAAAGTCGGATGCTGATACGTTGGAATTTTATATTATTAATAATTTATTACAATCAGCCGATGTAATCTGCAGTACGCTAGTTGGTTCTTCGCATCCGGTTATGCGCGGTCGAAAATTCAAAACAGTGTTTATTGATGAGGCTGCTCAATCCTTAGAACCAGCGTGCTGGATACCAATGTTGAAATCACAACGGGTTATTTTAGCAGGCGATCACTGGCAATTGCCGCCTACCATAAAATCCATAGCGGCTGCTAGCGCGGGTCTTTCAAAAACACTTTTTGAAAAGGGAATTTTGAAACATCCCGAAAAGGCTAACATGCTGCAGGTTCAATACCGCATGCATGATGCCATCATGAAATTCTCGTCACGCTATTTTTATAAGGATAATTTAGTAGCCCATACTTCCGTAAAGTCAGCATTGTTACGATCTGATCAACAGCCAATAGAATATATTGACACCGCAGGTTGTGGATATACCGAACAACAAGATCCGGAAACTTTAAGCCGTTATAATCTTGAAGAGGCTAACCTACTCATTCATCTGGTTGAAAAACTGGTAGAGGAAATAGGAATGGAAGAATGGCTTCAACAGGAAATCTCGATGGGTATCATTACGCCTTACCGCGCACAAGTCGATCATCTTCATAAGCTGGCAGATGCATCACCTGTTCTTGAGCCACTTCACAAACTTATTACCATTAACACAGTAGATGCCTTTCAAGGACAAGAACGCGATGTGATTGCCATCAGTTTTGTTCGAAGCAATGAAAAAGCAGAAGTGGGATTTTTAGGAGACATTCGCAGAACCAATGTGGCGATGACTCGAGCCCGAAAAAAGCTAATCATGATTGGCGATAGTGCTACTCTCGGCTCACATCCGTTTTATGTGGAGTTGTTAGAATATGTACAAGGATTGGAGTTTTACCGAAGCGCTTTTGAGGTTTGAGCCTGGAATTTCTTGTCAGTGTAAGATTTCTCTCGTTAAAATAGCCGAGTGACCGCCTCCCCTTTTCTACCCATTTTATTGTCTTAAAAGTATTACTATTGGGGCTCGAAAAATCATTGTTTTCATGAAGCACAAGTCCCTCGTTTTATTGATCCCCATGCTTGCGTTAGCGTTGTCCGTTTCTGCGCAGGATAAATTAAAAACCATGCCTGGCTACAGCCAGTATCAAAAAGTAGCACCACAAATTCGCAACTCTGTAAAATCCGGAAGTATTTCTGGTAAATGGAGTGCAGACGGTAGCTCTTTTGAATATCAACAGGATAAAAAAATCTACAGGTACATAGTTAAAACAAAAAAGATAACGGAGGTTGGTCCTGCTCCTGAAGTAGAACCCAGAAACTTCAATAGGCCGGCACGCGGAAGACAATTTGACTTTGCTATTTCACCTGATAGTACCTGGAAGGCTTATACCAGGGATCGGAACATGTATCTCAGCAAAGCTGATGGCAGCAATGAAATGGTTATTACTAAAGATGCCAACGAAGAGAATCAAATTAAGTATGGCATTGCCACCTGGGTGTATGGCGAGGAACTTCGGCAAACCACAGCTATGTGGTGGTCGCCAGACAGTAAAAAAGTTGCCTTCTATAAGTTCGTTGAGAAGGATGTAAAAAAATATTACGTTCTATTAAATCAATTAAAGCTTCAAGACTCATTGGAAATTGAAGCGTATCCGAAAGTAGGTGCCGATAACCTTCCGGTTGATTTAGTGGTGTATGATCTTGACTCCAAGAAAACAACACCGTTTGAAATTCGTGATGGTAAACCTTTTAATGATGGTGCTTTAGGTACTTACGTTTACGGCATGTCGTGGACACCCGATGGAAAAGAATTGCTTTATCATAGTACAAATCGCAAACAGGATGTTATGGAACTGCGGGCGGCCGATCCGGCAACCGGAAAAAGCCGTACGGTAGTGCGTGAAGAATGGCTGGCCAGCTTTACCAAAAACACGCCTGAGATGGAGGTGTTAAAGGATGGCAAACGCTTTACCTGGGCATCAGAAAGAAGTGGATTCAATAATTATTATCTCTACGATTTTAGTGGTAAGCTTATCAATGCAATCACCAACCATGCGTTTGAAGTTGCTCGCATAGTGAAAGTGGATGAAAAGGAAAACATGCTTTATTATATGGCCCGGAGTGGCGATAACCATATGAAAATGCAATTACATAAAGCGAAACTAGATGGAACAAAAGATGTACGATTAACCGATCCTGCCTTTGATCATTCTGTAACACTCTCGCCTGATAATAAATTTTTTGTTGATGTTGCCCAAACACACGATAAAGCTCCCTTCACCAATCTTATTGATGCAAAAGGAAAAGTAGTTGCTGAACTAGCCAAGAGCGATCTGAGTAATTTTGAGGAACTGGGTTTAAAAAAAGTTGAAGTATTTACATTCACTTCCGTGGATGGTGTAACGCAACTTCATGGTATGATTCATTATCCTTCAACCTTCGATCCATCAAAAAAATATCCGGTCATCCTCAGCAACTATGGTGGCCCCGCTACCAATGCATTCAGAGAAACCTTTACACTACCCGATGCGCTGACTGAATACGGATTTATCGTTTTGAACATTGATGGTCGCAATGTAGGTGGCCGTGGAAAAAGATTATTGGATCAACTCTACGGCAACCTGGGTATTGTAGAGATGGATGATTTTGCTGCCGGAGTAAAGTCATTATATAATCGTGCTTACATAGATAAAACCCGTGTGGGAGTTTATGGAACTTCGTATGGCGGCACTACCGCGGCCACGTTGTTGCTTAGATACCCGGATGTATTTCAAGTAGCTGTAGCCAACTCGGCTGTTACCGATTGGCGCAACTACGACAATATCTACACGGAGCGATTCATGAACTTATTGGAGAACAACCTGAAGGGATATGAAGCTTCAAGCCTGATGCCTATGGCTAAAAATCTAAAAGGCGAATTGCTTGTCTTCTTTGGCACAGCCGATAACAACGTACATCCTTCCAACTCGTTGCAATTGATTGACGCAATGCAAAAGGCTGGTAAGAGTATAGAAGTTCAACTAGCCCCTGATGGTGGTCACACGGCCTTAAACCGCGAGCGCATGATGGAGTTCTTTATCAAACATCTGGTGATAGAAGATTAATAGATTTAATTATTCAGTATCTTGAAAAATAATTTGATTTCATTCACAAACTAAAAAAATTCATTCTATGTCAATTAAAAGAAGAGATTTTATTCGCGTTTCTGCCGTAGGTGCCGGAGCTGCCGCCCTGCTAGCGGGATGTACAACACCTGCTCCTGAAACTTCATCATCCAGTCCTCTGGATAATTTAAAATCGATCACCGATGACATTGTACCCATTTCTCTTGACGAGCGAAAAGCGCGGATAGAAAAAGCACAACGGTTGATGGTAGAAAATAAAATTGATGCGATCTATCTGGATGGCGGCACTACCATGGAATATTTTACGGGCATCCGCTGGGGTACCAGCGAACGAATGATGGCGGTTATTATTCCCGCCAAAGGCGAATTAAAATATGTAGGACCACATTTTGAAGAAGAACGCATTCGGGAGTTGATGAAATTAGGAACTGACTTACGCGTGTGGGAAGAACATGAAAGTCCTTATAAACTAGTTGCACAAATATTTAAGGATCTTGGCTTAAGGTCAGGCCGCATTGGCATGGAAGAGCGCGTACGTTTTTTCTTATTTGACGGCATCCGCAAAGAAGCACCCGCTTTTGAATATGTAAGTGCCGATCCGATTACAATTCCGTGCCGCATTATAAAGAGTGCAGCCGAAATTGCTCTCATGCAAAAAGCTAATGATATTACGCTTGAATCTTACAAGGTGGCTATCGCCATGCTAACAGAAGGAATGACGCAACAGGATTTCTCAAACATCGTTTCGCAGGCACATTCTAAACTTGGTTCTCGCGGTGGCGCGTTTGTTTCGTTTGGTGAGTACACCGCATTCCCACACGGT
This sequence comes from Flammeovirgaceae bacterium, assembly GCA_016712035.1. GTDB lineage: Bacteria > Bacteroidota > Bacteroidia > Cytophagales > Cyclobacteriaceae > ELB16-189. Next base: position 14,297 of record JADJRT010000009.1, on the reverse strand, counting down.
AGTAGTACACCACAAAACTTAAAGTAGGCGATGTAGTTTTAATGGATGGTGGTTGCAATGTGGGTGGCTACGCATCAGATATTACGAGAACGGTTGTATTTGGTGAACCTACAAAGCGCCAAACCGAAATCTGGAATCTGGAAAAAGAATCTCAGGCCGCTGGCTTTGCAGCAGCAAAATTAGGCGACCCATGCGAAAACGTTGATATCGCTTCACGCAAAGTAATTACCGATGCCGGCTTTGGTCCTGATTATAAATTGCCGGGTCTTCCCCACCGCACGGGCCATGGTATTGGTATGGATGGACATGAGTGGGGCAATATGGTGCTTGGTAACAAACAAATTTTTGAACCCGGCATGTGCTTTAGTGTAGAGCCTACTATTTGCATTTATGGTGAGTTTGGGATTCGTCTGGAAGATTGCGCTTACATGACAGATGCTGGCGCGAAATGGTTTACACAACCGAGCGTTGCTATCGATAAGCCGTTTGCCTAAAGGAGCATATTTTAGTTTTTACATTTAAGGAACCTACATGTATTCACCCAGCCGAATGGGGAAGGCATGTAGGTTTCAAGCGTTCAGCCTAATAGAAATTCATTCAAGCATCATATCTGCGAGGACGATGCTATTTACAATCAATCCATTTTTTTTATCGTTCATTCGAGAACTCGAAACGAAAACACGCAAAGCAGAATTGGCGTGCCTTTTCCTTCAAATGACGGGCAAATGACGGGTGAAAACTTCATTCACCGATCTGCTAGTAACCGTTAAACCCGTAACATTGTGCATCTAATAAAAACGTTATGCAACAACCAGAATTAGGAAGACGACTTACCATTTTGCGTAAAGAACGAAATCTTACTCAAGAAGAGTTGGTGGAAAAAAGCTATGTAAGTGTGCGCACCATTCAGCGCATTGAAGCTGGTGAGGTCTTGCCCCGCCTTTCAACAGTGAAAATTTTGCTAGGTGCACTTGGCGAGAGTTATGAGTCATTTTCAACCAAACCAATCCAAGTTATGGAAACACAGAAAAGCATTTTACCAAACGCGAACCGAAACACCTTGCTGGTAGCCGCGCTGGCCGGGGCCGTTTACCTGGTGTCTGAAATTATTCTGGGCACGATGAACATCTCCTTTTTCACAGACGAACGTCACTGGGGATTCTGGATGAACTCAATTTATACGGGTCTCACAGTTGTAATGGTTATATCCTTTACATTGTTTGCACGCGGGTTTATTGCCCTAAGTACTGTATTTGAAAATAGTCTACTTAAAGTGATAGCCTATATGCTAATTATTGCCGTGGCAGGCATGGGCATCTTAGATGTAACCTCGTTATCCGTGGATGACCTTGAGAGTTTATGGCTTCCTTACGCTTCGGCCGCGGTGCTCTATGGCGCACTCAGTATTGTTTTTGGTGTAGCTCTCATTCGCCTGCAGGACAGCATGGGCGAACTCTCTCGGATAGCTGGCATATTGGAAATCTTGAGTGGTTGCATGCTGATAACCGTGGTATTATTTTTTATCAGCTATGTGATCATGATTCCCGCTATCGTGTTAGAAATATTGGTGCTCTATCGGGGGTATGAATACCTCTCCCGGTCTGAGACAATGCCCGTTGAAAGTAAATAGTCGCTTTCATCCCGGGAGTCATTCATTATAAGAGCATTAGATTTTTTCTTAGAAATCTAATGCTTACTTAATGATGCAGTCTGAAGTGAGACTCCGCGAAGAAAGCTATGTAATTGAATTAAGCTTGCAGCAACTTTTCAATATCAAACTTTTTCATTTTCAGAAATGCCTGAATAACGCGTTCTGATCTTTTAGGGTCACCCATCAATTTGCCTAACACCGTGGGCACAATCTGCCATGAAACTCCAAATTTATCCTTTAACCAACCGCACATGCTTTCACTCCCGCCCTCGGTAAGTCTGTTCCAGTAGTAGTCAATTTCTTCCTGCGTATCACAATCTACTACAAACGAAATGGATTCGTTAAAAGCAAAGTTGTGTTCAAGATTACTTTCCGTAGCCACAAAAGAGGTTCCTCCCAAATTAAATCGCGCATGCGATACTTTTCCTTCAGCCGGTTGTCCTTTCTCATACCGATTGATGTCCGTTATCTGAGATCCTTTGAATACAGACGTATAAAATGTCATAGCTTCCTCGGCACGACCAAACTGATCGCCCACAAATAACAAGCAAGGCTTTATCTCTTGTTTTGTTCCGGATAGAAATAATTGCCACGATAATCCAAAGCGATCTGAAGTCCAGCCAAATTTTTCCGCGAAAGGATATTTCTCTAAGGGCATCATCACCGTTCCATTCACTGTGAGTTTTGCCCATAGCGCATCCATTTCCTGTTCTGTCTCACAGAAAACAAACATAGAAACAGACTGTGTAAATTTAAATTGCGGTCCGCCATTTAACGCCATAAACTTTTTCCCAGCCAGCTCAAACATAACAACCACAGGCATACCACTAGTGATTCGGCTATCCGAAAATACAGAACAGTAAAAAGTTGCGGCTTCTGCAGCATTACCATTGAACCAGAGACAGGGATAAATTGGGTTTTTCATTTTAACTTTTAAGTTCGTTTACTCACAAATACTTTTCAACTTAGCTAAAGCCTTGGGCCACATCTCTTCAAAATACGATTTGTATTCTGGATCGGAATCTAGTGCGATCGACAACGTTGTTTCGCCACCCTTCTCTTTGAAGGTATAATTCTCATGCGAGCCAGCCCAACGCTCCACTTCGGGTCCCGTTACAATCTCTTGTCCGTCCTTAATCATTCCATAATGTTCAATGGATACAAATTGACTGGGAATGTTTTCTAGGATGCGACTTACCATACCGCCTTGGTTTCCCTTTTCATCTTCTCCGATAAATAGAATTTTCGATCCTTTCGTCCACGAACCCTTAACGTGAGACGAAGCATTGAATACGGAGGTCCATGCCTGATACGTTTTCTCACCAATCATGGTATCATAAACTTTTTTGGCAGTGGCCTGGATTAGGATTTCAAAATGTAGCTTTTCCATATACTTATTGTTCAGTGTATTTTTTAAAATTATTTAAGATTGCCTGCCAACCTGTCCGTTGGAGCTCCACTGAATTTTCACTTTCGGCATCAAAGGTCTCACTCACTTTTGTCTGGCTACCGTTACCTGTAAAGGTGATTGCATTTTACGACCATCGTCCATGGTATACGCAATACGTTTATTAGTATTCACTTCATCGTATATACCGCCAAAATCAAAACCCACGCTTCCATCTTTGGCCGCCATATGCGACACAAACCGGCCACCCACCCGAAGATCATTTTCTGCCCGGGGTGTATGCCAATTATCAGAAGCATTGTTCCACTTCATGATGTGATGGGGAGTTGTCCATAGTTCCCAAACTTTTTCTACAGGCGCCAGTATAGTAGCTTCTACTGTAATGGCTGTTTTTGTTTCCTTCTCCATTATGTTGATTAAGAATATGAATCCATTTTCTGATAGTAAAAATACAGGATTGTACAGAAAGTTACGATGTGCAAAAGCGACAATAAAAGGGTGCTCTTGCGACAGGTGTAAATTACCATGCTACAGCACACACTGCAATATTGGGAGACTTTGATGCGCCAGCGTGTTACCCTAGTTTCTTGTTCGCTTAACATAGTCCATAAGTATCTTAAAAAACTCAACTGGCTGTTCCTCTAAAATCTCATGGCCACATTGTTCTATCACATGTGTTTCACTAAATCTCAAACTTTCCTTTTTGTAAGTAAAAAGTTGACTCACCCTGGTCATCTTGTCGTCCATAAACAATAAGAGCTCTTGTTTTCAATTTTTTCAGTTCGTCTGTAATGTCCCACTTAGTTTCTATAACCTCGGTATCGATTAATGGGATTGGTTGAAAATTGAAACTGTAAAAAAGGTCGTCAAAATTCTTCTTCGATATTTTGTTTCTGTCGTAATACATAGCCCTGATATGCAGCGCAATAAATTCTTTGTAGGCAATTATTTCCTTACAGGTTGGGTTTGCAAACTTAAGGGAGTCAAGTTCTTTCTCTGTTTTGGTTGAAAATATTTTTTGTAAGCTTTCCATCGAATCCAACTCCATTTTAGAACGTCTCGCATATTGGTTATCGTAAAGCACATTCCAAACGGTATAGGATGGAGGAGCCGAACAGATTAAAATAAGATTTGAAACTGACTCTGGATGAAACGCAGCATAATTCATTACCAACAAACCACCCCAGGATACTCCTAACAACGTAATTTTCGTATCGCCTCGTTGCTTTCGCAATAGCTCAATATCTTCAGTGTAATTCTTAATAGTAATTGTCGTTTGATTGATCGGAATATTCCTGGATTTCCCCGAGCCTCGTTGATGTATTAAAATGCAGGTATAAAAAGATTTAAGACTGTCTACTATTTGTCTATAGGGATGTTCTGGTGCTTCTCCGGGCCCTCCTGATAAAATATAAAGTGCTGGTCCCTTACCATATTCTTCGTAGTACAGTTTTAGAGGCCCATTATTGAAACTTTTGAGATTCTGCCCGGAGCAATAAGAATAAGTCGCCAGAAAAATTACCAACAAAAAGAAATTCATCTGTCTTGGGCTTCGTGCTGTATTGGTCATTACTTTTCTCATTTGTTTAATGATGTCACAGTCCAGAGTATCACACATTATCAAGGTGTTTAATATCTTTTATACATTGTTTTGAGCTTTTTTTCCTCTCAATATTTTTACAATTCGACTATAAAAAACCTCTGACAAATTCCAGTTATATCCATCAAAATTAGTTGTATTCATAAATTGAATGACAACTGTATCGATGTCTTTATGGTATTTGGCAATACTCTGATAGCCGGGAACCAAACCTGTATGGTCGTACACGTAAATGGAAGAATAGATTTCCTGTTCCCCTTCATCAAACACGGAGCCCTCGTTTAACGCCCTCAGGAATATACCCACATCCTCGGCTGTAGCTAACATTCCATTTTCTTCAGTCTTTAAATCATCGTCATACCCAACGTAGTAGCCACTCATAACATCAGCTATATCCACTTCGCTAAGCGAACCGAAAGTATTGCTCAGTCCGAGTGGTATCAATATTTTTTCTTTGATATATTGGTGATGGCTATAACCCACCTCTTTATCAATGAGCTCGGAAAGCAATAAATAATTCGTATTTGAATATCCATAGTCTTCATCTGGTTCAAAATTAGCCGGCAAATCGAGGGCGAATTCAAGTGCCTCTTCACTGCTTTTGGGTGGGGTTTCCCAAAAACCAGGATTGTCAGTTAAATTGGGAATGCCACTCCTATGCTGCACCATCATTCGCAAGGTGATTTTTTTGCATTTTCAATCCTTCCCTCCAGTTCCGGAAAGTAATGAGCGAGTGTTTCATCTAAAGACAAGTGCTTGTCTTTAACCAATTTAGTGACAGCGACAGCAAGATATAACTTGCTGATACTCGCAATCTTGAATAAGGCCTTAGGGTCGGCAGGTATTTTATTTTTTCGGTCATGCCAGCCTGCGGCATAAAACTCCGGTGGCTTCCCAGCTTGGTCCACGTAAACAATCATGCCGTCAAATCCATATCCAATGGCATCACTAACTTGCTCCTGAACAGTATCAGGTAGCGGCATTATCCATGCTTTTACGATTATCCATGGCACAAAGAATAAAGAGGCTATGCTTGCCATGATAAATACTATCCTGAGTATTTGTTTCTTCTTCATACTATTTCAAGACACATTGTTAACTGAACTTTTATAATGGTTGTTGTCGGGCAACTATTGGCCATCTGATATTAGTAAACATACATGCGTGAATCTTCAAGTTACTAGTTTACCTGCATTCATTTCAATTGACCCAATTGGCCACAACTTTTAATTCTAAACAGTTGGAGAATAGAAGACCATTGATAATGGAGTGCAGTGAAATATTAAGTCCAATCTAAGCGTCATAGTCTCATGACACCAAACGTTGCTTGTAAACTAAATTTATAAATCTACACTGAACCCCGCCATTGATTATGCGCAGTGTTAGAACTCGTAAATATTAAAAACTCAATTATGCATCTGGTCTTTCTCGCGGTTTTGTCCAACGAGCTTTTCCAAACTACCAGAAGTCTACAATTTTTCGCCCAACTTCACACCTTTCATTTCATCTTGAAGTGTAAACGGCTGATTGTACACCCGCTTGCCGGTGGCTTTGAAAATAGCATTGGCTACTGCACCACCGGTGGGCGGTAAGGCAGGTTCGCCCAATCCTGTTGGGTCAATGCCGTTGTCAACAAAGTGAACCTCTACTTCGGGCACTTCGCGATACCGAATGAGTCGGTAGTTATTAAAATTAGTTTGCTCGGCTGCACCATCTTTAAAAGTTACCTGCCCATATAACGCATGGCCGAGGCCATCCACAATACCACCCATAACTTGTTGCCGTGCACCACTCATGTTTACCACAATGCCACAATCCGCGGCAGCATAAATCTTTTTTAACACAGGCGTTCCCTGTTTCATTTCCACTTCGGCCACCTGCGCCACATACGAACGATGTGAAAAGTAAACACTAAATCCTTGTGCGAGATTTTTCTTCGTACCCCACCCCGACTTTTCTGCTGCCAGATTAATCACTCCTTTCATCCGGTCGATGTCGTACTTAATCGCACCTGTAGGCGATGTCTTTGCTTTTTCTAATAACGCCAATCTGAATTGAATCGGATCTTTCTTTGCTGCCAGCGCTACTTCATCTAAAAATGCCTGTTCCGCGAAAGCGAGAAAGTTTGTAATCGGTGCACGCCACGCACCGGTAGTGATAGGCGATTGATGATCGATAGAATCAATTAATAAATTTTCGACAGCCCCACTCGGGAAATTATCTTCGCGCGTACTGTTGTTCGCATTGATACCTACCCCCCGTAATTTATAGCCCGTAAGATTTCCTTTCGCATCCAACGCGGCTTCAAACCGGTAGCGCACAGCCGGGCGATAGCTTCCACCCATCATATCATCTTCGCGGGTCCAGGCTACTTTAACAGGCGCTTTGATTATACTGGAAAGTTCGGCTGCCTCCAACACATAGTCGGCTTTAAGCCTGCGACCAAAGCCACCACCGAGGCGCGTGAGTTCAAGCGTAATTTTATCAGGGGCAATTCCTAATAAGGTAGCTGTTGCATTGCGCGCCATGTCTGGCGTTTGCGATGGGCCCACTAATTCAACACCATCGGGTCGCACATGCGCAAAGAAGTTCATCGGTTCCATCGGGCTATGCGATAAAAACGGACATTGATACTCGCGCTTAATTACCTGCGCGGCCGATTTAAACGCAGCATCTACATCGCCATCTTTTTCGTCTTACGGTAGCATCCGTTCTGTCGAGCGATTCTTTAAAAATACGATCATGATCGGTGGTACTTTCAATGTTCCCCTCCTTCTCATATTCTATCTTCAAGGCCTTGCGCGCTTTGTTTACTTCCCATGTTGACTTACCTACTACAGCCACATTGTTTTTAAACGTTACCACATCTACAATGCCTTGCATGGCTTTGGCTGCGGCCGAGTCGACCGATTTAATTTTCATACCACACGAAGCAGGTCGTTGAATCATCGCGAACAACATTCCTTCGCGATAAAAATCCAGTCCGAATAACGGTTGGCCCGTAACCATTTCGAGGTTATCTACATTATGGATTGGCTGGCCAATTATTTTAAAATCCTTTTTGTCTTTAAGCTTCACTTCCGTGGGAACCGGAACCGAAGCGGCATCGGTAGCAAGTTCACCATACGAAAGTTTACGGCCGTCTGCATGAATGACATTTCCTTCTTTAGTAGTCAACGATCCAGCCGATGTCTTCCAACGCTTTGCTGCAGCTTCCAGTAACATATGTCGTGCCGTAGCCCCCGCCTTTCTTAAACGCTCCCAGCTATGTGGAATCGCGCCACTTCCACCTGTAAGTTGGCGCTCATATTTTTTTGTATCTAACACAGCCTGTACCACTTTCACTTTTTTCCAATCAGCATCTAACTCTTCGGCCACAATCATCGGAAAAGAAGTTTTTATATTTTGACCTAACTCCGGATTGGGCGAAAAAATAGTAATTACATTATCTGTTGAGATCGAGAGATAGCTATTAAAATCAACGAGGCCTGCAGGTAAAGCCGATTCGTTCAAAACTTCCAAGCTTGATGCGGCACCTTCACGCCAACTAAACCCCAACACCAAGCCACTACCGGCAGCCATTCCTAACTTTATAAAATCCCGTCTGTTTGTTTTCGAGAGCGTGTTCATATTACTTCATTTTTGATGAGGCTATAACTATTGCATCTTTAATTCTATGGTAGGTGCCACACCGGCAAATGTTTCCATTCATGGCGGTGGCGATCTGATCTTCTGTTGGCGAAGGTGTCTTTGCAAGTAATGCTGCCGCATTCATAATCTGGCCTGCCTGGCAATACCCACACTGGGGCACATCCACTTCCATCCAGGCTAACTGTACGGGATGATCTCCTTTTTCGGAAAGCCCTTCTATTGTGGTAATAGAATTTTTACCCACCGCGGAAATTGGTAAGGAACAGGATCGGGCTGCAGTGCCATTAACATGCACGGTGCATGAACCACATTGCGCAATGCCGCAACCATACTTGGTGCCTACCAGCCCCAGGCTATCGCGCAGCACCCATAATAAAGGAGTATCGGGTAGCACATCTACCTTTTTAGTTTCACCATTTACATTGATTGAATAAGCGGCCATATGAAATGAGTTTTATTGATTATGTAAAATATCCAAGATTTATGAAATGAAAGCTAACCATTTCCCGGATTAATGCCAACGAGAATTTGATGAAAACAAGATTCTAAAAAAATAGAGTGCTCTCCGGTCTAAAAAGCCTATGCGTGCAGGATATTGAAAGCTATGATCGGGGCTGGAACACATTGGCACATTTGGGTTTGCCCCGACCACAAAGCCAACACTTCGCAAACCCAAAAGAGCCAATTCTAACGCTTCTTCATTACATTCAAAATTTATTCAAAATTGAAATGATAAATTAGCCGAGTGAAAATCCTGATAATAGAAGACGAACAACAACTTGCACAGAGTATAGCCGAATATTTGTCGGAAGAAAGCTATTTGTGTGAGTTTGCCACTACTTTTAATCAGGCGTTGGGAAAAATAGAAACCTATCATTACGACTGTATTCTTTTAGATATTATGTTACCTGACGGCAACGGAATGAAAATTCTAGAAGAACTCAAAAAACAAGATAAGCAAGATGGCGTAATCATCATTTCAGCAAAAAACGCACTGGACGACAAAATAAAAGGCTTGCAAATCGGTGCTGATGATTACTTAACCAAACCCTTTCACCTATCTGAATTAGCTGCAAGAATTTATTCTGTAATCCGCAGAAAACAGTTCGGTAATTCAAACACCGTTAGACAGAATGAACTGGAAATTAACCTACTTGCCAAAACTGTTTCTATTCACAATCAACTTGTAACGCTGACTAAAAAGGAGTTTGACTTGCTAGTTTACTTTATGGGTAATAAAAATAGAGTTATATCTAAAAGTACTTTAGCTGAACATCTTTCAGGCGACTTTGCTGATATGCTAGACAATCACGATTTTGTATACGCTCATATTAAAAACCTGAAAAAGAAATTAAATGAAGCAGGCTATGACAATTATTTAAAAACCGTCTATGGTACAGGGTATAAATGGGAAGGATGAATAAATTATTAAATAAAACACTTAAAACATTTACCATTTATGCCCTGATTGTATTGGCAGCAAGTGTTCCCGCATATTATTATTTAGTGGATAGTATTTGGCTGAGAGAGTTAGACGAACACAATGAAATTATTGCCGACCGAATAGAAGCCGAATTAAACAGATTGGAATTATCAGAAAACGAACTTAATACTGCCTTAACACTTTGGAATAAGATTCAACCCGGGACCAATTTAGAAAAAACCAATTTAGACCTAAATCGTACCGACAGTACTTATACTGTTTTAAGAAGAAATCTTTATGTGGAATATGAAGATATTAACCGTTTTAGGGGACTTTCAAGAGTAATTGAAATAAATAGAAAAAACTATTTGGTAACAATAGAAACTAATGTAGAAGAAACTGAAGAAACGGTTATTGCTATAGCGATACTTACATTTTTATTCTTTCTCATCTTGGTAATCGGTTTCTTAATTTTCAACAGACGATTATCTGTAAAACTATGGCAACCTTTCAGAAGTACATTAAACAAATTGAAAGCATTTAACTTGAATTCCCAAGCCAGCATACCTTTTGAAAAATCAAACACCCTTGAGTTTGAGGAATTAAATCTTGCCTTGAGTAAATTGATAGAACACACAATTTCGGTTTACAAATCTCAAAAAGAGTTTACTGAAAACGCTTCACACGAATTGCAAACCCCCTTAGCAATAATCAAAAATAAATTAGACTTACTTCTGCAAAAAGAAGCACTAACAGATAGACAGTATCAAATTATAGAAGCCACAAATAAAGCGGTGACAAGAGTTTCGCGCATCAACAAAAATCTATTACTCCTTGCGAAAATTGAAAATCATCAGTTTGAAGATAGTGAAGAAATAAATTTGAGTGATTTGACAACTCAGTCCTTGGTGCATTTGCATGAACATATTGAAAGCAAAGCATTAATTCTTCAATCAGAAATTGATGGTGAATTGAGTATTACTGGAAATAAAACATTGCTTGAAATTCTTCTCAATAATTTAATTCTGAATGCTATCAGACACAATGCTCAAAAAGGAATAATAAAAATTACCTTAGATAAATCAGGGTTAACCTTGTCCAATTCGGGAAACAAGGCATTGGATATAGAAAGTCTCTTTAAGCGATTTAAAAAGTCTTCGGATGAGTCTTCTGGAAGTGGGCTTGGTTTAGCTATTGTTGAACAGATTTGCAAACGACATCATTGGACAATAAACTACCTGTTTAAAGACGATTTTCACATCTTCAAGGTCAGCTTTTAAAAGCTAATTCAAAATTTCTACTAAATCGCTTCAGAATTTTAAAGGATAAATAAAAATATCCTTCTATGAAGAGAATCATTATAACACTGCTCATCCTATTCTCAATCACTCTAACTAAGGCACAGGAAACAGACAGTCTATCATTCATCAAATCCAAAAGGATGTCAGATGATGACCTTGCTAAAAAAAGGGAAGGGACATTTTTTACTGGAATCCCGGACTTTTCTTCTGATCCTGTAACGGGTTTTGGCTTTGGAGTAAGAACAAATATCTATTGGAATGGCAAACGGGACAATCCATTATTTGCCTATACTCCGTATTTGACAAAACTCAAAGCAAATGCAGCTTACTATACATCGAATGCAAGGGAGTTGATTCTATCACTTGACGTTCCATATTACAATGGAACTCGTTGGCGTTTTAGAGTTGACTTTAAAGCGCAGCAAAACCCTGCAAATTTATATTTTGGATTGACTGAATCTACGCTCGGACAATTAAGATTACCGTCAGATGAGAATACGACCTTTCCAACGTATAAAGAGTTTGATCGAGCAAGAAAGACATTAAGACCAGGTGGAATTGGAGAAGCGGCTTTTGTGACAGATGCACTATCGAACCGATTTAGAGAAACTGAATATATGCTTAATCTCAAAGCCGATTACGCACTTGGTAAGGGGAAATGGCGCATCATGGGTGGTTATGAAATTCAGCATTTAAGTTATGCAACTTTTGAAGGAGTAGAAGCTGAAGCGATAGATCCTGTTACAGGAGAAAATACAACGGCACCAAATGGTACCTCACTTTTAAGAAGGGATTTTGAAGATGATTTAGTTTCGGGTGTTGACGGTGGATGGGTGTCCATTATTCAAACAGCTTTAATTTTTGACACAAGGGATTTTGAACCCGACCCAACTCGCGGTATATATTTTGAAATTGCCAATGAATATTCAAGTAAATTTATAGGCTCAGAATTTGACTTTAATAAGTTGTTTATCCAAGGTCGCTACTATCAAAAATTGCCTTTCGGTAAGAGAAACCGTTTTGGGTGGGCGCATTGGGGTTGGCAATATTTTCGGGAAGCAATGCACCATTTTTTGAATTTCAAGACCAGTGGTCGCCTGACGGTAGCATTAACTCCTTAGGTGGTAAGCAGTCATTACGTGGCTATCAGCCCTCTTTGCTTCCCTAACAGCAATTTTTGCCAAATTGGGTGTGGCAAACATCAACTCAAATCTTGCAACGGGAATACGGACGGTTGTTGTATTGATTATGATTTGGTTCAAAACAAAATATCATTTTCCTTGCCATTTCAGGAGTTGCAACGGGCTTATCGTGGTTATTTTATTTCAAAGCATTACAGCTAGGAAATGTAACGCAGGTTGCGACAATAGACAAACTAAGCGTAGCTTTGACAATCATTTTGGCAATGATTTTTTTAGGCGAAACATTGACATTGAAAACAGTAATCGGAACAGGTTTAATTATTACTGGACTTTAGTTATGATTATAAAATGACCAACAAACTGAGAAAAACCAAATCCCGCTAACAATTGTGAATAAACCATAGCGGGGGTTTCAGTGTTGTATTATCAGTTCCGTTTCTTAATTTCATTCGGTGTCATTAAAACTCTCCAGCCATTGGGTGAATAGACCTGCTGTATCTATTTGGGATACCTTGCATGCGGGAATCGGCATTAAATATTCGTTTTAATTGGCGTGCTCATTAATTCAAAATATTTTACAATTAATTTTTTCGTTTAACACCCCGCACCGCCTCGGCAGTCCATGGATCTTCAGGCCAGAGATGGCGGGGATACCGCATCCGCAACTCTTTGCGCACTTCGTGATAGGTGGTTTTCCAAAAACTTTTTAAGTCTTGTGTTACTTGCACAGGTTTATAACCGGGAGAAAGCAAATGCAATAGAATTTTAGTACGCCCTTCGTTGATCAATGGCGTTTCGAGCAAACCAAAAACTTCTTGCAGACGAACTTCCATAATAGGCAACTGACCATCGTGAAAATATTTTAATTTGATCAACGAACCACTGGGCACTTGCAACCGAGCTGGCGTCAGGATATCTAACCGATTAGTAAGATTCCATGGTAGTAAACCCGTCATTATACTTTTTAAATCCAACCGTTGAAAGTCAATTCGTTTCGGAAACTTTTTCAAGATAGGGAGCTAACCACGTTTCCGTGGATGCTAGTAATTGTTGATCGCTAACATCCGGCCAGTCTTCATCGGGTCGCCACAGGCGGGCATTTAATACACGTGCTTGCCATTCATACTCGGCTTCGCTCCAATTCAAAATTTTCAACCCTTCTTCACGAACTACTTCACATAAAATTTTTATTCTGGCTTCACTTTTTATTTCTAGCAGGGGTTTTGAAGAAAGTATCGTATTACCAATTCGCTTTTGCAACGAGGTGGTGATCATTCCTCTTTGGGAATCCCACACGACTGCCTCTATTTCTTTTGCCCGATGCATCAAGTCTGCTTCCTTTAGCGGAGCCGCCAGAAAAATTTTTCCTTCGCCCCAACCCGCATCAAGATGCGCAACCGATAACCAAGGTTCGCGCATAAGCGGATCATGATCTGGCAAACGCACCATGCGGCCATTCGCCAACTTATAACGGATGCTTTGCTTTTCCTGCTGTTGCGCAATCCGTTCAGGATATGCTTCACTTACTAACTTACCGATCTCGGTGTCGATCGGGATCGCGTTATCTACAGGTAGTTTAAAGATTCTTCGCCAGTTGGCAGCTACCCGTTCAATTCGTTCTAACACATTTCTATCGGCATTAACCCGCTCACCTGTTCGCCACTTTCGCAAAACTTCTATACGCAGCGATAAATCAGCACCGGAATCTTTGGAAGTGGATCTCGTTCTTCGAGCACGGCAGCAATGTCGGTGGCGAGAGCTAGAGCATCGTATTTGGGCAGTCCCTCACCCCGTCCCTTCGGGCCACCCCTCTCCCCGGGGAGAGGGGAAGGGGGTGAGGGAACTAACATATGCGCTTATCCGTGGATGCGTTGGCAGTTCAAGCATTTCTCTGCCACGCGATGTGATTTTATTTTCATCTAATGCCTCGAGGTTGTTCAACAGCTCGCGCGCTTGTTTTACTGCACCTTCGGGTGGCGTATTTATCCACGTAAGTTCATTAACATTTTGCATTCCCCAGTTAGCAAGCTCCAATACAAAAGAAGTAAGATCAGCTTCTAAAATCTCCGGCTGGCGAGTGGTTGTAATGTATGATTCATAGGCTCGGCCCACATTCGATAA
>JADJRT010000008.1:47500-191909 GCA_016712035.1 Flammeovirgaceae bacterium | reverse complement strand
CAGCAAGAGCGAAAGAGAAATACGATAACAAGCCGGAAGAGTATTTTGATTTGAGAAACTACGCAAGTCATTAAAGATTGACCGTAAAATTGGTTGGCGCGAATTGCTGGAGTTAATCACTTTTAAGCAATCAAATAAAAGGAAAAAGACGATTGCTGAATGACGAGTTCGATAAATTTTAAGCACGAACAGCATTGAAGGTATTGACGATATTCCAGGCATTGCGCTATTTTTCTTTCATGCCTACGTTACCGATCCACACGTGGAGATTATGGACCAACAGGATTTTTACAGAACTCTACCACAACCCAAGTTTTAATGTGGAAGACTTTAACCGCGTGGACGATAAAATGAAAACCAAACTTCCGTACTACATTAAAACATACGTTCCACTCAATAAATTTCTATCTGCCTAACCATGCTCGATAACATTACCAAAAAGAATATTGACGATTGCCGCGATGTGTTGGTAGGTAAAGTGCCCGATCCGAAAAGCCAGATTGAACAGATTACACTTGCGCTGATCTATAAGTTCATGGACGACATGGACAAAGAAGCCGTGGAGAAATTTAAAGGCAAAGCTAAATTCTTTACAGGAACGTATGCCAAATACGGTTGGAGAAAACTTTTTGATCCTTCACTAAGCGGGGCAGACATGCTTGCGCTTTATAGTGAAGCATTGGAAAAGCTAAACACCAACCCGAACATACCCGAACTGTTCCGCAATATTTTTAAGAATGCTTACCTACCATACCGCGACCCAAGTACGCTGAAATTATTTCTCAAATACATTAACGAGTTTGATTACAGCCACAGCGAAAAACTGGGCGATGCGTTTGAATATCTGTTAAGTGTAATGGGCAGCCAGGGCGATGCCGGACAGTTCCGCACCCCGCGTCACATCATTGATTTTGTAACAGCTTGTGTAAACCCTCAGAAAAACGAAACTGTATTAGACCCAGCGTGTGGCACAGCCGGATTCTTATTAAGTGCTTACAAACACATTTTAAAACAGAACACCGACAAGCGACACGGAGACAAACTAACTCCTGACCAACGGAAAAAGTTAGCGATCAATTTTGTGGGCTATGATATAAGCCCCGACATGGTGCGCTTAAGTTTAGCCAATATGTATTTGCATGGCTTTGCTACACCGCAAATACACGAGTACGATACACTGAGCAGTGAAGACCGATGGAACGAAACCTTTGATGTGATATTGGCCAACCCGCCTTTTATGACACCGAAGGGCGGCATACGGCCTCACAAAAAATTTGGCGTACAAGCCAACAAGGCAGAAGTATTGTTTACTGATTACATTGGCGAGCACCTGAACAGCCATGGCCGTGCAGGTATTATTGTGCCCAACGGAATTGTTGCCACCACACAAACAGCTTATAAACAATTGCGAAAACTATTGGTGGAAGATAGTTTGATTGCCGTGATCAGTTTACCAGCCGGGGTTTTTCAACCTTATAGTGGTGTTAAAACCAGCGTGCTCTTGCTCGACAAGCAATTGGCCAAAAAGAGCAATCAAATTCTGTTTCTAAAAATTGATAACGATGGTTTTGATTTAGGAGCGCAACGGAGAGAACATGATAAAAATGATTTGCCGTTGGCTCTTAAAACTTTAGAAATATTTAAAGAGTGCTTAAGCACTGATAAAGTCTTTAATGAATTGCCAAGTTTGGCAACGTTGGTGGAGAGAGGAACTGTTTTAGGGAATAAGGATATTGTATTGAGTGCAGAGAGATATTTTGAAACACAGAAAGCACAAACAGAATTTGAAATAGTAAACTAGGAGAAGTTGTAGAAATAAATTCTAATGCCGTTGACCCAATCAAAGCTTTTGGTCAAGAAGTTTTTGTATACATTGATATTGAATCCGTTGAAAATGGCACTGGGAAAGTTTCATTCGATAAAAAAATTAATCCAAAAGAAGCACCGAGCAGAGCAAGAAGGGTGATAAAAAATGGTGACGTAATTATCTCTACTGTAAGGCCAAACCTCCGAGCTTTCGCTTACTTAGAAAACTTGCCTAAAAATTGTCTTGCCTCAACTGGGTTTGCTGTTCTATCTGAAAATGAAAAAATTCTGGGAAGGTATTTATATTACATCGTTAATCAGGATTCGGTAGTAGAGCAGATGATTTCTATGAGTGGCAAGGGGCAGTATCCCAGCATTACCGCGAGTGATGTGGCTGAAATTGAAATCCCTCTTCCACCACTCTCCATCCAGCAACAAATAGTAAAGGAGATTGAAGGCTACCAAAAAATAATTGACGGAGCTAAGCAAGTTGTAAACAACTACAAGCCAAACATTACCATTAAACCGGAATGGGAAATGGTGGAGTTGGGTGAAGTGTGTGAAGATTTCAAAAACGGATTAAACTTTGGAACTGACCAAGTTGGAAGAGGCACTAAGTTTATCAACATTAAAGATGTGTTTTCAGATTGTTATGTTGATGTCTTGAATCTTGAAAAAGTTGACGTATCTGAAAAAGAGAAGCAAAGCAAAAAGGTTACAGACGGAGATTTGCTATTTGTCCGCTCTTCTGTAAAATATGAGGGAGTAGGTTTCCCTTCTCTGGTAAAGACAAATGGAGAAGAAATAGTTTTTTGTGGTTTTATTATAAAATGCACACCTAACAAATCGATAGTCGTTCCAGAGTATCTTCTGTATTTATTGCGGACGCAAAAATATCGTGATGCAACTGTTTCGTTATCTAACAGGTCAAGCATTACAAATATTTCTCAGGATAACTTGAAGATTTTGAAAATTCCTATTCCCCCATTGAAGAACAACAATCCATTGTAAAAGCTATCGAAGAAGAAATGCAATTGGTAGCTGCCAACAAAAAACTAATTGAACTTTTTGAGCAGAAGATAAAGGATAAGATTAATGAGGTTTGGGGTGTAGCTTCTCAATCCGTATATAAAATTGAAAACAGCGATTTTCTGATTGCTGCTGAATCGAGTGTTGCTTTTAATAAAAAATAATATAATCGAATGGCAAATATAAGATTGAACATATTACCTATTCGCGAAAACTCATTCTCTTTCAAAATTTACCGCAAATTAGATGAGGAGGACAGTAATAAAGAAGAAGGTATTTATTTGTATCAGCTTCCTGAAACTACTGATCTAAAGTTAAGAAAACGTTACCTAGTTTCGTTTGCCCCAAAAGATGGTTTTGCAGAATACACCGCTCATTCTTCACACGCGATTGGTTTAACCAGACACTTTCTTACAGAACAATTATTGGAGTCCTTAAACTCAAATGGTTGCGCATTTCCATTCACCCTTTACAGAAAGTTTGCAATAGAACAAGTTGAGTTTACGATAAATGAAAATGCAAGGGGAAGACAGATAATATTTCTGTCATCTTATTACTTTGAGGAATTAAAACGTTTTGGGTTCATTATAGATTTTAGATTTTCTAAAAATCCAGATGCTCCATTTTATAAGGATGTGCAAATATTAAGTCTAAACCTTGACCGAAATGGAAGGAGTAATAAAAATTATTATTCAGATAAGTATGAGCTGATAGAAGTATTTCTTAGCAAAGCTTACGACACTATTAAGGAAATTAAAGCAAACGAAGAAACAAATCTTCACATCGAAAGTGAATTGATAGAGACTCCAGTGTTTCAGCTAAACAGAAAAGAATACATATTTAGTAACAAAAGCACCGCCAACTCTCAGTTCCAAGGGATACGAAACTTCGGACCGTTTCAAAAAATAGAAAATGAAGCATTATTTGTATTTATTTTTGAAGACCGCTTCAAATCATTTGCAAATGAGCTGTATCTAAGTCTCACAGGTAAGTCGAATCCTGGAACGTTTTCTGGTTTTGAAGCTATGTTTGGAGTACATATAGGTACTGATAACGTAAGGCAAATAAAGATTCAGGGTTACTCTAAAGATGAACTTCTGTCAATTGTGGACAGCGTAAAAAGCTTTAAAGAAAGCGAACCACAAAAAAAAGTAATTGGTATTTATATAGAGGATTACTCAATTGATTCTGTAGATTCTGAAGCATCCAATCACTACTATTTTTTAAAATATCACTTTATAAAAAACAATTTACCACTACAAGTAGTCAATTATCGTAAACTTGGAGAACGCAACTCGTTAAAATGGTCGACATCAAACGTAGCCCCTTGCAATGTTTGCGAAAATGGGGGGAATCCCATGGACTGTAAAACCGAGCAATAACAACTGTCTAATTTTAGGT
The DNA here is from genome assembly GCA_016712035.1 of Flammeovirgaceae bacterium. Classification (GTDB taxonomy): domain Bacteria; phylum Bacteroidota; class Bacteroidia; order Cytophagales; family Cyclobacteriaceae; genus ELB16-189. The sequence continues at coordinate 187,673 of JADJRT010000008.1, read as the reverse complement.
GTTGGAAGTTCCCGTAAACGAAATAAAGAAACAGGAGAGATCACAAAGTACTTCGCCTATACTGTTTGCTTAGATTCAAGTGGTTTATATATAACTTTAGAAGTGCTGTCCGATGCAACGTCTGAAACGCATTATCTAGATAAGCTAAGGGCAAACCTTATACGTCTGTTAAAAAGCGAACGTTTTATAAATTACAAAACCTGTGTATTGCATTTACCTTTTAAAATAAAGCAAAAGGAGATTGCAATAATTTCAGCAGCAATTAAGGAAATTACGGAGATGGAATTTGTGGCAATTAAAGTAAATCTTGATAACAAATACTTTGGATACAGCTTCCATAACACTCTTGTTCCTTACGAAAGTAGCTTCGTGAAATTATCTAGAAGTGAGTACTTAGTGTGGTTTGAAGGACTCTTATATGGAAAAGAAGTAGTTGACAAAAGGCTCTCTAACCCGGTTCATATTCAATTTCTCAATATAGGCAACGAAAAGGATTTGAGGAAAGGAAGTATCTACAAGACGTACTAAACCTGTCTCGTGCAAATTGGCGTGGTTTCAACGCTAAGTCAATTCCTATTTCAATATATTACTATCAAATAATCGCAAAATATTCTGAAGCATTTGAACAAATTGAGGGCTATGAAGAAAGTGCAATTTCAAATGACAGACCTTGGTTCTTATAAAAATTAGTAAACATGGAGATTAAAGGCGAACATATACTTTTTCTATTGGGAGCTGGTGCCAGTGCTGACGCAGGGATTCCAATTTCTAACAAAATGGTTGAAGAAATTGAGAAGCTAATAGAAGAGAATGAAGAATGGAAGCCATACCGTGAGCTTTACTTTTACCTCAAAAGTAGCATCAATTATTCAGATGGAATTCTTGGGAAATTTAACGAGCCTTTCAATGTCGAAAGATTGTTAATTGTAATTTCAGAGATCGAGAAAAGAGAAACAAATTTAATGTATCCATTCATTGGAACTTGGAATATTCGACTACTTGACTTAGGCGGTATTAACTTTGAAAATATCAAAAAATTCAGGAAGCTTATCAGAAAGCAATTGAATGAGTGGGTGGGGTTGAGAAGCTATGACCAAGCAAATTATTATCAGTCTTTTAGCTCACTCTCCAAGGATATTGGCCAGTTGATGAAAGTATTTACGCTTAATTATGATTTGTGTTTCGAAACAGTTGTCGGAAAGGATAAGATAATCGAATTAGGGTTCACAAAGTCTACAAATGAATGGCATCAATCAAATTTTGAAAATGAAGCCGGTAAGCAATACAACATCTACAAACTACATGGCTCCATTGATTGGTATATAAAAGATGACAAGCTTTTCTGGAGCGAGAAAATTGAGGCCGAACCGGAACTTATATTTGGGATTTTGCACAAAATGACTTCAGTTGATCCTTACTTTTATTATTCTTCAATTCTGAGAAACTCATGTATGGATGAAGCAAAGGTCATTGTTGTTATTGGTTACTCTTATGCAGACGATTATGTTAATATTATTCTTTCCCAAGCCTTAAGTTCCAAAACCGAACTACGAGTTTTGAACGTTGCTCCGTTTGGTCAAAGGACTGAAGAAGAATTAAAATCTGAAATACTTAAGAGGCTAAATCTAAAAAATCAGAAACAGCTTATCTGCATCAACAGCACAGCCAAAGAGTTTATAATTAATCAAATGAATAAGGAATTTTTCCAAAATAATATTGGAGAGCCCGAAGGAGCGCCATTCAATTAGGAAATATGAGCAACATAAGACTATTTGAAAGTAAGAAAATACGTTCCGCTTGGAATGAGGATGAAGAGAAATGGTATTTCTCTGTTCAGGATGTAGTTGAAGTCTTAACCGATACGGTTGATGTTAAGGACTACATTAAAAAGATGAAAAAGCGCGATGCCCAGTTGAATGCCAACTGGGGGACAATTTGTCCCCTAGTTGAAATGACCGCAGCAGACGGCAGAAAGCGGAAAATACAAGCCTCCAATACAGAAGGACTGTTCAGAATTATCCAGTCAATTCCATCGGCCAAAGCAGAACCGTTTAAGCAATGGTTAGCAAAGGTAGGCTACGAACGCATTGAAGAAACCGAAGACCCCGAATTAAGCTTCGACCGCGCAATGGAAACCTATTTGGCAAAGGTTATACCAAAGCATGGATAAACCAACGCTTAAAAGTATCGAGGTAAGAAAGGAATTAACAGACGAATGGGAAAAGCGTGGAGTACAAAAAGGAATGGATTTCGCCATGCTGACCGACATTATTACAAAAGCATGGAGTGGTAAATCTGTAAAGCAATACAAGAAGCATAAGGACTTGAAAAAGGAAAACCTTCGCGACCACATGACTAACTTAGAATTGGTTTTGAATATGTTAGCAGAGGCGACCACTTCCGAGATTTCAAAAAAGAAAAAGCCAACTACATTAGATGAAAGCAAAGTGATTGCCAAGCAAGGTGGAGCGGTTGCCGGAAATGCTCGAAAAGAAATTGAAGTAAGAACCGGAGACAAGGTGGTGAGTAAATTAAACGCCAAGCAAATAGTTGAAGGCAAACCGAAAAAGAAACTGAAATAGACTTTTTAAACTTTTAATATCAGCCCTATACTCTGGGGCTTTTTTGTTTTTACTCTTCCATGACAAAACGGAAAACGTACGACACACGAGTTAAATACTTGGTGCGCAAAGGGCTATTGCCCGACATCTATCGGAAACAGATTCACCGGAGTTTAGTAAGTAAATGGAAAATGAATCGCCTGAAAAATACACCGGTTATGAACTCAATGACAACATCGAAGAGTTGTATGAGTTAATGAAGAAAGTTTCTGATGATAAACGATTACAAAGAACACTTCGAGCCTTTTACCGAATTAACAAGACCCTCAAAAACATTATTGGAAATGGGAAAGACTACCTCAAAAGGATTAGAGAATACAAACACGAAATAGTAGAAGCTATTCAACGCGGAAAGCAGACCATCGGAATCAAGAGAGGAATTAAACTCTTTGGAATCGGGCAAAGCACTTACCGGATTTGGGCAATGGAATACTTCTTCCGCTGCGGACAATCGTTGAGTACGATTTGTAATACTGCTTATCCACAGCAATTGACTGTTAAGGAAGTCCATAAGATGCACAAGATATTATCACAGGGAGAGTTTCTCCATTGGCCGATAATTTCGGTTGCATATTACAGCATGAAGAATTCTATTCTAAAAGCTCATCCGAATACGTGGTACAAGTATGCCCGATTGATGAAGATCAAAAAAAAGCGGTATCGAAAGCCTGACATAAAATATGATGAAGGACTGAGAGCAAAAGCACCCAATGAAAAATGGCATGCGGACATTACAGAACTTCAAACAGCAGACGGAAGGACTTCATACATCTATTTGGTCATGGATAATTTTTCGCGTTACATTACTTCTTGGCGCGTGGCGGACAAAGTTTGCGCTAAGGTGAGAATAGAGACGTTTGAAGAAACTATTATTAACGCAGGGATAAAACCAAAACAAAAACGAAAACGGAATTGATTGTTGACGGAGGAACAGAAAACAATAACAAAAGTGTAGAAACACTACTCGATAAATATCCTGTGGACAAATTGGTAGCCATGAAAGATATTTTGAAATCAAACTCCATGATAGAATCGCTAAACAAGCTTCTCAAATACGATTACTTATATCCAAGAAAGATTCAGAACCAAGAGGACTTAGTAAAGACAATGAGGAAAATAGTCGTGCCCGACTACAATGACAAGAGACCACACGGTTCACTATTCGGACTGACTCCTGGAGAGTCTTACGGGAGAAAGACTGTGAACTTTAAAAAGATTCGAGAGAAAATGATTGAAGCACACCACAAGAGAGTAGCGTTTAACCAGACTCATGCGTGTTACGGGTGTCCGTTCGGTTGCAAGCAGGACTAAAGACCAGAACCCAGACCATGGACTTCAAGAATATTATCAGCCGACTTTCAAAAAATGGACAAAATAACTATCATTGACAATTGACTTGGATGTTTCTTATAAGAAACAATTAGTGTTGTAATACCTTGTGAAATGACACAGCTAAATCGCACACACTTTGGCAGGCCACACGACCGACCCGCATCCAAAGCCAACCAAAGAGTGTGCTCAGTGTAGTGTAAGTGGAGAAAGTTGTCAATGAAAAATGCCCCACCGCACGACTGACAATTGAAGTTTGGTGTAACATTAACGGGTGACGAAAGACAAGGCTACGAATGAAGTGCGGAGAAGGGCCCTACAGCTACCAACAAAATGCATAATCAATGGCGGGGTTCAGTGTAAATTTGTAGTTTAGTTTTTCAAATTACGTTTGGTGTCGTGGGACAGTGAAGCGCTTCGAACACCCGCCACTGCTTATGCACAAACGTTGGCGGTAATTATTTTACGGGACAATTTTTCCTATGACAATAAAGTACGACAGATGAGAGGAATTTTAATTTTATTCTTTGGGGCAATATTCTCAATTGGCTGTAGCGAACGACAACCAGACAAAACGACAACTGAGAAATTTGAAAATGAAATCACTGGACAGATAAGGAATCTTTGGAGGACGGACACATTGACTTTATTTGCACGATATGATGAATGCGGAGAATGGGGAGGGCACATCGAGACGTTTAAAATTTATAACAAGTCAAACACTGACTTATGGTTTGACTATAGAAGAGACACTGTTGATTGCTCCGGTGATATTCACGGAAGCAGGAAATGGATTAATAACTTTTCTGACAAGTTGACAAATGATAATCAAAAGAAAATCATAGAATACATTCACGACATGCTAGACGAAAGTTTCAAAGAAAAATTCATAATGCATTCGGGACAATATTTCTCCATATCCAACAGCGACTCAACAATTATTATTGCCAACTATGTACCGAGACATGAGGGATTCTTGAAACTAAGAAGGCAGCTAGTAAAATAACTACCGCCAACAAAAGCTATAAAACATATGCTGTATTGTAGGTTCTTAAAGTGTGTGCTGTTAAATTTCGTTAGCAACGTGGGGCAAGGATGTAGGTATTTAAACGCATACGTTTTATAGCTAAACGTTAGCGCCAATTTTTCTTGGACAATTTAGACCACAGAATAATGACAGAACTATTTAAGTACAAGTATGACGAGCTGTTCAATCCGACATTGACAGCGTTACACAATCTTGGAGGTTCTGGGTCAGTTGACGAAATGGAGGAACAAATTGCAACGATTTTAAAGTTGGCTGACGAACAAGTAAATGAAATCCACAGAGGCAACACGAGTAAGTTCAGTTACAGATTGGCTTGGGCTCGCAATTACTTAAAACGTTTTGGACTGTTGGAGAATTCATCTCGCGGGGTTTGGGCTTTAACAGAACTGGGACTAAAGACAAAGAAGGTTGACAAGGAGGTAGTAAAACGGAAAGTTGTTGCGGATGATAGGCAGGAAAGATTAAACAAGGAAAAACTAAAGCCAATTGAGCAAACTGACGAACCTGACGACAATGAAGAAATTCAGAAGTTCAGTTGGCAAGAGCAAATAATTGAAGAGCTACAAAGTATCTCACCAAGTTCGTTTGAGCGACTTTGCCAAAGACTTTTAAGAGAATTAGGCTTTCAAAATGTAGAAGTCACTGGACAGGCAAATGACGGAGGTATTGACGGAAAAGGAATGTTGAAACTCGGAGGAGTTCTATCATTTCATGTAATCTTTCAAGCCAAACGATATAAGGGAAGCGTATCACCTTCTATTGTCCGGGACTTTAGAGGAGCAATGGTTGGACGAGCAGATAAAGGCTTAATTATTACAACCGGGACATTTACGAGGGAAGCAAAGAGAGAAGCGCAAAGAGACGGGGCACCACCTATCGACTTAATGGACGGTAATGATTTGGCGGAAAAATTAAAAGAACTTAGACTCGGTGTTGACATTGAATTAGTTGAGAAAGTAAATATCAAAAAGGACTGGTTCAAAACATTGTAGTGGAAAGAAAAACAGGCGCTAACAAAATGTATAATCCATTGCGGGGTTTGGTTTAAGGTTTTAGTATTGTCAACTTAAAATGTTTTGTAACGTGGGACAATTTAGTAATCTTAAACCCGCAACGGCTTATACATAAACGTTGTATGCAATAATACCATACGACTTAAGAATCAAACAATTTAAAACCAAAATGACAAGACTGCTGATTTTAATTACGCTAAATATTTTTACTTAAATAACTTAGTTTTAGCCCAATCACCTAAATTATCGGACAAGGTTATTAAAAAATGGGTAGAAAACTATATGAACTATGCTGTGAAATTTGATCATTTTGCTGGTGTTGTTTTTGTTGCTCATAATGGAAAAACAGTTTTTTCTAACGCTTATGGAAAGGCAAACTACGAACTGAATGTTCCAAATAACTTAGACACTAAATTTCGTATCGGCTCGATTAGTAAAACATTTACAGCAGCGGCCATAACCAAATTATATCAAGAAAATAAAATAAATTTAGATAGTTCTATCTGCCCCGGCAAAACGAAAGGGAATTCAAGGAAATGTAAACTTTCAAAATATTAAAAACACAAAGGACTTCTTCAAAGATGCGGGTATTGACATTTATAAAAACATCTCTGAGACTGAGAAAATTGAAGTAAAAAGAATGTTTGAGAAACGACATTTATATCAGCACAGTGACGGAACAATTGAGGAAAAATATATAAGAGTAATTCCGCAGGACAGCAAATTATTTGGAACAAAGGCTATTCTGACTAAGGACGAGTTTCTAAAAGGAATTGAGATAGTGAAAAAGATTTTAAAAGCGTTGGACTAAAAAACGGCAGCCAACAAAATGTTTCTGCAATGGTGCGGTGAGGTGTAAGTTATAAGTTTTTATCTTCGTTCCACGTTTGGTTTCGTGGGACAGGACGCGGCTTCGGAAGCGCACCACTGCAGAAACACAAACGTTAGCGGCAAGCGGTGGGACGACTTAAACAATAGAGAAAGGAACTGAAATGAGACATATTGAAAGACTTTTTATTATTGCCTCGTGGACAATTATTATTGGACTTTCAATTTACTTTTCATTGACAACGTAGCGGTTTATTTGACGGGATTCAAGAGTAAGAATTTTATAACCAATCCCTTTTGGGTTGGACTGCATTTAATTGGCGGGACCTTAGCACTACTTTTTGGGCCAGTTCAATTCTCAAAGGGAATAAGAAATAGGTATTTAAATTTTCATAGACTGACCGGTAAGATTTATATAGTCGGAGCATTTATTGCCGGACTATCAGCAATTCGCCTATCACTAATAAGCTCGTGTGCCCCATGTAGAGTTTCTCTATTCATTTTAGCCGTTTTGGTTATTGGGACAACGTTTTCTGCATGGTGGTCTGTAAAAAATAAAAACGTGACAGCACATCGACAATTTATGGTCAGAAGTTATATCTGCGTTTTTTCATTTGTTGCTGTTAGAATAAGCGGGCTCTTTCCCTTAGACTTTTTATTTGGCAAAATTGACGACCCGACATTTGACCGGACTGTAAATGAATATTTCTTTTCATTCGTACCATTGATTGTTGGAGAAATATTTATGACTTGGTTGCCGACATTGAAGAATATATGGAACAAAATGAAAGTGGGACAAACCGCCAGCCGCCAACAAAAAGTTTATGCCAGCTGCGGGTGACGTGTAAGTATGAAGTTTAGTTTTCTTAATTTCGTTCGGCCACGTGGGACAAAGACGCGCTTCGAAAGCCGCAGCCGTCATAAACTCAAACGTTGTGGGCAAGCCTTTTTAAATGAAGTACATACTACTAACGATATTGACCGTTTTGACATTTCCTACCGTTGGACAGGAGATTGATAAGGTCATTTTCACTTCTAAACAAGCTGACGAGCCACCAACAAAACAGGGACGACCTAAATACTCAATTGAATTTAAGGAGACTTGCAAGTGACGAATTATCAACGTCTGACTTCTACTATGACAAAAGAAAAAAGAGGTTAAACGACAAGGTAACGATTGACAAGGACCGAGCTGAAAAAGTAACTGAATGGAAAAAGCAAAACAAAAGGACTTTTACGCAATCAGATTTAGGCCTTGACATTACGACTTTAAAAACTCAGACCAATAACCACAAACTTAATTTTGACTTGCCGACTGACTTAGTTGTTAGCGTTGACTCATTTCAATTCTGCCAGACCTACAAAATGACCAAGAGCATTTCGACAGGTGGAGAAACGCTCACTGTGACATTGATATACAATGACGGACGAGAAAGAGGAATTTATTTTTGATTCAAACGACATTGGAGAAGGAAGCTTTAATCTCAGAGATTACATCCTTTGTTACACTCTACTTACGGACAAAATTCCAAGTGAAGTTTCAAGCTATGACTTCTTTTCAAAAAGTAAATTCACGGACATAGTTTTATATTATCAAAAGACGGTTGAGTGTGAGGGGTATTATTACAAGGAATTTACAGACAAGAATCCCACCATGACAAGCAAAGACAAGAGAATGATGACGGGTTGGAATTTTGTTGAGTACATGGGACAACGGAACGAAAAAGAGTGACGTGTAAAAAGGCCAGCCCATAACAAAATGTTTCTGCAATGGTGCCGTGACGTGTTAGTTTTAAGTTTTATCTTCGTTCCACGTTTGGTTTCGTGGGACAGAACGCGGCTTCGGAAGCGCACCACTGCAGAAACACAAACGTTGTAGCCAATTTGCGGATAACGGTTACGCGGACAATGACGACTTAACACCAAAGTTTTTCACCGCGGAAAACACGCCAGCAACGACAATAAAGTATCGCGCGACAGCGCGAATTTTTTGTAGGTGAGAAAGGAAATTTAGAAAAAACGAAGACAAGAATTTTTTAGTTTACGCAGACAAATTATCAAGCCTGGACACGTTTTCAACCCGCGGACTATTCCTGGACTTCGACTTGGCTTCGCACAACCTTTGTTTTAGGCGGAGCCAGTCTGCTTCGTAGACAAGATTGGGGTCGACACGAAAACGGTCGACATTTAAGTGACGGACGAAGCAAACTGGCTACAACAAAATGCATATGCCATGGCGTGGGACGACTTGCCAATTACGTGTAAACTACTAATTTCGTATGGCCACGTGGGAGAATGACAGTTTCAAAAACGCCACGTCATATGCACCAACGTTGTAGCGCATACCTTGGGACGACTCAACCGACAGACAATTTGAACTTATAAAGATTTGACTTTGTTAACTTTTAAGTTAACTTTGCCAAATGGATAAAATTCGTCAAATTATATTCTACAAGGGCTATTTCCTTGACTTCTATAACGACCAGACAGCGAAAGTTAAAGACAAAATTGAACACGTTTTGTTCGTAGTTTCAGTGGCTGAAAGAATTCCGAAAAAATTCTTTGACCATTTGACGGGGACGGACGGACTTTATGAGATAAGAGTCGAATATCAAGGGAATATCTATCGAATTTTCTCATGTTTTGACGAAGGTAATTTAGTCGTATTGTTCAATGGGTTTCAAAAGAAGTCACAAAAGACACCATCTGGAGAGATTGAAAAAGCTTTAAAAATTAAGACCGAATATTTTATTGAAAAAGTTAAATCAAAGGGACATGGAAACAAAAAGTAAAGGAAAAAAGAGAGTTACGACTTTTGATGAACTAATTGAAAGCCGACATGGAAAAATTGGAACAAAGAAACGGACTGACTTTGAAATCAAAGCCAAGTCTTTCGCCATTGGAGAAATCATTAAGGAAGAGAGACGACTTGCTAACATGACTCAAGACGAGCTAGCAGATAAAACTGGGACAAAGAAGAGTTTTATTTCAAGAATTGAGAACGGACATAGCGACATTCAATTATCGACTTTGTTTAAATTACTTGAACTGGGACTTGGGAGAAAGATCTCGTTGACTATTGAGTGAGGAGAACGGTACGCGCTACAACAAAAGCTATAAAACATATGCTGTATTGTAGGTTCTTAAAATGTGTGCTGTTAAATTTCATTAGCAACGTGGGACAAAGATGTAGGTATTTAAACGCATACGTTTTATAGCTAAACGTTGTGCATCATTGCCTTAAAGTGTCCGTGGAAAAAGATTCGCCAGTGTTCCGAGATTTGTGTTCGCGGATAACCTGGACGAAGACAAAATGAAAGGGGAAAACAGACCATCACCCGTGGACGGCTTGATAACGACTTGAAAAGTGTGCTTCGCGGATAACTTAGGAGATGATGAATAACAGATTTTAAAAAGTGCTCGCGGAGAATTTGGCAAGGCCGACAGTTTATTCACCGTGGACAACGAAGGTGGAAATAAGGCAACGATGCACAACAATAGCTATGCGTCAGCCGGGCTGGGAGAGCAACTATTTAACTATATTTACTTATTACGTTTTGGTTCGTGGGAGAGGTCGCGGTTTTTTATTCCCGGCCGAACGCATAGCCGAGCGTTGTGCGTAATTTTTATGAGACAATTCGTCTATCTAATAGGAATACTCGGACTTGGGATAACCATTGCATCTTGTGCAGGCGGACAAAAACTCAATGCCGACTATAAATTCAATTATAGGTTTCAACTTGACAATCAAGGCGACAGTTCAACGATTGAAATAGAGAATGAAACAAAAACATTAAAAATGGACAAGTTGCTACCTCAGTGGTACAACATAAACTCAAGACGAGAACTGACCGACAATGAAATTGAACAAATAAAAAAGTGTGTAGCATCGGACATAAAAGACGTGACAAAATGCAAAGAGAGAAATGTGTACTATGTCACGATTGAGATATAAAAACTACGCACAACAAAATGCATAATACATGGCTGGCATGCGTGCTGCTTTTTCACTTGCATTTCTTAATTTCGTTCAGCAACGGTTGACAAGGACGAAGCTTTTAAGGCCAGCCACGTCTTATGCACAAACGTTGTGCGCAAGCCATTTTAACAAAATGACAGACTACGAATTAGAAAAGTGGATTTGGACTGAGAAGGACATTGAGAAAATGGGTTGCCATGACGCGACCATTTACGGACTTCGACTGAATGAAAATCTTGAGTTGGACATTGACTATATTTTTTCAGTGGAACCAACCGGACATTGAAGGATTCCATTTTACATTTTGGGTTGCTCCCGCGACTTTGGTTTTTGAAAGGCCGACAGAGTTATCATTTGAGTTAACTCAATCCTTTGACGACAAATGGCTAGAGATTCAGGATATTGAAATGAATAAAGTCGACAACAAAAGCGTTTGGACAATTATTACTCAGCAAGGCGACATTTCTTTTAATGCCGACACTTTCAAACAAATAATTAGAAAAGAAACCATCCTTCCAACTTGGACAAAATGTTCCTTATGACGAAAGAGGTGGATTCAGTTTTGATTTGCGCAGCGGGGACAAAAGTGACCGAAGAAGAAAGGACTTCAATAACTGAAAGGAGAAAACGAGACTTTGAGAATTATGAATTGGCAAAGAAACAATTTGGAATAAAAAAGGAGTTGGAAAAGCTGAATGAAAAGCGTGACGCAGGACAAATACAGACGGCCACGTGGGAGAATGACGGCGAGACTTTATAAGAGAGAGTTGATAGAATAAACAGCGCACAACAAAAAGTTTATGCAATGCGGGGGTTCAGTGTAGCTATTAAAAGTAATTTCTTAATTTCGTTCAGTAACGTGGGACAGTTCGGAGCAGGTCGGGCTTAACATTTCGCTGCGCTTCATTTTTAAGCCCTCCTATTCCCCGCACTGCATAAACACAAACGTTATGGCGCATATTGCTGGACAGATTAGACCAAATATTAACGATTGACAAATAATATATGAAACTCGGACTGACAATTTTGTTTTTAACGACACTGACATATTACTCGACCTTGGGACAAGGACTTGATAAACTTAAATTAACTGACGGTGAAGTGCCAGAAAAATACAAGTCGACAGACAAGATGCTCTACAAATCAATTCAAGCCGGGACTTTTTATGAGCAGACAGACTTGTACGAAAGTTTTATAGGAAAAATTAAGAATAAGGAATTTCAATCCTATGAGAGTAAAGATGACAAAGGAGCAATCTATTACTATGAGTTTGAAAAGGAATTTACACAAGAGGGATTCTTAGAAGGACTTATTTGGGGTGGAAAGAAACCAACCAAAGCTCATCCTGAGGAATACCTTGTCAAGGACAACATACTAATAATATGGAGTTTTGGGCACAAGAGTGAAACAAAAAAGATTTCAAAAGATAAAATAGTTGGACTCTTGAAATAGCAAAACGCGCCATAACAAAAAGTTTATGCAATGCGGGGGTTCAGTGTAGGTATTAAAAGTAATTTCTTAATTTAGTTCGGTAACGTGGGACAGTTCGGAGATGGTCGCGCTAAACATTCCGCTACGCTTCATTTTTTAGCGCTCCTATTCCCCGCACTGCATAAACTCAAACGTTGCCGGCAAGCCATCGACAAATGACACGACTAACGACAATAACGATTTTTCTACTGACAAGTATTACTCTATTTGGACAAGATACTATTGAGATAGCTGGAGAGGTAATTTCGAAACACGGAACACCTTGCCTGGGACAAATATAGTATTACACAAAACGACAACTGGGACAGTAACTGACGCTTGCGGACAATTCAGACTTAGAATCCCTAAAGACAAAAGGGGTATTTAAGTTTTTCAATGATTTCATTACCATGCTATATTGACGTCTTAAATATTAAGGACGCTGATTTGGAAAAAGGAATTGTATTTAAAATAATTCCATTCAACGAGGACAACGGAATTTTGAATAAAAACAAGTGGAAAGAAAATATAACAATTGAGTGTGAGAAGTTTGAGAATAAAGTGGTCTTTAAAATAACTGAAAAGAATAGAGACTGGCCCGTTGACTAAAATTGACGACTCTTTTGACTGACTATTTATTTACATTGGACAAAATGGCCAGCCGGCAACAAAAGCTATTTGCAATGGCTGGGTGAAGTGTAAGTATAAAGTTTTATCTTCGCTATTACGTTTGGTCACGGTGGATAAATACGTTTTCAAAAGCCAGCCACTGCAAATAGCCAAACGTTGTAGCCAATTTGCTGACAACGGTTACGCGGACAATGACGACTTAACATCAAAGTTTTTTCACCGCGGAAAGCACGCCAACAACGACAATAAAGTATCGCGCGACAGCGCGAATTTTTTTTAGGTGAGAAAGGAATTTTAGAAAAAACGAAGACAAGAATTTTTTTAGTTTACGCGGACAAATTCTCAAGCCTGGACACGTTTTCAACCCGCGGACTATTCCTGGACTTCGACTTGGCTTCGCACAACCTTTGTTTTAGGCGGAGCCAGTCTGCTTCGTAGACAGATTGGGGTCGACACGAAAACGGTCGACATTTAAGTGACGGACGAAGCAAACTGGCTACAACAAATGCATATGCCATGGCGTGGGACGACTTGCCAATTAAGTGTAAACTACTAATTTCGTATGGCCACGTGGGAGAGTGACGGTTTCAAAAACGCCACGTCATATGCACCAACGTTATGGCGCATATTGCTGGACAGATTAGACCAAATATTAACGATTGACAAATAATATATGAAACTCGGACTGACAATTTTGTTTTTAACGACACTGACATATTACTCGACCTTGGGACAAGGACTTGATAAACTTAAATTAACTGACGGTGAAGTGCCAGAAAAATACAAGTCGACAGACAAGATGCTCTACAAATCAATTCAAGCCGGGACTTTTTATGAGCAGACAGACTTGTACGAAAGTTTTGTAGGAAAATTAAGAATAAGGAATTTCAATCCTATGAGAGTAAAGATGACAAAGGAGCAATCTATTACTATGAGTTTGAAAGAGGAATTTACACAAGAGGGATTCTTAGAAGGACTTATTTGGGGTGGAAAGAAACCAACCAAAGCTCATCCTGAGGAATACCTTGTCAAGGACAACATACTAATAATATGGAGTTTTGGGGACAAGGTGAAATAAAAAGATTTCAAAAGATAAAATAGTTGGACTCTTGAAATAGCAAAACGCGCCATAACAAAAAGTTTATGCAATGGGGGTTCAGTGTAGGTATTAAAAGTAATTTCTTAATTTAGTTCGGTAACGTGGGACAGTTCGAGATGGTCGCGCTAAAACATTCCGCTACGCTTCATTTTTTAGCGCTCCTATTCCCCGCACTGCATAAACTCAAACGTTAGCGGCAAGCCGTTTCGGGACACGACCGACACTTATGAGTAAACTGAAAAAGATTCCAAAATTGATTTCTTACTTGACGTTTCATTGGACAGCAATGAGACGACTTCATAAACTTTGGACTGCAAAGCAGTACGAGGACTTAATTTTGTTTTGCAACTTAATGTTAAGTAAAAGTCCGACTGACTATTTAGCTTTCTACTATCGTGGACTAGCCAACGGAGAATTAAAACAATTTGACTTGGCAATTGACGACTTTAAAACTTCAGAGACTTTATTGACAACATATAAACGAAAGACTTTACTGAAAGAGTACTTCACGAGAATCCCCATCCAACTAAGTGGAGTTTATAGAAAAATGAGGAACAAGGAAAAAGCTTTGGAGTACGCGGACAAAGCAGTGCTCGCGGACAGCAAAGAGATTGATGGACTGAAATGGAGAGCTACATTAAAAGAGGACTTTGGTAATTATATTGGAGCAAGTGAAGATTTAAATGAAGCATTAAAGAGACGACCAAAGGACAAGACATTATTAAAATTAAGGGACCGATTGACTTTCATTATTATAGAGGACAAACGAGAAACGGCCAGCCGCTAACAAAAAGTTTATGCCAGCTGCGGGTGACGCGTAGGTATGAAGCTTAGTTTTCTTAATTTCGTTCGGCCACGGGAGAAAGACGCGCTTCGAAAGCCGCAGCCGTCATAAACTCAAACGTTGTGCGCAAGCCATTTTAACAAAATGACAGACTACGAATTAGAAAAGTGGATTTGACTGAGAAGGACATTGAGAAAATGGGTTGGCATGACGCGACCATTTACGGACTTCGACTGAATGAAAATCTTGAGTTGGACATTGACTATATTTTTCAGTGGAACCAACCGGACATTGAAGGATTCCATTTACATTTTGGGTTGCTCCCGCGACTTTGGTTTTTGAAAGGCCGACAGAGTTATCATTTGAGTTAACTCAATCCTTTGACGACAAATGGCTAGAGATTCAGGATATTGAAATGAATCAAGTCGACAACAAAAGCGTTTGGACAATTATTACTCAGCAAGGCGACATTTCTTTTAATGCCGACACTTTCAAACAAATAATTAGAAAGAAACCATCCTTCCAACTTGGACAAAATGTTCCTTATGACGAAAGAGGTGGATTCAGTTTTGATTTGCGCAGCGGGGACAAAGTGACCGAAGAAGAAAGGACTTCAATAACTGAAAGGAGAAAACGAGACTTTGAGAATTATGAATTGGCAAAGAAACAATTTGGAATAAAAAAGGAGTTGGAAAAGCTGAATGAAAAGCGTGACGCAGGACAAATACAGACAAAGGACTACTTGATTGAAAAGGAAACACTTGAAAGAGTTAATTGACTCTTTGACTTTTCAACTTCGTGGGACAAAATATAAAAGGGGAAAAAAAGGCCAGCCCAACAAAGTGTATGTGAACATTGCGGGGTGCGTTTAAGTTTGTAGTTTAGTTTTTCAAACAACGCTTTGTTACGTGGGACAGTTTAGTATTTTAAAGCCCGCAACGTCACATACACAAACGATATCTATGATTAAAACAAGTCTCTTATAAAGATTTTTTTAATTGTAATTCATAAGGCGTTCCACGTTTTACCACCGCTACAATCCGGTGTAGGAGTTTATTTCTTACAGCATTAATTACCGACATCTTGTTCTTGCCTTCTTCAACCTTGCGTTTGTAATACGCATGAAGTTCAGGATTGTGTTGTACGCTACTGATCGCGGCCATGTGCAGGGTTCGCTTCAGCTCGCCATTGGCAAATTTTGATACGCCCGTCTTTCCTCTGATCGATGTGCCACTCTCATACACGAAGGGGGCCACCCCACTGTAGCAGGCTAACTTTCGACTATCGGCCAGTCGATTGAATCCATGCGTATAAACCAGTAACAGGGCAGCGAGTACCTTACCAACACCCTTCACAGAAAGCATCAGATCATATTTCTGCTTTAAGGATTCGTCATTACGGATGAAGGTCAGAATCTGTTCATCTACTTTATCCAGACTTTTTTCTAATCCACGAATGGCTTCCCGGTTTACCTTGTCTATCACCTTGGCATTGGAAGCATCAAACTGTTTTAGCTCTTCGGCACTCGTTCGAATGGTTTGAAGTGCTTTCATTAACCGCCTTCGATTGGCTTGAAGATCCTTTAGTTTTTCCAGCGTCAATACATTGATTTGCATGATCTGAGCCTTGCTTTGATACAAATGCGCATAACGAGCGATGCGTTGTGCATCAATTTTGTCGGACTTGCCCCGGATTAACCCCTGGCTGCGTTTGATCTGAAGTGAACTCTCCAGCCAAACGGCTACCTCGCGACTGATCAGGTAATGAACCAGCAGGCGAGTGTACAAACCCGTGTGTTCCATACAGCAAAGTGTATGATGGTCACACTCACATTGCATTTGCTTGCACCAGGCTTTAAGATGCCGGAAGCCGGAGAGGTTGTTATGAAATTTACTTTCAAACAACTGACCATCGGCTTGGCGGACCAGACAGGCGTCAATACTTTCTTTGGATACATCAATGCCGAGTATCCAGGAGTACGGTTGATTTTGGTCTGTGTTTTCCATAACTTTTGGTTTAGTAATTATTAACTAAGTGAGCATCGGATCGAAACCTTAATAATAGGCCCTTACGCCTTGAATATCTATTTGATCCCTTCTCACAACTTTAATAAGCAGCCGGACTGAATCGTTTGATAAGTCGCAACACTTAGTTGGCGGCATAGTGCTCCGGCTGCTTTTTTTGTGGATAAGATGGATAACCGAAAACGGTAATCCACTTCCCCACAAAAGTTACTACAACTATTGTAAATTATGATGAAACAAACCTGGTGCCACCAAAGGAAACACGCAACAATTGATAAGATAGCTAACATAGGACGATGAAGAAATTAAAGATTTTTCTTTTAGTATTTGGCGGACTGATTATTACCTACTTCGGAGTAAAGACATTTAGAAGTATTTCGGTCGTGGACAAATTGACGGAATTAAGAACTGACCATTTTATTATTTCGTATCAAGGAATTTACAAGAGGAAGCACAAGACATTGCTGACAATCTGGAAGAAAATTACGATAGAATTAGAACGGATTTAAATGACCCAGACCACGACACAATTCGTGTATTTGTTTATCCGACACAGGCGGACTTTAACAAAGGAACAGGACTTTTGAATAGTAATGCAAATGGTACAAGCCGAGGTCCCAAAGAATTCCATTTCCTCTGGACCAACTGGTTTAACAGCATTTTCCCCAATGACCCAATAAAGACAGCGATACATGAATTTACTCATTGTGTTCAATTGAACATTCTCATAAAAAAAGCGCAAGTAGAATTAGCGAACGGGGACAAAGATCAATTTGATAAATTATTTGAGGATAAATTTGTCAACAAATATCCTCAATGGTTTTGGGAAGCTATCTGTGACTATGAAGCAGGCATTGTAAATAGTATGAGTGTGAAGTACGGAATGAGAAAACATCTAAGCCTGAAAGACTTGAACAAGAGCAATCAAATTTACAATGTTGGGTATACCATTATTGAATATATAGTTGAGAAATGGGGCAAAGACAAATTACCTATTCTAATTACATCCTACGTTGACATCAATGCTGTTTTAGGTGTAAGTGAATCTGACTTTGAAAAAGGCTGGGCGGACTTTGTTGACGAAAAATATTAGTGCATGATGAAGATGCGTGCGGACGGGGTGCAGCTGCCAACAAAGTGTATGTGAACATTGCGGGGTGTAGTGTAAGTTTGTAGTTTAGTTTTCAAACAACGTTTTGTTACGTGGGACAGTTTAGCATTTCAAAGACCCGTGTAAGCTCCCCTAAAATTAGGCCACTCAAAAGTTTTCTTTTCAGTCGAGAAGCAAAAGTTAAACAAATACAGTTTTTGATAATACTATCCGAGTTACTTCTTATCCACCATCAGCCGGGCCTCACGATTGGCAATTTCCCACGTTAAGTGAAACACATTTTTTGCGCGTAGCACCAGCAGATCAAATTCAATCTTATCTACTTCATCGGATGGCTTATGATAATCTTCATGAATGCCATCAAAATAAAATACAATGGGCACATTCTTCTTGGCAAAATTCCAGTGATCCGAACGATAATAAATTCGATCTGGGTGATCTTCGGCATTGTATAGGTAATCAAAAGCTAGATTTGTATACGTCTTATTTGTTTTTTCACTTAAGGTATGGAGTTCGCTTGACAAACGATCCGAACCTATGATATATACATAAGGTGCACTGCCCTTATGTTGCGGATCTCTGCGACCGATCATATCAATATTAAGATTAACAACAGTTTTATCAAGTGGGTAGACAGGGTGCTCAGAATAATACTCTGAACCTAATAATCCTTTCTCCTCACCGGTCACCGTCATAAATAAAATACTTCTACGTGGTCCGTTACCTTCTTTCTTCGCTTGTGCAAAAGCTTTGGCCATGGCCAACACAGCCACCGTTCCTGATCCGTCATCATCGGCACCATTGTTTATTTTATCACCCTCTGCGCGTGTAGAAATTCCAATATGATCGTAGTGGGCCGTCACTACAACTACCTCATCCTTCTTATCCGTTCCTTCCAAATATCCCAGAATATTTTCCGAATTAACGGAAGCAACAGATTGCTGAATAGAGTATTGGATTGACGTGGACTTTATTTTACTTAATTGTTTACTCTCCCAAGCCTTTATTAATTTATCATTCGTAGTGTTAAAAAATTTACCAGCCATATCAGGCGAAACAATAAAAGACCCCGTTGTCTCCTCCGTTTTCGGATTTTCCAAACCTAAACGTCCACCCGAAAATCTCTTTACTAGGCCAGAAATTCTAGTAAAATCTTCCGTTTTTTCAATGGCTACAAGTAGCCGCTTCGCTCCCTTATCCAGCAGATTTGACAAGATTGGATTATTCGTAATGGAGGCATTACCATCGAAAAAAATCAAAACCGCTTTATCTCGTATATCGACTTTCGCCAAATCAGAATCAGAACCTTTGCCAGCAAAAACCAGGGGCAAGCTTACCTCACCATTTGTATGACCTGAGCCATAAAACACATAGCTCTCAGAGCTAACTTCCGTAGTGCTTGCTTTCAGTGTAACCACAGGTGCCGAAGTTCTAAATAATGGCACCGGTTGATAATAACTGCCTGCCACCGGACCCTTTAAATTCAACTCATCAAAATAAGCTGCAATAAATGCTGCAGCCATTTTTTGTCCGCGCTTACCCGTCTCGCGTCCCTCCATGGCATCCGAAGCTATGATGGTAAGGTTCTCTTTTAAATCAGACTCTGAGATAGTGGCCGCATATTTTTGCGCGATGGGATTGGGTTGACCGAAACTGAGTGTTACAATCAGACAGGCAATAAATGTAAAGATTCTATTCATACAGGTAGATAACATAAAATTCAAAAACGCGTTGTAAAATGCAAAAATATTCAGATGGCTTGGGAAAGAATTTTCAAAAGATGTAATTGATTTCGCGCCCGAACTTTGTTTTGATCAGCGTACGAAATGTGATAATACGTATTGCCTCGCAAATAATCAGCTAAAAACCGAAGCGCCATGATATAGGTCATCATTTTTCCGGCAAAAGGAATAGCTAAAAGTTCTTCTTGCGTCATGGTTGCTTTCATTTCAGATAAATAGCCGGTTAGCAAGGCATCATAAATAGGTCTGCGAAATTCAATTTTCGAAATATCTGCTTCCTCTTCACTAACCGGACTCACACAGGTGCGCACCAAATCTCCTAAATCGTAAATGAAATAACCCGGCATAAGGGTATCAAGATCAATTATACAAACTGCCTTGGGGGAATCTTTATCAAATAGGATATTATTAATCTTGGTATCGTTATGTGTAATGCGCTCCTTTAAAGCACCACTTTCAATAAGCTGATTGTATTCGGCTACCAGATATTTATATAGTTTAACTTGATCGATTTCATCAGCCACCTCTTTTCGAACCTGCTCTGACGCCTGGGCTAACTCGGTTTCAAACTGTTGATAGCGCCAGTCAAGGTCATGAAACCGATCGAGTGTTGGTTGAAATAATGAGCAATCAATTTCATTCAGATTTTTTGTCAACCTCCCAAACCCCGCGGCAGCCTCATAGGCTTCTGTTGTGGAGGTAACAAAATCAACGGTAATTGTATTTTCTATTAAAGGATATAGTCGCCATGGAAACCCCTGATCGTCATACACAAGTTCCGCTCCTGACTGAGAGGCAATAGTTGTTGGAAAAAGATAGGCCGGAAAATTCTTTGCCAGATAATTAGCAGCCGTGCGATTGTTAGTTGCAATCACTTCGGGTTTAGTAAACACATTACTATTTACCCGTTGCAGTACATATTTTTCAGTGTCAGAAATTAAAAAGGTTTGATGTATATGACCGGACCCAATAGGTGCTACCAAAGAATCTTCCTTTAAATTAAAATTTTGCAAAACGCGGGCGGGTATCGATGCTATGGCCATAAGATTGTCACCATAATTTAGAAGGGTACACCCCTGCTTTTACAAGATTTTTTATCTTCTGCGAAACCTCTTCTTTGTCTTCTTTATATGTAACACCAAACCAGGTTTTGCCACCCGGTAATATGTGCACTTTCCCTAAACCCTGTTTAATCAATTCGCTCACCATTAAAGCAATATAAAATTCAGCCGATGAATTACTGTGATTTTTTGCTACGAAATCGGTAAACATCTTTTCCGTTAACGCAAAGGCTTCGGGTTGAAAGCCCCAACAATTCATGGACACTTGTACTTCACTGCTCAACACCTCATCGCCTTCTTTCCATTTTGAAATAATCTTTTCTCCTTCTTTAACAATTACGGTGTGCTCCTTCATACTTTGTAAATATCCATCGGCATCAGGAGTAGCTACTCCCCGCGAAACGCTGCCATGTTCTGACAAAACATTTTGTAAGGTATAACCTACCATCGCATGATGATGCGCAGGCGCATTTCGAAAGAAACTGGCCAGAGATTCAAACGCTTCCTTCCCATAAAAATCGTCCGCATTGATCACGGCAAAAGGTCCGTCAATTACCTCTTTACCGCACAACATGGCGTGAGTCGTGCCCCAAGGTTTTTTTCTGTTAACCGGCTTGTATGCATCGGGTACATATTTATCCAATGACTGAACAACAAAATGTACTTCCGCTTTGCCTTGCAGCTTCGGTAAAAAAATTTCTTTTACGGTTTCCTTAATCTCCTCGCGCACAATAAATACCACTTGTGTAAAGCCTACCCGTAGCGCATCATATAAAGAGTAATCCATAATGGTTTCGCCATTGGGGCCAAAGCCATCAATCTGCTTAATTCCACCATATCGGCTACCCATGCCAGCGGCCATCACGAGTAGGGAAAGTTTTTGGTCTGTCTTCAATTTGCTTGAATAAATTAAAAGTGAGTAATTACCTGATATTTTATACTTGTGCAAAAATAGAAGTTTACCCCTTAAAGTCTAACCCTACCTACAATGACCCAAACAAAACCTTCCAGTTACCTGATGTCCATTACCATTATTGGTATTCTATTCTTCATTTTTGGTTTTGTTACATGGCTTAACAGCGTACTTATACCCTTTCTAAAACAGGCTTGCGAACTCACCGACTTTCAAGCTTATTTTGTTACACTGGCCTTCTATATTTCTTATTTCGTAATGGCGATTCCTTCATCTTATATTCTTAAGAAGACAGGATTTACTAAAGGAATGGCTGTAGGGTTAGCTGTTATGGGTGTTGGGTCTTTAATCTTTATACCCGCTGCTCATGCTCGCTCCTAACCACTTTTTCTTTTAGGATTATTCACGCAAGGAACTGGTTTGACGTTATTACAAACTGCCTCTAATCCCTACGTAACTAATTTGGGTCCAATCGAAAGTGCAGCCCGAAGAATAAGTATCATGGGCATTTGTAATAAGGTAGCCGGCATGATCGGTATTTTTGTTTTGGTTGAACTACTTTTTAGTGACGCAGGTGATTTTTCTCAGAAAATTCAGTCGTTAAGTGGTAGCGAATTGGCTATGGAATTAGATGTCCTGGCCTCACGGGTAATTTTTCCATATACTATTATGGCCGTTGTTCTTATGGGATTAGCCCTGTTAATCCTGAAGGCAAATCTGCCTGAAATCGATCCTGAAGATGAAGTAACGGCAACATCAGAAGCAAGTAAGAAAAAATCAATATTCGATTTTACACATTTGATTTTGGGTGTTGTTTGCCTTTTTATGTATGTGGGTGTTGAAGTAATTGCCATTGATACTATAGGGTTATATGGACAATATCAGGGCTTTGATTTGAATACCTCAAGCAAATTTGGCATCTACAGTTTAATTGCCTTAGTTGTTTGCTACCTGGTGGGTATTTTGGTTATGCCAAAATACATAAGTCAAAAAAATGCCCTCACGGTAAGTGCAATCCTTGGTGTGATCTTTACAATTTGTGCGCTGGCATCAAACGGTGGAATTTCCATCTTCTTCGTTGTTTTATTGAGTTTTGCCAATACACTAATGTGGCCATGCATTTGGCCATTGGCCCTTGATAAGTTGGGAAGTTTTACTAAGACCGCTTCGGCCTTGTTAATTATGGGCATAGCGGGTGGCGCAGTTCTGCCACTTGCCTATGGTGCATTGGCTGATGTTACCAATCGCCAGACTGCCTATATTATTATGATTCCACTCTATTTATATATCTTATACTACGCTGTTAAAGGTCATAAAGTAGGAAAGCCCGTTTGAAAAAAATAAGTCTTGCCGTCATTTTCATTTTAGCCTTATTAAGAGGTTATGCTCAACCCTATGTGGCGCGCGATTTAACGGCCGAAAACCTATTCTCCGAAAATATTGAAGGCCCTAACGTAAACAAAGCAGGCAATCTTTTTGTAGTGAACTATCAAAAAGACGGAACCATCGGCCTGGTGCGAACCAATGGCGAAGTGGAATTATATGTTACGTTATCGGAGGGTAGTATAGCGAACGCTATCATGTTCGATAAAAAAGAAAATATGCTGTTGGCCGATTGGAAAGGACACAATGTACTACGGGTGGACTCAAAGACAAAAGCAGTCAGCGTGTATGTTCATAATGATAGCTTCAATCAACCCAACGATCTCTGTATTAATAAAAAAGGTCAGCTTTTTGCATCCGATCCGAATTGGAAAGAAGGCACCGGAAAATTGTGGCGCATCGATGGACTTGGGAAATCAGTCCTCTTAGCTGATAACATGGGCACTACGAATGGTGTTGAGTTAAGTCCCGATGAAAAGAAATTATATGTGAACGAAAGTGTGCAACGAACCATCTGGGTGTTTGATGTGAATAAGAAAGGAGATATTTCAAACAAGAAATCCTTCTATCAGTTCGATGATTTTGGCATGGACGGCATGAAGTGCGATAAGCAAGGCAATCTATATGTTACCCGTCATGGTAAAGGAACGGTCGCCATTCTTTCGCCCGCTGGCAAATTGATTCGCGAAGTGGAAATGAAAGGCAAACTGACCAGCAACATTACATTCGGTGGCCCGGATGGAAAAACTTGCTTTGTGACTTTGCAGGATCGAAAGTGTGTGGAAGTTTTTGAGAGTGAAATTGCCGGTAAGCATTTCTAATTGAAAATCAGGTTCTAGGTTTTTACTTTTTTTGATATGAAGAATTCCATTTACATCATTGGAAGTTCTAATACCGACATGGTAATAAAATCTGAGCGACTCCCCGCTCCGGGTGAAACAGTTCTGGGTGGTACTTTCTTAATGAATGCGGGTGGAAAAGGTGCCAATCAGGCGGTGGCCGCTGCCCGATTGGGTGGTGATGTTACTTTAGTGGCTCGGGTTGGAAATGATTTGTTTGGAACGCAAAGCATCGAACAATTCAAAAAGAAAATATCAACACCCGGTTTCTTTCGATAGATAAAAATCATCCTTCGGGTATTGCCTTGATTAATGTAGATGCAAAAGGTGAGAATTGCATTACCGTTGCGCCCGGTGCTAATGGACAAATATTCCCACAAACATTAGATTCTTTTTTTAAAGAGTTAAAAAGTCCCGCTTTTGTTTTAGTGCAGTTGGAGATTCCCCTCGCCACGGTTGAGTACATCATTGAAGAGTGTAGCAAACGAAATGTCTCTGTTATTCTTAATCCCGCACCAGCTACTATCATTAGCGAATCATCTCTTAGAAAACTTTTTGCCATCACGCCCAACGAAACGGAATCTCAGTTGTTAAGTGGTATTCAAATTTATGATGATGAATCTGCTAAGAAGGCAGCCATTGTGCTGCACCAAAAAGGAGTGCAGAAAGTTATCATTACGCTTGGCAAACGTGGCGCGTTTTGGTTGGATGGAAAAAAGTCTGGTATTGTAACCTCCCCAACTGTTACCGCAGTGGATACCACCGCGGCTGGTGACTGCTTCAACGGAGCCTTAGCCGTTGCACTAGCCGAAGGAAAATCGTTGGAAGAAGGTGTTGCGTTCGCGTGTCTTGCAGCATCAATCTCAGTCACTCGCATGGGTGCGCAAGCGTCCATGCCCTTTCGGAAGGATTTGAAAGTACCTTAATCTTGTTACTATGAAAAGAATATCGATTGCTCTCCTAATCATTATCGGATGCACCTCTCCGCCTCCTCCAACTTCAACCGCGCGATTGGAAATATCCAAACCGGAACTTCTCAATAAAATCAAAGGCGGCTGGGCGGGTCAGGTTATTGGCGTAACCTATGGCGGCCCCACAGAGTTTCAATTCAATGGAACCATGATAAATGATTATGTGCCGATTGAGTGGTATGATGGCTACATCCGTAAAACAATGACCGAGAGTGCCGGACTCTATGATGATTTGTACATGGATTTAACCTTCGTTGATGTGTTTGAGAAGCATGGATTAGATGCTCCAGTTTCGGCTCATGCTCAAGCGTATGCAAATGCAGAGTATATGCTCTGGCATGCCAACCAGGCGGGGCGCTATAATATTCTCAATGGAATAAAAGCACCACAATCCGGACATTGGCTAAATAATCCGCATGCCGATGATATCGATTTTCAAATCGAAGCAGATTTTGCCGGGCTCATGTCGCCAGGCATGCCTAATACAGCCGCGACCGTGGGAGATAGCATTGGTCATATTATGAATTATGGCGATGGTTGGTACGGAGGCGTTTATGTAAGCGCAATGTATTCGTTAGCCTTTACTTCGGACGATATATACTATGTGGTTAAAGAAAGTTTGAAAATGATTCCGAAAGAAAGCACTTTTTATCAGTGTATTAATGATGTTATTCAATGGCATGAAAAATATCCAACCGATTGGAAACAAACCTGGTTTGAAATTCAACGCAAGTGGACAAGTGAAGTGGGTTGCCCTGATGGAGTATTCGTTCCCTTTAATATTGATGCAAAAGTAAACGCTGGTTACATTGTTTTAGGATTGCTCTATGGGGAGGGCGATTTCTCAAAAACTATGGAGGTAAGCACGCATGCGGGTCAGGATTCGGATTGTAATCCATCATCTGCCGGAGGAATATTAGGCACATTGCTTGGCTATGAAAAAAATTCCGGACTACTGGAAACTGGGTCACTTTTAACACAACTATTTCCATTGATGGCAATACGCAAGAAAAAATCGTTTTACCGGATCGCTTCACCACACGCAGACATGAAGTGTACTGGATTTATGAGTTTACTACCGGTGAGCACACCATCGACATAAAAGTTTTGAATCCAACGCCAGACTTTTCATTGTATGTAAACAACATCCTGATTTACCAGAATGATCCATCCAAAAAATAATTGTTATGTTCATTATTGAGAGCTATTCCATTGCAGTTATCTTTTGCTTCATCACCATGCTTTGTTGGGGCTCATGGGCCAATACGCAAAAGTTGACTGCCGGAAACTGGCGATTTGAATTATTTTATTGGGACTATGTGCTGGGTATTTTAATTTTTACGCTCTTTCTCGCGTTGACGTTGGGCAGTATGGGAGAAAATGGTCGTTCCTTTATGGATGATATCAATCAGGCGTCAAATTCTAATTTAAGATCGGCATTTGTGGGCGGTATTATTTTTAACGCTGCTAATATTTTACTGAGTGCCGCTATTGCCATTGCCGGCATGTCCGTAGCTTTTCCTGTTGGTATTGGGTTAGCTTTAGTGATTGGTGTAATTGTTAACTACCTGGATGCTCCGGTGGGCGATCCGCTCATTCTATTCGCAGGTGTTGCTTGCGTTGCGGCAGCTATCGGATTAAACGCCTACGCCTTTAAAAGACAAGCGGCTGGACAAAAGCAAACATCTTCGAAAGGATTGTTGCTATCTGTTATTAGCGGCTGTATGATGGGCTTATTCTATAAGTATGTTGCCAACTCAATGACTATTGATTTTGCTAACCCGGAAGCGTTAAAACTAACCCCTACACAGCTTTGTTCCTTTTTTCGCTTGGCATACTAGCGAGCAATTTCGTTTTCAATAGTTTACTTATGCGTTTTCCTATTACGGGTTCGCAAGTCAACATCTCCGAATATTTTAAAGGCACGAGTCGCAATCATTTGATGGGGATTCTGGGAGGAGGTATCTGGAGCCTAGGCATGTCATTCAGCATACTGGCATCGGAACAAGCAGGACCCGCGATTTCATACGGTCTTGGGCAAGGGGCCACGGTGGTGGCTGCCATTTGGGGAATCTATATCTGGAAGGAATTTAAAAATGCACCTCCTATCGTTCATAGGATTTTAAATTTGATGTTGCTCTTTTATATGATCGGACTGGCAACTATAATTTTCTCGAGATAATAAATTGAATCAGACACATCAAAAAATAAATTCAACTTCATGAAATATATCCAGGCGCTTTCCGCGATTGTAATCGCATTAATGAGCGTTGGTTGTCAATCTCCCAAACAGGAAAAAGAAGCGCAAAATAAAATTCGGGTCATCTTCGATACTGATACCAATAACGAGTTAGATGATCAACACGCGCTAGCCTATTTGCTATTCAATCAGGCTACCTTTAAAATCGAGGCCATTACCATCAATACAACTTCCAGTGGTGGGGGCATTGAATTACAATATTCTGAAGCCATTCGTGTGCTTCAGCTTTGTGATGCAGACACACTGCCAGTATGGAAGGGCGCTGACAAGCCCTATCAGGAAATTCTTCCAACAATAGAGGCTGATCGCTATGATGGTAAGGATGCGGTAGATGCTATTATTGAAGAGGGCGCACAAACCGTCAAGCGAAAAGTTAGTTGTGCTTGCGGTGGGTAAACTTTCCAACATTGCTTTGGCTATAGAGAAGGATCCAAACAATTGCTGAAAGAATACGGTTGGTATGGTTGGGGCTCCAATTATCCGGAATCAGGCGAGCACAATCAAAATAATGACACGATCGCTATGAATTATCTATTAAACAAGAACATTGATTTTGAAATGGTAACGGTACGCTATGGCAAACCCAGTGGCACGGATGCTGTGCAGATCACGAAAGAAGAGATTAATAAAACAATGCCGGGATTAGGTCCACACATTGCGAAACCTGTTATTGGGCGTCATGGCGGAGAGTTCTATTGTTTTGGTGACTACTCTATAGATTTATTTGAACACTATACGATGAACAGCGATTTAAAAGCACGGCCACTCTTTGATATGGCTGCTGTAGCAATTGTAAAAAATAATTCATGGGCAACTATGAAAGAGATTCCCGCACCGCTTTTCACGAATGGGCAGTGGCTTGAGCGACCCGCTAATCAACACAAAATAAAAATCTGGGAAAACTTTAATCGCGATGCGATTATTACTGATTTTATTTTGAGCCTTTCTCAGTCAACAAATTAGGTAATGAGCTAAGAAATAAAACTGAGCCGAATCCAGAGCGATTTATTAGCTGAATGTTAGTAGAATGATAAATCGTGAATACTTCTCCATGGCTTTGGATGATGCACCTTTAGGAGATCCTTCGCTGATCTTGTGTAAGATAATAGAGAAATGCTATTTGAATTTTACGCGTTTGCTATTATTCTACTTCTGCGCTCTGGATTTGAACAAAACAAATTAATGGCTAAGCATTTTCTCAACTTCCATTGTTACAAATCGCGCTCGCTCTTCATAGTCACCTTTAACAAGTAAATAAGGCAGATTCCTAGTTTCTAATTCTCTTTTGAAAATATCAAACAACTCCTTCCTTCGCTCTCCTAAATCGCGCATCCCATCGTTCACCCAAGGCACATCTATATCAAACAGAAAATATTGATCATAAATGATTTCCTTTTCCAACTCGAATAAGACTTGCGGCACACTGCCTAGATAATGGCGACAATAAATTTGTGTGGTGATAGCATCGGTATCGCAGAATAAAATTTTATTAGCTGTTCTTGTTTTCTCCTTAATACGATCCACATGCATGTAGCCTATCTTAATGATATCCTCAAGTGTAAAATCATTTGAAGTAACCACTTCGCGGGCCACTTCGGGCACAAATTCAGTATGGTAATAAGTCGCTAATTTTTGAGCTAGAAAAGTTTTACCAGTACTCTCTGGTCCGTAAAAACAAATCTTCTTTACAAAGAATGGTCGAACCGCCTTAGGAATAAACTTCCAGTACGCAAAAGGCTTTTTTCTGATGCGGGTAGCGGAAACAGGAAATAGTTTTCGCTCGGGATCAAAACTTTTATGCTCAGCTCTTAAATTTTTTGCAAATGGAATTCCATACTCTTCAGAACTGAAAATAATGTCGATGGGAGGGTATACTTGGCGCATCCGATCGGCCCAGATTTTAGTTCGTTCATTTAATGACAAATCTTCCCGATCAAAGTCATCCACGATGCTGAACACTTTGATATTGGGTTGATCTTTAAAAGTCTCAATAATCCAGGAAAACCGAAGTTCGTCTGAAATAACATCGAACGCATTATAACTCATCGATACAATCAATTCATCGCAATGAGCAGCAGCAAATTCAATGAGTGAAATATGCCCATAATGAAGTGGCATGAACTTCCCAATGACCAATCCCCGTTTCATACAGTCTTTGAATAACTTTTATACTCTTTCATCCAATTCCATAAAGCAAAACTAGCTATGAGGGTAAAGATGAGATACTCAACTCCAAAAAATTTCGCCCCTTTTAAAAAGTAGAGATAGGTGGCTACCACATCAATGACAATCCAGATAATCCAACACTCCACTTTCTTTTGAATCATCAGGAAGGTAGTGATCACACTCATTACCAAAATAAAAGAATCGATAAACGGATAGGCACTCGGTAAATTGAAAAGAAGTGGCAACCATTCGTGAAGCTTGCTAGCCAAAGTCCCGACAAGGAACGTTCCTACTAATCCCGCAAGGAACAAAAACAGAAAATGTTTGCGCTTCATAAAACTTACCTTCAGTTCCTTCTTCCAATCCGCTTCTTCCGTTTTTGGATTGCCCCATCGCCACCAGCCCATCAGGTTGGTTACAAAAAAGAAACCCATCAAAAACATATCCGGATAAAGCTGAATCTGATAATAGAAAAAGGCCGACAAAACCACATTAATAATACCGATAGGCCAACTCCAGATATTGGCTTTGGCCGATAAGGCTACAGCAATCAACCCCGCTATCACTGCGAAAAACTCCACGTAGCTCATGGCGTAACCCAGAACTGTAAAGAAGGTGTAATTGATGTCGAAGAATTTCAAACCCTATAGTTTAATGCAAACATTCTTCGTCTCTGTAAAGAACTGTAATGCTTCCCAGCCGCCCTCACGCCCAACACCAGATTGCTTCATGCCACCAAACGGAGTACGCAAATCGCGCAGCAGCCAGCAGTTAACCCAAATGATTCCGCTTTTAATTTGGTGAGATACGCGATGTGCGCGCTTTAAATTTTCCGTCCAAATAGTGGCACTCAGTCCGTAGGCATTTGAATTTGCATAATTAATGGCTTCTTCTTCTGTATCAAACGGCATGATGGTAACAACAGGTCCAAAAATTTCTTCCTGATTTGTGCGGCAGGTTTGATCTAACCCTGCAATTACAGTCGGCTCTACAAAATAGCCATTCTCACATCGACCCGATAATGAAACTTGTTTTCCTCCACAAATAATTTCTCCGCCTTCACTTTTAGCCAACTCAATATAA
This sequence comes from Flammeovirgaceae bacterium, assembly GCA_016712035.1. Classification (GTDB taxonomy): domain Bacteria; phylum Bacteroidota; class Bacteroidia; order Cytophagales; family Cyclobacteriaceae; genus ELB16-189. The sequence continues at coordinate 157,319 of JADJRT010000008.1, read as the reverse complement.
GAAAGAACCTTATTCATGTGGGCTTCTGAAACCAGCGCTCCTACACGTGTATTCTCTTCCAGTGGATCGCCTACTATTAATTCCTTCGTACGCTTCACAAACTCTGCAATAAACTTGTTGTACAAACTTCGTTCAACCAAAATTCGCGAACCACACAAACAAATTTCGCCTTGATTAGAAAAGGATGATTGAATGGATGTGCTTACTGCTTGATCAAAATCACAATCAGCAAAAATGAGGTTAGGATTTTTACCGCCTAATTCGAGTGATAGCTTTTTAAACATGGGTGCAGCCGTAGCGGCAATTCTTTTTCCGGTTACTGTTCCGCCCGTAAATGAAATCACCGATACTTCCGGATGCTCTACAATTGCCTGCCCCACCTTGTTTCCCAGCCCATGAACAATATTCAAGACGCCCGCTGGTAATCCAGCTTCAATACAAAGTTTAGAAAATAAGAAAGCGGTCATGGGTGTAAGCTCTGATGGCTTGGCCACTACTGTGCAGCCAGCCGCGAGGGCTGGTGCTATCTTCCATGTAAATAAATAAAGAGGTAAGTTCCAAGGTGAGATACAACCCGCTACACCGATAGGAGTTTGAGTTGTATAGTTAATGGCTTCGCCTTCCATCAAGTGCGATTCCGTGCTTACATGCATGGAAGCAGTAGCATAAAATCTGAGATTAGCCGAAGCGCGTGGGATGTCCACCGACTTAGCCAGTTTAAGAGGCTTGCCTTGATCTGCACTTTCTGCCAACGCTAACTTGTCCAAGTCGCGATCAATCAACTCAGCAATTTTTAAAAGGATGTTTGCCCGCTTCGTCAACGGCATTGCCGACCATATAGGAAATGCAGCCGCAGCAGACTCTACCGCCTTGGTAACATCAGCACTGTCCGAGTCGGGGATGTTTCCATAAACTTTCCCTTCAGCTGGATTAATATTGTCGAGGTATTGTCCTGAGACCGGAGCAATCAGTTGACCATTGATATAGTTCAGAATATTCATTGAGTGTTTACTAAAATTATTTTTTTGTAATCATCACCTCAACACGCCTGTTGCGCTGGCGGTTTTCGTTCGTATCGTTTGGTGCTATCGGCTTTAAGCCCCATACCCTTTACCTGAAATTCGGTCCTTCTTAATTCCCTTCTCACCAGGTACGTTTTAACAGCCCCCACACGATCTTCCGAAAGTTTAATAAGCGCATTTTTATTTCCTATGTTATCGGTGTAGCCACTCAATTCAATCTGAATGGAGGAGTTCTCATTCATGATTTCAACGAGCCGATCCAATTCAGGAAAAGATTGTGACTTTAATATAGCCCGGCTCTGCTCAAAAAACACATTGTTTAGGGCAATGCTTTCGCCCGCTTCAATAGGGATAAGAAATAAGTCTTTCTGTAATTCTTTATACTGTATTATAGATCCCAGCTCAAGATTTTCATTAACCGATAGGTAGCCCATTGCCTGTGCTCGAATACCATAATTTTTTCCCTTTGTTAAGGCTATGCGATACGAGCCTGTTTGCGGATCGGAGATGGCCTCTCCAATTTCTTTTTGTGTTGATAAATCTTCGAAAAAAATATCTGCTTTTACTGGTGCTTTTGTTTTCGCGTTAAGTGTAGAACCGAGCAACAATACTACGGGATCGGGCTTGATCGCATTCGGTAATTTTATCCGCACGAGATCGGAGGCCCCAAACGAATTTCGATCACTCACCATATACGCGTAATCTGCAGCTGCCGAAAGTGTATAATAAGCATCAAAGCCGAAAGTATTTATCTCAGGCCCAAGGTTCACCGGTTCACTCCATTGAGTCCATGAATCTCCCATTCGTTTACTCATATAGATATCATATCCGCCATAGCCGGGCCGGCCGTTGCTGGCAAAATATAGGGTGCGACCATCAGCAGCCATAAAGGGTGAAATCTCATCACTGGCTGTATTGATCTGCACTCCCAAATTAATAGGCTCCGACCAACTACCCTTGCCATCTTGGACGGTTACGTAAACATCTTTCTCCTTATTTTCAGGATGTTCGTTGTAAAAAACATTTTGTTTCAGTTTAGCCGTAAACAAAAGTGCCTTACCATCTGGAGTCAAATTGCCTTCCATGTTTTTTGATTCGTTCTTAAACCGAACGTTAAGGTATTCGGGTGCGGACCAGCCATCTTCTGACTTTCTACGAACCTGAAATCCATCCAACTTGCAAAACAATAACATGTTATTATCTGCGCTGACCGCTGCCAGGTTGTTGGCTTGCTTATCGTTAATTGCCGCACCCATGTTTTTACTTTTCGTCCAGGTAACGCCATCGGTGCTGGTAGTAATCCAGATATCTTCACCATCTTCCTTACCACCTATGTTTTCGGGGGAAAGTTCACGGCCAAATAATATCATTCTACCATCGGTAGTAATATGCGGCCCCAGATCATCGTAGGGTGAGTTTACCTCTTTACCTAGATTTTCCTTTACCAGGCCCGAACTAAGATTGGTGGGCAAATTAATTTTTATATCCTGCCTGAAAATAAAATTATCAATCTCAAGCACCATATCTGTGTAATTGATGAACCCCATCTTCATTCCATATAAAGGCAAGATACTTGTGTTGGCCACCTCTACGTTATTAATAAAATAATACCAACACCCCTCCTTTTGTTCTATCTTAAGGGAATTAACTTCCCCCATCGGTTTTATTGTTTTATACGCGACCCATTGATTAATCTTTTCTCCTTTTTCAGGGCTTTTGATTTTATAGTTTCCATTACAGGCAATAACAAACTCATGATATTTTCCTATACCGCTATCGCCCCACAATAAGCCCAATCCATTATTATCACTTCCCGATTTCTGAACAAAGGTTGCCTCAATCGAAAAATCTTTTTTGTTATCCATAAACGGATTGATGGTAACAAAGCGGCCGTTGTCTTTTTGTGTTGTACGCATTACGTATTTACCGCCTTCTACTTGCATGGAATACGTTTCTACGCTTCCTGTCCACCAGCCATGGGCGTTCGAATTAAAGTTGTCGTTAATTACCACAGCAGGCTGAGCTAAACCCACCGTAGCGGAAAGGATAAATAGAATAAGTATGTATTTGCGTATCGAAATAGACATGGTATGACTCTGTGAACTTACAAACTTCCGGTGCGCCCGCCATCGACAGGAATATTTATTCCATTTATATAGGCCGCAGCCGGGGAGGCAAGAAAAGCAACAGCGGCCGCCACTTCATGTGGCTCACAAATCCGGCCGGCTGGCACTTCTTCAACCATTAATTTTTTCTCCTCATCATAGGTTCTTCCGGATTTTACAGCCTTACTTTTAATTAGTGAATCTAAACGACCCGTCATGGTTGAGCCCGGTAATACATTGTTTACCGTAATCCCAAATGGAGCCAATTCAACCGAAATTGTTTTTGCCCAGTTAGCTACAGCGCCCCGAATGGTATTAGATACTCCCAAACCTTTCAACGGAATTTTTACTGAGGTTGAAATGATATTGATGATTCGCCCAAAGGCAGATTGCTTCATGCCCGGTACTACGGCTTTTACCAAAATCTGATTGCAGATTAAATGACTATTAAATGCTTTTATAAAATCCTCGGGTGATGCATCAATCGCCAATCCGGCAGGCGGTCCACCTGTGTTGTTTATCAAAATATGTACAATGTGATTGCTCACGAATTTATCAATCACACCATTAAGCTGGTCTGGATTACTGAAGTCGGCCAATAAATAATCGTGTTGCTGCGCGGTTGGTGTTGGCAATTCCTTCACCACAGCTTTAAGGGATTCTTCGTTACGTGCCAATAAAGTTACTGTTGCACCTAATAAGGCCAATTCCATAGCCGATGCTTTACCAATGCCTTGTGTACTCCCGCTTACTACGGCTCTTTTTCCGCGCAAATCCAGATTCATAGAATGATTTTTAGTAAAGATAAAAAGAACATTAACTTTCCTATATAAAAGCGAGTGATTTATGGAAACGATTTACAAAAATTGTCAGAGTTGCGGTATGCCATTGAAACGCGATACCCAAGGAGGCGGAACTGAAGCCGATGGATCTAAATCACCCATGTATTGCTCCTATTGCTATCAAAACGGAAAGTTTACTCAACCCGACATGACCCAAGACGAAATGAAAGCCTTGGTGAAGGTTAAATTAAAAGAAATGGGCTTTCCAGGAATTATGACTAGTATTTTTACCCGCAATATCCCTAAACTTGCCAGGTGGAAAACGCATGAGTAATTTTTCTTCGAATCGTACCTATATCTAATTAAATCTCAACAACCCATGGCTATTCGCAAACCCTTTAATTTAAAGAATTGGATAACAGAAAATCGGGATCTATTAAAGCCACCTGTTGGCAATAAAAATTTATATGCCGATGCCGGAGATTACATTGTCATGATTGTGGGCGGCCCCAATGCACGCAAAGATTTTCACTTCAACGAAACCGAAGAACTATTCTATCAACTGGAAGGAAACATCAATGTTCGGATTCAGGAGGATGGTAAGGCGGTAGATATATCCATTAAAGAAGGTGAAATGTTTTTGCTGCCTGCCAATGTGCCACACCGGCCCGAGCGACCAGCGGGATCAGTAGGTTTGGTAATTGAGTGTAAGCGTCCGGAACAAGATGTGTTAGATGGGTTGCAATGGTATTGCGATTCGTGTAATACTAAACTGCATGAGTATCGCTTTCATCTCGAAAATATTGAAAAAGATTTTTTTACCCCGCTTCCGCGAATTTTACGGATCAAAAGAATTACGAACCTGCAAAAGTTGCGGCTCCGTAATGGAAGCAGACGCACGGTTTGTATAACCTGCAATCATCTACAAATCTTTAAAAGCACTCATGAAATATGAACCCACACTGGCTTTTGCCAGAAAACTAGATACACAAGATTCTTTAAAAACTTTTCGTAATCAATTTCATCTTCCGAAGGTAAAAGGAAAGCAGGCGATTTATTTCACGGGTAACTCACTGGGTCTACAACCAAAATCCGCGAAAGTGTTTATTAATCAAGAGTTGGAGGATTGGGCCGCGTTGGGAGTGGAAGGACATACCCATGCCAGACGTCCTTGGCTCTACTATCATAAGTTTAGTAAAAAAGCACTCGCACAATTAGTAGGTGCCAAAACTTCAGAAGTTGTTTCCATGAATCAACTCACGGTGAATTTGCATTTGATGTTGGTGTCGTTCTATAATCCTACCAAAACTCGGTATAAAATAATTACCGAGGCCGGGGCTTTCTCTTCGGATCAATATGCCTTTGAATCGCAATTGAAGTTTCATAATATCGATCCGGCTGTTGGATTGATTGAACTTAAGCCTAGAGTCGGTGAGTTTACTTTGCGTACCGAAGATATATTGAAGGCAATTGATGATAACAAAAATGAATTGGCACTTGTCATGTTTGGTGCCGTTCAATATTACACAGGCCAATTTTTTAAGGTGCGGGAAATTACAGAAGCTGCCCATCGGGCTGGCGCATACGCGGGCTTCGACCTTGCACACGCCATGGGCAATGTACCGTTACAATTACATAGCGAGAATGTTGACTTTGCCATATGGTGCAGTTATAAATATCTTAATTCCGGGCCAGGTGGTATGGCCGGTGCTTTCATTCACGAAAAGCATGCGAGTAATTTTAAATTACCAAGATTTACCGGATGGTGGGGCCATGACGAACCCAACCGTTTTAAAATGCAAAAAGGTTTTGTGCCGATGAAAGGGGTGGATGGCTGGCAACTCTCCAATTATCCTGTCCTCTCCGGGGCCGCCCACCTCGCCTCGTTAGAATTATTTGAAAAGGCAGGAATAAAAAATCTTCGGAAGAAAAGTATTCTACTAACATGTTTTCTCGAATACCTGCTAAAGTCGATAGACAACCATTCTCAACATTTTAAAATTTTAACACCTGGTGTAGTCGGAGAACGTGGATGCCAGCTTTCAATCTTGATGAAGCGGGATGGAAAAAAAGTCTTTAATAAAATCACTAAAGCAGGAGTAATAGCCGACTGGCGTGAGCCCGATGTTATTCGCATCGCTCCTGTACCTATGTACAATACTTTTGAAGATGTCTTTCGCTTTTATGAAATTTTCAAACAAGCATTAAATTAGTAGTGACAACAAAGTAACTCAGCCGCCTATATTCTGTTATGACAAAAACTAAAAAATTGCTATTGCTGGAGCCGGTCTGGTGGGCTCGTTACTTTCCATATACTTAGCAAAACGCGGGTACTCCGTTACTGTTTTTGAACGGCGAGGTGATATGCGACAAAGTGGCTATGAGGGCGGACGGTCTATCAATCTGGCCTTAAGCAATCGAGGTATTCGAGCTCTTGATGAAGTGGATGTTGCGAATGAAATAAAAAAAGTAACCATCCCCATGCATGGAAGAATTATGCATAACCGGCAAGGCGAACTCACCTTTCAACCGTATGGCAGCGAAAGACAATTTATTAACTCGGTATCGCGTAGTGCGCTTAATATCGTTCTCATGAACAAAGCCGAGTCGCTGGGCGTTGATTTTCAATTTGATCAAAGGATTACTCATATAGACCTTGATAAAACATCCTTAACAGCCCAGAGTACAAAGTCAATGCTAGATAGTAAGCAAACTCAGGACTATCGACTATGGACTATGGACTACATAATAGGAGCCGATGGCGCCTTCTCTGCGGTGCGCAGTGCATTTCAGATAACCGATCGGTTTGACTACGCACAAGATTACATCGATCATGGCTACAAAGAGTTGCATATACCTGCCGGAAAAGCAGGAAGCTTTCAATTAGAAAAGAATGCTTTACACATTTGGCCTCGCGAAAGTTTTATGATGATCGCGTTGCCCAACCCGGATGGCAGCTTTACGTGCACGTTATTTTTTCCATTTGAAGGAACCCCTTCATTTAGTCAATTAAAAACAGATGCTGAAGTGAGTATGTTTTTTGAAAGTACCTTTCCGGATGCCGTACGTTTAATGCCCACGTTACTGGAAGATTATAACACAAACCCAACTTCTTCGTTGGTGACTGTTCGTTGCTACCCATGGGTAAAAAATAACACCTTATTAATTGGTGATGCGGCACATGCGCTCGTTCCTTTTTATGGCCAAGGTATGAATGCCGGATTTGAAGATTGTCGGGTGCTCAATCAACTTCTTGACATTCATTCTGATGATTGGACGAAAGTATTGCCGGAATTTCAGCAAAGCCGAAAAGTAAATGCGGATGCTATTGCCCAACTTGCTCTTGACAATTTTGTTGAAATGCGAGACCTCGTTGCCGATGCGGATTTTCTATTGAGAAAGAAAATTGAAGCCCGCTTGCATCTGCTTTATCCCACCCGTTGGATACCCTTGTACTCGATGGTCACATTCTACGATTCCATGCCTTATGCCACAGCACTCGAAACGGGGAGAAAGCAGAAAAAAATTATGGATGAAGTAATGAAAACTTCTAACCTAAAACAGAAGTGGGAGTCCTTAAATTTTGAAGAGATTGTTAACAAACTTAATTGATCTGCAAATCAATTACCGGTTAAGTAGTTGAGAAGAATATTTTTCAATACTATCTCCATCCCAAGGCAAGGTTAATTTTATCCGATCTTTTCGCTTATCAATACTTTTTAGGTACGCTTTATCATAATAGGTTAACAGAATCTCGATTACTGAATGCATATCTCCTTCTGCTAATTTTTCTTTTGCATGATTGTAATGCTGGCCACCTAGCTTCGTTACAATTTTTCCCATGATAGTCAGAAACTCCTCGCGATTGGTACTTCCGTATTCATTCACTAAGCGTTGCACACGAACTTCTTTACTCACATCCATTTGCACCAATGGACTTACCGCCATCTGTTGCCAGAATTCGTTGGGCAAAAATATTTTTCCAATCGCTATCGATTCATCCTCTACCCAGATTCTCTTAGTAAGATCAAATGACAAAATTTCTTCAAAGAGTTCGTTTTGAAATTGTTCAGTACTGGGTTGATCTGGCATGAGAAGGCCCCCGAAAGCCGAACCTTTGTGGTTTGCTAAACCTTCCAGATCTAATACTTGCTCTCCTTTTGCTTTTAATGATCGTAGCACTTCACTCTTGCCGCTACCGGTACAACCTGTAAGTAGCATCAATTGCATCGGCTGCATAAAGGAATCCAAGGCTTGATGCCGGTACGCTTTGTATCCGCCTTGCAAGGCATGCGCTTTCATGCCAGCCATCTCTACAAACCGACAAAAATTATTTGATCGCATACCTCCGCGCCAGCAATGCACTAAGAGTTCCTTTCCCGCAGATATTTTTTCCGTTTCCGTAATGATGTCAATCAGTCGCGGGCCAACCAACCGAAAGCCAGTCTTTATAGCTTGTGATTGTCCTTTCTGTTTATAATCCGTTCCAACAGCAACGCGTTCATCATTATTTAATAATGGAATATTAATTGCCCCACGGATATGACCGGCCAAGAATTCCCCTTCAGACCGAACGTCAAGCACCGGCAACTCTTTTCTGAGAGATAAAAATTCATTAATAGAAACCGTCATCGTTCAAAGTTGGCGAACGGAACTCAAGTTAACCAAGATTGGCTTAATTAATCGTTAAAATTAACAGTGATGCTGCTGGCAATACCAATCCGAAATCCATAATTCAAATACTTAGCATCGCCAAAGGCTGCAGCTGCTTCCAGGCGGAAGATTCGCAAAATGCCATCAAGGCCGTATCCCACTTCTGTATAGTTTTGTGACGTGGGGCTCGCTAAATAATTAACGAAGATGTTTTCCGTAATACCCGTTACCCGAATTAACGGAAACTGTGTGACAAGAAATTTGCGGAAATGATAATGGGCATTAGCTGAAAAATATTGATTGGACGTGCTGTATTTATAATAGTCCAACAAACGGAAACTCCCAACCGGATCGGTCGTTACAAACGGGCTCAGATTACCTGTAAAATGTTTGTAATCCATAAAGTATAAATTATTCGCAGTCAAAAATTTACCAGCCCATAGCGCAACATCTAATTTTCCTCGGATTCCAACATTTAAGGTGTGCTTAAAGCCAAGTTCCACCTGATCGAAGGTCACTTCGCTTTCAGCCACTCCGGAAAAACCTTTTCGGTAGTTGAAAGTAAACAAGGGCGAGGTTCCACCTACCCGCGACTTGCGTCCATTGTGGATACGATATTTTTGCCAGGGTCGGGCATCAAAACTTACCAGGCCCACAAAAGCTCGATTCGGCTCAAAACTAGTATCCGTTAATTCCAAATTAACAGGTGCGTTGGGTGTGTATTCATCCTTATTGCTCTTAAAGAAAGTATAGTTGCTCGTATTAAATAACTCTGACCTTCTTGCCCACGACCAATTGGTGCGGAAGGTGTACTTATCATTTATGCGTTGGATATAATTAAGCTCAAGAAAATTACGTTCATACAACTTCATGTATCTGTCGCCTAAAAAGAGCGAGGTAAACGTATTGACTAAGTGATGAATAGGTTCGTCAGAATTAAATTGCTCTACGTATTGCCCACCTTCAAGCGTTAGTCGTTTATTCTTAAATCGATAATCAACCCGTAACTTGCCCGTCAACTTCTCGCGCGAAAATGCATAGCGCGCTATCGGACTTATTTCAAGCCTCGATGTTTGCGGCCGCTTGTCTTTATCCACACTATCCCGTTTCACCCAGCGTTTATAAAAACTAACGCGATAGATCAGATTGAATCCTTCCACGGTATTAAACCCACCATAGGGTGAATGAATTCGGAAGTCAGCCGTTTTTCCAATTCCATAGGTATCGCCTGTTAATATATCCCAGGGTTGAAATCCCTTTTTGCTTTTGCTGGAATTTCTTAGCGTATCCCCTTCGTCCTTCTTGCGCTGTACTTGCGTAAGACTGTCATCAATGTGATAGCCGCGTTGTTCTTCCTTGGTGAGTGGCGTGGGGCGCATGTCTACCCAATAGGTCGAGTCCTTTTTGTAGGCCAATGAATCGACAGAATAAGTAGTCTCTGAAATTACTTCGGGTGCTTCTTGCTCATTGGCTTCTTCCTTTTCATACTCTTTAACTAATTGTCTTAATTCCTTTCGCGTTACCTCCTTTCCTTCTTTCAATCGTTCCTGTAAATCCTGGCCCTTCTTGCTAAAATTTTGTTCAACTTTTTTCGCTTCCTCCTTTTCAACCTTCTCATCAATCACGGTCATCTCCACCTGAAGGTCGGGGTTCAGTGTGATTACATAATCCTTCATCGTTGCCAGGTACTGACCTTCAAATTCGAAACCAAACACTTTGCCGTCTACTTTAAATTGTTGCGACACAGGCAGCCACGCTTTATCTTCAATAGGTGTGTAAAGTTGATTGATGTTGAAGTTGATTCCCATTTTCGTTGCCTTCATATCCAGACTGTGGATACTCCACCAGTCTTCTACGATATAAATCAGTCCTTCAAAAACGTTATCGCCACGCGAACGAGGCGTAACTTTTATTTTGCTGATCTCATATTCTCGATCATGAAAGGAACCCAGGTATTCGAATCGATAGTAAGAAAAAGATTTTGGTGAAAGAGGTGAAACTGTTTCGGCAATCTCGGGATGGTAGAAACTTCCAAATATATACGAGTTGGGCGATGTGTTTTTACTATCCCCATTTGTATAAACCGCAATTACTTTTTCTTCAAACTTATAGGGTCGGGTATATTTTATTTCGCTCACCGACTCCGATATAAATACCCGATCTTTTGTAATGCCTTCCTTCTCTAAAGCTTTCTTAGCCATCCAGGGATAGTCCGTCAGTTGACCTTTCCCCTTTATATAAACCTTTGCCGAATACGCATCAATTTGTTGCGTATGATACTTTGCCTTTGCAATGGCCTTGCGCATAATGGTGTAAGCCGGATCTTCTTTTCCAGCCCGGATAATTACATTCTGCAATACCACTACTTGCTGCTTTAGCGTCAGGTTGATTTCAATAAAATCCTCGCCCACATCCACTACGCGGGTAATCGCTTCATAACCTAAATATTGAAACAGTACATCATAACGACCCGGGGCTAATTTGACTTCGTATTTACCTTCAAAATCAGTAGCGCTGCCGGTACCGGTTTGTTTTACGAAAATGGTGGCGTAAGCAAGTGGGCCGGCATCTACGCTTTTAATAATTCCGCGAATACCTCCGGCTTGCACAACAGTGATCAAACAAGAAAAAAATATGAAATAAATAATTCTCATTAGCGTGTATGACGCAATTCGCTCCCTAATAGTTGTCTCAATCACAGATTTACCGATAAAAATCTTTTTGACGAAGCATAACCTCTACCGATTCAGGAACGAGATAACGGATCGATTTATTATCCTTAATACACTGACGAATATAGGTAGCCGAAATGTCTAAAGAGGAGCTTCAATCATGCGCACGTTAGGATGACGCGTAAGTTCGGAATTTGTTCCATGAGGACGCGGATAAACATATAATCCAAACTCGTTAATGATGTGTTCGTGGTTTTTCCACTTGTTAAAGTTGGTAAGATTATCTTCTCCACTAATCACCTTAAAATGTTTGCATGGAAATTTCTCGGTTAAATGGGCCAGGGTATGAGCCGTATAACTAGGCTTGGGCAGATTAAATTCTACATCCGATGCTTCCAGCTTGTAATGATCAGCAATAGCAGCTTTCACTAAATCATAACGATCAAATTCGTGTAACAACCCTTTACTTGGCTTAAAGGGATTTTGCGGAGAAACAACAAACCAAACTTTTTGCAGATCGGTATTTTCGGCCATTATATTGGCGATGATCATGTGCCCAATATGAATGGGGTTGAAGGAGCCAAAGAAAAGGCCTATTTTTTGTTGGGTGTCCATGTCTAAGGTCTTGCCCTAAATTGATCATAGAGAATTTGAGCTTCCCGTAAGGATTTATCTAAATCTTCATTAACCAACACTACATCAAACTTATCCTGAAACGACATCTCAAATTTTGCTTTAAACAATCTTCGCGAAAGACTTTCTTCACTCTCCGTGCCTCTTTCCATAAGTCGTTGTTTCAAAATTTCGATGGTGGGAACCTTAACAAACACCGCCAGTGCTTTATCACCAAAATATTTTTTAAGATTAATCCCCCCTTTAACATCAACATCAAAAATTACATTCCGTCCTTCACTCCAGATACGCTCGATCTCTTCCTTTAATGTGCCATAGAAGTTTCCGGCATACACTTCTTCCCATTCAATAAATTCGTCATTATCAATTTTCTTTTTAAAGTCCTCGGGGGTTAGAAAATGATAATCCTTACCATCCTGCTCGGTTCGGCCACGCCTGTCGCGTGTTGAGGCAGAAATTGAAAACCCGAGATCAGGGTTATTTGCTAAAAGATGCTTGACTATGGTTGTTTTGCCCGAACCTGAAGGCGCTGAGAAAATGAGTGCTTTACCGGCCATCAGGAAGCCTTATTTAGACTGATCTGATTTTTTATTTGATCTACAAGTCCGGCTGGCACCGAATCTCCACAACAGCGGGTTTTCAAAAGTTCCTTTATGGTAATATCCAGATCGTAAGTCTTAAAGCAAGGCGCGCATTTATCCATATGTGATTTAAAATAGGCTTGCTGCTCGGCTGATGCTTCACCATCCAAAATCAGCTGCAGCATTTCCATACACGATGGCTTCTTACCGTCTGCAAGAATAAAAGGATTGACCTGGTTTGTCATAACTCTGTATTTTTATAACCCATAGACTTGGCGTGTTGACTTAGTTTTTCTTTGAGCAGGTTCCGGGCCCGGTGTAAGCGGCTTCGTACTGTACCGATCGGTATATCCAGAATTTTTGCCATCTCTTCATATTTAAACCCTTCCAGGTCGCATAAGATAATTACAGTTCTAAAGTCAACATCCAATGAATTTAATGCGTTGGATATCTCATCGCCAATCATGTCCTTCAACGACTCAACACGTAAATCGGGCGTAATTTGCCTGTCTACCTCTTCCGAGTTATAATAAGTCTCAACTTCCTGATAATCTACCTTCGAAGGCTCTTTGGTCTTCTTACGGTAATCATTAATGAAACTGTTTTTCAAAATCCGAAACAGCCATGCTTTTGCATTAGTTCCTTGCTGGAATGATTCTATAAACCGGTAGGCCTTTAAATACGTATCCTGAACGAGGTCTTTGGCATCGTCCTGATCGAAAGTAAGCCGATACCCAAAATTGTACATGGAATTAATATGTGGAAGAAACTCATTATTGAAGATATCATTCTTCTCGGTAGGGGTATAACTTTGCTTTGGCGCTTCTTCCATGAGAAGTAAAAATAACTAAAAGAATGGAGATAATGAGAGGCTGAATTGGCTCAAGAAAACCCAAATACTTACTGCCCTCTATTTAAATACTCGCTTGATTTTCTTCCATCGAATTCTGGAGAGCGCAAGAAAGGTTGAGATTCGCTCGCCCAAGGTTGGCTCTAATAATCCTGACTTGATAAAGATAGTATCACTGCGGTCTTTATACCATACGATGTAATTTTCCTTCTGCATCCATTCCTCAATTTTTTTGATAAATGGATTTACATAATACTTTCCATGGGTTTCAATCGAAATCACATTTGGTCTGCTTATCAAATGTTTAATAACATACCACTCGCCCCCTTCAATATCCACACTCAGTAAATCAATGGTTCCATCGTCAATTTCTGAAAAAACTTTACAAGGAACCTCAAAGGTATTGGTCTCATTTACCTGGTATTTATCATTCACAATTGCAGGACTTACTTCCAGTTGGGTAACAAACGTGGACGCAGCAGCCTTGGATAATTTAATAACACCAGTGGTGTCCCAAACGGCCACCGGCTCAACGTGCACAGAATATCCAGAAAAGTATTGCCTTATCTTTTCTACGGTATCCGGATCTGCCTCCACTAAAGTAGTGCGAATACCATCTTTTATAAAGTTGATAACGTTTGACGTTTCAGGAAGGTAAACACCCACCTCGCACACATGATTAAAATTGAGGTTACGATCTTTTAATCGTGTGTAAATTACTTTGATGTCTTTTGTATTCATCTATCAAATGATCTTATAATTCTTATACTCGCCTATTCGATAACCAGTCCACTCTTCAATTTCATTTAATATCCTATGTCGAAGGGATACTTTGGACTTTGAGGGATCATAAACGAAATTCCAATCTTGCTTGCTAATTATTTTCTGCATCAACTGAGGATGGCTTCCCTGAAATACTTCCAGTTTGTCAATCTGGTTAAAGTCAAAATCTTTGAGTTTACTTACTTTGTCCTTGAGCGCTTCTCCTTCGTGCCAGAATTGTTGAAAAAAGATGGTTTTGTCTTTCATTAGTTGTGGGGATCGCACAAAATTGTAATGATATACGGGTACATCAATCTTTTTTACCCGCAACTTTTCTCCCAGCTCGCCTATTTCATAAGCCTCATGAGAAGAAAACTTTCTAAATCCCTGTGAGTCCTTAAAGGCTCTTATCAACGAGTTTCTTCGAAAAGCTCTTATTTCAAATCGGTGGGCTTTACGACCTGTATGAATATGATTAAAGTCCCCGTGGAAATTTAGAAAAGGAAATAACAGTCCCTCCACGTCTTGATGTCTACTGTACCGTACAATATAATCTTTAAGTTTCGCACAATCATTCTCATGAATTACTTCATCAGCCTGTATGAATTACCCAATCTCCATTCATATTATCCAACCCTATATTGGATTGTATTGCAAATAATTTACCGCCCGACTTTAAACTCATATCCCAAACAGAGTTTACGATTCGTATTTTTTCCGAGCCAAGGTTTTCTATTGCCTCAACGGTGCCATCGGTCGAATCACCAACAACCACTACAAATTCATCAACATTAGGTAAAACAGATTGTATGGACTCTAAAAATGGATAACCCATTTGGATTCCATTTCTAACATAAGAAAACGCAGTAATTGTCATGTGGATAATTTGATGAAGCAGCCTCTAATTCTTTTACAACTTGTTTTTTGATCAGCGCTAATTTATCGAGAATAGTACATCAGGCGGCTCCTAAGAACACCAACCTCCTGGGTCTTTAATCTTCTTTAATTTAAAATCAAGCATAATATGGTTCGACATAACGAATAAGCCTATATTTTTGTAAAAATAAGGAAACCTGAATGAATTCTTTTTCGGTTGTAATCATTACCCTAAATGAGCAGGATAATATAGCTCGATGCTTAAATTCTGTAAGTCAAATTGCAGATGAAATAGTAATCGTTGACGCCAATTCAACCGATCGAACTAAAGAAATAGCCCAGAGTTTTGATGTGAAATTCTATGAGCGGGCTTGGGAGGGATTTTCAATTGCCAAGAATTTTGGAAACAATCAATGCACCAAAGACTGGATTTTATCAATTGATGCCGATGAAGCGCTTAGTGAAGAATTGACCCACTCCATTAAAGAATTAAAAAAGAACCCCATAGATGCAGATCTGATCACTTTAAATAGGCTGACAAATTATTGTGGCCATTGGGTACATTATTGTGGGTGGTATCCTGACCGTAAAGAAGAATCTTTCGGAGAGGCAAAGGAATTTGGGAGGGAGTTATTCACGAAAGCCTCTATTTTAAAGATCCAATTACAAACAAACATATAGTAGGTGACCTGCTGCACTATTCGTTTCCTTCAATCTCCAGCACCATTCAAAGGTTGGATCGTTACTCTGAAACTGCCGCAAAAGAAATAGTTGGGAAAAGTAAAGTCACTTTAATAATCTCCATGATTTTTAACCCTTGGTTTACTTTTTTTAGAATATATTTTCTTAAGCGAGGATTTCTAGATGGTTATTATGGATTTGTAATTTCCACGCTAGCCGCATTTTCGAATTTTCTGAAGTGCGTGAAAGCACTTCATTTCAAAAAAATAGGATTAGAAAAAAAATAAATTGCTATCGATTTAAGTATACCAGATCCGGCCCCATCTTTATTTTCCGTTCAATAAATTCACTGAACTGATCTCGTACCTCCTCCACCGAAATAGATTCAATACAAGCACACGTTGTGCTTTTACGACAAAGGTTGCAATCTTTCTTTAATGCGAGATATGTGGCCTTACGACCAACGGGCATCCAGCGCCCAGGGTGAATGGGACGCATCGGTGAATACAATCCTAGCGTATATACGCCTAATGATGCGGCCAGGTGTAACACTCCTGTACTGCAGGCCAACAAGCCATCGACCTGGCCGATAAAAGAAGTTAATTCTTCTAAATTGAGCTTGCCTGTAAGATCGGTAACATTTGGATGGTCGAACAGCTCTGGTTTTTCTTTTCGAATCAAATCACCCTCGGCTTGCAAGCCGGTTATAAAAATTCGATAGGATGATGCGGGAAGAGATTTGACTAATTCGTAATAACTCGATAAGGGCCACTCGCGTGCACTTCCTTTTGATTTAGGATGAAGGATCAGGTTAAATCTGTCATTATCTAGATGAATTTGTGAAAAATTATTCTTTATCGGTTGGAGGCCGTAATAGGGAATTAACTCCGTGGTATCGATATCAATATTAAGCTTAAATGGCTTGAGAAGTTTAAAGTTGAGCTGGCTCTCATGCAGGTTAGACTTTACGCGCGTGAACCCCACAAGGTGATTACAATACATCCAATTATACCACCGGTGGGCAGTAGCCACACGATGCCTGATGCCTGCAAATCGTGCAATTTTTGCAAGCTGTCGATCCGGGTAAACAAAAATGATTGTATCGGCACTAACCGCGGCTAATTTCCTGGCGTCATTAATCAACTCGTCTTTATCTAAAAACTGATCGACAAAAACACATCGATCAATAATGGGTTGCGTATACTTTTTACCTATGAAGAAAATTTTAAGGTCGGGGGTAATAGATTTCAAATAACCCAGCATGGGTAAAGTGAGAATTACATCGCCCAAATTATCGGTGCGGCTGATTACTAACCGCTTGCCCATTAACGCCCGATGATTGGCCTCGTATAATTTTGCATACTTATAAAACACATGGTTACTCACTGCCATAGCAACCATGAGGCCTTCAAAACCATCCAGAAAACCGCGTTTTATAATATAGCTTTTAAGAAACGCAAAGGCTGATCGAATAATAATTTTACCGACTGAACTTGTTTTCCTGCCTACACTCTCCCGGGCAAATATCTCCGAGTAATTCTGAATTTTTGAAATCGTCTCAGACGAATCCGTATAAGCGCGATGTAGAATATCACCTTTCAGGTGCATAATCTTGATGCCCCCTTTGATGATAACCATGTCATGTGGATTCTCACCACCCCATAACCCTATTCGCCTGTTCCAGAGGCGTATCTTCTGATCGGGATACCAATTTCCATGGCGAATCCATTTACCACCATAGTTGGAGAGTCGATTCATTCTATAGGCTTCGAACGGCCAGGCCTCCTTTACCTCGAGAATGGATTCTGTTAATTCTTCAGACAAATATTCATCGGCATCAAGCGAAAGGACAATATCATGGGTGGCTTGTGTAACCGCAAAGTTCTTTTGATCAATATGGCTCTTAAACGGATGCTCCACCACCCTAATGCCTTTCTCAATACAAATCTCTTTTGTACGGTCTTTGGAAAAAGAGTCTATTACGACAATCTCATCGGCAACAGCTATCAAAGAATTTATGCATCGTTTGATGTTTCGCTCTTCGTTATAGGTGATAATAACTGCACTTATCTTAACCATGTTAACTCAATTCGACCCTAATTTCCTCTTAAATACTAATATTACCAAAAGCGTAAAACATTTATCCCGATAATCCGGAGGTTACTGTCAGGATTCATCGGCCCGAAGGGCAAAATTGTGATTCATGAATGACAAGTTTGGGTTAAAGGCACAAAAACCCGCAAAACTTCTAAGTCCTGGGGTTTTTGTAGCCTTTTGAAGGATTATCGAATAGCAATGGTATTAAGAGACTTAACCATATTTATAAATTCAATGCGGTACCCTTCCCTATCATTACCCTTTGCATTCTGTGCCAATTGAAGTACATCCTGGTAGTTGAACTCCTTTACATACTCCGAATCTCTTAGCAACATGCCTAAAGCAGCAACCGCAGCGGACCATCTGAAATTTTCAGAAGTCTTGTTGAGCGCAATACTATTATCCACCAGTGGATGAACAATTAATTTGCTTATAGCGCCATCGGGTTTTTTGTACCGAAATTTAACCGTTAAAATTTCCCTTGATGAAGATGAGGTTGTTTCTACTTTAGGCTTCTGATACTTCAAGTCATCAATTTTTGAAAACTCACTCTCCACGCCAATAGGTATAATTTCGTAAAGGGCTGTAACGGAGTGACCCGAACCAAGTTCACCCGCATCTTTTCGGTCGTCATTAAAATCTTCATCCTGTAACAACCGGTTTTCGTAGCCAATTAATCGATATGCTTTTACCCGTGCAGGATTAAACTCGATCTGAAGTTTTACATCTTTCGCGATCGTAAAAGTGTACCTCCAAATTCATTCACCAACGCTTTTTGCGCCTCTAGAATTGAATCGATGTAAAAGTAATTTCCATTACCCTTATCGGCCAGAATTTCCATTTTGGAATCTTTATAATTTCCCATGCCAAAACCAAGCACCGTAAGAAAGACTCCTTCCTTCCGCTTTTCTTCAATTAGTCGCTCCATACCACCATTGCTTGATTCGCCCTACGTTAAAATCACCATCCGTTGCCAGGATAACTCGATTGTTTCCTTCCTTCATAAAATTTTGCTTTGCGATAGCATACGCCAAATTTATTCCTGCACCACCAGCTGTTGAGCCTCCGGCTTCCAGATTATCCAGCGCTTCAAGAATCGTTTTCTTATCCACTCCTGAAGTAGACGGAAGAACTAAACCGGCTGCTCCTGCATAAACTACAATTGCAATGCGATCTTGTTGGCGCAGTTGTGCTACTAACATTTTAAACGATGTTTTTAAAAGCGGTAACTTATTCGGATCGTCCATAGAACCTGAAACATCAATTAAAAAGACAAGATTGGTAGGAGGCAAATTCTCCTTCGCTATATTTTTACCTTGCAAACCAATGTGAACAAGTTTGTGTTTCATGTTCCAGGGGGCTGTGGAAATTTCTGTGGTGATAGAGAAAGGATCTTCTCCGCCAGCTGGCGGATGTTCATAATCATAATCAAAATAATTAATCATCTCTTCAATACGAACCGCATCCTTTGGTGGCTTTTGTCCGCCCGAAATAAAGCGTCTGACATTACTGTAAGAGGCTGCATCGACATCAATTGAAAAAGTGGATAAGGGATTTTTAAGCGCCTCGTGAAATATGTTCTCACTAATACCATCATACTCCTCGGTATTGTAATTAGGCTGTTGCCAAAACTCCGCCTCCACAGGAGCACCATACATGGCATCTTTCTTGATTTTCCCCATACCTCTTATACGAACACCAGCAACGGACCCATTTAATGATTTATGCTCTTGCATCTCATCCCCTGTAATTACAACTTCGGACAACTGAGCCACATCTGAGACCATCGCCACATCAATTCGATTTGAAATTCCTATAGAAACTTCCTGCGTGGCTAATCCGATAAATGAGAAAACAAGTGTACCTCCTTTGGCAGGAACTTGCAGAATATAATTTCCTTTATAGTCTGTTACTGTTCCTTTTGAGGTACCCTTCAGGATAACATTGACCCCCGGAAGGGCACTTCCATCTTCCGAAGCGGTTACTTTACCAGTGATCGTTCGATCCTGGGCTGAAAGTGTACCTCCTATCAGAAGCATGACGATCAGACTTAAGGCAATCTTTTTCATAAGCATTGAATTTATTTTTTGATGCTATGATTCAGACTACTGTCGTTTTCCATAAAAAACAATTAAAAATTTTAACTTAAGGCTTTGCAAAGGTTTTGACGGACTTAGAATTATTAGCCCAATACAAAGAAAACGGGGAGTTACCGCTGCTAGGCGAGCTCTACACCCGATATCAATCGCTTGTTTATGGAGTATGCTTGAAGTATTTAAAAGATCGCGATGACGCGAAGGATGCAGTTATGCAGTTGTTTGAGAAACTGATCCCGACTTTAATGACCCATGAGGTGGAGAATTTTAAGAGTTGGCTATATGTAACGGCCCGTAATCATTGCTTAATGCAGATTCGAGCCAGAAAGAGTAAATTCACACAGGAATTTTCACCGGATTTTATGGAAAATCAATTGCTTCTGCATCCGGAAGAAGAACCCGATCTGGAAGGGAACCTAACCAAATTGGAAGATTGTATAGAAACATTGATCAACGAGCAAAAGCAGTGTATTCAACTCTTTTTTTTGAAAGAAAGGTGTTATAAAGAAATTGCAACCGCTACGGGGTTTGATTTGAATCAGGTGAAAAGTTTCATTCAAAATGGGAAGCGAAATTTAAAAATCTGTATGGAGCGAAATGGATAAGTGGGAAGACGATATCAGGAGATACATTAACGGTGAAATGTCGCCCGAAGAACAGCATGCTTTGGAGAAAAAGCCTTGCGTGATCCATTTTTGGCGGATGCTTTAGAGGGTGCTGGGCTAATTACATCTAAAGATTTTACGAACGATTTAAAAGATATTGACACTGAAATTGAAAGAAGAGTAAATGAACGCGAAACGAAAAATTGGCAAGTAGCAGCTTCTGGGCCTCCATCCGCTGCAGAGTTCCATTCTATTGATAAACAAAGTACAGAATCTACCCCTAACCAAAGAAAAATAATACATGGGCTTGGCCTCTTCGGATTGCAGCTTCGGTTGCCTTTTTGGTAATCGTATACTATGCTGCTATCCCATTACTCCAAACAGAAGATAAAAAAGCTCGTTCAAAGTGAATCCATAAAAACTGATGAATCCGTTGAAGAGAAAAAGAATATCATTGACTCTAGCGTTCAAGATAAAAATCTTGCCTTAAGCGAAACGAAACAAGAGAGTAAAATTTCTGGGGAACGTAAATCGAAAAAGATTCTGAGTACGCAGCCGTAGATGAAGATCAAATTTCATCTGGTGCAGCTGCCCCATCTATAGCATCAGAAGCAGAAAAGGAAAACAAAGAAATTACTGAGGAGAAGGTTGCTGACCTTGTTGAAGAGAAGCCCATGATTGCCTTAGAAGCACAAGTAGAGATAAAGCAAGAATCTGCGCAAGCGGCACGATCTGAAGATATGGGTCGCAAAAAGATGTCAATTGCTCAGAAAACAATTCAGGGCAAAGTACTTTCTGCAGAGGATAATACTCCACTCCCAGGCGTGAATGTAGTTGTTAAAGGAACAACCACGGGAACAGTAACCGATATGCAGGGCAATTATCAGATAGTAAGCAATTCCAACGCACCAATCTTAGTCTATTCCTTTATCGGTTTAAAAACAGAAGAAGTCAAAGCCGACAATCAAAGTGAATTGAATGTCAAACTTGAATCTGATGTAGCTCAATTAAGTGAAGTAGTCGTAACCGGCTACTCTTCTTCCGGAATCGAATCGAATCATCAACCCATCCTTAAACTAGCTGAACCTGTTGGTGGACGTAAAGCATACGATCAATATCTAAAAAATAGTTTGCGCTATCCACAAGAAGCGTTAGCAAGTAAAATAAAAGGTAAAGTAACTATTCAGTTCACGGTCAAAACAGATGGCTCTCTGGGTGAATTTAATGTACTAAAAGGTTTGGGCTATGGATGTGATGAGGAAGTGGTGCGTTTAGTTCAGGAAGGACCCAAATGGCAACCCACTACGGAAGATAATGTAGCGGTGGAGAGTGAAGTAAAGGTGCGGATGAAATTTGCACTCCCTAATTAATTAGGTGCTGGCAAAACTACCAGCCTGAAAATTACGCAAGCGGCAAGCCAATATTCTTTCACAATTCATTATTCTTTATACTTTTAGGGAATTGTATAATCCAAATTTATACCCCAACCCATGAGCCTATTTATCAAAAAACCCCTCGAACAAATGATGTCCCAAGCCGGTGACTCAGATAAAGGCTTAAAACGGACCTTAGGAGTAGGTAACCTGATAGCCTTAGGCATTGGGGCAATTATCGGGGCTGGTTTATTTGTGCGAACTGCCGCTGCTGCGGGAGAAGCTGCCGGTCCGGCCGTGGTGGTTTCCTTTCTGATTGCGGCTGTTGGTTGTGCGTTTGCTGGCCTATGCTATGCTGAGTTTGCCTCTATGATTCCTATTGCTGGTAGCGCTTATGCCTATGCCTACGTAACTATGGGCGAGTTTATAGCATGGATTATTGGATGGGCTCTGGTGCTGGAGTATGCCCTTGCATCCGCTACCGTGTCCATAGCGTGGAGTGAGTATCTCAATAATTTGTTGGGCGGAGCCATACCCTATCAATGGTGCCACTCCCCTTTCGAAACTTCACTGGATGGGGTAAGGGGTATCATTAACTTCCCGGCCTTGGTTATTTTATTGATTCTCACCATGATCTTAATTAAGGGAACGAAAGAGTCAGCCAACTTAAATGCGGTTATCGTATTTGTTAAAGTTGCTATCGTCCTCTTATTTATTGGTATTGGCTGGAGTTTTATAGATACAGCAAATTATACCCCTTTTATTATTCCTCAATCCAGCCCAGATCATGATACCTGGAATAGGTTCGGATGGGGTGGTGTATTGGGTGGGGCAGGTATTGTTTTCTTTGCCTTTATTGGTTTTGATGCCGTGTCAACAGCAGCCCAGGAAGCGAAGAATCCTAAGCGCGATATGCCCATTGGTATTTTAGGATCATTAGTTATCTGTACAATTCTTTATGTATTGTTTTCTTATGTACTAACCGGTGTTGCACATTGGGATGAATTTAACACAGCCGGAAAAGAAGCATCAGTAGCCTTTGCAATTCAAAATCATATGCCTGGCTATGGATGGCTTGCTACGCTGATTACCGTGGCGATCCTGGCGGGGTTTTCTTCCGTTATTCTCGTCATGTTGATGGGCCAGTCACGCGTTTTTTATTCTATGTCAAAAGATGGATTAGTGCCCAAAGTATTTTCAGAATTACATCCAGTACATCGTACTCCCTTCAAAGCAAACTGGCTGTTGCTGATTTTTGTTGGGGCTTTTGCTGGCCTCGTACCCGGTAGTGTGGCTGGTGATCTTACCAGCTTTGGAACCTTGTTCGCCTTTGTATTAGTGTGCATTGGTATTTGGGTCTTACGAGTAAAAAATCCTAGTGCCGTAAGGCCTTTTAAAACACCACTGGTTCCGTTGGTTCCAATTCTGGGTGTAATCGTTTGCTCTGCCATGATTTTCTCGCTCAGTACAGAAACTTTGATCTCAGCACTTGTCTGGATGGTGGTGGGTTTAGTTATTTACTTCGTTTACAGCAAGAATAACAGCAATCTTAGAAAAGAGAAAAAGAGCTAATAAATTATTTCATCACTGATGGTAAGGGTTGTACCGGCTAGTTGAGTCCGGTACCTTTGCAAGGGACGCCAGGCAGGCCCTCCGGTTGGGATGCCCTCTTCAAAATCGAAATTTGATTTACAACATGGATCAATCATAAAGAGCCTGGAGCTGTCTATGTTAACCGTGGCACAGGCCTCGTTGGGGTGGTAAGAACAATTGCGCTCGTAAGCAAAATAGGTAGAAGTATTTACCCTGTAAACAATTATTCCCCGAACCCCACCTGTACTTAATTCCTTCGAACCGCCATCGGTTCTTAGATTGATATATTCGGGCAAATTCAAATTGATAACTATGTCTGCAAAAGGCACCAGGGGTATGGGGTCATCATACATGTCGGGGGTACACGCGAGAAGTAAAATAATGAGTAAATAGATTTTACTTTTTCGAATAATCATAAAAACCTTTACCCGATTTCTTACCTAAATTCCCTTCCTTGATTTTTTGATATTGAATGTCACTGGGTTTGAACTTATGTGCTTTATCAAAACCTTCATACACCGAGGTTGTAACCGCGTAGTTTACATCCATGCCAATCAAATCCATTAATTCAAAGGGTCCCATTCTAAAACCAGCCGATCGCATCAAATTATCGATTGCATCAAACGAAGTCACTTTATCTTCCAATACCTTTAATGATTCCACATAAAAATGTCGGGCTACCCGGTTAACGATAAAACCGGGAGAATCTTTTACTTCAACAGGAGTTTTTCCAAGAGCTTTTGCAAAATCCTTCATTAGCAGAATCAATTCCGGATTTGTTTGAGACCCTGAAATTACCTCAACCAACTTCATTAGGTGTGCTGGATTAAAAAAATGTAATCCAATGCATTGAGATGGGTTTTGTAAAGACGCAGCAATTTGTGTCACTGGAATGGATGATGTATTGGTTGCCAATATTGCTTTTCCATCATTTACTTTTTCTAGTTGAGCAAAGAGGGTCTGCTTTACCTTAAGATTTTCAACAACCGCCTCAATAATCAGATTCGCGTGCAGAGCAGAAATATTCTCAACCAAACTTATTCTTGTCAAGGCGCGATCACAATCCTGTTGACTAAGTTTCCCTTTGTTCACGGACTGCTCCAATGATTTTTGAATCTGATTTAGTCCTGCGGTCAGAGCATCTCTATTAACATCAAAAAGAATCGTTTCGAAATTTGCCAGCGCACACGAAATAGCAATGCCTTGCCCCATGGTTCCCGCCCCCACAATACCTACTTTAGAAATCTCAGAAAGTTTCATAAAACGATCGGATAGATTTACATACATACACAACTTGCTCCCGGCTAAGTTCAGGATATAAGGGCAAGGAAAGAACTACATTTTGCAAATGAGCGGAAACCGGAAAATCAGATTCTTTGTGATTCAGGTAACTATAGGCGGGTTCAAAAGGTAATGCCTTCGGATAGTGAACTAGCGTCTGTATCTCTCGTTGAGATAAATATTCCTCTAGCTGTTCTCTTTTTTCTGCCAATACAACAAACAAATGAAAAGAGTGAATTGTATCTACGCGAATTTCAGGCAATGTAATTCCGCTTATACCGGTTAAATCTGAACTATAAAGTTGGGCCAATTCAATGCGCTTTTTTGTCCAGACGGATAGAAGAGGAAGCTTTACATTTAGTATGGCTGCCTGTATCGTATCGAGTCGACTGTTGAACCCCTCCATCAGGTGTTCGTCCTTGGATAACCCTCCATGATTCGCTAGCCGCCTGATCTTGATCGCTAATGATTCATTATTCGTGATTACACAACCCGCATCGCCATAAGCACCTAAATTTTTGTTGGAAAAACTGAATACCCCACAATCACCAACAGCACCAGCTACTACCCCATTCTCTTCAGACAAATGTGCCTGAGAGCAATCCTCTATTATTGAAATATTTTTACTGTCACAGAATTCTTTAATTCGCTTTATCTCGGCCACCTGCCCATAGAGATGAACAATAATTACAGCCTTCGTTCGGCCTGTGATCTTCCTTTCAATTTCTGATGCGGTGATCGTATAATATGCAGGGTCGACATCGGCAAACACGGGCTTGGCTCCTGCCATTGTTATTACTTCGGAAGTTGAGATCCAACTCCATGCCGGAGTAATCACTTCATCTCCCGGGCCTACATCAAGAGCTTTAAGCGCGAGGAAGAGTCCAGCCGTACCATTTCCCAAACCGATGCAATGTTTCACTGAGCAGACATCCGCAAAGTTCTTTTCGAATAATCGAATCGGCTCACCTCCAATAAAATTCCCTGAATCCAAAACAGAATCAATCGCCTGATCAATTTCAGGTTTCAGATTTCTATATTGACTCGTTAGGTTTGCGAAAGGAACTTTCATTGAGTTTTAAGCCTTACACAACCGGCTTAAACTGTTTCAAAAACCGGATGTCATTTTCAGAAAAAAGACGGAGGTCGTTAATACTATATCGCAACATGGTGATTCGCTCGATACCCATTCCAAAAGCAAAGCCTGTGTATTCTTCCGGGTCAATACCACAACTCTTTAACACATTGGGATGTACCATTCCTGAACCCGCAATCTCTACCCAACCCGAGTACTTGCAAACATTACAACCTTTTCCATGGCAAATAAGACACGAGATATCGATCTCGGCACTTGGCTCTGTAAACGGAAAGAACGATGGCCTCAAACGGATTTTAGTTTCCTTACCAAACATCTCCTTAGCAAAATGATAAAGCGTTTGCTTCAGATCTGAGAAACCCACATTTTTATCTACATACAAACCTTCAACCTGATGAAAGAAACAATGAGCCCGCGCTGAGATTGCTTCGTTTCGATAAACACGCCCAGGCATGATAGCTCTAAAGGGTGGCTTTCTATCCTTCATTA
Organism: Flammeovirgaceae bacterium; assembly: GCA_016712035.1. Lineage (GTDB taxonomy): Bacteria > Bacteroidota > Bacteroidia > Cytophagales > Cyclobacteriaceae > ELB16-189. The sequence continues at coordinate 131,072 of JADJRT010000008.1, read as the reverse complement.
ATCGAATCTGCACATTTGAGGTATGCGTTCGCAATAGCATGTCCGGATTCTTTTCTATAAAGAATGTGTCTTGCATTTCGCGTGCCGGATGATTCTCGGGAAAATTAAGAGCTGAAAAATTATGCCAATCGTCTTCAATCTCAGGGCCGTCTTCCACATTGAAACCTAAGCGCTCAAAGATTTCAATAATTCTAGAGCGGGTAAGATTAAGTGGATGCTGACTACCGGCTTTGTTAGGGGTAATCGGTAGCGTAAGGTCAAGATCAGTCGTGGTTGCCGTGGTTGCGGACTCTAAACTTTCCTGTGCGGCTTTAAACTTCTCTTCTGATAATCGCTTCAAATCATTGAGCGACTTTCCCATCAATTTCTTGTGTTCTGCTGCTATTGTCTTAAGGTCTTCGAACAGCGAAGCAACAGCACCCTTTTTACTGATATATTGAAGACGATAGTGTTCTAAGTCCTCCTTAGTTTTAATCAAGAAGGAATTTATTTGTTCCTCAATGGACTTTATTTTTGCTCCATTCAATCTTTTAGTTTGAAGTATCCCCAAGGTGTAATTTATAATCAGGCATACAGCCACGATTATTGTCAAAATTACAAGGTCACCTTGCTTCCGCAAAAGTACGGCAATCGCAAGAAAAAAGATACTAATGAGGGCTATTGAAATTACGGATCGGGCGTGATCAAACCCAAGATTCAAAAACTGGTGATGTAGGTGATTCTTGTCGGCCTTAAAGGGGGACTGGAGTTTCCTTAGGCGTAAAATAATTACCCGTAACGTATCGAAAATAGGGATGATAAGGACGCAGGCTGCCGTAGGGACAGAAGAAGTGAATTTATAGATCGAGATGTTGGGAAGGGCGTGGTTTGTTCTAATAAATTGAACTGTCAGGTAAGAAATAAGTAAGCCTATCAAAAGCGCCCCGGTATCGCCCATAAAGATTTTAGAGGGCTGCCAATTAAAGTAAAGAAAAGCCAACAATGCCCCTGAGAAACAAAATGCGATAAGCCCAACGGCACTGTTGCCAATAGCAAAAAACCAGGTTCCATAAAATCCAAGGGTAATAACCCCAATGGTTCCCGCTAAGCCATCTAATCCATCAATTAAGTTATAGGCATTGGTGAGTATCACGATCACAAATAGACTGATTAGCAAACTGGCCCATTCAGGAAATACAAAATCTCCAAATAGGCCGTAAGTGGATTCAAGAATAGTGCGATCCAAAAGGACCAAAATAAGGACTGGCAAAAATTGACTGTATAACTTTTGCTTTGGAGTTAGAGCAAGAATATCGTCTCGAAGACCAATGATAAACATTAAGGCAATGGCTATAAAAAAAAATCGCAGGTTAATCCAATCCTGAAAAGACAAACACATTAAGAGAGAAATTAAGGCGCCTAGTAAAATAGCGATCCCCCCCATGGAGGGCTTAAAGTCAGAATGAATTTTATGGCTCCCCGAAGAATCAAACAACTTCCATTGTTTCAATACCTTAATAAATACAGGAAAGAACAAGAAGGAGATCAGAAAGGAGATGGCGGTATAGAAGAATATTCGGATGATAAATCGTTACATTAAAGTTAATAAGCTTTTTCGCTGCCTCGTAAGATGCTTATGATCGTAAGGAAGATAATTTTGATATCTAACCAAAAAGTCCAGTTTTCAATATAATAACGATCAAGACGAACCCGGTTTTCCATTGCTTCAAGAGTTTTTGTTTCGCCTCTGTAACCCATGCATTGGGCCAGGCCAGACAATCCGGGCTTAACATAATGCCTGGAGGTTAAGGTGGCAATTTTTTGAGCAAAATCTTCATTTAGTTTTATGGGGTGGGGTCTTGGGCCTATGAGAGACATCTCGCCTTTAAAAACATTTATGAATTGGGAAGTTCATCGAAACTACTTTTTCTCAAAAACTTACCCACTCTTGTTATCCGAGGATCATTCTGAGTTGCCTGTTTAAATTCAGCATCTTGTTCAAAGCTCATTGTACGAAATTTATAGCATCCAAACGGATGGTTCTTTAGACCATTACGCAATTGTATAAAAAAGACAGGACCTTTAGAATCCCACTTTATAAGAACTGCTAACAAGGGGTAGAGCCATGAAAAAACGGTTACTAGAAAGATCATTGAGAAAATTAAGTCAAACATTCTTTTAATAATCTGGTTACGATACTCATCTAAGGGCAAAGTGGCTAAATCAAAGGCGGGAATTTGATCATACTTATCAAATTGTATGGCCTGATTTTGTGGAGTTCCTCCAGATATAAGCTTAACCTTTATGAGGGAGTCTAACCCAAAACTAACTAACTGCTGAAGTTGAGTAGTACTTGGATTATCTACACAATAAAATATTTCATGTACTTCATTTTTTTTGCAAAATTCGGTTAGTCGATGCAGTAGTTGAGGATTGGATTCGTGATCAAAATAACCACCAAACCGATATCCCTCTTGAGAGTTTACTAAATAATACTTTCTAATCCCTTCAGATAACCCATTACGCCCAATTAAAATATAATTTCTAAGTGGAATATCTTTGATGAAGAGCCTCCGCACGAAAATTATAAACACTTTCCACACGAAGAAAAGTGGAATAAAAAAAGAGTAAACCAAAATTATCTGTGTGATCGAAAAACTCTTTTGAAAAAGACCACTAAAGAGAAAATGATAAGAACATGAACAAACAAAAAGGCAATCTGACTCTTAAATATCTTAGACACAGACCATCCCTTACTTAAACTGTAAGGATTAGATACAAGCACCAAAAAGATCCAACCAATATTGCTGAATAGAATTAGATACAATTCGTTGTTGCCCGCTGTGTCAAAATAAATTCCATCACTGACGCCAAAGGAAAGAACGATTGCCAGATTTAAAAAAAACAAGTCGCTTATAAGGAAAATAAATTTAAGGAAAAGACTCATAACTAAGGCATAACAATTATCAAGTACTTAATGTGCTTTCTTCGCCTAGAAACAATTTGGGCTTAATCAAGTAATACTGTGTGATGACAAGTTGATGACAAAACACAAAAAAAACAACACCTTGGAATCGTCCCAGAAATACCTCGGTAATACCATAAATAATGAATGGAAAAATAATAAGTATCCCTAAAGAATTTTGAACCTTAAAAGATAAATAAAGAGGCCTGCATATAAGGATACATAGAGCCAGCAAACCAAAAATTCCGTTTGAAAAATACAGTTGGATAAATTCATTATGAGCATTATAACTCTCATCTGCAAAGAGGGTCATTCCCTGTGCTTGATAGTATTGATTTAATATGGCTTTATAATCCCCCGTTCCAACGCCAAATAATGGGTTTGGGTTAGCCCGAATAGCAGCTTCCCAAAGGATAAATCGTTCCCAATAGTCAGTGCCTTCGCTAGAGCCCATTAATGAACCGTTTAGATCAAAATAATTAACAAATAACATCACTAACAAAAGAAATACTGAAAACAAGGCTATCCATCTATTTGATCTTTCCGTTTCATTAAATAAAAATTTGAGAATGAAAAAAGATAATACAAATAGCAATCCAATATAAGCTGTTCGGCTAGCCGTGAGCATTAACATTAGGAACATAAAAAAGATACCCACTATTGTCACTTGCCTGGATATCGCCAATTGGTTTGAGAACAGAGAATACAGTAATAAACAAATTGCAAATGAAAGGTAGTACGCAAAATAGGTAGGTTGGAAACCAATCGGAGTGGTAAGGTCGTAGTAGAGAAAATGACCTAATTCATGATCATGAAAGAATGAAAATAACGCAAAGGAAAGACAAATAGCAGAGGCTGTTAACAATCCTAAAATAAAGGCTAACCATAGATTATTTAATTGCTTTGAGTTAAGCTGAAGACTACTAACGATAATGGGTATGGCCAAAAAACTAAAGTTAGTTTCCAATACCCGAAGTCCCTGTGTCAGGTCTGAAGTGTAAAGAAGTCCAAGAATCAGAACTGACATATAAATCAAAATATCCCATGAGTTTTTAAATAAATTAGAGAGCGTAAATCGATTTAGGCCTAGGGATAAAGTAAGCACAAACAAGATTAGAAGAATCCGAACGCTAAAATATTGAGATAATGGAATAGTGAAAACAAAGAAATAAATTATCCAATACCGATATGTGTCTCGAATTTTCAACATGCATTTAAATACCATTAGCAGCCCACATTCTTTTTGTCGGTTTCTTTGTTTGAAAAGCTTTGAGCGATAAAGAAAGAGCTGAAAAAAGAAAAGAAAACTATTCCCTTGTTCAGCTCAAGAATAGACTCAGTTAAAGAGCCTATTGCAATTAAAATTACGAATGCTAAAAATAATGGTTCATTTGCTTTAATGGCTATTAAACCTGGTAATAATAAACATGCTAAAAATACAGATAATCCAATAACTCCATATCCTATCATCACTTCAAAATATTGATTATGAGCATTGTATTGTAGGTCATCATAAATTAATAAAGGCCCATACTCCTTCTCAATATAGCACTTCTGTAGTTCATCCTGTGTATCTCCCCCTCCAACACCTACAAGGAAATTTTTCTTTATAACATCCAAACAACAATCCCATTGTAAAAATCGAAGTGCCCTTCCTCCCCATTGCTTATCAATCGAATATTCGCCTTTGTAATTTATGGCTTCCTTTAATCTATCTTTTACATTAGGAAAAATCAGGGCTGAACTAAAAACAAACGATAAGAATAAAATCACAATTAAAGCAGTTTGTAGTATTCTTTTCTTTTTAATACCATAAATCACTAATCCTGTTACAATTATTACGGTGAAAGCCAACATTTCAGTTCGAGCTGATAAAAGAATAAGAAACAAGCCCATATAAATAATGCCAATTACACAAAGTGAATTTTTCAAAAACGAAAAATGTTTAACCCTCTTTAACCAGTTTGATATAAAAATGAAAGTCGCCAAACATATGTACATGGCTAAATAAATAGGGTGCATCGCAATTATGTCGGTCAATTCGTAATAAAAAAACACATCAGAATTGAGACTCAATTTATAACGCCATACCGCAACAAATAGACATATGATTGACGCAGCTAAACAACCTATTAAAAATCCATTCAATATTTTACTAAAATATTTTCCATTCAGATTTGATGACCTAGCCAAAGCCAGAGGAAATAATAAAAAGGTAATTTTCTTTTCGAGATCAAAGAATGCTTGATTAAAATTGCTTGCGTAAAAAAGCCCTATAATGTAAAGCACATACAATAGGCAAAGTGGCAAAAACAATTTTTTAAATCCTTGTGATAGAGATAATGGACTACTTAAAGAGTGAGCAAACAATAAAATAGCCAGTAGATTATTTAGCTTTAAAGCAACACCAAAAGGCATAGTAATTACTATACCTATCAAAAGAAAATAATTCAACTCATTCCATTTTCTTTTATACCAATTCATTTTTGATGCTTAAAAATGCCTTTTATAAAATCCTTTAAGATTAGATAAACAAATATTGAATTCGTTGATAAGTATCTTTTCCACATTCTTTTGGGTTCTTGGATTAATCTAAAAGCCCATTCGAGTGAATATTTTTGCATCCATAATGGTGCCCTCCTCACTAATCCTGCATAAACAGGAAATGCTCCACCTACACCTAATAGCACACTATTAATTAAAGGGGAATTTAAAGCCATCCAATTCTCTTGCTTTGGGCAACCAAGTGCAACAAATACAATATTTGCTCCTGAATCATTAATGATTTTACAGTAGTTGCTATCTGATAAATCTTTCATAAAAGGTGGGGAAAGTACACCTGATATTTTCAATCGAGGAAACTCAGTAGAAATCTTTTTGCTTATGAGTTTCAATTCACTATCGGTAGAGCCAAAAAAGAAAACACCCAAATTATTAATCTCAGCCATTTTTAGCAAATCGGGCATTACATCCATACCTGCTATTCTATCTTGCCTCTCGGAATACAAAAATTGAATTGCCTTCACAAGTGGCATTCCATCCGACAATACTAAAAATGCATTTTGTAAACGTTTCGAAAATTCAATACTCCAATAACCTTCAATCGTCATATGCACATTGGCAAAGCAAACAAAAGCTGGGGTTCGGGCTTTGCTTACTGAAATTATTGTTTACAGGCACTGCTTATAATCAATTCGATGTAAATCCAGCGATATTATCCTTCTTGTTAGGAATTTTCGTGACTCAGCCATTCGTGTTAGTTTGATGTTGGATATTATTCTTAGTATATCCCAAAAAATATTTAAGCAGCAACAAACCAACAAAAATAGCATGAGCTACTTCCAGGTAATTCTCAAATAAACTTATGATTGCCAAAAAAACAATTACAATTGCGCATGAAAACGAATAAAACCTACCCAATAGATTTGAGGATGATAAACCAATTTTTCGCAGACCAAATATTTCGATACCAACAAGCACAATTAGTAAGACAAAAAATAAAAAACCAAATTCAATTATGATTGATAACATTGAAAAAAAAGGTCTGGACATGGTCGAATTCCCATACTGATCTGGATTCGTAGCTACTTCATACCATTTGGGATAGATGTATTGATCGAACGCTTTGCTCGAACGAGCAACCAACACTGGAAGTTTAGTTGGATTGGAAAAATCTCCAAAATACTTGCCCGTCCCAATTAGGCCTGCTCGACTTTCGTATTGACCAGGTCCTAGCCCAACGATAAAAACAAACGGATATTCCTTTGGCAATTGAGTTAATGAACTATGGGCCACTATCGCCTTGGGTGATTCAAAGTTTTGAATTTTACTATAATAATGGGATATTAAGGAAAAGTTTTTAGGTTGAATAATGATTGTGAGCGAAAAAATACAAAGAGAAAACAATCCAGCTAGGACAAATTTTTTACTATAAACAATATACGTTCTTTTAAAGAAGAAAAAGATAATGGCCATGGCCAACACTATCGCAATTAAAAGATGCCATACTGAAGCAAGTAATATGGCAACAACTCCTATAAAACAAACCCAAAGATTTCTTTTATTACTAATTGCATAAGGGACATAAAAAATCAAGAGCATGATTAAGTTGCATGTATAAATTTGATTATTGAAATTACCTCCCGGATTAAGGAATGAAAGTGGATTCAGAGATCCCTGAACAACATCCCCAGTGGACAAATCAAAATTAACACCTGCTGTTAGTGTAAATAGAACTACTTGGACTATCCCCAAAAAAGATTCTACCAAAATTACCAACTTGATTAATCTAAAATATTTAGAAATAGATTTCGGGTTTCCGACTTTGTTAGGGAGTACTAAGAAAATCAAAAATGAACCGTATGTGAGAAAAGATAAAAAAGCATTCTGAATAATAAATTTTTCGCTAGAGAAGGAATAAAGCACTGAATAAAAAAATAGAAAAAAAAGAAAGATAAGAACAATTAATACTGTTCTGATTAAAGTACTACCTGATCTGGAACGCAGAATAAACCAAAGTACAAACAGGAATGGCGCGATATACGCCATCAGTTTAAAAGGAAGCCAACCTATTATAAGAGAAAAGACAAAGCCCTCATAGTAAGGATCTTCATAATTGAACAATCTTGATGATTTTATGGCAACTGACATGCGCTTTTTATAAAATTAAATTGAATACAGGGCATGCTCAATATTCTCATAATACTTACTAATAGTGTAACGTGAGCAAAAAATATCTCTTGACGTATTCCCCATTTTAGTTCGCAATCCCTTATCCCTAATAAGTATTTCTAGCCTGTCAGCTAAAGCTACAATATCTGGTTTTGATATTAAAAATCCATTTTTCCCGTCTTCCACAATTGATGGTATTCCTCTCCATGAAGTTGATACAATGGGTAAAGAAAAACAACATGCTTCTAGTAAAACTACTGGAAAGCTTTCCGCTTCATAAAAACTCGGAAAACAAAATATATCAGAAGATGAAAAAACCTTAAATTTATCCTCTCCAACAAGCACTCCCATAAACTTTACTATGCCATTCAACTCAAAAGCATCAATAGCATTACGCACTATTTGTTCAAATGAATCTGATTTAAACTCACCAACAAAAATAGCGCTAAATTCAATTTTTCTTTCTTTCAAAAGCTTGCATGCCTTTATCATTCTTAACACCCCCTTTGACTCGGATAATAAACCGACATATAGCAATACAATTTGATTATCATCCTTTTTTGGATGATCGATGAATTGCGTTGCGTCTTCTATTCCATATGGAATAATAAATTCTCTTTTTACCTTCATCAGTAATGAGTCATTTGTGCTTAGGACGGAAAGTCTAATTCCCAAATCAGCATGAAAGTAAGCTTGACGGAACAAAAGTCTTAAAGGTGCATTCAAATTCGGATACAATTCTGAGGTTCCGGCAGCATGAAAATGAAAACATACCCTATTAAAAAACAAACGAGCTATTACAAGCAAAATCGCGTCTCTGTAAAAGGCTGTCTTACTAGGCCCTGAAGGAGGATAGTATAAAACATCAATTCCAAACCGAAATTTATAATAGATAATAAGCAGCACTACCTTTATCAAATGAAAGGCCTTTAAAACACTTACATTGCCCGTTTCATTTATACTTTTTGAAAATGCCATTCTCACATGAAACACCTGAATAGTGTTATACACACCATCGACTATTTTCTTAATCATTATAGATTGGCCATTGTGTGGTGGAGGAGTCTGTCCTACGATTAGTATTTTCGGCTTTTTACTAGACATGATTGTTTAAACTAAAGAATACTGATTTTGCATTTGCTTGATGTGAGTAAAACTAGCATTAAAACTAATCTTCTATAACACCTCAGTTATTGCTTGTTCATATTGCGGGATGATGAACGGAGCATCATATCTTTTCTTAGTGTATCTTGCAATTTCCTGACTATTAATTTTTAATTGAGAAACCGCGAATATAGTTTTTGCCAAAGACTTAATGTCTCCGCTTGTCACCAACCAACCATTTACCCCTTCTTCAATAATTTCAGCCATACCCCCAGGACTGTTAAATGCAACTACTGGCACACCCAATGCATTAGCCTCTATAGCAACATTAGAAAACGCTTCCGTACGCGATGAAATTACCAGCAAGTCACTATTCGCAATATGCTTATGAGGGTTTATCGTGTAGCCAACAAAAGAAATGTTTTCATCAAGGTTATACTTTTCTATTAAGGAAATAATATAGTCTTTATATCCTGGGTTTTCAGGGGTCTTCTCACCAATAATTGTTAAATGAAAATTTAAATTCTTAATAAGATTTAGAGATTCAATCAACAAGTCAAATCCTTTAACATATACAATCCGACCAACAGCAACTATATTAAATCCTGCCTTCTTTTCAGTAGAAATTTGCTCTTTTGAATTATCAAGAATTCGTTTCACCTCAAGTGGATTATTTATTACCCGGATCATTTTACTTGGAACACGAAAGTTTTTAATCAAATCATCTCTCATGTAAAACGATTGGCAAATTATAAGGTTAAACCGAGTAAAAGAGAATCTATAAAGGCCCCAAAGAAATCTTTTATACTTTGGATAATTGTCAATGAAGGTGCTCAATACAACTGCTTCGCGCGTTACATATTTAATTTTTCTCGAAAGAAAAAAAGAAATAATACCAACAAAAAGATTTAAATGATTAACATCAAATACAAACACCAAGTCTGGTTGTGTTCTTCTTATGACTTTATATATCCCCCATGCTGAATATCTTACTCTGGAAATTCGAAGATTAATCTTATGAACTTCATCAGGAACTGAGTCAAAAAAAACCCCCGGCTCAATTAAAACACATAACGATATATCAAATTTTCCCTTTGTTAAGTTCCTTAATAAGACGGATAGCACTTTTTGCGAACCTCCTAATCCTAAGTCTGGAATAAGAAATAAAAGCTTTGGTCTCTCGGGCATTTTACGAATTAACAGACTAAATTATTAAGCTAAAGGAATCTATTTGGTAAGATTTCTAATAAAACTTTTTGATTTTTTTTTAAAGGACTCAAAGTCCGAAAAGCCAACTCTTATTTTATACCATGTTCTTTTCCAAGCCCCTTTGTACAATGCTACTCTATAATTCAATAGTTTTTTCTCTCGGTTTAGTTGATCCTTATTTAAAAGAGAAAACAATCCATCATTATACTTACCATTTATTTCTGCACTTTCTGTGTTAGGATTGATCAAATACTTCCAAACCTCTAAATGCTTTATAGCATAATCACTCCACGTCCAGCTTGAAACTGAATGGACAAGCATACTTCTTTCGGCTGCAAGTGATTTAAAAACAGCAATAAGATCCTCTAATGAATTAAAGGGATGGGTAATTCCTCTCTCAGCATCTAAATGGAATCCCTGAGGGGTCACTATGGTTTTTACTCCTGCTGCAAGCGCATCAATTGTTCCCATTGATCCTTCATCCTGCCCCATGTACAGGTAATAATCAAGAGATGGGATAAGGTTCACATATTCCTCGTAATTAAAATCTGAAAAATAAGTTACCTCAAATCCCTTCTTTTGCATGGCAGAGATAATTGACTCCCAGCCAGATCCCATTATTTTAAATCTAAAAAGTTGAGGTGAGATATGTTCTGATAGTTGGGCAAGTAAATGTTCGCGCTTACAACCATCCGGCTTCACTTGACTTGTTATTCCAATAATATAAGGTTTCACAGTAATAACACCATCGTGCGCGGGATTAATGTAACATAGTTTTTCAGCAAGAATGCCCCCTGTTATCAAATCATTCATCAAAGGTTTTGACATACAAATACCAACGCGTGCTACTTGTAGTTGCTTTTTTAATAGATTCAATTTTCTAAAATCATCAATATGGGTAACCATCAATGAATCACTTTGATTTCCTGTTGTTGGACTGTAACCCAAATAAATTATGTGATGATTGATGTCAGCTGCAGGGTCAGCACTGCCACTAATGTCTGAATCGACCCCAAGTTTAACAAGCTCTTCATTTAGTTTACGGGCAAATTTCCCTAGTATCCATGCGTTCACATCCTCATATGAAATTATCCGAACCCGCACAATGCTAAATTTTTTTTGCTACTATACTGATATTCCATTCCTGCGGTGTTACAGGTTTCTCCATATGCATAAAGGGTGAAATATGAAGTATTTCAAAACCATGTGAAGCAAGAAGATTTCTTATTTCTGAAAAATAATAGTAATGTAAATAGTGAGTTTCTACAAAATCTGCTAATCGCTGATTGCTCTTAATAAAATTGCAGGTAAACTTTACGGTTGCACTCTGACTAATTAAATCAAGAGTGGTTTCAGAAATGCGGATAATCTCTGCATCATCCTGTTTCTTCTTAAGGACCTTTACCGGAGAGTAACTTTCTGTTACCGCACAGCCATTCCAGTAGTCAAAAATGAAAATGCCTTCATGATTTAACAAGGTGTGTATATTAAACAACGTTTTACTTTGATCAGCATACGAGGTAAGATAATTCATAGCAGAGAACATAGAAATTACTACATCGAACTTCTGGCTAATTTTATTGGACTCCTGAAAAGAGTAATCATAAAACGTGATATCCTTGCTATTCGCCTTCTTATTCTTGTTTGCTATTTCAATCATCGATTTTGAAATATCACTACCTGAGAGCATGGCATATCCATTCGCCTCCAATTCGAATAAATGTTTACCCGTACCACAGGCAAGATCCAGCAATGAGGTTTTGCGCTTTTCTTTGTTCAAAAACTTTTGAATCAAGGTATCGATGTAATCAGACTCACCCTTATAATCTTTGTCTTTATAAAGAAGATCATAAAAAGCCGCATACACATCAAACTGAAAATTGTCGCTCATTTTCTTTACATTAATATTTCCTTAACAGCATCGCATACGATATCAATATCCTCTGTCTTTAATGCCATCCCACTGGGTAAGTATAAGCCTCTTCGGGCTGCTCTTTCTGCCACAGGATATTTTTCACCCACAAACAATCCCATTTTATGAAACACCGGCTGCTCGTGCATAGGCCAGAAAAAAGGACGGGTGCCAATTTTTCTTTCACCGAGTTTTTTCATTGCAACCTCTGCATCAAACGATATAGAGTCATTCAAAACAATGGGATAAACCCAGTAGATATTTTCAGCATCATTATTTCTATCTAATGGTAATGTAATGCCCGCAACTGTTTTTAATATCGAACTATATTTCTTGCCCATCTTTCGGTTGATTGAAATAAATTCATCGAGGCGTTCTAATTGAGCCAGACCCAGCGCTGCTTGCAGATTGGTCATTCTTAAATTGAATCCCAACTCATGATGAAGAAATCTCTTTTCCGGAATGAAACAAAGATTGCGAAGTAATCGACATTTATCAGCCAAGCGCTCATCATTCGTCACAATCATGCCGCCTTCACCCGTTGTAATATGTTTATTGGGATAAAAGCTGAATGTGCTAATATCTCCAAAGCACCCTATCGGCTTGCCACCATAGTATTGTCCATGCTGTTCAGCAGCATCCTCAATAATCATTAATCCATGTTTCTCAGCAACAGCAATAATGGCATTCATATCAACCGGTAATCCATAAATATGAACTACCATAATAGCTTTTGTTTTGGCACTTATTTTCGACTCAATCTGAGTCACATTCATATTCCAGTCATCCGCATTACAATCAACCAGAACAGGCTTTGCTCCCACTCTTACAATGGCCGCAGCACACGAGATAATGGTAAAGGTTGGCATAATTACTTCATCATTCTTCCCGATGCCAAGTGCTAAAATTGCTGCATCAATGGCAACAGAGCCGTTTGATACTGCTATTCCATATTTTCGACCAACTTGTTTGGCCATCTTCTCTTCAAACTCCTTAATAAAAGGGCCCTCTGAAGAAATCCAACCCGTATCGATACATTGGTTGAGATATTTTTTCTCGTTACCATCGAGCAATGGTTCGTTTACAGGTATATTTTTATACTCCAATTTCATGGTATTCTAAATTCTTTATTTGATCAAATTGTATTTTAAGTGCTTTCATAACTCGAATTAAAAATGGGTTTTGTCTGCCTGAACTCCATTATACGGGCCTTGCTTTATCTCTACCATTTCACAATCCTCCAGCATTTCAAACCCGTGCCCACCAGAGGCAAGTAAGATTACATCTCCGATAGAAAGAATAACATCAGCAATGTAATTCAGCTTTGGATCGTAAAGGATCACTTTTACCTTTCCCTTTCTAATTACCAAAACCTCCTGGGTATAGTGAACCTCGCGCGTTACTTTGTTGTGGTAATGCGGTTTGATGGTTCCCCCCTTTGGATATTTAATTATTCCTAGTTGTTGAGAATAATCACCTGGGGTATAGAACTCCGTTTGAACCGGTGAGTACCCAGCTCGAATTATGTGACAAATGGGAACAGTATTGTCTTTGTCGTGAACAATCTCAATTCCTGGCACAAGTTCTTTTATCATAAAATTTTTTTGTGTTACAGATTTAATTCTTTCTTCAAAAATAGCTCTTTATCAATTTATTTATTGTTTCCGCTTCTGAGATTTTAAAAACATAAAGGATGCAGAGCAGATAACCGGAAAGGCCGAATAGGCCGCTAAGAGCCAATCCAAAGAAGACGTTTACCAAGCCTGCGTATAAAAAGATGCCTTTTGCAAGCATTGCGCAAATCAATGCAGCGCCTACTAATTTAAGGGTATCGCCTAGCAAGTCAGAAAGGAGTATATATTTCCATCTTATCAACAGATAGGTCATTACAATGATATTGAATCCAGTGCTGATTGTTAATGAAAAAGCTAGTCCAAGATACGAGTAATAGTGAGACAAGAAATAGGCGCATATAGTATAAACAAATATTTCGACAATCGATACTATCGAAACAGCCCTAGTTCTATTAGTCACATAGAATATTTTTCCAATTACACTTCCGAGTCCGCTAAAAACAAAAGCCCCTAAACACAGTTTTAAGCTCTCCGAAACCGAAACCGTTGCGGCAGAATCAAATGCTCCGCGTTGAAACAAAATCATTATTATTGGTTGACCAAGAGTAAAGAAAATTGCAGCAATAGGAAGCGTGATAGCCAAGATAAGTTTAATCGCTCTGGATGCTATTTTGTTAAACTCATTGGATATGCCTTCTGACCAGGCATGAGCCATTTTAGGAAAAAAAGTTGTTGCAATACTTCCTGTAGCGATGGTTACGAGTAAAACATAAATCTGATTGCTATAACCTAGAGCAGAGATACTACCATTAGGCAAGGTTGAGCCAATGATGCGTTCTATAACAGTTGTTAATCGATAAATTGAACCGGAAATTAATAAAGGCATAGAAAGCATTATTACCTTTTTGGTAGCAGGGTTCATCAAGTCAATTAAGTCTTTAAATTTGACCTTGTTAGTCAAATCAGTTATCAAAACCAGCAAACTGAAAAACGATCCTATCAAGGCTCCCAAAGCAAGCGCTATAATACCATACTCATGAAAAAATAAAACTGCCATAAACGATACTATTGGAACAATTAGTGGGCTAAGCGCTGGACGAAGAAATTTGCTATCAACATGATGAAAAACAATAACCACACTTGACAATGCTTGAAAGATTACAGTAAAAATGAGCACTTTAAAAATCTCTTGTGTAAGCTCTTTTTGTTGTAATGAAAAACCTGGGGCAATCCAATCAACAATTAGTTTTGAAAAAATAAATCCCACCGCGCAAACAACTAATAAAAAAGCGATGCTACAACCAAGCATGCTGCTGCCAAATCTAATAACATCTTCCTTTGAGTTATTATTTCTAAAATTGACATAATAAGGAAGAAAAATAGTAGATATGGAACCTGAGAACAAAATGATCAGGTAAGCAGGGATTGTTAGCGCGGAGAAATATGCATCTCTTTGTAAATCAGTTCCAAAATAATAAGCAATTACAGTTTGGGTCAAAAAATTTAATCCTACAGAAAACAACGAAATAAACGTTATTAGCAGATTAGTACGTACAAAATTAGATGAGTTCATAGATTATTGAATTGCACCTAAAATTCTAAACCACAATCGTAATTAGCCATTCTTTAAATATGCTTAATTACCGATTGCGTTCTCCAATAGATATTGTTTATAGGCTAATTGAATACCATCCTTTAGCGCAATTGTAGGGGACCATCCCAACTTGCTAATTTTATTAACGTCCATTAATTTTTTGGGGTCCCGTCAGGCTTTTCAATATTGAACAAGATATCTCCTTGATACCCTACGATTCGACTTATTAATTGAGCAAGTTCTTTTATTGTTATGTCTTTCCCGTACCAACATTTACAAACTGTAAATCAGAATAGTTTTCCATCAAAAATAAACTTGCTAAAGCAAGGTCATCAACATGCAAAAATTCGCGGAGTGGATTTCCAGATCCCCACACTTCTACAGAAGTAGAGTTATTAATTTTTCCTTCATGAAATTTCCTTAGAAGAGCAGGGATTACATGCGAATTATTTAAATCATAGTTGTCATTCGGTCCATACAAATTGGTCGGCATGGCACTAATAAAATCGCAGCCATATTGTCTACGGTAATTTTCACACAATTTTATGCCTGCAATTTTAGCAATGGCATAAGGCTCATTCGTTTCTTCTAAATATCCAGACAAAAGATATTCTTCTTTTAAGGGTTGAGGGGCAAACTTGGGATAGATGCAAGATGAACCAAGAAACAATAATTTTTTTACACCATGCACATAACTCTGATGAATCACATTACTTTCAATCATCAAATTCTCGTAAAGAAAATCGGCTCGGTAAGTATTGTTGGCCAAAATACCCCCCACTTTGGCAGCAGCAAGAAAAACATATTCCGGTTTCTCTTCTGAAAAGAATTTTTCAACTGCCGCCTGATTGCGTAGGTCGAGCTCAGCGGAAGTTCTTAAAACAAGATTGCAATAGCCTTCCGCCTGTAATTTTCTTACAATAGCAGAGCCAACCATGCCCCGGTGCCCGGCTACATAAATTTTGGATGCTTTCTCCATCATTCGTGATATTGAAAAATCTTATGACCCCCTTCTTTTAAGTAATCATCACGCTTAAATAACTGATAATCGCTCTTTACCATGTCATCAACAAGGGCATTCAGATCATACTTCAATTCCCATTTCAAATCACGTTTTGCCTTGGTGGGATCTCCAATTAATAATTCTACTTCAGTGGGTCTGAAGTATTGAGGATCTATTCTCATCACCACATCTCCAATTTTTACTTTAGCTTCTTCACTATTAATCTTTGAAACAATGGCTACCTCGTCAACTCCGGTGCCCTTGAAATCGATAACGATTCCTAACCTTTGAAATACTTTTAGGATAAATTCACGCACTGTTGTAGTAACTCCGGTTGCAATAACAAAATCATCAGGTTTATCATGCTGAAGCATCAGCCACATGGCTTGCACATAATCTTTGGCATGCCCCCAGTCGCGCTTCGAATCAATATTGCCCATGAATATACATTGCTGCAAGCCCAATGCAATTCGGCAGGCTCCACGAGTAATTTTTCTAGTAACAAAAGTTTCTCCGCGCAGCGGAGACTCATGATTAAAAAGAATCCCATTGCTTGCAAACATGTCGTATGCTTCTCTGTAATTAACGGTAATCCAATAACCATATAGTTTTGCTACAGCATATGGAGACCGTGGATAAAAAGGAGTGGTTTCACGCTGTGGAACCTCTTGTACTAATCCGTAAAGTTCAGAAGTTGAAGCTTGGTAAAATTTAGTCTTTTTCGTTAATCCTAGAATTCTAATAGCCTCGAGTAATCTCAGTGTACCAATTCCATCCACATCGGCCGCATATTCTGGGGAATCAAAACTTACTTTAACATGAGACATGGCCCCAAGATTATAAATCTCATCGGGCTGAATTTCCTGAACAATACGGATCAAGTTTCCGGCATCACTTAAATCCCCGTAATGAAGTTTAAGCTTTACATTTTTTTCATGTGGATCCTGATAGAGGTGATCTATCCTGTCAGTATTGAATAGAGAACTTCTTCTCTTCAAACCATGAACCTCGTAACCCTTAGATAATAGAAGTTCAGCCAAATAGGCTCCATCTTGGCCTGTAATACCCGTAATTAGTGCTTTTTTCACAGATTACTATTCGTTTATAAATAGCAAAGATAGCTATTCCAATGATCATTTTATCGATCCATCCAGGTACCAATGAACTGTTTTTAAAATCCCAGACTCAAAATTTTCATCTGCCTTCCAACCCAATTCCTTCTCCAGTTTACTGGCATCAATGGCGTAGTGCCTATCATGGCCAGCTCTATCTTTCACAAAGGTGATCTGCTCTTTATAAGATTTGCCTGAGGCATTTGGCTTTTCAGAATCCAGTATGCTGCAAATTGTATCCACAATCTGAAGATTTGTCCGTTCGTTCCTCCCGCCAATATTATAAGTCTCCCCAGATTTACCCATGTGGAATGCTAAGTCGATTCCTTTTGCATGATCTAAAACATAAAGCCAATCTCGCACATTGAGGCCATCTCCGTAAATGGGAATAGGTTCACCAGCAATGGCCTTTCGAATAATAGTTGGTATTAACTTCTCATTGTGCTGCTTGGGTCCATAATTATTAGAGCAGTTAGTCGTAACCACATTCATTCCATACGTATGAAAATAACTTCTCACCAAAAAATCACTACTGGCTTTAGATGCTGAGTAAGGACTGTTTGGAGCATAAGGTGTTTTTCCTTAAAAAGCCCCTCCTTTTCCTAATGTACCGTAGACTTCATCGGTAGAGACATGCAAGAATCTATTTTGCTTTTCCCTCTTTTTACTTCAAAAGGAGCGTTCATCCAATTTTTTCTCGCCACATCTAATAAGGTAAATGTGCCATTGATATTAGTTCTGATAAATGCCTCTGGCCCCGAAATAGAATTGTCTACATGTGATTCTGCTGCGAAGTGAATCACTCCAGCAAGGCTGTATTTTTCAAATAATGATTCAACTAATTGTCGATCACAAATATCTCCTTTACAAAGGTATATCGGGGATTATTCTCAACTTCCTTTAGATTATCAAGGTTGCCCGCATAAGTAAGTAAATCAAGATTGATTACATGAAAGTTTTTATTCCTTTCAAGAAAAAAGGGAATGAAATTCGACCCAATAAACCCAGCACCACCCGTTACTAAAATGGTTTTCATTAACTTCTCAAATTAAAATTGGAATTTTGCATTCTTCAAAAAAGGAAGGTTCTTATCTTTTTCAGAAACAATAAAATTGTTTTCCTCTAACATTTCTTTAATTCTCAAGTCGGGATCCAAAAAATTTATCCCACCTTCTGATTCAGGATGATAAAATTCATCACACTTATATAATATTTCAGCAAATCGCTAAGCACCAAGAAATCCATGAGCAAATCCTTTTGGAACAAATAACTGTTTCTTATTTTCGTCTGATAGTTCCAATGTGTAAATTTTACCAAATGTTGATTCTGTTTTCCTTAAGTCTAATACAATATCTAAAATATCTCCTGATAAAACTCTTATTAATTTAGATTGTGCATGGGAGCATTTTGATAATGAAACCCTCTAAAAACACCATTGGACGATTTGGATTGGTTATCTTGAACAAAGGTTGCATGTATGCCTAAAGATGCAAGTGTATTTGGCATTAAATGTTTCCATAAAATAACCGCGGAATCTCCAAGTACTTTAGGTTCTAAAATTACAAGGTCTTTAAACCCAGTTTGTGTAAGGGTCATCTTTAAAAATTATTTGATAAACCGGTCATTCATTATTCGCATCAGATATTGACCGTATTGATTTTTTAATAATGGCTTGGCAAGTTCTGTCAATTGTTCTTTAGAAATATACCCTTTCCTATAAGCAATCTCTTCCAAACAAGCAATCTTCAACCCTTGCCTTTCTTCAATGGACTCTACAAAATTTGATGCTTGCAATAAGGATTGATGCGTGCCTGTATCTAGCCAGGCCATTCCTCTTCCTAAAAGTTTTACCGTAAGCGTTTGCTCTTCCAAATACAATTTGTTCAAATCTGTTATTTCTAATTCGCCCCGAGGTGATGGCTTAATTGTTCTTGCTTTTTCCACAACCGTATTATCATAAAAATACAATCCGGTTACTGCATAGCTTGACTTAGGCTCTTTGGGTTTTTCTTCTAACGACAATACATTGCCTTTATCATCAAACTCAACAACGCCATATCGTTCCGGATCGTTTACATAGTATCCAAACACGGTAGCTCCTTTCTCTAACTTACCCGCTTGCTCAAGTGTACCCGAGAGGCCATAGCCATAAAAAATATTATCACCCAGAATTAGGCAAGCCGTATCATCGCCAATAAAAGTTTCGCCAATTAAAAATGCCTGCGCCAATCCATCAGGAGAAGGTTGCTCGCGATATTCGATGGTTAGCCCTATCTGCGATCCATCGCCCAATAAATTTATAAAGTGTGGTAAATCTTGTGGAGTGGA
This sequence comes from Flammeovirgaceae bacterium, assembly GCA_016712035.1. Classification (GTDB taxonomy): domain Bacteria; phylum Bacteroidota; class Bacteroidia; order Cytophagales; family Cyclobacteriaceae; genus ELB16-189. The sequence continues at coordinate 111,621 of JADJRT010000008.1, read as the reverse complement.
GATAATTAGAATCTCACGAATGTTAGCCAACATTAAAACCGATAGTGGATAATAGATCATCGGCTTATCGTAGATGGGCAAAATCTGTTTCGATACCGATTTTGTTAACGGATACAAACGTGTGCCTGATCCACCGGCTAGGACAATTCCTTTCATTTAAATAACTATTAAAGTCAAAGGTACTAATTTCAGTATTGAGACCTTCTTAGCCATGCTGGCGAATTTGATGAACAAGTTCAATAGATGGTTTAGCATCTTGTAAACCAAATCCATTTCCATTTAGGATCTCCTGATAGCTACGGGTATGCAAATCGGTGAATCCATCGCTGAATTCAATTTCACGCTCGTTCATTTTTAATGATCGAAATGTCCGCTTACCCTGCTCTTTAACTGCCTTAGGGAGGTGATCTTCATTGATGCTCAAAAACCATTTCACCCTTGCCCTTTCCATTTCCAAATAACCAGCTGCATGGTCACTTTCATATTTTTCAATCTCAACTTTTTTTAAATCTCCAAAAATCCAGAGCAGCATATCAAAAAAGTGAACGCCAATGTTTGTTGCAATTCCTCCCGATTTACTTTCATCACCTTTCCAACTGTGATGATACCACATGCCTCGTGAAGTGATATAGGTTAAATCAACATCAAAAACTTTTTTTGTTTTATCAGCTAATACTTCTTCGCGTAAAGCAATGATAGATGGATGTAAGCGAAGTTGTAAAATAGTATAAATTTTTTTGCCGGTTTCGCGCTCAATCTCTTGCAGTGCATCCACATTCCAGGGGTTGAGCACTAAAGGTTTTTCACAAATGGCATCGGCTTGTTGCCGCAACGCAAATCGTATGTGCGAATCGTGTAAATAATTTGGTGAGCAAATACTTACAAAGTCAACCTTCTTTCCTTGTCTCCGAAGTTTATCAATATGTCTGTCAAATCGTTCAAACTCGGTAAAGAAATCAGCATGCGGAAAATAGCTATCCATAATGCCAACACTATCAAACCGATCCATGGCGGCTACTAAATCATTACCGGTTTCTTTAATAGCCTTCAAATGCCGGGGTGCAATAAATCCTGCTGCTCCTATTAATGAGAAATTTTTCATATTACAACTTAACTACTTTTCTATCTTTCAATTCATACTTCTCCTTGCTTTCTGAGCAAACCGCCAAACCCGTTTTATCGAATTCAAGTTTGTGTCCATACTCACTCATCCAACCGGTTTGCCTTGCGGGATTTCCAATAACCAACGCATAATCAGGAACAGTTTTAGTTACTACGGCCCCGGCACCTATAAAAGCAAATGCACCAATATCATTTCCACATACAATAGTAGCATTGGCACCAATGGAAGCGCCCTTCTTTACGATTGTTTTTGCGTATTCATTCTTCCGGTTAACGGCACTTCGCGGGTTAATTACATTAGTAAAAACCATAGAAGGCCCAAGAAAAACATCATCCTCACAAACTACGCCTGTGTAGATCGATACATTATTTTGAACCTTAACATTTTTACCTAATACAACTTGCGGAGAGATGACCACATTCTGACCAATGTTACAGTTTTCGCCAATTTTACAATTAGGCATAATATGCGAGAAGTGCCAGATTTTTGTTCCAGCTCCAATCTCGCAGCCTTCATCAATTATGGCAGTTTCGTGCGCAAAATAATTTTTAGGCTCAGGCATGATTTGAAAAATCTTTGATTGTATTGCAAATGTATAACAATTGTTCTTCGTCCATTTCGGTATGAATGGGCAAAGACAAAACTGTTTTTGATAATTGCTCTGTTATTGGAAAGGTGCCAGCTTGATATTCCGCTCGCGCATAAGCCGTTTGCAAATGCAGCGGAACAGGATAATAAATCATGGTTGGAATTCCTTTACTTTCTAAATAAGATTTCAGCTTATCGCGATCTATCCCTTTGGTTTTAATTGTGTATTGATGAAATACATGCGTTGAATTTTTTGCTCGCTCTGGTACTTCTAAAAAAGAAACGTTTCCTAATTCCCGATCATAAAAGTTTGCCACCTCATTTCTGCGCTGCTCATAATCATTAAGATGTTTTAATTTAACATCTAAGATGGCTGCCTGCAACGTATCCAACCGGCTGTTAACCCCAATGATGTCGTGATGATATTTTATCTTTTGTCCATGATTAGCAATCATCTTAATTTTTTCTGCCAATGCTGAATCCTGTGTAAAGATTGCTCCGCCATCACCAAAGCAGCCTAAATTTTTGGAAGGGAAAAATGACGTGCAGCCAAAAGTACCCATTGTGCCAGCCCGTTTCTTCTCTCCATTTGAAAAAGTATAAACGGCACCTAATGCCTGAGCAACATCTTCAATCACATGAACGTTATGTTTTTTTGCCAACGCCAATATCGGTTCCATATCTGCACATTGACCATATAAATGAACCGGTACGATAGCAAACGTTTTATCCGAAATCATTTCTTCTAATTTGCTTACATCAAGATTAAACGTCTTTGCATCTACTTCCGTGAAAACAGGTTTAAGACCAAGTAAGGCAATCACTTCGGCAGTAGCCACGTACGTGTGAACTGGTATAATAACTTCATCGCCTGGCTTGCAGCCCAACGCCATCATCGCTATTTGCAAGGCATCGGTGCCATTGGCACAAGGAATAACAAAGTTAGAATCAAGATACGCTGCTAACGAATTTGAAAATCGGTTGACTTGCGGCCCCTGAATGAAGGCGGTTGAATCCAAAACTTCTTGAATTGCCGAATCAATCTCGGGCTTTATGCGCAGATACTGCGTATGAAGGTCGGCCATTCTGATTTTCTCCATACAATAAATTTATATGCCTCTTAATTTTTTCTCCCATTGCCAGGCATTCAACAAGGATTGACCTAAATCATAGTGTGTATGCCAATCAAATGCTCCATTTATTTTACTGGGATCAGCATAAACTTTCACAACATCACCAGGCCTGCGTGGGCCAATTGAATAATTGATAGTAACACCTGTCACTTCAATAAACTTCTTTACCAACTCCAACACGGATACTCCAATACCGGTGCCTAAGTTGAAAGCATCAAACAGACTTGTCTCTTTTCTATTGTTCAAATATTCGATAGCCTTTACATGCGCTGTGGCAACATCGCACACATGAATAAAATCACGAACGCAAGAGCCATCCGTAGTGTCGTAATCATTTCCAAAAACAAGTAGCTTCTCGCGAATGCCCGCTGCCGTTTGCGTAACGTATGGAACCAAATTGTTTGGAACGCCAATAGGCAATTCACCTATCAACGCACTGGGGTGTGCCCCGATTGGATTGAAATACCGTAATGAAATAATTCTAAATTTTTCCGTTGCCGCATCTTCTAATATTTTCTCACATACCTGCTTAGTTGATCCGTAAGGTGATTCTGGTTTTTTAAAAGGCGCTGATTCGTTTACCTGAACCTGATCGGGTTGGCCATATACCGTGCATGACGAAGAGAAAATCAAATCGTGGACCTGATGCTTTTTCATTACCTCAAGTAAGGTAATCAGCGAACCAACATTATTCTTATAATACTCAATAGGCTTAGCAACAGATTCGTTCACCGACTTATAAGCCGCAAAATGAATGACTGCCGTAAATTTATTTTTGGAGAACAATGAATCCAATGAATTGAAATCAAGACAATCAATTTTATGAAAATCAATTTTGGAGTTTGTTATCTGCTCTACACCTTCAATAATTTTAAGTTCACTTCGCTCAAGCGTATCCACTACGGTAACTTTATACCCTTCGTTAATAAGTTCAACAACAGTATGTGAACCTATATAACCGGCCCCACCAGTGACTAAAACATGATCGGTTGAATTCAATGACATTTTATAATCTTCCTGTTACAAGTGATTTATCCAAAAATCCTTTTACATCATAAACAATCGTGTTCTGATTTTTTATTTCATTCCAGTTTATGGACTTAAAATCTTCATGACTAACGGCCAATACTATTGCGCTGTATTTTTTATTGAGGGTGTTAATCAATGATAATCCATATTCATGCTTTACCTCATTTGCGTCAGCGTGTGGATCATACACTTCCACATCAGCGCCAAAGCTTTGCAACTCCCGAATAACATCAATAGCCCGACTGTTTCTAATATCCGGGCAATTCTCTTTAAAGGTTATCCCAAGCACTAGCACTTTCGCTTTATTAACAGTCAAATCATTTTGGGTCATCAATTTTATTACCCGGTTGGCAATATGCACGCCCATGTTATCATTAATTCGTCTGCCGGCCAATATTACCTGTGGATGATAGCCAAGACTATCCGCTTTATAGGTTAGATAATAAGGATCGACACCAATACAATGGCCGCCAACTAAGCCTGGTTTATATGGTAGAAAATTCCATTTTGTACTGGCTGCCTCAAGAACTTCATGCGTATCAATTCCCATTTTCTCGAAGATGAGAGAAAGCTCATTAACAAAAGCAATGTTAATATCGCGCTGAGAGTTTTCAATAACCTTGGCTGCCTCCGCAACTTTTATTGAAGACGCTTTGTGTGTTCCCGCAATAATTATTCTTTTATAAAGTTGATCAACCTTCTCTGCAATTTCCGGATTACTTCCACTCGTTACTTTTTTTATAGTGGGCAATCGATGTTGTTTATCGCCAGGATTAATACGCTCGGGTGAATAGCCGCAAAAAAAATCGACATTAAATTTTAATCCGCTGTGTTTCTCTAAAACGGGCACACAATCTTCCTCCGTGCAACCCGGATAAACGGTGGATTCATAGATAACAACATCATTCTTTTTCAACACCTTTCCAACCGTTTCACTCGCTTTAATGAGCGGTGTTAAATCAGGCGTTTTATATTCATCAACCGGTGTGGGTACAGTTACAATAAAATAATTGACATCTTTTAAATCAGCCGGATCAGATGAAAATGATAATCGGGCAGCAGATTTAAGCTCAGGCATCTCAACTTCCAACGTTCGGTCATGGCCTTTCTTTAATTCCTCAATCCGTGATTGATTGATATCAAATCCTACCACATCCATAATCTTTCCGAACTCCACTGCGAGGGGCAATCCTACATAGCCTAATCCAATAATTCCTATTTTTTCCATTTACTTAATCTTATAATAATCCTTATACCAGGTAACAAATTGCTCAATACCATGCTCAATAGTTGTTGAGGGCTTAAAGCCAACATCTTTCATCAGATCATCCACATTCGCATAGGTTTCGGGCACGTCTCCTTCTTGCAAGGGAAGCAAATTCTTAATTGCTTTTACCCCAAGGTTTTGTTCCAATACTTCAATAAAATGCATAAGCTCTACCGGACTATTGTTTCCAATGTTGTAAATCTTGTAGGGAGCAAAACTCGTTGCAGGATCAGGATTCATACCACTCCATGCAGGATTTGCTTTTGATGGCTTAGGAATTAGTCTAACAATCCCCTCAACAATATCATCCACGTAAGTGAAATCGCGTTTCATTTTGCCATGATTGAAAACATCAATGGGCTTACCTTCCAGGATTGCTTTGGTGAATAAAAACAAAGCCATATCCGGCCGGCCGTAAGGTCCATATACAGTAAAGAATCGCAGCCCCGTAGTTGGAATTTGATAGAGATTAGAATAAGCATGAGCCATCAACTCGTTACTCTTTTTAGTTACCGCATAAAGTGCCAAAGGGTGATCGACATTATCATGAACAGAGAAGGGCATATTTCGATTCGCCCCGTAAACCGAACTGGAAGATGCATAAACCAAATGCTTTACAGGATTATTTCTGCACGCTTCCAGAATGTTTAAAAAACCTGTGAGGTTACTCTCGAGGTAAGCATAAGGATTCGTTATTGAGTATCGTACGCCAGCCTGGGCGGCCAGGTTCACAACAAAATCAAACTTTTCTTGATTAAACAGTTCGTCTATGGCAGGCTTATTTTGCAGATCTATTTTATGAAATGAAAAATTAACCTCATCCCTTAATATTTTTAATCTGGATTCCTTTAATCCTATATCATAATAGTCGTTTACAATATCGACACCAACTACTTTAAAGCCTTCTGCAAGAAGACGTTTAGAAAGGTGAAAGCCAATAAAGCCTGCGGCCCCGGTTACTAGAACTTTGTTTGACATTACAAAAACTGAATTTGGGCACAAAAGTACATCAATTCTGATTAGATTTGCGCAAAATCTAAAAACCTCTTACATGGCTAACAATCAAAATCCGTCTGGTTTACAAAACTCTGATGAAATTGATTTACTCGAATTGCTGGCCAAGTTTGTCATTACCATCAAGAGCAACTTTAAACTTATTGTTGGGGCCTTTGTTGTGGGAAGTCTTTTAGGTCTTGCCTACAACCAACTTGTTCCAAAAACTTTTGAAAGCCGGATGTTGGTAAGTTCTGAAATTCTTACTGAATCCCTTAGTAAAACGTTGGCTGAGGATCTTTTCAAATTGATTAAAGAAAAGAACATCACAGCACTCTCTAATAAATTAAGTATCAGCCCCAAGGTGGCCTCAAAGGTTAGTAAAATTGAAATAAGTAACGCCATTGAAAAATCGGATGGTATTAAAGAAGAAGAAAAGATTAACTTAACAGTAACGTGCCAAACCTCTGACAATACCATCTGGCCTGATCTTCAGACTGGCATAGTCAATTATTTTGAGGATAATGACTATGTAAAAATAAGGGTCGAACAAAAGAGAAACTATTACACAGAAATCATAAAAAAATCGATAAAGAGTTAGTTGATCTCAATGAATTAAAATCAAGAATCGCAAATGGGCAAACAACTACATCCGGAAAGGAAAATCTTGTTTTTTTTGACCCAACAACGGTTAATACTAAAATAATTGAGATGAATAAAGAGAGGTTCGATCTTCAGAACGATCTTGAAACGGTTAATAGTGTACAGATTGTTGAGGGCTTCACTATTTTTCAAAAACCGGTTAGTCCAAAACTCTCTATTTCTTTAGTGGCCGGCTCTTCTTTCGGGCTTTTTATTGTTGCCGTGATACTAGCATTTAAGTCCCTTCGTAAAATTGTAAGTCTGTCAGAAGAAAAACTTGCAAAATCTTAAACACCTTTTTCTAAAAGAGCTTACGCTCGAACTCAGACGGAAGTCTGTAATCTCAGGTCTCCTGCTATATCTTTTCTCAACCGCTTTTATCTGTTACTTAACCTTTAGCTTAAAGCAAAACCAGATCACGCCCTTAGTGTGGAGTGCTTTATTCTGGATTACTATTCTCTTCACCGTAATCAATACCGTAGCTAAAAGTTTTATAGGCGAAAAGCGAGGTCGTGATATTTATTATTACAGTATCGCCTCACCTGAGGCTATCATTATATCAAAAGTCATCTATAATTTTCTATTAACCATCCTGCTTTCCTTTACTGGATTTTTCTTTTCGTTGTTCTCTTAAACAATCCCGTTTTAGATGTTGGTCTTTTCTCGCTAGTGATAGTGCTTGGCGCGATGGGGTTTTCTGCTTCACTAACATTGCTCTCGGGTATTGCCGCAAAAGCCAATAACAGTCATATCCTGATGTCGGTATTGAGTTTTCCCATTATAATCTCTGTGCTTCTTATCACGATTAAAGTGACAAAGAACTGTATCGATGGTTTGGATCGGTCGGTGAGTACCAATGATTTGATAACGCTGTTGGCAATAAATTGCTTAGTGACTGCTGCGTCATACCTCCTCTTCCCGTATATTTGGCGGAGTTAAACGGTTCAAATCTTCGAACCGTTTAAAATCAATCTCAAAATGAAAACCTGGTTAAAAATTCTTGCTGTCGCTCTTTTGATTTACACAGTTATAGCCGGCTTTTTATTTTATGTCCCAAGGCTAAACATCGTTAACGAAACCATCCGCGCACTTTATTTCCATGTCCCCATGTGGTTTGGCATGGTAGTCTTGTTTCTGCTTTCAACCATCCATTCCATTCGTTACTTAAAGAATCCCTCCTTTGAACGAGACACGTATGCAGTTGAATATGCCAACACAGGTTTGGTGCTAGGGCTGTTGGGAATTTTCACCGGCATGATTTGGGCGAACTACACATGGGGCTCGCCCTGGCATGGTGACCCAAAACAAAATGGCGCTGCAATCGCACTTTTGGTTTATCTCGCCTATTTTGTCTTGCGAGGTTCTGTTGAAAATGAAGACCAACGGGCCCGGCTTAGCGCGGTCTATAATATTTTCGCATTCGCAGCGATGATTCCGCTGATCTTTGTTATCCCACGCATGACAAGCTCCATGCATCCTGGCAGTGGCGGTAATCCTGGTTTTAATATGTACGATCTTGATAGCAATATGAGATTAGTTTTCTATCCCGCTGTAGCGGGATGGATTTTACTTGGCGTTTGGATTGCCTCGCTTCGTATCAGAACCCGCTTACTCAATGAAAAATTACTCAATCTGGAAAATGAATAAGATCTACCTAATTGCTTTACTCTTACTTTGCCCCTTATTTCTTCATGCTCAGCAGCCCATAGAAATGGCCGATACGATGCGCTCAGAAGGAAAAATATATGTAGTAGTAGCCATTCTATTGGTAATTCTAATTGGCCTGATTGGCTATTTGATAATGCTCGATCGCAAAATCACACGGATAGAGAAAAAATTGTCAGAAAAGACAGATTAAAAAAACTGTTAAAATCTCAACTTTCTAATCCGAATAACTGTTTTGCCAGTAACTTTGTGATTTAAAAGTTATTCCGAGATGAAAAAATCCCACATTATTGCAGTTGTTGTTATTGCTGCCTGTATTGGCCTTATTGTCGCCACTGCAGGTGATGCCAGTACCTATGTTTCTTTCAATCAGGCCTATCAAATGGCCTCAAATGGAAACAACAATCAGATACACGTTGTTGGCGACCTGAAAAAAGATGCTGCTGGCACTATTGTTGGAATCGAGAAAAGCAGCGACAACTTGTCTTTTTCTTTCATTTTGATTGATGAGGAGCAGAAGGAGCAAAAAGTTTATTATAACGAACCCATGCCCCCCGACTTTGCCCGTTCTGAAAAAGTTGTGGTAATAGGTGGGTATCAAAATAACGCGTTTGTTGCCAACAAAATTCTATTAAAGTGTCCTTCTAAATATCAGGAGGAAAAAATAAACGCCAGTATTTAAGCGATGGGTAAAAGGTCAAACCATCAAATCATTCATAATTTAGTTCTCCTAATTCCCTAGTAATGCATTATTTCATTGGTGACCTGGGCCACCTTTTTGTTATCGCTTCATTTGTTACTTCGTTAATAAGTGCTTTCGCTTACTGGAAGGCAAACTCGGCTGGAGTGGAAACCAAAGAGCAATGGTTAGGTAATGCGCGGGTTGCATTTTATGTGCATAGCATAGCGGTTGTTGGTGTTATCGTCAGCTTGTTCGTAATTATTTATCAGCATTATTTCGAGTACCATTACGCCTACTCGCACTCCTCGCTTCATTTACCTGGCGAATACATGATATCCTGCTTTTGGGAAGGTCAGGAGGGCAGTTTTCTACTTTGGATTTTCTGGCAAGCGGTAATTGGCCTTTTTCTTATCCGAACCCAGCGAAATTGGGAGGCCCCTGTAATGGTTGTGTTTGGTTTGGTGCAAGCCTTCTTAGCCTCCATGATTTTGGGTGTGGTTATTCCATTCCTAAATATAAAACTTGGCAGTTCTCCGTTTATCCTCCTTCGCGATGCCATAGATGATCCTATCTTCTCGCTTCAACCCGATTTTATCCCAAAAGATGGCAGTGGGTTAAATCCATTGTTGCAGAATTACTGGATGGTAATCCATCCACCCACGTTATTTCTTGGCTTCGCTTTAACTCTGGTTCCTTTTGCTTTTTGCATGGCCGGTTTATGGCAGAAAAAATATTCTGAGTGGATAAAGCCCGCTTTACCCTGGGCGTTGGTTGCCGGTGCTGTGTTGGGTCTTGGCATTCTGATGGGTGGTTACTGGGCTTACGAAACCTTGAATTTTGGGGGTTACTGGAATTGGGACCCTGTAGAAAACGCAGTGTATGTACCCTGGCTTGTGTTGATCGCCTCGATCCACACCATGATTATTTATAAGAATAGCGAAACAGCCTTAAAGAGTTCAATCATTTTAAACATTGCGGTATTCGTTCTGATTCTTTATTCTACCTTTTTAACGCGCAGTGGCATTCTTGGCGATGCTTCCGTACACTCCTTTACCGATCTTGGCTTGTCGGGGCAATTACTCATTTATCTTTTATTCTTCACCGTTGTAGCTATTATTCTGGCAACTATTCGTTGGAAGGAAATTCCTTCATCTGATAAGGAAGCTTCCATTTACTCCAAAGAATTTTGGATTTTCTTAGGAGCAACTACACTTTGCCTCATGGGCTTTCAGGTATTGCTGCCAACGTCTATTCCAGTCTATAATAGTCTGATAGAAGTTTTTGGAGGTGAATCAAACCTGGCGCCACCGGCCGATCAAATTGGGTTTTATTCCAAGTTCCAACTTTGGTTTGGCGTGCTCGTGGCACTCATCTCAGGTACAGGTCAATTCTTTTGGTGGAAGCGAATGGAAAAGAAAAGTTGAAAAAAGAAATTCTACCACCTATTCTGATTTCGTTAATCGTGTTTGCACTCATTATTGCAATTTCAAAAGTCTATCAACCCGCCTACGTCATCCTAACCTTGGCTGGAGTTTATCTGATCGTTTCAAACATCAAGGTGCTAACTTCAGTTGTAAAAGTGAATGCTGGCTTGTCGGGTGGCGCCTTGGCTCATATCGGTATTGGTATGATGTTAATCGGTGTCATGTTTTCATCAGGATATTCGAAAGTTGTTTCCTTGAATAACACAGGGATGTTAATTTCCAAAGATCTTCCTACCGAATTTAATCGCGATAATCTGTTACTGTTTATCAATGAACCGCGCACCATGGGTGGTTATGATATTACTTTTCTGGGCGAACGGGTTGAACCTCGATATGTAAACGGTTATGTAAGTAAAAATGACATTGATCTCACCCTCGATCCATTTAAAGTTATTGCGCTTCGCGACATAGAATTTAACGGCAAGAAAATATTAAACGCGCAGGATACCTTCGAGATAAATCCTGAAAACACATTCTATGAAATTGAATTGAAGAAAGGAGATAAAGTGGAGGCACTGCTCTTCCCACGTGTTCAAATTAATCCGGCAATGGGTGGTTTTATTGCCTCCCCCGATATTAAAAAGAATCTGAATCGCGACCTTTATACACATGTCTCTCTCCCAATGAATCGGGAAGAAGAACCTGAATGGAGCGAAACAGAGGAAATGAGAATTCGAATCAATCAACAGTTTTTCATTAACGATTATGTGGCTGTATTGGAAGCAGTAAATCGGATTTACGAGATTGATGGATTTAAATTGGAAACCGAAGACGTTGCCGTAAAAGCCAGAATAAAAGTAAGTGGGGAAAGAGATGTGTATTATGCTGAACCGATATTTCTTATTAAAGACAAGGTGCAAGTGGGTAGGATTGCTGATGAAGTAAATGATTTAGGTGTAAGAATCACCTTGTTAAATATCCATCCTGAAACAAATGAATTTTCGCTTGCCCTAAATACCCGTCAAAAAGATTGGGTGATTATCAAAGCCATGGAAAAACCCTTTATCAATGTGCTTTGGTTAGGGACCGGTGTTTTGTTGATTGGCTTTTCTTTGGCTATGGTTCGTAGGTTTAAAGAGTACCGAAAATATTCCTGAGTTTTTTACTTTGCGTTTTCTTTGCGCATTTCCTCCGCGCTCTTTGCGTGAACAAATGCATTTCACGCAAAGCCCGCAAAGATAATTGTACGCTAAGGCCGCAAAATGAAAATCAAATATTTTGCTTTTTCATCTCACTTATTGCATAGGCACAGGCGCGCGCGGTCATCGCCATATAGGTTAGCGATGGATTTACACACGAAGAAGAAGTCATAAATGATCCGTCAGTTACAAACACATTCTTCACTTCGTGCATCTGATTAAACGCATTGAGTACCGAAGTTTTTGCGTCTCGCCCCATGCGTACACTTCCCATTTCATGATTCGTATTTCCTGGAAAAGACATGTTGGCATAGGGCTTCACATTTTTATAGCCAGCCGCTTCCAGCATCTCGGCTATAGCCGGAGCCATATCCTGCTGCATCATTTTCTCATTTTCTTTATACTCAACATTAGTCGTTAAGGTGGGTCGGCCCCACTTGTCTTTCAGATCGGTATTAATTGTAATCCGGTTTTCCTCATACGGAAGGCATTCCCCAAAACCACTAAATCCAATACTCCATCCGGCAGGGCTATGCAAATCTTCTTTAAGCTCGGCACCAATTTTAGAATCATTCGTTCCTCTCCCCCAACCTCCACGACTGGCCCCACCTTGATACCCAAACCCACGGAGGTAATCTTTTCTTTGATCTTTAATGTTTCTGAATCGTGGAATATATAATCCGTTGGGTCTCCTTCCGTAAAAATAGTTATCCTCAAAACCATCAACCTCGGCATTAGCTCCCACTCCCTTATGATGATCCATTATATTTCGGCCCACCTGATCACTTCCGTTACCTAGTCCGGTTGGAAATCGATTAGAAGTTGAGTTGAGTAAAATATAAGCCGATGCAATAGTTGACGCATTCAGAAAAATAACCTTCGAATAAAACTCAATCACCTCGTTCGTCTCCGTATCCACTAACTCAACACCAATGGCTCTGGCCTTCTCTTCATCATATAAAATTTTATTCACTAACGAATTGGGGCGCAACGTTAGGTTTCCGGTAGTAAAAGCAGCGGGCAAAGTACTGGCGTTAGTACTAAAATAGGCACCATAAGGGCAACCGCGATGGCACAAATTCCGATATTGACAAACACCCCGTCCTTTTACAGGAGCTGTTAAATTGGCTGTTCTTCCGATAGTCATTTTCCTTTCGGGAAAAGAATGCTGCATCTGCTTTTTAAAATCCAGTTCTACACAATTCATTTCCATAGGAGGCAAAAAATTTCCATCGGGTAAATGAGGTATTCCTTCTGCTTTGCCGCTGATACCTACAAATTTTTCAACGTACTCATACCAAGGTTCAATGTCTTTATACCGAATTGGCCAATCCACAGCAATGCCTTCTCGTTTGTTTGCCTCAAAGTCTAAATCACTCCATCGATAGCATTGCCGGGCCCATAAAAGTGATCTTCCGCCAACCACATCGCCACGAATCCAATCGAAGCGCTTGGTTTCAGTAAAAGGATTTTCTAAGTCGTTAATATAAAAGTGTTTGTTATCTCCACCATACGAATAATGTCGCGTTTGAATGTGGCATCGCTCTCTATCCTCCACGGTAAGTCGCCCTCTGTTTTCCAATTGCCATGGATCTTTAGTAGATGTAGGATAATTCGGGTGCTCAACATTTTTTCCGCGCTCAAGCATCAACACTTTTAATCCGCTTTCGCAGAGTTCTTTAGCGGCCCAGCCACCACTTATACCCGAGCCTACAACGATTACATCATAGGTATTTTCGGCTTGAGCCTTAACATTCAGATTCATGAAGCAGACATATTTGAATGTTAAAATTTCCGAAAAAATTTCCAGCAGAAAAACCTCCCGAATAAATGTATAAAGTGGGAGGTTAAATCCTGAAATAGTCCTTATTTTTGCCCGATTTATCCAAACCACAACCACCAGAAATGCCAAGAGATCGCAGTATTCGCTCCGTACTTATCATCGGCAGCGGCCCTATTATTATTGGTCAAGCCTGTGAATTTGATTATGCAGGCTCACAAGCATCCCGTTCCTTACGCGAAGAAGGCATCGAAGTGATTCTGATCAATTCCAATCCGGCTACTATTATGACGGATAAAGTGACAGCGGACCATATCTATCTGTTGCCCTTGGAGAAAAAATCTATTCGGGAAATCCTGGAAAAGCATCATATCGATGCAGTGCTTCCCACCATGGGTGGCCAAACAGCCTTAAATCTTTGTATTGATTGTGAAAAGGCAGGTATCTGGGAAAATTATGGCGTTAAAATTATAGGTGTTGATATCATAGCCATTGAGACAACAGAAGACCGCGAGAAATTCAGGTTAAAAATGATTGAATTAGGAGTGGGTGTTTGCAAAGGCGCAACCGCCACATCCTTTCTGCAAGGCAAAGAGATTGCCCAGGAAATCGGATTTCCATTGGTGATTCGTCCTTCCTTTACACTCGGTGGCACGGGTGGTGGTTTTGTGGAGCAACCCGAAGACTTTGATGTTGCCTTGAACCGTGGCTTGCACGCTTCGCCAACCCACGAAGTATTGGTTGAGCAGAGCATCATGGGTTGGAAAGAATATGAGCTTGAACTTTTACGGGATGGTGCGGGAAATGTGATCATTATTTGCTCGATTGAAAATTTCGATCCGATGGGAATTCACACAGGCGATTCTATTACGGTCGCTCCCGCCATGACCTTACCCGATACCTATCGCGCTCTTCTGCACTCGCATCAAAAGCAACGGGTTATCCCATTGCAAAGATTGCAGCCAAACTGGCAATAGGTTATAATCTTGATGAATTAAAGAACGCGATCACCGGTACAACTACTGCCTATTTTGAGCCTGCGCTTGATTATGTGATTGTGAAAATCCCGCGTTGGAATTTTGACAAATTTCAAGGAGCCGATCGCAAGCTTGGCCTCCAAATGAAATCAGTTGGTGAAGTGATGGGCATTGGCCGGAATTTTCAGGAAGCCTTGCAAAAAGCTTGTCAATCCTTAGAGATTAGAAGAAATGGATTAGGAGCTGATGGAAAAGAACTAACCGATCAGGAAGATTTGCTTTACAGCCTGAAAAATCCTTCCTGGAATCGGCTCTTTCATATTTACGATGCTATGAAGTTAGGCATCTCCATGAAGACAATTCTAAATCTTACCAAGATTGATAAATGGTTTTTAAACCAAATCTGGGAACTGATTGAACTTGAAAAGGAAATAGAAAAGTATAAACTCGACACATTTCCAGTTGACTTAATGCGCACCGCTAAAGAAAAAGGGTATGCAGATCGGCAAATTGCACACTTGATCGACTGCAAAGAAAGCGAAGTGCACACCAAGCGAAGAGAAATGGGTATCAACCGGGTTTACAAAATGGTGGATACCTGTGCCGCAGAATTCGATGCGAAGACCGCGTATTACTATTCAAGCTTTGATGCCGAGAATGAATCCATCGTAAGTAAAAAGAAGAAAATAATTGTTTTGGGTTCTGGCCCGAATAGGATAGGACAAGGCATTGAGTTTGATTACTCGTGTGTGCATGGAATATTAGCAGCCAAAGAGGCGGGGTACGAAGCAATCATGATTAACTGTAATCCTGAAACGGTATCCACGGATTTTGATATCGCTGATAAACTTTACTTTGAGCCCGTTTTCTGGGAACATCTCTGGGATATTATTCAACATGAAAAACCCGAAGGTGTAATTGTTCAGTTAGGTGGACAAACTGCTTTAAAACTTGCCGAGAAACTTCAGAAGAACGGAATAAAAATAATGGGCACTTCCTTCGAAGCACTCGACTTGGCAGAAGACCGTGGAAGTTTTTCAACCTTGCTAAAAGAGCTCGGCATTCCATATCCGGAATTTGGCGTTGCCACCGATGCCGATGAAGCCCTGGAGGTATCTAAAACCATTGGCTTCCCATTACTGGTAAGACCTTCTTATGTTCTGGGAGGACAGAGCATGAAGATTGTAATCAATGAAAAAGAACTTGAAAATCATATCCTTGATATTTGGAAACATTTGCCAGAGAATAAGGTATTGCTCGATCATTTTCTGGATGGCGCGATTGAAGCCGAAGCCGATGCTATATGCGATGGTGAGGACGTGTACATCATCGGGATTATGCAGCACATTGAACCCGCGGGGATACACTCGGGCGATTCTTATGCAGTATTGCCACCGTATAACCTGGGTGATCTGGTGATCAAGCAAATCGAAAATTTTACTAAGCGAATTGCCGTTGCGCTAAAAACGGTGGGCTTGATTAATATTCAATTCGCAATAAAAAATGATAAGGTTTATATCATCGAAGCTAATCCGAGAGCGTCACGCACGGTTCCGTTTATTTGCAAAGCCTATGATGAACCATACGTGAACTACGCAACCAAAGTAATGTTGGGCGATAAGAAAGTAAAGGACTTTAATTTTAACCCGACTAAAAAGGGGTACGCTATTAAGGTTCCTGTTTTCTCTTTCAATAAATTTCCTGACGTAAATAAGGAACTCGGGCCAGAAATGAAGTCAACCGGTGAGGCTATTTATTTTATTGATGATTTAATGGACGACTACTTTATGAATATTTATGCCGAGCGTAATTTCTATCTTAGCCGATAATTGAACTTAACCGTCTAAACTAATATCTTTATAAACTTGTTTTGGAGAAATAAATAAGACAGATCATGAGGTTTTGGATTATCATTGGCCTTGTTGCTTATGTGTTGTATAAAATAGGAGGATTTTTCTTTCGGGCTGGCGCTGCTTCACAAACTCGTTTTCAACAACGTAGGCCTCCAGAGGGTGACATTAATGTCAATGCTCCTAAAAAGAAAAATGGAACCGTTAAGGGTGGTGACTATATCGACTACGAGGAAGTTAAGTAACAGTATATGGCCTGAAGTATTGAGCACATAGCCTTTAGCAAATAGGATAATCTCTTTCCAGCATCAAGAATCTAGTAGTCAGAGTCCATTTTATTCAGTGAAAATCCATTTCCATAAATATCAGGCCACCGGCAACGACTTCGTGCTGATCGATAATCGCACAGGACTTTATTCATTTACGATTGAGCAAATTCAAAAATTTGTGACCGAAGGTTTGGTGTGGGTGCCGATGGCCTTATCCTGATTGAGGGTCATCCTGCACTTGATTTTAATCTTAATTATTACAACAGTGATGGCTCGCAAAGCTTGTGCGGAAATGGAAGTCGTGCTGGGGTTATGATGGCCGCTAGTCTTGGACTATTAAACGACAAGACAAAATTCAATGCGTATGACGGTACGCATGAAGCTGAGTTACTTCCTTCAGGAATCGTAAGACTAAAGATGAATCCCGTTACGGAAGTGAAAAAGGTGGGCCTTGATTATTTTATCAATACCGGTTCGCCTCACCATCTCAGGTTTGTTACTGATTTAAAATCTTATCCTGTTTTTGAGGACGGAAGAGAAATCAGATACAATAAAGAGTATGCCCCCAAGGGTGTCAATGCTAACTTTATTGAATTAGGGGACAATAATACCATTTCAGTTCGCACCTATGAACGTGGTGTGGAGGATGAAACTTTTTCCTGCGGCACAGGAGTGACAGCCGCAGCTTTAGCCGCTTTTTATCATGGCTACAAATCCCCCGTTAAGGTAAATGTGAAGGGCGGAACTCTCTCTGTTGAGTTTAAAACCGGTCAGGCAGGCACATTTGACGAGATTTTCCTTGTTGGTCCTGCCAAAATGGTGTTTGAAGGCACTCTGGAACTATAATTGCACCCCGAAATCCTTAAATTTACGGCCCCATTTGATTGGCAAATTCTTAATCAGGATCGATTAGACTTAATTATCGATTTCGACCAGAAAAGCCTTCTATGACAAACGAATAGACATGTTAAAACTGCTTGCAAAGATTTTTGGCGATAAATCCCAAAAAGATATTAAACTGATGATGCCCCTCGTTGAACAAACCAAACGAGAAGGTGAAAGTCTTATTTCGATAACCAACGATGAGCTAAGAAATAAGACAAAAGAAGTGCAGCAACATATCAACGATAAATTAAAACCCATCGATGATCAGATTGCAGCGCTTCATACCCAAATCGCTGATCAGCCTGAGATGGATCTGAACGAAAAAGAATCTGTCTTCAAGCAGATCGATACCTTAGAACTTGATCGCAATAAAGAGCTTGAGAAGGTTTTATTGGAAGTTTTACCACGCGCATTTGCTATTATGCGCGAAACTGCCAGAAGATTTAAAGAGAACGAATCGTTGGAGGTTACGGCTACTGAACTCGATATTAGACTTTCAGCCAAAAATTTAAACATAAAAATCTCAGGTGATAAAGCTAATTGGTCGCGCCAATGGATGGCTGCGGGTAATCTTATCACCTGGGATATGGTTCATTACGATGTTCAGATCATCGGGGGCATTGTTCTTCATGAAGGAAAAGTTTCTGAAATGGCTACCGGTGAAGGAAAAACTTTAGTGGCAACTTTCCCTGCTTTTCTCAATGCCTTGGCAAAACGGGGCGTTCACATTGTAACCGTAAACGATTACCTGGCTAGACGCGATAGCGAATGGATGGCTCCGTTGTTTCAGTTTCACGGACTTACTATTGACTGCATTGATAAACACGAGCCCAACTCGGAAGAGCGCAGAAATGCCTATCAGGCAGATATCACCTACGGTACCAACAACGAATTTGGTTTTGACTACCTACGCGATAACATGGCGCGCGAACCGCAGGAACTGGTACAACGAGGGCATCATTATGCCATGGTCGATGAGGTGGATAGCGTGCTCATTGATGAAGCCCGCACCCCACTAATTATTTCAGGGCCGGTACCTCGGGGCGATGAACATGAATTCTATGATCTGAAGCCAAGGATTTCCAAATTGGTAGAAGCGCAGAAAAAACTGGTTAATCAGTACCTGAACGATGCCAAAAAATTATTGGCCGATGGTAATGATAAGGATGGTGGACTCGCTTTATTCCGTGCACATCGTGCGATACCAAAATATAAACCCCTTATCAAGTTGCTCAGTGAAATGGGCATGAAGAATGTGCTTCAGAAAACAGAAAACTTCTATCTGCAAGACAATAAAAAAATGATGCCTGAGGCCGACAAGCCGCTTTATTTTGTTATTGACGAGAAGGATAATAGTGTTGACTTAACCGAAAAAGGAATCGACTTAATAACAGGCGAAGGCGAGGATTCCAGGTTTTTTATCATGCCTGAGATTGGCGTTGAACTAACCAAAATTGAAAAGACTCGAGCATCAGCGCTGAAGATCGCCTTAAAAAGAAAGAAGACCTGATACGCGAGTACACAACTAAATCGCAACGGATACATAGCGTTAATCAATTACTGAAAGCCTACACACTTTTTGAAAAAGATACCGAGTACATTATTGTGGATGGAAAAGTTAAAATTGTGGATGAGCAAACCGGGCGGGTAATGGAGGGCAGACGATACTCCGATGGATTGCATCAGGCTATTGAAGCGAAAGAAAATGTTAAAGTAGAAGATGCTACCCAGACGTATGCAACGATTACCCTTCAGAATTATTTCCGCATGTACCATAAGTTGGCCGGTATGACGGGGACAGCTGTAACCGAAGCAGGCGAGTTATGGGATATCTACAAATTAGATGTAGTGACCATACCCACCAACAAACCCATGACTCGCAAGGACATGGATGATTTGGTGTTCAAAACCGTGCGCGAAAAAGTTTAATGCTGTTGTTGAAGAGATTGTAAAGTTAACGCAGGCTGGCAGACCCGTGCTTGTTGGTACTACTTCGGTTGAGATTTCAGAACTTGTGAGCCGCATGCTTCAAATGAAAAAAATCAAGCATCAGGTACTTAACGCAAAACAACATCAGCGCGAAGCGGAGATTGTGGCCGAAGCAGGTAAGCCCGGCACCGTAACCATTGCCACCAACATGGCGGGTCGAGGTACTGATATTAAACTCACACCCGAATCAAAAGCTGCTGGTGGTTTGGCTATTGTAGGTACGGAACGTCACGAATCACGAAGAGTCGATCGCCAGCTACGAGGTCGTTCTGGTCGTCAGGGTGATCCAGGTAGTTCGCAATTCTATGTGTCGTTGGAAGATAACCTGATGCGTTTATTTATGCCCGAGCGTATTGCGCGTATTATGGATCGGCTCGGCTTAAAAGAGGGTGAAGTGATTTCACACTCCATGGTTACCAATTCGATTGAGCGGGCCCAGAAAAAAGTAGAAGAAAATAACTTTGGTATACGTAAGCGTTTGTTGGAGTATGATAACGTAATGAACTCGCAACGTGAAGTAATTTATAAACGCAGACGTAACGCGCTTCATGGCGAGCGACTGCAGTTGGATATCCTCACTATGTTGTTCGATAC
Source organism: Flammeovirgaceae bacterium (assembly GCA_016712035.1). Classification (GTDB taxonomy): domain Bacteria; phylum Bacteroidota; class Bacteroidia; order Cytophagales; family Cyclobacteriaceae; genus ELB16-189. The sequence continues at coordinate 91,532 of JADJRT010000008.1, read as the reverse complement.
CTGCGATGATATTGTGACCACTGGAAAGGCAGCAGAAAGTCTCGAGAATTTTAAATTGAATATTCTAAGTTTGCTGGGCTTTGATTTCAAAATCTCAGAAGATGACTTCGCGAAGTTAGCCTCAGAAATTATTAGTGAGCGCTTATACGAAGAAGCGTTGGCGCACTATCATCAAAAGAATAAAGCAGCAGCCGAAAAATCTTTTCCGATTGTTACTGATATTTTTAAAACACGGGGAGGTACGATTGAAGACATTCTGGTTCCCTTTACGGATGGTGTAAAACAAATTGGTGTTTCGGCCAATTTGAAAAAGTGCGTGGAATCAAAAAATGCAGAACTCATCAAATCGATGGAGAAGATGATTACGCTTGCCATTATTGATCAGCAATGGAAGGAGCACTTACGGGATATGGATGATTTGAAGCAATCGGTTCAAAACGCAGTATACGAACAGAAAGATCCGCTGCTCATTTACAAGTTCGAAGGATTTGAGGCTTTCAAACGGTTTATTGCCAAGGTTAATGAAGAAACTATTTCTTTTCTGATGAAGGCTGATATTCCAATACGAGAAGCCGATCAGGTGCAGGAAGCTCGCCAGGCAAAAAGACAAAGATTAAGTGAACAAAAGGAAGAATCAAGATCTTTACTTCAGGGTGGTGGCGCACAACCTCAGGGTCCGCAACGTCAAGTGGAAGAAAAGTAATGCCGGTTAAGTCAGAAAAAGTTGCTGGTAGAAATGATAAAGTTACAGTTCAGTATCCGGATGGCCGGGTTCTTAAAGATGTTAAGTTTAAGAAGGTAGAAGACGATGTGAAAGCCGGAAGGTGTATTGTTATTGAAGGGTAGTATTTGAATAGCCAATGGCTTCGATGAATTGACATTCGATGAGTTCTTATATTTTCATCATTGAAATTTTGTTTTGTATCTTGATGAGATCAATATGAAAATGAATGTTATAATTGGACTCTTCTGCTACCTTTTGGCAGGTTGTGCGGTTCAGAAAACCAGCGATCAGGAGTACTATGAAAACCTTTCAGCCCTAAGACCAAAAGTAATTGTGCCTACCGATACCCCCTACAAAGAAACAAGCCATACCCGAGAGGTAAAATCAACTATAGAGCCTACAAAAACCGTCAACAATAAAGTAGACGTAGTGCTGGATAGTATCGATCAGTATAATCTTGTTCGCAAATTCGTGGATGGCTACACGATACAGATTTATTCGGGTCAAAATCGCGAAGAGGCTATGGACTCAAAAAAGAAAATAAGTATTGACTTGCCTGATATGACTGCTAACCTCCAGTATCAACAACCTAAATTCAGAGTAACGGTTGGGCGTTACTATACTAAATTAGAGGCCAATGAAGATTTGGTACGCCTAAGAACCAGCTTTGCGGCAGCAATTCTGGTTCCCGAAAAAATTCAAATCAAATAACTTTTGGGGTTGATGCCCGCAAGGAGTTAATCCACTTAGCAATTTTCAAAGCTTCATCATTGGATCTTTCGGTATGAGGGAGTCACTATGATTTTCCCCAATTAAAACTTAATAGATACCTTTGCTTACCATGACTTTATTAAATAAAATAAAATCACTCTCCGAAGAGTATGCAGTCCATACTATTCAATGGCGCAGGCACCTGCATGCTCATCCTGAATTATCTTATCAGGAAGTGTACACGTCAAAATTTGTAGCCGAGCAACTCAAGTCGTTTGGCATCGAATCGCAAGTGGTTGCTACCACGGGCCTCGTTGCTTTGATCAAAGGAAAAAATCCAGATAAAAAGATAACAGCACTTCGCGCGGATATGGATGCGCTTCCCATTCAGGAGATAAGTTCGACCGACTACAAGTCCACCAATCCCGGTGTTATGCATGCCTGTGGCCATGATGTCCATACCGCTTCGCTTCTGGGAACGGCTAAAATTCTTCAACACGTAAAGGATCAGTTTGAAGGAACTATTAAGTTAATTTTTCAACCCGGTGAAGAAAAGAATCCAGGTGGCGCTTCCTTTATGATAAAAGAGGGTGCACTCGACAACCCAAAACCATCCTCCATTATAGGACAACATGTAATGCCATTGATTCCTGTTGGTAAAGTTGGCTTTCGGGAGGGTATGTATATGGCCAGTAGTGATGAATTGTATTTGCGTGTGATTGGTAAGGGTGGTCATGGGGCTGCTCCGGAGTTGGCGATTGATCCTATCTTGATAGCATCGCATATAATTGTTGCGCTGCAACAGGTAATCAGTCGCAACGCGAGTCCTAAACAACCAACTGTATTAACTTTTGGACGAATTATTGGCGAAGGTGCAACAAACATTATCCCCAACGAAGTAAATATTGCCGGCACGTTTCGCGCTCTTAATGAAGTGTGGCGCACAGAAGGTCTTCAGAAAATAAAAAAAATGGCCGAGTCTATTGCCGAAGGTATGGGCGGCCGATGTGAAGTAACGATTTCAAAAGGGTATCCGTATCTTGAAAATAACCCAGAAGTAACACGAAGAATCAGAAAGGCCGCTGAAGATTATCTTGGATCTGAAAATGTTGTAGATATTGATCTTACGCTTGGCTCAGAGGATTTTGCTTACTATTCACATATTGTTCCAGCTTCCTTTTACAGGTTGGGTACTCGCAATGATGCTAAGGGATTAACGTCCTATGTTCATACCCCCACCTTTGATATCGATGAAGATGCTCTTAAAATTGGCCCGGGCTTAATGGCATGGATGGCTATTAACGAGCTTGATTCCAAAAATAACTTAGAAGTTGATAGCACCCCGTCTACCTGATGATCTTATATTAAGTATTTGTTATCTGCTTCCTTCTTAAGGGCATGGCTGTATATTTACGTGTGGTGACTGAACAACAAACCGACATTCCAAATTCTCAAGCTCTAATCGCTGGAGAATAATTTAAAAATCACAGCTTTATTCTCGCTGCGTTGTTGATCTTTCTATTTACCCTGGACTTGATGATTGCATCGCTCCAGCATTTGGGTAAAGATGCTGCCGATATAATTTTACTGGCTACCTCAAACCCATTTACCGGACTTTTTATTGGACTGTTGGTTACCGCGCTCATGCAAAGCAGCTCGGCTACTACTGCTATGACAGTGGCATTGATCGCTTCCGGTTCTATTTCTTTACATGGTGCGGTGCCAATTATTATGGGCGCTAATGTGGGCACAACAATTACCAGTACAATTGTCTCCCTCGGTTTTATCACTAAAAAAAAGAATTCAGACGAGCTGTTACCATAGGCACTTACATGACTTTTCAATATTCTTACTGTTATCATTCTATTTCCTCTAGAATATTATGGTGGCTTTCTTTCAGGATTTTCACAATATCTGGCGACCTCATTATTCAACCAACCCATTGGACCGATTCAAAATAATTTCTCACTCCTGGGGTCAGGGTTCAGCCCAATAATAGATTTTATTGTTTCGTTTATTGATAATGGGTTTATGCTTTCCATTCTGTCGATTGCATTACTATTTGGCTCAATTTTATTTTTTAGAAAAGTATTATCCCAAACGCTGGGCTTTGGATCTCAGGCACAGTTTCAACAATTCTTCTTTAAAAATGAGTTAAAATCATTTGCCTGGGGGCTTCTTACCACTGCGGCCATTCGGTCCAGCACAGTTACAACCTCTTTGGTAGTTCCCTTGGTTGCAAAAAAAGTTGTGCGATTAAAATCGGCTCAGCCCTTTATATTGGGAGCCAATATTGGCACAACCATCACCGCTTTTATTGCCGCCATGTTTAACTCTAATGCTGCCATCAGCATTGCGATTGCGCACTTTCTTTTTAATGCTATTGGGGTTTTGGTATTTTCCCTGATTCCAATAGTTAAAGAATGGCCAATAAAGATGGCCAATAAATTGGGCCAATTAACTCTTAAGTACCGATTGGTTGGATTTCTTTACCTTTTACTAACCTTCTTCTTTATTCCTTTTTCACTTATTTATTTCAATAAAAATTCCGTTCAGGTGCATGAGCTAACATATAATTTTCAAAATATGTCAAGTAAAGAACAGAATTCCTATACGGTGATAACCAAAACCTATCTAAATCAATCGATAAATAATTGGATGATCTACGACCAAACCGCGGTAAGTCCAGCCGATCCGGCAAAGATTGTTTCTGTTTATCGCAGGCAAAATATGCTGATGGTGAATAACGAATTATTTGAGCTTAGTAAACCCGGTTTTTGCCGGGATGGTGAAGATGATAAGGGAAAATATCAAACCTGTATTGTTGAAATATTACCCCGGTTAGCACTTACCCCAGTACTTTCAGTCGATTCTGTTTATGTATATGAAAGAAAATGGTACGACCAGCTTCTTGATTCTACTATCACCCGTAGTTACATCAGCGCAACGCTCAACTTACTTGTGCGAAAGGAAAAGCTGAATAATCAAGGTTTAGTGCTTACCCGAGATGAACTGGTAGAAATAAAAAGAAATAGCAGGCTCCCTGATTTCGGCTGAAAACCCAAAAATTGAGTATATTGGGGCTTGTTATGGATAGCATTGAGATACTGTTTTTAATTCCTTCGCATCGATCATCTTGTTGATAACCTATCAGGGTATGTAGAAGCCCGCGTAGAATTATTGAAGATAGAAATTCGCGAAGATGTCGCGAAGGTACTTGCCGGGTATGATGATTATCCTTATACTTCTCATGTCGTTATTGTTTTTACTTTTCTTTAGCGTGGGCTTGCTCACTTCATAAATTCCTATTTTGAAGCCGAATATATTGGCTATTGGATAGTGTCGGGGATATATGGAATTCCGTGCCTTATCTTTATTCTATTTAGAAAACAGATCGGTCAGTCCATTGAAAAAAAAATGATGGAATTGATTAAACGTAAAGACAAGTAAAATGGAACTTTTAGAAACTACCGATCCCGAAAAGAAACGATTGATCGAGGCTACAGATCGCCATAAGTATGAGCTTCAGAGAGAAGTTAAAGCTATTTCAGATAAAACGGAGAATGCTGTAAAAAATGTACTCATTATAGGTGGCACCTTAGTGCTTACTTACTTGTTGGTAAGTCAACTTGGAGGTGGCAAAAAAGAAACTTAAAAAGAAGAAAGCGCGAGCTAGCGAAGAAGAGGAGGATAGCGAGAACTTAGAATCAACACATCCCACACCATCTCTGTTTTCACAACTTGGCGAACGGGTTATAAGTCAGGCGAGCATCATACTGTTAGATATTGCAAAGGACAAACTTGCCGAGTATCTCCAAAATCGAAAATCCAGGCATGAAGATTCTTGATGCGCTACAGGAACGCAGTCGCTTGGGGAAAAAATCCATTGCGGTACTCGTGGATCCCGATAAGGTAGAAGATACCAGTCGTTTAAATACCTTAATACGCTTAGCTACAGAAAACTGTGTGGATTACTTTTTTGTTGGCGGCAGTCTGGTTACTACGCCTAATCTTTCTGACGTAGTAAAACAGATTAAAGAAAATGTTTCTATTCCTGTTGTTCTGTTTCCTGGAAACTCACTCCAAATTGATCCTAATGCCGATGCGATACTTTTTCTATCATTAATATCCGGTCGAAATCCGGATCTCCTAATTGGTCAACACGTAGTAGCCGCACCCATTTTAAAAAACAATCGGTTGTAAATTATGCCAACCGGATACCTTCTTATTAATTCTGGCAAAACAACTTCGGTTGCTTATATAAGCAACACAACCCCAATACCGGAAGACAAATATTCATTGGCTGCCTGCACCGCCCTAGCCGGAGAAATGTTGGGACTAAAACTGATTTATTTGGATGCCGGTAGCGGTGCCGATAGGGAAATTAATTCAAAAATGATTAATGCCGTTCGGAAGTCGGTGAGTGTGCCCCTGATTGTTGGCGGAGGAATCAATTCAAGTCAAAAAGCGTTTGCCGCATTAGAAGCTGGAGCGGATCTGATTGTAATAGGAAACGCACTGGAAAAAGATCCTAATCTTTTGATTGAAATCAGCGATCGGGTGTACGATTGGAATCAGAGTGTTGAAGCACGTAAATAAATACAGTCAACTTTTCTTTATTTCAAAATCAGTAAAGCCAACAATCTCCCCAGGCTTCGCATCCATATTTATTACTTCTGCCTGCAAAGGCCCCAAGTTACACCACTTAATAAATTTGTATAAAACTTCTTCCGGTGCTTCCGCTTCTAAATAGACATCTCCATTTTTTTCATTTCGCACAAATCCCCGAACACCCCACTCATCGGCTTTTTGTTTAGCCGATGCCCGGTAAAAAACACCTTGTACTTTTCCCGAAACCGTGATATTGATATGTCGTAACTCCACGCCAATTCTAATTATACAGCTACATTAAAAAATATAATCCGTACTTAAAAAAACTGACTCCCTATTTTGAATGATTGTACTAATTATTTTTTTATTGTCATCATTGGCCTTAGTAGCCACCAGCGTGCGAATAGAAAAAACGCGCAAGGCATCATCCACTGAAAGCGTACCTTCCGCAGAATCCTTTCTCCCGTTAAATGGAAAATTATCCGGACCACGCTGACATTGTACATTTAAATTAATTCTACCTACCTGGCTCGAGAAAGCATCAATCATTCTGGCAATCGATTTTGAATTCTTGCCAAACAAACTAAGTTGTTGTCCAAAATTTGAATCGAGTACATATTGAATTGCCTCCTCTTCCTTTTCGTAGGGAACAATAGGCACAACAGGCCCAAACTGCTCTTCATAATAAACACGCATCTTGTTATTAACCGGGTAAAGTACGGCCGGATAAAAGAAAGTATGCAAAGTCTCGCCTCCACCTTCGTTAATTACTTCAGCGCCATGTTTACGGGCGTCTTCCACAAGTTTTGTAAGGTATTCTGTTTTACCAGGCTCGGGCAATGGAGTTAGCCCCACGCCAGCCTCCCAAGGCATTCCGGGTTTTAATTTTGCGATTTCCGCGCACAACTTCTTAGTGAACTCATCCACAATACTTTTATGAACAAACAAGATTTTAAGTGCCGTGCAACGTTGGCCATTAAACGAGAGTGCGCCCAAAGCACATTCGCTCACCGCATTATCCAAATCGGCATCTGGCAAAATAATTGCCGGGTTCTTGGCATCCAATCCTAAAATTGATTTAAGTCGGTGAGGTTTTGGATGAAGTTTTTTTAATTCGTTCGCACCTTTATTCGTTCCGATAAACGCAAATACATCTAGCTTACCTGTCTCCATTAAGGAACCAACCGTTTCGCGACCACGCCCATAAATTATATTAATTACTCCCGCTGGGAAACATTTTTGAAAGGCTTCCAACAAGGGCCGAATTAATAACACCCCGTATTTAGCTGGTTTAAATACCACTGTGTTGCCCATGATAAGTGCAGGAAACAAAGTACTAAAAGTTTCATTTAGCGGATAATTGTAAGGACCCATACATAGCGCAACACCCAACGGAACTCTTCTGATCTGCGCCATAATACCTTGCGCATGAACAAATCCTGATGACTTTCTATCCACTTCTTTCAATGAATGGATTGTATCCAAAATGTAATCACAAGTTCGGTCAAATTCTTTTTCGGAATCTTTCAGTGATTTCCCTATTTCCCACATCAAAAGATTTACTACCTCGGTTCGTTTGGCGCGCATCATTGTCAAAAATTTTTCTACATGCGCTATCCGTTCTGCCACAGACATCAAAGGCCACACCCCATGACCTTGATCGTAGGCACGCACGGCAGCATTGAGCGCTTCGAGCGCTTCCTTTGAAGTTAGTAACGGAGTACTGCCAATAATTTGTTGCTTCAATTCACCCCCCGATCGAACATAGACCGGGCTTGCAACCGAACTCATGTCCCCTTTCCAGATTACCATCTTTCCATCGAGTAGATACTCGCGCTGTTCTATGTATTTTGGAATTACGGCTGATGCCGGAACTTTGTCTTCATCTGGAAAGATATTAGATAATGAATTATTCATGCCGATAAGTATTAAGTGTCTTGTGTCACGATAGAAATTCCGGAAGAAGTACCAATACGGTTTGCTCCGGCTTCAATGAGTTGTATCGCCTGATCGCGGGTTTTAATTCCACCCGATGCTTTTATGCCCACATGCCCAGGAACTGATTGGCGCATTAGGGCTATATGTTCAACCTTAGCCCCAGCGTTGGCAAAGCCAGTGGATGTTTTTACAAAATCGGCACCTGCATCTACACATAACTTACAGGCAGAGACAATTTCATCAGCCGATAGGTAAGCTGTCTCGATTATTACTTTCAATAGTTTTTGATAATCGTGCACCAATTGGGCACACTTAGCAATTTCTATTTTTGTCCAGGGGTTACCCGATTTAAACGATGAGATATTCCAAACCACATCAATTTCATCGGCACCATTATCGATAGCGCTGGAGATTTCTTCCAACTTTGTTTCAGTCATATTATAGCCTAATGGAAAGCCTGCGACCGTGACCAATAAAATCTTATCTGAACCAATCTCACGTTGAGCCCGCTTAACCCAAAACGGAGGAACACAAACACCGAGGAAACCATGTTCCTTTGCTTCACCAACCAATTGATCAATAGCGTAGCTATCAACAGTCGGATTTAGATTGGTATGCTCTATGTGGCGGCCGAGATTCAAATCGATTCTGTTAAAGAAACGAAATTACTTTTTCTCAATCACATTTTAATGATGCCAATGCTACTTCTCTTATTTATTGATTAGGGAATTTTGCAACAATCGATTGTTGGCAATAACCATTACAAGTTTTAGTGCTGAATCCCGCACTCCTTGCAATACTTCATTTTATAAACAGGATTTCTTTTTGGCGGACGCTTGTGACCAAAGTATAGTGGATTGGCATATTGCGGTGTTGCCATTTTTTTAAGGATCCGCTGTTTGTTCTTGGCAGCCTGTTCAATTCGTGCATAAAATTCATACTGTGCCGTATGTTTTACTTTAGCTCGTTTTAATAAAATCTTTTGGCGCTTAGATGAAATATGAGCGCGTTTAGCTTTATCCAATTTTACTTCGAGTTCGTTAGAATTTCTGTCGCCTAACGTTGTGTTTTGCGCTTGCACCAGCCACGGAGTGCATAATAAGAATAGACTATAGAGAATCTTTATAAGGATTTTTCGCATAACCCAGATAAAACGAACGTATCAGGTTTTTATTTTTCAGAAAAACTGAATCCTGTTTACTTGCGATGTGGGAAGTAAACTTTGCCAATTGAAAATCTATTCAGTTAAATATTGGAATAGGTAATAGAGAATAATGGCCAAACCAGCAGCCAGGACGAGATATCCAAATACACGGGCTCTTTGAAAGTAGCCTTTAACTGGCATTATACTCTTCTTCTTGCTGTGTGTTTTCACACCTTAGATTTCAATAATAACTCTCGTTACAAAATAAACCGCCAGGCAAATAACCACTAACGAAACCAAAATGCGTGCTCTTTGATGATAGTACTTCATAGGTAGCATTTTCATAAAACTCTGATTTATAATATATTATCATAAATATAAGAAAATAAACTTGAAATATATGGGATGCCGCCAAATGCTCAGTTTAATCGCTCGAATCAACATGAATTGCCGTGGAATGGACAATTTTGAGTTACTAAATCAACTGTTTGAACAAAAAAATCCCCTGAAAACTCCAGGGGATTAATCTCAAATCAGATTCAGTTTATCTTATAGGTGAATGACCTCACCATAAGCGGCAGCTGCTGCTTCCATTACCGCCTCACTCATGGTTGGATGTGGATGTACCGATTTAATTATTTCATGACCCGTAGTCTCCAACTTGCGCGCAGTAACTACTTCCGCAATCATCTCCGTTACGTTGGCACCAATCATATGGGCTCCTAAGAATTCACCATACTTGGCATCAAAAATTAATTTCACAAAACCATCGGGTGCACCCGCTGCCTTTGCTTTGCCGGATGCGGTGAAAGGGAACTTGCCTACCTTAATCTGGTAGCCGGCTTTTTTAGCTGCTTCCTCAGTATAGCCAACGGATGCAATCTCAGGCGAACAATACGTGCAACCCGGGATGTTATTATAATCTAAGGGCTGTGGATTAAGTCCTTTTATTTTCTCAACACAAATGATTCCTTCGGCAGAAGCCACGTGCGCCAAGGCTTGCCCTTTTACAATATCACCAATAGCATAAACTCCAGCTACATTGGTTTTATAGAAATCGTCCACCAATACTTTTCCTTTTTCTGTCTTTACTCCTACCTCTTCTAATCCAAGGTTTTCCAGGTTGGTAGAAATCCCTACCGCAGAAAGAACAATGTCAGTTTCAATTTTTATTTCACCATCGGGAGTCTTAACCGTAACAAAACATCCCTTCCCTTTGGTATCCACTTTCGTTACCTCAGAGTTGGTATAAATTTTCATTCCGGCTTTCTTAAAACTCTTATCAAGAGCTTTCGAAACCTCTTCATCTTCAACAGGAACGATGCGTGGCAAGAACTCTACAATCGTTACTTCGGTACCAATCGTGCTATAGAAATAAGCAAACTCAACACCAATGGCGCCCGAACCAACTACCACCATTTTCTTGGGTTGCTGTGGAAGCACCATCGCATCTCGATAGCCAATTATTTTCTTACCATCAATAGGTAAGTTGGGCAGCTCACGCGAACGACCCCCAGTTGCCAACATGATATGCTTGGCTTCGTAGTCCGTTTTTTTTCCAGCATCATCCGTTACTTCAACTTTACCACCCTTTTTCAATTTACCATGGCCAGCAATATGATCAATTTTGTTTTTCTTAAATAAGAATTGAATTCCTTTACTCATCCCGGCCGCTACATCGCGACTGCGTTTTACAATTGCTGTAATATCAGCCTCAGCTCCCTTAATGTTAATTCCATAATCAGCGGCATGCTGCATATATTCAAAAACATTGGCACTCTTTAATAAAGCCTTAGTTGGTATACAGCCCCAGTTCAAACAAATACCGCCAAGTTCTGCTTTCTCCACCACGCCCACTTTCATGCCCAATTGAGAAGCACGAATAGCTGCTACATAACCACCCGGGCCCGAGCCTATCACGATCAGATCATAGTTTGCCATAATTATCTTCGATTAGAATTGTTCTGGAATATTTTAAAGTGCCAAATTAACCCAAATATTAATGGTAAAAAAAGTTAGTTTCGCATTGAAATAATGTTTGTCTAACCGATGGATTTAAAGAATTCTCTATTGCTGATTGGTGGCTCTGTGGCTGGAATAATTGGTGTCGTTTTGAATCAGACACCCACGGCTGGCGGAGAATTTTTTCAAGGATTGGGAATTGGATTTCTAATCATCTTGAGTTTTAATGTGATACCAAAATTATATAAGAAGAAAAATGAAACTACTTCAAGGTAAAAATGCGCTCGTAACCGGGGCCTCAAAAGGAATTGGAAGATCTATCGCGTTGCGCTATGCAGAACAAGGTGCCAACGTTGCCTTTACCTATTTATCTAGTGTAGAACAAGGCCAGGCGTTAGAAGCTGAGCTGATAGCCAAAGGTGTTAAGGCAAAAGGTTTTCGTTCGGATGCTTCCGATTTTGCACAAGCCGATAAATTAATTAACGATGTGGTAGCTGAATTCGGATCGCTGGATATTCTTGTAAACAACGCGGGTATTACACAAGACAATTTACTCCTTCGCATGACGGAAGAAATGTGGGATAAAGTAATCAACATAAATCTCAAGTCCTGTTTCAACACAGTGAAGGCGGTTACCAAACCTATGATGAAACAAAAAGGTGGTTCTATTATTAACATGACTTCGGTGGTGGGCTTAAAGGGAAATGCTGGCCAAGCAAATTATGCCGCTTCCAAAGCCGGCATCATAGGCTTCACTAAATCAGTAGCGTTGGAATTAGGCTCCCGTGGAATTCGCTCCAACGCCATTGCTCCCGGTTTTATTGAAACAGAGATGACAGGCAAGTTGGATGAGAAAACTGTGCAAAGCTGGCGCGATTCCATTCCTCTTAAGCGTGGTGGAAAACCCGAAGATGTAGCCGATGCTTGCGTCTATTTAGGATCAGACATGTCATCCTATATCACCGGTCAGGTTATACAAGTTGATGGTGGCATGTTGACATAACCGGAACGAACTCAATCCCCTCAATAAGTCTACTCTTACGGGTAGACTTTATTTTTTCTACGTACTGGCACGGAGTCAATTATACCCTTGGCTTGGTATTGTTTGTGGCCAGGATCACATTCATCTTTCGATATAATTCGAATTACCAAAACCTAAATCCTATGAAGAAACAATTTTTCGTCCTGGCAATAATTTTTATTGCTCTAAGCGAACCGTTAGTTGCCCAACAACTAGAATTGGAAAAGACCTATAAAATTTCGAGAGCCTCCAAGCGAGGCTTCCTGGCCGGGCTTGATTATGACACGGATGCTAAGACCTACACCCTTACTTACTTTACTGATCAAAAGAAAAACACCTTCAAATACGAACAATATGTGTTTGACAATGACTTCAATTTTGTGAAAGATGAAGAGTTTACGGAAGACGCTGAAAAAATGAAGAAAAAATTCAAGTGGTTCCGATTTAAGGGCGAAGAATATGTGGTGATGGGAAACACGGTGGAAAATAATATGATGGGAACACTGGTCCTTCGCAAAAAGAAAATCACTTATAAGTATCAGTTCTTAATGGGTGGTTATAACCGTAAAGTTGAAATCCTTGAAAAAGTTAAACCCCAAACTGATGATGGTAATAAATTTACTGGACTGACCCACGCGGAAGATGACATGACGGGTGAATTATATATCCTTGCCTCGGTTAAGGCGAAGATAAGCGCAAAAGGAAACGAGGACGTAGGTGCAATTCGGCTTCTAAAATTTGATAACGAACTCAAAGTGTTGAAGAGCAAAGATTTTGAGTTTCCTTATGCCCAAAGTCTTGCCTTTGTACGCTCATTGGATAGAGAAAATCCAGATGATCCCGAAAGCCCAGGGGTATCAGGAATGATTTTCATTTTTGCTCCTTCTAATGCTCTCGGAAAAAATGCTGCCGATCCCGATAATAACAATTATACCTACATACGGGTAGACGATCAATGTAACATTGTAGAGCGATTCTCTTTCAAAAGCCCGGCAAGTTATTGGCGGGTAGATGATATGTTAGTAAACAATAACGACTTTTATCTCTATGGCCCTGCGATGGCTGGGCGCGACAAGTATTATAATGAAGGTGCGGGTACTCGCTTCGGAGGGGGTGAGGTAAAATATAAAGCCGTGCAACTGCTAAAAGTTTCGAATGGTAAGATGAGTTACCTCACAGAAACCAATCTTGAAGAGTTTAAGGCCAAGCAACAATTTCCCCCCAGCCAAAAGAAAACACCCGATTACAATGGGCGCGAATTTGGTGTTCGGTCATACTATTTTACTTCGAGTGGAGATTTGATTGTGTTGGGCCAAAACTATGACAAAACAAAGGAAGGATTCATTAATCAATATGAAGATATCTTAGGATTTCATTTTGATGCTAATGGTAAATTAAAAGCCCAGTATGGTCTTGATACAAAAGAGAAAGGGATTATCGTGGATTATAATTATTTGAATAGCGTAGGATACACCACCGTTACAAAAATCACCACCATCTATGCGTGCCCACAAACTATCATCGAAGGAACGGACGGTGATCAATATTGGATTTTACAAGAGATTAAAGGACAAGGTAACGGCAAGTTACTAACCTATCCTATGCTCGGGTAAAGCTTAAATAATATAATCGATAGCTTAACGAACAAGGCGTGAGAATTCTCACGCCTTTTTTGTTTTAACCAATAACTAACAGCCGTCAGTCAAAAAAATTTAACAAATTTTTAAATGACTACTTGGAAACTCTACCAAACTGGTATACGTTTGTATCATCATAGTCGGTGAGGCATCTGCTCAACCGATTTATAAAGAAGCGTGGAGAGTACAGGCTCTTTGAAGCGCTAGCAACCAGCCCTAATAATGGGGAAAACGGTGCTAAATCCTGCTCCCGGCAAGGTGCTGAGGAGAACTATAAACCGGTAAAGAAAAAATGAGAACACAACTATTCATCCTCAAACAACAATCGGGTCTAAGCGACTTGATCTGTTTACTCGACAAAATTTTTCAATCTCTTCATTCTAACAAACTCAGCTATACACCTGCTATGCAGTGTTGTATGTGTTGTTGATGTTGCTGTTGATCTAAGCGCAGCGCTGCCGGCAACAAACTAATCTACGGTCTTACCGGGTGACGGGTACGATTACGATTATGTCTACCCCTTAAAAAATCAACTCATTAAAATATTAAAATTATGTCAAGCTTACGATTTGAAACTCTTCAATTACATGCAGGCCAGGAAGCTGATCCAACAACTGGTTCACGGGCCGTGCCTATTTATCAAACTTCTTCATTCGTTTTTAAAAATGCAGCCCATGGCGCTAATCTCTTTGCTCTAAAAGAGTTTGGCAACATCTACACCCGTATAATGAACCCAACTACCGATGTGTTTGAAAAACGTATCGCTGCTTTGGAAGGTGGCGTTGCCGCACTTGCTGTGGGTTCTGGACAGGCCGCACAATTTATTGCCCTTAACAATATTTTGCAGACGGGCGATAATTTTGTTTCTACTTCCTTCCTTTATGGAGGCACCTACAACCAATTTAAAGTTGCATTCAAAAGAATTGGTATTGATGTTCGTTTTGCTGAAGGCGATAAGCCCGAAGCATTCGAGAAACACATTGATAAAAACACAAAGGCGCTTTACCTCGAAACAATTGGAAATCCGGGTTTCAACATTCCAGATTTTGAAGCTATTGCCGCATTGGCAAAGAAGCACGACCTTCCCTTGATTGTTGATAATACCTTTGGTGCAGCCGGTTATTTATTCCGTCCGTTCGAACATGGCGCACACATTGTTGTGGCCTCCGCTACAAAATGGATTGGTGGGCATGGCACTTCTATTGGCGGTGTTATCGTTGATGGCGGAAACTACAATTGGAACAATGGTAAGTTTCCGCAGTTCAGCGAACCTTCAGAAGGTTATCATGGATTGAAATTTGGCGAAACGTTTGGTGAAAATAATCCACTGGGGCTTCCCAATATTGCCTTCATCATTCGTGCACGCGTAGAGGGCTTACGCGATTTTGGTTCTGCACTAAGTCCATTCAATTCTTTTCTCTTTTTACAAGGACTTGAAACATTATCGCTTCGCGTACAACGCTCGGTGGACAACGCGCTTGCTTTAGCTCAATGGTTAGAGCAACATCCGCATGTGGAGAGTGTAAACTATCCGGGTCTTACAACCAGTACCTATCATCGGCTTGCAAAAAAATATCTGCGCAATGGTTTTGGCGGGGTGCTATCTTTCACCGTAAAGGGAACGAAGGAACATACTACTCAGGTTATTGACAATTTGAAATTAGTGAGCCATCTGGCTAATGTGGGTGATGCTAAAACACTGATCATCCAGCCTTCGGCTACTACACATCAACAATTATCGGACGAAGAACAGATTTCTTCAGGCGTGTTACCAACGTTGTTGCGCGTATCGCTGGGCATTGAGCACATTGATGATATCAAAGCAGATTTTCAACTGGCCTTTGAAAAGGTATTTGCTAAAGAACTCGTGAGCTAAAAATAGATAATGTTAAAGTCTGATTCAATATTTCACTTTGCCAGTGAGTTCAGGTTGGAATCTGGGGGAATTCTCCCAGGCTTCCAGCTTAAATACACTACACTTGGCCAACTAAATAAAGACCGAAGCAATGTGATCTGGATTTGCCATGCCCTTACTGGAAGTTCAGACTTTACGGATTGGTGGAAGGATCTTTTTACTGAAGGAACTCCCTACGACCCGCGCGATTATTTTATTATATGTGCCAATGCGCTCGGTGGTTGTTATGGGTCAACGGGGCCCTTGTCTGTTAATGTACAAACCGGAAAAAGTTACTATCACGATTTCCCTGCAGTGACTAATCGCGATATTGTTTTAAGTTTTGATCTGCTGCGCCAACACCTGGGCATTTCAAAGGTACATACATTGCTTGGCGGATCGTTGGGCGGACAACAAGTATTGGAATGGGCCATCCTTGAACCTGAAGTCTTTGATCGAATCATTCCAATCGCCACAAATGCACTTCATTCTCCCTGGGGTATAGCATTCAACGAAGCACAAAGAATGGCGATAGAGGCTGATGCATCCTGGAAGGAAGAGGATGCCCGCGCGGGAATTGAAGGAATGAAAGCAGCCCGGGCCATGGGTATGATTTCATTTCGCACATACGATACTTTTCAAAACACCCAACAAGAAAAGACAAACGAAAAAACAGACGACTTCCGGGCTGCTTCCTATCAACGTTACCAAGGACAAAAACTATCCAATCGGTTCAATGCATTTACCTATTGGATATTAACTAAAGCGATGGATAGCCATAATGTTGGCAGAGACCGAACAAGCCTGGAAGCAGCGTTAAGAAAGATTAAAGCTAAAACGCTTGTCATCGGAATTGATTCAGATTTATTGTTCCCAAAACGCGAACAGGAATTTTTAGCCAATCATATTCCACATGCAAGATTCGAAACACTCTCCTCCCTTCATGGACACGATGGATTTTTAGTAGAGTTTGATCAGTTTAAACAAAGTGTTCGAAAATTTTTAAAAACAGAACTTAAGAAAGAAACAATATCATGAAGAAGAAATTAAAATTAGGTTTGTTCGGGTTCGGATGTGTCGGCCAGGGCCTATACCATGTGCTCAATGAAACCCATGGCGTGAAAGCAGAGATAAAAAAGATTTGCGTAAAAAATAAAAATAAATCAAGGATTATTGATACATCCTATTTTACCTACGATGCCAAGGAAATTCTAAATGATCCGGAGATTGATGTTGTGGTTGAATTAATTGATGATGCTCATGCTGCCTTTAGCATTGTTAAGCAGGCTGTACAAAATGGAAAGCATGTAGTTACGGCAAACAAAAAAATGTTAGCTGAAAACCTGGAAGAAATCTATCAGCTACAGCAAACCTACAATAAATCCATTCTCTATGAAGGCGCAGTGTGCGGAAGCATTCCGATACTTCGAAACCTGGAAGAATACTACGATAATGATCTGATTCGAAGCATTGAAGGTATTTTCAACGGATCAACCAATTATATCCTTACCAAAGTTTTTGAAGAAAAGAAAAGCTACCTTGAGGCTTTGAAGGCCGCCCAAGATCTTGGGTTCGCAGAAAGTGACCCATCGCTAGACGTAGAAGGGTATGATCCAAAATACAAACTCACCATTGCCATTGCCCACACTTTCGGAGTTTTCTTAAAGCCTGAGAATATCATCAATCTTGGAATCCAAAAAATCTCGGCTGTTGATTTAAAATATGCTCGCGAAAACAATCTTACCATCAAACTGGTTGCACGTGCTTATAAAATTGATGGAAACATTTTCGCCTTTGTTGCCCCTCAATACATTCCGTCCGATCACATGCTGGCCTCCGTGCGCAATGAGTATAATGCTGTGCTGGTAGAAGGCGCTTTCGCGGAAAAGCAAGTCTTTATAGGAAAAGGAGCTGGCAGTTACCCTACCGGCTCGGCTGTTCTTTCCGACATTTCGGCTCTTACGTTTGACTATCGGTATGAATACAAAAAGTTTACCCAGGGCGATGGATTGCCGTTCACGAACGATGCTCTGGCAGATGTGATTATCAGTTTTCCTGAAGGCTCCCTGATTTCGCATCAGGACTTTGAAAAATTTAAAGGTGGCTACCAAGGAAATGGCTACCAGTATTTGCAGGGATCGGTAAAGTTGGAGAAAATAAAAGAATGGTCGGAGTGGGATGATGTAAGTGTAATTCTGGCTCCAGAAATAAACCTCGTTTCTACCAAAAGCTTGCTAAAAACAGCGCTTTTGTCAGCCTGATTGAAATTCTTTCAGGGTATTATCAATAAAGCGTTAAACAAAGGAGTGACAACCCATAAGTTGTCACTTTTTTATTCCTTAATTCCAATGATTTTACCCGGCCAAATGGGCCTTTTTAACTGTGATTCCTATATTTGTAGCCCAAGGTTAAATCGAGTCTATCCATGTTAATACTCATTTCTATTGTTGCTTTCACCGCGGTTATTTTACTGTTGGTAGGGTTATTGATTTTTGCACAGAAACAGTTAGTGCAGTCTGGGCCAGTTAAGATTATAATTAATGGCGAAAAAACCATCACGGTTTCGGCCGGAAGCTCCTTACTAAGTACGCTTGCCAACGAAAAGATTTTCCTGCCTTCGGCTTGCGGGGGTGGTGGTACATGCGCCATGTGCAAATGTGTTGTTGAAACGGGTGGTGGCGATGTTTTGCCTACCGAAGTTGGGCATTTAACACGCAAGGAACAAAAAGAACATGTGCGCTTAGGCTGTCAAGTTAAAGTGAAGCAAGATTTAGTTATTCACATACCTGAAGAAATCTTTGGTATCAAAAAGTGGGAATGTGAAGTGGTGAGTAATTACAACGTATCCACTTTCATAAAAGAATTTGTTGTAAAACTGCCTCCGGGTGAAACCTTGAAATTTGAAGCCGGTGGTTATATCCAAATTGATGTGCCCGCGATTACTGCCGAGTTCAAGACAATGGATATTACCCCCCATCCTGAATTAGGACATAAGCAGGATGTCTTCCAGTCGGACTGGGATAAGTTTAAGTTGTGGGATTTAAAGATGAAGAATGATGAGCCCATCTTTAGAGCATACTCCATGGCCAACCACCCTGCCGAAGGAAATATTGTGATGCTGAACATTCGTATTGCTACACCTCCGTGGGATCGCGCCAATAACAAGTGGATGGATGTAAATCCTGGTATTTGCTCTTCGTACGTTTTCTCACGCAAGCCTGGCGATAAAGTAACTATTTCAGGTCCTTACGGAGAATTCCACATTAATAAGACACAACGCGAAATGATTTATATAGGCGGGGGTGCCGGTATGGCTCCACTGCGCGCGCAAGTCTTCCACCTTTTCCATACCGAAAAGACGAAACGAAAAGTTTCTTATTGGTATGGTGGCCGCTCTAAAAAGGAATTGTTCTACACTGAGCACTTCAGAAAAATCGAAAAGCAATTCCCTAACTTTAAATTTTATATAGCCCTTTCCGAACCCTTACCCGATGATAACTGGAAAGTGAACAAGAGTCTGGACGATGCAGAGGGTGACGGGTACATTGGCTTCATTCACAAAAGCCTTTACGACAATTACCTGGGCAATCATCCTTCACCGGAAGATGTTGAATTTTACCTCTGCGGCCCTCCGCTTATGAATGCCGCTGTTCTAAAAATGTTGGATGCCATGGGTATCCCTAAAGAAAACATCCGCTTTGACGATTTTGGTGGATAAGAAATTTACAAGTATATAAAAATGAAAAGGGGAGCACTGCTCTCCTTTTTTATTGGTAGGTGATCTAACTTCTATTTTTTAGCTTTGTTTAAAGATTTGTATTTATGGATTTAACTATTCTTTTCTCACCCATCGATGAATCCATTTACACTAAATCCTATCCATCCAATTCATTCTTTAAAAGCATAAAAGTTTATGGTGATAAAATGCCTGACTTCCGTGGCGTTGATGTTGCTTTATTTGGTGTAAAAGAAGAACGCGGAACTAACTCCAACGCAGGTTGTAACAAAGGCCCGGATGAAATTCGCAGAAAATTATACAACCTGAAGAAAGGAAATGGTTCGTATCGGATCGTTGACTTAGGGAATCTCAACACGGGTATCGATCTGGATGAAACCTATGTTCGCATCAGCGAGGTTTGTCGCATTCTGCTTGAGAATAATGTCATGCCATTAATTTTAGGAGGCTCCCATGATCTCGATTATGGCCAGTATCGCGGGTATGAGGAAATGGAAAAGTTAATCAGCCTGCTAAATATCGATGCCTTTTTAGATCTCGAAGACAGCCAGGAATCAGCACCTGCAAACCAGCATATTCATAAAATACTTTTGCACGAACCTAATTATCTCCTTAGTTACACGCACCTCGCACATCAGTTGTATCTGATTGATCCTTTGTCGGTATCCATTTTAGAAAAGCTTTACTTCGAAGCTTTTCGTATTGGGCAGATGCGAAACAATCTTGCGGAGATGGAACCTGCCATTCGCAATGCCGACTTACTTTCATTTGATGTAACCGCTATCCGATCGTCCGATGCACCGGGCAATGCAAATGCACAACCATTCGGTTTAACAGGAGAAGAGGCCTGTCAACTTTGTTGGTATGCCGGCATGAATGAAAAACTAAGTTCAGTCGGATTTTATGAGTACAACCCCGACCGGCATGACACCAACAAAAAAACGGCCTCGGTAGTGGCTACGATGATCTGGTATTTTATCGAAGGGTTTTACCATCGTAAGAATGAACACAATTTTAAGAGCAACGATTTTTTAAAATATGTTGTATCTATGCCGGTAGAACCTGAAACCCTCGCGTTCTATAAAAGTAAAGTAACAGAAAAGTGGTGGATGGAGGTTGCCTACCACAAACCGGGTGCGCGCTATATGCGCAATAGCATTATCCCTTGCAGTTATACCGATTACCAAACTGCCACGAAAGGTGAAATCCCCGAACGATATATAAGTACATTAGCCAAGTTGATCTGATCTTATGAAGAATTTTTTCTATTTAGTCCTGTTGGTTGTTTTGCTATCCGCTTGTGGTGATTCGACTGATCCCCAAAAAATAATTGACAAAGCAATTGCTTCGGCTGGTGGTGAAAAATATTTAAGCTCAACTATTGAATTTGATTTTCGCGAACGCCATTATCTAGCAAAACGGCAGGGAGGCGCTTATTCCTATCAACGATTAACGCAAGATTCAACCAATCTTATTCGCGATTTTCTCTCTAACGATGGATTTAAAAGAGAAATAAACGGAGTTGAAGTAAACGTGGTTGATTCCATGAAGGTTAAATACACAGCTTCAGTCAATTCTGTGATCTACTTCGCATTACTTCCCTATGGGCTCAATGATGACGCAGTGATCAAAAAATTTGTGGGAGAAACACAAATCGAATCTAAAGATTACTATATAATTGAAATAACTTTTAAGCAAGATGGAGGTGGCGAAGATTTTGAAGATGTATTTCTGTATTGGATTAACAAAGAGAGTTATGCCATAGATTATATGGCCTATTCTTTTGAAGAAAATAACAAAGCAGATTATCGATTTCGAAAGGCCTACAATTCTCGCAATGTAAATGGAATTGTTTTTTTGGATTACATCAACTATAAACCAAAAAGCGAAACAACCATCAATCAATTAGAAGAGCTTTATAAACGAGGAGCGTTGGAAGAGCTGAGTAAAATTGAATTAATCAACCTTCAGGTAAATTGAGATTTAGCTTTACCCTCATAGCCTTTTTATCTTCCACAAATGAAACCCAAGATGTGCCAGCGCAAACACTGTAACAATAAGTACAATTTCAAAATGATTTGTTGAAAGTTGAAAACCGGTAGTAATAGCTTTGTCAACATTATTTAACCCTATTAATAACGTAACTCCGAATATCAAGATCAAAATAAGATTATAGGCAAGGCCGTGATGATTTGCTGATGGAATAACTTGCTTGTCATTAACTAGTAGAATGAGAAAGTATGCAAGCAGGGGTAAAACAAATCCATTCAATGCTTGCACAGCCAAGATTACAGGTATTGGTTTAACCCCACTAAATCCAAAAATAAATCCTGTAAATAATATAAGCATCCAAACACCCCGAACCATCCGATTGTCTTTAGATCCTAACACAGTGGAAGCAATTAACGAAGCGGCATAAGGAGACGTAATAGCTGAAGAAAACCCGGCAGCAAATAACCCAATTCCTAAAGCCCAACTTCCTACATTTCCCAATTTACCGTGCAGACTTGCTGCCAGCTCTTCAAAAGAAGAAAAGCCATTCGTTAACGATCCGGCAATCATTATCCAACAAGTTATAAGCCCACCGATAATTACAGATATAGTTAGTCCTATCCGCATCAAAGGTATCGTGTGCCCTTTGCTAATAGCAGAACCAATAAAAATATTGTAAGGAACTATTGTGGTGCCTAACAAAGCAAGAGCTATCCATTCACTTCCCTGGGGGAGTTTAGGAACCACGGCCGCAAAAAAAAGTTCGGAAAAAGAAAATCGGGTTTGAAAAGCCAGGATGAGAAACGCTATGCCCATAATACCCACCAACGTTGTCATGATCAATGAAATGGCTCGACTTCCGCCACGCCACAACACGAAGCCTGCGATCACAGTAATAATTAATGTGTACATCTGTCCATCACCCGGTATAAGCAATGCTATACCAGAAACTGCACCCAGTATATTTCCTGCTTCGTACGCTGCGCACCCAAGCAATACAGGCAAGGCCACCATCCATTTAATCCAAGCGCTTTTATCATCTCCATATTTTCGGGTAAGAGTCTGACCAAATGTTAATCCGCTTGCAATCGTTATGCGAGCCGAAACCTCTTGTAGAAAAATACAAGCAAGGGTAGCAAAAACAACAACCCACAAAAGTTCAATTTGAAAGAGCGATCCGGCTGTAATGGCTGTGGTTATGGTACCCGGCCCAATAAACGCTGCCGAAATTACGGACCAGAGAATAACGTTGGATATTTTACTAGAAGACCTCACTTTGACGCAAATTGATTAAATTTATAAGGTGCCATCTATCAAATTCTTTTTAAGGTATTGAAAATATGACCACAATATAAAAATTAACAACCAATGCGCTCCTTCCTTCTATTATTCCTCATTATAATGGCTTGTCGCCCCTCCAATAAAATTGGTAAACTTGTAGGCGTGCCAAAAGAAAGATCGTTAGAAAACACCTATTGGGTACTGAATGAACTAAATGAGACTTCAATTGTCAATAGCAATTCGGGTAAACTTTTTATAGAACTTAAAGCCGAGACTAAAAGCATTACAGGGCTTGGTGGTTGCAATCAGATCTCTGGTGGATACACGATAACAGGAAGCAAAATAAAATTTAGCACAGCAACAACAAGAATGTTTTGTCAACAAACCATGGAAGTTGAAACAAGTTTTTTAAAAGCGCTAAGCACAGTCACTACTTTTGAGATTAAAGAACATGACCTATTTCTGAAAAGTGAAAATATCATTGTTCTTAAATTTCATGCTGAATCAGCCATGGATAATTAATCATTCTAATAACAAACCTCTCACACAATTAGAATTGGCTTTGACATTAAATCTCTTGGTTATAAAGAACATTATCCATACCTTAAAAAATTATATTATGTAAAACCAAAATTTATAAAGACATGAAAGCAAAGTTTTTTTTAAGTACGGCTCTCTTTTTAACCACATTTTTATCTTTCTCGCAAGAAGCAACCGTAAGTGAAGAAGAATTAACTAAGTACGCAACCGTAATGGATTCGATTAATGAAATGACCATAGTCGTTCAGGCTACACTTTCTGATATGGTAAAAGATTCGGAAGTGATGAATGGTACCCGGTACAACGAAATTTCACAAATAATTGATGATAAGGCTAAACTGGATGAAGCTGCGGCAACACCTGAGGAAATTGCATTCGTAAATGAAGTAACTAAAACAAAGAAAGAAGAAACCCTTAAAATAAATCAGGCATTTCAAAGCCTTGCGAAAGATTATTTAGGGGCCGCTACATATAATAAAGTTAAAAAAGCACTTTCGACTGACCTAGAATTAAAGAAGCAGTATGATACATTATTAGCCGAAATGGAAAAAGATAATCAAGTTGAAGAAGTAGCAACGGGAGGAAAATAATTCCTCTTTAAAGAAAAAGTAAAGTTGAATGATCTCATTCAACTTTTTTTTGCTCGAAATTTGAATCATTTTAGTGGTCAGTACCGATCCAAAATCAGAAAATATTTTTACCTCGTTTTCACTATCCATATTAGCCATGCATGAGAGAGTAACTCCATCCGGAGAAAATAATAATCCAAACTGATCAATTTTTTCTTCTTGAAGAAATCCCGCCTCCGTTTTCTTCCACCTTGCTATCATGGATACGGTCGCTGCGTCAAAATACTTTTCAGCTAATGGCTCCACATTAGTTAAAATCATAAAATCATTCAATTCTTCACGCTTCATTTTAACGCCATCCTCACCAATATTTACAAGGGATTTATATTCGTTGCCAAAATAACCACCAACATAAACATCAAGTACAGCATCGGCAGCTACATTAACCATTTTATTTAAAAATCCTCCCCGCTTAATATCACTCGTCTTTACCTCTCCTGGTGTAGACATTAGCATAATAAATTTACCAGCTGGTAATTTGATGGCATCCGTTTGCCAAACCGATTTACTGTTCCAAGATCTGCTCAGCGCCTTTGAACTTGACCTTCCCATATCCTCGAACCAGACTGAAGAAGTTAGTTTCCATTTTATGTTTCCTGTTACGCCAGCATAATCTTTGATTCCAGCAACTTGATCTGCCTTGGGTTGGCTATTAATATCTGCTAACTGGTTTTTCGGTTTCTTTAAACGAACCAGTATCACTATACCACTAATTACAATTAAAAAGAATACTATTAAGGGCATGTATAATCCTTACTAACCTAGTTTATAGGAACTAAGCTAATGAAAATCTGAGAACATTATAACTTATTCATTTATCGTTTAAACTTATCACGCAGTTGAGCAAGTTTATCCTCCATCGACTCAACTGCTTTTACCGGAGGCTTTGGTTTAGAACTTCGTTCTTGTTTAGTTATATTTTGGACAGGTGCAGATTTTCCAAAAGGATCGCTCTTTAAAGATAAAGCTATTCGCTTGCGGGCAATATCAACTTCAACAACAGTAACCTTAACTTTTTGCTGCACAGCAATTACTTCGTTTGGATCTTTAACAAAACGATCACTTAAATGACTGATATGCACAAGACCATCCTGATGCACGCCTATATCTACAAAAGCACCAAAGTTTGTTACGTTGGTAACAATGCCTGGTAAAGACATACCGACCTTCAAGTCTTTAATTTCATGAATGCCTTCTTCAAAGTTGAAGATTTCAAATTTCTCACGCGGGTCGCGCCCCGGTTTTTCAAGTTCAGCGAGAATATCCGTAAGCGTTGGCAGACCTACATCTGTAGTTACATATTTTTTTAAATCCAATTTCTTGCGCAGCTCAGCACTCGTCATCAAATCTTTTATTGTGCAACCGAGATCTTCAGCGAATTTCTCTACTAATTTATAACGCTCAGGGTGCACAGCGCTCGAGTCCAGTGGATTTTTAGAATCCCGAATCCTCAAGAATCCAGCACATTGTTCATATGCTTTATCTCCTAAACGCGGTACTTTATGAAGCGATTGCCGATCTGCGAAAGCACCATTCTGATTTCTATATTCTACAATACTCTTTGCTAATTGTGGTCCCAGGCCCGATACATAACTCAACAACTCTTTGCTAGCCGTGTTTACCTCCACACCTACCGAGTTTACACAACTCATCACCACATCATCCAGTCCTGCTTTTAATCGGTTTTGATCTACATCGTGTTGGTACTGCCCTACACCAATAGATTTCGGGTCAATCTTAACGAGTTCGGCCAACGGATCGGTGAGCCTTCGTCCAATCGATACAGCACCGCGAACAGTAATATCGTGATCAGGAAATTCTTCGCGAGCTACCTCACTGGCCGAATAAACAGAAGCACCACTTTCGTTCACCATGACCACAAGAATTTCTTTTGGCAACCCAATGCTCTTTATAAAGGCTTCTGTTTCGCGGCTGGCAGTGCCATTTCCAATAGCGATGGCTTCTATTTTAAATCGATCGCACAAGCCAAGCACAATAGTGGCAGACTTCGTTGTTTCACGTTGTGGCTCATTCGGATAAATGACATTATTAAATAACAAGGCGCCCTGTTCATCTAAGCACACAAGTTTTGTCCCTGTGCGAAACCCCGGGTCAAGGGCAAGCACCCGCTTTTGACCCAAAGGCGAGGACAACAATAGTTTTTTGAGGTTAGCAGAAAAAACCTGAATAGCATCCGCATCAGCTTTGAGTTTGGTTTCAACTCGCATTTCTGTTTCTAGTGAAGGCTTTAACAATCTCTTATATGAATCTGTTATTGCCAATCGCACCTGAGCCGCTGCGGTAGAATCAGATCGAACAAATTGTTTCTCCAATGTTTGGATGGCTAATTCTTCGGTTGGGGCAATATCCATAGTCACAAAGCCTTCCTTTTCGGCTCTGCGCATAGCCAGTAAACGATGTGAGGGAACTTTTTTAATCGACTCTTTCCATTCAAAATAATCTTTAAACTTTTGAGCTTCTGTATCCTGTGCTTTAGATTTTACTACACTGGTTTCAACTACACCTTCACTCCAAAATAATTCACGGACTTTCTGACGTGCCTCCTGATTTTCGCTTACCCATTCCGCCATAATATCTCTCGCGCCTTCAAGTGCCTCTTCGCCAGTATTTACACCAAGTTCTGCATTAATAAACTCGCTTGTAAGTTTTTCAAGGTTCACATTCCTTTGCTCAAAAATGGTAAGTGCCAGTGGCTCAAGGCCTTTTTCTTTGGCCATGCTTGCCCGTGTTTTCCGTTTAGGTTTATAGGGCAAATAAATGTCTTCCAATTCCGTTAATGATTCAGCTGTATCGATGGCCTTTGCTAATGCCGGGGTTAGCTTCCCCTGTTTTCAATAGACTTAAGGATTGCTTCCCTTCTTTTGTCCAACTCCATCAATTGGTCATATTGATCGCGGATAGCAGCAAGGACAACTTCGTCTAAACTTCCGGTAACTTCTTTGCGGTAACGCGCTATAAAAGGAATGGTTGATCCTGCAAGTAAAAGACTAACAACAGATTGAACCTGCTCTGGGGTAATAGTTAATTCTGAAGCAATCTTTAGAATATTTTTTTCCATGAATTATGTACAGTAATGATTATTGGAGGGCGGATCAACAAAATGTTTTTTGAAAATACACCCGGTTTTTAACCGGGCAGAAAACTTGAAAACGTAGATCCTTTGCCCACTTCCGAAGCGACTGAAATACGACCTCCCAATTTAATGGTGGCTTCATTCGCAATATATAACCCTAAGCCCGATCCGTTTGAATTATCACTTGCTTTAAAAAACATGTTAAATATTTTTTCCTGATGTTGTTTAGGGATACCTATGCCGTTATCCCAGATTCTAATCTCAATCTCCCCAATATTTTTATGCGCATCAATATAAATGCTTCTTTCTGCTTTGCTTTTATCATAGTATCGGATCGCATTCGAAATCAAATTGTTTAAAATCATTCTTAGGCGAGTGGGATCAGATTCGATCTCCCATTGAGGGTCGATGGCATTTTCTATGCTTAATGAATCCGCACCATCCGTATATTTAAGACCTTCCGTAATTTCATGAATTAAATCTTTGAGATTTAATTTTTCACAATCCAATTCTAATCGCGTGTTACGCGAATAGTTAATTATATCTACAATAAATTTATCCAGAACTTTAATTCTTCCTTTTATCATCCCTAAATATTCCTTTAATTCATCTACCGCTTTTGTTGTTTCTGAAATAGTAATAAGCCCCGAGATCGAACTTAAGGGGGCACGTAAATCATGCGAAGCACTATAAACAAAACGGTCAAGTTCGGCATTCGCTTTAAGGAGTTGCTCGTTCTGAAGTCTAATCTCATTCTTATTCTCACGCAAAGCTTTATCGCTCTTATGATTCATCTTTAGCACAAGGAAAAATAAATAAGCACATATAACTGCATAGGAAAGTGAGTTAACTATAAAGAACGCGTCTATTTCCGCCTGCGTAAATCTGCGCTCAGGTAAGGGGGAGTAGTCTGAAAGAAAACAAGCAAAATATAGCGAAAGAGAAAATGCCATAAAAAGCAAACCCAGATACCACTGCTCATATCCGTAAATGACTAAGGCAGCAAAGGCAACTGCCCCCAAAAACAAATGTATGGCCGTTTCGCTGGCTTCGCTAGATGCAACTGCATAGAGACCCAGGTTGATCGAGAGCAGCACAAACACAGTGGCTTTACGAGGATGTCCAAGTTTGTTTAAAATGTGAGTAATAAGTCCGATGGAGAAAAAAGCAGCAAAGATTTCAGTGGGAATGAAGGTTATAAATAGTAAATTCAATACCCAGAATAAAGAGGTAAGGAAGAGTATTACAATTGAAAAATGAGTTAAGATATTTGTAAAGGGCTTTTGAGAGATTGGTTTCTGTTTTAGAAAGTTGAGCATAGGAATCTCCCGGAAGTTTATTGACTTAGTAAATATAATTGATTTAGAAAAAATACTATTATGCATTTATCCATCCGAGTTTTACTATTAGTCGTTCTCCCTATTGTGGGTATTTCTCAAAAGAAAAACAGGGAAGCACCTAAACCCTATTATCCCGAAAGGTATGGGCACAGAAGCATCCCCGTGAGGTTGGTGTTGATAACGATAAGTTACAAGTTGCCATTGAATTTGCGATAAGTCACGAAATAAAAAATCCGCGAAGCATGGAGCAGAATCACTACCAGACTTTTGGCCGTGAACCTTTTGGTGATGCTATTGGTCCCATGAAAGATCGTGGAATGCCAACGGGAATAATTGTTAAGAATGGCTATGTTATTGCCAGTTGGGGCGAACCTATGCGACCCGATATGACCCATAGCGTTGCAAAAAGTTTTCTTTCTGCCACCGTTGGGCTTGCCTTCGATAAAGGTCTCATTCGTAGTATAGACGACACCGTTTATACATACATGGCTCCTATTCATTTGTATAAGCCGATTGAAACAGTAAACAAAGCAGATTATTTTGGTACTCCTCAGTTGTTTGATTTATTTAATACGTCCCATAATCGTACTATAACATGGAATGACTTGCTTAGGCAAACCAGCGATTGGGAAGGTACACTTTGGGGTAAACCCGATTGGGCTGATCGCCCTGCCGCTGACCCAAAAGAATGGCTTACAAGAAAAAGAAATACTTCCGGTAGTGTTTATGAATATAACGACACCCGTGTGAACGTGTTGGCCTTAGCTACATTGAATCTTTGGCGCAAGCCACTACCACAAGTTCTAAAAGAAAATATAATGGACGCAATCGGAGCTTCAGCATCCTGGCGGTGGTATGGCTACGATAATTCCTGGGTGGTAATGGATGGGGCAATAGTTCAATCGGTTAGTGGCGGGGGGCATTGGGGCGGTGGTATGATCATTAATGCATACGACATGGCTCGCTTTGGCTATCTCACGTTGCGCAATGGAAAATGGAAAGACAAGCAATTACTTTCTGAACAGTGGCTAACCTGGTCGACCACGCCAACCAAACCACAAATTGGATACGGCTTTATGAACTACTTTCTTAATACGGATAAAAAATATTTACCCAGTGCACCGGCCACAGCATTTACACATATTGGTAATGGTACAAATATGATTTATGTAGATCGCGAAAATGATATTGTGGCTGTTGTACGCTGGATTGATAACAATTCGTTAGACCCTTTTGTGAAGTTGCTATTGCAAGCGGTCGAGTAATCAAAAAAAAGACCGGGCAAGCCGGTCCTTCATTAAGAATTTGATGATCCTTTACAAGGATTTAATCTTAATCGTGCGATAATAAACCGGAGCCCCGTGGTCTTGAAGGGAAATAGCGCCTTCCTTAAATTTATTCCAACCCGGATACTCAACCCATTTGCTGCTTTGATAGCGGTTGTTATACTCTTCGCTTCCTTCTTCAAACTCAACTACTTTTTCTCCATTGAGCCAATGCTCTACATGACCATTGTTATAAATGATTTTGGAATTATTCCACTCTCCTACGGGCATTACTTTTTTAGTAGCAGGCGCTTCAAACATATCATAATTAGAACCGGCTAACTGCGCTGGCTTTAATTTATCGCCTGTCCAACCGCCATCATCCATAACCTGATATTCCGGACCGGTCTCATAATCATGTCCGTATTCGGGACTTTCCACTACGTGATAAAGAATGCCGCTATTACCCCCTGGTGAAATCTTCCAATCCACACTCAATTCAAAATTTCCAAAAGAACGGGTTGTGGTAAGTGATCCGCCCATGGCTCCAGAACCTTCCCTAGACCAGAGCCATCGCAGATAATCATTCCGTCTTTTACACTCCAAAGTGGGCCAATCGTGTCATGATTGTACCGCTTCCATCCATCCAGAGAGGTTCCATTAAAAAGAAGCTCCCATCCATCTGCGTTTTCAGCTTCGGTTAAGGTGTTTGCTGCAACTTCAGTTGCAGCCGAATCTTCCTGTGCCGGCTTTTGACACGAGGCAAGGAATAAGCCACTCGCTATGGCCAGTGTTAAAATTTTAAAATAGTTTTTCATAGTCGATAAGTTTTGAATACAAAGTTAAAAGGTTTTCAAATAATTTAAATCCAATAGTTTCAGCCATATGTAATGATCAGCCTTACAAAACATTGCTCAACTGCTCTTTTATCTTCTCGAGCTCTTCTTTCATCATCACCACATGTTTTTGCATTTCGGCATCGTTAGCTTTGCTTCCAATAGTGTTAACCTCACGGCCTATCTCCTGCGAAATAAATCCTAGTTTTTTTCCATTCGATTGTTTCTCTGACATGATCTTCAAAAAATAATCTAAATGAGTTTTTAGCCTTACACGCTCTTCATGAATATCCAATTTTTCAATATAGAAGATTATCTCCTGTTCTAATCGATTGGCATCAAATCCTTCGTTTCCAAAAAACTCCGTAATATTCCCTTTTATCCGGCTACGAATTTTTTCAATACGTTTTGGGTCTATTATCTCAACTTCAATTAACCCTTGTTTGATATTTTCTATGTATCCGGCTAGTTTAGTCTCTAATGATTTTCCTTCTTCCGCTCTAAAGTTGTCACATTTATTTATGGCTTCCTTTAGCAATGCTAAGACGCGTTCCCATTCTACAGGGTCCAGTTCTTCTTTGCCATTAGCTTGCACAACATCGGGAGATGAAAGCGCCATCTGAAATAGCGAATCATGACTACCGTGGACCCGATCAGCCAATTTTTTAAGTTCGTTGTAATAAGATTCAAACAGAACCTCGTTGTATTGTTGTCGTATCTCCTGCTTTAACCCGGTTTGGTAATCAATACTAAATGACACCTTTCCACGCTCCAATCTTTCAGCTAATAAATTTCTGAGCTCAAGTTCTTTCTCTGAATATTTTTTAGGCAACCGTAAACTCAAATCAAAAAATTTTGAGTTTAGACTTTTAACTTCAACAGATAAAGTGGCTTCACCAGAACTTGAAACGCTCTGACCAAACCCGGTCATAGATTTAATCATGTAGTTATAAAAAGTGATTAAAAAATTCTTGTGAAGGTATCCATTTTTGCGGAAACTAATGGGCGCTAAAAATCAAAACCCAATGTTACATAAACTCTTGGATCTCTCACTTTATAATTCTCTACCGGCCAGGCAAGATCAAACTTCATATAATAGCCAAGCATCATAGTGCGTAATCCAAAACCATAACTGTATAACCAGGGATTGAGATAATCCTTCAATTCAATAATAAATGGGCTCCCTGAGGTATCTTCTGGCACAACACGTTTACGCACACTATTCTTGGAGTCGAAGGGCGGGGCACCAGTCCAACTGGTTCCAATATCGTAAAACGCAGTAAATTGAAGATTTCGGAAAAGTTGGAGGCAATAGGCCCATTTGAAAGTGCCCGTACTAAAGGAACCCGAAACTCCGAGTTTAATACAGCAACACTATTGCCATACAAAGTGGCATAATCAAAGCCTCGTAAACTGGTTGTGAATTCAGAGAACAAGAGGTTTTGATTATACACACCTACCCCACTGATCAACGGGTTTTGTAGGCCTTCATAGTTGATTGTGTTACCAAACCAATTATCCATGCCCCCAAGCATATAATACTTGGGTGAGTTTCCAAAGAATGTGCCTGCAAAGCCTCGCACAGCAAATACAATTTCCCGATATATTTTCTGGTAATGTCTTATGTCCAGGGAGACTTGTGCAAAACTTTTTTGATTATCTCCAAGGGCACCATAATAAACCATACCCAACTTTCCTCGAGTTCCTTCAATCAGGTTCATCCCCGTGGTGATTGAATTATCATACACTACTTCGCCTTTAGCCCCTCCATAAAATTGATATTCGGTAGGCTTAAATACAGGCATTGTTTGAGGTTGCTCAAGTCCACGATCTAAAAACTGGGTAAACCCAATGAAGGGCTTGGCTGTTACCCGCGTACGAACTGAAATAGGTAATGAGGCGCCCACTTCAATTTTTTGAAACGAATACTGTTGCTTTTCTACCTGGGTTATATTTTCCTGGGGGGTATCCCAAAATATAACTCTTCGGTCAAACCGTGCACTAAAATCAATCCGGTTCGGCAAATATTGAAACTCAAGATATACATCTCCACTTTTAAAATCAAAAGCCGTTTGTAAGCCACCCAGTATTCTATAATTCTCCAGCATATCATTCATCTGGGTTTCTATCTTCATGCTAAAGCCGCGCAACGGGTCTATAACAAAGTTTGTAACAACATTTTCGTAACTGAACTTAGGTGCATATGGAAAGGGCCCCGTAACCCGGCTTGATTCGCGGGCTTTCATATACCGGGTCAAAAAAGTTTCGCTAGGCTGTTTTGCTTTCACAGCTTCATCCTCAAAGACATAATCATCCGTATTAAGAGGCTTCTCTTTTGTTATTGGTGGTTTTAACGTGTCGCTTTTTAGAACATCCTCAAATTGGTAATTTTCGACATCGATTACATTTGACTTAATCGCTGTCGTGTCTTTTTCCACCGGTATCTCCTGCTCCTGCCGCGAGGTGTCCTGTTTTTCTTTTAACCTGCTATTAATAAGATCTTTGATTGACATGTTTTTTGCAGGCTCTTTTTTTCGTTTCTCCGTAACAATTTTGGCTTGTTGAATTTCCTTCCTGCGCGAAGCTGGAGTAAAAATCTGGCGCTGAAAATTAAAGTTATTGATGATAAAAATATCTTCGCTTAGTTTCTTAGTTGTAACAAGAGCGAGCGAGCGATTATAAAAATCCAAATCAAAATCCTTTATACTTGAATTGAAATTCGTTATCTGCGAATAAATTCCCGTCTGCCTGTCATACTTAAACAAATTAACAATACCTCTTTGGTCACTCAGGTAATAGAAATTGTTTTCGTCAAAGGCCTTAGGATGAAAATCTTTACTGAATGTATTGGTTACCCTTTTCACGACATTAGCAGTTGTATCCAGGTTAAATAGAAAAAGATTATAGTTTGGGCTAGACTTAATATATTGTTTTAGCGAGGTATCCACCGAATCGGTAGTTCGGTTTGAGGTAAACACAATGGTGTTGGAGTTAGGGATAAAAGATGGGTCAAGATCATCGAACAAATCATTGGTCAACCTCCGGGTTCTATCTCTGCGGCTGCTTATTAAAAATAAATCATTTTGCCCTTGAAGGTCTGCGCTCAATATAGCAAGCCTTCCGTTGCCTGAAAAATTAAAACTTCTGATGTTACTAAATCGGTCTAACTCGAGGGGCAATTTGCTTTTTGTAACTAAATCGTATAACCAAAAAACATATTGGCCATTCTTAACACCAATAACCCCTAACGTATTGGCATCTGACCAACTAAGTAAAGGAATCTTATAATCAACATCTTGTTTAATTACGCGGTTGCCCCCATTAAGAATCACCGTTTCTCTCCCATTTTAAAGCGACTTGACTTTGATTGTAAACTTTCCGCGATCATTTTCGGCATAGGCAACCTTCTTGCCATCCGGACTAATTTTTACAGTCGTGAAAACTATAGTCTTACGATGTTTCGGGCTGAACAGGGTTGAGTCCGTAGGAGCCACGTATGTTTGTGCAATTCGTGTCTCCATCGTGGAATAAAAGTCCTTCCACTCTAACATCAATTGATTAAAGGGTATCCCTAAAGTTATGAGTACGCTTTTTTCTTCATTGCGGATTATTCGGGTATAATTGAGAATATTGTTAATACTGCTCTTACCATATTTCTCAACAATAAAATTCCAGATTGATTGCCCTACGAGTGCAGCCTCATCACCGGACAACTTCAGCGCTTTGTTTCCCTTTTTTTTGTCGACAACCAACTGCCGGGCAAAATCATCCATCTCTTCGTTCCATCCTTTGGCTACGTATAAGGACGCTCCGTCTACAAACCAATCGGGCAAGTTAAGAAGAACGGCATTTTGAAACATGTCTTTAAGACTGCCACCAAATAACATTTCCTGCAGCATCAGATCCGCAAATTTGTAGATCAATTCTTCCTTGAAACTCTCCAACGTGCCCGGATGTGCAATTTCCACATAGGGTTTAACAAAATCTGTTTCGCCTCCTGAACTGTATTGCGTGTGGTTTAGTCCGATGTTGCTCTGTTGCAAATCGGTAACGGAATTATATAAAAAAACTTTAGTTTTTTGGTAAGGATAAAACCCAATCAAATCCGTAATGCGATCGAATTCCGCTTCCAGGTACTCAATAGATTCCTGTGCCACTCTTTTGCGGTCATCATAATAATAGACATCGAAATTTTCTGAGCTTAGGTAGTTCCATCGAAACTGCTTGTATTGAATTCTGTTTTTACCAAAAGTTTCCAAGGCCTGCTGAGCCTCAGTAACTCCAATAACAAGAAACAGGAGCGAACAAATACCTACTAACCGTAACTTTCCTCTCATACTACCACACTGGATTTCGAAGATAACGATTTAAATCGCGTGATATTGACTTCTGGCTGGATTTTGCCCACTCCAATAAGCCAATCACACAACTGAGCCGAAAAATAAGGCGCCAGGCTTACGCCCTTAGTACCTAAACCGTTAAAAATAACAACATTTTTTGAATCAGACATAGAACCCAGTATTGGTCTCCGGTCGGGCGTGGTTGGCCTAAAACCCCAGTCTTGGGCGGTTATTCTATAGGGAATTTTAATTAACTCCATCAATTTCTGATCTAACTCCATTCTTGCTTCTGCTGTAATTTCACCAGATAGGTTTTTAGTCTCATACGTGGCTCCTACCCGATATTGTTTTTCCTTGTATGGCACAATATAAACACCGCGATTATAAATCAGTTCCGGATCTTCATCCATTTCTATGGTTAAAGTTTCACCTTTTAGTTTTCTGATGGGTAAATCCATTCCTGTCTTTGAATTGAGAGCCTCAGTACCCGTGCAATAAATAATCTTAGTCGATTCAAAATCTTTATACCTGATTCCTTCATGAGGATTGTGAATCAACTGCTCATCAAACTTTTCAAACACAATAGAATTTCTCTTGGCCAAATAGTCCGATACACTTTTCATGAATTTAGGTACATCTACGTAGCCACACTGACTAAGCACAATACCACCCCAGGGATTATTAACCTGATGGGTAAACACACCCTGTGAATATATCTTTTCAATATAAGGCATCCAGGTAGCCTCAGAACTTTTGCCCATCCACGCATTCTGTTCTTCCACAGAAAGAAAGGGTCGATACAACGATTGAGGATAATAGAATCGTTGATCGAGGATTTGCTCTGCGTTGCGATAAAAAAAATCAAGTTCAGGAAAGAGATGATCTGCCTGCCAGGTTTTAGACATCAGCTTACCGGTAATAGGATTAAATAATCCGGCTGCTATGGCCGAACTTCTGTTTTGCTCAGGCCGATCAAATACCATGATGCTTTTACCCTTTGATAAAAGGCACAATGCGAGACAAGAACCCGCCAGTCCTTGCCCAATAATGATATAATCAACCTTTTTAATAATGATATTTTAAAGAGTCAAAAATACAACACATCGCCCCATTACCGCTCCCATTTTTAGACGAAAAGGGCGTACTTTTACCAATTAATTATGATACATATTCAATCTTTTACTTTTAATCCGTTTAGTGAAAACACATACGTGGTTTATGACGAAACGGAATCAGGTGTTATTATAGATCCAGGTTGTCACGAACCAAATGAAAAAGCAGCGCTCACTAAATTTATTGAGACTGAAAACATCCAAATCAAATATCTGTTAAATACACATTGCCATATTGATCACGTGTTGGGCAACTATTTTGTTAAGGAAAAATACAAAGTTCCTTTTTTAATTCACGCTAAAGAAGAGCCTGTGCTAAAAGCAGTAAAAGCCTATGCGCCATCTTATGGATTTGCTCAATACCATGAAGTGCACCCCGATGAATATTTAGAAGAAGGGAAGTCTATTTCGTTTGGCAACACAGTGTTTCAGGTTTTATTTTTGCCCGGACATGCGCCCGGTCATGTTGGGTTCTATAATAAAGAATCGAAATCATTATTAAGTGGCGATGTTTTGTTTAATGGAAGTATAGGCCGAACCGACTTACCCGGTGGAGACATGAATACGCTTATAGATAGCATTCATAAAAAAGTTTTCACCTTGCCTGACGATGTGGTTGTGTATGCCGGTCATGGCGAACCGACTACAGTAGGTAAAGAAAAAGTTTCAAATCCATTCTGTGCACTTTCATTACGCTCTTAGAACATGACCCGCCATATTCCTAATTTCCTTACCTGCTGCAATCTTTTGTGTGGATGCGTTGGAATAGTATTTTGTCTAGAGAATCGCGCGGTACCTGCTGCCTATTTTGTTTGGGCGGGCGGCTTTTTCGATTTCTTTGATGGCTTTGCCGCACGTTTGCTTAAAGTGTCATCCCCCATTGGCAAAGAACTGGACTCCCTGGCTGACGTAGTTACGTTTGGAATACTGCCATCACTGGTTATGTATAAAATGATTGGTGCGATAACCACAAACGAGTGGCTCCCATATTTCGCTTTTCTTATAGCTGTTTGTTCAGCCTTGCGTTTAGCCGTCTTCAATGTAGACGAAACTCAGCACGATTCTTTCAAAGGACTAAATACTCCGGCCAATACCGTATTCATCACATCTCTTGTTTTTTTACCATCATCATTAAATAACTGGGTGCAGCAAGATTGGGTGTTAATTCTAATAACACTTGTATTCTCATTACTCATGGTCTCCCGAATTGATATCATTGCATTCAAGTTCAAAAATTTTTCATGGGCTGATAACAAAGCTCGGTTTACCTTTCTTCCAATAGCCGTATTACTGATCGTCTCGATGGGGAAGACAGCTTTACCCTTTATTATACTTTTCTATATTCTCTTTTCGTTGGTGAGTAAGGCATTAAGGTGGGTAGGTTAAAATGATTTGATCCTTGCGAAATTTCTTCAAAATAGTAAGCATACCTGTTTTACTGGTAATTCAATTTGATTTATCAGCACAAGCACTACCTGTATTGAAGTCCGGGAATTGGTATAAGTTTTCCGTAACCAGCGATGGTCTAGTAAAAATTGATTACAATCTATTAAAGAGTACAGGAATAAATCCCGATCAACTTGATCCGCGAAATATCAAAATTTTTACCGGCCAGCTGGGCATGCTGCCCCAGGCAAACAACCTACCTCGGATAAATCAACTACAGGAGATTGCGATAGAAGTTACAGGGGAATCCGATGGTCGTTTTAACTCAGGTGACGTAATCCTTTTCTTTGGCAGAGGTCCTGATAAATATGAGTATGATATGCAAAAGCAAGTTTTTGCTTACGAGAACAATTTATTTACAGATAAGAATTTCTACTTTCTAACGATTGGATCTGATCCGGGAAAGCGTATCACGCAAAGTGAAAATCAGGCCGGCTCCTTTCCGCTCGTCAATCAGTTTGACGACATCGCCTATTATGAAACGGAAAAGTACAACATCCTGAAATCCGGACGGCAATGGTTTGGCGAGCAGTTTGATGCCATAACCACCGCCACTGTTCAATTCGATATCTCGGGTGTGGTTGAGAACTCTGATATAAAATTGGTTTCACATGTAATGGCTCAATCTATTACTAATACTTCTTTTCAGGTTTCATTTAATGCAACTCCGGTTCTAACGCAACCTATAGTGGCAATCCCCAATTCCAGTTACAGCATTAAGGGCCGGGTAAAAGCAGATACAACCATTTTCAATTCGAGCGCAGTAGCCGCATCGACCAAAAGCAAACAAGATGTAAATTATCAATTCACAAAAGGAAGTCCCGGCATCTCTATTGGCTATCTCGATTTTTTCATCCTAAATCTAAAGAGAAAACTAGCGCTCTATGGCGATGAGATTATTTTCCGTTCATCCAGTAGTCTGGCTAATAACACATCAACCTTTGAAGTAAACAATGTAACTGCCGGAATTAGACTATGGGATGTAACCGACTCCTTTGAAGCTAAAGATCAGGATTTTTCATTGTTGAATAACAAATTATCTTTCTCTACCAACACAACTTCGCTGAAGGAATTTGTACTATTTAAATCTGATAAAGCAAAGCCTCCGGTCTTTGAGGGCAAGGTATCGAATCAGAACCTCCATAGCATGACAGCTCCAGAATTGCTTATAATAACGCACCCCGATTTTTTAAGTGAAGCTCAACGCCTGGCTAATCATCGCCAATCCATATCAGGCGTTATTAGCAAGGTCGTTACCACAAACCAGATATACAACGAGTTTTCAGGTGGCAAACAAGATGTTACTGCCTTGCGGGATTTCCTTAAAATGCTTTATAACGATACCAATGCTCATCTAAAAAACGTATTGCTTTTTGGTCGCGGCTCCTATGACTATAAAAACAGAGTGTTGGGGAATACCAACTATGTTCCTATTTATGAATCGCGTAATTCGTTAAGTCCACTCGAAACGTATGCTTCCGATGATTATTATTCTTTTCTCGAAACAACGGAAGGCGAGTGGTCAGAAAGTCCGGTTCAAAATCATACGCTTGATATTGGCGTTGGCCGCCTGCCTGTGAAAACATTGGAGGAAGCAAAGCGTGTAGTCGATAAGCTAATCGAGTACGATCTAAACCCATCGTCTTTTGGCCCATGGCAAAACGAAATTCTCTTTGTGGCAGACGATGGTGATTTTAATATTCATAATAGTCAGGCCGATCAACTGGCTAATTCTGTAGAGTTGTTAAACCCAAAGTATCATACACAAAAGTTTTTTCTGGATTCGTTTGAGCAAGTTACTAGACCCAACGGGCAAAGGAGTCCTGATGCCGCTGAAGCACTCGATCTTGCCGTGCGTAAGGGTTCATTGGTTGTAAACTATACAGGTCATGGCTCGGAGCGGGTTTGGATGGATGAAAGAATTTTAGACGAAACAATAATTGAAAGTTGGAAAAATGGACCCCAATATCCGTTGTTTGTTACCGCCACCTGCGAGTTTGGAAGACATGATGATCCCTTTCAAATAACAAGTGGAGAATTAACGCTTCTTCAAAAGAAAGGCGGATCCATCGGCTTGGTAACTTCGTCAAGGCCCGTGAATTCAAGTACTAACTTCACCTTGAATAAAGCCTTTTACGAATCGCTCTTTGCTAAATCTCAAAACAAATTCAATGATTTAGGAACTGTGTTTAAAGAGACTAAAAACAAAAGTATTAGCGGTGTGGCTAACCGAAATTTTTCACTGCTGGGTGATCCATCTATGCAACTCGCCCTAGCTGAAAATGAAATTGTTTTTGATGAGGTTAAAACAAGTGCCGGATCACTTGAACTGAAGGGACTCTCACAAGTAAACATAACCGGACATCTCGAAAACAACTTAAGTGCTTTAACGCAATTCAACGGCAAATTAACTCTTACCTTACTTAGTGAAGAAGTGAATCTGATTACCAAAGGCGATGAGAACCCACCCTTCAATTATTCAGATCGGCCAAACATGCTTTTTCGAGGCAACGCGTCTGTGAGCCAAGGTCTTTTCGAATTACAATTCATTATGCCAAAAGATATTCCGGCAGAATTTATTACAGGGAAATTTCTTGCTTCCGCGTTTGACAAGAAAGGAAACTTCGCGAACGGAATAGCTCTCAATAATCTAATAGGTGGTCTTGAATCAAGTCCTGCCTCGGATAACACACCACCTCAAATTCAACTTTTTCTTGGCGATACAACCTTTATTCCAGGCGGAATTGTAGGACCAAACACAAAAATCGTTGTAAAACTTTTTGACGAAAGCGGCATCAATATTTCATCAGACCCAACGGGCCATGAAATTACCGCATCGATCGACAATGGTATTCCTTTTATTCTCAACGATTATTACTATTCAAATCTCGACAATTATAAAGCAGGCTCTTTAACTTTTCCACTAGATGGCCTCGAAAAAGGTAAACACACGCTTACCTTATCCGCTTCCGACACATATAACAACCGGGCAATCGGAACAGTTGATTTTGTAGTAACCGAAGGAGATCAGATTCAAATTGAGGAGTTCAGTAATTACCCAAATCCCTTTTATGAATCAACAATTCTTGAATTTACTCATACCAGGCCTGGCGAAGATTTGGAGGTTTATTTAACTATTCTGGACCTGGCAGGTAAGATCATTTTAAATCAAACTTTTGAAGTATTTTCAAGCCAGTATAGAGTTACTTTAACCGAGTGGGATGGAAAATCAGCATCTGGAACAAAATTAAGCCAGGGTGTATATCTGGGTAAACTTTCTGTTCGTTCATTACTGGATGGCTCGAAAAATGAGCAATATACCAAGCTAATTATCTTGAATTAACTACCTTTACCGATTAGAACTTGATTATGAAGAGGTTAAGTATTCCTACTGTTTTCACTCTCTTAATTTTTCCGTTTGTCTCTTGGTCTCAGGTGTCCTCTTCAGGAACTTTGATAGGTCAGGATACGACCAATAAGGTCATTACCACTGCCGTTCCTTTCCTTACCATCACCCCCGATGCCCGGGCTGGTGGCATGGGCGATGTTGGGGTTGCCACTTCAGCTGATGTAAATTCTGCATACTGGAATGCCGGTAAGCTTGCCTTTATTGATAATGGCCTCGGTTATGGAATCTCAGGTTCTTACACACCCTGGCTTGGTAAAATTATTAACGATATGTATGTCTTTTACCTATCGGGTTTCTATAAAATTGGAAGAGTACAAACCGTGGCTGCTTCTATGAAGTATTTTGATTTAGGTGAGATTCAATTTAAGGATGTAAATAATAATGATCTTGGAAGATTTAATCCTCGCGAATTTGCTTTCGATGTAACCTATTCCAGAATGCTCACCGAAGAACTTGCTATTGGTGGAGCGCTTCGGTACATATACTCTAACCTTACGGGAGCATTAAGTACGGGTAATATTGATGCCCGGCCAGGTAATTCAGTCGCAGTTGATTTGGGTATCTACTACACCAAACCTTTTAGATCAAGTAATTCATCCTATTCGCTAGGAGCAGCAATTACAAACCTGGGGGCCAAGATTACCTATTCAGATAGCAATAATAAAGATTTCATTCCCACAAATCTGCGACTGGGAGGAGCTTATACAAGAGAGTTGGATAGTCAAAATAAATTAACCTTTGCTTTAGATTTTAATAAACTAATGGTTCCTAGTCCTCCTAAAGATAACTCCACGGCTTTACTCAGCGGTATTTTTGGATCCTTTTCAGATGCGCCCGGAGGCTTTAATGAAGAGATCAGTGAATTCATGATTTCTACCGGAACAGAATATTGGTATAACGATACCTTCGCAGGTCGGTTAGGTTATTTCTATGAGGCGCTTTATAAAGGCGACAGACAATATTTAACTGCGGGCGTAGGTTTCCGATATGATAAGTTTGGAATTGATGTCGCCTATCTTGTCCCAACCAATGGCCGGGAAAATGCTTTGGCAGAAACGATTCGATTTACGCTAATGATGAACTTTCAAAACAAAAAGGGAGTAGACGATTCGATCACAGACTAATCATGCTTGATAGAAAGTCCGCTCCGCAATTTGTTGAAATCGTAACAAGTAATCTCCCTTCACCTGAAATAACTACACTGAATAATGGAGTTCCTCTAATTCAGTTTGACAAAGTAAATCAGGAAGTACTTCGAATTGAATTAATTTTTAAAGCCGGCAAATGGTGCGAACCAAAAGTTGGTGTATCCTATTTTACCTCCCATCTTCTAGACAAGGGCACCAAAAGCAAAAGCTCATTTCAAATTGCTGAAATCTTTGATCAATTTGGCTCGTCTGTTGAGATTAGTGCTGGCTCTGATTTTGTCTCAGTTTCTCTTTTCACCCTAACTAAAAATGTAAATAAAGTTCTACCACTTTTTTGCGAGATAGCTCATTATCCTTCTTTTCCAGATTCTGAATTCACTCTCCTTAAAGACATCTTTAGGCAAAACCTAAAAATCAATAACGAAAAAAGCAGCTACCTGGCAAGTAAAGCTATTCGGCAAAACATTTTCGGAAGCAATCATCCTTATGGAAGTTCCGTGACTGAAGGAGACCTTGATCTTCTTACCCGCCAAGATTTAGTTGACTTCTTTCAAACAAAGTTTAATCTACACGAGGTTTATATTACTGGGAAGGTGGATTCCAGCATAAAGAAAATATTAATCAAAAATTTATCTGAATTTCCAATTACAATTCAACCCCAGGTTCAGTCAGTCATTTCAGAATCTCCAGAAGTTAAGATTCAGCACATACAGAAACCTGAGAGCATTCAATCTTCCATTCGGTTGGGCAAGAAAACAATAAACAGATCAAATCCGGATCACCCTTCTTTGGTTCTATTGAATCATATCTTGGGTGGCTATTTCGGATCTCGGTTAAT
The DNA here is from genome assembly GCA_016712035.1 of Flammeovirgaceae bacterium. Taxonomy (GTDB): domain Bacteria; phylum Bacteroidota; class Bacteroidia; order Cytophagales; family Cyclobacteriaceae; genus ELB16-189. The sequence goes on along the minus strand of JADJRT010000008.1, from coordinate 48,884 downwards.
GAAAAACATTCGCGAAGAGAAGGGGCTGACCTATGGAATTAACTCATCCATCCACGCCCTAAAGAATGATGCTTTTTTGTTGATTGGCACGGATGTTAATAAGGAGAATCGATCCCTGGCGGTTTCCGAAATCAAATCAGAGATAAAGCGGCTTCAAGAGGAAGATATCGATCTCGCAGAAGTGGAAACTGCAAAGCACCATCTCTTGGGTAGTCTTCAGTTAGAAACAGCAAATCCATTTTCTGTTCTCGAAAAAATAAAAACTATTCGGTTGCACAATCTCAATAACGATTTCTACAGTATTCTTTTAGAGGGCATTCAAGTATCAAACCCAGATAAACTAACACGTATTGCACAGGCTCATCTCAATGAGAATCGCTTCTTTGAGCTAAGTGTGGGATAGTCTCGAGTTAATTCAACCAATCGTTTCTTCCTACATCGGGATTCTTCCGCATTGACATAAAAAAAGAGCCCAGTATAGATATACTGAGCTCTTAGATAAATAAAAGAAGGCAACGACTTACTCTCCCGGGTTTTACCCTAGTACCATCAGCGCGGGTGGGCTTAACTTCTCTGTTCGGAATGGGAAGAGGTGATCCCCACCGCTATAGTCACCTTAAGACTTGCCCTGACATTCATGGTCAGGGTCTTAATGTTCCTTAGCCATATCCATGGTCTATCGACCGTGGACTGTGGACTTTTCAATATCGTTGACAGTATTGATAAAAGAGTATTTGAAAGTTTTTAAGTAAAAGTTACGAGCACATAGTTCGTTTACTGAAGCGTTCGGGTAATTAGTACTGCTCAGCTTTGACATTTCTGTCTTTACACCTGCAGCCTATCAACGTCATCATCTCTGACGTCCCTTAATGGAAGTCTCATCTCGAGGTGGGTTTCGCGCTTAGATGCTTTCAGCGCTTATCCCGTCCCAACATAGCTACCCGGCAGTGCCGCTGACACGACAACCGGTACACCAGCGGTTAGTCCAACCCGGTCCTCTCGTACTAAGGTCAGATCCTCTCAAACTTCCTACGCCCATCACAGATAGGGACCGAACTGTCTCACGACGTTCTGAACCCAGCTCGCGTGCCACTTTAATGGGCGAACAGCCCAACCCTTGGGACCTTCTCCAGCCCCAGGATGTGACGAGCCGACATCGAGGTGCCAAACCTCCCCGTCGATGTGAGCTCTTGGGGAGATCAGCCTGTTATCCCCAGCGTACCTTTTATCCTTTGAGCGATGGCCCTTCCATGCAGAACCACCGGATCACTATATCCAACTTTCGTCCCTGCTCGACCCGTCGGTCTCACAGTCAAGCATGCTTATGCTATTGCACTCCACATACGATTACCAACCGTACTGAGCATACCTTTGAAAGCCTCCG
>JADJRT010000008.1:0-42500 GCA_016712035.1 Flammeovirgaceae bacterium | reverse complement strand
CAAAGGTAGTCGTTGGTGGGGTTTCTGCAATAGTTGCAGTGAAGATTTTTATCAAAAAGGCATTTTCAAGACCATATTGCTATAACTAGCTGACAATCAGAATGAGAATTACCAAAGGATTTTGTGGATAAAATTTTGACGAGATCTCAGTAGAGTTTAAACGTAGAATTAAAATTTATTGCTGGCCCGGAAGACACCGATGTAGCTATAGGAAAGAATTTACAGGCTTTTTTTCTTAAAAATTGGCACTGTGCTACAAGGCTCGCCAAACATTATGCTTGAGGCAATAGAGCGAAGGTGACTAGTAGCTTCAACATAGGCTGTAAGCGGCACATCGACTTTACTACATCCCTTAATAACTACTTTAGCATTGTTATACTTATTCCAATCAACTTTGTTCAACTCCATTTGAAATAAGGTTTGTTCTAACTCTTTCAGTGTTCCAAAAATGATATACTGCGCATAGGGTTGTAAGGAAACCGAAACTAACATAAATGCCCAAGTAGGAACGATGGCATCCGCAGAACAGGTAATGGCTACAAACTTATTTTTATATTGTACCCAATCATGCGACTTTATATAATCACGAAAATCCTTCTCACGCAAAACCAACTCTTGAAAAAGTAAACCTTTTAAATCAAACAAAACCCTTTCTCCTGGAGTGTAAAGTTCTTCCAGATCGAAAGTGATTAATTGACTGCTGCTAACTCTATTTACAATTTCCTTTTCCATTATCCTGTCAACACGATTAAACCAAATTAGGTTTTCTGATTAAAAAATCTTTGAGGTAAAATGGCTCAAATGATTCCACGTCTTCAAAGGAAGATTGAATCCACTTTTTATATCCTAATTGCCCCAACGGGACTGCATCGGGGATCATGTCGGTCACAAACCTGGCATTAGAATGTTGAACCACTTCCTGAAATTTAAGTGAGCCTTCTCCTACAAAGAAAATTATCTTGTGATCAAGAATCTCATCAAAACTTTTTTGATCAAGAATTTTTGCCTGTGTTGGTGTAATCTCTTGCAAGTTAAAGTCAACCATCTTGCAATACACTTCCATTCTACGTGCATCCAACATTGGGCATAAAAGAATCTCCGTATCAAATTCAATTCCTGATCGTCTGTCGCGCAAATATTGTTTCCCCTGAAAGGCCAATAAATCCAACGTATTGACAGAAATCAAAGGAATCCGTAAAGCATAACATAAACCTTTTGCCGTTGCAACACCTATTCTAAGGCCTGTATACGAACCTGGGCCCGAGGCAACTATTATAGCATTCAGATTTGAAGGTTTCTTATCCGCTTGTTCTAATACCTCCTGAATCATCACGGCCAACTTCGATGCAGCAGAACGGGGTGTATTTGTTTGGCGGGAGGCAAGGATCGTCTGCCCTTCATGCAACGCAACCGAACACGCCTGTGTGGATGTTTCCAGGCTTAGTAGCAGCATCATTAGTTTGGTGAAAGAAGTTTTTTGTAGGTTACAAGATCAGCCAGTACTTTCTTTGCTTCAATAATCTCTTTGTCTTCATCCAAGGAGATTTCGATCTGTCCCTTAGCCAGGCGATAATGAAACGCAATTTCTTGTTCAAGGATTATTACCAACTCCGGCTTAAACCGCGTTAACGAGGAACTCTTATTCTGATCTATCTTGGCTTTGAGTTCGTTTAATGGAAACTTTAGTTCATCATAATACTTTTCCTTTTTGGCGGTTGCTACCAATTCGTCTGCTTTCTGATCAAGCTCAGTTGTATATGAAATCTTTTGGCTCTGTGTCCATTGCACAAACTTCTGATACTCTTCGTCCGTTAATTTAAAATCCTTCATGGATGCAGGAATAGGATGTTCACCACAATATTTTGTTGCATACTCAAACACATAGCCACCACCCACTAATTCAATAATAGCTGAACCGTAGGTAGGCCCCTCAAGGAAAATATCGGGATCAAGTCCGTCACCATCATATACTTTTCGGCCAGCCGCAGTTTTAAATTCTCTTTTTAGTGAGTCGGGAAATTTATTTACTGTGCCATCACTTTTGCGATGCTCGTAATCAAGCGCCTGAATGCATCGACCACTGGGAATATAATATTTAGCGGTGGTCACTTTTAATTGTGCATTATAAGCTAGTTGCCTTGTTGTTTGAACAAGACCTTTGCCGAAGGTCTTTTGACCTATTAAAATTGCACGATCGTAATCCTGCAGCGACCCGGCTACAATCTCAGATGCAGAGGCACTTCCACCACTGGTAAGAACGGCAATCGGGATCTCGGTATCTAATGGATTGTTTAGTGTATTATATGTTTTATTCCAATCTGGCACCTTGCCCTTCGTTGAAACAACTTCTTTTCCTTTTGGAATAAATACATTCACAATATTAACGGCTTCGTAAAGAGAGCCCCCCGGATTATCGCGGAGATCAATTATCAATTTTTTTGCTCCTTCTTGTTTCAACTTGTTTACCGCATCCTCCACTTCTTTTCCAGCACCGGGCGTAAACTCATCTAGCTTGATATAACCAATATCGGGACTAACTATACCTTGATAGGTAATGTTTGAGATTTTTATTTTCTCGCGTACAAGTTTGAACTTAATGTTTTCTTTTTGACCCGCTCTTTTTATTTCTATCTCTACTTCGGTTTTAGGTTTACCTTTTAATAGTGTACTCACATCGGAAGTAGGCTTACCCTGCACATTCTTACCATCCACGGCAATGATCTCATCGCCTACATGCAACCCCCCCTTCTCTGCAGGAAATCCTACATAAGGATTTGTGATCACTGTTTTTTTATTGACGATTCCGATTAATGCACCAACTCCTGCATATTGACCTGTGGTTTGAATGCTAAAGGCCTCAAGGTCCTCTTCGGGAATATAATCTGTATAGGGATCTAATTGATCCAACATTCCATGAATACTATTGTCGATTAACTTCTTTGGATTAACATCATCAACATAATAAGCGTTGACTTCCTTAAACAGCGTAGCGAAGATGTCCAGACTTTTGGCAATGTCGAAGTACTTCTCACCTGGTACCTGAAAAGCCCACATGACAAAAACCACCGCCATTATTATTCCCCCCAATTTCAATTTCCTCATCATAGTCATCTTAGAGATTCTAATTTCTTAATTTTTTCTAGCACGAGAAAGACTTTGTTTTTGATCTCCGCGAACGTTAGAACTTCCTTTGCTGTATAGTTGAACGAAAAAATTCCCTTTTCAGGGATATTTGAAATGATTCCTTTCTGTAGTCTATACGACTCGCGTATCCGCCTTCGAATCAGATTTCTATCCACTGCGCGTTTAAAGTTACGACTTGATACGGGAATCAGTATCTGATTAATCGCCTGATCACTTTTATCCGGATTTGGCAGATAGAATACCTTAAATGGGAATAAATAAAAAGAGGAACCCTTTTCGAAGAGTTCCTTTATTAATTTTTCTTTTGAAAGCCTTTCCGCTTTTGTGAAGGTGAACTTCCCCATGAGATTAAAATTAATCCCTTTCAGGGAAAATTACCGAAAGATTACTTGCTCTTAGAGGTACCCTCGTCAGAAACAGTAAGCTTTTTACGGCCATTTCTTCTGCGGTTAGCAATCACCCTGCGACCACTAGCTGTAGCCATGCGCTCGCGGAAACCATGCTTATTTGTTCTTTTCTTTCGGGAAGGTTGGAATGTGCGTTTCATATCAATATCTGTTTCCTAAAAATTCTAAAGGGTTGCAAAAATGCTTAGGAATATCGGCATTTACAACATTGGTCGTGGGATTTTGCCAAGAAACCTCATTTTTATAATAAAAGGCTGGTTTTTAGCCAGCCTTTAAAAGTTGCTTCTCTGTTTAGTTCATTGAACCTTAAATAGGTTGTCATCCATGGCTACATTCACTTCCAGACTTGAAACCTGAAAATTGAAATTCATTGGACCCTGACTTACCGTAACTGAATGTGGAAATTTAACTCCACCTACTTCTTTATAGTCCTGGTATCGGGTTGGGACCGCCATGTCGCCTTGCGGTGTTTTCACCATCTCAATCGTCTGAATTTTCAATCCGCTTTCTCGATCAAAATAGGTAGTAACTTTTTCGCCAGCCGGAAACTCGTAGTCAACCACGTAAGCCTCTTTACCGTCAACCGTTTCAATTGCTTTTAGAGTAGCCTTAACTTTAGCCGTTGCAACCATGGCCTCGGGTATAAGATGGGCTTCGAACAGACTCTTTTCTTTAGCAGCCGGATCAACAGGTGCTTTTTGGCCCATTTGGATTTCGGCAACTTCTTTGCCATCGGTAACACTCTTCTGCATTACGTTGCCTTGTACGGAAACTTCCGTTACACTTTTTCCTGGGGCTTTCTTGGAAACTGTCATCGTTAATTCAGTTCCTTGAATGGTAGCCTTCATCACAGTTTTAACGCTTTTTAATTCCTGAATTTTTTTGGCGCCACCAATCGCTTCGATGTAATTTGAAATAACTTTTTCCCCTGTTAGGCCGGCAGGCAATGCAGATGCTTTAGCGGGCACATAACTTACACCATAAATATCAAAGTGCTTCACTTCGCCAAACCTGGCAAGTTTATCAGCAATGTCGCTTCCCTTGCCTACTACTATGATGTGCGCATTGTCCGGACGGATATACTTTTTCGCAGTTGCCTGCACATCCGCCAAGGTTATAGCATCCACGTATTTAAGGTAATTGTTATAGTAATCTTTTGGCAGGTTATACTTAGCCGTATTTAATGCAAATCCGGCTATGGTTTGTGGATTTTCAAGTGATCTTCCAAATGACCCGGAGATCTCTGCTTTCGCTGCTATTAACTCCTTTTCAAGAACAGGCTCATTAACCATGCGCTTGAGTTCTGATAAAAATTCATGAACAGAACTGTCTGTTACTTCGTTGCGAACACTTGCCGAGGCATTAAAATTACCAATCAAATTATCGGGGTTAAGCCGAGACCCAGCGCCATAGGTATAACCATGCTTTTCGCGAAGGTTTTGCATCAAGCGCGCGGAAAATCCTCCACCCAGGATCTGATTTGTTACTCTTGCTTTGATTGCATCCTGTGTGCCGGGTTTTAAATCTACCGGATAAGCAATATTAATTACAGATTGGACCGAAGTGGGTCTATCCACCAAAGCCACATACGTCTTCGCGGGTTCTTTAGGTTGAAGGTACGTTGGGCTTTTAACTGTACCCGCTGGCCACTTTGCAAAATATTTTTCGGCATGTGCTTTTGCGGATTTCAAATCTATATCGCCAACTATAATCAAGTAAGCATTCCCCGGCTTGTAATATTCATTGTAATACGCTTTGCAATCATCCAGCGTAATAGAACCAACACTTTTTTCCGTAGTGAATAAACCGTACGGGTGAGCCTTGCCATACAAAAGTGCATTGCGCACATTACCTATAATTGAATTAGGATCATCCTTACCTGCTTCCAACCCGGAAAGAGTTTGCGTTTTTAACTTATCCATTTCCTCTTGTGGAAAGGCAGGATTGAAGAGGACATCGGTCATCAATTCAAGTAACTTATTCGTATGCTTGGAAAGACTCGAGGCAAAAATTCCATTGCCTCCAGAATTAAGGCTTGCACCTATAAAGTCTGTTTCTTCGTCAAGCTGTGCCTTTGTTCTTGTTTTTGTTCCCGTACCTATCAACGTTTCGGCCATGGAAACATAACCCTCTTTTTCGCCCTGATAGATCTGATCATTTTTTAGTTGTAACGAAAATTGAATGCGTGGCAACTTGTGGTTCTCCACAACAAAAACCTGCAAGCCATTTTTTAAGGTGAAGGATTGATACTCTCCTATTTTTATCTCACGTGCCGGTGCCGGCTTGGGCGCTTTAGTACGATCTACCTGGGCTTGCGCTGAAACTATTACAAGCAAGAGGCATATAAATATTAATATCTTCTTCATAATCAATTATCTTTTTTGATTTGAGTATCGCTTGGTTTGCTTTGGGCTGACTTAGGCATGTACTGAAGTACCACACGATTTTCTTTAGTCAGATATTTCTTTGCCACGCGCTGTAAATCTTCGCGGGTTACTTTCATATACCGATCTATTTCGGTGTTGATCAGGTTTGCATCTTTATAATAAACATGATAGTTGGCTAGTTGCTCGGCAATACCAACAGTCGATGAGTTTTGTAAAACAAACTGGCTCTCCATCTGATTACGAATCTTTTGAAACTCATGTTCCGAAACCAATTCGTTTTTCACTTTCTCAATTTCGGCATCCATTCCTTTTTCGAGATCCTCGGCACTTATGCCCATGTTAACAATGCCGAGCGTAATGTATAACCCTGGATCTTCCAACGCAAAAGGAAACGAAGCTACCTGTAAGGCTTTCTTCTGCTCATCTACTAAAGCTTTATACATCCGCGAACTCTGGCCACCACTAAGTAACGTGCTTAGCATTTCAATAGCGTACGAATCGGGTGTGCCTTGTGCCGGAATATGATAGGCCTGAAACACAGCGGGTAGTTGAATGTTATCAAAAATTACATCGCGCACTTCGGCTTTTTGTTGAGGTTCAACAATAGTGGGGCGAGGAACTGGTTTTGTGCCTCGCGGTATATCTTTAAAATATTTTGAAACAAGAGTTTTAGTTTGCTCTATATCAATATCACCCGCAATAGAGATCGTTGCATTTTCGGGTACATAGAATGTTTTATAGAAGGCAATAAATTCATCCAACGAAGCGGCATTCAAATCATCCATCGAACCAATGGGCGTCCATCGGTATGGGTGAACGGTATAGGCGCGCTTAAACATCTCGGCCTGAAAAGTCATGTACGGTTGATTGTCGATGCGCTGGCGTTTTTCTTCTTTCACCACTTCGCGTTGTGTTTCAACGCCTATCTGTTCAATTTTTGCATGGAGCATCCGTTCTGATTCCATCCACAAACCAAGTTCCAGTTGATTAGAGGGAAGAACCTCGTAATAAAAGGTTCGGTCATTCGAAGTGTTTGCATTGTTGGTAGCCCCAGCATTCGAAAGATATTTATCAAACTCTCCGCGTTTAATATTTTCTGAGCCTTCAAACAACAAATGCTCGAAGAAGTGCGCGAAGCCCGTACGGGTTGGGTTTTCGTTTTTAGAACCCACATGATAAAGTACCGACACGGCTACAATCGGAGTTGTATTATCTTTATGGAGAATCACATGTATGCCGTTGGGCATGTCGTATTCGGTAAATTCAATTTTACGCGCTTGACTAAAGCCTGCCGTAATCGCGGCAAACAGTAGCCAAAGGGTGAGAGTTTGTTTTCTAGGCATATTTATTTTGGTTGACATTACAATTATAATAGTATTTGGGGGAATAGTCCATAGTACTTAGTCGATAGGCCATAGTTGTGAGTACTTAGTATGTAGAAATATAGGCATCACTCAAAATTTGAATTAAGGATTGATGTTTTTCAATTATTGTCAGCATACCCTAGAACTATAGCTCCAAGCAGAACTCCTACTAAGAATGCAAAGTAACTTATGCGAATTAGTAAGTCCTTCGTTGATGTATCAAACTTGATATTTAACAAATGAAATACATAATCGAACATTGATTTTGTGTTTTGGCGAGGTTTCAAGGAATCTTTTGAAGTTCATTGCTAATCAAGGAACTGAAATATTCTTTCCCAATTCCTAAAAATAAGAAGCGAAATAAATATGGTCAAAAATATTGTTATAAGCCTACGTTTTATTTCTCGTTTCTTCTTTGTGCTGTGTTAAAGAAAAAAGGGTGAACCATTTGCCCACCCTTAAATACCCAATGACGTCAAGCCTTTCGGTTTGACGACCTTCATTGAGGCGACCTTAAACCTTGAATTAAACATAACCGCTACTATTCACAAAGCCAACCCTACCCCCATAAATGGGGGATTGTTTTACCCCCATTTTCGGGGTAGTTTTCAAAATTATTTCTATTTTCTTTAGTTGGCATGAAATGGCCGCTTAAATATAGACCAGTGTTAAGGCCATTCCATGCACAAAAAAAGCGTATCGGGTATTGGTAGTAGATGATTTTGTTTCGGTTTGTGATGGTCTCGCGGCCATGATCGAAAAGTCAGAGCAAATCGGCAAGGTGTTTACAGCCTACCATGCTGCCAAAGCATTAGACATAGTAAAGAAAGAAAAAATACATGCTGCCTTAATTGATGCCCGCATGCCCACTGTTAATGGCATTGCTTTGATCCGTATTCTCCAAAAGGAGTATTCGGCTATTAAACTCATTGGCATGACTAGTTTTGATGATGACGACACAGTAGTAGCCTTGTTGCGCACCGGAGTACCTGGTTTTTTATTGAAGCGTAGTGCGAATACCAAAGAAGTAAATCATTGTTTACAGGAAGTCCTTGCCGGAAATACGTTCTATACCCCCGAGGTACAAAAAAGACTTTCCAATAACGGCTTCGATTTATTGAAATCACCGGTGCATTTTAGCGATCGTGAGTGGGATGCATTGAAACTGATTTGCCAAGGGTATGCTACCAAACACATTGCCTATAATCTGCATTTAAGCATTAATACAGTTGAAGACTATCGCAAATCGTTATTAAAGAAAACGAGCACGAAAAATACAGCTGAGCTGGTGGATTATGCACACCGCAATGGGTTAGTGTGAGTACTTGTTTTTTAATCGGATGTCAATATCAATACCACGGGTCACTTTATTAAAAACCAGTTCTGCTCCAATAGAGTCGGCCCGCTGCTGCATTGAAACCATGCCCATGCCATAGCCACGACCCCGTTGCATTCCCTGACCATTATCCGCTATTTTTATCAACAGAACCTTACCCCATGTTAAATTAATTATTAATTGAAACCCGGTAGAGTACTTTAAAAAATTATGAGCGGGTTCGTGCACCAGATAGTATAAATCTTGCTTTACTTCTGGTGGAATGAAAAACTCTTGCTCCCGATTGGTAACACGAAACGAAATCGTTAAATGATGCATGGCACTCAGGCGCGCTGTTAATTGTTCAATCAAAGAAGAAAGCGGATGCTGGTCGAACCGCGGCTGGGTTAATCCTTTTATTAAAAATCGCAGCGTAGCCATACTATCATCCAACTCCTGCCGGATATTATTTACTTCTTTTTCGGCTTCGGTTGTAATCGGATAATGGAGAAGTTGTTCTAAACGAAAGCGAACCGCTACCAGGCGTTGCACGGTGTCGTCATGCAATTCCGCGGCAACACGTTTCTGTTCTTTCTCTATCGCGATATGATCGCGATAGAGTTGCTCGGCATCATTCTGTTCCTTCTTTTGTTGAAGGAGGTTTTTATATTCAGTGATTGACTCGGTTAACGATCTGTTATCATTAACGAGTCTGTTTATTGTTTTTTTATGCAGGATTCTGGCAGCTAGGATTGCCCCGATAGTGGGAACAAGTACTAAAAGCCATTGTAGCATGTCCATTCCCAAAGATGAAAGAAATATTTAGTGTTTAATACTGCGAAGTCGGCTTACCGTATAAATTGAAGCCTATCATGATGATAGGATAATAACCAAAATATGATAGGATTGGGAGTTCGTTCAAGCAACGTCCACCCTATTTTAGGAATAAACAGAACTATTAGAGATTGCGGGTCTCGTTTTTTAGCTAGGTTCATGATGAGTGATTCTCCATTCGCCTGGAATGCCATGACCGTGAGTATCTGACAATCTACACAATCAAATCTCCCAAAATTGCTTTCGCTTGATCGGGCTGTAGTCTTGGGCCGAATTGAGAAACTACTCGTGAGGATGCCAACGATGCCAACTTGCCGGCCTCGGCATAACTATGGCCGTGGGTAATGCCATACATAAAGGCTCCGGAAAACATATCGCCCGCGCCATTCGTATCAATAGCCCGAACTTTATACGGCTCAATCTGAATGAATGTATCGCCATCATAAATCAGCGCACCATTGGCACCCAGTGTAATAGCAAATCGCTTCGCCACCTGCTTTAATTTTTGGCGCGCATCCGCCAATGTCTTCGTGCCCGTAAAGATCATCGCCTCCTCTTCGTTACAAAAAAGCAAATCCACACTGGCGCCAACAATCTCTTCCATTTGCGTAGAGAAATATTTTACCATGCTGGGATCAGAAAAGGTGAGTGCGGTAGAAACTTTATGTCTTTCGGCAATGCGCTTTGCTTCTTTCAATGCTTCTAACCCTCTAGTGCTTGCCACCAAATATCCCTCCAGATAAACAAACGAAGAATTTTTAATAGCCTCAGCATCCAAATGTTCCGGGGATAAGAAAGAACTAACTCCTAAAAAAGTATTCATGGTGCGTTCCGCATCGGGGCTGGTCATCACCAAGCACCGTCCGCTATGTCCTTCGGGGCACTGCTCGTGCGTAAGATTTGTATCCACTCCGTTTCTCTTTAAGTCCTTCAAAAAGAATTCGCCCAATTCGTCCTTTGCCACCAGGCAGGAGTAAAAACTTTTGCCACCAAACTGATTTAGCGCTACCACTGTGTTGCCAGCCGAACCGCCACCCGACATTTTAATTTTTTTCATATCGCTGGCTTGCAGCAAATGAAGCTGGCGCTTTTCGTCCACCAAGGTCATTACTCCCTTCTCAACTTCATTCTTTGTAAAGAAATCATGATCAACTTCGGTGATAATATCTACAATGGCATTGCCTATTCCGTAAACGTCATACTTCATACATCTAATTTTAGGTCGCAAAGTAAATAAAAGTGTTGGATGACGAATAGGTATTGCCGGATTCTTTAGTAAGATTGCGAATCCATTATTATTGTGTTGACCAATCAACGATCTCTTACTTTAACATCATGAAAAACCTGTTTTTCGTTTTACTTATTACTTTATCATTACCAATATTTTCACAATCCACCATCATCAAGTGTGGTAATCTAATTGATGGCAAATCGAATCAACCATTAGGTAAAAAAGCGATTGTGGTTGAAGGCAAATTGATAAAAGAGATTATTGACTGGGATAAAATACCCGCCTCGGCAACGGTGATTGATTTATCTACAAAGACAGTAATGCCCGGCCTTATTGATTGCCATACCCATGTGCTACTGCAGGGTGACATTACATCTGAAGAATATGATGCTCAACTGTTGAAAGAAAGTATTCCTTACCGAACACTACGTGCGAGTGTTGCTTGTAAGATTGCCCTCATGAATGGTTTTACTACCATTCGGGATGTAGAAACTGAAGGCGCGATGTATGCCGATGTTGATTTAAAAAAAGCAATTAACAATGGTGTTATTTCCGGTCCACGCATGTATGTGGCTACGCGTGCCATCAATACCTATGGTCATTATGGTATCGGCAATGGTGAATATAGTTGGGAACTTCACATGCCAAAAGGAATTCAGGAAGTTAATGGTGCTGATGAAGCGCGTAAGGCCGTGCGAGAGCAAATCAGTTATGGTGCCGATTGGATTAAAATCTATGCCGATCGCAGCTACTATAAAAAATCGGATGGTGGTTTTGGAAGCATCCCCAACTTCACACAAGAAGAAATTACGGCCGTTGCGGATGAAACGATAAAATCGAGAAAGATGCTTGCAGCCCATGCGATGACTCCTGATGGAATACTCTATGCGTTGAAAGCTGGGGCACGCACTATTGAACATGGCACTGCACTTAATGAAGAATGCATGGACTTGTTTGTTTCAAAAGGTGCGTTCTGGGTGCCCACGTTAACCGTATTGGATTATGTTGCCGAGGAGAGAGCAAAACTTGGCTCAACCAGTTACCTGGAAATGTTTCAAGGCGTGAAGCCGCAGTTTAAGAAGGCCCTGCAGAAAGGGGTAAAGATTGCCTTTGGTACTGATGCCGGTGGGTTTGACTGGCAAAAAATCCCGCAGGCCAGAGAGTTTTCTTTCTATGTAAATTATGGGATGACTCCTATGCAAACCATTCAATCGGCTACTACGGTTGCCGCTGATCTCTTAGATAAACGTGGACAACTAGGAGAAATAAGTAAAGGAGCCTTTGCGGATATCATTGCCGTGGATGGCGATCCACTTCAAAAAATTGAGGTGATGGAGAAAGTTGTATTTGTAATGAAGGATGGTAAAATAGAGAAACAGTAAAAAACTACTTTCTTCCTTTCGTTTGAATATTTAACGTGCGCTTAAATTTTGCCGCCCGATCTGGATAATCGGTTATAAATCCATCCACATTCATTCCCTTTAATGCTAACATATCACTGGCTTCATTCACCGTCCAGGGTATAACACGGGTTTTCTTTTCATGCAGCCACGTTACATCATCTTTGTTTATCAATTTAAAGTAGGGGCTGTAGATAGAAGGTATAAACCCAAGATCGTCCAGGTTTTCTTCAATAGATTTTTTATTTTCTACCAACGCGGCCAATCGTACTTCGGGATATTTTTCGTGCCAATACTGCAATACCCGAAAATCAAAGGATTGAATAACTATTCGATCTAGCGGTAAATATTCATCAATCAGTTTATACACCAGATCAGAAAAAACCTGCGGGGTAGGATGAAACTTATTATCATCTTCGGGCAAAGTCTTAATCTCTATATTATAGTCTACCTCGTACCGGGTGTAACTTTTAATATGATTTTCTATGGCTATAATCACATCACTCAATAGCGGTTTGGAAACACTCATCTTTTGTTGTTGAGGAAATCGCTCATTTCCTTTTGAGCCACAGTCCCAAAGTTTAACCTGATCATAAGTCATTTTATAGATATTATACTTACGCTCATCTTTGCTGGTGTACGCACCCTCCGGATTTATACAGATCGCTGCCGACATCCATGGCTCATGCGAAACCACTAGCTTTTTGTCTTTGGTAACGGCTAAATCCAGTTCAATCGTAGTTACACCAGAATCTAAGGCCAGTAGAAAAGCGGGAATCGTATTTTCCGGCATAAGACCACGTGCGCCCCGATGCCCTTGAATATCAAACTTAGAATGTAGGATTGCGCTGGCGCTTTGAAAATGCAACCTGTCAATACGAGAATTAGAATCCACTTCATACGTTGCAAAGTTACTGGATTCTAGATACTAGATAGAAGCATCTCATCTAAAAGTCTTGGCAAATGTTCGAGCATCCAGAAACGAGAGACCAGCAACTAGTTACTGCCGAATCATCATCCGCATACCGCCACCACCGGGTCTGCGCATCCCGCCCATCGGATTCAATTGTTTGTTAAGGGCATAGGTGAAACTAACCATATAGTATCGCCCCAGATTATTAATTGTTTCTTGCTGATAATAATTGGAGGTGGCCGTTTGGGTGACTCCTAAACTTTGATCCAACAAATTATTTACTCCCACCTTTATTTCGCCCGCTTTATTCTTTAACACATAGCGTGAGAGCGAAATATTTAATAACGGAATACTTTGGTTATAGTCAGTTGTCTGGCTGTTGTAGATCAGGTAATCAAAACTTCCATTCAATGAGTAATTCTTTAAAAAGTTTAAATTACTCTCGGCCGTATAGGTCTTGTTGAAAAAGACTTGATCTTGTTGCGTGTCAAATTCATATTTCGTTTCCTGATGGCTCAGGTTCGCACTTAAATCCAATGTAAAAATTTCTTTATATGTAAAATTATAGCGTACGGTACCCCCCAACGTTTGCTGACGGATTGTATTCTCTTCTTCATTAAGCAGATTAATTCCACGCGTAGCCGATGCCGTTGGACCAACATTAAAACGGCTGTTAAGTTTTTTAACTGGGAAGCCTAAATTAAAATTTGCCGATACGTTCAAATTATCTTTTACATTGACAGGTTGCGTTACCCGCACCAGGCTATCATTTACTGTTTGCGAATTTGTGATCGCATTTGTTGTGTAGGTGGTGGTAAGAAAAGCAAAGAAATTAATAAACTTTGTTGGGTTGAATGTGGTGAAATTTAATGTTCCCCTATGCAGGTAGGCTGGCTTTAAAACCGGATTACCCACATAAATATTTAAAGGATCGGTGTTATCGACCACGGGTTGTAATTGTTGAATAGTGGGCTCACGCATGGATGTCTCATAATTAAAATTGAGGTGAACAAAATTTGAGAAATCGTAATTGAAACGGGCCGTGGGCAATACATTTTTAAACGTACGATCGATTGCTGCATCGCGTGAAATCAAATTACCTTTCAGGTTAGTCATCTGATGGCTTGGCTCCACGCCGTTAAACTTATGTCTGATTCATCTGAAGTTAAACCCGGCGATTGTAAATGTAATTACTCGTATACATATTACTTAACTGTTTATTAAAAATTGGTGTTCCTGCATCATCATACACTAGTCTGATTGACATCATTTCTATTGGCTTGAAAATTATAATTAGCCTCCAAATACTTTCTCCCACCCAAAGGTTCGGTATAGGAAACCGTAGTTCCGTAAGTAAGGTTGTCTGTAGTTTGTGTATAGGTTTGAAGAATCTGTTGCTCACCGGGTGTGTTGGTATAATATTGATTGGTTGATTGCAGACTTCCCTCACTATCAATCTGGCTCACGCCTCCAATAAGATTAGCAGTAAATGAGCGTCCCTTTTTTGCAAAACGATGTCTCCACAATAAACTTGAGTTGATATTTGTAGTATTTTGATCTGACTGGGAGGCCTGATCACTTTCGTTTTGCAAACTATTATCCACGTTAAACGTTTCGCTTTCGCTTTGCGATTTTCGTTGCAGACTCTGAATAGTTCGCATTGCCGTCAGCTTTAATAGTATTGGCTGAGTCTATATGATGATCGAGCGTCAGATTGCCCTGGTGATTGTCGTTGTTGCTTTGTTGTTTGCTCTTTGATTAAATGCTTAGCTTCAACTCCAGGGAGGTGGTTTAAAAATTCATCGATTTAAATCAATATCCTGCTATCCAGGTGATTATAAAAATAGCTCTGCTAAGTTTAGTCTTTTTATAAGATCTTGATTGAAGTTTAGTCCACCACCGTAGGTTGTCATTATTCCACTTTGCCGTCCACCAAAGTTTGCAGTGGCACCCCCTTTGATTATCTGATCCAAAAGAAAGTTGAATCCTTCCACCGCTCATCATTTGTTGCGAGCCTCCTGAAAAGTTCATGTAATCATCAATGGAAAAACCTTGTTCATTTATGTTATTACCCATCCCCAAAAAAGAAAGTTGCTGACCTTTACTAAATCGGTTAATACTTGCGCGTGCCTGAAAGCGATCTTCCGTGCCAACTCCGCCCATCATGGTACCGAAAGCGCCATTTCTTTTTTCTTCCTTCAATTCCAAGTTAATTGTTTTTTCACTTTGGCCATCATCTATTCCAGTAAATACTGCCTGATCTGATTTCTTATTGAAGACTTGAACTTTGTCAATCGCATCGGCAGGTAAGTTGCGTGTAGCTAATTTCGGATCGCGACCAAAAAATTCGCGGCCATCTACCGTTACCCGCTGCACTTCTTCTCCTTGTGCGCGTACGGTTCCATCTGTTTCTACTTCAACGCCAGGTAATTTTTTTAATAGATCTTCTACCGTGGCATTCGCATTTGTTTTGAAAGATCCCGCATTGAATTCTATCGTATCCCGTTTTACAGTAACGGGCGCCTTCTCACCCAGAACAATCACGCTCTCCAATTCCTTTGTTAAAGGTTTCATTTTGATAAGACCTAGCTCCAATACCGAACCGCCTGTCGGAGCCGTTACTCGTTGTGTGTGCGGCATGTACCCCACAAAAGTAACTTTCAACAAATAGTCGCCTTTATTTACATTCTTAATTTCAAAGTTTCCTTTTGCATCACTTACTCCAAAATTCACAAGCGTTGAGTCTTTTGAATTCAAGAGCATGATTGTGGATGACGGCAGCGGGCTCGACAATGTATCTGCAATGATTCCCGTGATTGAAAATCTTTGACCAAAACTGAGACAAGAAATAAAAACGACTGAGACCAGGAAAACAAATTTCTTCATAATGGATAGACCACAAGATTTTAATTCCGGATAATGATCCCTTTTCCGCCACCCATCTGCTTCATTTGTTCGGCCACCATCTTTCGATATTCTTCTTGTGTTGTCTTGGTTCCACTGGTTGGCATCTTCAATTCGTTCTTTTTTAATTCCCGCAATTCGATCACTCTGGCCACTACAACCCGATCACCATTATTAATGTCTACTGCCAATACAGCCCCTGGTAATGTATTAAATTTTTCTGGTCCCAGGAATGGTCGAATCGCATCGGTATACCAGGCCGTGATCTCACGCTTTTCGATGGTTTCAGTTCCATTGATCATCAGCTTAGCTTCATCGGTGTAATAGGCTTGCTTGCATTCGTATCCCTGAATAGTTTTTACTTCTGTTCCAAATTTCCATGGCGCCAGTTTCACTGAATCTTCTATAAGGTAATTCTTGCCCATAAACTCTTGCTTAGAAACCATCTTACCGGTTGACTGATCTAAATAAACTTCGGTATTGGGTTGCTTCATTACTATTTTCATTCCGCCTCCACCCATTTCCTCTTCTTCATCTTCAATCAAAGGTTTGAATAGCGATTCATCTCCGTTAAAAAATAATTGCTCTTTCGTGGTTCTGAACTCAGGGATCATCGCTTTCATATCCGCGCGCTCGGGCGGAAGCCTGCGATGCATGTTCACTTTAATTTCGTAAGTAATAACGCCCGAGGCTTGACCAAAAACCACGTGAGCCGCGGTGAGCGATACCAGAACGCCCAGTAGTAAAATCATTTTTTTCATAAGAGGTGAGAATTTCATTTAGGATTTTCAACGATCAAACTTACGCTAGAAGAGTTTATCTTACCGTTAATAGTTCTGAAAGCAATGTTAATTAAGGTTAAAAGGTATTTGGGGGCCAAGGAATCCCTGTACTTTTGTTGGGCAGAAAAAATGAAGAACTCTAAAAATACATTAACGCTTACTCTCATCGTCAGCAGCATCATTTTGTTGATGGCGCTGCAGATTTTCTGGATTACGAACCCCTACGAAAAGGCCTACTTCAACACCTGGGTTCCTTTCGAAATCAAACACTCTTCATTTGTTCCTACTCCCGTCCATGTCGGCAAAGGAATGGTTCGGCTTTGTTTAGATCACCAGGCGATGAGCTGATTGACGATCAATTTGGACCTCCAGTTCTTTCTAATTCAATGTAATCTGATTGGGTCCGGTTTGATCCTGTTCACAGGTACGCAGTGGTGCTTTCTGATTTCCGGCCCTTGATGATAAAGGAGATTGCGCCTCAGATTTTCTTTTCAATCTTTCTCCCATTTTAACTTTGGCCGCGTTTTTCATAATGTACCGGAGTGTTCGCGCCCAACAAAGACTGATGGAATTAAAAAATGATTTCATCAGCAACATCACGCACGAATTAAAAACTCCCGTTACAACTGTAGGCGTTGCTCTTGAGGCACTCAAAAATTTTAAAGGGTTGGATAATCCGGCATTGACAGAAGAGTATCTTGAAATTGCCCAAAATGAATTGAACCGACTGAATATACTCACCGATAAAATTTTAAAAACTTCGAGCTTCGAAAACAAGGGTGTTGAGTACAATGCCGAGCCTGTTGAGTTAGATAAACTGGTAGAACAAGTTTTAGGGTCCATGAAACTTGTGTTTGAAAAGCAACACGCTAAAGTCAGTTTCGCTAAAGAAGGTACTGAGTTTCATTTGATGGGTAGCACGGTTCATCTGACTAGCGTAGTTTATAACTTGCTCGACAATGCTTTGAAGTATAGTCGTGAAATACCGGAGATCGAAGTTCGTTTGTTAGCAACCACCGATAAACTAATGCTTACCGTCAAAGATCATGGAATTGGAATTTCGCCCGAACACAAAAAGAAAGTGTTTGAGAAATTTTTTAGAGTGCCAACCGGAGATGTACACAATATAAAAGGATATGGCCTCGGCTTAAGCTATGTTGAAAGCGTAGTGAAGAGTCATAAAGGCACTATTACGGTTGAGAGTGAAGTAGGAAAGGGAAGCGCATTCACTGTTGCACTGCCTACATAGTCAGAATGAGCAAAACAAAAATTCTTTATGTAGAAGATGAACCCTTTCTGGGTCGGATTGTGAAAGAGAGTTTGGAGGTGCGAGACTTTGAAGTGCGTATGGTAACTGATGGCAAACAAGCGTTACGGATTTTTGAAGAATTGCATCCTGATATTTGTGTCCTAGACATCATGCTGCCAAACAAAGATGGGTACTCCATCGCCAAGGAAATAAGACAAGTTCACGCAAGTGTTCCCATCATATTTGTTACGGCTAAAACGCAAACGGAAGATCTTGTTAAAGGCTTTGAGGTTGGTGGAAATGATTACTTGCGAAAGCCATTTAGTATGGAAGAATTGATTGTTCGGGTAAACAATCTTCTACAACTCACACAAAAATTATCAGCCAGCCCTAAAGAATCCATTGCCATTGGCAAATTCGAATTTGCCCCCCAACGTTACGAATTGCGCAAAGATGGCAAAGCAAAAAAATTATCTCATCGCGAAGCGGTGTTGTTGCAAATATTAGCTGAAAACCAGAACGCGAACATAGATCGCAAAACCATGCTGCTGCGCGTGTGGGGCGATGATTCATTTTTCAACTCACGAAATTTGGATGTGTACATCACCAAGCTGCGCGATTATCTCAGAGAAGATTCTTCAATAGAAATTATAACGATCAAAGGGGTTGGCTACCATTTTGCAGTAGGGTAAGCGAGCATGGCCGGTTTAATTTACAAATCGTTGAGTTGCATTGGCATGTAAATATGACCGTTTGAAATCACCAGACTCCTCTGACAAGAATGGCAATAAAATCTTATGTTTTTTTAAGTTAGTATAGCCAGATAACTACTGTTTTATGTCTACACCATCAAACACCTACGATGCTATTGTGATCGGATCTGGGATTTCCGGGGGGTGGGCAGCCAAAGAACTTTGCGATAAAGGATTAAAAACCTTAGTGCTGGAGCGAGGCCGTAATATTGAGCACCTCAAAGATTATCCTACTGCTACTAAAAACCCGTGGGAATTTTCGCACCGCGGAAAATTACCAATTGCGATGATGGAAAAAAATCCGATTGCAGGAAGATGTTATGCCTTTGATGAATCCACTGAACATTTTTTGTGAAGGACAATGAGCATCCTTACATACAGGAAAAACCGTTTGACTGGATCCGGGGCTACCAGGTAGGCGGAAAATCCCTGATGTGGGCGAGAGAGAGTCAGCGATGGAGCAATTTTGAATTTACTTCGCCAGCCAAATATGGTTATGGAATTGATTGGCCAATACGATACCCAGACATTGCGCCTTGGTATTCGCACGTAGAATTATTTGCTGGCATCTGTGGTAATCGCGATGGTTTGGAGGCCATGCCCGATGGCGAGTTTCTTCCACCTTTTGAAATGAACTGCGTAGAAAAAGAATTAAAAGAAAAATAGCAAAGAAGTATAAAGACCGGTTTATGGTTCAAGGACGTGGAGCCCACCTGACTCAACCTACTGAGCTTCATTTGAAGCAGGGCCGTGGGCAGTGCCAGGCAAGAGATCTGTGTGCAAGAGGATGTCCCTATGGTGGCTACTTTAGTTCCGTATCTGCGACTTTACCCTGGGCACAAAAAACTGGCAACCTTACAATACGCCCGCATTCCGTTGTTCAATCTATCATGTATGATGAGAAAAAGGGGAAAGCCTCCGGAGTTAGAATTGTAGATACACTCACCAAAGAAACTATTGAATTTAAAGCAAAGATAATATTTGTTAATGCTGCTTGTTTAAATAGTAATTTGATTTTGTTGAACTCCACGTCATCTCGTTTTCCAGATGGGTTAGGTAATGATAACGGGCTACTCGGAAAACATATTATCTTCCACAACTACCGCGGATCGCTAAGTGCATCGTATAATGGTCCTGATGATCAATACTATTTTGGTCGTAGTCCATCCAAACCCATTATGGCAAACTATCGCAACTTGCATAAACAGGATACGGATTATTTTGGTGGCTTTCTGACTTTTATTGGAGCGTATCGGTCGAATGGAAAAAGTCAAAATGAAATTGGAGCCGATCTAAAAAAATCAATGGCAGAGCCAGGTGACTGGAAGGTCTATATGTCGATGCAGGGAGAAACTATACCAAAAGAAACAAACCATGTACGCTTAAGTAATGATCAAAAAGACGAATGGGGAATTCCCTTATTAGTTACCGCGGTTGATTATGACGACAATGATCAAAAAATGGTTAACGATTTTTTAACCCAAAGCACTTTGATGTTAGAGGCGGCAGGATGCACGGATATCGAACAGCATGACAGCAAGCAGGCGCCAGGCCTCGACATTCATGAAATGGGTGGCGTACGCATGGGCCACGATCCTAAAACATCCATGCTTAACAAATGGAATCAACTACATCATTGCAAGAATGTATTTGTGACTGATGGTGCCAGCATGGCAAGTACTAGCACACAAAACCCATCGTTGTTTTATATGGCCATTACAGCGCGGGCGGTTAACTATGCCACAGAAGAATTGAAGAAATTGAATTTGTAGCGCCACTATTTCAAGGTAGGGAATTGGTTGAAAGTAAGTAGATTTGTTTGGTAACCCGCCACACAATGTCTACCTGGAAAATCAAAGTCTCTCTCTTTCTCAACTATTTTGTTTTTGCCATTTTGCTGAACAGTGTAGGCACTGTGATTCTGCAAGTGCAAAGCAACTATGGTGTATCGGAATCCGCTGCAAGCATTTTAGAGGCCTTCAAGGATTTAAGTATTGCCGCAGTTTCTTTTCTGGTAGCCTCGTATATCACGCGTATCGGTTATAAAAATTCAATGCTGATTGCCCTGGGCCTGGTAACTATTGCCTGCTTAGCAATGCCTTCGCTTCCCAGTTTCGCTATGACTAAAGTTCTTTTTGCTGTGGTGGGTACTTCCTTTGCTTTAATAAAAGTATCCGTGTATGCCACCATTGGCATTGTTACTTCCAATAAAAAAGAACATGCCAGCTTCATGAATTTTATTGAATCATTCTTTATGATTGGCATTCTTACGGGCTATTTCATTTTCAGTGCCTTTGTTGATGATAGTCAAACCCAATCGAATTCATGGCTTACGGTTTATTATTTACTGGCTGCGCTTACGGCTATCGCTTTTGTACTATTGTTAACTGCCTCTTTGGATGAGTCAGCCATAAAGGACGCAGAAGCAAAACCTTTTCTTGAAGAATTTGGTGACATGATCAAGTTGGCCATAAAGCCATTGGTATTAGTTTTTATTATGAGTGCCTTTACGTATGTGTTAATTGAGCAAAGCATTATGAGTTGGCTTCCTACATTTAACAGCAAGGTTTTGAATTTACCAACAACGTTAAGTATACAAATGGCTAGCATCCTGGCAGCCTCTACAGCGCTAGGAAGATTTTCGGCAGGTTTTGTTTTAAGAAAAATACATTGGTTTGGGGTTTTGATACTTTGTTTGATTGCCGCGGCTGCACTTGTACTCATTGCTATCCCATTAGCAAAAAATTCGGGCGGGCAAGTAACGGGCTGGAGTGATGCTCCTTTAGGTGCTTTTGTGTTTCCACTAATCGGATTATTCCTTGCTCCTATTTATCCCGCAATCAATTCCGTTATCTTAAGCACACTTCCTGCCCGCCAGCATGGACCTATGTCGGGTTTGATTGTAATCTTCTCTGCGCTTGGAGGAACTACGGGCTCAATCATTACCGGAAATATTTTTGAGGCCTATGGTGGACAAACCGCCTTCTACTTTTCTTTTAGTGCCCATTGGCGTGCTGATGGTTTGTCTTTACTTCTTTAATCGGATACAAAAGAAATCGGATACTGAAATTACTTTTCAATCAACCGGAGGACATTAAAATGGAAATTCATGAATCAGGTGAACTTTTCGAAGCAGTTCAACTCCAAAATATTTTAGGCGATGGAAAAACATTTCCAGACTGTACTCCAAACCGATCGCTGGAAGAAATCCGGAAAGACTATTTAAATAAAAAAGATTCCTCTGGATTCGATCTTTCCGAATTCGTTAACAAAAATTTTACGCTGCCGAAAGAACACGCTACTGATTATAAAAGTGACCCGAACAAAAGTGCCGCTGAACACATTCATGCTTTATGGAATGTGTTAACTCGTAATCCCGAAAAGGAAAAGAGTTCACTAATTCCCCTTCCTCATCCTTACGTGGTTCCCGGAGGTCGCTTTCGGGAAATATATTACTGGGATAGTTATTTTACTATGTTGGGACTCCAAGTTTCGAATCGAATTGATTTGATCGAACACATGGTAAATAATTTTGCGCATCTCATTGATACGATCGGTTATATACCCAATGGCAATAGGCAATATTATGTGGGCCGATCGCAACCCACTTTTTTAGCTTGATGGTAAATCTGTTAAGCTCGCATAAGCCGGATGCGTTGGCTCATTACTTTCCGCAGTTAGCTAAAGAATATGCGTTTTGGATGAAAGGAGCTGATCAGCTATCAGAAAAAACGCAAACACAACACCGCGTAGTTCGGATGCCCAATGGCTCGGTGTTAAACCGGTATTGGGATGAGCACAACACACCCCGGCCGGAATCCTATAAAGAGGATATAGAATTGGCCCATCAATCCGATCAAAAGCCTGACGAAATCTATAGACATCTGCGGGCCGCTGCCGAATCGGGTTGGGACTTTAGTAGCCGGTGGTTTCGGGATGAGCATTCTTTTTCAACCATTCACACCACCGAGATTATTCCAGTTGATTTGAATTGCCTTTTGTATTCACTGGAAAAAACACTGGCCGAAGTTTCGTTGAAAAGAGGAGATTCAAAACAAGCGAATGCCTATTTACAAAAATCAGAAAAAAGAAAAGCTTCTATTCTTACCTATTGCTGGAGTTCTGAAAAGAAATTCTTTTTTGATTTCGATTTTGTAGCGAACAAACAAAAGGAATCTTATACGTTAGCTTCTGCCTTTCCGCTTTTCTTTGAAATAGCAACGCCTCAACAGGCTAACGGAGTTGAAGCCATTATTAAAACCAAGTTTTTAAAACCAGGCGGACTAACTACCACGATGCTAAACAGCGGCCAACAGTGGGACGCACCCAATGGTTGGGCCCCCTTGCAATGGATTGCTTATAAAGGCTTACTCAATTATGGATTTGATGCATTAGCCACACAAGTAAAAACAAACTGGACAACTGCTAATTTAAAAGTGTACGCCAACACCGGTAAGATGACCGAGAAGTATGATGTGTTTAGCAACGATGGGGCAGCCAGTGGTGGGGAATATCCGAATCAGGATGGCTTTGGCTGGACGAATGGAGTTTACCTGGCGATGCAAGAGTTGTGAGTTAAAGGTGTTAATCTTCTTATATTGTGTGGAGTTAAGACACAGGTGTTCTAATAGCCCGATGTTATGGCCAAGCGCAAAAAGATTTAAGCAATGATATTATGAAAGACGAGGACAAAGATTTTGGAAGAAAGTCAGAAACAGAACTTGATGTTGAACTAATTTACTCAGAAGAGGAAGATTACAACAGTTCACCCTCTGATTATAAAATCACGACATACCCTGCGGACTTTACGTTGGAGATTCTAGCAAAGAAACTTGAAGACAAGGAGATAATTGTTCCCAATTTTCAAAGGCAATTCGTTTGGAAGCAAGCTCAAGCTACTAAACTTATTGAATCATTTTTGGTTGGACTTCCTGTACCACCTATCTTTCTTTATAAGGAAATAAAAAGTAATAAGTTTTTACTAATCGATGGGCAACAAAGACTAAAATCAACAAAATACTTTTTAGACGGTTATTTCGGAGAGGAAGTAAAAGGAAAAAAAGTAATATTTCGTTTGTCTAGTCTTAACACTGACAGTAAATGGTATAACAAAACATACGAAGAGTTGGACGAGAGGGACCAACAAGATTTTAAAAATAGAGTGTTGCGCGCAGTGATTATTCAGCAACTCGACCCAGAAGATGATTCAAGTATCTACCATATTTTTGAAAGATTGAACACCGGAGGGACATTTTTAAATAATCAGGAGATTAGGAATTGCATTTATTACGGAGCATTTAATGACCTTATTAGGCTTAACCTAAATTTTGATGAGAATTATAGAAAGATTCTAGGTCGCGCCCATCCCGACCAGCGAATGGTTGATCAAGAATTGATATTACGTTTTTTCACAATGCTTGATGTTTCCAAATATCAGAAGCCTCTAAAGGATCACATGTCGCGATTTATGAGATTAAATAGAAATCCAAGCGATGAAAATTTAAGTAAGATGGAATCTATTTTTAAAAGAACCTGCGAAAAAATTGCAAAAAATCTTGGAGAAAAACCTTTTCACTTAAAAAGAGGACTGAATGCAGCCACTTTCGATTGCGTTATGGTAGCTTTTGCTAACAATCTTGACAAGCATCCAAAAGATATAATAGAAAGATATAATAAGTTAGTCACTCATTTGAATGACAATAATCTTAATACTTCAAGCACGACAGATTTAGAAACCGTAAGCAAAAGATTTTCAAAAGCAGTTGAAATGTTATTTCAATAGAGGTGCCCATGAAACTTTTGAAAATAGATACGGCAATTAGGACTTGTAACGAACATCTAAGTCAAACAAACAGCAGGCAGACTGAAATCGAATCTTTCTTAACTCAATATCTACTTGTATTAATGTGTGCTACTTTTGAAGAGGAGATTGAAAGTATTTTACTTAAAAGAGCCGACAAGATTCATGACTTGCATATTAAATCATTTTTCAAAAATTGTATCGACAAGACATTTCGAAGTATCAAGTCAAGTGAACTTTCCGGAATACTTGGAAAATTTGGAGCAGATTATAAGGAGACATTTCAGAAGAAAGCTAATGGGACAGTTGAGGAGACTTCATACAACAGTATAGTAGTCAATAGACATGATACCGCTCATAGCAAAGGTTCTCCTATTACATTTAATGAGTTAGTACAATACTATGAAAAAGGACACATAATATTGGACTACTTGAACGAAGCGTTAGAGAATAGCGCCAGGCCATAACAAAAATGTTTATGCCAAGCGGTGGTTCAGTGTAGGTATTAAAAGTATTTTCTTAATTTAGTTCAGTAACGTGAGACAGTGAGGCGCTTCGAAAACCCGCCACTGCTTATGCACAATCGTTAACGGCTATTCAAAAATCGACATGGGACAAATACGACTAAGTAAATTGAGACGATTTGCAACCCTTGCTTTTCAAAACTCAATTCGACTTCACTCTGACTCTATTCTATTGTTTAATGAGGGACGACATCAAACAGCATTCTACATTTCTGTGATTGCTATGGAAGAAATGGCGAAAGCTAAAGAGTTTGAGCATTTTTGGTTTCATTCATGGGGCGATGGAAGAGCGGACTTAGATTTTGAACAAAAGTTTCTTTTAAGACTTTTTGACCACAAGAAAAAACAGAAAGCATTTGCAGCCAGAGAAATGCTTGAATACTCACCAAAGTTTTAAAGTTAATTGACAGCAAACAACTCGACTACAAGAAACTGAGGGCACTCTATGTTGGACTTGAACGAAATAAAGACAAAGTGAGAATTGACGGTAAGGTATTAACACCGGACATGATAAAAAAGGAGACGCCAAACGACAAATTTCACTTATCAATTCTGAGTTAAAGGAATTCATAAGACTAATGGACGCTCAGGACGGTTGTTTTGACATCGAGGAAATGGACTCAATACTGGACAACTCTACCACAAGGGACTTGGTTAGTTCTTGGAAAAGTAGGACAGGATTAAAATCGAGAAAATGGTGGACAACTTATTGGAGAAAGGAATTGAACAGCCGCTAACAAAAAATGTTTCTGCAATGCGGGTATTTGGTGTAGGTATTAAAAGTAATTTCTTAATTTAGTTCAGTAACGTGGGACAGGTCTTAGCAGGTCGGGCTAAACCCGCACTGCTTATGCACTCACGCTAGCGGTCATGCGTTGGCGTACGACCACTGACGACAGAAGAAGAGCAAATAAAATATTATGAGAAAAGTAGTTGCTGCATTCAATACAACTATTGACGGAAACTGTGACCACACTGCGGGAATAGCGGACGAAGAATTACATCAACACTACGCTGACCTTTTGGACAATGCAGGTGTTATCCTTTATGGACGTACAACGTATCAACTAATGCAATATTGGCAAACACTGCTAAAAAATCCATCAGGTGAAAAAGCATCAGACGATTTCGCAAAAGCAATAGACAAAATTCCCAAGATTGTTTTTTCTCATAATCTCAAGAATACAGATTGGGAGACTGCGGAAATTGCAACAAATCCTATTGAAGTAGTGATTAAGAAATTGAAGCAACAAACAGGAAAAAACATTTTTATTGGAAGTCGCAGTTTAATTGTACAGTTAATGAACTTAAATTTGATTGACGAATTACAACTTTGTATTCAGCCGGTTATTGCTGGAAAAGGGCTGTCGTTATTTGAGAATATAAATGATAGGACAATTTTAAAACTCAAAAAGACTAAAAACTTTGTTAACGGAGCAATTATACTTTACTACGAACCGACAAAGTGAAATCTGTAAAAAAAGTGACAAACTAATAGCACGAACCGCTAAACAAAAAGTTTATGCAATGCAGGGAGACGTGAAAAGATTTAGTGACCCTTATTTCTTAAACAGTTTTTCCAACACTTCTTCCTTCCCATCAATCCTGGGCAAGGGCAGTCCTAAAATTTTTGCCACGAGTGGATACACATGAATGTTTTGAAAAGGTGCTACCACAATCCCTGACTTGATGTTGGGGCCTTGTGCATAAAAAATTCCGCGGATGTCTATAAACTCAACGGGATCATAGCCATGGCCACCTTCGGTTGATCCCACCTTGGCTGATTTTAAAAACCGCTCGCGGGAGCCTTCCCGAATGTAATGATGGGCATTCGCCATCACCATAAGATCTCCTGTTCGCGCGTTTTGATAGTGCCAGCGAGCCGGATACTCTTCCTTCTTTAACACCGTGTAATTCTTCGCATTCCTTTTCAATACTTCATACACCGAATCCCTTTTGTGTTTATCCGAAATATACAAATGGGTTTGCGTTCCGCCATTGACCAGTTTTACATGTGGATTTTTTCGGTCTACCAGTTCATCAATAAAAATATAAGTAGACTCCGCTACGGTTAGTTCATGCATGCCGTGATCTGAAACTAAAATCACATTCACCGGAAGGTTAGTTGCAGCTACTCCTTGCATCAGATTTCCTAACAGTGAATCCGCTCTTAGTACAGCTTGTTTTGTTTCTTCCGAGCTGGGGCCAAACATATGACCTTCATGATCAGGGAATGAAAAGTATAATGTAATCAGGTGGGGTCGATCTGCCGCGGGCAATTTCAACCAATCGATCACCTGATCAACGCGTTTTTGCGGATCCACTTTATCATCGAAAGGAAAATAATAATCAGGTCTGCGGCTTTCATCACTCATTTCGGAACCAACCCAGAAATAGGAGGCGGATTTCATGCCATTTCGCTTGGCCAATTCCCACAAAGGCACGCCTCCATAATAATAGGGGTTGATAACCCGCTCAATATTTCTCATTCCATAAAATTCATTTCGGGCCGGATCGTAAAAACTATTATCCACCAAGCCATGATTGCCGGGATTTAGCCCGGTAACCAATGTATAGTGGTTTGGGAACGTCTTACTGGGAAACGAGGGAATCATCGCCTCGGCCTGCGAGCCGTTAGCAATAAATTTTTTGAAATTGGGTGGATTGAAGTTTTTGACATAATCATACCGAAAGCCATCAAAGGAAACCATGATTACATAGGGAGCAGATTCGTGCTGCGCATTTGTTGTAACGCAGACAATCAGAAGTAAAGCAGAAAAAGGATACGGCTCATCATAGAAATTCTGAGGCAAGATGATTTTTTTTACCCAAAATCAAAGAGGTTTTTATACCTCTGGTATATTAAATCTCTGTTACTAAACTGTTGTACCCTGTCGTCAGGTTTAACTTTTGCGATTTTGAGAGCCGCCCAGAATGAGCTGCTAAAAAAAAATCCCGGGTATGGAGGAGATCATCCAACTTACCCGGGATATTTAAAGGGAAGAAAAATTATTTCTTGGTGTCCTTGTCGTAAATCACTACACCGGTTGCCACAAATTCAATTTCTTGTTTCGGCTCGGTAATGGCATTAATCTCGGCTTCAGTTTTTCCATCATCTTCTGCAAAGTGACGAAGCGTGGCAACATCGGTAACCTTGCGCCTGGCTACTCCTGAAAAGATTACCTCTTTTCCATCAGCACCTTCTGTAGGAACAAAAAATCCATAGTCTTTAAAAGTTATTCGGGTAGCTACTCCGTTCTCATCCTGCACGGTCATCCAGCAACCTTTATTTGCACAGGTCTTTTCGATAGTTCCTTTTAAAGTAAGAATCACAGAATCTTTATCACCCACCTCTACATTTAAATTTGCTAACGAAAGCGCACCATCCGTAGTAATGGCCTCACCATAGGTGTTGGCTATTACCGTTGGTCTATTCTGGCAGGCAGCCATCATGGTAATAATAAGAAGTAGACTCAATAATTGTTTCATGTTAATAAGGTTGAATGAAAGGTAAAAATACGCGTTAGCGCTGAATCAGCAATTTATGTCTGAATAAAATCTGATTCGAAGAAAAGCTAAGGATGTAAATCCCCACCGGAAGAATTGTGACATTTACACTCGTTAACTCATTTACGCGTTCGGAGGGCAATATCCATGATTGCCCTAATAGGTTTGTCAGTTTAATGGATGTTGCATTCTGATTGCTAATGTATAACAAATCCTTGGCGGGATTTGGAAAAGCAACCGCTCCGGTATTCTCAATGCCAAGAATAGGACTAAAGACAGCGGTATAAGTAATGTCTTCCCTTGGTGTGAAGATCGTTTGTGTTGTCGCTCCACCATGCTGCCAATTCATAAATTGGTATCCGATTCCATTCACTTCCTGATTGTCTGCAACGCCTATCGCTCGCTTTAGCCCTTCAACACTTTCGAGGGAGGCCGGAGTTTCAATGGGTTGTCCATCCAACGTAAGTTGAAGCGCCACGGGCAACGTTTTGAATGTTAGCATTGACTTTCGGGGAAACACATCTACGGAATCTTTGCCAACACTACCGTGCGAATCGGTGACTGAAAGAATTAACCGATACCAAACATTGCTTGATGTTTCGCCCTGATCCGGGATTTCGAGGATTCCAGAACTAATACCCGTGCGTGGCGGTTCATCGTGTTTGTGGGTATCGTGATGAAAATTAATTTGCCAACTCATGGCTGTAGCCTGCAAATTACCGTCTTCGGGATCCGTGCCGGTTCCGGAAAATGAAATAGTAGTTCCGGCTGCATACGTGGTGTTTGGTGTTGGCGTGGTTACTTGAGCGGTTGGTTTTACATTAGCCAACACTGTAAGTGTGGCCACATTACTGGTTGCCTGACCCGCTGTGTTGCTTACAACTACTTTATAATTACCAGCATCGAACGGTTGAATGTTACTGATGGAATAAGTAGCTGCATTTGAATTTGAAATGAGCACATCATTTTTAAACCATTGATACTGAAGAGTGCCTGCTCCGATGGCCGTTACTGAAAAGCCAGCCTGCTCACCAATTGATTTCGTTACGGCTAAAGGATGGGCAGTGATGGTTGGCGGGTTGGTAATCGTATAAACAATTCTGTAAAGTGCACTCGAACCTCGACTCAAATAATACAGCTTGCCATCGTTGCCCGTACTTAAATTTACACTTGAGCCTCCCACATCGCTGGCAAACAAAGTTGCAGTGGGTGTACCCGATAAATCGAGTGAGTAAATCCAATTGGTACAATAATCTTGAAAAAAATATTTACCGAGATACGAAGCCGGGAAGTTTGTATTCGCTGAGCTAAAGAATGTGCCCCCGGTAATAGCGCATCCTATAGGGGCGGGGCCAGAATGCGTATAGAAATAAACCGGATTTGTAAACAATGGGTTTGTGCTGGTACCTTCGGCCATTGGCCAACCAAAGTTCTCACCGCCTACGCTGGCATCATTTATTTCTTCTTCTGTACTCGCGCCTACATCGTTCACAAAAATTTTTCCTGTACTCGGTTGAATGGAAAATGTGTACGGATTACGAAGCCCGTAGGACCAAACCCGTTTTCGTTGCTCGGTAGCTCCTGCTGAATAAAAAGGATTATCGGTGGGTGCTGATCCATCTTTATTTATCCGCAACAACTTGCCATGATAGGTGTCTAAATTCTGCGCATTCGGTCCGGTTGCATTATCCCCAACGGCCACATATAATTTTCCATCTAATCCAAAATTTAGTGCGCCCCCATTGTGATTGGTTGCACTACTCAGATTATCCAAATCCAAAATAATTAGCTCACTCCCAGCTAAAGCTATATCTCCATTGGCTGTGTATCGAACGATACGATTGTGCAAAGGAGCTGTGTTGGTTGTGTAGTAGAGATAGATGTAATTGTTAGTTACAAAATCCGGATCAAGGGCAACACCTATCAGGCCACGCTCACCAAAAGAATTTACTGTCAGAGAAACAAAAGAAGTAGTCAGCAACGTGCCATTTTTTATTACGCGCAAGGCACCCGCTTGTTGCGCGACAAAAATTCTTCCATCCGGGGCAAATGCCATAACCGTTGGTGAGCCGATTGTACCGCCTACCTGTTCTCTTGAAAAGCCTGGTAAAAGAGTTTGCCCAACAAGCGTTGTGGTAACAGAAAAAACAAATAGTAATAGCAATGATTTCATCAAACCAAATTAGGGAAAGATAATTAACCCTTTACTTCACTAACCGGCCGATATGCCCACTCAAAGGATTTTAAAGACTTTAACTATCCTGAGAAACCGATGCGCTTATGACTTCCATCACAAAATGGTTTGTTACCGGAACTCCCGCAGCGACAGAAAGCGGTGACATTATTTTTCTTGGTAAGATTTCCCGAAGCATCTTTAACGGTTACGTTTCCATACACCATCAACGGTCCGTTGGGCATGGTCTCCACAATAGTTTCTGCCTCCACATTAACTTCAGACCCCGCTTCATCATTCATAAAATAACTCAACGCACCAGACGGACATTTTTTAATCTGATCTACGATTTGTTGTGTTGTTCCGCCTTCGGGTGTAACCCAAGGTCTCTTCTGCGGATCGAAAACCGAACTTAATCCTTTAAAGCAAATGGTGGAGTGAATGCATTGGTTAGGTTTCCAAACAACCGTTACTTCACCGTTTGTGTATTTTTTGGTTATGTCTTTCATAGTGTTAGTATTTAGTCGTTAGTCCTTAGTCCTTAGTCGAAAGTCACATGGCTTAAATATATTCATCAATTACTAAAGACTATGGACTCAATACTCACTACTATTTGATTCCTAATTTAGTTTCAATTTCAATTGGGTTAGAAAGAGTTTTATGTACCGGACACTTTTCAGCAATCTCCAAAAGTTTTTGTCTTTCCTCTGACGATAAATTTCCTTCGAGATAAATATCGCGGGTAAAAATGGTTTTAAACTCCGCCTTCTCAAAACCAACCTCCACTTTGATTTTATCAACTGCCCATTTTTTCCTATCCGCATACATGCGAAGGGTAATGGCAGTGCACGAGGCGAGCGCAATCATTAAAAACTCCCCGGGCGCGGGACCAGCATTTGTGCCCCCTACTTCTTCGGGCTCATCGGCAATCACCGTTTTACCCGAAGCAATTAACTCGGTGCGGTAGTGCTCTTTGCCAATGATTGCCGTTACCATTTCTTAAAACGATTTGTTCATAACAAAAAATTCCTGTGTGTACCGCTCGCGAGGTGCTACCTCTCGTTGTTTTAAGTTTTCCGATAGAACTTCCCTATCGCCAAGATAACCAATAGCCATCACAACAACGGGTTCGTGCGTATCTGGAATATTCAAGGTTTCAATAGCCAATTGCCTTTCAAACCCGCCCATTTGATGAACATTTAAACCGAGCTGCGTTGCTTGAAGAGAAAGCAACGAATTGGCTGCTCCTAAATCATACTTCGCAGAACCGTTAGGTCGATCGTTTCGAATAAAAGTTTTTCGGCACATCGCTACAATCAATAGAGGCGCTTTAGCGGCCCAAATTCTATTTCCATTCTGCAGCGTATCATAAATTTTATTCCACAACTCCGGTTGCGCCTTCGTTGCATATAAATAAACCCAGGGTTGTTCATTACTGCTGCTGGGTGCCCAACGGGCCGCTTCAAACAATGAATTTATTTTTTCTTGCTCAACTGGTGTATCTGCATAAGCTCTCCGACTTCTTCGTTGCTGAATTAAATCAACTACCGGATATTCAACGTCACCCGATTTCTTCATAGGTTGTGTACTAGATTCCGTCATAAATGTAAGTTCTTTCTGTATCAAACACACAAATCGTTAAACAGTTTAGTCTTCAATTAAAATTCCCATTTTTCCCATCTGGTAATCGCGCATGGCTTCCATAATCTGCGTTTGGGTATTCATAACAAACGGGCCATGCGAAACGACTTCCTCATTCAAAGGCTCGCCACTCAATAATAATACGCGTGTGTCTTCTAATGCTTCAAGGTCAATTCCAGCACCATCATTTTTAAAATGAACAATATGTAAAGCCTCTACCATACCAAAACCAGCAACATTCAGTTTGCCATCTAACAAGTAAATAAACACATTGTGCGATTCGGGTAAGGGAATAGAAATTTTTCCACCCCGATTAAACTCAAGCGTGGCTGCATTAACAATTGTTTGCGATGGAATGGGACCCTTTACACCGAGCACTTCGCCTGAAAAAACTTTAGCGGTTACGCTGCCATCTTCACTTTTAAATTTAGGCGCATCCTCTGCGCTAAGCGGATAATATTTAGGCTGATCCATTTTATTTTTTGCTGGTGTATTGATCCATAACTGAATAATTTCTTGTCGCCCGCCAATCTCATGGATATCCTGAGGTGGTCGTTCGCTATGCATGATTCCCATACCGGCATTCATCCATTGAGCCCCGCCTGCATAAATAATACTATCGTTGCCGCGGCTATCACGATGATGGACTCCGCCTTTAAAAATAAAAGTTACCGGAGAAAATCCACGATGCGGATGTGGCCCCACACCGGCATTGTCTGGATCAAGGTGTGTAGGAACTTTTATGTCGGCATGATGTAGCAGAAGAAATGGATCGATTTGCTGTACCTGTTGTGATGGCAAAGGTTGACGAATGGGCATTCCACCCATATCAACTTTATGTGCATATAATAATCTTGATACTGTTCTTGTTTTCATTCGAGTAGTAGTTAGCATTGAGTCCTTAGTATTGAGTCTTTGATTTGAAAATATGCAGTCGCATTTTTTTACTCACGACTAAAGACAATTTTCAATTCATTGGTACTTCCATTAATAATATCTCCGCATCAGAGTCTGCTCTTAACGAAAGATTCTCCACATCCCAAACACCCAACCCATCGCGTTTATTCAA
The DNA here is from genome assembly GCA_016712035.1 of Flammeovirgaceae bacterium. Classification (GTDB taxonomy): domain Bacteria; phylum Bacteroidota; class Bacteroidia; order Cytophagales; family Cyclobacteriaceae; genus ELB16-189. Next base: position 9,104 of record JADJRT010000008.1, on the reverse strand, counting down.
TTTTTGATCGTTAATTGTTACATCGCCATCGATAACAAAAGCATAGACACCATTTCCTTTATGCTTGATTTTGTATTCTGTGCTAAAACCATTTTTCAGATTGCCTAAATGAAACCACGCATCCTGGTTTATCAACACACCGGCATCTTCCTTCTTTGGACTTACAATTTGCTGAAGGTTATTTATGCGTTCTTCCGGATTAAAAGTAAGTTGACCATAGCGTGGCACAGTGTTTCGCACTTTGGGGAAAACCCAGATTTGTAAAAAGTTTACTTTCTTGTCTTTGTTCCTGTTGTATTCGCTGTGTTGAATACCGGTACCCGCACTCATAATCTGAACATCGTTTTGTTTAATCACCGTAGTGTTTCCCATGCTGTCCTTATGTTCCAAATCTCCCGAAAGGGGAATTGAGATAATCTCCATATTGTCATGCGGGTGCGTACCAAATCCTTTGCCCCCATCAACAAAATCATCATTTAAAACGCGCAACACACCAAAATGCATCCGTTCCGGGTTATGGTAGTGAGCAAAACTAAATGTGTGATTTGTATCGAGCCAGCCATGGTTAGCATGACCTCGCGTAGCGGCCTTGTGTAATATTGTTTTCATATTCGTTTATTCTTTATCAAAGATATATACAATTGTTGTATATACAACAATTAAATCCGTTTGGTTCCGTGTGTAGATATTTGGATGAATAATCTTCCTAAAAGGCGCTGATTGTAGTTTTCTTGTTAAATTTCGACCCAATTCCATGCTTATGCAAAATGATGAAGTTTTTAAGGATCCAAAGAGTCAGATTGAGGACTTTAGTTTTAATAAAACCGTAGTAAAAGTTTTTGACAATATGGTAACGCGCTCGGTACCGTATTATTTGGAAATGCAGCGAATGATCTCTGAATTGGGAAAAGACTTTTGCAACACCTGGATCAGTGGTCTATGATTTAGGATGTTCAACCGGAACGACCTTAATTAATTTGGATCCGGTATTACCTCCGGATGTTGATTTTGTTGGGTTCGACAATTCTGATGAAATGGTTGCCCAGTGTATTAAAAACCTTAAGGATAATGGAGTAACCCGAAAATTTGAAATCAAAAATTCGGATCTCAATATGGGCGTTGCCCTTCCCAATGCCTCGGTGGTCGTGATGTGCCTTACACTTCAATTTATAAGGCCCCTCTATCGTGAAAGATTATTACAGGATATCTACAATCAGATGAACGAGAATGGTTGTTTGATTCTGGTAGAGAAAGTACACGGAGAAGATTCGCTCTTTAACCGGATGTTTATAAAATACTACTACGATTTCAAGCGTAGAAATAATTACAACGATATGGAGATAGCACAAAAAAGAGAGGCCCTCGAAAATGTGTTGATCCCTTATAAACTACACGAAAACCGGGAGATGATTTTAAATAAAGGCTTTCGCTATTGCGAAACGTTTTTTAAATGGTACAACTTTGCCGGCATTGTTGCCATTAAATAAGTAAAAGATTTATGGTAAAAATTGGCAACTTCCTTTTTCATTATCGGAATATTCTGCTTCCGGTTATTTTCTTACTCATTCTTGTGCCGGCACCAGAATTATTTCCAAATCCAACACACGCATTGGTGATTGGTTTGGGAATAAGCATATTGGGCCAATTGATTCGATTTTTAACCATCGGGTTGGTTTATATTATCCGAGGTGGTAAAGACCGTAAAATTCATGCTGAGAGTTTAGTAACAACGGGTATCTTCTCGCATTGCCGAAACCCCTTGTATGTCGGTAACGTACTCGTAGGCATTGGTATGGGGGTTGCCTCAAACTCGGTGTTATTCTTTTCGGTCATTACCCCTGTAATTATCTTTGTATACATTGCCATTATTTCAGCTGAAGAAAATTTTCTGAGAGGCAAGTTCGGTGCAGCGTTTGACGAGTATGCAAAAAAAGTCAATCGCTGGCTTCCCGATCTGCGTGGCATCGGAAAGACTTTTGAAGCTCATCAGTTTGCCTGGAAGCGGGTTCTGTTAAAAGAGTATAACTCAACCTTTACGGGAACCATGTTAGGCCTAATGCTTATATTAAAGGCCTGGTATCAACATCCAGCTCAATATGGCAATTTTGAAGAAATACTACCCACCTTTGGTATCCTTGTATTAGCCGTAACCGCGGTTTATCTCTTCATTAAGTTTCTAAAGAAAACCCATCGCCTTAGAGCTGATTAATCGCTTCTTCCGCATTAGTTAAACCTACTCGCGACTTCACGGCTCATACTTTTAAATTGTGTTAAGAAAAGTACACGAACCACTCTTCTCAGGTTTTTTTTACTACTTTTCGTAACACATGACAGCCGAGAAACTACGATTAATTGAAGACCGGGATAATATCAAGGACTGGCGCAAATGGGGCCCTTATCTTACAGAAAGGCAATGGGGAACTGTTCGTGAAGATTATAGCGGAAAGGGAGATGCGTGGAATTACATCACACACGATATGGCCCGCAGCAAAGCATACCGCTGGGGCGAAGAAGGTATTGCCGGAATTTCGGATGATCAACAACTCCTTTGTCTATCGCTGGGTTTGTGGAATAAAAAAGATCCTATCATTAAAGAGCGCTTCTATGGCCTCACCAATCCGGAAGGAAATCATGGTGAAGATGTAAAGGAACTCTATTACTACCTCGACTCTACACCTACCCACTCATACATGCGCATGCTTTACAAGTATCCGCATCAGGAATATCCTTATTCTTTGTTGGCAGAAGAAAGTCGTAAGCGAGGGAAACAAGATCGGGAATTTGAATTGATCGATACCGGAATATTTTCCGAGAACAGATACTTTGACGTTGAAGTTACCTATGCAAAAGCTGATGACAATGACATGCTTATGCAAATTCGGGTGACTAACCGTGGTGCAGAAGCAGCCGCGTTAGATGTATTGCCCACGCTTTGGTTTCGTAATACTTGGGCCTGGGGCACGGAGGGAAACATTCCTGAACTTTATCTGGACGACAAGGGTGTAGTAAAAGTAAATCATGCGCAATTGGGGAACTACTATTTTTTTTGTGACGATAGAAAAGCAGAAGCGCTTTTCTGCGAGAACGAAACAAATACCTGGCGCTTGCATCAACATTATAAAGAAGGAAGTTTTAAAGATGGTATTAACGATTACATAGTATTTAATTACCCAACGGCCATCAATAAGATTAAAAAGGGGACCAAGTGCGCTTTTCGTGCTGATTGGGTAATTGAACCCGGACAGTCCAAGGTGTTGCGACTTCGATTGTCTTCACAATTTCATCCCAAACCTTTTCAAGAATTTGACTCAGTACTCAAAACTCGCACGAAAGGAAGCCGATGAGTTTTATGCTGGCCTACAGAAAGATATTGCGGATACCGAAGAGCAAATGATTCAACGACAGGCCTTGGCGGGAATGTTGTGGAGTAAACAATTTTATTACTATGATTTAGATGTTTGGTTGCGAGGCGATCATACGCAACCTCCGCCATCTCCCGAGCGAAAACGCGGTCGCAATAGTGAATGGAATCATCTGCACAATGCCGATATTATTTCCATGCCCGACAAATGGGAATATCCGTGGTATGCCGCATGGGACCTCGCCTTCCATGCCATTCCGTTAGCCTTAATTGACCCAGAGTTTGCGAAGCACCAACTCATGTTGCTCACCAAGGAATGGTACATGCATCCCAATGGTCAATTACCCGCTTATGAATGGTCTTTCAGTGATGTTAATCCTCCCGTACATGCGTGGGCCAGTTGGCGGGTATATAAAATCGATCGCAAACTTCAAGATGGTAAGGCTGATCGAAAATTTCTGGAAGAGATTTTCCACAAATTGTTACTAAACTTTACCTGGTGGGTAAACAAGAAAGACATGCATGGAAATAATATTTTCCAGGGTGGCTTTTTGGGTATGGATAACATTGGTGTCTTTGACCGAAGCAGCACACAACTTCCTACCGGTGGTTACATCGAGCAATCAGATGGAACAAGTTGGATGGCTATGTTTACGCTAAACATGTTGCGCATGTCGCTCGAGCTGGCTAAAGAAAACCCAACCTACCAAGGTCTTGCCACCAAATTCTTTGAACATTTTCTCTATATCGCTGGGGCGATGTCGAATGTTAATAATGAGGGCGTGAATTTGTGGGATGAGGAAGATGAATTCTTTTATGATGTATTGCATTTACCCAATCACGAACGAATTAAACTAAAAGTTCGTTCGATGGTGGGTTTGATCCCCCTCTTTGCTGTGGAAGTATTGGATGAAGAAATTTTTCAGCAAATGCCTGAGTTCACTTCGCGGCTAAATTGGTTTCTACAAAATAGGCCCGACCTTGCCAACTTGATTTCGCGCTGGGGCGATCGTGGTAAAAACCAACGGCATCTGCTTTCACTTTTACGCGGCCATCGCATGAAACGTTTACTAAAGCGAATGCTTGATACCAACGAATTTTTATCTCCATACGGAGTGCGCGCTTTATCACGCATTCATAAGGAAAAACCCTATGCGCTCTATGCCAACGGAAGTGAATTTTCGGTGCGCTATCAACCCGGAGAAAGTGACGCGTATATATTCGGGGGCAATAGCAACTGGCGCGGTCCCGTTTGGTTTCCGGTAAATTTTCTAATTATTGAATCTCTTTATAGATTTCATCATTACTATGGTGATGATTTCAAAGTTGAACATCCTACCGGGTCGGGCAATCTGTTGAACCTTCGACAAATTGCCAATGACATATCACAACGCATGGTGTGTTTATTCAAAAAGGATGAAGCAGGCAATCGACCTGCTTTTGGTGATTCCGCTGTAATGCAGACCGATCCTCACTTTAATGAAAACCTGCTTTTCTACGAATACTTCGATGGCGATACCGGCCGCGGTTTGGGTGCCAATCATCAAACCGGTTGGACGGGCCTGGTGGCCAAACTGATACAGCCAATTACAAAATCTTCTAAGAAGAAGTAACTCGCTCGATTAATTCCACAAAAGTGAAACATATTAATTACTTTCACGTTTGTAGAACTTAATTACTGTATTATGAAGGGTTATTATTTAGGTGAATTAGAAGAGCTTGTACTCCTTACCGTTGGCGTTTTATTTCCTGAAGCCTACGGCATTTCGGTAATGGATGAAATTGAAAAACAAGTTGGTCGTAGTCTTAACATCAGCGCGGTACATTCCGTACTCACCCGCCTGGAAGATAAGGGTTTTCTAAAATCAAAAATGAGTGATCCTACGGAAGAACGCGGTGGCCGAAGAAAAAGAATTTTTCTAATAACAGCTTCCGGAAAGCGAGCCATTGAAGAAGTCAATGAAATCCGCAATCAATTGTATAATCAAATTCCCAAAGTAGCGCTTCAATTCAAATTAGCATGAATGTAAAGCCTCCACGTTGGGCCAATAAATTTCTGCAATGGTATTGCCGGCCAGAGTTGTTGGAGGAAATTCAAGGCGATGCCTATGAATTGTTTGAGAGAACCAGTAAAGAGAATCCGCGCAAAGCGAAACGACAATTTGTTTGGAATGTGGTGCGTTTCTTTAGACTCAAAAACATAAGAAAACCAAAATCATCTCTAACGAATAACACAATAACAACGGCCATGCTACATAATATTTTCAAAGTCGCCATCCGTCATTTTTTTCGGCAACCCGCACATTCTCTCTTAAATGTTGTAGGTCTCACGGTAAGTTTCGTTGCTGCCTTTCTTATTTTTCTATGGATTATGTATGAGCGCTCCTATGATCAGTTTCATGAACAGCCTGATCAAATTTACAAAGTACTGAGTCATGTTGAAGCAAATGGAGACCTCACCATGATGATGTAGCCGATTCGCATCTGGATGTTTCTTCAATACCCGAAGTAGCAAAAAAGGCGATCGTTATAAATGGAACGCGATGGCCAAACGAATTGTGCTTTAGACCTGAAGGTAAAAGCACTGAGTGCATCTATATAAGTGGTATTTATACGGAAGAATCATTTCATTCCATTTTCAATTACCCCATCATAAGTGGTGATCCGAATACATTAGGTAATCCTAACCACCTTGCCATTTCTGAAAAAACCGCGCCGTTACTTTATGGAACAGAAAATCCGATAGGAAAAATTGTTAAGATTGATGATCACTTTGAAGTAACCATAGCTTCCGTTTTTAAAGATGTGCCTTCAAACTCTACCATTCAATTTGACTTTCTGCTTCCACTGGATGTTTTCAAAAAAATACGTGGCCTTAGCGATGAACTTTTCTATTCCAATTTTTTACCCGTTTTCCTCAAAACAAACTCTGAAATAAGGGGAGACCTTCTAACGCAAAAGCTAAACGAATCTCCCGTATTAACGGAGCGCGCTAAAGCTGACAAAATAAGTTACACTGCTTACCCGCTAACCGAGTGGCGATTGAAAAGCAAATTCGAAAATGGGAAAAATGCTGGCGGAAGAATTGAATACGTAAAACTCTTTTTAGTGATCGCTGTTCTGTTGATTTCTATGGCAATAATCAATTTCGTCAACCTGAGTACAGCCAGGGCTTCTACACGATCAAAAGAAATTGGGATTCGAAAAACTACGGGTGCTTTTCGATCTGGCATCATCGTTCAGTTTATTAGTGAGTCTTTTTTAGTTGTTGTGTTTGCATTCATTTTGGCTATTGGAGTAACTCATCTCACTTTCCCTTATTCAGTTCCCTAATTGGTGAGTCACTTAACGTATCATTATTTTCAGGCTGGGTGCCACTCATGCTGTTTGCCTTTCTATTTCTTGTGTCCTTAGCAGCCGGTCTTTATCCTGCTATTATAATGAGCGGCTACGAACCCGCTAAAGTTTTGAAAGGAGAATTATCCACCCGAAATTTGGGCGCACAGCGTATGCGCAAAGTGCTTTTGGTTGCTCAGCTCAGTGCTTCAATAGGCATCATCATCTTTTCAGGCATTTTATTTCAACAACTTTCCTTCATCACCCATAAAAACCTGGGTATCGATAGGGAAAATATCTTGCGTATTGAACCAACGTATAATTACTCAAACAATACGATGCCTTTAAAAATGAATTACTCAAGCATCCTCAAATAAAAAGTGTGACAGCCAGTAATGCAAATCCATTAAATCTTAGTGGCCGAACCACAGTAGTAAAATGGCAGGGCATGCCCGAAAATAGTTCAGCCACTTTTCAGATTTTAGGTTGCAATTATGAGTTGCCCGAAACTTTTGGTTTAAAACTTTTAGAAGGCCGTCAATTTACGCCTCAGATTGCTGACACTGTTAATACCGAAGTAATCGTAACTGAAGAGGCGGTAAAACTTATGGGGTTTAAAGAACCTATCGGCTCTATGTTTAGTATTGGTGATGCGAATTGCGTGATCATTGGTGTTGTCAACGATTTTCACACAGAGAGTTTGCGCAACGAAAAACTTCCCGTTGTTTTCTACATGCATCCAATACTTAATTGTTCAAGTCTCTTTGTGAAATATGAGCAAGGCGCGACCAAACAATCTTTTGAAATAATTCAATCTGTTTATAACAAACTCGAGCCAGCCTTTACCATGAAATATTCCTTTCAGGATGAAGTCTTTGACACTATGTATAAAACTCGAAATTACGGCTTCTAGAATGGTTATGCTTTTCACAGTTATCTCCATCGTAATAGCCATTATGGGCATAGTTGGATTGGCAACCTATAATGTGATCAAACGAAAAAAAGAAATTGGAATCAAGAGAGTTTTTGAGCCCTTCCCAACATCTTGATGTTCAACAGAATTCGCGATCTGGTACAATTGCCATGCCTTTTACGTGGTATAGTGCGAGTCAGTGGCTTTCAGGATTTATTTACAGGATTGATATGCCGTGGTGGATTTTTGTTTCAACTTTTGCGGTAATTTGTATTCTTACCATTTTAATTATATGCATACAAGGATTTAATACAGTGAAAACCAATCCAACAAAACATTGCGAAGTGAGTAATCCTTCAAACTATGTGCCTCCACACTGGGCCAACAAATTTCTGGAACGGCATTGCCGGCCAGATTTGCTAGAGGAAATTCAGAGCGATGCGTAGGAATTGTTAGAACGAACAAGCAAAGAGAAATCGGCCAAAACCCTGAAGGCGGAATAACGTTTAATTCAAAATCAATCTTAAACCGCCTGTTATGAATTTATACTCGCTGCTCTTCGTATCCATATCATTTTCCTGTATCGCGCAACAAAATAGATTTCAAAAATCCACCCAAGGAAGTTGCGATTCTTGCGGAAGGATTTATTTCCACCACTATTAACGAGCGTGACTTCGCCTTGTCACCCGATGGTAACGAACTTTACTACACCATCTCAACACCCCAATCAACATTTCAGACTATTGTATCCAGTAAAAAAGATAAGAACGGAAACTGGTCGAAACCCGAAGTTGTTTCGTTTGGTGGTTTATTCAGTGATCTTGAACCTGCTTTGAGTGCAGACGGAAACAAATTATACTTTGCATCCAACCGGCCCTTACAAGGAACGGAACCCAAAGACTTTGACATCTGGGTTGTTGAAAGAAAAGGCGCTGGTTGGTCTGACGCTAAAAATCTTGGACCTATAATTAATTCTCTATCCGATGAATTCTATCCTTCCCTTGCAAAGAGCGGTAATCTATATTTTACTGCAACCTATGAAGATGGTGTTGGCCGGGAAGATATTTTTATAGCGCCCTGGAGTAAAGATCATTTCGAAAAACCGGTTGCTTTGGATACTGCCATCAACTCGAAAGGATATGAGTTCAATGCCTTTGTTGATCCTGATGAACAGTTTATACTCTTTACCGGCTATGGCCGGGAAGGACGATACGGGCCGAGGTGATTTATATATGAGCGTAAAAGATGCCACGGGAAAGTGGTTGCCGGCAAAAAATCTAAAATTTCTCAATTCAACCCGATTGGATTATTGCCCCTATGTTTCGCCCGATCAAAAGATCTTATTCTTTACAAGTGAACGATCAACACTTCCTGTTTCCTTCGACAAGCCTGCTACCTACAGTCAGATAGAATCAATCAGCCACAAAACTTTAAATGGAACCGGAAATCTCTATTGGGTGAGTTTTGAAGTTGTACGAAGCGCTCTGAAATAAA
>JADJRT010000007.1 GCA_016712035.1 Flammeovirgaceae bacterium | reverse complement strand
GTGAAGTATTGGTTACCCCAGAAATAATAGTGTTTGATGCAGCAGCCCGGTTGCCGTTGGATATTCCGCCATTAATAGCATGGTTGTACGTTCACTAACAGACATGGTTGTAACTGTAAGCCCGCCACCATTAGCCGTAAGTATACCTCCGGCATTGATTGTTACTGAATTGGCTGACCTCGCCCCGTTGAGAAAGATATTATCTCCGGAAAGAATAATTACGATATCATCGCCATCAGGAATATTGTCAACATCGCTTCCCACCTCTGTCCAACTTCCTGGTGCATTCCAGTTACCCGTTGCAACATTGGAGGTAAATGTACTTACCTGAGCAAAGCCTGATTCAGTTATCAAAAACAAAAACAAGCCTCCAATTAAAGCTAGTGCGGGTTTGTCAATATCGTTGTATAACCATGGAACTCACCATATATAACCGAATTAATATTTGGATGAACTGAAGAAGGAGTTAAAATCTCGTAAAGGCCTATAAATACTGCATACAAGCATTTATACGGTCTTAGAATCAGGTACATAGACGGGGTATTGGCCAACTTCAAAAACTATATAATATAGACAGCTTAAAAGTAACCATTTAATACCAAAAACGCTTATTTGGTTAGTTTGCCCTCAGCATTTAATTTCATAAGCACCATTTTCTTCTGCCCGCTCAGTCCACCCACAGTCATAGTGCCAACAACTAAAATTCTTCCATCGGGCAACTCTGAAACAGACCCGGCAAAATCATCGCTCTCTCCGCCAAATATGAGTGGTACCTGCCAGGCTTTTGTTAAACTGTTACGGGTTAGTTTGGTTAAAGCCAGATTCATATCAACATTAGAAACTGTATTGTCATTGGTTAAGAGCATAAATTCCTGACTAAGAAGGTTCTTAGTACTGATGCTACCACTAACATTGTTACCCATATCTGTTGGGTTGGTTTCAATTAAAATGTCCGTTGGTTGTAAAACTTAACGTTGATGGAAAGTTTAACGAGATACGATTGTGTCTCTCCGGTTGAGCGTGTGCTGTTCCACTTAAAATATAACCCGGACCCGATTGAACCGGACTAATCTCAACAGCCTTTAATAATTCATCTTCAGAAGTTTTGCCTGCATAAAATGGCCCATCGCTTGGAACACCATCTCCACTTAAAGAATAATACCAATAATTGAAATCACCCGTATATTGTTGATATGGCTGGTTTGAATATCCAAAAACATAAAAACTATTGCTCCAGGATTAATTCTAAGACTTTAACAGCAACATCATCATAGTTACCATAGTTTCTAGGGCCCCAGGTAACTGTACCCGTTTGAGGAATTTCATTTAGTGAATTATCAAATCTTAGATGCATTGCATTCCTTACAGTAGAAATAAAAAAGTTTTCTAACGTTGTAGAGCCCGCAACAATAAATCCGTCACTAATAATGGTTAATGAATTGGCATGCTCATCTGTTTTTACTCCGTTGTTATCAACAAGTCCCACAGTTACACTATCCTGGAGTACACCATCCGCATTCAGTGAAAACAGATAAATATCACTGTCATTCGTTCCATTCACAAATTCCCCAACCACCATAATGCGACCATCAGAATGCAGTTCAATGTCTTTAGCCGTTTTATCGCCTGGTAAAGAAGTACCATAATAATGTTGCCAGAGAACCGCTCCTTGCGCATCTACTTTTACTGCATAGATCAACTGTTGATCATTGACAGTTTTTGAATTACCTACCATCACCACCGAGCCATCAGTGTTCAAAATAAAATCCACTCCCTCCTGCTCGCCTTCATTCCCATAAAATTTGACAAAGTAATTTTCTTCAGGAATAGGAAACTGCTCTCTGTATCACAGGATGAAAGTATGCTTAAGAATATAATGATTATATATATTGGTCTCATCTTAAGGAGTCTCGTCTTTTCCAACTTCTTTTTTCTTCTTGAACAACGTACCTAATCTGGATTTCGATTTTTTGCGTGGATTGTAAATAGGATAGATATACCCAAAGGAAATAGAAAGATTATCCAATCTAAAAATATCACTCGCCTGCGCATACTTAGCTACAGCCGGATCAAAATTTCCTTTATCATCATAATAGTTATTTTCAAGATTTGTGAGATTGGTGAGTCCTGCCATATAGCGTAAGTCTGCATACACAAAGTCCTTTCCAATTTTATATTTCACCCCACCCCCAAACACTAACGAGGTGTTAATTGAATTTCTCTTATGTGTAAGAACTTCCGTGTTGCCATTTGCTTCCTGGGCACTTCCTTTACCATCTGAGTTATTATTTTTTAATAACCAGTCCGGACCTCGGGCAGACCATAAAAGATTAACGGCAAAACCTGCATACCCGAAAGGCCTGATCTTGCCAGAATCGTCCGCGTATTTAATATACATGGGGATATCAAGCCAATTCTGTTTTTCAACAATGCTTTGTTGATCCAGATCAAAAAAAAATTCATTGTCTTGTTTAAATGCGCTTGCACTCCCACTTTCAATACGTCATTCCCGGTTAAAGTGGTTCCGCTTGTATTGATATCATAGATGGTTCTGGGCAGTGAAGTATTTAATCCTATGCGAACATGCGGAGTAAAAATAGGGGTCGCAATAAATTTCTTACTGAGATAATATATATCAATAGGATGCTGCGACATGCTTGCTTCAAATTCCGGGTCAGCCTTAAGAAGTTTTAAGTAACTATCATCAGCGGCAATAGGATCATCTAAAATCAGGTAAGCCTGCGCCAAAAGCAGGTAGGCCCTTACTTGCTGTTCATTAGAAAAATTTCCTTTATCGAGACAATTCTGCAATAAGGAAGGAATGCCATAATATCTACCTGCATTAAATTCATCATCTGCCTGGATAAGGATTTGCTCACAATCCGTTGCTGCCGGCTGAGTGTTCTGTGCCTTCAACGCAGTTGACGAGAGCGTAATGATTATCAACGAAAGAAAAAATAACCTGTGTCTTCTCATTAAAAATCTTTAATTAAAAGACTCCGGCATGTTGATTCATAGCCAATATCTTTACCTACATAGCTATCCCACTCGTCAGTGGTCATGTTACGTTCCAATTTAGGACAAACCTGTTCAGCTAAAATGCGTGGATCGGTTGGCCAAATTCTGATTTCGCCATCATTACAGGATGCTACCAAAAATCTTGAATCTTTGGTAAAGTCAACATCCCACACCGAGCCATTATTATTATCCATTACAATAGGCAGGTCTTCCTCATGATCAACAACCCACATTTGTAGCTTACTATCTAAGCCCGAGCTTGCTAATAACAATCCATCCGGACTAAAGTCAAGATCGGCAATACCTGACTTATGCCCTGTTAGCTCCTTAATTTTTCTTGTTCGCAGATCTAATAATTTCACAACACCTCGAACAACTCTTCCTTTGTCATTAATAGCTTCAACACCAAAGGCGATAAGCGGTTTTGTTGGATGCCAGGCAACGGAAAGGATTCTGTTGAATACTTTAACACTCTTGGTACTGTCATTCAACTTTATGTTTGATTCATCTGTCCAGATCTCTTTATAGGTATAATTAGAAAGATCAACCGCGATCACTTTTCCAGTATAGGAAACTCCTGCCAGTTGCTTTCCGTCCGGACTTATCTCAATGGATTTCAAATCATAAGGCAGGGTAAGGATTTTTTTGCTTTGTCCGCTTTCCTGATTAGTGAATCGTAACGTTTTGTCTGCCGATGCAGTGATAAATCCAGAATTATCGGGTAAAAATTTGATGTCCGTTACAAATCGAGTATGTCCTAATACGCGTTGTGGCTTAGCTGATGAGGACAGATTAATAATTTCAATGTAACTAGAATCACTTGCGTTAATCAAATATTTCTCGTCTATACTAAGTGCCAAAACCCTGTTAGGGATACCTCTATTCTCAAAAATACTTTTGCTATCAACGTTTAGATTGAGGTAGTCACCCTTGTAGATGCGCCCGTCACTTCCTGTTGTATAGAATGAGGTAGATTGATTAGCGACTGCCAGTGCATACATTCTGTTTTTAAGTCCGCCTGGTATTTTAGCAGCGTTGTAATTATAGCCTTTAAACTTTGCAATTGAATAGTAAAGCCTCTAAAGATGTAAGGATCGTACTTCTTACCGCTATATTTAGTATGATAGATAACCTTGCATAGAAGTAAGTCCGGCAAATTGCGGATCATCTATTCCTTCTGATTTAGCAGCGAGTGACTGCGCAACCGATAACATATAAAGACTGTCTGACTTCTCTAAGGCTTTCTCTGCTCTGACATATTGTGTTGTGGCATTATCTCGCTCTAGGCGAGCGCTATCACGTTGTATTATTGATTCATTCAAGTTTCGGATAGCTAAATTGCGTTGTATAGTGGCATCTCTTACCGCTAACCTTAACTTATCTGTTGTTTGTCGTAATTGTTCGAACTGCTCCTTAATTTTTAGACTTTGTTCTTCAACTACTTTCAACGCATCCTCTGCAACAACCTGAAGTCTAACGGCTTCATCGCGTTGAGTTTGTGCTTCTTTACTAGCTGCCTCAGCCGCAAATCTTTGCTTTTCCGCTTCAATGCGCTGGAAAAATCCGTACACGAAAAATCCGGTAGCGATTAACAATAATAAAGCAAGAATAAGATTAGTTACCCGGGCTCTGCGCAACATTCTGCGCTGCAACAGTTCCTGATTCTTTAGCTCGGCCTCGTAGGTAATACGACTTGTATCCAGAAAAACAACCGCTCTTTCAAAAGCGATATCATATCGTTGTGCCCACTGTCGTGTTGGCTTTTGTTTTTTCTGCCAGTTTAAGGCAAGTTGTAAATCGGGCGGGCGCCACAAACTTGTTTTGCCAATCTGATACATAGCCGCGGCATCCGACACGCGTTTGTACATATGAGCAGATTCATACTCTTCGTCTACCCAGGCAGACAAGCGGGTCCAGATTCGCATCAAACTTTCGTGAGAAAGTTCGATTACAGAATCAGAATTTAGAGATAGATGAGGCCCCGGCATCAAAAACGATCTACCCGGCTTCCGAAATCGTTCAACAACGGAAATGACCTGTCCTTCGTCTACCTGAGCTAAAGAAGCTACTTCAGAAACTCTTGCAGGCCTCCTTAGTTCAAGGGTCTCAGAACTTTTTTCTGAAAGGCTCTTAAAAAGAACTTCTGCAATCTCCTTCTCTTTAAATGATAATTCATCGTACGCTTCATTGGCGTGAAGAGATAATGCCTGCGCAATTCGGCCAATCGCATTATAATGACGAATGTCCATAGGTTCCGCTTCTTCGCGGTTAGCCACCCAATAATCCCAGGTGCGCATAAGCGCATGTTGTAAAATGGGAAGCTGATCCACAGCAACAGGCCCCTCGATAGCCATTCGCTTTTGATCGCGGGTCATCTGAGGCACCAGATAATTGCTCGCATTAATCATCTGGGCCAGTCCTTGAAAAGAGGCACAATCTCCGATAAAATCGAACGCATATTAAGGGAGATGTAAGCAGGGAACCTCTCGCTGTTCTACTGCATTAAGCAACAAGTTGACATAGGCTATCGATTCATTCGTAAAATCCTCATTACCAGAGTCTTTGTATCGAAACAACTCCTCAAACTGATCGACCAGAAAGAAGATGTTATCACCCTTTGAAGTTTGTAAATAGCGGGTTAATTCAACCAGTCCGTTTGCGCTGCTCCTTAGTACTGAATTAATTATTGCCTTATGAATGCTTTTGTCCTCCGCACTGATACGCCCCTCATCCACCAAGTAGTCTACAGCCGCTAAACTCAAATTTTCTATGGGTGAATTTCCGGGTCGTGTAGTTATTATCTTCCAATGCGGACCCGAATCAGTCATGAATCCACCATATAGCACCGGTATCAACCCGCAATGCATTAAACTGGACTTTCCACTACCTGAATAACCCATTATGGTTACCGAGCGATTATGGTATAGTTTCAGAAGTATTTCATCGACCTGGCCCTCGCGGCCAAAAAACAAGTGGCTATCATCGAGGGTAAATGGACGCAATCCCGGAAACGGATTCGTTCCGATCTTCTCTCCAGAAAATAGTGGATCTGGTGAGGAGTCACTCAATTCGCCAACCTGGACGGAATAGTTCAGCATCCTTTTCGAAACTGTAAAGACTGAAATTTAAATAAAATAGAGAGGACTTCGGATATTTTACCTGAGTATTATTAAGCTTAAAAAATAGTCTTAGTCCTCTGCTTAGCTAAAAAAATCTTTGAAATTTAAACTAAAATCAAATATATTCCAAAACCTTGTCGGCTAACTTTACATGGTCTGATAGAAGCTCATAGAACCGATCCTTATTAAACTTCAATAAAATGGATGCCTCTTTGGCTTTAACCACATTAGAATTAGCAAATCCGGAAGCAGCTAATCGTTCTCCAATAAACTGCCCTACCTGATACTCCACAATAAAACTTCCTTTGTTATAATATTCAACTACACCCTGATAGACAATATAGAAATCGTTATTAAGTTTTTCGTCTATACTCAACACATCTCCTTCACTCAATAAAACGGTTTGTGATACATCGACCAGGTATGATAATGTGAGGCCTGCCATACCTTCGAAGAGTGGAATTTGTTGAAAGAATATTACCTTCTTGTAATTCATCAACGTAAATTTTTTCTCATTACCCAGAATAGCGCAATCTAATTCGCGTTTAATTTCATTACCTAAACGAATGGCGTTTGAATGATACAACTCTGGGTCTATTTGAAACAGCGACCAGGCGGCTGTCTCTCGTATGAGCGAATCGGGATTAAAAGTTGGGCAATCAGATCTAAACTAAAGTCTTCAATTCGCTGCTCTCCTAACTGATACAAAACGGCTGCCTTCGTCCAACGATTACTTTGGGTAAATTCACGATTGATTAAAAATTAAGAACCAATTTTTCATCCAATTGTACACGCGGATAAAATATTTCCAGGCGTTTCATTTTCTCCGAAATACTAAGATCATCGATAACCGGTATCACCTGCTGCTTAAGCTGTTCGGATAGAAACACATCCATTAATTCAACCGCGTAGGTAACGCCTTCGGCAGTACCACTCTCAATATTTTCTTTAACCAATTGAATGGAACGGGTATCATACAACATGGCAAGCAACATATAAATGTGCTCCACATCATTCTGCATCTCCCTATTTAATGCTCTCCGAACAACAGCCGAAACTTCTTCATCCCCTATTTCTTGAATCGCGCCTAAGTTCCAAGTAATGTCAGCAATATCCGCTTCAATCGCGTTTTTAATACGACTTACCTGCGACATGCCTGCTTTAAAACCAGACTCACCCAATGCTAGTAGAACTTCTGAAACGATTACCTTATCGGGATAATCGATCTTATTCCAAAGCATCTCCTTGGCCCTTGTCTCGCCTATAGCTCCAATAATTTTTACTAAACGTAGCATGACTGGCGAAGCTTGCCCAGACCTATAAAATGAACTGTCCAACAAAGTAAGTGCAGGCTCACCAATTAGAATTAATGCATTCATCGCTTCGTTGGCATGTTGTATATTACCAAGATTTTCAATGAGCGAGTAATTACTTCACTGTCATTTTCTTGATAGCCGTTTTAATTGCAGCACTCGAACCTTTGGTTCACTATCATTTAATAACTCGATAAGGAAAACCTATATTCTCTTTATTTTGAGAATGAAGTAGTAATTCTGCACTATAATGCCTGTCATTGGCATCTAATGATCTGGCCAGTCTTTGAATGCGTGCCTTCTGTATATCTCCTCCACTAGTCAAAATCAAATCGACATCATTTTTAGAAAGAATATTTTTATTACTCGCAGATACTTTATTGTTATCCACTCGAATAACATAGTTTTCGGAAACAGAAAGACCTTTTAGCTCATTCATTTTTCTCTGTGCGTAGTCCCTACAATTCTCTTCGCTATTCTTCATTAAAGAGTTTACCCAACTGCCCGCCTTAGAAGGATCTATTTTTTCCAGAAGCTTAAAAGAAAAAACAGCTTTGGCTGGATCTTGCCCATGCAAGTTGGTTTCCAATTTGGTTGTGATTTGCGAGTAACCAATCTCCAATCGATCCTGAAGCTCACCGGTGTGTTCAAGTTTGGATCTGATCTTAGCCTTATACTCCTGATACAAGTTTTGAATTACTCTGAAGTAAGCAAGGATCAATCCTAAGACAATAACGGGCACCCAAATAATTTTAAAAAATGGGGCCAGGGCAAATAAGAAAATAAAGACACCCGCTATAAATCTGCCTGACTCATTCACTACACCCTCAACCTTTGCCTGAATGCTAAATCGATATTTACTATCAAGCGGGATGAATAAAAGTTTATATACTGGATTCTCCAGTGAATCTTTTAACATACTATTAAATAGCCGGGTAACCGCTACAAAAAGAAAGAAGTAAATGTAGGTTTGTGGATTATTGGTCAAGTCGTAGCCAAGTAATGTTCCTGAAAGCACAGAACCTAAGGATAAAAGCGCTACAACAACTGGAAGAACAAATAACGAAATGCGAATTCCGTAAATGCTTAAAATCCTATCGTTAATAAACAGCTGCATGAATAAACTGAGTGCATAAATTGCTCCATTGAAAAAAGCCAGAAAGTTTGTAAGATCTCGTTGATCAGGATATTGCTTGTTAAGCAATGTCTGAAAAGTAAATTGATTGAAGCTAAAAGTAACCATCGAGACGATCAAAAAAGTACTAAGCAAAACAATGTACCGATCCTTGAATATTTTGTTAAATCGGGTTTCTTCTTTAACGCTCTTATCTGAACTCACGCGAGCCAGATTAAATTTAACGGCTATAATAAGCAGGCAGATTAAAGAGCCTACGATACTGATGTTACAAACCAGCAAATAATTGGAAGTGTCTGGAAAAAATGAGGAAGTAAAAGGAATTAAAAAATTGGCTATAATAATGGCAATTAGCTGCCCCGTGTCAATCCATCCGATTATTCTTTTTGATTGCTTGAAATTGAAAAGTCTTCCAAATATTCCCCAATAGCAAAGGAGAAGAATTGCCGTCATCGGGCCGATCAAACAATACATCAGAAAGAGCGTAATCTTCTGTACATTTTCCTCGGTAAAATGATAGAAATAATAGAGGCCAAACGTGGCCAATACAATCAAGACAATGCTGGCGATGGTGAGGGTAACAAACTTTATTCTATTCTGAAAAAATGAAAACAAAAGTGTAGATACTATACCGAGTACGCCAGAAATCAGGAAAGCCTTATCTAATTGATCACTTAACTTATTGAGAAATAATGACTCGGCTGTAACCTGATAGGTAGCTATGAAGATACCAATGAAAAAACCTGTGGCAAGCATGAGCCATACTTGCGCCTGTTCGTCTTGCCGAACACCCAAAAAACCCAATACATTCTTTTTCACGATTTGAAATTAACACAAAGACTTATAACAAAAAAAGCCGACCAGGATTTTCCCCGGTCGGCTTAATCAGAAAATACGTTTATCTATTTTTTCTTAGAAGCCGTTGAGTCTGCTTTCGCTTTAGTATTATCAAGACTATACGCAGTATTTAATCCTTGAATTACATCCTGGGTAATATCTACGCTGGCACCCCCATAAAGTACATCGCTACTGGGATTATATTTAAGTACAATTTGTAATTCTTTTTGCTGTGCGTAATCTTTCAGGTAATCAGTTATCTTCTTGTATAACTCTTCGTTCATAGTAGTCTGTTCAGCGATAAGCTCTTGCTCCAGACTTCTTTGATAAAGCTCCAGGTTTTGCCTTTTCTTTCCTAGATCATCTTCCACGGCTTTTGCCTGGCCGATGGTCATGCTGCTATAGTTTCTCTGGTAGGCAGTAATATCATTCTGTAAGCTTTGTGCCCGATTCTGAAGATCCTGATCAAGTTTTTTCCACGGGACTCAAGTTTCCCCATATTCACTTTAAAAAGTCGTAATATTTAAGAACTGTGTCAGAATTTATATAGGCAATCTTCAGATCGCTGGCCATGGCATTGCCGGATACCGGGGTGGACGAGTCTTTAGAGGAAAAGTGCAAATAATATAAAACGCCAACGGCAATTAGTAAAACTGCGTTAAGGCCGAGAGAAAGGTTTTTCATGAATTAAAATATTTAGGGGCGCAAATATAGGCCACAATTCATGAATTGTTAGAGTTTTTGATTTTTTTTAAGAGAGGTTACTCTTTGAAGTCGCTGTTCATTTGAAACGAATACAACGCGCTATCCAACGTCAAATTATCCGCGATAAAATCACGAATGAATCGTTCTATAAGTTGGGGGTTATCGATTCCAGATGGAGGCTGGCATCCAGTCCAATTCCAAAATCGTGACTTACATCCATTTCAACATACTCACTCACCTTCACTTCGCCCTCTTCTTCCAACTCTACCATAATCTCAGCCATGTAGAGTCCTATTTCTTCTTCCAGATCATCCAACGTTTTTAAATCACCATTTTCATCTTCCTCGTATTGAATTTTTTTGTATTGAGGAAAGTGCTGAGCTGCTTTATGTTCCGCAACATCAAACAATTCACTTTCATGTTGAAACCGAAGCGTATATAAAATGCAGTCATAGATAACTTCAGCCTCCTTGTAATTCCCTATGAAATAAAAATGTACATACTCATCCGATTGCTCGTCATCTTCATCAAGTATGTAAGATTTTCCAGATGAAGCAATCCGCTTCTTGTAATCCTTGATAACTTCTAAATCGTATCCACTATTGGGCGTATTTTCCATGTTATGTTAGCTGATTCTTACTTGTACCATTCTGCATACATAGGATAATTGAGAGCCGTGCGGGTAATCACTGCTTTCATTTCATCTCCCACTTCTTTTACTTTTTTTGCTGGCACACCTGCATAAATACTTCCCGATTCTACACGCGTACCTGGCAAGATGATTGCTCCCGCAGCAATAACAGATCCTTTTTCGACAACTGCATTGTCCATAACGATTGCACCCATTCCTATCAATACATTATCTTCAATCGTACACCCATGCACGATGGCATTATGTGCGATTGAAACATTATTGCCTATTACTGTCTTTGCTTTTTGGTAAGTACAATGAATAATGGCTCCATCCTGAATATTGGTGTTGTTTCCGATAGTGATTGAATGAACATCGCCACGAACAACCGCATTAAACCAAACTGTACAGTTATCACCCATCGTAACCTCCCCAACAACTACTGCATTATCCGCCAGAAAGCAGTTTAACCCAAATTTTGGTTCAAAACCACGGATTTTCTTAATTATTGCCATAAAGGGAAGCAAAATAAGCCTAAAAATGCCCTTCACCTCATGAGAACCGGTTTTTATAAATTCAAAAAACTAACTGACAAGATGTCACAAAGTAGCATAAAAAGCATTAATTTTGCCATCCGAAACATCGAAAATGAAGAATTTGATCGAAGATATTGGGGTTTTTGAGGCGCAAGACGAGCTTTCGGTTGAACCTGTTAGAACGGTGGATCAGGATACTGGCAAAACCAGAAAGCTTTACATCGAAAGTTATGGCTGCCAAATGAATTTCTCCGACAGTGAGATTGTTGCTTCCATTCTGCAACAGGAAGGCTTCGACACCACTTCTGATCTAGCCCAGGCAGACCTTGTTTTTTTGAACACGTGTTCGATCCGCGAAAAAGCTGAGTTAACGGTTCGCAAGCGGCTCCAGCATATACATGGTTTCAAGAAAAAGAAACCTGAATTAATGGTTGGCATATTAGGTTGTATGGCCGAGCGATTGAAAACAAAGTTGCTGGAAGAAGAGAAAATTGTTGATTTAGTAGCAGGGCCGGATGCCTACCGCGATTTACCCAAGCTCATTAATCAGGTTGACGAAGGTGACAAAGCAGTTAATACATTTTTGTCGCGCGAAGAAACATATGCCGATGTAACGCCTGTTCGCTTAAATACAAATGGGGTAACCGCATTTATTTCCATTATGCGTGGCTGCGACAACATGTGTTCATTCTGTGTTGTGCCCTTTACCCGTGGGCGTGAAAGAAGTCGCGATCCGCACTCGATCGTTGCAGAAGCTCAGGATCTTTTTGAAAAAGGTTTTAGAGAGGTAACACTTCTTGGTCAGAATGTTGATTCGTATAAGTGGAGTGAAGAAGAAAACAATAAAGCGAAACTCGAAAAAAAGGAATTCTACAGATTATCAATTTTGCCAATCTATTGGAGTTAGTAGCAAAGGTACACCCCGATCTTCGCGTGCGCTTCTCAACATCTCACCCCAAGGATATTACAGATGATGTTTTGCATGTGATGGCGAAACATGAAAATATCTGTAAGAATATACATTTACCTGCACAGAGTGGTAGCAGCCGGATTCTTGAATTAATGAATCGAGGTTATACCCGCGAATGGTACTTAAACAAAGTGAAGAGCATTAGAGATATCTTAGGTCCAACATGCGGTATCTCTTCCGATATGATTTCAGGATATTGTTCAGAAACAGAGGAAGAACATCAGGAAACGCTTACACTCATGGATATCGTTCAATACGATTATGCCTATATGTTTACGTACTCTGAGCGACCCGGAACGCTTGCGGCTAAAAAGCATCAGGACGATATCCCGTTAGAGGTAAAAAACCGAAGACTAGAAGAAATTATCGCCAAACAAAGACAACACGCACACCTTCATCATCAACAAGATGTGGGTACGATTCAACGCGTATTGATTGAAGGCGAGTCGCGTAAGAATAATACACAATGGCAAGGAAGAACTTCTTCCAATCATGTGGCTGTTTTTCCAAAACAAAATAAGACAAAGGGTGAATACGTCAATGTTCTTATTGAACGTTGTACAAGTGGGACTTTGATAGGTAAGATGGTAGATTAATTATGGCAATTACAGATTCAGAAATACAAACCGTTAAACAACGATATGGCGTGATGGGCACCTCACCCCTACTCAATAATGCTGTACGTGTCGCCATGCAGGTTGCACCTACCGATATGTCGGTTTTGATTACGGGAGAAAGTGGAAGTGGTAAAGAATCTTTTTCTAAAATCATTCATTATCTCAGTCCGCGTAAGCATGGTCAATTTATTGCAATAAACTGTGGCTCTATCCCAGAAGGTACTATCGACTCTGAATTATTTGGACACGAAAAGGGATCTTTCACCGGTGCGCACGAATCCCGCAAAGGGTATTTTGAGGTAACTAATGGGGGTACTATTTTTTTAGATGAGATTGGTGAAATGCCGCTGGGTACACAGGCAAGACTTTTACGGGTTCTTGAGAACGGAGAGTTCATAAAGGTGGGGTCCTCTAAAGTGCAAAAGACCGATGTGCGCGTGGTAGCAGCTACCAATGTTAATTTGTTAGTAAAAGTAGACCAAGGAAAATTTAGGGAAGATTTATATTATCGACTTAGTACTGTGCCCATCTATGTGCCACCTCTTAGAGAACGAGGTAAAGACGTAGAATTACTATTCAGAAAGTTTGCAACCGACTTTGCAGAGAAATATAAAGTAAAGCCAATCACCCTTACTGATGATGCCAAAACGTTGCTTTTAAAGTATCGTTTTCCTGGTAATATCCGACAGTTAAAGAATCTCGTAGAGCAAATCTCAGTTCTATCTTCCGATAACATGGAGATCTCAGCCGAAGTTTTGAATCATTATATTCCAAAAGAAAGCAGCCTGCCAGCCCTGTATAAAGATCATTCGGGTGGCGACAACATTTCAGAACGTGAAATACTGTATAAGATTCTGTTTGACCTGCGCAAGGATATGAACGATCTTAAAAAAGTTGTATTGGAAAGTTCTGGTAATCCTGCACAGGCCGCTCAAATCTTGAAAGATCATGCTAATTTGTTTGAAGGCATTCATGATGAAGTAAAGCCAAATCATGAGCCGGTAACGCTTAGTATTAACGCTACCGAAAATACACCTGACAGTGAAGAAGAAGTTCAGGACATAACACATGAAGCTGAAGATGATTCTCTCTCTATTGTAAAAAAAGAAAGAGAATTAATTTTACGAGCCTTGCGGAAAAATAACAACAAACGAAAATACGCGGCCCGCGATTTGGGTATCTCAGAACGGACGCTATACCGAAAAATTAAAGAATACGAACTTGAAGAATAAATTTTTAGCCGTCCTTAGTTTATTGTTGGGGTTTGCATTTGTAACCATCCAAGGTTGCATTAGTTATTCTTTTACAGGAGCGGCCACCAATGCACAAACTATCCAGGTAGATGATTTCTTTAATAATACGGATTTAGGACCTGCGAATTTAGGGCAAACGTTTACCAACCGGTTAAAACAGTATTTCCAACAGAATTCGAGTTTAAGAGTTGTTCAAGAAAATGGCGAACTTCAGATTGAAGGCACTATAACACAATATGCAATCACTCCTATTGCGCCAGTAT
The DNA here is from genome assembly GCA_016712035.1 of Flammeovirgaceae bacterium. Lineage (GTDB taxonomy): Bacteria > Bacteroidota > Bacteroidia > Cytophagales > Cyclobacteriaceae > ELB16-189. The sequence continues at coordinate 183,474 of JADJRT010000007.1, read as the reverse complement.
CCAGCACGTCAAGTCAATCGGGAGATCCCGCTTCGTTAACACGTTTAACAATAGCGATTCGTGCCAATTATGTTGATACCATCGAGCCTAAAAATAATTTCAAAGATCGCGTATTTAGTTTCTATGCAGATTTTCCCAGCGCGCAGGATTTTAATTCGGTGCAGGAAAATCTTGAGAAAAAAATCCTGGAGCAGATTTATATTGATATTTTTAATGGCACAATCGCCAACTGGTAAGGTTGCACAAAGTTTTAATTTGCCGTACATTTACTCTTACCTCCTTTAAAAAAAGTGGAAAGAGATCAATTCAACACACTTCTATCAAAATACACTTCACTCACTGGGGAAGATGCTCAAAATTTAATCGCCCTTCAGCAAAGCTTTCCGTATAGTCAGGTTATTCGAAGCCTTGCGGCTCGTGCAGCACAAGATAATTCTCTTAAAGAAAAGAACAGCACTTGCATCTTAGTGCTATCTATAGTACCGATCGTGCGGTCCTTAAATCCGTCATGACAGGTGCGATTACTTTTCCGGAACGAATTCCTAAAAAGGAGAATAAAAAAATTACCAAACAAGAACCAGTCCATCTCGTTGAGCCTTCAAAGAAACCAACCCCTGACCAATCGGCAAGTCGGATAATTAAAATTGCAAGTCCCACTCAAGAAAATCAGTCAGGCGATGACTTATATAATGAAGTCATGCATGATATTGAAATTCTAAAGCAAAGAAAATTACAGTTTGAGCAGGCATTTGAAAATCTTTCGATCAATCATTCTGAAGTTGAGCTGACATCTCAAAAACTAAAAAAAGGAAAAATTCACACAGATCCTGAAGAGGAATTTATTAAGGAAATAAAGACCACAAAAAAGAAAATTAAACCGGAGGGATCGAAGCAAAAGGAACAAATTGAAATCATTGATCAATTTATCAAAACACAACCCACCATTTCTAAAAATAAATTAACCGCAGCCGTTTCATCTGAGGCTAAAGAAGATTTAATTGAAAAGAATCTAACCTACGGTGAAAATATTGTCTCCGAAACTCTTGTTCAAATTCTACTCAAACAAGGCAAAAAGGAAAAGGCCATTGAAGTACTGAAGAAGTTAATTTGGAAATTTCCACAAAAAAAGGCTTACTTTGCGGCTCAAATTGAAGACCTCAAGAAGTAATTATGTATATCTTATTTATCAGTTTAGCCATTTTTAGCTCAGTACTATTAGTATTGGTGGTTCTTGCTCAGAATTCAAAAGGTGGCGGGCTATCCAGCCAGTTTGGTGGATCGGGCGCTAGTAACATGATTGGTGTTAAAAAGACCGGGGATTTGCTTGAGCGATTAACCTGGGGATTTGCAATTGCCATCATGGTCTTTTCATTGGCCACCAATTTCGCTACCCCAAATATTGGAGGTACGGACGAAATTCTAGAAAGGGCCAAAGAGCAACAAGGTTCAAATATTGATCTTCAGAAAACAGAGCAGCCGGCCACACCTGCCGCCTCTGAGCCAAAATAATAGCAAAGATTTTAAAAATTGAGACCCTCATTACGGGGGTCTTTTTTTTATGCAGCTTTTGATATTTGTTTAACCAGTAATCTTTTAGCCACCGGCATTAACGTCTGGTCAAAGGGAACTTTGAGTTTAGACTTTACCAGATAAACGGAAGGATTGGGTAGCTCTGTATATTCCTTAATTAAACTGAGTTTAAGATTTTCATAAGTTGAACTTAGGGTTCTTTTAGCCGTTTGGAGGTAGACCGTATTTAAGCCCCTCATGGTCTCCGAACTTTGTTCGAAAATTGTTACTTGATATCTATAAATATAGGTTTCTTTCTCCGGTGGCTGACTAACGAATAGATAGCCTTCATTGGCATAAAGTGAGGGTTAGCCCAATAGGTGTTATTTCGCATTTTGATTCAATTAACTCGTAAATGTAGGAGCCTTGATCGAGGGAGTTTTTAAATTGTGGTAACGCAAACTCAATGATAGATTCGATTTCCTGCATAAGGAAATCATCTTCGATCATACGCTTATAGTTCAGTTCAAGATTTTTAAGACCTTCTTGCGATAGTTCTTTAGGAAACGAATCTCGTAACAGGGAATGATTTTCCTTTAGGGAGACAAGATTCCGGTAATGGAAAACCAGATCTGACAAGAAAGGATATAATTCAACCCTATTAAACGAGCTTTTTACTTCTTTAAAGTAAGCTAGAAGTTGATACTTCTTGTATTCGAAATCAATTAATCCTTCAGTAAGCCAATTGTCCTTTAGTCGATCCATAGCTTATAAATTTACTTCTTAAGTATACGAAAAATCCAAATTCATGACAAACTGCCATTTTGCTTATATACGGTTGCGCCAAGTGTGACAAAATTTTCCATCTTTGCACCCCAATCGATCAAAATGTGTCAGAAAGGGTAAAAATCAATGAAATGGCACGGATTTCGATCATCGTGCAACGTCAGTTGAAAACTGTATAACTATAAATTTATAATCCAATATGGCAAAAATCAATTTCAAACCAAATGAAGACCGAGTGCTTGTAGAAGCTGCTCCGGCAGAACAAAAAACAGCTTCCGGACTTATCATTCCGGATACAGCAAAAGAAAAACCACAAAAAGGTAAAGTAATCGCAGTGGGCGATGGATTAAAAGACAAACCGGTAACAGTAAAGGTTGGCGATCAGGTGCTTTATGGCAAGTACTCCGGTACTGAAATTACCATTGATGGCAAAGAATACCTTATTATGCGTAACTCCGACATTTTCGGAACAGTTTAATGTTTAACTAAATACTAAATTAATATTATGGCTAAGGAAATTACATTCGATACAGCGGCCCGTGACAGAATAAAGAGAGGCGTTGATAAATTGGCAGATGCTGTTAAAGTTACTTTGGGTCCTAAGGGACGCAACGTAATTCTTGATAAAAAATTTGGTGCTCCTACCGTTACTAAAGATGGAGTGTCGGTAGCAAAAGAAATCGATTTGAAAGATCCCATCGAAAACATGGGCGCACAATTAGTAAAAGAAGTTGCCTCTAAAACAGCTGATGCAGCTGGTGACGGAACAACCACAGCTACTGTTCTTGCTCAGGCAATTTATGGCCATGGCATTAAGAACGTTGCTGCGGGTGCAAACCCAATGGATTTAAAGCGTGGTATTGATAAAGCCGTTGACGCAGTTATCGAAAACTTGCATAAGCAATCTAAAAACATCAAAGGCTCACAGGAAATTACGCAAGTTGCTACCATATCGTCTAACAACGATACCGAAATTGGAAAGATGATTGCCACTGCCATGGAAAAAGTAGGCAAGGATGGTGTTATCACGGTAGAAGAAGCGAAAGGAACTGAAACCGAAGTAAAAACGGTAGAAGGTATGCAATTCGATCGCGGATATCTATCTCCTTATTTCGTTACCAACACGGAAAAAATGGAGGCTGAACTTGAGAGCCCTTATGTCCTTATCTATGACAAGAAGATTTCTTCTATGAAGGAATTACTTCCTGTATTAGAAGCAACTGCTCAAACAGGCAAGCCTTTGTTGATTATCTCTGAAGAAGTGGAAGGCGAAGCCTTGGCAACTCTGGTTGTTAATAAGATTCGTGGTGCCCTGCGCGTGGCTGCTGTAAAAGCTCCTGGATTTGGCGATCGCAGAAAGGCTATGTTGGAAGACATTGCTGTATTAACCGGTGGTAAAGTGATTTCTGAAGAGACAGGCATGAAGCTGGAAGATGCTAAGCTTGAATACTTAGGCCGTGCTGAAAAGATCAACATCGACAAAGACAATACAATTATTGTTAATGGTGCTGGTAAGAAAAATGAAATCACAGCTCGTGTAAGTCAAATCAAAGCTCAGATTGATGTAACAACTTCAGATTACGATAAGGAGAAGTTACAAGAGCGTTTGGCTAAACTTTCCGGTGGTGTTGCCATCCTTTACATTGGAGCAGCTACCGAAGTTGAAATGAAAGAGAAGAAAGACCGTGTTGATGATGCTTTGCACGCAACCCGTGCTGCCGTTCAGGAAGGTATTATCCCTGGTGGTGGTGTAGCCTACATTCGTGCTAGTGAAGCATTGAAAAATGTAGTTACCGATAATGAGGATCAAACTACAGGTGTAAACATTGTACGCCTGGCGCTTGAGTCTCCTTTAAGAACCATAGCAGAAAATGCAGGCCAGGAAGGTTCTGTGATCGTAAATAAAGTACGCGATGGCAAGAAAGACTTCGGTTATAATGCCAGTACGAACAAGTTTGAAGACTTCTTCGCAGCCGGTATTATCGATCCTACGAAAGTGGCTCGTCTGGCGCTTGAAAACGCTGCTTCTATTGCTGGCTTATTGCTAACTACAGAGGCTGTTGTTTCTGAAATTCCAGAAGAAAAAGAAGCCCCTGCTATGCCACACGGTGGCGGAATGGGTGGAATGATGTAATCTTCTGTAATCCAATAAAAAAAGGCTTTGCATCATGTGCGAAGCCTTTTTTATTTACCTTTAAGTCAGCAACTTGTTGACCTATGGTAATACATAAAACATTCAGCGACTTCGTACTCTATTTATATGTGCATATGGCATTTGCAGATGGAGCCATGCATCCTGATGAAGAGCGGGTGATCCTGGAAAAAATGAATAAGCACTTTCCAATTGAGGGTGATCACAAAAAAAGATTTGATGAGGCCGTAATTGCCTATAACAAAATAGATGACTCAAAAAATCATGACATCATAAAGGAATCGTTTAAACATTTCGATCATATCAAATTCGCGCAGCGTTATAAAATCTATGCCGATATGTACGATATCATTCATGCCGATGGTAAGGTTAGCGAGGCCGAAACAAAAGCTGTAAATGAATTAAAGGGAATCATTGATTTAGTTTCCGTAAAGTAATCTAAGTGCCCTTTTTCAATACTTTCTAAAAATCAATTTCAGTCAGTTCAATGTGCGACTAAACAAAAATGAAACGAGTTCTTTTTGTTATCGTACTCGCTCAGTTTTTATGCACCTCTTTGTGGTTTGCGGGCAACGCCATTCTCCCTGACATTATTATAGATTTAAATGTTGACTCCAACTTCCTCTCTCATCTAACCAGTGCAGTTCAATTTGGCTTTATTACAGGCACCTTAGTGTTTGCACTCCTCACGATTGCCGATCGATTTTCTCCCTCCCGAGTCTTCTTTGTTAGCTCTTTGATAGCTGCAGCATTCAATCTTGCCATATGTATTTATGGAATTCCAACATCGGCTCTTTTAGGTGCTCGTTTTTTAACAGGTTTCTTTCTGGCGGGCATCTATCCTGTCGGGATGAAGATTGCCTCTGATCATTTCCAGAAAGGACTCGGCAAGTCCCTTGGTTTTTTAGTTGGTGCGCTGGTGGTTGGTACTGCGTTTCCTCACTTGTTAAAGAGCCTAACGGCAGAATTTCCCTGGCGTTATGTCATCTTTGCTACTTCTACCCTGTCGTTGGTTGGAGGGGTTATGATGATTTTGTTTGTTCCCGATGGTCCACATCGCAAACCAGGCAAGTCATTATCCCTTACTGCTTTTCTCGCGGGGTTTAAAAAATGGCAATTCCGATCAGCTGCCTTTGGCTACTTTGGCCATATGTGGGAGTTATATACGTTTTGGGCTTTTGTACCCGTTATGCTCGTTACATGGAAAAGTCAAAATTCAATGATCAACCTTAACGTGCCCCTGTTTTCTTTTCTAATCATAGCCTCCGGTGGGCTAGCATGTGTTATTAGTGGATTGCTTTCGCAGATTTATAAGGCTAAAACACTGGCCACACTTTCATTGTCTTTGTCAGGAATTTGTTGCCTCCTATCACCGTTGTTTTTAACGCAAGATTCTGTTTATGTTCTTCTGATCTTTCTTTTCTTTTGGGGACTTGTTGTTATAGCCGACTCACCTTTGTTTTCTACATGAGTTGCACAACATGCGCCTGAAGAATCGCGCGGAACCGCTTGGACAATTGTAAACAGTATAGGTTTCGCGGTTACAATCATAAGTATCCAACTCATGGGTGTTTTAATATCCGTTCTAAATACACAAAAAATTTACATGGCCTTGGCTATTGGTCCGATACTTGGTATCTTGGCTTTGATGTTTAGAACAGAAAAATATACTTAAAAGAACTTACTATGAAATCAAACGCAAGGTGGACAAGCATTATAGCACTTACTTTAATTAGCGCTATACAGGCATTAGGCCAGGGTTATCCTAGTACCCCACCAGAGGTTTCGCCTATGCCCATGAAACCAGAAATGACTGAAATCTGGGAGCCAGAAGTTAAGGTAATTACACCAGCTAAAATGTTGGGCGATGCTCCCTCTGATGCTATTATATTATTTAATGGGAAAAATCTTGACCAATGGGTAAGTCAGAAAGATGCTAGCAAACCTGCCCCTTGGAAAATTGTAAATAACGATCACATGGAAGTTGTTCCGGGCTCAGGTGGAATTCAAACCAAAATGAAATTTGGCGATTGCCAATTGCACATTGAATTTAGCGCCCCCGATTTAGTTGAAAATGTTGGCCAAGGCCGTGGCAACAGCGGGGTGTTCTTTCAGAATCGGTATGAACTGCAAATTCTTGATTCTTATAACAATCGCACTTATAGAAACGGACAGGCCGGCAGTATCTACAAAGACCATGCGCCTCTTGTAAACGTTATGCGTGGTCCGCTGGAGTGGAATTCGTATGATGTGATCTATACAGCACCCCGATTCAAAGAAGAAGGTGGACTGGACGCTCCGGCCCGGATAACGGTACTGCATAATGGCGTAGTAGTTCAAAACAACACTACTATTAATGGGCTTACCTTATACATCGGGTTGCATAATTATCCTTCCTCACATGGTGACGATGTAATCTCTTTACAGGATCATGGCAATAAAACTCAATTCAGAAATATCTGGTTGCGAAAACTATAAGACTCAGGAGATTAGCCTTGCGAATGATGATCCAAGGCTAATCTTGCTTCCTCCAAATCCAGCTCATATTCAATCTTACGTACCACTTCATCGCTAACTTCGCCTCGCTTACGCATTGCTAAAATAGCTTTCCGTTTCATCCTAATAAGTTGATATTGTATCTGGTGTAGTTCATAAATCTGCTCTGCAGTCATACTTTGCTCCGACTTATCTTTACGAATTCGTTGAATACGAATTTCATATTTGGTTTTAATTTGGTTCAAAACAGTATCACTCAAACCAAGCGAATAGTTTTCTTCAATATGCTCAATCACCTGAGAGGCAAGCTTTAGTCGGAAGTTTTCTTCCTCTATAATATGGCGGTTATCTAATTTTATACCTAACCATTGAATTAATTTCCGCAAGGTCATACCCTGCAAAACGAGCGTAACGAAAATCACACAAAAGGTTAAGAAGATAATTAGGTCGCGATTGGGGAATGCTTTGGTTTCAGAAATCATCAAAGGCAAACCCAATGCTGCGGCAAGCGAAACGATGCCGCGCATACCCGACCAGGCAATAATGGTTACACCTCTAAGATTGGTATCTGTCTCCTTTGTGCGAATACTTTTACTCAACCACCGCGGCAAGTATGCCCCTGGATAAACCCATAATATGCGCGCTACTACCGTTGCCAAACTAACAATAGCACCATACCAAAATAAGGTGCCTAGCGTATTACTGGTGATATGCCCAAGAATTATAGGGAGTTGTAACCCAATCAGAATAAAAATCACGCCATTAAGAATAAAGATGATCGTATCCCAAACCGCTGCTGCTTGAATTCGGGTTTGATTAGAAAAAACTTCGGAAGAACGTGGACTTAAAAATAAACCGGCAGCTACAACCGCTAATACGCCCGATGCATGAAATTCTTCTGCCACCAGATAAGCTGCATAGGGTGCTAATAATGTAAACGTAGTATCCGTAGTAGCATTGTTTGGAGTTATTTTATGAATCCAGAAAAAAGATACCCCACGGCCAATCCTAAAATTATACCAAGTACTGCTACGTAAAAAAAAGTTAATACCCGCCAACCAAAAAAATAAAGGTGCCTGAGGCGGTTGCTGCAATCGCATACCGGTAAGCTATCAGGCCGGTGGCATCATTCACCAAACTCTCCCCTTCCAGGATGGTAATAATCCTTTTAGGTACTTTCAATCCTTTGGTTGCTGCTGTAGCCGCTACCGCATCCGGGGGCGAAACAATCGCACCCAATACGAATGACTCGAGCCAGCCAAAATTCGGTATAAATTCATGTGCTGCAATAGCTACTATAACCATTGTAAACAGCACACATCCTATTGCTAATAATGAGATGGGCCGTATCGATTGTTTAAAATCCGGCCAGGAAGTATTCCAGGCGGCTGCATAAAGCACGGGCGGTAAAAAGATTAGAAAAACAACTTCAGGATCTACTTTCATTGCAGGTAACCCCGGTACGAGACCAATTCCAATCCCGGCAAGTACTAATAAAATGGGATACGGAATACGAATGCGATCAGTTACTTGTGCCAAAGCCGTAACAACAGCGAGGAGTAATAATATGGTGGCTATGTTATTCATTAATTACAATAACTTCTCCCATATTATATTAATTGCCTCTTCAACGGTTTTTTCCGCTGAAGGAATAGTTATATCGGGGGCTGCCGGTGCTTCATAAGGAGAATCAATACCTGTGAACTGGGTTATCGCTCCGGCACGTGCTTTTTTATAAAGACCTTTACATCTCGTTTCTCGCAAACGGATATAGGGCATGATACAAAGACTTCTATGAAACGGTTTCCAATAATCTGTCTGGCTATTCTCCGATCTGCTTCAAAAGGCGAAATGAAAGTTGCTAATACACAATTGCCAGCTTCTGCAAAAAGTCTGGCAACTTCAGCTGCTCTGCGAATGTTTTGCGATCGATCTGCATCAGAAAACCCCAAGTCTGAATTTAACCCTTTGCGTAATTGATCTCCATCCAATACGTAAAACAGCCTGACCCGTTACTTCCAATTTCTTTTTTAACGCTACAGCCAAGGTTGTTTTACCCGCACCAGAAAGCCCGGTAAACCAAATTACGGTTCCATTTAATGAAGTACTATTAGCTGCTTTTGGAGCCCTCATAAGCTATACAAACCTTTAAAATGGGAAAATTTTTTGATAAGTTTAACCATTCATACTTTATGGATACAGAACTTCGCCCCTTTACATGTTCGTACACTGAAGGTTTACCCGAACTACTGAGTAGTTTGGGATGCACGCTGGCAATCAGTACATATCAGGCCGGCAAGGTTATTTTCATTAGTGCAACGGATAAAAAATCCTTAATTCAACTGCCACGGTCTTTTAAAAAACCAATGGGTATCGCAATTCGCGATCAGCAAATGGCTATTGCCACTCGCAGCGAAGTAGTCGTACTCGCCAACACGCCTGGTTTAGCAGCCACTTTTCCAAAAACAGCCGAATACGTATGACGCATTATATTTGCCCCGTTCGGTTTATTATACGGGTGAACTTGACATTCATGATTTAGCATTTACTGATACTGGTTTAATCGGAGTAACCACCCGATTTTCATGTATTTCAAAAATTAACGAGCAGTTTAGTTTCTCACCTATATGGAAACCGAAATTCATTTCATCACTTCAACCCACTGACCAATGCCATTTGAATGGAATGGCATTAGACCAAGGAGAAATCAAATACGTAACAGCATTGGGTAACACCGATTCTGGCGGAGGCTGGCGTGCCAAGAAAGCAAAAGGTGGCATAATTATACATGCCCCGGACCAGGAGATTATTTTGGATGGCTTGCCTATGCCACATTCACCTCGTCTTTACGAGAATAAATTCTTTGTTCTCCTGTCAGCATCAGGCGAAATAGTTCAAGTTGACGTACAAAGTGGAAAATATAATGTAGTGCAAAAACTAAATGGTTTTGTACGTGGTATGGATAAGATTGGAGATTACATATTCGTAGGACTCTCGAAATTGCGTACAACCAGTAAAGCATTTGGTGACTTACCTATTGCGTCTGAATCTATCTTCTGCGGAGTTGCTGTGATTCAACTATCAACCGGTCGATTGATCGGTCACATCAAGTATGAAAACAGCGTAGAGGAAATCTATGACGTCCGCGTGCTTCCAAAAACCAGACGGCCTGGAGTTCTCAATCACTATAAAGAAGATCATCTGATGGCAATCACTTTGCCTCAGGGAAATTATTGGACAGCACCAAGCAATAAAGATAATAAGGAGTAGAATTCGATTGAGATGAACAAAACCACCTTACTTTGGAAGCCATGGGACGAAGCAAATTTTGCAGATCCCTATCCGATGTATAAGAAGTTGCAGCAAATCGATTCGGTGCACCTCTCACAAACCAAAGAATGGATTATTACTCGTTATGAGGACGTGAAGTCCATTCTAAAAGACAATCGGTATCAGGCTGGCAATCGATTAGCGTGGATAAAGCGCGGGGTTGAATATCTCAACACCCAAGAAATGGATTTTCAAGCAATCGCTCAGGCGATGAGTCATTTCATTCTTTTTCTCAATCCGCCCCCAGCACACGCGGGTACGCAAATTTATTCAGGGTGTGTGGGTAAATCATGATATTGAGAATCTTGTTCGCTTAGGAGCAAAGGAACTCATATCAAAATTCAATAAAGAGAAATTTAACGTGGTGAAGGAATTTGGTCAGGCACTTCCGGCTCTTACCATGACCAACATTTTAGGCATTGACTCAGCCGACCATAGGTATTTGAAAGACTTGGCACTTAAACTGATTAAGGCCCTTGATCTTTATATAACGGTTAAAGACCTGGTGCTCATTCATCATGCATCAAAAGAATTTATCGAGTACTTCAGAATCACAATGAGAGAAAAGAAAATGCACGAAGAAGGATTGCTTTATAAAATTTTCGCAGCGAACGAAAAATCGCAAGAGCCGCTTTCTGAGGCCGAACTAATCTCAATTTGCATTTTTCTATTTACAGCAGGCGAAGAAACAACTTCGGGCCTGATTGGTGTTGGAGTTTACCATTTGACAAAAGACTCTAATGCAGCTCGCTCTTCGCAGGAATGGGATTTAGCAATCGATGAGCTTCTTCGCTTTAATCCACCTGTACAATTGCTCGGCAGAATAGCATCGTGCGATATGAATGTGCATGGAAAAACCATACCAAATGGAAGTACAGTTACGCTTTGTTTGGGAGCAGCCAATCGCGACCCTGAAATTTTTGATAGACCGGATGAGTTAATTCTTAATCGTACACAAAACCGGCACCTCGCTTTTGGTTCAGGAATTCATTTTTGTTTAGGTGATTGGTTGGGGAAATTACAATCAAGGATAGCCCTTGAAGAATTGTTCCTTGCTTTTCCGGGATTGCATCTTGCTACGGACGAATTGAATTGGAATAAAAATTTAGCAATCAGAAGTCTAACTTCCTTAGAGGTGGCTACTAAATAATTGCCCCACGGAAGTAATAAACCCGAATATGTCTTCCCTGCTTATCCATACCAATATAAGCCATCTTTGAGACAGGCCAAATCGCTTCACGCCTGAACTGTTGAATGCGTGGATTTTCAACAAAGGTCAACATGCCTATACATGGATTCAAGATTACCTGACTACTTGTTGATTCAAGAAAATCCCGGTCTCTACAATTAATTTAGAGGTCAATCCAGGATGGCGATACCCAGGTAAAATGATTGACCGGTATAAATAAAAATTCTTGCTATTGAGTTGTTTAAAAGTGACCACCCCAGCAGTTGTTAGTCCAACAACTTTATTATCCAGTTCACTTCGAAGGATCAGGACTACCTGTTGAGCACGTTCTTCTGATGAGAAGCCGGGTTTAATCATTTGATTATCATCCCAGAATTTAATCACCTCTTGAATCAATGTGGGCGACATTTTTTGCCACACATTCGCCCAATACACTTTATTCGCGTTTCCTTTAGACTTAACTGATTGACCAAGCTCATACTCCTGATCATTGATTTTTAACCGTATTTGAAATGATTTCCGATCTATAAACAAGAAAACCTTATTGGTTAACTGCTGAATAAACTCGAGCACTTTATCACCCTGCCATTGGCTTACCTCCCGCAAAGGAAAAATAAGGATGGTAGTTCCTCGTTCCCTGGGCAATAGAATTTTCTCTGCAAACAAAGGAACTTCCCTGATTGTCCGCTCCTCTTTAAATTCTTTCCAGTCAAACGCAGCGTGACTATTTTCTCCTTTATCATCGGCAGTAAAAAGTTCTACAATTCTCCCAGTCGCACTGTTGCCAATCGACCCAAACCTTGCCCACCAACAGGTGATCGCTTCTTTCCGGTTAACTCACTTGCTTTCGCTTGTTGTTTGTTAGAAAACGAGAAATTCATCCAATTGTCCGTAACGCCAGACCATGACATTCCTGTACCATTATCACTTACTCGCAAAGATCCAATCCCAGAATTTTTGAAAAGAGAATCTTCCACAGCGGTGTGGCGTGTATCAATTTCAATCCGCACCCAACTGGCATCGGCATCGTAGGCATTTTTGATTAGTTCTGCCAAAGCTACGACTGCATCCGGAGCGATCTCCTCGCCTAGTCGTTTGATCAAGCTGGCCTTCATATTAAATTGAAGATCGCTTTCAGGTCTCATGAATATTCAATTAATTGAGGTGAAGTTTGTAAATCAATGAATACATTCACAGAAACAGAGTTAATTGATTTTTTCAGAAAGAAAATTGCTAGCGAATTGGGTATCGCTCTGGAGGAAGTTGAAGTGGACCTTGAGTTTATCAATTTTGGTTTGGATTCAGTTAACGCCATTTTCATTTTGCAACACATCGAAAAATTTATAGGTGCCGACCTTAACCCGCTGCTTCTTTGGGATTACCCTACTATTGAATCATTTTCAAGGTACATCGTTTCTACTCTGAAGAAAAATTGAAATACAAGATCCGTTAAGCTATCCTTGGTTAAATTCTTGCATTCTTAAAATATCCAACTCTGACGTGATGGCCTTGAGGAGTATTACCAATAAAAATCATGTCGGCCCCAAGCCAAACAGCCTGCCGCCATTGTGATTTTAATGTCTCGTTCTGAACAATTACCATGATGCCTACGCACTTCTTATCCATTTCAAGTTCACTTATTTCTTGTAGATGATTTTTTGTTCTTACAATCATCTGTGTATCCAGCGCGGGCGCACGAAAATCGGGTAGAATGAAGCAGCGGTAAGCATAAACATAATTATGAATCTGAGGCAACAGGGTTTTAACAACGGTGGAAACACCGATGACTTTGCCGGATTTGTTCTTCAGGACTAAGACCAACTCACTCAATCTCCTTTCTGCTTCAGGTTGCTGTAGCGCAGCAAATTCCGTCCATAGTTTTACAATTTCAGTACTCAGTTCCGCTGAAATGGCTTCATTTACAAAGTGAAAGGAATAATCCGAAACCGATTTCATACGTACCGCTCCAAAATTTTTATTAAAAATATTTCAAACCAGCCCGCTTTCATTATCTTTAATGTGCAAAAAAGTTTTCCGGCCAAAAGCATTCATAGATACTATGAACACCTTAGTCGTCCAAATTTATCAATCAGCCAACTCTAAATATCATAAATTTAGAGGGCGACTGAACAAAAACATCGCCAATGGACGATTTCACCGTTTTACAAAAAGGAAACAAAGCCAGCTCTTAGGCAAGCTGGAGCGGCTGCGTAACCGCGTATTCCATTTACAAACACAATTGAAACTTGCGGCAGCAGGGGCAGCTATTAGCTTATTTCTAAATGCAAGCCCAACTAATGCACAAAACCTCTCTTGGCCCATTTAACCGAAATTACCTTGAGAATCCCCTCCGCCCCCGTTACCGTATGTTTCACGGCCAGCTCAAGTATATGTCGATTTAGATGGCGATGGCGACCTTGATTTAGTTGTTGGGGGAAATAGTGCTGGGCTTAGGTATTTTGAAAATATGGGGACTAAAAGTAAACCCGGCTTTCTAGAAAGAAAATCTGGCCAACCTAAATACCCCTTTGACAACATTAGTTCGGCAATTCCCTTTGAAAAGAGAGCTTATGTACCAGCCTTCGCAGATATTGATAATGATGGCGATTTAGATCTATTTATTGGCACCGATGAAGAAGCCAAGTACGGTGGCGGATACGGAGAAATGTATTTCTTTAGAAATGTAGGGCAGCATTCATCCCCAAATTTTTTACATGAAACCGGTTCAACTAACCCATTTGATGGCATAAGGACTGAACGTTATGCGCACCCCACTTTTGTGGATATCGATGCGGATGGCGATATGGATCTTTTTGTAGGTGGATATTATGACAATTCAACCGACTATTACTTACTCCAGTACTTTAAGAATACGGGCACTGCCTCAAATCCTGTTTACGTAAATGGTTCCACCCTTTTTTCCAACCCATCCGCTCTTGGAAGGCGGGGTTGTAAACAATCTTTCCAGAAATAGTATCTCGAGTCCGGTTTCCTTTGCCGATCTTGATCAAGATGGAGATATTGATTTTTTCATCAGTATTTACGGTGAAATAATCTATTACCGGAACGATAATGGATCCTTTAAGATACAATATGGATATAATGGCGATGCCACCCAGGTTGGGCCCTGGATTCCAAATCCGGGCAATCCAGGAAACTCTCAGGGAAATCCTTTTGATGCTATTAATAACAACCTGCCAGGAGGCATCGATTATATATCCTTCGCGTTTGCCGATCTTGATAATGATGGTGACATGGATGTGACAGTTGGCTACAACGAATACAGTTATTATTCTAATGTTGAGAAAGCGTTTTTCTATTATGAAAACAAAGGACTTGGTGTTTTAGAACTTAAGGAAGGTTTAGAAAGTCCGGTAGATGGTGTTGACCTTGACAAGGATTCAAATGTCTCTTTTGCAGATATTGATGGGGATGGGGATCTGGATGCATTGACTTCGGGATCTGAAGTTCAGAATAAATATGGTATCTCAAGTACTTATACTTATCAGGAGCTTTATAAGAATGATAATGGAGTATTCAGTCTGGTTACTGACCCCCAACAAAACCCTTTTTCGAATTTAAGCTTTATTGGCGATGCCAATCTAAAACTGTTTGATCTTGATAAGGATGGGGATTTAGATTTGATTTCTCCCTATCATGTTAATGACAGTTATAGTTCAGAAGCAAAAGTCCAGTACTTTCAAAACAATGCAGGCGTTTACACTGAACTTACCGGGGTTAATAATCCATTCGACTTCATTAATGAAGCCCCGGGTTTTGAACCCGATGTTGATCTTGGAGATTTAAATGGAGACGGAAAACCAGATTTGGTACTTTCAAGATCTAACAGTAGGCTTGAATTATTTGAAAACAGTGGCACGTTAGCAAATCCTATATTCAGCCGGAAAATGGAATGGGAAACGGGTTTCACAAATAATCCAAGTTCAGAGAACCATTCTATATTTCTAGATCTTGATCATGATGGGGATTTAGATATTATTGTTGGTAAATATCAGGGCTTCTGGTATTACGAAAATATAGGTTCACTAGAAACGCCTTCCTTCCTGTTGTATAATGCACTCTCTAATTCAAATCCATTTAAAGGAATGGAAATAAATAGTTTTCCTGTCAATATACATTCACCAGCTTTTGCAGACCTGGATAATGATGGGGATCAGGATCTGTTTTCCGGTGACAATACAGGCCAATTTTCTTTCTTTGAAAATACAAACCCGGCACCGATCACAGGGGTAATACCTAATCTTAACTTTACACAGGGTATAAATCCCGTTGTATTAGATGCTAATCTAACTATTTCCGATTCCGACAATGATCAAATTGTTAAAGCAGAAGTTACCATATTGAATTTCCGGCCTGGCGATGAGGTGCTTTCCTATACCCCGGATGAAGCTATTGATGGAGTCTTTAATGCAACAACCGGAATATTAACACTCACAGGATTAGACCCGAGTGGTGTTAATTCTCCTTTTCCTCTACCAATTTCATATTTTCAGTCCGCTTTAAGGTCAGTCAAATATCAGTTCATTGGCAGCGCTCCCACTGGCGGAAGACTATCTTCAGGCCGCACAGCGGATGCGGTGCTTGACCGTTCCATCACCTTTTCCGTTCTCGATCAGGATTTTACAACCCCGGCCATAAAAACCATGGCGCTCCAAATTACTTTTCTTAGCTCTAATCAACCACCCGTCATAAACCCAATAACTGCTCAAGTGGCAGTTGGAAATTCTGTACTAATTGATTTTACCAGCCTTATCAGCGATCCAAATAACAACCTTGATCCTACCAGTTTTAGAGTTATTCAAGATCCACTTAGTGGTGCTTCTTATACAATAAGCAATTTCGTTGTAAACTTAGATTATGCTAATCTGGATTTTGTAGGGCAAGATCAATTTACGATAGAGATTTGTGACCTGCTCGGAGCCTGTACTACTTCCCTTGTCACCATCGATGTTGCTGGGGATATTATAGTCTATAACGGATTCTCGCCCAATCCCGATTCCTACAACCCCTATTTCAGAATTGCCAATATAAGTGTATTTGAACCTGAAAATAAAGTGAGTATATTTAATCGTTGGGGCAGTGAAGTTTTTGAGGTGGATAATTATAATAATGACACCAATCGGTTTGAAGGAAAAAACAATAATGGGAATGAACTTCCATCGGGTACATATTTTTATAAGATCGAGTTCACGAGTGGCCGTGAGACCATGACGGGATACTTAACCCTTAAGAAATGATTATGAAAAAAATTCTATCAGCGATTGCTTTAATTTTCTTTGCGGGATCAGCCTTTGCTCAACAAGATCCACTCTACGCACAATACATCAATAATCCTATGGTAATCAATCCTGCCTATGCGGGGCTGAACAAGAATTTTAATGCTTCCATTACGTATCGGAATCAATGGGGCGGCTTCGAAGGAAATCCCGCTACAATTAATTTCAACAGCCATATTTCACTTTTGGATAATAAGATAGGTGCGGGTTTACTTCTGGTTCAGGATCAAATCGGTAACTCTAAGAATACAGAACTTCAAGGCGCCTTTGCCTATAAGTTGCCAGTTAGTGATGAGACAACCTTAAGCTTCGGCATGCAAGTTGGGTTCATCAATTTCAGATCGAACGTTAATGACTTAAACCTGGCAGACCCCGATGACCCGGCTTTCCTTCAAAATGAAAATGTGACCAAGCCCAACTTGGGGGCAGGAGCGATTTTAAAAAGTGAACGATATCTTCTGGGATTGTCTATACCTAGATTAGTAAACACAACTATTAATACAGGTGGAGAAGAGTTTCAGCTATATAACCGAACGGTTTATCTTTTTGGGGCCTATGTATTTTATTTAAACGAGAGTATCAGACTAAAACCATCCGTATTACTACGTGGAGTTAGTGGTTCCCCTGTATCTGTAGATTTGAATTTCAACCTTAACTTTTACGATAAATATTCAGCGGGAATTTTCACCCGCAATTTCAATTCGTATGGCTTACAACTTCAGGCAAAATTGGGTGATAAACTTAAATTTGGATATACCTTCGAGCTACCCACCAACAGCTCCGTTGGTACTAGTTTCACAACCCATGAACTCTTTTTGGGTTTAACAATGCCAACCTTTGATTATCACGATCGGTCTTTTTCTAATTTTTAAAGATAATCTTGGTTTAATTTAATTCTGAACCATTTTACATATAAATGGTTTATAACTGTATTGATGAAAGTAGCTGTTTCTCGTAAAGAACATTTTAATGCCGCGCATCGCCTGTTTAACCCATCGTGGACAGACGAGAAGAACGATTTAATCTTTGGGAAATGTAACAACCCAAATTATCACGGGCATAATTATGAATTAATTGTAACCGTTGTCGGTACACCCGATCCAGAAACAGGGTATGTGTTTGACATGAAGGTGCTAAGCGACTTAATTAAAGAACATGTACTTAAACACTTTGACCACAAAAATCTTAATTTAGATACTTCCTTCTTCAAAAATCTTAATCCATCCGCTGAAAATATTGCTATTGTGATCTGGCGGATATTGAGGCAGCACATTGATAACCAATACGACCTTAAAGTGAAATTGTATGAGACAGAAAGAAATTTCGTTGAATATCCGGCCCATTAAGCCAATAGAAGAAGAGTTTGAGGATGATCATCTGCTCACTTCGTGGAATACCCCGATGCGAGAAGACGCTTTTGCCTTAAATGATGATGAAAAGGTTGAACAGATTGAGAAACGTTTTCGTGAGATCATGGAGATACTTGGTCTTGACTTAACGGATGATAGTTTGCAGGGTACCCCTAGAAGAGTTGCTA
The DNA here is from genome assembly GCA_016712035.1 of Flammeovirgaceae bacterium. Classification (GTDB taxonomy): domain Bacteria; phylum Bacteroidota; class Bacteroidia; order Cytophagales; family Cyclobacteriaceae; genus ELB16-189. The sequence continues at coordinate 165,178 of JADJRT010000007.1, read as the reverse complement.
AAATGTATGTTAAGGAGGTTTTCAGCGGACTGAATCCAAAAAACCGCCCTGTGGCGAAACTCTTTGAAAACAAATACAAGTACGATCAAATGTTAGTGGAGAAAGAGATTACTTTCTACTCCCATTGCGAGCATCATTTTGTTCCTATCTACGGCAAAGCTCATGTGGCCTATTTTTCGAGTGGTAAGGTAATTGGCTTGTCAAAGATCAACCGCATCGTACAATATTTTGCAAAACTTGATGAAAATACGAAACGGGAGTTTTTAAACTACATTAACAGCAAGTAAATCGGTAAGTAGCAATTAGTCTTGAGTCTTTAGTCCCTAGTGGGGTGTACGGTCCTTACAATCAACAATGGCTAAATATTCGTAATTCTTTAATTCGTAATTCGTAAATCCAAATTCGTAAATCCCGATTGAATTTACTCGTTATTTTAGTAGTTTAGCACCTCCTAAACTTCGAAAAATTACGATTATGGTATTCGACTTAGACATGATTAAAGCCCACTACGCAGCCATGCCGGGCCGTATTGCAAAAGCAAGAAAAGTAGTTGGCAAGCCACTCACTCTTTCTGAAAAAATTCTATACGCTCACCTTCATAGCAGTCAAAAGCTGGAGGCCTTTGGACGAGGGAAATCATACGTAGATTTTGCTCCGGATCGGGTGGCTATGCAAGATGCTACGGCACAGATGGCATTGCTCCAATTCATGTCGGGTGGAATTCCCAAAGTATTGGTTCCCTCCACCGTGCATTGCGATCACTTGATTCTAGCCAAAGATGGTGCAAAACAAGACTTGAAAGATTCAGTTACCGCCAGTGGCGAAGTATTTAATTTCCTTGAATCAGTTTCTAATAAATATGGCATTGGTTTCTGGCGGCCAGGCGCTGGTATCATTCACCAGGTCGTGATTGAAAATTATGCGTTCCCAGGTGGAATGATGATTGGTACCGCCTCACACACAGTGAATGCAGGTGGTTTAGGAATGGTGGCCATTGGGGTTGGTGGTGCTGATGCCGTGGATGTTATGTCGGGCATGGCGTGGGAATTGAAATTTCCAAAGCTGATTGGTGTAAAACTTACTGGTAAGCTAAGTGGCTGGACAGCTTCTAAAGATGTGATTTTGAAAGTAGCTGGCATCCTTACCGTAAAAGGTGGAACAGGTGCTATTGTTGAATATTTTGGACCCGGTGCAACAACTTTATCGGCAACGGGTAAAGGCACCATCTGTAACATGGGCGCTGAAATTGGCGCCACTACTTCAACTTTCGGCTACGATGATAAAATGGGTGACTACTTGCGCGGAACAAAACGTGCTGAAGTTGCAGCACTTGCTGATAAGGTGAAGGAACACCTTACCGGTGATCCTGAAGTGTATGCAAATCCTGAAAAGTATTTCGATGAAGTAATCGAAATTAATCTATCTACATTAGAACCACACGTGAACGGACCATTCACTCCAGATCGTGCAATCCCGATCTCAAAATTTGCATCCGAAGTAAAAGCAAATAATTGGCCTGCACGCCTGGAAGTAGGATTGATTGGTTCTTGTACCAACTCTTCATACGAAGATATTAGCCGTTCAGCATCGCTTGCCCAACAGGCTATCGATAAAAACTTGAGAGCAAAAGCAGAATTTACCATCACACCAGGTTCAGAACTTGTACGCTACACGGTAGAGCGCGATGGCTTCTTAAGCACATTTGAAAAAATGGGCGGAGTTGTTTTGGCAAATGCTTGCGGCCCTTGTATTGGTCAGTGGTCGCGCCACACTAATGATCCGAATCGTAAGAATTCAATCATCACTTCGTTCAATAGAAACTTTGCTAAACGTAATGATGGCAATCCCAATACACATGCATTTGTTGCCTCACCAGAAATAACAACAGCGTTTGCTATTGCGGGTGATCTTACTTTTAATCCCTTGACAGATACTCTTGTTAATGAAGCTGGCCAATCAGTTAAGTTAGATGAGCCAAAGGGTGTTGAGTTTCCTCCAAGGGGTTTTGACGTAAAAGATCCAGGCTACCTCGCCCCTGCTAAAGATGGCAGTCAAATAAAAGTAAGTATTGATCCTAACTCGAAACGTCTGCAAGCACTTGCTCCGTTTGCGCCTTGGAGTGGTAAGAACTGGACTGGATTAAAATTATTGATTAAAGCGAAAGGAAAGTGTACTACCGATCATATTTCTATGGCCGGCCCTTGGTTGCGTTTCCGCGGACACCTTGATAATATTTCAGATAATACCTTGACAGGCGCTACCAATTATTTCAATGAAAAAACCGATAGCGTTAAGAGCCAAATAACCGGTCAACATGGACCAGTGCCCGCTACACAACGCGCGTACAAAGCTGCAGGCATCTCAACTATTGTTGTTGGCGATCATAACTATGGTGAAGGTTCTTCGCGCGAGCATGCAGCGATGCAGCCACGCCACTTAGGTATCAAAGTCATATTGGTAAAATCATTTGCAAGGATTCACGAAACCAATTTGAAGAAGCAAGGCATGTTGGCGATTACGTTTGCCAACGAAGCTGACTACAATAAATTTCAGGAAGACGATAACATAGACTTTGTTGACTTGACTTCATTTGCTCCTGACAAACAATTGACTCTTGTATTGAATCACAGTGATGGAAGCAAAGACACCATTAAGGTAAATCATACTTACAATGCCGGACAGATAGGATGGTTCAAAGCTGGATCTGCACTTAACCTGATGGCAAAACAAATTGCAGCAAGCAAAGCAGTTGTAAAGACTTCAACCCCAGCTGTGAAAAAAGTTTCTAAGCCAGCAGCGAAAAAATCGCCTAAGAAGGTTGTAAAAAAGACAGCTAAGAAAAGCAGTCCTAAGAAGGTGGTGAAAAAATCGAAGGCGGTAAAAAGAGCAGTCCTAAAAAAGTAGCAAAGAAAGTAAAGAAGATTGCTAATAAATCAGCTAAGAAAAAGGTTGTAAAAAAGTAGCCACAAAAAGAAGGTGGCCACAAAGAAAAAGCAACTAAAAAGAAAATAGTTAAAAAGTCTGCAAAGCGTAAAAAATAATCTTTGAAAACTTGAATTAAGAAAGCGCCTCGAGCGCTTTTCTTTTTTAGAGCATGCAAAATCCAAATTCTTGTTAAAAAAACAATAATTTTATTTATATAATAGATGAGCTAGAAACTGAAGTTGAAGCGGAGAAACAAAATACGTTTGACGACATTGTATTTTTAAGGACTGCGTGTCTTAGCAGAGATTTGTAAAGTATAGATAACATGAGCAAGCAACTTATACCAATGAAACCTAGAAATTGTTTCCTATTTATGAATTTAGTGGGTCTATTCCTTGGCTCAATATTTTTGTTCGTTTTCTCTTCCTGTGAACAATTACCCAATCATACCCAAATTGCTAAAGAAAAATTCAATGAAGACTATCAGTGGTATCTTGACAACGTTCCTATTTTTGAATGCCGACAAAGAGACCCGGCCCCCCCTCCCCAGGCCCGGAAATTTACCCGATTTTACCCCGCCCGGGGCGGCCCCGCCCCAGTGTTGCTGCCTCCCGGCGTCCTTGTCTAGGCGCAGGGGGACCCTCCCATGGCATACTTGAAGCGGAAATAATAGACAGTATAGCGAAAGTGTTGCCGATGCCACCTATGCCAGCTATCTCGTTAACGCGGATAAAGATTTAGTGATTAATCAACTCGACAGAATGAAAGCTATTTTCAAGGGATGGGACGATCATTGGGACGTTGCAAAGAACCTATATTATATACCCGCTATGCCGGATGCCACTGAATATACAATTGCTTCCATTGATGCAACCGGAGGTAAAGAAGGCTTCGATGGTGGGGAAGCATTCAGACCAACTGTTAACAGTTATATGTATGGTAACGCACTGGCAATTGCACGAATTGCGGCATTGAAAGGTGATGCAGCTACAAGTTTGGAATACAATCAAAAAGCAGCTGCACTTCAAATCAGAGTTCAGCAAGACTTGTGGAATGATTCGCTTCAGCATTTCATTGATCGTTTTAAAGTTGATAATCAATTTGTTCACTACTGGGATTTCATTCGGGGCCGGGAGTTGGCAGGATTTGCGCCTTGGATTTTAATCTTCCTGAGGATAATCCAATCTATCATGCGGCCTGGAAACACCTGACTGACACCTCTCACCTGTTAGGGAGATATGGCTTTCGCACGAATGAACCAACGTATGAATATTACTTCAAACAGTTTACATTTCATGAAGGCAAGCGCGGAAGCCAATGGAATGGACCCAGCTGGCCCTATCAAACCAGTCAGGCAATTACAGGAATGGCCAACTTTATAAACAGTTACGATCAAGATATTCTTACATCTACCGATTACCTAAAATCATTAAGACTTTTCACTCGGCAGCATTATCTACCGGATGGAAAAATAAATCTCGTAGAAAATTATGATCCAAATCTTGGTGGGCCTATCGTTTATTTCTATTGGAGCAATCATTATCTGCATTCATCGTACAATAACCTGGTTATTACGGGTCTTTGTGGAATTCGTCCATCGGAAAGCGATACACTTACCATTAATCCTCTGATTGATAATTCCATCGATTACTTTTATCTAGGCGATGTTTCATATCATGGTCATCAGGTTACAATAGTTTATGATAAAGATGGCAAAAAATATAAAATGGGAAAGGGCATCTCGGTCCTGGTGGATGGCAAAAAGGCTAAACTGGAAAAGAAGGAAGGAAAAATACAGGTTTATATTGGCGAACCAATCGTGAATAAAGTAAGCGAATCAAAAGAAAATTATGCTTTGAATATTAGCAAAAATGCTTTCCCAAAACTGTCGGCCTCAGTTAATTCCCAGCAAGATTCGCTTCTACAAATTATTGATGGAAAGATTTGGTATTTCCCTGAAATCACAAATAGATGGACAACCTTTGGGTCACAGAAAAATGCCGATTGGCTCGAAATAGATTTTGGGAAAGTCCATGAAATTTCGATGCTAAAAATATATCCCTTTACTGATCACGTCACATTTGAAATCCCTGAAAACTTGATTGTCGAATTTCAAACTAATGGCGAATGGAAACCCGTTCAAAATCAAACTGGAAAATTAATCGGCAACACAGCAAACTCATTTCAATTTGATAAGGTAAGTAGCACTCGGTTCAGGATAAGTTTTAAACACTCATCAAAGCAAGTCGCATTTTCGGAAATTGAGTTCTATTAGATCAGTAATTCAGTTCTTTGAGTACTTCTCTAAACTCATTCAACATCATGGCCGTGGCGCCCCACACTATTTCATTTTCAATTTCAAAGTGTGGAGCCGACATCTGGAACTTATTAGCAGCCAAAATTTCCTTGGTAAGCACAGCATCCGCATGAAGCAAATTCTCTACCGAGGCATTAATTATTTTTTTTACTTCCTTCGAATCGGGGACGAATTCAGGGCTCCCTTTTAGATAGCCTATAACGGGAGTTATTAAAAAATTGCTGGGTATAACAAAAAACTCTGTCAACACACCTAAAATTTCGATTTGAGAGGCCCGTATACCAATCTCCTCTTCGGCTTCCCGTAAGGCAGTTTCAATTCGGGTTTCTCCAGCCTCCGCTTTGCCCCCGGGTAAACTTATTTGCCCGCCATGGGCGCCAAGATAATCGGGACGCTTTGTAAGTGGAAACATGGCATTACCCTTTTCTTCATACAGTAAGATAAGTACACTGCCGGGTTTAGGTGGCGACCGATGTTCAAACCTCGGTTTAATGAGACCTATTGGCGTTGCGCGTAGTGGTTCATGGGCTTGTGGACCGGGTAATGGAGCCTTTAAACGTTGGGATAATAACGAGTAGTCTAATTTCATTTAGTTTCACTTATCGATGACAATGCCACAAATACCTTGTGATTTTTGTATTTTCGTTACCTCTATGACATCATCAATCGTCAAAGATATGAGGTATTTCCTTTTAGTAGGCCTTTTTATTTGCTTCCAATCATCCTTCGGGCAAATTAGAGTAAGCACCAATCAACGTTATTTAACCACCGTAGACGGTAAGCCTTTTTTTTGGCTTGGCGATACTGACTGGGAGTTATTCCACCGGTTAACCCGAGAAGAAGCCGAAGCTTTTCTGGAAATCCGTAAGACACAAGGATTCAATGTGATTCAGGCCGTAGCATTAGCGGAATTTAATGGAATCCGCCAGCCTAACCGTTATGGAGATCTGCCGGTTATTGATGAAGACCCTACCCGATTAGCTATAACCCCAGGTGCTAATCCAGCCAATGACGAAGAATATGATTATTGGGATCATGTAGATTTTATAATCAACCGCATAGCGGATAAGGGAATGTATGTTGGGTTTTTACCAACATGGGGTGATAAGGTGACTCCACAATGGGGCGATGGCCCTCCAATTTTCAATGAACAAAACGCACAAATCTATGGAGCAACCCTTGCAAAGAGATATTCAAATTATTGGAATATACTTTGGATTTTAGGTGGCGATCGGCCTGCCGTGTATAAACGGAAAGTTGATGGCGTTGAAATAGAAAGGGATGATCGTGCTATCTGGCGCGCCATGGCTAAGGGAATTGAATCTGTGTTGGGTCCTGAGGCTTTCATCACCTATCACCCTGCTGGTGGATCTAATTCAACTTCTCAATTCATTCACGATGAACCCTGGCTCGATATGGATGCATTTCAATCCGGACACGGATCGCGTGAAGCTGAAGCCTGGAATTGGGTACTGCGCGACTTAGCTCTAAAGCCAGTAAAGCCTACCTTGGACATGGAGCCTTGCTATGAAGATCATCCGGTAAATCCCTGGGATGGTAAATGGACACGCAAGGAACGTGGATATTTTACCGCCTACGATGTGCGTGCCCGAACGTATCGATCAGTTTTGCGGGCGCCTGTGGAGTAACCTACGGTCACCACGAAATCTGGCAATTTTTCAATCCAGAACTAAATCCTGCTATTAATGTAGGTGATACACTAATCCACTGGCAAGTTGCAGCCAAAGCGGAGGGTGCCTACCAAATGCAGTATCTCAAAAAACTTATGCTTTCTCGGCCCTATTATTCAGCAAGAGCAGAGCAAAACCTGGTAACATCCCACCAAGGTTCCGGCTACAAAGATTTGATTATTGCTTCACGCGATGAAAATGGAACCTTTCCCTTTATCTATTTACCCCAAAACGCTCCCATTTCTGTTGACTTGAAAAAAATAACCGGAGAGAAAAAAATATTACCTGGTATGACCCCGCACAGGAAAATCACTAAAAGAAAAAGATACAGCAAGCAAGGGAGTAGTAACTTTTACGCCACCAAAAGACGGGCAGGATTGGGTATTGATCATTGACGATGCCACGTATAAATACAAAACTCCCTAATCTATTTATTACACGCTTTAATAAGATCGGCAGTAAGCATGCGGTCGCCTCGCTCTTCTGATTTTTTGAAAGCAACACACGCTAATCCTGGATTACCAGAATTCAGATAGGTCATACCCAAGTAGAAATAAATTTTATCAACAAAGGGATCTATATCCAAGGCTTGTTTCAATAAGCGTTCAGCAGATTTATAATCCCTACGAATAAGGTATAAAATTCCTTTATTTCGATAGGCCCAGGCATTATACGGATCCAAGCCAATACTATCGTTGATATCCTGCTCAGCCTTCTCGTAATCATTCATACTCAGATAAATGAACCCTCGGTTATTTAGGAAATAAGGTTGTCGTGGAGATAGGGTTAGTGCCTTCTCAACTAGCTCAAGGGCTTGGCTATAATTAGCTTGTTCTGTTTCTATTAAGGAAAGTGTATTGTAGATGTTAGACTCCTCGGGCCTAATTTTAACTGCACGGGATAATTCCTCTTTGGCAACATCATATTTTCCGAGATAGTATTGAACCGTGGCATGATTAACCAGGTAATCTACATTGTTTGAGTCCATTGATTCTGCCTTTTCAAAGGCAGTGAGCGCCTTGTTAAACTCCCGCATTTTTGTAAATACGAGCCCTTGGGTAAAATATGCCAATACGGTATCTGGCTTTAATCGAATGACTTTATCCAAGTCATCAAGCGCCTTATAATATTCTTTTAGCTCATAGGCTGTATTGGCATGGTTAAATAATGCGTATATAAAATCAGGGCTACAGGTAAGCGCCTTTTCATAATTTTCCAAAGCAAGATCATATCGTTGTTGTTCGAAGTAAACCGTGCCCAAATTGTTCCAGGCATCTGCAAAACAATTATCTACTTTAATTGCCTCACCATAATAATAACTGGCCTGGTCAAAATTCCGTTCTTTGAGCGCTAAATTGCCCTTTAATAAAAACTTTTGGAGCTTTGATTCCTTGGAATCGGCACAACTAATCAGCAACAAAATAAAAATCCACTTCTTCATTTCCATTCCATTTTTTCTACACAAATCAACGATATAAACAGCAATAAGTAATGATATTTTCACTTTCCCAAAGGGTGCAAACGAAGCCGGGGGTCTTCGTTTGATTTTTTATCTTCATTATATTTTGAATAATAGAAAGTAATCTTTTTCTTTGGGGCCTAATTATGATTTACACTCAAAACACACATAGCCACCATCATGCAAACCGCATCAGTGGCACTGCTTTGTTTTGATTTAAAATAAACTGATTTCAAAAAGGCTTGCCACACACGGGGTAGGCCTTTTTTTGTTTTATAACTAGTAAACTTAAACTATGAGCACGCTATTACGAATCGCTATTCAAAAGTCGGGCAGACTTCAGGAAGACTCACTGAAACTTTTAAAGGAAAGTGGACTACAATTCAGCAACGGCCGCGATCAATTAAAGGCACAGATTAGAAACCTGCCTATTGAATTATTGTTTCTCCGCGATGATGACATCCCTCAATATGTAGAAGACCGCGTGGCAGATGTGGGTATTGTAGGTGAAAATGTGTGGATTGAAAAACAAAAGAATAACGAACTTGTTAAACGACTTGACTTCGCAAAATGCAGATTATGCATAGCTATTCCGCGTGGCGAAAATTATACCGGATTATCCTTTCTTGTAGGTAAAAATATTGCAACCTCCTACCCTACTATTGTAAGTCAATTCTTAAAAAAGAATAAAATTGAAGCTGGTATTCATGAGATCAGCGGATCCGTAGAGATCGCGCCTGGTATCGGGTTAGCCGATGCCATTTGTGATATCGTAAGCACGGGCAGTACGCTTTTAAGCAATGGATTAAAAGAAGTAGAAGTTGTCCTTCAATCGGAAGCTGTACTCATTGCAACCCCAGAACTTGAGCCCGCTAAAAAAGCGATTCTCGATCAATTGATGTTTCGGATTCAAGCAGTACAATCAGCAAAGAATAATAAATACATTTTGTTAAACTGCCCTAACGAGGCTATTGAAAAAATAACAAGCGTAATTCCCGGCATGAAAAGTCCTACGATTATGCCCCTGAGCAGACCAGGGTGGTCGTCACTGCATTCGGTTGTTGATGAAAATGATTTTTGGGAAAAGATTGGGCAATTGAAATCTTTGGGAGCAGAAGGAATTTTAGTGATACCTATTGAAAAAATGATTGCCTAATAATCAGCTATGAAAATTATCAACAACCCATCAAAATCAGAATGGCCCACGTTGTGCGAAAGGCCACAAATGGAGTTAGACTATCTGGAAGGTGCTGTTACAAACGTATTGAATCGGGTTAAGAAATCAGGTGACGAAGCGATACGAGAACTAACTCTTCAATTTGACAAGGTTGAGATAGAGCAGTTACACGTTTCATCGCAAGAGATTGAAGACGCTATTGCATTAGTTCCTGCTTCGTTAAAGTCTGCGATACTTTCAGCTTCTAAAAATATTGAGATATTTCATTTGGCCCAAAGACGACCTACAGAGCGAATTGAAACGATGCCTGGTGTAACATGCTGGCGTAAGGCCACGGCTATTCAAAAGGTAGGTATTTATATACCCGGTGGCTCCGCGCCTTTATTTTCGACTGTATTGATGCTTGCCATTCCTGCCCGTTTAGCGGGATGCGAAGAGGTAATTCTTTGTTCTCCCCCCGATCAATCAGGGAAGATACATCCCGCCATTTTGTTTGCCGCACACCTGACGGGGGTAAAAAAGATTTTTAAAGTTGGAGGCGCGCAAGCGATCGCAGCTATGGCCTTTGGCACGGAAAGCATTCCCGGTGTAAGTAAAATTTTTGGCCCTGGCAATCAATATGTGACTAAAGCAAAACAATTGATCAGTCAGGAAGGTATAGCAATTGATATGCCCGCAGGACCTTCAGAGGTTTTAATAATTGCAGATGAATTTGCCAATCCAGCATATGTTGCTGCTGATTTATTGTCGCAGGCAGAACATGGGGCGGACAGTCAAGTAGTGCTAACCACTACCAACGATCAGATGATTAGCCAAGTAATGGAAGAAATCGAAAAGCAGGTGTTGGAATTACCGCGACAAGAAATAGCGCGGGCAGCCCTATCAAACAGTCTTTGCATTACATTCGATACCAAACCCGGGTTAATTCAATTTGTTAACGAGTTTGCTACCGAACATTTAATTATCAATACAAAAGATTGCGAAACGCTCGTAGATCAAATTGTGAATGCCGGATCGATCTTTCTTGGGCCCTATACACCTGAAGCGGCCGGAGATTACGCTTCCGGCACCAATCATACATTACCGACTAATGGATTCGCGAAAGCTTTCGGAGGTGTAGCGTTAGAGAGCTTTATGAAGTACATAACGGTTCAACAAATTACAAAGGCCGGGCTTGACATATTAGGTCCTATTGTTGAGGAAATGGCTGAAGCCGAACAACTAAAAGGGCATGCCGCAGCAGTGCGGGTAAGGAAAAACTGATTGTTATGTTTGAGCTAGAGAAATTGGTGCGCAAAAATGTATTGAATCTTAAACCCTATTCATCAGCGCGTGATGATTTTAAGGGTACTGCCTCTGTTTACTTGGATGCAAATGAAAACCCCTATACCGCCTTATACCACAGGTATCCGGATCCGCATCAGAATAAACTCAAACAGAAAATATCGGCTATCAAGAAGGTACCCAAAAAACAAATTTTTCTTGGTAACGGAAGTGATGAACCGATAGATTTAATGATTCGTGCCTTCTGCGAACCTGGTATAGATAATATTTTGATTCCGCAGCCTACCTACGGCATGTATACAGTAAGTGCCGAGATTAATAACGTGATCATCAAAACCGTTTCGCTTACCGCTGACTTCGATCTTGATGTTGAATCCATTAAGAACACTTGGGATCGTGATACTAAATTAATTTTTCTATGCAGTCCTAATAATCCTTCCGGCAATCTTTTATCATTTGACAGAATTATACAAATACTTCAGGAGTTTAAAGGTGTTGTAATTGTTGATGAGGCCTATATTGATTTTGCTAATCTTCCAGGATTCATTCCAATGTTAAACCAGTATCCAAATCTGGTCGTGTTGCAAACATTATCAAAGGCATGGGGCCTCGCTGCCTTACGGGTAGGAATTTGTTTTGCAAGCTCTGAGATAATCGCAATTCTAAATAAAATTAAACCGCCCTATAACATCAGCATTCTCTCGCAACAGACAGCCGAAGAAGGGTTAAATAATGAAAGCGTAAAAAATGAATGGGTTATCAAGATAATTGCGGAACGGAAAGAATTAGAACGTGAACTTCAAAAAATCAAACTGGTAAAAAAAATCTACCCATCCGATGCAAACTTTCTACTAGTTAAAGTGACAGAGGCAAAGGATGTCTATCAGAAGTTAGTAGAAAGAGGAATTATTGTGCGCGACCGTTCGAATGTTATCCTCTGTGAGAATTGCCTCCGGATTACAGTTGGTACAGAACAGGAAAATAAAAACTCATAAACGAATTGAGAAGTATATGAAAAGAGTACTTTTTATTGACCGTGACGGAACGATGATTGTGGAGCCAGCGGCCGATCCGCAGATTGACAGTTTGGATGAATTGGAATTTATACCCGGTGTATTTACCTGGCTAGGTAAGATTGCGCGTGAATGCGATTATGAATTAGCGATGGTAACGAATCAGGATGGCCTAGGTACCCCTAGCTTTCCTGAAGAAACATTCTGGCCGGTACAAAATCTGGTAAGCAAAACACTCAAAGGCGAGGGCATTGAGTTTAAAGAAGTGTTTATTGATCGATCCTTACCCTCCGAAAAAAAACCCACACGCAAGCCGGGCACTGCGATGCTTACGAAATACTTTTCTGAAGAATATGATTTAACGAATTCCTTTGTTATTGGCGATCGTCTTACGGATATCGAACTGGCCAAAAATCTTGGCGCCAAAGGAATTCTATTCAATGATGGCAGTCTTTCAAATAAGTTGACCGAGAAAAACCTAGAGGCATCTTGTATTGGAATAACACAAGACTGGAAGACCATTTATGAACTTGTTTCACCCAAACGGTCGGCCAAAGTTCAGCGAACAACCAAGGAGACTGACATCTCCATTGAAGTCAATCTTGCTGGTAAGGGGAATCATCCATTAAAACGGGTTTGGCATTTTTTGATCACATGCTCGATCAATTAGCTCGCCACGGGTTAATAGATTTAAACATTAACGTAAAAGGTGATTTGCATATTGATGAACACCACACTATTGAAGATACTGCTCTTGCTTTGGGCGATGCCTTTAACAAGGCTCTGGGTGATAAGCGCGGCATTGAACGCTATGGATTTTGTCTTCCCATGGATGATTGTCTCGCTCAGGTTGCCATCGACTTTGGTGGACGCCCGTGGTTAGTGTGGGAGACTGAATTTAAACGTGAGAAGATTGGAGAAATGCCAACCGAAATGTTTTTACATTTTTTCAAATCCTTTTCCGATACAGCCAAGTGTAATTTGAATATAAAAGCTGAAGGTGACAATGAACATCATAAAATTGAAGCAATTTTTAAATCGTTCGCGAAAGCAATAAAAATGGCTATAAGGAAAGACCCATTCAGTGATAAATTACCAAGTACGAAAGGAACACTTTAATAATTACGAATGTTGATTGACGAATTACGAATTTAAGTTACGTGTCATGAATCAAAATAGAATATTATGAGTATTGAAGCCTTGAAACTTAGGTTCAAAAAATTTGCAATAAATAATGCGATTTTTATTCAAAATCTTCCGAAGAATCCAATAAACATACCCTACTGCAATCAGTTTATTCGTTCATCAAGTTCCACGGGGGCAAATTATAGAGCCGCCTGTAGAGCTAAATCACCAGCTGATTTTATTAACAAATTAAAAATCGTTGAAGAAGAATTGGATGAATCAGTCTATTTTCTTGAATTATTGGACTACTTCAACAGTGAATCTGCAACTGAAAACGATATCATAAGAAAAGAAGCTGATGATTTGCTTGCTATAACAGTTCAATCCATAAAAACAGCACGAGCTAAACTCAACCAATCAAAAAAGCAATAGATATGATGGGCACTCCAAATTTGTCATTGGTCATTCTAAATTCTTAATTCGTATGGTTGCCGTTATAAAATACAATGCAGGAAATATCCGCTCAGTCGCCTTTGCGCTCGAACGCTTAGGCATTGATTTTAAGATTACTGATAATCATGAAGAGATTCAAAAGGCCGATAAAGTGATTTTTCCGGGTGTAGGCGAAGCCCGTTCTACGATGGATTACCTTATTGCCCATAAACTGGATAAAGTAATCAAAGGTCTTACGCAACCTGTACTTGGAATTTGTCTGAGTATGCAATTGATGTGCGCTCACTCGGAAGAAAATAATCCCTCTTGTTTAGGAATTTTCGATGAGACCGTAAAGTTGTTTAAACCTACCAATAAAGAAAAGTGCCTCACATGGGATGGAATTCTTTGACAGTAAATCAAAGTTGGATAGATCTTAGCTTAGATAAACAATTTGTTTACTTTGTCCATAGTTACTATGTGCCGGTTAATATATTTTCAAGTGCTACCACAGAGTATATTCTTAAGTTTAGTTCGGCTATGAAAAAAAACAATTTCTATGCTGTTCAATTCCATCCAGAAAAATCTGCCACCATAGGAGAAAAAGTATTATTGAGCTTCTTAAAAATATTGTAAATCGAAACTAAATAGTTACCTGATGAGAATTATTCCTGCAATTGATATTATTGACGGTAAATGTGTAAGACTTACCCAAGGTGATTTCCAAAAGAAAAAAGTGTACCGTGAAGATCCTGTGGAAGTAGCGCTCGAATTTCAAGATGCAGATTTAGATTGTTTGCACCTGGTTGATCTGGATGGAGCTAAAAAAGGAAAAGTGATTAATTGGGATGTCATCCGGGAGATTCAGGAGAAGACAGCCCTTAGTGTGGATTTTGGTGGTGGCGTTAAGACAGAAGAAGAAGTTGAACAACTGCTTGATCTGGGTGTACATCAGATTAACATTGGAAGTATGGCTGTGCAGGAGCCAGAAAAATTCAGTGACTGGTTAAAGAAATACGGACCTGAAAATTTTGTGCTGAGCGCGGATGTTAAAGGAGAAAATGTATCAATCAACGGATGGCTGGAAGACACAAAGTTTCGACTTTTTGATTTGGTTAATGTATTCGAAAAAGATGGACTTGAGTTTTTAACCTGTACCGATATTGGTACTGATGGCATGATGGAGGGTCCGAACCTGGGTTTGTATAAGAAATTAGTACACCACTATCCAAAAATTAAGATTGTGGCCAGCGGTGGTGTTACAACGATGGATGATTTGCATGAATTAAAATACGCCAAAGTGTATGGGGTTATTATTGGTAAGGCCATTTACGAAGGCAAAATTAAACTAGAAGAACTCAAAGCATTTCAAAATTCTTAAAGAAAACTTGTGCTTACCAAACGTATTATTCCCTGCCTCGATATTAAAAATGGGCGCACTGTAAAGGGAGTCAATTTTGTAAATATCCGCGATGCTGGTGATCCTGTTGAGTTAGGCGCATCGTATGCCAAACAAGGAGCCGATGAATTAGTCTTTCTGGATATTTCAGCGACCAATGAAAATCGCAAAACATTTGTGGATCTGGTGAAAGATATAGCCGTTCATGTTAATATTCCCTTTACTGTGGGCGGAGGTATTAGTCGTGTGGAAGACGTGGCTCCCCTACTTGAAGCGGGTGCCGATAAGGTAAGCATAAACTCGGCTGCAGTTAGAAATCCACAACTCATTGACGACTTAGCAAGATCATTCGGCTCTCAGTTTGTTGTGCTTGCTATCGATGCACGTAAAGTTGAGAATCAATGGATTGTGCATACCCACGGAGGCAGTAAACCAACCGATAAAAAACTTTTTTCGTGGGCGAAGGAGGCACAAAATCGTGGTGCCGGTGAGATTCTTTTTACCAGTATGGACCATGATGGAACCAGGCAAGGCTTTGCCAACGATCCTCTCGCTAAATTGCATGAGCTATTAAGTATCCCAGTCATTGCTTCCGGTGGCGCTGGAAACAAACAGCATTTTCTAGAAACTTTTGTTATCGGAAAAGCCGATGCGGCCTTAGCGGCTTCACTTTTTCATTTTGGAGAATTGAGTATTCCTGAACTTAAGAATTATCTGAGAACAAACCACATCCCCGTAAGGATTTAAAGTACCCATATGATTGATATTACAAAACTGGACTTTGCAAAATCAAACGGCTTACTACCTTGTGTTGTACAGGACGCAACAACACAAACCGTGTTGATGCTGGGTTACATGAATAATGAGGCGCTTGAAAAAACACTTAGCGAAAAGCGATTAACTTTCTTTAGTCGAACCAAAAATCGCCTTTGGACTAAGGGCGAAACCTCTGGCAACTACTTAAATCTGGTAGATTGCTTCATGGACTGCGATCAGGATACTTTGCTATTTAAAGTTAACCCGCTAGGACCCGCATGCCACACGGGAGCTGATACGTGTTTTAATGAAAAGAATGAAAATGTTGGCTTAGAATTTTTTGGAAGCCATTATTCAGGAAAGAAAAGTAAATCCTAAAGCAGGTTCGTATACTAATCAATTGTTAGCTTCCGGAATGAACAAGATTGCGCAGAAGGTTGGTGAGGAAGCCGTGGAATTAGTAATAGAAGCTAAAGACAATAACAAAGATTTATTTTTAGGTGAAGCTGCTGACCTGATGTATCACTACCAGGTATTGCTGGCTGCAAAAGGTTTTACGCTAGCGGATGTAATAAAAGTGTTACGAGCCCGTCATAAATAGTCGGGATAATCAGCTGAGCCCTTCTCAGGAAAATGTCTTGCAACCTACAAGTCAGGTATTTGTCAAGCTTACCATCTAAATGATCAGTTTTATTTAATACTTTGGCTTGGCGTTTATCTAACACAAACTACATGTCAACTAACACAAAACTTATCAACGGCTATCCATTTACTTCCTACACCCACGAAACCTATCCACCGGATGAAATGATTAGTAGAAGTGCGGCATTTTATGATTGGACGGAAAAGCGAAGAACTGTACGTGATTTTTCCGACCAATCAATCCCTCTTGAAGTAATTGAGAATATTATTAAAGCCGCATCCACTGCCCCATCGGGTGCACACAAACAACCCTGGACATTCTGTGTAGTATCTGACCGAGGGCTGAAGAAAGAAATTAGGGTTGCTGCAGAAAATGAAGAAAAAGAAAGCTACGATAATCGCATGAGCGAAGAATGGATCGAAGATTTAAAACATTTACAAACCGATTGGCAAAAACCCTTTCTTGAGATAGCCCCCTTCCTGATAATTGTATTCAAAAAAGCGTATGATCTGGCGCCCGATGGAAATAAGAGAACCAATTACTATGTAAATGAATCCGTTGGCTTTGCCTGTGGATTTTTATTAGCTGCTATTCATCATGCAGGTCTCGTTGCCCTCACTCACACGCCAAGTCCAATGAATTTTCTTACAAAACTTTTGAAACGACCTGAGAACGAACGTCCTTTCCTATTAATCCCTGTGGGTTATCCCCACCCGGAAACGTACGTACCGAAGCTTGAACGGAAAAAGATTGAAGAAGTGATGGTGAAGTATTGAGTGTCGAGTCAAAACCAGATGCTGGATACTGGTCTCTGGATTTCGTCTAGCTTCAATTTCTAACGAATTGATTATCCCTGTAAGGATTTATTTTAATATAGGTGAGTTTATATGTTATTTCCGATTGGCCTTTCATTTCCTTCCTAATTCCCTCCAGAATTTCGCGCGAGCGATCAAACGTAAAAGTATAGGAAAGCGTCTCGCCCTGTTGTTCGAAATGAGTATAGATTAATATGTTCGCTTCTGTCATTCCTGTAAACTCACCCCTGACAGAATACGAAGGTTGTTTTTCCTTATCCAAAGAGATCTCGATGTATTCCCGATCAGAACCAATCTTATCTTTTAAGATAGCCACCTTGGAATAGTTCTCCTTGCGAACCATTACACGCTCGCGATCTTCTGAACTTAAAAACCGCTTACCCTTTTTAACAATAACAGCCGATACGGAATATACGCCTTCAATAGATTCATCATCAACGGCCTCCTTATTCATATAGCGTTGAATCAACTCATGAAAATCCACCTGCTCAAATGACGAGGCTTTTCTAGCCTGTTGTATGTTATTCAGGTGTTGAAATGAACAGGAGGAAAACAACAGCAAACCAACCAAAAACAAGAGTACTTTACTCATACAATTCAAAATGTACCAAAACTATAATCTAATTCGAAATTAAAATATAATATCCTGATAATCACCACTTATACAAGATCGACATGAAAGACGCCCTTTAAGAGCTGTGGGCTTTAATAGCGACTTCCCCAGTAGCATGCGCACGCATTCCTGAATACCCTCTGTTATGCTTGGGTGCGGGTGAACACATTCTGCTAACTCTTCGATACCTTTATCCATTGAAATCAATAATGAAACTGCTTGAATAGCTGAACTCGCGTGGTTTCCTATGACCTTCATTCCTAAAATTTTCATGTGATCATCGCAGGTCACCAAAAGTTTGATAAATCCCTGGGTGTTTCGTTTGGCAATGGCGCGGGTGATGGTGCTATATTCAAGGGTTACTACTTTATAATTTATTCCGGCTTCCCGGGCATGCGTTTCATTCATTCCAACGCCAGCTACCTCAGGGTTCAAAAACATGATGGTGCTTATATTTTCATAAACGAGTTTACGTTCAGGCGTACCAAAGATTTTTTCAACAGCATAGCGCCCTTCAAGTTCGCCTACGTTGACTAATGATATATCGGCCGTGAGATCACCAACAGCATAGATATTCGAAATGTTGGTTTGCGTATCGTTATTGTTAATACCTCTTTTTGTGATGTCGATACCCACGGAGTCCTCCCATAAGTCTTCGATGTTTGCTACTCGACCAACCGATACAAGTGCTTTCTCTACATTAAAAGTATTACGACTACCATCCGTATATTCCAATTCATACTCAACCCGACCATTAACAATTTTCATGTTAGCTAACTTAGAATTACGATGGATGAGTACGCCATTATTCTCCATGTTGCGCTCAACAATCCGTACAATATCTTCATCTTCGAAAGGAAGAATGCGATCACCTTTGTCGATCAGGTGAACTTTCGTTTGACCAAATCCACTGAAGATCGTTGCATACTCACAACCTATAACCCCGGCCCCCACAATGACCATACTTTCGGGAAAGTCATCCAAGTCCTCAATGCCTTCACTGGTTAAAACTATTTTTTCATCAATAGGCAATTCGGGTAAAAACCGCGGTCTGCTGCCCGTGGCGAGTATTATATTTTCAGCAAAAACAATCTCCTTTCTTATGCCATTTGTAATTTCAATCTCGTGTTGCGTTAATAATTTGGCGTGACCAGACTTATAGGATAATAAATTCGCATACGATGAAATGTTCAATTGCTGCATATGTTCTTCTAGCAAACTCTTACGCTCTTGAACTGCCTTACGTACTTCACTTTGAATTTCTTTGAAACTGATTGCAGGTGCCTGGATATTATATCTCTTAAGGCTGCGTCTAAAGGCAGATGCATCACGCGCCAACTCCCACCAGGTTTTAGAGGATAAAGCACCGTTGGTAACGCCTGCGCCACCTACCCGGTTCTTCTCTATCAACAATGTCTTCTTTTTAAAATCAAGGGCACGCATGGCTGCGGCATAGCCGGCAGGGCCTGCACCAATGATAACCAGATCAAATTTCTCCATATAAATTAAAGCCTAAACTAATGGACAAGATACAATTTACGGGTTAGGATTCAAGGCGAAATGTTCTTGATTATACATCTATCTCCTATTTGGACTCATTGGAAATAAAACGATTCCACTAAATAGATTAATTTTAAGCCTTTAAAAAGAATCATGCTAGATCGCCTAATTGAATGGGATAAAGAACTGTTAGTTTTTCTGAATAGCTTTCATGCTGTCTGGCTTGATCCCGTAATGCTGTTGATCACAAAAACATTCTTCTGGCTCCCTCTATATGCATTTCTTATTTATTTACTATTTCGAAATTTTAAGAAAGAAGCCTGGTTTATTTTAGTAGGAGCAGCAATTGTTATTGTGCTCAGTGACCAAATAACATCAACCTTAATGAAACCGTTTTTTGCCCGCCTTCGCCCTTCGCATGATCCGACTCTGGCTGGCCTGCTTCATCATGTTAGTGATTATCGAGGTGGACGTTATGGATTTTCATCTGGTCATGCGGCTAATACTTTTGGGGTAGCTTTATTTGTTTGGCTCATACTGAGCCCAGTATATAAAAGGATTGGCTGGATCTTTCTTTGGGCTGCGTTAATGACTTATACCCGTATCTATCTGGGTGTTCATTTCCCTGGAGACATTATTGTTGGGGCAACCATTGGTGTTGGGAGCGGCTTAGTTGGATATAAAATTTCTTCTTACTTAAGAAAGAGGTATAAATTAAATCAGGATTCTGAATAACGTTAAGCCACTAAGGCACAATGACACAAAACAATAGTGACCTCGAGACTTAGTGGCAAAACAGATTTATTTTTTACCAAAGAATTTTCCGGCAAGGCCACCCAGTGCACCTAAAGGATTTGATTTAGAATTTCCGCCAGCAACCTGACCCAGTAAACTTCCTAAGTCCAAATTGTTATTACCACTCATCGTCTTCATCATGCTACCAAGGTCAAAGGAATTGTCTTTAGGATCGTTTGTCTTATTGATAAATTGATTCATTACGGTTGGCACCAAGCCCGATACAATACTTTGCGCTTGAGCCTGAGAAACGCCAAACTTAGATGCAAAAGTAGAGGCAACTGATGAGATAATCTGGCTAACCATTGGATTGTTTGCCAGGCTGCTTGCTGATGATTTTCCCTGAAACATCGAAGCCACTTGTTGCATATTACCCTGAGCCACTTGCCCTTTTAAAGAATTAAAGATTGAACCCGCCACTTCCTGAATGGCCGCATTATTAAACTGATTGGGGATTGCTTGATTTTTTACAATAGCAGCGCCTGCATTTTGTTCTACGAGTTTTACAAGTTGATCTAACATAGTTTTAGTTGTTTAGTTTGAAAATTGAAATTAACAAGGTACTACCTTATTACTAAGCGTTATTAAAGATTTAATAATCGTTTCACATACTTTCCTATAATGTCGAATTCAAGGTTAACCACACTGCCAACTTTTAAGGTTTTAAAGTTGGTATTCTCATAGGTATAGGGAATAATCGCCACTGTAAAACTGTTTGCGCGACTATTAAAACAGGTGAGGCTAACACCGTTGATACATATCGAACCTTTTTCTACTGTTACATTTCCAAGAGTAGGATCATATTCAAACTCAAATAACCAACTCCCCTGCGCATCCTTTATCGAAATACATTTGCCGATTTGATCGACATGACCCCTGAACAACATGGCCATCAAACCGACCGTTGGCTACCAGGCAGCGTTCAAGATTAACAACATCACCCGCCTTCAACAATCCAAGTGTTGATTTCTTTAATGTTTCATCAATCGCAGTTACCCAATGCGTATCGCGACCAACTTCTGTAACCGTAAGACACACGCCATCATGCGAGGTACTTTGGTCTATCTTCAACTCAGGGCTGATAATGCTTTCGATACAAAAACTTTTGTTTGAATGTTCCTGACGTACCTCCAAGACAGTGCCGCGCGCTTCTATTATTCCAGTAAACATTATTTCCCTTTTTTCTCCTCAAGTTTTTTAATTTCTTCTTTTTGATCAGGGCGAACAGTGGGGTAAACGATTCCTAACTGATCCAAATAGGTTTTATATTTAGCAGGATTGTAGTAGAATGGTTTTAGTTTAGGAGCATACTCTTCCATAATCTTCTTATTCAACGTAATGGCTGGCATATCCTTTTCTCCAACTAAAGGAGTGTATTGCAAATCTTTGGTCTGCTCTGTGCGATAATACTCCCATGAGTTTTTAAGAATCTCAGGCTTCAACAGTAAATCAAGCAAGGTCATTACCTCCGCCTTGGCACCATAAACAATTCCTTTATGAGCAATAGGCGTTGCCATGGAAATAGCATTGCTCCAGTGGTGGCCAGGTAGTCCGGGTATGTTTGATGGGTATCTGAGAACAATAGTCGGTACTGTCCAGCTAATATCTGCAATGTCATCTGAACCTCCACCCATAGCCATCAGTTGCCGACCCATTACGTTTACGGGGGCTGTAGGACTAGGAAGACTAATAGTATCTAATTTAACTGCAAGGCCATCTACTTTTGGCGCCTTTAATTCTATTTGCGATGCCTTTGCCAATAACTGATCTTCATCCGACCACTTAGGCAGGCCAACTTTTTTAATATTCTCATACATCGCTTCTGCCATAGGCTTATTGAAATGACCAGGCCAGGCTGAACCCAATACTTCGTAAGTAAATTTTGTGTCTGTCATCAACGCGGCCCCTTCAGCTACTTTCACGCCAATATCAAATAACTTTTTAATGTTTGGATAAGTACGTTCACGAAAATAATACCACACCGAAGCTTTTGATGGAACTACATTGGGCTGATCTCCCCCATCTGAAATAACGTAGTGCGACCGTTGCGTAAGTTCAAGATGCTCGCGTCTGAAATTCCAACCTATGTTCATGAGTTCTACGGCATCAAGGGCACTTCTACCGCGCCAAGGAGCACCGGCTGCATGCGCTGCGGCCCCTTCAAAGTTAAATCGCACAGACACTAATCCATTGCCACCGGAGTCACCGTAACCCACACCCAGATTATTGGCTACGTGGGTAAAAATACAGGCATCCACATCTTTAAAATAGCCAGCTCGAACGTAATATGCCTTTGTACCTACTAACTCTTCAGCAATACCGGGCCATAACATTATCGTACCTCTAATTTTATCCCGCTCCATAATCTTTTTAAGTGCTAAAGCAGAAATTATATTTAATGCCTGCCCTGAGTTATGACCTTCACCATGACCGGGTGCACCTACAACGATAGGGTCCTGGTAGGCAACACCAGGCTTTTGTGAGGCCTTCGGAATGCAATCCACGTCTGATCCTAAAGCAATAACAGGCTTACCAGAGCCCCATGTGGCTATCCAGGCTGTTGGAACGCCAGCAATTCCTTTCTCTACCTTAAAGCCTTGTTTTTCTAAAAGAGACGTGAGGTAATTAAATGTCTCATATTCCTGAAAGCCTAATTCTGAGAAGCTAAATAGCATATCGTTTATCTGTTGACCAAGGACAGCGTATTTCTCAACTTCAGCCGCAGCTTCCACTTTGAGTTTTTCAACCTGCTGAACCTCTATTTGGCCAAAAAGGGCGTTGCAGATCAACACCAACAAAAGGGATAAAATTATATTTCTCTTCATGGTTATAGGATTATGACTCTGCAATTTAACTATTAACCCATTTGATTTAACATGCTTTTATGAGAGAGCAAATGCCCATTTAAGTGGTGAAAAAACATTACCAATCACACTAAAAAAAACACCCGCTGGCTTATAAGCGGGTGTCCATTAATAAATAAGCAAAGAGTCCTATACCAATTTTGCCTGCACAGGATCCCAGTTGATAATAGTCTTATCAAAATAACTTTTGTTGGTAGCTAATGCGGGGCCGGCAGCACGCATTCCAAACAAAGCATCTTCGACAATAACCGCCTTCTCACGAATTCCCTTATAGAATGCAGCGTGATGATCCAGGTTAGCATTGTAGTCTCTTGGCGCTTTGTACTCAAGATCCGAATCAATTATTTGAGGTGCGGCTTTCGGATACTTTGCCCGATACCATTTCTCGTATTCTTTCTGTTGGCTCTCTGAAAAGGTTTCATAGGAATCCCAGCCGCCATAGCCGGGCTCTTTTTCCATTTTATGATGAACAACTTTTACATAATCCCATCCAAAATCAATATAGCCATCGGTTCCTATCAATCGCAATCCCTCGCCCCGCTCACTGCCATCCACAAAATTTACCCGCATCTGCAAGTTAAAGGCCGGATGTTTATCGGTAGCCGGATAATCGTAGATACCCAAAATAACAGCGGGAACATCGCGACCATCTTTCCAGTATCTCAAACCACCGGTAGCAAGAATCCGATTCGGTCCATGTGAACTGGTTACTGCATGCAACGCTGAAAATAAATGCACAAAAAGGTCACCAGCCACTCCGGTACCATAATCCTGATAATTTCTCCATCGAAAAAAACGCGTTGGATCATAAGGCCGTTTAGGGGCATCACCCTGGAAACTATCCCAATCCACGGTGCCCCCTTGCGCATCCGTAGGGATTGAATACTGCCAGGCACCATTCGCACTATGTCTGTCCATCCAGGTCTCTACCATAATCAAATCTCCAATTGTCTTCGTCTCGAAAACTTCTTTTGCTTTTAAAGTTACAATTGAACTCACCCGCTGACTGCCTACCTGAAAAACTTTGCCTGTCTTCTTTTGAGTAGCTATAACTTCAGCCCCCTCATCCAATTTATGCACCATCGGTTTTTCGCAATACACATGCTTGCCTTTGTTCATGGCTTCAATAGAAATCCGATCGTGCCAATGATCGGAGGTTGCAATGATCACCGCATCGACATCCTTTCGGTCCAATATCTCTTTATAGTTTTTAGTTACAAAGAGATCTTTACCATAACCCTCCTTGGCCCTATCCAACCTACCGGTATAAAGATCGCATGCCCCTACCAGTTTAACTCCCGGAACTAACAGGGTAGATTCCGTATTATTGAATCCCATAATGCCCATGCCAATCACCGCAACATTAACCTGATCGTTAGGCGACTAAATCTTTTTCTCCCTTTTCGGAGCTTCCAAATATATGGGTTCCCCCGATCCCGCCTTTAAAACAGAAGGAACGAGCGAAGTAGCCAGTGCTGTTCCGGCCATTTTTTTAATAAAACCTCTACGAGATGATTTCAAATTTGTCATGCTTATTTTCGGTTTAATAGTATGTTTGAAACAAAGTCAGATAATAGATAAATATATTAATTTGTTAGATAAGAATACATCCTCTCAAGCATATCCTTTAAAAGTTTTAAGTGTGCCCTTTAGAATTTTTAATCTTACACTTGTAGCCTCTTTAGCACTAACGTGGTTTTCTTGCGAAACGAAAGAAGAACACGCTGAACGATTGGCCAAACAGTACTGCGGTAGCTGTCACGTGTTTCCAGAACCCAACCTTTTACCAAAAAATATCTGGAAAAACGAGGTATTGCCCTATATGGCATTTCGAATGGGTCAAACAGATCTTATGGATGGCATAAAATATACATCCATCGATGACTTACTTATTGCCGCAGGTACCCGGCCATCCGAGCCCATGGTAACGAAAGCTGAATGGAATTTGATTGTTGATTATTTTGTAGAGAAATCACCAGACACATTAAACCAAGAATCTAAAAGGACGTTTGCAGAGCTAACCTTATTCAATCCTTATGAGATAAAGAATGCTGAAGGATCAACAGCGATTATCACTATGGTGAAAGTTGATACGTTGGCGCATAAAATATTTACGGGGAGTCGTACCGGAAGATTAATTCAATATAATGATCAGCTAAACCCTGAATATTCTTTACAACTCTCCAGCCCGCCTTCTGATCTAATCTTTAGAATTAATCAGAAACCTATAATCTCCCTAATGGGAATTATGGATCCCAATGATCAGTCAAAAGGATCCGTAGCAGAACTTGATCTGTTGACCAACGTGAACAAAACAGGTATGCTCATCGATTCTATCCAGAGGCCCGTAAACATCGAGGAAGCAGATTTAAACAAAGATGGCTTACCCGACTTAGTAACCTGTGCCTTCGGCAACTATACGGGTGCATTACTAGTGTACGAAAATAAAGGTGATTCAAAATATGTTACACATCCTATTTCAAATCTACCCGGTTCCAGAAAATCTGTTGTCAAAGATTTTAACAACGATGGACTCGTTGATATTATGGCGCTCTTTACCCAAGGCGATGAACAAATCATTTTATTCACCAACCTTGGAAACTTCAAATTCAAACAGAATATACTCCTTAGATTTCCACCTGTTTATGGAAGTAGCTACTTTGATCTGGCCGATTTCAATCAAGACGGGTTTTTCGATATCCTCTATACGAATGGCGATAATTCAGACTATTCACAAATTTTAAAGCCCTATCATGGAATGCGCATATTTCTTCAGAATAAGGAGGGTAGCTTTCGCGAATCGTGGTTTTACCCTTTGCATGGTGCCTCCAAAGCTGTCGCCAACGACTTTGATTTAGATGGAGATCTGGACATAGCCTGCATTTCATTCTTTCCAGATTTCGAAAATACTGCCGAGGAGAGTTTTGTTTATTTAGAGAACAATAATAATACTTATGTCGCTCACACTTTACCAGGCCCACCAGCGGGTAGATGGATTGTGATGGAAGTTGCTGATCTGGAAGGCGATGGGGATAAAGACATCCTACTAGGAGCACTTGATTTCAATACCAAGGTTCCTAAAGTACTCACTAACCTCTGGCAAAAAATTCAACGGCCGTTCTGGTGCTTAAAAATTCTGCCCACTAAGATTGGTTTACTTTTTATCAGTTTATAAACTGAAGTTTACTTCTATTAATGCCACCGATAACATAAGATAATGTATCGCTTTTCAAATGAATTAATGATTCCACCTGACCATTAAGTAAAAGTCCACTCTGTGAGGGTGGCATAGTAGTAAACTCCTTCGAACCTGTACCTAAAAGGATTAAACCTTTATTACTATCATAATTCCCTGTAGACACATCATAGGTATGATCATTTCCTGCAATTAGGACATCATTAAAAGTGTCTCCATTAAAATCATGTACCAGTAATTTCTTTACGGGCGCAACCTGAGCCTCCACAGGCAATTCCTGCCATGTAAATTTTCCTTTATCATTCCAGAGCACATAGCTGGTTGTAGTGTTTACATAAAAAGTATTCTTAGCAGAAATAGTATCTGTATTTATAATTTGGTTAGCTGTACTGAAACTGAACTTTGTATAGCTTGTAAATGATTTTCTAAAGAATGGAGATTGGGCTGCCAGTTCATCTAGATAATTTATAGGATATTCCTGCATGTCACCCTTTTCATCTTTCCAATAAGAAGTAGATACAGGATCGATATAACCATTTTTATCAAGATCAATGGAATAAACCCGCATGGGGTACTTTTCAGAAATTGTGAACCGATGGTTTAAGCCAAGATTGCCAAGCAAATAATCGTCATCGCCATCCTGATCAAAATCACCAGCAATCACGCATGACCATAAACCATGCTTCCTTTCCATAGCAGGATCAGAAATAGGATTTAAACTATTACTCTTCTCATTTTTCAAAATCATGACGGAATTCCATTCGCGCGTAATGATCAAATCCTGCCAGCCATCTCCATCATAATCAGACCAATTGGCATCAGTAACCATACCCAAATCAAAGCTAAATTTTTCATCCAACGTAAACTTTCCCTTGTTGTTAATCAGTAAGTATGAATTATTCGATAAGGGAAAATTCCATTTCTTAACTCGACAACCAATAAAAACATCTAAATCTCCGTCTTTGTCAAAATCAAAAGTCCTGACAACGGAAGCCGAGAAAGGCGGCAAAGGCAATTCCTCTTTTACAAAGTTTCCTTTTTCATTTCTGTAAAGAACATGACGATATTGTTTTTCATCTTCCGCCATGTAGCCACCGGCTGCAGCAATTACGTCCTGATCGCCATCGCCATCAACATCAAAAATTTGTAAGTCAGCTTCCTGAATTGATTTGTCTCCTGTTAGTCCTTCTATTTCCCGTAGCAAAAATCTACTACCCTCCTTTACGAATGCAGTGGTTGGCTGACCGCTTGATGCACCAATCAACAAATCTTCCTGGCCATCTCCATTAAGATCGCCCTTGGCCATTCTAGGACCGATTTGAGAAAACTTGTGAGGAATGATATTCTGTCCTTGAAAGAAATCGATATAATCATTTTCAGTATGCGTAAAGTCAATGAAATCCTCAACCTTGGTAAAAGTTTTTGAAGTTTGTTTACGCGTGGCCTAACAACTGGGGCAACTGCATCACTTTCCTTAAGTATAATTACCTGGTTAACCTTAATCGACTTTAAGTCTGTTACTTTTTTTGATGAGGGCCAGGTAATTCGAAGAGAATCTATCTCGCTTATATTTCCCAATCCAAAATGCATAATTGGATCAACCGAAGAAATATATCCGCGCGACAGAAATTTCTCAACATATTGATAACTACCCTTAGCCCAAAGTTCCACTTTGGCACCGATCGCGGCTACATTAGGAGTTTCTCCCTGTAAATTAATCCGCAGGTAATTGCTATTCTCTTTAAACTTTTCTATAGTGTTATTTCTATAAACAAATGCCGGATCATTAATATTATTAACCACGTAATCTAAGTCGCCATCTAAATCCAGATCAACAAAAGAGGCACCATTAGAGAAAGACGGAATATTTAAACCCCAGTCTTTTGTTCGATTAACAAATTGCAGCCCGGTTGTATTTTCATATGCATAGTTAGGCACCTTAACAATGGGTATTCGAGCCAGCATATGCTCGTCACTTGCCAACGAACCATATACCTGTGCTTTGTAATTAGTGAAATCTTTATCGGTTAAGTCCTTAGGAAATCCGTTGGTGATAAATAAGTCCTTGTCGCCATCATTATCGAAGTCTGCCAATAAAGGTGACCAACTCCATTCGGTCTGATATACACCAGCCATTTGGCCTACTTCATTAAAGGGAAGCATGGTAGTGTCTAAAAAACCGCCATGAATTTGAACCATGTTTCTTACATATTGCTGCTCGTATCCATACTTTTCATTGTTCACATAAATGAAATAGCTATTGCCGTTGATAGTTTGCTTTTTTCGGAAGTACTGTTCAGGCATCATATCCATGGTTAAGGATATCGAGATTGCCGTCATTGTTGAGATCGGCCATATCATTGCCCATTGAAAACTTAGAATGATAGGAGAAATATTGCTTTGATTGATTGAGAAACTTACCATTGCGCTGATTGATATATAATAAATCATTGGCGATATAATCATTTGAAATATAGATATCCGGATAACCATCCTTATTTACATCCCCTACTGCAATTCCTAAACCATAACCCTCATAAATAATACCGGCCTCCTTAGTAACATTTCTGAAAGTGTTATTGCCAAGATTCTGATAGAGCTGATCGTTATTGTCGGCTGTTCCATTCGATACCTTTTCACGATAGTTAGTCGGTACTTCACGACTGATTACATTATTTAAAACGTACAAATCCAGATCACCATCCAGATCATAATCAAAGAAAGCCGCATGCATGGAATATCCGGTATCGGCAATACCATATTGGTCACCCATTTCTTTAAACCAAACCTGACCGTCTGTTAATCCTTGATTTATCCAGAGCTGGTTTTTCCGCAACAAACTATCTTTACTCATGGTCGATGTTAAGTAAACATCATTCCAGCCATCGGCATTTACATCGACCACACTAACCCCACTCAACCACTGATTATTGGTAAGGCCCTCAAAATTTGAGGTGATATCCAAAAATTTGAAATCGCCTTGGTTCAAATAAATCTTTGAGGATACCCGATTCGCTGTAAAAATTAAATCGGGCAAGCTATCATTATTCAAATCACCTACACCTACTCCACCCCCATTATACATATACTCGTAGTGCAAAATATTAAAGCTGTCTTCATCAGCCACCACGTTGTTAAAATCAACCCCTGTTTGGTCGGCAGATAATAAATCAAAACGGGGGGTGCTTTTAAAGCAGGATACAACCGTAAATGAAAGCAGTATTAAGAATAAAAGTTGGCTTAAAACAGATCTCATGAAAAAGGGATTCTAATCAACTACAATGTTATTAATTACCAATGGTAAAAAGAAGCCGCTATAAATTATAGCGGCTTCCCAATTAAACTTAAGTAAATCTTAACGGTTTTGCTTTAGCTTACCGTTGGTGATGTCAATCTGATTTTGTGGCACAGGATAATTAACATCCTCTGGACCCACCGTAGCTCCTCCATACAAGGAAGCGCGTCTGGTTTTCTCATAGGCAAGAATTCTATTTAACTCAGAAGTAACGTTGCCCCAACGTTGTAAGTCCCAATAACGATGACCTTCCATACCTAACTCAAGTTTGCGCTCAAAACGCAAAATTGTGCGAGCATTATCCTGAGTTCCCAATGTTGCATAAGGTTGCACATTATACGTAACGGCCACACCGGGCGTAACAACAAATCCAGCTGGATTTGCAGCTCGGTTACGTATCGCATTAATATTGATCAA
The DNA here is from genome assembly GCA_016712035.1 of Flammeovirgaceae bacterium. Taxonomy (GTDB): domain Bacteria; phylum Bacteroidota; class Bacteroidia; order Cytophagales; family Cyclobacteriaceae; genus ELB16-189. The sequence continues at coordinate 135,462 of JADJRT010000007.1, read as the reverse complement.
TGCACCAGCGAAATCACTGGTTTCAATCTGACACTCAGCCAACATAAGCATAACATCAGAGTAGCGAATTAAGCGATAGCCATTGGCTGTCCAACCACTAGTCCAGTTACCTACTTCCGTTAATGTCCCTTCCTGTGATTTTTTATAAACCTGTTTTTTACCAACATATACACCTGCATAGGATTGATCGCGAATCCAATCTGAACCAGTCATCGGTCCCCAGTCAAGATATTCGATACCTCTTCTACCTACCGTCCAATCCAAGCGAGGATCAACTGATCGAGTATCAACCGTATAAGCATCGGCAGGCAATTTTCCCTGGTCATCCGTTAAAGCATTAGCACCATTGCTGTAAGAATCATCCAGAAATGGCAATCCACTTGCATCGGTACGGAATGAATTCGCAAAATCATGCGTAGGTTGAAAGAATCCACAGCAACCACCGGGTGAAGCACCGCTTTTGTATGGGAAGTTCAATACTTCGCCAAAGCCCGCATTATAACCGCCCGAGCCATCATTTACAGAATATTGAACAGTATAAATGGCTTCTACACCATTGCGGTTTGCGGCATCAAATATGTCCCCATACTTAGGCTCTAAACCGATAGCAGAACCATCAGGCGCTTTTCCAGCACCCAGTTTTGCACCATTAGCTCCAACAACAGCCGCTAAAATAGTTTTTGCACCCGCGTAATCCTTCTTCATTTGCATGAGGGCTTTTGCATACATTACGTCACAAACGGTTTTATTGAAACGACCCACCTGCCCCATATCAAGGGGTAAAGATCTTCCTTCATTAAGATCCGCTAAGATCAGATCCCGCACATCCACATCGTTGGTAACTGCAACCGGGTCAGTCACTTCATCCACATATGGAATTCCTGTGCCATCGGCCTTAGCCCACATTCTGTAGGCTTCGAAATGGTACCATCCACGAAGGGCTCTTGCTTGTTGTCTGAAAGAAGTTGCCTCACTGGCTGAAACCGTACCATCGGCTTCTGCGGCTTCTAACACCTGCAACACAGAATTGCAACGAGCAACACCATCATAGGCCGATCTCCACTTAATATCCAGGTATGGGTTGGTAGATGCCTCAGTATAGGTTTGGATAGGGTTAATATCCGGCTGGTCACCAGCATCGGTACCTTTGTTTGCCTCCAAACCCCTTATACTTCCAAATACCCAATTGGAGGAGGCGGATTCCCAGCCAAATCCAATATTGGCAACACCATCAATCATGGAATAGGCACTGATCAATAGTGCATCTACACCATCTGCTGTAGCTAACACTTTTGCATCCAGCGAGCCGTTAGGAGTAACCGCTAAAAAGTCCTCCTTACATGAATTCGTGAATGCCAGTAAAGCGGCAAACATTAATCCGATTTTTATATTTGATTTTTTCATCGTTTTATTAATTATATCCTATTAAAACCCAATATTCAAACCTATTACATACTGCTTCACCAAAGGATAAGCTCCTTCATCAACACCAAAGAAAGTATCATCATTGGTATTCAAATCAGGATCAAGACCATCATATCCACTTATTGTGAACAAGTTCAAGCCTTGCACATACACACGTGCTCTGGTTAAGCCAACTTTGCCTATCACGTTACTTGGTAAAGTATAACCGATTTGAAGGTTCTTCAATCTAAAGAAAGAACCATCTTCTACATAGTAGCTTGTCGATTGCGTGTTGTTAGAGAAATTCGACTTGTTGGATGCCTTAGGGGTTGATGCACTTGTTCTTTCCGGTGTCCAGCTATTATAGAGTGCATTCTTGCTCTTCTGATTTTGGAAGGAAGGCCAGAAATCTAACCACCACTTATTGTAATTGAAGATTTCATTACCCTGCGAACCGTAGAAGAATAAAGAGACATCAAAACTCTTATAGGTTGCACCCAGATTTAAACCATACGTAAAATCCGGGTTAGGATTTCCAATATAAGAACGATCATCGGGGGTTATCTGATTATCGCCATTCAAATCCTGATACTTGAAGAAGCCGGGTTCAGCGCCATCCTGAACAGGAGAGCTTGATACATCAGCATCAGATTGGAATAATCCGATAACATTAAATCCGTAGAATTCAGATACTGAACGACCCACCGCATTTCTACTAAAAGAACCAATACGAGAACCACCGGCACTGAAAAAATCAATTCCGTCAGCAATCTTCAGGATCTCATTGTTATACGAAGTAAGGGTAAGCGTTGCATCGAACGATAAGTCAGAAGAAACAATTTTTCTATAGCCAAGCTGAAGGTCAATACCGGTATTCTTCATTTCAGCAATATTGATAAATGGCTGAGAGGCTGCTCCGGAGGTACCAGGAAGCGCTGGGTTATAGAGCAAGTCCTGAGTTAGCTTGCTATACCAGTCAATGGTTACTTGCAATTTGTTATCGAACAATCCGGCATCGAATCCGATGTTAGTCGTAACGTTAGTTTCCCACTTAGCATCTGGGTTACCTATACGGGTTGGTCTGAATCCTTGGCTGGATGAGCTGGTTGAACCATTGATGGCATAATTGGCATCACCGATTGCCCCACCATACAAGTAGAATTGGTTAACCGGTGAAATTGCCAACTGGTTACCCATAGTTCCGTAACCACCACGAATCTTCAAATCAGAAAGGAATTCAACTCCTGCTAAGAAGCCTTCTTCGCTAATTCTCCAACCTGCGGAAACCGAAGGGAACGTACCAAAACGCTCGTCTGCACCGAAGCGGCTAGAACCATCTCTACGTACGGTGGCACTTAACAAATACTTGTCTTTAAAACCATAATCAGCACGTAGAAACATGGATGCCAGTGTTGTTGGGGTATTATACCCTGAGTTAGCACCGGTAACCTGTGCTCCATTGCTTACGGTTCTGAAGGAGAAGGCATCCGAGAAATAGTTAGCGCGTGAAGCACTTACGTTTCTTCCAATACCATATTTAACAGATTCATAACCCAGTACACCTAATATTTTATGATCGCCAAAAGTCTTATTAAAAGTAAGCGAGTTTGTCCAAACCCAATCGCTTTCGAAATAAGCTTGTTCAGTATACGCTGATGTAGCCACATTCTCTGAGCGTTCATAGGTTTTACCAGCCCAATCTGTTCTATATCTATTCTTAAAAGTTCCACCAAAAGTAGATCTGAAGTTCAAGTAATCTGTGATTTTAACATCAATGAACATGCTTCCCAAAACCCGAACATCCTGATCCCGGTCATCACTACCACGAATCAAATCCGCATACGTGTTTGGCCCGGTACCTAAACGCGGAGCAATACCTGTTCCGCCATATTCCCCGGGTACAAATAATCTGGAGGTTCCTTGAATATCTTCTGTTATAATAGCGGGTATGATAGGCTGGTTCTGATGTACCCGTGATAGTGGGCTACCCTCGCTACCGTTGCCATCAACTCCGTTGCCGCTACGACCTGAAATAGTCAAATTCTGACCGATAGTAACGATATTCTTAATCTTAAATTCTGAGTTTACCCTTGCCGATACCCTTTCAGAAAAGTTAGTAATTACAATACCATCCTGTTTGAAATAGTTTACTCCAGCAAAAAACTTAGCATTTTCGTTACCACCGGATAAAGATAAATCATGGTTTTGGATAATTGCCTTTCGGGTAATTTTTCCCCACCAATCTGTATCATCGGCCCAGGTTGGTAAAGTAGGATTTGGATTAGTCGATTGTCCATAGAAAGGGTGAGTTTCGTCAGTTCCATCATTCTTATAAACCAACCATTGCAAATCGGCATATTCCTGTGCATTCAAAAGATATTCAGGCTTCTTTCCAGGATCTTGTTGACCCCAATAAGCATCATACCCAACTTTAATACCGCTATTTGTGCCTTTCTTAGTTGTCATGATAATTACACCATTCGATGCTCTTGAACCATAGATTGAAGCGGCACCGGCATCCTTTAACACAGACATTGATTCTACATCATTCGGGTTAATTGTCGATATATCCTGAGTCGGTACTCCATCAACAATATAAAGCGGGTCATTGTTCTGGAAAGAACCAAAACCTCTGATCCGCACTTTCGCTGGTTGTCCTGGTCGACCATCACCACTTACGGTTACACCCGCAACACGACCTTGCAATTGATTGGTAACGTTGCTGCTTGGTACCTGTACCAGGTCAGCCATTTTCACAGTACCTACCGAACCTGTAAGATCCTTTTTCTCTTGCGAAGCATATCCTGTTACAACAATTTCTGAAAGTTCAGTAACATCTACTTTCATGCCTACATCTACTACAGTACTTGATCCCACTTCAACTTCCTGCGATAAGTACCCGATGAACGAAAATAAGAGTTTAGTTCCTGAGCCTACTGATAAAGTATACTTACCCGAAGTGTCAGAAACAGTACCTGTTGTTGTACCGCTTACCATCACGTTTACACCTGGCATTGGTGAACCGCTTTCATCCCGAACCGTTCCTGACACCACTCTGTCCTGAGCAAAAGCAAAGGACGCCAGAGCCATGAAGGCGAGGGTTAAATAAGATTTTAAAAATATTTTTTTCATAATTAGCTTCTATTAGGTTATGGTAACACAGTTACTGTTGCGGTATATATGACTGTATAGGTAACACCTATGTTCGTATCATTGACGGTTAATTCAAATTCAACCGGTTCGGTGAAATCAACATTATTGCCTGTTGTAAAGGCAACCCCATCCGCCTTAATTCCGGTAACGGTAACACCTGCTGGCAACATGGTAGATGACGTAGTTGCCAAACTTGTAATTGTTGTTCCATCCAGTACAAGTAAAGAAATATCGAAATTTGTATTCTTTCCAGATACAGTAGGATTTAAGCCTCCGAAACTTAGCATCAATTTAGGCGCTGCAACAGCATGAACGGTATAGGCACCTGTTGAGGCATCTTGTGCTTTAACCGTCACTGCTTTTGAAGTTGTCATATTCAAAAGGCTATCCTGCTCCAATTCAGCTGTACCATAGTTCATTACTGCAAACTCGCCCTCTAACTCATAATTAACCCGTAGTGAATCAAATAAAGTAGAAGGAGTATCCAAAGTATCATAGATAACAATCTTTTTAGTTGCATTGTCAACCGATGCGGCTAATTCTTTACCATCATTTGATTTACTAACAGATTTGGCTCCAAAAGATTTAACTGTATTGTCTGTTTCGACTGGGGCAACCTGAAGAGTTACGGTATACGTTTTGGCTGTGCCATTCTGGGCTGTAACCGTATAAACTTTAGGCGTGCTAAAATCATTCGCTGTTTCGCCACTTTTTGAACCGTTCCGCCTACTGTTACAGCACTGAAGGCAGCCGCTGAGAAAGTAGCCTTAACGGCTGTTAAACCACCTGCCTTTCCGTATGGATCGAAGGGTACCTTTACAAGGATTGTTCCGGCACCCTGATCGATATCTTCAGACTCATAGTCACCAATAGAGAATTCAGAAATCTCATTCTTATTACTTGTAATGGTAACTGTAACAGGCGAAGAAACTGTACGCTTAACACTTTTCCCATCCAAGGAATAATTTGTGGTAACCACAACCGGACTAAAGACACCTGGTTCGTCATACTTGTATTTCACAGTTGCTGTGGAGCCTCCGGAAAACTGAGACTTGCTAACCAAAATACCAGCCTTGCCTGTGTTTTCTTCTCCTTTGGGTAGGATTGTAATAGCAGAGGCATCGGCAGAGGAAATGGTAAAGGTAAATTCTGTATCGCCCACCAAACCCGATGTAGCATTAACCGTTATAGTTGATGCGGGTGGTGCTGATACTTCTTCATCACTGCAACTGCTCACTAGCAGGTAAACAGCGAGTATCGAGAATAATTTTAAGCTAATTTTCATACTAATTAATTCATTTGGTTAGTGGGATCAATCGATTTGTTAGGAAGATCGTCTTTACCTCCATTCTGGAGAATGGAAGAACAGATTTTCGTAAGAGCATCTGACAGTTTTGTTTGTAGAGTTTCGCCATAATTAAATTGGGTTAATTGTTAGGGTAAGAATTTTATATAGGTCAAGAAAGTATTCACAAAACGTCATTTTGATATTGAAATTCAATTCAAAATATCATTAATCATTCTTTTTGTCATCAAAATGTAAAGAAATAGTTTTGCAATCGATTCCGCAATCGATTTCTAAACTTATAAATGCTATATTTTACCCCTAACTTATGGTCCTAACAACCATTAGTGACGGGTTTTGATGTGGTCGCACACATGGCCAAGTGTGTGCGCACACAGAAACATTTCAAAAAAATCTATAATTTAGAATTCCGGCTTCGAATCACCACAGCTGTACATCATGAACCCCAAGAACATTCGCATTAAGGATATTGCTACAAAGGCCGGGGTTTCGGAGGGCACGGTAGATCGGGTAATACACAATCGCGGTAAAGTTTCTGACGAGGCCGCCAAAAAAGTACAACTGGTCTTAGATAAATTAAAGTATAAGCCTAATCTAATTGCCCGAACATTAGGAAAAAACAAGAATTACAAAATTGCCGCTCTTCTTCCCGATCATTCGAATGATGATTATTGGAAGCAATCCTATGATGGAATCAAACTTGGTGAGATTCAATTAGCTCAATTTGGAATCAACTTCTCTGTTGATCCTTTTTTCTTTGATATGCATAGTAAGGAATCCTACCTGGAAGCTTCCTTAAAATTATTTCATTCCAAACCTGATGGCGTTTTGGTGGCACCCTTATTTTCTTTTGGCTCGAAACCTTTTTTTAAAAAATTAAAAGAAGCACGAATTCCATTTATACTTATAAATACACAATTACAGGAAGTGGGCGCTCTCAGTTTTATCGGACAGGACCTTTTTAAAAGTGGTAGCCTGGCTGCCGAATTAATTTCTTATGGACTAACTAAACCCAGTACCTTTGCGATTTTACATATCGATGAAGATTTAGGAAACTCTGTTCATCTTCAGGAAAAAGAACATGGCTTTGAGAATTTCATTAGTCAACAACATAAACAGCAAGGACATCTTGTAAAAAGTTTTGTATTGGGTTCTCCCGAAAGCGAGACCTTTATTCCTCAATTGAGAGAGGTTTTAACCTTACAAAATCTTGCAGGCATATTTATCAGCACATCCAAAGGTCACATAGTGGCACAACTCATTAAACAATCGTCCGCTCACATAAGGGTAATTGGTTATGATTTAATAAGAGAGAATTTAACGTGTCTCCAAAATGGTACTATAGATTTTCTTATAAACCAGAACCCTATGCGGCAGGCAAAACTGGGAGTCCAAACCTTAGCCAATCAATTGATTTTTAAGAAAGTGCCGCCCCCACTCCATCTATTTCCATTAGAAATCATAACACCTCAAAATGTTTCTACTTATTTATCCCACGAAGGGAACCAATCGGGCATCTCGATTTGATCATTTATCGTAATTTCGAGGCTTGATTATTTTATGAAGAAATTTGAGCGATATCCCGTTTCATTAACTAATTCGTTATCGGGAAAAAAAGAAGTATTTAAATCTATAAATCCTGGTTTTATAGGAATGTATGTTTGTGGACCAACGGTTTATAATAATGTTCATCTGGGCAATGTAAGAACGTTTTTAACCTTCGATATTGTTTCACGGTATTTCCGATTTCTCGACTACAAGGTCCGCTATGTGCGCAATATTACTGATGTAGGACACCTGGAAAATGATGCGGATGAAGGGGAAGATAAAATAGCAAAAAAAGCAAGGCTAGAACAACTGGAACCGATGGAAGTAGTGAAGCACTACACCGAGGGGTTTCATGAAGTGATGCGTCAGTTTAATATTTTTCCGCCCAGCATTGAGCCCAGTGCTACCGGACACATTGTTGAACAAATTGAAATAACAAAGAATCTACTTGATAAAGGATTAGCCTACGAATCGAATGGGTCAGTTTATTTCAATGTGCGCAAGTACAATCAAGATCATCATTACGGAATTTTATCCGGACGCAATATTGAGGAACTTATGGAGAGTGGGCGCGAACTTGACAACCAGGATGAGAAGCGCGAGAAAATAGATTTTGCTTTGTGGAAAAAGGCATCACCTTATCATATCATGCGCTGGCCATCGCCTTGGGGTGAAGGATTTCCGGGCTGGCATCTGGAATGTACAGTCATGAGTACTAAATATCTGGGCGAGACCTTTGATATCCATGGTGGTGGTATGGATCTTAAATTTCCCCACCATGAATGTGAAATTGCACAAGGTACCGCTGCCACTGGCAAAACTCCGGTAAATTATTGGCTCCATTCGAACATGCTTACGGTTAACGGTCAAAAAATGAGTAAGTCGCTCGGCAATTCGTTTTTACCCAGCGAACTGTTTGCCGGAACACATAGTTTGCTTGATCGTGGGTACGGACCTATGGCTGTACGGTTCTTCATGCTTCAATCTCATTATTCAAGCACACTCGATTTTTCGAATGAAGCTTTACAAGCTGCGGAGAAAGGTTATAAAAAATTAATCAATGCGGTCGGATTGATCAAGATGATGGATCATTCCGGAAAAGCAACAACAAATGCTGCCGTGGATGCTGAGTTATCCCGCCTGGTTAAAGAATGCTATCGTACCATGAGCGATGATTTCAATACAGCTAAAACGCTTGCCGTATTATTTGAAATGTCTTCCCGAATTAATGATATAAAGTCGGGTGCTATTCAGCTGACCACCCTGTCACCCGAAACGTTTACTGATTTTAAAAATACATTTCTCGGGTTTGTTGAACAGGTATTAGGGTTAAAAGAAGAGCAAGAGCAGAATGATGAAATTTTGATTGGCACCATAGGTCTGCTTATTGACTTGAGAAAGAAAGCTAAGACCGATAAAAACTTCTCACTTTCAGACAAGATCAGAGATGATCTAAAGAAATTAGGGGTCCAGATCAAGGATGGCAAAGATGGCGAGATGACATACTCGTTTGATTAATTGTGAAAATTTTCATTCAAGAATGAATGGGGCGTCTGCCTTTGAATAGTTTCTGGAAAGAATTGAGTTTTTAAGTGCAAAGAAAGATTCATAAGGACCTTCCGCGCCCAACTTATTCATCAACCAGGCTGGCACCGAACCACTCGGATCGATCTCCATAGTATATTCAATCTTTAATTTGTTATTAGCAATTGGTTCAACATGCCAGGTTGATCGGGACATGGGTACGCGAATGACTCCTTCCTTCGCAGGGATATAATCAGGAATACCCCGGCAATGAAATTGCATTTTTTTAGTTATCGAATCTTGTTCTATTCTTAGGTGGACAACTAGATCGCGGTTACTAACGGGCCAGGGAGAAAGAATTTCAACGTAATAAATTAATTCCTGGTGACCAATTGATTTTAAGATAGAGGCATTTATAGTCTTGTACTGCCATTTAGTATAGCCCGTGATGTCCATTACCATAGCCACCAATTGAGGCGCAGTGGCTTCTATTTCAAACGAGGCTTTAATCGAATTAAATTTTGAATTCGTGCTAGTACAACTAAAAACTTTAATGCCTATTCTGATCCTTTTTTAATTCGCACGTTTCCTGACACAGCGAAAAATGGGCAGAAAAAATGCCGATCGCTATTAGTACTATTGAGCTGACAAGTCGCATGTTAAGTTCAGGATGGTAATGCAATGTATCCTTCTATTTTACTTTCGCGGTCACTATAAACTTTTGTTTAAAAGAGAATCGCGATCTAAGAAATTTTACACGGCTATTTGATGGCAAAAAAAAGATTCCGAGTCTCGTTAAGATTTTTAATACTCATAAAACGAATTCACTCGCCCGGAATGACTAAAAAAAGAAGTTGTTGTGGGTCAAACAACCCACAACAACTTGGATGATGTTAAGTGCTATAATCAATACCGCTCCGGCTCCAACCGCCACTTCGCTGGTGAGCGCCACAAGCTGGAGAGTAACAACTCGCGCATGAAAATAAATTCTTTAGGAAGTTTATCATACATACGTTCAAACAACTCTGCATGTTGCAGCAACTCAGCTTTCCATTCTTCCCTGTCGATATCCATAATCGCTTCAAACTGCTCAGGTGTAAAATCCAAACCCGTCCAGTCAATGTCATCGTAAGTCGGCATCCAACCAATAGGGCTCTCTACCGCATTCGATTCGCCTCTGATCTTTTGAACAATCCATTTTAGGATACGCATATTGTCACTAAAGCCGGGCCAAATGAATTTTCCTTCGGCATCTTTGCGAAACCAATTTACACCAAACACGCGTGGTGGTGCTTGCAGGTTACGACCAAACTGCAACCAATGATTAAAGTAATCGCCCATGTGATAGCCGCAGAAAGGCAACATAGCGAACGGATCTCTGCGCACCTTCCCTACCTCACCAAAGGCCGCGGCCGTTGTTTCAGAGCCCATAGTTGCAGCTAAGTAAACGCCATAGGCCCAGTTACTTGTTTGATACACCAATGGAATGGTAGTACTTCTTCGTCCTCCAAAAATAAACGCACTCACCAACACCCCTTCCGGGTTTTCCCATTCCGGATCAATGCTTGGACATTGATGGGCAGGAGCCGTAAATCGCGCGTTGGGATGTGCGGCTGGTTTGCCTGCTGTAGAATCCCATTTTTGTCCGCGCCAATCCGTCAAATTTTTAGGTGGTTCTTTAGTCATCCCTTCCCACCAAATATCATTGTCTTCAGTAACGGCAACGTTCGTAAAGATTGTATTCTTAGCAATAGTAGCCATTGCATTCGGATTTGTTTTTTCATTGGTGCCCGGGGCTACACCAAAGTAGCCTGCTTCCGGGTTGATTGCATACATTTTTCCATCCTTGCCAGGTTTTATCCAGGCAATGTCATCGCCTACCGTAGTTACTTTCCAGCCATTTAAATCTTTTGGAGGAATAAGCATCGCAAAATTTGTTTTGCCGCAAGCACTTGGGAAGGCGGCTGCTAAATAGTTTTTCTGTCCATCCGGGCTTTCAACACCCATTAATAACATGTGCTCGGCAAGCCAGCTTTCTTCTTTAGCCATTACTGAGGCAATGCGCAACGCAAAACATTTCTTACCTAATAGCGCATTACCGCCATACCCCGAACCATAAGAAACGATTGAACGATCTTCGGGATAGTGGACTATGTATTTCGTGGTAGCATTGGTGGGCCACTTCGCATCTTGCGCTCCGGGTTTCAAGGGTGCGCCAACCGTATGTAAACATTTTACAAATTCACCATCATTCCCCAAGGCATCAATTACCCGCTTGCCTACGCGTGTCATGATGTGCATGTTGACCACCACGTATTCTGAGTCGGTAATCTCAATTCCGATTTGAGAAATATCAGAACCAACCGGCCCCATGCTAAACGGAATTACGTACATGGTGCGCCCTTTCATGCAACCGCTTAGCAGCGGGTGCAAGGTCTGCGTCATTTGCTTCGGCTCTACCCAATTGTTTGTAGGTCCCGCATCTTCTTTTCGTTTGCAGCAGATATACGTGCGGTCTTCAACCCGCGCAACATCGCTTGGGTCACTGAAGCATGCAAAACTATTGGGTCGCTTCTCTGGGTTTAAACGAATGAAAGTGCCTTTATTCACCAGCGCTTCGCAAAGGTTATTGTATTCTGTTGTTGATCCATCGCACCATTGAATTTGATCGGGCGTGCACAAGGAAGCAATCTCATTTACCCAGGTAAGCAGCGCAGGATGATCTACAACATAGGTTTTATTATCAGTAACAGTCATTTGATTAGGGTTTATTACGAGGCAAAAGTAAGAAGTCTCAACCTCAAAATAAAGCCTTGCAAACGATTGAAATAGGTGATTTTTATCAGAAATCCACTCGATAAGCTATTACCGGAATAATACCTAATTGGTATTTCGAGACGGTATCTTGTAGAAATGTGTCAAAGTAGATAAAAGCCACATTTTGATAGTTAGTTAGGTTTTGAATATCTACTGATAGGGTACGGGTATATCCGGGTTTGTCTTTGCGCCAGCTAACGCGAAGATCGGATCTAAAATAATTTGGCAATTGAATACGATACCCTTGTGTTAAATCATAAACAGTAGTTCCTAAAAGTGAGGAAGCAAACTCATCGATGGGCGCTTGCCTAAGCCCGCCCGAATAAAGCACGCGGGCGTGAATGCCAAAAGTCTTAGTAGTTTTTTTCCACTCTTTGCCAGCCAAAAAACTACTTGTAAAATCTCCACTAAAGCGAGAATCCCTGTACGAGGCATCGCCATTCTGGTATTGCGACTTATATGCCGATCCAGAAACTATGAAGTACAAATTTTCGTAAAACCGCTTTTCAACGAAAGCTTCTATGCCATAGTTTTTGCCTTTACCCTCACTAACCAAATTACCCCGTGGAAAATCCTCCCATTGATTGATCAAGGAGTAATTAGCACTACCCGATACGATAGGCACGTTATTTAGTTCGTGATAATAAATGGAAGAGACAATACTAATGTCTGTATTGAATTTCCTTCGCCACTCTAAGGCAAATTGATTGCTTTTAGTAAAAGGTAGCTGGTTGTTTCCTTGCGTACTGTAGGTTTGTACTTGTTGCCATTGGCTGGTTGCCGCATAAGAAAGTGTAATTGAGTTTTTGTCTAAATTTCCTGAGACACTCACACGCGGTTCTAAGGCATCGGTGTTATTGTAGCCAAAGTTTACATACCGCATACCGGCATTCAAAGTAAGCTTCCCAACGTAGTGCGTCCAATTCGCATACGGTTGCCAAAGCATTCCGTTAACTGTTCCAGAAGCATTCGGGTAAAATGAATCGATATATAATGGGGTTACGGTAGAAACGTCCATTTCATTATCTAAATAATCTGCCACAACACCTGCCTCCAACAAACCATTTTTGATTTTACGAACGCCCTTTAGAAATGTAGAAACCAGCAGGCGGTTAGAAAAATAACTTTCTGAATAAATAGCTGGATAAGGTACCGTTGTACCCTGCGAAGTTCGGTTTTGTTCCTGCCCTGAAAGAGATGCGCCCAGGCTTAAGGATAACCATCCCGGCTTAAACTGATTAACGAACCCAACTCCGTATACTTTGCCATCGTAATCGATCGTGTATCGATCTTTCTCTTCTTCCCATTCACTTTCTGGCTTGGCGTCAAATTCATTTTTACTTAGCCCACCAAAGCCAAAGACAGAAAGATTTGCTGAGCTTTTACCAGGGAAATTCAGATGAAAAGAAAGATCCTGAAAACCGATTGCTTCATCGCCAAAGTCAACGCCTACTTGTGACAACAGACCCACAGTTGAGTACCGGTAGTTTACTAAAAACGAACTTTCACTTTTCTTGCTGAAGGGCCCCTCGGCAGCTAAGTCTATTCCAATTAAACTTGCTTGTGCGGTATATTCAATCTTTTCGCTTGAACCCGGCCGCAACGACATGTTCATTACACCCGCCAGTGCATTTCCGTAACGTGTCGGTAAATTACCCGAATAAAAGTCTGTGCGGTCAAGTATCTGCGCACTGAGAACACTCACACCCCCACCGTTGGCAGTGGGTTTGTCGCTGAGTGTACCCGCATTAGCCGTGTGGTTTGGATTAATGATATCCAAACCTTGTAATCGCCATAAAATTCCATTGGGGAATATCCTTTTACAATAATTGAATTCGCCTGATCATTGGCTGTTACCACCCCCGGATAAGAAGTAAGCATGCGCACAGGATCAAAAAAATTGGCGGGTGCCCGTAAGGTCTTTTCAATAGAAAGTGAGGTGACACCTGGCTCCGAAATACTTTCCGGACTCACTACTACTTCAGCCAAAGAGTAGGCGATTCCTGAAGCAGGATTTCTAATGCCGGCATCTTTCCAGCAATAACCAGTAACTCGTTTTCTATAGAAACATAACCTGTAAACGACACGACTAGCCGATATCGGCCTGGAGGCAAACTGAATCTGAATTGCCCTTCCGAATCCGTGGAAGCTCCGGTTATTAATTCACTACCAGAAAAAATGGAGATGCTTGCCCCCGCCAATTCTGTGAAAGTAGAGATATCTTTAACCTTGCCAGTAACTGATTGAGTTATGTCTTGACCTTGCAACAAAAAAGTATTGCCCAGAATAAATAATAATAAAAATCTAACCATGAATGAATTTAGCCTACTGCTAAAAATAAATCGAACAAAATACCAGGAGCTAATGATCAAGGTTACTAAAAATAAACAATCACACTGATTTATACACGGTCACCCATTAGGCCTTTGAAAATCATGTTACAGAATAGTCTTCAAGTATTTAATGCTGTTCTCAACACTTTGCATTGGATTAGATGGATAGGTTTCCTGCTCCACAAAGAATTTTTTCATACCTGATTTTTTGGCTGATTTAAAAAGTTTGGTAAAATCAATAGAACCCGTGCCCACATCCGCATTGTTCTCGCGATTATTTTTATCCATGTCTTTCACATGCCATAATTCAAATCGACCAGGATATTCTTCAAAATACTTGAACGGATCCTGATTGGCGTTTACCATCCAATACAAATCCATTTCAATAGCAACGAGTTTTGGATCTAACTCATCTAGCATTACATCAAACATCACTTTTCCTTCCACTGGCTCGAATTCAAACGCATGGTTGTGGTAGCCCATTCTAAGCTTATACTTTTTGGCAACGAGGGCGGCACTATTAATTGCCTGGCACGTGCGTTTCAATTCATCTAGTGAACTATAATACTTCTGATCTAACCAGGGCACTACAACGTATTTTTGCCCCATAGATTGAGCATCTGCACAGGCTTTATCCCAATTATTAGAAAGCAAATCAATTCCATAGTGACCGCTCACCACCTGCACACCAATGCCTTTTAAATGTGCTCCAAATTCAGCCACCGGCATTCCAAATAATTTACCATCGCCATAGCCGTACGTTTCCACTTCGGTATACCCCCATGATGCCACTTTATCCAAGGTGCCTTTTACATCGTTCATGATTACATCACGCAAGGTGTATAACTGCAAGCCAATGGCTTTTTTTCCTTTCGCTTCTGCAAAAATGGAAGGTAGTGTAAGCATGCCCGCTGTAGCAATAGCAGATGTTTGAATAAATTTTCTGCGATCCATAATATTTTACTTAAAAGTTTACTTTGCTAACGACACCTGATTGAAGATAAATAAATCACCCTCTCCTGCTTTTTCATTTTTAAATACAAGCACTAAATCATGCTTACCTGAAGTGGCAGGTATTGAAATACCACCAGGTCTCATGAATATTCCTGATTGAACTTCCATTTTAGGAGCGTTCTCAAAATTCACACTTCCCAGTTTCGTTCCTGTTTTAGAATCAAGCCAAATCTCGACTTCACCACTTTTTGAGCTGCCTTGTTCCACAACCACCAGGTTTAGTTTACCAACACCCGATAAGTCAACGCCTTTAAAAGTAGCTGATGAATTATGTTTTACATTATCAAGAAAACTAAAGCCAGCTGCGTTTGATTTTCTAAGTCCTCCCGTCAGATCAGCCGCATTATTCGCGTTGAGGATTGGTGCGTTGAAGAAAACTTGTTTTGTTGCAGACAACGAAGGCATTCCATTGGCTCCATTGTCTTCATAGGTTACAGTAAGAACGTACGCTGAAGTAGCAGCTGGTCCCGGAGGTGGCACAACAGCAAAATTTGCTTTACCTGCAAGTGGTAGACTTTTAATCTTTTCTTCATTAGCAAGCGAAAGAATGTATTCCACCATTTGTGTTGTCTGGGCTTTGGTTAACTGCGGGTGCGCAGCCATAGCAACTTACCCCACACACCAGAACCACCATTCATAATTTTATTACTCAGGACGTCCGTTGCTTTTACGTCTTTTGAATAGCGCTTGGCTACCTCTTTGTAGCTTGGCCCCGCAGATTTTTGATCAATCAAATGACAGGACTTACAATCACTTTCGGCAATCAATAATTTACCCGGTAATTCTGAGCGTTGATGACCTTGCGCAATTTTTGTCATGTCATAGCCTTGTGGATGAAAATCAAGCGTAGTCAAGACACGCACTGCAGCAATCTTACCATCGGTTGTTGAACCATCTTCTTTGTCGGTAACAGAAACTTTGTAATTGACAGAGCCACCAGGTAAAAAGTAATCCGGATTTCCGCTAACAGTAACATCAATTACCGGAGGTTCGTTACCTGCGATAATCGTTACCTCGGTTGTTGATTTTGATCCTTTAGAATCAGTCGCTGTTAATTTTGGATGATAGATTCCGGGCTTGTCAAAGGTGTAATTGAAATCTGTTGCTCCTGACTGAACTTCACCTTTAATTTCCAATTCGTAGGTTACGGCATCTCCATCCGGATCAGAACTTTCGCCAGCCGAAAAATTAACTGTCAATGGAATAGCTCCCGAAACTTTGCTTGCTTTTAACTCAGCGTGTGGTGGGCGGTTGCCACCATTATAATCAATTCGGGACAAACGGGCATCCATATTTTGTGCGAACCATTTGGTTCCATATTCAAGTGTGTACAATTTTCCATCCGGACCATAGGCCATATCAATGGTATTATTGAATTGAATGTTTTCCATAAACGGTTCAATATCCATGATAGCCCCTTTCTCATTCATGGTAACTAAACGCATCCAGTTACGCATCCAGTCATACATCAATAGCTTGCCATCGAAGTAATCTGGAAATGCTTCAGCCTTTCCTTTAAAGTTTTCTGAATAGTAAACCGGACCTGCCATCGCATTGCGGCCACCCGTTTTTACAAGCGGAAAATCCGGGGACTCTGCATACGGATACCATACAAATGGCGGACTCACCGGAGGCAATTCAGTTTTACCTGTATTGTTTGGGGATGTGTTCATAGGCTTGTTAGCATCAGCCTTTGCTCCTATTGTCTTACTTTCAAAATCATATTTAGCGTAGGCATAGTTTCCACCGACAAACAAAGGCCAGCCAAAGTAACCCGGCTTTTGGGCCTGATTTACTTCATCGTAGCCGTGGGCCGCGTTCAGGGCTATCATTACCAGCATCGGGTCCCACCTCGCCCCAATATAAAAATCCAGTTTTCTGATCAACCGATATGCGATAAGGATTACGGTTACCCATCACATAAATTTCAGGGCGGGTTTTGTCTTCTCCTTTCGGGAAAAGATTTCCATCAGGAATTGTGTAGGTTCCGTCTTGCTCTGGATGGATGCGCAAAATCTTTCCGCGTAAGTCGTTAGTGTTTGATGAAGATTTCATCGCATCAAACGGAGATCGACCAGCACTTTCATCAGCCGGGCTAAACCCATCCGATTCAAACGGGCTTGTGTTATCACCCGTGGAAAGAAACAAATTTTTTCCTGGACCAAATGTTAATGATCCTCCTGTATGACAACATGTTTCACGTTGCGTAACCACTTCCAGCATTTCCTTCTCAGAAGCCTGATCAACTTTTTGACCATCAAACACAAAGCGCGATAACACGTTTGCTGATCTTTCCGGATGTGAATAGTAGATGTAAACCCAGTTGTTCTTATCAAAATCCGGATCGGTAGTTATACCTAACATCCCGTCTTCAAACTTTGTCCCAACATTAAATGTATTGATTACAGAGATCGTGTCGGTCTTAGGATCGTAAAGTTTTACCGCGCCCTTTCTCTCAATAAAAATGATTCGGCTGTCCGGCAAAATCGCCATCTCTGTGGGCTCATCTAAATTATAACCCAACACTACTTTTGTAAACCTGTTTTCTTCGGGTGTTCTCTTTGCGCGGGCTTTGCTGAAATCGGGCTTGCTCTTACCCATTGCGTAGACCAATCCCTGATATACATGATCCAGATATTGCGGATCAATATACGATTCATCTGTATGCCCCATACCTGTGTAGAACGAACGACCGCCATCAAAATCATGATACCAGGCTATCGGGTGATTATCTCCATTCTCGCCACCTTTGTAAGAAGTCTCATCTAATTTATACAGAACATTAATCTCTGGATTTATTTTTTTGTAGTTATACAACTCATCCTTCCGCATCCATTCGTCAGGCAAATTCAATCCATCGCCAAAGGGCGCTACTTTCACAAACTTAGCTTCTTGCTGTTCGGGGTGACTTAAGAAATAAGCGCCTACCAGTTTTCCGTACCACCACCAATCATACTCTGTATCTGCGGCAGCGTGAATCCCCAAATAACCACCGCCCGCTTGAATAAATCGCATGAATTCATTTTGTTGTGCTTGATTTAACACATCACCCGTAGTACTTAAAAAAACAACTGCGTTATATTTCTTTAAATTCTCTTCAGTAAAAACATCTGCTGACTCAGTGGTGTCAACCGCGAATCCCTTTTCAGCACCCATTTTTAAGAGCGCTACTTTACCCGCAGTTATCGATTCGTGGCGATATTCCTTCGTTTTAGAAAAAATGAGAACTCTCGGTTTATCTTCAGAACAAGAGAATAAGAAAACAAGTAGAACCCCTACTGGAAATAATTTCTTCATAAAATGTTTAGTGGCTATTCAGCGATGTAATTATTTTAACTCCTTGATTTTAATGTTGCGAAACCACACCTGGTCGCCATGGTCTTGCAACGAAATTCTTCCCTTAGTAAATTTTCCAAAGTCAGGCATGTCTTTAAACTTACTGCCTGCCACCAGTTGATCCCATTCGGGTGTGTGCATTGTAAACTCTACTGTTTGTACTCCATTAAGCCAAAAGGTATAATGACCTTTATTTGAAACGATCTTCGCCAGATTCCATTCACCGGCAGGTTTTACAGTTTCCGTTTTACACGAAATAAGATCATACAAATCGCCAGCGCGGTGTTTAATTATTTTGGCATCGGGATGGCATGCGTTATCCAACACCTGCATCTCAGGCCCCGTATGCCAAACGTATTCGTGTGTTGCGCCTTCCTGAACATTAAAAATCACCCCGCTGTTTCCGCAGGCTTGTATTTTCCATTCCAGCGAAAGCTCGTAATTTTCATACTCCTCGGTAGTTACAATGTCGCCCCCGCCTTCGGTTTGCCAACCGTTCTTTTTTGAGGTGTCCAGATAAAAAGTTCCCTCACTTGCTTTCCAGGCGCTGCCAATTTTATCGGACTTAAAATTTCTCCACCCATGGGTGGTTTTTCCATCAAAAAGTAATTTCCAGCCTTCCTTTTGCTCAGCTTTAGTAAGCGTATTAGGAGCTTGAGAAAAAGTTGAAGTTGAAACCAGCAAGAGGAAGATTAAACTACATGTTAATTTCATGTTAATGTTCTTTTCACCATCTAGTGACAATACAAACCGAGCCATTTTTTCTGCATCACCTTGAGAGATATCAGGGTGTGGGCTCATTGGAATCTCACCCCAAACACCGGTGCCTCCACTAATAATTTTACCTGCCAACATGGTTACGTTGGCTTGTATGAAGTCATACTTTTTTGCAACATCGGTGTGTGATGGTCCTATAAGTTTATTGGTTGGATGGTGGCATGTTTTGCAATCACTTGCATTCACCAAGGATTCTCCCTGGGCAATAACATCCCCCACAATGGCTTCCGAACTTTCATCCGGTGTTCCATAATCTTCTGTAGCAGCCTCCTCTTTTTTCGATCCGCAACTTGCCAACACAACCATGAATGCCAGCATAAAAAACATCTGTGATAACTTTTTCATTTTCATTATTTATTTAATTAAACCTAAAACTTTTTTATTTAGTGTTGGATTCTTTCCGGTAGAAGCAAAATCATCAAATGCTTTTTCAGTTACGCGGATAATATGATCTTTAATAAAAGGTGCTCCTTCTTCTGCGCCTTGCTCAGGATGTTTAATGCAACACTCCCACTCTAAAACAGCCCAGCCTTTATAATTGTATTGTGCCAGCTTGGAGAAAATTGATTGAAAGTCAACCTGGCCATCTCCCAACGAACGGAATCTACCGGGTCGGTTTGCCCAATCCTGAAATCCTCCGTACACACCACTTTTCCTGTGGGATTGAATTCAGCATCCTTCACATGAAACATCTTTATAAAGGAATGATAGAAGTCTATGTATTGAAGGTAATCCAGTTGTTGGAGAACAAAGTGACTTGGATCGTATAGGATATTGGCGCGTTTATGTTTTCCGGTTGCCTCCCAGAAACGCTCAAACGTAATCCCATCATGTAGGTCTTCACCCGGGTGAATTTCATAACATACATCTACGCCAACCTTATCAAAAGCATTAAGGATAGGCAACCAGCGCTTGGCTAATTCTTTAAAACCATCTTCCACCAATCCAGCAGGGCGCTGTGGCCAGGGATAAACAGTATGCCACATCAGCGCTCCTGAAAAAGTAGCATGCGCCTTCAATCCTAAATTCTTGCTTGCCTTCGCAGCCAACTTCAATTGATCAACTGCCCAGGCCGTGCGTTCTTTAGGTTTACCATGAACCGATTTAGGTGCAAACCCATCAAACATTACATCGTATGCCGGATGAACTGCTACCAACTGTCCTTGCAAGTGAGTCGACAATTCTGTGATTTGCAATCCACAAGATTCTACCATTTCACGAAGTTCATCTGCATAGTCTTTGCTTTCAGCAGCTTTTTTTAAATCGATACATCGACTATCCCACGTTGGAATCTGAACGCCTATGTAGCCAAGTGATGCTGCCCATTTGCAGATTGACTTAAGATTGTTGAAGGGTGCTTCATCACCCATGAACTGAGCTAAAAAAATTCCGGGTCCTTTTAGAGTTTGCATAACTTATACTTCAAATGGTGTCCACTTTTCCTTACTCTGGCCACTCTTCACAACATTGTCGATAAATGCCATGCCCCGGATACCATCATCCACGGAAGGGAAATCGACAAGTGCTGGAGCTTTCGAGCCATCAATTCTTGCAGAAAGTGCAAAGGCAAAATTGCGATACAAATTGCCAAAGGCTTCCAGGTATCCTTCCGGGTGGCCCGCTGGCGTACGCGCATTAAACTTCGCTTCATCACCAACAAAGCCATTAGTACCTGCGCGAAGAATTTGAGTTGGCTTATCCAACCACTTTACTAAAAGTGTGTTCGGTTCTTGCTGAGCCCACTCAATACCTCCATGTTCCCCATAGATTCTGATCCTTAATGCGTTCTCTTCACCTGCCGCAACCTGCGATGCCATCAATACACCGGCAGCACCATTATCAAATTTTAACAATACATTTCCATCATCATCCAACGCTCGACCGGGTACCATCGCATTTAAGTCTGCACAGAGATGTGTGATTTTTAAACCCGTAATAAATTCTGCCAGGTGAGCAGCATGCGTTCCGATGTCACCCATCGCGCCAGCCTTACCTGATTTCTTAGGGTCTGTTCGCCACGCTGCCTGAGCATTGCCTTCGCGTTCACTCATTTTACTTAACCAGCCTTGCGGATACTCCACATATACTTTACGGATTTTTCCAAGCACGCCTTCCTTCATCATTGTGCGAGCTTGACGCACCATAGGATATCCTGAATAGGTATGAGTGAGTAACAAAATCAAACCTGTTTCTTCAACTTTCTTTTTTAGTTGCCGAGCCTCATCTATTGTAAATGTGATGGGCTTTTCGATCACTACATGAAATCCCTTCTCAAGTGCCAACATGGCCGGAGCAAAGTGTGCAAAATTAGGTGTCACAATCGTTACGAAATCAATCCGTTTATCAGCCGGTAGTTTGCTTTCCTTATCCATCATCTCTTCGTAAGTGAGATAGGTGCGGTCTTCAGCCAGGAATAACATCTTGCCACTTTCTTTCGCTGTGTCCGGATGTATACTTAACGCCCCCGCAACAATTTCTATTAGACCATCCATATTGGCTGCGAGCCTATGTATGGATCCGATGAAAGCATCTTTGCCGCCACCGACCATACCCATTCGTAGTTTTCTGTTCATGCGATTTCGAGTTGTTTTGTAAGATTACTATGTACCCCGTAAAATACTCAATTTTCTTTAGCGGAAACGATTGCGTGAATTTTAAATGGTGCTAAATGAACCTATTAAGCAGGTTTTCAAAGTACTCTTGCTTTCCGCTGATCTGCTCCGGCTCGCCATTCTTATAGGCAAGTTTCCTCAACGCATCCAGGCTTAGGTTGCCTCGCTCAAATTTTCTTCCGTTACCGGAATTGAATGAAGCATACCGCTCTTTTCGCATGCTTACGAATTCGCCATCTTCAATGATAGCATGTGCTGCAAGCAAAGCCTTGGCAAACACATCCATACCACCTATATGCGCATGAAAAATATCAACCAAGTCGGTAGATGTTCTTCTTGTTTTAGCATCAAAGTTTACACCGCCTGTTTTGAAGCCCCCGGCTTGTAAAATCACCAGCATCGCCTCGGTTATCTCATATACATTGTTTGGAAACTGATCGGTATCCCAACCATTTTGATTATCTCCCCGATTCGCATCGATACTTCCTAATACCCCCGCATCAGCAGCTACTTGTAATTCGTGATCGAAGGTGTGGCTCGCTAAGGTGGCATGGTTTACTTCAATGTTTAATTTGAAATCATCCATCAAATCAAACTGGCGCAAAAATGACAGGCAGGTAGCCGCATCAAAATCGTACTGATGTTTGCTGGGTTCCATGGGTTTGGGTTCAATATAAAACGAACCTTTGAATCCATTTTTCCTTGCATAGTCGCGCGCCATATGAAGAAAACGCGCCAAGTGTTCTTGCTCCCGCTTCATGTCTGTATTCAGAAGCGACATATATCCTTCCCGTCCACCCCAAAAAGTATAGCCGGAGCCATCTAATTCAATCGTAGCATCAATAGCATTCTTAACCTGATTGCCGGCATGGCAAACCACATTAAAATCAGGGTTAGTGGCTGCACCATTCATATACCTCAGGTTTGAAAATAAATTAGCGGTGCCCCACAAAAGCTTTACACCCGATGCTTTTTGTTTTTCCTTGGCGTAGTCAACAATAATGCGCAGTCGCTTTTCTGACTCTTTGAGTGTTGATGCTTCCTCAATAAGATCATAATCATGGAAACAATAAAAGGGCGCGCCTATTTTCGTAATAAACTCAAATGCAGCATCCATTTTGTCTTTTGCCCGTTGAACCGGATCGCCCGCTGTCGACCATGGAAAGTTTTTAGTACCGGGGCCAAAAGGATCGCCTCCGGTGCCACAGAAGGTATGCCAGTAAGCTATAGCAAAGCGCATGTGTTGCTCCATGGTTTTCTTCCCTACTTTCTTTTTTGGATTGTAGAATTTGAATGCCAGCGGATTATCTGATTCCTTACCTTCAAACTTGATTGCCCGAATACCTTTAAAATATTCCTTATTCCCCCTTACAACTTTCATATTGTGATAGTTTAGATTAATTGTGCCTGCTTATATTTCGTTCATCAAAATTTCCTTCCATTGTGAATAGGCTTCGTCATAACTTTTAACGGTGGCAGCTTCCGGCCACTCTTCATGGAGTTTATTCAATCCCTGAAAGGCTTCACTAAAATCAGAATAAATTCCGGCACCAACACCCGCACCCAGCGCAGCGCCTTTAGCTCCATCGGTATCGTATAATTGGAGCGGTACACCTATCGTATTGACAAAGGCCTGCCTGAACACCGGACTTAAAAACATATTTGTTTTACCGGCTCTGATTACGCTCGACTGAATACCCATGGTTTGCAGAATTTCAAAACCATATTTCAATGCAAACACAATCCCCTCCTGTGCGGCCCTAAAAATATGCGCCTGCGTATGCCTGTTGAAATCTAAACCATGCCATGAAGATTGAATACTTTTATTTTCTAAAATCCGTTCCGCACCATTTCCGAAGGGTAAAATCGATAACCCAACCGCCCCAATCGGCACACTGGCTGCCTGTTCATTCATTTGTTGATAGTCGAGTAGAGTGCCGCTTTTTAAATTCTTGCGTAACCAACTGTTGAGAATGCCCGTGCCGTTCACGCAAAGTAATACTCCATTGCGTTTTAGATTGGCTTCATTACTTACGTGGATAAAAGTATTCACTCTCGATTTGGAATCGTAAGCGTTTTGGTCAGTTACGCTATAAATCACGCCCGAGGTTCCTGCTGTGGCTGCTGTTTCGCCCGGATTCAAAACATTTAATGAAAAAGCATTATTTGGTTGATCTCCTGCGCGGTATGAGATAATAGTACCTTCTTTTAGTCCAGTTTCTTTAGCTGCCTTTGACGTTAGTTTACCTTGCTCAGAGAACACAGGTTTTATATCAGCCAGCAGCGACCGATCAATTCCATAATGCTTCAACAAAGAATCAGCAATACCTTCTTGTTTGTAATCCCAAAAAATTCCCTCCGATAAACCTGTATCTGTGGTCGCAATCTCCCCGGTAAGTTTAAAAGCGATATAATCGCCCGGCAACATTATTTTATGGATTCGTTTATAAACCTCAGGCTCGTTTTCCTTTACCCATTTTAATTTAGAGGCCGTGAAATTTCCTGGTGAGTTTAGAAAGTGTGAAAGACAATATTCTGCACCCAATTCTTTAAAAGCTTCATCACCATACTCAACAGCTCGACTGTCGCACCAGATAATGGACGGTCGCACAGGTTTGCCATTTTTATCAACCGCTACTAATCCATGCATCTGATAGGCGACACCGATAGCTTTGATTGACTCTGATTTTGCGACAGTCTTAGATAAGCAAAGTTGAATGCTTTTAATAGCATGCTCCCACCACATTTCAGGATCTTGCTCTGCCCAACCAGATTGATCGGCAATCATTTCCATTTCTTCAGCCGGAGATTGCGCAGACACAACAGTTTGGCCAGAATCAATAGCAACTAAACTTGCCTTTACCGATGAACTCCCAATATCCAGACCTAAAAGAAAGCCAGCCATAGAATCGAATTATTTACCAAAAGTATTTACTTGTGGTCAAAATGACCATATATTAGTCTATTATTTATTCATGACCGCCAAACCTGCACCAGACTCTGTTATTGATGCCTTATCCATCGATTGCCTTGTTTTTGGCTTTAAAGACGGCCGTTTGGACATTCTGCTGATTAAACATGGTGAAGGAATTAGTGAAGGCAGGTGGGCATTGCCCGGAGGTTGGATTAATTATGGTGAAAGTATTGACGATGCAGCCAAGCGGCTTCTTCATTCGTTAACCGGAATCAGTAATATTTACTTAGAGCAATTAAAAGCTTTCGGACATCCCGATCGATACCCAACCAAGCGCGTAGTAACCATTGCCTATTTCGCTTTAGTGAAAGAAGAACACTACTCTTTAATTCCTGGTTTTACTGCATCCGATGCAAAATGGTTTAGTGTACATGAAGTCTCAGACCTCCCGTACGATCACCCCCTAATTTTGAAATATGGGTATCAGCACCTAAAGCATAAAGTGCGGCATGAACCAATTGGGTTTAACCTGTTGCCTGAAAAATTTACGCTGTTACAGTTACAAGAGCTATATGAGGCCGTGCTTGAAACGACTCTCGACAAATCTAACTTCAGAAGAAAGCTTGCTAAAATGAAGTTACTAAAGAAGTGTGACGAGAAACAGAAAGATGTTTCGCACCGGGCTGCAGGGTTATACAAGTTTGATAAGCGTATTTATGTAACCTTAAAAAACCGTGGCATTGCCTTTGAATTATGATCAGATTTTGACTTTTTATTCCAAGTACTTGCAATCAATCCATTTTAATTTCATATTTCTAAAACCTTAGAATCAAACCTTAACGACCAAAGTATGAGCGATAAAACTAACATTAGACTTTTTTACGCCAGTTGTTTTGCCCTAATCACAACGGCTTTTTCCTTTAGTATACGAGCTGGTATTTTGCCACAGCTCGCACAGACTTTTGACCTTACGGCAAAGCAACTTGGGTTTATAAACCAGATGTGGTTTGTCGGGTTTCCCATTTCAATGGTCATCGGAGGTATTTTTTATAGATCTATTGGCCCCAAAAGAATTATGATTTTTGCTTTTTTTGCCCATACCCTTGGTATTATACTAACAATATATTCAGGCGGATATACAGGCTTATTGATTTCGACATTGTTCATTGGAATTGGTAATGGATGTACGGAAGCCGCCTGCAATCCAATGATTGCGGATGGCTACAGTGGAAAACAGATGAATACGCTACTTAATCGCTTTCACATGTGGTTCCCAGGAGGAATTGTAGTAGGTAGTCTGGTTTCTCTTCTCATGACCAAGATGAATTTAGGATGGGAATCACAAATTTGGATAATTCTAATCCCTACCATAATTTATGCGTACCTGTTCTACGGACAAGTATTTCCAAAACCACATAGTGATAAGGTTACCTCTCTAGCTGCTAACCTGAAAGCAATGGCCACTCCGCTTTTCATATTCATTGCTGTTTGCATGTCCATCACGGCTATTTCTGAGTTTGGCCCGCAACAGTGGACATCACTTTTATTATCAAAGAGTGGCGCTGAACCAATGGTAATCCTCGCGCTCGTTACCGGATTAATGGCTGTTGGGCGATACTTTGGTGGCGAGTTCGTTCACAAGTTTGATCAAACGGGTGTTCTTTTAGGATCCGCGTTTTTTACTGCGATTGGAATATTTTTATTCAGTACACAAACAGGTTCCATGGCTTATGTTGCTGCCATATTTTTCGCCATGGGTGTTTGCTATTTCTGGCCTAACATGATTGGGTTCGTAGCTGAAAAAATTCCTTTAAGTGGCGCCTTGGGCATGTCCATTGTAGGTGGCATAGGAATGTTTTCTACCTCTATATGGCAACCCATTATTGGTGGATGGATAGACAGCGCGACTGAGAAAGCAGCTGCAACTGGATTAGAAGGCGATGCGCTGGTGTTAGCGGCTGGTCAGGATACGCTTCGCACCATGGTAGCATTTCCATTAGTATTGATTGTACTCTTTACCATTCTATTATTCTGGATGCGCAGTCGAACGGCTAAGGCTGCTCAATAGCTAATCATCTAAAAATTCTAAAGCCACAGATTCACAAATAATCAGTGAATCTGTGGCTGATTTTGATCTCATCCACAAGGCAGTAACCTTTGGTCTCCCTTTGTAAAATTAAAATATTCGCTATTAAGATTTTACATTAGAAGACAAGGCTGCAATAACCACTTCTCTGGCTTCGCGATGCTTGCAATAACTACACCGGTAATGTTCTAACAGCAGACCATCTTCGGTTTGTGTTGGTTTCCTTTCAATTTCTTCGGTATCAATTTTCATTGTATAGAAACCACATTCCCCACACTTTTCGGCATGCTGGTAGGCCATATATTGCTCAATCTTTTTCTCCCCGGTTTTATCATCCAACCAAACATCATATTCAGCAGAGTGAATATCACTTTTGTGTTTAGCTAACTGATCGGCTTCCAAATGGACCTCGCCTTCCTGAGAAGTTAATTTGCGCATCAGATTGCCCGCAGCTGATTTCCGCGGCTTATTGCGAATGCGCACTAACCGATTTTCCAAAAACTTCGGATATAAAATACTAACCATATTGGAAAGAATGAGATAGGTGATTACAATGATACCCGCCAGAAAGAAAATGCTTATATAGAGTTTTATAGAATCATCAACCGGAAACAAGGGAGTTATTGTGGCCGTGATGTACAACGCAAATCCAATCATAAACGTGATGATGGCATACCAGAAATACTTTATTTCATGGGTATTCACATAATCGTATCGATCCTTTTCGTTTGACATCGTCATTACCTTCACTTCATGGAAGAGAATTATTAAGAGGGTCAAACCAAAAAAAACGTACGAACCCAGTATTAGGTAATGATCCCAGGTTTCAATAAAAGATTCTGTAGAAGTTTCCATAGTAGTAATTAGGTAGTGTTGCAGGAGGTATTTTCGTAAAAAATCCGACTTCCTTCAATGATATTACTTATAAATTTAATATCGCTTGCTGCGAAAGAAAGTCAAAACGTAATGAACTTTTAAGTATCAATTCTTAGTTTTGACTTCATGAAGATCAAAAATGCCTTTTTGACGCTGCCCTGAGGCAAGCCACCCGAATAGCAGGCAAACCTGGTAGACTATTAAACCTGTTGATTCAACTTGGAATCAAACTCAGAAAATCGAATAATGGAATTAATAGCCAGATTTTGAAGGAGAATTTTTTGTTATTGGGTAGGATGCTAAGGGCCTACGCAACTGGTAAATATCAAGTACAATCGCTCAAGTTCCTGATTATTTTAATAGCCGCAGTTATTTACTTTGTCAACCCAATCGATATTATCCCTGATTTTGTTTTTGGAATTGGATTTACCGATGACCTGGCCATTTTAACCTGGGTATTTCAAGCTGCCGCAAAGAAATAAACGCCTTTGCAAAATGGGAACAGCAAAAAGGAAGGGCTAACCCTACTTTTTCTTAGCCTTAAAATTTCCATTGGGTTGCTGAAAAATCGCTTCTTGAATCACCTGTCCGCTTTTGACAAATTCAATTTTAAACCCATCGAGATTTTTAATTGAGAATCTGTCTTCACTGGTAGCAATAAGTTCATACTCTGGTTGACCTGGCACAGTCAAAAACAAAGTCTCCCCTCCCTTCAGGTAAAACTTAGCTATCATTCCTCCTAACTCATACTCACCAACATACTGAGAGAGTACATCTTTATCAACATTAATCTTTACCGGAGTGCGTTTGAATTCTATCGCATTCAATAATGCCGGCTCGATCTTAATAGCAACCTTACTGATTTCTCCACTCTCGTTGGTTAAAAAATTAAATAAAGTTTGTGATGCCGTGGTGTCTACTTTTGTTTTGGCCTCAAAAGATTCAAACACATCATAATGATAATGGCGCAACCAAAGTTTGGATAACTTGAACTTAGCAAAAAGTGAATCGCGCTCAACAACCAAATCAAATGTTCCATAACCAGGATGCGAATACCTACCTGAAAACTCCTGTAAAATATGGGAGGGTTTTGTCCCCTTCACTTTGCTGGAAGATTTTACCTTCTGGTCTTCCTCCTGTTGTTTGATGGCCTTTTCTCTTCGTGCTTTCAATTCTTTGTTCCAGTCCGTGACTGCCAGACCTAACATTCTGTCCGAAACAATATTTCTTACAACACTGGGTACCGCAGACCCATTTTGATTCACAAGAACAATGATGCCTAAGCTATCGCTTGGAAAAAATGATGCGCTGGCCGAAAACCCGTCAATATTACCACCATGCTCAACACGATAATGACCTTTATAGGAGGCAAGAAACCAGCCATAGCCATAGTTTGATAAGTGAACATCCGCATGTTCCTTTTCAGGTAAGCCGGGTGACACAACCATCTGCGAACTTATGGCTTCACTTACGTATGCGGCTGGCAACAATTCTTGGCCATTAAACTTCCCACCATAGATCCAGGTCTTTACCCAGTTAGCCATTTCATTCACACTGCTATTTATACTTCCTGCAGGACTCATAGCTGCAATATTGTAATAGTCCATCTTACTTATAGTAGTTTCCTTCTCGAGCTTGTACCCGAACGCCACATCGCCACCTCGCTTCATACCCTCGATGGAAAGATTACAGCGTGTCATACCCATTGGCTTAAAAAATTTCTCGGAGATATTCTCTTCCCAACTTTTACCTGTTATTTTTTCTGCAATTGAAGCTTGAGCTAAAAACATAAAGTTGTTGTAGTACCATTTTTCACGAACGCCTGCAAAGGGTTCCTGGTAGACAATTCTCTCGATTAAACTATCTCTAGATTCGGTGGGAAATAAATACCAGGAATAATCATGGCGCGGTAACCCGGTGCGGTGACTCATTAAATCCTTCACAATGATATTGTTATTCATATCATCATTAAAAAATTTTAATTCGGGGAGATACTTAATCGGACTTTGATTAAAGTCAATTTTACCCTCTTTGTTTAACAAACCAAGCAGAGCCGAAGTAAAGGCCTTGCTACACGAACCAATGGCAAAAAGAGTGTTGGGAGTTACCGCTACTTTATTTTCGTAATCACTGTATCCAAAGCCCTTCGCATAAACTATCTTATCTTTTTCTATTACAGCTACTGCAAAACCAGGGGCTTTCCAGGTTTCCAAAACCTTTTGCAACTCTGCATCAACGTTTACTAAGCGAGTATCTATTGCTGGTTTTTTCTTTTGCGCTAAAACTGATACAGAGACTAGTGCCGCAAACAGGATAAAAATCAACTTCTTCATAGCAAGATTGCTTAACGTTTTTAACTCTTTAGTAGGACAGGCTTTCCATTCATTATCACTTCTATTGGCTCACCGTGCTCCAGAATTGTTTCCGTCTTACCGCTGCTGATTTTCACTTTAATTACCCGATCTCTGAATTCTAATCGGAATGAATAGGATTTCCATTGATCGGGAATGAATGGATTAAAGTGCAGTTTACCATCGCGCACACGCATGCCCCCAAATCCTTTTACCAAACTCATCCAGGTTCCAGCCATAGAGGTTATGTGGCAACCTTCTTCCGTATCGTTGTTATAGTCATCCAAATCTAAACGAGCTGTGCGAAGATAAAATTCATAGGCTTGTTCTTTATAGCCTAGTTTGCTGGCCAGGATAACGTGGACACAAGGTGAAAGAGACGATTCATGAACCGTCAGGGGTTCATAGAAGTCAAAGTTTCTCCGAATTGTTTCCAGATCGAAATCATCTTCAAATAGAAATATCCCCTGCAACACATCCGCCTGCTTAATATAACATGAACGAAGAATTCTATCCCACGACCACTTTTGATTTAAGGGCCGATCGGCTGGACTGAGATCTTTTACTGGAATCAATTCTTTGTCAAGGAATCCATCCTGTTGAAGAATCACTTTTCGTTTCGCATCAAATGGATAGTACATATTATCCGAGATGTGCTTCCACCTTTCAATCTCTTCATCTTTAAAGGTTGTCTTCATTGCTATTTCCTGGAAGCGTTTTGAATTGGTTGACTTCACATAGTGAACGGCATCCATGGCAAATCGTAAGGTCCACGCACCTAAGATAATTTGTATACCAGTTGTTATTTACATTGTTCTCATATTCGTTTGGTCCGGTTACGCCCAGAATTACATACTTTGATTTGTCATCGGACCAATTAACGCGTTGATTCCAGAATCGCGCGATACCAATAAGAACTTCGAGTCCAAATTCTGTAAGATAATCTTTGTCACCCGTGTAATCAATGTAATCGCGCATCGCGTAGGCCATCGCGCTGGTACGGTGAATTTCTTCGAAAGTAATTTCCCATTCGTTATGACACTCTTCGCCATTCATAGTAACGAATGGATAAAACGCAGCCCCATCTTTAAAGCCAAGTTTCTTCGCGTTCTCTATCGCTTTCTCTAAATGCTTATACCGATAGACCAAAAGGTTACGAGCAACTTTGGGTTCGGCTGTACTTAAAAAGAAGGGAAGGCAATAGGCCTCCGTGTCCCAATACGTACTGCCACCATATTTCTCTCCAGTAAATCCTTTAGGGCCGATGTTCAATCGTTCATCTTCTCCTGTATACGTTTGAGTAAGCTGGAAAATATTAAATCGAATTCCTTGCTGAGCTGCGATATCACCATCAATCGTGATATCACACTCTTCCCATTTATGCGCCCAGATTTTAACATGATCGGCAAACAATTTTTCAAATCCTGCTGATACGGCCTCTTTGAGTTTTGCCTTACAATGGTTTACCAATTGATCTTTCGCGTGATTTTCAGAAGAAAGTACTGCCGCGTACTTGTAAATTACCAATGGGGTTCCTTGCTTCAGTTCAGTACCAACAACATTATCTGCATACTTTTCACGCAGATTGGTAGCGACTTTCGCATTGATTTTTTTTCCTTCTGACTGTATCTCGTATTGAATACCAGTACAAACCTGAAAGAACGTTTTCTTAGTTTGCGCATTGACAATTGCCCAGCCCGGCTGAGCCTCTTTACTTACTTCTTCCCAAAACTTTTCATCATAATTAGAATCTTTGTTTACGACATCAGCATCTACGGGTAAAGTAATTTGTATTGGGGCCGAAAAATTCAATGGAGTAATCTCATATCGGATGGCGCCAATTTCACCATCGGCCATAGAACAAAAACGTTTTGAATCAACACTTATTTTTTTTCCATCAGGCAATTGGGCTGTAAAAGTCCGATGCAATAAACCCTGCTTCATGTCAAGCACACGGGTAAACTTTTCTACTTTACCTGTGGCAAGGTCCAGTACCTGATCTCCAATTTTGATTTTGATTTCAATCCAACTGGGTGCGTTTAGTACTTTAGCAAAGTATTCGGGGTAACCGTTCTTCCACCAGCCCACTCTTGTTTTATCTGGATAGTAAATACCGGCTACATAACTACCCTGATGTGTTTCACCCGTAAAGTCTTCCTCGAATGTGGCCCGTTGCCCCATGCGTCCGTTACCCAGACTAAATACACTTTCAGAAATTTTATTATAGTGAGGATTTAATCCTTCCTCAATGATGTGCCACTCGTGGTGTTTCAGATATTGTTTCATAGCAGTGTATCAATTTAAAAACTCAATTTTTAAGATGCTCTAAAAAGTATTTAAATCATTTAGATTAAAATCTCCCGTATTAGCAATCACTTTATTTGCCTTACCTAACTGACTTTGATGACCGACACCAACACATTTCATTCCTGCTGCGAGGGCCGCCTCTACGCCAGCTTCCGCATCTTCAAACACAAGACAATGAGCAGGATCAATGCCTAATCGGTGGGCTGCCAATAAAAATATTTCCGGATCAGGTTTAGAATGAATAATCATGGTGCCATCTATCACTGTATCAAAATCATTACCAATACCCAAGAGTTCGATAACGCGGGGTGCATTCTTACTACTGGAGGCTAATCCCACTTTTATTTTTCTCTTTCTAATATTTCGAATAAGCTCAGGAACTCCAGGAAAAATCTCTTCAGGTCGAATTGACTCAATATATTCGACAAACCATTTATTTTTCTTTTCAGCCAACTGCTCCTTTTGCTCTTGTGGAAGGGTTATGTTTCCCAAAGACAGAATTATTTCCAAAGAGTGCAATCGACTAACACCCTTTAACAACTCATTATGGGCTGGCGTAAGAGTTATCCCAAATTCGCTGGCCAGACGTTTCCAGGCAATGTAGTGATAGTGTGCCGTGTCGATAATTACACCATCCAGATCAAAAATTACAGCTTCAATCATTTATATAGTTATAAAATAAAAACAGTTAAGACTTCTATACATGTCCTTTCTCAATGATAGCATTAGTTTCTTCCAGCGATTTAAAAACATCGAATGTTTTGCCTTGCGTTCGCAATGCACCAAAAGCATTTCCATATTTAGCAGCGCCCACATAATCGGTTGGGTTTTGCACCAACCCATAAGAAAGCCCTCCGGCAAACGAATCGCCACATCCGGTTGTGTCGATAACTTTATCAACTTTAATTGAGGCTACAAGTTCTTCAACCGTTTTACCACCTTTTTTAAAATAAGTAAGACAGCCACGCGAATCAAGGGTTACATAAACGCATTTAACTCCCAGCGACAAACAATGATCAGCGAATTTCCTAATCTCGTCACGCTCTAATTCTTCATTTGAAAAATCTCCACTTTCGTATTCCTTTTTAAACCAGGAAGCATGAGCTTCCTCTAAATTCATTTTCAATACATCGATATAGGGTAACCATTGGTCGCGATCGATCCAAAATTTGCGTTGGCGTTCTCCATTTACCAAGCAAGCTGTGGTGGGACCATGCATCGAAAATGATTATGCCTTTACTTTTAGATTTTAAATACTTTAAGGTGTCTAGAGAAATTTCGTAATCGCTAATCGGGATGAAAACAAATACATCACACGTTAATAGACCCGACATATCCGAAGGTAAAATCGGGTCCATAAAACCAGTCTGCCGTTCGAGCCGATCGTTTTGATTTACAAAACGCAAACTTATAATATCACCCTGATCGTTAGCTGTGGTAAGGTGTTTAAGATTGATTCCTTTATAACCCTTAAACACTTCTTCCACATTGTCATGATCGACCGAACGAAGATGACAAACCGGAATAATTTCCAGTTCACTTCCTGCCAATATAGAAAGCGCAATAACCGGATGAGTAACGCAACCCCACTTTTGAATTAAATCACCGGTATGCGTAACAATATGATCGCGGGGAATTGGACCTACTACTGCAATTTTTTTCATGAGATTGGATTTAGAGTCTATACTAATTAACAAGAAAAGCCGCACCAAACACACCTGCACTATCGCCTAACTTGGGTTTAATTACAGGTGTATCAAGTCTGTTATTAAAAACATACTTCTTTAAAGATTCTCTACCCTCGGAATAAATGATATCGATATTACCGACTCCACCTCCAATTACAATCACATCCGGATCGAGAATGTTAACAACAACACTTAGCCCTAAACCAAAATAGTTGGTAAGTCTTTCCATTGTTTGTTTGGCATGTTTATCAGTACCTGCCTTATAGTTCGCGTACACTTCTTTCAAACTCTTTTTGTTTCCGCTTACAGATTCGTAAAATCTCTCAAGCGCAGGACCCGCCAAAATTTTTTCCACACAGCCGATCTTTCCACAATAACATGCACCGCCCGATTCATCTAAAAAATTATGGCCCCACTCTCCGCCAATGCCCTGCAGCCCGTTAATTACTTTGCCATCTACCACTACGCCTCCGCCTACACCGGTTCCCATAATCACACCAAAAACAACTTTTGCTTTTGGATAAAGTTCTTTAGCTGCTCCCATGTTGGCTTCTGCTAATGCAAAACAATTTGCATCGTTCGCCATAAATAATTCAACTCCCAAAAGCTTTTCGAGATCTTGGTACTCCCCACCTGAGTAGTTACTTATCAGGCAAGAGTTCAGAAAAGGAATTACTTGGTTGGGTAAGTTAACAACCTCATCAGAAAAATTAAGAACAATTAGCATTTTTTCTTGTTGCCACTCACGGAAAAAAATGAAAAGCGATTCAACCTCGCAATCTACTGGTACATAAGCACCATAAACAAGAACCGGATTTTCTTTGCGCAATCTTGCCATCGCCTTGAAGTAGCTTAGAACTGTATGAGGATCATCGAGTTGTGCCTCCACATGAATATGCTTGTAATTCGGATTAACGGGCATCCAGGGTTTTGCTCCGGTAAAGCCAGCATGTGCTAAAGAATTCCATTGCATAGGCGTACGAGCATTATCTCGGCCCGCATAATTTACGGCCTTAAGAAATTCAGCCTCCGACACACCTAGCTTTTGTGCCTCCCGCCAGCCGTTTTGGGTTTCTATATCCAGAGATTCGGTAATCGCGTTAAGGTGAGTATTCGTCATTCCAACTTCATCACCCATATAAATAAAGGGTACCCCGCATAGTTAGCAGTAACGTACACCACAGTTTGGCCGACTCATTCCAATAGGTTTTATCATTGCCCCAGCGCGAAACCATGCGCGGAAAATCGTGGTTGCCTAAAAAAATGCTACCCCAACCCTTCTTGCTAAATGCATCATCCCAGGTTTTAAAGATTGCTTTAAAGTTTTTCATTTTCCAGGTAATAGGATCAAACCGGCCCCCCGGTCCCTGATCCATAAACATGTGCCCAAAGTGAAAGATCATATTCAATCCATGACGATCATCGAGATAATCAAGTGAATTTTGTGGCGTTATCCCTGGCCCCTCGCCTACAGTCATTACATCGTACTTATCCCAAACGGTTTCTCTTGCTTCTCGAATAAATTCTTTTAGTCGTGGCCCGTTTGCATAATACTTTCTTATCGTTTCATTAAAATCATTGGTATCGGAATCAGGAAAATCTAAACGTTTAGAGATTGCTGAAATCACATCCAGGCGCAAGCCATCAACTCCTTTATTAAGCCAGAACTTCATTAGAGAATGAATCTCCTTACGTAGGGTAGGATTCTCCCAATTCAAATCTGGCTGTTTACGCGAAAAAATGGAGATAATATTCACCTGTTAGTTCATCAAGTTGCCAGGCACTGCCTCCAAAAAGAAGGCCAGTTATTGGGTGGGCCACCATTCTTTGTGGGCTTCCAAAAATAATACTCTCGGAAGGGATTGTCTTTTGACTTCCGGGATTCCTGAAACCATGGGTGCTCATCGGAGGTATGATTGAGCACTAAATCCATAATTAGTTTCAGCTTACGTTGATGAAGGCCCGCGAGGAGTTCATCAAAATCAGCTATCGTGCCGAACTCCGGTTGTATCGAATAGTAATCGCTTATATCGTATCCGCCATCATCGTTGGGGGATTTATAAATTGGATTTAGCCAAACCGTATCTACACCTAAACTTTTAATATAATCCAGCTTTCGATTATACCCCGGAGATCGCCTACCCCATCATTGTTACTATCCTTAAAACTTCGCGGATAGATTTGATATACAATAGCTTCTTTCCACCAGGC
This sequence comes from Flammeovirgaceae bacterium, assembly GCA_016712035.1. Classification (GTDB taxonomy): domain Bacteria; phylum Bacteroidota; class Bacteroidia; order Cytophagales; family Cyclobacteriaceae; genus ELB16-189. The sequence continues at coordinate 99,205 of JADJRT010000007.1, read as the reverse complement.
TTTTGTCATCAATCTTATCGTTTGTTCTCTAAATTTAACAATAGAATATTTCTAAATTCAATAGGCTGGCCTTCGCTTTGCAGGGCAATAAAACCTGATGTCAAGGCTTTACCTGGTTGCCAGATTGCAGAATCATATCCCTGCACAACTCCGCCTCCCATAGTTGGTTTGCTGTATTGTAAAACGGTATCGCCATTAATTATATGTGTTATTAACGAATCGCCTAAAACAATTAACTCGCCCCGCACCCACTCGTTACGATCAAATGTCTTTGATGAGGAGTTCAAACAATGAGAATCATAAGGCTTTCCCTGAAATACAATCTCCGTTCCGGGTGAACACATGTTACCCGTTGGTCTCGGGTTACCATCACCCAAGCCAGCTAACAATTGCATCTCTACGGAGATTGGCCAGTTCTGTTCTTTTAATATTGAGTACGGATCTTGAGAATGAAACATTACTCCACTATTTAAAAGTGTATAATCGGGCGCCCCTTGTTGAAGCTCGCCCGTAAACCGATACTCAAACTTTAGATGAAAGTGAGAAAAAGGTTCTTTGAAATAAAGATGTGAGAATTGATCATTGAAATCGGAATACTGATCGTATCGTATTTTAATCAGTCCATCTTCCACTCTAAAAGTATTTCCAAAATTAACTCCGGGATCATGATGATGAACTTTAACAATCCAATCATTTAGATCTTCGCCATTAAAAAGTGTTATCCAATTATCTTTTGAATCATTAACCGAATGGTTGCATGCAAACAACAAAATTGCCAATGCAAGAAGAATATACTTTTTAAAGACTTCCATTTGCTATCTCTGGTTAGGAAAATATTGAGTTGTTGTTGGATGAAAGGTTTTCCAGGAATGCCAGAACTCCTGATAGGATTGAATGACGCCAAGGCTAGAATCTTTATAAGCACCATCAACACACTTTCCCGTCCAATCCCATACGGATTTAGTCTTTGAATCAATGATCATTTTTAGAGAGTCGCTATACTGAAACTGTAAAGTATCAACACCAACAATCCGATTCCATACATGAAATGAGGCAGTGTCGTTCTGCAAAACTATTGTTAATGGTACTTCGTTAAGTTCGTCATTCAAGACCCGATTCATTTTCAAATCAATCCAATCATAAGCTCGTGCCTCTGAGCCTACTGCCACGCCTACAACCCAGGATTTATCTTTCCACGAAAGTGAATCGGTACCCTCTAAAACACCCTCGGCTTTACCTTCATCATATTTCGCCAAGCCTGCATATTGATTTTTAAACAAGCTATCAGGTTGCAAAATAAAGCTTTCCGGATAACGCGCTAACCAGGCAGCCAAAGTCATTTGCTCACTCGGTAGTTCTAATAAAGTTTCACCTTTGAAGGGCCCAACGATAGCTTCACCATTGGCCTGCCGCCACCAGCTTTTGGTACGACTATCTTCAAACATTGCATTAAACTTATCCATACCGACCAACCGAAAATCCTCTGGTTGTCCATTTACTTCTGGTTTAAAAACCCGACCGGTACGGCAGACGGTGCAGTACGTAACCATTATTGATTGACCCTTTATTGTATCACGAACCTGATGGTGATAGCCAATTATTTCAATGGGATAAGCCCGGGCTTCGCCAAGTAGTGCAACTCCAATAACCAAATTCTTATCAGCAACTTTGTTCTTACTAGACTTTACGAGAATTTTATTTTCAGGCTGATAAAACATTTTTTCAGCGAGGAAACGAAAGTTAAAGGCATACACCACGACCAACCAGAATGCTAGCAAAACAATCGCTGTCCATTTATAGGCGGCCTCACCCCGAGTGATAAACCAAAAAGCCGGATAACAAATAGCCAGAATACCCAGTAGCCGAAACCAGATTATGTATTTATGAAGGAAGTAAGCAAGATCAATGGTACTTTCAATCTGACTTCCCGGAAAGGGCATAATAAAATATACCCGTGCTATCTCTACACCAATGAGCAGTACGAGTCCTGTTAGGAAAAGAAATACTTTCACAATCAAAATAAATTACTTATTCAAACCTAATCACTTCCTCCAAGGCTTCGGTTACTATTGCCAACTGCGCGGCTCGCTCTTCAGCCGACCACTGAAGTTCTTGCGCAAAATAATCAATCACGGGATTTATCCATCGCACAATTTTAGGTCTATTAAAAAAAGTAAACCACTTCTTCGAATTATGAAATCCAGGTGGATAAATACTCATCTCATAATGAATAGCAAACCAGGCCTTGGCAAGTATCAAATCACATTCTGGATTTTGAGTTTTATTCTTTTCTATATGATTGACCAGCATGATTGCCTGACGCCCATAAAGATGGACCAGATTAGTGGCTTCATTACCTCTAAGATTTAACTCTCCTAATCTGCCGGCCAATTCCGCTTCCAATTTTTTTACCTCCCCATAATTTTGAAAATCTCCACCTGGCAAGGTTAAGGTGCTGGTTTTACATTCTCCAAATTTCTGATCGATGAAATTTAATTCAACTACCTTATCAACCACGCGCTCAGCCATTTTTCGATAGCCAGTCAATTTACCACCGGCAATAGAAATCAATCCGGTTGCCGATTCAAAGATTTCGTCTTTACGCGAAAGTTCAGAGGCTGATTTTCCTTCTTCATGAATAAGAGGACGCAAACCAGCCCAACTTGATTCTACATCGGCCAACGTTAACAGTATAGCTGGAAATGTTTCATTGGTTGCGTTTAATAGATATTGAACGTCATCTTTAGATGCTATTACCTTATCCTTATCACCCTTGTAATCTGTGTCGGTAGTACCCAAATACGTAATACGACCGCGCGGTATGGCAAAAATCATACGCCCATCGGGTACATCAAAGTAAATTGCCTGATGCACCGGTAACCGATGAAAGGGAACAACGATGTGCACACCCTTGGTTAAATGAAGTGATTTACCGTGTCTGGAATTATTGATCCATCGCAAATTATCGACCCAAGGCCCAGTGGCATTAACAACGGTAATTGCCCTAATTGACAAAGGTTCTTTTGTAATGCTATTAATAGCTTTTACCCCGCTGATTTTATCTTGTTCGTATATAAAATCATTTGCTTGCACATAGTTGCAAACACACGCGCCTTTCGCTGATGCCAACTTCATAATTTCAATTGTCAATCGGGCATCATCGGTACGATACTCTGCATAGATTGCTCCACCCCGCACATCATCGGACTTCAACAAGGGTTCGTGACCCAATGTTTGTTGTCGGGTTAACATTTTTCGTTGATCCTCTGATTTTACACCAGCCAACCAATCGTATATTTTTAACCCTATAGACGTAAGCCAATACCCCAAGCCTCGCTTCTCATATAATGGCAAGAGCATTTTTTCTGGCACCACCAAATGCGGAGCCAGTTTATGCACGATGGCTCGCTCACTACCAACTTCTTTTACTAATGCAAACTCTAACTGTTTTAAGTAGCGCAATCCCCCATGAATCAATTTGGTTGATCGGCTGCTGGTACCAAAAGCAAAATCATCTTTTTCTACCAAGGCGGTTTTCAATCCACGTGAAGCAGCATCTAAGGCTATACCCGCACCGGTAATTCCCCCTCCGATAATCAAAAGATCAAAAGAATGGTTAGCGAGGTCCTGAATATTATTTTTTCGATTCAAAATTTAAAATTTAAGATTCAAAAAATTACATAGCCCGATTTTGAATTTTAGATATTGAATTTAAAATCAATTCTCTATCCATCCCATTGTGCGCTTCACCGCTTTCTTCCAACCATTATAAAGTTTCGTTCGCGTACTATCATCCATAGTAGGAGTGAACTGTTTCTGAATTTTTCTACTGCGTAAAATGTCTTCCTTTCTCCAAAGACCTATTTGAATTCCCGCCAGGTAGGCTGCGCCTAAAGCCGTTGATTCAATTACTTCCGGTCGCTCCACTTCTGTACCCAAAATATCGGATTGAAATTGCATAAGAATATTATTAGCACAAGCACCCCATCTACTTTCAGACTTGCTAAAGTTAGTCCGGCATCTTCTTGCATGGCATTCAGAATATCTTTTGTTTGATAGGCCAGTGACTCAAGTGTTGCCTTAATAATGTGATCTTTTCCAGTATCGCGGGTTAACCCGAAAATGGCGCCTCGTGCATACATATCCCAATACGGGGCACCCAATCCCGCAAAGGCAGGTACCACATACACTTCGTTGGACCCAAGTGCCTTGGCTGCGAAATATTCTGAATCTTTTGATTGATCGATGAGGTGCATGCTATCGCGCAGCCACTGAACAGCAGCACCGGCAATAAACACACTACCCTCTAACGCATATTCTACTTTTCCATTAAGTCCCCAGGCGATAGTAGTGATTAATCCGTTTTTTGATTGTTGAATCGTTGACCCTGTATTCATCAACATAAAACAGCCTGTACCGTAGGTGTTCTTCGCCATACCGGGTTCAAAACATGCCTGACCAAATAAAGCCGCTTGTTGATCTCCTGCAACTCCGGCAATAGGAATTTCAATTCCATTTACATTCCACCTCCCAAACAGGGCTGCCGAAGGTTTTACTTCAGGCAAAATGGACTTTGGAACACCCAACGCTTTGAGAAGCTTCTCATCCCATTTCAATTCCCGGATATTATAAAGCATCGTGCGTGAGGCATTGGAGTAATCGGTTACATGTGATTTTCCATTCGTCAGTTTCCAAATCAACCAGGTGTCGATCGTACCAAATGCAAGTTCACCCTTTTCTGCTCTCTGTCTCGCTCCTTCTACTTTGTCAAGAATCCATTTAACTTTTGTAGCGGAAAAATAAGAGTCAATAACAAGGCCCGTATTCTCGCGAACATAATCAGTCATCCCATTTGCCTTTAACTCTTCACAAATAGAAGCTGTTCTCTTATCCTGCCAAACAATGGCGTTGTAAATTGGCTGGCCTGTGGCTCGATCCCAAAGTACGGTTGTCTCGCGCTGGTTTGTTATTCCAATAGCAGCGATTGACTTATAATCAATTCTATTATCGGAGATTACTTTCTGGAGAACACCAAACTGTGTATTCCAGATTTCCTCAGGATCATGCTCAACCCATCCGGATGTTGGAAATATCTGTTGGAATTCTTGCTGAGCAATGTCTATTATTTCTCCCTGTTGATTAAATAGTACAGCTCGTGAACTTGTGGTTCCCTGATCAAGTGCGATGATGTATTTTGGTTGACTCATACTGGTTGCTGGTTACTTGATTCTGGTTGCTGGACAGTTTTACTTACTGATTACTACTGCTAAAATACTAACCCATAAAGACCTGCACCTAATACACTACCGAGTATTGGCCCAAGTATCGGAATCCAAGAATAGGCCCAATCGGAAGTCCCTTTACCATGGATTGGTAAAATTGCATGGGCTATGCGAGGACCTAAATCGCGTGCCGGGTTAATGGCAAAGCCGGTTGTGCCGCCTAGTGCTAAACCTATAGCTACAATCAACAGTCCTACTACCAAGGGTTTTAAGCCTTGTGTAAACTCATTGACGCCAATAAAAAGTAATCCAAAAATCAAAACGGTTGTTGCTATTGTTTCACTAAACAAATTTGAAAACGAATTTCTAATCGCTGGCCCAGTTGCAAATACGGCTAACTTGGCATTTGCATCAGTCGTATTTTTCCAATGTGGCAGGTAATGTAACCAAACAAGAATAGCTCCCACAAATGAACCTGCCAACTGGGATATGATGTAACCCAACACCATACTCCATTCAAAATCACCATTTATAGCTAAGCCAAGAGTTACCGCAGGATTTAAATGTGCCCCGCTAAATTCGCCTACTGCATAGATGGCGAGCGTAACCGCTAAACCCCAGGTGATACAGACTGCAAGCCAGCCTGCATTTTCCGATTTACTTCCTTTAAGTAGTACGCCAGCCCCTACACCCGCTCCGAATAAAATGAGTAAAAGGGTTCCAAAAAATTCTCCGAGATATGGATTCATAATTTTAAACTATTAATGAGATGAATTAAAGCTAATATTATTTGAGTCAACATTTTTGGTTGGTGATATAAGCAAAGTGGCAAAGGCCGCCAAGATTAAAAGCACTCCGGAAAAAGCTACAGCATAACCAGCATTGTTACCCAAATACTCACGAAGTATATATCCGAAAGTTAAATTTTGTAATATCATTGGGATCACAATCATCATGTTAACAATGCCCATATAAACGCCATATCTTTCTTTAGGAATATTGTTAACTACCATCAAATAAGGAATCCCCATCATGCTGGCCCAGCCTATTCCAAACCCTGTGATGGCAGGAAACAAAAGATATTTATTCTCGATAAACGGAAAGAAGAGCAACCCTATTGCCGCAATTAATAGGGCACCAAAATGAACCAGCTTGGGGGAAGACTTTCTAACAAACCAGACAAGTAAAAACGCGGTTAGAAAAGTAATTATATTATACCAGCCGTTAACCAAACCCGTCCAGCTTACAGCTTGTTCATATAATGTTGCGTTGGCCGGAGTTGCCTTCCATACCGACAGGGCAATACTTTTTGACGAATTCTGCCAATAGCAAAACAAGCCATACCATTGAAATAAATAAACTAAGGCCAACTGCCACATTACTTTAGGCATACTACCAATAGCTTTAGAGATTTCAATGAATGGAGAAAAAACATTCAAGGGTGTTGCCTTCATGTGAGCAAGCTCTTCTTCTGTTGGCGGAATTTCAGAAGTAGTGCGCATACTCCATAGAATAGAGCCAATAGAGCAAACAGCACCTAAAAAAAAGGACGCATATACCCAATTGGGCAACGAACCTGTTTTACCAACAATAAGAATTGGAAAGATAAAAAGTGAAACGTTGGCTAATGTTTGCCCAAATCCTGTGAAGAAACTTTGCGCCTGAAATCCCATGGGTCGTTGTTTTTCATCAAGCTTGTCGGCTACGAATGCGCGATAGGGCTCCATGGCGGTATTGTTACCTACATCAAGTATCCACAATAATCCTACGGCCATCCACAAACTGCTGCTAAAAGGATAAAAGAATAAAGCTATACTACACAGCATAGCTCCAATGAAGAAAAATGGTTTGCGTCTCCCGAATTTTGGATGCCAGGTTTTATCGCTTAAAGCCCCAATGATCGGTTGAACAATTAATCCTGTAACAGGTCCGGCAAGATTTAATAAAGGAATCTCATCGGGGCTTGCTCCCAACATATCATAAATTGGATTAACGGCACTTTGTTGCAAGCCAAAGCTGTATTGAATGCCGAAGAACCCAACATTCATGTTAATAATTTGCCAGAAGGAAAGATGGGGTTTAACGGACATCGAATAGGGTAGATTTAATTAGGAAGATGAGTAAAGTATTGGAAAGTTGCAAGCCATACCCACCCCTGTCGAATTAATCTAATGGCATTGATTCAAAAATCGGTTTGTCAATGGATACTATTTGCAGAATGACATTGCAGGTCGCAATGAGCCATAAATCATGCTATTGCATTCAGTAGAGAATTCATATACTGGCTGCCTCCTGACCGAGCGTGCCACCGACAAGAAAAAATGCCTATTTAAGGGCCGTATTTTCTTTTCGAGTCTTAATATTTTGGAGAATATAACTACCTAAGGCTCGCCCTTCATTTACACCATCATACACTGCTGGTCGATAATGGATGCCACCATACATGCGACTGATCGCTGCTTCTTCTGATGCTTCAATAAAGGATTTAAAACTTCTCGCTGTTAAGCCGAACTCCACTTCCGTAGAATCAGTGAAGGCAAAATTATCGCCAAATAAATCCGTTAACGTAACAGCTGATGCTGCTGAAATCACGCTATGCCCGCTGGTATATTCCGGAAAGGGTGGCGTGTGCAATACCGGAACCCAATCTTCATCAATGTATTGATTGATATAGGTCTCCAGACGAATAAGTTTGCTTCGGTACTTCTCATCCCAACACGAAATAAATGCATCCATCAATGCAATTGAAACCCGGGTATAAGCTTCGGCACTCTGGGTAAAATCTGCCTTGTTCTTTTTACAGGCCACGTTTGTAATATTAATCCAATGGCCGCCTGGTGAAATCTTTTTTGTCGCAAACATGACGTGCCCCTTAACATTCATCATAAATGGATTACAATCCCAGAAAAAAGCAATTTCTCTTTGCTCGGAAGTTAAGGTGTTGCCCATCTCATAAATTTCTATTGCCTCTTTATAAAATTGGCTATTCTTATCTGTAGAAAAAGGTGTTGGTGGTGCGGGTTTAAATTGCTGAGCAGAATCCAAAACAAATGTTCTGATTTTATTCCAATGAGGTTCTACTGCATCCATGTAAGCGGGTGGTACCTCATTGCCGAATTCAATTGATCTATCAAATACATCATCTGGAATTCCAGTATCCCGGTATTCTTGCATAATCGAATTATAAAACACATCCATTTTATCTTCAGAAAAGACCAAAGTTCGACCAACTTTAAGAGCAGCTTGCACAGAGGCCAATGAAAACGAATAAGTAGCCCCAGGTTCAGGTTGTGGCAACGACTCGAGGCCCTTCAACTGTCCTGCTAATGAAATGTATTTTGCATCCTGATGTAGTGCGGCTTCGTAGGCGGCAATGCTCATATATCCATAAATACGAGATGCTACCGGTGGAGAAAAGATATCATGCACGATTACATCCGTAACCTGTTTTACTGACCGATGTAAAAATTCTGGATTTTCTGATTTCACCCGCCATTCACCATTATCACCGGAACAAGCAACGAGAACAATTACAACACCGATAAACAGTAATACGTTTTTCATAAGCATGAATTCAACCTGCAAAAATAGACTATAACGAAATAAAAAATATGACTTTGATCACTTATTTAAAAACTAATACTGTATCGTTGTTACGGCTTACAATTATCTTTTGCAAACCATTTGCCGTAGTTACGGATTTTATGTCGCGACCTTCCCCTTTTACATAAAAACCAGACTGCTCAAAAGTCTGAGCTTTGTGATTTCCCGTACCATCCCCAAGCATAAGCAACCCATAACCTGCATCATACCGGCCAAAATCTGGCTGTACAGCATACCAATTACCCACAGCAAGAATATCTGAATGACCATCGTGATTAAAGTCATCCGATAAAAATGAAAAAATAGGAAACATTTGTGCTTCAATCGGTAATGGGTGAATAGGGTAAGTTCCTTCTTTCTCTTCGATCCAGACAGAATTGAATGTCTCTACTTTTTCTGAAGAACTTCGTTTCCGGGAGTCAATATGTCTTCTAAGTTTACGTTTTGAAATTTTCATTCATTAAATATTTTTTTTCTTTAATGTTGGCACCTGTTTAAGTAAGTGATCTCGTGATACGAATGGATATTTTTGATGGTTATTGTAATAGGTAATAATAGGATCATAACTACCATTTAAATCAATGTCGCTTATATGTAATTCCAAGGGTTCCTTTTCAGTTACTCGCAAGCGCGAATTAGTGCCTGCATTCCCAACCAAAAAATCAAAATCACCATCTCCATCCAAATCAGTCTTATAAATTGTGTTCCACCATCCATTGGTATGTGTAAATCCGAATTTTGTGGTTTCATTAACAAAGGTTCCATTTGATTGTTGAATTAATACTGTGATTGGCATCCATTCCCCAACCACAAGTAAGTCAAGCAAACCGTCATTATCCATGTCGTGCCAAAGCGCATCGGATATCATTCCTAAATCCGATAAGGAAATTCGTTTATAGGTAACGTCCAAAAATTCACCTAGACCATTATTAATTAGTAAATAGCTTGACGGTGTTAATCCATATTTACCAGCAATTACTCGACCACCGATGAATACGTCCAGATCTCCATCCGAATCAAAATCTCCAGGAACAACGCAGGACGCATTCAAATAAATAGCTGGCATTGCCCTACTGTTCTTTCTAAAAATTCCTTTACCATCATTGAGATAAAGCCGCGGTCGCAAATTTTCAAAACTTCCTTCTGTCTCCTGGCTACCACTAACAACCAGTAAGTCTATAAACCCATCCTGATTGGCATCAAAGAAAGCGGAGTTCGTATCTTCAGCTGCCGAATCAATTTCAAAAACTTTTTGATCTGATCGATTAAAACCACCAGATCGATCCTGAATAAAAAGTACTCCAGCCTGTCCTTTGGCGCCACCAATAAAAAGATCATCCAATCGGTCTCCATTTACATCCGCCACCGCCATTTTGGGACCTTGGTTAGACAACATGTGCGGAATTAGCCTTTCAATTTCAAAGGCAATAAATGTGTTTTCCTTGTGTTTAAAGTTTAAGGAATTATCTGTCGAAAATATACCTGGGGTTAGTTCTCGATGATAAGACCAGTTATTAATTGCATCTTTTTGATTTAGGGTAAGTACTTGATTTGATTTTACCGTTTCGATCTTTTGATATTTATCATTTGGCCAGATCACAATCAACGAATCAACCTGAATGGCGGTACCCAAGCCAAAATGTGCACTATTGTCAACAGCCGATTGCCATCCACGGGTAGCAATTACTTCATGGACATTTTTACCATTTTTCGAATAGACAATTATTTTTGCTCCTATTCCAAAAGTATTCGGAAAATCACCTTTAAGATTTACGGTTAGATAATTAGAGGATGGCAAATCATTTCTAAGCACGGATGCCCCCTCGTTAACATTATTTATAACGAGATCCAAATCACCATCCTGATCAAGGTCGGCATAAGCGGCACCGTTTGATAATCCTGATTTGATACCTAACCAACTATCCGTGACTTCTGAAAATGTAAGCTCACCATTATTTTTAAAAAAATAGTTCGGCACTTTGCCTTCAGGCATTCTATCAATCATTTGTTGATCTGTAAAAAACCGCTGTGCAGAATCACTTGAAATATAATTAATATAATCAAGATCATTGGGTCTCTTTAAAATACCATTCGCAACAAAAAGATCTCGGTATCCATCATTGTCAAAATCGGCTAGCAAGGGTGACCAACTCCAATCGGTAGCTTCCACACCTGCCAAACCTGCAATATCACTGAAGGCTAAGGATCCGTCTGGTGTTTCGCCTCTGTTTAACTGAAGCGTATTGCGTGTTGCCTGATAATGATAACCAAACTGAAGTTTAAATTGAAATATTTCAAATGGATCCTCACCCGCGCTCGCTTTTATTATTCTTTCTTCACGAGGTTGCATGTCCAATGTAATAATATCCTGCCAGCCATCATTATTAATATCAGCAATATCATTACCCATTGAAAAACGACTTGTATGGGGAATACTCTTTTCTAACTCCTGCCTAAACGTGCCATCTCCATTATTTATATATAGATAATCATTCTCATGAAAATCGTTGGAAACATAGATGTCCTGAAATCCGTCATTATTAAGATCAAAGGATACCAACACCTAATCCGTATCCAATCTGACTTTGATAAATACCTGCATCCTTGGTTACGTCCGTAAATCTGGCAGTGCCGGATGGTATCAATTCATTTCTGTAGAGCTTATCGCCCGCTTTAGGATCTGTTTGCAATCGAAGCGAAACATCTCCATAAGAGTGAACTGAATGTACGGCATGATTTACCAGATACATATCAAGGTCGCCATCTTTGTCAAAATCAAAAAATGAAGCTTGCGTTGAAAATCCCTGAAAAGACAAACCATATTTCTCAGTCTGATCACTGAACGTAAGGTTCTGGTTGTTGATTAATAATTGATTGCGCCCAGTGAAACTTTTATGTCCCCCTACTCCGCAACTAAAAATATCAAGGTAACCATCCCCATTAACATCAGCCATAGTAACACCCGTCTTCCAATTACCGGCTACTGATACGCCTGCGGTTGATGTAATGTCTTCAAATTTAAAATCACCTTTATTTAAGTAAAGCTTATTTTCTTTTTGATTGGCTGAAAAATAGAGATCAGGCAAGCCATCGTTGTTAATATCACCTATAGCTACCCCGCCTCCATTATAGAAATACAGGTATTCAATAATATTCATTTCGTCAGAATCCGAAAGTCTATTCTCGAAAGTAATGGAAGAATGTGAAGAGGGTACCAAGAAAAATAAAGGTGTATTAGTAACACCACTTTCCTTACAAGAAATAAGAAGTGAAAGGACAATCCATACTTTAAACCGATGTACGCAATTCTTAAAATAGGTCACTCTACCTTCGTCTTAAAAAACAAAACTGAATCGTTATTTCTCGCCACCATTAGTAAATTATCTTTTCCAACATGGAATAATTGAAAATCCCGAACCTCACCTTCTATGAGAAGCCCTGAACTTTTGGCGGGAACCGAAATAAAATTCCCAAGACCATCCCCTTTTAGTAAAACTCCATGACTTGCATCGTAGCGACCTACTTCAGGTTTTGCTCCATATAGAGTTACCACCCAAAAGTATATCAGCAAATCCGTCATTGTCAAAGTCATTAACTGAAATAGCTTGCATTACTGAAAATTGTGCCGCCATAGGTAGTCTGGTGAATTTGAATTTTCCTTTTCCATCATTCAAGAGAATTCCTGTGCCCAGTTCAAAAGCATCTAATCGTGATGCATCTTTAAGCTCCTCTTTTGTAAAAATGTCAGTTATCGTTTGATCACTGAAGTTCTCATATTTCAAATATTTTTTCTTCAACGATGGAATTTGTGCAACTAAATCATGACGTAAAACCAGTGGGTAACTTTTTTCTCCATTATAAGCACAAATAATTTGTTCCATTGTTCCGTTCTTATCGAAATCACTCACATACATCGAAATCGGTTTCTCTAAGGATGCGCGAAATCTTGAATTGAGACCGTGGTTAGCTATAACAAAATCAATATCCCCATCATTATCTAAGTCCGCGGGTTCGATTCGATTCCACCAACCGTTAGTAAAGTTTAAGCCCGCTGACTCGGTTTTATCTACGAATTGATTCTTTTCGTTGACAAATACTTTTATAGGCATATACTCACCTACAATAATCAGATCAATATCCCTGTCGCCATCAATATCAATCCACGAGGCATCCGTTACCATACCTACTTTAGTTAAGCCTGCAGCAACACTTGCCGTTACATCTTTGAACTTGCCCGTACCATCATTATTTAATATGTATCCATTCATGGGTAATCCATAGGCGAACGATTCACTGCGAATCCCCACAAACAAATCGAGATCACCATCCTGATCATAATCTGCGGCTTTAACCGTAGAGGTATTTTCCCGAGCAGTTAATGGAAGGCCATTTTCGGATTTAATAAAATTACGACGACCGTCATTAAAATATATACGATCTACCAATGCACTGGAAATGCCCGAAAACTCACTACTTCCGCTGCCAACATAAAGATCCATATCCTGGTCGCTATCAGCATCAAAAAATAAGCTAGTCTGATCTTCAGAAATCTTATCCACTTCGAAAGCAGGTTGATTCATTAATTTGAATTCTCGATTCTGCGATTGCACAAAGATGCTTCCTGAGACTATTCTTAGCGCCACCGATATAAAAATCGTCAAGTCCATCCCGTTTATATCTCCTCTGGAAACACGGGGTCCGGCTGTACTCAACATGTGATAAACTAATTTGTCGCGATCAAAGTCATGAACTCACTTTACCTTATGAACGTAAACAGCCGACATTTTAACTTCTTGGAAATAACCCCCGGAACTTACCGCCTCGCTTTGAGACCCCACTTTTGAATCCACTTGATCGAGGACAAGAATTTGATTAGTCGCTACGTTGTTTAGAATGGTCTCGTTCCCATCCGGCCAACGCACGCGTATCTGATCAACCGTATCAATTTTTCCCAAGCCTATGTTAGGCCGGGGATCTACGGACGACTCAAAGCCTCTATTTGGAATTTGCTCAATAAAAAATATTTTATCACCACTAATTATCTCGATTGCAGTACCTACAGCATTTTTATTTCCTTCTATACCTTTAAGTATAAACTTCAAATAGTGATTCGCTTCTTGAAGTAGGTCTGTTTGATTTCGCATTAAAGAAACTTCTTGATTGACATGGCTTATAACAAGGTCCAAATCCCCATCATTATCTAAATCTCCATAAGCGGGAACCATTTTGAAAAGTTAGGCTCCCCTAGTCCCCATTCATTCCCAATATTTATAAACTTTAAATCACCCAGATTCTTAAATGTATAATCCGGAACCGGATTAGAAGGTATTAATTCCACCAATTTACGATAATCAACTTTATTGTTGGTAACGATGGATTTCACCACTTCTTCATTCGAAACATATTGCAAGTAATCCTGATTGGTTAAATCCTGATAAATTCCGTTAGCCACAAACACATCCTTTAGCCCGTCATTGTCCATGTCAAACATGAGTGCACCCCAACTCCAATCGGTTGCTTCCATACCCGATAACCTACCTATTTCACTGAAGGTTCCGTTTGCATTATTGAGTTGAAGCATATTTCTGGTGAACTGATGATAATAATCATTTTGAACACTGTTCTGATAGCGATCCCAGTTTTCGAATGTTGTTACTGTTTTAATTCGGTCATTGCTTTCCGGTAACATTTCCGTAATGAAAATATCAGACCACCCGTCATTATTAATATCTGCTAAATCAGCACCCATGGATGCTCCGCTGATTGATTTTATTTGTTCCGTCAGGCACTCCTTAAAAGTTCCATTCTGATTATTTATATAGAGGTAGTCTCTTTCAAAGAAATCATTGGATACATACAAATCAGGCCAGCCGTCTTTATTTATATCACCAACTGTTGCACCTAATCCAAATCCAATAACACTTCCATAAATACCTGCTTGCTCACTCACATCGGTAAAATGATTATTGTCATTCCGCATCAACTTGTCTCCACCCAACGAATCGCGTTTAGGGCGTTCATTTTTTCTTAAATTAAAACTGCCAATAGACTGATAGGAGTTATTTAAAATATATAAATCAAGATCGTTGTCGCGATCATAGTCAAAGAATACCGCATGAGTTGTAAATCCACGATCCGCAACGCCATACTCTTTAGCTCTTTCGGTAAAGGTTAAATCACCATTATTAATAAATAATTCATTCTCTTTATTATCTCCTTCAATATCGCCTGAATTAGCTACATAAATATCCAGCCAGCCATCACCATTTACATCGGCCATACTAACCCCGGTAGCCCACGCCTTGGTGCCAGCCACGCCAGCGGTTTCTGTAATGTCGATAAAATGAAAATTTCCATTATTTAAGTATAACTTATTCGGGCCTTGATTGGCCGTCAGGTAAATGTCAATAAGGCCATCATTATTAATATCTCCCAGGCCTACTCCACCGCCATTGTAAAAGTTGCGATAGGTGTAAATATTAAATGTTTGATCGAACGTCAACTTGTTTGTAAAAGTCAGTCCGCTCGAATCAGTCCACTTGAAATCTTTCGAAACCGTGTAATCTGTTTTGTGTCTTTTTGGTTAGAGCAGCTAATCAATAACAGCACAACTAAACTAAATAGCCAAGTCTTCAAAAATGGCGCCAGTGCTTTACTCATAACGCCTATTCTCCTGTAGTAATTGAATGTCTGAACATGGGATGTAAAATATCCTGAACTTTAACTACTACCCGCTCAGGGTCTAGCTTATAAATCACTACTCTTCTATTTCCATCCAACTTCACAAACTGTTCTGTGTCCTGAACGTGGGCAATAACAAATTCATTTCCCTTATACCATTCCATCAGAATCTCCATTGTTTTCACCTTCAAAGTATCGGATTGCAATTCCGGCACCCAAGGTGTCCATTCCCGATAACTGAATTCCATATTCATCTCGGTTATTATATTCTTCTCATCATACTTTGGCATAAAGAGCAAACGAATCTCCGTGGGCTTAGCGTGAACAATAGAATCTGTAAACATATATTGAACAGCGGTGTTACCCGGACCTTCACGAACTAATTGCTGCTTATTAAGGTCAAAACATTTGCCATAAAAATCATCTCTGAATCTCCGAATCGAATCCCTAATAACAAGGAATCGTATCTGACCCCTTTCGCTAATTCTGACTTAACTAATCGGGTATAGTCGGACTGGAAACATCCGCTAAAAGAGTAATACCCAAAACAATAATACTAATTGGCCACTTTAAAAATTTCAAGTTCATCATCATATTTTGCAAATAAAACATACTTAACCCCATTAAATTCAACTACTTCAATGTCACGAATTTGGCCACTAATTTTCAAATCAATACCGCTTTGGAAAGTAAATTTTCCTTCATTCAACACACCCTTAAAATACCAGCCGTTGGATGCATTATAACTACCAAATTGTGGTTTTACCTCAAATTGATTTCCTCCTACTATCAAGTCATCAATCCCATCGTTGTCAAAATCCGATACCAGAAGGCTGTAGATTGGAGAATATTGCCCCTCCAAAGGCAAATCGATTAGTTGATATCCCGCTGGACCAGACATAAGAACGACCGAGACCAGCAAGTTAACTTGAAATATTTTAGATTCAGAAAGAATTGTCTCTGGAAAAATCTGATCTATAGATTTCTTAGCATAGTCTTTATAATAGAGTAACTGCTTCTTCAGTGCTGGAAGTTGAGAAACAAATTCATCCTTATCTACGATCGGATAGTACTTGCCGTTAACTTCCGTGCAAAATATTTGTTCAATGGAACCATTTTTATCAAAATCATTTACATACATCCTATCGCCAGTTTTGAAGAATGTATTGAGTCCGTGATTAGCTAGGATAAAATCAGGTTTTCCATCTTTGTTCAAATCTTCCGAAACTATATCATTCCACCAGCCTTCTGTGTTGGCTACACCCAGTACTTCATTACTTTTAACAAAGTTGCCTTGATTATTTTTCATCAGGGTAATTGGCATCCAATCACCTATTAAAACAATGTCTTTCCAACCGTCATTATCAAAATCACTAATTTCAGCGTCTGTAATCATTCCCAGCTTTTTTAACTCTGGTGCAAATTTCTCTGTAACGTCAGCAAAAATTCCCTTACCATTATTCTCCAATAAAAAGCCCCGGCCTCCTAATCCATAATAGTAAGGGTCAAAACGTTCGCACACCAACAGATCCGAATCACCGTCCTTATCAAAGTCAATAGCCGCAACTGTGCTGGTTGAAAAGAATTCATAAAAGGGCAGCGCGTTGGATGCCTCTTTAAAATCACCCTTTCCATCATTTATAAATAATCTATCTTGAAGCGCATTCGAGATCTTAGAATAAAACCTACCTCCTGCAGCCATATACAAATCAAGATCCCCATCATTATCTACATCAACCAGAAGTCCTTTCGTCTCCTCTGAAATTTTATATTTTTCTATTTCTGTGGATCGCACTGCTTTTATTCCGGAAGCAAAATCAATATATATTCCGGACTGGTCTTTGCCCCCGCCCACATAGATCTCATCGAACCCATCATTATTAATGTCTCCTTTTATTAAGGCCGGCATTTCATTGCTATATACGTGGGGTAAAAGTCGATCTCTATTAAAGTCAATTAAACCGCTTCTCTGATGTTTGAAAATTTTTGATGGAACGGGTTCAAGTGAAAACTTTTCACTCACATATTTAATGTTTTTGTATTGCTTAAATTCCTGTAACTCTTCTCTAACAATATTAAGTCTCTTATTAACGGGCACATTATACATTACGGAATAGTCATTATCCGGCCAGCGAATGTGTATGGAGTCAATGACTTTTATCTCCGCACCTAATCCCATGGTAACAATCGGTTCAACAGAACTTTGAAAACCCCTGGTAACAAAATTATCAACGATTAATTTCTTATGGCCACAATAGGCGGTTATCATGGTTCCAACAGAAAACGTATTCTTTCCTTTCGATGTAATGGAGAGGCTTATACTTTTATATCTGGAGGAGTCTGAATTATTACGAAAAACTCCGGCTTGGGCATTTATATTATTAACAACAAGGTCCAGATCACCATCGTTATCCAAATCACCATAGGCACTACCACTAGAAAACATGGGTTCACCAAAACCCCATTCAAATGCACTATTCGTAAACTTTAAATTGCCTTCATTTTTGAACGCATAATTAGGGAATTTAGAAGATGGCATCAGGTCAATAAGTTTTAAAATCGCGTTCTGTTCCTCCTTAATAATTTTCCTCACATTTTCCTGCGCTCCGGAATAAGCAAGATAATCGCGATCCAACAAGTCTTTATAGATGCCATTTGCAATAAAAATATCCCGCAGGCCATCATTATCCATATCAAAAGCAAAGCCCCCAACTCCATTCCGATGCCGCTATGCCGGCCAATCTACCCACCTCCGCATACGATCGCTCGCCAGTTTTCTTTGCAGTACATTTCGTGAGAACTGTTCATAATAACCATTAGCAACATTCAATTGATGTTTGTCCCAATTCTCATATACAGTTTTTGTCTTTCTTCTGGTAAGAGAATCGGGCAACATTTCTGTAACAAATAATTCCGCATGGCCATCATTATCCAGATCAGCAAAGTCGGCCCCATGGACCCCATACTAATAGAGCGAAAGTATTCGGTTAATGACTCAGTGAACCCACCTTGTTGATTATTAATGTATAAGTAATCTCTCTCAAAAAAATCGTTGGAAATAAAAATATCAGTCCAGGTATCATCATTAAAATCCCCTAACGTAATGCCCAATCCAAAGCCAATGCTACTCCGATAGATATTGGCCTCAGCAGAATAATCACGAAACTTGCCATTATCGTTAATGAAAAATTTATTGCCTCCTCCTTGCGCATCCGGAATGTTCCTTTGATTCTCAACTAAATCATATTGACCGATAGATTTAAACGAATTGGTCAATAAGTAACAATCCAGATCGCCATCCTTATCGTAATCAAAAAAGCCGCTTGTACGGAAAGTCCAATAACATCTAATCCATATTCTTTCGATCGCTCAGTAAAAGTTAAGTTTCCATTATTAATGAATAACTCATTATTCCGGTTCGCTACATCAGGGTTCCCGACTTGCAAACATAGATATCTAAAAAGCCATCCGAGTTGATATCAACCAACGTAACCCCGGTTGACCAAACCCCAGAGCACGCTACACCAGCCTCAGCGGTTATATCTCTAAATTTAAAACCACCTTCATTCAGGTATAACTTATTATCTACCTGATTGCCGGTAAAATAAATATCCGATAACCCATCATTGTTAATGTCGCCAATGCCTACACCAGCCCCATTATAAAAATTTCTATAGGTGTATGGATTTAATTGATCTGTGTAAACGAGGTCATTTTGGAAATTAATGCCGCTTAACTCTGTATAATTGGTGTATAGTGTAGGCGGTGGAGTTGGGTTACTTGAACAAGCCCAAATAAATATTAATGATAAAACTAACGTAATGCGCATGCGAAATAAAAATGGCGTCCAACTCTGTTGGACGCCATTCAAAATTACAAAACCAAAAGGGATTTATTAATTAGGATATCCTGGGTTTTGAACAAGGTCAATGCCTGAAGCAGCTGCGTTAATCGAGTTTTGACTGAATGGCATCAGGATGCGATAATCAAAGCTTGGATGCGCTGATTTTTCCCACCATGCATTTCCCCAGGCGCCAAAGCGAATCAAATCCGTGCGTCTTAGAGCCTCACTAAACAACTCTCTTCCACGCTCAGCTAATAATTCACCTTCCGTCAAAGAACCTAAAGCAGCAACGCCCGCTCTGGCCCTCAAAAGATTAACATCTGCTAATGCCGCAGCGCCATTGAAACCACCGCCCAATCTGGCAGATGCTTCGGCTCTGTTAAGCATTACTTCACCAACTCTCAACAATGGAAAGTCATTATCCATTTCAGTATTTTGGCCAAGTTTAAAGCTGAACTTACCAAGTCGGGCACCCGCCTGGCGTGAGCCATTGGGAGCCAACTCATTGATTTCAGGGGTATAATTAATTGGTGCACCATCTTCATCAGCCTTATCAAAAGCCAAATCAAGAATAGGGCTTCCATTAACATCAGTTTGTGGTCCTACAATGAAGTTATTGGCTCTACGCTTGTCACCAGCCTCATAAGAATTATAAAAATCCTCCAACGTAGAGTATCCATTCCAAGGCTGTTGAGCTAGTTTATATGTCAACTGACTTGGATAGTGAAGGGTCATTTGCGCAATATTCATTCCACCACCGGTTGCTTCGTCAAAAGGAGCAACAAAAATATGCTCAGGGTTTTCAACGTTACTCGGAGAAAATACATCCGCGTATTCCGGCAGAGTAGCTGTAATTGCAAAAGCTCCGGAATTTAATACCTGATTAGCGGCATCAATGGCTTCCTGATACTTGGTTGCTCCAGGCGCATAGGTTCCTCCACTAAATGTAGCTGTATAAATATGGGCATTTAAGTAAAGTCTCGAAAGTAATGCATAAGCGGCAGCCTTACTGGCTCTTCCATACTCAGGCTTACCAGTTGGCAAATCCGGAATAGCAGCCAATAGTTCAGTCTCAATAAATGCATAGACTTGGGCGCGTGTACTTTGCGCTACATCCGAACCTGCACCAGTAGTTATAGTAAGTTTGACATTACCAAAAACATCCACTAATCTCCAGTAAAAATATGCACGTAAAAATCGTAACTGTGCTTTACCGGCCGTGGTTGTTTCTGCCTTTCCTAAAAGGTCATTACACTGAAAAATACCACCATAGGAATCATTATAAGTACCTTCAAGTCCACCCGTACCGGTAGAGGCAAACTGATGGCGATGCATAGTAAGCCATTCTCCTCCATCAAACCAGTCACCCCCTTTTGGGTAATAACCGCCTCATCCGAAGAAACTTCTTGTGCAGAGAAATAACCACCGTGGTTGGCTGTTCCATTCAAAACTCTGGTAAATGCACCTGAGAGTCCATCATTGGGTGTTGCTTTGTTTACATTATTTTTTACACCCACTCCCGGGTTAGCGGGATCAAAATCCTCTGTATAGCTATCCAAAATCTCCTCATCGAGATCGGCACACGAAACTGCTCCGAACATCATCGCAGAAATCAGGCTATATTTTAATAAATCTTTCATATTTCTCATGTTAACTTTTTAATTGAAGCCAATATTTACACCAAACGTAAATGTTCTTGACTGGAAGTAGCTGTTTCTTCTATCAATACCGGGGCCAATACATCTGCAGAAGCAGGTTGAAACCCTCCGTTATCCGAAGGTCCTGGATCAGCCAATACCGGTTCAGGATCAATACCCGTGTAATCTGTAATTACAAATGCATTTTGCACACTCAAATAGGCCCTCAGGTTCCGAACTCCTTTAGAGGCCATTGGAAAATTATAGCCGAGTGTAATGTTATCTAACTTGAAGAAGCTGGCTTTTTCAACATACAAGGAGCTGTATTGGGCAACCGTAAGACCATCAACGGCCTTATCAGTGGTAATACGATTATAAGAGTTAATTGCTCCTGGATCGATAGGCTCATAAAATGCCCGGAAGTTGTTTACCAGGCTATGGCCAACTGCGCCTCTGAAAAAGGCATTTAAATCCCAGTTTTTAAATGTTACCTGGTTTGTCCAACCATATTCCATCTTAGGGATACCATTTCCTAATTCCTTAAAGTCGCCATCCGGTGCCAACGCTGATCCTTGAGCTGCTTTAACCACTCCGTCACCATTTAAATCAGCAAAAATTGGCGAACCTGCTTCATTCGTAGTTGTAGTAGCCGGATTGTCAACAGTTACTCCTGTGAAAACAGGACCCCAGATTTGACCCAGTTTTTCTCCCACAGCAACTCTAACCATGTTCGTACCATTTTGACCTGGTGCACCTAATTCAGCACGTGTTTGTGCATCTATAATGAAGGATTTCAATTCAGTTGAATAGCTACTTAACACTAAGCCAGTATTCCACTTTACAGCACCCAATTGAATGGCATCATAATTCAAAGCCAATTCAATACCATTGGTCTTTAATTCACCCGCATTTTGTGTTTGTCTACCGGAAGGGAACGTTGCCTGATCTACGGCAACATCCAAGATGAAGTCACTGATATTTCGAGTGTATAACTCCAAGCTACCCGAAAGTTTCTTGCCAATACCAAAATCAACCCCAATATTTATTTCTTCCTTCTGTTCCCCACTTTAAGTCTTTATTACCATCTCTGGTTTTCGTAACCGCCCCACACCGTTAAACGAGTAGGCATATAAATCCTGAGATAATCCAGAATCATTGGGAAGCGATCCGGTAACTCCATATCCAACTCTTAGCTTAAGGGTATTCAATGCTGGAATATCCATGTATCGTAAGAAATCAACTCCAACACCGGCAGCAGGAAACACACCGTAACGATTGTCTTCACCTAATTTGCTGGCACCTTCTCTTCTAACGGATGCATTAACAAAAATCCCTTGATCGAAGGTGTAATTAAATCTGGCGAATATCGCTTCGATTTTATTTTCAGGAGACTTGCTACTGCTTACATTAACCAAACCAGGTAACCCTGATAAAATATCGCCCGCAGTTTCCAACGCATTACTTCCTAGCGCATCACTTGGAAAATTACCAAGCTGAGCGGTGTAGTCCTCGAATTGACTAACCTGGTAAGAATAGCCACCTGTTACATCCAGGTTGCTTTTACCAAAGGCTGAATTGTATGTCGCATAGGCTTCAAAAAGCGAGAATTTGTTATCAGAAGTATACTTTTGTGCTAAACCACCCCGGTTCAAGCCTCTGAATAAGGAATTCCTTGAATAATATTGTTGATTAATATTATCCTCGTATTGCTGAGCATAGTTAGCCGTAACCACCAAATTATCTAAGATGCTATAATCTAACTTGAAGTTATAGTTCATTGTTTTACGCTTTCCTGTATTCGTATTTTGCTCAAGAATAGCAACTGGGTTAAAGTTATCAAACAAGATCGCCTGATAGAATTCACCATTAGCGAATTTGATAGGAGCCGTTGGGTTATACAAAGCGGCATAGCGCAAAGCCTCGTTAAATGAGAAATTACTTTCCCGATTGGTTAACGACATGTTCATATCGATCTTCAACTTGTCATTTAACGCTGAGTGGGTTAAGTTAGCCCGGGTATTAATCTGGTCAAAACCTGAGCCTTCAAGAATACCCTCTACATTTCTAAAGTTAGTGGACACACGAAATGAGGTGTGTTCTGTGCTCCCAGAAATGGCAACGTTATTTACATATGACATGCCCGTTCTGGTAACTTCATCCTGCCAATTTGTTTCTGATCCAAGATCATTTCCCCCTGCAGCTTTATATTCCGATGCGGACATATTGGGTAGTTCTCTAAATGGAGTCGCAGCGGCTGCATAACCATTATAGGTTAATGAAACGCCACCGCCCTTTTTTGAACCTTTCTTCGTTGTTACAATAATAACACCGCTGGAACCGCGGCTACCATAAATCGCTGCTGCAGATCCGTCCTTTAAAACGTTTACCGATTCAATATCATTGGGGTCTACGTTATCCAGCGAAGCTCCGATAACACCGTCTACAACTACTAATGGTGCCACATTGGCTCCTACAGTAGAGATACCTCTTAATCGGATAACTGCATTCGAGTTGGGGTCACCGCCTCGGTTGTAAACGCTAAGACCAGCTACTTTACCTTGTAACAATTGACTTGGATCGTTGACGTTACCCTGGTTAAAGTCTTTGGAAGTCAACTGAACAACCGCACTGGTAATTTCCTTTTTCTCCTGACTACCGTATCCTGTAACAACTACTTCGCTTAATGCCGTTACATCTGACTGTAATGTAACATTCAACACGCTTTGCGAGCCTACACTAACTTCTGTCGTGGCGTAACCAACGAAAGAATACACTAGTGTGGCATTAGCACCAACACTTATCCGGTAATTTCCATCTGAATCAGACACCGTACCATTGGTTGTGCCTTTCTCCAAAATGTTTACACCGGGAACTCCAGAGCCGTCATCAGCTCCTGTCACTTTACCTGAAACGGATTGCTGGGCGAAACTTACTAAAGTTCCAAATACCAGTAACACCGACAGATACCTGCGAACAAACAGATACAATTTGGTCATACTTAATTGTTTTAGGGTTTTTATTGTTGTTTTATAAGAGTACTTTCAAAATCTAATTGGTTAATTGCATGAATTAAAAAATATGATTTCGAAGTTCAATAATACCCCGAAAATCTTAGTTATCCATGCAGAAAATTCTATTTATCGAATAAAATTTGCGGAAACGGTTTCGCAACCGTTTGCAGTAAATTTAATATTCAGAAATAACACGAAATAAGCAGTATCTCATGAAATTTAATCAGGTTACTATTAAGGATATCGCCCGCGAATTAGGCATTTCTCCCTCCACGGTTTCTCGCGCTTTAAAGGACCATCCTGATATCAGCGTAGCAACGAAAAAGGCAGTTAATGAATTGGCAGAAAAGCTGAATTACCAGCCTAACATCGTTGCGTTGAATCTTCGTCAACGAAAGACTAATACTATTGGGGTAATTATTCCTGAAATAGTCCATTTTTTCTTCTCTACGGTAATTAGTGGTATTGAAGATGTTGCCTATACAGCAGGATACAACGTTATTCTTGCGCAGTCCAACGAATCTTATCAACGAGAAATGACGGATATGAAAGCTCTCTTTAACAGCCGCGTTGACGGTATGCTGCTCTCCGTTTCCCGCGAAACGGTGAATTTTGATCATATCGAATCTATCATATCCAAAGGTGTGCCCATTGTATTTTACGATCGGATGTACAATAGCCCCACCAGTAGTAAAGTTGTGGTTGATGATTACACAGGCGCTAAAGAAGCTGTCAACCATTTAATTGAACAAGGGTGTAAACGAATTGCGCATATTAATGGTGCGCCTAACCTTATTATCAGCATTGATCGCTTCCGCGGATATGTGGATGCGTTGAAAGAAAACAAAATGGAAGTCAACGAAAAGTTAATTGTTAATTGTACATCGGGTACGTTTGAAGATGGCAAGCGAGCCACAGCAAAACTTTTAAGTTTGAACCCCATTCCGGATGCCATCTTCGCCAATAATGATCCGATGGCGATGGGCTCCATGATGGCTATTAAAGAAAAAGGACTGAAGATTCCACAGGATGTTGCTATTGTTGGTTTTAGTAATTGGTTTTTTGGTGAACTGTTGGATCCATCACTGACGACTGTTGACCAGCCTGGCTTTGAAATGGGACAAGAAGCAGCCCGGTTATTGATCCGACAAATCGAAATGAAAGACAAAGAAGACTTTGACCCCCAACCTGAAACTAAAGTATTGAAAACAAGATTGATCATCAGAAATTCTTCGCTTAAAAAACAAACAAAGAAGAAATAATCTCGGCTTACTTTTTTAAGTAAGGTTGTTAAGTTTAGCAAGGCGCATTAGATTTACTTTGCGCCTTACAACTTTTCAATAATTAACGAATGAACCCTTCCTTTCCTACTGCCCTATCGCAACGACTTGGTGAATTAATTAACTATAGTAAAAATGATTCTGGAATTATTGGTGAAACTCCTTCCGGAAAATTCAAAGTATCGGTTTACTCACCTTCTCTCTTTCGAATAACCATTACGAACCAGAACAATTTTGAAGACTTTTCTTATTCAGTAATTAGTAAGCCAAAATCAACTTCGCTAGAGATCATTGACTCAGTCGATTCTCTACTACTAAAAACAGCAACAACACAATTGTTGATTGCTAAAAGCCCGATTCGATTTTCATTTCAAACCGTTAACGGAGAAATTCTTAATGAAGATGATCCGCTAGGAACATCCTGGATTGGTGAACAGGTTACCACCTATAAAAAATTCAGTCTGGAGAACGGTTCATTGGCTTAGGTGAGAAAACCGGCCCACTTGATCGCAAAGGCAATGCTTACTTAAACTGGAACTCAGATGCATATGCGTATAACAAGGGAACAGATCCGCTGTATTGTTCCATGCCTTTTTACATAGGAATACATAATGGGTTATGCTACGGAGTCTTTTTTGACAACACGCATAAAGCATACTTTAATTTCGGTGCATCCAATAATCGGTTTTCAAGTTTTGGAGCCGATGCCGGAGAAATGAATTATTATCTGATTCATGGAAACAGTGTTTCAGAAATTATAAAACAATACACAGACCTTACCGGTCGTATGGAATTGCCGCCCCGCTGGAGCATAGGCTATCAGCAATGCCGATATAGTTACTATCCGGATAAAGAAGTTTTTACGATCGCTAAAACTTTTCGTGAAAAAGATATTCCAGCCGATGCCATTGTATTTGACATTCACTACATGGATAAGTATAAGATCTTTACCTGGGATCAGGAAAGATTTTCCGATCCCAAAGGTCTCATGCAGACGCTGAAGGATCAAGGATTCCATGCCGTAGTTATGTGTGACCCTGGAATAAAAGTTGAACCCGGTTACGAAACATATGATGCTGGTGTGAAGAATGACATCTTCTTAAAATATCCAGATGGTGAAAATTATCAGGGACAAGTGTGGCCCGGTTGGTGTCATTTTCCAGATTTCACAAATCCGAAAGCCAGAGCCTGGTGGGCAACCAAGTTTCAGGATTACGTTAATCTTGGTGTAGATGGTTTCTGGAACGACATGAATGAAATTGCCACCTGGGGAAATGCGCTTCCTGAAAATCTCGAATTTGATTTTGAAGGAAACAAAGCAACCATGCGAAGAGGACGAAATGTCTACGGCTTTCAAATGGCGCGAAGCACGTATGAGGGAACAAAAAAATTATTGAAGGGTAAACGACCTTTCAATTTAACCCGCTCGGGCTTTTCAGGTATTCAAAGATATTCAGCCGTTTGGACCGGTGACAATGTGGCTTACGATGAGCATATGCTTTTAGGTGTTCGACTGGTTAATAGTATGGGCTTAACGGGTGTTGCTTTTGCCGGTTACGATGCCGGTGGATTTGTAGGTGAATCGAATCCAAAACTTTTCGCACGTTGGATGTCCATCGCTTCCTTATCCCCTTTCTTCCGTGCACACACCATGATAAACACACGCGACAGTGAACCCTGGTCGTACGGAGAAGAAGTAGAGAGCATCTGCAGAAATTATATTAAATTCCGATATCAATTATTGCCTTATATCTATTCGTTGTTTTATGATGCTGCCAAGCGGGGCATGCCTGTACAGCGATCTTTAGCCATCGATTACACGCACGATCATCGGGTTTATAATAATTTATACCACAATCAATATTTGCTTGGCCCGAGTATTCTTGTAGCGCCCGCAGAAAGTAATCAACAATTACTCAAAATATTTTTTCCTTCAGGCAATTGGTATGATTTGTATTCCGGCAAAGTATGGGCTGGCAATCAGGAAACTATTGTTGAATCTCCCATACACAAACTTCCAGTATTTATAAAAGCCGGAAGTGTTTTGCCTATGCAACATTCAGCTGCCCACACAGGTGTTAAACAGGATGAACTAATTCTGCACATCTATTGCGGAAATGAAGCGAGTGACTTTTTGCTTTACCTGGATGATGGCGAAACATTTGATTACCAGTCCGGAAAAAGTTCAACGCGATTGATTCAAATGAATGGCTTTGAGAATAAAGTAACAATTTCGGCAAGCGAAGGTGACTTTACCTCTTCCTACACCAAAATCAAAATTGTTCTTCATGGTTCACCTGCAGATAAAATTTTAGTTAATGGTCACTCTCTCGCACTTACTCACCATGTTCATTCATTCTTTTCACCCTTAGAAAAATACGATCCTATTAATGAACCCGATTCTATGGGTGAAGAAAATGTGAGGGAAACATCTACAGAATATACAGTAGAGAAGATTGAGTTGAGTTGGAGTTAAAACTAGAAACTGGATACCCGATGCTAGATATTTAATTAAGTATACAGAATCTAGCATCTAGTATCCAGAATCCTAATTCTATTATCTTGCACCTAGTATAAACTTACCTGCATGACTCAACACAAACCCCAACTTAGTTTCTGGCAAATCTGGAATATGAGTTTTGGATTTTTAGGAATTCAATTTGGATTTGAACTTCAAAACTCCAACGTAAGCAGAATTTTTGAAACGCTGGGAGCTAACAAGGATGAAATACCAATTCTTTGGATAGCTGCACCGCTTACCGGTCTGTTAGTCCAACCAATCGTTGGCTACATCAGTGACCGAACCTGGCATCCGTATTGGGGCCGAAGACGACCTTTCTTTTTCATAGGCGCAATTTTGGCAACTGTTGCACTCGTTTTTATGCCAAACTCACCAACACTGTGGGTGGCAGGCGGCATGCTTTGGATTATGGACGCATCTATTAACATTTCCATGGAACCCTTCAGAGCGTTTGTGGGTGACAAACTTCCTCCTGCTCAAAGAACTTCCGGATTTGCTATGCAAAGTTTTTTTATCGGTACGGGTTCTGTTATTGCTGCCTTGTTACCCTGGGTTTTTAAAAATTGGTTTGGCCTTAGCAACACAGCAGAAAGTGGCGTTATCCCCGACTCTGTGAAATGGTCATTTTATACAGGAGCCTTTGCATTTTTAGCAGCCGTGATGTACACCGTTTTTACAACCAAAGAATTTCCTCCAGAGAGTATTGAAAAATTAAAGAAGAAAATCGAAAAGCCACTTTTGCAGATGGCCTAAAGGAAACATTTAGCGGAATCTTCCATATGCCCAAAGCTATGCGCCAGCTAGCCTATGTGCAATTCTTTACCTGGTTTGCACTTTTCTCTATGTGGATTTATTCTACTAATGCGGTTACGAGCAATATTTATAATATGAAAGTTCCAACACAACTTTATGACAAGTTAAAGACAGGGTTGTTAAATAGAGAAGCATCGTTAGATAAAAAGGAATTTCAGTCACTACTGGGAGATGTGAACGAAATAGATCGCTTCAAAAAAAATGATAGTGATGTTCTGATAACCATAAATCTGGCAAACTATTTTTCAAAAGCCGAAGGTCTGGTAACCGCTGAACGAGAAATTCTCAAGACCGTACAACAACAATACAACGATGGAGCCGATTGGCTGGGTGTATGCTCATCAGTTCGAAACGGACTAGCTGCAATTTTTGCTTTCATCATACCGCTTATCGCGATAAGTATGGGAAGAAAGAAAACACACATGCTATGTTTAATCATTGGGGGTATTGGATTAATCTCCATAAACTATATAACCGCACCTTGGATGCTGGCCGTTTCCATGGGGCTTGTTGGCATTGCTTGGGCAAGCATTTTATCAATGCCCTATGCCATGCTAAGTGGTGCCTTACCGGCAGATAAAATGGGGTATTTTATGGGTGTTTTTAATTTCTTTATTGTTATTCCTCAAATTATTGCCGCCACAGTATTAGGATTTCTTACTTTAAATTTATTTGGTGGAAACACCATGCTAACCCTTGTCCTGGGCGGAGGACTAATGATTCTTGCTGGTATTCTTTGCCTGCGAGTTGATGATAAAGATTAATGCTATGAGAAAAGTATTGTCTATCGCTCTTTTAGTGACAACGCAGTGGTATGCATTCGGACAAAATTCCAATTATAAATATTTACATGATGTAATAACGAGTCTAAAGTCAGGCAAGAGTGAAGAAGTCGAAACCCAGTTCAACAAATTAAGGACGGCATTCAAAATTCCACTTATCATTGAAGACTCTGTTTATTTTTTATATCGGGGTGAAGCGAAAACAGTTGAGTGGATGGGCGACTTCAATGGTTGGGGATATAAAAAAGAGTTTAACAACAAGGGAAAGAAAATACCCGGCACAAATATCTGGTATCTAAACGCATCCTTTCCACTAGATGCCCGGCTCGATTACAAAATCCTGATAGACGGAAATGGTTGGATTCTCGATCCCGAAAATGACTACCAACAATGGTCAGGTGTGGGCGGTGGAAGTCCCAATTCAGAATTACGAATGCCGCAATGGCAAGAAGATCCGATAACAATCGAGAGGGCTGAAAGCAATAAAGGTACCCTAACGAAAGACCAATTGCTCTATGCAAATGCTTTAGGTTATCAAGTGACCTATTCGGTTTACCAACCCTTTGATGTTGAAAAACTCGGCAATCTGCCCACGATTTACGTGACCGATGGCTATGAATATCTTCATCCTCAATTAGGAAGGATGAGCACCATTCTCGACAATCTCATTTCTGATAAAAAGATTAAACCAATTATTGCAATTTTTGTCGACAACCGCGAGCCTATAAATCGGGCGAACAACAGACGCATGAACGAGTTAGCCATGAACAGCAAGTATCTCGACTTTTTCATGGACGATCTTATTCCAAAGATTGAATCAACCTATCCGGTAATGGCAAATGCACAAAGTCGAGCCATCCTGGGTGCCTCTATGGGTGGTCTTACTTCTACTTACTTTGCTTTTGCCAAGCCGGAGGTATTTGGACTTGCAGGCATTCAATCGCCCGCCTTCTACACACGGCCACAGATCTATTCGTTGTGCTCAGATACAGCGAATCCAAAAATGAAAATTTCCATGTCGGCAGGTGTCATTAACGATACCAGCGCGGACAGTCGAAAAATGAAAGACCTATTGGAAGCAAGCAGTTGCGAGTACCATTATCGCGAAGTGAATGAAGGTCACTCATGGGGTAACTGGCGCAGATTGATTGATGATATTCTTATCGATTTTTTTCCCATGCAGCCTTAAGAATTTCTAATTCTATCTCACTGACCGTGTGAGGCTTGCTATTGGATTTCATTATTTGTTAAATTGAGGCATTGATTTTGTATTTTGCCTACCTATGAAAATACGTTTACTTATTCTCTTTATCGCTTCTATCGCATTATTGAATGCATGTAGTTCTGGCAAAGCAGCATTGAAACAAGGAGATTACTATGATGCCGTATTACAAGCCGTTAACCGCTTACGGCAAAACCCCGATCATAAGAAATCAAAAGAAGTATTAGCCACCAGTTATCAAATGGCTATTGATTATCTGGAAACCGATGCTCAAAATCAAATTGCCAGCAATGCAAATTTTAAGTGGCGAAATGCCGTGGACGATTACGAAAAAATAAATAACCTCTACGAACAAATAAGAACCTCGCCAGGCGCATTAAAAGTAATTCCGAAACCCATCAACAAATACAAGGAACTAACAGAGGTTAAAAGCAAAGCTGCGGAAGAAACCTATGAAGAAGCTATTATCTATATGCTTAAAAACACTCGCGATGATGCAAAGCAGGCATACTTCTTATTCCAGGAATCCAATACTTTATCTCCTGGATATCGCGAATCGGTAGAGATGATGGAGCAATCTAAATTTAATGCTACCATTAAAGTGATTGTTGAACCCGCATTGCGGAATTACTACGACTGGAATTTTGAACCCGTAATTTTTGGTGTAGATCCGAGTCAATTCGTAAAATTTTATACCCCTCGTCAGGCGCAAGATGCGGGCCTAACCCAAATTGATCAGTTTGTACGGTTAGTTGTTAATGGATACACGGAAGGTAACCCAACCACTTCTAAGCGTGAAGTTATTTACAAAGACAGTGTTAAGGTGGGAGAAAAAACAGTTAATGCGCAAAAGGTACCAATCTATGAAAAAGTAACCGGTACCATGGTTACGTATGAAAAGAGAATAACCTCACGTGGATCCATTACCCTCTTCATAAAGGATGCTAATAGCTCGGTCGAGCTGCGCAATTCAGAACTTGTTGCCGAGGACGATTGGACAGACCGATGGGCAACTTGTTCCGGTGATCAACGCTATTCCACAGGTAAATAAAAAACTGTGTGGAAATAAAGAACCCTACATGGCCCGGGACTATCTGCTTGGACAATCGAAAAAAAATCTTGACAACAAGCTAGCTAACGCACTCACCAACTTCTACAGCGGGTATTAATGTCAGATTGCTGACGAATTAATCAATCGTTAAAACTTTTTGCCAGTAAGTGGGGTTTACTAGTGTATGAAGTTATTCGCCCTTACTGTTTCACTGTGCCTGGTATTGTCCTTCAGCCACCAGGCACAAAATAAAAATCAAAAAAACATGAAAGATTTAGAGGTTGCCACGTTGGGATCAGGATGCTTTTGGTGTACGGAAGCTTTTTTTTTACGTGTCAAGGGGATTGAGTCTGTGGTTTCAGGATATTCTGGTGGCAAAATTAAAAATCCGACCTATCGGAAGTATGCTCCGGGCCTTACGGGCCATGCGGAGGTAATCCAGGTAAAGTTTGATCCCACTTTAATCAGTTTTGCAGAAGTGCTGGAAATTTTCTGGAACACGCACGACCCTACTACCTTGAACAAGCAAGGGGCTGATGAGGGTACACAATACCGATCTGTTGTCTTTTATCACAATGAAATGCAGAAAAAGATTGCCGAAGAATATAAAGTACAGCTCGACAAATCAGGGACCTATAAGAATCCTGTCGTTACTGAAATCAGTCCTTTTACAACCCTTTATCCTGCCGAAGAGTATCATCAAAACTACTATGCTCTCAATCCGAACCAAGGTTACTGTCAATATGTTATCCGACCTAAGGTTGAGAAATTTAACAAGCAGTACGCTGATAGACTCAAAAAATAATATTAAATATTTTTATTGATGAATTGTGTAACATTATCGCTATCCCTTCGTTCTACAGTCTATAGAGCAGATACAATCTTCTCATAGGTTTAGGTTTAGGTAACAAAAGCCCCTTTAGACGGAAGGGGCTTTTGGTTTTTAGAAATGTTGCTGTTCGAAATTTTAACTTAACTAAATAAAATCTATGAGACTCATTCTTATACTTATGGTTGTTGCCCTAGCAGCTTGTGGCCAGCAAAAAAATAAAGATCAATCCTCATCAGTTTTAAAAACCGAAGCCGAGTGGAAAAAAGCGCTAACCCCCGAACAATATCATGTGCTGCGGGAAAAGGGAACGGAGACGGCCTTTACTGGTGAATATTGGGATAATCACGAAAAGGGAATTTATTATTGCGCTGGCTGTAACCAAGAGCTATTTAATTCCTCAACCAAGTTTGAATCGGGTTCCGGCTGGCCAAGTTTTTACCAACCTATCCGTAAAGAATTGGTTGCCGTAGGTACTGATACCAGTTTTGGAATGGTGCGCGATGAGGTAGTATGCAGCCGTTGTGGTGGTCATTTGGGACACGTTTTTGATGATGGACCTAAGCCAACCGGATTGCGTTATTGTCTTAATTCTGCCTCATTAAAGTTTGAGAAAAAACCCTGAGCAGATAACAGGAACACATAGAAACATAGTCCATGCAATTGCCATGGTCTTTTTTATTATCTTTTCATAAAGAATAATACTATGTGCAGACTAATGGCCTACAAAGGCACCTCCATTGTTATCGACAAACTCTTATACCAGCCAAAAAACTCGCTCATTAATCAAAGCATAAATGCGCGAGAAATTGAAGAGCCTCTGAATGGCGATGGTTTTGGCATAGGTTGGTATGTGCCCGAAATTCATCTTGAGCCCGTTACGTTTGTATCAGTAAACCCTGCCTGGAGCAACCGCAACCTTAAGAACCTGGCACCAAAAATTAAAACTGAATGCTTAATTGCGCATGTTCGGGCTGCCAGTGTTGGTGAGGTTTCGGAATCAAATTGTCATCCCTTTCAATATAAGAACTTATTGATGGCCCATAATGGAGGGGTTGAAGAGTTTGGAAAAGTAAAACGCCACCTGCGCGCCCCGTTAAGTGATGAATTATACAATTGGATAAAAGGACAAACAGATTCTGAGCACTTGTTTGCCTACTTGATAAATCACCTAAACACAAACCATTCGACTACCACCCCCGAATCAATTGTTGATTCCTTTGAACACACTTTTAGAAATCTTAAAAAGATGATGGTTGATTTTGGAATCAATGAACCCGCCTATCTGAATATGGTTGTAACCAATGGTTCGTTTATTGTAGCCAGTCGATATTGCACCGATCAAAAAGAAGAGCCCCTAACCTTATACCATAGTGAAGGAAGTCGTTTTGTGGTGGAAGATGGCGTTACCCGAATGGTGGCCCCCGAAGATGATGATCAGGCTGTTTTGGTTGTATCAGAAAAACTTTCCGATGATAAAGACTGGACTATGATACCGCCCAACCACTTTGTTATCGTTGAGCCAACGCTAAACGTCAGGGTACGACCAATTAAAGTAGACTAACTCCTTGCAGTAATTAACCATTATACTTTAGCTTCGCGACAAAACTTAATCTATCGTGTACGACATTACCATAATTGGCGGTGGCATTGTAGGGTTAGCCACAGCCCTTCAGCTAAAAAATCAAATCCGTTCTTAAATATTCTCTTGCTTGAAAAGGAGAATGAGTTAGCTAAACATCAAACCGGCAATAATAGCGGGGTAATTCACTCGGGTCTTTACTATAAACCAGGGAGTTTGAAGGCAACGAATTGCATACACGGCTACAATCTACTTATTGATTTCTGCAAGCAAAATGAAATCCCCTTCGATCTCTGCGGAAAGATTGTTGTGGCGACCGATGAAAATGAGTTGCCTTTATTAGAGAATCTTTATGTACGCGGTCAGCAAAATGGATTACAAAATCTTAAGAAGTTAGGCAAAGAAGAAATTTTAGAATACGAACCCCATGTGGCTGGCCTTGCGGGAATTTTTGTTCCGCAAACAGGCATTGTTGACTACAAATTAGTAGCGCAAAAGTATGGCGATCTCATCCGATTAAAAGGCGGACAAATAAATTTGAGCGAGAAAGTACTTGATATCCAAAGTTCAGAAGACAAGAGCGTTGTGGTTACTCAGAAAACAAGCTACACAACCAAGCTTGTTATAAATTGTGCCGGACTTTACTCAGATAAAGTTGCCCGCATGACAGTTCCCAATCTTAATGTTAAAATAATTCCCTTCCGTGGAGAGTATTATAAACTAACAAAAGAAAAAGAATATCTGGTTAAGAATCTTATCTATCCCGTGCCTGATCCAAACTTCCCATTCTTAGGAGTTCATTTTACGCGCATGGCAAAAGGGGGCGTAGAAGCCGGACCGAATGCCGTGTTGGCTTTTAAACGCGAAGGGTATAAAAAGTCTGATATCAATCTTAGTGAACTAGGAGAAACGCTGGCCTGGCCCGGATTTCAAAAGGTAGCTTCCAAATATTGGCGCACCGGATTTGGTGAAATGTATCGCTCTTTCTCAAAAGCTGCTTTTACCAAAGCCCTTCAAAAATTAATTCCAGAAATAGTTGAAAGTGATTTAGCACCCGGTGGTGCTGGGGTTCGTGCGCAAGCATGCGATCGGAATGGTGGCTTAGTAGATGACTTTATGATTCTTGAGGATAAAAAAGTAATCAACGTTTGCAATGCCCCCTCGCCTGCGGCAACATCTTCGTTAGCAATTGGTGAAACTGTTTCAGCACTAGCGCTTGCTCGATTTTAGTTCAACGTTAATCATAATGCTTTTCAGCAGGCCAAACCTCCTGTAGTGGATATTTAAGCCCTTTGCAAAGAAAAATGTTTATGTCATTTTCATAGGGCATGCAATAGTTACAGGTTGACACACCCGCCAAAATCACTGACTCAAAATCATTAACATGATCTTCGTAAGTGCCACCTAAAATTATAACCAGTTCGCCTGTATAATTACGAGGTCCCCAAATCCAATAATTATTGTGAGTTCCTATCGATTTAGGTAAACCCAATGGCTCGCCAAAAAAATCAATGGCACCACAGCGACCATAATTACTTGAAACAATGGCGCATCTCTTCTTCTCATCTTCCGATAGTCCATTATAAACAAGGGCAACATCTTTGGCCTTCTCTTTCCACCCAAACATGTCAGCATAAAACTGGGGAAGCTCCGAAAGTATTTTCCCTTCATTGGAACTGGGTACAATTCCAAGCTTCTTTGAATAAACTATGTATTTATCAACCGGGAGAACGGGAAGGATCATAGGTAATAGAAAAATTGCTGTCACCAATATCAGTATCGGATAGGCAAACTTTATCCAAACCACAAACTTACCGGCTAGCTTCTGTTCGGCAAAACTCCTGCTGCTGCGAATAAACTTGCATACGCTGGCGCCAGGTACTCGCCCTTACTCGTCCCGTTAAGGATAAGTATGGCAAAAGCAGTTAAATAAACCCACGCCAGTATTCTGTATTTCTTTAGTGGCAAGTAAAAAAATAAACCCAGAAGCCCCGCAATCCATAAGGGTGTTGCGATTGGATTCAGAAACAGCAACTGATCCTTAATGAATGATAGGGCGCTTAAACCCGCATATTTACTTGTAGACGCATTGTGAATAAATTCAAGATGCGCGTAATCATTTGCGATATTCCACAACACATAAGGCAAAAACAGAATGAATACAATCGCCCCTGCTATATAAGGCCACCGGGTTGCAAACCATTGTCGGTTAGTCACTATAAATCCAACGAAAATCCCAAATCCCAAAAATAAAACACTGATCTTATTCATAAGGCCAATACCTAAAACAATACCAAGCCAAATCCAATATGATTGGTTTTGTGTATTGATTAGTTTAAGAATGAGATAAACCGAAAGAGCCCAGATAAATGTATCAATAGAATTCATTGAGAAAATCAGGCTCATGCCTAAATGAATTGGCGAAAGAGCAACGGCCAAACAGGCAATCAACAAGGCAAACGTTTTACCACCCATCTCCTTTACCATTAGTCCGGTAAGAATAATCGTACCGGTGTGCATCAACACCGGAGTTATTCGGATAGCCGTCAAACTATCTCCAAAAAGAAGTCTACTGATCTTTAGAACTAAAAGAGAAAATGGCGGTTGATCAACATACCCCCAGGCGAGGTGATCGCTACAGGCGATGTAATAAAGTTCATCGCGAAAGAAACCATAAGTACCTGTGAGGTTAACAACCAAATGCAGGATAAAGCACCCAAGAGCAATGATTGCTAACGCAACTTTCTCATTTCCAGTAAAGTTCTTAAACATAGATACTCCGTTAGCTCAGCTCTCTTTAACTGCAGTGACTTCAATCTCTACCAGAAAATCAGGATCAATGAGTCCACTCACCTCCACCATGCTGGTTACTGGTTTAATCTCTTTGAAAAACTCACCATGCGCTTTGCCCACTAATTCCCAGTTACTTATGTCAGTAACATACATGCGCGTGCGAACCACGTCTTTCAATTCAAAGCCTGCCTCGGTCAATACTTTACTAATTTTTTCAATGATGTATTTGGTTTGACCATAGAAGTCACCTTTGGCTATCACATTCTGTCCATCACTGGCAACCGTACCTGATACTTCCAGGGTATTACCAATTTTTACTGCGCGGCAATAGCCCACAATGTCCTCCCATTTGGCGCCAGTTGAATAATTTGTTCTCATATTTTCTTTATTTACTATTGGATACAAAATATAACTCTGAATTTACTTTGTGATTCTTTATAGACTTTGCGCCTTTGTGGTTCAAATTTTACCGATTTTTAAACCACCAAGTCACTAAAACCACGAAGGATCACAAAGGTATATCATTTATAATGGATAAGGGAACCAAACAATTTTCTGAGGAAGAGCAAATCCGATACAGTCGCCATTTTGTGCTACCCAGGTTTGGACCGGATGCCCAGCTTAAATTAAAAAAGGCATCGGTAGCGGTTATAGGCGCGGGCGGATTGGGTAGTCCGGTGCTACTTTATCTGGCTGCAGCCGGAATTGGATTTATAAAAATTATTGATAACGATTTAGTCAGTCTATCTAATCTGCAAAGGCAAATTCTTTTTTCAATGGATGATCTGAATAAATCGAAAGCTGAAATAGCAGCTAGCAGAATTACGCGGTTAAATCCGATGATAAAAATTAAAGCCATTCGTGAGAGGATTGAGTCAGCCAATGCTTTAAAGCTTCTTGAAGATGTTGATGTGGTTATTGATTGTACCGACAACTTCCCGACACGTTATTTATTAAATGATGCTTGTGTGTTGCTCGACAAACCACTGGTTTATGGCTCGGTGTTTCGGTATGAGGGCCAGGTTGGGGTTTTCAATTATAAGAAGGGAATAAATTACCGCGACTTCTACCCTACTCCACCAGATGCAAGTCAAATACCTAATTGCGAAGAAGGAGGCGTTCTGGGAGTTTTAACGGGAATCATTGGCAGTCTGCAAACCAACGAAGCAATTAAAATCATAACCGGCATCAGTGAACCGTTAGCTGGTAAAGTTTTGATTGTCGATTCGGATACCCTGGAAACAACCATCGTTAAAATTCCCGATCGAAATTCGCGCGATACCATTAAAACATTGATAAATTATGATGAGTTTTGTAACGTAAGTGCCACTAAATCAACCCAACCTATGAAAGAAGTTACTGTTCAGGAATTGAAAGCTATGATGGATTCAAAAGCCGATTTTCAATTAATCGATGTACGCGAGCCACACGTGAATTTGACATTATCTTGATGGGGAATTAATCCCGCAAGGTGAAATTCCAAACTGTGTTGAGCGAGTTTCCAAAGACAAAAAGTAATTATTCAATGTCGCTCTGGTGCACGCAGCGGTAACATGGTGCAGTGGTTAGAAAAATCACGGCTTTACAAATCTCTATAATCTAAAAGGCGGTATATTGGCTTGGGCTAAGGAGATTGATCCCGAGTATGCCTACCTATTGATTCCGATAAATGGAAATTATGGATTACCGGTTAGCGCGGTATTTTTCGAATCAATGGATTTTTGTTGGATTTCTGCTATTGGCTGGAGGAGCCGTTCTCATCTTTAAAACACTTGTGGGTGGTGTAATACTGGTGTTGATCAGTGTCGTGATTTTTACAACGCACTATCGAGTAGCCATTTACTTAAATAAAAAATCCTATTATGATTATGTGTGGTTATTGGGATTAAAGTTTGGCGACAGCGGAACTTTTGAAAAAATAGAATACATTTTTGTTAAGAAAAGTAAATTCAGCCAAACCATGAATACGCGGGTTTCATCAACTACAATCAAAAAAGAAGTATATGAGGGCTACTTAAAATTCTCAGAAGTTGCTTACGGAGGGCAGCAAAAAACAATTAGTGAAAAAGCTATCAAACATAGCTACCAAGTGTGGTGTCAAAATCTTTGACTACACAGAGAGTGAGCCAACTGAGATTACGTACGTTAGCTTAACGCCTGTTCCACATCTTTAATAACATCTTGAATATTTTCCAACCCCACAGAGACGCGCACCAAGCCCGGTGTAATACCTACGGATAATCGTTCTTCCGTACTTAACTTCGAATGCGTAGTCGATGCCGGGTGTGTAGCTATACTTCTTGTATCGCCAAGGTTTGCAGAATGCGAAATCATCTTGAGAGAATTGAGAAATTTTCGTCCGCCCTCAATACCATTTTTCACTTCAAAGGACACAACTCCCCCTTCTTACAGTGCTGTTCCATACGCACCGCAAGTGTTTCAAGACTCTTTGATAAAATCCAGGCGTTAAATGGCGACATCGCTGGCCCCGTATGGCGGGCAAAGAATCTAATTTCTTTTATCAAGTCTTTAGTGCCCAAAATAGCACCTCCTATTACTCGACCTTGTCCATCCATAAATTTTGTAGCCGAGTGCGTAACGATATGGCGCGCCCACTTGGCAGGATTTTGCAGGTACGGAGTCGCAAAACAATTATCCACATTTAAAATTAACGTATGCTTTTTAGCCAATTTACCCAACCATTCTAAATCAATAATATCTAAAGCCGGGTTTGATGGCGTTTCCACAAAGATCATTTTTGTATTGGGCTGTATCTTGCTTTCCCAAGAATCCGGATCGTTCACATCGGCATAAGAGTACGAGATATTAAATCTTGGGAAGATCGTATTCAAAATCTGGTGTGTCGATCCAAATACCGACCGGCAAGCAAGAACATGATCACCTGCCTTTAGCAAGGCAGCCATGCTGGTATACATCGCGGCCATCCCCGAAGCAGTAGCAATACCATCTTCAGTTCCTTCCAACAAACATAACTTTTCAATAAACTCGTTGGTGTTTGGGTTTGAATAGCGCGTATAAATATTTCCGGGCACCTCATCAGCAAAAAGTGCGCGGGCATGCTCTGCATCATCAAATACAAAACTTGATGTAAGGTAAATGGGCACCGAATGCTCTTTATTATCCGACCGATCGGTCTGCGCCCGAATGGCATCCGTTTCAAAATTTCTTTCTTCCATTATTTCTAAGCATTCTTAATAATTTCATAACTGTGCGTTACCACTGCGGTCTTCTCAAGCGTTTTTGCCACAGAACAATATTTCTCTACTGAAAGTTGAACCGCTCGTTCTGCCTTATCGGGATTGATGTCTCCAAATAATTTGAAGTGTGCATGCACTTCCGTATATAAAGCAGGCACCATACCCTGCTCTCGCTCTCCGGTTACCGTAATCTTAAGATCATTTAGCGGTTCGCGCTGTTTACGTAGAATACTGATCAGATGAATAGCGCTGCAACCACCAAACGCCCCTAATAATAATTGCATCGGTCTAAAGCCAGAATCATGGCCACCATCATCGACTCCGGCATCCATAAAAATACTATTACCTTTTTCATTGATCGCTTCCATGCGGAAGTCATCATCCACTCGATTAATTTCAACGGTTATCATAGGCTATTTATCTTTCCAAATTAAACTTCCAACAATCATCATAACAATACTTACCAATAACGCAGGTGCCAAACTGGGCCAACTCATATCCAACTCTTCGGCAATTAACCAAACAATAATACCTGACACCATAGATAAGAGCGCCCCACCACTACTCGCTCTTTTCCAATAAAGTCCAAAGACCAGCGGGGCGAACAAAGATACCAGACTAAGGATGGAAGAAATACCCACCAACTCATAAATATTCGAAAACAGACAAGCAATAACTGTTGCAATAATACTAAAGCCCAATACTGAGATTCGGGTTATAGTTAAAAACTGATGATCCTCAATCCTATGACCTAATAGTGGTTTTATTATGTTCTCTGAGAAGATTGAGGCTGGGGCCAGCATAGCGGAACTTGTCGTACTCATAATGGCAGATAGTAGTGAACCAAAGAAAAGTATTTGAACCGGTAAGGCTGCATGGCTAAGCACCATGGCCGGAAGTGCTAATTGAGTATCGCCACTAAGAAACTCAGGATACAATTGACGGACGCAAAGACTTATAAACAAGGGGATCATCGCCACGGTTAAATACATGCCAGCTGCTATATAACAAGACCGCACAGCTGTGTTGACTGAGTTTGATGACATGGAACGTTGAAATACATCCTGCGAAGGCAATGATCCTAAACCCAAAACCGACCAGGCTGCCAGGTAAATCACGATCTCTTTAAATTCGGCTTTCGGAAGAAACCGAAATGTTCCAGGCTTCACATCATTTAGAACGACACTGACACCACCTGCCTTCTGTGCTAGAATTACAGCCAGTACAAGCAACCCACTTATAATAATCACACTTTGTATGAAGTCAGTAATAGATATAGCCCACATGCCCCCAACATAAGTATAACAGGTAACTACAACTGCCGCAATTACAACCCCTTGCCAAATTTCAATTCCAGTTACAACTTTTAGTATTAAGCCCATAGCCACAAGTTGAGCCGCGATGTACCCAACATACGGTGGTGCCAAGAAAGTACTGGCTACAAGTTCTGTGCGTTTACCAAAGCGTACTTTAAAAAAATCGCCCAACGTTAGCAGATTCATTGTGTAAAACTTCCGGGCAAAGAAAAGCCCGAAGAGAACAAGGCAAAGCGCAGCGCCAAAGGGATCTTCAATAACGGAATACAAGCCGCCCTTTAAAAATTCAGAAGAAGCACCAAACACGGTTTCGGAACCAAACCAAGTGGCAAACAATGCCGATGAGCTCAGGAGCAACGGGAGACTTCGCCCGCCACCCGAAGTTTTAACTTTTCGCGAAGCCCAGTAGCCAATGGCTACGGTTGCTATCAAGTAAATAATTATAGAAGCGAGTAACAATTCGGGCTTAGGTAAAAAGCAAAACCTAAAAATATGAAATAACCTGTAAGTATCGAGATGACCGTCCTACTTACTGTATTACTGCGATGAATTGTTTGTGAAGGAGTTACTACGCAAATCTGAATAGGCTAAAAATCGAAAATCCCCCGAAGTCCTTGACCCCGGGGGATAATCTTGTCTATAGTTGGCTTTAATCTGATACTAAAGTACACGGATGACTGAAACCTCAAAATAGCCGTCCGTTTGAGTGTTTATAAATCTGATAAATTGCTTTAATCAGCGTTGAGTAGCGTAAAAGCTGCAACCCGCGCACCATTTGGAGAGGCCATAGTAATGGCTGGACTGCAGGTAGGGAAGGTTTTGGTTAAAGCTTGATAAGCCTTTTGTGCCTGGTCGTGAGTATTCATTCGCGCAGAGTTCTCGAGACGAGTAACTCTGCGAAGAAAATCCCTGTTGATAAGAAGAGCATAAGCGCGAAGTGTATTGTTTGTGAATCGTTAAAGGAATAATGATCTTCATTTAGTTCTAATCTTCAGTTTATGCATTGTAAAATAATTTCATCTGATAATTTTGAACGAAACCAATGGGCTGGAGGAACTACAACACAGCTTTTTATTTATCCCCTGCAAGCAGAATATAAGAGAAGGAATTTTAGTTTCAGGATCAGTACGGCTACCGTGGAGTTGGAGACTTCTCAATTCACCAAGCTGCCGGGTATTACAAGAAAATTAATGGTATTGGAAGGCCAAATGAAACTGGTACATGAAAACCAATACACGAAGGAGCTAACAAAATTTGAAGTCGATTCTTTTAATGGTGATTGGAACACCACATCACAAGGAAAGTGCACAGACTTTAATTTAATGACAATTGGAAAAGCCCAAGGTGAATTAGCTGCCCTTCGTATTGAAAAAAATAAACAGATTGAATATACTGTAAAGAAATCGAGCGATTGGTTGCTGATTTACAACTATATGGGTGAAGTCGAAATCTATGTTAACGATGCTCGCTACACGTTGAGGGCAGGCGATTTATTTATTGGAAAGGAAATGGCTACTTCGAAATTTCAATTCACAGGTATTGAGAATAGTGAGTTGGTAATCGCAGAACTTTGGATTGACTCTGCAAAGAAAAAGGTCAGCGTTGAGTAGCTAGTATAGAGTCTTTCTTAACCGAATCTGGCTTACTAAACTGTTCTTGAATCCGGGTGGGGAGTTGCGGCTTGGAGCCCGGAAAGGTCGTGCGGCTGCTGATGTCATAACTAGCGTAGATAAGGGCTCCGAAAAAAATAACAGCTGCAAAGAGAAAAATCTTTTTTGATCGTGACATGGCATAAAGGTAAAAAGCCTGCCTGAATAAATTCGGCAGGCTCTAAATGATTAGTTAAGTATTAATTACTTTAACTTCTTCACTACTGCTTCAAAAGCAGAAGGATGATTCATCGCAAGATCAGCAAGAACTTTGCGGTTTAAATCAATACCTGTCTTTTTGATTTTACCCATAAACTCGGAGTAAGACATTCCATGAAGTCTTGCGCCAGCATTGATACGGGCGATCCAAAGGGTACGGAAATCTCTCTTCTTGGCTTTTCTATCGCGGTACGCGTAGACTAAACCTTTCTCAACTGCGTTCTTGGCGACAGTCCAAACGTTTTTTCTGCGACCAAAGTAGCCTTTGGCCATTTCCATAACGCGCTTTCTTCTGGCGCGGGATGCTACACTGTTTACTGAACGTGGCATAATTTTTAATTTTTTGGTGTTGGCGGTCTTTTATTTCAAAACACTTGTGGGCCAATTACCGGGTTAAACATCCCACCCATGGTAATTCCAGGGCGAATTAAACATCTCTCAATAAACCTTAAGAGGGGTATCCGACTTTACGGATTAAACCAAATACGGAAGCATGAACTTTACGTTACTCTCGTCAACTTTCTTAACGGTGGTAGCGTGACTCAATCTTCTTTTTTGTTTAGTTCCTTTCTTTGTCAGGATGTGGCTCTTGTAGGCCCTCTTGCGCTTAATCTTACC
The DNA here is from genome assembly GCA_016712035.1 of Flammeovirgaceae bacterium. GTDB lineage: Bacteria > Bacteroidota > Bacteroidia > Cytophagales > Cyclobacteriaceae > ELB16-189. The sequence goes on along the minus strand of JADJRT010000007.1, from coordinate 55,314 downwards.
GGTACCGGTAACTTTAAAACGCTTCTTTGCACCCGACTTTGTTTTTAACTTAGGCATCACTTATTTATTTAAAATCTACTCTACTTTTTAGGTTTCGGTGCCACCATCATGTACATCCGCTTACCTTCTAACTTTGGCAACTGCTCTACCTTTCCCATCTCCTCCAAAGCCTGTGCGAATTTCAACAACAATATTTCACCTCGTTCTTTATACACAATCGATCGACCGGCAAAGTGAACATAGGCTTTTACCTTGGCTCCCTCTTTAAGAAAATTTTCGGCATGCTTAACCTTAAAGTTGAAATCATGATCGTCCGTATTAGGGCCAAATCTGATTTCTTTCAGTACAGTCTTCTGGGCATTTGCCTTAATCTCTTTCTGTTTTTTCTTCTGCTCGTACTTAAACTTTGAGTAGTCAATGACCTTGCAAACCGGAGGGTCTGCGTTGGGTGATATCTCCACCAAGTCTAGTCCCTGATCCTGTGCCATTTTGATGGCAGCTGATGTTGCATAAACATCTACTTTGATATTCTCTCCAACCACCCGAACACGGGGAGCCAGGATTCTTTCATTCACACGATAAGGTTCTTCTACTACTCTCCGCTGACCTCTTATGAAAGGTCTGGGGCGGTCATTTCCAGGAAATATTGCCACTCTTTGGGTTTAAGTACTTAATTTTTTAAAAACAGGCTGCAAATATCGCGCTTTTTTCCTTTTATCAAAACTCTAAGGCAAGGCCGGAAGGCTAAATTCATGCGAAAATTGCGCTACAAAGTCATTTAAATCCATTACTCCTTTGTCGCCTTCCCCATGCTTACGAACCGCTACCTTACTTTCGGAGGCTTCTTTCTCTCCCACGAGTAGCATAAACGGTATTTTACTAACCTCTGCGTCTCTTATTTTTCGTCCAATTTTCTCGTTTCTATCATCCAAAAAGCCCCGGATATCGCTGTTCTTTAAGAAATCAAGCACCTTTTGTCCGTATTCGTTAAACCGTTCAGAAATAGGAAGTACGGCAATTTGTTCAGGCGCAAGCCATAACGGGAAATTGCCAGCACAGTGCTCAATCAAAACAGCCACAAAGCGCTCCATCGAACCAAAAGGAGCCCGATGAATCATAACAGGAGTATGTTTCTGATTATCAGAACCCACATACTCTAGCTCAAATCGCTGCGGTAATTGATAATCAACCTGAATAGTACCCAGCTGCCAACTGCGGCCCAGAGCATCCTTCACCATAAAATCCAGTTTAGGCCCATAGAAGGCAGCCTCGCCTTTTACAGCCACTGTTATCAAGCCACGTTCGTCTGCTGCCTCCTGAATTTCTCTTTCGGCACGATCCCATAACTCGTCATCGCCAATATATTTTGCTTTATTCTCTGGATCACGTAAGGAGACCTGAGCGGTATAATTTTCAAACCCAAGCGATTTGAATACAAATAGTACAAGGTCAATAACTTTCACAAACTCAGCCTTTACCTGATCAGGCCGGCAAAATATATGCGCATCGTCCTGTGTAAATCCGCGCACGCGTGTTAAGCCATGTAGCTCTCCACTTTGTTCATAGCGATAAACTGTTCCAAACTCAGCATAGCGAATAGGCAAGTCTTTATATGACCGGGGCTTTACTTTATAAATCTCGCAGTGATGCGGACAGTTCATAGGTTTAAGTAAAAACTCTTCGCTTTCATCAGGTGTATGTATGGGTTGGAAAGAATCTTTCCCATATTTTTCGTAATGCCCGGAAGTAACATAAAGTTGTTTACTTCCAATATGTGGAGTAACCACAGGGTCGTATCCAGCACGCACCTGCGCTTTGCGCATAAATTGCTCAAGCCTTTCACGAAGTATTGTTCCTTTAGGTAACCAAAGCGGAAGCCCCATCCCTACTTTCTCAGAGAAGGCAAATAGCTCCAATTCTTTTCCGAGTTTTCTATGATCCCGTTTCTTTGCCTCTTCCAACATGAAGAGATACTCTTCCAATTCTTTCTGTTTTGGAAAGGTGATTCCATAAATGCGTTTAAGCATTTTATTTTTCTCATCTCCGCGCCAATACGCACCGGCAACACTCAAGAGTTTAATTGCTTTAATAGGGGCCGTTGTTGGAATATGTGGCCCGCGGCATAAGTCAACAAAATTACCTTGCTGATAAAAAGTGATTGAACCATCGGCCAATCCATCAATCAATTCAAGTTTATATTCGTCACCTTTCTTTTTAAAATATTCAATTGCGTCCTTTTTTGAAACATCGGTGCGCACAAATTCATTGTTGAGTCTGGCAAGTTCTACCATCTTTTTCTCTACAGCTGCTAACTCTTCATCACCAAAGGGAATATCACCTAAATCCACATCATAGTAGAAACCATTTTCAATAGGTGGTCCGATGCCAAACTTAACGCCAGGATAAAGGGCTTCAAGAGCTTCGGCAAAAAGGTGTGCCGAGGAGTGCCAGAATGCGTATTTGCCGCCCTTATCATTCCATGTAAAAATACGAACCGAAACATCTGACGAAATAGGTCGACTTAAATCCCAAATCTCACCATTAACCTCGATGGCCAGTGCGTTGCGAGCTAACCCTTCACTGATACTTTTTGCAACCTCCATACCTTTTACACCTTGCGGATATTCCCGCGAGGAACCATCGGGTAAAGTTATTTTAACAGAACTCATTGATTCGTTTCGTTTTTTGGAACGCAAATATCGCCTTTTAAAGCATTCTTTAAGAGGAAGTTTTAAAGAAAAATAGACCGCTATAACTGAACCTGTACGGTAAACAACACACCAAACTTACGGGCGTTGGGATTGTCGAGATAGGACAAGCGGTGTACAAAATCCACGCGAAGAAATTTAAAAATATTCTCAACGCCATACCCCAATTCGATATAAGGCTTTCCATTTTGGAAATAACCGACCGGCAACGTTTCAAAACCATCGGGAGTTGTTGTTGAGATGAGATTTTTGTTTGAGTCGCGCATACCGCCAACAATAACATTGGTGGTTGCCAGTAACCGCCATTTCAATTTATTCAATAAAGGAACACGATTGAGCAAAAAGCCTTCAAGATATTGTTGATATTGAAGCGAGGCAGACCGATCGCTTACAAACTCCCCGTAGTTCATTAAGCTATAAAGCACCGAAGAATAAATAGGTGATTGATTCCCTAAATGAATTCCAAGCATAGGATATGGAAGCGTGTCAAAAATATATTCACCGGTAACGGTTAAATACCCAACGCCCAACGGTCCGGTTTTAATTCTTTTTGAAATACCAAATCTCAATTTATCGTATTCAAAATCACTACCAAATACGCCACTAAAACCATGTGTGTATTTTAAAGTGAAAATGGGCCATTTGTTTGTACCCATGCTGATGCGCTCATTATCGTCCTGTAGAAAAACCTCGTCTCTTGCATAACGTGATTCAATGCTAACTTCTGAGTTTTGATAGCTATCGAGTATAGCAGAGTTCGTATCCTCTGGATTAGCCGGATATCCAAATTGAAACGTGGGGTCGAACGTCCAATATCGAAAAGAAATTTTTTGAGAATAGCCTTTAAATAATTCACGATTTAGGCCTACCCGGTATTCATCGGAATAATACCCTCTTCGAAAATACCCCCATCGGGCTAGCGCTAATAGAATGGAATTGTTATCCAGACTTTCACTATCCACGCCTACCCGATCAATGTCACTGCGGGCCCTGAATGTTAAGGTAGTCCATCGGTGTCGCGATAATATACGTTCAACGGAAGCCATGTACTTAATTTTTTCATCAGTAAATCCATAGGCTAAATTTCCTCTCAATACCCATTTCTTACTAAAGCTATACGAAGTTTTTTATTCCGGCCTGCACCCGTACTCCTTCAATATCGTTCCATGCCAATAATCCTATGTATGATCCCACTTCTATTTTATCAAACCGATAGTATCCATCTAAGGCAACCTTTATTATTTCGGTATAGGTTTTTACTACAGGGATATTCCGAAGTGTGTCCATCATTTTATAGACATTCTTTTCTGTTTCACTTAACGGCTCGTGCCGAAGGGTCTCCCAATATTGATCACCCTCAAACATTCGTGCATCTTCGGCCATTTCGATAGTACGCTCATAAAAGGGCTGTGGCCGGGGCTGATTGGTGATTATGTTTTTATTACTCGTATAGAACTTTGCAAGCATCCCTGCATTTTCTTTACCGATCTGACCCACATCAATAAGTACCCTATTTTTAATTGGAAGCCATGGCCCTAAATCAGTCTTTCCCAACTCTTGTTGGATCCGGATTTTATCAACAAAATTCAGGTTTGCTTGCTTGCCCATGGAAGCATCAATCTGCTTAAGAGCATACTCATCTCGGGTAATCCAAATCGTTCCTGTAAAAGCAAGATCCATTGGGCTTCTTGGAAAGAAATCCAATCGGTAACAGAAGTCATCACCTATATACAAACTATCGGTGAGATCGTAATCATAATAAATACGCCAGCCATCGGCAATGGGCGAAACAAATTCCTTGTTAAGAATGTTGAGCCAGTTTTGATAGAAGTTATACTCCTGAAACGATGATCCGATCATTTGGGTGATGGTAGTACCGTCTTCAACACCCACCCCATTAATTTTGGTTTTCAGAATATGTTCCTTTTTTAAGGAAGGATTATCCCGATAATAAATTTTCGAAACGCTTTCCGTCATGAATACCGGAAGAATCGGTTTACCATCTTCACCGGCAATGCGATCGATGCTGTCTAATACCTGCGTTATTTGTTTAACGATTTTCTTCTCTCGGAATTTATCGGAGATGTTATCCACATCAATTTCAATTTTGGTGTAGGTATCGTATTCGTAGGCAATAAGCTTGCGTTTATCATTATTGTTCTTGTTACGCACCACTCTTCTCAAGATTTCAAAAGCCGGATTCTCACCTGCTTTTATTACTACTTCCTGCAAGCTGGTTACATCTTCTTCCAGTTGAAAGTTTACGGTTTGTTTGATGCTTTTTACAATTGCTTTCGTGCGAGGTTTATATCCAATATAGGAGGCAAGAATTGAATCAGCCGGATTGGAAGTCTTCAATAAGTAGTTGCCTTCAAAATCAGTAGTCGTACCAATGGATGTTCCTTTAAAAATAATGTTGGCAAAAGGAATGGGATCGCCCGATGCGGCATCGATCACTTTACCCTGAATGGTAGTTTCCTGCGCCTGCACGAACCCAACAATCAGAAAAAGACTAGAAATAAAAAGGGAGAAGAATTTGATACTAAATTTACTGCTCACAATTGGAGTTTAAACGCAAAATTAATGATTTATACGGAGCAACTGGTTGAAGGTATATGCGCTTGTTAGAATTTTTCTTTTAAACAGCAATAGGCTCTTTATTACCTAAATGCCTAGGAGTAGTTCCTAATACATATAAATCCAGAATCGCTTTCGTTCTGGCCAGATATTCGCGAACATAAACAGGTAAGGCTCTTTCCATATTCGGTTCTTCGGCCACCAAAGCAACTGCTTGCATTTCGTAATACTTGCTAATGAATAAGGCCCGATAGCTATGGAAGGGTTGAGTAATTATGGTAATCTTTGATTGTCCAAAAATTTCCTTACAGCGAACAATAGAGTCGAGCGTACGTAATCCGGCATAATCCATGGTAATTGATTCACTAGGAACTCCTAATTTTATTAATGCTTTCTGCATTTCCATTGGTTCATTGTAATACTTGGTGCGATTATCTCCGCTTACAATAAAGTGAACAATTTTTCCTTCTTTATAAAGTTGCGCTGCTGTAGCCATTCGATTATGAAAAAATGGATTAGGTGTTCCATTCACTAATCGGTGACTCGTACCTAACACCAATGCCACACCACTATCTGGTAATAGCTCGAAATCGGTCAACACCTCGGCTTGTGTACTTTTAACAACCCAAAGATTGGTTAATAATACTGTTATGAGTATGCCTAGTACTACAAAAACTCCCATGCGAAGCACCCTCTTCAAAAAAAACATGTGCAATAGATTAAAGCTGCTGCAAGTTAGTCAATAGTCTTAAGAAACTCGCGCTCCATGATTTCTGGTCGCTTCATCATCTTTCTTACCCAGCGCAACCGAATTTCATCTTTTTCTTCCATCGATAACTGCCAGTTAACCTCTGATTTATGAAGTTTAGGAATTAATGTATTCAGACAAATGGCTGCACTCACCGAAATATTCAAACTTTCCGTAAAGCCATACATGGGGATAAACACTTTCATATCAGCCTGTGACAAAGCAAACTCGGAGGTTCCATGTAATTCATTACCCATCACTAAAGCAATTTTAGTATCGATTGATACATCGTGAATCGAAACCCCATCGGGTGATGGATCGGTTACCAGAATTTTATAGCCCTGGCTTTTCAGATGCTGAAAGCAAGTGGCCGCAGCATTTTTATCTTTATACTTTATTAAATCAATCCATTTATTCGATCCTTTAAGCACCCGCTTATTCACTTCATACTTAACTTCATTTTCTATAAAGTGAATATCCTGAATACCCATACATTCGCACGTGCGTATAACAGCACTGGCATTGTGTGGTTGATAAATCTCTTCCAGCACCAGCGTAATGTGCCGGGTACGAAAATTTAAAACCTGTTCTAAAACCTCCTTTCGATGATCGGTTAGGTACGTGGAGAAGTGATTAATCAGTAGTTTATTTTTGACTTCGTTCATCAAACAATGCGCCTTATTTGTTGTTAGAAAGATCAAAGTAACTAAAGATGGGTGATACAAAAAATTATTTGATCATAGGCGGAAACTCTGGCGTTGGCCAATCGCTTACAGAAATACTCCTGCTGAAAATCATACGCTAACACTGGCCTCCCGAAAAGCGCTTTCCGATGGCCGGGCTAAATCTGTTCTTTATGACGCAACCCAAGATGAACTGAATCTGGATGACCTGCCATCTGCTTTAAACGGATTAGTATATTGCCCAGGCACGATAAACCTGAAACCCTTTCATCGATTATCTGATCAGGAGTTTTTGGAGGACTATGCCATAAATGTTTTAGGAGCTGTCCGTACTATTCGTAACGTGCTTCCCTTTACTAAAAAAATTCTGCCAATGCTGCCATTGTTCTTTTTAGTACGGTGGCTGTTCAACAGGGTATGCCGTTTCATGCTTCGGTAGCTTCCGCTAAGGGAGCCCTGGAAGGCATTGTGCGTTCTTTAGCGGCTGAACTTGCACCAAAAATCAGAGTTAATGCTATTGCGCCCTCACTCACTCATACCCCCTTGGCGGGAAAACTTCTTGGCTCTAATGAAAAGAAAAAAGCTTCAGATGACAGACATCCGCTGAAGCGAACCGGTGAATCAAAAGACATTGCCAACATGGCTGCCTATCTACTATCAGACCAAGCATCGTGGATTACTGGCCAAATTTTCCATGTCGATGGTGGACTTTCAAGCATAAGAGTATAGGGGCACTGGTTTTTGTCAGCTCAATTAATTGAAATGTCGTACTTTTGCATTTTATTTTTAGAAAATGCTCAAAATTGCTTCATTTTTAAGCCTATTAATAATTACTCCGCTTGCGGTATTCGCGCAAACTGACGTTACAAAGACTTTTGAATTAGTGCCTTATACGGATAGTCAACGATTGCAGGTAGAAGAGTTCGCAAAAGATTTTTTTATTTTTGAAAGCACTACTACTATCGCCACTGAAGTAGAAACAATTGATGATTTCAATAATTGGAAAAACTGGAAGACAGTAGAGAACTATACGTTTGGCAAAGATCGAGGTAATCTAACGATGATTACTGATTTGAACGCGCTTCACCCCTACTTCAGAGAAAAGATTATTACGCTTATCAATGCCTGTAAAGCAAAAGGAATTGAACTTGCTGTCGTAGAATCTTTTCGAACCCACAGTAAGCAAAACGAATATAAATACATGGGTAAAAAATATACCCGAACTGGTGGTGGTGGTTCCAAACATCAATATGGATTGGCCGTAGATGTTGTACCCGTAATTGACTCGGTAGCCCAATGGGATAATGCAAGACTTTGGCGAAAGGTTGGCGCGGTGGGTGAGCAATTAGGTTTACGCTGGGGCGGAAGATGGAAAGAACTTTACGATCCCGGACATTTTGAATGGACGGGTGGGTTAAGTAGTTATCATCTCGCCAGAGGTATGCAGCCGCGGGTACCTAAGGTAGAAAAATACGCTTGTATAGAAGAAGAAATTAATCAGATAACAGAATACTGGAAGGCCTGGGAAGTAGAACAATCTACCGTTGCGCGTAAACAGGTATCGGCAACTAAAATGAAGTAACCGTTTTTCTAATCCATCACCTGCATCTCAATCCGTCTGTTTAAGGCGTACTTCTTCAGTATCCTCAGTTGCAATAGGTTTTCCTTTCAAAATTCAGAGCATTCATTTTTTTAGAACCACAAAACAGGGTTTCTAATTTATAATAGGTGGATCAATAAAATATTCGAACTTTGAATAGAATTACTGCTGCGAATCTATGGGATGCAAAAAATTTCTCTTTGTCTGTTGGTCAATCTTTGTTGTCACATCTGGTTTTGCTCAGAAATTATACATTGCTGAGAACGGGGCTACTGAAATTCGAAGAAGTAATGTAGATGGATCCTCGTTGGAGCTTATGTCTCCTTTTTCAACTACTGTCAACACGCTCAGAAATATGGTGTTCGATGAACAACGGAATACCGTCTTCTGGATCGAGTCTAATACGATCATTAAAAAGGCAACCCTCACCGAAATAGGTGGCAACACTCGCCTAAACAGTTTCCCTTCTAATTTTGCTAGCGTCACAGGAGCCAATTTTCAATCACTTGCTGTTAATCCACTAACCAGAGAGTTACTTATCTCAAGCAATGGAAGTATTTATAAAACCAATATTGATGCTACCACAACTCTTGCGGCCCTACCCGCAGCCTATATTGCTGGCGTTAACGCAGGCAGGATTGACATTGACCTGGTAAATGGAAAAATATATTACATCCGACCCATCACAACTACAGAAATTTGGATTGCAAATTTAAATGCTCCTGCTAGTCCAATTCAAATTGTAGCAGATTCAAAGGCTAGCGACATCGCAGTGGACCCAATTGGGGGCAAAATTTATCATACCACTAATATCTTTTTTCCTACAACAGAAGGACAAATTGTATCAAGAGATCTTGCAACAGGAGCCAACCCGGTTTCTATTGTTACAAATCAGCCTGTTGGGCTTAGCGGAATTGCGGTAGATCACAACAATGGTTTTATTTTTTGGGCGGATGGAACCTCTGCCATTGGTAGATCGAGTCTTACTGGTACCGGAAAAATAAACGTAGTGACTGGTTTGAACGTACCCGTTGATGTGGCTCTTGATTTCAGTTCTTCTCTCCCTCCAAAACTTTACTGGAATGAAGCAGGCATCAATGAAGTGCATCGTATCAATACCAACGGATCGGATTTTGAACGTTATCATTTCAATTTTGGCTCTACCCCTAATGGCATAGCGATTGATCAAAGTACAAGGTATGCCTATTGGACAGATGAAACTCAGGCAAACGTTATTAAAGGATTTATCAATGAAACTACTTTTTCTGACCTCGATACATTAATTGATTACCCTAATGCTGTAAATGGAATTGGTGGTATTGCCTTGGATCCCTCCAATCACATGATGTACTTCGTCTACACAGCCGGCAATAGAATTCAACGCGCTGATTATAATTTACCGACTCCCATTGCTGCCGGTTCTATCCAGAATCTGGCAACTATCAATAATCCATATGGAGTTGCCATTGACCTCGTGAAAAGAAAATTATACTACACCTCCAACAGCCTTGGCCCAATAAACACCGGAACGTTAAGCCGATCGAATCTGGACGGAACAAATCCGGAGGTTCTAATTACGCAGAGCATTGCCGCGCCACAACGTTTTATGCGCGATGTAAAGGTGGATGCAAAAAATGGATTTGTGTATTGGGCTTTCACTGCAGCCAACGGATTGGGAACAATCTACAAAGCCGATATTACCAATGTAGCAGGAACAGCTACGCCTTTTATCAATAATTTTTCTGGAGAAATACGGGGTTTAGAAATTGACAGAGCAACGGATAAAATTTGGTGGGTATCCAGAGGTATTGTCGGGTTATTTCCACCTTCAATTAATGAAGCAAAACTCTCGGACGGAACGGGTATCAATACATTGCATACCATCTCCTTTACACCCCCACGAGCCAATTTTATTGCCCTTGACCGGGGATGTGAGCAGCCCATTGCGGCAACACTCTTGCTCAACGCGCCTTTGGGACAAACTGTATTTGCCGATCCTATCGCTGCTGCAACGTTTAATTCGGGTGACATAATTTCGGTGAATATTACCCAAGTTCCTGTGAAGGGAACAGCCGTTGTGGGCACTGACAAAAAGATTTCCTTCACACCAGCCAATGGCACCGTTGGAGATGATATTATACAATATGAAATTTGCAATCAATGTGGACTTTGTGACCCTGCCGCTATTCAAATTACGATCCCCAATGTGCCCCCTGTAATTGAACCAATCTCTGGAATTTCTGCAGTCGCAGGTACCACAGTTACCATACCGCTTAGTAGTTTGTTATCTGACCCCAACAACAATCTTGATATTTCTACGCTATCCATAGTTTCTCCACCAACAAGCGGAGCAGTGGCAAGTTTTAATAGTAACAATGAGTTGGAAGTAAATTACACAGGTATAACATTTTCAGGAACGGATAATTTGACCATTCAGGTATGCGACCTCGTGGGTGTTTGTACTACTTCCATGGTAAGTATTGGTGTAACTATTCCATCCAATATTATTGTATACAATGCCATTTCACCCAACGATGATGCATTCAATCCGTATTTTAAAATTGAAAATATTGAAATAGTAGAACCGCAAAACAAAGTTTCCATTTTCAACCGGTGGGGCGATAAGGTATTTGAGGTAGAGAATTATAACAATACCAATCCTACTAAAAGATTCAATGGAAAAAGAGAAGACGGAAAAGAAATGCCAAGTGGTATCTATTTCTATAGAATAGAATTTGTTAGCGGCAAAAAAGAGCTTACAGGGTACTTAACATTAAAAAATAAATTTCACATCCCGAATTTGACCAACCGTGCTTTTAATGTTCAGTAAACCCGGCTGGCAACACCTGTTCAAAAATCTCGCTAAACTATTTTTTTAATCCTTCAATACCCGCATCTCAACCCGTCTGTTTAAGGCACGAGCTTCTTCGGTATTCTCAGTAGCAATGGGTTGTGTACCGCCAAACGCTTTCGTCTTTACGCGATCTTTACTAATCCCCTTCGAGGTAATGTATTTCTTCACGGCATCTACCCGCGATTGAGAGAGCTTAAGATTTGCATCAGCATTGCCTTTGTTATCGGTATGGCCTTCCAACTGAATAACAACTTTGGTGTTCTCCTTCATCATAGCAACCACCTCATCTAACTCAGGATACGATTTAGGATTGATGACCGATTTACCCAACTCAAAAATCAAATGATTTAAAACAATGGTAGCGTTTAACGAGGTTAACTCAATATTTCGATTAATAATGTTTCCAACCGCTTCTTTCGGATCAACAATGATTGTTCGGGGCATGTAGCCCTCGGCTTCGGCTGTAACCTGATATTTTGAGGAACCAAAAATTCCAAATGTAAAAGTGCTGTCGTTAATTGTGCCTGAGATACTTCCTGTAGGGTAGCTTCGATAAACAATCTTTGATTTCAATAATTTTCCGCGCACGATGTCTGTAACATTTCCAGTAACCGAGATTTCCTGAGCAAAGGAGAATGCCGGGAATAAAATCAAGAACGCTCTTATCAATTTTTTCATATCGCAAATCAGCACAAAAGAAAACGAACAATCAACAAAAATTCGATAAGTGAATAATCAATGAATCAAATCCAAAATGGCTGTGGGCTTGAGTACGGAGAAGATAGCCACACCAGCGAGTATGATGAGTTGAATAATAGTGGACAATACTCCCTCTTTTCTCCCTGGTTCAAGAACGGAAAGTTGAGGTTTATCTGGATGATAGCTAACTGTTACCGGTTTCCCTAAAGGATAAAAATTAATGAGTTCGTTTTCCTTTTTTCGCCCTACATTTTTAAAGGAACCAGAGAAATAGGGTTTATTACATTTATATTGCTTACCATGTACTGCATATTCGTAGCTAAACGATAATGTACCATATATTGTAAATGACAAGCCCTTGTTAACAATACCGGCACAAATTGGCCAGCAAACAGATTGTTTAGCCAAAAACCAGTTACGTACATGCATAATCAAAAGCGGTACAGCAATGAGCAACAAGATTACACCCGCGAATTGTATTGCTATTCGTTCCGTTTCCATTCAATTTAATATTGATCTTACCATTTCCAACTGGTATATTTAAACCACGTACTCAAAATTAAGCTTGCAGGATTTGAAAATACATAAACGCTAAAAAAACTTTATATGAAATTCATTTACATGTTTTTACTAATTATTAGCGCCTCGATGTGCTATGCGCAAACACCATCTGCCGAAATTCAAATTAAAACAGCGGTATTGGCGGCTCCTGAAGACAAACGTGCTGCCGCTATGGTTTATGGCTATGATGCAAAAGGTGAATTTGTGGTACTTAGAAAAGGTACCAATGAAATGATTTGCATTGCAGACAATCCGAATCAGGCCGGACTTAGTGTTTCCTGTTATCACAAAGATCTGGAACCCTTTATGGCACGAGGCAGAGCGTTAAAAGATGAAGGAAAATCATTTCAGGAGATATTTGACATGCGCGAAGCAGAAGCTAAATCAGGGAAACTGGTAATGCCTAAGCAAGCATGTAATTTACAAGTGTATTCAGCGAAAGCCGAAGATTATAATGCGACTACCGGTGAAGTAGCCAAAGGGAGTTTTCGGTATGTAGTTTATATACCGTGGGCAACGGCCGCCAGCACCGGGCTTCCTATAAAACCAGAGGCACCCGGCATGCCCTGGATTATGGATCCGGGAACACATCGCGCACACATCATGATTAATCCGGTTTCAAAAGATTGATTTAGCAACTAGGTAATGACTGTTTGCTACTTTCCGGATTCCAGGTAGTTGAGTGTTGCTGTTTCTTCCTTCGTTAAGCCCGTTACTTTTCCATTACGAGCGGCCCGGTTCCATTTGGTTCGAAATTTTCCATTGGACCACTCGGAAAGAATTCTCGGATGTATGTAGGAAGATCGGCAAACCGTGGGAGTGTTTCCCAAATCGGATGCAACGGTTTTAACTATTTGATTTGAAACTCTCTTCCTTGCTGTTGCTGAATCCGGATCGAGCTGTTTGGAAAGTCGATAGGCTGTTTTCCACGTGGCAGCCCACGTGCGGAAGTCTTTGGCAGTAACTTTTCCGAAGTTAGAGGTGATTGTGTCCAGATATTCATTTATGTGATTTGACTTTATATCAAAGTCATTTCCATTTTTATCCAGATATCGAAAAAGATCATGGCTCTTTTTTTTACTTCCCACTTCGCCCGATTCTTTGATGAGCAAGGCAAGATCATCCTCCCATATTCTGCGTTTCCAAAGTTTTCCTGACTTCCCCACAAATTCAAAAACAGCATCCAGACTCCCTTCAGCACTCTTTGAAGTATCAATGATAACATGACCGCGCGTAAGCGTAGTTAATCCATAGGATTTGTTTGTCTTCGCATATTCATCATTACCCACTCTAAAATGATAAAGATCAATTAACCGAACGATGAGCGCGGCCACTTTATCTTTTGGCATTCCCTCGCGTTTCAAATCTTTATTAACCTTCTTTCGAATGTGTGGCAAAGTGCGCGCAAAGCCTGTCATCCCGTCAAATTTTTCAGCAGCCCGGGCATCTGTCCAGTTTTGATGATAACGATACTGCAATCTTCCTTTGGCATCTTTGCCTGTTGCTTGTAAGTGCGCTTTGGCATTGGTCGATATCCATACATCTTGCCATGCGGGAGGAAGAACCAAAAGGTTACACCGGTCTTTAACTTTAGTATCTACAATTAATTTTCCATTGGCATCGTAATAATCCCAGCTAATAATTTTCTTATTATTCTTTAGTTTACTTCTACCCTTTCGGGATATCCCTAATTTTTTCATTGATTGAATTTTATAAAACAAATTGACCCATCACGTTGCCTAACTAAGGTACTGGGTTTTGTTCAATTTGACAAGTAGGTACTAAAAGCTAAAGTAATCCGATTGGATAGTTATTATTTTGGTACATTGGCTGTGCATATAGTATGTAAAAATAAAAAGACCATCCTTATGGATACGCAAAGAAGAAAATTTATTAAACAATTGGGAATGGGCGCGATGGGTATTGGGATTGCGGGTGTACTGCCTCAACCTATACAGGCATTTACAAGCATGGAAACGAGGTATCCCATTTCATTGGCTCAGTTTTCTTTGGCTTCCGAATTTTTTAGTGGCAAGCATAACATCCTGGAATTTCCGGCCCGGGCCAAAAATGAGTTTGGTGTTAACATCGTTGAGTATGTGTCAATGTTCTTCAGTGGTAAAGAGACAGATGCAACATTTATAAAAGAATTAAAAACCCGGGCTAGCGATGCGGGAGTAACTAATCATCTCATCATGGTGGATGGAGAGAACATCGCAGATCTGGATTCAGCCAAGCGAATGCATGCTGTAGAAAGTCATTATAAATGGGTTGAGGTTGCTGTAGAATTGGGCTGCACGTCAATACGCGTAAATCTGGGAAGCATGGAACAGGAAGCAAGTGCTGAAGATGTCGCGAAGGCAGCAGTAGATGGCTATGGAAAATTACTTGAGTTCGGAGAAAAGCACCAGTTGGATATTATCGTAGAGAACCACATCAGTCATTCCTGTAACGGAAAATGGTTGGCCGGAATCATGAAGCAGGTTAATAATAAGCGTGCTGGCGTACTTCCTGACTTTGGAAATTTTTGTGTGAAGCGCACAAAACCTGCCACCCTGGATATTGCTGGGTACATGGCCACCAAGTGTTTGGAGGAATACGATAAATATTTAGGTGTTGAAGAGCTGATGCCTTATGCGAAAGGTGTGAGTGCAAAGACGCACAAGTTTGACGCACAGGGCAATGAAATTGAAGTCGATTTTGTTAGAATGTTCGAGATTATCAAAAAGTCGAAGTTTAAAGGAATAGTTGGTATTGAATATGAAGGTGGGCTGATGTATTCCATGGGGCAGCCCGGCTATCTATCCAATGAAGATGGCATCAGGGCTACGAAAAAGTTAATTGAGAAGGTTGCCTGAATTATGTACCCTCTACACGGTAAACCTTCAATAACCAAGTTAGGTATCAATGGCTTTCCTTTAAAGCATGAAGAAAGCCTACCAAAAGTTCGCTATACTTAATTTTTGCGTCCTACAAATCGTATAACTGAGCCGTTGCCATTATGGAATAATCCTTCCTGTAGTTCTATTACTGTTTCGCTCAATTCTATAATTTCAAAATTGCTAAAATCTGATTCTATTTCTTCGATGGAAAACAAAGACGCAACGTCTTTGGGCCCACCTACCTTTGGGTTTTCAGTTACATACTTCAAATGATTTTTGCTGAAGGCTTCAAAAATAACAACGCCACCTGGCCGTAAATAGCTAGTCAATTTTTTATGATGGTTTGATTTTTTATTTGCTGGAAAGTGCGCATAAATCAATGCGATTGCATCGAATTCATTTGGTTGATATTTTATTGACTGAAGTTCCCCTACCTGGTAATCAATTTTAACCTGATGCTTCTCTGCCAATTGAGTCGCTTTCTTTTTACCTTCTTTGCTAAAATCAAAAGCAGAAACTTTCCATCCCAAGGATGCGGCATAAACAGCGTTACGGCCTTCGCCCTCTGCCGGAAAAAGTATTTTTCCAACCGAAATTTCATTAAGTTTTTCTTTCAGGTATTTATTTGGCTGTTCGCCATAGGCAAACTCTTTACCGCTATATCGTTCGTCCCACTTGCCTTTCATTTGCAATTTTAGTTAGTTAAACTACCTACGCAATCCGGCAGGAAACATGATTGTAAGTAAAGCCGCAATGAGCAGAAAATTAAATTCCATTCCATTTCGGCCACCACCTACTACAAACCAGCCTTCGCTATAATGAATCATTACTATGCCTGAGAGTAAGATAACTATAGTAATTATGGCTGCCCAGCGAATGTATTTCTCCAGTATCAAACAAATAGCAGCCGCCAGGTGCGATAATTTAATAACCCAGGCTAAAGGAACTCCAATAGGATTAAATCCAATTTGATTGAGGTAGAAATTACCAAAGTCATTAACGCCATTGTTAAACATACCCGGCACACTGTGCATAATTAATATTGTAGCTACTGCCCAACGAAGAATTAGTGTGTGATTAATTTTCATAGAATCATTTTAGGCCATTATTTACTGATAAACTCAAGATTTTTCACCCGACCAAAATCCAACGTAAAACCCACGACCTTTCCATTGGCTCTTTTAAACCGGAATGTAATACCATTAATGGTAAATTGATTCGCACCGTTTGCCACTAACTTCATTGGTTTATTAGCCGGCATTTTTATCATTAACATTTTATCTTCAGCATACATGGTATACGTAGCCTCTAACTCTTCACTGTAAAAGCTACCTGCATAATCCTCAGCATTGAAACTAATAACAGGCGTTGACTTTGGCACTGACTCGCTTTTAGCGTTTTCCATATTAGATTCAGGCTTTATCAGTTTGTCTTTCAAAAACACATCCGCTACCTGATAACTTTTGGTAGTCGGATCGCCATCATCCCGATTTGCTAATATAATAACTGAAAATTGTTGTTCAGGAAATCGCACCAATTGCGCGCGATATCCCGCCAAGGCTCCAGAATGGCTAACTGTCTTTAATCCCTTATACGAACCATTTTCCAAGGCAAAGGCATAGCCTGCACTTTTGCCATCATTTAGTATCCCATCCTGGTGCATTCTGGTGATGATAGTCTGCCCGCCTTTACCCAATTTATTGTGATAAAAATTCTGATCCCATAAATACAAATCCTCAATAGTAGAATACACGCCACCCGAACCCACAAGATCAAACCGCATAATCAGATTATCAAATCCAACTATCTTGGTTTCATCTTTCGCATAACTAAATGCCCGATTCCTTATAATGTTTGTGTTATCGTCATAAAATTGAGTATGATTCATACCCAAAGGCTCAAAAATATTTGTAGCAGCAAATTTACGAATAGGCTCACCAGAAACTTTTTCAACAATCAGTGCCAACATAAAATAGCAGGAATTGCTATACAGGTATTGATCGCCCGGCTTAAAGTTTAAGGTAGACTGTCGTTTAATTAATTCATATACTTCATCTACAGTGATATGATCCAGGTAACTTCTGCCTTTTAAGTCCATTAAGGTTAAATAATCGCGAACCCCACTGGTATGATGAATGAAATGCCGGATGGTGAGTGGACTCTCGTACACCGGAAAATCAGGAAAATATTTTTGAATAGGATCATCCAGATTCAGTTTACCCTGTTCTTCCAATAATAAAACACAAAACGTCACAAACTGCTTGGATACCGACCCAATATAAAAGACGGTTGAAGGCGTAATCTTAACATCATGTTCCAAATCAGCGATGCCGTATCCATTGGCATATACCAGCTTTCCATCTTTTACAACACCCAGGGCACCACCCGGAACATTTGATTTATTCCACTCAGTAAAATTCTATCTACTTCAATCTTCGCTTTGATTTGCGCGAAGGAGCAGGTGGAAATGCAAGACAGTATTAGAAAAAAGCTTCCAATTTTTATCTTCATGATAAACGTTTAGTGTGATTGCCCAGATACTAATTTACATTTTTTGTTGTTAAATATCGAAATAACAGCACGAGCAAAAAGAATAAAATGCCCAGGTAAGTCCAGATTTTATGTTTTGAAAATGGCATGCTATTGTCAACATAATTAGTCGGCTCAGGTAACACAACAAACTTCAGTTTATGCCAATCCCAAAGCAATAAATAAATAGTAGCAAGCAACATTAAAAAAGTAATTATTAGAATACTTGTGGACTCAAATGAAAAAGTTATTATGAAAATATTGAGTATTACTGGAAAGAATACAACGGCACCCAATGTGCTGAAGGCAGGAATCATCAATAGAAACCCCGCCAGCAATTGACTCCATCCCAAAAAATGCCAGTAAGGACCCGACTGGTACAAGGCTTCAAAGAAATGATTAAGTGAATCAATTGGGGCGCTTTCGCCTGACTGTGGGGTAAATCTTAATCCCTGAATCTTGAAAATACTTGCGTGCACAAAACTAGCTCCCAATAAATAACGAAGACCAATGGTGCTGACTTGAATTAGTCTGATTTTCTTAAATCTTGAAATCAACTTTTCCATTATAGTTTACTCTCTTTTAAGAACAATAGTCAGTAAGTTGACGATTTACTTTTGGTTTTGTTACATTCAAAGTAAATAATCCTTCAAAGTGGTATCACTAAGTCTTAGCCAACCAACCCGCAGCAAGTAACGCTCTACGCACCCCTCTCCCCAGGGAGGGGCCGGGGGTGAGGGATTATAATTTAGGTACTAAAGAAAACCGCGCATCAAACTAGTTAATACTTTAAGCTATGATTTTCTTTTCTTTGTAAAGAAGTCGCAACTAATCAAATCTTAAAATAATGAAGACAGCGTTTAGATTAATCGGTCTTGTTCTATTTATCTCATTCTCAACACTCGCTCAGGAAGATGAGCTAGGCGTAAAGGGAAAAATTGTCGACCAATACACCCGCGACATTGAGAAGCTGGCGAAAAATAAAAAAATTCAGGCTGCCTTTGAGTCTATCAAAAAACAAGAAGCCCGCAATCGCAAAGATTTAATCATGCTTACCGAGATTGAGGCGCCACCTTTTATGGAAGAAGTCCGCGCCAAAGTCTTTGCCAACATGCTGAAAGAGGCAGGTGCTGATTCGGTTTGGATTGATAATGTAGGCAATGTGTTAGCCTTGCGAAAAGGAAAGGATAGAAAAAGAACTCTAGCGTTAGATGCGCATCTGGATACGGTATTTCCAAAAGGCACCGATGTGAAAGTAAAATCAAAGGGTGACACGCTGTATGCACCCGGTATTGGTGATGACACACGCGCCCTGGTTGTAATTGCCTCCATACTTAGAACAATGGAAGAAACAGGAATTGAAACTCAGGCGAATATTTTATTCACAGGTTCAGTAGGCGAAGAAGGCTTGGGCGATTTGCGCGGAGTGAAAAATCTGTTTACCGAAGACTCTCCAAAAATTGATTCCTGGATTTCTATTGATGGAGGCGATATTGATCGTGTGAACATCATGGGGCTGGGTTCTTATCGCTATCGGGTAACATTTAAAGGACCGGGTGGCCATAGCTGGGGTGCCTTTGGTTTGGCTAACCCCCAACATGCTTTGGGCAGTGCTATCCATAATTTTACGCTGGCTGCCGATGAATACACCAAAACCGGAGCAAAGACAAGTTATAATGTCGGGCGGATTGGTGGTGGCACTTCTGTGAACTCCATCGCGTTTGAATCGTGGATGGAAATTGATATGCGATCTGAAAGTCCGGAACGGTTAAACCACATCGATGTCATTTTAAAATCTTCCATTCAAAAAGCACTTGACGAACAAAATAGCATCAAGCGCATCGGTCCTGATCTTACGGTAGATATTCAAAAGATTGGCGATCGCCCTTCCGGGGAATTGAACGAAGACTTGCCGTTGATTCAGCGTACGATGGCTTCCGTAAAGTATTTTGGTGAAGAGCCGCGCGTAACACGAGGTTCTACGAATGCCAACATTCCCATTTCGAAAGGAATTCCGGCCGTTACTATTGGGCGTGGTGGAAAAAGTGGCAATGCCCATTCATTAAAAGAATGGTGGCTGGATGTAGATGGCTACAAAGCCATTCAATTTGCGTTGCTTACTGTTGTTTCGGAAGCGGAGATGGCGAAGTGATTTAGATTCTTAGTATAATCAGAATGTTGATCTGGCCAACATGAACTGAATTTGATTTATCTTGTACTTGATTCTTCAACCCAAGTAGCTGTTAAACTCCCTCTAAATGAAAAAATCCAGCACACTATTACTCATCTTTTTACTTTCCTCCATTGTTTCATTTGGTCAGGATGCCGCAACAGCCATCGATACCTATTTGAAAGAGAAATATCCAGCTAACGAACCTGGGGTAATTGCCCTAGTTATTAAAGATGGGAAAACCATTCTCCGTAAAGGATACGGGATGGCAGATTTGGAACATTCAAAATCGCAAACTCCCGAAATGGTGTCGCGGATCGGTTCTGTGACCAAGCAATTTACTTCCACCGCCATCTTAAAATTGATGGAAGAAGGCAAACTAAAATTGGATGATCCCATTACAAAGTTCCTCCCCGATTATCCAACGCAAGGTAAAACTGTTACTGTCTGGAATTTGCTCAATCACACTTCAGGTATTAAAAGTTATACGTCCATTGAGTCCAACATGACTACCGAAAACAAAGCGAAAAATCTTACGCATGCGCAGCTATTGGGTACCTTTCAAAATATGCCGTTTGATTTTAATCCCGGTGATCAATGGCTATATAATAACTCAGGATATTATTTATTGGGAATGATCATTGAAAAAGTATCTGGAATAAGTTGGGGTGAATATCTGACAAAGAACTTTTTCAAGCCTTTAAAAATGAATTCTACAGTTACAGATGATACGAAACTAAAATCAGGCGAGGCGATTGGCTACGGTAAAAATGGCGACAAATATGTGGTGGCGGATTTTGTGCATCCATCCATTCCGTTTGCTGCCGGCTCGATTGCATCTACCGTTGATGATTTGTGGAAATGGAACAACGCCATCTTCAATTATAAAGTCATTTCACAAGCTTCGTTGGATAAAGCCTGGACACCTACAAAACTGAATGATGGATCGCTACAGAGCTACGGGTTTGGGTGGTCGATTTCACGCATAGGAATTCAGAAGGCAATTTCTCATGGTGGTTGTATTGATGGGTACCTAACATTTGCGCTTTACATTCCCGAATCGAAAGTGTTTGTTGCCATGTTGTCGAACAATGGAAATAATGGTCCTACAGAATATGCCTTTCATGCGGCACAAATTGCAAGCGGCCAGTCGATGATGAAGCCAACCGCTATTGCGATGGATGCCAACGCCATGAAAGAGTATGTTGGGGTGTATAGTATTAATGCAGCACAAGATCGGGTGATTCGTTTGGACGGAGACCATTTGACTTCTCAACGTACAGGGAGTTCTGTGTTATCCATTTATCCTTACGCAAAGGATAAATTTTATTTTGATGGATCGTCTTCCTTGTTGTTTTTTATTCGTGATGATGCGGGCAAGATTGTTTCCATGGAATTAGTAGGAACAGATTGGGTGAATAGTATGGCTAAAAAAACAGACAAAGCCATTCCAGACACTCGGGTTGAAATAGAAATGGACCCAAATGAGTTCGATAAATTTAACGGTGAATATGAATTGGTTCCCGGTTTCATTCTAACGGTGCGAAGAGAAGGTGATAAGCTGATGACCCAAGCGACAGGTCAACAAGCTCTTCAGGTTTTTCCTGAAAGTAAAACGAAATTCTTTTTGAAAGCGGTAGATGCACAGATCGAATTCTCCAGCTCGGAAGATGGCATGGTAACAGGACTAACGTTGTATCAAGGTGGGCGAACGATGCCGGCCAAGAAGCTTAAGTGATTTTTTAGTGGTTTCTGTATCTTGAATAAATATCCTAAACCTACTTCAACGCCTCCTTATAACTCACCAGCTTCACGCCTTTCTTAATAATAGCTGCCTTTACTTTTTCGCTGGTAAACATGGTTGTAACATCTTGTCGCCCTTGCGCTACATCTTCGTAGCCGATATGCGATACCGCACGCAACTCCGCATTGTCGAGCCCCGGGTGTTCAACAAACACATAGGTCTTGCCATCTTCCAGTTTATCGAGCATGGCAATAAATCCATCAATGCGTTCTTCCGTAGTTTTGTTTCTAAAATCAAAACCTGTGTAGGAGATAGAAGTTGATTGTGCATCCACCACCGGTAATTTGTATTCATCAGCTATTTTAAGTACCAGTGCTTTTACTTCGGGTGTAAATGCCAGGCTGCCCATGTGGCCGGAGATGTGGCTTAACCTGGGAATGTATTTTACCGCTAACTCAATCTGTGCCCGCATTTCTTTTTCGATGTCCTCTAGTTTGTAGGTATGATCCATCACTGCCTGGCCGGGATAGAATTTGTTTTTGAAAAGCATGGGATAAAAATAACC
This sequence comes from Flammeovirgaceae bacterium, assembly GCA_016712035.1. Taxonomy (GTDB): domain Bacteria; phylum Bacteroidota; class Bacteroidia; order Cytophagales; family Cyclobacteriaceae; genus ELB16-189. The sequence continues at coordinate 32,994 of JADJRT010000007.1, read as the reverse complement.
GTCTTCATTTTTTAAACTGGCGCAATCCGAAATGGGTCGCCACTTCACATTGTCCCACTCGCTGGTGATCGCAAAGTGCAGACCTACATCAACCCGTGGATTTTGTTTTAACATCTTCACGGCTTCAGGAAACCATGGAGAAGGTGCAATCACTTCAATAGAAGTTTCAATGCCTTGCTGATACGATTGCATGATGGCCAGATTACCTGAATGCGAATACCCCATATCATCGCCTCGAATAATTAACTGCGGAGCATTGGCACGCACAACTTTAGGAATGGCTTTATAGGTACGCACCGATTTATTGAAAGAGTTTGAAATAGCAAGCGTAGCATTCTCACCTTCAAACGTGCATGTAATCGTTTCCGTGTGCGGGCTTTCAATGTATCGCAGCGTGAGTTCTGCCGTTTTATCATTCACCCACCGGTAGCTGCTTTCTGTTTTGAAGGGCGCCAGTCCTTTGCGATTGGTTTGCGCACCCGCCACCAGGTAAGGTCCGTATTTAGTAGTAGTGCCTTGCACCCACTTGCCTGAACCAAAATCGATTTGATGAGTAATCGAATCTGTGTTCAGCGTTAAGCGACACACTCCATTGGCAAAGTTTAACGCGAAGCTTTCTAATTCGCGGTCGGGACTTATGGTAGCAAATGTTTTGCCTGCAAGTTTACTTTCGAGCGAAGCATTAAGAGAATTAACCGGCAGTGGCAAAGCAAGTGATGCAAGGCGTGTCTTCAATTGTGTATTAACTTTTGCATTGTTCGCTAATTTCTTATTCTGGAAAGCCGGCAACAAATACTTCCAAACTAAATTCAATTCCGTTTGCATGTTGTCTGTCTCCGAAGTGATGATGATCACCGCATCTTTCTCAGGTAACACTAAAATGTATTGTCCAAAGGCTCCATCTCCCCGATAGGAATTATTTCGGCTGCGCCACATCTGATAGCCATAGCCTTGCAACCAATCGCTGGAATCCTTTTCCGCTTGCGTGGCTTTGGGGTTTTGCATAATCTTCATGGTGGATGCTTCTTCGATCCAGGCAGTCGGTAAAATCTGTTTCCCTTTCCAAATACCTTTTTGTAAAAACAACTGGCCAAACTTCGCCATGTCTTCCGTTTTTAATCGAAGCCCCCACCCGCCTGTGTTCACTCCTTGCGGACTTACTTCCCAATCGATGCCCGCAATACCAAGTGGTTGGAATAATCGCGGCTGCAGGTAATCAAGTATTTTTTGTCCGGTAACCTGTTGAACAATTGCGCTCAGCATATACGTAGCTGCGCTGTTATACAAAAACTCAGAGCCGGGTTGCTTAAGAATAGGTGTGCTTAAAAAAGTACGCGTCCAATTATCACTAATCACAACAGGGCCTGTGGGATCTGGTTGTTGCCCAGCGGACATGCTCAACAAATCTTTAATTCGCAGCGATGCAAGCGTAGCATCATTATAGTTTGGGACTTCATTCGGAAAAAATGAAATCACTTTATCATCCACAGAAATCTTCTTTTCAGCCACAGCAAAGCCCACCGCAGTGGCCGTAAAACTTTTACTCACCGAATACATGGTGTGATGTAAATCCGGCCGATAGGGATTCCACCAACCTTCAGCTACTACCTTTCCATGGCGCAGTACCATAATACTATGAAACTCATGATCGCTGGCAGCCGCTGCTTCCAAAAAAGTAAGGATGTGCTGAGACGAAACTCCTTCTACTTCAGGCGTGCTGCGCGGCAGCGTGCTTTGCGCAAACAATCCGAAAGTAAGCAGAAGAAAAAGGAAGGTGATCTTCAAACGATTCATGGTAGTGGGTTGAGTATGAGAATAAAGATAAGCGTATGGTTGCTAAACAAAATTGTATTTTAAATAAAGGGGGTGTTGGGCAATATGTCTGAATGAATGTGGGGTGTATCCGTCATAATTTAAAATCGGTTATTTGTCTTCCAACAACGCACTTTGTTATATTGTCTTAATCCTTACGGTTTGTAACCTGGTCCACGAATAACTTTACCCGGCTTGGCTCCGGTGTATTTGCTATTTTCAATAACCACTTTTCCATTTACAATTACCCACTTAACACCTTCAGAAATGATGGCCGGTGATGCAAAGGTGGCTCGATCCTGAATGGTATTGAAGTCGAATAAAACGATGTCTGCCGCCAGGCCGGGTGCAAGTGTGCCTCTATCATAGGCCATGATTTCATTGGCCGCCACCGAACTCATGCGATGGATGGCACCTTCAAGTGAAAGAACTCCCAGCTCTTTTACATAATGCGACAACACACGCGGAAACGCACCGTAGCCACGGGGGTGTACAGCAAAGCCCGTAGCTGCCGGGCCGGCATCAGTATCAAAAGAGGTAAACTCTTCACGCATCGCTTTCATTTTGTTTATTTCTGACATAGTTTGTGGCATAGCAAACACATCATACAAAGTCAAATCAAAGAATACATCCCAAGGCGATTTTTTCTGCCTCTGCTATCGCGCCAATCGTGCTTCCATTATACGCTGCATAGGGTGTGCCATCCAGATGAGCCACTACAACACGATCCCAATTCTTACCAGTATGGGCAAACCAGTTCTCCCAACCACCAAGAGTTTCCATCTCGCCCCGCATTTCCGCCCGCACCTTGGGGTCTTGTAGTTTAGTACGCAGAGCTTCCTGTCCATCGGCTGCATGCCGTGGATGCAACAGCGCCCGAATACCAAGACCGTTGTTAATATATGGGTAAATGTCTACGCCTACTTCCTGACCATTTGATCTTGCTTCTTTTATTCTTGCAATAGCCATATCCATCTTGCCCCAATTAGCTTGCCCTGCAGTCTTTAAGTGGAAAATATGTACGGGGTGCCGGCCGCTTTACCAATCCGCAGCGCCTCTTCAATGGCTTCCATCAACCTATCGCCCTCATTGCGCATGTGCGTAAAATAACGTCCGCCATATTTTCCTGCTACTTTGGTCAACTCAGCAATTTCCTCTTCACTTCCGTAGATGGCAGGTGGATAAATAAGCGAAGTGGATACACCAATGGCACCAGCCTCCATGGCTTCCTGTACCAGGCCACGCATGGTGTCCATTTCTTTAGGTGTAGCCTGACGATCTTTATCTCCAATTACCAGATAACGAACCTGTGTATGGCCAACAGTTTGCACCATGTTCATAGGCATACCGGCTGTCTCCAGTTTTGTAAAATATTGACGCATTGTTTTCCAGCCTTCTGTTTTTGAATCTGCTTCACTCAATGGTGCATCCGATTCACCTTCGCCTGCGTTGATGGTGGTGATGCCTTGTGTTAATAGATTAAATGCTGTGTTTGGATCTTTTATAAAGGAGGCCGCACTTTGTCCCATCATGTCAATAAAGCCAGGAGCAACGATAAGGCCTGTGGCATCTATATTGCGCTTCGCGGATGCGTTGCCCAGCTTCCCGATGGCTACAATCTTGTCATCTTTGATGGCTACATCACCTGTGTACCAGGGCGATCCCGTACCATCTACAATGCGACCGTTCTCAATCAACAAATCGTAGGTCTGCGCTTCACCAAACCATGCAACAGACAAGAATAAAAGAATTAAAAGTAAGGACTTCATGGTTTTGATTTTTGTTTACGATTGGTTTAATAGAACTGGCGTGTTTGTCAATTAACAAATATAGCGAAGAAGACTACTACTTTTTTAGTCACTCAAAGTGCTCTCCAGTTTTGATCTGATAAATATTTAATTGCAGAGATGTTCAATGGTGTGGAACACCACTTCTTTTTTAACTGTAAATGCGTACATTCATTGGTCGTATTTATCAATGGTTAAAACAATACTCATTTTTATCATTTCTGCTTTTGCGTTGGGAGATAGCGGACTCCAGCAAAAGACGCTGGTGAACCCGTACAACAAGCTCAGGTATGACCGGGTAGTTGCCTACGATTATGATGGCATGAGTAACCACCGAATTGTGAAGGATGGCCAACTGATAAAATTCGATGGCAGGCACGGAAAATTTTTAATCAGGTTGAATTAACAAAAAATCAGATTGCCCGGTTTCACAAAATTATTGGCGACACCGCAACTTATGGAGGTTACACGGCTGCATGCTTTGATCCACACATGGGAGTGGTATATTATTTAAGGGATAAAATTGTGGGTCACATCAGCATCTGCGTTGATTGCAACTACCTGGAACCATCTTTGGAAATTCCGGCCAGTGAGTTTAAAAAGTATTACATAGGCGAGGGTGACGATCGCTACGAAGCTGGATTGAGGGGCTTCTCGCTACCTGGCCGAAAAAAAATACTTGCCATTTGCGAAGAGTTGAAGTTCAGTAACTGTAACGATAACTACGAAAACATCAAGTTCTTGTTCTGGAAAAATTAGTAGCTGCTTACATGAAAGCAGTTATTAAAAATATTGATTAGGAGACCAATATTAATCAACGGTTTGCTATTGGTTATCCCGCCAGCAATTCTTGCTTCGTATAATCAATCACCACCGTTTTTATCACCTTGGCTTTTTGAATCGTGATTACCATTTCGCGCTCAAACCTCGATTCATAGCCTTCATGAACATAAAAGGTTCTGTTCCCTTGCGGAATTCTGAGTTTACCGGTTACCCAGGTAGCGATAACCGATCGATCACCCGCCTTCTTAAAAGTTTGTTCAACGTGTAGGGAATAATTTTCTTCCAGAAAAAGAAATAACGCTTCCTAATTTTTCCTTCAATACGATTTAACATCAGCGTATCATTTCGTATTTCCCATTTAGCGATATACCCGCGCTTACATTCTGCTGACGTAACAAAATCAGGTCGAATGTGTTGATCCCAATAAAGTTCTAATGGATTAGAATACAAATCCATTCGTATTCCATCAAGCCAAATAAGATCAGGAAGTTGTGCTGCCATAAAGATTTCACTCCGCCATTTGCGCGAGGCATCAAATCTTGCATAAATTATGGTGAGATTAAATCTATTCTCTGTATGTGATCAAAATGAAAGATGAAGTAGCGTTAAAAAAGATTTTCTGTACGCAGGGTCTTCAGGGCGATAAAAAATGTTCTCAATTATTTTGTTCTTTATACAATGGTTTGAAAATAAAGAGCCTAACCTGTCTTTTTATGCTTCCAAGCTGAGTCTCCGCAAAGAATAAGATAAAAGGAATGTTAGCCAGCTAGAAATGCAGTATTTGCGAAAAGTCTTAATATCTTTAGAATAAAAGTAATTGGGCTAATGAAATACCTCGTTCTCTTTTCATTCTTCCTTACATCACAGGGTGTATCTGCTCAGCACCAGAGCGGAGCCGAACAGTTTTGGGCCACTCTTAAAAAACACTGCGGTCATGCGTACGAAGGTCAGTTGTCCGAAGGCCCGGGGAATGATGCTTTTGCTGGTAAGAAATTGGTAATGCACATACGTGCGTGCGATGATAACACGATCCGTATTCCTTTTTTTGTAGGTGACGATAAATCGAGGACGTGGGTGCTAACACTCGAAGACCAGCGTATAACTCTGAAGCATGACCACCGGCACGAAGATGGATCGGAAGACAAAGTGACGCAATATGGTGGTACGGCTTCCAATGCAGGGTTGCCGACCATCCAGGTGTTTCCTGCCGATGTGCAAACAACATCCATAATTCCTGCAGCCGCCACCAATGTGTGGTGGATTACTATCGATGAAACTTCTTTTCATACAACCTGCGAAGAATAGGATCCGATCGTTTGTTTACTGTGAAATTTGATCTCACCCGGGAAGTAGACAAGCCTGTTGCCCCTTGGGGATTGAAAGACTAAGCGGAAACCATCAGGCGTCTAATCTTAAACTTTAGAATGTTGGTCAGGCGACAAGCATTAAAATGAAGAGTCTCCTTCAATAGACTCGCGTTATTCTAAAGAAGCCAGAACCTTGCTCAATATGTTATAAGATCTTCGGTGTGCATATCTTTGACCATACGCACTAGATGTTAATGCAATAACAATTCCTTTATCAGGAATTACTATCAAATGATTGCCCCCATTTCCAGATGCAAATAGATAATCGATGTCCTTGCCGCCAAAGGTTCTGTGAGATTTATACCACATCATTCCGTAATAGTCTGCAAAAGGGTTATCGTTAGAAATATTAAAAGTTTTATTCGACAATTTCTTAATGTAATCCGGATTAATAATTTGTATGTCTTCCATTTTCCCTCGTTTACGATTAGTACTCCAAGCTTAGCAAAATCCAATGTTGATAGATACAAATTACCCGCAGCTCCAGTCTGGTTTGCTGCATTCGTATACCAATAAAACTGTTTTATCCCTAAAGGATCAAACAACTTTTCTTGGCATAATCCTTAAGGCTCATCCTGATGCTTCTTCGATTACAGCCGAAATTAAAGAGGATTAATATCTGTATATACCCACTTTTCACCGGGTCTACTTGTTAGAGGAACGTTGAGGATATAGTCTTTCCAATTATCTCTTGCAATCCAGTTTACTTCATGACCAATAGTTTTAGAATCATCTGTATCAGCATTCAACCCTGATGACATATCAAGTAGATGCTTAAGTTTAATTTGCTTATAATCCTTGTTAACGGACGGATATTTGTTTTTAGGAAAAAACGAATAAACATCTTGCTCTAAATCATTCACCAAGCCATCCTTAATTGCTATACCCAGAAGCATAGCCGTTACACTTTTTCCTGCTGACCTGATATCATGAATGGAGTTCCTCCAAAAAGTATTAAAGTATTCTTCAATGACTAACTGGTTATCTTTTATCACAACTAGTCCCCTAAAGTCATTAGGTGGGGTGTTTTTTATAAATCTTAAAAGATTTTCAATTGAATCTTTGTTAAAGCCTGAATCCTCCAAGGACACGAAAGGCAACTCAGGGATCGGTTGTCTGAGTTTATCCGATGGTTGCGTTTGTCCAATCGAACAAGAAAACAATGATAGAAAAAGGATTAGAATGAATGGCCTCATATATTCCATTTACTGTACGTAACGCAAATATATAAGAACTCTTTCTTAGTCGATCGATAATGAAAATTGATATACTCCTTCCAAGCGGAGTCTCCGCTTCGGGACTCCGCGTCTAAATAATCTCAACCGTCAAGTTGCCAGATCAATGTCTTCCAATTTTTCCACAGGAGTGAATACATAACCATCAAACTCACCTGTTAAATAATACCTGGCCGAACTATACCCATAGTCCATCGCACTTTCTACTAAATTCCACTTACCCCCACAAGGATTATCATGCATATAGTTCAACTTCGATTAATGAACCGCGTGCTTCTACGTAGTGCCCCCTCTCCTTCAGATAATCAAGCCACTTGTAAACTATATCATACCCATTAGTAAGTTCGAATAATGGCAGCCAATCATGACGGTTATAGTGATGAAGTAAACCCCTTGTTCTGAGATTTGTCTTTTAGTACTCATACCTAAATTCTGTACAAGCTAAATTAATGAAATCTGTGGTTCATTTTACGCAGGGGTCCCCGAAGCGGGAGACTCCGCTGGGAAGAGGAATGTTCAAAATTTGCTTGGGTTTAACATTTCTTCCTCTGATCAGGGATCCATCCACTCAATACACCCCAAACAATGATTACCATTAATGCGATTGTAAAAAAACAATTAAGACTTTCACACTAAACCAATTTACTTTCATAAAATAAAGTATAACACTGATTGAACAATCGCTAATTTAATTAGGAATATTATACATGAAACAGTGAGGCCTGTTAGAAAAGGATTTTCTATTCCTTTTGAAGAACTGTACTTAATTGCAATATAAGACATGGAAAGGATATATTGAATAATGGCCGCAATCCCAATATTAATTTTATTACTAACGAATAATTGAAAAATAATAAAGAATATGCTAAATAAAATTACACCCCACCTTGCCTTCTTATATTGTTTATTATACTCAGGGTCATCATCTAGTTTGCCTCTTAAAGCGCTTAATGAACTCGACTCTTCCAAGTCATATTCCGTATTTTGATCAGGCTTTGCGTCCATCATTACATAATTAATGAATGAATTTAATGATTTATACTGGAAGAGTCCTAATACTTTCAAATAATTAGAATCATTTGAAAATATTTGAATCTATCATTGTTACTAAATATCTCGCTAACAAAGAGTTCCCGAAGCAGGAGACTCTGCTAGGAATACTTGAAGCTAATGAGAATATGCTTAGTCGACTCTAATGAAAACAGACTAAAAAATGTTGTTCAGGCGACCAACATTAACATAAGGGTCTCCGCCCCACCCAGCATTAACTGAAGTCTTATTTCAGTTCAACTAATTTTGTAAGTATCTTCTCAACTAAACTTTCTGAATCAATGATATTGCCCTCATAGTTCCAACTAAAATTTTACTTTGATTTATGTCCAGTTTGATTTCCTCTTTTGCTAGCAACTTGTTATTGAAATTATTAAAAGTTAGCTTCTCTGTCATGATTTGTAAGTAGGATTCACGGGCATAGTTGTTAACCTTATGAAATCCATAAGTCTGCTGGAATCCATTAAATCTTGTGTTATTCTGATTAAATCTTAAATCGATGATCTTTCCAAGTTCAGCCGTTCTTTCTTTTAAGCGATTGTAAAACTCGTTAAATAATTTTCATTCGGCCATCGTCCCTGGGGAGCTAAGAATTCTCAATCAGTTCCTGAGCGAAATCCTTCTCTTTCTTAATTCGTTCAGCCTTGTCAACTAATGTTTCTTGCTTAAATTCTGCTCCTAGCTCAAGAAGTTTATATTCAATTATACTTGCTATTTGGTCAGCTCGATGATTTACTGGGTCAGTATAAATATAGTAGAGGGATACCAATCTGGAATTGGTTTCTCAAATGGAATTAAAATGACGAAGTTCCAATTTGTCTCAAATGCTCTAGCAGCAACCGCATCACGTTCGATTGAGGTATATTGTGTATTTCCATAGTTAGACCGATAAAGTATAACCACAATCCTCGCTTCATTCTTAAATACGTTTCTGAATTTTGCCGGTCCATCCTTACTAACTAATACTTCCTGTTTATCAGCGTAGATAAAAGTCTTTACTGTTGAGGGGAGATGCTTTTCAATTTCAAATGCAAAAGACAAATCTTCTTGAGGAACGAAAATGCTACATCAAAATTGTAAGTCATACTTTCAACGTAAAAATTACTTAAGGTAAAAACTTAGGAAACTCTTTTTCCTACTCTCCTTCTTACAAATCAAACTCTATCTCATCCCCTACGCCAAACGCTTTTGGCTCTTCGTCATTTTTTACTTTTTCCTTTTTTTGGCTTTCTCCGAAGAGGTCGGCTTGCTTTGCTTCTTTTGGCTTGGGCGCTTTTGCTTTTGGGGGCTGGCCGTTGACGAGTGGGCCCGTTTTTGGTTTTGCTTCCCCGAAGAGGGCTGCTTGTCCGTCCTCCTCGATGACTGGTTCCGGCTCGATTTTTTTTTTTGAAGACTGACTATCCTCAGGCTCCTCGGCTTCCACTTCTTCCTCAGTTTCTACGCTGGTGTCTTCTGCATCCTCCACCGGCCGCACCTTCGTTACTTTATATTGCGACAAGCGATTGCCTAACGCCTTCCACCCTTTCACATCAATAATATCTTCGAGGTTAACGACCTCGGTCTCTTTATCCTTGCCCTTCCCTTTCACAACTTCTATTTCCACTTCAGGCGTGTCGCTGGTGGTTACAAACTCCAGGCGCGAGCCAATGCCTTCACTAATAAATCCGAAATCCTTATCGGGTGTATTGGTTTCAATCAGGAAGCGCTTTACAAAATGTTGCTTGCTTACGCCATCCCAATACACAGCCGAAATTGCTTTTTTGGATTAAACTTTTCTACCAGAATTGTTTTCTCCGGTTCGTAGCGGTTGGTGAGTTCAAAACTGGTGAGCTTATAATTTCCGCTTGTGGTGATTGCCAAGATCTGATCATCGCCATCAAACTTGTTTACATACTTGCCGCGCTCATCTTTATTCAACCGGCCCGAAGCCTGATCGAACCAAAGTTTCAATCCGCTTAGCGTAGAACCTTTCGCTTCTTTAAAGTCAATTCTGCGCAGCGGGTATTTCGTCAGCGTGTTTCCTTTTGCACCACGACCTTTTATTTCCAGTTCCGAGAAATCGAAATCGAAAATCTTTTTACGGGCGGTACTCGCCTGGCTCAACTTCACCTCCACTACTTCGGCCTCGCCATTGGGGTTGGCACTCAGGTAATACAATTTACTATTCGGGTTACCCGAAGTAAGATCGTATTCCTTATCGCGAATGATTGCCGGCATAGCAAATCGCTTGGCAAATGCTTTACCACTCTTGCCATCGCTGTACACCATGTTGTAGACCATGCGCTCATCGCCTTTATTCCACACGCCAATATGCACAATGTCCTTGCCCATAAACTTGCGTTCGCCAATGCGACTCACCAGCGCTTTACCATCTTTGCGTATCGCAATGATGTCGTCCAGTTCAGAACATTCAACAATGTATTCGTCTTTGCGCATACCCCAGCCCACAAAACCATCTTCGCGGTTTACATACAACTTCTGATTGTTGGCAATTACTTCGGTAGCCGTTACGGATTGGAAGCTCTTGATTTCAGTTTTGCGTTCACGGCCTTTACCATATTTATCCAACAGATTTTGGTAATAGGCAATGGCGTAGTCGGTAAGGTGTTTAAGATGATGTAATGTTTGCTTCAACTCATTCTCCAAATCTTTCAGCAACTCATCGGCCTTAAACGAATCGTATTTTGAAATTCGCTTAATGCGGATTTCCAGCAAGCGAAGAATATCATCACGAGTAATCTCACGATAGAATTGTTTCTTATAAGGCTTCAGCCCTTTATCGGTTGTCGTGATTACTTCTTCAAAGGTTTCGCAATCTTCAATGTCGCGATAGATTCGTTTCTCAATAAAGATTTTCTCTAATGACGAAAAGAGAATTTTCTCCATCAACTCGTTTTTGCGAATCAACAACTCCTGTTTCAGCAACTTCACTGTTTGATCCGTGTTGTATTTGAGAATGTCATTCACTTTCATGAACTGCGGCTTATCGGCCACTATCACACACGCGTTGGGTGAAATGGAAACTTCACAATCGGTAAACGCGTACAACGCATCTATGGCAACCTCCGGACTAATACCCGGATGCAAATGAATTTGGATCTCTACATCTTTAGCTGTGTTATCAACTACCTGCTTTACTTTAATCTTTCCCTTTTCACTCGCCTTCACAATAGAATCCATCAGTGAACTCGTAGTGGTACCAAACGGAATCTCTTTGATGGCCAGTGTTTTCTTATCGATGATTTCAAGTTTGGCGCGCACTTTTACTTTACCACCCCGGAAGCCCTGATCGTACTCTGTAAAATCAGCAATACCACCCGTTAAAAAGTCGGGATAGATTTTCGGATTCTTTCCTTTAAGGATATCAACTGAAGCTTTGATCAATTCGCAAAAGTTGTGTGGCAAGATTTTAGTCGAGAGCCCGACCGCGATCCCCTCCACCCCTTGCGTTAACAGCAATGGAAACTTAACCGGTAAGGTTACGGGTTCCTTCTTGCGACCATCATATGATAGTTGCCACTCGGTTGTCTGTGCATTGTACACTACATCTAGTGCAAACTTTGAAAGTCGGGCTTCAATGTAACGCGGTGCTGCGGCACTATCACCCGTGCGCACATCGCCCCAGTTCCCTTGTGTATCTAATAAAAGTTCTTTTTGCCCAATGTTTACAATTGCTTCGCCAATAGCAGCATCGCCATGCGGATGAAATTGCATGGTATTACCAATTACGTTGGCTACTTTGTTAAAGCGGCCATCGTCCATCTCCTTTATGGAGTGGGCAATTCTTCGCTGCACGGGTTTTAAACCATCTTCAATGCGCGGCACGGCACGTTCCAGAATTACATACGAGGCGTAATCCAAAACCAGTTTTCATATAGGCCATCTAAGGAGATTAGCCCATGAACTACTTCGCCATCTTCATCGCGAATCGATTTGTCTCTAATTGCTTTCTTCTTGCTCATTGCTTTTCTTGTTACTGGTTACCGGTCACTGGTTACTGGCAACTATTTACTCTGCTTCAATTTCTTCTTCCAACTGCTTATCCACCTTATCCAATTCAACCTTCAGGTTTTCAATAATAAACTCCTGCCGATCGGGCGTGTTTTTACCCATGTAGAATTCAAGGATTTTTGAAGATGCTTTTCTTTGTCAATGCGCACCGGCTGCAAGGCGAATATCTTCGCCAATAAAGTTTCCGAATTCTTCGGGCGAAATTTCACCCAAACCTTTGAAGCGGGTGATCTCCGGTTTGCTCCCTAACTTAGTCACTGCACTTTGTTTCTCTTCTTCACTATAGCAGTAGATGGTTTCCTTTTTATTGCGAACCCTAAAAAGTGGAGTCTCTAAAATATAAACATGACCCGCCTTAACCAGATCTGGAAAAAATTGCAGGAAGAACGTCATCAACAACAGACGAATGTGCATACCATCTACATCGGCATCGGTAGCTACAATCACTTTGTTGTAGCGCAAGCCATCCATCCCATCTTCAATGTTTAGTGCATGTTGTAGTAGATTAAACTCTTCATTTTCATACACTACCTTTTTGGTAAGACCATAACAGTTCAGTGGCTTACCGCGCAAACTAAACACGGCCTGCGTTTCAACATTTCGTGATTTGGTAATCGAACCGCTGGCCGAGTCACCTTCCGTTATAAAGATTACCGACTCCATGCCCTTCTCACCTTTTTCATCATCGAAATGAAAACGGCAGTCCCGAAGTTTCTTATTGTGCAGGTTTGCTTTCTTGGCACGCTCGTTGGCCAGCTTTTTAATACCGGCTATTTCTTTACGTTCGCGCTCCGACTGCAGAATGCGCTTAAGCAACGCATCGGCCACAGCCGAATTCTTATGTAGATAAATCTCCAATTCCTTGGATACGAAATCGCCCACAAAGCTCTTTACCGTTGCCCCATCGGGGGCCATGTTCATAGAACCTAATTTAGTTTTCGTTTGCGATTCGAACACGGGCTCTTGAACCCGAACAGCAATGGCAGCAATTATGCTTGCCCGGATATCGGACGCATCAAAATCCTTTTTATAAAAGTCGCGTACGCCACGCACCAACCCTTCGCGAAAAGCTGCCAGATGGGTACCGCCTTGCGTTGTGTTTTGTCCGTTTACAAACGAGTAGTACTCCTCACCATATTGACTACCGTGGCTAAGAGCCACTTCAATATCCTCGCCTTTAAAATGAATAATGGGGTAGCGGATGTCTTCGGAATCAGATTTTTGTTTAAGCAAATCGAGCAAGCCATCTTTGGAGTAAAACTTCTTGCTATTATAATTAATCGTAAGCCCCGCATTGAGGAAGGCGTAGTTCCACATTAAATCATCCAGGTAATCGGGAATGAAATGATAATGTTTGAACATGGTATTGTCGGGCTCGAATTCTACCAGCGTACCATTCTTCTCGGTAGTTTTAGTTTCTTTGGGATCAGTCGCTAAGACCCCTTTCTTAAATTCAGCCAGCTTTGTTTTGCCATCGCGAAAAGCCTGCACTTTAAAATAATTGGAAAGTGCGTTCACCGCCTTGGTTCCGACTCCATTCAACCCCACCGACTTTTGAAAAGCCCCCGAATCGTACTTGGCACCCGTATTAATTTTTGAAACTACATCTACCACCTTGCCCAACGGTATGCCGCGACCATAATCGCGAACCAGTACCCGCTGGTCGGTGATCTTTACATCAATGGCTTTACCATGCCCCATCATGTGCTCATCAATCGAGTTGTCGATCACTTCTTTCACCAGCACATAAATACCATCGTCTTTTGAGGATCCATCACCCAGCTTTCCGATGTACATACCCGGCCGGAGGCGGATGTGTTCACGCCAGTCGAGCGATCGGATACTCGCTTCGTTGTACTCTGTATTCTCCTTCGCCATGTTTTTAGAACTCGTTTTTAAAGTCGCGCAAAGATTAAAAAATTGATCAGAATCTCTATTGAGAAATGTCAATTCTGACTGCTTACACCGATTTGAAAGTGTCTCAAAAAAATTAAATTATCTCAAATCAGTCCTAATAAAATAAATTTTACTCTCATTACAAGAGTCACGAGGTTTAATACTCTTACCATGGAGTATTAACAAGACAATTTTAACAGCTTGATCATCAGCTATACAACCTTGTATGCAGGAAGTATCTATTTAGATGAAAATCTTTGCGTAAGTTGATAAACAGGCCAGCTTAGTAAGGAAACACAAACTAAAATCAGACTGCCATAAATAGTGGGTGCCATGCTACTGTAATCGTATCGCTCGCCACCATTCGTTACGTTAAGTAAGCCGAAGGATGAGATCAGAAATAGATTAATGGCGATAATTAATCCATAAAACCACGTATTGAAGGGTTCATTATTTTTGCCTGATCGGGTTACGAACGATAAACACCATCATATTAACAAACGCCATCAACAAGAGCGAAAATAAAATATTCCATTTTTTGAAACCAACACCGGCTCCTCTCCTTCCCACAGCGAAACCGTCTCAGGTAGTCCGGCATAAACATAAAAAAACATAACCAGCAAGCCCACCAGGGAAAAGAACCAGATGCCTTTGAATATTTTTAAGATCATTGAACTAAATTTGATGCAAAACTAACCGATAATTCAACTTGAACCTCAACCCTATCGTTCTTTCGATCCCCATTTTTTTTATCCTTATCGGGATTGAATTGGTTGTAGAGCGTTTTTCGCATCGCAAGCTCTATCGCTTGCCCGATGCTATCGCAAACTTAAGCTGTGGTATCACCTCGCAACTATCCGGACTGTTTATGCGCATTCTGGCCATTGGTATATATGAGATTGTGTATGCGAACTTTGCTTTATTTACCCTTAACCGCAGTTGGCTTTACTGGCTCGGCCTGTTCTTGCTAACTGATTTTACCTACTACTGGGCTCACCGCATGAGTCATGAAATCAATTTATTCTGGGGCGGGCATGTGGTACATCATCAAAGTGAAGAATACAATTTATCGGTGGCGTTGCGTCAAAGTAGCTTTCAGGTAGTGTGGACGTTTGCTTTTAGCTTGCCCATTGCTTTGTTGGGTTTCAATACCGTTGACTTTGTGCTGATCTCAGCATTCAATACACTTTATCAATTCTGGATTCATACCGAAACGATAAACAAAATGGGCTGGTTTGAATATGTGTTTAATACGCCTTCTCACCACCGGGTGCATCATGGGCGTAATCCTAAGTATATCGATAAGAACCACGCGGGCTCATTAATCATCTGGGACAAGATGTTTGGAACCTTTCAGGCTGAAGAGGAACGACCTACATATGGAATTACCAAACCCATCAACAGTTGGAATGCGGTTTGGGCGAACTTCAGTCATTATGTTGTGATGGCTGATGAGATAAAACACATTCCTTCCTTTACGGATAAAATCAAATACCTGTTCAAAAAACCCGGCTGGCTTCCTGCTTCCATGGGTGGCTATCGACCCGCGCCTGAAGTAGATAAGGGGGGTTATCAGAAATATAATCCCTCTTACCCCTTGCAGTTAAACTACTACGTTTTGTTTCAATACATCTTGTGTTTGGGTGTTACTGCGTTTTTTCTATTCAAGCAGTCTCAGTTTACGTTGGGAGAAAAAGCGTTTGCAGCAACCGTTATCTCCTTATGGGTGGTTAACAGCGGAGTGCTTTTTGAACAAAAAAAATGGGTACGCTATGCAGAGTGGGTGCGTATTATAATCTATTCGTTAATGATTATTGTTGCCCCTACTCTAATCTACTTACCTGACTATTTTTATGTTGTTGGTGCAACGTATGGACTTCTTTCAGGATTTTGGTTTTTTAAAATTTCTACCCTTCAACATGAAAAAATATCTGTGGCTTAGTGTCGTTGTAATTATCTCTTCTTGTGGAAAGCCGTTGCCCGATTTATCACCCATTGATTTGGCCCAATGGAAAGAAGATAAAGGCGGTTGCCAAAATATCCGTAACAGGTTTTTAATTGATCTTACTTCTCAAAAAGATGAATTGAAAGGACTTGCCGAAGGCGATATAATAAGATTACTGGGTCGGCCCGATCGCAATGAATTGTATAAACGAAACCAGAAATTTTATTATTATGATCTTGAGCCTGGCCGCAGTTGCGATTCAATAATCTCGAACCAACAATTAATCATTCGCTTCAACGCGATGGGTCGGGCAAAAGAAGTGGCTATAGAAGTTGCCGGCTAACTATGCAAGGCATTTGCCTGAAAATGCTGCTTCTTTCGTAAGGCTTTGTTGATACTGCTACGAAGTATATTCACAAGAGCATCTTTCCTTTTGTAATTCAACGTACAAAGCAAGTAAGTTTTAAAACAAAATGTTTTATCTCGTTGCTCGGCATTGAATAGCTCAACCTCATAGACACCTCCCAGAGATTTAATATCAACCTCTTTGATGTTCTCCAACGGAATCAATATATCCTGCCCTTTTTGGATTACATAAAAAAACTCATCGTCAAACTCTACACGATGCACATTGCGGTTGATACGAATCCAACCGTAAATAAAGTATAGTAAGAGACCAATGTTTGTGAGCGAACTTACATAACGTTCAGATTGAAAGACTCCGTAAATTAGAAAGCCAATGAATCCCACTAATAATACCAGAACACTATTCTTATAAAACTCCAAATACCGGGTTGATAAACTTTTGATTCGCTTGTTTTGCGTAGTAGCCATATATTTACCGAAAATAGAAAACTTCATGAAGAATATAGCAGTAATCGGATCGGGAACTATGGGAAATGGTATTGCTCATGTATTTGCCCAGCATGGCTATGCAGTAAGCCTGATTGACATTTCTGAGGAAGCGTTGAAAAAAGCCGTAGCAACAATCGATAAAAACATGAGTCGTCAGGTGGAAAAAGGAATTCTGACTGAAGCTGATAAAAAGCTTGCCTTAGCTAATCTTACAACTACTACATTCTTAAAAGAGGGCGTTCGAGATGCAGAATTAGTAGTGGAAGCAGCCACTGAGAATATAGATCTGAAATTAAAATTTTTAAAGAGATTGATGAGAGTACAAAGCCCAGTACCATACTGGCAAGCAACACCTCCTCTATTTCCATTACAAAAATTGCTTCCGTAACCAAAAGCCCCGATCAGGTTATTGGTATGCACTTTATGAATCCGGTACCGGTGATGAAGCTTGTAGAAGTAATTCGGGGGTATCGAACAACCGATGCTGTAACCGCACAGATAATGGAACTTTCGCGAAAGCTTGGTAAAGAACCGGTTGAAGTGAATGACTACCCTGGGTTTGTAGCTAACCGGATTTTGATGCCTATGATCAATGAAGCAATTTACTCTTTATACGAGGGCGTGGCTGGAGTAGCAGAAATCGATATGGTAATGAAGCTAGGAATGGCGCACCCCATGGGCCCACTGCAACTAGCCGACTTTATCGGATTGGATGTTTGCCTTTCTATTTTGAAGGTATTGCACGATGGGTTCGGGAATCCAAAATATGCGCCATGTCCTTTACTAGTCAACATGGTGCAAGCCGGCCACAAAGGAGTTAAAAGTGGCAGTGGTTTTTACCAATATAAAGCCGGTAGCAAAGAGTTGGTTTTAGCGGATCGGTTTAAGAAATAACAAAGCCGGCACAAAACGAGCCACAGATTCACAGAGAAAAAATAATCTGTGAATCTGTGGCCAGTGTTTTACTTCTTTAGTAAATCTCTAATTTCAGTTAAGAGGACGACATCCGCTGGTGGTGCTGCCGGAGCTGCTGCAACCTCTTTCTTCTTTGTGGCATTCATTCCTTTAATAATCAGGAACAATACGAATGCTACAATAACGAAATTTATTACAGCCGATAAAAAGTTACCATACTTAACCGCTCCGAAAATGGTAAGTTCAGAAAGTTGAGAAAGGTTTGCTGCTTCTAAGGCAGGCTTCAGCAACAAGGGAGTAATAACATCTTCTATAAAAGAGCCAACAATTTTTCCAAAGGCACCTCCAATAATAACTCCTACTGCCAGATCCACTACATTGCCACGCATGGCAAATGCTTTAAATTCCTTTAACATAAAATAAAGGTTTAGGTTAGGTATTCAACCTTCAAAGGTAGTCAACTCTTTCGTTTATTGAACGATTCTTAGTTGATTGCGTAACCCTCTGAATCCTACCAATTCGATACCAGTGCTCCCTATAAACATTTTGGCTTGAATTTTAACCGGAATGTGATTTCCATCATCTGAAATCCAACAGGTGATGGAGTTCTCTCCGTCAAAGAGCTTGTTATCAGGCATCACTGGTATTAGTTTATGACACGGAATCTTACCGATTTTGGTACTCACATTATCCTTACCCGAATAAATAACCTTCATATTATACGGAGTATCTTCAAAAAAACCAGATATAGACAAGGTATCCCCTATTTTGAACTTTTTATAATCAATCACCCGCAGGTAGAGAAACCCTGCCACGATATCGCGAACATTATCAGGTATTTTATAATACTTTGGATCACCGTATTTGCCGGTTTGCTTGTCAGCCACTTTTACCTCAGCCTGTAGCTTGTCATAATCGTAATTGATGACCTCATCTTTCTTATAGTTGCCTTCTCTGATCTTACGATACGAAACATGGGTAATCAGGGCCGCGGTATCAATGTAAGCGCCCCACTGATCTTTCACCTTGGTTATCCACGAAACAAAGCCCAGGGTTTCGCCAAACGCATCTACCTTATAACAGGGACGTTCATTCTTTGTGAATACACTTTTCTCAATAACGGTGGAAGCCTTGCCTACGGTAAAAAATCCGAAGTTCACACGATACTCAAGCACTTCACCTTTACCAAAACTTGTGTTCTTAATGGCCGTAAATTCCTTCTTCTTCTCGCTGGAAAATGCGGTGAGAAGAAAAAAAAGCAAAACACCTTTCAGGAATGACTTCATACTTCAAAATTAGTTCTTGAACCTATAATGACAAAGCACATGCCAAGGCACAAAAACACTGATTTAAACGCGAGAATGGCCTAAATAGATTGTATACAGTTAGATCGAAACATGATTTTCGCGTAAAGCATCATTTAATGAAGTCTTCTTGTCGGTGCTTTCTTTACGGGTGCCAATTATTAACGCGCAAGGAACCTGATATTCACCGGCCTCAAAATTTTTTCGGTATCGTGCCTGGTATAACAACCGATCGGGGTGGAACATAGCCTTTGTATTCGACTGGCTTGGAACCAGTAACATCAATTATTTTAGAACTGGCAGTCAACACCACGTTGGCTCCCTAACACCGCCTCTTTGCCTACATGCACGCCTTCTACAACAATGCACCTCGATCCTACAAAAACGTTATCCTCAATAATTACGGGTGCTGCCTGAACGGGTTCCAATACTCCGCCTAAGCCAACGCCTCCACTTAGGTGCACATGTTTCCCAACCTGTGCACAACTGCCAACAGTAGCCCAGGTATCCACCATAGTTCCTTCATCCACATAGGCGCCAATGTTTACATACGAGGGCATGAGTATTACACCTTTACTTACGTAGGAACCATACCGCGCAATGGCATGTGGAACAACCCGAACACCCAGTTTCTTATAATCCCGTTTCAGGGCAATCTTATCATGAAATTCAAAAGGCCCGACCTCAATCGTCTCCATTTGCTGGATAGGAAAATACATGATGACTGCTTTCTTAATCCATTCGTTCACTTTCCACTTTTCACCATCGGGTTCTGCCACCCGAAGCTCTCCCTTATCCAGTAAAGCGACCACCTCGCGCACAGCGTCCTGCGACTGACCTTCTTTTAATAATTCACGATCCAGCCACGTCTTTTCAATTAGTTCTTTCAGTTCCATTTATATCCTATTTTTAAACCGGCTTGCAATAAATGAAAAAACGCAGAATAGTCCTTGCTTCAATCCTTAAACCCATCGATGATACACGTATGCTCGAGAAGCTCGGAGCGTCTCTGGCAAAGGTTCAGGACTATGAAGTTTTTGTGATCGGATATCCCTCACCTACAACTCAAAATCAGGATCATGCAGTGTACGTATTGCCTCTAAAATCATTTAAGAGAATGAGTCTGGGGCGGCTTCTTGCACCCTGGCAAACAATGAAATTAATACGTAAAGTAAAACCTGAGCTGTTGATAGTCAATACGCATGAATTACTGATAGTTAGTGCCTTAAACAGAATATTATTTGGTGTTAGAATTGTCTATGATATTCGTGAGAATTACTTTAGAAATGTGTTGCACACAAACGTGTTTCCAGCCCTATTGAAACCATTAATAGCTGGTTGGATCGGCTTAAAGAGAAGCTTCTTGCACCTGTCTTTCAAGGCTTCCTTCTCGCTGAAAAAAGTTATGAGAATGAGCTCGGTTTTTTAAGTCATCGACACCTTATTTTGGAGAACAAAACATACCTTTTTTCCGGTTTTAAAAGAGAAACGAACCCATCAAAAATCAGACTTCTTTTTAGTGGTACGCTGGCGGATAGTACGGTTGTTTTTCAGTCCATCTATCTGGCGAAAGCACTACATACAATCGACACTAAAATCGAACTAAGAATAATCGGATATTGTGCACTCCCTAAAATGCTGGAGAACATTAAAAACTCCATTTCAAATTGCTCTTTTATTACTCTGGTAGGTGGTAGCACTTTGGTTGCCCATCATCAAATTATGGATGCAATAGCCAGTTCTGACTTTGGTATAATAAGCTATCCCCCCTCCCACCATATTGACAACCGAATACCGACCAAACTTTATGAATATCAGGCTTGTCAATTACCGATTCTTATTCAAGACTATGAGCCTTGGATTAAACTTTGCCAACCCTATAGCGCAGCTTTGGTTCTTGATTTCCAAAATATCGATCCAGCCGCACTTCTGGAAAAAATGGCCACGACCCAATTTTACACATCCCGGCCAACGGATGTAACCTGGGCAAGTGAGGAAACCAAATTTCTACAAAGGATAAAAGAAATTTTAGCCTAAATATTTTTTTAGACTAATCTAAATTTTTACTTTTGAGAAGTCTATTCTCAAGATCATGTTAAGTCTTACGGAAGAAAATTACTTGAAAGCCATCTATCACCTTTCAGATGGTGGCAACAGGTCGGTATTGACAAATGAATTGGCAGAAGCCATGAATACCAAGGCTGCCTCTGTTACCGACATGGTAAAGAAACTATCGGCCAAAGCAGTAATAAGCCACGAAAAATATTATGGTGTAAATGTAACCAGCAAGGGTAAAAGCGAAGCGCTGATGGTTATTCGCAAACACCGTTTGTGGGAGACTTTTTTGGTTCAAAAACTTGGGTTTGCATGGGACGAAGTGCATGAAGTGGCTGAACAGCTAGAACATATCAACTCTGCGCGACTCATTGAAAAGCTGGATGAATTTCTTGGGTATCCAAAAGTGGATCCACACGGTGACCCAATTCCAGACAATAAAGGGAAACTGAAAATTCTCCCTCAGATTGCCATTGATCAGTTAAATATTGGGTATCAGGGCAAGATTGCCGCAGTCAAAGACTCTGATTCAAACCTCCTCAAATACCTGGATAAAATCGAGGCCCGGCCCGGTACTAAGATTAAAATATTAGGTAAAGAGGATTATGATGGTTCGATGGAGATTTTGATTGCCGATCACCGCATCTTTATCTCGAAGGAAGTATCACAAAACATTTTAGTGATTGAATGATATGACTCCAAATTCATCATCGCGCAAGTCTCTAAGTGAAGTCCATGCCTCGGTCGATGCCACCAATAGAAAAGGGATAAGAAAACTCTTTGCCTTTATGGGGCCTGCCTATCTGGTAAGTGTTGGCTATATGGATCCAGGCAATTGGGCAACCGATATTGCTGGGGGAAGTCAGTTTGGGTATACGCTCATTTGGGTGCTGTTGATGTCGAACCTGATGGCTTTACTCTTGCAAAGCCTCAGTGCACGTCTTGGGGTAGTTCGTCAACTTGATCTTGCCCAAGCATCGCGAAGTGAATACCGCCCTGCCATTAATTACTCGCTTTGGTTTATGGCTGAGATTGCCATTGCCGCATGCGATCTTGCCGAGGTGCTAGGAATGGCCATTGGATTACAACTACTATTTGATTTGCCTCTTGTCTGGGGTGTTTCGCTCACAGTTTTAGATACGCTGATTATTCTGGTGCTCCAAAGCTATGGGATGCGAAAAATGGAGGCCTTTATTATTGCCTTAGTTGCCATTATTGGGGGCGCTTTTTTTGTGGAGATGATTTTGGCTAAGCCAGACATGAGCGAGCTGTTTGTTGGATTCATTCCTTCCTTACCTAACGATACGGCTCTTTATATCGCTATAGGAATTATTGGGGCTACAGTAATGCCACATAACCTATACCTACATTCGTCACTCGTACAAACCCGAAGAATCGATTCGTCAAGTGATAAAGGAATCTGGTCTGCGATCAAGTATAATTTCATTGATTCGGCCATTGCCTTGAATGCAGCTTTTTTTGTTAACGCTGCCATTCTCGTGTTAGCTGCCTCCACTTTCTTTAAAGCAGGTATGTTTGAAGTGGCAGAAATTCAGGATGCCCATAAACTCCTTGCTCCTCTTCTGGGTTCTGAATTAGCGCCTATTTTGTTTGGCGTTGCGCTGGTTGCTGCGGGGCAAAGTTCTACGATTACGGGCACATTGGCCGGTCAGATTGTAATGGAGGGGTACTTAAACTTGCGTATAGCCCCGTGGCTGCGGAGATTAATTACTCGTCTGATTGCCATCATACCTGCCTATCTGGTAATAATAATTTATGGTGAGAGTGAAACAGGTGCCTTATTAGTATTGAGCCAGGTGGTACTTAGCCTTCAATTAGGTTTTGCGGTGATCCCACTTATTCATTTTACCAGCGACAAAAGTAAAATGGGAATTTTCGCCAACAAGTTGTGGGTTCAAATACTCGCGTGGGTAATTGCTTTGATCATTGTGGGATTGAATGTGCAACTGGTAATTCAGGAAGTAGCCGGTTGGCTGACCAATGCTGGCAGTGATGCTTGGATTATTTGGATAACTGTTATTCCGGTTTGTATTGCCGCAGCCCTATTGTTGGTTTATATTACCTTTAAACCGTTGATTGATAAACGAGATGTGGATAAAACCTCTCGCATTCCGCACGGAACAGCTGTAACGTTAACTGACTTGGTTAAACCTGTCTATAAACAAATTGCTATCACCATTGACTTTACAAATGTAGATGCCATTGCTATTCAAAATGCTATTTCACAAGGTGGTAACGAAGCGCGGTATCTGCTTATACATATTGTTGAATCTGCTGGCGCGATGGTTTATGGAAGTTCTATTGCCGACAAAGAATCTAGTATCGACAAAGAGGCATTGAATATATATACAAGGCAACTTACCGAAATGGGTTATAACGCAGAGATGAAAATAGGCTACGGAAATCCAAAGCGTAAAATCCCAACTATGGTAAAAGAGTTTGAGGCTGATTTATTGGTGATGGGTGCTCATGGTCACAACTTAGTCAAAGACCTGATTTTTGGAACTACGGTAGACACCGTACGACATAGGGTTAAAATACCGGTGTTGATTGTGAGAGAGACTAATTAATTCGATTTTTTATCCACAAGGACGCGAAGGCGCAAGGTTGAATTCTCTTGTCGTCAGGTCTTACGACCTGACGAACCTAAGGCTTAAAATACTTTTATTCTAAGTCAGGTTGGAAAACCTGACTGCTTTGAAATCTCAGTATGCAAAAAACTTTACGGCTCTGCGCCCTTGCGGTTTTATAAGCTAATTCCTAGTTATCTTGCGGCCAATGTCCGGAATACAATTAGTTGATGATACTATTATTGCTCTCGCTACCCCACAAGGGGTAAGCGGTTTGGCAGTTATTCGGCTTTCTGGAAAAGATTCAATAAAAATTACGGACCAAGTTTTTAAAGGAAAGCGATTAGTCGATCAGCCAACCCATACAGTCCATTTAGGAACGATTGGGGAACCCGATAAAATCATAGACGAAGTATTGGTAACGGTTTTCAAAGAACCCAACTCCTTTACTAAAGAGAACTCAACAGAGATCTCCTGTCACGGTTCTCCCGTTATCATTCGTCAGATAATAAAATTGCTTCTGAAACAAGGGGTGCGACTTGCCGAACCCGGTGAGTTTACTAAGCGCGCTTTTATGAATGGTCGGTTTGATTTGGCTCAAGCCGAAGCAGTAGCCGATCTCATTCATGCTGAAAATGATAATGCACGTCAGGCCGCATTGAATCAAATGCGGGGTGGTTTCTCGAATGAGATTGCTCATTTGCGCGAAGAGTTAATTCATTTTGCTTCGCTAGTTGAGTTAGAACTTGATTTCGGGGAAGAGGATGTTGAGTTTGCCAAGCGCGATGATCTGTTACAACTTGTTCAAAAAGTACAAAGTTATCTTGATCGTTTGATTGCTTCCTTCGATCAGGGCAATGTAATTAAGAATGGCATCCCAACTGTAATAGCGGGTAAACCCAATGCAGGTAAATCAACTTTGCTAAATGCGTTGCTAAATGAAGAGAAAGCAATTGTCTCTGAAATTCCCGGCACCACGCGCGATGTAATAGAAGATGAAATAACCTTAGGTGGCATCACTTTTCGGTTTATGGATACGGCTGGCTTACGCGAAACGCAGGACATCATTGAAGCCCTTGGTGTTTCCCGCACACATGAGCGCATGAAAATTGCTGCTTTGATTCTTTATCTGTTTGATTTATCAGATACTACTCTTGAAAATATTGAAGGTGAAGAAGCAAGATTAAAAGCAATTGGCAGGCCTTATATAAAAGTTGGGAACAAAGTAGACAAAGCATCGAAACAATTATTGAGCGATATTAAAGATCATGAGTTCGTGCTTATCTCAGCTTCATCAAAAACCAATCTTGAAACACTTAAAAGAAATTCTATCTAAAGTCAACATTCAGGAAGTAAAGCAAGGCGATGTGCTGGTAACAAACCTTCGTCACTATCAAAAACTAACGGAAACCAACGAAGCCTTAAAGCGAGTGGTTCATGGATTGCATACGGGAATAACAGGCGACTTTCTCGCGATGGACATTCGGCAAGCCTTGCATTTCCTTGGCGAGATCACAGGCCAAATAACAAGTGATGACTTACTGGAAAACATCTTCGCGAAGTTTTGTATCGGGAAATAGGCCAATTAATACTTTGATTATCTGATGATTACAACAGTTGTTAAAAATAAACCTGTTGTAATCAAACCCCTTGAATCAAATCCTTTTCGTGGCTTGGTTGATGCCTAACTTCATTTATGCTGGCTCTAACAAGCTCCAAACTTTTTTGTAGAAAATTTTACATGGTATCGAATCTGTAATTACATTTACATAGAGCAATATTTTATTAGTGCTGCTCCCTCGAAAAAAAAAATAAACCAAAAAAAACTATGGCAAAGAAAAAAACAAAAAAGGTAGCTAAGAAAGCAGCCAAGAAAAGTAAAGCAAGACCTAAGAAGGTAGTTAAAAGGTCGGCTAAGAAAGCAAAGAAGGCCGCAAAAAAAGCAGTTCGAAGAGTAGCTAAGAAGGTGGCTAAAAGAGTAAAAAAAGCAGCCACCAAGGTTAAGCAGGCTGTTAAGAAACTGGTGAAAAAGCAAGTTGCTAAAAGGAAAGTGGTTAAGCGTTCAGTTCCCAAGGCTGTAGCGGCACCTGCACCAGCACCCGCTCCTACTCCTATAGCTCCTCCTCCAGCGCCAACTATGGATACTCCTGAAGGTACTGGTTTCTCCATGTAAGCAAATCAAATTCTTACAGCATGAGAGCGATCTTTAGTCGCTCTTTTTGTTTTTCTACAAAGTAGTTTCCGTCCATGTTTTGCTAGTAATTATTGGTAACTTGCCTGCTTACCTCCATTTCTAAGAATCAAATCAACCTATTATGAATAACAGAAGATTACCCTTTATCATCCTCGCCATTATTGCATTTATTGTACTCCTTGCATTGTCGTCCAGTCTGTTTTATACCATTAGTGCTACCGAGCGGGCCGTTATATTCTACCCATTGGGAAAGGGAATGGATAAAGACAACATCATTGGGCCCCGAACTCATATGAAAGCACCTTGGAATGAAGTTTACTTTTATAAGGTTAATGAGATGAGCTCGGAAGAAAATATGGACGTATTGGATAAAAATGGTCTGTCCATACATATTGATATCACGGTGCGGTATTACCCTATTCCTGATAAAATCGGATATATCCATGAACAATTCACTACCGATTACGAATCGGTGTTAGTAATTCCTGAAGTAAGGTCTACTGTGCGGCAGGTAATGGGTCGCTATACGGCCGAAGAAATCTATTCCACCAAACGAGCAGAGGTGGAAACCGCCATCACTACCGAAACGGAGACTATTCTGAATAAGAAAAGCGTTCATGCTACGGCTGTCCTGATTCGTTCGATTATGCTTCCCGAGCAAATAAAGGTGGCCATTGAAAACAAATTACAACAGGAGCAGGAAGCACTCGCTTATCAGTTCAGATTAGATAAGGAAAAAAGTGAAGCAGAACGCAAGCGAATTGCTGCCGAAGGAGAATCAAGGGCAAATAATATTATTAATAACAGTTTAACTGATAAACTGTTAAAGATGAGAGGTATCGAAGCGACCATGGAACTCTCCAAGTCTCCCAATAGCAAGATCATTGTTATTGGATCTGGAAAGGACGGTATGCCACTGATACTGGGAAATAATTAATTCTTACGAACAGACTTTTTTCTGTAAATCGAACCTTCTATATTTAGAACCTTAGACTAAACTATCAGACATGGCGAAAACGGCTACATTAACAATCGATGGTAAATCCTATACATTTCCTATCGTTGAAGGTTCGGAGGGTGAACAGGGAATTGACATCAGTAATTTGTTAGAATCAACAGGAACAGTTACGCTCGACTTCGGATACAAAAATACAGGTGCAACAACAAGTGCCATTACTTTCCTGGATGGTGACAAAGGCATTCTCCGATATCGGGGATATTCTATTGAAGATCTTGCTGCGAAATCAACCTTTCTGGAAGTTT
Organism: Flammeovirgaceae bacterium; assembly: GCA_016712035.1. GTDB lineage: Bacteria > Bacteroidota > Bacteroidia > Cytophagales > Cyclobacteriaceae > ELB16-189. The sequence continues at coordinate 5,931 of JADJRT010000007.1, read as the reverse complement.
GCTACCTGCTGATTTTTGGAGAACTGCCAACAACTGATCAGCTAAACACATTTTCAACAGACATTCAGAACCATACCATGGTTCACGAAGATATAAAGAAGATCCTGGATGGGTTTCCGTCCACTTCACATCCCATGGGTGTACTAGCTTCACTCTTTTGCGCGCAAACAGCCTTTTACCCAGAAGCCTTGGATCCAAACCGATCTTCGGAATTGGTGTATTTAAGTATTGTACGATCATTGGCTAAAATGCCAACTTTTGCCGCCTGGGCTTATAAAAATGAAGTGGGGCACCCTGTCAATTATCCCGACAACAAGCTCGACTATTGTTCCCGGTTTTTGAAAATGATGTTTGCATTACCAGCCGAGAATTATGAAGTAGATCCTGTGGTAGCCTCTGCGTTAGATAAGCTTCTTATATTACATGCAGATCATGAACAGAATTGTTCAACTTCTACAGTTCGGATCGTGGGATCATCAAAAGCAAGTATCTATTCTTCTATCTCAGCAGGAATTAATGCCCTCTGGGGACCACTGCATGGTGGCGCCAATCAAGAGGTAATTCTAATGCTTGAGCAGATTAAAAAAGATGGTGGCGATACCGAAAAATGGATTGCCAAAGCAAAAGATAAGAATGATCCTTTCCGCTTGATGGGCTTTGGGCATCGTGTTTACAAGAATTTTGACCCTCGGGCTAAAATCATAAAAAAGGCCGCTGATGACGTACTCGAAAAACTAGGAGTGAACGATCCTACGTTAGAAATAGCTAGAAAATTGGAAGAGATTGCGCTTCGCGATCCTTACTTTATTGAACGCAAACTCTATCCAAACGTAGATTTTTATTCAGGAATAATTTACCGTGCATTAGGCATACCTGTAGATATGTTTACGGTTATGTTTGCCATTGGCCGTTTGCCGGGATGGATCGCACAATGGAAAGAGTTACGCGAAAACAAGGAGCCTATCGGGCGACCTAGACAAATTTATACAGGTCAGAATCTTAGACCTTATGTTGCGCTGAATAAGCGATAAATTATTAGTAAAGAGTATCTTTAAGGGCTGGTTATCCAGCCTTTTTTGTTTAAAAACATCTATTCAAGTATGGCACTACAAGACGATTTTCAATCCGCTTTAGCACGATCAAAAGAACTAACTAAACGTCCCACGAATGAGGAGCTTCTTGACTTATATGCTCTTTATAAACAAGCTACCGAAGGCGATGTTACCGGAGAACGTCCGGGTGGTTTTGACTTTAAAGCAATAGCTAAGTTTGATGCGTGGACCTCCCGTAAAGGAATGTCGAAAGAGCAAGCCATGCAAGATTACGTTGCTCTTGTTACCAAACTCCATCAAAACTACGCCTGATCGTTGAATCTATTTTATCAGCCTGCCATTACTAACGGAGTTCATCATCTGGATGAAGATGAATCAAGGCACGCGGTAAAAGTACTTCGTCTGCAAGTGGGCGCTAACCTTCAACTTACAGATGGTGTTGGGAGTTTTTACAAAGCTAAAATCAAGGAAGCTGATCATAGAAAATGTGCCTTCACTATTATTGAGAAAGAATTTATTCTGCCTAGAAAATTCTCTATTGCCCTTGCTATTGCACCCACTAAGAATATTGATCGCACCGAATGGTTTGTAGAAAAAGCAGTGGAGCTTGGTATTGAACAGATTCACTTCCTGCTCTGTAAAAACTCAGAACGAAAGAATATAAATCTGGATCGCATTGAAAAGATTGTGATCAGCGCTATGAAACAATCCGGGCAGGCGTGGCGCCCCAAAATTTCAGGGATAAAGCCTTTTCAAGAAATTGTCACGCTCTCAGCTGATCAAAAATTTATTTGTTTCGTTGATAGTAAAACCCAAATCAGTTAAAGGCTCTGGCACAACCTGATAAATCCTATTTAGTATTAATAGGACCCGAAGGTGACTTTCGACTAGATGAACTTGAACTGGCAGTGAGAAATGGCTATACTAAAGTTGGTTTGGGGCCTAATCGTCTAAGAACAGAAACCGCTGCCGTGGCAGCCTGCCATACGCTCAATTTAGTTAATTTGTAGTTTGATTTTCACTGTATGACCGCTGCCGAAGCAAAAGAAAAAGTCCAGGAACTTACCAGTCAGATAAACCATCACAACGATCTCTATTATCAAAAAAGCAAACCTGAGATTTCTGATTACGAATTCGATCAATTACTTAACGAACTTCAGAATCTTGAGAAAGAATTTCCGGATTTTCGTTTACCCGATTCGCCAACCCAGCGTGTAGGGGGTTCCATCACCAAAGAATTTGCCTCGGTTGCCCATCAGTATCCCATGCTTTCTTTAGGGAATACTTACTCAGCAGAAGAACTTAAAGAATTTGATGCGCGGGTTGCTAAAGGACTTGACGGTGACGCATTCGAATATTTCTGTGAGCTAAAATTTGATGGTGTCTCCATAAGTTTAACCTACGAAAACGGATTGCTAACACGCGCGGTTACCCGAGGCGATGGCGTGCGTGGTGATGATGTAACCAATAATATCAAAACCATTCGCAGTTTTCCTTTGCGGATTAAATCAAAAAATATTCCTGACTACTTTGAAGTGCGAGGCGAGGTTTACTTATCAAAGGAAGTATTTAAACAGCTTAACAAGGAACGCGAGGATATTGGAGAAGAGACTTATGCCAATGCGCGGAACACTGCCTCGGGTACCGTGAAAATGCAGGACTCATCCGAGGTAGCCAGAAGAAAATTAGATTGTTACCTATATTATCTTTTAGGAGAAAAAAATGGTGTAGAAACCCATGCGGAGGCCATAAAGAAATTAGAGAGCTGGGGCTTTCAGATTTCGCCTACGTATAGACTCTGTAAAAACATGGACGATGTTCTTGCCTACATTCACGAGTGGGAAAAGAAACGATTAGATCTTCCGTTGGATACGGATGGCGTTGTAATTAAGGTTAATAGTCTCGAGCAACAGGAACGACTCGGGTTCACAGCTAAGAGTCCGCGCTGGGCCATATCCTATAAATACAAAGCTGAAAGTATTTCAACAAAACTAAATGCCATTACTTATCAGGTTGGGCGCACAGGCGCTGTAACACCGGTGGCCGAACTAGAACCAGTCTTTCTGGCTGGCACCACAGTGAAACGTGCCTCTTTACATAATGCCAATGAAATTGCCCGGTTAGATTTACGCATTAGTGATTATGTATTTGTTGAAAAGGAGGTGAGATCATTCCGAAAGTAACTGGAGTTGATCTTGTGAAGAGAAATCCAACGAACAAGAGCGTTCAATATATCACCACCTGTCCCGAGTGTAAATCTATTTTGATTCGTAAAGAGGGTGAAGCAAATCACTATTGCCCAAATGAGAAAGGCTGTCCCCCACAAATTAAAGGTAAGATAGAGCATTTCATTCAGCGCAAAGCGATGGATATTGATTCGTTGGGCGAACAAACTATCCGGCAGTTGTTTGAGTTCGATTTTGTAAAATCTCCAGCTGATTTATTTTATCTCACGAAAGATCAACTGCTCAAACTTGAAAAGGTAAAAGATAAATCAGCAGAAAATATACTTGCGGGTATTGGTCAATCAAAAATCAGCCCTTTGAAAATGTGCTCTTTGGCATTGGCATTCGATACGTGGGTAAAACCGTAGCAGAAAAGTTAGCTCGTCACTTTAAGAATATGGATGCACTGGCCAAGGCCAACTACGAACAACTTTTAGAGGCACCTGAAGTGGGCGAAAAGATTGCTCAAAGTGTGGTCGCTTTTTTCCTGGATAAAGACAATCTTTTGGAAATAGAACGCCTCAAAAAGGCCGGCTTATGTTTTGAATCGACCCTGAAAGAACCTAAGAAAGTGAGCAATGTTTTGGAAGGGAAGTCCTTTCTGATTTCAGGTGTATTCCAGAATTATGAAAGGGATCATCTAAAGGACATTATTATTGCCCATGGCGGTAAAGTGCTTTCTTCTATTTCGGGTAAGCTTGATTTTTTACTGGCCGGTGAAAACATGGGACCTGCCAAAAGAGAAAAAGCCGAGAAACTGGATATCAAGATAATTTCGGAATCAGAGTTTGACTCGATGATCAAGAAATGAATCCGAAACCTTATGCCTGCCCTTCAACTTTGTATTTAACTTTATTAGCTTTCGGCCATGTTTAAAATGAACTTTCTTAAAATGCGGACTGAGGCTGCATTAAAAAAGAATAAATCAAATCGCAACAGCAAACCCTATAAGCAGGCTGAATCGGTGGGGGTAATCTTTAGTGTGGAAGACAAGCAAAAACATCAAGACATAAAGGAATTTATTCTGCAACTCGAGAGAGACGGAAAGAAAGTTACCGTATTGGAATACTTACCCGCCAAAAAAGAAAACCATGAGTTCAAATTCGATTTTTTCACCATCGAAGAGCTATCCTTTTGGGGAAATCTAAACTCGGCCATCGCCAATAAGTTTATGGAGACCGCCTTTGATTATTTGTTTTATATTGACAAAGTATCAAACCCGTTAATTCTATATATCCTGGCGCATAGCAAGGCTGCTTGTCGTATTGGTAAGTTTAATCAGGAGGAAAGACAGTATTTTGAATTTATGATAGAGCAAAACGGAACCAATAAAGGGTTGATCGACACCATGTATAATTACACCCGTTTACTACGATGAAGAAGTTGACCGGAACCGGTGTAGCCCTGGTTACACCCATGAACAGCCAAGGCGAAATTGACTTTGTCTCTCTTAAAAAACTGTTGGTCCATACAGCCAAAGGCGTTGACTACTATGTGGTAATGGGTACAACGGGCGAGTCGGCAACCTTAAATAAAGAGGAGAAAAAGAGAATTTTGACCTTCGTAAGAGAAAATAATAAAAAGAACCTTCCAATTGTTTACGGAATTGGAGGCAACAATACACACAGCGTAATCGAGGAAATAAAATCTACTGATCTTACCGGGGTAGATGCCTTGTTATCGGTGAGTCCTTATTATAATAAGCCTTCACAAGAAGGTATATATCTTCATTTTAAATCAATTGCAGACAAATCCCCAGTACCTGTAATCTTATATAACGTTCCAGGCAGAACGGCATCAAATCTAACTGCCGAAACAACACTTCGGTTAAGCCGTCATAAGAACATCATTGGAATTAAAGAAGCATCAGGTAATCTGGAGCAATGCATGAAGATTGCACGAGACAAGCCAAAAGATTTTCTATTGATATCCGGAGATGATCTGTTGACTCTTCCAATTTATACAATGGGCGGAGTAGGTGTTATCTCAGTATTGGCTAATGCACTTCCTCAAGTTTTCTCTAAAATTAAGAGTGGTGTCAAAATTGGAAAATTGGCACAAGCGCAAGGTGCTCAGTTTTCCCTACTTGATATAAATGGTCCCATGTATGAAGAGGGGAATCCTGTTGGGGTTAAATTTCTTTTGAGTTTAATGGGTTTTTAATAACAGTTAGGTGACCTAGCTTGGTTGTTTGTTCTTTAACTCCTGTACTTCTTGACGAATAGCCTGAGCTGCATTCTTCAAATCCTGCATGCCCTTTCTGATTCTTGTTCCAGCAGCGCTATTTCCTTTGTTGTAGAACTTATCAGCATCACCTTCCAGGGATGCAATGAGAGTCTTTAGTTCTTCAAAATTTTTCATTTTAATAGGATGTTTAAATTTTATAATTGATTTCCTACTGCCAATTTAAGCAAAAACCTTTAAAAACAAGCTAAAAACCCATTTTAGTTAGACTTTAGTAACGGACACCAACCCTCCTTGATAAAAACCATTATCAAGCTTCGTTTTTAGCGCAGAAAACGCGTTCAGTGTCTCTTCTACATCGGCCAGCGTATGGGCCGCGGTAGGGATAATTCTGAACATAATGACGTCTTTTGGCACCACTGGGTAAATAACAACTGAGCAAAAAATGCCATTATTCTCCCTTAAATCCA
>JADJRT010000006.1 GCA_016712035.1 Flammeovirgaceae bacterium | reverse complement strand
ATACTATCCGGATTGATCAGAAAGTATAAGGAGATCAATGATTTCTATACATCAAGTACCAAAGATTACATCGATGCTACCTTTTTAAAAAATCATGATCAAAATAGAATCATGAGCGAACTGGGTAATGACCTCAGCAAAGCCAAAGTAGCGGCAGGAATTTTACTGACCCTACCGGGAACCCCTTATATCTATTATGGTGAAGAAATTGGTATGCAAGGGTTGAAGCCTGACGAATATATTCGCGAACCTTTTATTTGGGATGATGCGAAGAAGATAAACTCCGCACAACCTGGGAAACGCCAAAGTACAGTACGGATGCAACGGTTCAACCCCAGGCAAAGCCAAAGGAAGATCCCACTTCCTTGTATAATTATTACATGATTTTATTTCCTATCGCAATGCAAGCCAGGTGCTTAGCATACGGTGGCATCGGCAACCTCCCCGTAAGTATTCGGGAATTGGTAAGTTTGATTCGGGTTTATAAGGGCGATCGAAGTTTAATTATCCATAATGTTTCGGATGTGGAAATAACTACAAAACTGGAAAGTGAACTCAATGAGTTTACTTCGATCGATTATAAAACTAATGAAAGAGTTACGTTGGACGGCAACACGTTGGTGATTCCGGCTTATGCATCAGTTATAATGAAATAATTTGTACGAATCGTTTTATAAATGGAACACGGAAAAAGAAGAGTAATCATAGAAAATGTTCAGCCCCGTGTTGATGGTGGGCTTTATCCTGCAAAGCGCTCAGTAGGCGAGCGGGTAGACGTAACGGCCGCGATTTATGGTGATGGTCATGATCATATTCGTGCTGAGGTCTTATATAAGAAACAAGGCGCAAAAGCCTGGAGCGTTATTGAATTGCAACAAACTTTTAACGATGATTGGCAAGCTTCGTTTTATGTTCCCGAGAAAGGCACGTATCTCTTTACCATACAAGCATGGATCGATCACTTTGATACCTGGTATGATGGCTTTAAAAGAGAAGCCCATGCGAAGGTTGAGGTTAAAGTAGAATTAATGGAAGGCGCGGTCTTGCTTAGAACGTTAGGGGAAACTAACAAAGAACTTATTTCGCTTGCGCGGAAACTAGAAGATATAGCGAAATACCAGACAGCGATTGATACCGTATTGAGTACTGAATTTACCAATGTGGTACACGAAAATCCTTTGCGGGAAAACGAAACTAAACTCGGTTATGAAGTCAGGGTTCAGGTTTAGCATACAAAAGCAAACTATAGTGCGTGGTATGAATTTTTTCCGCGCTCGGCTTCACTCGAGTCGGGCAAACATGGCACGTTTGCAGATTGCATCCGACTTTTGCCGCGCATTTCAGCCATGGGGTTCGATGTGCTTTATTTTCCACCGATTCACCCTATTGGTAAAGTAAACCGCAAAGGAAAAAATAATAATGTTAAGTCTAAGCCGGGAGAACCGGGTTCACCATGGGCCATTGGCAGCGATGAAGGTGGACATAAATCGATACTTCCTGCATTGGGTACGATGGACGATTTCAAAAAATTGATAGGTGAGGCGAAGAAGTTGGATATTGATATCGCTATGGACATTGCATTTCAGTGTGCACCCGATCATCCATACGTTACGGAGCACCCCGAGTGGTTTAAGCAACGCCCGGATGGTTCTATACAATATGCAGAAAACCCACCGAAGAAATATCAGGATATTTATCCCTTTAATTTCGAAACGGATAATTGGAAAGAACTGTGGGAGGAATTGAAATCGGTATTCCTGTTCTGGATGGAACAGGGGATTACTATTTTCAGAATTGATAATCCGCATACCAAGCCTATTCCATTTTGGCATTGGGTAATAGCAGAAGTACAAAAAGTAAACCCCGATGTTATCTTTTTGTCAGAGGCGTTTACCCGGCCTAAGATTATGGCTTCACTGGCCAAAGTTGGGTTTACACAAGGCTATACGTACTTCACATGGCGGGTTTCCAAACAGGAGTTGATTGAATATGTAAACGATCTGGTGTATGGCGCCTCGCGAAATTACTTCCGGCCAAACTTTTGGCCAAACACACCAGACATTCTTCCGTATCATTTACAAAATCAAAATGAAAATAGTTTTATTCTTCGGTATGCATTGGCAGCTACCTTGTCCAGCAATTATGGGGTATATGGTCCTTCCTACGAATTTTATGAAAACGTTCCGGTAGAGGGCAGAGAAGAATACTTTAATTCAGAAAAATATGAAATCAGAAACTACGACTGGAAACGCACCAATCGCATGACAGATATCATGAGTATTCTCAATAAAATCCGGAAAGAAAATTCTGCATTGCAATCAACCTGGAACATACAGTTTTGTCCTATCGAGAACAGTCAACTTATTGCTTATTTAAAAGCCACTGATGATTTATCAAATATTATTTTAGTGATTGTTAACCTGGATTCGAATCGCGGGCAAAGTGGGTATGTACAACTGCCAAAAGAAAGATTGAAGTTGGGCGATAAAATTAATGTTAAATTACATGATCTGATTACAGACGAACGCTTCACCTGGATTCAGGAGTGGAATTATGTTGACCTGAGCCCGCATAAAATGCCGTTTCATTTATTCAAATTAGAAATACACGAATCCAATTTATAAGTATGGCCGTTTCGTCAAAAAATACTGAACCCCTTTGGTTTAAAGATGCCATAATCTATGAAGTTAGTGTGCGCGCATTCTATGATAGCAATGGTGATGGGGTAGGGATTTCCAAGGACTGATTCAGAAATTAGACTATCTGGAAGATTTAGGAATCAATACGATTTGGCTGCTACCTTTTTTCCCGTCACCTCAAAAGGACGATGGATTTGATGTTACCGATTATTGCGACATCCATCCCGATTATGGTACGCTTGCAGACTTTAAAGAATTTCTAAAAGAAGCGCATCGAAGAAACATTCGGGTAATCACGGAGTTAATTTTAAATCATACTTCTGATCAACACCCGTGGTTTCAAAAATCCCGTAAGGCTAGATCGGGCTCTAAGTATAAAGACTATTATGTGTGGACCGATACGCCCGACAAGTACAAGGAGGCGCGTATCATGTTCATGGATGAGGAGTCCAGCAACTGGACCTGGGATAATGAAGCCAAGGCCTATTTCTGGCATCGATTTTATCGCCATCAACCTGAATTGAATTTTGATAATCCCGAAGTGCAATTGGAGATGATTAAGGTGGTTGACTTTTGGATGAAAATGGGAGTAAATGGATTACGCTTGCCATCGGTACCATTTTTATTTGAAGAGGAAGGAACCAATTGTGAAAACCTACCGCAGACGCACGCATTTTTAAAACGACTGCGTGCCCACATCGATAAACATTACAAAGATCGGATTCTTATTGCCGAAGCGAACTTGTGGCCCGAAGATGCAGCCACCTATTTTGGAGAAGGGCAGGAGTGTCACATGAATTTTCATTATCCCTTAATGCCGCGATTGTTTTTGGGATTAAGAACGGAAGATGCGTATCCGATTGTCGACATTCTCGAGCAAACACCCGCTACACCGCCCAACAGTCAATGGGCATTATTCTTACGCAACCACGATGAGATCGGACTTGAAATGGTAACGGAAGAGGAGAAAGATTATCTTTTTAAAGCCTATGCGAACGATCCCAATACAAAGCATAATGTAGGCATTCGTAGAAGACTGGCCCCGTTGCTTAACAACGATCGAAGAAAAATTGAATTATTATACACCATTCTTTTCTCCCTGCCGGGTACACCTGTTTTGTATTATGGAGATGAAATAGGAATGGGAGATAACATTTATTTGGGTGATAGATTTGGTGTGCGTACACCCATGCAATGGAACATGAATATCAATGCCGGATTTTCATCGGCTAATCCGCAAAAACTTTACCTTCCGGTGATTAGTGATCCGGTTTACCGCTATGAATCGGTAAACGTAGCCACGCAAGACGAAAATCCATCTTCATTGATGTGGTGGATCAAAAACGTGTTGGCTATGCGTAAAAGATTAAACTTGTTTGGTCGGGGTGATCTTAAATTTATTGACAGTTCCAATTCAAAAATCTTATGCTTCGCTCGTAGTTATCAGAAGCAAAATATTATTGTCGTTGCCAATCTATTTTAGTTTTCGCAAGTTACAACACTCGATCTAAAGTCTTTTAAAGATTGTGATATAACCGAAGTGTTTAGTCAAAACCAATTTATGAATGTTGGCTCCGGAGACTATTCGATTACGATTGGACCCTATGGTTATTTTTGGTTTCAGGCAGATGCAACCGAGAAGAAAGATTTAACAGGAAGCACCAATGAGTTGTTTCTTTATAAGTCTGATCTTTCGTGGGAACGCATCTTCGCGAATTACAATGAAGTAAGAGTATTGGAGCGTAAAATTCTCCATCCTTTTATGAAGAAGTGTCGCTGGTTTGGTGGCAAGGCTCGTGCCATTTCTAAAATGAGCATTCATAAAGTTATACCGGTAAAAGTTGAAGGCGAAACACATTACTTGACAATTATAGAAGTACACTACGTGCAGCGTTTGCCAGAGTTTTACTTTTTGCCCTTGTGCTTTATTCCTTCCGATAATATTATTGATACGGTGGAGTACACGGCTCAAAGTGTGGTGAGCCGGGCCGAGATTCAAGGCAAAATTGGTTTCATTCTGGATAGTAGTTACCATAAGGGTTTAGGGATTTTCTCTTCACAGGCATGGAGCGCAAAGCGCGCATCAAGGATGATGAAGGAACCTTGGAGTTTAACAGTAGTGTGTTTACTAAACTAAATGTAGAAAAGGTAGATTCTAAAATCTTAAAGGCCGATCAAAGCAATACGGCTATCATTTACAACGATGAGTACTTCTTCAAGTTCTATCGAAAGATTGAGCAAGAGATAAATCCTGATTTGGAAATTGTTCGATTCTTGACGGAGAATACTTCTTTTCGGAATTCTCCAAAATTTGCAGGCAGTGTAGAGTATCGTGCCACCGATGGAAGTACCATTGTATTCGGCTTACTTCAGGAGAAAGTCGAGAATCAAGGCGACTCGTGGGTAATGACGATTGACTCGGTAGGTCGTTTCTACGAACGGATAATGGCGAAAGCCAAGAAAGAAAAACTTCCGGCTTTAGTTAATAAAGCAGCAGTAAAATTTGAGGATTCTCCGCAGTTAATTCAGGAGTTTATTGGTCGTGGTTTTTACGAGCGAGTGGTTCGATTGGGGCAGCGCACAGCCGAGATGCATCTTGCCTTGGCGTCCGATCAAACGAGCCCGGCTTTTGTGCCTGAGTATTTCACAGCAAATTATCAGCGATCATTATATTCGGCTTTGCGAAAACTGACGCGCGATCGGTTCAAACTTTTGGAGCAATCCATGGATAAATTAAATGACGAGACACAGGAGCTTGCACGTAAAGTATTGGCAATGGAAGACCAGGTGCTGGAATGCTTTAGCGAAATTTATCAGATTAAAATCAATGCCATCAAAACCAGAATCCATGGTGACTACCACTTAGGACAGATTTTATTTACCGGTAAAGATTTTATCATTATTGATTTTGAAGGGGAGCCTGGTTTTAGTTTCAGCGAGCGAAGGCTCAAGAAAAGTCCAATGAAAGATGTAGCCGGAATGATGCGCTCCTTTCATTATGCTGCTTTTGGTAAAATTCTACTTAATGAAAATTATCGTGAAAAGGATATTGAATTTCTGATTCAGTGGGCCGAACAATGGCAACATTATGTTAGTCGGTTTTATTTGGGCGCCTATCTGGAACGTATGGGCTTAGATAGTCAATTGACCCAGCAGGATGAAACTTTATTACGAACGTATTTACTTGAAAAAGCAATTTATGAATTAGGCTATGAATTAAATGGTCGCCCCGATTGGGTAAACATTCCATTACGCGGAATCTATTATCACATGAACAGGTATTTTGAAGCGAAAGAGGTACGAAAAATGAAAAACTAAGATTATGGGCAAGAAAAAAGTTTCCAAAGTAGCGCAAGAAGAGAATGACAGTTATAGTCTTCTCACCGATTTTGACATTCACCTTTTCCGAAGTGGAAAGCACTACAAACTTTACGAAAAGTTAGGCGCACATCTGATGACCTATAAAAAGCAGGCGGGTACTTACTTTGCGGTTTGGGCTCCCAACGCGCGTAACGTTTCTGTTATTGGTAACTTTAATTCATGGAATAATAATGATCATAAATTATCACCGCGTTGGGATGAGTCCGGAATCTGGGAAGGGTTCTTTCCCGGTATAGGAAAAGGCGAGGTGTATAAATATGCTATTCATTCAAACACGGGAGATTATCTGGAGAAAGCCGACCCTTTTGCTTTTTATGCTGAGATCCCACCCAATACAGCTTCCATTATATGGGATCATGATTACACCTGGCGCGATAGCCATTGGCTTTCTGAACGTAAGAAGAATGCATCCAAACCTAAACCGTACTCAGTTTATGAAATTCATGCCGGTAGTTGGAAACGTAGGTTTGATGATGGCAATCGCTCGTTGAGCTATAAAGAACTGGCTGTTGAGTTAGTAGCTTACCTGAAGGAGAATGGTTTTACACATGTAGAATTTCTTCCGGTCATGGAACATCCATTCTTTGGTTCCTGGGGGTATCAACTCACGGGATATTTCGCACCTACGAGGATTTGGATCGCCCCAGGAGTTTATGGAGTTGGTGGATGCGCTTCAAGCTGAGATAGGGTTATCCTTGACTGGGTGCCTTCGCATTTTCCGGGCGATGCGCATGGACTCCATAAATTTGATGGAACACATTTGTACGAACATGAAGATCCTCGCAAAGGATTTCATCCGGATTGGAAGAGCTACATTTTTATAATTATGGCCGCGCGGAAGTACGTTCTTTTCTTATCAGTAATGCTTTATTCTGGCTTGAAGTATTTCATGCCGATGGCTTACGCGTAGATGCTGTGGCCTCTATGCTTTATCTCGACTACTCACGAAAAGCCGGGGAGTGGATTCCAAATGAGCATGGTGGAAATGAAAATCTGGAAGCCATAAGTTTTCTAAAAGAGTTTAATGAAGTGGTTTATGGAACTTACCCGGATGTAATTACCATTGCGGAAGAATCAACAGCCTGGTCGGGGTTTCAAAGCCAACGTACACAGGTGGGCTTGGCTTCGGACAAAAATGGATGATGGGTTGGATGCACGATACCCTCAGTTATTTTAAGTTAGATCCGGTTCACCGCAAGTATCATCAGGATGAAATCACCTTTAGCATCATCTATGCGTTTACTGAAAACTTTATGCTACCGCTTTCGCACGATGAGGTAGTTCATGGCAAAGGATCTTTACTAGGCAGAATGCCGGGCGATGAGTGGCGCAAATTTTCTAACCTACGCTTAATGTATGCTTATATGTTTACACACCCAGGCACTAAACTTCTATTTATGGGTGGCGAATTTGGTCAGTCGGCAGAATGGAATCACGATGGTAGTCTGGATTGGCACCTCTTGGATTATGGTCCGCATAGAGGGGTACTTACTTTAATTAAAGATTTAAATCATTTATATAAAGCGGAGCCTGCCCTGTATGAATTTCCATTTGATAATCGAGGGTTTGAATGGGTAGATTACTCGGATCGTGAAAATAGTGTGATTGTGTTTATGCGCAAAGGAGAAAATAAAGAAGATGCACTTATTGTGATCTGTAATTTTACGCCTGAAGCGAGACCGCTGTATCGTATCGGGGTTCCCTATCGCGGTACATGGAAGGAGATTTTCAATTCTGATAATCTGAAGTACAGTGGTAGTGGCGTACTCAATCAGGGTTGTTTTGAATACCACCCCGGTAAAATATCATGGTAAAGGTTATTCAGTTTCTATTACCTTGCCCCCTTTGGCGTGTACTGTCTTAAAACTTCAAGAAGAAAAATCTGAGTTTGATCTTGAATAATTCTATGCACGCTTAACTTATCGTATTGCCAATGCCAGGAAGTAAAAACAAATACGTTTGTATTCACGGACACTTTTATCAACCCCCGCGCGAAAATGCATGGTTGGAAGTTATAGAACTTCAGGACTCAGCCCATCCCTATCATGATTGGAATGAGCGAATCACGGCCGAGTGTTACGAACCCAATGCCACTTCGCGTATTTTAGATGAAGAGCGGATTATTAAAAACATAGTTAATAATTATGCGCGCATCAGTTTTAACTTTGGCCCTACCTTACTTTCGTGGATGGAAGCATATGCCACTGAAACGTATGAAGCCATTCTGGAGGCTGATATACTGAGTCAGCAAAATTTTGGTGGGCATGGTTCAGCCGTAGCGCAAGTGTATAATCACATGATTATGCCATTAGCCAACAGGCGCGACAAAGTAACACAGGTGCTTTGGGGAATTCGTGATTTTGAGAAGCGCTTCAGAAGAAAACCGGAAGGGATGTGGCTGGCGGAAACTGCCGTAGATACAGAAACATTAGAAGTGTTGGCTGAAAATAATATAAAGTTTACGATTCTTGCTCCACGCCAGGCAAAAGCTGTAAAAAAAATTGATCAAAGTGATTGGACTGAAGTCAATACACATTCTGTAGATACCACCAAGGCTTATGCATGCAATCTCCCCAGCGGCAAGTCGATCATTGTATTCTTTTATGAAGGTGATATCTCTCAAGGTATTGCCTTTAATGGTTTGTTGAATGACGGAAAGCGATTTGCCGATCGCCTTTTAAGTGTTATTAATAAAGATGATCTAAACCCCAACTGGTGCACGTAGCTACCGATGGCGAAACATATGGACATCATCATAAACATGGAGAGATGGCTTTGTCTTTTTGTCTTGATTACATCAAAAAAGATGAACATGCCATACTAACCAATTATGCTCAGTTTATCGAATTACATCCGCCCATGGATGAGGCTCAGATTATTGAAGATAGTTCGTGGAGTTGCGTGCATGGCATAGAGCGGTGGCGAAATAATTGTGGTTGTAATTCTGGTAAACCGGGTTGGAATCAGTTGTGGCGTAAACCGCTACGCGAAGCGTTAGATTGGTTACGCGATAGTGTTTCAGTAATCTTTGAGCAGGAAGCCTCTAAAGTGGTTAAAGATCCCTGGAAAGCACGAAATGAATACATCAACATTGTGCTAAAGCGAAGTGATGATAATATTCAACGTTTTTTAAAGGACCATGCGCTTAAGGATGCTTCAACCAACCGCATTTTGCGGATCATGGAAATGCAACGTCATGCCATGCTTATGTATACGAGTTGTGGCTGGTTCTTTGATGAAATTTCTGGTATTGAAACGATTCAAGTGATGCAGTACGCGAGCCGCGTGATTCAATTAGCCAATCAAATTGGGCAAGTTGATTTGGAAGAGGAGTTTAGCAAGCGACTGGAAGAGGCCCCGAGCAACGTAAGTACCTATCAGCAGGGTGCTAACGTTTATAAGAGTGTGGTTTTGCCTTCGCGAACAAACTTGCAGCGAGTAGGGATGCATTATGCGGTTGCCTCTATCTTTGAAGAGGAGCCTGAGGCATTAACCATCTTTAATTACAGCACCTCCAATGATTTCTTTATAAAGAAAGAAGCCGGGGAACAAAAAATGTCTTTGGGGATTACCAAAGTGAAATCTATGGTAACGCAGTCGGAGAAAAAATTCGCCTTTGCTGTTATCTATCTGGGCAAGCATAATATAATCGGAAACATTTCTTTGGATATGGAACCCGATCGGTTTGCCAGCATGCAAATCAGAATGGTTAAATCTTTTGAAGAGGGTCGACTGGGTGATGTAATTGGTTTAATGCAGGTTTATTTTGGCCCTGAAAAGTATACGATCTGGCAATTATTTCAAGATGAGAAACGAAAAATTCTGGATATGATTTCTCAGGAGAGTATGGCTGAACTGGAGCAATCCTTACGAAAGAGCTATAATCGGGATTATCCATTAATTAATGCTTTAGCTAATAATAATATACCCATACCAGTCACGTATCGAACCACTTTTGAGTATGTACTAAATGCGGATTTAATTAAGATCTTTCAATCCGACAAGATTAATATAAAGGAGATGGAACGGATTGTTGCCGAGTTAGCCAAATGGAATTTTAAAATTGAAGATCCCCACAAAGTTTCTCGCCTGGCTGGCGAAAGTATTTTTAAAGAACTAAAGCGAATTAGTAGTGAGCATGATAATATAAAACGACTGCAACGCCTGAACAGAATGTTTCCGCTGTTGGACTTATTTAAACTTGAACCCAATTTTCATAAAAGCCAGAATTTTTACTTTGAGATTTCACGTGAGCGGGGTAATCAGCCTACACAGGAAAATGGATTTGGAGTGGACTGATCAGTTTAAACTCCTTGGTAAAAACCTTGGGGTAAAACTAGAATAATTTCGCCAGAGATGGATCTGCTTTAGAGATTGGTACATCAATACACAATGTTTCCCTATGAGACTTGCATTTTTATTTGCCTCCTTTCAAGTACACTGATAGCGCTGCCCTTTACCAAAACTGAAATTGTTGCCTGGAAATCGCAAGCAAAAAGGGTTACGATAATTCGTGATACCTGGGGCATTCCGCATATTTATGGCAAGACAGATGGCGATGCCATATTTGGATTTTTGTATGCGCAGTGTGAAGATGATTTTGAACGCGTTGAAATGAACTACATTACCGCGGTGGGTCGATTAGCGGAAGTAGAAGGAGAATCTAAGTTATATCATGACTTGCGTACGCGGTTATTCTATGACTCTTTACAAGCTATAAGTATATATACGGGTAGCCCTGTCTGGTTAAAGAGATTATGTGAGGGATTTGCTAATGGAATTAACTATTACTTACAGACACATCCCGAAGTGAAACCTAAACTTTTGCATCGGTTTCAGCCGTGGATGCCCTTCTTGTTTAGTGAAGGGAGTATTGGTGGAGATTTGGAGTCGATATCTGTTAGCAGATTGAAGAACTTCTATGGAGACGGAAAAACTGTTTCATCAATTGAAGAAAAGGATCATGAACCCGAACCTAAGGGTTCTAACGGCTTTGCCATAGCTCCTTCGCGCAGTGCGTCTGGAAATGCGCTACTACTGATTAATCCACACACATCTTTTTATTTTCGCCCAGAAGTTCATGTTACAAGCGAGGAAGGGTTGAATGCCTATGGCGCTGTAACCTGGGGTCAGTTTTTTGTGTATCAGGGTTTCAATCAATATTGCGGCTGGATGCATACTACAAGTCAGGCGGATGTAATGGATGAGTACCTGGAAACGCTGGTGCGTAAAAACGATTCTTTGTTTTATAGACAGGGCAATACGGTGCGTCCCATTTCCATAAAAACAATCCGACTTGCGTATAAGGAAGATGGTCAGAAGAAATTTAAAGAGTTTGCTACTTATTCCACACATCATGGACCAATTATAGCTAGTCAGGGTGAGCAATGGGTTAGTCTCGCCATGATGGTAGAACCTTTGAAAGCATTAACACAATCGTATCAACGAACACGCGCCACCGGATTAGAGGATTACAAAAAGGTGATGGAGCTGAAAGCCAACTCATCAAACAACACCGTGTTTGCAGATAGTAAAGGGAAACATTGCGTATTGGCATGGAGACTTTATTCCCAAGAGAAATCCGGGTTATGATTGGAGTAAGCAATTAGATGGAAGTAACCCCGGAACAGACTGGTTAGGGTTACATGAAGTGTCAGAAATCGTTCATTCATTCAATCCATCTAATGGCTGGATTCAAAATTGCAATTCAACACCCTTTACCTTGGCGGGAGATCAAAGCCCTAAGCAAGAAGCCTATCCTACGTATATGGCACCCGATGCTCAGAATGCACGAGGTATTAATGCAGAGCGGGTACTGAATAAGGAATCCGCTTTTACTTTAGATAAATTAATTGCTGCCGCGTATGATCCGCATCTTGCTGGATTTGAAAAATTAATTCCAGCTCTTGTGTCAGCCTATGAGTCCGGAACTAATTTAGAGTTAATCACGAAATTAGCTGAGCCAATGAAACTGTTAAAAGACTGGGATCTGGGTTACGAAAAATCATCGGTACCCACCACGTTAGCAATCTACTGGGGGCAGGAACTTCGTCAAAAAATAAGTTCACGAATTCCATCAGGTGGTGGTCAATTAGATGTTATCGAGTTTATGGCTACCCAAAGTACGGCAACCGAAAAGTTGAATGCGTTGGCAAGTGTAGTGGATGAATTGCAAAATGATTTTGGTACATGGAAAGTGGCGTGGGGCGAAGTGAACCGCTTTCAAAGGTTAACAGGTAAAATAATTGAAACCTATGATGACAATAAACCGAGTTTGCCGGTGGCTTCGGCTTCATCTTTTGGGGATCGTTGGCGGCTTTCGGAAGTAGAAAATATCCGGATACAAAAAAATGTATGGATCGGTAGGAAATAGTTTTGTAGCTGTAGTAGAATTTGGAGAAGAAGTAAAAGCAAAATCATTGCTGGCAGGAGGTAACAATAATAATCCACTGTCGCCACACTTTAAGGATCAGGCAGGTTTATATAGTGATGGAAAATTTAAAGATGTTTGGTTCTATAAAAAGGATGTTATGAAGCATGCCGAAAGAACCTATCATCCAGGTGATAAGTGATTAGTACTGGATCAAAGTCTATGAAAGAATCTTTAAGTCTTGGCACCCTCTTACTTCATCTGCTATTAAGGTAATGATGCTTGGTTCAGGTGAGTTGGGCAAAGAAGTGGTGATCGAATTTCAGCGCTATGGCGTGGAAGTAATTGCAGTGGATCGTTATGATCACGCACCCGCTATGCAAGTGGCACATCGATCCTATACTATTTCGATGTTGGATGGTAACGCGTTACGACAGGTTATTGAAAGGGAAAGACCACACTATATTGTTCCGGAGGTAGAGGCGATTGCAACCGACACATTGGTTGAATTAGAAAACGACGGCTTCAACATAATTCCGACCGCCCAAGCTGCACGGCTTACTATGAATCGCGAAGGCATTCGTCTCCTGGCAACCGATAAACTTAAAATAAAAACTTCTCCCTTTTGTTTTCCGATACAAGAGTGGATTTTGAAACTTCAGTTAGACAGATTGGATTTCCCTTGTGTTGTAAAGCCTAATATGAGTTCGTCTGGCAAAGGACAAAGTGTAGTTAAATCCGCAGAAGACATTGACCATGCGTGGGATTATTCTCAGCGAGGTGGCCGTACGGGTGGGGGTAAAGTAATCATTGAAGGGTTTATTGATTTCGACTATGAGATAACTTTGTTGACCATTCGCCATCGGCAAGGTGTTTCATTTTGTGAGCCAATTGGCCACCGACAAGAACATGGTGATTACCAGGAATCGTGGCAGCCACACCCCATGAGTGAAAAAGCCTTAACAGAATCAAAACGTGTCGCTGCGCTTGTGGTTAACGAATTAGGAGGATATGGAATTTTTGGTGTTGAGTTCTTTGTAAAAGGAGACACCGTTTACTTTAGCGAGCTATCACCGCGTCCGCATGATACCGGCATGGTTACTATGATCTCGCAAGACTTATCGGAATTTGCCTTGCATGTGCGCGCAATATTAGGTCTACCTATTCCAATAATCCGGCAATTAGGACCATCAGCATCGTCCGTAATTCTGGTAAAGGGAGAATCAAACAAAGTTACTTTTTCGGGTGTTGAAGAGGCTCTGGAAGAGCCGGATACTCAGTTGCGTTTGTTTGGAAAGCCCGAAGTAAATGGCGAGCGAAGAATGGGTGTGTGCCTCGCCAAAGGAAATTCGATTGAAGAGGCCCGAGCCAAAGCCAATGAGGCAGTGGCCCGGATATCTTATACGTTATGATTATTCAGTTTCGGTAATTACTACTTTCTCCATCACATCGCCCTGACGGATTTGATCAATAATATCCAGGCCTTCAACCACCTTTCCAAATACGGTGTGGTTCCGATCTAAGTGCTTGGTGTTTTCACGGCTGTGACAAATGAAAAATTGTGAACCGCCTGTATTTCTTCCGGCATGTGCCATAGACAGCACACCGCGATCATGATATTGATTGTCACCAGTTAATTCACAATTGATGGTATAACCAGGACCACCATTGCCAATTCCATTAGGGCAACCTCCTTGAATCATGAAGTTAGGAATTACCCTATGAAAAGTGAGGCCATCATAGAATCCTTTTTTTGCTAAATCCGTAAAGTTTTTAACAGCAATAGGAGCATCCGTTTCGTAAAATTGAATTTTCATTATACCCTTCTTGGTATGTATTTCGGCTGTTTTCATGTCTTAAAAATTTGGAATGCAAAGAAAGCGAGAACCTTTAAATAAAAAAACATTTAGTTGTATCTATTCGTTTTTCAGAGCTATCGACTAATGGTTGTTTATCACCACTTATGTTGATAACTTGTATGTAATTCTCAAAATCTTAAAGTTTAATGGTTAACATAATTTTCTCTCTCCTTCTGTTTTACCAGGCACTGGCCCCTTTTAAACCCGCTGCCGAGTTTGAACTTAAAATCAATTTTACCATTGAAGAACGACCAGCAGCAGATCCGTATAAAAAAAGTTACGATGTGTCGGCCGAGGATCGATCTCACAAAGACAAAGGGGGATCGTTGCCATACTTAAAAGTGCAATTAACAATGTTAAAAATTTCTGATCAGGAGTTTAGGATTCGGGTAATTGACATCAATGGCAATCTGGTGAGTACTAAAAAGATTGAGCCGGATGTCGAAGTAAAAATCGATTGGGGATTTTCAGAGGATATTAAGGATCGCATTGTCACCCCCGGAGTATACAGTGCTATTTTTAAACAAGGATAAAAAGGTTTTAAGTAGAATTTATATGATTATACAAGAGGATGGCACCTTTCTGGTTAATGATGAGAAACGAGGTAAATTCTAAGCTACCAATCAAGCCTTTCCGTTAAAACAGTTAACTAACCACTTATTCACCCAAGTGAATGAGTAAGTGTATTTTTACGTTATTTCACGCACTAAATTCATTCATTTCATGCGATTTGTTCTTTTATGTTTACTATTATTTTTTTCCTTGGCAGGCGTTACACAAAATCACCAGCCAAGCTCATCTCAAATAAAACTTAAACTAAAGAAATTAAATTTTTTAGGCTCTGTTTTATACGTAGCGGCCCATCCAGACGATGAAAATACACGGGTCATTACTTACCTTTCAAATGATAGGCTGGCGGCTACTGGTTATCTTTCCATGACACGCGGTGATGGGGGGCAGAATTTAATCGGACCCGAAATTGGTGAATTGTTGGGTCTTATCCGTACACAGGAATTATTGGCAGCAAGACGAATAGATGGTGGCCAACAATTTTTTACGCGTGCCATAGATTTTGGTTTTTCTAAAAACTATCAGGAGACGCTGGAGATTTGGAATAAAGACGAAATTTTGTCTGATGTAGTGAAGGTAATTCGTCAATTTCAGCCAGATGTGATCCTTACTCGCTTTCCACCAGATGAGCGTGCTGGTCATGGCCATCACACTTCATCAGCCATCCTGGCACAAGAAGCTTTTGACCTGACTAATAACTCCAACTACTTGCCTGATCAGGTAAAGGAGTTTGGCGTGTGGCAGGTGAACGCACTCTATACCAATACGGGCAGATGGTGGAATCAGACGATCAATGAAAACACGCCTGGCATTGTGTCAATGAATGTGGGCACATACAGTACCTTACTGGGTAAGTCATATACTGAAATGGCGGCTGATAGCCGAACGCAGCATAAGAGCCAGGGTTTTGGGTCGGCTGGTCAAAGAGGGGATGCCATGGAGTACTTCGAATACATAAAAGGCGATAAGGTTAACAAAGATATCTTTGAAAAAATCAATACAACCTGGACCCGGGTTGATGGTGGTGATAAAATTCAACCACTGATTCAAAAATGTATTCAAGATTTTAATGAGGAGAATCCGGCAGCCAGTATTCCGCAATTACTAACCATCCACAAACAGATTTCATCGCTTAAGAATTCTGTGTGGAAGAATAGGAAGTTGCAGGAAGTGAATCAGTTAATACAAGATTGTGCTGGTCTCTACTTGAGGGCAACAGCCAGCGAATACATGGGTTCGCCCGGCCAACCTGTTAGATTGTCTCTTGAACTAATTAATCGCTCGCCAGTTTCTATCGAAATTAAGAATCTTAAAAGTGAATCTTTGGCTTTAGATTCTTCCCTTTCACTAACACTTAAAAACAATGATCCGATAACAATCAAATCAGTAAAAAATATTGCAAGGGATCAATCATATTCATCACCTTATTGGTTAACGGAACCTCACACAGCTGGGTCATTTACAGTTGAAGACAAGTCATTAATTGGTAAACCAGAAAACGATCCGGCTATTCAAATTGGGGCAGCAGTTTTGCTAGCAGACCAACCTTTGCTTTTTAATTTTCCTTTGGTTTATCAATGGACAGATCCTGTAAAAGGAGAGCTAACACGCCCGTTTGAAGTTGTGCCTCCGGTATTTGTTAATTTTTCAAAATCGGTAATTGTATTCAATGATCAATCACCCCAAACGATTAATATCGTAATTAAGTCAGGCTCAACGAATATGGTAAAAGGTATCTTGAAATTAGATTTACCCGTTGGCTGGAATTCAGACCCAGGCCTAATATCATTTGAATTGAATAAGATAAATGCAGAACAAACGCTATCCTTTAAAGTGGTTCCCGGAGCGGATGATTTTGATGGAACTATCAGAGCCATTGCTGAGATTGACAGTAAGCAATATTCAAACTCGCTTAAGCAAATTCATTATGATCATATTCCGATTCAAACATTACTACCGAATGCCAGCATACGGGCATTGCGGATGAATATAAAAAAGGAAGGATCCGTAGTGGGCTATATTGCAGGGGCAGGTGATGAAATTCCAGCAAGTTTAAGAAACCTTGGCTACGAGGTTTGGGAAATGAAGAATGAAGAAGTGACGGCACTTAATTTAAAACGTGTTGATGCCGTAGTTTTAGGCATCCGAGCCTTAAACACCAACGAACGCATTCGATTCACTATGCCTATTTTACTTGATTATGTGAAATCAGGTGGGACGTTGGTTATCCAGTATAATACCAGCAATGATTTGGAGATAGAGTCTACTAAATTCTCTCCGTATCCGATTACCTTATCACGCGAACGGGTTACTCAGGAAAACAGTGAAGTGCGAATTTTAAAGCCGAACCATCCTGCACTTAATCACCCTAACAAAATTACAGTTTCCGATTTTGAAGGCTGGGTGCAGGAACGGGGTCTCTATTTTCCATCTACATGGAGTGATTCCTATGAAGCATTACTTTCCATGAATGACCAGGGAGAACCCGCACGCAATGGAAGTTTGTTAGTAGGCAAATATGGCGAAAGGGCATTATGTATATACCGGGTTGTCTTTTTTGAATTACCTGAGGGGTGCCCGGTGCCTACAAATTATTTGCTAATCTGGTTTCTTTGAAAAAAGTAACCACAGTACAAAATGATAAAGTTAAAGTTAAAAAGTAATGAGCGAAGAAATTGAAGAGCGACCTCCCGTCTTTTTAAAATGGGGTAGTTGGTATTGGTTGGTGATGGCTGTACTGGCAATTCAAATTATGCTCTATCTATTTATATCAACTTCGTTTCAATGAACTCGATCGACTGGATTATTTTATTCACTACGCTTGCGCTGATTGTTGGGTATGGAACGTGGCAAAGCCGAGGTAGCAAAAACATTGATGGATACCTGCTTGGCAATAAGAGTTTGCCCTGGTGGAATGTGTGTTTGTCTATTATGGCAACACAGGCGAGTGCCATTACTTTTTTATCAACACCCGGTCAGGCATACGAGGATGGAATGCGCTTCCTTCAATTTTATTTTGGTTTACCCTTAGCGATGGTAATTCTCAGCATCACGGCCGTGCCGCTATATCATCGGCTTAAAGTCTACACGGCTTACGAATATCTTGAAACCCGTTTTGATCTGAAGACCCGTTCATTGGCCGCATTCTTTTTTCTAATGCTCCGTGGACTTTCTGTGGGCATTACTATTTATGCCCCCGCATTGATTTTATCTACCATGTTGGGTTGGAATATAAATCTGACAACGGTTTTTATTGGATCGTTAGTGATGATCTATACAGTGAGTGGTGGAACCAAAGCTGTGAGCATGACTCAAAAATATCAGCTGACTATTATTATGGCCGGAATGATCATAGCCGGATTGACGGCTTTCTATAAACTTCCGAATGACATTACGTTTACAGAAGCATTTCAGTTGGCCGGTGAAATGGGAAAAATGAATTTAATCAATCTTTCGTTTGACCTGAGTGACCGCTACAACATTTGGTCGGGTTTAATAGGAGGCTTATTTTTATTTCTTTCCTACTTTGGGGCTGATCAGTCGCAGGTAGGGCGATATCTGGGTGGTAAGTCAGTAACAGAAAGCAGACTCGGTCTCCTTTTCAATGGATTATTAAAGGTGCCGATGCAATTCATTATTCTTTACATAGGTATTCTGGTATTTGTTTTTTATCAGTTTCACCAGGCACCTGTATTCCATAATCAATCATTAATCAATCAGGCCAAGCAAACAGAGTACGCAGACAGGATCACCTTATTGGAATCAGACTATGACAAGGTTTTTTTAGAGCGGAAACAAGAAGCGGAGAACCTTATTGGGGCCATTCGCAAGGAAGACGCAAAACAGATTGAAGCGAGTAGGAAATCGATTGAAGAGATTCAGGCGTCAGAAAAGTCAATTCGCTCGCAAGTAAAAGAACAGATAGCAGCGGCTATACCAGGCGCTAATACATTGGATAAGGATTATGTGTTCATTACTTTTGTGATGACGTATTTGCCTCACGGATTGATTGGGTTATTGCTCGCTGTTGTATTTATGGCCGCTATGTCGTCTACGGCTTCTGAACTCAATGCGCTTGCCTCTACCACTACGGTTGACATCTATAAACGATCAATTAAACCCATAGCTGATGATTATCACTACGTAACTGCATCAAAATGGTTTACAGTTGGATGGGCAGTTTTTGGGATGCTATTTGCCTCCATTGCCAATCAGGCTGAGAATCTTATTCAGTTTGTGAATATTATTGGGTCTATATTTTACGGAACCATTCTCGGTATTTTCTTATCGGCCTTTTATTTGAAGTATATAAAATCGAACGCCATATTTATTGCTGCCATTGTCGCTGAGGCAGTGATTGTGTATTGCTACTTCTTTACGAAGATCGCTTTTCTGCTTTACAATATCATCGGATGTTTGATTGTTGTTGTACTCGGATTTGTCCTCCAATACCTGGAGAATCAGCGAATAAAAAAAGCATCCCGATAAATCGGGATGCTGAATTTTTTGAATAGTGAAGAATTACTTCAAACCTTTTTGAAGCTCTTCGTTCATCATTTGATAGTCGCGATTGTTAGCAGCCTTAGCAGCTTCCCAAGAAGCCTTCGAAGTGGCTAATGCACCGGTCTTATCACCCAATTCTTTTTGAATTCTCGCCTTCTGATACAATACCCAAAATGCAGGGTTTGCTTCAACAGCTTTGTTAGCCCATTCAAGTGCCTGCTTAAGGTCCTTTCCATTTTCCAAATAATAAACCGCTGCACCTAAATAGTTGTTCGGGTTTACTTTTGTAGACGCCTCAATAGACTTCATTACTTTAGCATCGTAATCAACGGCAATCGTAAATTTCACGGAAGTATTTTCCCAGGCAATTTGAACTTTAGCGGTTTTACTGTCTGCAGCGATGTCGCCAATTCCAATAGTTAAGGTTTCAACTTTCTCTGTTAACTTTTCGGACTTCACTTTAAAATTAGCAGCCTCTTTAGCCTTATCATATCCACCTGTGTTTCCACCAAGGCTAATGTCCTTGTATAATGATACAGTCCATTCAGAAGCACCAGGCCAGCTGAAAAGCAAATACTCACCTTTTGGTACTGCGATACCTTCTACTTTTACATCATCACCAAAGGTGATCTTTGTACCGGAATTAGCACCAGTTCTCCAGATAGCGCCATTGGGGATTAAAGCAGCACCATCGCCAAAAATCTTTCTGCCTTTTGCGCTTGGCCGTGAATAATCAATTTTCACATCGGTTAAACCCACTACGGTAGATACGGATGCAGAGGGACTAGGCTGTGGGGTTTGTACCTGGGCATTAGCTACCAGGCCAACGGCCAATAAGATGATTAATAATGTGTTCTTCATTTGTTTGTATTTATATTTAGGCCGTAAAAATAGAACCAATTTTTTCCTTATAAAACCTATTCGTCCTTTAGATAGATGAAAGTGCTTCCACAGACGTTTTATTGGGATAAAAATGTGACTCGAATAGCGAAAAACCTGCTTGGCAAAGTGCTGGTAACCAATATACAAGGAAAGAAATCACGTGGCATTATTGTTGAGACAGAAGCTTATTCTTATAAAGAACGAGGTTGCCATGCTTATAACAACAAAATGACAGCACGAAATCAGATTATGTTTGAAAAGGGAGGGCTCGCTTATGTCTATCTATGTTATGGAATTCATCATCTATTCAATGTAGTTACTAACGGCTCGGGTAAAGCAGAAGCAGTCTTACTAAGAGCCTTACAACCTGTCGAGGGATTTGCATGGATGACTCACCGGATGAATACGAGTTCAATTAAACGTATTACATCGGGTCCCGGTAAATTAACGAAGGCAATGGGTATTGACAGAACATTCAATGGAAAGGATCTGATAACTTCCGAAGTTTGTATTGAAGAAGGTATGAAGGTAAACAACAAGCAAATAGTTACATCTGCCCGAATAGGTATCGATTATGCTGGACCGGATGCAAAACTTCCGTGGCGGTTTTATCTTAAGGACAATGAATGGATAAGCAAAGTATAAATATGGCTTACGTCTTTTTTAAGTTAAAGATTTTCCTCTGATATGACATTTTATTCCTCATTTATTTTATTTCTTTCATTATTCATAACATCGCTTGCTCAATCGGGGATCCGTTAGCGCTCTTAAATTCTCCGTATGATGAGCAGAATCCGGTATTAAGCCCCGATAGTAAAACACTCTACTTCACTATTGCCAACCACCCGCAAAATGTTGGCGGAAAAAAAGATCCGGGTGATATCTGGATATCCATTTGGATGGGTGAGGTGGTCGGCTCCGGTGCACGCAGGTTCCGTACTTAATAATCGCGATTACAATGGCGTGGCTGGCATAAGTATAGACGGAACAGAATTATACTTATTGAGCCATTATTCGAATAATGATGAACCGCTGAAGACGCAAGGAATTTCTGTTTCACGGCAAACAGGAAGCGGTTGGTCGACCCCACAAAATATTGCTATTCCTTATTTTATGAATCGATCTTCTTTTTTAAGTGGCCAATGGAATCCTGAATTTTTTGTATTTGCTGCGGAGTCATACAATACGCTTGGCGCGGAAGATATCTATGTTACCTTCAAGCGGTCAAGCCGATGGACGGAGCCAATTAATTTAGGAAGTAGCATTAATACAAATTTTCAGGAAAGCAATCCCACCTTATCGGCTGATGGACGGCAGCTTTATTTTGCATCGAATGGAAGGCGCGGTGGCTTGGGTAGCTTCGACATTTATGTTTCAGTTCGTTTAGATGACAGCTGGACCAAGTGGTCAACTCCAGTCAACCTGGGACCTTTGGTTAACTCAGAAGGGCGCGAATTATTTTTTCGTAGATACGACATCCAAAAATTAGCACTTTATACGTCTACGCAGAATAGTGATGGATACGGAGACATTCGTATAATCAACGACAGTCTTTCCGCAACACTGCCTGTGGATACTGTTTTAAAAATTGTAGAAGTAAAACGAGACAGTTATGATCTGTCGGATCGTAAAGTAAAAATTGCTGGCCGGGTTACTAATTCTAAAACAGGGGAAGCTGTATCAGCAAGAATTACGTTTAAGGCAGATTCCTTGTATTCGACTAGCAGCAGTCGAGATGGCAGTTATACACTCATTGTCCCATCAACCAAGATTTATTCTATTGAGGTGGATGCAAAAGCTTTCGTAAACATTTCAGAAAGATTGGATATCCATACGTTTGAAATGAATACCCTCGAAATGAATTTTAAACTTCAACCAGTAGAAGTAGGAACTGTAGTCAATTTGAAAAGTGTTCTTTTTGAACAAGGTAAAACAAACCTGTTAGAAGAATCTTTTGAAGAATTGAACGTAGTGGTTGACTTTCTAAATTCGAATTCTTCAGTAGTGATTAACCTGGAGGGTCATACTGACAATCGGGGCGATGCGAAAAAGAACCTAGAACTTTCACAGCAGCGGGTAGATAAAATAAAAAGTTATCTGGTGTCAAAGGGAATTAATCAGAGACGGATAAAAGGCAAAGGTTATGGTGGTTCAAAGCCGATTGCTACTAATGATTCGGAAGAAGCCCGTAGGCTGAACAGGCGAGTGGAGTTTAGGATTTTAAAGAATTGATGCTTTGGTAAGGCTAACTCTGCCGAGACTTCGATGTTTATTTAGAATATAACCACTCACATAATTCTAACCGGAACCAATAAAGCATACACGTACCTTCGATTTTTAGAAACCTAAAACTATGAAACAATACATTTATTTGACTTTAGCATTATTGGCTGTGGCTTGCGGCCAACCCAAAGAAGCTGCTGAACTTTCCGAAACAGAACTGATCGAGAAAGCAAAAGGTATTCACGAACGTGTGATAACACTGGATACCCATGATGATATCAATACAACCAACTTCACCGAAGAAACAAATTACACCCAGCGCCTTTCTTCTCAGGTAAACCTTCCTAAAATGATAGAAGGTGGCCTTGATGTAGCGTGGTTTGTTGTTTACACCGGACAAGGTGAGTTAACGAAAGAAGGATATGAGAAGGCTTATGCCAACGCAGATGATAAATTCAAGGCTATTCACAGACTTTGCGAGGAGATAGCGCCAGATAAAATTGAACTCGCGCTTACTTCTGATGATGTGAGACGAATTGCCGCAACGGGTAAAAAGATTGCGATGATTGGTGTGGAGAACGGTTACCCTGTTGGATTGGATATTAACCGGGTAAAAGAGTTTCAGGAAAGAGGTGCTCGTTATATGTCGTTGGCACATAACGGACACAGTCAGCTGGCCGATTCAAACACGGGTGAAAGTGATGGCGTGTGGCTGCACAATGGGTTGAGCGACATGGGACGGGAAGTAATCAAAGAGATGAACAAATGGGGAATTATGGTTGACCTCTCGCATCCTTCGAAGGTCGCAAACATGGAAATGATGCGCCTATCGAAAGCGCCAATCATTGCATCTCACTCATCAGCTCGTGCATTAAATGATGTTAGCAGAAATTTGGATGATGAACAATTGATGATGCTGAAAGAAAAGGGCGGGGTTGTACAAGCCGTGGCCTTTAAAAGCTATGTAAATACCGAAAAGAATAAAGCTAACAATGAGAAAGCGGAAGCTATTATCGCAGAAGTTGCAAAAGCAGAAGGCTTTGAAATGTTGGAACGATCGGCTATGCGCGAACTTACTGATGAGGCAAGAGAAACTTATTTCAAAGGGTATCTGGCAATTCGAGATAAAGCAAAAGATAGAATTGAAAAAGAAGTAAACCCCATTGCTCCCCCTGTGGATGTGGCCGATTTTATTGATCATATCGATTACTTAGTAAAGAAAATTGGATTAGAACACGTGGGTATTAGTTCCGATTTCGATGGTGGTGGTGGTGTGCATGGCTGGAACGATGCATCCGAAACTTTTAATGTAACACTCGAACTTGTTAAGCGGGGTTACACCGAAGAACAAATTGGAAAACTTTGGAGTGGTAACTTGCTTCGGGTATTAGATGAGGTACAGGCAGTAGCGAAGAAGATTCAGGCAGGCGAGCAGATGTAATTCATTAGCCACAGACAGATTCACTGATTAAAATTCAATGAATCTGTGGCTAATACCTTAATACCCCACCGCCTTATCATCCCCGCGGGTATTATCAGCACCACCTTCTAATTTACCATTAGGCAACACCAAGATGGCATCAACACGGCCAATCGATCCGCGGGAGTAATCTTATGGCCCAGATTAACCAACTTCAAACTATCTTTTGCAGTGAGTGATCCGCTTTCCGGAATAATTACATCAGGCAGCCATTGGCTATGAATACGTCTTGCATTTACGGCTTCCTGCATTCCCATACCATGATCGGCAACATTTAGAATTACTTGAAAAACAGAGGTGATAATCGTGGATCCACCCGGTGTACCCACCACCATAAATAGCTTTCCATCTTTTTCAACTATCGTAGGCGTCATCGCGCTAAGCATGCGTTTGTTGGGTTCAATTTTATTTGCCTCGGCACCAATCACGCCAAACATGTTCGGTACACCCGGCTTTGAACTGAAGTCATCCATTTCGTTGTTAAGAAAAAACCAGAACCTGGTACCACCACATGCGAACCAAACCAACCATTGATGGTAGTAGTTATGGCTACCGCATTTCCTTTTGAATCGACAATTGAAAAGTGCGTAGTCTCTTCCGACTCATAGCCCGAAATTTTACCTTCTTTTATTTCTGTACTGGGTGTTGCCATATCCGGATTATAGGAACTCATTCGTTCATCATTATATTGATCGTCAATCATTTGTTTTAAGGGAACCTTGTAAAAATCGGGATCCCCAAGATAAATAGAGCGATCCGCATACACTCTGCGTTCCGCCTCAGTCATTAAATGAATAGTTTCTGGTGAATTAAGGCCCCAGGCTTTTATGGGGTAGGGTTCAACCGACTTTAAAAGTTGTATGAGACATACACCACCGCTCGAGGAGGGCGGCATGGAGATTACCTTATATTCTTTATAATTTGCTACAATGGGATCGCGCCACGCAGAGGAGTAATTCTTTAAATCTTCAAGCGTAATTAGTCCTTTACCACGCGTCATTTCAGCAACTATATCTTGTGCAGTTTTACCTTCATAAAATCCAGCTCGACCTTCATCGCGAATCCGCTCAAGCGTATGGCCCAATTCAATCCATTTAATTGAGTCACCCGTTTTCCAATTGTCTTTCAAAAGAAAATCTGGTTGAACTGTATTATATTTTATAAGATCTTCCTTCATTTCGTTAAACCAGGTAGCTTCGCGCTCAGATAGTATAAATCCATTGAGGGCTAAATCAATCGCAGGTTGCACCAAATCTTTCCAAGGTAGGGTTCCAAATTTTTTATGAGCCTCCACCATGCCATCCACCGATCCGGGAACACCCGAGGCAAGGTGTCCTTGTGTACTTAAGTCAGGGATCACATTTCCATCGCCATCTAAATACATATTAGTAGTTGCCAACCCTGGAGCCTTCTCACGAAAATCAAGTGTGGCCGATGTACCATCCGCTAATCGAACCACCATAAATCCACCACCGCCAATATTTCCAGCTGCGGGAAATACAACGGCCAAAGCAAATTGAGTAGCAATCGAGGCATCTACAGCGTTACCACCTTTTTTCATTATCTCTACGCCAACCTGAGAGGCAAGCGGATGAGCAGAAACAACCATGGCCGAATCTGCCAATAAGCCTAAGACTTTTTCTTTCTTAGAAGTTTGACATGAGAGGACGGTAACGGCCAACAAAAGAACAAAGAAGCGCTTCATGGATTATAGGGTTGGTTTTGTGAGCCTAAATGTATTACTTCCGCCCGAAGAAAGCCATGAGTCTGAGAAAAGAAAAAGCCGCACGCCTTAAATTAAGTGTTCTTGATCACACAGTTCGTTTAATCGGCAAGAAATCGTTTGACGATCTATATGTTGAGGAGATTTGTGCCAAAGTAAAAATATCAAAGGTTACGTTGTTTAAATACTTTCCACAAAAGGAAGATATTCTATTATACTACTTTAGAGTATGGTGCCTTAAAAGAGCTGTAGAACTCCGTGAAAAGCCCAAAGAAGGAATCACTGCCATAACCTATCTTTTTGATAAACTCGCAGAAGATTGGGAAGCACACCCAGGTATTATTTTAAGTTTGTTCGCCTACCTCACGGATCTTAAACGAACCCCCAAGCCATTTCCTTTAAAGGTTGAGGAAAAGAAATTTCTGTTTCCCGATATTAAAGATATACATACCGTAGAGATTCAATCGGTAGATCAGATGTTTGAGAAGTTTGCGTTGGATGCAATTTTCAAAAAGGAAATCACCAAATCAGCGTCTACCCGCGATCTTACTAATTTGCTCAGCACACTCTTTTACGGTTCGGTAGTTACCGCCCATATTCAGCAACTCAGTCCAATAAAATTTTTCTTCCGGAAGAATATAGAGATGGTGTTGAAGGGGTTGAATTAGGAAGTCCATAGAGTTTTGGGTAAATAGTAAATAGGCTGATTACTTGACTGCTTTATACTATGGACTAAAGACTATGGACTCTTACTATTTCATTCTTACCGTCTTCGTGCGTTTGCGCTCAAACAGTTGAATGTGCCTGTTGCCAACCGGGATGTCAATTCTGTATTTGTTTCCTCTTGCCCACACTTTATGGTAGCGTGGTTTTGTCACTTTGGTGCCTGAGGAACTGCAGCCCAAACAGAGCAATAAGCATATAAGGATAAGGATACCTTTCGTCATGTACGGAACTCAACTTTAAAAATAGCTTTTTATTTCAACTTGGGGTAAGTAAATTAACCCAACTATAGAATGAAAAACCATCGACCCCAATGCTACGTATTCTATTTATGATAAAACATAGGAAAGTTAGGCTGCTGGTTGCTGCGCTTTCCCTTTTGCATTGGCATTCAAGTGCACAGCTTAAACAATTACAGATATCAAACAATCGCATAGCCTCTCTTACCGATAGCATAAACATTTATCCTGTCGGAAGACCTTTGATTTCATTTGAGGTTAATCAAAAGGAATATTCTTCGGACCAACAATCACCCTTAATAATTTCTTACAAAACGAAGGCTTACGACCGAAGCGGTGTTTATGGTACAATTCAGTTTTTGAACTCTACATCAGACACACTCACACTTTCGAATGTAGTACCCTTCGGACGCATGAATACCATGGCCTATATTACCGGGTTAGGTACTCATAGGCTCTCTCGCACACACTTATTTATTCCAGAGCGAAAGCCCATAAATGTTATCGTGCCAGACAACGCCTGGGAGTTGGGTTATTCAAGTATAATCATTAATGATAAAGTAAATTTGTTTGGACTTGTAAGACGCGATGCTGCGTCACTTGCGCATGCAACCCGAAAACGATTTGAGACAATACTTGCCCCGGGTGGTTCGGTTACTTATGATTTTTATGGAGACTTGTTTACTGGCAATTGGCAGGCGGGACTGCGGGAGGTTTTCCAAAAGCGCTACTTATATGATGTTAAAGATTTTGATGATACGTTATACAAACGCGAGGACCTTGCGTGGATAAGAAAAGCCTATGTGATGCATCTGATGATGGCGTGGGATAAGGATTTTTACGATGATACAAAGGGCGGCCCTCAATTTAAAAACTTTTATGAAAAAGGAGTGAGGCAATTTGGCGGTGATGATGTGTTGTGCATTTGGCCCACGTGGCCCACATTGGGAGTAGACCAACGCAATCAATTTGATTTGTATCGCGACTTGCCCGGAGGTCTTCCCGGTTTGCAAACAGCGGCCAATGCATTGAGAAATGTGGGTACAAAATTATTTGTGGCCTACAATCCATGGGATGAAAGCACGCGTGCCGAAGGCCATATAAAAGGCTTAACCGATTTGCTTTCGGGCACATCGGCTGATGGGGTAGTGCTTGATACTAAAGGTGAATCCAGTCGCGAGCTTCAGGATGCCGCGGATAATGTTAAACCAGGAGTAGTTATGTACAGCGAGGGTATGGCGGTTCCTAAAGACATGCAGGGTATAATCAGTGGTCGGGTTCATAATGCATTGTACTATCCACCTATGCTTAATCTTAATAAATTCATCAGACCCGATTTTGCTATTTTCCGGGTGGCCGAAGTTTATAAAGAACCTATTCAACGCGAATATGCAGTCGCTTTTTTTAATGGGTACGGAACAGAAATAAATCAGTTTGCACCGGGACATCCGGAATGGGACGATGAGCAAAACTTATATCTGGGGAGAACAACAAAGATACTCCGGGAAAACAACAAGGCATTTACGACCGATTATGAACCATTAATGCCAACCCTTCACGACAGTGTATGGGTAAATAAGTGGCACGCGAATGAGAGAACTCTTTACACAATATTCAGTCTTAAGACGGAAGGATTTCATGATATGCTTTTTGAAATTCCGGATTCAAAAAATCGCCTGATTGATCTTTGGAAGCATGAAGAAGTGGAAACCAAAACTATAAATGGAAAAACATATGTGGTAAGCAATATCGATGGATTTGATAGTCGGATTTGGGCACGAACAACGAAGGAAATGTTTCTTGTGTTGCAAGTTTCAATCCCACACTTCTGATACAAATAAAAGGTGATCGATTAATAGGTAATTATAAGGGGGACCACATTAAAATCTGGAAGGGGAATCCTGCGTATCATAGAGAGCCATTAAAAATAAGTGATCCTGCAGGTGGAATTAATGTTTCGCTTTCGCGAGACTTGGGTCGTTATGAAGGTAAGATTGTGGTGCAGGCTTTTCATGAAGATGATTTGGTTGATGAACAAATTCTTTATTTGAAACCAGGTACACCCAGACTTATTTCTGAGCGAGATCACACAACGCCAAACAAAAAGATTTTATCAAACATGGTCATTATCCCTGCAGGTAAGTTGACTATTCGTTATACGCAAGGCGATGAATTTATTCCCTATCCCAAAGATCATGAGGGAGAAGTTATTTCATTTGATTCCTTCGCGATGAATAAATATCCGGTTACTAATTTTGATTTTAAAAAATTTCTTGACGGTACGGACTATCACCCCACAGATACTGCAAATTTTCTAAAGCATTGGATTCACTATCAAATCCCGAAAGGACAAGAGAATTTTCCAGTAACGTATGTATCGCACGAAGATGCGCTTGCCTATGCAACATGGACTGGAAAGCGGTTGCCAACAGAACTGGAGTGGCAATATGCCGCACAAACTTCCAAAGCCAACGAATGGCCATGGAAGCAACTCACTCCGGTTACCCGCAAAGAAACGTACGTAACGGAAACCTTAACCGTCAAAAATATTGAAGGAATTGATTCCCGTAATTGTAATCTGGGTGATGGACAGTTATATGCGGTGGGCAAATACAAGAAAGGTGTTAACCCACTTGGCTTATACGATCTGGTTGGCAGCGTTTGGCAGTTAACCAACGATATTTATGAAAGCGGAAGCTATCGATACATCATCATGAAAGGGGGCAGCTACTTTAAGCCATCCTCAAGTTGGTGGTATGTGCAGGGCGGCCCGCGCGAGTTATATTATCGCCAATCTTTGCTGCGGGTGTCAC
Source organism: Flammeovirgaceae bacterium (assembly GCA_016712035.1). Classification (GTDB taxonomy): domain Bacteria; phylum Bacteroidota; class Bacteroidia; order Cytophagales; family Cyclobacteriaceae; genus ELB16-189. Next base: position 217,664 of record JADJRT010000006.1, on the reverse strand, counting down.
AAGTGTTTGAAGGTAACGCAACCGTTGGATTTCGCTTTGTAGCTGATTTAAAATAGTTTTTCGTTTTGATTTTATCTCTTATCTTTCAAAGCACAACAAAGATTCTTACTTTTTTAAAATAACAATCCTATGAAACATAGCCGCAGAAATTTTCTAAACAAATCGGGGAAGGCAGTGATTGCAGCGAGTGTAGCTTCCGCATTACCCTGGGAAGCGTTAGCTAAGATGAAACAAACCATTTCAGCTAATGATAAAATCAATGTAGGTGTAATTGGCGTTAATGGCATGGGTTGGTCGGATTTAACTTCGTTTAGAAAGATTCCAGAGGTTAACGTGGCTGCCTTATGCGATGTGGATGATAATGTTTTAAATTATCGAAAATATGAATTGGCAAAGAATGGAATTCAAACCAAGACGTATGGCGACTATCGTAAGATGCTGGAGAATAAAGATCTTGACGTAATCATAATTGGCACCCCCGATCATTGGCATTGTTTGCAAATGGTAGAAGCCTGCGAGGCAGGAAAAGATGTTTACGTAGAAAAACCAGTAGGTAATTCAATTGATGAGTGTAACGCGATGGTGGCGGCTCAAAAGAAATATAATAAAGCTGTGCAAGCAGGGCAATGGCAACGCAGCATGCCGCACTTTGTGGATGCGCTTAATTTTATCAAATCCGGAAAGCTGGGAAAAATACGCACTGTAAAAGCATGGGCCTATCAAGGTTGGATGACAAACATTGAGGTGAAGCCAGATGGCCCTCCTCCGGCTGGAGTTAATTATGAGATGTGGTTAGGGCCAGCAACCAAGCGGGCTTTCAACCCCAACAGGTTTCATTTTAATTTCAGATGGTATTGGGATTATGCTGGCGGACTGATGACCGAGTGGGGTGTACATTTGATTGATTATGCGTTGTTAGGTATGGACGCTGCCTTTCCTAAATCTGCGGTTGCACTGGGTGGAAAGTATGCCTATCCGGATGGGGCACACGAAACACCGGATACCCTTGCTACAGTTTATGAGTTCGATGGGTACAATATGATCTGGGAACAAGCGCAAAGTATCAGTAATGGAAATTATGGTAAAGATCATGGGATCTCATACATCGGTAACAATGGAACGCTTGTGTTGTGGCGCGGTGGTTGGGAAGTAATTCCGGATGAGAAAAGAATGGAAGCTATTCCGGTTCAGCCAAACAAAGGCTCGGGTTTGGATTTACATACGGTCAATTTTATTGAAGCGGTTAAGAGTCGTAACCTGAGTAAGTTGACTTGCCCGATTCAGGCAGGTGCACATGTTGCCACGGTTTGCCAGATGGGAAATATTTCCTATCGATCTGGTGCAAAGGTAAGTTGGGATGTCACGAAAGGTAGATTCAATGAGGAAAAGGCAAATGCATATTTAGGAGCCAAGTATAACAATGGTTATAAAATGCCGAAGGTGTAACACCTGTTCATGAACCAAAAATTTGATTACATAGTCATTGGTTCGGGCTTTGGTGGATCTGTTTCTTCCATGCGATTAGCAGAAAAGGGATATTCAGTTTTAGTTATTGAAAAAGGAAAGCGCTGGAAAGATGCGGACTTTCCAAAATCAAATTGGAACATTCAAAAATATCTATGGATTCCACTCTTAAAATGTTTTGGGTTTCAAAAACTTACTTTTTTTAAAGAAGTTTTTATTCTTTCGGGAGTAGGCGTGGGCGGTGGATCGTTGGTGTATGCAAACACGCATATGCTGCCACGTGATAGTTTCTATTCAAATTCCAGATGGGCACATTTCAAAGATTGGAAGCAAACACTCGCTCCATATTTTGAAAAAGCGAAATTCATGTTGGGGAGCGAAAAGTATTCTAAGGAATATGAAGAGGATCGCGTGTTAAAATCTGTGGCTGAGGATATGGGTCGCGGTGCTACTTATGGAAGAGTAGATTATGTTGGCGTTTACTTAGGTGATCCTAAAAAAGAAATTGACCCATACTTTAAAGGATTAGGGCCCTTGCGCAAAGGATGCATAGAATGCGCGGGGTGTATGGTAGGTTGCCGGTATAACGCTAAGAACACTTTAGACAAAAATTATCTTTGGTTTGCTGAGAATATGTTTGGAGCTAGCATTTTGGCTGAGACCGAAGTTATAAAAATCGAACATATTAATGGAGAGTATCGTGTCCATACCCAACAAAGTACTGCCTGGTTTGGTAAAAAAGAAGCGACTTTCACATCTTCAGGGCTTGTATCGAGTGGCGGAGTGTTAGGCACCATGGACTTGCTACTCAGACAAAAATTTGTACACAAAACTTTGCAAGGCCTTTCAAATACATTAGGCGAGAACATCCTTACCAATTCTGAAATGTTATCGGGTGTAGTCGCAGCTGACAGAAAATTAAATCATGGGTTAGCGATTAGTTCAATTTTTAATCCGGATGACGACACGCATATTGAGCTATGCAAGTTTCCGAATGGGTCGGGCGCGATGGTACGGCTGGCCGCCATGGCTGCAGGAAACGGCTCGCCTTTAGTGAGAACATTAAAGATGGTGGGTAACATGATAACTCAACCTGTTAATTTCCTTCGGTCACTATTTAATTTCAAGTTGGCCCAATCCAGTATTATTTTTTTAATCATGCAGTCATTACCTAATGCCATGCAGATGAAACTCAAAAAAACCATCTTCGGATCGCGTTTAATAATGAAGAATGAAAGTGGGCAGAAGGTTCCGAGCTTTATTCCTGTAGGCCAGGATGCTTTATTTCGATATGCTAAAAAAGTGAATGGAGTGCCCCATAACGCAATCACGGAAATTATGTTTGGCCTTGCCTCAACGGCCCATATATTGGGCGGATGTCCCATGGGTAAAACGAAAGCTGAGGGTGTAGTAGATGAAAATTTCAAAGTACATGGCTACTCTAATTTTTATATTCTCGATGGAAGTATTATGCCCTGTAACCTGGGCGTAAATCCATCTTTAACCATAACTGCTCTTAGCGAATATGCCATGGATCAAATCCCGGCAAAGGAGAGCAGCCTGAACCAAACATTGAATGAAAGATTAAGCGCAATATCATAAGTATCTTTGCTGAATTGATAAATAATTTCGCTGTTTTTTGCATTGAATACTCATAACGCTATATTTGCAGCCTGATTTAATGGACTGGTAGTTCAGCTGGTTAGAATGTCCGCCTGTCACGCGGAAGGTCGCGGGTTCGAGTCCCGTCCGGTCCGCAAAAAGAGCCTTCAATGAAGGCTCTTTTTGTTTTTTTTGTGCACACATATGCACCGTAAGGGTTTAAATAAAATCTTCCAAATCTCTTAAACAAACGGTTGAATTATAGGTTTATAGAACAAGTTCAAAGCTTTTTATAGGCTAAATCAGACTTGTATCGTCAAATAAGTCCTTTGGTCGCTATAGAGTTTTTCAACTTTTACTCTGTTCTTATCTTTAAATTATTAAAGCAAAGCACATGGACAAAAAACCACTTTTTCTCAAAGGCCTTATTAATGCCTTATTGATTGAATCCATTTTGTTGGTGCTTCTTATCTTATAAAGCCAGATCCAACGATTCAAAAATCATAATCCCTGTGGTGTATAACCGCAGGGATTTTTTATTATTCAAATCTATGTAAGGTTGGAAAAAGTTCTATTTCATAGTCTTTCTTGCGCAAAAAGCCTCATTTTCAAAATTCTCTTAATTTTGTACCCTTATTTACTTTAAATAACCCCAGGGCAAAATGAATCTATTGGATTTTGAAAAGCCCATCGCTGAATTGGAAGGTAAACTGGCCGATATGAAACACCTCGCAGATGGTAGTGATGATTCGGTTAAGAAGGCTGTCCAGGCGCTGGAGAAGAAGATCACAAACCTGAAGAAAGAGACATTCGAAAATTTAACCGGCTGGCAACGCGTACAACTCTCACGGCATCCCGACCGACCTTACACACTGGATTATATTTACGAGCTCACCAGCGAGTTTATTGAATTGCATGGAGACCGTACGGTTGGCGATGATAAAGCAATGGTTGGCGGTTTGGGAACAATTGAAGGTCAAACATTTATGTTGATCGGTCAACAGAAAGGTCGTAATACAAAGCAGCGCCAATTACGCAATTTCGGTATGGCTAACCCAGAAGGTTATCGCAAAGCGTTGCGTTTGATGAAAATCGCTGAGAAATTCAACAAGCCTATTATAACATTTATCGATACACCGGGTGCATTTCCGGGTCTCGAAGCGGAAGAACGCGGACAAGGAGAGGCGATAGCAAGAAACCTGAAAGAAATGTTTATGCTTAAAGTACCTGTCATCTGTATTATTGTAGGTGAGGGGGCTTCCGGTGGGGCTTTAGGTATTGGCATTGGCGATCGCGTTTTAATGCTCGAAAATTCCTGGTACTCGGTGATCTCACCAGAAAACTGCTCGGCTATATTATGGCGCAGTTGGGATTTTAAAGAACAAGCGGCCGAATTGCTAAAGTTATCATCTAAAGATATGCATAGCCTTAAGTTGATCGATGGGATTGTAAAAGAGCCATTGGGCGGTGCACACACCGATGTAAAGGCTATGTCTACTGAATTAAAGAAAGTTATTCTCGATAACTTTAATGTATTAAATAAACTTACTCCGGAAGAACGTATTAATCAGCGCATCGAGAAATTTTGTGCTATGGGAGTAGTGAAGGAATAATTTAAGATTTCAAATATTAAACTTTAAATTGAGGTCGCTTATAGGTGAACTTTTTGTTTTAAAAATAATTACGAATGAATTTACATGTAATCAATACGGGTTTTTTCAAATTGGACGGTGGCGCTATGTTTGGAGTAGTGCCGAAATCCATCTGGCAAAAAACCAATCCTCCTGATGAAAATAATTTATGTTCATGGGCCATGCGTTGCTTGCTTATCGAAGCTGACAACAAAGTGATTTTAATAGACAACGGATTGGGGGATAAACAAGATGCAAAGTTTTTCAGTCACTATTATTTGTATGGAGAAGATTCACTGCTTGGCTCCTTAAATAAGGAAGGCTTTTCCGCAGATGATGTTACGGACATGTTTCTTACCCACCTTCACTTCGATCATTGTGGCGGTGGTGTAAAAATGAATGGGGGCAAACCCGAGCTTACTTTTAAAAGTGCCGTGTATTGGAGTAATGAAGAACATTGGAAGTGGACCACACAACCGAACCCCAGAGACAAGGCAAGTTTCCTAAAGGAAAATATTTTACCTATGCAGGAACTTGGGCAATTGAAATTCATTACAAAGAAAAGTGAATCCAGTCCATTTCATTTTATGGAGATCTATTATGCCAGTGGGCATACCGATAAAATGATGATCCCGAAAATCAGATATAAGAATCATACCATTTGCTTTATGGCCGATTTGCTTCCTTCGGTGGGTCACATTCCATTGCCTTATGTAATGGGTTATGATACCCGGCCTTTAATCACTTTGCAGGAGAAAGCTGAATTTTTGAAAGAAGCTGCAGATAACCAATATGTACTTTTTTTAGAACATGATCCGATACATGAATGTTGTACCGTGAAGCATACCGAAAAGGAGTTCGCGTTGATAGAACATTTAGTTTGAAGGAAATATTATGACACGGGGCTTAGTATTATCTGGAGGTGGCGCACGGGGAATCGCACATATTGGCGTGCTAAAAGCATTGGAGGAAATGGACATTCGCTTTGATCGGATTTCTGGTACTAGTGCTGGGTCGATCGTAGGTGCATTATATGCCTGCGGTCACAAACCCGATCAAATTTTTGAGTTGGTTAAAAACCTAAGCATTTTCAGATCAGTACGTCCCGCATTTGCCTGGACTGGTTTATTGACTATGGATGGATTGAAAGAGTTGTTGATGAAAAGTATTAGGGCAAATAGTTTTGAGGAACTTCAAATCCCCTTAACGGTAGCGGCCACAAACATCCGCATGGGTAAGATTAAATATTTTTCAGAAGGAGAATTGATACCTGCGATAGTTTCATCGTGTAGTATTCCGGCTATTTTCAATCCGGTAAGTTTTGGAGGCCATCTTTATGTAGATGGAGGCCTGGTGGATAACCTTCCGGTTAAACCTATTCGAAATCAATGCGATATGATTGTGGGGCTGCACTGCAATCACATTAGTTCGGATTTTGATGTAACCAATATTAAATTAGTAATTGAGCGCAGCTTGTTAATCTCAATCTATGCAAACACCGAAATAAGCCGGGGACTGTGTGATGTGTTTATTGAGCCACCCAGGATGGATCGGTTTAGCAGCATGGATACCAGTAAGGCACAAGAGATTTTTGATTTTAGCTATCAGTTTACGAAGGATAATTTTCTTCCACACCATTTTCAAAAAAAACGGAAGCAGCATGAGCGCAGAAAAACAGAGTTTAAAAAACTTATTCTTACAAGGTATACCTGATCAGTTACCCGAAATCAGGTCGTACGATTCAACCGTAAATCATGCCCCCAAGCGAAAGAATATTTTGACCAGTCCAGAAAATAAACTTGCTGTGCGCAATGCCTTGCGATATTTTCACCCACGTCATCATAAAATTCTTGCTGCAGAATTCTATAACGAGTTAAGAGCATACGGTCGCATTTACATGTATCGATTCATGCCCGATTATAAAATGTATGCCCGCCCAATAAGCGAATACCCTTATAAGTCTCTGCAAGCTGCAGCTATCATGCTCATGATACAAAATAATTTAGATGCACGGGTCGCGCAACATCCACATGAATTAATTACGTATGGAGGTAATGGGGCGGTGTTCCAAAACTGGGCGCAGTATTTACTTACGATGAAGTACCTGGCGACCATGACAGACGAACAAACACTGCATATGTATTCGGGGCACCCGATGGGTTTGTTTCCGTCATCAAATGAGGCACCACGAGTTGTTGTGACCAACGGCATGATGATCCCTAATTATTCAAAACAAGATGATTGGGAAAAATATAATGCATTGGGGGTAACACAATACGGACAGATGACAGCCGGTAGTTACATGTACATTGGGCCGCAAGGTATTGTGCATGGCACCAACATAACCATCTTAAATGCGGGTAGAAAAATTTCAAAGCATGGCGAAGGATTGGCTGGAAAAGTATTTGTGACATCCGGATTGGGTGGCATGAGTGGTGCTCAGCCCAAAGCGGGTAACATTGCAGGTTGCATCACCGTGGTGGCTGAAGTAAATGAAAAGGCCGCGCGTAAAAGACATGAGCAAGGTTGGGTGGATGAGTTGATCACAGAAGCTAATGAGCTGGCTAAACGAGTCGTTCGTGCTAAGCTCAATAAAGAAATTGTTTCAATAGCCTATCTGGGTAATGTTGTGGATGTGTGGGAAAAATTTGAAAAAGAAAATATTTTTATTGATTTAGGTTCTGATGAAACTTCCTTACACAATCCATGGGCGGGCGGTTATTATCCGGCCGGACTTTCGTATGAAGAGTCAAATCAATTGATGGCTAATAATCCAGATGAGTTTAAAAAACAAGTTCAGCAATCGCTTAGAAGGCAAACGGATGCCATCAATAAGCACGCAGCTAAAGGAACATATTTCTTTGATTATGGAAATGCTTTTTTGCTGGAAGCTTCACGAGCAGGTGCGGAAGTAATGGATGATGATAAAATTAATTTCAAGTATCCCTCGTATGTGCAGGATATTATGGGCCCCATGTGTTTTGATTTTGGATTTGGACCCTTTCGCTGGGTGTGTACTTCTGGAAAAGAAACGGATTTAGATTTTACAGATCAGTTGGCAGGCCATGTGTTGGAAGAGATGGCACGTAACGCACAACAAGAGATACAATCGCAATTGCAAGACAATATAAACTGGATTAAATCCGCGAAAGCGAACAAATTGGTTGTAGGTTCGCAGGCACGCATTCTTTACGCAAACGCAGAGGGAAGAATTAAAATTGCGTTAGCCTTTAATCAAGCAATAAAAGATAATAAGATAGGTCCTGTAGTTTTAGGTCGTGATCACCACGATGTATCGGGTACCGATAGTCCGTATAGAGAAACTTCTAATATCTATGATGGTTCACGCTTTACAGCGGATATGGCGATACATAATGTAATTGGAGATTCATTTCGCGGAGCAACGTGGGTTTCGATTCACAATGGAGGTGGAGTAGGCTGGGGCGAAGTTATCAATGGCGGCTTTGGACTTTTGTTGGATGGATCGCCCGAAGCCGAAAAGAAACTTAAAACCATGTTGTATTTTGATGTTAACAATGGCGTTGCGCGTAGGGCCTGGGCTCGTAACGAAGGTGCCCTTACGGCAATACAACAAGAGCTTTCAGAGACCATGCAGATCACCATTCCTTTTCTGGCCGATGATACGTTACTCGATGAATTAATTTAGTATGCGAACCTTATTGACATTTATATTCAACGCACTGGGCTGGAAGATTGAAGGAAAATTTCCATCGGATCTTAAAAAATATATTATTGCCGTTGCCCCGCATACAAGTAATTGGGATTTTCCGGTTGGCGTTTTGGCTCGTAGTGCCTTGAGGGTCCAACGAGCAAAATTTCTAGGTAAAGATTCCTTATTCAAACCTCCTTTTGGCTGGCTCTTTCGCTCGTTAGGGGGATATCCGGTTAACCGTTCCTCCAGTCATGACATGGTGCATCAAGTGGTTGACATTTTTAATTCTCACGATGAATTCATTTTGGCGATAGCCCCTGAAGGAACCAGAAAGAAAACACAGAAACTACGAACCGGATTCTATTTTATTGCAAAAGGGGCAAACGTTCCTATAATACCTTGTGGTTTTGATTTTGCCAGAAAAACTATTGTAGTTGGTGAACCCTTCTACACAACAGAGAATCAAGAGGCCGATTTCGAAACATTGTTAGCATTTTACCGAAAAATTCATGCTAAGAATCCTGAGTTGGGTATTGAATGATGCTTCTATTCAGAATTAACTACACCTTATAAATAAATTAGACAACGGACGGTAAAATTAAAGAGCCATTGCCAGGCTGGCTTTTTAATTTTGTAACGAACCTATAATTTCGCGGGCCAATGACGTACGCGGAAACGCTAACCTATCTTTATCACAATTTACCCATGTTTCAACGGGTAGGCGCATTGGCATACAAAAAAGATTTAACCAATACGCTGCAACTTTGTGAGGCGCTGGGTAATCCGCAAAGAAAATTTAAGAGCATACATATTGCCGGTACTAATGGTAAAGGGAGTACTTCGCATATGCTGGCGGCCATTCTTCAAACGGCAGGTTATAAAACAGGTCTTTATACATCGCCACATCTTAAGGAGTTTACAGAGCGAATCCGTGTAGATGGCAAAGAAGTGTCGCAGGAATTTGTAGTTGATTTTGTAAAACGAATTAAACCTTCCATTGAATCTATAAAACCTTCCTTCTTTGAAATTACCGTTGCCATGGCTTTTGATTATTTTGCCAAAGAGCAAACCGATATTGCAGTAATTGAAACGGGTTTAGGTGGTCGGCTTGATTCTACGAATATAATTCATCCGGTACTTTCTATCATCACCAATATAAGTTGGGATCATATGGATTTATTGGGTGATACGCTCTCTAAAATTGCTTTTGAAAAGGCTGGAATAATTAAAGAGGGTGTACCAGTCGTGGTGAGCGAACGTCAAGACGAAGTGGCTCATGTGTTTACGGAAAAAGCAAATGGAACCAAGAGCAAGATTACTTTTGCATCGGATGTTTATAAGATCACAAGAACTTCTCGCGGACAGTATGATCTTGCCAGGCAAAATCAGCAATCGATGTCGATAGTGACTGATCTAACAGGTGGTTATCAGGCTAAAAATATTCCAGGTGTTTTATGCGCGATAGATGAATTGCGCTTAGGTGGGCTCACAATTTCTGATGAGCATCTCCACCAGGGATTAAAAAATACAATTACCCTTACTGGGTTAAAAGGAAGGTGGCAAACCATTGAGACAAATCCGTTGATTATTTGTGACACCGGTCATAACGAAGCGGGTATTAAAGAAATCTTAACGCAAATCAAAGAGACGAAATTCGATCAACTACATTGAGTGTTAGGTATGGTAAGAGATAAAGATGTTTCAAAGGTTCTTACTCTATTGCCTAAAGACGCTAAATATTATTTTTGTGAAGCTTCAATACCCCGGGCTATGCCTTCCAGCGTGCTAATGGAAAAAACTTTACGCTTTGGCTTAGTTGGTAAGGATTGCAAAAACGTAAATGACGCCATTAGGCAAGCCAGAAATGAGAGTGGCACAAATGATTTAATCTTTATAGGTGGAAGTACATATATAGTAGCTGAAATTGAAAATCTGTGAAAAGTAAACTAAAGCGTTTTGAAATAATTTCCGGCCGCGATAATGTTATCGAACCCGGTAAGGATAATTTTCTAAATATTAAAGGCAAATGGCAAGAATCTTATTTCAAGAATAACAATCCACTTACTATAGAATTAGCCTGTGGCCGGGGAGAGTATACCGTTGGTATGGCGCGGATGTTTCCAGAGAGAAATTATGTGGGTGTAGATAAAAAGGGTGATCGTCTTTGGAAAGGGAGTACATGGGCTGTGGAAGGCAATCTAATTAACGCGGCTTTTCTTAGAACGGATATTTTATTCATCGAGAGTTTTTTTGGACCCGGTGAAGTAGATGAGGTTTGGTTAACTTTTCCTGATCCACGGCCACGGAAGCGTGACAGCAAGCGCAGGCTTTCAAGTACGAGGTATCTTGATATGTATAAGAAATTATTGAAGTCAGACGGTTACTTTAGATTTAAGACGGATAATACCGATTTATTCAATTTCACTTTGGAAGAGCTTGCCTACCGGAATGATATCGTAGATTATCAATACACCTACGATTTGTATCAATCGGATCTAAGGGCCGAGTGCTACGACATCAAAACCAAATACGAGGAAATGTTTGCAGCGCAGGGGGAGAAAAATAAAATATTTGCGCCTGAGATTTACTCATTAGATAACTGAAACTATTTGAGTTATTCGACTTCCAATTTTTCGAGAATATCGGATAATTGAGAATAGTCGTTTAGACCTGGTTTCATTTCCACGTTACCTGTAAGATTCAAACCCGCAATCGGAAAGTCCAGGATTTGATCAAGTGTATAGCTACTTGATTCTAAACCCAGTAGCACATCCGCTACGTTAGCTATTTCTTTCAGGGTGTACATATCTTGTTCATAATCTCCAGACAAATCGTTAACAACAACATAGCGAACCTTTGCTTTAGTTGTCTTAAGTTGGTCTTTGACCTTTGGCCAGTTGGCTAACGAAATTGTTATGATTAACTCAAAATCTTTAAATGCCTGAGCTTCCGATAACATATCACTGTCCACTTGTATCAACTCAACGCCATATTCATATAATGACTCCGGAACTGCGCCTGGCTTGAGTTCTATCATGAATTGAGGCCCTGTTACCCAACTGGTTATCTCCGCAAAGGTTTTAGGATTAACGGATTCAAGGGGAAACCCAAGCCAATCAACACCCATACCCGCGCAATATCGGGCATCACTCAGGTTGGTGATATTTCCGACCTTTACTTTCGTTTTTAGTGACATGGCTCAAATATCAAAAAGAAAAAATAACTTTGAAATGTATTAATGTGAGAATGCGAAGATATCTTGGGATTATACTAGCCATCGGGGTGTTGTTGTCATGCTCATCCGAAGATCCGGTCAATCCTGATTTTGGATTGAATTTTTTTCCGTTGCAAACGGGAATGAGTTGGATTTATCAGGTTGATGAGACCACAATCACTCAGTTGCAGGAGGCAAAACTTACCTATGAGCTTCGTGTTACTATTTCGGATTCCGTGCGTAATTCGAGTGGTCAGGATACTTTTATTTTTACCCGCGAAACCAGAACCTCATCGGCAAGCTCTTGGCAAAGATTAGATACCTGGTCAGCCAGAATAGAAAATGATCAGTTAATTCAGAGCGAAGGCAATACCTTATTTGTCAAACTTTTATTTCCGGCTTCCATAGGATTGTTTTGGAATGGTAATCAATTCAATAATCTGCTCAATAATGGAAATCTGTTTAATGGTAGTGATAGTGAATCGTATCGAATAACGGCTTACGACCATATTTTAGAATTGGGTCAACAGAGTATCCGGAAAGTCTTATGGTTGTTCAAAACAATTTTGTTGATGCTATTGTTGGGAAAGATCAGCGCTATGAAGTCTACACACCCAACATTGGTTTGGTCTATAAAGAAGTGATACAACTGGAATATTGTTCAACACCGGATTGCTTAGGACAACAAAAGATTGACAAAGGAGTTATGTATGTGCAATCGCTGAAAGAATATGCATCGCAGTAAGTTGATTCTTTTTTGTCTTTGTTTATCCTGGAGTACGCAGGCGCAAAGCAATCGCTATTTTGTTTTCTTTAAGGATAAGGTAGGAACGCCTTTTTCAATTTCTGATCCAACGCAATTTCTAAGTACCCGCAGTATTGAGCGGAGACAAAAACAAAATATTTCAATAATAGAAGAAGATTTGCCCGTAAATCCTGGTTATGTATCGCAAGTAAAAACAACCGGAGCCAAAACTTTTTTTACCTCTCGTTGGTGGAATGGCGTGTTGGTTGAGGGAGACCCTGCAACACTGGCTATTGTAAATGCACTTCCTTTGTAAAGAATCGAGACTGGTAGCACCAGGAACAAAACTTATGGGCGGAAGAGCTTCAAAAATAAAACTGCGAAAAAATTCAATGGCTGATCAGCCGGTAAATCAGTTCCAGTTGGAGCAACTTGGTATAGATGTTATGCAAGAAGAAGGGTATAAAGGAGAAGGTATTTTTATTGCCGTGTTTGATAGTGGTTTTGAAGGCGTGAATGTAAGTGCGCCCTTTGCTGACTTGTTTTCAGAAAACAGAATTAATCAAACTAAGAATTTTGTCACCAATGAATCCAATGTTTACATAAGTGATGATCATGGGACCGAAGTGTTATCTGTTATGGCCGCACACGCATCTGATTCGTATCTCGGTGGCGCTTATAAAGCAAACTACTTTTTGTATCTCACAGAAGATGTTTCGAGCGAATACCGTATTGAAGAATATAACTGGACGTTTGCTGCGGAGCAAGCCGATAGCGCGGGCATAGATGTTATCAATTCCTCTCTCGGGTATACAGAATTTGATGATCCCTCCATGGATTACCAAACGACTGATCTAAACGGAAACACTGCGATTGTAACACAAGCGGCACGAAAGGCCATTGATAAGGGAATGCTTGTAGTTGTGAGTGCCGGCAATGAAGGTTCGTCTTCTTGGAAATTTATTACTCCTCCGTCTGATGCTGAAGGGGTACTTGCTGTAGGGTCTGTAACCAGCAGCGGAACCTTAAGTGGATTCAGTTCAAAGGGTCCCACTTCAGACAACCGGGTAAAGCCCGATGTTGTTGCTCTTGGCTCGGGAGTTAGTGTAATAAAAGCAAGCGGTTCTACGGGCACAACCAGTGGAACTTCGGTTGCAAGCCCGCTCGTGACAAGTTTGGCTGCAGGCGTCCTTCAGGCATATCCTTACTTAACAGTTACTGAAATTTATGATGCCATAATCACAACAGGCTCGCAGGCAAAAACACCGGATAATTCGTTTGGGTATGGCATCCCTAATTTTAAAGCAATTAGAAATTATATTGATAGTTTGCAGGATGCCCCATTGATTTCCGTATATCCAAATCCGGTAACAGGATTAAGTTTCAGTATTGCTTTAAAGGAGTTGGATGACGCTCCAGTAGTGATTACTATTTATGATTCGCGTGGGAGTAAAGTAGCGGAGTCTAGCATACAAATAAATTGGTTGAATAATCCGCTGGAATATGATATCTCTCTTTTTGCTTCCGGGTTGTATTATGTGAAAGTTCAATCTGGAAATAATGTATCGACCATTAAGATTGCAAAGTTATAATTGACCTTAGTATTCAGGTAAACCTGATTATCTTTGCAACAGTTCTAAACTCATTCTTCAATAACATTATTGTCCATGGAAATAATTATCGCGCCTTCAATCCTTGCCGCTGATTTTGCCAATATCCAACAGGAGGTAGGCATGATAAACGAGAGCGAAGCGGACTGGATTCATGTGGATGTAATGGATGGAGTTTTTGTGCCCAATATTTCTTTTGGGATGCCTGTGATTAAGGCAATAAAGAAACATGCCAAAAAACCGCTCGATGTTCATTTAATGATTGTTCAGCCTGAACGGTATGTGGAAGTTTTTCGCGAAATAGGTGCCGATATTTTAACTGTTCATATAGAAGCAAGTACACACTTACATCGTACCATTCAACAAATAAAAGCTACAGGAATGAAAGCCGGGGTAGCAATCAATCCACATACTCCCGTTTCCTTATTACAGGACATAATCGCAGATATTGATTTGGTTTGTATGATGTCAGTGAACCCAGGATTTGGTGGACAGAAATTTATTGAACACACATACAAAAAAAGTTTCTGACTTAAAGCAGTTGATCGCAGCGACCAATTCCAAGGCATTAATTGAAGTTGATGGTGGCGTTAATCAGGATAATGCCAAGCCCTTGATACAGGCGGGGGGCAGACGTTTTAGTAGCCGGTAATTTTGTTTTTTCAGCACAAACCCGAAAGAGGTAATTCAACGTTTAAAGAGTATCTCAAAATAAACTCTGGCGTGAAGTTTGGTCTTAATCATGAAAGTTCGTCTATGAGATTTCCACTTCTGATTTTATCGCTTCTTATTCTAACCTCCTGTGCACGCCAGGTAAGCCGTATTGATCCAAGTCAGCAAATTGATTTAAGTGGACGATGGAATGATTCTGATTCCCGCCAGGTAGCAGAAAAAATGACAGCTGAAATTTTGAATAGTACTACCTTTAATGAATACGCCAATACACTTGGCAAAAAGCCAGCTATTATTGTGGGGCAGATCAGTAATCGAACCAGTGAACATATTGATGCCAATAATTACATTAAAAAATTTGAAGTCTCACTTTTCAACTCAGGCCTTGCCGACCTGGTTGAGTCCGAAGATTTTCGCGACAAACTTAGGTTAGAGCGCGCGCAGCAACAAGACTTTGCCGATCCGGCCACTATGGCTCAATGGGGAAAAGAACTCGGAGCAAACCTGATGCTTTTCGGAGAGATGACCTCAGAGACAGATACCGCAAATAAAAGCCGGATAGTGAATTATGTGACAACCTTATTCCTTACCGATATGGAAACCAACAAGCGGATTTGGTACGGCCAACACGAAATAAAGAAGTACATAAAAAATTGACATTACTTAAATTTTGAAGCCCATTAATCAATTCAGGATTCAATATTTAAAATTTAAGATTCTTTTCTTAACCGGGCTACTTGGTTCGTGTGCCACCTATTACCAAGCCAACCACACGTTTAATCAGGAGTTTGAGAGCGGTAATTTGAACAATGCGCTATCCGAGCTTCAGGCCAAATCATCGGAGGCTAGTGGCAGACGAGAATTTTTATTTGACGTAAATAATGGCTTGGTGCTTTCTATGTTAGGGCGCTATGATGAAAGCAATGAGTATTTTGAAAAGGCTTTCCTTTTTGGTGAAGACTATCGCAAAAACTATCTCAATGAAGCTGCCTCGTATCTCGCCAACCCTATGATCACTACCTATAGGGGGGAAGATCATGAGCATTTAATGTTGCTGTATTACAAGGCAATAAATTATCTTAAGCTGGGTAATGCTGAATCCGCTTTAGTAGAATGTCGCAGACTCAACATCCGGCTTCAACAGTTAAGCGATCGTTATGAAAATGATAGTAAGTATCAGCGCGATGCTTTTGTGCATGTGCTGATGGGATTAATCTACGATTCGGATCATGATTACAACAATGCGTTTATTGCTTATCGAAATGCCTTGCAAATTTATCAGAATGATTATCAGCAGATGTTTCAACTCACCGTTCCTGATCAACTTAAGTTGGATATTCTCAGAACAGCCTGGCTCAGTGGATTTAAAGATGAATTTGATCAATACAAAACTGAATTTGATCTGCCCGAGTATGCGTATGAGCCCACAGAGGGTGGAGAGTTGATTTTCTTTTGGCATAATGGATTGAGTCCTGTTAAGGCCGAGTGGGGGATTAACTTTATGGTGAGTCGGAGTGGGAACATCGTGTACTTCTATAACCGTGAACTGAATCTTACTTTTCCCTTTCCGCTTGATGGCTATAATGAGAAAGATAAAAACGGCCTGGCCAGCCTTGAATTATTTAGGGTTGCTTTACCAAGGTATGTGGAAAGGCCAACGTATTATACTGGTGCTACTTTAAGTTGCATGGATTCTGACTTTGAGTTACAACTACTCGAGGATGTAAACAAAATTGCCTTTAAAAGTTTGAATGAGCGGATGGGCCTTGAACTTAGCAAGGCACTCATTCGTGTAGCGCTAAAGAAGGTAGCGGAGTACCAGGTAAAGCAGGAAGATAAAACCCTCGGCTCTGTGTTGGGATTGATTAACGCAATAACCGAAAAAGCAGATACCCGCAATTGGCAAACCTTGCCTCACAGTATTTACTACGCAAGGGTTCCCTTACAGACAGGGCAAAACAAAATTACCTTACATCTTTCCGGGCCAGGCGGTGATTCACATAGTCAGGAGTTTAATTATGAGATAAAGAAGGGGCAGGTACTATTTCACACGTTTAGTTCGTTAGAAAGTGGGTACCCTAATTATGGGTATTGATAGGGTGGCTAATTTTACCATCCGGTTCTGCCTGTTATCTTTAGGGTTTAATCGAATCTGACCTGGAATCCAGACTATCCATACTTGCGTTATTGACTGCGGGAGCATTGCTGTTTCCCCTTATGGCATTTGGTCAGGATGATAAAAAACCAACGTTTCCTTTAGAAACTATTTATGCGGAGCGAAAAAAGAATGCAACGCGTAAAGTGCTTCGGAATTTTAAGCTGAGCCTTAGTACTGGGGTTGGTCGTACATATATGAACCATAAGCTCGACAGCTTTGGTGTGTTCCAAAGAAATGGAAATGCCCCTCGGATCTTTCCTGTAGGAACTGCAACAGATCCACGGTATTCTAATTGGATAAATAAAGTAATAACCGATACCTTATCGGTACAACCGGATAGTTTTTTAGTCAGTGGGGATACGGCTAAACTTGGCTTCAAAGGGAAAGGATTTAATATTCCGTTGAATCTTACCCTTCAATATGAATTTCTAAAACGCTTTCGCCTGGGTGGTGGATATTCTTATGAGCCTATGTTTTTGGGTCAATTTAAACCAACATATTTTCACGATAAAATCGAGGAATTCAAACCTTCCGATTCGTATGGTTGGATGCGCAAATTTTATGGTACCGCAGGAGTTTCTTTCTATCGCATCGATAATTTTTTATTTACAGGCGATCTTCAGATCGGAAACTTTAAACCCGGCAAAAATTTTGACTCTAATCTTATCATTAAAAAGGGTCTGTATTATAATTTAGGCGTTACGGTAGATTATGAGCTATCAGAAAATCTTCGCGCATTTGCCAGACCCTCGTATGACTTCAAGAGATATACGCTAAGCATCCCGGGCAGTGCTCCCATTGTTCATAAAATGAATGCTGCCTATCTTCAGTTCGGATTAACCTATTCGCTGCCTGAACTACCTCGCTGCTACCTGAAAGATTGCCGCATTCAGATCAACCATGCCCATGGCAATAGGGAGTACCGGAGCAGGAGGCATCCATTCTTCAAAAAGCAGAACCCAGGATATGGCGAAAACTACCCAACGCTAATAAAATACAAGGGTAAAAATAAGCGCAAACTTAATCCTTACTAGTTGGTTTTGAAGTTCCGAAATCGACTGTGATTTTATCCAAAATCATCCCTTTTTATGGCTTCTTTCGCAATTACAATTGGCTTATTTTCTTTACCTTGCGACCTTATTTTTAGTGCCTGTAAAAGGGCTTAGAGAACTCAAATTAACCTAAGGTAAAACGTGGCTGACGAAAGCAATAATCCCCCGGCAAGGCAGAACATAATTCCAATCAATATTGAAGATGAAATGCGGGGTGCATACATCGATTATTCGATGTCGGTTATTGTTTCCCGGGCACTTCCTGATGTTCGCGATGGCTTAAAACCCGTTCATCGCAGAGTTCTTTATGGTATGTTGGAGTTGGGGGTAAACTATAATAAGCCTCATAAGAAATCAGCCAGAATTGTAGGAGAGGTACTGGGTAAGTATCATCCACATAAGGATTCATCGGTATACGATACCATGGTGCGCATGGCACAGGATTGGTCGCTTCGCTACACCTTGGTGGATGGCCAGGGAAATTTCGGATCCATTGATGGCGACTCGCCTGCGGCTATGCGTTATACCGAAGCTCGGTTGCGCAGAATCGCTGAAGAATTGCTAGCCGACATCAACAAGGAGACGGTAGACTTTCAATCCAACTTTGATGACTCTTTAACGGAGCCGACTGTATTGCCGGGTAAGGTACCTAACCTGCTTATCAATGGTTCATCAGGAATTGCCGTGGGCATGGCTACCAATATGGCTCCGCACAACCTAACAGAAGTTATAAATGGAATATCCGCTTATATTGATAATAAGGATATTAGCATAGTTGACTTAATGCAATACATTACCGCTCCAGACTTTCCAACGGGGGGTATTATTTATGGGTATCAAGGGGTGCAGGAGGCGTTTCTTACTGGCCGTGGAAGAATTGTCGTTCGCGGTAAGGCGGAGATAGTCACAACTTCCACAGGCAAGGATCAAATTGTTGTTACCGAAGTTCCTTATATGGTTAATAAGGCGGTTATGATTGAAAAGACAGCCGCGCTGATTAACGAAAAGAGAATTGAGGGTATTAGCGATATGCGCGATGAATCAGATCGCGATGGGTATCGGGTGGTCTATGATTTAAAGAGAGATGCTATTCCCAATATTGTCTTAAACAACCTTTACAAATACACGCAACTCCAATCTTCTTTTGGGGTTAATAATGTTGCCCTTGTTAAAGGCAGACCTCAGACCCTCAACCTCAAGGATTTAATTGTTCACTTCGTAGATCACCGTCATGAGGTGGTGGTAAGACGTACTAAATTTGAACTGAATGAGGCTGAAAAGCGGGCTCACATTTTAGAAGGATATTTGATTGCCCTCGATCATTTGGATGAAGTGATTACCTTGATCCGCAACTCACGGGATCCGGAGATTGCCAGGCAGGGCTTAATGTCGCAATTCAATCTTTCCGAAATACAAGCCAAAGCCATTTTGGAAATGCGCTTGCAACGTTTGACAGGCCTTGAACGCGAGAAGATTCAGAACGAGTATGACGAAGTAAAAGCTTTAATAGCCAGACTAAATGAAATCCTGGGAAATGAGTCCATCCGTATGGATATTATTAAGGCCGAGCTTGCCGAAATAAAAGAGCGGTATGGGGATGCCCGCAGAACGGCAGTAGTTCATAGTGATGACGATATTACCTTGGAAGATATGATTGCCAATGAAGAGATGGTTATCACAATTTCCAATCAAGGATACATTAAACGGACTTCACTTTCAGAGTATAGAACGCAGGGGCGAGGGGGTATTGGATCGAAGGCTGCCGGCAGTAAAGAAGATGACTTTACAGAGCATCTGTTCATTGCTCAGGCTCATAACTACCTGCTAATTTTTACCGAATATGGAAAAGTGTATTGGAAGAAGGCCTATGAAATTCCCGAAGGGAACAAGACTTCTAAAGGACGGGCAATTCAAAATCTGTTGAATATCGAATCGGGTGATCGGGTAAAGGCTGTACTCAACGTGAAAAGCTTAACAGACGAATCCGATCTGGCTAACACGTTTGTTATTTTATGTACCGAACGGGGAACCATCAAAAAGACTTCTCTGGAAGCATATTCCAGACCGCGTGCCAATGGAATTACGGCTATCACCATCAACGATGGCGACCGTTTACTTAATGCAGCCTTGACGAATGGCCAGAATGATATTATCATTGCAAAAAGCAAAGGCAAAGCGGTACGTTTTAATGAGAGTGACGTCCGCCCTATGGGGCGAACCGCTTCTGGAGTGCGGGGTGTTACACTTGATTCGGAAGATGACAGGGTGATCGGGATGGTTTGCGTTAGCCGGGAGAACACGAATTTGCTTGTTGTTTCAGAAAAGGGGTATGGTAAGCGTTCTTTAATTGAAGACTACCGGGTAACGAAGCGAGGAGGAAAAGGAGTAAAGACAATTAACGTAACAGAAAAAACTGGCAAGCTTGTTGCAATCAAGAGCGTTATAGATGATGACGATCTTATGATTATTAATAAATCAGGGATTAGTATTCGCATAAGTGTCGCGGAATTACGCGTAATGGGCAGGGCGACACAAGGTGTTCGATTAATTAAATTGAATGATGAAGATGAAATATCATCGGTAGAAAAAATTCAGAAGATAGAAGATACGGATGCAGATATTGAAAGAACTATTGAACCAATAACTGAATAGACTTAAACCTAGACCTAATAATTTAATTTTAACCTGATCATGAAAAAGATTGTAATTTTTATTTTACTCATTGGCTGTGTTTCTTTTACGTCTCTGGCGCAGAAGGAAATCAAACCAAGCACATCGAATGCTGAAAAGGCTTTGCGTGCTGGTAAATATGATGAAGCCAAAGCTATTATTGATGCCACCACCTCCAACCAAGGCTATATGGTGGATAAAAAAGGTGGACCTTCAAAGAATGCGGCAACAGCCTGGTACTTGCGTGGTGTAATTTACGCTGCATTTGATACAACTAAAGTAGAAAGTGCCAAAGCCTTAGTACCCGATGGTTTCCCAACTGCAAAAGAATCATTCGATAAAGCAAAAGAAATAGATAAAGGTGAAACACCTGCTTTTTTAAAGGATGCTATGGGTTTTCCTCTGATGAATGAACAGGTTAGTGCGTTCATGGCTCAAAGCTATTTTACAAATGCAGTTACCGCCTATCAAGATGATAAGGACTACAAAAAAGCTTTTGAATTTACGGAGCGCACTTTATACTTTATTCCTAATGATACGGCCGTGCTGATGAATACAGGTATCTTCTTTGCTCCATCAGCTGGCGAATATGATAAGGCAATTAAGTACATCCGGCAGTATCAGGAAAAGGGTGGTGCTTCTCAGGATGCCTACATCATGTTATTTAGTATCTATCGCGATCAGAAGAAGGATAATGATGCTGCCTTAGCGCTTTCGCAAGAATTGGTAGCGAAGTATCCAAACAACTCAGAGTATCCGAAGTTCCTCTTAGACATGTATGTTAAGATGAACAAGTTACCCCAGGCTAAGGAACTCATGGAGAAGCAGGCTGCTGCCGATCCGCAAGATAAAGAATCGCGTTACTTTTTAGGAGTTATCAATAATGAATTAAAGGACTCCGAAAGTGCAAAAAAATGGTTTCAAGAGGCAATTAAAATTGACCCAACGTACTTTGAACCTCAGTTAGCCCTGGCAGAATTGATCTATCAGGATGCCAAAACAGTAAAGGCTGAAATGAATCAACTCGGTAATTCAAAAGAAGATTTCAATAAGAAAGTGAAGTTGGATAAAGATTATCAAGATAAGCTAAGAGTAACCCTTCCTTATTGGGAAAAGTGTGAAAAGCTGAGTCCGGATGACGTTAAGGTAATTGATGTTTTGTACATCATCTACTCAGATCTGGAAATGACAGCTCAGGTAACCCGAAGTGAAAAGCGGATGAAAACACTCGGGTTGTTAGATTAACAATTCTCTTCTTTAATAAAAAAGCCTCGGAAGTATCTGAGGCTTTTTTATTAAAGAAAAAAGTTACCCTTATACAGAATAGAGCAATTCCTTTTGAGCTTCAATGGGCTCGCTGGAAATGTATTCATCGTACGTCATAAGCTTATCAATATACCCGTTCGGGGTTATTTCAATAATCCGATTAGCGACCGTCTCAGTAAATTCATGATCGTGAGATGTAAATAGAACCGTGCCTGGGAAATCTTTTAACGCGTTGTTAAACGCAGTGATTGATTCAAGATCAAGATGGTTGGTTGGTTCGTCTATGATGAGCAGGTTTGCACTTGCCAGCATCATCCGCGAAATCATACACCGTACTTTTTCACCACCTGATAAAACACTACACTTCTTAAACACTTCTTCACCTGAGAATAACATCTTACCCAAAAATCCTCGGATGTAAACTTCATCTCTGTTTTCTTCATCGGAATATTGTCTTAGCCAATCCACCAGATTGTCATCGGTTTTAAAATACTCCTCATTGTTCACTGGTAAATAAGCAGGGGTAATGGTCTGTCCAAATTTAAATCCACCCGACTCAGCCTTTAATTCTCCGATCAAGATTTGGAATAAGGAAGTAATGGCTAAACTGTCTTTGCTCAGGAAGGCAATCTTGTCGCCTTTGTTTACAAAGAAATCAAGTTTCTTGAAAAGAACATTCCCATTTAATGAATGAGTTAATTCTTCTACATGAAGAATCTGATCACCCGCATTGCGCTTCTGCTGAAATATAATGGCGGGATACTTTCGGTTAGAAGGTTGAATATCATCTAAGTTGATTTTCTCTAACAATTTTCTGCGACTGGTTGCCTGTTTAGATTTAGAAGCATTCGCACTAAAGCGGGCGATAAATTCCTGCAACTCCTTCTTTTTTTCTTCTGCTTTTTTGTTGGCCGAAGCTCTTTGTGATAGGGCTAATTGACTTGATTGATACCAAAAAGAATAGTTACCCGTATACAGGCGAATCGCTTTGAAGTCAATATCAACAATATGCGTGCATACCGTATCCAAAAAGTGACGATCGTGAGAAACCACAATCACTGTATTTTTAAATTCTAAAAGAAAATCTTCGAGCCATCCAATGGTATGCAAATCCAGATCGTTGGTTGGTTCATCAAGAATCAAAATATCGGGATTACCATATATAGCTTGTGCCAATAGTACTCTTACTTTATGAGCACCGCTCAATTCTTTCACCAACTTGTAATGGTCTTCCTCAACAATTCCCAATCCGCTCAATAAAGCAGCTGCATCAGATTGTGCATTCCATCCATTAAGCTCAGCGAATTCTGCTTCAAGCTCGGATGCTTTGATCCCATCAGCCTCTGAAAAATCAGGCTTTTCATAGATTGCATCCTTCTCTTTCATTAGATCCCAGAGTCGCGTAAAGCCCATCATTACTGTATCCAATACAGCCACCTCATCAAACTCATAGTGATTTTGACGGAGCACAGCCATCCTTTTACCTGGATCTATATTTACTTGACCCCGGGTCGGATCAATATCACCAGAGAGGATTTTCAAAAAGGTAGATTTGCCGGCACCGTTTGCGCCAATTACACCGTAGCAATTACCTCCTATAAATTTCAGGTTTACCTCATCAAAAAGCACCCTTTTGCCAAATTGGAGAGTAAGATTATTCGCTGCAATCATATTAAAAGTGAAATAAGCCGCAAAGGTAAGTAAAAGCCATTGAACGAAGTCGTTCTAAAAAGGGCAATCGAAAATGATTAATCACTTATTCCTTATGATCCAGATTACCTAATTGGGTGACAATTGTCATTTTTTTGCAAAGTAGAGGTGGCTAATATCGTACAATTAAAAACCGAACTAATTATGAAATCCAACGAGTTTTCTTCGGGGCAAAATAACAGCCTCATTTTACTTCGCATCCTGATCGGGTGGCACTTTTTATATGAAGGTGTTTTGAAGTTGTATAATCCTGCATGGACCTCTAAGGGGTACCTTTTAAGCGCATCTTTCTTTAAGCCCTTTTTTGTTTGGATCTCCGGGGATTCAATGATTGGTGTTGTGGACACTTTGAATATTGTTGGCCTTATTGCTGTGGGTGTTGGTTTATTGGTAGGATTTAAAATTAAGTGGGCAAGTGTTGGTGGTATCCTATTGCTTGCCATGTACTATCTGGCTCATCCACCATTTCCCGGTTTGGAGCAAGGACCTGCTGAAGGAAGCTATTGGATTGTGAATAAGAATTTAATTGAATTGGCAGCACTGCTGGTTCTTTACCAATTTCCCGTTTACACTTCATTTGGTATCGAACGGTTTTTTAATAGGAAGAAAGCAGAATCTGTTACTGGTTAAATATCTCACAGCTAAAGAAATTAATCATGAAAAACGAAGATAGTATTTTCAACCGCTGGAGCAGGCGTGATATGCTTAAGAGTTTAGCCGGCATACCTGTGCTGGGCACTGTTTGGTTTGCCGGAGCAAAGTTGACAGGTTCGGCCATGCAGGAAAAGGAATTTTTGTTAGAAACGTTAAACATTAAAGCAGCAGCACCACCAGCTTCCGGACCGATGTCAGGTGCGCCCGTTCGATTGGGAATTATTGGTTTTGGCATTCGTGGCGAACAGCTATGCCGGGCCCTTGGCTTTGCTACTAAAGAATGGCTTGCCAGCATGAAGGAATCCGCAGAGAAAAATCCGAATGATACCCGATTGAAAGAATTTCTGGATCAGGAAAATCTCAATCTGAAAATTACGGCAGTATGCGATGTGTTTGATGTAAATGCAGACCGTGTAATTAATTCTTTTTCAACGCCTGAGAATAAAGTTGCCCGCTATGCAACACATAAAGAATTAGTTGCCAGCGGACAGGTGGATGCCGTAATTATAGCTACACCCGATCATTGGCACGCACCCATGGCGATCGATGCAATTAATGCCGGTGTGCATGTGTACGTTGAAAAACCCATGACGCATAATATTTCTGAAACGTATGCTTTGCGCGATGCCGTGCGGTCACATGAAAAAATTGTATTTCAGGTAGGCCACCAGCACCGTCAAACCCAAAGTTTTTTAACGGCCATGGATATTATTAATAAAAAAACACTGGGCCATATCTCATTGATCACAACAAACACCAATCGCAATGACGATAATGGTGCGTGGCAATATGATATTCATGAAAAGGCATCTCCCGAAACAATTGACTGGGATATGTTTTTAGGAAGTGCACCAAAGGTTCCTTTCAACAAAGAGCACTTCTTCCGCTGGAGGAAATGGTGGGCTTATGGTTCGGGACTTTCCGGTGATTTGTTAACACATGATTACGATCGAATCAATTGCTTGTTGAAGATGGGTATCCCAACATCGGTGATGGCCTCGGGTGGAATTTATACACACAGAGACGGCCGCAATGTGCCCGATGTAATGCAAGTAAATATGGAGTATCCTGATTTTAGTACCGGAGGCAGTCAGGACGCAGGTAAGGAGAAAGGTATGACCTTTATCTATAGTGCTACTTTAGGTAATCAATTTGATAGGGGTACGTATTTAATGGGGCATGATGCAACGATGGAATTGGGTAATATGATTACTATCTATGCTGATGCCAGAAGTACCCGTTTTGCAGATATGATCAAAGAAAAGCGAATTGATCCTAATGTGCCCATCTATCAATACAACCCGATGGCGAATGCAACAGATGCGGTAACTTCAGCAACTGCTAAGTATTTTGCTAACAAAGGACTACTATGGACATATCGGGATGGTAAACGCGTTGATTCAACCTTTCTGCACATGCGCGAATGGCTAAGTTGTATTCGCAATGGAGGTACCCCTAGTTGTAGTATTACCGAAGGATTTCAGGAAGCCATATCCGCTCACATGGCTGGCTTGTCTTACAAATTAGGACGGAGGATTGAGTGGGATGCTGCGGCTGAGAAAATAATTACTAAGCCTGGGGAAGACCTCGATGCAATCCTGGTTAATAATGAGGTAATCGTTTAGAATATCGTTGATCAACTGAAAAGGCTCATGGATTAATCTCGATGAGTCTTTTCATTTGGTAAGCTTTATTTACTGACTAATGTCATTTTTTAATTGAAATAGAAGAGGTAGTATAGAGTATTGTAGATAGGGAATATTAAACACACTCATTTATGAAAAACAAGAAATGTACGGGTATTTGGATGGATTACTCAAAAGCGTATGTGATGAGTTTAGAAAACGATACAGTAAAAACCACTGAATTAGAATCTGAATTTACTTGGGAGGAGATGCAGTATGCCTATTCGAGAAACGAAAACCTCATGCATAATAAAGAGCGAAACTTAGTGAAAGATTATTTCGAGTCTATTGGCAACAGTATTAGCAAGGAGGATGAGGTTGTGATTTTTGGTCCAACAAATGCCAAGACTGAATTGTTTAATATCTTGACAACCGACACTCAGTATAGTAATATTAAACTTAACGTATTACCAGCTGATAAAATGACTGAAAATCAACGGAACGCTTTTGTTAAAGAGTATTTTGGAGTTGATAAATAATGACGGATCTGGCATGATGAATAAATCGGTAAAAAATAAATCTCAGTTCTATGCTTGGGTAACAACCATTTGCCTGCTTTTAGTAGTTGGTATTTCAGCGAGCTTAGGTGGGTTAGCGCTAATAATACATCCTTCTGGTGAAGTATTGGAATTGAATACTGTTGGGTTGAGTAACACGATGTTCACGGATTTTCAAGCGCCTGGCTTCGTACTTTTTTTTGCTGTAGGTATACTTACTTTACTAGCCGCTATATTAACCATGATTAAAAATCCATACTATGCAACGTTTACCTTTCTTCAAGGTGCCATTCTAACGGGTTGGATTCTCGCACAAGTCTACCTACTTCCTCAAACTCATTATTTACAATTGATTTATTTGTTGCTGGGTCTAATGTTAATGCTATTGGGTAACTTTCAAAAAAGTAGACGCGCACTTTAATTCATTAGTTTGGATTCAATTACTCATTTTGCTTTAGGAGCTTGTATTGGTGAACTTATTGCAACAAAACGCATTGGTAAAAAAGCCTTGCTGTTGGGTGCACTGGCCCAATCAATTCCTGATTTCGATTTTGTTTTTTCATTGTGGATGGATCCATCCTCAAACGTGCTGGCACATCGGGGTTTACACATTCATTTTTATTTGGATTTTTATTAACACCCCTGTTAGCCTGGATTTTTCATCGAGGTTGGGGGAGTACCAGGGGCACTTTTAAATTTTGGTTAGTATTTTTCGGTACCCAAATTTTTACACACATCATTCTGGATGCGTTTAATGCCTATGGAACAGGTTGGTTCGAACCCTTCAGTCATTATAGGGTATCCTTTCATACATTATTTGTGGCTGATCCTTTATTCTCAATTTCAATTGGTGTTGCCACGCTCGTTTTAATTTTCTCTTCGAGGGATGATAAGAATAGAACTCGTTGGGCGTTAGGCGGAATTTTCATAAGTATGTTCTATTTGAGTTATGGATTATTTAACAAATATCAGGTTGACGGAGTTAGCGAAAAATCACTGACGGAAAAGATTGTACCAACCCAATATTTTTCAACACCTACACCATTTAATACCTGGCTATGGTTTGTCGTGGCAAATACGGATTCGGGAAGTTACGTGGGCTATCGTTCGGTGTTTGATAAAAAACCTATTGTCGATTTTCAGTTTTTTCCGCGACACGATTCATTAAGTTATTTGGTTACGGATAAAAACGAGGTAAATCGACTTAAACGTTTTTCGCAAGGTTATTATACGTTTGAGCAAAAAGGCGATACCCTGATTTTTAATGATCTACGCTTTGGCCAAATGATTGGTTGGAAAAACCCAAGAGCCGGATTTGTGTTTCACTATTATTTACAACCCCAACTTGATAACCGACTTGTTTTACAACGTGGAAGGTTTGCCAATTGGAATTGGCAAACCGCAAATGATTTTATAATGCGAATAAAAGGTAACGAATAGCCTTATGTCTTTTCCTTTTTGAAATAAAATGTGAAAAGAAAAAGATGAGTCTAACCGATTCGTAAGCCAGACGATGTATGAAGGTATCCAGGAAGGAAGTTTCTTTCATAAAAGATTCAGCGGTAATCGGATCACAATCTCTTTCTATAATTTCTTCAAATTCTTTATCGACCTGATTAGCAAAAGGCTGACTTAATACATCCAGGTTAAGCTCAACACTTGCGTACGTACTTATATTATTGAAATTATAGGACCCAACGGTTACCCATTGTCTATCATAAGTAGCCATTTTACCATGCAAAACTTTCTTTCGGTATTCATAGATTTCGATATTATTCCTGAGTAACCAAGGATAGAAAAATCGTTCGGCCGCCTTCGCTATGGCCACATCAGAGATTTTGGTTAAGATAATTTTTATCCGCACACCACGCTTAGCTGCCAATCTCAAATTTTTCTAAAACCTGGCCGGGCAAAAATAGCTCGACATAATGGTAATATTCGATTTAGCCCGATGAAACATCTCAAGGTAGCTTCTTGAAATCTGATTTCGGTTTTGCACCCAGTCGTTAATCCGGACGCGGATAAAACAATCCGTGTCCATGATCTGGCCGGTGCGCATAGATGTTAGGTGTGCTGATTTTTGAAATCCCCGAAACCACATTTGTGCACATCGGTTATGGAGTTCGGTAGATACCTCGCCTTTAACAAAGACAGCCCAATCCATCCAGGCTGGTTTTTCGGGTAGGTCATTGTAATGATTACTGATGTTTATTCCTCCGACCAAGCCATATAATCCATCGGCAACAAAAATCTTATGATGCATTCTTCGGCCAATATAAAATCGACTGCTCCGTAGTATTGGTTCGAACCATCTGAAATAGATTCCAGATTTTTTAATAGCCATCATCCATTCATCGGGTAACGAACGGGAAGCATATCCATCCAACAGTAGGAAAACCTTTACCCCCCGAAGGGCAGCGCGAATTAACGCATCGGTAATACGTTGCCCGGTTTCATCTGCCGCGTAGATATAAATTTGCAGGTGAATTGTTTCTTTCGCCCTTTCAATTAAGTTTTCGAGTTTATCAAAAAAAGCAACTCCACCATGCATTAATTCAATGGTGTTATGCGAAGAGTATCCGATACCAGGCGCTATTAATTTTTTATTCATGGTAATCCGGATAAACTAATTGAGCTTTCTATCTGTTTAGTATAAGGTACTAAAAAGAATCGTTTCAAAAATAATTGAAAAGCTATGCAATCCATCAAAAATAAAGTTGTACTCATTACGGGCGGGAGTAAAGGAATTGGGTTGGGTGTTGCCGAAGCTTTGGTGCACCAATACGCAAAAGTGGCTATAACCAGCCGAACACAAGCCGCTGCCGACAAAGCCGCTGCACATCTAAATAAAATAGGTAAGGGTGAAGTGATGGCCGTGGCAGCCGATGTTTGCGATCCATTAGCCCAGCAACGGGCTGTAGAACAAGTAATTGCTAAATGGGGGCGATTAGATGTTTTGGTTGCCAATGCCGGTCTTGGATACTTTGGTTCTGTCGATACGCTTACCATAGAGCAATGGAAGAAAACAATTGATACCAATTTATCCGGGGTTTTTTATAGTTTGAAAGCTTCTGTACAAGCCTTGAAAGAATCACAAGGATATATAATTACCATTGCCAGCCTGGCGGGAACCAATTTCTTTGAAGGTGGCTCGGCATACAATGCGAGCAAATTTGGACTTGTCGGGTTTACGCAGGCAGCTATGCTCGACCTGCGAAAATTTGGTATTAAGGTCGCCACCATGATGCCGGGGTCGGTTTCTACAGAATTTAATGACCACATACCCTCCGCCAAAGATGCCTGGAAGATACAGCCCGAAGACATTGGTCAACTCGTAGTTGATTTGTTAGAGATGAATCCCAGAACATTGCCTAGTAAAATTGAAGTACGCCCTAGCATGCCTGGGGGCAAATAATTCAAGGAGTGTGTGACCACACTACAAACGAATCCTTCATATCTTCCGGAAGCACGGCAATCATGTCGTGGAGTTCGCCAGCCGAAACATAATCGGCCATTGTTTTCACTACGGCTTCAATACCCTTAATCGCATCCTCAAGATTTGAAAAATCGCGCCAGGCAGAAAGTCCATCCAGGCGCATTACTTCTTTTCCAAACTCGTTCATGGTGCGTAGTAGCACATGACTTCGTGAAGGTTGCCAGCCCTCCACATAGAGTGCTTTAATGGCCATAGGTAATTGAGCAAGCAACTGAAATGACTCTTCGAGCGTCAGTCTGCTGCGCAACGTGTGTAACACAGATCGTAAAACCCTACCGGCTCGATCCGTATTATTTTCATCGCCCAAACGCGCTGCTAACCGATTGACAAACTCATTGCCTTTGGCTGCATGCTTTTCAAAATTGAGTGGCATAGCATAGTTGTTTTAATGGCTAATTCCCTGCAATGAATGTCATCAACAGAATTGAGTAAATAAATGACGGTTGTCATTTTTAGAAAATAATCTCAAGAAAAATTTACACAAACAAAGCAACACCTTGCTCCAGTCCACGTAATTCAGCTAGTCCGCGCAAGCGCCCAGTAGCCGAGTAGCCGGGATTTGTTTTTTAGAAAGATCATCGAGCATCTGGTGACCATGATCGGGCCGCATCGGTATCGAATTGCCAGTCCGTTGCATTAACGATACAATTTCTTTCATCACCAACGCCATATCGGTATCACCATCTAAATGATCGGCTTCATAAAAGTTGCCTTCACGATCGCGTCTCGTATTTCGTAAATGTAAAAAATGAATTCTATCGCCTAAGCGTTTTCCCATTCCGGGCAAATCATTATCAGAACGCACCCCATACGAGCCGGTGCAAAAACATAATCCATTAGCAGGGGAGGGCACCGCTTCTAAAAGATCCTGCGCATCCTGCTCCGTACTTACAATGCGCGGCAAGCCCAGAACCGGAAATGGAGGATCATCGGGATGGATAGCGAGTTTTAGACCAACCGCTTGTGCAGTGGGCACAACTTGTCGTAGAAAGTTGTATAAGTTTTGTTTGAGTTTTTTCCTGTCAATATTCGAATACGATTCAAACATGGCGAGAAGTTCTTCACGGGTAAAGGGTTCATTCCCGCCCGGCAAGCCCATCAATGTATTTTTATAGAGCAAATCTTTTTGTTGATCATTCATCAGATCAAAAACTGTCTTCGCTTTTTCGATTTCTTCGGCCGTATATTCGCGAGCAGCACCAGGCCTTTTCAATAAGAACAAATCGAATGCAATGAATGCTGATTTTTCAAAACGCAATGCTTTGCTACCATCGGCCAGTTCATAATAGGGATCGGTACGCATCCAATCCAGTATGGGCATGAAGTTGTAAGTTACTACTTTCAGGCCACAGTGAGCAACGTTTCGTAAACTGATTTTGTATTTTTCTATATACGTTTCAACCAGACCTGCGTTTTTCTTTATGTCCTCATGAATAGGCAGGCTTTCAATAACGGTCCAGGTTAAACCAGCCGTTTCAATTTCATTTTTTCGGATGT
This sequence comes from Flammeovirgaceae bacterium, assembly GCA_016712035.1. Lineage (GTDB taxonomy): Bacteria > Bacteroidota > Bacteroidia > Cytophagales > Cyclobacteriaceae > ELB16-189. The sequence continues at coordinate 186,368 of JADJRT010000006.1, read as the reverse complement.
TAATTTCTTCTATTGGCCAAACCTCGCCTACAGCAATGTGATGTAACGCGGTAACTACTCCGGTACATCCCGCCTGACGGATATCGCTAAGGCTAACCGGATCGGTTGGTCCAAACCAGCGCATGGTTTGTTCCATCAAATTTTTTCCCTTATTACGTGCCATGCATCCAAACTAAACGAAAATGATTTCTGAAAAAAGGATTTCAAAACATTTCAATTCAAAAAGTGCTATTAAATTTTAGCATGATAAGATAACCCGTGTTGGCAGTAAATCGAATTATTGGAAGCTGCTAGATACCGCCAATCAACAGACCGGATTGCTCACATAATTCAGGTTGCCATCACTCGTCATTTTTTGTACTTTCAGAACTCAAACACGGTAAACCAAAAAATTAAAAACTATGAAAGCGTACAGATTGTCAATTATTGCTTTTTGCCTTGGAATGGTGATGGCTTGTTCACCTGCTAAGAAAGAGGAGAACCAGGAAGATATGCCTGTGGAGGAATCTGCGGTTCAGCTAACCGCAATGGCCACTATGAATAGTGCGAGCGGAAGTTCAGTAACAGGTACGGCCACGTTTACGCAGCTCGATGCCATGACCGTTCGAATGACTTTAGAGATTCAAGGTTTAACACCAGGTGAGCACGCCTTGCACTTGCATCAAAACGGAGACTGTAGTGCACCTGATGCGAGCTCTGCGGGTGGTCATTGGAATCCAGGGGGCGTTGATCACGGTAAAAGAGGTGAGGGGCAATTTCATGCTGGCGATGTAATTAATCTCGTAGCCGATGCTGATGGCAACGTATCGTGGAGCCAGGATATAATGGGTTGGACTATTGGTGGCGATGAAAGCAGCAACATTCTTAACAAAGGAGTTATTATTCACGAAAAGTTGGATGATTTTAAAACTCAACCAACGGGTGCTGCCGGTGGTCGTGTAGCGTGTGGGGTGATCGTTGAAGCCGCTCTATAATTTTATTTTAAAAGTACTTCTTACTATTTCGTTAACTATGAAAAGAAATTTATTCAGTTTGATTTTGGCACTCATCGTGTTGGTGCCGGCCTTTGGTCAAATACCAAAACCATCGGCAACTTTTGGCTTCGAACCCGGTGCTGATTACAAAATGGCCACCTATGATCAAATGTTGGCCTATTATGAAAAGCTGGATGCCGCTACTGATCGGGTGAAAGTTACGGAGATCGGCAAATCCGTAAGGGGCCGGCCTATCAAACTAATATTTATTTCAAGTGAAAAGAATATGAAATCGCTTGATACGTGGAAAAGTATCAGTGAGAAAATGGCCCGCGCCAAAATTTCAGAAAAGGAAGCGCAACAGTTAGCGAAAGAAGGAAAGGCAATTATTTGGTTCGATGGCGGGATGCATGCTTCTGAAAAAGCACATGCGCAGATGACGCCAGAATTATTGTATCGGATTGCAGCCGAAGAATCGGATGAGATGAAAAAAATCCGTGACAATGTTATCACGTTGGTAGTGCCTGTTATTAACCCGGATGGTTTAGATATTGAAGGTGCGTGGTATCGAAAGAATCTTGGAACTATGTATGAAACATCGGGGCCACCTATTTTGTATCAGGAGTATGTTGGGCATGACAACAACCGCGATTGGTTTATGGGCAACATGCCCGAGACTCAAGCGGTGATGAAAGTCCTTTATACGGAATGGTATCCGCAGATTGTTCATAATCATCATCAATCGTCACCAGCGTGGGCGCGAATTTTTATTCCTCCGTTTAGAAGCCCGGTTAACATGAAAATTCATCCGGGTGTTACAACTGGTGTTAATTTAGTTGGAACCGCTATGGCCAATCGTTTTGCCATGAAGAAAATGCCGGGCGCGGTTTCGCAGACTACCTTTGAAATGTGGTGGAACGGGGGCATGCGTACAACACCCTATTATCATAATCAAATTGGTATTCTTACCGAAACAGCTCACACTTCGCCAACCCCAAGATTTTATCCACCCGATTCTATTCCTAAAATGATTGGAGGTCGTGCGACAAGCGATGGCACAGAAGTTTTTTATCCGTATCCATGGAAAGGTGGGGAATCACATTTTAGAGATGCGGTGGATTATATGTTGGAAGCTTCTATGGCCGTGCTTGATCTGGCCTCTGAAAAACATGATGAACTTTTGTATAACATCTATGCGATGGGCAAAGATGCTATTGAAGATAAAGAAGGTGCCTTTGCCTATGTAATTCCAAAAGCACAATGGGATAAAGGCGAAGCGGTTAATCTCGTAAATGTATTTATGCGCGGGGGTATCGATGTTGAAGAAGCCACTGCCAACTTTAAAGTAGGGGACAAGGAATACGAATCCGGAAGCTATATCATGTATGGTGCACAGTCATTCCGACCGTACCTATCGGATTTAATGGAGAAGCAAAAATATCCGGACCTCTATTTATATCCGGGTGGGCCGCCTGTTACTCCATATGACCTTACGGGATGGACTTTACCCATGTCGATGGGCGTTGATGTAGAGCGTGTTACTACTGCGTTCACAGCTAAGACAAAGAAAGTGGCAGCCGCTATAAAAATGCCTGCGGGTAGTATTTCCGGTAAAGCAGGATTTGGGTATGCACTTGATAACAAGGAGAATATAACGGCAACGGTTATTAATCGCATTCAAAAGAATGGTGAGAAGATTTCCATCGCGCAAGCTGATTTTAAGGATGGTAATAACACGTTTGTGAAGGGCACATTTATTATTGAAAGTGGAAGCAAAACTTCTGAACTTGTAGATAAGATGAGCAAAGAGCTGGGAGTGTCTTTTACCAGTTTGTCAGCTAAACCTTCCGGGGAAAGTAAGCCTTTGAAAAAAGTTAAAGTGGGCCTTTACAAATCGTGGGATGCAAGCATTGATGAAGGCTGGACGCGTTGGGTTTTAGAACAGTTTGAGTTTGACTTAGACACCCTGCACAACAATGATATAAAAAGTAAAGACTTAAGTGCATACAGTGCCATTATATTTCCCTCGCAGGCTCCAGAAGATATTATGCGCGGCCACAAGCCCGGCACTATGCCCGAGCCCTATGTGGGGGTATAGAGTTGGAAGGCGTAATGGCGCTGAATGAATATGTTAAAAAGGGTGGTGTTATGATCATGTTCGATCAGGCGTGTAACCTGGCGATTGATCAGTTTGCCCTTCCGGTAAAAAATATTACTGAGGGAATAGCTTCGAGTCAGTTTTTTATTCCGGGATCGATCATCCGAATGAAAGTGAATAATGCCGATCCATTGGCCTTTGGTATGAAAGCAGAAGGAGCGGCTTCGTACTCGCGCAGTAGTGCTTTTGAAACCGTTACCATTTCCCGCAAGGCAGAAGGTGGAAACGAATTAGTAAAGATACCACCACCGCGTCCGAATGTAACGGCTGTGGCAACCTATGCCTCCAATGATTTACTGATGAGTGGCTGGGCACTTAATCCAAACAGAATAAAAAATAAAGGTGCCATGATGAATGTTGTTCATGAAAAAGGAAATGTGATTTTGATTGGCTTCCGGCCTCAGTTTCGTGGACAGTCACGCAACACGTATAAGTTGATTTTCAATTCAATCTATTTGGGGAGCTACCCGTTAATAAATCGAGCGTCCGCATTGCAAGTGGCATCCTGATTGGGTGTCATTTGTATTTTTACAAAAATTGAATGTACTAGGTTTTGAAAAATGCTCACACTCTGTAGACATGCCCACTAATCGGGGAATATGTCTACACATCGAATTGTTAACTCTTTGTTATCAGTAGAGCATAACATGGCATAATTTTTAACGTTAATAGAAAGTCATTTATCCAAAATAATTAATCATGATAGTAACCCGATTTTCACTAAGACAAGGAATATCCGTGCTTGTAATCCTGCTCGTATTAGTAGGTGCAGGTTGTAAAAGTAAAAAAGCTGCCATGGATGTAACTGATCCAGCTGCTGAGAAAGCTAAAATGGAACAAGAGGCGGCTATGCGTAAACAGCAGGAAGAAGAGACCAGGCGAAAGCAAGAACTGGAAGCGGAGGCGCGGGCTGCAGAAGCTAAAAGAAAAGAGACGGAGCCGTATCGAAAATTGGATACTTATTTCTCGGCCATTGCTAACGCCAGCAGTTTAGCATCCGCGAATAGCAGCATTAGCGAAGCGCTTTCCTTGTTTGCTTCAAAAGATACTCCGGTTTTGATTGTGATTAGCGAAGAGAATGGCCAGAAGGATTATGATAGGCCCACGACCATCGGTGCTTATTTGAACTACCTGAAAGATCAGAAGAAAAGTGCTAACAAGATCAATCAACTTCAGTTTGATAGCGCAGGCAAGATTACAGAAGTAGAACTGGTTACCAAAAATTAATTTCAATCTCTAAAATCATACATCATGATAAAGTACTTATATACATTATTGGCGGCCCTGTTTCTATCCAGCGGTTTGTTGATGGCACAAACCGGAGAGATCAGTCCAAAGCGAAAGCAGGCTATTGACTCATTGGCGCTTGAAAAAGTTAAGGATCTGAGTAAATATATCTCCATCATTGGAAACAAAAAGACCCCGTACTCTGAAGCCACGCGTGTCATGGATCGGGCAGGGGAGTTATTTGCCGAAGGCAGTGAGATGGGCGTGTCGTCACTCAATCATAAAGATGTTACCTATTATAAAGTGCGTGCGTATTTCGAACACCTGATTGCCCTCAATTATGATCGCGTTAAAATTCAGTGGTACGACATTCACTACATCAGCGATTTGGAACGCCAGCCCGATGGCCGTTATGTAGGCGTAATCACCATCTACCAACGCTTCGAAGGTGAGTCGGATGATGGTTTGAAATACAAAGACACAACCAAGAAAGATATTACGATCTATGTAGATCGCAAGAAAACTCAGATTGCCGGTCGCACGGTTGAGTTCTGGGATGTATTGCTAGGTGATATTCGGGTGACAGAAACCTCTCAATGATTTTGAAAAAGGTACTGCTTATTTTTCTGATTGGCCTTTCCTTTCATCTGCAGGCACAACTTGTAGATGAAATGAAAGATGAGAGTAAGCTTTATGCGGAGACCAAACAGATCAATCAATTTTTCAGACGCTTCAATGGCGAGGAAGATGAGAAAGGGGAGCGCTATTATTCCACCGATAAGCAATACCGAAATGTAAAACTCCGAAAAAAGTATCTCGAAATATTATTCGATCGATCAAATACCGGCATCAGCCACGATTTAAAAGGTCAGTTTGTTAACGATGTACTGGAGAAGAAAGATCCGGTAACCCTTGATTTTCATGGGGGCAATTGGTTTGCCGAACTGCAGGCAACCTTTACAGTAAATGGCAAAGATCAACCGATAACCTTGTTTATGGAACTGGAGAAACATCACCTCGGCACGCGATGGGTGATTTATAAAGCTCATGCCGATATGTTTGATCCTTCTTTTAAAAGAGACACGGTGGTGGTCGGCAAGTTTTTGCATCCCATGAGCCATGAGCTAGACTTTATGAATTTGCGGAAAGCATTTTTGAATAAAGACAGCGTAGCTCAATTTGTAAGCAAACAATTTACCCCCGATCACCTTTCTGTGTTTCTATACGAAACCAAGAAGGGGAGTATGAACTACAAATCGGTAGAGCAAGTGAAGTTTCATTTCTTTCAGATACCCGGTTGGTATTTTGAGTTAGCAGAATTCAATCGACCTGGTATAATACGGGCTAGCTTATCTCCAACTTAGTTAAGTTAACCCATGCCGGGGATGAGGAAATACTCAGACGATACGTGCATCATGAGAACTAGGCGCGCGTCCATACTTTTGGTTTTACTCTTAACATTTGTGTGCAGTTTGCAAGCCCCGACGAGTCAAAAAGAAGAATCGCCTGAGCATGCTAAAGTAAAAAACATGATTTCCTTTTTGGAATTCATGCTCAACACGCTCGGTAGTAGTAAAACCTCAGCACGCGACAAAGAAGTACTGGTTACGGAGAGTTATGCCAAAATATTCCGCGACAGCAAAGTGCAGATTGAAGACGACCTGGCAGCCAAACGCGATGTAATTACCAATAAAGATGTGCCCGCGTATTTAAAGGATGTTGACTTTTTCTTTACGGATGTAAAATTTGAATTCACCATTGAAGACATCCAGGACGGAAAGCAAGCGGACAATAATGTATTCTATAAAGTGAAATTGCTGCGCAATCTGCGTGGCACCACATTAGAAGGGGAGACGGTAAATAATTCAATGCCCCGCTATGTTGAAGTGAATTATAACCAGGAGACCCAAGACCTGAAGATTGTAAGTATTTACACGAATGAGTTTGACGAGAGCGTAGCACTTACCTATTGGTGGAATCAGTTGAGCTACGAATGGCAATCTGTCTTTCAACGAAAGTTGAAATTAGTAGACAGTGTTCAGGTTGCCGATTTAAAGCGGATGACGGCCATTACAGAAATTGACGTGACCGGAAATATCTTTATAAAAGATATTGAGCCGCTGGGACAGCTTTATAATTTGAAGTCACTCAATCTTGCGAAATCAAAGGTGACTGACTTGAGTCCGATTAGAAATCTTACTGAATTAACAGACTTAAGTCTATCGGGTACAAAAACGGAGGACATTACGGCACTTCGTTACTCTTCTAAACTCACCAATCTTTCTATCAGCAACACGGCCGTTACTGATATATCAGTTATTGAAAAGATGCCCGAACTGCAGCAACTGGATTTAAGTGGAACAAATCTACTTAGCTACGCAGCCATTGAACGTGCTGAGAAATTACAACGCCTCAATCTAAAAGCCTCGGGCATCAGTAGCCTGCTGCCTTTGGATAGCTTGCGTGAGTTGGTAGAATTAAATCTTTCCAATACAACTGTAACCAACCTAAGCTCGCTGGCTACATTGCAAAATCTGAACGTACTGAAACTTGACAGTACTAAGATTGCTGACCTCGGGGCGTTAAAAAATATGATTGGGCTTACTGAGTTATATGTTAACTATTCGCTGGCTTCTGATTTATCTCCGTTGCAAGACCTGCCCAACTTAAGACGAATTTATTGCGATCATACACCTATCAAACGCGAAGTGGCTGAAACGTTTATGACATCCAATCCTTCCGTGCTTGTTATTTTTGATAGCGAAGATTTAAAGAGCTGGTGGGGTAGACTCACGCCTGCCTGGCAAACTATTTTCGTAAACGCAGCAAAAATTAGTAGAGATCCTTCAAAAGAGGAGTTGGCCAAACTCACTAAGTTAGATTCAATCAATGTTTCGAATACCGGTATTACAGATATCGAACCACTTGGGCAACTTCGCCAGTTACACACAATAATATTAGCCAACACCTCAGTTTCTGATTTGTCGCCCTTGCAGCCTTTTATGGATGTAACGTATCTTGACATCAGCGATACCCATGTAGGAGACATCTCGGTGATTAATCAGTTTAAAAAGCTGACTGTTGTGCACGCGAACAATACGCAAATAAAAAGCCTGAACCCGGAATTGGTATTACCAAATCTCAAAGTCTTATATGCCGACAACACAGAGCTTGACGATTACATTGTAAAGCGATTTATGGATACCAACCCAACCAGTCTGGTAGTTTATAAAACAACGAAACTCAAACGATGGTGGCGAGCTGCCCGATGCATGGAAGGAATCGTTTCTCGCTGAAGTGGGCACAGAACCGGTAACCACTGAAGCGCTTCATAAATTGATAGCGGGAGAGCAGTTGCGAATAGAATCCAAACCCATTACTGATCTACAACCTTTGGACGAGTTTATCCGATTAACGGATTTATACATTTCAGATACTGAGATTACAGATTTAACGCCACTGGCTAACCATACGGGTATGCGTTCGTTGACGGCCAGGAAGAGTCCGGTGAGAAATATCGAAGCCCTGGCCACGTTGGATGGACTTGAATTTCTAGATCTTTCCGATACCCCGTTGGAAGATTTTAGAATCTTACGGGGATTGAAAAATTAAAAAGTCTGGATTGTAGTGGTACGTTAATTAGGAAGCTTGATGATTTTGAAGAACTGCCAGCACTTAACTCATTGGATTGCAGCAACACCGCTGTGCGCAAACTAGATCCGGTTAGCAATCGCTCGTTGCTGAAGCTTACGTGTTACAATTCAAACGTGTCTGCAAAGAGGGTAGCTGCCTTCAAAGACAATAATCCTGATTGTAAGGTTGTGTACTATGGTAGGGCAAATATTCTATTTAACATAATATAAATTATATAACTCTTTCCGGGCTAAGTGGCTGACCCGCAGTTATATAATGATATTATGTTAACCATCCACGTATGCCACGCACAGGCCCATTTCAATACGTGTCTGGGGGTTTACGGTTCTGATTGAAGTTCGGGATTGTTCACGCACACGCCACCGCACAGTTATATAATTTGACGTTATATTAAATAGCCGCTCAAGGCCGCGCCTGCCTTTGCCGAAGCGGCTACGCGCAGGCAGGCTCATCCGGGCCGTGCGCACCTCGTCCTTGAACGTCTAGGTAATTTGAAACAATTGAGCAGGAAAGTTTTTGCCCACGCGCATTTAATCCACCAACGCGCCAAGCATAAGTAATTGCTGGCCGCACATGCCTGACACAACCAAAGCCAGCATTACACATGCTTGATCCATCGCTCCATGATCTATTTGATATTTGTTTGATCCTAAACGATTTGTGTGCTATGATTTATTCGTTAACGCTCAAGCCGCTGGGCTCATACTTTTTCATTGATAAAAAAGTATGCAAAAAATCTAGGCAAAATAATGCTTCTCCCCACGTGCCATCGCACCCCCGCTATTTTGCCAGGCCACCGCGCTAGCGTTACTTAACATAATGTTGGTTTCAATAATTGAGTATTTGTTTCTCAAAGGTGTACTCAGAGAGATCAGCAAATGTTTTCTTATTCACGCTTATCCCATACTCGTTATGCTTGACAGCAGTATTAGTAAAAGTTGATTAGGGTTTTGCCAAACAGTTGACGGAAATAAATACTTCACTGGCTTTTGATCATCGACAAACAATACCAGACCAATTAGCAAGTCTGAACGCAAACCTCTCTCAAGATGATTGTGAGGAATAAAAGAGTAGGTGGTTTTGTCAATACAAATCTGCCGGCACAGAATATCAAACTCCTCTCCTTTTTCAAATCGGCTATTCGGAAGTTGGCTCCTCTGTGTTCTACATAACTGGTAATAACGTTATGATTCTCAGATAAGATAAACGCTGTCTTGGTAATGGTTTCAGCAAGTTGATCGAGCTTTGATAACGGACGGAGTTTTGACCAAATGTTGTTCATGGTTTAAAATACTTAAACATAACACAAAGTTACGGGCGTGCGGAATAGAAAGCCGCAAGGGTTCGCTGCGCCTGCTCGTAAAAAAATCTCCACCCTCCCCTCCTGCCAACACACATTCCCTCGGGTAGTATTTTTTTACGGCAGCCCTTGCATCTTTCTATCCGGTCCCGTGTGATCGCGCTATGTTTAAATATATCATTCGTGTCCGCATCGGTGGCTGGTGGCTGTCGCTCGGTTTTCGGTTTGGCGTTAGGCCATTCCTGTTTGCATGGTTTCCCTCTGGCATCAAAGAGGTTTTCCTCAGGTTCTTGTGGCTTGAGGTTTCCGTTTCAGAGCTCACATTTTAGGGGGCTTTTTTTTTATTACCACGAACTAAAAGGCAGACACGTGACAAGTTGCATAAAGTAATTATATTGACAATTAATGCAATTTTGAAGGATGCCAGTAATTTTTGACAACATTGAGAACCATCTGGTTCAGGGTTTACGAGATTCATTAGAGGTCTCAAGGCGAGCTGACTTTTGCGTTGGATATTTCAATCTCCGTGGCTGGAAGCAAATAGCCAAACATATTGAACCTTGGGAAGGCAATGAAGAAAACCGATGCCGCCTTTTGGTTGGAATGCAAAAGCATCCGCAAGAGCTTATCCGCGAATATTTTGCACGGATTGAGGCACAGCCTATTGACAACCAGACCGTAATACTTATTAAGAAAAGGCTTGCTCAGGAATTCAAAGACCAACTCACTATCGGTATTCCAACTGAGGACGATGAAAGAGGCCTTCGCAGATTATCTGATCAAATTAGGAAAGGTAAAGTCGTTGTTAAGCTTTTCTTACGCCATTCTCTTCACGCCAAGTTGTATTTATGCTTTCGGGACGACAAGATCAATCCGATCATTGGGTATGTGGGCAGCAGTAATCTTACACTTTCAGGTCTATCTCTTCAGGAGAGCTTAATGTTGATGTGCTGGATAAAGACGCCAGTAACAAACTCTCTAAATGGTTCAACGATCGTTGGGACGATAAATTTTGTATTGACATTTCCTTAGAGCTGGCAGAAATCATTGATACAAGTTGGGCTGCCGATAAACTTCTTGAACCATTTCACATCTACTTAAAGATGGCTTACCATCTTAGCCGTGAAGCTCGATCCGGCATTTCTGAATTCAAGCTTTCAAAAGTTTTCGAACGGCAACTTTTAGAGTTTCAACAAAAGGCGGTTCAAGTTGCTGCGCATCATTTGAATAAACGCGGTGGCGTAATCATTGGCGATGTGGTTGGACTGGGTAAGACTATTACCGCGACTGCACTGGCAAAGGTATTTGAAGATGATTTTTATCTGGAGACACTCATCATCTGCCCGAAGAACCTCATGCACATGTGGGAGGACTATGTACACAAGTATCAATTAAGGGCAAAGGTCATCCCAATATCTCAAGTGCAGAATCTTTTGCCAAAGATGAGACGATATCGCTTGGTTATTATCGATGAAAGTCACAACCTGAGAAATAGAGAAGGCAAACGTTTCAAATCAATTCAAGAATACATCCACCTGAATGATAGCAAGGTAATTTTGCTTTCGGCAACTCCTTTTAATAAGAGTTACATCGATCTTTCAAACCAGCTTCGTCTATTTCTACCTGAGGATGCGGACTTAGGGATTGCACCGGAACAGTTCGTTGAAAGTGTTGGTGGTAAAATTCTATTCGAAGGTAAATTCCAAACGCCAATAAGAAGTATCGCTGCATTTGAGAAAAGTCATTATCCTGACGACTGGCGCGAATTAATGAGGCTCTATCTTGTTCGCAGAACCAGAAGCTTTATTAAGCAATACTACACGGAAGCAGATACTACTTCTGGTAGAAAATTTTTAACCTTTGCTGACGGTAGTCGCTCCTACTTCCCGGATCGTATTCCTAAAAAGGCGCAGTATCATTTTGATATAAACGACCCGAATGATCAATACGCTAAACTTTACAGTGATGCTGTTGTTGAGATTATCAATAAACTAAACCTTCCCCGCTACGGACTTGGGCAGGAGATTTATCAGGAGAAACTTCCAGAACCAATTGCCACAAACGAAGAGCTTACTATACAAGCGAACTTAGGTCGTGCCGGTGCACGACTAAAAGGATTTGCGCGAACGAATCTTTTCAAACGACTCGAAAGTAGTGGCCATGCCTTCCTTCTTTCTCTCGGAAGACATATTCTTCGTAACTTCCTTTTCATCTATGCTATAGAGAACAAGCTGGCATTCCCAATAGGGAAACAAGATGTAGCCATGCTCGATGATTATCTGGAAGACCGGGATCAGGAAAGCATGGAAGAAAATCCGAACGGCATGGGTCTTCTGCAAAAGGAAGAAGATTACCTGAGTCAGGCCGGAAAAATTTACGATATACTGAATAAAAAATACCACAACCGATTTGATTGGATTGGAAGTCATTTATTCACTGCTAAGTTGAAAGCGGCTTTGCTTTCTGATAGTCGTGAATTATTGAAGATATCATTACTCGGGAAGAATTGGAGTGCTGAGCAAGACAGGCAGTTGAATGCTTTGGACAATTTGGTTCAAAAGAAGCATAGTAAGGAAAAGGTTTTAATCTTTACCCAGTTTGCTGATACTGCCTATTACCTGACGGAGCAACTAAAGAAACGAGGTGTTAAACAAATCGATTGTGTAACGGGTGATGCGGAGGACCCTACCGCATACGCCTATCGCTTTAGCCCTGTAAGTAATGATAAGCGTAATGAAGTTGCACCTGACAAGGAAATTCGTGTGTTAGTGAGTACTGATGTCTTAAGCGAAGGCCAGAATCTGCAAGACTCTCACATCATTGTCAACTACGATTTGCCTTGGGCAATCATTCGATTAATACAGCGAGCAGGCCGTGTCGATCGAATTGGACAGAAGGCTGAGAAAATTTATTGCTACTCCTTCCTGCCGGAAGATGGCATTGAAAAAATTATTCAGCTGCGAAGCCGTTTAAAAACCAGACTTGAGCAAAGCGATGAAGTCTTAAGTTCGCCTGATGAAATTTTCTTCGACAATCAAAAGATAAGAAGCCAATTGGAAGCACTCTATAGTGAACAGTCTGGCATTCTCGATGAAGAAGATGATGGCGAAGTAGACTTAGCGTCTTATGCTTATCAAATCTGGAAAAACGCAACCGACAATGATCCTTCTTTACTGAAAACCATTCCCGATATGCCCAATGTGGTATATGCCACGAAGCAGAATGAAGATGATCCACTAAAAGAAGGCATAGTGGTTTACTCGAGAACAGCGGAGGACAATGATCTTTTGGCCTGGGTCGATAACAACGGAGAAATTATTACCCAGTCTCAGCTTACTATACTCAAAGCATCTCATTGCGGCCCCACTACTAAAGCACTTGAGAAACTAGACAACCATCACGCGTTATTAGGCAAAGCCCTTGATTACATTAAAGACATTGAAAGCAATGTAGGTGGTCAGTTGGGAAGACAAACAAGTGTGCGCTACAGAATTTACATGCACTTGAAACGATATTATGAGGAGTATAAAAATACCTTGTTCGTTACAGATGAACTAAGCCGGGCTATCGATGATATTTATCGCTTTCCGCTGAAAGAAGCTGCTAAGGAAATTATTGGCAGGCAACTAAAAGCCGGTGCGGATGATAACTCTCTTGCTAATTTGGTAGTATCACTTCGCGAAGAAGATCGTTTATGCATTCATTCCGATGAGCCAGACACCAAGCGCGAGCCTCAGATTATTTGTTCTATGGGTTTAAAAAACAATTGACGCAATGTCCAAAAAGCTTGATATAGAGAAAACCCGAATTGCCCTTCAAAACTTTGAGTTTGGAGAACTGTTTCGCGAGGAACTCGGATGGAGCAGTCCTAAATCAACGCAGGCTAAAACGGAAATAGTTAAAGAGATAAATTTTAACAGAAAACAAATAGCTGAACTATCCGGGGCGGTTGTGTACGAAATTACCCTTGCCAATGGCGAGTTACCTGATTCGGCACAACGAAAGGAGATATCAAAATACATTCGTGAACTAAACTATGAGAACGTATGCATTTTTGTAGACAAGGACAGAAGCCAAAGCATTTGGCATTGGGAGAAAAAGCAAGACAAGAAAATGATGCCGCGCGATCACTTCTACATGCGTGGCCAGCCGGGCGATTTATTTATTGGAAAACTTTCCTCTCTGGTAGTTGACCTTAGTGATTTTGATAATAAAGGTAACATACCCATTGCCGAGGTAGCCAGCCGAATGAAAGCGGCCTTGGATGTAGAAGTCGTTACCAAAAAGTTCTACAAGAGTTATCAGGAAGAGTTTAATGGGTTCCTTGAATTCATTGAAGGCATAACCGATGAAAACGACCGTAAGTGGTATGCTTCGGTAATCCTGAACCGCTTAATGTTCATCTACTTCTTGCAACGCAAGTTCTTTTTGGATGATGGCAATTCAGACTACCTCTCAGCTAAGTTAGAATACAGCAAGAAGAACTTAGGCAAGAACAAGTACTACGAAGTATTTCTGAAAAAACTATTCTTCGAAGGCTTTGCGAAAGAAGAAAAAAACCGTTCCGCAGAAACCAATAAGTTGATAGGTAAGGTCAAGTATTTGAATGGCGGACTTTTTCTTCAACACAAGATTGAGAAGAAGTACAACGGCAAAATTAAAATCAATGATGTTGCCTTCGAAAACCTGTTGAAGTTATTTAAAGACTACAGTTGGAACCTGAACGATACACCAGGCGGACAAGACAATGAATTGAACCCCGATGTGCTGGGTTACATCTTTGAAAAGTATATTAACCAGAAAGCCTTTGGTGCTTACTATACAAGAACGGAAATTACAGAATACCTGTGCGAGCAAACTGTTTACAAACTAATACTGGATGCCATCAATGGCCCTGATACCGGAGAGCATGATGAAACCATAGAAAAGATCAAAAGTTCTTCAGCGTATTTAAGTAAGGCCACTCCCCTCTCTGCCAAGAACAAAGCGGAAGGGAAACGGAAGCATTACGAACGCATAGAGGATTTACTTATTGACTTAGATGCAGACATTTGCCGCAAGCTGGTGGTAAACGAGAATGCAGTTTTGCCTAACCTATCATTACTTGATCCTGCCTGTGGTTCAGGAGCTTTTCTGGTAGCAGCCATGAAAACATTGATTAATGTTTACGCTGCAATACTTGGTAAGATTAAATTCTTAGGAGACAAAAAGCTAAAAGCCTGGCTGGACGATATTGAAGCCAACCATCCCAGCGTAAACTATTACATTAAAAGCAGATCATCACCAACAACCTGTACGGTGTTGATATTATGGAAGAGGCTTCAGAGATCGCCAAGCTTCGTCTCTTTCTTGCTTTGGTGGCGAGCGCACAAAAGGTAGATGACTTAGAACCATTGCCTAATATTGATTTTAACATTATGTGTGGCAACAGCCTTATTGGTCTCATGCGTGTGGATGAGAATATTTATAACAAGCACCAAGGGAGCGACATGTTTAAGAAGAGTTATAGCCAACTAATTCAGGAACGTGAAGCTGCCATTCGCGCCTTTAAATCTTTTGAAGGTGATAGAGAAGTATTGCAATCTAAAAGGAAGCGATTGACCGGTTAGAAACAGAAGCTAATCAAACCTTGAATCTAATACTCGGACAGGAGTTTCATAATCTGGGCATAAAGTATGAGCAACATACATGGGATGATAAAAAGAAGAAAATTGGCAAATCTCTAAAGCGTCCAATAACAGTAAAGGATATTAAGCCACTAACTCCTTTTCATTGGGGTTATGAATTTTCTGAAATCTTTAGAAAAAAAGATGGTTTCGATGCCATTATCACAAATCCTCCTTGGGAAATATTTAAACCTCAAGACAAGGAATTTTTTGCTCCATTTTCAAAAACAGTAAAGAAGAATATCCAATCAATAAAGGTGTTCGAAAAGGAAAAAAACGAACTCCTAAAGCGGCCAGAGATATGTCAATTATATCTAAAATATCTAAGTGATTATCCTCATCAAAGCGAATATTATAGGAGTGCTAAACAGTACTCAAATCAAATATCACTTATAAATGGTAAGAAAGCAGGATCTGATATAAATCTCTACAAGCTATTTGTTGAGCAATGTCATAATCTTCTAAAGAAGGACGGCTATTGTGGCATTGTCATACCAAGTGGGATTTATACGGATTTAGGAACCAAAAAATTAGAGAATTACTATTAGATCATTCACAAGTTATTAATCTCATTAGCATGTCGAATGAGAGAAATATTTTTGAAGGTGTAATGCACAATTTCAAGTTTTGTCTCTTGACCTACAAAAAGGATAAACCAAAGGACTACATTACAACCAGCTTTAGAATATATGTTCATGAGGCAGTTCACCCAACCGACTTAGAGAGTTTCCTTTCAAGTGAAGACTCAAAACTAAAAATACCAATAAAAGTCATTAAAGAATTTGCTCCTGATTCTTTGTCTATTCTGGAATTCAAAGAACAAATAGATTTAGACATTGCCAAGAGAATCGTTTCTTTTCCTAGCCTAGGTAAATTTGTTGAAGGTTCTTTTAAGCTAGCGCTGAATAGGGAATTTGATATGACGGGGGACAGTAAATTGTTTCAGACAAAATTTAGCAAAGGAAGCCTTAGACTATTTGAAGGTAAAATGATTCATCAATTCAATGATCAGTTTAGTAATGAACAATATTGGATAGATGAAAAACAAGGCAGATCAGCAATTGCAGGAGCTTTCGGAAAAGACACCGGCCAAAAACTTGAATATCAGGATTACCGAATCGGTATGCGTGCAATTGGTGGAAGCGCAAATGAAAGAGGCCTTATTGCCACAGTGCTGCCTAAAAACATTTTCTGCGGAAATTCTCTACTTGTGAACACAACAAGAGAAAAGGAAGATTTTATTAGCAATAGCAACAAATTACTATTGGCCGGTTTTCTTAATAGCTACCCTGTAGATTATTGTATTCGGCAAATGGTGGCTACTAACATAAATATGTTTTACATTTATCAACTCCACATACCAAGACTTTTATCTAGCGACAAATGGTATAAACCGATTATTGAGAAGGCTGCAAGACTAATTTGTACTACGGAGGAGTTTGCTGATTTATGGCTGGAGTCTATGGGTACTAACTGGGCCGCAAATGTTGCAATTCATGAAGAACTTGAAAGAAATAAGTTAAGAGCTGAACTTGATGCGATTATTGCTCACCTCTATGAATTGAATGAAGCTGAGTATCTTTACATCCTAAGTACTTTTCCAGTTGTTGATAAAGGGAAAAAGGATTTAACAATTAAATATTTTAAAGACCTTGCCCCACAATTTCAAAAGGCTAGCTCTCCTACTAACACCAGTTTGTTAGAGCATATAAATAAAGGCGAAAACAAAAATCTTGAGTTTAAGAGCACACTTTGTTATGATCTAAAAGAGAATGCCCGCAAACCTCACATAGAACACAGCGTACTCAAAACCATTGCAGCCTTTCTAAATTCAGAAGGCGGCACCTTGCTCATTGGAGTAACTGATGAAGGACAAATCCACGGCCTTGAAGATGATTTAAAAGTACTCGGTAGCAAAGGAGACCCACGCGATAACTTCAACAAGGCATTTGATAACCTGATCTCCAATAATTTTGGAAGAGAAATTCATCGCCTTGTTCATCTCACACTCGAACCCATCGATGGAAAACTTGTCGCCAAAGTAGAGATAAAAGAAAAAGCAACCGCAGAAGTTTTTCTGGTCAACAAAGAAAAGAACAGTATTGAAGAGTTTTATGTACGCCTCAATGCCAGCAGCGTACCCCTATCCGGTAAAGAACAATCGAAGTACATTAAAGGGCATTGGAAGTAAAGTATTCTAAACTTAAACTTTAGAAATCATGGCTAGAGCAAAAAAGGCAACCACTAAAAAGAAATCTCCTGCTAAGAAGAAAAGTAAAGATGATTTTAAGCTATGCCAAAAGTGCTCTGCCGAGAATAAGCTCACCGCGCGAGTGTGTGTGACATGTGGAAATAAGAAATTTGCTCCAGAGTTTATTAAGAAAATTGAAAAAGTTATGGGCAATACATTTGCCCAAGTCACCATTCCTCAGGAGAGTGACGAAAAAAGAATTACGCTTTATAAATGGTGGCCAGGCGGTAAAGCCTCTTTCAATATTAATAACCAGGAACAGTGGGAAAAAATTGTCGAAATCATTCAATCAAAACTAATCCCTTATTTGGGATGGAAAACGAAGAATGAGATTGTTAAGGAGTTGACCACAAAGGGGAATGACGTTTCGGTAAGTCAGATCAAGAAACTAACGAAGGGGTATCCTGAACTTGTTCGGAAAGTCTTACAGCAATTAGATGTCACAAAATGGGAAGAAAGCAGCTACTCAGATATAGCTGATATATTGAAAGAGATTTCTGAGTTACTTTCTAAAACAGACGCTGGATTCCGACAAGCATTTGTTGATGTTGCTCAACACTTACCAAAGCAAGGTGCCCGCGCAGTAGAAGATCTTGCCGAATTACTCAAATCATGGTCTCTCAAACAGCTTACCTGCATTTCAAGTCAGGTAATAGAGAGGATTCAAACATTAGAACTTTTCAAAAACCGTATTCTCGATGATAAGACCTATGAAATAAGAGGAGATGATTCAATTCATCGAATCTTGGAAAGAGCGATGTGGATCATCGATGAACGATATTGGCTTATGCACAGCAATGAAACGCTGAGAAAAATTGTTGGGGATGATGTTGTTAAGAAAAACAAAGGCAACGAAAAGAAAAGGCCTGATTTTGTATGCGGTAGTGTGGGTGATAAATTAATTATTGTTGAATTAAAAAGACCGTCCCATTCATTGGAAATTGAGGACCTAAATCAGCTTGAAAACTACCTGTCTATTATTGAGCAGAAGTATACAGGAAAAAGTTTTGAATGCTACCTGGTTGGCAAAACTATTAACACTGAATTAGAGCGAAAAAAGAAGTACCGAGGAAGCCAATTTAAGGTCAAAACATTTATTGACCTGATTGATGATACAGAGAAGCGTTACAAAGATTTTTATAAGACTCTAGGGAAATAGAGGAAGAATGCAAAAAGTCAAAACCCGGCCCGGGCTATTCGCTGCAAGTCCGGCCGCGCTCCTGCCAATACACTTCGTGCTTTCCGCTACTATCCCTATTGCATTTGCCAGCGCAGCATCAACACACATTGTCAAGCCGCGCATTCCCTCCCACTACCAAAGCTCGCCAAAGAGTGTCGCTGCCCCAGCCTATCGTAAGTGAAAAAATTTGGGTACTGAAATGCCAACGCTTAAAAAACTTTCTATGAAGATTGTGTAAGCCCGGATACCTAAGCTAATTAACATAACGCAAGCACATTATATAACAATGTTGGATATTAACTGGTTGGCACCAGTTACATAATTCGCGTTATCTTAAATAGCTTAGAAACGAGTGAGATTTGTCAAATATTGCTGATATGGCCGTCTCATACCTGCCATATGGGATGCGCTTTTTGAAACTAAAATGACTTCAAAAGTGTATCTTTAGGAGTAATTTTTAACAAAATGGCTTCAAAAACCTTCGAAAATGAATTTCTTAAAGGGCTTGACCTGCTAAGCAAGGAGCAGCAAGACAAAGTGATTTCCTATATTAAAGCATTATTGAAAAGAACTAAAAGCAGCCAGCATAGTGGGCTACTTCAATTTGCTGGAAGCTTAAATCCAAATGATGTTCAAGAAATCAATTCAGCTATAGAAGCTGGGTGTGAAAACATCGATAAAAATGAATGGTAAAGAAGGCCTTAATTTCTTCGAGACTTTTTGTTACATCAACTTCAATCAATGCTGCTAAGTGATGTTTTTGCTTCCCTACCTCACTAGTATCGATAGTAGCAATTCTCGTATGAGGAAATTTTTGAAGTTTATACTTTGTCATTTATTTCCATTCTTCCATGTGTCATTCCCCTTGATACAGGTTCACATTATGCTGAATGTCCTTCAGATAGAATTTTCCATAGGCAAAATCCCCATCCGGGTAATGCCAAATGGCTTCTCCATAAGTAGCTAAATTTCTTCCTCCAATAAATTTATAATTACCCATAGGAGTTGAAAATCGATATTGTTTCATTTCGTTCACATCATAACGATCGTCTGATATGAAGTTGATCAGTTGACCCTCTTGATTAAAATAGAGTATTGCGGTAATAGCGTTCGCTCCATTTGTAAAAGTGGCTTTAGCCGAGTTGGCATCAATTGGCTCCCATCCTATTCTTTTGTCAATTAATGCTGCCGGAATAAGTATGCACATGTCATTAAAAAATGTGACTGTTTCCGACTTATCCATTTCCTGACCAGAAGCCCGGGAAACTGGAATCAATCCAAGCAACTTAATATTCATGCTAGCCTTTTCATTCTGATACTCGTGATAGCCCAGAATAGATACACCAAACATTCGGGCTTTCATAAAAAAATGTCTGGATGGATCGATAAAAAAATTGTACTGCATTGAAGTAAAATCGAACCAATCATTCCCCTTTCCTCTCATTTTTCCATCAAATACAATCCTTACATTTTTTACCTTGGGTTGATTTAGGGAGCCAGAATATCTGATGTATCTTTTCACAGGAGCGGGCAATGACTCAATATCCACTTCGGTAAGTAAATCAGTTTTAATTTTCGCTGATTTATCAAGTTGCGTTTTTACATCCTTTTCAAATTTTAACTCAAACATTTGACCAGACCAACCAAATATGGCGATTACTAAAAGTAGACCATTAAGCATTGTTCCAAATTTTGCCTCTGTCCAAACCAGAATAATAAGTACCTGAGAAATGATAATTGAGGTAAATACAAGTAGTGGCCAGTAGTCCTTCTGCATCAGAAACAATACCGCCCCAGCTATAAGTAAAATGCTAGTAGTTAACCATAAAATTCCAATGGGCTTGGCAATTTCCTTTGTTAACTGTGTAATGTTTCCCAGACCAAATGCCTTCATAAAGCCCATTAGATGAATAAGCCCATGGATAAGAATAATAAGCGATAAAACGTATTTCATACTGATTTTATAAAAACAACTGGATTATGATCTATCGAATTCTACTTTTTCTTATTACTAATCGCTAATCAAACTCTACCACTACAGTCAATTTTGTATATAAAATTGTATTGGGGTAAATGTAGTTGCTACTCTTAAACTGCAACCCAGTAATAAAATGGCTGCGCAACCAAAAGTAGTATTTGCTTAATTTTTCACATTGTATTGCTGACTGCGTTTGACTGCGTTGTAATTACCACTACAAATTTATGTTTACAACAAAAAAAAATAATGAGTTTGATTAACCTGACGAATGATTTAAGTCATTATTGAATGGTTTGGTCCAGCATTGAGTTGCGGGCTATAACCTTTAATTGGTGCATTAGGGATTTGATACAGTCCTAAAAGAAAAATCTGTTGAAATTTGGAGATTGAATAACTTGGAAGCTTGATAGGGCAATGCCTTCGGCCCGGGCTATTCACTTCAAGTCCGACCTCACTCCTGCTCACACACTGAGTTTATCCCGACTAATTGTCGGGAGGCTTTCCGCTTCCCTGCCTGCCGAAGTAGGCACGCAGGCAAGTATCCCTATTGCATTTTCCTACGCAACAGTAACACACAACTTGTCCCGATCAAAGCATCGGGATTGGCAGGCCGCACTTCCCTTCCTCCCGATAGCTATCGGGATCCAAAGCCTGCCATTCTACTTCCCACTTCTGCCTTTCTAATTTGTCCTCTTATGACGCATTGTTGACCTAGGCCAATAGTGCCAGGAGCCTGACATTTGTTTCATCAAAAAGAAAATAAAAATCAAAACAAAACAACATTATGAAAAAACAAAAAGTACTAACTCTAATCTTGGGCACCCTGGTTGGTGCACTTATAGTAATTCTGTTAGGATCGTGCAGCAAAGAAGAATTCAATCCCAGTCTTACCAGGAATTTCACTCTTCAAGCTGCTTCAAACGGAGCCTTGTACGAGATTAAAGTGGCTCTACCGGAAGATTATAATTCTTTGGTGGAAAAGAATGCTACCCTCTACGTACTCGATGGTGAGGAAAATTTTGATTTCGTGGCTCGTCATTGCAAGGAAATTTCTGATCAATATGGAGTTGCCAACGTAGTAGTAGTCAGCATTGGCTATGGTCAGGATCGAAGTATAGATTACACACCAACCCAAGTCAGTTCTACGACAGGTGGTGGTGCTCAATTTTTAGATTTTATTGAACATCAGGTAATACCCCGGATAGAACAGGATTTTATGTGGACACCACACGAAGTGGCCGTGTTATTCTGGGCCATTCGTATGGCGGATTATTTGGAGCCTGTGTTTTTAGTGTTAATAATACTCTGTTTGGTAATTACCTCTTGCTGAGCCCCTCTATTTGGTTTGATAATGAAGTCACATTGCAATTGGAAAAAGATAGCCGCGACAATAACAAAGACAAACAGCAATTAGTATTCTTGGGTATCGGTGAGGCGGAAAACTCTGGAAGAATGCAAGCCCCCTTCGAAGCATTCTATCAAACGCTGCGAAATAACTATACCGATATTAAATTATCCACGAACCGTGAAAAAAATCTTGATCATGTGGGATCAAAGAATCCAAATATCATCAAGTGTCTCAACTACTACTTTCAAAACAGATAATCTTCAAACGTCTTAAAACCATTATGGATATGAAACTTAAAACCTATTTATCGATCGCCCTTTTATTTGGTGCCATCGCTTCCAGTTATTCTCAAAATAACCCGGCCTCTAATTATTCTCTTGTGCCAAAGTTATCCATTGAGCCAGGTATTGGCATCCATACTAATTTTGGAACAGACTTTCTGATCTCCAATCTGGTGCAATGGAATCCGACTAAGCGATTGGCCTTTGCCTCGCATTCATCCTTTAACATTAATAATATAACACAAAGAAATTTTAACTATATAAAAACGGATTACAACTATTCTTTGAATCAAAAATTTGGCGCTGGTACTACCCTATACTCCAAAAAGCTTTCGCATACGTTCTTGCTTTTGGCTGGTATAAAGTATACGACTTTTAAGGAAACGCTTGACAACCCAAATTTTAATAAGGTGAGCACTTCCATTAGTGCAGTTAGTCCTGACTATGGTATGATGTACAGTTTAAAAAGAGGCTGGAAAAAATTTTTTTCACGTGTCGTTTTTATCTCCCCCTCAGTCCATGGCTAACAAATGGCACGAACATCGAAAATGTGCAGGGTACACTTCGTGACACGGCATTGGAATTTGGGATTGGAATAAAGATCAAATAAACTAATAGAAATTGACACATGACTTATATAAAAAAAACAACGTCATTAATTTAAATATTCTATTCATGGCACTTTTTACATTTTGGCATGGAGATGAGTATGCAACTCCAAAAGAGACGAGTAACCTAACAATAAAAAAGGAATTCGATGTTACCGCCTTGGCATCCTTGATGAAGCTTGATACGGAAAATATTGAGAGAAGATTTCGAGAAGGAAATGAAGCTTGGGTGGCGAGGTTTGAAGACGAACCTGTTTCTTTCGGGTGGCTGGGTAGAAGAACCGCTCGAATCGGAGAGTTATCAAAGGAGATTGAATTGCCAACAGGAGACGCTTATTTGTGGAATTTTAGAACCCTGGAGCCCTATCGCGGAAGAGGCTATTATGTACAATTACTGCGCACGATCCTCTATGCAGAAATAAAAAACAGTAAGCGGATTTGGATTATCTCAGCTCCTGAAAATCAAAGTTCCTTCAATGGAATAATAAAGGCTGGATTCAAACCCGTTGGTGACATCATGTTTGATTATAAAAATGAGGTGGTATTATTGGCAAGCAGCGCGGACGAGAGAACACAGGCCGGTGCCGATCTTCTTCAATTGCCGATAACAACTACAACCGTGCGTCCTTGTTGGAGATGCGCCAGTAAAGCGATGAAGAAAGAGGCATCATGCGACTGCTACGAAAATCATCTGCCATGTCGGTGTAATAATCAAAACCCAGTGCCGAATACCAAGGCACCCATCTTATGATCATGTAATTGTGGGTTGTGATCAATCATCGATAATCTAGAATTACTTCTTTAAACCTTTATCATTCTTTTAAAAATATTAATCCTTGTTGATTCATGAAAAAAGTTGCCTTTATTATTCCGCCCACTGTTGAGTTATTGGATTTAGCTGGCCCTGTTCAGGTATTTACGGAAGCTAAATTTTATGGCTATGAAATAGATATTGAATTTTTCAATTACCAGGAAGAGCCAGTTTCTACTTGCGGACTAGGGTTTGGAAAACTTCCGAACTTCACAAAAGCTAAGTTAAAGGAGGGGGATTTGTTTTCATCCCAGGAATGGATCAAAATTATATCAGGAGCCTCGCTTTCAGAAAGGAAAGGAAATTCTTTAAATGGCTGAAAGAATGTGCCCAAAGAAACATACAAGTATGTTCTGTTTGTAATGGAGCTTTGCATTAGGTGAAGCCGGGTTATTAAATGACATGGAATGTACTACCCACTGGAGAAGAGTAAACGAACTTCAACTTCAATTTCCTAAAACAAAGGTGCGGCAAATGTATTATATGTTAAAAATAGTTACATCTGCACAAGTGCGGGAATTAGTGCAGGAATTGATCTGGCACTGTCTATCCTTGAGGATTTGGCCGGTCCGCATTTTACACATCGGGTGGCGAGAGGCCTTGTTGTTTATCATAGAAAAAACGGAAAACGAAGACAGGAAACCACCTATCTTGATTTTAGAAATCATATTGATGTCAAGATCCATGAAATTCAGGACTATCTAATTAAAAATATTCAGGGTGAAACCACTATTGCCGAATTGTCCTCGATTGCCGGCACAAGTCCCAGAAACCTGACACGCGTGTTTAAGGAAGCAACAGGAATTACCGTTAATGAATACGTAACCAAGATCCGATTGGCGATCGCCAAAAACCTTCTTAAAAATCCCAAAAATACCATGTCAGTAATTGCCAGTAAGTGTGGCTTCAAAACGGAACGACAATTACAGAGAATTTTAAAAAACTAATTAACATTATCGTTAACTTGTTTTTATAACAACGAAACGGTATGTTAAAAGTAGCCTTTATTGTTCCTCCGAATGTTGAGCTATTAGATCTTGCCGGCCCGGTTCAGGTTTTTACAGAAGCCAAATCGCAGGACTTGATGTAGCGATTGAATTTTACAGTTATCATAATGAAAATATATCCACAGCGGGGATTGCTTTTGGCGAGATCAAAAGTTATAAAGAGGCTAACTTGAAGGTGGGCGACTTTGTATTCATTCCCGGTACGGACCATAACTATTTACGAAGTACCCAGTTTGGCGATGAAAAGAGTTTTTTTAAGTGGATAGCGCAGTGCGCTGACAGTAAGGTAAACACCTGCTCGATCTGTACAGGCGCCTTTTTTTTAGGCGAAGCTGGTTTGCTGGATGGCAGGGAATGCACCTCACACTGGAGACGAATTGATGAACTGAAGTCTCGTTTTCCAAAGGCGAAAGTGCAGGCTGACATGCTTTATGTGAAGAGCGATAACATATACACGAGCGCGGGCATCAGTGCAGGCATAGATCTCGCACTTGCTATCCTGGAAAATCTGAAAGGTCCTCATTTCGTTCATAAAGTAGCCCGGGGCCTGGTAGTATACCATAGACGTGATCCATCACATTCACAGAAAAGTATTTATCTGGATTTCAGAAATCACATTAGTCCCAAAATACACGAGGTGCAGGATTTTCTTATCAATAACCTGGTGAAAGAAAACTCCATTGAATCTTTGGCAGAAATGGTAGCGATGAGCCCAAGAAATCTGAGTCGGGTGTTTAAGGAATCTACCGGGCTGACGATTGTTGAATATCTTACTGAGCTTCGCAGGGAGATGGCAAAAACGCTACTCAATAATCCTGATTACACGATCGATTATATCGCTTCGCAATGTGGCTTTAAAAGTGCACGGCAACTTCAGCGAATTTTGAAATAGTTTCCCCATACAGGCAATGTCTTGCCTAAGTCCAATAATCAAAACTAATGATTCAAAATTGAGGCAATTGTCATAATTCTTCAATGTAACAGGTTGTCCTTTTATGACGTGCTATTGACCTATGATGATGGGTTTAATCCCTGCACATTTGTGTCAACAAAAGAGCAAGACAAACATTCATTTAAATTATTAAGACAATGATCGCTACCCTGATCGGAATATCATCAAGCTTAACGACCATCCTGATATTCCATTTTTTAAAGAGATTTGATAAAAATACCATCTACGGTTTAATACTAGCAGGCATTGCCTTCCTCTACGTAGGCTATACCTGGTCAAACCTGGAGGTGGCTATTGCCAGTTTCTTGCAAACATTGTTCTTCCTGCTGTTTGCCTATTTTGGAATTAGGAAGAATGTCTACTTTTTAGTTGCCGGATATTTTCTGCACGGAGTGTGGGATGGCGTCTATCCATTGATTGGTAGCCCTGATCTGCTCCCGCCCGATTACGATTATTTCTGCTTTGACGTAGATTTTATCATTGCCATTTATCTCTTAATTTAACTATAAAAGAAACCCTAAATAAATAAACATATGAAAGCAATCATTTACACCCAATACGGGCCACCAGAGGTACTTCACCTTAGCGAAGTTGAAAAGCCTACACCCAAGGACAATGAAATTCTTTTGCGCATTAAAGCTACGGCTGTCAATTCAGGTGATGTGCGATTGCGAAAGGCAGACCCATTTGCAGTTAGATTTATTTTTGGATTGTTAAAGCCGAAAATTAATATTCTCGGGAGTGTTTTCTCTGGCGAAGTGGAAAGTGTGGGTAAGCAAGTCAAACTTTTCAAAGCAGGTGACCAGGTATTTGGTCACATCGATATGCGCTTTGGTGCCTATGCAGAATACTTGTGCCTACCGGAAGATGGATCCATAGCTATGAAACCCGGAAATATTTTACATCAAGAAGCTGCTGTCATTCCTTTTGGGGGAGTTACCGCGTTGCATTTCATTAAAAAGGCAGCCATTAAGCCTGGTCAAAAAGTTCTTGTAATTGGTGCCTCAGGCGCAGTTGGAAGTGCGGCCGTTCAATTGGCGAAAGCCTATGGAGCCTTGGTTACTGGTGTGTGCAGTACGTCAAACATTGATTTAGTAAAGTCAATCGGTGCTGACTATGTGATAGATTACACAAAAGTGGATTTCACTCAAAATGGTGAGCGGTATGATGTGATTTTTGATACGGTTAATTCAATATCTGTTTCGCGAAGCTTAAAGTCATTAAGCAAAAACGGAACAATGATTTTAAGTGCTGCAGGAATGCCGGAAATGGTTCAGGGTTTGTGGATTTCTAAGACAAGTAGTAGAAAACTTTTGACGGGCGTAATCAGCCATGCCGCGAAAGACATCATTTTCCTGAAGGAACTAATTGAAGCAGGTAAGATGAGACCGGTTATTGACAGAACTTATGATCTCGCGCAAATGGCAGAGGCACACGCTTATGTAGAGAAAGGTCACAAGAAAGGAAATGTGGCAATAACAATGGATAACAATTAACAGAAAGTGCAAACACAGATCAGTAAATAAATAAACCTAAATAGTGTAGTACCTATTATGCCTGTGAGAATAAATGCGGAGTGTGTAATAGAAAGACATTCAATAACAAAGAAACACAATTCATAAATTTATTTAATATGAAAGACACTAGTAACTCCTTTAAAATATACAAGGCCCGAGCCATTGGCTCGTTTTTTCTATTGGCATTTTGAGCCTATGGATTCGGACGACACTTATTCGAGAGCGAAAGTTATTCTGAAAGATATACAGGGACTTTATTCATTATTGCGAATTCACTGATGGTTCTCTTTATCGGCATACTACTTAGAAAACGATTGCTGCAATACACTGTATTGGTTGGCCACATGTACCTACTTACCCGAGTACTTGAGTCCATTGCTCTTGCAAGTATCGTATTGAATTTAATACCATCTGTTCGTATCTCTGGCGACTATGGGTACTTTCTTGCCATGCTGATTTTAGGACTTGGCAGTATTCCTATGTGTTTGACTTTACACAAGCATAATATTGCGCCATCGTGGTTATCACTTTGGGGCGTAATAGGATATACCATTTTTTCCTTTGGCTTTTTTATGGAGCTATTTGGTAGAGAATGGAGTATGTATCTACTTATGCTAGGTGGCTTATGGGAAATAACTTTTGCTATCTGGTTAATCATGAGCGCTGGAGTTCACAAGCTACAGTAAGTGCATAAGTATGTTGGTTAAATGGAATTGCTTTTAGCTAGCAACACACAACTTGTCCCGATCGGAGCATCGGGATTGTCAGGCCGCACTTCCCTCCCTCCCGATAGCTATCGGGACTAAATAACTTTCTATGAAGATTGAGTAAGTCTGCCTTTGCCGAAACAGCTATGCGCATGCAGGCTCATCCGGGCCGTGCGCACCTCGTCCTTGAGTGTCTATGTAATTTGAACAATACGGCCACGCACATACCAACACACCACCCCGCATTTGGCTCATGGAAACACGAACCTTTTCAGTGAAAGCACAAGTTTGACGCTTGCGCGGAATTGTGGAGTAAAATTCCACCCTTGCTTGGCAAATGCAAGGTGGGTGGTGAGTGTCTTACATTGTCTTGCTTATGGATGTTTATCGAGCGATCATAATCCGGAACATCTCGCCCTGATCGGTTTGGAGCAGGTATATGCCTGCAGCAAGATCAGGAGGCAACGCTAACTTCGTTACCCGTTCCATAGACTGCAAAACGGTAATGCCCAGCGATGTAGACAACTTGATTCTTCGCGGTTGCGTCAAATGCAGGAAATCTGTGGTTGGGTTAGGATAAAACTGAAGTAACTTTTCATCGAAGTTTACGATGATAATTTTTGAAAATTCTGTAGTGTCATCCAGATCGATCATCTTTAACCGATAGTATGACTTTCCAGCCAATGGACGTTCATCAACATAAGTATAGTGCACCACGGATTGCGAAAACTGTGCTGCTGTCACTTGCCCGATGGTTTCAAACTCATCGCCCGTGGCACTACGTTGCACGGCAAAGTAGCTGCTATTGATTTCGGAAGCGGTGCGCCAATGAAGCACGACTTGACTTGTATCAACGATAGCGTTAAAATCCAATAAGGTGATAGGAAGTGGATTAGAAAGTTCGGTTGACCCCAATGCAAACGGACTGAAAGATGAAACCGCTATGGCGGAGGTGACAGTACCCGCAGTGCTGGAACCCGTGAAACTTCCTTGTCCATGGCTTACCCACTGTGTCCCGTTCCAACGGGCAACTTCTAAGGTTGTAGGCTCCGTAACGTAAGGACCTGTGCACTCAGCTGCCTGCCAACCCAGCGTTACAAAGACGTTGCTTGTACCTGCAGTGTGATCAAGTGTCCAGTATTCGCAGGCGCTTATTGTAAGTAGTGGAGCGGTATAGGTTGCAACTCCACCAAATGGATGAAGGGTACGAAAAAAGCGAGCCGTAAATTCATCTGTAATGGATGATGGAGCCGAGATCGATATGGGCCGGAGCGTGCCACCATCACCAACTGGAAAAGTGAAAGCATCATTACCCAACTTTCTGGCGGGTCCTTCAATGTGGCTGAGAGCGGAGGCTCCAAAAGCAAGAGCACCATCGAGGAAGCGAATAAAATTAGTATCGGTGGTGCGCATAATACCTGCGTAAAAGTGATGGAGGTTGCAATAGCGAGCGGAGTATTCACATTCATGGCGCCTGCACTTTTGTCAAGTTCCATGCGATGAATGATGATGTTAGAGTTTCCGGTCGCGCTTATATTTTGATTGGTGCCACCTTCTAAACGCATGACTCCTTGCGAGGGTGAGCTGCCGACAACAAAATCACTTCCGCTTGTTCCGGTATTGAATATTATATGGCCACGAAAAATACTTGTACCGCTGGCGCAAGGTTGCAGCGTTCCATTTGTTTGTGTGAAGGTGACCGATTGGTTAAAGGTGTTATCAGATAATTGTAAAGAGCCCGCAGAAGATTCATTTTCTATTAATGCATTACCAATAAAATTTCCTCCAGCAATGGAGAGGTTACCGTCTCCGTTTCGGATAATGGTTGCAAGCAGGTTAAAATTGCCGGAGATAGAGCTTGGCTGATCACCGGTTACATCAACGAGAAAAAGATTGTTAAACTGATTTCCGGTTCCGCATGTAATGCGCGGTAAAATCTGATAGAACGGAGAATTGAATGTGCAGTTTGTAAGGTGAAGATGAGTTGTGCCGGTGAGTGTTGTAACTGATGGGTTATAAATTCCATTAACTGTAAGGTTGTTGAAGGACACAGTACCCGTTCCGAAAGCACCTATTTGAAGGCTTGCCGAGTTTTGTAAGGTGGCGGTTCCTCCACCCAAACCAATGCTGATGGTACCGTTTTGAGTATTCACCAACAGAACCTGATTGCTAAAGGTAGTGGTGCCCCCTTCGTAGGCCAGATCAACGGGTGAATCCGCATAGTTAAACACATCAACTCTCGAATAAACTTCGTTTCCTTTACCTACAATGGAGCCTGAGTTGTTGTTGTTGGTAACTGCGAGGTAGCTCTGAAAATTATTGGATTCAAGAGTTAAAGTTCCTGTACCACTGCGGACGATGTTTCTAAGGGCGAACGAATAATTAAAAGCTCCCGAGATAGAGCTTGGCAGGTCACCAGTTACATCTATAAAAAAAGCCTCGTTAAACTGATTTCCAGTTCCGCAGGTGATGCGGGGTAAAATCTGATTGAACGGAGAATTGAACGTGCAGTTTGTAAGGTGAAGATGAGTTGTGCCGGTGAGTGTTGTAACTGATGGGTTATAAATTCCATTAACTGTAAGGTTGTTCAAGGACACAGTACCCGTTCCGAAAGCACCTATTTGAAGGCTTGCCGAGTTTTGTAAGGTGGCGGTTCCGCCACCCAAACCAATGTTGATGGTACCGTTTTGAGTATTCACCAACAGCACCTGATTGCTAAAGGTAGTGGTGCCCCCTTCGTAGGCCAGATCAACGGGCGAGTCCGCATAGTTAAACACATCAACTCTCGAATAAACTCCGTTTCCTTTACCTACAATGGAGCCTGAGTTGTTGTTGTTGGTGAGTGCGAGGTAGCTCTGAAAATTATTGGATTCAAAGAGTTAAAGTTCCCGTACCACTGCGGACGATGTTTCTAAGGCCGAACGAATTATTAAATACTCCCGAGATAGAGCTTGGCAGGTCACCAGTTACATCTATAAAAAAAGCCTCGTTAAACTGATTTCCGGTTCCGCATGTAATGCGCGGTAAAATCTGATTGAACGGAGAATTGAACGTGCAGTTGGCAAGGTGAAGATGAGTTGTGCCGGTGAGTGTTGTAACTGATGGGTTATAAATTCCATTAACTGTAAGGTTGTTCAAGGACACAGTACCCGTTCCGAAAGCACCTATTTGAAGGCTTGCCGAGTTTTGTAAGGTGGCGGTTCCGCCACCCAAACCAATGCTGATGGTACCGTTTTGAGTATTCACCAACAGAACCTGATTGCTAAAGGTAGTGGTGCCCCCTTCGTAGGCCAGATCAACGGGCGAGTCCGCATAGTTAAACACATCAACTCTCGAATAAACTTCGTTTCCTTTACCTACAATGGAGCCTGAGTTGTTGTTGTTGGTGAGTGCGAGGTAGCTCTGAAAATTATTGGATTCAAGAGTTAAAGTTCCCGTACCACTGCGGACGATGTTTCTAAGGCCGAACGAATTATTAAATACTCCCGAGATAGAGCTTGGCAGGTCACCAGTTACATCTATAAAAAAAGCCTCGTTAAACTGATTTCCGGTTCCGCAGGTGATGCGGGGTAAAATCTGATTGAACGGAGAATTGAACGTGCAGTTGGCAAGGTGAAGATGAGTTGTGCCGGTGAGTGTTGTAACTGATGGGTTATAAATTCCATTAACAATAAGGTTGTTCAAGGACACAGTACCCGTTCCGAAAGCACCTATTTGAAGGCTTGCCGAGTTTTGTAAGGTGGCGGTTCCGCCACCCAAACCAATGCTGATGGTACCGTTTTGAGTATTCACCAACAGAACCTGATTGCTAAAGGTAGTGGTGCCCCCTTCGTAGTCCAGATCAATGGATGAAGTTGCTTCATTGTACACATTCAACGTGTTATAGCTTTCATTTCCCCGGGCAATGATGGACCCTGTATTATTCTGATTTCTTAAAGTAGCATCCTGATACGAATTCGATTCGAAGACGAGCAGGCCTGGACCCGTACGCCTCAAGTCGATTGCAGATGTAAAGGTGTTGCCGGTTACCGAATTAAGAGAGGCGCCTGTTATCTC
The DNA here is from genome assembly GCA_016712035.1 of Flammeovirgaceae bacterium. GTDB lineage: Bacteria > Bacteroidota > Bacteroidia > Cytophagales > Cyclobacteriaceae > ELB16-189. Next base: position 154,693 of record JADJRT010000006.1, on the reverse strand, counting down.
CAAGGTTAGGTTTTGGATGGTATTGCTCAGCAGGTTAAGATCATCGGTGATCCCGTTTAGTTCAATGGCAAGGTTTGAAGTCTGTATCTGAATTTTTCCACCTAATATGCGAACGATACCGTTTTCCATCGGTGTTTGAAAGTTTACAATCTGTTGTGTGCTTAGGGTAGTACTACCCAGATCAATCAAGCCCCCAAAACCTGTTTCGAATGTTAACGATTCTACTTCTAATCCGGTAATGTCAACTAAGCAATCACCAACCCCGTTGCTATCGAAAATGGCATCGTCACTGAGGCCGGGCACACCGGCACCACCACTGCCACCACTCGTGAGCGACCAGTTTTGCGGGTCGTTCCATACTTGCGCACCGGCAGGAGCCACCCAATAATAGGGTATCGCCCACGCATGAGAAATTGATAAAAAGATTAAAGCCGCCAACCATAGCCTTTTGAAATTGAAAACATTCAGAATTTTCATAATAGGCTATTTTGAGAGTTAGAATTAATCTAACCCCTATATAAAGGTCTTGATTTTTTATGACAGATTTCTCCCCTAAAAAGTGGATTTTTTATGACCTCACCCCAATCCCAGAGGGGAAGAGTTAACAATTTTTGAACATGGTGGCGATCACCAAGCCCCAACAATTACAATTTATTCAACACAAATTCCGTAATAGCAGCCTTACCCTTTACCAGCCAGGCGATACCAAATAAAACAAGCATGATAGTCTCCATCCTGAATACTAAACTGCCGGTGGTGAGTTGGCTGTGATCTTGTATGAGCATTTTAACTAACAGGATGATCAGCATGGCGAGAATGTCGAGGCCACAAGTCAAATAAATTTTTCCTTCCGAATCATGTTTCAATGTTTTATACAGTCCTCGAAGTGGGCCAAGGCCAACATTAAACTATGGCTAAACTTAAAGGTAGCACTTACTATTTCCACGAGAGTTTTGTATCTTCATTAACCTAAATCAACACCCATGGAAATCCCAAGCGCTGTAAGGCTTAAGGCACTTGATTTACTAGCCAAAGGTAAAAGTATTGAAGCTATTCATTACTTGAGAGAAGAGCTCAATCTGTCAACGCAGGAAGCCCATGCCCTTACAAATCACCTCGAAAAAGAACGTTCTTATTTTAAACGCGGTACTAAAAACAAAGGTATTTCAGTACCTGGCGGTGGACCAATCTTGAAGTTTTTCGGAATAATCTTTCTGGTGGCTGGCGTTACCAGCTTAGGAATGATTGGCAGTTATGCATGGGATGAACACCAATTCATAAAGAATGGAATTCACGTTAAAGCCACAGTAATTGCCATTGAAGAATCTGAATCAACGGATGATGAAGGCCGATCCTCTATTGGTTACTTTCCGGTCTTTGAGTATTCTTATAAAGGGGTTAAAGGAACCTACAGAAGTAGTATTAATTTCGGACACGACAATTACTCGATAGGCGAAATGGTAGCCGCTTATATTGATCCTGCCAATCCGGGCACTGTAGTAATAGATACGTTTACCGAACGCTGGGGATCTTATTTTCTCTTCAGCCTCTTTGCTCTGATGGGAACAATAATGGGGTTCGTCATGATTCGGTTTTCATGAAGTTTATCAAGTTGCAGGCAGATGGAAGGCCTCGGAACAGACAGCATAATAAATTGACGAGATGTAGTCCAGAGTCTCTGTATTTATGCGCAGCGTGCCCGAAACGGGAGACACTGCCGGGAAGGGAGAGCAATCCAGAGCGATTAGAGAATGAGACTCTTTTTTAGACTATTTCTTTTTTAGGAAGGACAATGTGACAAGGGCGTACGACACTAAGCGATGGTCTCCCCATGGTTAGGGGATCCTTCGCTTATGCAGGTCGATGTCAAAGAGAGCACCTACTTACTCATTCACACCTATAATTTTTACACTTCTTATTTAGCCGCTCTGGATTGACTCCTTATTCTATGGTTTTCTTTTCTCAGAGGAGGCTCTGTATTTATGCGCAGCAACTGGTGTGGTGCTCTGTGTATTGTGCATCGATGCTATGTGCAAACTGGTATGGTGCTCTGTATACTTTACATTGGTGTCATGTATAAACTGGTATGGTGCTCTGTATACTTTACATTGGTGTCATGTATAAACTGGTGTGGTGCTCTGTGTATTGTGCATCGATGCTATGTGCAAACTGGTATGGTGCTCTGTATACTTTACATTGGTGTCATGTATAAACTGGTATGGTGCTCTGTATACTTTACATTGGTGTCATGTATAAACTGGTGTGGTGCTCTGTGTATTGTGCATCGATGCGATGTGCAAACTGGTATGGTGCTCTGTATACTTTACATTGGTGTCATATATAAACTGGTGTGGTGCTCGCTATTCCAAGTGGAGTCTCCCGCTCCGGGGACTCCGCGTTTATCTTCTAACTCAACTTTATCACTCCGCACTGATTATTAAAATTCTATCACTTCATTTTAATTAACTATTCATTGTGCCCTTCACTTTACGCGGAGTCCCTGCTCTGCTCATTCCCACACTCCCGGAGACACAAGCTTAACGAAGGCTATGATTTTATTTCTTGATGATTTTAATTTGGTAGTTCTTATTGCCCTCTTGGATGCGAAGCAGGTAAACGCCAGGCGATAGATACTGAACATTCGCGTGATGGATGTTACCCCGCCTTTCAAAAATAAGGGAATTGGAATGCCCGGTCAGATCATCAATGCAAGTCGGTGATCCCCAAAATAATAAACGCTATTTCACAACCATTTTTTGAACCATCTGGCCTCAATTAGGCTTTACTGTATATGAATGAAGATTTTATCAAAAAGTTATATCAATCGCATCAGGCCTGCCCCACCTGCCCTTCGCCCGCAGAAGTATCAGAATTCTACATTCAGTTGCTAGGGGCTTTGTTTCCTGATTTCTCATCAGAATCGTTTGCTGATTTAGCGAGCTTCAAAATTCATTTTCAAGAGCTTCAAAAAAAATTAACTGAATTACTTTTGCATACACCTGGTCTCCATAGAGAATCTGCCCAGGTAGTTGCAGCACAGCTCTTTGATTTACTTCCGAAAATACATGACCAACTTGAGCAAGATGTAATGGCCATGTACGCGGGCGATCCGGCTGCGAAAAGCACTAGCGAAGTGGTAAAAACCTATCCTGGGTTTTATGCCATTGCTGCCTATAGAATTGCCAATGCGCTGCATAATTTTGGAGCTGTTGAAATTCCCAGAATAATTACAGAACATGCCCATAGCAAAACAGGAATTGATATTCACCCAGCTGCAAAATTGGAGATCATTTTTGTATTGACCATGGAACAGGGGTTGTAATTGGGGAAACAACTATAATCGGGAATCATGTTAAAATTTATCAAGGCGTAACGCTTGGTGCCTTAAGTGTAGATAAAAGTGATGCGGAAAAAAAGAGGCACCCTACCATCGAAGACCGTGTAGTTATTTATGCGGGTGCAACTATTTTAGGTGGAGAAACTATCATTGGTCATGATAGCGTTATTGGCGGCAACGTCTGGCTTACGCGCAGTATAGTCCCCTATTCCAAAATTTATTATCAAGCAAAAATGCAGACTGAAGACACAAAGTCTGATTTCATTTTTAGTAAATAAGAGATACCTCATCCCTGCATATGAAATTAGCAGAACTCATTGGCAATACACCGTTGGTAGAATTGCAACACATTCCGGTAAACAAAGGAGTAACAATTTTTGGTAAACTAGAAAGAGACAATCCAGGTGGTAGTGTAAAAGACCGAGCAGCGTATGGAATGATTAAAGGGGCGCTTGACAGAGGAGACATTAAGCGAGGCGACCGTCTGGTAGAAGCCACCAGTGGCAATACCGGAATTGCATTAGCTATGATTGCCCGGATAATGGGCCTGGACATGACGCTGATCATGCCAGATAACTCTACGCGTGAGCGGGTGCTGGCCATGGAAGCATATGGCGCTAAAGTGATACTTACGCCCAGTGTAAAAACCATAGAATATTCTCGTGAGTTGGCTGATCAAATGGCAGCCAAGGAAGGATATTATATTCTTAATCAGTTTGCCAACGTTGACAACTACCTCGCTCATTATAAAACAACCGGGCCCGAGATTTGGAACGACACGCTTGGGAAAGTTACTCACTTTGTTTCTTCCATGGGTACTACCGGTACCATTATGGGTGTATCTCGTTTCTTAAAGGAGAGAAATCCTGCTATTCAAATTGTTGGTACGCAACCAACAGAAGGGTCGAGTATTCCGGGTATTAGAAGATGGTCTCCCGAATTTCTCCCAAAGATATTTGAGCGCGAACGCGTTGACAGGATCGTAGACGTAAGTGAAGCTGAAGCCATTGCCATGACGCGTAGACTAGCCAAAGAAGAAGGTATTTTAGCGGGTATGAGCAGCGGTGGTGGACTCACGGCTGCGTTAAAAATTGCAAGTGAATTAGAATCAGGTGTTATTGTTACCATTGTATGCGACCGCGGAGACCGCTATTTAAGCAGTGACTTATTCGGTTAATTTTTTTATTAGGCTAGCCCTAATCTAGTGCGTTGCAGTATGGGATAGCACACGGGAAACTTTTCTTGGTAAGTATGCATCTCAGTCATTTGATTATTCAACGGGTAAGTCCACTCAGAACAAATCATCAGGAAAATCCAATGCTATAGTACTTTGTCAGGTCATTTAAGGAAACTCAACGCTTTGCTTTCATGGCCTGATAGTTAGCCATCAGTTGGCTCATTTGATTTTTGGGCAGCGAAAATAGATTTTGAAGTTCATTAAACGAACTGGTGAGTCCAACCAAAGCATCTTTTATGGAGTTGCCATGCAGGCCAATCATCGCAGATACTTCGTCACCCAAGAAATAGCGAATTTGAGAAGAGGCGAACAGTGCCTGTTGCCGGGGCAAAACGCTTTCATAATAATTTACCAATTCTTTTGTGAGAACAATTCCTTCTTCCGTCTTTTTGAAATTTCTGACCTTAATTTTTTCCGATAACAACCGAGCCTCCTTGAAAGTATCTGGCAAAAGAGCTTCATCAATTCCCAGTTGATAACCGATATATTTCCAAACGTAGAGATAATCTTCTTTCTCTTTATCAGATAAGATATACCCCGAACGCTGGAGCCCAAGCAAGATCACATAAGAAAATGCCATGTTGGTGCCAGCCAGATCTTCTTGATTGATAGGTACACCCCAAGACTTATCCCACGCACCTCTTTGCAAATAGTACCTGGCCATGGCATGGATCAACCGTGTTTTGCCGATTTGAATTAGTCCACTTTGCCCAGATCGCAAGTTTCCTGTGCGAAGAACGCTAATTGTAAATTCTCCCGTTTCGGCCAATCGCTTGCCGGGCGACTTGCGCATTTTCTCTGTCAGGTATAATGCTTTGTTTCCGGGCGAGGCTGCATAGCAATAGGGAAGCGACATTAGCCCAAGTAAGGTCATGATTGGCAAGGCGTAATTTGAGAAAATATTTTGCCCTCGCAAGATTCTCTCTTCATCATACCAAGTCGGTGTGTGTCTTGGAGAAAGTAAAAACTCTCTTCCCGGATGATTACCTTTTAAATCTAAAATTTCATTGCCTGATAAACTGAACAGCTTGTAAAATTCAGTTTGCTGATTCTTTTTAAATATTTGATAGACTGTATTATCAGCAGGCTGATCGCCAAGTTGGCGTTGTTTGTTTAAATACGTTGTACTAACATTCAAGCTTTTCACGGTTCTATAAGGCTGCTACCGTCTAAATTGTTTAAATAATTATTGGTTTTTTGTAACTTCCAAAGCTGCCTTGGCCGAAGCCTCACTGCATGAAACGCTTTGTGTAGCTTAGTGCTGCGGGCAGGCCCGGATACTTAAACTAACACCTTGTACGCCCCCTCTCGTATAATGCTATCCATTAAATAACTATTGCCGAGCTAACTTTAGCAATAGAAAATGGAAAGAAAGTCTTTTTTTTCATGCAAGTACTTCAAATCCTACCATGGTAAAATCATCGCCAAATGTTTTTTTACCACTATAGCTAAGACCAAACATCTTAACACGTGTCAAAAGTTCGTCAATTGAACTATGTGCATTTTTGATTAGAAAGGAAGTGAGCATAGCATTACTCATCATTACATCAGCCTCGTTCCGAACCTCCAGAATTGCATCGGTGTATAGTAAAAATTTATCACCAACTTCTAACTGAATTTTAGATTCGGAATAATTAACCAGTGTAATTTTTAATACACCCACCGGAGAACCTTGGGTAGTTAAAGGTAAAAGCTCCATCGAACTTGGCCTAAGTATAAAAGCTTCCGGGTGTCCTGCTTGTGTATACGTTAAGTTTTTGTTGTTCGAATCATAGATCGCATAGAACATCGTAATAAAAGATCCTCTTGGCATCTTATTAAAAAGTTTTTCATTGGTTGCTGTCACCACCTTAGCAGGCGAGTAAAATTTTAGTGCCGAGCTTTGAAATGCGAATGATGTCATAAAGGTGAGCAAAGCAGCCGGTATTCCATGTCCTGTTACGTCAGCAATAAGTATCCCATATATTCCCTTGTCCAGTTCGATTACATCATAGAAATCTCCTCCAATTTGTTCCTTCGGTTCAAAAAGCGAGGAAAACCTAACCCGCTCATCAATAGGAAGTATGGACGGCATAATAAAACTCTGAGCTATTCTTGCCTGATAAAGATCAAAGTTGATTTTATCTTTAAACAACGCTAAAATATTATTCGCTTCTGTTAACTCCTTTTGTGTTTCCCGGATTTCTGTAATATCGGATTGTACCCCCACATAGTGCGTAGTAATGCCGCTTTCATTTTTAAGTGGGGTAATGGATAACCTGTTCCAAAAAGGTGTTCCATCTTTTTTGTAATTGAGTAACTCAACGGTTGTTTGCTGCTTATTGCTAATGGCATGCCGAAGTACATCTACCGCAGCATGATCTGTTTCTTTACCCTGTAGAAATCGACAGTTTTTACCGATTACATCCTCTTTGGTATATCCTGTTAACCGCTCAAAACCATCATTCACAAAAATAAGTGGGCTATCGGGCTGATCGATTGAACTGATTGTAATTCCCTCATTCGATTTATTGATCGCATTAATCAACAAATCTTCAAATCCTTTTTTTGAAATAGATGGGTTAGTTATCATTTCCATTCAATCAATGTACATAATTAAATATACATGACTGCCTCATCATCTAGCTGTCTAGTATTACAATCATTTAACATGAGTGTTTAGGGCTATGGCTTTTGCACTTATCGAGCCTTTATAACAGGCCACAAGTCATACGTTGGATAAAACTCAGTGTTGAATGCACCCCAGGCTCCTCGCTCGATTGCCAGGTTAAGTGTACGAAGTTCTCCACCAGGTATTTTTAATGTTACTACCTGCCCAATCCCCATCATTACGTACCAGGAAATAACCCGAGCTGACTTTGGCGGAAACATTTCCTGAAACTTATTCCTATCCTGAATTTTACTACTGAAAACCGGTGCCCTTAATTAATCCATCTCGTAGTTACCCAATTACGCTGCTCTTCCGGAGTTAAGAATGTCCAGGCCACAATACGACTTGTCTTGTTTCCGTGCGCCATTGGAATTGTTTTTTGTTCAATAACATTTGTCTGTTTAAGCGCCGCGTAAACGCTTTTAAGAGTAGCCGATTTAGAAATCAACGTAGAAAACCAAAAACAGGACGATGAAAATTGTTTGCTTTCGGCAATCATCCTTTGCACGAACTTCTCTTCACCCCCTTCGCACCACAACTCATTGTTCTTACCACCAAAGTTCAGCGTTGGCTTAGTAATCCGTTTAGCATTCAGGTTGGTTAATTTACGAAGTGTTCCTGCTTGAGCTTCTTGTAATGAAGCATGAAAGGGCGGATTACAAAGTGTTAAATCGAAGTGTTCATCTTTTTGAATGATGCCCTTGAAAATATCCTTTGGTTGGTGCTGTAATCGGAGCTCTACCTTTCCATTTAACGAGATGTTCTCTTGTACAATTTTTTGAGCCGATCGAATGGCAGCAGGATCAATATCTGAGCCCACAAAAGACCATCCGTATTCTTTATTCCCAATGATGGGATAAATGCAATTTGCTCCAACACCAATATCGAGGCATCTTATCTTAGTGCCCACTGGAATTATTTTATTGTTGCATGCAAAACGCATAGCAAAGAAAATGCTTTTTCTATTTCTTCTTCTTAACAAACTGATCATCGATCATAGCGGCTTCGAACAACAAAGCGCGTACATGATTTTCATCAAGGTCTTTTATCGACTTTAAATACAATACATACACTTGCTTGCGACCTTCTGCCTTCAATACGCCATCCTCATTCGACATCAGATATCCCTGGTTGAATCCGAGCGAGGTTCCTTTTTCATTTGAGTTTCGGGTGTCCGTTTCGGGCCCCAGAATACCGAAGCCGGCCAAATAAAACAGATCAGTCTGTTGTGCCTGTAAAATGGAAGACCCATGTCGTAATACATTTGCTCTGTTGCCTTGGGGATGCATTCTGTTATCAGGACACGGAGGCGCTTCACCAGCACCTGCTCGGCACGCGGAAGGCTCATGATCAACTCTTCAACTGATTTGGAATTTGCCGGCATTGAAAATCAAAAGTAAGAAACCCACCAGGCTTTGCTACCCCGCTTTATACCGGGCATACCAAACACACGGAAAATAAAGTGCAGCTACAATCAGAAACCAGACGAAGTATGTACGAAATAAACTTGGTTGATATTCCGCAGGCCAATCGGCAGGCGACATAAAAGAAAGATTGATTCCCGTTCCGAACGCAAAGTACGTCCATGCATAAGATGCAACACTGATGAGCGCCAGATGAACAACAAAATAGAAAAACGGCACGCGGCCATAGGGAATCAGAATTTTTTTGACACCGCTCGAAACTCTTTCCGCGTAAGCCAATAGTATGCAGGCTACTCCTAATGTAACCGACAGGAATAAAAGTGAAGGTGGATATTTTGATATTTTGAAAAATGAAAGCACAGTATACATTCCACCGCGTTCCTGAATATTCCAGGGCGATGGATCTCCGTACACATTTATAAACCGCAGCACAAAGAAAAAGACAAGGGCGAAGACGCCCGTTCTTAGCAAAAAGGTATCGCGCTTTTGTGGTTCATCAAGAAACCAGGTACCCAGGCAATAGCCCAACAACATTATTCCCGCCCACGGAACAATCGTATAAGCAACCAAAATTGCTGCGGGTTCATTAATGAAGAATGGAGGGTTATGCAAAATTGCAAACAGCACATTATCGGCCGTCACAGTTCCAAGTGCAGGAAGCGCATCATGACCAGCAATCATTACCACTGCAATTGTAAGTTGAAGCCAGCGCGGCAACCACACCAACCCCGCGAGCAGAATCATACAACAGCCGATCATCCAAAATACGGTGAGCACCGTGATGTCATAGCCTTGCGTTAAGATGAAACTAATAAGCAACGCGTCTACTACGATCAGCCATAGCCCACGCGTTAACAGAAACACACTTGTTTTTTTAAGATCGCCAACTTTCTTGAAGTAGAGATAGATACTGATGCCGGAAAGGAAAACAAACGTAGGCGCACAAAGATGTGTAATCCAGCGCGTGGAGAACAGCCATACGGAAGCTTGCGTTACATCATCGGGGCGATACGCGGTGTAGCTAAAAAAATCCCGAACATGATCTAACGCCATGATGATCATAATCAGCCCTCGCACAATGTCAATGGATTCGAGGCGGGTGCGTTGCGGGTTTTCCATTAACAAATAAAATAAAATTTGAGGTGTTTTTTATCGGTCTGACTAAGGTTGGTGAAGAGCACCTACTAAGGCGAGACTCTGTGAGAGAATCCAGAGCGGACAACCAAACGCATTAGAATAAAAATGAAAAAATCTTATCGCAAGCGTACCTTTTCATTAAACACTCCACATAGCGATGGATCCTCTGATACCAAATGGTCTTGATCGGGATCCTTCGCGGGTTTCAAATGACCAGACGTGTACTTATAAATCAATTTCATTTTCTCATTTATTAATCTTCTCAACCCGCTCTGGATTGATCTTCATAGTATTGTCTATCAATGTTTAGAAGAACACCAACGATGGCGGTGTTATATCTGTTCCACTTCGGCAGGTCAAAAAAAAATCGACCCGAAGGTCGATTTTTATACTCTATAAAAAGAATTATTAATTCATAATTCGTTCGACTTTCACGGCATTCATTCCCTTCTTGCCGCTTTCTACTTCATAGGTAACTTCATCGTTTTCACGGATCTCATCAAGGAGACCTGAAACGTGAACAAAAATGTCAGTTTTTGAATCTGACGGTGTTATGAAACCAAAACCTTTGGTTTCGTTGAAAAATTTTACTGTTCCTTGCATTGTATAAAAATTAAATTTAAAAAAACACATCTGACTGATGGAATTCCACCAGTAATTAATAATAACCTAATACTTCCTTAAAGAGATTGACTTAAAAAAGAGTGAAAACAGGTAGGTATTTAAAGAGGATTCGCTGAAAGGCACTAATTCTTAGACTTATTCACAAAAATACTTCTTTTAACGCTTCTATCCTACTCTACCCTGATTATCCCTATCAGTCCGCTCACACTGTCAATAGATTCGAGGCGGGGTTGCGGGTTTTTCATTCACAATTAAAATAAAATCTGAAGTCTTTTTTATTGGTAGCTGACTAAGTTCGTTGGTGAAGAACATCAACAAGGTGATGTAGGCCAGCACGCAAAAAAAAGTTTTACTTTTGAGAAAGTATAAATTCGGAATATTATGATCGATTTTATCAAAGCACAGTTTGGAGTAGAAGCAAGTACACTGTCATATGAAGAGGTGGTGGATTATTTTTCGATAGTTAGAGTTGAGGGAGTGAGTTTGGAATTTAAATCATTCAATGGGGAGAAAAAGCTTCCTGACAAGATTTACCAATCAATCTGCGCAATGCTCAATTCAGCAGGAGGTTTAATAATTTGGGGATCACCAAAGGAGGTAAACGCAACTGGAACCAAGGAATGTCGTGGTGATTTAACACCCGTTTCTGAAAAAATAAAAAGAAGATTTGATCAGGTCAATAAGTGACAGAATTCTTCCAATGCCAGAGAATGTAAAAGTTCACGAGATAAGTCGCGATAGCAATTCATATATATACCTTTTTGAAATTCACAAAAGCGAATATAGCCCCCATCAATTGGATAATAGATACTACATGAGGCTTGACTCCGAGACTAGAATAGCACCTCATTATTTCATCGAAGCATTGTTTAAGAAAATCAAATACCCAGAGCTAAGTGGTATCTTGAAATTCTTAAGTATCACCTTCCTAGATAGAGAATACCAATATATTCTAATTGTCTTAAAAGTGATTATTAAGAATAACTCTCCATTGCAAAATGAGGAATACCCAACATTTACAATCTCGTGCAATGCTGGCAAGCCACTCGAAATGTATGAGGACTGGCCACCAATAGATCGATTCAATCCAGCATCAATACGATCGCAAGACAATCCTATGAAGATTTTATACTACGGAAAGAAGATAGAAGAAACTTACAAAATTGGATTGCGCACAATTGATTTAAATCGTTTAAATGATAAAAGTAATAAACTGAATATTTTTTTAAGATTTGGAGGTCGGTATTCGCCATTAAAATTCAGCTTCTACGTAGTAGATACTTCCTTTTTTACTAGTATGCAGTATTGCGAACTTCAGAGTTATCCTATTCCGACTGAGTTCATTCAGTCTCAAGAAAATAATCTAATAGCTGATTCTGATTTCGACTTAGATCTTATTTCAGATTGGAATACATTAAGCAGCTAGCGTGAGAGCAGGAGTATTTAATGCACCTATAGTCTTCATCGTCCAACAAGCATGACCATTATATTTCTAGACTAAGTTGCTGGCTATCTTTTACACACCTAGGACACCACTTCTTTTCATATAAAATATTGTCCGCACGTGTTACCCAATTATGTCCTTCCTTGCAGCAAAATTTCAATTTTGTTTTATGACCATTGTATTTCTCTGACAAACACTTTCCTCCATGTTCCTTAGCATAAGTCTGAAAATTCTCAATTGTATATTTTCGTCTAGCGTCTCGAACGCAGACAGGACATCCTGACTTATTTTTAGCTCGGTTGTAGATAGTTGCTTGCCAGCTATGCCCTTTAGTGCAGAGCCACCAGACCTTCTTGCCAACATGCGGAGTGAATTCTGAAGGATTAAGTCCGATGTTCTTTCCATGATCCCATTCTTCTATCAGTTCAGGATATTTAGTTACCAGATTATTTATTTTTGAAGCATAACGACCGTAACAATATGGGCAACCATGACCTGCAGTCCTGCCAGATACTGTGGACAACCATTCATGCCCATTGCTACATTGCCACCAAAACTTTCGGTTTGATTTCTGCCTAACATCTTCAGGACGAAAGTCACCATTTTTTCTGAATGCCATTCACTCGCTAAGCTTGGATTGAGTAAAGCCAGGTTTCTTTCATCTTTAACTTTAAAAAAAGGGCGAGGGCAAGTGGGACAGCCAGTACCTTGTTGTGTGCGGATGTTAATTGTAGTCTTCCATGTATGACCGCTCGAACAACGCCACCAAACTTTCTTATTGGCCTTGTGATAAAAATGTTCTGGTGACAGTGGAGCATTTAAGTCGTATGCCCATTGCGCTGCAATATCTGGCTGCTTATCGGCAAAGGACTGACCCGGTGGCGGTGCTGGTAAAATTGCAACCAACTTACGATATAGCCTTTCGTTAATAAGCCCAGGGCCTTTAATATAGTCACGGAGTCTTAAATGTTGTTGATCAGAAAGTCCTCCATATTTCAGAATACTGCTGACTAATCTAGAGATGACAATAAATTCATCTTCTGAAGACTTAAATAAAATGTCACGTTCACTTAATGGTAACAAACCATCTTCCCTTATCCGAAACAGTTGAATGCCGTCTGCTTCAAATGCTGCTGATTTTGCCAATTCCTGTTCAGGCTTTCGACTATGCCAGTAGACTCCATCGATCTCTACACCAATATTATTATCACGCAGATAGATATCGCATTCATAACCTGAAATCTTTTCACGCCAGGCAACATTTTTAAACAGTGCGTCAAGTTCTGAATAGAAAGCAATTTCAATTCTGGATGTCTGAAGTGTACACTTTGGACAACCCGTGCCACTAATAACGCGGGCTCCAATTTGTGCTTGCCATTCGTGACCATGTTTGCATATCCACCAAACTTTTTTACTCCCACCTGCCACAAAATCGTTTGGAGTTAAAGGACCGTTCTTGTAAGGATGCCAATCTTTTGCAATGTCTGGGCGAACTTGTGCAAGACTATTGTCTTCACATAACTTTCTGTTGCTACAGCATGGACATATGCTATTCTTAAAATCTCTCGTTCGATTTGATATAGTCGCTTGCCATGAATGCCCTTTTTCACATTTCCACCAAACCTTGCTCGAGGACCTTCGAGTAAAGTCCACAGGTTTCTTATTACCGTTCTTTTCCAAATCCCATTCTTTGACTAGCGCAGGATACCTTGTAGCAAAATTCCGATCTGCAGTAGGCTTTTGCCCTACGCAGTATGGACAACCGTGCCCTCGTGTGCGACTATTGATGACCGCTTTCCACTCATGACCATATGAGCAGAGCCACCATACTTTTTGGCCCGAATGTGGTGTTACTGTTTCAGCGGTCAGAGAAGCATTTCTAGTTGGATGCCACTGCTTCGCGAGTTCAGTGTATTCTGTCAGAAGGGAATCCGTGCGCATTACCAGACCAAGCGCTTGTTCAATCGTGCAACCTTCCTTAAGTCTCGCGAATATGTGCGTATAAGATCGACCGTAATATTTTGCGGCCGCCTTAATATTATTGAACTCCTGATTTTGCACCTTGACTTTAATTCCAGATGTTGAAGAAGCATGACCGGGTTTAGGTTCAAGGCCAAGTGCTTCTTCGGGTGTCCATCCTTTTGAGAGTCGGTAATCAACCGTATTACGTGAATAACCAAAAGCAGTAGCCGCACTTTGGATTGAATCAAATTCACGACCTCGGACGATGATTTTTCTTTTGTTGATCTTGTGAGTCAAAGATGTATAGAGTTGAAATTACCTCCGGAAGGTATGATAATAAAGTCATAACCTCGGTAACTCAACCATGAACAATGTACTCGTCCTAGCCCGCATTAGTGTTCTTCACCACCACGAGTATTAACTAAGTTCGTTGGTGAAAACACCAATGAAGGCCGGAGTGTCATTATTATATTCAATTTCCTTTAACAAAGAAAGTGGTTCAGGCACCGGACTTACTGATGGCAGGAACGATCTTCGGGTAGTGGAAATAAATTCTTTGTTGTCCATTTGCCGGAAGAATTATTTCATCCTTGCTACCTTTGATTTTTTAATACGTCCACACTTGGGGGATTACCGTTTCAAATGACGTGTCAATCTTTTGTTTTGCATTTCTACTTCTATTGAGCAGCCCATTGGCCATAAACCCTAATAATTCAACATGCATTTCGCTATCGGAGATCCACAATGATATTTTAGTCGTATTCCCATTCAATGAGTATTTCCCTTTCAGGATAGGTAGCTTGGTACTGTCGTCCATTATACAAATAGTCCACCCCTTGCAGTTTCCATATTGAATGATCGTTCCATCGTTCAACTCAAATCCACCTTTAACTTTCTTCGCTGTCCATTCCGTCAAGCCTGTTTCTGATTTGAAAATGATGACATCCTTTTCATAATCAATGTGACTGATTTTGTTATTAAAATTAAATGTCAATTCGTGTGGACCGGTCATGTTAAGAATAATCTCATTTTCATTTTCTGCGTTTGTCGCAATAAACTGACTAAGGCCAATTTTCAGGTTAGCATTTCCTGAGTAGACAATACCTTTCGCGTCATACTCTTGCGAACAGCCTACGAATATAATCGCCAGTAAAAAGATGATCCTTCCTCTCATAATTCATTCATCCAATTAAAATTCTGTCACACTAAATTAGTGCATTAATCTCTATAATTTAGATTGATGTTCCATGACCAAATCACGATTTTCCAATTTCAAATTTCCTTTAACAAATTGTCAAGGTGAAGTGGTTTTGTAAACATATCTAATGAGCCATTAGCATCTTTAGGCCACGCTTCCTTTGGCCTATCCCAATACAATTCCACCCCGTTGCCATCTGGGTCATTGAGGTATAATGCTTCCGAAACCCCATGATCGCTTGCACCAGTCAATGGATAATTTGCATTTCGTAACCGGTCGTAGATTAATGCGAGGTCTTTTCTTGTTGGATACAGAATGGCCGTATGATACAAACCTACTCCTTCTTTAGAAGCCGGTGGTGCATCTTTGCTATGCCAGGTGTTCAGCCCAATGTGATGGTGATAACCGCCTGCAGAAATAAATGCGGCTTGATTTCCATACATCATTGTAATTTCAAACCCTAACAGGTTTTGATAAAATTGAAGCGACCGTTTTAGATCTGCAACTTTTAGATGTACGTGTCCGATCTGTGTTTGAGCAGGTATGCGATAAGGTTCCATGATTATTTTAATTGAGTCATTTCTATTGGGTTACTAAGAATTTTGTGAACGGGGCAACTAGGCATGTTTTATCTCATATGAACGAATTACCCAACTTATACAGACAAAAGAAAGTGTAAGTGAAATCAAAATCGCTATGGGTAGCAGCGAAGTCCACATACCTCCATAATAATCTGCAACCGGAATACGATTTAAATTGGAATAAGTAATTGCAAAGAATAGTATTTCAAATAATTTTTTACCGCCACTTACTATTCCAAGAGTTGAGGAAAACAACACAATAAAAATGGCACCCAGAACAATGCCGACCATTGGTAGCCATTGCAAAGCGAATGCATAGCGCAGCAACAAGGGAACGGAGAGAACAAGCATCAAACTTATGCCGGCAATAATTTGCGAGGGCAATAAACGCTTTAGTGGCTGGTAGGCCGCATAAGTAAAATAGTGTACCTGATAGGTTTTCTCTTTAGTAACTAAGTCTGACAAGCGGCCGATTTGTAAAACCAAAGGACGGGTAGTAGAAATTGGTGCGCTATGGTAAGGGGTGTAACGGCTAATGCTATCATTAACCCAAGGTTAATGATCCAAAACCAACGCGGGCCTTTTCTAATTAGCATCAATACTTCAGTCTTAATGAAAGGAAGTATTCCATAATTAACAGTAATGGGTGGTAGTGATGAAATCTTAAGTTCTTTCACCAACGCATGAGTTTGAATGCTTTCTATCATTTTGGGTTTCTTCTGGACACGCATTTTTTCTTTCACATCGAAGCGGTGAAAATAGCGGGATGCACCTAACACCAAAGCCACACCAAATGCCATCCATGCCAGTCGGCTTACAATAAAAAGGAAAGGCCAATGAATGCCTTCAAAAACAAACATCTTGAGATCATTTTTTCATCACTAAAGACAAATCCCATAGACGCTACACTCACTTCTTCACGGTAATGTGCATTCACAAAGTCTTCCATTTGCAGGGTAACAACCTTTACCCCAAATGGATCGAAGTAGGTGAGCATTTCCGTGCCCTGCTTCATTTGCACATTGGCCATAACAATATTGAAAAGGGCAAAAAACAGGATGTATTGAATCACAGAACGTCTGCCTAAAAACACTTCGGCCACCACTGCTACGCATGACACAAAAAACATACTGGGCAGTGTTACCACCACGTAGGGTAAAATAAACTGCGTGATCTCAAAGGGAAAATCCTTGGAGCGTAAAAAGAAAACTAGAATGCTCATGAAAAGTACGATGCCTACAATAGAGAGCAGCACAAAAAAATTGCTGAGCACTTTTGACATTAAGTAGTTAAAATTACTGACACGCGTAGTGGCGATGATCATGCCCACCTCTGTTTCCACATCTTTCTTAACACTGTTGTTAATTAAGAAGAAGCCGATGAGTGTGAGGAATACGCTGGTCATCATGGCGGTTACGTGGCCAATCCAGGCGGAATTATAATCACCCACATAGTTGCCAATTCGCACGGTGGTGTAATTGGCATCTACCGGAGGTACGAAGGTGTAAGCCATATACAAAGTGATGGCCAGCGTAACGAGAAACGCGTAGCTTCTGGTGCGCTGCAAATAGTCGCCCTTTATAATAGTAATCAAGTGTTTCATGCTGTTGCTTTGGTAAGAAACAAGTAGGCATCTTCTAAGGAAGCTTGATACGAAGTGGATTCAGCAACCGGTTGATCACTGATATAACGAACTCTCGTTTTATCTTTTTGGCGAATGGTGTTTACGACATGGTTTGTTCGCTTAAACTCATCGAGCAATGAATTATCGATCAATGTTTCAAACACCTTCCCTTCTACTTTCTTAATCACATCGTGTTGAGATCCTTTTGTTATCAATAGCCCACCCTTCATAATGGCGACCTCATCGGCAATCGTCTCGATATCGGAAACAATATGAGAGGAAAGAATTATAATACAGTCATGAGCAAGATCGGAGATCAGGTTTCTAAATCGCACGCGTTCTTCAGGATCGAGACCAACGGTAGGCTCATCAAAAATCAAAACTTTAGGATCGTTTAATAACGCTTGGGCAATGCCAATTCGTTGCTTCATTCCGCCTGAGTACGTTCCTATAGGTCGCTTAGCAACTTCTATAAGATTTACTCCCTCTAACAGCATTTCGATTCGGGCTTTTAGACTGGGGCCGCCCACTCCTTTCATAGCTGCAATGTATTCCAGAAATTCATACGCATTAAGATTTGGATACACGCCAAAATCTTGCGGAAGATAGCCGAGCACTTTTCTAATGTAGTTCGGCTCCTTCACAAGATCATGTCCATCCAGAGTGAGCGAACCCGATGTGGGCTGGCTAATAGTGGCAATGATTTTCATTAGCGTTGACTTGCCGGCTCCGTTGGGTCCTAGCAAACCAAGTATTCCTTTCTCAATGGTTATGGAATAGTTTTGCAAACCAAATTTTTCCTTCGTGTATTTCTTTGAGAGATTTTCAATTACTAATGACATAGTTGTAAGTTAGTGGGCGAGGTAAGGTTTCTTTTACGGAATAATGGAAAGATAGTTGGTTAAAAATGATTGATGCTTTTTTTCAGGGCAGATTAAGTTTATTGGAATCCTCACTAAAAACCCAGCCCGTGTTGGTGTTCTTCACCAACGCATATTGACTAAGTTCGTTGGTGAAGAACACCAACGAAGGCGAGAGAACCATGTCTAAAGATAGTGAACTTCTGGCTGTTCATGGTATAGTGACGCCAATGCAATTTAAAAGTTTTCAAGTCAGTCGATTTCACTCGCTTGCTTTTATGTGGTACTCGATTACAAAAACGTGCGCCTCATCCAAAGGTGAATGAGGAGGGTTTTAACCCAAGAATCTGAATCATTTTTGATTGGACCAAAGAGCAGCAGAAATCTGATTAAAAAAAATCATTCAGCCCGCAACGCATTTACAGGATTACTGCGGGCGGCACTCATCGTTTGTGTGCTGATGGTGATAATGCCTAACAGCGATAAGATGGTAGCGCCTGATAACAATAACCACGGTGTTATCACGATGCGATAAGCATAATTGCTTATGAATAGATCACCTAAAAAATAACCCACAGGAACCCCTATTAGGACAGCAACGCCAATCAAAATCAAAAATAATTTACTTAACGTAAATACAATTTGTCCCGGAGAGGCGCCAAGCACTTTCGAACCCCAATTTCTTTTATTCTTGTTTGGATAGAATACATTGCCATAGCCAACATGCCAAAGCAAGCAATGGTGGAAATCAGAAAGGAGATGTACCCCACTATTTTTACCAGGTCCATAAATCCGGATAGTGCATAGGCATCGTCTATTTCATCTTCCATCATTTTCATTTCTATCGGATGATGCGAGTCAATTGATTTCCAAATACCGGGAATAGCAGCAAGCACATTCTCTTTTTGTTCAGGGCTAATTCTGGCAGCGAGGTATCTAAGCCTGGACTTATTGTATCGTATGGCAAGGGGACCAATCTCCGTGTTCATCGGTTTAAAATGAAAGTCCTTAACTACTCCACTCACTTCCAACTCAAGCGAATCATTCGCAATAATAGTTTTACCAATAGCCTCTTCAGCGGTTTTGAAATCAAAAGAAAATAGTGCGGATTCATTTAATATGATCTGACGTTCCTCCTGCGTGCCTGGAGTAAAATCAAAATTCTTACCGGCAACAAATTCCAGTTCAATGGCGGGTATAAAATTCTCTTCAACCCAGTAGTCCTTCATCGCAAAGGGTTTATCACCATTGCCACGTTTATAGTCACTGGTGTGCGTCTCCCATGTTCCTGGAATCATAGAAACGCCACCTACCCTTTCTACTCCTGAAAGATTTCGAATCTCATTAGCTAATTGATCGAAATTATTCCCGATTAATCGCAGGTTGAGGATGTGTCTATCATTGAATTTATAGTCTTTAGAAATCATATAAATAGCCTGGTCATATATAATGAGTGCCACCACAATGAATATTGATGACATCGTAAATTGTGTCACCATAAGGATTTTTCGAAACGTTAATTTGGCGAATACTTTCGCGTTACCACCATCTTTCAAAACCTTGACAGCTTTAATTGCTGATAAATAAACGGCAGGAATTATTCCGCCCAAGACTCCAATAATAACTGCGAAAAAGGAGAAACATCACATATAAGGTAAAGTCTTCCTTTAAATCGACAGAGAATTCACTGGTAAGGTGTAGTTGTAAAAAACGCGGGCTTGAGAAATTGCAGAAGGATATAGGGAAACGGCCAATGAGAAGATTGAGAAGAAGACAGCCTCACCTATAAACTGATAAAAAACTTGCCACCGTTGTGCCCCCTATTGCTTTTCTCACTCCAATTTCCCGGGCACGCGATAATGATTTAGCGATCATGAGGTTGGTATAATTGAAACATGCCATAAGCGTGACTACCCCGGCAAGAATAATAAAAAAATTAGACACCATGGATGGAAGTCCGCGCCCCATCTGACTATTCAATTCTGGCCCCGGAGTGATGTCTGTAAGCTTTTGTAGATAAAACTCATATCCTTTGTTCTTGGCTTCTATCTTTAGTGAATCATAGTTCTTCTTAACTAGATCAGTCAATGCTGTAACAATCGTTTTCTCGGTGGCTCCTTCTTTGATTTTAAAATATACATACCCCGTATTGTAATTACTCCAGCTATCGACTGACTTCATTACTGCTCCTTTTCCTTCAATCGATGGAAGCAAACTTGTGGATGCCAACACTTCAAAGTCCAGGTGAGTTTTGGACGGAAATTCTTCCAACACTCCAGTAACAGTGAACTCTCCTATTCCCTTTATAGTTAATGTTTGACCAAGAGTTTCTCTACTTCCAAATATTTTCTTACTGGCAGCTTGTGTTAACACAAGACTATTTGGGTTACTGAGCGCAGTGGCAGCATTTCCTTTTTCTAATTTGAAATTGAAAAGCGTAAAGAATGAAGGATCTGTTAAGAACCCTGTTATAGGTACGTTGACATCACCAAATTCTAAATCTCCTGCAAGTTGGTTATCTATCCTTACCACCTCTTCAGCAAAGGAGTAGTCATCCATAAATGCTTTTGCAATGGGCAGCGGAGCTGACGCATACAATTCAGCTCCTCCTTCTGTGCGTATTGCTTTGGTGTTCACTCTATAGATCCGATCAACATCATGATGAAAATTATCATAGGCATGTTGCTCTCTTACGATTGTTATGATAAGCATGCCCAGGGACATGCTGACAGCAAGCCCAAAGAAGTTTATAAGGGAAAATGTTTTGTTGCGGTAGATGTTTCTTAATGTGGCCGTGATTATACTTCTCAGCATGTGTAAGAATTTTGAGGTGTTAATAACTTAGACAAATAGGATGCCATGCGTTTTTCGCTCATAGAGGCTCAATTGGCCGCTCAAAAATATTACCACGCCCTGTATCGAACTTTTTTGTTCGGTATCGGACATCTAAAACTTTGATAGCCAACAAATGTATAATGGTAGATGGTTCCATGGGTCCAGAGTCTGTTCTACACATTGCACATAGCAAGTAGAATTATTTTTTACCTGCTTTCTTCTTTTTAGGTTTTGGTTCAGATAATTCGTTAGCTGTGATGACGACTAACTTCTTCAACCAATCACGATTCTCCAGCTTCTCTTCAATTAAAAAACTTGGCTTTGCACCCGGATAGGGCGCAACCTCAATAACATCTTTTATAAATTCTCTTCCTGATGGGGTTGGTTTAATGAATAGTTTATTGTCGCAAACAAGGCCAAACAATTTATTGTTTAGATACAAACCGTATTCACCAAACATTTTCTTGTAGGTTATTTGTGGGGTGCCAACCTGATCCATTATAAAATCAATAAACTTCTGATCGGATGCCATCTGTAAACGAATTAATGTTTGTGTAAGATAGTAAGAAGGGTGGATTAAAAATGACTTACCTCGCCTTCGAAGGCGAGGGCCTTGTCAAGCATCGTCTCTCAAAGCGGACGATTCGGTGTTCTCTGATTAAAAAAAAGCGCATCGTCCCGAGGCGGAGACGATGCTTGACCTAGCTTTCTATTAAGATTAAGTGAGCGCACTAGGCATGTTTTATTTCATGCGCACGAATTATCCAACTCTCCTCGTGTTGGTTACTAAGTTCGTGGTGAAGAACATAAGCGAAGGCAACAGTATGCGGATCACAATTGATTTCTCTAATCAAATCAATGCTAGCACGGAAGGTGCTTCCGTGCCTCATAAAAATAAATTTATAAGGTTTCTGATTTACTGGGCCTGATTCCAAAAATCAACAGGTAGGCAATCATCCAAAACTCTCCTACTGTGGCAGGAATAGTCAACATGCCGACCCAAGTCCCGTGCACACCCATATACGAGATGAACGTACTCACCAAATAACCGATACCTCCAAGAATTAATATACGGCCAAGCAATACAGGCATCCGCTGCGAACTCACCACGATGTACCCCATGGGTATGAGCCAAAGCCCGAAGAAGAGACTGCCTACACCCCATGCGTTTTTGATGAACTGATCAAAAATCTGAATCATTATAATCTTTTCATTCAAGGCCTGCGTACTATTGGCCACTCCGAGCGCCCCTCCCATGGCCATGGCGCTGATCATAATGGCTGCCGCATTCATCATACCCCAGGCTGCCAACGCCCAAGCGGCTACATGCCGGATATCTTTAAATAGTTTGTAAAACCATACTGCGGCCAACGCCTGCGACATCACAATCAGGAATTCAAACAGCAGCCGTAGCCGGGCCAGCATTTCATGCTCGGATAAATTAGCAAGTGTTTTGGACGGATCACCGGTCACATAGATGCGCGAATGCAGCAAGAGAAACCCGACCATGCCAGTGATAGCCAACATCAAATACCAAGCTCCTGCGATTCGGGCTGTACTAACTAATTCTTTATGCTGCTGATCTGTGTTCATGCTGAATTTTACTTTTTAAAGTGCCAATATCGATAATAAGTTAGTTGCTGATATGCTCACCACCTTGACGCCTGTGCCGATCATTTGTTACACGACTCCATCAAGAAGCGAAGCAAAAAAATCAAAGCCTATCCACATGTTGCTCCTGGGGGTTCAGGCTACGAATATAGTTAATAGGAACTACTCCTGCTTTAGCGAGTTTAACGGATTATGAGAGGCCGCCTTAATTGATTGATAGCTTACCGTAATAAGAACCAACAAGAGCACAACAATACCCGTAAGTATAAACGATCCTGAGCTTAGTTGAATTTTGTATTCAAAAGCACTCAACCATTCGCGCATAATATACCAGGCAATGGGGCACGCTAACACAAATGCCAGTAACACATTTTTAGTAAATGAAAGGGAGACCATTAAGAATAAACTAAACGGTTCGGCACCCAATATTTTTCTGATTCCAAGTTCTTTGGTTTTGCGCTCTACCTGATAGGTGGCCAAACCTAAAAGCCCTAAGCAAGCAACAAGTATGCTTATGGCCCCAGCCATTTGAAATATTTTACCTGCCTTTTCCTCAGCAACATAGAATCTATTCAACTGATCAGATAAAAAGTGATATTCAATGGGAGTTTGTGTATCAAATTTCTCATGAACTTTTGTGACTTCTGCGATGAGTGATGGGGATACTCCGGCTACTTTTAAAGTGAAATAGTCTATGGACGAGATTGGATTGTTGCGAAACCCAATAATGATTGGTGCAATTTTCTGGTGTAACGACTGGAAGTTAAAATCCTCTAACACCCCGATTACATTTGCTTCCCATTTAATTCCATATGCACTGATCTGAATTTTACTACCCATGGGGCTTTCTAAATTCATTGCTTCTACGGCAGATTCGTTAAGAAGTACGTTCATTGAATCTGCCTCATTTCCAGAAAAGAAAACACCTGCGTTGAGTTGAAGCTGATAGGTATTCTGCATGTCCTCATCGAATCCCATAAAATAGGTTTGCAGAGAATCCGCAGTTGTACTGCTAGCGTTTGTTCTCCTTACATGGGCCTCATCAAGAACCTTCCATTCACCGGGAACCTGTGATGAAACGGCTACTTGTTTTACACCCGGTATGTTGGAGAATTCGTTTTTAATAGCCTGAAACTGATTGCGGGCTGCTCGACTATTGATGTCGATGATCATCATTTGTTCCTTATCAAATCCAACATCTTTCGTTTGAATAAAATTAATTTGGTCACTGATTATCAAGGTGGAAACAATTAACACAACCGTAATCGTAAATTGAAAAACAACGAGGATAGCTCGAAGATCAAAGCCGTTTTTTGTTGCGATGGGCTGGCCCTTAAGGGTAACAACTGGTTTTAACTTCGACAAATAAAAAGCCGGGTAACTTCCTGCAATGGCTCCTATCAGCAAAGTAATGAGCAAGAGTGAGGGCATATACTCTCCGATTGTGTTGAACGTAAGGTCAAAGTTTTTTCCTGTAATTGAATTGAAGAAAGGAAGACAAAGATCGATAGCCGCAATAGATAAGAGCATGGAAAGGAGTGTGATCACAAGCGACTCCGTCAAAAACTGAAAAATGAGTTGGGTTTTGAATGCGCCCACCACTTTTCGCAGACCAATTTCTTTGGCGCGTGAAGAAGCTTTGGCTGTTGTTAGGTTTATGTAATTAATGGCCGCAATAATGAGCAGAAATACAGCCATGGAAGAAAATATATAGATGTAAGAAAGTTTGCCATGTACTTGCTCTACACCCGCTTCGATATGCGCAGAGTGAAGATAAATATCTTGGATGGGTTGAAATTGAGTGGATTGAAATGCAGCATCGGGCCCCCAATGCGTTTTCATAAACGCTGGCATCTTTGCTTGTAAATCTTCGATGGATTGCCCTTCGCCTAGTACAACGTAGGTATAGGCACCCATTCGCTGCCAGTTATTTAAGGCAGCCTCCCAATCTTTTCCCGAACGAAGAGCCGAAAACAATAAGTCAAACTGGAGATGCGAGTTATCCGGTATATCTTTGATTACTCCCGTTACTTTCACCTCACCGGCACCGGTCTTTATCATTTTGCCAATGGGGTTATCATCCGAAAAATATTTCTTTGAAGTTGATTCTGTAAGAACTACAGAAAAAGGTTGACTCAGGGCAGTTCTTTTGTCGCCAGCTATAAACTCGAAGTCAAAGACATTAAATAAATTAGCATCGGGGGTGGTGAACCAGTTTCGCTCGTTGTACTTTGTTTCCTCAAATTCAACAATCACCTGCCCGGAGAAGCGAAACAAGCGTACCATTTCTTTTACTTCTGGAAATGAGTTAACCAACTGAGATCCCATGGGTAGAGCCGTCAGGCCATAGGTTCGGGTATTATCGGGGGTAGATGCATCTAGGGTAATTACTCTGAATGTCCGGTCGGCTTTTTGATGGAATGAATCATAGGATAATTCATGACTCACATAGGTGTACAACATCGTGCTGAATGAAATACCCAATACGAGCCCAAGCATATTGATAAGGGTAAATGCTTTGTTTCGTATCAAAGAGCGAAACGCAATTTTTAAGTAGTTTCTGATCATACGAGTAATTTGTTGTCTTTTCTGGTTTTACGATTTTCATGCCATCCTATAACCCATGATTTTGTTCTGCAATCCAACATCAGGTAGTGGGAGGATGTCCGGAATCAGCTCAGAGGCGTCCAAAACCGGTCGGAATAAATCCGTTATATTATTGTGAAAGTACTTCGGTCAAGGCAAAAAAAAATCGACCCGGTAAGGTCGATTTTTTATACTGTATAAAAACGATAATCAATTCATGATTCGTTCGACTTTCACTGCATTCATTCCCTTCTTGCCGCTTTCCACCTCATAGGTAACTTCATCGTTCTCACGGATCTCATCCAGGAGACCTGAAACGAGAACAAAAATATCAGTTTTTGAATCTGACGGTGTTATGAATCCAAAACCTTTGGCTTCATTGAAAAATTTTACTGTTCCTTGCATTGTATAAAAATTAAATTAAAAAAAACACATCTGACTAATGGAACTCCACCAGTAATTAATAATGACCCTGATCTTTAAAAAAGATTGAGGAAACTATTACTGAAAAAAGAGTGAAAACAGGTAAGCATTAAGGAGGACTCGCTGAAAGGCACTAATTCTTAGAATATCGGCAAAGATAATTCTTTTATTATTCTAACATGCATTCAAAGTTTGAGTATCCGACTTTTTGGATACTTTTATTTTCAATTGAGGCCATGCGCCTGCCTTCATTACTTTTCGAGCCCCCCAGCATAGAAGTTATAGTCGCCTTGGGATGTCAGAAAAACAAGTAATATTGACAAGAGAGTCGTGTTACTCATTGCCAAATTGATCCTGGAGTCCAACCATCGAGTTAGCTATTATTATGCCTCGTTACGCCTGACTCGGTCAGGAATAAATTAAGTTTTTAAAAGGATTTAATTAGCCAGCAAATACTTATTGTAAAATAGTCTTTGCACAAAACTCAAACGAGTTTAATGCCATCGACCTGAAGAATAATTTTACGTTGTTTGTATAGTGTACCTATGGCTTTTTTGTAGGCTTTCTTACTGATACGTAACGTCCCATAAATTTCTTCGGGCGTACTTTTATCCGCGAGCGGTAAAAATCCTTTGTTGGCCTGTAGTTTGGCGAGAATCATTTCGCAATTCGGATCATTGAAGTTTTCAAAGCCTATAGGCTGCAACGTGATATCCAATTTATTATCATCCCGAATCTGTTTGACATATCCCTTTACCTTATCGCCAATGTTAAGCTTGGTGAAGATGTCGCTTTCAAAGATCAATCCTTCGTGTAGCTGATTTATAATAACCGAAAACCCGAGGTCGGTCTTTTTCATGATCATCACATCAACCGCATCCCCTTCCCCTACTGTAAGTTCAACATTGGTAAGCCGCTTCTCGATTTTATTGGTAGCATACAAACGATCAGTCTCTTTATCCAGCTCGAGGTATACAATATACCAACGGCCCTCTTCCATTTTTTGTCGTTGCTCGCGAAACGGTACCAAAAGCTCCTTCTCCAATCCCCAATCTAAAAAAGCACCTACCGCACTCACCGAGGCCACCCGCAGAAAAGCAAACTGATGCAACAAAATCTTTGGTTCCAGATTGGTGGCAATTTTTCGTTCCTCGTAATCGCGGTAAACAAAGACGCGCAACTTTTCACCTTCCGTAAAGTCTTCCGGACAGTATTTATTCGGCAACAGCACATCTTCGGTTTCTTCTTCATCTCCTAAATACAATCCTACCGAAGTGTGGCGTAAAATGGTTAATTCCTGATGTTGTCCGATGAGTATCAATGGGCAGATATTTTGACAAAAATACGCAATATTGGGCTCAATGGATGAATAGGATTTCATCAAACCATGGTAGGCTGAAGAATAGATCCTGGAAGTTTTAATTTCCTGCCAGTTCTAAAATATCCTTTGGATCAATAATGGTTTTATCATAGCCACGCTGGGTCAACTGTATCATGGCCACTCCTATCTGGGAGGTATTTACTATCGCATTAGGAGCCATTTTCTTTATGAGTTTTATAAGCCAGATAAGATTATTAATCAATACTCTGTAAAATTTACTGCTGGGCTGTATTCCCCGTAAAGGGATGATAGCACCGGGACGAAACGCGAAAGCTTGTTTAAAGCCTTTATTGATGATATCGTTTTCAGTTTTACCTTTTACGCGTGCCCACATACTCCTACCCTTTTCGGTAGTGTCGGTTCCTTGTCCGGATACATAGATAAAAGTCATTTGTGGATTTAGTTGATAGAGCACGTTAGCTAAAGCCATAGAATAACCATGGGTCATTTTGGTGTACTGTTCCGCATTCATACCCGCTGCACTTACGCCCATGCAATGGTAGCACGCATCGTACCCTTTAAGTAGTTCAGAAACGGATTCAAATTCTGAAAAGTCTTTATGGATAAGCTCTTTCAGTTTTGGGTGACTCATCTCCAGTGGCTTCCTACCCAGGCTCAATACTTCTGAGATTTCGGTATGATCCAGGCACTCTAATAAAACTCCTTTGCCAACCATGCCGGTCGCTCCAGTAATTATAACTTTCATATCAAAGATTCTGATATCTCAAGGTATGATTTTAATCGCTTAAGAAGCATGCTATTTACTCTTTCGATAAATATACAGTTTTTGATCAGCCTTACCTTCGCTATAGCGAGTAAGTAAACTTCCCTCTCTTTCAGAAAGCTATCCGACCAAAGCCCATAAACTGATTTTTAAAGCAACTCCTTTCACTACCTATCATTAACCTTAAGTAAACATTTGCGGCCATTCATAAAAAGCTTAAGCCTGCGATTAGCAATAACCGTTCTGTCGGTTAAGTCCAACTTGATCACATTCACCCTCTATTCGCCATGAAAACTTCCACACCAAAATACCTGTTGTTCATCTTTTGTTTATTCTTCACGATCAACCTGGTTAACGCGCAGATGATACGAATACCTGACGGTGGCGTAAACTTAAAAAGTGTGGCTGGAAGAAGAGGGGGTGTAACGGATATTGAGATCAACTGGAATGCACCTGGAGTTAAAGGGCGCGAAGGAAACATCTGGGGTACGTCCGTTGCGCCTTATGGATTTACCGTGTTGGGCTACGGATCGTATATGGAGTCACCTTGGCGAGCCGGTTCGAATGAAAGCACAACTATTTCCTTTTCTACCGATGTGACTATAAATGGAAAACCGTTGGCTGCTGGAACTTATGGATTCTTCATCGCCCTCTATGCGGATTCTTGTACTCTCATCTTTAACAAAAACACCAAAGGTTGGGGAAGTTACTTTTACAATAAAGAGTTAGATGTGCTGCATGTAACCACGCGGCAGGGGAAAAATCAACCGGAAAGTGTTGAACGATTAACGTATCATTTTATTGATCAAACCGATCACTCAGTAACCGTTGCCCTTGATTGGGAACACTGGCGCATTCCAATAAACGTGGAAGTAGATTTGGTTAAGACAACGCTTGCTTCTATCCGTCAACAGCTCAGTGGCGCTATGGGTTTTGATCCTCCCAGCCTGGAAACAGCGGCTGCCTGGTGTTTGCAAAATAATACGAACTATGATCAAGCTCTTTCGTGGATCAATGTTGTTACCGATCCAAACCTGGGTCGCATTCAAACCTTTACAGCTTTGTCTACCAAAGCGGGTTTGTTAAATAAACTTGACCGACCAGAAGAGTCCGCTAAGATTATGCAACATGCGATGGACAAGGCGACTGCCTTAGAGATGCATGGTTATGGCCGACAATTGATTAATCAGGGCAAGCCGAAGGAAGCGATGGTGGTCTTTGAAACCAATTACAAAAGGAACAAAGGCGCGTGGCCTACAGCGGTGGGTATGATGCGCGGGTATTCAGCAAACGGTGATCTTAAGAAGGCGCTTGAATTTGGAAAGAAGGCATTGGCACTAGCACCGAATGAGGAAAGCAAAAGAGGTGTTGAGCAAAATATTAAAACCTTAGAGTCGGGAAAAGCTTTGTAACTTATTAACTACTCACCGGAACCTCACCCCCGTTAACTTCTCACAGACTTCGAGAAATTTATCTTGCAACGCTTCATCGGCCGCGGTGGGATTAAAGCGCTTTGGTTTCTGATGGAAAATATATTGGCCACTAACTTTTGCTTCAGCGTCATTACTGGTAGCCAACCAACATTGTGTCTGATAGCCTTTTTCTAAATCATCCGGGGCACCTTCACCGCCCATTTTTGTAGGTACCCAACCCGGGTCAACACCATTGCTATAAACGGTTGGCCATAACCGCGCGACTGCCATGCTCAGCAAGAGTACATGCAGCTTTGAATCGGAATAACTGATTTTAGCAGGATCAGTTTCTAGCTGTTGCAACTTAGCCTGCCCCCACTATGCAGCCCCGAACTCAAATAGATCAAGCGCTTGGGTGGAGTTATTAAACTGGTTAAAATATAAGGCGCTAATGTATTCACAGCCACAATCCCTTCTCCGCTGGCGCGATAGACACCTGCGTTGTGAATCACCGCATCAAAGCTTCCCAACGCATTTACATCATGCGCCAGTTGTATAGTCTCCTCGAGGTTTGATAAATCTGCGGTTACTACAGTCTCGGCACCAGGTGTCTTTTTCAACGCCTCCTGCCCGCGGGCTTTGTTGCGTGCATGTAGCACAACCCGATGCCCTTCGCTTACTAATTGCATAGCGGCCAACTGACCAAGGCCATCCGCTGAGCCCGTGATTAAGATTCTTGCCATAGAACTTACATTAACATCTAATTAAATGCAACTTTAATGTCGCAACATTTAACTCACAATCCTATCCAACGCTTCAATCTCTTTTTTATAGTTTGCGGGTAGTATGAGTGCGCGCAGCAACCAATCGATTTTTAATCTTTTACTTACTTTATATAGGACTATCACTCCTTGAAAAAGAGAAGTTCTATTGAGGTGGAGTAACGCCCGCACACGCGGTGGAGTTACCAAGGATTGTGATTGTAGTAATATCTTGTAGCGTACTGCACCAAGGTGCTTCTTGTATTGCGCATATAAATCAGTGGTGTAGTTGCTTTGTTGTAAGTTCTGCATTAAATGTTGTTGGCGCATAATCGTCCAGGCGTTAAAAGAGGTGGGCAAGCCACTTAGTCCCATTCGGTTCCCTACTTTATTAAATACTTCAAACACTTCATTCTTTTCAGCGGAGTTTAGTTTTCGTTCCAACAGTTCAAACGCGCGAATGGAATAATCGATGAGCAGGAAGAGTACATCGCGGTAAGCCCAATCGGGTATGGTTGTTCCACGTTTCGCTTCCACCTGTGCATGGATACTCGCCATGGAGTCAATGGTGCGCAGGGCATGCTGCTTTTCAGAAAACATAATCGCCTGCGAGTATTTTACGGTTGAGAAGAGTCGGCCTAAGGGATCGGCCGGCAATCGTCCGGTAAAGTATAACCAGTCCACTGCTTTGTTGAGTGCAAACTCAGCCGAGGCCCCCGCGAATATAAAAAGGATGGTATCACCACGGCCCCAAATCTGCCGCATAATGGAGTGTTTGTCTACAAAGTATTCGGTAGTCATGTTACTTTTTTCAACTTTTCAACTACAAACACAAACACAATGCCCACGACATATGAGAGTATGTCCAACCACGCAAAAGAAGTTCCGATAACCGTTCGCGCCAACGCAGATTTTTGCAAGCCGAGAATTTCAACAATCTTCAGGTATTGAAGAAACTCAATGGTGAATGCAAAAGACAGCACACCGATGGCCAGCGGAAGCACGGGCATTTTAATAAATGACTTTACAAAACAATAGATTAGAATAACAACCAACACATCGCCAAAGTACGATCGCACAAAGGTGTTCGCTGCAAAGAGTGCGATCAATACTTCCGTAATAAACAGCAGCGTGGCTATTGCAAAATAGTATTTGTTGAATGTTAGTTTCATCGAAGCTACCTCCTTTCGCATCTCAAAGTTATGACAAAACAGATAAACTAAAAGTACTTTTAACTTAAAAGTGAAAGGATTGTTTTAGCTGCTCCTAGACTTAAGAGTTTCCTCTAATTTTTGATAGTGAATCGAGCCGGGCGGAGAAAATGATTGAGCCCGAGGTGTGTTTAAGGCAAATTCCGAAGCATAAAATCGCGCACATTGCCACCCATCATGCCTTCCACTTCCTTTTATTGAAGCCGAGCTTTTTTAATTCGTCCATAATGAGTGGAAGTCCCGCAAATCAAAGTGCGCTGTGATGGCACCATCGTAATCACTGCCAAGGCAAACCTTTTCAACACCAATCAAATCGGCAACATACTTCATGCTGCGTGCCGTAGCCAGGGCATCCGTGCCGCAAACAGCAGTCTCCCAAAGACCAATGCCAATCAAACCATTTCTTCGTCCGATTTCATGAATCTGTTCATCAGATAAATTACGTTGGTTGTTGCACATGCCGCGCACACCTGTATGGGATACCAGCAAGGGCCCAGAAGTCAATTTGAAAACATCATCAATGGTAGCGGCTGATGCATGCGAGAGGTCAATCATAATATGCAGGCTGTCCATCTTTTTAAGAAGTTTTTTTCCGGCATCGGTTAATCCTCCTTTGCTTAAGCCGTGCGCAGAACCTGCCCATTCATTGTCAAAAAAGTGTGCTAGTCAATGAACCGTGCCTTGTTCATAAAATACATCGAGATTGTTTAAATCATTTTCTAGACAGTGCGCTCCTTCGAGACCAATCATGCCAGCCGTAATTCGTGAATTCGTTTTCCTATCAGCCACAAATTTTTCTAAATCAGATTTGGATTTTACCACCCGAAATTGTCCATCGGACTTGAAAGCGAAATCATGGAGCTGCCCGATTTGATGTAAGGCTCGGGCTTTAATACTAAACCACGATGATGGCGGCCTGAGCTGCACAAAACTTAGCAACCCGATCTGATCGGTCTCCGCACTATTGCTTTCAATGTTGATGCCGCGTGGAGTTTTGCTTACAATAGTGAACGCCTGAAACGCCATGTTCGCTGATTGCATCCGCGGTAAATCTACGTGCCCGTAATCATGCTGATCGAAAAAATCTCTATTCCACAACAACATATCGCAATGCAAATCAGCAACGAAGGGCAGTGAATCATAATCGGGGAATGAACCAACATGTGGTGAGCTTGTCACCTTATTCATGCTCTTGTCAAAATAGCCGGGCCCGAAAGTGAAAAAGACAATTGCGGAAAGGATTAGTACCGTAAGAAATCCGTATGATATTTTTCTTTTCATGCTACTAATACCTTATAACTTCTTTAAACCTTTGGTCTGGGTTTTATCTGCTTCCACGATACTGATCATACCCCGAGGCTGACCATTGTTGTAGTTTAGATTTATTGGTAACTACTACTTTACGAATTGAATACGCCTGCGGATTGGTTTTGTAGTGCGCTTCTTTTGCATCGGCATAGATGGTGGCTATGTAAGTCTTTCCTTGTTCTAAGAAATCAAATGATACATTGGAGATGCGTGGTGTTTCTCCATTTACGTTCCCTAAAAACCAAGTCGACTTTCCCTTTTCTTTACGCGCTACCGTAATGTATTGACCAGGCTCTGCTTCTAAGTATTTACTTTCGTCCCAATCCAGAGCAACATCTTTAATAAATTGAAAAGCATCCATAAACCTGGAATAATTTTCTGGAAAATCGGCCGCCATTTGAAGCGGACTGTACATCGTTACATACAACGCGAGTTGATTAGCCAGCGTACTGTTCACATGGCTGGAGTTGCTCGGATTAGCTTTGCTG
Organism: Flammeovirgaceae bacterium; assembly: GCA_016712035.1. Lineage (GTDB taxonomy): Bacteria > Bacteroidota > Bacteroidia > Cytophagales > Cyclobacteriaceae > ELB16-189. The sequence continues at coordinate 121,875 of JADJRT010000006.1, read as the reverse complement.
ATGTCCATTTCAAAAATTCCAGGTGTATAGTCCATGGGTCCTCCTATCTGGCGCGTGAATGGTAGAATAGTTACATGGTTTGGTTTGGAACCACCGAATGCCTGGAACTCAGTACCCCGTGCAGATTCATTGCCAATCATGTTGGGATACGTACGGGCGATACCGGTAGGACGAACAGCCTCATGCGCATTCACCATAATCTTATACTCTGCAGCTTTCTCCACTACATATTGATAATGATTGACGGTCCATTGGTCGTAATGATAATATCCTTTCGGCAGGATATTACCCACATAACCCGTTTTCACGGCATCATAATTATTGTCTTTCATGAATTGAAAAGCTTTGTCAAGATGGCGCTCATAATTACGCGTAGAGCCTGATGTTTCATGGTGCATGATCAGTTTTAATCCTTTTGATTTAGCATAATCGCGCAAGCCCGGTAAATCAAAATCCGGATAGGGCGTAAGAAAATCAAATACATAATCTTTATGATGACCGAACCAGTCTTCCCATCCAATGTTCCAACCTTCTACAAGCACGCCATCAAATCCATGTTGAGAAGCAAAGTCGATGTATTTTTTTACGTTCGCTGTAGTGGCGCCATGCGTACCATTTGGTTTTGCGGTTGAATAATCTGTAATCCCAATTTGGATAGAGGGCAAATCGTTGGTGTAAGACCACGAACTTTTTCCGGTGATCATCTCCCACCATACGCCCATGTATTTAACCGGTTTAATCCAGGAAGTATCTTCAATCTTATTAGGTTCATTCAAATTGTACGTCATCTTGTTAGCTAAAATCTCACGTGCATCATCACTCACCATAACGGTACGCCACGGAGATGTGCCAGGCGCCTGCATGTATCCTTTATCGCCCTCGGCATCAGGCGTAAGCCACGATTGAAATACCATGTTTGTATCATCTAGATTTAAATGCATGCACGAGTAATTAATGAGCGCGGCTTCATGAATATTTATATAAAGACCATCCTCGGTTTTCATCATAAGGGCGGTTTGTACACCCGTAGGTGAAAAAGGAGTTTGCGAAGCATTATCGGTGATGCTTCCTTGCATCAGGTTTCGGATTTCCGATAAACGCGAAGTAGTATAGTCATACTCCTGCGAATCATAATCGCCAGCAAGCCAAAAGGCCGTGTGGTCGCCTGCCATGGCAAATTGAGTCCGCTCCTCTTTGATCACAAAATAAATAAGGTTCTTCTGTGATGGAAATTCATACCGGAGGCCAAGGCCTTCATCAAACATCCGGAACCGGATAATCAATGTACGATCGGTTCCTTTTTGCAAAAGCGTTACGGCCAGTTCATTGTAATGATTGCGGATAGTTTTCACTTCGCCCCACACGGGCTCCCAGTTGGAGTCGTGCGTGGCCGTTTCTGCTTTCGCGATGGTAAAATCATTTAGGAGCGACTTTTCATCATTTTTAAATTCGAGCCCTAACGTGCTGGTTTTTATAACAGCTTTTCCATTAAAGGTTAAGGCATATGTTGGCGTTCCATCTGTTTTCAGCGCAAAGGCCATCACCAATTTTCCATTGGGTGAACGAAGCTCTTGGCTGAGTACTTCGCTTGAAAATATCAACAGTACACTGATAACTATCAGAAACTTTTCATAGATGAAATCCTTTTAAATGATAAACACAATATTAGCAAGTTGTGATTGAAAAATGTAAAGTTTGCTATAGATTTATCACTACGTTCCAAAATCTGCCTCGTATAAAAATAGTAAACGGGTGCTCGTATTTGCGAAGGCTTTAGTTCAAAAAGTAACATCCGCGTATTCACAAGTACACGCTGACGGTGGTTATGTATACATTCACAAGAGCTCAACAAACCTGATGAAAATCATTTTAGAGCATGACTTTTCTGACTGCTACACAATAGAAATACATCTATATTAGTACACCTATAAATAGTTAATACTTATGGATGAAACTTATTTTACAGTCAGATGATCAACTACCCTTTAAATATGCTGGGTTCATTGCCAACGAGGTTTGGACTCACCCTTCTATTGTTGATGGCTTCTGGATCTTGTCAAAATAAAGGGGAAATGGTAAACCCTATAATCGAATCTATATCTGAGTCGGTGTATGCTTCCGAGTTATTAAAAGCAAAATCAATATCAGGTATATTCATCCAGCAATGGATTGATCCAGGAAGTGCTTGTGAAAGAAGGTGACCTAGTAAAAAGGGGTGATCCATTAATGAAGTTACTGAATGAAACTTCCCGTCTGAATGCTGAAAACGCAAGACTCGCTGCACAATATACTTCTCTGGAAGCCAATGCCAATAAACTGACTAAACTGAAGGCAGATATTACCTTGGCTCAAAGTCGATTGACTAATGACTCCGTGTTGTTGATCCGACAGCAAAAGTTATGGAGTCAGAACATTGGCACAAAGGTCAAATTAGAAGAATGTAACTGGCTTACCAAAACGCACAAAATTATTTGCAGGACGTAAATGTCCGATATCAGAATTTGAAAAGACAACTCGAATTTGACGAGAAGCAGGCTGTAAATAACCTCAAGATTAACGCTTCGATTGTCAATGATTTTGTTATTAAATCGGAAGTTGAGGGTAAGGTATACGGTATACTGAAAGAAAAAGGAGAATTTGCAAATACAACTACTCCACTTGCCATTGTGGGTGATGCCGATAACTTTTACGCACAGCTTACAGTAGACGAATATGATATTTCACGCATTCAGCTAGGGCAGCCTGTATTTATTTCCATGGACAGCTATCATGGTGCCGTTTTTGAAGCCACCATCATTCAAATTATACCGTTGATGAATGAAAGGTCAAGATCATTTACCATCCATGCCAATTTTATAACGCGGCCAGACGTTTTGTACCCGAATCTATCACTGGAAGCCAACATTGTTGTTCGATCGAAGGAAAAGGTGATAACGATACCGCGTAATTATCTGATGGGTGATTCCCTGGTGCTCTTGAGCAATGGCGAAACGAAAAAAGTGGTTGTTGGTTTGAAAGATTATCGAAAGGCAGAAATTGTCAGTGGCTTAACTACTGAAGACGTGCTTACCCTGCCCCACTTATGATTGGCCGTTTGATAGTTGATATTGCCAAGTCGCTTCTCCTTGCCCGGTGGAAGCAATCTCTAGTAGCCGCTATTGGAGTTACTTTTGGTATCACTATGTTCATCGCGTTGCTTGGGTTCATGACAGGTCTTAATAGTCTGTTGGATGGGATTATCATTAACCGCACGGCTCACGTAAGACTCTTCAATGATAGCAAGCCTAATGAGCATCAGCCTGTTAACAGGGCTCCAGCGTTCAACGACACTTACAATTTTGTTCAGTCTATCAAGTCAGTCGGTGGCCGGCAACGTATTTACAATAGTGGCGCTATCCTACAAGCGTTAAAAAATGATAAACGCGTTAATGGCATTGCCCCAAAGATATCGGCCCAGGTTTTTTTCAATGAGGGTTCGATTGACATCACTGGAGTAGTGAATGGCATTGACGTGATGGCTGAGAGTAAGCTTTTTCATTTTAATGACTATGTAATAGCTGGTAATTCAATGGACATTGCTATAGTTACGAACAGCATCATTCTCGGTAAAGGATTGGCCGAAAAATTATCGGCCGACATTGGAGATGTGATACAAATCATGACTATAACCCAGCAGCGTTTTCCACTTAAGGTAGTTGGCATCTTTCAATCGGGCCTGCAGGAATTTGACAAAGTACAAAGCTACACGTCCATCAGCACCGTACAGAAAATACTCGCTGAACCCAATAACTATATTACTGATATTCAAATTAAGGTCAACGATCTCAATGAAGCTCCGGCCCTGGGTAAGGCATATGCAAAATTGTTTCAGACTGAAGCGGAGGATATTCAAACAGCCAATGCGCAGTTTGAAACAGGCTCCTTTGTCCGGTCCCTGATCTCCTATGCGGTTGGAATTACATTACTTATTGTCGCTGGATTTGGGATTTACAATATACTGAACATGTTGATCTATGAAAAAGATGGACTCCATCGCAATCTTGAAGCCACGGGTTTCTCGGGAAAGGATGTCTATCGAATTTTCATGGTGATTGCGCTGAGCATTGGATTTTTGGCGGAGCGCTTGGTCTGGTATTTGGCTTTTTGCTCTCACTGCTTATTGATCAAGTGCCGTTCAATACAACTGCGCTACCTACAGTTACTACCTATCCCGTTAATTATAATCCTATTTTTATATAATTGAGCTTCATTTTCGATGATCACCACCTTTCTGGCCGGTTAGGCCCCGCCAGGAAAGCAAGCCAAGTGGATCCAGTAGTTATCATTCGTGGAAAGTGAGATGAGCAAAATAATTACACTTCAAGCAGACCGCATTAATAAGTATTTTAACAATCCGGTATCCACTCACGTGTTGAAGGATATTTCTTTTTCCATTCATGCAGGAGAATTTGTGTCGGTAATCGGTAAATCAGGGTGCGGCAAGTCTACTCTATTATATATTTTGTCAACCATGGATACCGATTATGAAGGAGATTTGATGATTGGAGGAGAAACAATGCGGAATAAAACGGACAAGCAATTGGCTCATGTGCGCAGCGAACGAATCGGCTTTGTTTTTCAATTTCACTACTTATTAAACGAATTCTCTGTATTGGAAAATGTGATGCTGCCTGGACTCAAACTTGCCAAGTTTCCAAAAGCGGAAGTACGTGAACACGCCATGGATAAACTAAATCAATTGGACATTCAGAAGCTGGCCAATAAAAAGGCCTACCAGATATCTGGTGGAGAAAAGCAACGCGTATCTATAGCGCGCGCACTTATTAACAACCCAAGCATAATTATGTGCGATGAACCTACTGGAAATTTGGATAAGGCGAATAGCGAGATTGTTTTTAACATCTTCAAAAAGTTGAGTGGGGAATTCCATCAGACCTTGCTAGTGGTAACGCACGACCCTGAATTTGCTAACCGAACGGATCAGATCATCGAAATGGAAGATGGCAGGATTATTGGGTAAGTGAATTATCTTGTCCATTTTTATTAATAGGTTAAACATGTAACCCCGCCCCTTTCAGGGATGTAGCGACCCTTACGATTTTTAGAAGGATCTACTTACAAGGAGCTACACATCCGATTGGCTCTGGACACTTTTTATGAATCTCCACGGATACTACTTCAACTTGCACATAGAAATAAGCTATTTTACTTTTTCGACAGCGTTGCATCCATCAATACCCACGCATCCGGATCCAAAACAATTTTGTCGGGCTCCGCATCCAGTGGAAAACTAACTACAACTGTCTTATTATTCAGATCAACGGTTTTCAGTAAAGGCTTTGCCTGATTGGGTAAATAAATAGCCACCTGAATAGGCATTTTAAAAAGACTTACCTCTTTTTGAATTTGATTAAGCGAAAGGGTAACTTCTTTTTTCCTATTACTGAATTGCCAGGTTCCATATATTTTTAAAGCTCCACTTTTATAAAGCCATTGATCAAAGAATGTAGTTAGATCCATTCCAGAAGCCAGCTCCATTTCTTTTCTGAAATCCGTTGTAGTAGCATTCAGATTCTGATATTTTTTATAGTAGGCTTTAATTCCTTTCCAAAAATTATCGGTGCCAACTACCCCGCGTAGCATGTGCAAAATCCAGCTCCCCTTCTGATACGTTTGCGAGCTGGTAACCTGACTCATATCTTTCAGATTATCATGTATGATTGTATAGTTCGGATTCTTGATTGAGAATTCATCAACCTTCTTTTTACTGGCGGCCAATCCTTTCATGAATGCCTCCTGGCCATATTCATGCTCGATAAATAACAACGTGAAATAAGTAGCAAAACCTTCGCTTAGCCAAACATCATCCCAATCAGATTCTGTTACCGCATTGCCAAACCATTGATGGGCAATTTCATGGATCACTACATTGCGCCAGCGCTCATTCCTATCTCCTACTACTGAAGTTTCACTATAGAGAATAGCAGAAGCCGCCTCCATCCCACCGCTCACACTGTTCGACTGAATGTTGGCTAACTTTTCGTATGAAAATGGGCCCACAGACTCGCTATAAAATTCCAACACTTTTTTAGTTGGCTCCGCAAAATCATAAAACCCAGCCTCACGATCCTGAGGATAAACCCAGGTTTCAATAGATTTGTGATCGAATTCATCTACGTATTGAACAGCAAAACGGGCAACACCCAACACATATAACCAGGAAGCTATTGGAACGGATTGTTTCCAGTGCGTCATTCGAATTCCGTTTGCTACATCTGATTCTTCGACTTTCAATCCATTGGATACAACTTGATACAGGGCCGGTGCTGTAACAATAAACTCGCAGGTTGCTTTATCATAAGGATGATCGACCATCGCAAGCCAGTTTCTTCCCAGGTTCGGCCAGTTGTCACTAAAGAATGTTCTATCGCCATACTTGTTGTTGGCAATCTTAAGTCCGGTGGCCGGTATTCCCGAATAAGTAATGGTATACTGCCTTCGTTCATTTACTTGCGAAGGTGCAGTCAGGTTGATCTTGAGTTCATTATTCTCATGTGTATAGCTTATCGGCTTGCCCTCAGAAACTACACCACTGACATGCATACCTTTGTTTTGCAAAGCAGCGGTTGCATTTACCAGATCAAGCCTGAGCATTTCAACCCCCGCGCCCACATATTTCACATCTACGGTTACCTCGCATTTGATTTCATCGGTTGCATCGGAAAGTGAAATGCGAAAGATATAGTTTAGCACATCAACCTTTGCATTTTTAGGATACGTATCGGCATTGGAAAGTGCCGGGATAAGTAAAAGCAAGGCAATGCAAAGCATGTTGTTTCTCATGTTCACGATTTAATTTAGTCAAACTTCAGTTCTGTTTTTTTAAAGGCATTTCTACGGGTGGCCGAAATTCGATCAAGCCTTTTTCGTTGATGGTGCGCTCCACATCTTCTATACGGGTAGGCACAAATGCGCTCAGGTTTTCAACTCCTGTTTCAGTTACCAAGGCCACGTCTTCAATGCGTACATAAAGTCTTTCTTCGTGAATCCAGATCATGGGATCGATGGTGAACACCATACCGGCCTTTAGTTTTACGCCATGCACCTGGCCCACATCATGTACTGCCATACCCACCGGGTGTTGAAAATGGCCCCGAAATTTTACTCCCTCTTCTACCGCCTTTAAATGCGCAGGCTTTGCAAATTTTTTACCGACCAGATATTGTTTCATATCAGCAGCAGCCTGATCAAGTACTTCCTTATCGGTTACACCTGGCTTTATATATTTAAATAGCGCATCGCGATAAGCAATAATAAAATTATATAACTCTTTCTGCTCGCTGTTAAATTTTCCATTTACTGGCCAAATGCGGGTTACATCGCTCGTATAATTTTTATAGTCCGGTGCATAGTCCATAATCACCAGATCGCCATCAACAAGTTTATCCGTCTTATGAAAATAATGGCCCATGTAGGCGTTCGTCCCACCTCCTATAATGGAAGGATAGCCATCGCCACGCGAACCATGCAAGTAAAAAATATATTTGGCAGCAGCATCTAATTGATATTCGTAAATACCCGGCTGGGTTGACTTCATCGCCTCGATGATGCCCAGTCCTGCTATTTGTGTGGCTTTGCGAATCACAGCAATTTCACTTGTGCTTTTAATGAGTCGCATCGAATCAAGTATGGGTGAGAGATCCCGAATTTCAAACTGGGGAAATCTTTCTGTTAGCTTATGAACAAACAATGCCTCCCGCGATGCTTGGCCATCCCAGGGATCAGCGGCCGATCGGGCTTGACTGGATAATAACTCATCGCGACTATCATTCCCAATCTCTGCGGGACTTAATTCAGTGTATAGTAATGGTGCAGGAGGTCTGATCAAGCCAGTACCTATTAAATTGGCTGACAAAAACTCAATTCCGCGTACGTGATCAACCCCGGTAAGTTGTTTTACTAAATCCGCGTCTTCGGCTGATAATACTTTCCCTTGGTTTTGCTCCATACCTTCATCGCGATGCGGAAGATATACGGTTGTCTGTCTATTTTTTCCGTTGATCAGCAAGTAGGCATGTGGCGATTCGAGCCCGGTCAGATAATAAAAGGTATTTGCTTGCCTGAAAACACTAAACCCCGGAATACCACTGGCGCCTTGGATAACTGCAATTGCATTGTTCCCAATGGCCTCCATTATTTTCATTCTGCGCTCTGCAAATTCTTCCTTCGAAAAATCGGTTTGGTAGTGATGCTTATCCTGAGCTATAGCCGGATGCAAAAAACTACAAATCAAAATGGCTGTTGCTTGAATGAGGTCTCTTTTCATAGATGCGGAGATTGCTAAATATTTAAATATAGGTCTTTTGCAGAACTGATGTTATGCAAAAGCGATCTACGCCCGAAAATATTTGATGAAGAATAACTCAATTTCGATTTCTTAGTTTTAAAATCCCTTCACTATCTTTCATCTATGCTAATCAGAGAGGACGCACTCAAACACTGGATTGACAATTTTTATGGCTATGGATCATGGCAAGCACGGTTTTGGTTTATTGGACCGGAAGAAGGTGGTGGCGATACGCCTGAAGAAGTAGCCGACAAGATTAATTATTTTTGGAACGTACATACATCGGGTAATCATACAGCACTCTGCGATATTCGTGAACTTTACCAACGCACCTCTTTTACGGTCACTGGCCCACGAGCCGATTTGTTCACCAATCTTTACGATTATCGATTCAACAGTCATGCCGTTCAGCATGGAGAATGGAAAAGTATAATCGCATTTGTTCACGGCTATCAAAACAAACCACTCCCCGACTTGCTTGAGTATCAGAAAAAATCATTTGCATTAACAACTCATAAAAAAGAAGCCTTGTTAAGATTGTATCCGTTGCCGGCCCATAACCATGCATGGTATTACAGCTGGCTCGATTTGCCCCAACTAAGTTTTTTAAAAAGTCGCGCCCTATACAAGGAACACCTTTATGAAAGTCGTATGGAAGCTATTCTCACTAATGTGAAAGTGTATGCACCCGAAGTTGTTGTTATGTATAGCATGGAGACTATCGATAAAATTAAAAAATCGGTACAAGAATATTTTCCGGGTATCACGTTCAAAATGATTAAAGCGGTTGAAAGAGTAATCCCCCAATATCATCACACTGTCTTGGGCACAACAACTATGATTATCACTACACAGGTTCCAGGGCTAAAGCACAATCGAATTGAAACAGGTTTCGATTGGGAAGCATTTGGAGAAAGTTTGAACTATCGAATATGACATTAAGCAAACAATTCCAACTCTGCTTTTCCATTGCCATCCGGAGTTGTAAAGAATGGTCTTTCTTCAATCACATAATTTGTGTCTTGGGGAATGCCCAACGCATGGTAAATGGTCTGATGCAGCTGGGCAATTTTGATGGGCTTCTCAATAGACTTACAAGGCCGCTCATCAGCAGTTTTGCCATATGTAAATCCTTTTCTCACCCCGCCACCAAAAAGTAAAATGGAACATCCATCTGTAAAGTGGCGATGCATACCATAGTTTTTGATATCAGTAATAATATCGGGCTGGTCAACCTGTTCTTTCACTTTGGCTCCAGGCCTACCCTCAGTCATCATATCACGACTGAATTCACTTGCCAGTATGATCATCGTTCGATCTAGACGCCCCGACTGCCTGAGGTCTTTAATCAACTGCGCAACCGGCATGTCGATTTGTTTTTTCATTTCTATCAATCGTGTGTATCCATTCTCATGCGTATCCCAACCTTTAAAGGGTTCGTACTCCGGTGGTACCGCTGATGAACCGCGCTCCCTGATCCGTTAATCTGCGCGCCAGCAAACAACCGAGACCAAACTTTCCGGTATTGTAGATATTATAACTCTCTTTGGGCTCCTGACTTAAGTCAAATGCTTTCGACTCCGGAGATTTCAATAAACGATACGCCTGTTCCATGGTGCGTTGCAATGATTCTTTTGATAGTCACTACCAAACTCGCCCATCGGGCTACTCGAAATAAGATCCTTATAGAGTTGATTTTGTTTTCAAATCGTTGGTAACTCATGCTTACCGGAGGTTTCACGCTATCTAAACCGGCCGATGGATCAGAATAAAAACGGTCCGTACTCACTTCCCAAAATCCTGCTGTATGAAAAGCTTTTAATTCTTCGGCTTCACCTACCGTAAAAGCGTTGCCCAATATCAATGAAAGCTGGAATCACCGGATTCTTTGGTCCCAGTTGTTTGGCAATCCACGAACCGATGTGGGGCGCAGCCACTGTTTGCGGTGGTTCATAACACGTATGCCAATTGTATTGATGCCGTGAATGTAAAATAAATCCAAGGTCTGCCGCCTGATAGGAACGAATGAGTGTTCCTTCATTCAGTACCTTGCCGATAGATTGAAGGCCTTCTGAAAAATGAATGCCATCTAAGGCTGTTGGTAAAGATTTAAAAGTGCTAAGCACACTGTTTGCCTGCATTCCCTTTTCATAGGGTGTATATTTTTTGGGATCGAACGTATCGGTGTGTGCCATACCGCCTGCCATCCACAAGAGGATTACCGTGTCGGCTTTGGCAGGGATGGTTGGAGCGGCACACGAATTTAATAAAGATGTGGGCATGCCTGCAGCCATAGCAGCGAATGCAGCTGAACTTGTCTTCTTCAAAAATTCTCTTCGGTTCCAGTGGTTACTCATCCTGAAAAGTTTAATAAATCAATTGAAACTCTGGAAGTAAAAGTACAGACCACATCAGGTCCTGAACACTTTCCCCATCGGGGGATGCAGCTAATACACGTAACGCATTCTTTTGTTCAGCCTCATGGGGCAAACGACCCAAACACATTTTATAAAGTTCATTTACTATCTGTTCATTGTTATGATATTTTTCGCTCCATTTATTAGCGCCCACCTGCAACACATTATTAAATGTGCTTCCATTGGTAAGCTCCAACGCCTGCAAAAGGTTGGCTTGTGATGATCGGCTGGTCGAAACATTCTCTCGATTTGGGCGACCTAAGGCAGTTAAGAAAATATCATTCTTAACCAATGAGGCCCTTGCATAATTAAAGGGTTCAATAGTTTTGGCATTTTTAAATGGATCGTACTGCCTTACTGTATCCGGATAGATCGGAGCCACTATGGTACTTACCGCATCGGCAAATTGTTCAGCAGTAAGTCTTCTACGATGCATTCCTCTGAATGTGTAGTTATCGCTAAAAATATCATTCTCATCTTTAATACCAACAGATGAAAGCTGGTAGGTTTCTGAAGTGGTAATGGTAAATATCAATTGTTTAAGATCACCCTTGTGTTCAACAAAATCAGATGCGAGCCAATCAAGCAAATCCTGGCTCCACGGTTCATTGTCCATCATATCTACAGGCTCAACAATTCCCCTACCCATTAACTGAGCCCACACACGGTTTACAATCGTTCTGTAAAGCCTTCCATTTTCTGGTGCGGTGAGAAACTCAGCCAGTTGTCTCAACTTTTCAGGAACAGTCAATGTACTATCCACAGAGCCTAGTTCAGAAAAAATAACTTTTGTACCAGCCATCTTACCAGTTGGTTTATCGCAGCGGCTAATTTCCAATGTAGTATCAGAAAAAATATTCGCAAATGCATACGCTTCGGATAGCTTAAGATCGCTAATGAAACTATCATGGCATGACGCGCACTTAAGATTTAAACCCAGAAAGACTTGTGAGATATTTTGCGCGGCTTGCATTTCCACACGTTGGCTAGCATTGACGGTACCGCGCCATTGTATACCTCTTATAAACCCTTCTGATCTTTTATCGGGACTAATCAGTTCTCTTACAAATTGATCATAAGGTTTATTATTTTTCAACGATTCATACAACCAATCGGTGATGGCAAATCGGCCTTCGGTTATATAACCTGTTCCCGAATAATCATTTCGAAGGGCATCATTCCAAAAGGTGAGCCAATGTTGTGCATAATCATCATCTCTGTTCAGCAACTCCGTTACAAGTAACTCGCGCTTGGCTAGATTAGTATCTGCAATAAAGGAATCTATTTTTTCGGGTAGTGGCAAAAGCCCGATGAGGTCCAGATAAATTCTTCGAATAAAGATTCTGTCATCTACCCTTGAAGGCCAGGCCATCTTCTTTTCTGCGAAATAGGTGTCTACAAAGTGATCGATTGGATTGGTTAACGCTGAATCATTAGTAGGTACTGTTGGTTTGCGCGGAGCTAATGCGGCTACCCGATAAATACTTTTTTCATTTAAATCGGCAGGCCATAGTGCTCCCATCTTTATCCATAAGTCAAGAATAGCAATTTCTTTTTCACTGAGCGTTTTTCCTTTTGGAGGCATCGACTCCTCATCTTCTCGTGGTAAAAGAAGTCTGCGAATAAGTTCACTCTTCTCAGGATGGCCCGGCTGAATGATTTCACCATGCTTTCCCCCGCGCATCACCAACTCTTTATTATCCAGTCGCAATTGACCTTTCGTTTTCTCTGCGCTATGACACTTATAGCAATTATGCGCAAAGATGGATCGTACTTCTATATTAATGGCAGCAATTTGATCTTCACGTTGTTGAGAACCAGAATTGTTTTTGAAACTCGTTAAATCAAAATTGGGGTCTCCTGAAAAGGCATTATTTCTTTGCAACGGCAATACTTCTGTTAAATAGTCAGCACCATGGGTTAATGATGCGCCCAGATGTCCGGCCACGCCCACGCCCAATACAGTGAAAACTAAAAATGCCCGATACACTTTTTATCCGTTGCGGGCGTTTACCTGAAAGTCGAAACAGATACAAGGTGCCTATCGACATTATCGCGGTGGCAATTCCTGTCCATTGGTGAATGGTGAGCGTGTTGCTCGTATATTCATCCTGGCCTTTTAGCAATATGCCAAAGACGCAAGAAATAATGGCAGTGAGTGTTCCAATAAATAGAATTAAATAGAGGCCCGACTGAATAGTCTGATCTTTTTTTCTCCATGAATAAATTTCTATAATTAATGCAACAACCAACAAGCTGATTGGAAAGTGAACGATCAACGGATGCAACCTTCCTAATAATTGCCAAAGCCAGAAACTTGTCATGATTGATTGTTCGGTCATTTGTTCTTACACCGTTCTAATTTGATCGGATATGTTTTTCCGGCATTCCACTGGCATACATAAATATTTTTATCGTCATCAATGCACACATCGTGACAATGCTTGAACAAGGGGACAGCCTGCACCATCAATTGTAATTCGCCATTCAGGTAATTGGGTGCCGTGCCTCCAGGATTGGAAATAACTTTATCATTCTTGTCTAGAATCGTGACAAACCCGGAATTATCAGTTTGATTTAGATAACGCAACCGCGACCAGCACACACCCGCATAAATATTTTCTCCTTGGAACACCGGTCGGCAAACAAATGCACCCGGAAGAAAAATGGTAGATAAATATTTTCCGTCTAACGTAAATCGCTTAAATGAATTGTGGCCTCTGGAGGTGATCACAAGTGTTGGATTCTTTGAATCCCGCAAATCAACCGCTACACCGTGAGCAGTATCAAACTCTTCGTCTTTATTTCCTCGGCCTCCAAAGTGGCGAATATACCCGCCTTTGTTATTGTACTGTATAATAAACTGTGATCCGTACCCATCAGCTACATATATATCGCCATTAGGTGCAATTGCCGACTCGGTTGGCTTGTAGACCATTGCTTCTGTATAGATGCCAAGTTTTTTAGGATGAGCAAGTTCTAATAAAACTTTCCCATCAATGGTTGATTTTGTTACTGTGCTTAGGGTCGTATCACAAATAAAAAGAAAGTCTTCTCCACCTTCCTTAGCTAACGTTAATCCATGTCCACCAGGAAAAGTTGTCCCCCAGGTAGTGAGCAATTTACCCGATCGATCATAAATGATAATATTGTTCTTTGTTTCATCGGTGATCATGATCAGGCGTCCTTTCGAATCGAGCACCATTTCATGACAGTTATTAACAGGGGTCTTGCTGCTATCCAATGCGCCCCATTCCGGATGTGGGCGATATGTAAACTCACCGTGACCAATGATTTGATCTTCACCTTTCGGTTTCTCTTTTAAAATGGAAAATCCAAAGGAAGGAATTGCTGTTACCCCCAAAGCACCAGCCAGCGACTTTTTAATAAAGGTTCTTCTATTGTTCATACTTTGGGATTTGTTAATTGACTGAATCCAATTCTATCAATCTTTTCATAAGGTAGTAAATTTCGTTTTAGGATTAATACCCTTTACACGTCTGGACTTAATGTCCTGTAGCCAGCACCTAACCGGAAATTTTTCTTAATCGCGATATTGATGCGTATAAATCAACGCTTGCGATGTATCAGGTTGCCTAGCAATTGGCCTAAAACGCATCCTTGTTGCGTTTAAGCGTAAGTCTTGCTAAATTTGTGCCTTCTTCATAGAATGGACTACAGAAGATTAATCATTAGAAGTACAAAAAAATCTGCCTGGAATTGGCCAGTCTTACTATTGCTTTTTCTGGCTCTCGGAGCCTCCGAAATTAGTTCTGTACACAATCTTATTCACAAGAAAGAAACAGTTGAACTTCACACGGCCTTGAATGAGACCGACCCGTGTCATATCTCGGTTTACCATTATCAACCTAACGCGGGTTGTGATCATGATGCCCATCTTATTAAGGAAGATACATGTTCCTTTTGCGATCTTCAATTGCCTAGTTCTTATTTTTTAGAAGCGATACAAGCTGTATCACCAATAACTTTCAATTCAATCTTTGATCAGAATTCCTTCGAACCATCCGTAGCTGGAATTATTTTTCAACCCACCGGTAGGGCTCCGCCAGTTGTCTAACAAGTAATCATCTCACTCTTGGTGAGTGTATCTATGCATCTGATTTTATAAAATCATTTGTATCCTTCTCTCTATACATTTCTTTTTCATGCAAAGACCGATATTTTTATTGTTACTAACCATGTCTATCAGCCCAATTGTTCTGGCGCAGGAAGGGTGTCGCTCCGTGATTTCCGGTATTGTTATGTCCGAATCAAAAGAGCCGTTATATGCTGCTACCGTTATGCTTAACGCATCTCCCACCGCTGGAACAACAACAAACATGGAAGGCAGATTCAGTTTTAATAATCTATGCGATGGTAAGTATCAGGTTACTGTACAATATGTTGGATACAAAAAGCAAGAGATTTCAATAGCTGTAAACGAAAGACTTGAGCTTACCATCATTCTCGAAGCTATTGTAACAGAACTTAATGAAGTAGTAGTTACTGAGAAATTGTTAAATACGGAACACGCTCAAAACTTTTCGACCCTGACAGAAAAAAATCTTAAAGAAACGGCCGGTAAAACATTAGGTGAGTCGTTAAAGGAATTGCCAGGCGTAAGCAGCATTCAATCGGGGCCCGGAATTTTTAAACCTGTGATTCACGGAGTTCATAGCCAGCGGATATTGATTTTAAATTATGGTATTCGCCAGGAAGGCCAACAATGGGGTGCAGAACATGCACCTGAAATTGATCCGTTTATTGCCTCTAACATAGTAGTTATAAAGGACGCATCATCGATTAAATATGGCACCGATGCATTAGGTGGTGTTGTTGTCGTAAATCCCCCACCCTTACCTGAAAAATCAATACTGGGTGGCACCATACAAACTGTAATACAGAGCAATGGTCGTGCTGGTACTGTTTCAGGAATGTTGGAAGGCGGCTTAAAGAATCTCGATGGTTGGCGCTGGCGTGTTCAAGGTACCGCTAAACGAATGGGAGATTTTCATGCACCCGATTATTCATTGACTAATACGGGAATAAAAGAATTGAATTTTTCGGCTGCTGCCGGCTATCATGCCGAGAAAAAGGAATGGAAATATTCTTTAGTCATTTCAATACTGAAATAGGAATTTTAAAAGGCACGGCCACCAGCAACATAGACGATTTGATGAATGCAATGGAGCGAACGCCACCTCAATATACAGCTGACTTTAGTTATACCATTGCTGAACCTCGCCAAGAGGTTAGTCATAACCTAATCAAGATTAACGGTCACATCACTTCAGCGTTGGGTGATTGGCGAATTCAATATGGCTTTCAGAATAATAACCGAAGAGAATATGATGTACGGATTGGTGGATTATCCAACCTTCCAGCCATTGACCTTCAATTAAATACACAAACGCTGGAAGCTGAGTTGGAAACCAGTCAATCAAACCAGCGATCTGTTTGCTTTGGTGTAACGGGTATGTATCAGGATAATAATAATATTCCGGGTACTCAACGAATTCCTTTTATTCCCAATTTCAATAACCTCTCAGGTGGTGTATTCGGGATTACAAAATTCTTTTTTAAGAACCTGACCGTAGATGCCGGGGCCCGATATGACTATCGCTATTACGATATAGCCGGGTATGATTTTAAAAATACACTTTATAAATCTCAGTTAAATTTTCATAATGCCAGCGCAATGCTGGGAGTGATCAGGAGTTTAGGTAAGGATCAGACCTTATCATTAAATCTAAGCAGTGCCTGGCGTCCACCGCATGTGGCCGAGCTATACAGCCTTGGAACCCATCAAAGTGCGGCCGCCATTGAATACGGATTACTACTGAATGATTCCACCAATGAAGTAATGAACATCGATGATGTTCCATTTAATGTGGAGCAGGCACTTAAAATAGTAAGCACATATCAGCGGGTTTGGAAAAAAATCCAGTTCGAGGCCACGGGTTATATAAATTATATCTTCAATTATATCTATCTCAAACCAACGGGTGTTACTCAAAACATCCGAGGTACTTATCCTTACTTTCGGTACACGCAAACCAATGCACTTTTTGTGGGTGCCGATTTATCGGGTACGTGGAATGTAATCCCGCATTGGACCATTTTTCCCAAAGTTTCACTGCTTCGGGCTTCCGATAAAAAGAATGACGATTACCTCGTGTTTATTCCTTCAAACCGATACGAAGTGGCGTTGCGATACGAAAGTCCGCGGTTTTTCAAACTTCATGATTTTTTTGTTGATATGAGGATAAAGTTTACCGACCAGCAACACAGGGCCCCACGAACAATAACAATCCGCTCGTTTAATGATGCGCTTGAAAACGGTAGTGATCCGCTTCAGGAAGTACTTCCAATTTTGATTTTATGGAAGCACCGGCTGCCTATTGGCTTTGTCAACTAGCTGTTGGTGTGTCAGTACCCACAGAGAAAGTCCGCTATGATTTTCGCCTGGCCGCTGAAAACATCTTCAATACAACCTATCGCGAATATACCAACCGGTTCCGGTACTATGCCGATGATTTGGGTAGCAACTTATTATTATCAGTTAAATGTTCATTTTAATTTAAAAGTATATAACTATGAAAATCAAAAATTTCATTACTTCAAATTTTTCACAAAGGGTACTCGTGTTACTTGCTATTGTCACAGCAACATTCCTTATTAGTTGCAATGATGAGGATCCCGTGAAGGAAGACACACCGGAGTTAATCACAAAAGCTACATTAACTTTTACACCCACAGCAGGGGGCACACCTGTTGTTGCCACAGCCAGCGATCCGGATGGAGAAGGAGTGCAAGACATTATTATTGACGGGCCTATAAACCTTACTACTGCTAAATCATATACTTTAACGATAGAATTAATTAATCAACTGGTTGATCCCTCTGCACCAGAATACGATGTTACTGAAGAAGTAAGGGAGGACGGGGATGAGCACTTGTTTTTCTTTGCCTGGACAAACAATGTATTTTCTGACCCTTCTGGAAACGGAAATGTGGACAACCGAGCTGATAAAATCAATTACAATGATGAAGATGATATGGGCCTTCCTATTGGTTTAAGTACAACCTGGACCACTTCAGGTTCCACAGCAGCCGGTACATTTCGGATTATCTTAAAGCATCAACCAGATCAGAAGTCGGCTTCGTCAGACCAAACTATGGGCGATACGGATCTTGATTTAACATTTACGATTAATGTGAATTAAGGCAGCGCAGCGAATAATAGAAAGGTTGTACTAATACAGCCGTATCGGGAGATTATAGAATCAGTTAATAATATTACTTTTGTATTAGTATTCCACCGTGTTTAATTAAAACCTAAAACTATTGCCATGTTAACAATCACGAAAAAATTTACTGCAGGTATTATTATTGCCCTTTTTTCATTGGGAGCTGTAGTTTCCTGCGGCAAGCAAGCTGCTAAAGAAGAACATCCTGCGGGTGAACATCCTGCAGACTCTACGGAGCATCCTGCTGATTCAACGGAGCATCCAAGCGAGCACCCTGCGGACTCTACGAAAAACTAATTTTATAGATTAAGACGGTTTGGTAGCACGACTGAACGCAAAGGTTGTTTTAGTTGATGCTGCTTTACCGTTTATTTCTAATAACGGGTAAGCTAAAAAGTTTATTGGGCCTGTTGACGGGATAGGTTCAACGATAAGATCGCGGCCTTTACTAAACTCAATGCGATTGGCGGGATGGTGACCAAAATAATAGGTAGCTAAGGCAGTATATTTATTGGCTTCACTGATATCAACAGGCCACCATTTACCTTCTGCATAAAACTCGGCCCAGCAATGATAGCCATCAATACCCCCTTCATTCCTTTCGGAAGGAATTGAAGCGCCCACGGCAAACCGAGCTGGTATGCCAATTGACCTAGCCAGCGAAATAAAGAATGAATGGAACTCAGTGCAATTCCCCGTGCGTACATCACACGCGTAATTTGAATCTCCATTGCCATAGTTACCATACTTCATATACCGCATGTTGTCGATGATGTAATCATACAAGGCCCGGGCTTTCATAAGTTCACTGCCGGTACGCCCCACGATAGCTTCATTGGCAATTGTTTCGAAGCGCCCCCCTACCGGCATCAATCGATTATCAGCGAGATACGCTTTATTCATTGGTGCGCCTTCTGCAACAGGGCCTTTCTCCTTCCGCATTACATTATATGAAATTTCTATAGTCTTTTGGCTTTGCGAAGCTCCTGGCTCCAGGTACAGGATGGTATTATTGTTCTCTTTATCGTTGAGTAATTTATATTCTATAGGCACTTTCATTTCGATGATTTCCACCTGTTGGTACTCATCAGTTGAAGCAATTGGTATCCACAATTTTGCGGTGCCTTTAATTTCCGGTAGTTCCACGCGATAATGAAACTCGAAAGAATCACTGCCCTCAATTACACCAAGCAGCCGGGTTGAGGCTTCCTTAACAGGAACACGATTCCAGGTTTTATCGGGTTTTTGTTTCCATGCATAGTAAGGCTTGCCATTTAACTTATGAACACTGGTCTCGGTAACATTCATATTGCCGGGTTCGCCATCAAGAAAAAAATCAACATCATAGACATCCCCACTTTCATCGGCAAGATCAACACAGGCAAAATGTCTTTTAGGGCCCAGGTTAGAAAGATATTCGGTATGCACGCGCACCAGTTTCATACGAAAGTCATGACCACGGTCACTTACTTCAAAAAAGCCATTATTTTCCTCCGTCTTTTTCTCGATAAAACTTTTTATCCCCGATTCAATTTCTGCGATGGAAACCTTTTTTGTTGTCGGCCCATTCACTTCCTTATTTTTATTGCACGAAACGAAAACAGAAATAAGAATGACGATGGTAAAAATTCTCTTAATCATAGCTTAAAGATAATTGTGATTATCTCAAATTCAACATAATGTAGTCGCCATTCATAGATAATAACTATGATATGATAAGAATAATCAATTTGATTTATTATCAATATAGTGGTAATCTTGAAGAATGACTTTAATCATGGTATGCCCAATCGATTTTGTTTAATATGCAAACTCGAATACTTTACCAGAAGCAGCTATTACAACGACTAAATTTTTATAAAAATGGCAAATCAAACACAACCAGGTACGACCGCCCCCACAATGAATGGTGAAGGTAAGTGCCCCTTTCATGGTGGCGAACTGAAACAAAGCGCAGGCAATGGGGCAGGCAATCGCGAATGGTGGCCCAATCAATTGAAATTGAACATTTTGCGTCAAAACTCTAGCCTATCAAACCCGATGGGCGAAACTTTTAACTATGCAGAAGAATTTAAATCTCTCGATTTAAAGGCTATAAAGAAAGACATCTTCAGCCTGATGACAACTTCACAAGATTGGTGGCCTGCCGACTACGGCCATTATGGCCCCTTCTTCATTCGTATGGCCTGGCACAGTGCGGGTACCTATAGGATCTCCGATGGACGCGGTGGTGCCGGCACTGGCTCCCAACGCTTTGCGCCACTAAACAGTTGGCCCGACAATGCAAACCTTGACAAAGCTCGTTTGCTCCTTTGGCCGATCAAGCAGAAATATGGTAAGAAAATTTCATGGGCCGATTTAATGATTCTTGCGGGCAATTGCGCACTTGAATCAATGGGCTTCAAAACTTTTGGTTTTGGAGGTGGTCGCGAAGATGTATGGGAACCTGAACAAGATATTTATTGGGGACCTGAAACAGAATGGCTAGGAGATAAACGTTACACCGGAGACCGTGAACTTGAGAACCCTTTGGGAGCTGTTCAAATGGGCCTTATCTATGTGAATCCAGAAGGGCCTAATGGAAAACCTGATCCACTTGCCGCTGCGCGTGACATTCGTGAAACATTTGGCCGCATGGCCATGAATGATGAAGAAACGGTAGCACTTATTGCCGGGGGTCATACATTCGGAAAAACACATGGTGCCGCTGACCCAGGTAAATATGTAGGTCGCGAGCCGGCTGCTGCGGGCATTGAAGAGCAAAGCCTGGGTTGGAAAAATACATTAGGAACCGGCCATGGAGTAAATACAATTACCAGTGGACTGGAAGGTGCCTGGACAACAACACCAACGAAATGGAGCAATAATTTTTTTTGGAACCTGTTCGGCTACGAATGGGAATTAACAAAAAGCCCTGCCGGTGCACAACAATGGATTCCGAAGCACGGCATGGGTGCTAATACAGTGCCGGATGCCCATGATTCTTCTAAGCGCCATGTACCGGTAATGCTAACTACCGACCTTGCCTTGCGTGTTGATCCAGCATACGAAAAGATCTCAAGACGTTTTCTTGATAACCCAGATCAATTTGCAGATGCATTTGCAAAAGCCTGGTATAAACTTACACATCGTGATATGGGACCCATCACACGATATCTTGGATCAGAAGTATCGAAAGAAGAAATGATCTGGCAAGATCCTATTCCGGCTGTTACGTATAAGTTGATTGATGATAAAGATATCGCTGCATTGAAAAGTAAAATCCTTGCATCCGATCTTTCCGTATCTCAATTGGTATCCACTGCGTGGGCTTCTGCATCTACATTCCGAGGTTCTGATAAACGCGGTGGTGCAAACGGTGCGCGTATTCGACTTGCTCCTCAAAAAGATTGGGAATCAAACAATCCTGCGCAACTGGCGAAAGTATTAAAGACACTGGAAGCTATTCAAAAAGAATTTAACAAAGGCGGTAAACAAGTTTCTATTGCTGACTTGATTGTGTTGGGAGGATGTGCGGGTATTGAGAAAGCTGCGAAGAATGCTGGTCATTCAGTTAGTGTTCCCTTTACTGCAGGAAGAGGCGATGCTTCGCAAGAGCAAACCGATGTTGAATCAATCGCTGTTCTTGAGCCAGCTGCCGATGGCTTCCGCAATTATTGTAAAGCAAAGCACAAAGCATCTGCGGAAGACATGCTAATTGACCGTGCACAATTGTTAACACTAACCGCGCCTGAGATGACTGCACTTGTTGGTGGGCTACGCGTACTGAACACCAATTTTGATAACTCCAAGCATGGTGTATTCACAAACAACCCTGAGTCGCTGACAAATGATTTTTTTGTTAACCTATTGGATTTAACTACAACGTGGAAGGCTACTACCGAATCTCAGAATTTATTTGAAGGTAGTGATCGCAAGTCAGGTAAAAGCAAAGTGGACTGGTACTCGGGTTGATCTGATTTTTGGATCAAACTCCGAACTCCGTGCGATTGCCGAAGTGTATGGAAGTACTGATTCTAAGGAGAAGTTTGTAAAAGACTTCGTTGCAGCTTGGGTAAAGGTGATGAACCTGGATCGTTTCGATCTGGCTTAAAGTATTACGTTTTAGTATATAAGAGGTGATCTGGTAATGGATCACCTTTTATTTTCTCTGACATCGGCTTACATATTGAAAAATGAAACGCACTTGAAGATTTGATTTGAAATTTACGAGTGCATAACTAGCTTTGAAGCTAGCCACTGGAATCTTATGAAATTCAAATATTGGATTTACAGAATCTTAATCCTGATCTTCACGGCCACAATTGGTTTTCATATACTCATTCTATTCGGTGCCATTCCATACTCTATGGTGTGGGGCGGCCGATTAACCAGCTGGACTTCTATGCTGGTGTTTGAACTCTTCTCGCTAATCTTGAATTCTTACTTTTTATTTGTGATGGTATGTAAGGCTGGGATTTTGAAAACCAATGTCCCGCCTGTGCTATTATCAATTTCGTGTTGGATAATGGGTGCCCTATTTTTATTCAACACGTTAGGAAATGCATTCTCATTAGATGAAACGGAGAGAATCATTTTTACTCCCATAACCGCTGTACTATGTGTGTTATGCTTTCTGGTTGCTCCTAAAAATGACTCGTCATCCACTCCCAACACACCAATCAACCATGGTCATAAATGATCAGTCTAAGTAGCGTTTCCGTTTCAATTCAAAGCACTACCATATTCAGCGATCTTACTATACAACTAAAATCAGGTGTTAGTTATCTTATTACTGGAAAAAACGGGGTCGGAAAAACCACATTACTCAATTTGATCGCGGGGAAGATTCAACCAAAGTCTGGGTTGGTTAGCTATGATTTTATAGGGCCAAACCTTAACTGGGATGAAAGGCACGAACTCCGCAAAAAGAATGTTCACTATGTGTCTACGTACGCACTTCATGAATTAATGAGCGGCCCAGACTTGTATTACCAACAACGGTACTACACAATTGAAGACTCCAACCCAGTATCGACTGTTAAAGATTTCTTTGGAGAGCGTTATAAAAAACTACATGAATTTGAATTTCCAGAATCCTTTAAAATCGATCATTTACTTACGCGTGAACTTCCTCGCCTCTCCAACGGGCAATTCAAAAAGATTATCATCCTTAAGCAACTATTGGATAATCTCCCTAAAATATTATTACTCGATTATCCATTTGAAGGACTCGACCACACCAGTCGTTCGGAGCTAAAAGAATTCCTGGATCACCTTGCCACTCGCTACCGCATTCAATTGATTATTGCCGATCAGGATCACCCACAACTCCCAGATATTATCACAAAAAGAATTGAATTGAGTTCTTCCTCAGCTGTGATTACAGAACCGAAAAATGAATTTCATTCAACACATTCATATCAAGATCCTATTTCTGCAAAAGAAATTGAGCCTGTGGTTGAAATGCGTGGTCTTAAAATTCAGTATGGCAATACGATAATTATAAAAGATCTAAACTGGCAAATCAATCGCGGGGAACGCTGGGCACTCACGGGGCCGAATGGTTCTGGTAAGACCACACTCTTTAGTCTCATCTATGCCGACCATCCCATGGCTTATAGTGAACAGGTGTATTTGTTTGGTAAACGTAGAGGATCGGGCGAATCCATTTGGGATATTAAGAATCGGATCAGTTATCTCGGTCCGGAGCAAGTTCATTTTTTAGATGCTACTACGTCTATACTTACGGTGAGTGAATATTTTACTTCAAATAGTCAAGCTGCAATAGATACGCTTGTTGATTTTTTGAAATTGAACATCTTCTACAGAAGCGGCTACGACAACTATCTAATGGCGAGTTGCAATTAGTGTTGTTAGTAGCGCTGTTTATATCGCAAAAGGAATTACTACTATTGGATGAGCCATTCCAATTTCTTGACCCAATACAAAAGGCACGAATAAGTAAATACCTAACCAGCCACCTTGACCAAGACACTACTTTGGTTGTAATTACACACTACGAGGATGATGTGGTACATTGGACGAGCCAGAGAATGAGAATGTAATCTAATTATGAACTAAGTCTTCTGCCAGCCACTCAAGGTTTGAATACAAACAGCAACGAGTTTTACTAAATCGTCCACATCCACCCATTCATCGGGGCCATAGAAATTTCCTCCAATCGATCCGATACCATAGGCCGGGACATTTAATAATCGAATTGGATACCGGATATCACCTGCGTAATGGTTTGGGTAGGCATTTGGTGCTCTTCCTGTAATATCTGTAATAGATTGCCGCAAGACTTTACTAACGGGTGCTTCCCAACTGGAAGCTCCTGGATTCGTCCGATAGCCGATAATATTTAGAACAGCGTTAAAATTTTTTTCTGATTTAGGTATTTCCTTCATAAAATTTGCAATGGCTTGATTCGCTGATCCCACCAGATTGCTCCAGGTATTTTCTCCTTCAAATTTTAGTCGAAAAGTCAAGGTAGCTTTATCAGCAACCGAGCCAATACGATCGCCCCCGTTCATGATTCCGATGTTAACCATAACATCTTTGAATACAGTTTCTCGTAAGTGACTTATTAATTTCAAGCAAACGTCAACTGCATTACCCCCCGCTTCCCACGCAGCCGAATCAATACTTCCTATTTCCATTTGGGGGCCACGCCATCCCGTTACAATCAGTTGCAGATCTACAATGCCCTGCACAGAATTTTTTTATGTCCTCCAATCCACGGCCTGTTTCGGCAGGATGGACATAAAGTACTGCACCAAGACTATGCTTTGCTTTACTGATGCGATCAAAAACCGGTAAGCTTCCCCTGCTTCCACCTCCTTTTCCATGAAGACTCATCACCACCGGTAATGGTTGGCCAATTTTTTCCATTGCCTTTGCGGCCACAAGCATGGCTGCAATTCCAGCCTTGTCATCGGCAGTTCCCAAACCGTACAGTTTGTTGCCAATGAGTTTGGCCTCGAACGGATCTGTATGCCAGTTATTATAAACAGATTCGGTATCAATGTGCGCAAACATGGCAAACTGCTTTCCCTTGCTTTTTTTTGGCCAGCCAACAACGTTTACAAAAGGCCCATCACCGGCAGGATCAGGTGGCATAAATTCAGGGTGACTTGCATAAATGCTGGGTTGATCTCTGCTCTCTTCAATGCGATAAGGCAGTTTGGATAAGTAGGATGTTACTATGGCCTGTGCATTTGCTGCTGATTCGCCCGAAAGACTTTTAACACGAACAAGTTCCTTCAACAAAGTGAGCATTTCGTCTCGATAACTCTCTGCTAACTTAAGCGCTTTATTCGTTGGCTCCACCTGAGTAAAGCCGGGTATAGCCGTAAGCATCGTTAAAGCGCTAACACTACTAATAAATTTTCTACGCGAAATATCTTCCATATTATATAAATTTATTGATGTTTTTTTAAGAACTGGATTGTTGATCGAATTAGAAATCTCCCTGTAGGTTATCTAATTTAAGGCCTAAATAAGGAATAAATTTGATTAGTAGCTTATGAATTAATCTAATCGGTAGTTTTGCTTAAATCATCAATGCTATACACGCTAATAACACAACCATGAATACGAAATGGATTATGATAGCAACTTCCCTCCTACTTGGGGTATCCGGAATCGCATTAACATTTGCACCCGATCTGATAATCGGTAGTCTGGGAGTTAATCCCTCACAAGTATCTATAATACTTGGACAAATTTTGGGCGCGCTTTATTTTGGATTTGCCATGCTTGATTGGATGACGAAAGAGAGTTTAATCGGTGGAATTTATAACCGCCCAGTTGCCGTTGCCAATTTCACTCACTTTATGATTGCCGGATTAGCATTAGTAAAAGCTTCTATTTCAAATCCACAAATTCCAATTTTGCTAATACTGGTTAGCGGTGTGTATGCTGTGCTTGCACTACTTTTCGGAATCCTTCTTTTCAGGCATCCCATACCGGATAAATAGTATCTAATCCGTTTCGTTCAGCCACCTGCCACCAATAAAAAAATCAATTCGTGGTAAGCATGAATTTGCTATCTTGAACTTAATAAACTGAAGTTCAGTCTGATCCGGTAAGTGCTACCATTAAAAAATAATACTATGAAGGAGTTGAAGAAAGAAGACATCAAGCAAGAAGTATTTGATTTGTATGATGCCTATGCGCATAATCGAATTGAAAGGCGGGAATTTCTTGATAAACTTTCTATGTATGCCGTTGGCGGTGTTACTGTGGCTTCGCTCCTAAGTTTTATTAGTCCTGACTATAAAATCATTCAGGTTCAGCCTAAAGACCCACGCCTTAAATCAGATTATATTAATTATGATTCACCCAAAGGAGGTGGCAGTATAAAAGGACTTCTTTCTAAAGGAATTGATGCAAAAGGTAAACTACCGGGTGTGGTTGTCGTGCACGAAAACCGGGGATTGAATCCATACATAGAAGATGTTGGTCGAAGGGCTGCCTTGGCGGGATTTATTTCTCTATCGCCCGATGCCCTTACCCCACTGGGTGGCTATCCGGGTAATGATGATGAGGGCCGTACCCTGCAAAGCAAGCGCGACAGAAATGAAATGCTTGAAGATTTTATTGCAGCCTATACTTATTTGAAATCTCACCCGGAATGTAACGGAAAAGTAGGTGTAGTAGGTTTTTGCTTTGGTGGTTGGATCTCGAATATGATGGCCGTGCGCATTCCAGACTTATCCGCAGCCGTTCCCTTTTATGGTGGACAACCTGCTGCTGAAGATGTTCCTAAAATTCAATCGCCATTACTTCTGCATTATGCGGGGTTAGATACGCGCGTAAATGAAGGTTGGCCTCCTTATGAAAACCTATTAAAGGAAAATAAGAAAGTATACACCGCCTATATTTATCCAGAGGTTAATCATGGGTTTCATAATGACAGCACACCGCGCTATGATAAACCGGCCGCTGAACTTGCCTGGCAGCGAACCATAGATTTTTTTAATAAGAATTTAAAATAGAGCCTATTTGAAATTTAGATAAAACGCAGTCATCTAATAACTTCAAAGTTCTTTACTATAGAAAAGGGTTTTCCATTGGCCATACCATCAATGAGAATAACCATTTGCCCCATGTCATCGGTGCAGTTGAATTCAAATGTTGCCTTGCCAATTGAATCAGTATTGATCGTTGGATTCCAATAGATTGTTGATCTGAAGAAGGGAGTGTATAATATCTCACTTGTTTGCCAAGGCATTTTAAATGGTAAGGCTCTATTTAGTCCAATAATTTTCTTTGCCGGATCATCCAAAGGTTCCCTTGCATCCCCGGTTTTAGTCTCAACCAACACGATGCCATTTCTACCCAAAAGCCCAAGCGGTAATAGTTTCTTTGGGTCATTAATAACTTTTATTGAGATTATATTTGCTGGATTCAGGCTAAGGAAAAAACCTGTACTCTTAGTAGCCATGCCGTCAATAATATATAGGGGGTCATTGGTTTCTATCATAGGAGGTAACAAACCTACACGTACAATATCTCCTTTTCTCGTTTTACGATGATAAAGAGGGGGAATAATTTCTCGTATCATTTCGGCTACCGTAGGAAAGATCAGGTAATCCTGAACCATTACCACTACATCAGCACTTGCCAGCTCACTTTCAAACGCAGACGATTTAATCTCTTCCGATAGTTTTGGACTATAAACGTTAAATGATTGATCAATTATTTTACGCTTAGATGTGAATTCCGCATAGGAATCCATGCTTTGAGATTCTTTCCAAACCGGTGCGCCCGGTAATCGGATTTGATCACCCTCCCAGTCCATACGTATATTCAAGATTTCTTTTCCTGCGGGAGTTCTGGCTAAATAAAAAAACTCATCATCCCCATACATTTCAGGAATTACAAGCCCCACTTTACCTTGCATAATAAAAGTTTGGTGGGGAATGATATTCCTTTGAAGATAAAACATGATTTGTGTTTCATCAGGGACAACCTCGGCCGTGTTCCCCAGGTAAGCGAGACCATTTTTCTCAACCGTACCCGTTTGGGGATATCTTGGCTTAGCTCCAGTACTGGAAATTATCTCCTTCCAGGGCACGGATTTGGTAGTTGTAATCAGCCAATCATTAACTCCAACCAACCAGGAAGAGTCGGTTCGATTAAAAGTAGAATTTTCAAAATTGAAGAAATCATCTGACATCTCATCAGGGTAAGAATGCTCTGCAAGATTTTCAAAAAGTTCTCCATTGAGTACACGTACAGAAAATTCTCCTACAAGTGGATTTCCTGTCTGATCCCTCAATAAGACTTGAGCATTAACTTTTTCTCGTGTATGATAACTCGATTTGCTTAGTGACACAGTCTCCAGTATTTGATCTTCAGAGGAACAATAAAAATCACGACTTGCTAAAAGATTTCCATTGCGTGCAAGTACCGATACATGCGCAATTCCTTTAGGCAATTTATCAACGGGTATTTGTACGGATCCACTATTTTCAGCACCTATCGTTGCCGTAAAGCTATTATGGATTTTACCCTCCGAAAGGATAAAGACATATAACTCATCCTGGTATTTGGATGAAGAAGGGACTTCTATTTTTAGCGTAGGATTCTTATTACCCATGATGTATTGTAAGCGGACACTACATCCATCTTCTTCAATGGGTGGTAGTGAGATTTTTTTATCATCATTGATCAAATGGGCAAAGTAGGAAACGCCAGCATGCGGGATAAATTCAAAACCTGCTATTCCATATTGGTTACTCTGCGTATTTCCTACTTCCTGATTTTGATTATCAACTATCTTTATGGATGAACCCGCCTGGCTTGTTCGAAAAATAACCCGATTCGTAACATGGTTGATTAAATGACCACCCTCTGCTTTTACAGCATAAATAGGATCCTTCTCTTCAAGAATTGAATTTGAGGCGACTATTGATATTTTCTCCTTAAATATAAATTCATCACCAAAGTTCCTTATCCAATTCGTATGCGCTGTTACCAGGTAAATTCCGGCCGAAAGTGAATCGGGAATGACAAACTGATTATATCCAATCCCATCCTTAACATTAAATAAAACATGAATTCGCTCCACTTCGCTTGAATCAACTAAATGGAGATTCACGAGCTGTCGTCCTGCTATTTTTTTTTGATCTTCACCGAGTAAATAGGCCTTGAACCAAACTGTATCGCCTGGCGAAAACTTAGTTTGGTTTAGTACAAGGTGTAATTTTTGCTTTGTCCAAACAGACTGATAGCTATCAAACTTTTTTACTAATGCTTCTTTGGATAGTTGTGCCTGCGTGTTGATAATACAAACCAGGAAGCCAATAATAAACAAAAGCTTGATTTTCACCATCCATTCGGTTTTTGAGTTGTTGAAAAAGGATAGTTCGTGCAAGCATGCGTTATCGAATCCATGGGTGTAATCAAATAAGGAATATCACTTCGCTCAATAAAAATTGATTTTTCTTAACCGATGAAGCCCAAAAGAAACCTAACACAGATTCTGAATTATTAACAGGATTCATGTTGCCGTTTATTTCACCGGAAGGTGGCTGAAATAAACTGGAGGCACCTTCCTTTTGCGCCCGAATAAGTTTAAAGAAATCAAATGCATTTTTCGAAAGACTCATTTGCTCAACGTTCACTTGATATCTCTTATGAAAATTAGTAGGTGTAATAGGAACCTCGCCTACTTTAATGTTTTTAAATTGGTTGTTACCAATTAATTTGGTGTCCGAAAGTTGGGGTGCCACTTCAAAGGCATTTACCCAACACGTGCAGCAGGCACATTCATCTACCTTCAGTAATTTTCCACCATTAGGCCCTCCAATCAATATATAACCACTGCACGGCTCCGGGGCTTTATAGGGTGTGTACGGAGGAGTCCAAATAGTATGTAATTCTGGATAGGTGAAGACTTCAAATGTTCCGGTAAAACGCCAGCGTACATACGCATCTTCTTCAGCGCCAGCATCCGAATCAACATAAATGTTAAAAACATCAGCAACTATTTCTCCATAAGGTTTTATGGTAGTTCGTGCTTCAAATTCAAATCTAATCTCTTCAATTTCACCAACCTGATTAATCTTATCTGGTGTTGATTCAAAGATCTTTCCATCCGAGGTTTCAACTCTTATATAATACGTATGGCCTACCTGCCCTTGAATAATGTTACTAGATGTGTAGGTTCCCGCAGTGGTCTCCGTAAATATTTCTGAATTACCTGCATCATCAAACAGTGTAACCTTTGCATTTTGTACGGGCATTGGTAATGATGATTTCGAATCTAGCGCCAAGCCTTTCGAAAGAGTAACCGTATAAGGCCCTGGACTATCTGTTATCATTCCTTCTACCACTAATTGTAGCTCCGCGGGGGGAACTTCAAAATAGATAGGCTCTACGCAAGCGCTAACCACCAGAAAAAGCATCACCCATCTCAATTTCCATCTGCGCAAATTCATTTTCCTGCCCATTAAAATTTAACGTTATAACTAATTGAAGGGAATATGGTTCCTATAATTGATAACTGATAGGGTTTAGGAATGCCCGCCCCAGAATTCTTAAAGAAAACTGTATACGGATTTTTACGAGCATAAACATTGTATACAGAAAAAACCCAAGTACCCGAAGCAATCTTCTTTCGTTTGTGATTACCCTCTATAACGAGTGCTAAATCCAGCCGATGGTAGTCTGGTATCCGATAACTATTGCGTTCAGAAAAATAGGCTACGGTGGTATTCTCACTAGCAAAAGCAGAAAGAGGAACGGTAACCGGTCGGCCTGTATGGTACGTGAAATTTCCAGTGAAAAAATATCTTCTTGACAAATTATACTTCCATGAAAGATTGGCTATGTGAGGCTGATCGTAGTTTGCAGGATATTGCTTACCATTATTAATCGATTCGCCTGCGGTTGGTCCGGAAATTATTCGAAAAGCTCTGGAGTAGGTGTAGTTCATTGACCAGGTGAAGCGTCCCGTATTTTTTGAGATCAGTGTTTCTATTCCATAGGCCTCTCCTTTTCCTTGAAGTAATTCCGTTTCCAGATGAGGATTCAAAATAAGCTCAGCACCATCTTTAAAGTCAATAATATTTCCAATCGACTTATAGAAAACCTCGGCTGAAGCTTCAAATATTTTATTTTTTGAACTAATGAAATAGCCGAGGGAAACTTGATCGGCACGTTGAGGCTTAAAATAATAGCCGCTTGGCTGCCAAATGTCTACCGGAGTAACGGCTGTTGAATTTGTTATCAATTGCAGATATTGATAGACACGACTATATCCGAATTTGATGGAAGATTTTGGCCCTGCCATCCATCGAAGCGTTAGCCGTGGTTCAATCCCAAAATACATTTTACTAACTTCTCCACGGCTGTAATTTAGCGTATCCATTACGTTTGAGATCTCGAGAGGCTCGGCCGGTTTATAAACATTTATTGACGATGGTCCGAATGCGGCAAACATAGGAAACCGGAGCCCACCGTCTACAAAAAATCTATTTTGAAAAGCCCAGTTGTCTGATAGATAGAGCGCATTTTCAACTGAATACTGTTTAGCTAGTGAAAGATTTGTGGCACTGGAAACGGATGAGGTGGGTTTAAGTGAACCCGGATTAAATTGGTAATACGTTAGTTGCCATCCGTAATTTAATTGGTGATTACCTTGCTGATAATTAAAACCAGCTTTAAAAACGGATGATGTAAGTCGAAAGGAAAGCTCCGACCCATTTAAGGGATCACTGTTTAATACATTATACGAATATGAACTTACCCCAGCACTGAATTCGGCTATATGGGCCGCTGAAATTTGATAGTCAAGTTTAACACCTCCTAAAAGATTTTTCCATTGATAGGTAGTATCTCCATCCAGTGTAAAGGAATCTTTACTTGAATATCCGGTTGCTGAGATTTTGGTTCGATCATTAATTTTATGAGTCAGCTTCAAGGTTCCATCATAAAAGAAAACCGAACTATTTTCCAGATCGACATAATCTGTTCGAACAGCACGTATCAACCAATCGGAATACGTAGATCGAAAGGATGCAGCCAGAGAAGTTTTGCCTTTTTGTAATGGCCCATTGATCATGAGATTACTTGTAATTAGTCCGATTCCGGCATTACCATTCCATTTCTCATAGCTGCCATCTTTAGATTTAATATCAAGAATGGACGATGCCCGGCCACCATACTCGGCCGGAATACCGCCTCTATACAGAGAAGCATTCCGAACGGCTTCTGGATTAAACGAGGAGAATAACCCAAACACATGCGAACTATTGGAAACGGGTAATCCATCATAAAGAATAAGGTTTTGATCTACGCTACCGCCCCGTACATTAAAGCCCGTAGCAGCTTCACCCACCGTAGTTACGCCAGGTAAGTTTTGAATCTGCTTGATGATATCTACTTCGCCCATTAATGCAGGTGCTAACTTCAGCGAGCTCATGGTTATTTGCGTTTCTCCAATTCGGCTTTCTGAAATTTCCAACGCTCCGCCATCCTGAACAACAACTTCATCAAGAAGCCGGGCCATTTTTTCTAATTCAAGATCAAGCTGCCCATCTTTGTAGATTGCTAAATCAATTACTTTGGGTTCGTAGTCAATACTACTAATATTTAATACATGAATCCCCGGTTCCATTGCAAGGCTATAATTACCCATTTGGTCAGTGGCGGCTCCAACTTGTAAATCAACTATGTAGATATTGACTTGCGACAAGGGATCGCCTGTCTTGGAATCAATTACTTTACCTTTAAGGACTGCATTTCCTTTTGTTGAAGTGCCCTGATCTCCGAGAACGTATTGTTCAATAGTTTTTTTCTCCCGGATAGCAACTTGTATCGCTTCTTTTCTTTGAATAGACTGCTTTGCATCTTTTACGATTACCACCGTGCCCGGGTACATGGCAAAGAAATTCAGCTCAGTTCCAATAAAGAGATACGCTAATGCTTGCTCCAAGGTTTGCCCTTGGTGACTTTCAGCAAAGGATACAGATGAAATCCATTCCGGCAGGAAAAAAAACTTTGCGTTGTTTTTATTCTCAATTTCCGCCAATACTTCGGAAAGAGATTTTCCTTGTTCTGAACCATCAAGCTTTAAAGCTAGAATATCCTGTGAATGGGCTGAGATGGAATAACTCAATAATAGAATTACGATCGGTACCCTCAAAAACAATTTAGATTTTTTAATCACTCCGTCACCGATTCAGTAGATTAGGATAAGTAGAGATAGTATTTCTTTAAAAATACATTACAGTATTCTATTAGTCAAATCATTATTTTCATCCTGTGTTTCGCCTTTAAAGAATGAATTCTGTTTCAAAAAATAAATTGATAACCCTATAGTTTAGCGGAGAAATTATTTCCTATTAAGGGTTCATCGGAAGGACCCACTCTGCTAAGTTATCCTCTTTTTCGGAAGTTGGTTTACCCGATCCTCCATATTCAAAATCACGCCAACGCAGTTGCCCGTGTATCCCGTAAGGAATAAGCCTGATTCTGTTATGGGATCGCTCAACTTTTATTTCCATGAAGCTTTGAAAGAAGGGAGCCTGGTTGTAATCAAAGGCAGCAGAAAGCCACTCAGCCGAGAATGGATAGCCATTATACTTCTTCAACCATATCCAGGCAGGATATTTCCAGGCTGGTGTGAGTGAATCAATTTTTTTAATTAAAGGTTCTCGCGCAGGATAATTTGCCCAGTCTGCTGTTGGCCGGCTGTCGGCAGGAGCCATCGCTGCGCCCATGCTCAGATAGGCGCCACCCCCACCATTTACAAAATGATACATGGTATGATTATCGTTGTTTTGAGGAGGTTCTTTGTAGTATTCCAGATCGTGCGTATCACCAGCCATAATTATTGGAACTTTATACTCGCGAAGTAGTTCGTGAAGGGCTCTGAAATCCGGATTCATATTTCCCTGGTATTCGCCAATGGCGTAGAAGGGATGACCTAACACAGCCATTACATATTTTCCTTTCGAAGCTTCAAGTACTGCCTTGATCCACGCGAGCTGCAGATCGTCTACACGTCTTAATACACCGGTATCAATTGTAAGAAATACAAAATAATCATTGGATACCTGAAAGAATGGAGCCGTTTGAAACCCAACCGGCAATTGGTATTCTTTCCGCAGAAAGGCTGCTTGTGTGATTAACCTGTCAATAGTTTTGTCTGTGGTGGTAGTTAATTTCAAGTCGCTATTCACACGGGCTTTGATAGCCAACTTTGCTGCTTCCGGAGTGTAAAATGTAGCTGCAAATCCTTCCAAAGCATCGTACCAGTCGTGATTGCCGGGGATGGCATAGATTGGTTTTTTTACTCCTTTAAAGGGCATAAAAAATTTACGCTCATAGTCGTGCATGGCTCCGGAGGGATATACAATGTCGGACGAGACTACCACGAATTTTACTTCTGGTTTATTGGACACTTCCAGAATCTGATCTTTCAAAACCAGTTGCGAAGCATCCCCTTCACCCGGATCGCCAATCACAACAAATGAAAAATCAGTAGTATCCGTAACTCCATTAGGATGTAAACGAAATGCATTAGCACCAACTTTCTCGCCCGTGGCGGTAGTCATTGCCTCGCGCCATACTTCTGTTCGCGAAGAAGCATAACCATCCCACACCCCGGACGCCCAGTTTTCTGTATCGAAATACCAACTCATACCAAGCACAGGTATTATCGCTGCCAGCAAGGCAGCGAATGGGAGTCCAATCTTCAAACCACTTCGAAATGCGTTCACTAAAGTATAACCTGATTTGCGCAAGCTGATGGATACACCCAACTCTCGTGTGAGCCACGCGGTGGCCAGGGTACGCAGACTGAAGAATCTTCTTTCTTGCTCAGGAACTTTCTGAACCCATTTCCATAAACTTCGTATGAACAAACCTGTGACTCCTCTGACCAGGGTACGGAATGGAGCAATCACTCCAAAAGCAACGATTAATGCAATCACCATATCTCCGATTACCGCCACCAAGGGTGATAAAATTTTAATTTTGGATTGATCGAATCCCATGCGGCCGAGGTGAACAAAAAATAAAACCAACAGGAACGTAATGATCCAACCCTTATCAACCGAAATACTTTGTTGATTTTCTTTATCCAGCTTTTTTGCAAGGGTCTCCAGTTCTGTATTTCCTTTTAGTCCCAGGTTTTCAATTATGTCTTCCGCTATATTTTGGGAAGTTCCTAAGCGTGCCGTAAACAGTTGATAGATCATACCAAAAATGCGTAGCGCGCCACAGAGTGAGACAACCCACTCCAACCCTTTACCTTTAAATAACACGATGATTGCTACCACAAGAATATTTCCTATTCCGGGCAGAAGATCGCGCCAGCCAGGTATTCCTTTACGCTTGCTTTTAAAAAAGAGATAGACATAACGGGCAGCATCGAACAAGAATAGAAATAGTATGAAATTGATCAGCGCATCATGTTGAAACAATAGCGCATTGATCATCAGGACTCCAATAACCAATGTAATTGCTCCACTGATCCAGGCGGAAAACCGCGCTTGATTTTCTGCGCGTTTGAATCCATGTAAAATCTCGAGTACTGCGGCCCAAACGAGTAGCCCCCCTACATACGATGCCGGTTCGGCAACTTCCCAAAACGGAGTAAGCAAAGAAAGAACCCCCAGCAATATTCCAATTCCAGTGAAAAGGAACCGTTGCAGGTTAGTAGCGCGTAGAAATTTTGCCATTCGATTAAAATATTTAATTAAATCTATTCAAAAATTGACGATTAAAGCTAATGTCTTCCATAGGCTTATTATTTACCTTGTGGGGATTTTAATGGGATGATTAACTGAAAACTCTTTAACTATTAACAGGAATAAGTCTGCCCCCGTAAGTTGGATTAAATTTCGGAGTTGGATTTAGAAAATTCAAAAAGACTAGACAGGCAACGCATTAATTTGAAAACATAAAACTGAAGTATATGAATACCGATAAATCAAATCAAGGAATCTACGATATCACCATCAGGTTGTTTATCGTCATCTTTATAGTAGCCTGGTGTTTGATGATCATGTATCCCTTTCTCAACATTATGCTTTGGAGTATTGTGCTGGCCATGGCCATTTTTCCATTGCACAAAAAGTGTAGCAAAGAAACTCGGGGCAAAATTCGCTTCCATCCTGATCATTTTTTCCTTCATCGTCATCGTTATTTTGCCATCAGGATTATTGATCAATCAATTATTTCAGGAGGTTAAAGAGCTCAAAGTAAGCTACGAAAGCGGAACGTTGGTTATTCCGCCACCTGCCGAGAAGGTAAAAGACTGGCCGGTGGTTGGAGATAAAATTTACAGCATCTGGCTAGCCTCTTCTCAAAATCTGGAACAAACCGTAGTCAAGTATCAAGACCAGCTTCTTGACTTGGGAAAAAAATTATTGGCAGGAATTGCAAATGCTATAAGCGGTATCGGACAAATCATTATATCGTTGTTCATTGCGGGTATACTGTTGGTAGTCGGTGGTGTAGGAGAATCCATTCGTAAATTTTTCAGAAAACTGGCAGGCGACCGAGGGGATGAATTTGCGGATATAACTCTCCAGACTGTTGCCAGTGTTGTTAAGGGCATACTCGGTGTAGCTTTCTTACTGGCTCTTTTGCATGGGCTCATATTTTTGTTGGCGGGTGTTCCCTATGCCGGCATCTGGGCTTTCCTGGTTTTTATTCTCGCCATATTGCAAATACCCGTTATCTTTATTACGCTTCCCATCATCATTTATTTGTTTGCATCCCACAACCTGAATGCGGCAATCATCTGGACCATTGTTTTGGTTATTGCGGGGTTGTCGGACAATGTTTTAAAACCCATCCTGTTAGGTAAGGGTGCTGCCGTGCCCATGTTGGTAATATTTATTGGTGTGATAGGCGGCTTCATTTTCTCTGGCTTTATCGGCATGTTCACCGGTGCCATCATTTTGTCTATCGGCTATAAATTGTTTGTTGGCTGGATTAATACCGATACTGAAATAAAAGCTTAATAAGGAACCGTGTCCCTCTCCCCAAAGAGAGGGTGGCGCATTACAATGGAGTGAGTGTAGTTAAGCTTAATTCTCAGCGGAGTCTCTGTTTTCAGGACTCCGCGTAATTGTGAAGGCGCAGGTCCGAGAGGCTGGAGACTTTGCTAAGAGAGTAAATCCCTCACCCCTGCCCCTCTCCCCGGAGAGAGGGGTGGCGCATGATAGTATGGTGTAGTGAAGTTTAATTGTTAATGGATTCACTATTGCATTACTCTGCGCAACAGCTAAGAGAAGAGTATCCGAGACTGTGACTCTGCTAAGCTACTTGATGAAGTGGTGAGCATTCGTCAATCAAGCAGGCAACAGCCGTTGTTATGGTTGTTCGCCTGACCAAACATCTTAAAACCGCTCCTCCCCGTGTTGGTGTTCTTCACCAATGCATTACTTCTGCAATCTGTGAAGAAAATCAGTGACGGCATAGGAGTTCACGCATCACATGGTGGGAGTTTATTTTTGACTTGGTAGCAGATGTAGTCTGATATGGTTGCGGGTCTCAAATTTGTTGGTGAAGAACACCAACAAAGGTAAGTTTTAAGACTCCACGTAATTGTGAAGGCGCAGGGCCAAGAGGCTGGAGACTTTGCTAAGAAAGTAAATCAACAACACGTTACTTGCAAACAAACAAATTCGTTGGTGAAGAACACCAACGAAGGCAAGGGGCAAGGAAACATTGTGATGGTCTGTACATGTATGCCGGTTACACGGCAGCGGGTGCTTCCTTCACCAACATTTTATAATGCTTGTTGAGGTATTCATCAATGGAAACGTAGAAGTCTTCGATCTCCATCTCATCCAGGTCTATCAATACGGGTTGGTTGTTGGTTAGAATCAATTGTATCTTATGCAGAAATTTTCTTCGTCCTTAATCAGAACTATTTGCGCCATTCTTCAATTCATAAACGCCTTCCTTCTCGTTGTTCTTGTATTCGATGGTATCGTCTGTAAGCTTCAGAAAGTCATTGTAGTTCTTGATGCCCGAAATCAACTTCCCCGCTATGGGTGAAATGATACAAATGCCAGCCCAGATAATAAAGCCAAGAAGATTGACTGCGTACAAATTATAGACTACCACAAAAATAATCGGGATAAGGCAGAAGATCAGTGCCTGCTTTTTCAATTTCGAGCGGTGATTACGGAAAACGACTTCTTCTCCATCCAGTTTGACATGAATGGGAAACAAAAATTCCTCCCAAAGCACCAGCATCATGATCACCACAGCAGCACTCACCAGTAAGGCTCCGTAGTAAGTATTCTTGCCTTCATTTAAGTTGGGATGTACCTCAAATATGCGGTGTGCTAAAAAAGCCACGATTAAAAAAACAAGGAGAAGAAGTCCGAAACTTATTTGTTTAGGGTAGGTGTTGCGAATGATTTTTGCCATGGAGTATAATCGTAAAATGAAATTTGCGTCCCAAAAATAAAGGTTTAGTTAATCTTTTATTCAAAGTACTGATAACTATTTCGTGGCGGATGACGTGGCTGTTGTTCTTCACCAATGCGCTCTGCACAGTGCACACAAGTTAGTTGGTGAAGAACACCAACTAAGGCAAGAGAGTACTCTCCACCACCCACATCAAGAAACTTTACCGGTTAGCTGAAAACAAATTTGATAGCGGCCTCTGCCAACTCTTCATCTTCAACAGACGATAATCCACTCACACCTATACCTCCAATTACCATTTCATTCTGAACGATGGGAACGCCACCGCCAAAACCCGTTATGCGGTCATCACCCCAATACGCTGGCGATGTGTTTTTCTCGCGCATCTTCTGGCCAAGCTCTCGCGTGTATTTTCGCTCGCGTGCAGCGGTGTATGCTTTGTTGGGTGCAATTATTCCGGAAGCAGCATTAACTCCATCCATTCTGAGAAAAGCAATCAATTCGCCTTCGGGTCCTGCTACCGCCACCACTATAGCTTTGTTGCTAGCTTTCGCATCCTTTACTACATGCTCTATTAATTGGGTTGCTTCGGATGAACTTACTCTTCCTATTGTTTGCATAGTCATATTATTTTAACACAAGGTAACAATTGACTTCCGTTCAGGCCAGCGCACTGCAGTTCCAAAATGGAAAATTAGTCTTTGACTTAATTCTCAGCGAAGTCTCTGTTTTCAGGACTCCGCGTAACAGCAAGGCGCAGAGTCCCCGAGGCGGGAGACTCTGCTGAGAAAGTGATTAAAATCTCTCACCCCTGCCCCTCTCCCTGGGAGAGGGTGGCGCATGATAGTATGGTGTAGTGAAGTGTAATTGTTAATGGATTCACTATTGCATTACGCTGCGCAACAGCTAAGAGAAGAGTATCCGAGACTGTGACTCTGCTAAGCTACTTGATGGGTGGTGAGCATTCGTCATCAAGCAGGCAACAGCCGAATGAGGACACCTATCCTTTAATTTTTCTCAACACTCCGGAAGTCATCAGCATCAACATTTTTGATCCAGACTCAAACTGAAACTCAGCCATTTTATCTTTTCCCAGTTTTTTTATATTGGCTATCTCGCCCTTGCCATAATTCATATGAAAAATGGAATCCCCTACTTTTAGTTTATCAATTTCTCCGGGTTGCGTAATAGGATCGCCAACATAGTCGGGAAGTGGAGAAATGACGGGTATGTGACTTTCCTTTTTAGTTTCCTCTTGTGCAAATGTATCCGAGGTATCGGTGGTATCTGTAGATTGGGCCGACCCAATATCCAACTTACTGAGTAATGAATTGGCTGCTTTATTGGCAAACGTTCTCTTCAGGGTGTTACCCAATGTTTCCGTTTCCATTTGCACGGTATCGATGCGAAGCGAATCGTCATACTCAACGTGATCAAATTCCTGCATATTAAAACCAATGTTAGTCTTAACATCTTTTAGTAAAGTAACAGGAAGATTTAAGGACTGGCGGATGGCAAAGGCATAAAGGGCATTAGCGTTTTTGGAACTTATATCGCAGATGACCATATCGCTATCGATCATAGTTCTTAGAATGTCCATGGCCGTGTCGTTTGCTGTGGGGTCATCGGCTCTTACGGCAATAAACCCGGCAGCCTTACAGGCAGGTACAATTATATATTGATATACTCTACCGAAGTGTCCTTGTGCATAGCCGTCAGGATCGGTTGTTGACATAATAACAAAACATTTCTTTTCCATAGGGTCTGGTTAATTTCTATTGCAATTGCCCACAGATGCATCAGTCGGCTAAGCGTGACTTGCTATAAGACGAATATAGGGAAATCCTTTTGGAATTTAAATCGCCAAGCTCAAAGACACAAAGATTTTCACAAAGGGATCAAAAATTATCTGTGGAGCCGGGTTTTATATGCTGTTGCAATAGCTGAAATTATCAGGTAATGTTCTTCACCAACACGTTCCCTGTGCACAAGTTTGTTGGTGAAGAACACAAACGAAGGCAAGAGAGATTTTAACACTTGAAGTTAAAGTTGGTTGTGGAATTCGCTACTTCAATATTTGGCTTGGTTCACTGGTTTGGGTCCTTTCCCTTACCAACTTAATGGTTACTTTTGCCAAAAAAACTCATGGCTGACTCAACCGGATGCCCAAAATGTAAATCGTTGTATGGATATCCTACCGGCACTTCCATGATGTGCCCTGAATGTGGCCATGGTGGACGCCAGACCAACTCATTGAAGCCACCGAGCCGGTTGCTGATCAAGCAGACTCAATGGTAGTGAAGGATGCCAACGGAATCGTGCTGCAAGATGGCGACACCGTGGTGCTCATTAAAGATCTACCGGTAAAGGGTGCTTCAAAAGCCATAAAGGCCGGCACTAAAGTAAAGAACATCAAGCTTACCAGCGGTGATCATAATATAGATTGCAAGATAGAAGGCTTTGGGGCGATGGCCCTCAAGTCCATCTTTGTGCGCAAGGGGTGAGAATTTTTTCTATTCGTGTCAGTCTGAGGCACTCGAGGAGAGGGGTAATAATTCCAAGGGGAGTCTTTGTTTCAGGACTCCGTGTAACTTTGTGCAGAGTCCCAGAGGCTGGAGACTCTGCTAAGAAAAGGATGAGGCGATTTAGAGCCCGCATCGTTCCGATGGGGAGACGATGCTAGAAAAAAAGTTACAGCCGAGTTATTACCATCCTGTTTGTAGTAACTCGATACAAAATTGCTTTTTCAAATTTCAGTTTTCGATTTTGGTAGGCCGAACGATCGGGTGCAGACTGTGAAAACCCCAACAAGGTTGAGCAAA
This sequence comes from Flammeovirgaceae bacterium, assembly GCA_016712035.1. Taxonomy (GTDB): domain Bacteria; phylum Bacteroidota; class Bacteroidia; order Cytophagales; family Cyclobacteriaceae; genus ELB16-189. Next base: position 80,645 of record JADJRT010000006.1, on the reverse strand, counting down.
CCTTATTGTCTTTTAATTCTTAAGTTAACGACTATGGTGAGGACACAGACCATGGCAAAAGACCCCGGTAAACTTCAGACCTTATGCAAATTAATCGTCACCTTCCCAGGCTTTTAGGCGATTTGACAGGCTCACAATTTGTTCTTGCATGTTTGTAATGCGTTGCAGCAAATGATTGATGGTTTCAATACCCTCCAGATTTATATCCAATTCAAAGTGTAATCGAATTATTTTTTCCAATCGATCAAGCTCCGATAAGGGAAAAAATACACACTCATCAATAACAACTGTCTCAATCATGCCATGTTGCTCTAGTAAATGAATGAAAGACAACTCGATCTTGTGATGAACACAAAATTCAGTAGCTGGTATCATGTCAGCAGGTTGCATAATTTGTTATTTAAGTTGCGACAATTCAGTAAATAAGACTCGTTGTTTTTCGGTAAGATTAGTAGGTAACGTTACCTGATAGGTAACATACAAATCTCCGAACTTACCTTCTTGCTTATAAATCGGAAACCCTTTTCCTTTCAATCTTACTTTTGTACCGGATTGTGTTTCGGCACTCACTTTCATTTTCACTTTTCCGTTTAACGTATCAATTGTAGTCTCGCCACCCAGTAGGGCGGTATATAAATCCAATGGTACAGTAGTATGTAAATCATTTCCCATGCGCTTGAATTGGGGATGATCCACAATCTGAAAAGTAATATATAAATCACCAGCCGGGCCACCATTTGCACCCGGTGCGCCATACCCTTTCAACTTGATTACCTGCCCATTTTCAATTCCGGCAGGTATGGTGATTCGTATATTTTTACCATTTACTGTAAGTGTTTGCTGATGAGTAACCATGGCATTAACAAGTGCCAGTTGTAGCTCGGCATGCAGATCTTGTCCTCGAAATTTTGCTTGACTTTGACGAGCCGAGCCCCCAAACATAGATTCAAAGAAGCTGGAGAAATCACCTTCGCCAGAAAAGTTTTGTCCGCCACCAAAGTTTTGCCCTGTATTAAACCCTTGCCCGGATTGATTTTGCTTTGCTTGCTCAAAATGTTCGGCATGTTGCCAATCCTTTCCGTATTGATCATACTTCTTCCGCTTTTCCGGATCGCTCAATACTTCGTTTGCTTCATTAATCTGCTGGAATTTCTTTTGAGCTTCTTTGTCGTTGGGATTCAGATCAGGATGAAGCTTTCGTGCAAGCTTGCGATATGCTTTCTTGATTTGGTCAGCCGAAGCATTCTTATCAATTTCCAGTACTTTATAGTAATCAATAAATTCCATAAGCAGAGATGGCTCCTATTTTCTTAGCAGCGACATCGCTACAAAGCTATACTAGAATAAACAATTAAATAGTGATGTAGATCACATGTGAAAATGATTAAAGCCCTCAGAATCAGAATTCCCTCGAACGTGTTGGTGTTTACCTACTTTAAAACTTATAAATATCTTACTTTTACCCATGTTCATAGTTAACCTCGCGTACATTGTGCCCCTTGATCAAATTGATGCTGCTATGGTGGAGCATATGAAATTTTTAAACAAGCATTATAAAGCAAATTTGTTTGTCGCTTCGGGCAGAAAGGTGCCCCGCACAGGCGGTATCATTCTGGTGCTTGCACAATCAAAAGCCGAAGTGGAATCTATTATGGCCGAAGATCCTTTTTGCATTCACAAACTTGCCGAATTTACGATCACCGAGTTTCAAACCTCACAAGTACATCCCGACTTGAAGAAGTTGCTGGCAAAAAAGTAAATTGGTGATGAACATACGTGCGTGAATCCCTCACCCCTGCCCCTCTCCCTGGGTATAGGGGTATTAATTCCAAGCGGAGTCTTTGTTTCAGGACTCCGTGAACTTTGTGCAGAGTCCCAGAGGCTGGAGACTCTGCTAAGAAAAGTCGGGATCCCGGCTCTCATTTTCCGCGCCCGTGTTGCCAACATGCAACGTTCGAAAAACAATTTTAAAATCCCTCACCCCTGCCCCTCTCCCCAGGGAGAGGGGTGGCCGAGGTACGAGGCCGGGGTGAGGGATTTGATTGTGGGTCTATGTTTTCAATACTAAGCATAGCAGGTAGTAGAGTCCAGAGACTGGTGACTCTGCAGAGAAAGAACATTGGAAATATCTTACTTTTACTCATGTTCATGGTTAACCTCACATCCGTAATGCCCTTTGAGCAAATTGATACAACTCTGTTTCTCACCCTACAAGCACATCCCGACTTGAAGAAGTTGCTGGCAAAAAAGTAAGTCGAATACGTATTATGAAAACACTGCTGATTACCCCGGAAGGTTTAGAGAAGTTAAAAGCTGAGTTGGATCACCTGTGGCGGGTGGAGCGGCCCGACACCACCCAAAAAGTTACCTGGGCTGCAAGCCTTGGCGATCGTTCTGAAAATGCTGACTACCATTATAATCAAAAGCGACTCCGGGAAATTGACAAGCGTATTCTGTACTTACGCAAATGCATCGATGACTTAAAAGTGGTGACCTACTCCCCCTTCCAGGAAGGCAAAGTGATGTTTGGAGCTTGGGTGGAAATTGAAAATGAGAAGGGTTTAAAGAAACGCCTTCGCATAGTTGGTGGTGAAGAACTTATTGGGGCAACCGATTATATCTCGATGGACTCGCCCATGGCACTCGCGCTATTGAACAAAGAAGTGGGTGCCGAAGCAATTGTTAAGACAGCGACCAATCAATTTGTTTGGCACATTACCAAAATTGACTACCAGAAATAATCTGATTTTAAATGGCGTCTCTTCCGTGTTGGTGTTGCCAACATGCAGAGTTCGAAAAACAATTTGGGATTAAAATCCCTCACCCCTTCCCCTCTCCCCAGGGAGAGGGGTGGCCCAATTCCCAGCGGAGTCTCTGTTTCAGGACTCCGCGTAACGACAAGGCGCAGAGTCCCCGAGGCGGGAGACTCTGCTGGGAAAAGAAAGCAATCTGCTTTGTACTGGCACAACCAAAAATAACAGTAGCAATCCTGAGCGATAAGTTGGGGCAATGTGTCAAATGGAAAACAAAACTTAGCGAAGGATCTCCTAAATTGCCAGGGGATCCTTCGCTTAAAGCAGGTTGGTGAATGAAAAGCCCCTGACTTATTCGTTTTCCCTTATGATTGCTGCTCTGCATCGTTAGCCGCTCTGGATTGACAACCTCGCCCGTGTTGGTGTTCTTCCCCAACACTCTTCACTAACTTCATCAGTTAGCAAAGCAATCTGCTTTGTACTGGCGCAAACAAAAATAACAGTAGCAATCCTGAGCGATAAGTTGGGGCAATGTGTCAAATGGAAAACAAAATTTAGCGAAGGATCTCCTAAACTGCCAGGGGATCCTTCGCTTAAAGCAGGTTGCTGAATGAAAGCCCCCTGACTTATTCATTTTCCCTTATGATTGCTGCTCTGCATCGTTAGCCGCTCTGGATTAACAACCCTTGTCTGTTTCTCAGCGGAGCCTCTGTTAATTATTGGTGATTGGCCGTAGCTTACTCTCAGGTTCAATTCCCAGCGGAGTCTCTGTTTCAGGACTCCGCGTAACGACAAGGCGCAGAGTCCCCGAGGCGGGAGACTCTGCTTGGAAAAGAAAGCAATCTGCTTTGTACTGGCACAACCAAAAATAACAGTAGCAATCCTGAGCGATAAGTTGGGGCAATGTGTCAAATGGAAAACAAAACTTAGCGAAGGATCTCCTAAATTGCCAGGGGATCCTTCGCTTAAAGCAGGTTGGTGAATGAAAAGCCCCTGACTTATTCATTTTCCCTTATGATTGCTGCTCTGCATCGTTAGCCGCTCTGGATTGACAACCCTTATACGTCCCCCCTCGCCCGTGTTGGTGTTCTTCACCAACACGCAGACTGCTTCATTTACAGTAAGTCAGTCTTCGACCCCGATACATCGGGGAGACTGACAAGTGCTGTTTGAAGTGCACTACAAAAAACGACTCCGATCCAGAGTGAGCAGTATGACCGATTTATTTAGAATGATATACCTGCCATGAAGTTGCACACTATATAATATAGAGTATCAACGAGCGAAGGATCCCCCAAAGTAGAAACCGTGCTTCTACCGGGGAGATCCTTCGCTGGTGTAGTTTCAATGACGAGACATTTTATCGGAATTCTTTTTATGCTACTGATCGTCTACTGCCGCTCTGGATTGAAGTTCCAATTCCCAGCGGAGTCTCTGTTTCAGGACTCCGCGTAACGACAAGGCGCAGAGTCCCCGAGGCGGGAGACTCTGCTGGGAAAAGAAAGCAATCTGCTTTGTACTGGCACAACCAAAAATAACAGTAGCAATCCTGAGCGATAAGTTGGGGCAATGTGTCAAATGGAAAACAAAACTTAGCGAAGGATCTCCTAAATTGCCAGGGGATCCTTCGCTTAAAGCAGGTTGGTGAATGAAAAGCCCTGACTTATTCGTTTTCCCTTATGATTGCTGCTCTGCATCGTTAGCCGCTCTGGATTGACAACCTCGCCCGTGTTGGTGTTCTTCCCCAACACTCTTCACTAACTTCATCAGTTAGCAAAGCAATCTGCTTTGTACTGGCGCAAACAAAAATAACAGTAGCAATCCTGAGCGATAAGTTGGGGCAATGTGTCAAATGGAAAACAAAATTTAGCGAAGGATCTCCTAAACTGCCAGGGGATCCTTCGCTTAAAGCAGGTTGGTGAATGAAAAGCCCCTGACTTATTCATTTTCCCTTATGATTGCTGCTCTGCATCGTTAGCCGCTCTGGATTAACAACCCTTGTCTGTTTCTCAGCGGAGCCTCTGTTAATTATTGGTGATTGGCCGTAGCTTACTCTCAGGTTCAATTCCCAGCGGAGTCCTGTTTCAGGACTCCGCGTACGATAAGGCGCAGAGTCCCTGAGGCGGAGACTCTGCTTGGAAAAGAGGCCTGAGTACCATAGTCGAGACCTCTGGCGATGGACTTCTTTTCGAAAGCCGGAACTTCGCCACTCGCTGCGGGGACCGACCCGATAGCTATCGGGTCGCGACTGATGCGGAAGCCTGTAAGCTTACGTTGAATGTAGCGCGCATCCGCTACGGTTTGAACAAGCACTCCGGAAGACTTCAGCTCACTGATGATGCGGCCAGCAAGCTTGCGTAGGTCTTTGAATGCCACCTCGCGATGGTTAGTCGCGTACTCTGAGTTTGTCTTCGCTACCTTGATGGCTTCGAGCGCAGCTTGCGCGTTGTTCAACAAAGTAACTAAGTTACTCACATGAAGGTTTTGTTGTCCGGGGTTATAGTTGCCTCCCAACCCGGTGCAGATGGCGATGACCTTGTCAAGGCTCTGCACGTTTTTAAAATGTGACATATAATTTGTCATTTAATGTATTGTACGCACACTACTTCCTCGAGCGTTGTTGTTTTTGCAACAATTTTTGAAACTATATATTTTGAATAAAGTGCAACCACAAATGTGTTGGCACGTTCATTCACATTTTTTCAGTGACGGGTGAAAAAATATTTTTTAGGAGATTTCAGGTTTAAGGAATTCGAATTGTATGTGTAAGGGTACGAGATATAGTTCTGCATGGTGGCAGTTCACGCATGACATGGTACGAGATATAGTTTTGCATGGTAGCAGTTCACGCATGACATGGTACAAGATGTAGTTCTGCATGGTGGCAGTTCACGCATGACATGGTACGAGATATAGTTCTGCATGGTAGCAGTTCACGCATGACATGGTACGAGATATAGTTTTGCATGGTAGCAGTTCACGCATGACATGGTACAAGATGTAGTTCTGCATGGTAGCAGTTCACGCATGACATGGTACAAGATGTAGTTCTGCATGGTGGCAGTTCACGCATGACATGGTACGAGATGTAGTTTGGTATGGTAGCAGATCGCGGCTCATTCGTGAGGGGAAAGATGTTAGAACAAATCCCTCACCCCTGCCCCAGCCCGTGTTGGTGTTCTTCACCAACACGCAGACTGCTTCATTCACAGTAAGTCAGTCTTCGACCCCGATACATCGGGGAGACTGACAAGTGCTGTTTGAAGCGCACTACAAAAAACGACTCCGATCCAGAGTGAGCAGTATGACCGATTTATTTAGAATGATATATCTGCCATGAAGTTGCACACTATATAGAGTATCAACGAGCGAAGGATCCCCAAAGTAGAAACCGTGCTTCTACCGGGGAGATCCTTCGCTGGTGTAGTTTCAATGACGAGACATTTTATCGGAATTCTTTTATGCTACTGATCGTCTACTGCCGCTCTGGATTGAAGTTCCAATTCCCAGCGGAGTCTCTGTTTCAGGACTCCGCGTAACGACAAGGCGCAGAGTCCCCGAGGCGGGAGACTCTGCTGGGAAAAGTGTCATGTATAAAGTGAATTTATGGGAATTGTTGGTCAGGCGACCAACAATAACTTAGGGTCGCGTTTCATGTACGAAATGAAAAATGGTAGATTAAAAGAGAGGGGTGGCGGAGCGAGGCCTGGGTGCGGGACAGTTGCTGGCAGAGTCTACCGGTCCGCGTTAGTTCTTCACCAGACATTACCTGTTCACAAGTTCGTTGGTGAAGAACACCAACAAAGGCTAGTTGGCCAGGCGACCAACAATAACTTAAGCAATGACATGCGCAGCGTCCCCGAAACGGGAGACACTGCTAGCTAGTCTTAATCCGCCCCACTTAATTATGAATTCATACGAAATATTGGTTACTTCCATTGATTATTTATAGGATAAACAATTTTCAATGAGAAATAACCTACTAATATATTTGATCCCGCTTATACTGATATGTTGTGGTAAGCTGCGTAGTGAATCCAGTACCGAACAGCTTACCTCACAAGACATAGTGAAACATAGACCTGTACAAGTATTAGGGTTTCATTTCTATTGGATGAAAGAAGAAGTATCTGAAAAATACAGATATGATTCTTTAAACGCTATCTGCTATGTGGGGTGTGAACTAAATCCTAACACCGGAAGTTTTAATTCTACTCATGACTGGCTTACTTCTTTTGTTGTTGATTCCGCAAAAGCTAATGGTGTTAAGGTTTATTTGGGTATCAGCATCAACGGGATTAATAGTGAGCTATTTTTGAAAAACCAGCAAGCTATACTAACATCCATTGACACAATATTCCATCTCCTGATGGCGCGCGATGCAGATGGTGTTGTTATTCATTTTGAAAACGTACCCGATTCTCAAAAAAATAATTTTTCTAACTATATCAATAGCTTGTATCATAAATTGAGCAAGCAGAACAAAACAATTATGATTTCTGTACCCAGTCTTGACTTGCGACATGCCACTTATTTAGATTTTACTACACTAAATTCGATGGCTGAGTATTTCATTGTTGGTGATAATTTTATTGAAATAAATGAATACAGATCTTCAGCAGCCACCCTATTTAGCGATACTAGTAGTTATGTGAGAAGTATTAAAAATATGATTCAATATTGCACAAATAGTAGTGTTCCTGTAAGTAAATTGATCGTTACGATTCCGACCTATCAAGGCAAATTTAAAATTGAAGACTCAAATCTATTTGAAAACAGTATTGGTGGCATTGGTATTTGGTGTGATTCGGCAATAACAACAAACCGTAACAAGCTAGACTTGGTGGAATTTTGATTATTCGTACATGAAAATCCTGTTGATTTCCACGAAGGTTTAAAAAAATTAATGGCTGAACTGAATCACCCTGTTACACTCGCCCGTGTTGGTGTTCTTCACCAACATGTACACGTTCACAATTCTCTGCGGAGTCTCTGTTTCAGGAGACTCTGCTGGGAAAAGAAAAACGACTCCGATCCAGAGTGAGCAGTATGACCGATTTATTTAGAATGATATACCTGCCATGAAGTTGCACACTATATATAGAGTATCAACGAGCGAAGGATCCCCCAAAGTAGAAACCGTGCTTCTACCGGGGAGATCCTTCGCTGGTGTAGTTTCAATGACGAGACATTTTATCGGAATTCTTTTTATGCTACTGATCGTCTACTGCCGCTCTGGATTGAAGTTCATTGGGGGATGGAAGGGGAACAACACCAACTAAGGCTATGGTCCTGCCAACAAGAATTGATTGGCTGTTAATTTTTGGTGCCTGGCCGTAACTTACTCCCAGGTTTCCAGGCAGGCGCAACTTCACCATTCGCTACCTTATCAACCAGCTCATAAAAAAATGTATTGAACTTTGCCGCGGCACCCCAATCCATCTTTTGTTGAAGATCATCCTTAGGGGTATGGTAGCCTTCCCGATACCACTGCCGATAGATTCGCTCACTCTCACTGCCGGGCTGAAAACCAAAAACAAAGTTGATTGCCGGAATGCCTGCTTGTATAAAGTTCCAGTGATCAGAGCGCATCAATAAATTTCGTTCTGGCTCCGGATCGTTCTGGACTTTAATATTCATACCCGCAGCTACAGCCCTTGCATCATCACCCAGCGTAGTCTCATCAAGTGCGTGCACGGTGAGTAACTCCAAGGGAAACAACGGCCGGAGTTGATCCAGGTTTATATTCGCAACGAGTGATTCTTTAGGCACGGGAAGGTGTTGCACCAGATACTGCGAACCAAGCAGTCCTTTCTCTTCACCGGTAACAATTGCAAGAATTAATGGACGACTGAATCCTTTTCCTTTTTGTCTTTCCACTAATTGAATAAGTAAGGCAACATATGCGGCATCGTCCAGTGTGCCGTTGTAAAGACTATCGCCTTGCACAGGTTCGCCATACCCATAGCCGTCCAGGTGTGCCGTAAGCACAATCGCTTCGTTCGCGCGAGCAGGATCGGTGCCCGCCAGTTTCCCGATCACGTTCGGTGAGTTTATAGTTCGCTGCGTTGTTGTAAACTTTGCCTTTAAATGATCTGGCACCTCAAAGGATGGTAGTGGTTTGCCCTGGCTGCCGAGGTCAATAAGTTCCTTCGCGTTTTGTCCGCTGCCTTCAATCAGTTTATCTAAAGCATCGGCATTGAGCCTGAAATTTATCAGTGCGGATTTTACAGTAGGCGTGCCTGCAAGCACCACTCTTCGGCTATAAGCAAACGGCCAGCGCGGAGGCTCCACGGTAAACCCCGGATCGGCAATGGTGATCATTCCTAGTGCACCCGCTTTGGTAAGCATGCGCATGCGGTCGGCATTGCCAGGAAGACCTTCGCGACTGGTGCCATGACAAATCACCAATTTATTTTTTACGCTACTCAATGTAGTGGAGTCGCAATATCCACAGTATACCAGCGGGGCATCGACAGATTCTGAAACACTGTTTGGCGCTGCATATATATCTTGTAAAAACGTGAGTGACCGATCGCCTACCGTAATTGTTGCCTGCGTGATTGCCGTTTCTTCCATGGCTACATCCTGAAACCACGTGCCGTTATCGCCCAAGGGTTGCAGGCCTGCAGCAGCCAATCGTTCAGCCACTATTGTTGCAGCCCGCGCATAACCTGGTGACCCGGTATCCCGGCCTTCCATAGCATCGCTGGAGAGTTCGGTTGTTGTCGCCCACCAACTGTTGGTATCAGCATCAATTGTTGATGATGGCTCACCGGGTTTTTACATCCGGTTACAATAAAAATCAAAATCACGATAGCGGCTGAAGATGATCGCATGGGTATAAGGTTTGAAACACAATATAGAGAAATTCATCTAATGATACCCGCCCATGTAGGTGTTCTTCATCAACACTCTAACTAACTTTATCAGTTATCAAATTTCATCTCTACTACTTTGCTTTGTACTTTTTTGACTTGACCTGCCTATGCCGGAACGGCTCCGTGCAGGCAGGTACAAAAAGCACGAAAAAAGATCAAGGCAAAAGGATGCTTCTCCCCGCTTGCCTTCGCACCCCCGCCCTTTTGCCAGGCCCGCGCACTGATTGTTTCAAACAAAGTTTAATCAAATTGTTAAGATGAGTGGGATTTGTTGTGTTGTGCACTTACTCCATTCAAAGCGGAGTTTCTGTTTTCAGGACTGCGAGCAATTGCAAGCGTAGAGGGCCAAAGGCGGAGACCCTGATGGAAAAGAAATCCCTCACCCCTGCCCCTCTCCCTGGGGAGAGGGGTGATTCCGGATCAATATAATTTCCTCAAGCTTGTCCGGAGTGACACTATACATTTTAGTTGTCATTGCGGGCGAATAACTGCAAGGTTAGAATTTAACTAAACATTTGACTGAGACCCGCAATCCCCCTCGTTATTGTTGGTCGCCTGACCAACAATCTATTAATCACATCTTTTCTCTTTTCCTTACCTTGCTAAAAATGGCACGCTATGAAAACAATGAATTGTAAGCAATTAGGCGGCGCTTGTGAACAGACCTTTAGCGCGAATACGTTTGACGAGATCGCCAAAATGGTAAGCATGCACGCGCGCGAAATGGTTCAACAAGGCGATAACGCACATATTGTGGCAATGAATGAAATGCGCAGTAGCATGACTTCACCGGATGCGATGAACGCATGGATGGAGGATAAACGTAAAGCCTTTAATGCATTACCAAACGACTCTCATTGAAGGCAACAGTCTTCGTTCTCTCCCTCGTTATTGTTGGTCGCCTGACCAACAATCTTTAAAACTCTATATCCTCTTCACTAACTAACTTCATCAGATAGCAAAGCTTATAGCTTTAATTTGCTTTGTACTTTTTTGTCTTGATACAAAAAAGTACGAAAAAAAGATCAAGGCAAAAGGATGCTTCTCCCCGCCTGCCTTCGCACCCCCGCCCTTTTGCCGGGCCCGCGCACTGATTGTTTCAAATAAAATTTTGATCAAATTGATGAGATGAGTTGGGATTTGTTGCGCTATGCACTTACTCCATTCTTAGCGGAGTCACTGTTTTCAGGACTCCGCGTAATTGAACGCAGAGTCCCAGAGACTGGAGACTCTGCTGGTAAAGGGACATAGTGCAGACCTAAGATTACAGGACACTAGTTGATCGCTACGCGAGATATCAATATTTTTAGTGATTCTTAAACCAACAACTTGGCTTCCCATCTTCTTTCCAAATCTACGTTCATGTATGGGTGCCAGTGCACAAAGCGGTTGTACTTGCATAAGTACAACCCGGAGTTGAAAGACGCGCTCGATATAAAGCAGCAAGCTGTCTTTGATCGTGGTACAAACATTGGGCTACTTGCACAACAGCGCTTTGCCGGGGTGTGGATGCCGCTCCGCCTGATTCTTACTCTTACGACCTCGCGGTAGCAAAAACTCAAGCATTCATTGAGCAAGGTGCTACCATCATCTATGAAGCTTCTTTTATGCATGAAGGTGTGTTGTGTGCCGTTGATATTCTTGAGAAGAAGGACAACACGTGGCACGCTTACGAAGTGAAGAGCACGACCAAAGTAAAAACTCAACACATTACCGATGCCGCACTTCAGTATTGGGTGCTTACCCAGTGTGGCTTGCCTCTTGAAGATATTTCGATTGTAACGTTGAACAACCAATATGTGCGCATGGGTGCCATTGATGTTACGCAACTCTTTATTTTAAATTCAGTCTTGCCGGAGGTACTGGAAGAACAACCCTTCATTCAGGAAAAAGTAACAGAGTTAAAGTCTATGCTTGCTAAGCAACAAGAACCTGTTGTTGACATCGGACCGCACTGCTATAGTCCTTATCCATGCGATTTTATCACCCATTGCTTTTCACATCTGCCGGTTGCTAACTCGGTATTGGAGTTGCCCGGAAAGGCAGGCTGGAAATTGTATGGCGCGGGAATAAAACATTTGGACGAAATACCCGATACGTTTGAACTCTCCGAAAAAGTTGCCCAGCAACTGAACCATTACCGCAGTGGTGCCGTGCATATCAACCGCGAGGCAATCAAAGAATTTTTAGAGCCTCTCACCTACCCACTTTACTTTTTTGATTTTGAAACCATTATGCCGGGTGTGCCCGAGTTTGATCATAGTAAGCCTTACCAACAGATACCGTTTCAATACTCGTTGCATGTGCTCATTGCGCCTAACGCAGAACTTACACACTATGCTTACTTGGGTGATGGAATCAATGACCCTCGCAAGGATTTAATCACCAGCATGCTGCAACATTTGGGCCTAAGCGGGCAGCATTATCTGCTACAACATGAGTTTTGAAAAAGGGCGGATAAAAGAATTGATCAACATCTTTCCCGATTATGAAACTGAGTTGCTGGCCATTAATGCACGGGTGGTAGACTTGATGATTCCTTTTCAAAAGCGGTGGTATTACCATCCACTGTTCCAAGGCAGTTATTCCATAAAAACTGTGTTGCCGGTGCTGGTGCCCGACCTTCGCTATGATGAGTTAATCATACAAGAAGGTGGCACGGCCAGTTTGGTTTACGCGCAATTAAAATTGCATGATGAGGGTACTGCTGCCACTCAGCGCGAACAATTATTGGCGTATTGCGAATTGGATACACTGGCGATGGTGAAGATATTGGAGTATTTGCAGAGATTATGATTGAATTATTAATTCTCTGCGGAGTCTCTGTTTCAGGACTCCGCGTAACGACAAAGGCGCAGAGTCCCCGAGGCGGGAGACTCTGCTGAGAAAGGAATAAGGAATTTTCAAACCACTGCAATAAGGCATTCTGGCGTGCATATGGATCAACGTACCAGTTAGCCGGAACAATATTTTCACCAACTCTTTTTAATAACAATACTATATTTTTTAATTCTCAGCGGAGTCTCTGTTTTCAGGCTCCGCGTATAGACAGGCGCAGAGTCCCCGAGGCGGGAGACTCTGCTGGGAAAATAAAAGCCATCACATCTTTTTTAGTTTAAAGGCATCGATATAGCTAATCAATTTTTTACCATCCTGAAAGTTCTTCTGCCAGGCTTCTTCTTCGTGACTTAGCTCGATTATTTCCTTCGTGTTGCTTTTGCCAAACTTTGCAACCACCTCGCGCAAGGTATTCAATTCATCTTCTTCAAAAATAGTGTCGTTGAACCCGCGCTTGGGATGCGGTTTGAATTGCTCACCAATACTCCCATTAGGAAATGCGGTATGGTAAATATCTACTTCATCGCGCTCACAGATGTGTTCAAAAATGCTGTTAAAATTATTTGGCACTGGCCCCATGTCAATTGCCCGATAGCGACAACCGCTAATTGACAATCCTGTTTTTCTAAAATGACAGAAGTCACCATAAAACAATAGCTTGTTAAGTTTAGTCTTCCATGGTTCTGTTTCATACGTATAGAACACTACCATCTCGGTAAACTTTGAGAGATTTGGAATTCGATAGCCTGTGTGATCATCGGCAGTGCGCTCGCCCATTAAATAATTTTGAAGATCGAAATTGACAAACTCATCTTTCAATAAGAGTTCGTCAATTCTTGACATTACCCGTTCTGTTTCCTTAGTAGTAAGTACATCACTTAATTGCACCAGCCGCTTAAACTCTTTTGGATCTTGTGCTAGTTGAATCAACCTTGCGTTGCTTGAATTTGGAATCTCTCCATTTTCATAATTGCGATAAACGTTTATTCCAAGGCCTAATACTTCCGACATTTTTGATGCCGATAAATCATACTGATCGCGCAAAGCACTAATCTCTTCAGGAAATGGCAGATTATGCTTTTTCCTGAATTGATTGTACACCTGATTCAAATTCAATTGTGTGAGCCGCTCATCTTCAAATTTCTCTTTACTTTCCTCACACCAATAATAATGGTACACGATTTCGAACTTTTCCTTGCGGAAATCATGCTCGATTAAATCGGTTTTTAATACCATTTCTTTTCCTGTGATTGGACTTTTCATATTATTTAATTTTATAGGGATACTTCATCACATGTTCTGCGAAATGAAATGAGATACAGATTACACGGTCGCTTGGCTGCCCCATTGTGATTTTTATATAGACTTCCTTGCCTTGAACACTTTTGCCAAAAACCCACATAGCGGCACCATTAAAAAGCGCCTCAACTACAGGCCCTTGAGAGTAATGAGATACCTCCAGCTCATTCAATTCCTTTTTAACATCTTTTACCTGGTACTCCAGTGTGGTGAGTGTTTTGAAATTCTTATCACGGTCAGAACGGAAGATCAAACCCCAAAAGCCGAGCTTGTGTTTAAAGTCAAGCAGAAAACGCTCTGTTTCTTCTTTCGAGGCCATTTTAAAGCACTAATGATGCTGCAAATATACAACTTTAAAGTGAATTTTACATCAATTTAACAATTTTATCAACTTTAAAGTGTTAATTTAGCTTTTGGATTAAAAAACTATAAAGAGATGAGAACAATTAAGCTTGGTAAAATTGGGTGGATCATTTTAGCGATCGCTATCCTTTTGCATTATTCTTTTGTGTTAACCACCAATAATGAAAAGGAGCAAAATAAAGAAGGCAGGCTTGCCCGGCTACTGAAGCGATGGCAAGAACTGCAAAGAGAAATTCAAAATGAAATCAATGATCTCAGGCTTACGCGCGAAATGGAAGCACTTTTGGAACAGAAGATTAGCCGACTATTAGTAATAGGCAAAACGATATTTATCATCTTATTTACCATAATTACCTATGGCTTTTACTTACGTGGATTAGACCTTGCTACCTCACTCTTAACTAGCGCAGGAATAATCACCTTTATTTGTTGTGCAGTATCATTCCTTAAAGTAAGCAGGTTTGCCGATGCTAACGAAATGATTAACGCGGGTCGTGATTTTATCAAGAGGATAATCTACAAAAGTATAAGTTCGCCCCAGCAAGGGTTCAAGTTTTACAAAGAAGTATTGCCATAAAGAAAAATGAGGCCAATGAACTAAGGGCGGCATTGAATTTATCGGTGGTTGAAGTGAACAAGCTTAACGCTTGTGAAAGGATTTAACTGTGAGCAGTTAAATAATTCTTAGGTTGACTCTGTTTTCATGACTCCACGTAACTATTCTATTGAACACTTTCTCAAGCAACACATAAGACATTGAACCGGGCGCGTATACTGAAGGATGAACAAAATCTATTATAGTACGCTCATTCCAAATTGCAAACTGAACCTCATAACCAGATTTATTCCAATTCTCTAACGGAATTTCTTTAAACAATAGTTGGGTTATTCTTAGCTCCCCAAGGCAGCAAACTATAATAGTTGGATTGATAATTTCTATTTGCTCTTTAAGAAATTGCAAATCTCGATTTAGATACTCAACAAGCTCAACATGATTAGCCCGAGCTCCGCCTCCACATTTTTCACATTCATAAAAGCAGTTTTCATAAAAGCTTCATGAGCCTGTGGTGTAGAGAATTCTTCATAGGCTGGAAAATTATTAATTAACCCATAAGCCCATTCTCCAAGTCGTAATCCAAACCTAAAGGCCAGCCCTTTTTCCCACCATTTACGATAATCGCCTTCATTCAAATCTTTATCATTCGGTTCTTTACAGATAAACAGTATACGAGGAGAAATGAAAAAATCTTCATTAAGAATACCATCCTTTTTAAAGCCCACATATCCACGTGCTGATTTCCATTTTCAAAAAGCTCATTCAATTGTTGAGTTTTGCTCATAAGGATAGCGCTTTTCTCCACTCAATAATTTTATTTCTTATACCTCCACCTCGTGGTGATGGAGATGACAACTCTCCAGTTTTTATCTCAAGTTTCCCACAGTGTGATTTAATGGAGAGCCACTCCTTCCAAATCCTGTCAACACCCTTTTTTGTTTTTCTAGTTAGGAAGACCCCTTTCAATGAGGATTTGTTATGTTCAATATAATTCTTAAGGTCTTCTGTAAAGAACTTTATTTCCAGATCATAGACTCCAGATACTTTTCTTTCAAAGTCTTCGTCTTTAAATCCTTTCATCAAAAAGTCATTTCCATCATCAGTTTCATTTACATTCTCGATGCAATAAATAATATCACTTAACCCAATCTTATTTTGATGCAAAATTCTTCTTTTCCTTTTTGATTTATCAATAAGACAGTGCTGTTCTAAAGCATGAGGAAGAATGCACCAGAATTGATTGGCACTTCTGCTGTAGAAATAATCCGGATTATCTCCTTTTTTAACATCCCAGACTGGATTGAATGTTCCTATGAACATAAGTTCAACTGGATGCTTTGGTAGTAATTCCTTATGAAAGCGATGAAGGCAAGGCATATATTCGTAGGCACATAGTTCTCACAAGTTAACTAAGAAACGATCGAAAAGATCCCTATGGGAAATCAAATTAAATCCAGTATTCTGACGTTCATTGCCACAAAAATAATAATGAACTTTGCGATCGGTAGCATCAGTCAAGTATTGGAAGTCTTTAAAATTTGCATTCGTAGATAACGTTCCCTAAAAAACTCTTTGGTGTATTTTTTAAACGTCATATTTTCCCAATACTCCCCGGTGTGAAGATTAAAGGAGCCTGACAGAACTTCCACATAGTCATTAAATACACCCACATAATACTTAGCATGTGATTGTTGGAAAAACTTTGTGTCGTCATCATTCATTTTCTCAATCAATGGTTCTAACAATCCCCATCGCACCAATTCTTCAAAGGGTATTTCAGTCGTGTTTTGTGCTTTTTTGAAAAGATTGTAAGTCCCCTTTCTTGTTACCAGATTTGTCTTATCAACATCAACATTTGCCTGAAGCCATAGCCATAATTCCTGAAGAGATTTAAGGGCATTTGGATAATGGAAACCTATAAAGGGGACTACGAGCAAAACCTCATTTGCTGTATATCTCCAGCGGTTTAGCAACCGTTCAAGATATAACATCAAATCATTTCTTTTATAAATTCCATCAATCTGATATTCCAAATCTACGTCTGAGTGGTAAACTAAATAGAGGTTCTTTGCCTCAAAGTCCGAATCGCGATTTATCCCCTTCGCAAACACTGCCTTATACTTTTTATCATTAAATTCATATGGAACAATTACGAAAGATTTGTTCAAATCTGAGTCACCGCTTTTCACATGCCAATTATAATATTGTTTATAGTGTACATTTATTTCTTTTGTAAAACCTATTAGAGCTTTCTGAGCTTCTATCTCCAGATTAATATTGTTGCTAAAATAAAGTGGTGAATCTGAGGGGATAAATTTAACAGGATCTATTTTGTCAGGTTTAAAGACAAGAGCTCTTGAATTATTGAGAATAATATCAAGTGCTCCATACTTTTCTTCAAACGAGAATGGATACTCTTCATCCCATCGATCAACTATTTCTCCCCTTTACTAATAGAAGCATCATCAGGATTCTTTACTGTAACAGCAAATATATTTGTGCAATTAGAGCACTTTATAATAATTCCACCCTTGTCATTATCACCACCCACAAATTTAATTTCATTTATATGAGCGGGCGCTTTACACCGCTCATTTGAACAAATAACTGAGTTCATTCTATTTTGCACGTCCATGCATTATGCTGTTTATCTTTTTAGTTCAATCACTTGATCGATACTAATTGCAATGCTCTACTATTGAATTTGCCATTAGGTTAACTACTTTTTGCGACTCACCAATTCCTTCTTTCAAACGATCACACAATGCAAACAACTCATCAACTTTCTTAACAATTCGAAACTGTTCGGATATCGGTGCTAATGGAACCATGATCATCTTACTTTTCGTAACGGAAATATTATCCTGACCAGCCGTTCCAATTAATTCGATATAATTTAGGAAAGTACCAGCAAGTAGGTAGGTGTAAATCCACTTATTCATTCGCTTTTCTAATGGTTGAAAAAATGTGATTGCTTGGTTGCAATTCCATTCTGGATAATTATCTGGTATGATGGCAACTTTACCAAGTGGTGGGCCAACAATATTCATTATTACATCCCCCGGTCTTAAGATTGACCTACTCAACTTCGTTCTATGGTATTTTTCATCAACAAATTGTTCTTGATATTCAAAATCAATTTTTTGCGAACGAATATTGTAAACCTTAAGATATGGAATTCCTGATTCTTTGAAATGTATTTTTGGCGGTGTAGATCCTGAAGAAATATTAGGGCATAGGTCTTTCATTCTGCACCACTGCCATCCTTCAGGTAATTTATATGGTATCTCATCTGCTGAAATTGGTGGTAGAGGCTTTTCTTGTTTAATAAAATTTTCTTTGATCAACCTTTCCTTTTCTATTTCAATCTTCCCCAACAACACGCTCGCGGGTTCATCCTTCGGATCTTGCGGAACGAGTTTGCCCATGATGGCCAACTGTAATATGGTTTGTTTGAGTTGATCGATGCTGTCTTCGGTCGTAAATAGGTCATCGAAGTGTTGCGCTAAGCTGCTCCAGGCTGTTTGAAATTCTTTGGCATCTGCTGCGGTGGTGAGTGTGCCGAGTAGTGTTTCCACCAAGAGTTGATGCGATTTCAGATGATTGGTTTCCTGCTGTTCAAGCTCATCACACAAAGACATCAACTCATTTACTTTGGCAACAATGCAGTGTTGTTCTTTTTCCGGTGGGATGGGGATTAAAAGTAACGCAAGCGAGGTTGCGTTCAAAGTATTACCCATGATTGCTTTCTTTGTGTTGCCCTGTCGAGCTATCTCTGGTAAGCATTTAAACAGGTAATCACGATTCATACCCTTAAATGGATAAATAGAAATGATTGCCTCATTGTGAAATGCATCAATATCGAGAATTGAAATTTTTCCAACGGTAAGCTTAAAGCTCATTAACAAAGTGCCAGCTGAAACAGGTTGTCCCCTAAAAATATCCTTTGCTGCTTTAGATGAAATGTACTTATCAGTCTCCAGAATGAAACCATCATGAATCATATCAGAAATACTTACCCAAGGGATTCCCCCAGGCTTATCTGACCAAAAAAGTGGATTTTTTGTAGAGGGAGTCCTTCCTACATTACTGTTGCATACAGTAGGAAATCTTGTCCATGCCCATCCCTCAGGCAATTTATAGGGGATTTCATCATTTCTGATTTCCTCGAACTGTTTTCCCTGTTTAATTGAACCCTCCTCAATTAACCTGTTCCTTTCTTTAGTAATTCTTTTCAGTAATATATCGGCATGCTCTTCATGAGAGTCTTGAGGAACAAGTTTCCCCCGTACAGCAAGTTCAAGAATCAATTCACGCAATCGCGCAATACCTTCCAAACTAATGTTGTCAATATTCTTTATTCTTAATCTTGATTTAATGCCTTGTGCCCCTATCCAGATATCGAAGCTGTTGATGATTTTATCTTTCATATCATTTGCGTCCGTTATTTGTTAACGCTTGTGATAAAATAACTTTGAGTTGTCCTCTTAACTTCGTTATCCTTTCTTGCTCTGCTTTGTAAGAGGTAAGCAGAACTTCCGGATCATGACTCACTTGTTCTCCCACATGCGGGTTACTGATGTCGAGGTTATAATTCCGTTTTACAATTTCTTCTACTGAAACTTTCCACGCATATTCATTTTCTACGGGGGCAGCAAAGTCATCTTTCGCTTTTCCCCATCAGTTCATTTCGGTTTGAAATTCTTCAAAGCGCATTGGCCTCGTTTTGTTGTAGCTCGTTACTCCTTCCGGGTACGGATGCTCATAATACCAAACATTTTTAGTAGGTTTTCCTTTGGTGAAGAAAAGGATGTTGGTCTTTATGCCTGTGTACGGGTTAAATACTCCGTTGGGCAATCTTACAATAGTATGAAGATTACATTCTGTTAAAAGTTTTTCTTTCAAGCGTGTCTTCATGCCTTCACCAAACAAGAGCCATCAGGTAGTACTACGGCCGCTCTTCCGTCTTGTCGTAACAAGTGCGTGATCAATAATAAAAACAAGTCTGCAGTTTCACGTGTACGGAAAGCGGCTGGAAAGTTATTCTCAATACCATCTTCTTCCATTCCACCAAAAGGAGGATTGGTAACAATTACATCTACACGATCGCTGTTGGTGTAATCACGCAAGGGTCGGCTTAAGGTGTTATCATGTTTAATGTTTACCGGAATATCAATGCCATGCAAAATCATGTTGGTGGTGCAAAGCATGTGCGGCAACGTCTTTTTCTCTACACCATAAATAGATTCCTTTAACACTTCCTCATCTGCTGTTGACTTCACAAACTTTTTTCGCTTGTAGTCAATCACGTTGCTCAGAAATCCTCCTGTACCACAAGCAGGGTCCAGTACTTTTTCTTTCAGTTTAGGATTAATACGATCAACAATAAACTCCGTTACTGCTCTTGGCGTATAAAATTCACCTGCATTTCCTGCACTTTGTAAATCTTTTAGAAGCTGTTCGTAAATACTACCGAAGGTTTGTCGGTCATCTTTCGAGTTGAAATTGATTTCGTTGATCTTATTAATCACTTGCCGCATGAGCGTGCCCGACTTCATGTAGTTGTAGGCATCTTCAAATACATTGGCAATCACTTTTGCTCGTGCACCTTGCGGTCCGGTAATCTTTAGTTTATCCTTTAGCGTAGGGAAGAGTTGCAAATTCACAATGTCGGATAATTCTTCGCCCGTCATTCCTTCGGTATCACTTGCCCAATTTCGCCAACGCAAGTGTTTTGGAATGGGAGATTTATAACCATCCTCCATTAATTCTATTTCACTCTCTCTGTCGTCATAGATTTTTAAAAAGAACATCCATACCAATTGACTTATACGCTGTGCATCGCCATCTACGCCTACATCCTTACGCATCAAATCCTGAATAGATTTGATCACTCCTGAAACATTACTCATTCAATAATTAAGTTATAATCCACTACTATGTTGCTATTTATTTCTTTTGCCCACTTCAAAACCGATGGGCCGAATTTCTCTTTCTTGTTTGATCAGTTTCTGAATGGTGTCGAACACCAGTTTAAAACGCTGGTCGTATTTCTTTTCGAGTTGTCGGATTTTGGCCGCGAGGTCTTTGTTGGTTTCCATCAGTTTGCGCAACGCCACAAACGTGCGCATAATGGCAATGTTGGTTTCCACAGCACGGGGACTATTTAGTATTCCAGAGAGCATGGCCACACCTTGTTCAGTGAAGGCAAAGGGTGGATAGCGCGTGCCGCCCCAACCTGCCTTTCCGGCAGGTGAACTTGAGGACGCAGTTTGCGACCTCAAGTTCAGCCACTCATCCTTAGTCAATTGAAACATGAAATCATCAGGAAACCGTTCACTATTTCGTTTCACTGCCTCCTTGAGTCGTTTCGTTTCAACTCCGTAGAGCAATGCCAGATCAGCATCAAGCAGCACTTTTTCATCACGCAGAAAAAGAATTTTTGTAGCGATAAAATCGGATGTAGTTACAACGGATAGTTCTTTCATGTCTCGTTTGTTTAAGGTCACAATCTGTGACCTTAGAAGTTTAAGGACGCATTTTGCGACCTTAGAAAATCATCTTGAGGTGCCAAACTGGCGCCTCAAATCTATTTGACTTGAAGTCACAAATTGTGACCTCAAGCTGTCTTCTCCGTATTGTATAGTTCACTTTCCAATTCGCGCAATGCTTTCTCGTACTTCACTTTTCCGCCAAATACATCATTGATGATTTCCACTGGTGTGCCCATGTCACTGAAAGGCTGTAGTTGAAGCACTCTGGGATTCTCAATAGACACCACTCCTTTGTCGGCATATTTCTCAAGCAAGGCTTCTAATACCTTTCTTGCCTGGTCTCCATACTTTGTAAAATAATTTCGCTTCTTCACATTGTTTGCTCTTTCCTTTCGCGTGAGCGGTGGTTGGCCATAAGCAACATGACAGATTAAGTCAAACTCACTATACTCCTGTCCTACTATTTCTGCAAGATTTTCTAAAATAACACCATGCTCTTCTAATGATTCAATAATGGCGCGCTTCTTTTCTGCACTATTCCAGCCGGTAAGAAAATCGTCTAATGATGCATACTCAGAGTTGATTTGCTTTTTGGAAAAATCCCGGTACGATTCGGTTACGAGCTTTCCATCATTTCCAATATACTCTATGCGCTCAGATATGATGGTCACCTCAATATTATTGAGGACATACTTCTTTACCTTATCATCGTCATCACCACCTCCGTCATCATCGCCACCACCATCACCTTCGGGCATTGGTGGAACGGGAGGATCACCATCTTGCGGTTCATAAATTACTACAGGCTCTCCATCAAATGCAGGATCTTTGAAGAGCTCCGTTGCTCTTTTAAAATCCATGATCGTGAAGAAGAACTTATTGAATTCTTCTGATATCCGTGTGCCTCTACCAATGATCTGTTTGAAAGTAGTCATCGAGCTAATCGTTTTATCAAGCACAATTAGTTTACAGGTCTTAGCATCCACACCCGTGCTCATCAATTCAGAAGTGGTAGCGATAACAGGAAACTTACTTTCAGGATCGATGAAATTATCCAATTCGGCTTTTCCTCAACGCTATCACCCGTTATACGCATCACATAACGATGATTCTCGGTTGCAATTTTACCGGCAGCATTCACAATGGCTCTGCGCATACGCTCAGCATGATCAATATCTTCGCAGAAAATAATAGTTTTGGAATACGGATCAGTTGCATTGAGGTATTGCATCACCCGTTTAGCCACAAGCTTAGTTCTTTTATTAAGAACCAACATGCGTTCCATGTCTGCCTGACTATAGGTTCTTTCTTCTATTGGATTACCCAGGTCATCAGTCATTCCTGGTTCAGGTGTCCATCCTTCAAGATCTTTGTCAATGTTTATTCGGATAACTTTATACGGTGCAAGAAAGCCGTCTTCAATTCCAGTTTTGAGTGTGTAGGTATAAACAGGTTCACCAAAGTAGGTAATGTTGGAAGCATACTTTGTTTCCTTTGGCGTTGCCGTCATGCCAACTTGTATAGCTCCCGAAAAGTATTCGAGTATTTCGCGCCATGAAGCATCTTCTGCCGCACTGCCTCTGTGGCACTCATCAATGACGATGAGGTCAAAGAAATCGCGCGATACATTTTTAAATATTTTATCGGCTTCGTCTGGTCCGGTGATGGCTTGATATAATCCCAATTGAATTTCATAAGATGGATCGATCTTACGATTTCTGATCTTGGTCATCACCGAACCGAAAGGTTTGAAATCGTTGATCAAGGTTTGATCTGCCAGAATATTACGATCAACCAAAAACAGAATTCGTTTTGCTCTTCGCGCTTTCCACAAGCGCCAGATGATTTGAAAAGTTGTATACGTCTTTCCTGTTCCTGTTGCCATCACCAGCAGGATACGGTTTTGCCCGCGAGCTACCGCTTCAATGGTTCGGTTGATGGCATCCGTTTGATAATAACGAGGTTCTTTTCCTGAACCATCGTCATGATACGGTTGAAGCACAAGTTCTTCTTCAACAATTCCATGTCTCTTCTTATACCTTTTCCAAATCACTTCAGGAGAAGGAAATGCTGTTAATGGAAATTCGGTCTCAATGTCTTCTCCATTTTCAGGAACATCGTTATGCGATGCAAAGCCATCACCGTTAGAACTTAATGCGCTGGGCACTTGAAGAATCGCTGCATAGCCAATAGCCTGCTGTAATCCGTGGCTTATAGATTTATTATTGTCTTTAGCCTCAACTACCGCGATGGGAATACCCGGTTCTTTGTGTAAAACGTAATCTGCGAATTTCTTTTTCTTCTTGTTGCGGGCAGACATCTCTCCTCTCACAACAATAGGACCTGGAGTTAATGTGACTTCCCTTCGTATTTGAGTATACTGATCCCACCCGGCATCCTTTATGGCAGGCGTGATGTAGAGATCGCAGATGTCTATTTCGCTTAGGTCTTTCTTATTGATGTTTTCCAAAATTCAAAGAAATTAGAATAAGGCTACTATTAGGCATCTTTAAAATTACCCCAAATGATTTAAAAACAAACCTTTGAGGTGAGGTATTTTCCCTCGTTTGGAGTGGAGTTTTTCCCCGGTAATACTGGATTTATCCCTACTTAGTAAAGTCGTGTGAAAGGCAGAACCGCGTGAGGGATAGTAGCGAAAAGCCCGAAGCGTGTGGGCACTGTGTGTAGTCGGACTTGTAGCGGATAGCCCGACCCAAGCCTGCGCTGCCGCTTCGGCTTGCAGGTGAAGGGGCACGCCCACCTTCGCGTGGCTACGGTGGGCAGGCCCGAGGAAACAAAAAAATATTTCTCCCTTGCGCATTGATTGCTACGAACAAAGTTTAATCAAATTGATTCAGCTACTACTTTAGTTAAATAAAAAAAGCAGCTACACAATTGTAACTGCTTTTCTTAATTTGTGGATAAGTTATTGTTTGGAAAATTGAAACCTCTAAGCAAAGTATAGGAAAGTCAATATGAGTAAGATAAGATCTGGCGATAAATCAAAGAACGATGAGCAACATTAAATTGTTTGAATCCAAAAAAGTAAGAACTCACTGGGATGAGGAAAAGGAGTTGTGGTTCTTCTCCATTATTGATGTAATTGAGATTCTTACTGACAGTAATAATCCAAGAAGATATTGGAGCGATTTGAAACGCAAATTGGAAGAAGAAGGCTTTGGCCAGTTGTACGATATTATCGTACAACTGAAATGGAATCCAGTGACGGCAAAAATATCTTACCGATTGCACTGATACACAGGGGCTTTTGAGAATTATTCAATCAATTCCATCACCTAAAGCAGAACCTTTTAAACAATGGCTTGCTCAGGTAGGCTATGAGAGAATTGAGGAAGACGAAGACCCTGAATTAAGTTTTGACCGAGCTATGGAAACCTACCTAGCAAAGGGCTATTCAAAAAATTGGATTAACCAAAGACTCAAAAGCATTGAGGTTCGCAAAGAACTTACGGATGAATGGGAAAAACGTGGAGTGCAGAAAGGCATGGACTTCGCAATACTTACTGACATTATTACAAAAGCATGGAGCGGCAAATCTGTAAAGCAATACAAGAAACACAAGGACTTGAAGAAGGAAAACCTTCGCGACCACATGACCAACTTAGAATTGGTTTTGAACATGCTGGCAGAGGCAACCACTTCTGAGATTTCGAAAAAGAAGAAGCCAAACACATTGGATGAGAGCAAAGTAATTGCCAGGCAAGGTGGAACTGTTGCAGGAAATGCACGAAAAGAGATTGAAGTAAGAACCGGAGACAAGGTGGTGAGTAAGCTAAATGCTAAACAAATTGTTGAAGGCAAACCAAAAAGAAACTGAAGTAGTTTTTAACTTTACTTAAAGCCCTATACGCTATGGCCTTTGCCCCTAAAGTTTCAGTAAGGCAATAAAAAAAGCCTTTGTAAAAAATTTACAAGGCTTTAGTCTTATTGAGTCCCCGATAGTCCCGATCCCGATAGCTATCGGGACTATCGGGATCGGGACGAACCAGCGACCTAATTATACTTCAACTTTAGCTTCTCAACTATTTCGGGATAGGTCTTTAAATTTCGAATGTATTGACTCGACTTCATTTTCTTTATATGATTCTCAATACCAACTGCTTGTTTTCTAGAGTCACAATCAATAGTGAAAAACACTTCCCAGTCGCTAGCTAATTGGGTGTAACTATGAGGGAGGACCTTGGTTAAATGCTGATTCAATCTCACCGATAGATCTTCGGTCTGGCCTATGTAATAGCGATCAATCTGCTTTGAATAGAGAATATATACAAGCATAAAAAAACCGAATCCAAGGATTCGGTTATGAGCCCCTGCCGGAATCGAACCAGCGACCTACTGATTACAAGTCAGTTGCTCTACCAGCTGAGCTAAGGAGGCTTTAAAGAGGGTGCAAAAATAAGGTAACTCTTGGTTTTTACAAGCCGTTTCTACACGGATTTAAGAAGTTTTAGCTGCTTTTTTAGCTGGTCCAGATTGTCGGTGGCCACAACGATTTGCTCATTGAACTCTTCCTTCATTTTAGCGGCATTTTTTGAACGCCCAAAGAACTCGAGGTTATTGCGCAACGTAGCCAGATCATTTTCAGCTTTGGTAATTTGCTTTCTCAAGGCCTGCTCCTTATGGAAAATCTTGCGTTCAGCTTGCGGGTCATTCCTAAGACTGCCCAGCTGAATTTCGAGGCTAGCCTGATCTTTTTGGGCTTCATTCAATCCGGCAATAGTTTCCAGATACTTTGTAGTCGCGTCTGCAAAGCGGCTCTTCACGGAAGCGATTACATTCTTAGGAACAAATCCAAT
The DNA here is from genome assembly GCA_016712035.1 of Flammeovirgaceae bacterium. Lineage (GTDB taxonomy): Bacteria > Bacteroidota > Bacteroidia > Cytophagales > Cyclobacteriaceae > ELB16-189. Next base: position 54,644 of record JADJRT010000006.1, on the reverse strand, counting down.
CTCATTGAAGCGCGTCTGTAGCTCATGAAGTTTTTCTAACGTGCCACTACCCTCGGCAGCACCACGCAATTCCTCAATAATGGCTTCCTTTAATTTAAGATTATCTTCCTGATCGTGATCGGTCTTTTCAAACACCTCTCTGCGCTGACCAAAAAAGAAATCGCAGGCCTCTTTAAATTCTTTATAAATTTTCTCGCGTTGTTTTTCGGGCACCGGTCCAATTTCTTTCCACTTGTTTTGCAGGTCCTTTAGTTCCTGCGAGGTACGCGCCCAATCATCGCTCGATTTTAATTCGATGGCCCGAGCTACTAATTCCTGTTTCAATTTTAAATTGCTGGAACGCGCTTCATCGAGCTTTTTAAAGAAGTGATTTTTATTATTAAAAAAGGCTTTGAAGGCCGTCCAAAAACTCTTGTTCAGATCTTTAGACTTGGCACGCGGTACACCACCAATAGCATCCCAGCGCTTTTGGATGTCAAGAATTTCTTTTGTCTTTTGATTCCAGTCTTTGATGCGATCCGAATTAAAAGAAGCGAAAGCCAGTACTTCTTCCTCTACTTTCCCTTTGGCATCTAAATTCTGTTTTAATTCTTGCTGAAGGTCAACCAAAAAAGCATCACGCTTGGCATAAACGGCATCGGAGGCAGCCTTAAATCGTTGCCATACATTCTCTTGTTCTTCCTTGGGTACGGGGCCAAGATGTTTAAACTCATGATGAAGTTCGTTGAGTTCCTGTACCGCTTCTTTAATTCGCTCTTTGCTGATTAACTCCTCTGCTTTTACGCAAAGTTCAAGCTTAGCTTCCAGATTTTTCTTCCGGTCTAGCTCTTTAAGCTCAAAGTAAATGTTTCGATGATCATAGAAGCGATCTACCAGGGCATTATAATTTGCCCACAAGGTTTTAACCTGCGCCATGGGCACAGGACCACCCTGCTTCCAGTCTATTTGTAACTGCTTAAAAATCTGAAACGACTGAGCCGAGTCCTCGCCATCAATTAAGGCTCTTAGCTTTTCAAGAATCTCATTCTTCTTATTGAGGTTCTCGGATTTTTTTTCTTCCAGACATTTGAAATACTGATTTTTACGATCGCGGATAAGTTTTACCGTTGCATCAAAGGCATGGTCGAACTCATCGAAGCGATATTCAAAATCATCTTCCTGGCCACCGTCACTCTTAAATTTTACGAGCGCGGCATCTTTCTCTGCCTGACGGATTTCATCAAACAAAGGTTTTATTGTTTTGAGAATGGAATCAACCTTGCGAAAATCATCGTCCTTGCTAAGCTCTTTCACGTGCGCAACAAAATCTTCTTTTGTAAACTGTGAGAAATCAACTTCGGGATGATCTTCCCTGTAATCGTCTGCGGACGTTTCATCATGATGATGATCGCCATTGATCTTCGTCAGAACAGAATCTGAAACCTCTTCAGCTGCACTATTGACTTGCTCTTGCTCTTCTTGCACCTCTTTATCGTTTTCCATCGTCATATCCTCTCATAGCCTCGTCTGAGGAACCGTAAAAATACTAAAATCATTCAATTCATTCGTGGGTCTTCCGGATAGTTCGAATAGACCGAAAAGCGCCCACCCAGACTACGCATAGCCTCTTTCCACATTAATTCAGGATTTGTTTCAAATACCAGGGCATCCGAAACCTGATCACTCACAATCCAGCTATCGAGCTTCAGTTCTTCCTCCAATTGACCTGGCGACCAGCCACTATACCCTAAGAAAAATTTGACATCCAGCACATTGGTTTGATGGGTTTCAATCAGCGATGTTAGTTGCTCAAAATCACCACCCCAAAACAAGCCATTACCAATGTCGATGGCATCCTCCAGCAACGGCACCCGGTGTATGAAGTGGAGTGTATCTTGCTGAACAGGGCCCCCAATATAAATGCGCGCATCAAATTCCTTAATGGCATCCATTACTTCGCTTACGCGTGAATCAGAAGGCTTATTAAGAATAAACCCTACAGACCCCTCTTCGTTATGTTCGGTCAACAAGATTGTTGTTCGCTCAAAATTTGGATCGGCCAGGTAGGGCTCTGATAATAGCAGCGCTCCCTTTTGCGGTTGTACTTTATTTCGATAATGAAAAAAATCCATAGGCTACAAGGAAATAACGTTAATTAATGACCTTAAGTTATTCTTACAAAATAAATGTTAATAAAATGAAGGAAATCATGAGTTGCAAATAATGATTTTGTTAATTTTTGCAGAATAATCGAGAAACGGACAGGCTCTTTTCCCTCGATTAGTATAAACTGAACTTACAAAGATGAAACCCATTGCCGACATTAGAAGCGACTACACCAAGGCCTCGCTGGAAATTACAACCGTTGATAAAGATCCGGTACTTCAATTTGAGAAATGGTTTGCCGAAGCATTGCAAGCTGAAGTAATTGAACCCAATGCAATGACACTCTCAACGATTACCGAATCGGGTCGCCCCTCAGGGCGAATCGTTCTGCTTAAGGGGATTGAGCAAAGTAAATTTTTATTCTACACCAACTACCAAAGTAGAAAGGGAAAGGAATTAGAAAATAATGCAGCCTGTGCACTTACATTTTTTTGGCCTGAGTTAGAGCGGCAGGTTAGAATTGAAGGCGTAAGCGAAAGACTTCCTGAATCTGTTTCGAAAGAATATTTTCAAAGCCGCCCACGGGGTAGTCAGATTGGCGCGTGGGCCTCGCCACAGAGTAGCGTAATCAAGAATCGGGAGATACTGGAAGAGCGCGTTAAAGAGATTGAGAAGAGATATGAAGGAATGAATGTGCTCCCCAAACCGCATCAATGGGGTGGCTATGCAGTTACACCTATCGAGATTGAATTCTGGCAAGGGCGGGCCAGTAGATTACATGATCGGGTTATCTATAATCTTACCAACAAAGGATGGAGCATGAATAGACTTGCTCCGTGATTCTTTATCGAAGATACACCCTTGTTGGTGTTCTTCACCAACAAGCAATCGAGATTGTGATTGTTGGTGAATCCTGCGCTCACCACTTACGCTCAACACCAACAATGGCGAAGACTTGCTCCGTGATTTTCTAACGAAGAGATAAAAGGTTGTCAACACCCAGTACTCTGCGTACAGTAAATCCCTCGCCATAGCGGACGCCAATAGCATGACCAAACTCATGGCCACGGGCTTCCAGTAAATCCATAAAGGCTGGATTAGAAATATACGTTTCAGGCTCCTGACTGTTGGCATCATAAAACTGAGTTTTAAATGCGCGTATGGCTTTCATTTTTGTCTCCCAATAATCAGATACATCTACAATAAAATCGGGTTGTATCAATTGACTTTGAATGAAGTGGTAAAGATGTTTTGGTCGCCAGGCTTGCTGCACTACACCGGCATCGGTAGTTGTTATTTTACTTAAGCCGGAATAAAAGCAAGCGTCAAACGAAAGACTTGCTCCTTTTCCGTGGTCGGGATGCCGGTCATAGATAGCATTGGCAAGAACTATGTCGGGCTGATATTTTCGGATGATTCGAATCACTTCTTTTTGATGGCTTTCGTCATTATGAAAAAATCCATCTTTAAGGTTTAGATTTTCGCGTACGGTTAAACCTAAAATCGAAGCCGAATTCTTTGCCTCTTCATCCCGTGTTTCAATCGTTCCACGGGTTCCTAATTCTCCCCGGGTAAAGTCAATAACACCAACAGTATTTCCCAAGGCAACATGTTTTGCCAGCGTACCGCCACACCCTAACTCGGCATCGTCCGGATGAGCTGCTAAAACGAGAATATCCAGTTTCATCTTTTGCTTTTAGTGAACAGCCTCGGCCTCTTTGGCAGCTAAAAATTTCTCGGCATCTAAAGCCCCCATACAGCCGCTACCGGCCGCAGTAATCGCCTGGCGGTATATCCGATCAGCCACATCGCCAACAGCAAAGACACCCGCTACATTGGTTTTGGTGGACCCTGGAATAACTTTTACATATCCGGATTCATCCATCGTTAATTGACCTTTAAAAATATCGGTATTCGGTTTATGGCCGATAGCTAAAAAGAATCCTTTAACAGCAATCTCACTTTTTTACCCGTCTTAGTATCCAGTAAACGCACACCGGTTACGCCACTATCATCACCCAGAATTTCATCGGTTTCTGTGTTCCAATGAATCTCGATGTTAGGCGTATTTAATACACGTTGCTGCATGATTTTAGAAGCGCGCATTTCATCTCTTCGCACAATCAAATGCACTTTCGTACATAGCTTAGAAAGGTAGGTTGATTCTTCGGCAGCAGAATCACCGGCACCCACAACGGCCACTTCTTTTCCACGATAGAAATAGCCATCGCAAACTGCACAGGCTGATACACCGCGGTTAGCAAAGGTCTCTTCAGAAGGAATGCCCAAATATTTTGCTGATGCCCCCGTTGCCACAATTACCGTCTCTGCTAATACGGTATCTTTTTCGTCAACCGTAACCTTTAACGGATACACAGAAAAATCTACAGCTGTTACCAACCCGTAATTAACCTTCGTGCCAAATCGCTCCGCTTGTTTCTGTAAATCCATCATCATTTGCGGGCCATTGATCCCATCGGGGTAACCCGGAAAATTCTCTACATCATTGGTAGTCGTTAGCTGCCCCCCGGGTTGGCCACCCGTATACAATACGGGGGTAAGCCCCGCCCGCGCTGCATAGATAGCAGCCGTATACCCTGCTGGACCCGAACCGATAATCAACACATTTACTTTCTCCATAATAGCTCTCAATTTTTAATAAAAAGGGCCTCATTAAATTGAGACCCTTGTTTGCAAATATTAATTAAACATTTTTAACCTAAGTAAGGTTTCAAAGCCTTACTTCTTGATGTGTGCGGTAGTCTGCGAATGGCTTTTTCCTTAATCTGACGAACACGCTCGCGGGTAAGATTAAACTTTTCGCCTATCTCTTCCAGCGTCATAGCATGCTCACCATTTAACCCAAAGTATAGTGCTATTACGTCCGACTCGCGTTGGGTAAGGGTTGACAAAGCCCGCTGCACCTCTACGCAAAGAATCCGTCATCAAACCAGAGTCTGGTTTTTCTTCACCGTCATTTTCGAGCACATCCAACAAACTATTTTCCTCACCGGAAACAAACGGTGCATCCATAGAAACATGACGCCCCGAAATTTTCATGGTGTCAATCACTTCCGCGGTAGTAACCTCCAACACTTCGGCTAGTTCTTCCGGAGAGGGTTCGCGTTCAAACTTTTGTTCTAACTCAGAGAATGTTTTTGAAATTTTATTCAATGAACCAACCCGATTTAAAGGAAGGCGCACAATACGCGATTGTTCTGCTAATGCTTGTAGAATAGATTGACGAATCCACCACACCGCATACGAGATAAACTTAAACCCCCGGGTTTCATCAAAACGTTGCGCTGCTTTAATCAAACCCAGATTGCCTTCGTTAATAAGATCACCCAACGAGAGACCTTGGTTTTGATATTGCTTGGCCACCGACACTACGAAACGTAGGTTGGCTTTGGTTAATTTCTCCAGCGCAATCTGATCGCCTTCTTTGATTCTTTTGGCTAGTACTACTTCCTCATCGGCAGTAATCAGGTCCACTTTACCAATCTCCTGAAGATACTTATCAAGCGATTGGCTTTCGCGGTTCGTAATTTGTTTGCTAATTTTTAACTGTCTCATTGAACTTTGAGGTCGTTTAAATTAAACACTAAAAAACGAAAATTTTCCAAAAAAATTAAATCGCAATAAAATTAAGCGTTCGGTGCATCTTCCTTTCTTGGGGGTTTAGGCAATAGCACTTTACGCGATAATCTGAATTTACCAGTTTTTTTATCTACTTCTACAAGTTTAATCTTAACATGTTCCCCAACTTCCATCACACCTTCCATCGTTTCAAGGCGTTCCCACTTAATTTCAGAGATATGCAAAAGGCCATCTTTGCCAGGCATAAATTCAACGAAGGCACCAAATGGCATAATGGATTTAACCACACCATCGTATACCTGATCAACTTCCGGAATGGCAACAATATTTCTTACTCGTTTCACGGCAGCATCCATTACTTCCTGGTTGTTGGCGAAGATGTTAACCACACCTTTATTTCCAACCTCTTCAATAACGATTGTTGCACCTGTCGTTTTCTGAATTTCCTGAACTACTTTACCACCAGGCCCGATTACCGCACCAATCATGTCTTTGTCAATCACGATGGTTGTTGCTCTAGGGGCATGTGGTTTAAGATATGCGTTCGGAGTGTTGATCGTCTTCTTCATTTCACCTAAGATATGATCACGACCTTCTTTTGCCTGATCCAAAGCTTCTTTAAGTACTTCGTATGTTAAACCATCTACTTTCAAATCCATCTGGCAAGCCGTGATTCCCTTTTCAGTACCGGTTACCTTGAAATCCATATCTCCAAGGTGATCTTCATCCCCAAGAATATCTGAAAGAATTGCATACTTGCCTGTTTTGCTATCGGAAATCATACCCATAGCAATACCCGATACAGGAGCTGAAATTTTAATACCGGCATCCATCAGGGCGAGTGAGCCTGCGCAAACAGTAGCCATAGATGACGAACCATTTGATTCCAAAATATCAGAAACCAAACGAATGGTGTATGGACTCTCTGCCATGTTAGGAAGCACTTGCTTAAGTGCTCGCATCGCTAAGTTTCCATGACCAACTTCTCTGCGGCCGGGGCCACGGTTAGGCTTCACCTCACCGGTAGAAAAGCCAGGAAGTTATAGTGTAGGATAAACTTGTTGGAACCATCGAACATAGCCCCGTCAATCATTTGTTCATCCAATTTGGTACCGAGGGTTACTGTGCTTAATGATTGCGTTTCGCCACGCGTAAATATGGATGAACCATGTGCTGATGGAAGATAGTCAATCTCAGACCATATCTGTCTGATTTCATTGGTCTTACGTCCATCCAGGCGAACCTTTTCATTCAACACCAGATTACGGCAAGCTGCCTTCTGGATATCCTTATAGTATTTCTTTACAAGATCCTTGTTTACTGTTGTATCCTCAGGTAAAGAAGCTACATAGTCTTCAAGTATTTTACCAAACAATTCTGAGCGCGTATGCTTGTTGGCTAATTGTTGACGAGCTACCTCGTACACTTTATCATAAAGAGCCTTAAAAAGTTCTTCTTTAAAGGCTTCGTCTTTAACCTCGTGAGAATATTCTCTCTTTTTGGTTTTACCTGCCGCCTCACTTAACTCTAGCTGAAGCTTGCATTGGGTTTTGATGGCATCGTGGGCCAACTTAATAGCCTCAAGCATATCTGCTTCTTTAATCTCCTTGCACTCGCCCTCAACCATCAGAATATTATCCATGGAAGCGGCAACAATAAAATCTAAATCAGCTTTCTCCTTTTGCTCTAAGGTTGGATTGATAATATACTTACCGTCTAGTCTTACAATTCTTACTTCAGAAATAGGACCTTGAAAAGGAATGTCTGAAACTGCCAGTGCAGCCGAAGCCGCAAAAGCTGCCAATGAATCTGGTAATGCGTTATGATCACCCGAAATTAACTGAATATTGATTTGTGTCTCAGCGTGATAATCATCAGGAAACAAAGGGCGAATAGCCCGGTCCACCAAACGGCTAATCAGGATTTCATAATCTGAGAGTCTGCCTTCGCGCTTTAAAAAGCCTCCCGGTATTTTTCCAGTAGACGCAAACTTCTCCTGGTAGTCAACAGACATAGGTAAAAAGTCGACTCCGTCTTTAGCTGTTTGTGAGGCCACAGCGGTGGCTAATAGCATGGTATTTCCCATGCGCAATACAACAGCACCATCTGCCTGACGAGCTAGTTTTCCGGTTTCAATGGTGATTTGTCTTCCATCGGGAAGACTGCATGTTTTTGAAATTATATTTTTCATAGGTAGGATTTATGGAATGCCTACAATTCACGGCATTCCTTATTTGATTAAAAGCAAACAGGGAACCTAACTTGGTTCCCTATCTGGTATATTTTGATTTTCTTATTTTCTTAGATCCAGGTCAGCTAAAACTGCACGATATCTTTCGATATTGGTGGTTTGAAGGTAATTCAACAGTTTTTTGCGTTTACCTACCAACTTAAGCAGGCCTTGCTGGGTTGAAAAATCCTTTTTCTGATCTTTTAAGTGAGTTGTCAGATGGCTGATCCGGTGCGTAAAAAGGGCGATTTGAGACTCTGGTGAGCCGGTATCGGTTTTCTGCTTAGCAAAACCATGTTTGCTGAACAATTCTTGTTTCTTTTCTGAATTGAGGTACATCTGTTCTTAAATTTTTAGCTTTCTTATATTTTAACGCGCAAAACTAGGCGAATGCGATCATAAAACCAAACACTAAGTTATTTTAAGCTGTTTTTGAAAATCTTCGCTTCAGTTTATCCCAAAGTACATTATAGAAATCGGAATCAAACAAACGAGCATCTAAACGTGCTTGTCTCAAAAAGATCAGACCGATAAAAGCTAAAATCATATTGGCAAGCCACATATCGGCAACTACAGAAAATAAGCCCTTGCTTTGCCCACTTTTCGCCCATAAGCGAAAGCACATAAAAGAGAATAAAGAAGAGAATTGACATGAGGACAGGCACCCCTAACCCACCCTTTTTTATAATGGCACCTAATGGCGCACCAATCAGGAACATAGCAATACACGCAATGGATTGAGCTAAAATTTTATGCCATTGAATATCAAAGATTCTACGCTCAGACACATAAGATTTAATATTTGTATTGTGAGCAATGAGCTGAGCCTTTATCATGCGGGCCTGATTTAATGCAATTGAAATTTCGGAGGCACTATAAGGGGACTGATACAGACTATCCGAAGTCTGCTTATCCTTAGCGGTTATGCTTTCTGATGTAACTTTAGAAATAGCAAGAGCATTAGCACTGGAGCTCGTTGTTGTTATAGGTGTGTTGGGGTCAGCAACTCTTTTAGCTAAAGCAATTGAATCGCGTCTCTTTTTTAGCAGTTTAATATCCTCCGGCCACTGTATGGAGTCATTTTTAAAATGATAATTATATAATTTAGATGCTGAAGCATAAATAGCAATTTGCTCAGTCTTGATTACAGTCGAAACAGAATCCACGTCTTTGCTTAGCTCACCCATGTTGCGCATAATGCGATTACTCTGAAACCATTTCTTGTCAGTACGATTTAGACCAAAAGAAGAAAGGTCAAAAACGATTTGCGATTTCGAAAATTCGGTTCTCCGATAACTATCATCCGAAGATTTACCTTGGCCGGATGTAATATCATTATCCTTACCCGAGCCTTCGGTATAATTATATCCATGAAATAATTCCAACTTGAGATACTGATCGTTCAGGATAGTGTACATTTTCCCTGAATCGGCTTTGATAACATCTTTGTTTCCCGTTTTGCCCCGATGATCATAAATGATTACGCCTTGGAGGGTACCATCCGGCATCTTCTCATTCACTTTTATGCTGATATCCGGAATGGAGTTATAAAATGCTCCTTGTCTAAGATCAAGAGCGGGCTTCTTTTGTTTAATGTCATAAAGTAAACTATAAGCCTCCAGGGCAGCCTTTGGAACCAGATAGTTTCCTACCAGGAAAGCGCCACCGGTTAAAAAAAGAACAAAAACAAAAATCGGAATCAAACTTCGGATTAATGAAATGCCCAAACTTTTAATGGCGGTTAATTCGAAATGTTCACCCAGATTACCAAAGGTGATGAGTGAGGAAAGCAAGACGGCCAAGGGCAACGCTACGGGAGTATTAAATATGGCAAAGTAAAAGAGCAATTGTCCAATAACCCCCCAACCTAAATCTTTGCCAATGATATCATCAAAATATTTTAACATGTGGATGTTTAGCAGAATAAACACCACTACTAAAAAGGTAAGGATAAATGGCCCCAGAAAGGATGAGAGAATGAGTTTATCTATTTTTTTCATCGGCTACGGACAAAGATACTGTCAAAAACGAGGCCAATGATTTTAATCTCAAAATACTTGTGCTGCGTCTTCTTCGCTTTCTGATCGTAGTTTGAAAGAAGTGAAAGGAGGTCAATCCGAAAACCCCGTTCGCCAGTTGGCGGATATGAATCCAACTACAGGTTTATTGTTTTAAGATAATACTCCATGCAAATTATCTTCCCTTCGCGGATTTGAGTTGCTTTTCTCTTCTCATGGCCTCCGATTTTGTTGAAAATTCCTCCGAGTAAATAAGCTTCCAGGGTTTGAACTTATTTGTAAACCCCTTTCCCGTTCTCCGAATTATGAGACTCCAATCTTGCACTTATATTGGACGAAAACCCAATGTAAATTTTTTCGAAAGCTTCGCTATAAAGGATATAAACTGTAAACAACTCAGAATTTTAATTTTGTGATGTGGGAGGAGTTGAACCTTATCCACCATCTGGCGGATATAAATCCAATTATGAGTTTTTGTAGCGCGTAAAGAGTTGAACCCCGACCGCCAGCTGGCGGATATGAATCCAACCATAATTTTTTGTAGCGCGGGGGAGTTGAACCCCCGACCTTTGGGTTATGAATCCAACGCTCTAACCACCTGAGCTACCGCGCCATTTAAAATTATTACAGTTCAATCTACTTCTAATCCTTAATTAATCCCCGTCCGCCAGCTGGCGGATATGAATCCAACGCTCTTCCCGATAGCTATCGGGACACCTGAGCTACCGCGCCATAAATTGGGAGCGCAAACATACAAACTTTTCTGTAATCAAATAAATCACATTGGGAATTTCCATTGGCAACAAATCATTAGAAAAAAAACGGCTTGTTTGGTTAAAAGTTATCACCATAACTTTTCGTTTCTAATAACTAATTGCAATATAATTTGCTGTTAGCCGGAATTTCTTTAAATTAAAATCGAATAGAAAGAACCGGCATGGCCAGCACGACTAAAACATTATACACGAAGGATTTTGAAGTTCATGCTTCAAATTAAAATGCTCTATCCTTACCTTCAAACAGCCAGTGGGCTATCGGAGTGGTTTGCAGACGATGTGAACATAAGTCCAGAAAAGGTATTCACTTTTGTGTGGGATCACGAAGAACACAAAGCCCTGATGACTTCCCATCGTGCCAACCATTTTGTTCGCTTCGAATACTTGCCAGAGAGCAAAGAAGATGAAAAGGATCCCTCCTATTTCGAACTTCGTTTAGAAGTAAATGAATTAACGCAGACCACCTTTTTAAAGATTATCGATTACTCTGACTTTGATGACTTAAATGAGTTAGATGATTTGTGGGAAGGTCTGATGGACAACCTGCGTAGCGTTGTTGGCGGGTAAGCCGATATTATTTACATCTCCTTGCCTCCGGTTATCTTTTCAAACTCTATTTTTACTGTGCGCAACACGTTTTAACATTCCTGAATTTAATTCCTATGCTACCTAAAATCAATCCTGCGGAAACTACTGCCTGGCAAAAATTAACTGCTCATTTCATGATGATTCAAGCAACACACATGAGCGAACTCTTTGAGGAAGATCCCCAGCGATTCGAAAAATTTCAACTTTCCCTAAATGATATTCTGGTTGACTATTCGAAGAACATCATCACCGAAGAAATCATGGAAACTTTGGTTGATTTAGCAAAAGAAGTTGAGCTGAAAGAATCTATTGATGCCATGTTTAGAGGGGATAAGATCAATCAAACAGAACATCGATCGGTATTGCATGTTGCTTTGCGCAATCGATCGAACGCTCCTATCTACGTAGACAATGAAAACATCATGCCGCTTGTCAATAAAGTTCTAAACCAGGTAGAATCGTTTTCAAATCAATTATTGTCGGGCCAGTGGAAAGGATATTCAGGCAAAGCCATTACAGATCTTGTTAACATAGGCATTGGGGGCTCCGATCTGGGACCTTATATGGTTACCGAAGCCTTGAAGCCTTATCATGCTTCGATAAAACCGCATTTCGTATCGAATGTAGATGGCACGCATATTTTCGAAACGGTAAAGAATCTGAATCCCGAAACAACACTATTTATCATTGCCTCCAAAACGTTTACTACGCAGGAGACCATGACTAATGCAGAATCCGCGAAAGCCTGGTTCAATGAAAAGACAAATGGAAAAGGAGAAGTGGCTAAGCATTTTGTGGCGGTTTCGACTAATACAAAGGCTGTAACTGATTTTGGTATCGCGGCAGATAATATGTTCGTGTTTTGGGATTGGGTTGGCGGACGATACTCTTTATGGTCATCCATTGGGCTTTCCATCGCCTGCACCATCGGCTACGAAAACTTTAAACAATTATTGGAAGGCGCGCACACAGCAGATACGCATTTTAAAGAACAGCCATTCGAAAAAATATTCCTGTAATTCTTGCTTTGCTGGGGATATGGTATTCAAACTTTTTGATGCGCATAGTGAAGCTATACTTCCATACGATCAATACTTACACCGCTTCGCTGCCTATTTTCAGCAAGGCAATATGGAAAGCAATGGTAAGTCTGTAGATCGCAAAGGCGAGGCGGTGCAATACCAAACTGGTCCCATCATTTGGGGCGAACCCGGAACAAACGGTCAGCATGCATTCTATCAATTGATTCATCAGGGAACAAAAATGATTCCATGCGATTTTATTGCTCCAGCGATTTCGCATAATCCCATTGGCGATCACCATGCAAAACTTCTATCAAACTTTTTTGCTCAAACCGAAGCTTTAATGGTTGGTAAAGCAGCGGCCGAGGTGGAGGCTGAATTAAAGGCTGCTGGATTTAGTTCGCAAGAAATTAAATTCCATCTACCTTATCGCGTATTTCCAGGCAACCGACCAACTAATTCAATTCTATTTAAACAACTTACACCGGCTACATTGGGCACACTCATTGCCATCTACGAACACAAAATATTTGTGCAAGGTGTTATCTGGAATGTGTTCAGCTTCGATCAATGGGGTGTGGAACTTGGAAAGGTGCTCGCCAAAAAAATTCTTCCTGAGCTTACCCATCGTTCACCAATTACTTCACATGATGCTTCCACAAATGGGCTGATCAATTATTTCAAACGATTGAAATCCTAATAAAGTCAGAATCCTTGTAAAACCCGTTTCAAGCCCTATTTTTGGACTGCTTTTAAAAAAGGGATGGATTCAAAGATTAGTAGAATTGGTGTGTTTACTTCTGGTGGCGATGCCCCTGGAATGAATGCAGCGCTGCGTGCAGTTGTGCGTACTTCAATCTTCTATAAGAAAGAAGTGTATGGAATTATGCAGGGCTACGAAGGCATGATCAGTGGCGAAATCGTAAAGCTGGGTGCACGTTCCGTAGGTAACATCATTCAACGCGGTGGAACCATTCTTAAGACTGCCAGAAGCAAAGAGTTTCGAACTCCTGAAGGCCGCGCAAAGGCGTATGAAAATTTAAAGAAGCATGGTATTGATGCACTGGTTGCCATCGGTGGAGATGGTACCCTAACAGGTTTGCACAAACTCTACGAAGAGTATAGCATCCCCTCTATATGCATGCCAGGGACTATTGATAACGATATAACCGGTACCGATTTTACAATCGGTTTTGATACGGCTACCAATACTGCCGTTGAAGCCATTGATAAAATCAGAGATACTGCTATTTCACACAATCGGCTTTTCTTTATTGAAGTAATGGGGCGCAACTCAGGTTATATTGCCATAAACTGTGGTATTGCTGGAGGGGCAGTGGCAACTATAATTCCAGAAGAGTCAATGACTCTGGATGAATTGTTTGCAAAGCTTGATGAGGGCGGTAAGACGAATAAGAAATCAAGTTTAGTAGTGGTGTCGGAAGGAAGTAAGTTGGGCGGTGCAATGGAACTTGCCAAAAAATTCTCAGAACGGAATAATTACTTCGATATTAAGGTAACTATACTTGGTCACCTTCAACGTGGCGGCAGCCCTACCTATTTCGATCGAGTGCTAGCCGGTAAGATGGGTGTTGCCGCTGTAGAAGGTTTACTAAAAGGTGAAAAGGATTGCATGGTTGGTATTCTCAACAATCAAGTTGTGTATAACGATTTCAGTTCGATCATTGGTAAGCACCACGAAATTGACAGTGAGTCTTTAAGAATAGCAAAAATCCTATCCATTTAATTTTCATTCATGAAAGACCTGACGATCGGCATCGATATTGGAGGCACCAACACCAAATATGGTATCGTAGATCGGGAGGGAAATGTGCTTCACCAAGGAAATATTCCTACCACAGACCACGAAGAATTTCAATCGTACTTTAATGCGATGGCGGAAGCACTTCAAGCTGGCATTAACGAATTACCGGACGATACCCGCATTATGGGTATTGGTGTAGGAGCTGCGAATGGGAATTATTACACCGGCAATATTGAACGAGCCACTAACCTGAAATGGAAAGGTGTTCTCCCTTTAGCCCGAATGTTTAAAGATCAATTTCATGTGCCCTGCATACTCACAAACGATGCGAATGCGGCTGCCGTAGGTGAGATGATTTATGGCAATGCCAAAAACATGAAGGACTTTGTTGTTATTACGCTGGGCACGGGTCTTGGTAGTGGCTTTGTATGCAATGGGTTCTTATTGAATGGCCATCATGGGATCGCGGGTGAAGTGGGCCACACGTCTGTTAATCCAAATGGACGTTACTGCAATTGCGGAAAACGAGGCTGCCTGGAAACCTACGTGTCTGCGACCGGAGTAAAACGAACTGTTTACAAACTATTGGCTGATCATTTAGAGCCCAGCGAACTGCGTGGAATTAGTTTTGAAGATCTAAATACCAAAATGATTTCGGAAGCTGCCCACCGTGGTGATGTGGTAGCTAATGAAGCCTTTGAATATACCGGTAGAATATTAGGAATGAAATTGGCCGAAACTGTTGTTCACACCGATCCGGAAGCAATATTTTTATTTGGTGGATTAGCAATGGCTGGAGATCTCATTTTCAGGCCAACCATAAAACATATGGAAGCTAATCTGATGCCGTTGTTCCGAGGAAAAATTAAAGTGTTGCCCTCCGCGATGCAAAACCAGGCAGCACCGATTTTAGGTGCCAGCAGTTTGGTTTGGGATTACCCGGATAAACTTCAGTTAAAACTGAATTGGCTTAATGAATTCTGATGAGGCAGGAAACGAATCAATACCTGACCCTACGAAGCACAACCGTTCTTTCAGCAAACCAAGTTTAAGAGTTTACACACTTCTCGCACTGATTCTGGCAGGTGAATCTATATTTTTTCTTCCTTTTGTTATTGCCCGGATTTTTCGCCCTACCCTCCTTGCCGTTTTTAATATAACAAATACGCAACTCGGAGCCTTCTTCTCCATGTATGGAATTGTAGCTATGGCTTCTTATTTTTTCGGAGGTCCGTTAGCTGATCGATTTGCAACCCGGAGCTTAATGGCTGTCGCGCTATGGCTCACAGGATTAAGTGGAATTCTTTTTGCCACCATCCCATCGAACACAATTGTCTATGCTCTTTATGCATTTTGGGGTTCAACTACCATCCTATTGTTTTGGGCTGCTTTAATCCGAGCCACGCGTGAATGGGGAGGGACACAATACCAAGGTAGGGCATTTGGATATCTGGAAGCCGGAAGAGGTTTGACCGCTGCCCTTCTGGGTTCAATAACAGTAGTTATCTTTTCGTACTTCACACCCCATGATGCTGTAAATTCAATGGCTCTAGATAGAACGACTGCGTTTCAGTATGTGATCTTCGTTGCCTCGGCTATTACCTGTATAAGTGGTGCGCTGGTTTGGTTCTTTGTGCCAGTCAACAACGATTCACTAAAACATACTGTAGCTATTACCCCTGCACGCTTCATCAAAATTCTTCTCATGCCCGTGGTCTGGATGCTAGCCGTTATTATTGTTTGTGGTTATGTAGGGTATAAGATAACAGATAATTTTTCCTTGTATGTTAAAGATGTTTTAGGGTATAGCGAAACACAATCGGCAGCGGTTGGCACTGCTGCGCTATGGATGCGTATGGCAGTAGCCTTTGTGGCGGTTATTTTGCGGATAAGATTAGTGGGTCAAAAATTATCATTGCTTGCTTTGCCCTTAATTTGTTAGGTGGTGTCGCGCTTGGGTTAGGATTTCTGAATACATCTTTGACATTTGTAATCATTTCCTTTGCCTCTATCTTAATTGGTGTTTATGGCGTTCGTGTTCTATACTTTGCCGTATTACAAGAAGCGCGGGTTCCTTTGATAACAACAGGAACGGTTGTTGGTATCATCTCCTTTATTGGCTTTACACCCGATATATTTATGAGCCCACTTAACGGGCTATTGCTCGATTTGAACCCAGGGGTGTTGGGCCATCAATATGTCTTCCTGGTCTTAGCCTTATTTTCGTTGATTGGATTAATCACTTCGCTTCGTTTTTCCAAACTCAAATAGCTACTCTGATACTTAATTAATTTAAGTGGAATCGTTTGCCGCTAGAAAACAGAAAAATAAATCGCGACTAAAGCCGCGATACATAACTTCAAGAGTAAATATTTTCTAGGCGTCTACTAACTGGTGCTTTAGTCCAAGTATGTTTTCAATAGTTTACTTCTTGAACCATGTCGAAGTTTTCGTGTCGCCTTATCTTTGATCTGGCGTACCCGCTCGCTGCTCAAGTCAAACTCATTGCCAATTTCATTTAATGATATTGCATGACCACCCGAAAGCCCATAATACATAGAGAGCACCTGAGCTTCGCGTTCCGTAAGGTGCGACAAGGCTCTTTTCACCTCCGTTTTGATAGAAAGATTCATTAATTCCTTATCGGGATCTTCGGCATACTCATTCGCCATAACATCCAGTAACGAACCAGACTCCGGAGTCACTACTCAGTGGCGCATCAATAGAAACTTTTCGGTTTCTGTATTTCTTAAGTTTATCAATTTCTTCGGGCGAGGTCTCCATCACATGAGCCAGTTCTTCTGCAGTTGGTTCACGCTGAAACTTTTGCTCAAGCATAGACATGGTTTGATTCAATTTATTCAATGACCCAACTCTGTTAAGCGGTAACCGGACTATGCGCGATTGCTCTGCAAGTGACTGTAGTATGGTCTGGCGGATCCACCAAACAGCGTAAGAAATAAATTTAAATCCTCGCGTTTCATCGAAACGACCAGCCGCTTTTATTAGTCCTAAGTTTCCTTCATTTATTAAATCACCCAACGTCATACCATTATTCTGATATTGTTTAGCAACTGAAACTACAAAGCGAAGATTTGCATTTACTAATTTATTAAGTGCCACCTGATCCCCCTCCTTAATTCTGCGCGCCAACTTCACTTCCTGATCAGCTGTTATCAAATCAATTTTCGCGATTTCGGTTAGATACTTATCTAAGGATTGGGTTTCGCGATTTGTTATCTGCTTTGTAATTTTTAATTGCCGCATTGAATCGAGTTTGGTTAAAATTAAATTTAGTAAAACCCTTAACGGGCCTCTTGCACTATTTGATACTGATGATTAACGCTTAGTCGAAATGACTATCAAGCGAAGGAATTAAACTCTAAAAGAGTGATATACTTTTCATCAGCTACGAAGATACGGAAATAATGTTGGAATTCAAAGTAAAAAATGGATAAACCTGGAATTCAGCAGGGAAAAAGGCCACCCGTATTTGATTATCTCACTGCCTTCATAAAATCTTCCGCTAATACACTAGTCATTGATTCTAATAAAAAATCTGAATCCAGCTTCGAAAAAATTATCGGTGGCTTAATCTTCAAGACATTGTTAAAGGGCCCATCGGTGCTCATAAGAATTCCTGTATCACGCATACGATTTGCAAAATAAGATGCCTGATTAGTAGCCGGCTCTTTAGTATCTCTGTTCTTAACTAATTCTATCCCTAAAAATAATCCGGGTCCACGTACGTCACCTATAATTTCAAAGTCACTCATTAAATTCTTCAATCCATTTTTTAAATACGCACCAACCCCTTTTGCGTTTTGTTGAAGGCCCTCATCTTTAATCACACGAAGTACCTCTAAACCAATCGCACACGATACTGGATTTCCACCAAACGTATTGAAGTATTCCATACCATTCTTAAACGCGGTAGCAATCTCTTGGGTAGTTACCACAACACCTAGAGGGTGTCCATTACCAATCGGTTTGCCAATCGTTACAATATCAGGTATAACATCATGTTGTTCGAATGACCAAAAGTAATCTCCAGCTCTTCCACACCCGGTCTGTACTTCATCCGCAATACATAACCCACCCGCTTTACGGGTGAATTCATAGGCTTGTTTCAAGAAGCCCATAGGCAATTCAACTTGCCCCCCACAACTAATAACAGATTCAAAAATAAGTGCTGCTGGATTATGGCTTTGCGTCTGCATAATCTCAATGGCATCGCGTACATGTTCGGCATATTTTTTTCCTGATGCCACTTCATTCCCCGATAAATACCTCGATATATGTCAGGAATAGGAATGACATGAATGTGTGGCGGTTTTCCTTTTCCCCCTACTCCGTCAAACTTATACGAACTTATTTCAACACATGCGTTTGTATTTCCATGATACCCAACTTCGGATACAAGTATATCAGTCTGATTCGTATAGTTTTTAGCCAGACGTAATGCCAGCTCATTGGCTTCGCTACCTGAATTAACGACAAAGGCTACATTGAGTCCAGCAGGCATGGTTTGCAACAACTCCTCAACAAACTTTACCAGGTTATCATGCAAATAGCGGGTGTTCGTATTCAGGACAGCCATTTGCCGTTGTCCGGCCCTAACTACGCGAGGATGTTCGTGACCAACATGGGCCACGTTATTAACCGTATCCAGATATTTTCTTCCCGTATCGTCTAGTAAGTACTGACCAGATCCGCGCACCATTTTTATCGGGTCTTTGTAAGAGACACTTAAATTTTTACCGAGATGTTTTCTTCGATAGCTAACAATATCTGCTTTTGATAATGCTTTCTCTGTAGGCGATGGCTTACCTGTAAGTAAAAACCATGGGTCAGGAGAAATTCCTTTCCAAAGTGTAGATTGTTCGTAACTACATACTCCTGGAAAGTCACCCTTCTTTCCTAACATATCAAGTATTACCTGAAAATGTAAATGCGGAGTCCAACCCCCATTTTCGGATAAGTCACCTATCGTTGCAATTACTTCTCCTTTTTCTATTTTCTTACCTACAAATTTATTTTGAAGTGAGACTTCACTTAAATGTCCGTAAAGTGTGTAAAAGGTTAAGTCTTTAGCGACCTGATGTTCAATTATTAGCGTGGGGCCGTAATCACGATCGGCACTATTGTTTGACAAACTATGGATCACACCTTCCCAGATGGCATAGACGGGTGTACCACTCTTGCAAAAGAAATCGAGACCTAATTGTATAGTACGCCACCGTGGACCCTCATTACCACGTTCTTCAAAAGCTCCGGTAGAATAAATTGCCCGTGCTTCGTTATACTTTCCTAATGTAACGTCACTAGTGTTTTGGGTAACAAGAGAAGAAAGTTTCTCATTTAGTTTTTCATTGTCATTGATATCCTGAGAATTACCAAGATCGAGACTACCTACACTCAGATCAAGCCAGGTATATGATTTATATAAAACGGGTGCGATTACCTTTGAATGGTTTTCCTTTGCCCATTCCATAAAGCGAGATTCATTGACTGCCGGTGCCATGTCGCAGGCATTCCGGAAAGAAGCCTCGGCTAAAGCAGGATCAATTGATCGCAACTTTTCAAGTAAACTCCATGCTGCTTCATCACTAATTTGTAAGTAGTTATTTTCTGGATGCTCCAGTCGGTTTAATTCCGAACAAGTAATACTAATGAGTAGTCGCGCAATGGTTAACGGAAAAAGTGATTTTAGCTCCTTCTCAGTAAGTTGAAGTTTATTATTAAATCCCGTAACGATATGGCATGCCGCTTCTAAAGGATCAGTTTTCCCCATGATCGCATAGGCAATGGCAATAGCCAACTCATTTACCGTGTGTATAAACCAGATCACCAAAGTCAATAACCCCAGGTACAGTAGGATTTTCCGCATCATGACTTACCAATACATTATAATCATTCGCATCATTGTAATTAATGCTTTTGCGCAAGTGTGGTAACAACGGTAAAGCGGTCGTTTCAAATAGGGTTAAGAAATAGGCAACAAGCCCTTTGCGCTCACCTTTAAAATTTATTAGATGTGGTTTTATCCACAACGCTTCGGATGGATTCCACTTCATGAAGCGATGGGCAGCCGGATGATCAAAATCTACTAGTGAAAGGCAAAGCGTACCACACATTTCACCCAGTCGCTCAAGCAAATTGGTACTATGAGGATTTACACTGGCCAATACACGTCCTTCTACCCAAGTAAGCAGACGGGCCAATCGAATGTTTCCTGTATCCGATTTTAGCTCGAGAATATCTTGATTTGTTATTGATGTAACAAGGGTGGAAACTGTAAGACCTAAATTCTTTGAAAGCAAATGACGGATGCAGGCATTTTGAAGTTCTAAATTGACTCTTAATTCATTCTGATTCGCTACTTTAAAAATGTAGGCTGCTCCGCCAGGAGTTTCAAGATAAAAATTTAGATCAAGTTCTCCGGGCAGTTTTTTAGCCGAAACGTCTAACTGATAATTTTCCTTAATGGTGGAGACAATTCCGTACGTATCGAAATTCATCTTTATAGAGCTAATAGTGGGATATGTAGGTAATGGGAGATTGCCATATTAGATTACATCTTCAATTTTTTCTGTAGGACTTTGCTTGGTTAGTAATAAACCAAGCGTCATCGCGAGGCCAGTTAACACAATAACAATAAATAACACACCTTCACTTAACTGTTCTAAACGTTGTTCTTTTGGAATGCTATAAAATAGTAAAATTGTAATAAGACCACGGGGAGCTATTAGGGCTAGCGGAGTTGAGTTTATCTTGAGCAAATATTTTAAAAAGATAAAACGTAAGAGAATTGTGAGTGCAATTATTAGTAACCCTATTATAATAACCTCCTGCGATTTTAACAATAGCAGATTAATCGAATAGCCAAACAAAAGGAAAAAGAAAGTACGGATAATAAACGCAGTTTCCGCTGTCATCAATTTCAACTCTTTGGTTACATCATTAAGCTTATTAAAAGACAAGTATTTGTGCACCTGCGGATAGTCGAAAAGTTTAAAATTATTTAATACTAATCCAAAGCATAACACTAAGATTAAGGAAGGTAAGTGCAAATATTTGGCAATAGAATACGCCAGGATTATAATGGAGAAAGTTAGAAAAAAGCGGACGTGGGTTGTGGCATGATTGAGTAGAAACACTAAGGCGGCAGTACTGATTACAGAAATAATCAGAATCAGAATCAAATCCCAACTAAACGTAAGCAGGGCACTTACTCCGGAAGAATGATCCGCAACAAAATAATTAAATGCGATAATGCCCAGAATATCAGAGAACGTGCTTTCATAGATAACAAATTCTCTTTTCTCTTCATCCATGTTTCGAACGCTTGGAATTGCTATCGCGCTACTAATAACAGAAAGTGGAATGGCGTGGATTAATGCCTGATTAAAGTTTGTATTGTAGTAGGACATAAAAAGAGCAGCCATCAGTCCGGACGTAAGCACCAGCAACACCAACGCTGATAAAAAGGCCCGGCCAATCAATGGTAACTTGTGTCGCTGAATACTTAAGTCCAGGGCAGCTTCAAGAACAATAAAAATGAGCCCAGTAACGCCTAAAATTTCTAATAAGGTTTGTGTCGGTGGCAGCACTAAATTGGTATGGTCAGCGGCATACTTAAGGCCAATGCCCGAGGCTATAAGGAGAAGTACGGATGGAATTTTTAGCTTACCTGCCAGATAATTGAATACATAGGAAAGAACAACTAATACACTTAGGACAACGAGAATAGAATACGCATCAATCTTCATACAGTTAATCTATTTTTTAGCTGCAAGCATACAGATAAGGAAGAATAGATTATATCATTACCGCAGATGGCAGTTAATGGAAATTGATTTTTTTTCTTTTGCACACAACTTAATTTAGGGATTTCACTGTGTGCAATTTATCTTTTTAATTGGTCAATTTACTATCCCGCCTATAACAAAAGTATTCGAGGATACGCTTTCTTCTAATCCAATTTGGTACCGCACTCAAAACAATACTTGGAACTAGCCGTATTATTGGTATTGCCACATAAGTTACATGTCCGTTCAGAATTAGTTGAATCTTTATCTGCATTTTGCCTAACTAAATCGGCTGTTACTAAACCGGTAGGTACCGCAATAACCCCATAGCCCATAATCATAAGAACCATAGCCAACAACTGGCCTAACGTTGTTTGGGGCGCTATATCTCCGTAGCCTACAGTTGTTAAGGTAACAATGGCCCAATAGATAATCCTGGGTATACTGGTAAAACCGTGTTCGCGACCCTCAATCATAAACATGAGGGTGCCAACAAAAATACTTACGATCATTATAAAAAATAGAAAGACAATTATTTTTTGAGAGCTTGTTTTTAATGCCGCTCTTAGCTTATTGGCCGCGCCCATAAACTGAACCAGCTTTAACACTCTCAATACACGCAGTAGTCTTAGTACTCGGATAGCAGCAAGAGCTTGGCTCCCAACAAAAAACAAACTTAAATAGGTGGGCAAAATTGCAAATAGGTCAATCAAACCATAGAAACTTAGGATGTACCGTCTCTTCCTTTCAGAGGTCCATATCCTTAGAAGATATTCTATAGTAAAGAGACCTGTGATAATCCAATCCAGTTTAAAAAAAGAAGACTTCCATCTTGTGTTTATCTCCTGTACACTTTCAAGCATCAAGATGGTGATACTTGCCAGAATTAGTATTAAGAGAGATACATCAAAAGCCTTTCCGGCTGGCGTGTTTACTCCAAAAATAACTTGTCGAAGTTTGTCTTTACCTGTACTCATAGTGTAACAATGTGATTAGAGTAAAAGCAACCCAGAGACTTATTGCGGGTTGATAAAATTAGTCTTTATATGAATATCACGCTGCGGAAACGGGATAGTAATTCCATGCTGCCGAAACTGCTTGTCAATGGCAAATCGTAAATCACTCTTGATAAACTCTACTTTAAAAATATTAGCTGTCCAAAATATAATTCAAATTTGAGTGCGCTGTCTCCGAAATCGGTAAACCGAACAAAAGGGTCTTGACTTTCATCTGTGGCTGAATGCATGATCGATGCTTGCTGTTGAGCACAGTCGAGTAGAATTTGTTTTACTTTATCTACATCGCTACCATAGGCAACCCCCACCTCTACTTTAAATCGGGTACTATCTGAGTTATGACTCCAGTTGGTAATTTTCTCTATAATAAACTTATGATTGGGTACTATGATAATTATCCCATCGCGCGTCAACACTTTAGAGGTTCTTAGATTTACTGATAGAATTTTTCCCACCATACCATCGAGCTCGATCACATCATTAACTTTAATGGTTCCTTCAATCAGTATAAAAATGCCTGAAACTAAATCCTGAAAGATTTGCTGAAGGCCTAACCCGAATCCCACTAACAGCGCTGCCGAACCCGCGATAAGAATGGTTACATGAATGCCAATCATTTCGAGAATGGCAACCAAAACTATTACCCAGATCAAGTACTTTATAAGTAAATAGATAGCGTCTCTTCGCCCCTGATCTATTCCCCGTGTTTTAAAATAGCTGGTAAGAAATCGCATAACTAGAAAAAGGAGCAGGCGAACGCCAACTACTAAAAGTATGATGGTGGCCAGTATACCCGTGGAAAGTTTATACTCCCCTGACTCAAAGATTGTATAGTTTAAGAAATCGCTCATGATTTAGTTGGAGAACTTAGGGTAGATGAAGGCATGGCCGTGATTTCAAACGTAGCAGATGCAAACTGTACCTTACCTTGCGTATTATTTATCTCGTTCAATAAATCGGTGAATAGTAAATCTTTGGTGATGCGTCTTCGCTTAAAATCTACTACGTAGCGCACGGTAAACTCAATCCAGTTATCATTAGCAATTAAGGTTACCATGGGTTGTGTTGTTGCTTTTTCCACCTGATACTTTCTTGTCATGTGTGCCCAAGTCTCCTGAGCCTCTGAGCCAAAACTTCCGGTAACTTTATCAGCCACATTTTTGCAAATAGTTCGGGCTAATTCAAAGTCGCTTCCATAGCGGATAGGTATTTTGATTTCATCCCACAGAAAAGGAAAATCACCCGAGTAATTAAATACGGGTTCTTTGAAAACGAAACTGTTTGCTACCCGAACAATTCTTCCATTATAAAGGTCGCCATCCACCCAGTTACCGGTTTCCATCAAAGTAGTTCGCAAAATGCCGATGTCAATTACATCCCCTTTTATTCCACCTAATTGAATCCGATCTCCTGTCTTGTAGAAATTCCCAAACAACAAGGCAAGCCACCCGGCAAAACTGGCAATAACCTCTTGCAGCGCAAAGGCAATTCCGGCACCAGCCACACCTAAAGCAACAGTAAATCCAGCTAGGCTTGTACTATAAAGAATAATTACAATGATTAGGAAGAGAACATAGGCACTAAAGGTCACAGCCTTTTTTGCTTTATACCCTGCTTCACTGTCTACTTGTGATCTTGTAATTTGTGCACGAACAAGTTTTGCAATAAGCCAGATTACCAGCAACCACATGAGAAGCAATAACGGCTTATGCCATGGAATAGGAATGTCTAAGTAAATTAGCAATTGTTCCATCGCTACTTTTCGTTTTCTTCCCTATTCAACTTAACATTAAATGCAGGAGCCTGATAATCCTTTCCTAAATAGCTTGCCGGAACGGTGGTCATATTGCCATCGCGTGATGCACGGTAGTGGGGCGACATGATTTCCACCCCTGCTTCGTTAAATTTATCCTGAATATTTTGATGTAGTTGAGAATAGATAGAAGCCATCTTATGGGAGTGATTGGTGAAGGCATTGATTTGATAGGCAACGTAAAAATCATCAAGGCTTGTTTGCAGTACAAATGGTTTTTTATCTTCTTTATTGATAATGCCATCCGTAGCCAACGCTGCTCCAATTAACAATTCATGTACTTGCTTCCAAGGTACATCGTATCCAATGGTTACCCCTGTATTAAGGATTAGCCCAAGCTCTTTGGCTGATGTCGTGTAATTAATCGTATGCCTGAAAGCACTGATGCATTAGGAATCGTTATTTCTTCATTTTTTGATAGTGCGTATACGTGTAACCAATAAAGACTTCTCGATGACATCACCGGTCAACTCTCCAATTTTTATTCGGTCGCCAATTTTGAAAGGACGCATATATGTAATTACCAGACCCGCAACTGCATTAGAGATTGCTGAGGATGATCCCAAGGAAAAAAGAATTCCAACAAAAACAGAAACACCTTGAAACACCGGTGAATCGGAACCCGGTAAATACGGAAAGATGATTATAAAGCTAAACGCATACACCAGAAACTTAACAATATTAAGTGTTGGCTTGGCCCAATCAGGATAAAACCCAGGAATAGTAAGCGAACCATTGGCAATCTCTCCAGCAATGAATTTAAGAAACCGTACCGTATAATGTGTAACGGCTCCAATAACTACGATAGTAAATACATTGGGCAAGTAATTAATAAAACTAGTACCTACCCTTTTTAGGGGAGATAAAACCCAACCAATTAGCGTCTCCGCTATTCCGCGTGTCCAGGGAAAGACACTGAATAGCAAGGGTAAAGCGATGTACAGCGCCAATATGATTATCAACAAGCGAACTATATTGACAGCAAACAAAATAACCTGAAGTTCCCGATCTGTATCTAGAAATTGATAGCCTCTGAATTTTATGCCTGTTAAAATACTTTCCTTTAAGGCAACTACTTTTTCATTAATCTTTTTAAAACCCCTGTTGATTAATCCGATAGCAACATAAATACCTGCCAGGATAAGAATGATAGCACCAATGCGTAAGGCTATGTTAAGTATGCTGTTCGATCTGCGCTCTTCGTCAATAGCATTGCTAATTACGATACGATAATCAAGAGCGAGCTGATCTTGGGTCTTATTGTACCAGAGCGCATCCATTTCGTTAACACTCATCACCACCAAATCGTGGTAAACGATCTCTGAATTTGAGGCTGATTTATTTACAGCTAAAGAATCGGGCTTAAACTTATAGTCATGATATAAATTACTAATTTTATCTGTTATAGCATTAGCCCGATCGGCTGCACTAAATGATCCTACTTTGGTGTAGATCAGAAACAATGTGTCACCAAAAGGTATAACCGGAAATCCTTTAGAGGTAGCCTTTAGTTTGGTCAATTGCTCAGCAAATCTCGCAGCCTTCAGAGAGTCTTCGGATTCCGCTTCGTGTAACTTTTTCAACAATGACTGACGTTCGCGATTCGCATCTGAACCTTTGAGTCTCTCTATTTCTGCTAATAAAGTAGCTCTTCGTAACGAGTCGGTTACTTTAACACTATCAATCCTGCGTATTAAATGGGTAGTTTTATCAAGATGGATCGAGTCCTTTGTCTTTTGCGGTATCTTGTGCCGTAGCTAAATGGACTATAAGCAGCAATAAAAATATTGCCAAGCCCGATATCTTAAATTTTCTCATTTTCATTTTCATTTTGTTCGCCATGATATACCTGCACTAACGAAAAGTCTTTGGCCTCGTCATTTTTACCAAATCCGGAATATAAATCTAACTGAAGATTTATTATTTAGTAAGTAGGCAATGCCAGCATCCAGAAAAGAATCAAAATCCGATTGAAGCAGGCTCCCGTAATTTTCAATATATACACCCAGATTGGATGTGATCGCATAAGAGAGATTGGCGGTATAATTCCCTTGCGGAGTGGCGTTGTTTCCATTCCACGATGCGCCACAGTTAGTTGTAAATGAAAGTTTGTCTGAAAGTTGTTGGTTTGTGACAAAAAGGAAATTTGGTGCCCATTGGTCAATCTCATAGTCTCCGCCTATTTGCGGTATGCGCCACCGTATTTGAAACCCAACACTCGGAACCAACCCATTCCCGGTGTAGATGTGATATCGCATACCCAAATCGACTGCACTAAAACCATTTGTATTTTGAGAGTCAATACCATTATCTGTGTTTTCTCCCTTGTACTCGATCATCGCGCTAACCTCAAAGGGTTCGGTAAGCCCGTATCGAATAACCGTATTGCTTAGCGCTCCCTTTCCTCGGATTTTTGGATTATTATAATTGAGATAATCTACTCCACTTTGAATTTGAAAGAATCCTTTACCCACCCCAAATGGTCCAATAGACTGCCCGGGGCGGTCAGTACGAATAGTTTCGTTAAACTGACCATACAGGTGAGTTATGCCTATAAATAATAAATGCAATAAAATATAAAGTCTAATCATACAAGACGCAATAATAGTATTAATCTGGTGTTTCAATATCCATTATTATTGTTCCGCGCCATATTTAATTTTTTGAACAACTTTATTGGATTTGAGATCACCACAGTTAAACAGTTCAAATCCCTTATAATTCTCTTGGTCTCGATCAAAGAAAAGCCTCTTGATTCTAGAGGCTTTCTGGAAAGGAACAGAGTTGCCTCTTTTACCTAATCATTTCTTCTGTTTAAGGTTTCTTTTGTTCATGCCCAGTGTGTCTTTTACTTTGCTGTAGTTGTTCTTAACGGCCGTACCCAATTCATGGGCTTTATCAGCTAGCACGGTTCGGGTTTTGGCTCCCTTTTTGGGCGCAAAGAGTATTCCAAGTGCGCACCCGCTACTGTTCCTACTAAGATTCCTAATGCAATTTTTCCTGTATTTTTCATAATGTCTTTTTTAAAGTTTATCATATCCCCGATACTTTCAGGGCCTTTGTTTTGATCAGCCTATCGCGAACTCTAGTTCGTTAAGTGATCATTTGGCCAACGTGGCTTCCAATCGGTATAGATCCTTGCGTCTATCTCTGAGATTCGTGACCGACCCCTTGTGATTAAGGTCCTTTAATAAATCCAGATCAACGTCAACGATTAAAGTCATCTCTGTATTAGGGTTGCCTCGGCCCTTAACGCCATTGGTAGGGAAAGCAAAATCACATGGGTGAACACAGCCGACTGCGCATACTGAATGTCCATGTTATTTACCTTCGGCAGATTCCCTACGCAACCCGCAATAGCTACGAAACACTCATTCTCAATAGCACGTGCTTGTGAACAATGACGCACGCGTGAATATGCATTTTGAGTATCGGTTAGGAAAGGAACAAATAAAATGTTCATCCCCTCATCGGCAAGCAAACGCGACAGTTCCGGGAATTCAACATCGTAACAAATCAATACACCAACCTTTCCACAATCTGTATCAAATGTTTTCAGCAGATCACCACCAACCATACCCCACGATTCCCGCTCGCCCGGAGTGATGTGAATTTTTTGAAACTCCTCAACTTTTCCATTTCTATGACAGAGGTAGCCAATATTATGTAGTTTACCATCTATTAATTCGGGAAAACTTCCTGTAATTATGTTTGCATTATAGGATACCGCAAGTTCAGCAAATCGCTGTCGTAAAGGTTCCGTGTATTTTGCCAATCCCCGAATTGCCTCGGCTTCTGATAAGTGATTATACTCGGCCATTAAAGGCGCATGAAAGAACTCAGGAAATAGAATAAAATCTGCTTCGTAGGCCGAGGCCGCATCCACAAAGAATTCTACTTGTTCGCAGAGCGCATCAAAATCTTTGAACTGGCGCATTTGCCATTGCACCAAACTTAGCCGCACATTAGTCTTTATTTGATTTAATAATTTCTTGTTCGACTCGTAATAGATATTAATCCACTCAATCAGCGCAGCGTAATCTCGCGACTCCGTATCGCCAGGCATATAACCTTTTAA
Organism: Flammeovirgaceae bacterium; assembly: GCA_016712035.1. Classification (GTDB taxonomy): domain Bacteria; phylum Bacteroidota; class Bacteroidia; order Cytophagales; family Cyclobacteriaceae; genus ELB16-189. The sequence continues at coordinate 25,842 of JADJRT010000006.1, read as the reverse complement.
TATTTTCCTTACGTGAAATCCATTGTTAAGCTGAAAGCTCAATGTTGGGTCATACAATTCTTTGTTCTTAACCTTTTCAATATATTCTTTAGGCGACAACTCTTCAGCATGTTCACCATAACGGGGTAATCGCGCGCCTGCGATAATGGCTCGCAAGTTAAGTCTCTCGCAAAGTTCCTTGCGGGCATCATACATTCTTCTACCTAATCGTAGTCCTCTATGTTCGGGATGAATAAAAACCTCAATGCCGTATAAGACATCTCCATCGGGTGTATGGCTGTCAAAAGTATAATTGCTGATAGCATCTTTGTAGGCATGTTTATCGCCCAGTTTACTGTAGTCCACAATGAGGGATAACGCAGCACCAACCAGTTTATCATCTACCTTTATGCAAAGCTGTCCTTCGGGAAACAGTTTTAATAACTTCTCAATCTGATGATCGCGCCAGTAAGCACCCCACTGGGTATATGCCTCAAGCATGCTCTCTTTCAGATCAAGATAATCTGACATGGTTAAATGGGTTACTTCGACTTTCATATAAAGGTTTTTAAAAATTACTGTTCAATTTATTTTTAACTGATATAGGGTAATATTATGCGTATGCTTCCTGCTTAATCGTGTAGCCTTGCAACAATCCCTGTAAAGCACTCGCGGTATGTTTTGTTTGTTCCGGGCGAATACTGAAAACTGGAAACGCAGCATGATTAACAATGTCCTGGGTATAGGGTCCGAGAAAAAAATCCCGTATAGATGAATCTAGGGTGGCCGTAATTACGATCAAGTCAGGCTTTTTATCGTTTGCAATAGCCAGCACTTGCCGTGCTACATTTTCACAAAAATGAACCTCGCTATCGCAGTTTACATCGTCTTCCATAATTTTATTTCGAACTGCATCAACCAAGGCCTTCATTTCTATTAAGCCCGTAGAGTCATTTTTCTTGACGATACCAGCAATCTGGAGGAGGAACCATTCTTTCTAATGATGGGTCGCACCACATCGTACTTATCCAATGCATTCGAGACCATTCGGATCGGAAAAAGGATTTTCTTAAAATCAAACCAACGATTAGACCCCGGAATAGTCATAACGGGACAAGAGGCATTTTTTACCACCCGATAAGCATTTGACCCAAGAAAAAATTCGCGAAGACCAGAAGCACCATGCGTGCCTAACACAATTAAGTCTATCTCTTTATGTAAAGCCCAGCGACAAATCTCGTCCGCGGGATTGCCAGATTGAACAATGTGATTTACAACCAGATCATGATCCAATCTGATTTTCTTAGCGAGATGACTCAAAACCTCATTAGCCTGCTTAATCATCTCTGGCAATATTGCGCCTGTGGCACCCCCAGCTTCGGGTGGATATAACACGTAGGTGTTTTCAACCACATGAATTAATGTTAGTGTGGCCAATTGCCGCTTACAGATGGCAATAGCAGTCTCCATGGCGTTTGTGGCTACAGATGAAAAATCTATCGGCACCAGTATTGATTTAATTTCATAGGTCTTCATACTATACTGTCTATTATGTACTTATTTATGGTATATTTATATATGTCTTTCATTAATATTTCAAATTTAGCTCATTTTAAGCTATTATGATGGTAGGTTTCCCCGAAGCTGTGGTACTTTTTACTTATGCAGGATAAAGATCAAATTATTACCTATTCGATCGAGTCTTTAAAATCGACTCAAACCGAAATCAAGGACTTTGATCTTTTCCGGTTTGAATACTTCGCCAAAGACATTGATCATTTGCGTGCACCACATCGACACCATTTCTACACTTTTATATTGGTAACCGATGGCAGTGGCAGTCACGAAATTGATTTTCATAAGTATGAGCTTAAGCCTAACCGGCTATTCTTAATTGCGCCCGATCAAGTCCATGCCTGGAATGATCTGAATAGTATTAAAGGATTTGTCGTTCTATTTAATGATAGTTTCGTGGCACTTGCCAAAGGAAGGAAACTTATGTCAGCGTGGCCTTTGTTTCGTCCTCACCTACCCAGCTATAAAGACTTAACCATTGACGAACGGAACCTATGGGTGGAGGAACTTAAATTGATGGAGCAAGAGATTAGCAGTCCAGATGATTTTAGTCGGGACTCCATATTCTATTCAATCGGAAAGCTATTGGTTCGATCATCACGTCTCTACCAGAACCATGCCCCACTAAAAAATGAAAGTCACGACTTTCTCTTTACATTTCAGGAACAAATTGAAAAACATTTTATAGAACTTCGCGCACCAAAAGAATATGCCGCGTTGTTAAGCATAACGCCCAATCATCTGAATTCTATAACTAAAAAGAAATCAGGCAAAACGGCTGGAGAATTAATACGACAACGCGTTATATTGGAAGCTAAACGATTACTGGCTCATACTAACCTTTCGGTTGCAGAGGTAGCTTACAAATTAAATTTTGAGGACAACAGTTATTTTGGACGGTACTTCAAAAAATATACAAGGCAGACACCAGAGGCATTTAGAAGCAGTCAGATTAATTAAATACCTGTACACCACGCATGCATACAAATCATTTACATACCTTCTCTATTCTTTATGAAGATGATAGTATTTTGGTTGTTAACAAGCCAGCGGGTTTAATGGTAGAGCCCGATCGGAACGGTCACCCTAATTTATTGCAACAGGTTAAACGATATCTAAAGAACTCACTAAAGGAAGAAGTATATGCACAGCATATTCATCGGCTGGATCGACCGGTTAGTGGAATCGTATTGTTTGCTAAACAACGAGCGGTATTAAAAAACCTAAGCGAACAATTTGCTGAAAGAAAAGTTAAAAAATATTATCAGGCCCTTACGGCCAAAGCCCCAGCATTGAAGAATGGAACCTTGGAACATTGGCATCGTAAGGAAAAAAAGAAAGCGATGTTGTTTGAAACACAAGAAGCTTATACAGAAAAAGCACAACTTGACTATGAAGTCTCTAAAGATGGTGACTTATTCTTATGGAATATCCAGCTCCATACAGGAAAGTACCATCAAATAAGGGCGCAGTTGGCTTCCGTAGGTTGCCCTATTCATGGTGATAGCCTATATGGCTCGCAAGAACAGTATTATGAAAATGCAATTGCTCTAGATGCATTTGAATTGATTTTTAATCATCCCTTAACAAATGCGGAACTTCGAATGACTTCAAATAATCTTTTAAAATATAAATCTTGATCTAATGATTCGGTTTCTAATAACAATTACCATCGGTACTGTCTTTAGTTACTGCACGTCCACTAGTTCTACTAATTCCAAAGCCGAAGTTGAAATTCGGGCTGCTCGGCAAGCGTCTAATCAAGCTATATCCAATCATGATTCCGTGGCGATAGCTGAATTCTGGACGAAGGATTTTCATATCGTTTCCTCCCGTAATTCAGAATTATCGGGCCGCGAATCTATGCGACAAAGTTTTGCTCAGGAGTTTAAATTAAAACCTAATGTGGTTTATATTAGAACCCCTGTTACCATTCAGGTTTATGAAAATTGGAATATGGCCTCTGAAATTGGAACCTGGACAGGTCAGTGGAAAGAACCAGATGGACTTGTTAAACTTACTGGTACCTATTATGCCAAATGGCATAAATTAAATAGCGTGTGGAAAATAAGGGCTGAAATATTTACCCCGCTTACGTGTGATGGAAGTAAGTTATGTGATCAGAAACCTACGTTAGAATAATTCAAAGACTTACTTTTCCTTATTATAAGTCTCAATAGCTTTAATAAACTTCTTCTTTTCGATCAGCTCTATGCAGTACTTATGCTCACCAACCATATCTAACAAATTATCTTTGCTCAATGGTAAGATCGGGCCATCACCAGTTTGTATGGCTACGACATGATCCTCGTTTTGATCAGCCAGTCTGGAGTAGCCATTTATCTTTCCTTTAGTGCATTGAAAAAGCCAACACGAATCTGTTGCAATTCCACCAAATTTACGACCATCTGGCAGGATGCGAAACAATTCTACCGTCTCGCTTGGTTTAATAATTCGCTTTTCATTTTTGTCTTTTACTGTAACAATGTTGGTCGAGTCTTTATACTCAATTCGGGTTCTGGCATTCAGCACTGTACTGTCTTTTAAAACAATTGTAAAATCATACTTAATGCTTACAGGACCGATTGAGCCAGTGGGCATTTGATGGTAGCTGTATGTAGTATGGTTCACATTCCCATTTGGGGTTTTGATAACCGTTGTTTGTGGAATCATGAATTGCGCCATTAATAAACCGACATTCGTGATCATGAATAGTGCAAAAAATACAACTCTCATATTTAATTCGTTAGTCCTTTAATAAATTGCCTGCGCTGATCCTTCTTAAGGGATAAATCTATTCCAACTCTCAGTACCACACGACTGGCATAGGGGTTAAAATCCTGACCCTTTGCATTATACAACATCAACGTGCTTCCATTGAGCAATCGCGAGATTTTAAATTCTTTACCAATACCAACCAGAGCAACATAGGTCCATTGATTATAAGTTTGGTCAAACCCTAAGGCTGGTAATTCTTGGTTGACCCGCTCAGCTTCTAACCTAAAATAGAATGATTTGTAGAAACGAAAATTCGTTAATACTTTGTATCCCCATAAATCATGCCCCGCTACCCAAGAAGGCTTCTTATCAAAATTGACATTAAAGATTCCTCCAACTCCAAAATCCCACTTACCAGTTATTCGATAATAAACCTGCGGTGAAAGATAAAGGGTTGAGTACTGATCTTTTTTTGCAAACTGAAAAGTTATTCCCGGAAATAAGCGCTCTCTAAACGGCTTGTCCCTCATGGCATTAGGCTTGTGTTTAGGTAGGTCGTTGATACTTTCAAATTCACCATACTTGCGTTTGGCCTTTCCTAATTTAGATTGTGCATCTGTAAGTTTTTCTGTTTGGCCGAGCACCTGATCCGTAACAACCTCACTTCCCTTTTGAAGGGCTTCCGCTTTTAGTCTTTCCGGATCGCGGTACTGCTCTGCCTTAGCAAGATACTCTTGCTGCAAAGCTTTAATCTTTTCCAATTCCTGTTCGTGTTGTTTTATCGTTTGAATTTCCTCGCGTTGCATTAACTGCTGCTCAACAAGTCCTTTAAGTTTATCAGAGTTTTCAAGACCACCAGCACGAATGCTATCGAGTTCCGCTTGATAACTTTTTAGTTCGCTGCCTAATCCTTTTACTTTACTAAGGCTTGTCATAAAATCTTTTAACCCTTCCATAGAGGGCATGCCAGGTACATTTAACGAAGGCACATCCAAATTCATTTTTTGTAAATCATCGAGTTTGAAGTCGCCCATCTTTAAATCGGGCCAAATATTTTTTAAATTGAAATCCTTTGTAAACTCTGGATATTGGTTAGAAACTGCAGGAACATTAAAATCCATCTTCTCAATAAGCTGGCCATGGTACTCGGCCATGCCCGGATTTTCAAGTCCCCATTTTTGAAATAGCTGTTGTGCTTTTTCGGTATAGACTCGTTGAATGCTATCAACGGTAGCTTGAATTTGAGTTGTTGTTTTGTCAATTCTTGTTGTTGCTTGGTTAGCCTGGTTTTGCATTACCGATTTCAGCGAATCAATCCTGCTTAAATAAGGATCAAATAAAAAGAGCTTATCGGTAGTAGTGAGCGACTCCATTTTTAAACGAAGCGAATCCATGCGCTTTACAAACTTGAGGGTGTCCAATGTTTGCGGAAAACTTGTAATTTTAATAGCCACTTGATTCAGTGAATCTTGTACCGTGCTTACTTTGGAGATCGTTGAATCAGTTTTGCTTTTAATATTACTCACTTCATCGGTAGTTGACTTTCTTAAGCTATCAATTTTTTGGATGGCTAATGAATCCTTTCCAGCTGACCTTGAGCTACTATTGAACCCGACAAAAGCATGAAAATGAAAGTACCCAGGGCTACTTTAATAAGAGCCAAAGAGGTGTTATTTTTATAGAAATGTGAGGGCTTAATGGCGCTAAATATTATAGTGAAAAGTACAAAATTTTGCCTTCTGTTCAGCGCGTTTTGTTGTTCAATTTCTGGCTTTTCGCAAACAATTTTAGACCCTTGTTTTCTCTCGCCCCCGCTAGGCATGTTTGAATCCACACCCGAGATTGGGCAGGTTTGCCGCTGTTATACAACTTATGAGGCCGCTGATATGCTAGAGTGGGACGGCACGCAATGGGTAGGTCGAATCAGTTATTCTGGAGTGGACCTTGCTCCGCCTCCAGGCTGTAACCAACGTGCTATTTGGATTGGCCATAGCAATGGTTGGACTGCCGGTGGCGAAGGTTTCGGACTAAAGCTTGATAGACCTTTTATGCCCGGTCGTGAGTACTCGTTTACTTTTACCTATGCGCATACTGGTGCTGGGCCAAACGAACCGTTTTCGCCCAGGCTTTATACGAACAATAAATCTGAATTTGCCGATACTATACGGGTTGGTAGGTTGCCTGCTTCCATGGATTGGGCTACAAACACAATTAAATTTGTTGCCACCCAAAATCAGAGCACTCACGACTATCTTATCATTCATGCCTATGAAGTTTCAGGCATTGTGCTGGCCAATTGCACGCTGTCAGAAAATCTTAAGACTCCCTTTCTTAGAAGCGATACAACACTTTGTATTGGCGAAGAGATACTCTTGCAAGCTCCAGTCAACCGGTTTTATACATATGAATGGAGCACGGGCGAAACCACACCCGCAATTACCGTAACACAATCTGGTATTTACTCTGTTGAAGTTGCCTTGCCTGTTTGCAGTTCTACTTATGATGAAGTTGAAGTAAGTTTTATTGATTGCACTGTGTACATGGAAATGCCCAATGTGTTTACCCCAATGATGATAATTATAACAGCATGTTCAAACCTATCAAATTCAATTATCTTGAGTCAGGCTCGATAACCATTTTTAACCGTTGGGGTAAGCAGGTTTTTGCAGGCGATTTATTTGTTGGCTGGGATGGTTTAACAAATGGTGAAGAAGCCAGCACCGGAGTATACTACTGGGAGTGCAACTACCTTGATAAGGATGGTGGAGTACATAACCAAAAGGGATTTGTGCAACTGCTACGGTAAGCAATTTAACTATCAGAATTAACCGGACTATTATACTTGCATTTTTTCAGGATTGTAGCGAGTATCAAAAATTGTTGCAATGTGCACGGTCTGGGTTTCCGTTTGATAGCTATATATAATTTTGTAATTACCTTCTATCAGATAACGGTACTCTTTAATAGCAGGCTCAATTGTTTCTTGCTTAACACCCGATTCGGGAAAAGATTCTACCTGCTTTGCTCTACTCAGGATGGTTTCAATTATACGTTGAGCAGCAGGTTGCGAATTCTGAGCTAAAAAATCATAGATCGTTTCCATATCTTGAAGTGCCGTATCCGACCAGATCACTTGAGCTTTCTTCACTGTTTAAACCTGGCGTTAAAGTAGTTCTCTACTTCTTCTTGCGAGTATACCTTTCCCGCATTTATATCCTTTTCAGATTGGTTTAGTTTGGCTTGTAGTGCTTCCCTGGTCTTGGGCATTCGCTGTTCATACAACTCTTGTATCGAATTTTTTCTCAACGTTTCTATTCGCTGAATAAGCTTTTCGTCTTGTAACCGTGCTAGCCATTCAATCAGTTCAACCTTCTTTACTGCAATGTTCATAGTCACATAGTTTGAATTTAAAGTTAATTCTTTTTTTGTTCAAAAAACCGTAAACTTTTTTAGGCCACGACACGAAGAGTTCTCGAGACCAGTAACTCTGCGAAACTTAGTGTTGATGCTAATTTAGTTTGTAAGCCAATCCTATTTGTAAGGTTCTGTTTTTATAATCTACCTCGGTCTTATTGTTTGACTGATCGGCAATTGAAAGATCCTTGATAGACTCAATTCCTATATAATAGCGAGCCAGGATGTGGATTTTTTTGGTTATGTCATAACCTAATCCTACTATCACACCAAAATCAAATGTCTCATCATAAAAGTCATAATCCGCAGTACCCATATCAGTTTTTTTAAACTTTCGTAGGCACTACCACGAGTAATTAATTGTAACTCTGGTTTTAATGAAAATTTACCTTTGATAGGAATAATACCTCCTAGCCCAAGCTGATATCCCACTTGGCTTGTATATGCATCCGAAAGAATTTCGGAAAAGTCTTCATCACCAGAAAAAGCAAACGTGCTTATGGTAATGCCCGCATTAACATTCCACGATGACCTAACTTCTTGCCCAAGAGTTTGAGATACAACTAGCGATAATGCAATTACATGCAAACGTGTTAAGATGTAAGACTTATGATGTTTCATGCCTATTTTACTTTTAAAACTCTTGAAATATTATCTACCTCCATTTCTCCGCAGAGTTACCCGCTTCGGGAACTCTGCGTTTTCTTAGTTCAAATTTACTTCGTTAAATCAACATCTTCAAGCTCGGTATAATTTGTAACCACATGGAGCACCCTGCTCGCCTGTCGCATAAAAATTCGCAGAGCTATGTTTGTAATCACATTCATCTGCAACTAAATTCCATACGCCCCTGCAAGGATTAGCATGGATGTAATTTAGTTTCTGCTCAATGAATTTATTGCTCCTACAATCTTTCCAATCAAATGATGGCTCAAATACTTCGTGCAACTTACCTTTCTTCCGGTCTGTCGCATTCACCTGCGCGGCCAAATACCTCAGCAACTCATCTTCCTTCTTCTCTTTCAGCCCTTTAACTATTCCGTACGACATGAACCTCTTACCCTCTCCTATCATCGAATTGATCGACACACCTTGTGTGTTTTTAAACCCGATGAGCGCATGGATGTGATTGGGCATGATCACATAGCCAACCATATAATGCCCTTGTCCTTTCAAATGTGTGAACCATTTGTACACTTCATCGTATGCATTCGCAATCTCAAGCAGATGCAACCATTTGCTACAAGTGACGGTAATGAAGTAAATCCCGCTATACTCGCTTATTTCCTTGCGAACACTCATGCGTTAAGGTAGCATTATTTATGTCTTCATACCTGTGAGAGACTGAGCTTCTCTTCTTCGCAGAGTTCTCGAGACGAGTAACTCTGCGAAGAAGAAAGGTTCTTCTCATTCACGCAGAGTGCTCGAGACGAGTAACTCTGCGAAGAAGAGAGCCCATCTCCTACTCTTTCATTCGCGCAGAGTTCTCGAGGCGAGTAACTCTGCGAGGAAAAAGATGGCTTGTTACTAGTAAAGTCAAAATAAAAAATTGATGAAATCTCAGATGAGTAATCGATATTCGGTAAGAATTAATGTATCCCCATACATAGAGTAATTTCCATTTACGAACTCTTCAAATTCACAATAGAATTCCTTGTATATTCCTTTTTGCAGAAGAATAAACTATCGGAACAAAATTCTCCAGATTTCTTCCAGATTGATTCTTTTAAAGTATTAGCACTTTTATTCTGACCAACGCATGACCAAAAAATTATTAATAAATTACCAATCAATATTATTTTCCTCGTAGCCATAATTGTCCGTTGTATCCCCTTAAATGAGTTTTAAAAACCTACATGTCTTTCTCTTGAATTTATGCCGGAACCAGTTGTTAGACATGCTTCAGAAAATTGACGACCTTGACCATCTCTACTTACCAGGGATCGCCTATTTGGATTTCCCCAATGCATAAATATTTCAGAAGCTGTAGTCCTTGGACTCCACGGAGTTGTAGGCACGCTTGCACCTTCGTTAATGATTAATGCCAACTCATTTGGATGCGAAGCTCTCGCCTGTTCTCTGGCAGGATAAATGCCCTCAGCAATTGTTGAAAAATCATTATCAAAAGTTGGAGACACCTCCCCTGTTGAATAGCCAGCAGGAACTGTATTCCCTGAAATTGTTCCGACAGGTTTAAACCAGCTAAGATTTGCCTTATAAATTGCGATAAGCGCTGAATTTATAGGTTCCGCTCCAATAACATCGTTAAGATTTCTATTATGCGTAACAACTAAAAAATCAGGATTACTTGACAAATGCTGCCAAACGCCCCCCCCATTATCTGTAAATGTTGATGTTGCACCTAACCATACAGGTTCTCCAGTAACCGGATCTTTAAACCAATCTAAGCCTCCATCGGGATCAACTCTATTTACTGGATTATTTCCCATTGATAAATATGGACTCCAATATTGGTAATTAGGATCCGTGATAAACCACCTTCCAACCACCGGATCAAACTCCCTCAATTCAAAATGGCTCCACCCCGTCTCCTCATCCTTCTCTGCAAACTGCCCTTGATAAGCATACCGATACTGATCTAAATCATTTGATTTTTGCTCGCGCAAGATCGAGCCGAACGCATAGTAGTCGGTGGCTTGCGTTACGCGCCTGCTGCGGTGCGTTACTTTTAAATCATCGAACCATACTTTGGTATTTTCGCTCTCGTTGCTTACCCATATATAGATGTAGCCTTTTTGCTGTGGCCGGATGGGATTTTCAAAAACTATTTGTTGCGGGTCAGCGGCTATTTCCATACCTGGGTCAAAGCCGGCATTGTTGGGCACGCGCAAAGCTCCGGCATCTTTCAGCACGTAGTTTTCGTCAAACACAATGTAATTTAAATACGCAAACGGAAGCGTGGCAGGGTCGCTGCCGGTGCCTGCCAAAGCCAACGGCAAGTTGGTTGTAAACTTCTGGTTTGCAAGCGCTGCCGTCTCCAACCCAAAGCTGGCACTTACAAACGCACTCCCTAATAAATTGGCCATCATGGCGGTGGTAGCATTGCGGGTGTAGCTAACCTTGCGTTCAAACACTGCCCAGGTTTCTAATCGTATGGTGTCCCCCGCATCTACTTTCAACGCAATGGCCGGCCCGGTTATGTCTTCTTTGGTGGCGGGGTTGCCATCATTCGTCCAGTAGAGATAGCTGGTGCGCTCAGGATTGGCAACTACAGAATCTGGCGTATAGTTCATGCGGTAGTCGCGCTTCTCCGTTTCAAAAAGATTTTTAAAGTATTGCATCTCGCGCAAGCGTGGGTTGGTCCAGTCGGCCACCCCGGTATCTTCCATAGTGGCGAGGTAAATATCTTCATCGGCTTTAAGGGTAGCGCGCACGTTGCCTAAGTGGTCGGTAAGTTCGTAAATGTATTCGCCGCCATCTAATTTTTGTCGGTAGGTGCCCAACTTGCCACTGCCATACAAGGCACTTCGCTAAAGGGTGGGTTGGCCAACCTTTGATCATAGATGCTCAGCACGTTTCCGCTGGCATCGCGGATGTCTTTCAGGTAGTAAACTGCAACACGCCTGTGCTGTTGTAGGTTTCTTTGGCAAGGCGGAACCCGCGGTCGTCATACTTGTATTTAGTTGTAACAATTGTTTTGGCAGCATTAGAATACACCGCACTTACTTTTCCGGTTACATCATAGTCTACATATAAGTCGGCACCCGTTACATTATCCTGCCCTACCATTTGGCCAATGGCATTGTAGGTGTAGGCGTTTACATAGCCAGAGACAGAGGCAAAGGCGTTGCTGCGCGCCTGGCTTTTGAAAAGTTCTACCTTGTTTACATAAAGCGCATCGTTTATGGCAAGCCCCGTTGGAGCAAACACTACACCCCCTTTGATTTGTGTTGCGCCAGTTGGTACTGTAAACTCTACTTCAATCCAGCTTTCATTTTGTGGCGATGGCCGGATATGTATATTCGATGGTTGTGTTCCAAATAATATTACCGCCCCCATTCGACCATGTCCATACAAAAGCTTTTGCATTTGGCGAAGTCTCATAGCCACGTACTCGGAAAGTATATTTTTCACCGGCCACTACGTTCACTTGAGACAACTGTATCCCAGGATTTCCAGTAGCCTGGCCCGTGGTAGTCTTCACATAGGTTTGTCCGGCTATGGTCTCGGGTGTTAAGGTAACAGTTCCTCCAGTTGTAGTGTAGCCTGTGACTGATGTTGCATCGTCATTGGCAATCAAGTTAGTATTTGTTAATGCTTGATAGTTGTAGGTAAAATCATGCACCTTATGTTGACCTTCGTTGTAGCGTTTTAAAGTTAACAGGTTTCCGTTGGGATCATACGTAAGATCGTTTTCGCGGAATTTATTTCCCGCCAAGGCATAGCTGCTGCTAAACTGGCCAAAGGTTGGATTGGCAAACTGGGCTTCCTTCAATTGATACTTATCGTCATAGCGGTAGAGATACATACCTTTCAGCTCGGTGCCGCCACTGGCATAGGCGGGGTCGGTGCGCCAGGCAAGTGACGTAATGTTTCCATTGTATAACGCATTGCCTAAGTAACTACCGGATGGATTATACGTATCAGTGATGCCTACTGCATGGGTCGCTATAGCGAATAAGTGCAGGTACTTTGGAGCTGGTAATTTTATACCGGTAACTGCCCGCATAACTTCCATCAGCAGAATTGATTTGGTAAGTGGTGCCGCTTGCATTTTGATTCGATGCGGAAACACTCGTCCATGTGGAGCCAATTAATTTTTCCCAAGTAATGGTATTGAGTGCTGTAATAGGGCGAGCCGGAATTACAAGTTGCGTGTTGATGGGTGTGCTAACGTTGGTTATGTCGCTGAAGTTTTTCTGTGGTGAATAAATGAAGTAGGGAAATGGATGTGTGCCGGTGCCCGTAAAGTTGGGTTCCAAAGTTGCAAAGTCGAGTCGGTTATTATCCACACGAATGTAAAGACTTGCCTTTCTGGTATCGGTGCTGAAGTTAGGCATGGAGGTAAATTCACAATTCACTGCATACATGTAGACAAGTGCCGGCAGATTGACCAGCGAGGGCAGGAATAGCTCCACTAAATTTATTCCCATCCAGCAAGAGATAATAAAGCATAGTCATGTTGCCCCAGTTTTGAGGAATCTCGCCTTCCATTTGATTTCCGGATAAATAAATGTATTGAAGCTTTACTAAGCTGGTAATGAATGTTGGAATTGTGCCTGTAATTTGATTTGTGTTAAGAAGCAAATGATTCAGGTTGGTTAAATTGGCAAGTGATCCAGGAATTGGTCCGGTTCGCTTTGTATTCGTTAAACTCAGGTATGTTAATTTTGTTAAATTGGCCAGCCAATCTGGTATTGAGCCGGGTGAAAGATTAGGATTTGTACTAATGTTGAAATTGGTAACATAGGTAAGGTCGCCCGTATAAGGGAATTTTATTAGAACCTGTGAAATTATTAGTAAATATTTGTAACACCTGTAGCTTAGCTAATTTATTAATCGAAGGTGGGATTTGGCCCGTAAACTGATTTCCATATAAAATTAATTGCGTTAAGTTCTGGAGGTTCGAAAAATCGGCTGTGATCGGACCGGTTAATAAATTCGAGTTGAGATATAAATTTATTAAACCCGTCAAGTTTCCTATCCATGCAGGAAGGGAACCGGAAAGTTGATTTGAAGCGATGTGTAGGTATTGTAAGTTAACCAGATTTTGAAGTTCGTTTGGAATTGAACCATTCCTATTTGTGCTATACAAATATAAAGTTTGAAGGTTCGTAAAATTGCCAATCCAAGATGGTATGGGTGCGCTGGTAAGAGTCAAATTGTTTGAAATATCAAAATATGTTAAACTTGTAAGCGCGCCTAAATCCGGAATTAAGCCAGTAAGTAAATTTGTTCCTAAATGCAACGTTTTTCAACAATGTAAGTTGATTAATCGAAGCAGGAATTGATCCACTTAATTTATTCCGTTTAAGTTTAGGGTGTTTAGTAGTGATAAGTTTCCAACAGAAGCCGGTACACTGCCCGTTACATTCACATGCCCTGCAACCACCAGGCTTCGAAGGCCTTTCAGGTCTCCGATTTTAGAGGGTATCTTTCCAGCGAGGTTGTTTGAGGCTAAATAGATTGAACTAATATCTCCGTTCATTATATCAATCCCGTACCAACTGTCCATTTGAGTAAGTGTAGCGGAGGTTGGCCAACTGCCGGCCACCGGCCAATTGGTTTTGTTTGTCCACCCGGCACCACCTAAGCTATCATAAAATGTTTTCAAGGCAGCAAACTCAATGATATCAGGTACCAAACCTTGAGCGGGTGGTATCCAAAAAGAGGCTTTGGCATTGCTTATTTTATAACCCGTTTCATTAATACTGGCATCTGCAATCATAGCGCCTGTGTTGCCTGAGGTAACTGTGTAAACCGTGGTTCCATTTCTCTTGAAATAAATGGCAGAACCAACTCGCTCAACCCTCAGTTTATCTCCTATCTGTCCAATTTGATTTGACTGATTAACACCGTTGATGTGAACATAAACGCTTGTACTGTTGGTATACCATCCATAATCCACAGAAGTATAATCCGCATCCGTATTCACATCCGAAAGACCAAATGTCCGTCTGCCATTTTGCATATCCAACGTATATTCAACCCAGCCGTCCACATTGGCAGGTAAAGCGTTAACAGAAGCAGCCCCGCCATTGCCCAGCCACTTACAACTGTTTTCGTAATAAATAGTTCATTTGACGCAACACCGACCAGATCGGTCCCAAACTATGTCAAAGATGGATTGGGCACCGGAGTGGACGGGATCCAAAATGAAGGTTGTCACTGTAGGTATATAAGTATTTGTGGTTGTAATGGCAGCGTCCGCTAGTAAACTGGAGGTCAGGGCTCCGGTTTTGGTATAAAACGTAACGCCATTTTTCTTAAAGAGAATGGAAGTGCCAACCCGCTCCACGCGCAGCATATCTCCGTGAACTGCTGTGCCGCCAGCTAGGTTACTTCCGTTGTTATAAACATTGTAGTACAACCCGTTTGAGTAAATCGCATAGTCAATAGAAGTGTAGTTAGCATCAACATTTACATCTGACAATCCTACCATAAATTGATTGGTCGAATAGGCCGGAAACTCCACATAGCCGTCTGTACTTGCGGCCATTAGATTCTGCGATGCCGCGCCAGCATTGCCCCAACCATTTGGGGCTGTTTTAAGGAGTTGATCGCCACTGATGATTACACCCACCAAATCTTTCCAAACTAAACTGTAATTGGGTACCAGAAAGGCGCTACTTGCTTCGTAGGCTTTAGAGCTTACAAACGAAGGATTCATGGATGTTACAAATTCATTGGTATTAAGCACCGGCATCTGATGATCATTCACAAGTTGCCGGGTTTCGTCCGAAGTGGAAAGTTCCAGTTTCTGTTCACTCAACCGGGTCACTAATTTTTTATACTCCGGATTTCCGGCACTGTATTTTTTGTAGGATTGGGTTTCACCCAGCAATCCTTCATGAAAAGCAGGACTGATTTTCAGATACGGCACACGTGTGGCCAGTTGCCGCTCACCTTCGTCTGGCAATCCATGAATCTTATTAAGGTTTGGCATACCCGCATCCGCACCCTGATAGAGCCCTGTAAACTCACTGTTAAAATAATCGAGGGTAAGACCAAACACATCGGCTTTAAAATTACTGTGTGCTCCTGCCGCACCATCCCGACCCGGGTCGTTTGAAGCTAAAGGATGATTGATGGATTCCAACCAGCCATGAATGTTGTACACAAAATCAATACCTTGAAGATTGGTTGCTAATTCAATGCGCTTCAAAGGTCCATGCAGGTAATAAATATATTTTGCTTGTTGGGTTTTGTTGGTGCCATTCAGACTGGTGTATGCTTTGGATAACCGGTTGTCAGCATCGTATTCATAGTGATGATAAAAAATATCTTGCTGAACTGAACCCTGAAAAGACTTTTGAACTACCTGTGTTACATTGCCCAAAAAATCGTAGGTATACTCAACAGCAAAAGCACGCGTGATGCCGGTAGGTTTTTGAATCATCCACATTACTCGGCCGCGCTCATCATAACTATACCAGGTCTTTATATTGGCATTCTCGGTAGCGGCAACAGCACTGCGCACATACTTTTGAGTATAGGGTAATGAGCCGCCATATTTATTAGGCAAACTGAGCAGTGTAAACGAATTCGCTGTGTTTTCTGGAAGGTCGTAATAAGTCTTTGTCCAGTCAGTGATATCTGTATTGGTCCAGATAGATTGAGTGTTGTATTCCAGTTTACTTTTAAGCGCAGCACTTCCAAAAACTTCTACGGTACCTCTATATTCACCTGACTCAATCGGACGACCCAGTTCATCGTAATGGGTATAAGAAAACCTACCCCGCTCCCGCTGCAACGCATTTTGTGAAAAGCGAATACTACCATCCGAACGATACATGTATTCGGTGCGTCCTGCATCAGGCTCCGTCATGCTTAGCAACCAACCCCGCTGGTTATAAACATAAGTGGTTTTATCAATACCTGAATACGACACCGCTGGATTGTTGACTTTCAACTGTTGGTAGCCATTGGGAGAAACCGATGAAACTAATCTTCCCGCATCGTCATAAAAATTGTAGGCAATATCACCATAGCTATTGGTATACGTAACGCCAAGGGTTGAAGTGCCCGTACTGGTTATATCTATTCGATAAAAACCGGGTACCCAATTACCGTTGTTGGGTGGTACCGGATATGGTAAGTTTGTCAGTAAGTTTGTAACGGTATATGTTGCGCCACCTTGTGGAGTAAGTGTAACTGGTGAAGCACTTAACAAATAAAAGTATAGCCTATCCATAAAGGCTGCATCATTCTTTTTTATTGTTTGTGTATTCGAAAATGTCTTCCAGGTGCCTGGTCGGGCTGTCATCAACGTTTTACCACCCTTATCCGAAATACCGATAGCAAATTTTCCATTCTGATCGCGGGTGACTTGTTGCACACCTTGTTGCTTAAGTGTAGTCAGTGCAGTTTGTCCTGTCAACACGGTGCCATTACGCAGTTGAATGTATTCATCCAGTTCTTGTATCACCGGAAACGTTCCTGTAAGCACTTCATGACCCGTACCCAGTTTGTGCGCTTCACCGGGTGCTGCGGTAAGCATCACTTCACCGGTACCATCTTCATAATATTTTGTGCTGCTATAAGGAAAATTAGTAACTGGCACATTTTCTTCAGCCGTATTGGCGGAGCTGTAGTACCACCCAGCTCTTCCATAGGTTGTGTTATTAAATGCCTGTGGTGAATTGAGGTCGTTATAATCTGTTATTTCTTCTCCAGAGGCATCCAGCATAAAAAGGAAATCATACTTGAACGAAGAATTTGCCATAGGAGCAGCCAGCGAACTTGCCACAACACGATCATACTGATCTTTAACTATACCAGAGGTGAAGATTTTGCCTGTTGTCAGATTCTTACTCTGTGATTGAAGCGGTTTGCCCGCTAGATCAAAGTACGATTTGGTGTGGCCAATGATTTGATTGCCTGGGCCAAAAGCTGTGCTTTCAATCCAGTTTAGTTTACTGTCGCAGTCGTTGGTTATTGTTAAAGTCACGGTTCCCTTGCCTGGACTAACACAGCCTGCCGAAGAGACTGCCCCTAACTTATAACTGTAGATTCCCGGATTAATAAGTCGCCCGATTGGAAGTTGCAAGCCAGAAGTGATCAATACATCTTGAGGTGTGTACAATTCGAAAGTACTTGTGTTCGCATTGGCTGCTGGTGTAAACTGAACTTGTTCCCAATTACAATTGAGTTGACTAATGCCAGCAGGAGTTGCAGGCCTGGGATTAACGGTATAGATTTTTGTTTTGAAAATATTAGGCAATGGGTTAAGGCATATTTGATGGTTGCAGTTCCGTTAAATGTAGGATCCAGGTTACCAAGCCTGTAGAACTGATGGAGCTTGATCCTGCATTTAGAATACTCCATTGATAAACAGAGTTAATTGTTTCTGAATATGAATTGTGTAGTACCACTACCCACGCATCGATTTTCACCAGCAGATAAAATCTGTCCCGGTATGTCAGTAAATATATTAATGGGTTGCGTGCTCATACTTGCTGTTGTATTAGCCATGCAAACTGTATTTGAGACGTAGGCTACTACCGTTACAAAATCTCCTGGCTGAAAATCAACAGGTGCGTACGTTTGACTGGTTGAAAGAATTCCGCTGGTGCCTGTCTCACTATTTGTTCGGGTCCAATAATATGTGCTAGCGGGATGAGATGTATTGGCCGTGAAACTCAACTCACCCACGCAATAATCGAAAGGATAACGTTGAGGCGTTATAGCAACATTGACAGTAAAATTCGTACCCGGATTTACTGGGACAATAATAGGTGCAGACGTTGCGGGGTTATTGGAAAGGCAACTAGAGGCATTAGAGAGAAGCTTACACGTAACGCTTGAATTGTTTGCATAAGGCCAACCACTAAGTACCAGTTCATCATCGGGCCGAAACGGAACATCCGAATAAACGCGATTGCCATTTACATACCATTCATAAGTTGGTGAAGGTCCTTGATTATTTTTATTTGAGACAAAAAATCGGATACCCTCATTCTGGCATACCGAAGATTTGTCTGAGGCGATGGAAACACTTACTGGTAAATTTGGTGAGACAGTAAGCGTAATCGTATTCGAATTTACACTTACGCATTGAAAAACGGCTTTTCTATAGTAGGTTGTTGTTTGAGTCAAATTTGTAACCGTGTATGTGCTGGAAGTTGCACCTGGAATTTGTATAAACACTACATCCGAATCCGTTTTCTTAAACCACCAATACGTTGAAAAGCCACTTCCTGTATGCGATGCTGCATTTTGAAATGCTAATGAACCATTATAACAAACAGAGGAACTTGAAGCACTGATACTTCCAGCCGTAACACCCCCGCTACTTGGATTTACTGTAACAGGTAAGGAAGCTGTGGGCTGTGGTTCGCCATCAATTTTATAATTAACTCTAACCTGCCCAGCGCCTGCCGTTGTCCAGGTTACCGTTCTTGAATTACCACTGCCGCTTCCTGTACCCCCTGTAATTAAAAAGATGTTACAACTGACCCGGCCGGTCCATAAAATGTATACCCATCTACGTTTCCAACACAGACATTTGTTCTACCGGATATTGACTGACCAAGCAAAGAGGTTGAGCCAATAGTCAGACATATTGCAATTGCTAGTTTGACATAACCTATCCAGCGGCTTCTATTTGATACAACAGTCATCATAGGATAGACAGTTTAATGATTAGCATAATGATATACGGTCTGCGAAGTTTGTGTGCGTCCATGTAGAAAAGTCTCTTTATACACTTTCGTCAATCGCCCCATCCCATCGTATTCATATTCGGTAAAGAGATTGTTGTTATCCAAAATATACTTAAGCTCGCCCCACGGGCTATAGACATAACTCACCATGGCTGCCTTGAGGGGATGCACGCGGAAGTCATCGAATAGGGTAGTTGCATTTCTAGCTTCACACGAGATTTCGATGTTGCTTCCAACAGCTATATCAACATCCCCTTCTATCAAGTACCAGGAACCAGCTTGAGTAAAAGTTGTTGGGATAATTCCAGTGTTTAACTTTAGTACAGCATCCGATCTATTTGCCCATACTGCTACGTGATATTTTTTGGCCCCAGTATTAGTAAAAGTATAACTGAATCCTTTTGTATTTAGAGTCGCACTAGCCGAAAAATTACCTGTATGGGCATTACCGCTTGCAACCGTGCCATTCAGTTTAACGCCTCCACCCAGCGCACCATTTTGCCCCACGGTTTCCTCCAATCCTGAAAAGGCAAACTCGCTATATTGTGCATTAGAAGCGGTTGCAAATACCCGGGTTTGGTCAAGAGACATTTTAGTGGCTGCAAAGTTTCCATTTAGATCAGCTTGCCTCCAGTGCATGCGAATAGGTGTCGAATAATTTTATCTCGCTAAGCTTTTGCCAATTAGCCGTGCCAGTATTCCCCGTCCAATCCGTAAACTCGTTGAAGTTTGCATAGGGATATAATCCATCCGTTCGAAGTGCAACCGTTTCATCCCCAATAAAATTATAGCTGGCCCGCTGGCGCCATACTCCGGTTTGTGGAGCATTGGTACCAGATGTTCCTATTCCAAGTACAGGTACTTGATCATTCCAGGTTTGTGCAGATGCGGATACTAAGGCAAGTTTGTCTGAGTTGAGCTGAGAGGTAGCAAAGTTGTCATTTACTTTGAAAGTGCTAGTCTTTACAACTTGCGTAAGCATGTGTTTGTTCTTGGGGTTATTCACTTTCAGCCCCATTCCAATAAATCCATTAAGCACTTGAGTAGATGTCATGCCTGAGTATGAGTCAAGAGAATATGCTGGCATGCTTTCTGACACATATTTATTCCCATATCCATCAGTGTGAAGAACTTTCAGTGGATCACCGGTATAAAAGTCGAACGCAAGATTTTGAGAGGAGGTAGTAATACCTGTTTTATAGTTCGTTGTGGTTTGACCGATAGCAACAAGAGGAAACTCATCTCTTCGGCTAAGAAAACATACCCTACCGGCATTCGGTTCTCATTGAAAGTCTGAGTGATAATACCTTGTGAATTGAATTTCAATTTTAAATCCTGAATAAATTGATCATTGGTTTTGCCATCGAGCAAATACTGGTTGGTTGTCTTCTCAAGAATTTCATTATTAGGGCCATAGGTAGTAAAACTTTTCAAGTTGCCCACCCAAGAAGAAAAGTCTTTAAGGGTAAGCGGGTTTTCGGTTCCACTAGGCTGAGTGCCACAAGCTATTGGCTGATTATATTGGTCCATGCAAGTTACTGGCTGAAATTCGCCCGTGCCATTGCATGGTACTGGCTCACCTTGAGCATCTTTACAAATAACTGCATATGGGTTGGATGTTTTAGTAATTCCCAATCGTTCAACAATATTTTCATCGAACACTTGAAATTCATAATCCTTACTTCCTTGTATTTGGATAGTAGATGTTTCTCCTGCCTTTTTAATTTCTTCCGTGATCGTTACTTTTTCATATATAACTCCAGGCGCTGGTAATTCACGAGAAATTGTTAAAAGGTCAGAGAATTGATCATATAGATTAGAAAGGAAGGAATCAATTGTTTTTTGTCTTTTATCAATAATAGCATTCCACGGGTTGCCAGATAGGTTGGTAATATTCTCCATGTTTTGAAGAATATAATTATCCAATCCCATAGGTTCATGGAAGTCATACCTCCTTTGCAAATAACTATAAATTGTGGTTCTTAGGTTTTCGTTTTCATTGATACTAATTTTGTTGACCCTTATTCCGCCTCCTAAAAATTCCGGAATTCGCGCTTAAATGCCATATTCCCCTCATCCATCGAGGTGATAAAGAATAGGTTACATTTATCACAACTTGTTGACCAAGGTTGTTATAGCAAGGCACATTAATGTCATTTTTGGATATGGTAAGGTTGCTGGTAATGGATATTGTCCCAAGACCATAGATGACATCTTGAACAATTGTTCATTTACTACATCCACGTAAGTATTGGCGATATGCTCAATTTTGATTTTGATCAAAATCAAATTTTACTGACTTATAATTTTCCCCATATTGTCCAATTAATTGGCCATCACAACTATGGCCAGGCAAAGCCCCTCGATAAAGGGGTAAGAGGATTAATCCCATTATTGCAACGCTAGAATTTACATTAATCATTGAGCTTAAGTCGACCGTGTTGTGAAACTCTATTCTTACACTTCCGTAATTTGAGTTTGGAGTAACACTTTTCACATTCAAAACATTTGAAAAGTACAGAGCAGGTTTACCATAAGTGTCACCTTCGTAATCCACTGATATTTTTGCCCCAAGGCTTGTTGTGATTGAACTCAACGACCAAGCATCTAAGTCTAAGTAAGAGGTACTGGTCACCAAGCGATCCAAATTATCGTTGTTCGAATTAGAATAGTCAGACTTATACATTCCCCACATATCAAAAGCATCTTTATTATAGGCTGGATTTTTGCCATATGCAAAACTGATAGGAGGTGTTAAAGCAGCCCCTGCCTTGCCTAGAAACGTAACTGAATTAAGCGTTAGCTTTCCGAGTTTATTCACAACATTGGAATCTGAAAAACTATTAAGAGTTCCTAACGCTAAAGAATAATCCGTATTAAGAGAAATAACACGCAATGCTTTTGACAACAAGGTGCCCGCTTGTAAATAGTCTGCCATAGTAAGCAAGTAGATTTTATCCAGCTTGAGCGTCTTAGCAGCTAATACAGGAGTTGTTTCGCATATCTGACAATAGCCATCACAAGTCCGTGGGTCTGGATCAGTACAATCTGCGGGGTTGCAGTTAGGATCGGTGTAACAGTTAGTAACGCTTGATTGATTAAAGCTACCTGTGATCCCGTTGTTAACACCTCGCCCATCAACTCGCTCAGATTTTCCAAACACTGCAATATGACTCTGTGTTTGAATCTTGTCCAGATAGAACAATTCTTTTGACCGTATGAATAACTCTCAATTTTGTGATCAAGGTCCTTATGCGTTCCTACTGTGGGGTTTCTCCAGATGAAACTATTGGTCTGCAATTGATAAGTGAACTTGACCCAATACCCCCAGTCTAGATTACTGATAGTACCATCGTTCGCTGAATTTCTATTTACATAATCTGAACCTGTTACTGCAGTCAAATACCATGTGTATGCATAAGGATGATTCTCTGAACTCTTTTGATATACTGAAGCTTCCTTTCCGGTTTCAAAAGTCTTGTTCACTTGATAGTATGCATACACGGGTAAGGCGTAGATAGGTTACACCACTTTCATTGGTAATCATGAAACCACCGACCTGATCGGCTACGTTAAAGCCATACTTTAAAATCTCCCGACCGCTATTTGCGCTAACATCAATGAACCCTTTGTTTTTAGCTGTTCCGTCTTTTATTTGCTGATTTGTAAAATATTCAATGTGTTTTGAGCCTGCCAGATGACTGGTAGCTTGGTTGTACCCCTGCGCAGGAGTTGTGGGTGTCAGTCCTTGAAACGAAGCCGTACTAGCATTAGATATCATGCTGGTAATTCCATAAGTAAAGAATTGGAAAATCATTCCTAAACCTGAATTGAACGGGTCTTGAAAAATTAAATGAATTATTAAGGGTGTTATACTTAATTATATAACTACTGTTATCCTGAGTTTTTAGGTTTTGGCGAAAGAGAGTTCCATTATCGAAGATGTAGGGTTGAATTGAACCTCCTAACCCCTGAGCCATTACATTATAAGAATCATACGCAGGAAAACTGCCGCCCTTCGACTTTTCTGGATCGTTATTCTTAATACCCCACCAGCAGCATCAGGATTTGGTAAGCGTAAAATCAAACGCCCATGTGTCAGGTTCTTACTTGCGGTTGCTGAGGCCTTTAGTGAACCAATCAAATTCACATTAGCTGTTTCATCAGAGTAATATCGAAGATAATTGTAGCCAAGTGTCAAAGTAAAAGGTCCAATCGGTACGGGTGGGGTAGAGATACCCCAGCTCTTTGTTGTCATTTTTCCAGCAGCAGAATTTATCTGGGGAAGTGAAATGCCAGCAACGCTCATTGATGGTTTAAGTCCATTGGAACTTATATCACCACCAACCAAAGTGCCAGACTTTCCATAACCAACACCTCCGTCAAGTGATACGGGGCTGGGAAGTTGGTTGAAACACCAATGTTCCCAGTTAATCCCCCTTTGCATTTGCACCCGCTTTACCGACCAAAAGGCCAACCGAAAGGCCTGAATAGGAGTTCCCATAGCCATCGGTTCCCACCGTTAGTCCTCCACCGATCCCAAGGCCGCTATCCTTGCCTCCTACCCCCAGTGATGGCCCAATCGTACTCGAAACTCCAACGCCAATTTCTAAGTTGCTACTCATTTGATACTGTTAATCTAACGGACTCCGCGTCCCTACGCCAAGAGAAAAGTTTTTGTGTTTCACCATTATTATAATCATGCCGGGTACAATTGCACCTAGTTGAGTCATCTGGATATCCTTTTACCGTTCTTTCATCCGCACTCAGGGTTTAACGTCCAACCAAGCCCTACCCAACTTGCATCTTCATTTGGCTGAATTCGGCGCATGATAGGATAATGATAATGGATACCCACCTCCAGTTCCAGCTACTTCTATGAGTGGAGGTGTAAACAAAATCACCAGTTGCCAGATTCACCATATCGGTAGTATCCACGGCTCAGCTTGTTGCTTCCGGGGCAGTAGGCCCGGAAGTAAGTGCCCAGCTTACAGTAGGCGCTAACACGTTTGTCATCATCATCATTATTAAGAAGACGACAATGGCTTTTTTAATTCGGATGTTACGGATCATAGCTAGTGGATGCTTTTTGTAAAATCTATTTCAGGAACTTCATCTAACTCCTTGCGATTAAATCGCAAAGCCTGACGGCCAACACCCAAACCAAATTCGGCCAGATTAATTTGTAGCCAGTTGGCTGATTTTGCTTGCTCTTTATTAAATACAAGAAGTAAGTCGTTGCTGCTACCCATGCCAAATGTGCGGTTGTAAACATAGTCGGCCAAGGAATTGTATCCCTCGCGTTGGTAGTCATATTTGCATAGGCCCCCATTCGAAAGGAGATTGTTTGCAGCAGTTCACTAAATTGTGCCTGTGGCATGGTACTAGCCTGAATTCGTCGTGTTGATTTTTACTCAAACTTAAAACAAAGTAATAATACTTACTATACTTAGCCCGCAAGGATGAAATGCGAGCCGTGTCTGTTCCATTGGTTAGCTCTTGACAAACCAGTAGGTCGGTGGGTCTGTAGGTGATACGAACATTAATGTCATTGATGGTTTCCTCCTGGGTATCAGGTTGTTGTTTGGCTCTAGTATGTATTGCTTTAATTCCTTTCCGTTAACGTGAGGCGAACAAGAGATGATACGTTAACCTAAAATAATAAGTAACACTCTTTTCATAGGCTATCGGCCTTCGTACTTTTTATTTAAACCTTCCAGAATTTCATCTGTGATATCAATACCTTCTTTGGCGTAAGCGATGTTTCCATAGTCGGTGGCCGCAAGGATGATCCGAAACCCTTTTTTTTGCCATAGTCTTTAATAAAGAGATTAACTTCTTCTAACACTTGTCTTAATATTTGATTATCTTCCTGAGTTGCTTTTTCACTTGTAGCCTTTTGATAAGTGGCCAATTGTTGTTGCTTGGGTTTGAAGGAGTTGTCTGCTTAAGTCTCTTTCATTGTCATGCCCGCACTTTCCTTTTCAAACTTCTTTATGTCGTTTTTGAATCTCGCTGATTAAGGTATCCACATTGGCTCGCCACACAACTGCCTTTTGCTGAAGGTAGAACGAGCATCCATCATTCCTTATAACCATTCAGTGGCCGGGCCGAGTCAACGTAAACGAGGTCATTACTTTGGAAAAAGAGTTGAAAAAGAAGAAAACGAATTTGAAAGGATTAGGATCTAAAAGTAAGCCTTGCAGAGTTAACCTCATACCCATAGTGATTGGAAAAGTGAGGAATCCTACTTAAAGTACTATCCTTTAAAGTAATTGGAATTATGGATGGATAAATCAGTTTCCCAATTGCATTTCCATCCGGAAAGAAGTAAAGTTTTTTCATGAAAGTGTTGTAGGTCTAGGTTAGAAATCTGAAGTTATAGGTAACCAACGATTTTAATGAAAATGGTGAAATTAGCCTCGAAACTATTTTAGCGATCTTATCCGAAATCATACGAACACTTCGATCCCCCACAGGTGGGGGAGGATTGATTGTGAATTCTTGGTGAATTCGAATTACCTATTTAAGGATTTCTTCGAAAGCTTGAAGAATATTACATTGATCAGTGGTGTCCATCAGAATTAACAAACAAACGTGTAAGTTCTGAATCTCTAATCCACAATGTCCCCCGCCCCTCTTCAGACTAATTCTTGATTTGTCCATGAAGTTTATCCATGGTTTCTTTTACGATGATAAACCTAATCCTGAGCTCGCACCATCATCGCAGCTCCGATAAAACATTTGATATATCTTGAGATGTGTTCCTTGGGAATTCCCCTCACTGTTGTCGGATATTTCAACCACCGCT